>NZ_JAKFGM010000009.1 GCF_021502585.1 Sphingomonas cremea | reverse complement strand
GTGCCTGCCCAACGCGGCAAATGCCGACGGATGCTGCGCAATCGCGGCAAAAGCCTGCGGCTGCATGGACAACGCATGGAATGCCGAGGCATTTTGCGCGATCGCAGCGGCCGCCTGGGAATTGACGTTGGCGCGGGCCGCATAGCCGCTGAAGGCATTGGCGCTCTTCGCCGCCATCGACAACGCATTGGCATTGGCCGCGAGCGCCTTGAACGCATCGGCGTTCGAAGCAATGGCGCTAAAAGCGCTGGCCTCGCGAGAGAT
>NZ_JAKFGM010000008.1 GCF_021502585.1 Sphingomonas cremea | reverse complement strand
GGCGAGCCGCCAAGCAGCGGGTTGTCGCAGTTGATGGTGAAGGTGTTGCCGAAGTCACCCGACGGCGCGATCTGCGCCAGCGTGTGATCGTCCATGAACATGAACTCAAGGTACGGCTTGATCGCCGGCGAGATCTCATAATCGGCGAAGACGCCGCCAGTGTAACGTTCGTCCGGACGCTGGAAATAGTTGAGCGGAGCGAAGTTGTAGGTACCGGTCGAACCGGCGCCGCCGATCGTGCCCGGCCCAAGCGCTCCCGCGGTCGAGGTGACGATCGTGATCGGATCCCCGGCCTCATTGACCGTCGAGGTCGAGACGAAAATCAGCGCGTTGCCCGGGTTGTTCGTCGCCGAACCGCCGCAGCGTACGTTGCGGGGACCGAATACGGTCGGGAAGAAGCCGTTGGCCGAGCGGGCCGATTCCTGGATGACGCAGGCGCTGTAGTTGCGGCGTCCCTGCAGCACCGGGTTGACGTTGCGATAGCCGAAATAGGCCACCGCATGACCGCGGTCGTCGTCGAACTTCACGCCGATCGACAAGGTGCCGTCAAAGGCGCCGCCATCGGCCACCGACCCTTGCGGAGCGGTGTAGCCGCGACCACGGAGGATGCTGTTCATCGTCTGCTCGTCGCCCGCCGCCGCGCAGCCGGCATTGGCCTGACGGTTGAAGCAGTTGGCGTGCAGCGACAGGTTATTATTATTGTGCTGGTAGAAGCTGTACTGGCCGTCGAACCGGATCCCGGTGAAATCGTCGTCCATGATGAAGTTGACGACGCCCGCGACCGCGTCCGCGCCGTACACCGACGAGGCGCCGCCGGTGAGGACTTCGGCGCGCTTGATCAGCGACGACGGGATGAAGTTGAGATCGGCGGCCTGGGTCGTGCTGTTCGGATCGCCCGGAACCATGCGACGGCCGTTGATCAGGGTCAGCGTACGCTTCGAACCGAGATAGCGAAGATCGACTTCCGCGGTACCGCTGGCGCCGTTGGAAACGCCCGAAGCCTGCGAAGCGCCGACCGACGGCAGCGAGTTCAGCAAATCTTCGACGCGGCTTGTGCCCTGAAGCTTGAAATCCTGCGAGCTGACCACCGTGACTGGCGCAGCCGATTCGAGGTTGGCCGAAGGAATGCGGGTGCCGGTAACGACGATGTCGCGCGTACCTTCATCAGCCGGGGTCGCGGCTTCAGTTGGCGTGGGCTCCATTGCGGCCGGCGGCTGGGCTTCAACCGGACCAGATGTATCCGGAGGAGT
>NZ_JAKFGM010000007.1 GCF_021502585.1 Sphingomonas cremea | reverse complement strand
GTTCGGCGTCAGCCACAGCGAACCACTGGCGTCGCGGTTGATCAAGTCGCAGGACGGTGCCACCACGGTCGCCGTCGAGAAATTGACGCAGTTGGACAGGATCGCGTCCGCACCGAAGCCCTGGATCGCGTCCTTGAGGTCGATGCTCCACCAGTCGATGGTGAGCGCAAAGCGCGGCAGGAACGATGGCTGGAACACGGCACCGATGGTCTTGGTGGTCGCCTTTTCCGGCTTCAGGTCCTGGTTGCCGCCGAGCAGGCCGTTATACTGGCCGGCCGGGTTCGCCGTCGGGCTCTGACCGACCACGAGGCCCTGGGCGAGACAGCCATAGTCGGTCGCCGTGATCGTCTTGGTGCAAGGATCGTTGCTTCCGTCGAGGCCGACGAACTGCGGAGCGAACAGCTCCTGGATGTTCGGCGCACGAACCGCCCGGTTGTACGAACCGCGGAAGCGGATATCCTTGATCGGCGCGAGTTCGGCCGACAGCTTGTAGGTGTTGGTGTCGTACTTCCGGCCGGTACCCAGCTCATAGTAGGACTTGCGGAAGCCGGCGCCGAAGGTCAGTTCGTAGATGAAGTTGTTCTGGACGACGGGCAGCTGGGCCTCGCCGAAGAACTCGATCACCCGGAACTGGCCGTTGACCGGAAGCGTCGGAGCGCCCTGGCCGGTGAGATCGCCGGTCTGGAACGACTGGTCCGGGCTCAGCGACAGCTTCTCCTTGCGATACTCGGCACCGAGGTTCACGCCCACGCCGTCTTCGGCCCAGGGGAACTGGATGCCATATTCGCCAAGCGTGCCGGTGAAGTCGGCGTGAGCAATCTGTTCCGACGTGCGGCCGGTGATGACGCCGAACACGTTGAGGTAGTTGATCGACTCCTGCGACGGTGCGGCACCCGTGAACACGTCATAGGGGCGGCAGGCCAGGTCGGTACCGTCCAGCACCGAACGGCAGACCGGGTTGATGCCCGGCTGGTTCGGATCGTCGACAATGTCGAGCGCTCGCGTGAGGCGCGCTGCCGAGAACTCGTTCTTGTAGACCTGGGTATAGTTGGTCCGGCCATACTGATAGTAGGCGTCATAGGACCAGACCTTGCCGAGGTCGCCCTTCGAACCGAGCACGCCGCGATAGCTGGTGTGGGTCAGATCGCTGATACGCGGACCGCCTTCGGTGTTGCGGCGAAGCAACTGGAAATAGGCCCGGTTGTAATTCGCCCCACCCGGAACGGTGTTGACGAAGTCGATCGGCGCTGCACCCTGGTTCGGGTTGTACGGCGCACCCACGGCAAGCGGGAAGCCACCCACCGACCCGTTGATCAGGTTGAGGCTGCCTGCGCCGCACAGCACGTCATACTGGTTGCCGGAAACATTGCCCGAG
>NZ_JAKFGM010000006.1 GCF_021502585.1 Sphingomonas cremea | reverse complement strand
ATTCGGCGTCAGCCACAGCGAACCGCTGGCGTCGCGCCGGATCAAGTCGCAGGACGGTGCCACTGCGCTCGCCGTCGAGTGATTGACGCAGTTGGACAGGATCGCGTCCGCGCCATAGCCCTGGATCGCGTCCTTGAGGTCGATGCTCCACCAGTCGATGGTGAGCGCAAAGCGCGGCAGGAACGATGGCTGGAACACGGCACCGATGGTCTTGGTGGTCGCCTTCTCCGGCGTCAGGTTCGGGTTGCCGCCGAGCATGCCGTTATACTGGCCGGCCGGGTTCGGTGTCGTGCTCTGGCCGACCACGAGGCCCTGGGCAAGACAGCCATAGTCGGTCGCCGTGATCGTCTTGGCGCAGGGATCGTTGCTTCCATCGAGGCCGACGAACTGCGGAGCGAACAGCTCCTGGATGTTCGGCGCACGGACCGCCCGGTTGTACGAACCGCGCAGGCGGATATCCTTGATCGGCGCGAGTTCGGCCGACAGCTTGTAGGTGTTGGTGTCAAACTTCCGGCCGGTACCCAGCTCATAGTAGGACTTGCGGAAGCCGGCGCCGAAGGTCAGCTCGTAGATGAAGTTGTTCTGGACGACGGGCAGCTGGGCCTCGCCGAAGAACTCGATCACCCGGAACTGGCCGTTGACGGGAAGCGTCGGAGCGCCCTGGCCGGTGAGGTCGCCGGTCTGGAACGACTGGTCCGGGCTCAGCGACAGCTTCTCCTTGCGATACTCGGCACCGAGGTTCACGCCCACGCCGTCTTCGGCCCAGGGGAACTGGATGCCATAATCGCCAAGCGTGCCGGTGAAGTCGGCGTGAGCGATCTGTTCCGACGTGCGGCCGGTGATGACGCCGAACACGTTGAGGTAGTTGATCGACTCCTGCGACGGTGCGGCACCCGTGAACACGTCATAGGGGCGGCAGGCCAGGTCGGTACCGTCAAGCACCGAACGGCAGACCGGGTTGATGCCCGGCTGGTTCGGATCGTCGACAATGTCGAGCGCCCGTCCGAGGCGGACCGCCGAGAACTCGTTCTTGAAGACCTGGGTATAGTTGGTCCGGCCATACTGATAGTAGGCGTCATAGGACCAGACCTTGCCGAGGTCGCCCTTCGACCCGAGCACGCCGCGGAAGCTGGTGTGGGTAAGGTCGCTGATACGCGGGCCGCCTTCGGTGTTGCGGCGAAGCAGCTGGAAATAGGCCCGGTTGTAATTCGCCCCACCCGGAACGGTGTTGACGAAGTCGATCGGCGCATTGCCCGGGTTCGGGTTGTACGGCGCGCCCACGGCAAGCGGGAAACCGCCCACCGACCCGTTGATCAGGTTGAGGCTGCCTGCGCCGCACAGCACGTCATACTGGTTGCCGGAAACATTGCCCACC
>NZ_JAKFGM010000005.1 GCF_021502585.1 Sphingomonas cremea | reverse complement strand
CTTTCCAGCGACGCCAGCGCCTTTAGTGCCATTGCGAAAAATGCTGATGCCTTCAGTGCCCTCGCCGGGAACGCCAAGGCCTTCAGCGCGGCAACCAACGCCAACGCCCTCCAGGCGGTGGCCTCCAATGCCGAGGCCTTCAAGGCACTTGCGGCCAATGCCAATGCGCTTGCCGCCGCTGCCCAGGCGGCCCAGGCATTCAACGCTGCGTCGGCTGCGGCACATTTGGCTTCGCAGGGGCAATTCAACGCCCGGGCGGCTGAGGCGATGGCTGCCAATCCGCAGGCTTTTGCGGCAATGGCTGCCCAGCCGGCAGCGTTTGCCGGGGTCGCCAAGGATGCAAACGCTCTCCAGGCGATTGCCCGCAATGCCAACGCGTTCAACGCACTGCAGGGGGTGCATCAGTTCCAGGCGCTGGCGGCCAATCCGGCCTTTTCAGCGGCGATGCGCGATTCCAATTTCGCGGCTAGCCTGAGACAATAGCGCTTCCGGGCCGCGTCCTGGCCCGAAAGGGGGGTGATGAACGGGGGAAGAGCGCGTCGCGACCGACGCTGGGCAAGACGACTGACTGCGCTCTGCCTCAGCAGCGTTGCGAGTGGTGCATGGGCGCAAGTGCAGCCGGAGCCTCCGCCCCCTCAACCGGCCACGACCACGATCGAGGAACCGCCGGCGCCGGCTAGCGATGCCGAAACGCCTGTCGCGCCGCCCACGGACGAGCAAAAGGTCGAAGAACCCAAGCACGCACCTCCCAATGCCGGGGGTATTCCCCTGTCGACGCTGGAGACGAAGAATCAGTCCCTGCTCTATTTCGATCCCGTCCAGACCTATCTGACGCCTTATGTTGCAAGGGCGTTCGAAAATGCCATCGAATGGCACAAGCGGCGATTCCATTGGGAGCCATGGGATCGGACCACTGTCCTGCTCAAGGACTTCGGCGATTTCGGTAATGCCGCCGCCCGTTCGTCGCCGAACAATGCGGTGCTGCTGGACGTCGCGCCGCTTTCGCAGCGGATGGAGACATTCACCCCCGGCGAACGCTTCTTCACGCTCATCAATCATGAGCTCGCGCACGTTGCCACGCTGGACGCGTACAACAAGAAGGACGCCTTCTGGCGCAACTTCCTTGGCGGCAAGCCCATGCCGATTCAGGAACATCCGGAATCGATCCTCTACAATTATCTGACGACCCCCCGGAACAACGTGCCGCGCTGGTATGCCGAAGGGTCGGCGGTGTTCTTTGAAACCTGGATGGCGGGCGGCCTCGGCCGCGCCCAGGGCGGCTACGATGAAATGGTGTTCCGCGCGAAGGTGCGCGACGATGACAAGCTCTATTCGCCGCTCGGCCTGGAGAGCGAAGGCATCGCCATCGACTTCCAGATCGGCGCAAACGACTATCTCTACGGCACTCGCTTCTTCTCATGGCTGGCGCTGACCTACGGCCCCGAAAAAGTCATGCAATGGCTGCGCAGGGAAGACGGCAGCGCGGCCTTCTACGCGACGCAATTCCATCGCGTTTTCGGCAAGCGCCTCGACGATGCGTGGAGCGACTGGCACGCGTGGGAGCGGGAGTTCCAGAAGGCCAACCTTGCCAGGCTTTCCGCCTATCCGCTGACCGATGTGCAGCATCTCAGCCCTCACGGCCTGGGGTCCATGTCGCGCGGCTATGTCGATGAGCGGACCAACCGATTGGTGGCCGCATTCCGCTTCCCGGGGCAGATCGGATTTATCGGCACCATGGACCTCGACACCGGCAAGCTTCGCAAGCTCGCCGACCTCAAGGGCATGATGCTCTATTTTGTGACGAACATCGCGTTCGATCCGGATAGTCGCAAGGCCTATTACATCAACGACAATCGCGCCTTTCGCGACCTCATGGAAGTCGATGTCGATACCGGCAAGAAGCGCATGCTCCTGCGTGACGCCCGGATCGGCGACATCGTGGTCAATCCAAGGGACAAATCGATCTGGGGCATCCGTCATCAGAACGGCTACGCGACCATCGTCCGAATCCCGCCACCCTATGCCGGCTTCAACCAGATCCACACGTTCGATTATGGCATCACGCCGTTCGACCTCGACATATCGCCGGACGGTTCCCTGATGTCCGCCAGCTATGGTGAAGTGAACGGTACGCAGTCGGTCAGGGTTTGGCGCACACAGGAATTGGAAGATACCGGTTCGCCGGATGAAGTGGCGCGGCTCGACCTCCCGCCGTCGACGCCCGAAGGCTTCACCTTCGCGCCCGATGGCAAATCGCTTTACGGCACCAGCTACTTCACCGGCGTTTCAAACGTCTTTCACTTCGACATTCCCACCCAGAAATATGAGGTTGTGTCCAACGCCTCGACCGGGTTCTTTCGCCCCATGCTGCGACCCGACGGGCAACTGCTCGTCTATGAATATACGGGCAAGGGATTTAGCCCATCGCTGATCCGCCCCGAGAAGCGTGACGATCTCGGCACAATCGAATTCCTGGGAACCAAGGTCGTCAACACCCACCCCGAACTCAAGGAATGGGGCGTCGGCTCGCCGGCGAAGGTCGACCTTGATCCGCTGATAACCCAAAGAGGCATGTACCGCGCAACCGATCGGATGAAGCTCGCCGCATCCTATCCGGTGGTCGAAGGCTATAAGCAGAAGCCGGCGGCCGGCTATTACTTGCATTTCGAAGACCCGCTGCAGTTCCACCAGTTGAGCGCCACGATCAGCGTGTCGCCATTCGTCGATTTGAAGGACAGCGAACGCCTCCACGCCGACATCGAATATCGCTCGCTCAACTGGAAGTTTCGCTACTGGCATAACGACGCCGACATCTACGATCTGGCGGGACCGGTCTTGCGCAGCCGCAAGGGCGATGCCGTCATCATCAGCTACGAAAAGGCCAAAATCTACGACCCGCCGCGCCAGCTCGACCTGTTCGGCAGCGTAGCCAGCTATTTCGGCCTGGAGCAACTTCCATCGGCTCAGAATGTGCCCAGCCCGAAGGATATTTTCTCGGCCGAGCTTGGCGTCCGCTACACCAACACGCGGCAATCCCTGGGTGGGGTCGACCATGAAAAGGGCATTGCCTGGCGGCTGGTTGGCGGCGCTGATGGCGCCGACGGCGAAGCCTTCCCGCACATGTGGGGCGGCATCGATTATGGCGTGCCGCTGCCGCTGTCCAACAGCTCGGCCTGGATCTACGCCCAGGCGGGCATCGCCGGCGGAAAGTCGGAAAGCCCGCTCGCCGCATATTACTTCGGCAGTTTCCGGAATAACTATGTCGATAACAGGCCGGAGAAGCGCTACCGTGAGCTGGAGAGCTTTCCGGGTTTCGAGATCGACGAGATCACCGCACGCAAGTTCGCCAAGCTGACGGGCGAGGTCAACTTGCCACCGCTGCGCTTTGCCGAGGTCGGCGCGCCCGCCTTTTTCTTGAGCTATGCCCGCCCCGCGCTGTTTGGCGGCACCATGCTGCTCGGCTCGCCTGAAAAACGGAGCTATCGGCTCTTCGACGTGGGCGCCCAAGTCGACCTGGGGTTCACAGTCATCATGCGGCTGCCAATGGTCTTCTCGTTCGGTATTGCCCGCGGATTTGGCGACAAGGACATCGACGGACGTACCGAGTGGCTGGCATCACTCAAGATATTGTAAGGCGTCGGCCATGATCTTCGCCGAAATCGTCGATTGGTCGATCGCGCTGGTCCCGGTCCTGCTGATGGCGGCGCTGTTCGTCTGGCTGGACGTGTTCAAGCTGATGTCGGTTAGCGAGATGATCGGCCTGCTCCTGCTCGGAGCATTGGCCGCACTCGTCGCCTGGCCGGTGAGCGGCCAAATGCTCGACGCTCTTCCGATGGGCTATAGCTTTTACAGCCGGATGGTCGCTCCATGGATTGAGGAGGCGCTGAAGGGCGCGGCGCTGGCCTTGCTGATCGCAACGAACCGGATCGGCTACAAGCTTGATGCGGTCATTTCCGGCTTCACGATCGGCGCCGGATTCTCGGTAGTAGAGAATATTCTCTACCTCGTCCGCTTCCCTGAGCTGTCGGCGTCGGTCTGGATGGTCCGCGGCCTTGGCACCGCGGTCATGCATGGTGCGACAACCGCAATCCTCGCCGCCGTGACGCATGAGTTGATCGAGCGCTCACTACGGAATCAAGGCGCAAGGCGCGGCTTCAATTTCTTGTGGATGCTACCCGGCTATTTGGTTGCGAGTCTGATCCATTTGACGTTCAACCATTTCCCCGACCAGCCGATGCTGGTGATGATCCTCACCCTGGTTGTCGCTCCGGTGCTTCTGATTGCGCTATTTCGCCTCGGCGAAAATGAAACTCACCAATGGCTGACCGAAGAAAGCGAGGCGCATCGTCGCTGGCTGGAGGAATGGAGAGCGGGTGGCTTTCCGGCCGACGCCAGCGGTCAGCGGATCAAGTCGCTCGCGGCACGCCTCAAACCCGAGCAGGCGTCCCTTATTCGCGACTTCTGCATCGTTAAGGCTGAGTTGGTTCTGGCTGCCGAGGAGGAGTTGCTCGATCGCGACCGGAAGCTGGAAGAAGGCGAAGCGGAGAGACTCCGCGCGGCCTTTGCCAGGCTGGAAGAAGTCAAGCAGGCGATCGGGAAGGTCGGCTATGCCGCGCTTAACCGACAGCTGCCGTTCAGCGCCAACGACGAGTGGGAGCTGGAAGAACTCCGGGAGCTGATCGGGCGGTAACGCCGGGTTTCATTCCTCCCAAAGTTGCGGATGGCTTCGGCGAAGCATCGCCAATTTGGGCAGGTCGTTGACGATCACATATCGGGAATTGGGATTCTTGCGCATGTAATCCTGGTGATCCCGCGTCGCCAACTCGAACCGCCCGCTTTCAATTTTGGTTGCAATTGGTCGCTTGAACCGGCCCGACGTTCGCAATTGCTGGAGGAAAAGCTCCGCCGCCTGCCGCTGCTGTGCATTTTGCGGGAAGATCGCCGAACGGTATCGGGGTCCGACATCCGGTCCCTGGCGATTTACCTGCGTGGGGTCGTGGGCGACGTTCGCGAAAATCTCCAGAAGCTGCCTGTAGCTGATCTGCGCCGGGTCAAAACTGATTTTAACCGCCTCGGCAGGATCCACATGCTGGCTGCCCGTGCGGTCGACTGCGACTCGCTTGCCGCCAGCGTATCCCGAAACCACGTCACGCACCCCTTTTACATGCTCGAACACGCCCTCCACTCCCCAGAAACAGCCGCCGGCAAGGACCGCCGTTTCCAGCTGGTTGGCGGCCGCGGCTGGCCGATCGGCCGGGACGCCAAAGAGAAAGGCCGCGAGAAGCAACGCCGTCCCTGGCCGCAACCAATTTGAGTGGTGCGAGATTGTCGCAGTGGCTTTTACTCGGCTCTTACGGTTCATGGCTCCTCCTTGGCGACTTGACTTGAATTCATACAAAGGCTGTTGATGGGAAGGGGGTCACGCGACGCGGGAAGAGAATGCACCGAGTGACCCCCGCTCCCGCTTCCGCACCAGGGCTCGGCCGAACCCAATTTACGCCGAGGATCCTGTGCAAATGCCAGGTCCTGGCCCAATGGGATTTTGCAACCCAAGGTCTCATGGCCGGCCTGGCGCGAGAGTGGACATTGCGACTTCTCCCTCGGTTCTAGAAGTCGAGGGTGACGCCGGCGTAGATGTAGCGGCCGAGCGCGTCCCAGGTACCCGGATAGGTGTTGCCGTTGCACGAGCCGGCCGGGCAGAGGTTGGAGCCGCCGAGGACGGCGCTTCCTCCGGTGACCAGCGGCGGGTCGTTATCCAGGATGTTGTTCACGCCCAGGCGGAAGTTGTAGTGATCGCCGAACGTATAGGTGGTGGCCAGGTCGAAGTAGTTCTGCGCTTTGATGTGCAGGCCCGGATCGAGCGGGAAATCGCCATGAAGCGTTTCGCTGCTGTCGAGGGTTTCCGCCTTGACCTTGCCGACGTGGCGCCAGCCCAGCGAGACGGCGATGCCGCTTGGCATGGTCAGCGTCCAGCGCGACTTGCTGCGCCACTTCGGCATCGGTGCGGCGCTGGCAACGGACGCGCCCGAGCAGATCGGGCCGTAGAGGCCAACGCAA
>NZ_JAKFGM010000004.1 GCF_021502585.1 Sphingomonas cremea | reverse complement strand
ACTCCGCGCTGTTCCGGCTGGCGACGTTGACCGGGCGCGCGCCCGCCGCGCGGCCCCATGCGGCGGGCGCGCGCGTCACTTCGTTGAAGCTCGATCGGCCGATCCCGGTCGGCGACGGCGCGCAGTTGCTCGCCCGGCGACCCGACGTCCGTGCGGCCGAGCGGCGCCTGGCCGCCGCGACAGCGCGCATCGGCGTTGCCACTGCCGATCTTTATCCTCGCGTCACGCTCGGCGGCTCCGTCGGCTCTTCCGCGGGCAGCATCGGCAATCTGTTCAGCAATCCCGTCGGTTTCGTCCTGGGCCCGTTGATCAGCTGGGCTTTCACCGACCATGCCCGCGCCCGGGCACGCGTTGCCGGAGCCGAAGCCGGCACGCAGGAGGCGCTGGCCCAGTTCGACGGCACAGTGCTCAAGTCGCTCCAAGAGACCGAGACTGCGCTTTCCGTCTACGCCAACGCGCTCCGGCAGCGTGAGGCGTTGAAGGCGGCACGCGACGAGGCGGCCGTGGCAGCACGCATTGTTCGCGCCCAGCAACGCGAAGGGCAGGTGGATTCGCTTGCCCTATTGGATGCCGAGCGCACCTTCGCCGAAGCGGAAGCCGATTTGACCGAGATGGATGGCCGGGTCGTAGCAGCCCAGATCGACCTTTTCCGGGCGCTTGGCGGAGGTTGGAGCCAATCCGCCTGAAAATCGGCTAGTCGCTGCCCTTGTCCGCCAGGAAATGCATGAGCTGGGCGAGGGTCGCCTCCATCTGGTCCTGCATCTGGCTGATCAGCTCATTCTCTCGCATGTGCTCATGGTCGAGCGGCTTGGAATAGCTGTCGGAGAATGCATGCAGATCCTCGGCGTCGAAGACGCCCTTGGCGACCAGCCGGGCAAGGATCACCAGCAGCCCGTTGGTGTTGGCGATATTACCGGCGACCAGTGCCTCGTCGACCATCGTCAGGGCCTGGTCTTCCTCTTCCTCGATCGCGTCGCTCATAACGCCAGTTTGCCGACTTCTCACGGGCTTGCAAGCGCTCCGAGCACCGCCCACGACTCCGCCTTCCGCGCCAGGGCCAACGTGTAGGCGGGGCTGGACGAGGGCAAATCGATCAGCTCCACGCTGCCAATACCGGCCAGCTCTGCCCGGCCAAGCCGCGAAGCGGTCTTGCCGTTGAAGGCTACCGCCTTCAATCGGGGATGGGTTGCGACAAATTCGGCGAGCCTGTTGGCAGTCGCATTGCGAATGGCGCCATCGAGACTGCCGTGCCGCCGCGCTTCGCCGACTACATCCCACAGCGCGATTCCTCGCGCCGTGAGCCGGACAAGGCGTTGATCGTAGGCAAGGCCGGCGAGCTCTTCGCCGATTGCCGCGCCCAACAGCCTCCAGAACTGGTTTTGGGGATGGGCATAGTATCGCTGCGCGTGGAGGGAAGCCTCTCCCGGCAAGCTGCCAAGAACCAGCAACGTCGCATCTGTCGCGCCGGCGGGTGCCATCGAACGCTTGAAGGTTATCGGCTCCTCCTATTCCCGGCCGGTTGCGGCATGCGCGCCGCTGCCGCTAAGGCGGGGGCGCAATGAAGCCCGAAGAACTCCGCATTGCCCTGTTCTCGGGCAATTACAATTACGTCCGTGATGGCGCCAATCAAGCGCTTAACAGGCTGGTCGGCTATCTCCTTCGACAAGGGGCGCAGGTCCGCATCTATTCTCCAACGGTCAAGCACCCGGCGTTTCCGCCGACCGGCGACCTGGTCGGCGTGCCGGCATTCAAGGTTCCGAGGCGCCAGGAATATCGAATCCCCTACCACCTGCCGGGATCGGTCCGCCGCGACCTGGAGGCGTTTGCACCCAACGTAATTCATGTCGCCAGTCCGGATTTCGTCGGTCATCGCGCCATCACCTGGGCGCGAGGCCGGAATATCCCAGCGGTGGCTTCAGTCCACACCCGGTTCGACACCTACCTGCAATATTATGGCCTGGCGTTCCTGGAGCCGGCGGCCCGAGCGATCATGCGACGCTTCTATCGGCGCTGCGACGCAATCGTCGTCCCGGCGGAGTCGACCGCGGCGATCTTTCGCGCACAGCGGATGAACAGCGACATCTCGTTGTGGAGTCGGGGTGTCGATCGCGAGCAGTTTAATCCGGACCGGCGCAGCCTCGACTGGCGGCGCAGTCACAATATCGCCGACGATGACATGGTCGTCGTCTTCCTCGGGCGACTGGTCCTGGAAAAGGGTCTCGATGTTTTCGCCGATGCCATCGACGCCGCCAGGGCAATCGACGTCCCATTACGGGTAATGGCCATCGGCGACGGGCCGGCGCGGAGCTATTTCGAGGAACGTCTGCCTGACGCCATCTTCACTGGACAGCTGACCGGGGTCGAATTGGCGACTGCGCTCGCGTCCGCCGATGTATTCCTGAACCCATCGATCACCGAGACGTTCGGGAACGTCACGTTGGAGGCGATGGCTTCGGGGCTGCCTGTTATCGCCGCGGTTGCGTCGGGGACGACGAGCCTGGTCCACGACAGGATCACTGGCCGGCTGGCGAACCCCGGGGATACGGAAGCGTTCGCAGAGATTCTGGCCACTTATCAATCCAACCCGGACTTACGCGCGCGCCATGGCGGTGCGGGCCTGGAGGTTGCCAGGACAATGGACTGGGACGACATCAACGCGGTCGTGATGCACGTCTACGAGCGGGTCATCCAACGGCGGCGACGCAAGCGCTAATCTTCGCGACTGGCGCCTTTTATCCGTTCAATCCGCTGTGCCGCTTCGTCGAGGATGGATGCAATCTCATGCATCAGTTCCTCGTTGATTCCGTCCCTGCTAACTCGATGGCTTAGGGCCGACATGAGGTTGCCTACCGCCCGGCCGATCGGCGGAGCGCTACCCCGGCGACGGCCGTGGCCCTCCAGCCGCTCGATCAGCTCGTCGACCTCGTCGCTGTTTTCTTCGAGATGGGTACGGCCCTCATCCGTCGCTTCATATACCTTCTTGGTATCCTTTGATTTGGCCTCGGCAATCAGGCCCATGTCCTCAAGCATCGTCAGGGTTGGGTAAACAATCCCCGGGCTGGGCGCATAATCGCCGCCGGTCATCTCCTCGACGGCCCGGATCAGCTCATAGCCGTGGCGTGGCTGGTCCGCGATCAGCTTGAGCAACACTAGGCGAAGCTCGCCGCCTTCGAACATCCGCTTGCGATCTCGCCGATGGCCACCCCACCCTCTCGACCCTTCACCGAAGTCGAACTGGAAGCCACCGGGCCCAAAGCTGAAACCCCGTCCGCGTCCGGCAAAACGCTGATGCCGGCCGTTATCGCCGCAGTCATAGTGAAAGTGCATGAATCGCTCCTCTCGATAGCTCTAAGATATATCTTAGATGCATCACGTCAACAACGGGTGCAACTTTCGGCGAAGCTGCCTATTGCTTCGACCGATGGCTGATCTGTTCACCGACGACCCACTGCCGTCGACGCCGCTGGACGAGCCGGCGCCAAACGCGCCGCTGGCCGACCGGCTGCGGCCGAAGTCGCTCGATGAAGTGGTCGGGCAGGAGCATCTGACCGGCCCCGAAGGGGCGATCGGGCGGATGGTTGCTGCAGGCAAGCTTTCCTCGATGATGCTTTGGGGACCGCCCGGAACGGGCAAGACCAGCATCGCCAGGCTGCTGGCCGACGCGGTCGGATTGCGCTTTGTCGCCTTGTCGGCGGTCTTCTCGGGCGTCGCCGACTTGAAGAAAGTGTTCGCCGAAGCGCGGGTTGCCATGAAAGCAGGGCAGCGCACCTTATTGTTCGTTGACGAAATCCACCGCTTCAATCGGTCTCAGCAGGATGGCTTCCTGCCCTATGTCGAGGACGGGACGATCACGCTGGTCGGGGCCACGACCGAAAATCCCAGCTTTGAGCTCAACGCCGCCCTTCTGTCCCGGTGCCAGGTGCTCATCCTTCACCGCCTCGATACCGGAGCACTGTGCAAGTTGCTCGACCGGGCGGAGGAACTGGAGGGGCGGCCATTGCCGCTTACCGCCGCTGCGCGAGATGCGCTGGTTGCCAGCGCGGACGGCGACGGCCGGTTCCTGCTCAACCAGGCCGAGACCCTGGTCGATGTGGGGCTAGAGGAACCGCTTGATCCTTCGGGCCTCGCATCATTCCTGCAGCGGCGCGTTGCCGTCTACGACAAGGACCGGGAGGGTCATTACAACCTCATCTCTGCGCTGCATAAGTCGATCCGCGGCTCCGATCCGCAGGCGGCGCTCTACTATCTGGCGCGGATGCTGGTCGCCGGGGAGGAGCCGCTGTTCCTTTTGCGTCGCCTGATCCGAGCAGCGACCGAGGACATCGGCCTCGCCGACCCGCAGGCGCTGGTCCAATGCATCGCGGCCAAGGACGCATATGATTTCCTCGGTTCTCCCGAAGGGGAGCTGGCCATCGTCCAGGCCTGTCTGTACCTGGCGACCGCTCCCAAATCGAATGCGACCTACAAGGCTCAAGGCGCGGCCTGGCGTTCCGCCCGCGAAACCGGATCGCTAATGCCGCCGCAGAACATCCTCAACGCACCGACCCGGCTGATGAAGGACATCGGCTATGGCAAGGGTTACTCCTACGACCATGACGCCGAGGACGGCTTTTCCGGAGACGATTATTGGCCCCAGGAAATGGAGGCACAGACCTTCTACCGACCCGTGAACCGAGGCTTTGAAGCAAAGGTCGCGGAGCGGCTTGCCTTCTGGGACAAAAAGCGCCGAGAAAGGCATGAATCCGACTGATCCTTACAGGGGAGTCACATGTACCAGACCACCGAACCAGCCCGCTATTGGCAAGACCAGCTGATCCTTTGGGGTCCAAAGATCCTGTTCGCCATCCTCATCCTCGTCGTCACCCATTTCGTCGCCAAGGCGGTGCAATGGGGCGTGGCCAAGTTGATCGACCGGATGCCGGTGCTGAAGCGGCACCCCAGCGTTGGCGGCGACAGCATCGGAACCGAGCTTGGGCGGTTGGCCTATTGGCTGGTGTGGCTGGTCGGACTGATCGCCGCGCTGCAGCCACTCGGCCTTTCCGGTGTGCTCGCGCCCGTCTCTACCATGCTCAATGAGGTCGCTACCTTCATTCCTCGCTTGTTTGGGGCGGGGCTGTTCTTCTTCGCTGGGCTGATCCTGGCGCGGATCGTTCGGCACGTCATCGAGGCCGCATTGGGAGCGATCAACCTCGAGCAGTTAGCCGGGCGAGCTGGACTAAGGCTCAGCGAGACGCCGGTGGCGGTTGATGCTGAGGGCACAGCCAGCGAAGGCGTGTCGCCAACGCGCAGCACGATCGCTCGGGCGGTTGGCATGACGGTGTCGGCGGTGATCATCATCTTCGCCGCGATCGCATCGCTCGACATCTTGCATATCGAGGCGGTGTCCGAGCCAGCCAAGAACATGCTCAACATGATCGCCCTGGCGATCCCCAATGTTCTGGCCGCCTTGTTGTGGCTGGCGATCGCCTTCTTGATTGCTCGCTGGGTCAAGACATTGATCGAGACCGTCCTGCCTAGCCTTGGCTTCGACAATTTCATCCATTCGCTCGGTGCGATGCCGCGCAACGTTTCGCCGTCCCGCGTAGCCGGCGCGATCGCGATGACCGCGCTGCTGCTGCTGGCCGGCATCGAAGCACTGCATCGCCTTGGCGGAGACGATACGGCGGCCTTGGTGATCCAGGTCACCGAACTGGGCGGCAAGGTGATCTTCGGGACAGTGATTATCGTCGTTGGCTTTGTGCTCGCCCGCATCTTGGCTGGGCTTGTCGGGGCATCGACGGAAAGAACCAGCTATGCCGAAGTGATCGTCAAATATGCGATCATCGCCCTGTTCACGGCGATCGGCCTCACCTTCATGGGACTGGCCGACCAGATCGTCATGTTGGCATTCGGGTTGATCCTCGGCTCGGCAGCCGTGGCGACGGCGATTGCCTTCGGGCTTGGGGGCCGCGACTATGCCGCGCGCCTTCTGGAGGAATGGCACGAAAGCAATTCGCCGCCAGCCGTAAGGCGCCCTCCGCCGCCGCGCCTGAAAAAGGCTACCGCCGAGGATGACAGCCAGCCTCCGCTGGTGTGAGCCGGTTCAGCAGCTGCGTCGCGATCGATTGGTCGGGCGCCAAGGGGCGCCGGCACAAGGGCATTGCCATTGCCGAGGCGCGCACGGACGACCCGCCTCGCTTGGTTCGGCCTGGCCATATCTGGTCGCGCTGCGAGGTGCTCGATTGGCTGGTTAATCGAGCGGCGAAGGAGCCGACCTTGTTCGGCTTCGACTTCAGCTTCGCGCCGCCCTTCGCAGAACGTGGTGCTTACCTTCCGGGCGAGACCGGCGTTCCCGACAACGCGCGGGAGTTCTGGGCCTATGTTGAAAGAAACAGCAACGACGACGACCTCGGCGCCGCGTCATTCCTGGAGCAGGTTCATCGCAGCCATTTCTACTTCGGCATCGCCGACGGGGTGAAGGCAGACTTCGTCCGCTTCCGCACTTGCGACGCGGTCCTCAACGCGCAAGGCGGGCGCAAGACCGCCAGCGCCTATGACGCGATCGGCGCATCGCAGGTAGCGAAGGCGAGTTTTTCGGGCATGCGGCTGCTTCACCGACTGGGTAGCAATGTTGCGATATGGCCGATGGACCCATTACCCGAAGATGGCAGCGCAGTGGTCGAAATCTACACCCGCATCTACCTTCGCAATGCCGGGATGAGCGGTAAGAAGCTGCGCAGCCGAACAGATTTGAACAAGGCGCTCGCCGGCCTGGACAGCAAGCCGGCCCGCCTGCGTTTCGAACCAAACGATCATCAGACAGACGCGCTAGTGACTGCAGCGGGGATGCGAGCGCATCTTTCCAACCCTGCCGCCTTCTCCCCCTCGGGCCTGACGAAGGAGCTGGCGCGAACCGAGGGCTGGACCTTTGGCATCGTCTGACCGATGGTGAAGGCCGACATGGTCCTCCCGCACACTCACCCCGAACGACATCAGGTGGCGCGCATCGGCTGGCTTCGGGCAGCGGTGCTTGGAGCCAATGATGGGATCGTATCGACGGCCAGCCTGATCGTCGGCATCGCGGCGGCTGCTTCAGGACGAAGCGAAGTGCTTCTTGCCGGTGCGGCGGGCCTTGTCGCCGGCGCAATGTCCATGGCGGCTGGAGAGTATGTCTCGGTCAGTTCCCAGGCGGACACGGAGAATGCGGATCTTGAGCGCGAACGAGCGGAGCTAAAGTCCGATCCGGAGTTCGAGCAGCGCGAGCTCGCGGCAATATATCAGAAGCGTGGATTAAAGGCCGAGACCGCAAATGAGGTCGCAGCACAGCTAATGGCCGGAGATGCGCTTGCGGCCCACGCGCGCGACGAGCTCAGCATCACGCACATCACTACCGCCAGGCCGATCCAGGCAGCACTCACATCGGCGGTGACCTTCACCGCGGGCGCGCTGTTGCCGCTCACAATTGCCTGGCTCGCGCCGGTCGGTCGCGCCACCATTCTCTCGGTCTCGGCAGGTTCTTTGCTTTTCTTGGCGCTGCTGGGTGCCCTGGGCGCCAAGGCGGGCGGAGCGCCCGTGGGCAAGGCCACGGCGCGGGTCGCTTTTTGGGGGGCACTGGCAATGGCCCTGACCGCAGGGATTGGAAAGCTCGTCGGCACCGCGGTTTAATTCCGGGCTAGACGTTCGGCATCGTCTGACGCAAAGGGGCCGCCGGGCCGGATTAGCTCAGTTGGTAGAGCAGCGGTTTTGTAAACCGAAGGTCGCGGGTTCAAATCCTGCATCCGGCACCAGCCTCGCCCCCCGGCTATCCGGGCGATTGCCAAGGCCTCGGCTCAAGAACCCTTCATCAACGCCAGCAGCGCAAAACTCGCCAGCCAATGCTCGCCCATATAGTCGCCAGCTACGTGCGGCATCGAGGCTACAAGATGCTCCGCCGCCGACGCTTCGGCCGCTTTTCGCTCGGCTGCCGGCAGCAACGGAGCAATCGTGGCCCAGCACCAGGCCCGACTGAGGTTCAGGCCGTCGAGGTGCGCAATCTTTCCGTCGCTGTGGTCGCTGACGGTCGCGGGCACGAAAAGCGTTTTGGGCTCGCGGCTGGCCACTCGCGGCAGGAAGGCCGCGAACCAGTTGGCAAACTCTTCTGCCGGCAACACCCGCGCCATGCACAGCGCTTCGATCAGCGCCGGCGAGAGGAACTCATCGCCGCCCGGCTCCCACGCCTGGCAGTCGCGATCATTGGCGAATGACGCCTTCGCCCATTCACGGATCGGTTCACCGAGTGTCGGCTCAAAGCGTTCGGCCCAATCCAGTGCAAGGATCAGCGCAAAGGCCGTGTTGAAATGGGTGCCGACGCGGATCGGATAGGTAAGCTTGGCGAGATAGGTGCGCAGCCGCCCGGCAAAGGCACGGGCGAGCGGTTCCAGCTCCCTTGCCCAGCCGCGGTCCGGGTGTCGTGATGCCTCGAGGTGGAGGTAGAGCAGCCAACCCCAGCCGTAGGGCCGTTCGAATCCCGCTGACAGCGGCCGGTCGAGATAGGCGAGCTCGACCGCCACCTTGTCCAGCGTGAAGCTGGCTTCGGCCAATTCAGCGATGGCAACCGCCTCCGGATTATCGGGGAATAGCCGCCGCAAGGTGAGCAGGGTCCACCAGCCATGGACGCAGCTGTGCCAGTCGAAGCTGCCGAAGAAGATCGGATGAAGTTCTTGCGGTGGACACGCGTCCTCGTCGCCGAGCAGCACATGGTCGAGTTTATAGGGATAGGGGCGCCTTACATGACCCATCGCGATGCGGGCGAAACGGGTGCCGAGATCGGGCTCGAGCTTCATCGGAACGCCAACCAGTAAATCAGGAGGATGTTCACGATCAGCAGCGGGAGCGCCGTCGCCACCTGCACCCGGATCACGCCATATTGATCTTTGAGTTCGAGCAAGGCTGCTGGAACCAGGTTGAAGTTGGCAGCCATGGGAGTCATCAGCGTCCCGCAAAAGCCGGCGAGCATCCCGATTGCCCCGACCACTGCCGGGTCGCCGTGATACCCCTGGATGAGCAACGGCACGCCGATCGCCGCGGCCATGACCGGGAAGGCGGCAAAGGCATTGCCCATGATCATCGTGAAGATCGCCATGCCCAGCCCGAATACCGCCACGGTAAGGAAGATACTGCCTTCCGGGATGACCATCCGCGTCAGCGAGCCGATCGCATCGCCGACTCCGGCAGCGGCGAACAGCACGCCAAGGGAAGCGAGCATCTGGGGCAGTACCGCCGCCCAGCCGATCGCGTCGATCAGCCGACGGCCTTCCTGCAGCGGGGCGATCGCGGGTGGGCGCAACCATGCAAAGATCGCCCCGAGTGCGAACAATACGCCCAGACCCAGGAAGACATAGGTCTCGCGCTTGGGCTCGACCCACCCGTAGCTGCCGAGCGCGGTGTAATTATAAGCGAGTGTGCCGATCAATGCGGTGATCGGAATGATAAGCGCGGGAAGGAACAGCTTGTTGCCAAGCCGGTCCGACCAGGTCTGTCGCTCCGCCTCGCTTGTAGTTGGCGGATGGCTGCGGCCGATGAAACCGAACCCTGCGAGTCCGGCAAGGCCCAGCACCAGCAATCCGTTGCCGAAATCGCCGATCGCATCGCCGCCAAGCAAGCTGAGTGCCATCAATCCCCAGAAGGCGGCGTTGCCGAAGCGCCTGGAATGGGCGCGGTCGAGCGCCGAGAGTATCGCAAAGGCAGCGAACATCAGACCGGCAAGGGCATAGAGCCAGTGAAGGGTAATCATGCGCCGCGCCTCGCCAGCTTTCGGTCGAGGATCAGCAGCCGGGTCGAGTGGATCAGGAATGCGACGATCGCGCTAGGAATCGCCCAAAGTGCCAAATGGAGCGGGGCAAGATTGTAGCCATAGGTCGCAAGAATCTGCTGGATGAGAACGATGGATCCGATGGCGAAGAAAATATCCTCGCCGAAGAACAGGCCGACATTGTCGGTTGCCGCGGCGTAGGCCTTCACCTTTTCCGCTTCGTCCTCGGTCAACTCACCATGCTGTTTTTCCGCCGCCGCAAGAGCCATTGGTGCCACCAAGGGGCGGACCGTTTGCGGATGGCCGGCGGTCGAATGAAGACCGATAGCGGCGGTGATCTGGCGATAGACCAGGTAAAGGATCAGCAGCCGTCCGGTGGTTGCATTCTTCATGCTCCGGATGACCGCAGCCGACCGCTGCTGCAGCCCAAACCGTTCGAGCAGGCCGATTACCGGAAGGACGATCCACACGATGGCGATAATGCGGTTGTCGTTGAAGGCTTTGCCGAACGTCGAGACGACTTCGACCGGGTCCATGCCGGCAATGAGGCCGGTAACGATCGCCGAGCCGGTCACGACCAGCATGGGGTTCAGCTTCAGCGCGAAGCCAGCGACGACCAGAAGTATTCCGATCAGCGGCCAATAGTTGATCATGCCCCTTCCCCGCCGAACCCGCCACCGCCCGGTGTCTCGATAACGAAGCGGTCGCCGATTCCCATTTCCGCGGAAGCAGTGGCGCTTAGCATTTCGACCGAGCCATCGGTGCGCTCGACCCAGTTGCGACCAGGCATGGCATCCCCACCACCATTGAGGCCGCGCGGCGGCACCTTGCGGCGATTGGCAAGGATGTTGGCGCGCATCGGCTCCAGGAAGGTCACGCTACGAACAACCCCGTCCCCTCCATGATGCCGGCCCTTCCCGCCCGAGCCGTGGCGGATCGCAAATTCCTCCAGCCGGACTGGCAGGCGGGCTTCGAGTATCTCGGGATCGGTCAGCCGGCTGTTGGTCATATGCGTCTGTACCGCGGTTGTCCCGTCATGGTCCGGCCCGGCGCCTGATCCGCCGGCAATCGTTTCATAATATTGGTACCGCTCGTTGCCGAAGGTGAAGTTGTTCATTGTTCCCTGGCTGGGCGCTAGCCGCCCGGTCGCGGCGAACAAGACGTCGGTCACCACCTGGCTGGTCTCGACATTGCCGGCGACGACCGCCGCCGGATAGGCGGGCTTGAGCATCGATCTGTCGGGTACGACCAATTTGATGGGCCGCAAGCAGCCGTCGTTCATGGGAATCACGTCGTCGATCAGGGTGCGCACAACATAAAGCGAAGCAGCGCGAACGATCGAATAGGGCGCGTTGAAATTGTCTTCGAGCTGGGCGCTGGTGCCGGTGAAATCGAACGTCGCCGATCGCGTCTCCTTGTCGATGCGGATCGAGACGCTCACAAGAGCACCATTGTCCATCTCGTAGCTGAACTCGCCGTCGTCGAGCCGGCCGAGCAGGCGCCGCACCGACTCCTCGGCGTTGGCGAGGACGTGGTTCATGTAGGCCGCGACCACCTCAGGCCCGTAGTCGCGCCCAGTTTCTCTCAGCGCTTCCGCGCCGCGTATACAGGCTGCAAGCTGGGCGCGAAGGTCGGAGATATTTCGGTCAGGGTTGCGTGCCGGAAAGGGACCGCCGGCCAGGAGCTCGCGAATTTCGACTTCACGGAAATGCCCTTCGTCGACCAGCGGCTGATTGTCGATCAGCACGCCTTCCTGGTCGATTGTACGGCTTTCGGGCGGCATGGATCCCGGCGCGATTCCGCCGATGTCGGCATGATGGCCGCGTGCCGCGACGAATGCGCTCGGATCGACCTCGTCACCGTAGAATACCGGCACGATCACCGTGATATCGGGGAGGTGAGTGCCGCCGCGATAGGGATCATTGAGCACATAGGCGTCGCCACGCCGAATACCGCGACCGTCCCGCCCGCCGCCGCGAGTGTCGATAATTGTCCGGATGCTTTCGCCCATCGAGCCGAGGTGAACGGGGATGTGCGGGGCATTGGCGATCAACGCTCCCGACTTATCAAACAGGGCGCATGAGAAGTCGAGACGCTCCTTGATGTTGACAGAAGTGGCGGTCGATTGGAGCGCCACACCCATTTCCTCGGCGATGGCCATGAACAGGTTGTTGAAAATCTCGAGCCGGACCGGATCGACCTCGGTGCCAATGGCATGAACGCGTTCGATCGGGATCGCACGCGTCAGAATCAAGGTCCCGTCGCGCGCCCGTTCTGCTTGCCAGCCGGGGTCGACGACCGTGGTCGAGCCTTGCTCGTTGATCACTGAGGGGCCAACTATAATTCCGCTCGCCGAGGTATCGGCAACCGGCGCAACCGGCCGATGCGGCGCGAAGCCAATCGCCTCGACGGTAAGTGAATCGACGACCGGCTCAACATCCTCGACATAGCCGAAGCGTTTGCGATGGAGTGCGTCGAAGGCCGATCTCATTTCGTCCCGGCCTTCGATTTCGATCTCGATCGTCGTATCGCTGCCCGGCGTTCTCAACTTTGCGCGGCGTTCGAACCGGATTTGCTCTGCCGGGAAGCCCTGATCGAAGAGGTTGCTCCGCGCAGCGTTCTCCAGCGCTTGAACACAATGCGAGAAATCATCGCCAAGCGGTCTCAGCCAACTCGTCTCACGGATCGATTTTACGTCGGCGAGACCAATGCCAAAGGCGGAGAGTACGCCGGCCAGCGGGTGGATCAGTATGCGCTCCATGCCCAGCGCGTCGGCCACGCGACATGCGTGCTGGCCGCCGGCCCCGCCGAAGCAGGCGAGTGTGTAGCGGGTTACGTCATGTCCCCGCGCGATCGAGATTTTGCGTATGGCGGCGGCCATGTTGTCGACGGCTATGGCGAGGAAGCCCTCCGCGATTTCCTCCAGACTTTTGGAGCCACCAAGTGTTGCCGCAACTTCTTGAAGGCGGTCTCGCGATGCATCGGGATCAAGGGCCTGATCGCCGCCAGGGCCGAATACCGCCGGGAAATGTTCGGCGCTAATCCGGCCTAGAAAAAGGTTGCAGTCAGTGACAGTTAGCGGTCCCCCGCCACGATAGCAGGCCGGGCCTGGCCGTGCGCCGGCCGATTCCGGGCCGACACGAAAGCGCATTCCGTCGAACCGGCAGATCGAACCCCCGCCCGCGGCAATGGTGTGAACCTGCATCATCGGCGCGCGGATGCGGACCCCGGCGATTTGGTTCTCGTCGCCCAGTTCGTAGCGGCCGGCATAGTGCGACACGTCGGTCGAAGTGCCGCCCATGTCGAAACCGATCAGGCGATCCGTACCGTGCGGTGCGCTGGCCGCGACCATCCCGACCACCCCGCCGGCCGGCCCAGACAGCACCGCATCCTTGCCGCGAAAGGCGCGCGCGTCGGTCAATCCGCCGTTCGACTGCATGAATTGCAGTCTTGCACTCCCCAGCCCGCCCGCGACCCGGTCGACATAGCGGCGCAATATCGGAGAGAGGTAGGCGTCGACGACGGTGGTGTCGCCACGCCCAATAAGCTTGATCAGTGGCGCAACCTCATGGCTGACCGACACTTGCGCAAAGCCGAGTGCCTGGGCCATTTCGGCCAGGCGGCTTTCATGTCCGGTGAAGCGCCAGCCGTGCATCAGCACGATGGCTAGCGCGTCATATCCCTCGCTGCGAAGCCGCTTGAATTCGCCGCGCGCCTGATCCTCGTCGAGTGGCCGCACGATCGATCCATCCGATCCGATCCGTTCATTAATCTCGGCGACTGCTTCATAAAGCATGGTCGGCAGAATTATGTGCCGCGCGAAGATCTCGGGTCGCGCCTGATATCCGATCCTGAGCGCGTCGCCGAACCCTTGCGTGATTGCCAGTGCCAGCCGCTCGCCCTTACGCTCGAGAAGCGCGTTAGTAGCGACGGTCGTGCCCATGCGAACTTCGCCTAGCGCGCCCTCTTCCTCCGCCAGGATACGGCGGATGCCCTCCAGGGCGGCATCTCCATATTGACCAGGGTTCTCGGACAGCAGCTTTCCGACCCGCTGACGTCCATCGGAACAGTTCGCGACAATGTCGGTGAACGTCCCGCCGCGATCGATCGCAAAGGTCCAGCTGTGCTCCACAGGACCATCAAGCAGAACCGAGCGCAGCCGCCAAGCCGGGGGCTTGATAGAGCGCGCAGTCGCCACGCCGAGTGAGAGCTGGCGAGGGTAATCTCAAAAAAATTTGGGAAGCATGGAACCGCACCGCTGTCGGACCGTTCTGTTCACGTGGTTCAAATCTTCGGATGCGAATCATGGAACCCCGGAGACTTCGGTCTCCGGGGTTTACTTGTTTAAGGGACCGCGACATTCATGGTCGCGAAGTCCGCGTTCATCGTACAGACAGGCGGGGCGGAGCAGCGACGCCGCGGACGATACAGGCCTGAAACGATTGAGCGGATCACGAGCGATGAGTGATTTGGGTCTTCCGACTGCTGTTCCACATGCGGCGGCGGAGTCGGAATGCGACGAGGATTTTCTGCCCGCGTCAGGCACCAGCGCGCGAGACCTTCGAATCGCGCTCTTTTGCGGCAATTATAATTGCGTGCGCGACGGTGCGAACAATGCGCTCAACCATCTCGTATCCTACCTTCTGCAGGAAGGCGCACAGGTCCGGGTCTATTCGCCCACTGTCCCCGAACCGGCGTTCGAGCCGGCGGGGGAACTGGTTTCGGTGCGTTCCGTGGCTCTGCCGGGGCGAAGCGAGTACCGCCTGACGCTAGGGCTCGATGAGCGCACCAAGGCGGACGTCCGCCGATTTGCACCGACCAATATCCACGTATCTGCGCCGGATCCGCAGGGATATCAGGCCCAGCAGCTTGCGCGGGAACTCGGGTGCCCACTCGTAACCAGCCTCCACACAAGGTTCGAGACCTATTTCGAATATTACGGGCTGCGCGCCTTCCGGCCTTGGGCGGAGCGATATCTCCGGACCTTTTACGCCCGATCTGACCTGGTGCTGGTCCCCAATTCCCAGATCCTGGAAGAGCTTCGATCCTGGAACATGGATAATCGCATTGCGGTCTGGTCGCGCGGCGTCGACCGGCAGCGATTCCATCCGACATTTCGCAATCTTGAGTGGCGGCGGTCACAAGGCTGGGATGATGCGGACATCGTCCCACTGTTTTTCGGCAGGCTCGTCCGAGAGAAAGGAATCGCCGAATTTTCGTCGATGATTGCACAGGCCAACGAGGCGGGCCTGAGGGTGCGTCCGATGATCGTCGGCGACGGACCCGCCAAGGTCGAGTTTGCGCGGCAGCTGCCTGGCGGTGCGCGTTTCCTCGGCCATCTTTCGGGCCCGGACCTGTCCGTGGCCATCGCCAGCGCCGACGTGCTGATCAACCCGAGCACGACAGAGGCCTTCGGCAACGTCAACCTGGAGGCCATGGCCGCAGGCCTGGCGGTCATTAGTGCTGATGTGCCGAGCGCGCAGGCACTGATTTCCCACAACGACAATGGCGTGCTGGTGCGGCCCCATGACGTGGCCGGATATGTCGATGCGTTAGGCGACCTTGTGCATAACGCGCGGAGGCGGGTGCAACTCGGCGCGGCTGCTGCCGCATCGGCGGCAGCTTTCACATGGTCAGCAACCCTAACTGAAGTAGTCCAAAACTATCTTCGACTGATCGGGTGATACGACAGGTCGCGGAGCGGCTCAGATCTCGCTCGCAACCATCTCCGCGAGGCGCATGTGTCGCGACCGGTCGGCCAATGGATATTTATTGCCATTGGCGCAGTTGAAAAGCACGACCCGGTCGTCCGCTCCGATCAGCTTGTGATGGAGCGCCTCGCGCCAGGCGGCGAGCACCGCCCCGCCTTCCGGGCAAAGCAGCATGCCGTCGAGCCGGGCTGCGTCATCGACCGCCTCCATGATCGCCTCGTCCCGAACCGCAATCGCCGCGCCGTTGCTGTCGCGCACGGTGCGAAGGATGAGGAAATCGCCGACCGCCTTGGGAACGCGGATACCGGTGGCCATGGTCGCGGCGCCTTCCCATCGCTCGGCAAACTCATCGCCCTGCTCCCAGGCGCGTACCATCGGCGCACAACCTGCGGCCTGGACCGCGATCATTCGCGGCCGCTTGGAGCCAATCAGGCCGATCTGCTCCAGCTCGTCGAACCCCTTCCACATCCCGATCAGGCCGGTGCCGCCACCGGTGGGATAGAAAATCGCGTCGGGTAGCTCCCACCCCAATTGCTCGGCCAGTTCCAGTCCCATCACCTTCTTGCCTTCCAGGCGATAAGGCTCCTTCAAGGTCGAACAGTCGAACCAGCGACCCGCCGCTGCGCCTTCCCCGACGATCCGGCCGCATTCGTCGATCTGGCCGTCGGCGACGATCACTCCTGCGCCAAGGGCAGTCGTCTCGCGGATGTTGATATCGGGCGTTTCTTCCGGACAAATCACCAACGCCCCGATCCCGGCCCGCGCGGCATAGGCGGCTAGCGCCGCGCCGGCATTGCCATTGGTCGGAATGGCAATGCGCTCGACGCCAAAATGCTTCGCCATGCTGACCGCCGCCGCCATTCCGCGCGCCTTGAATGAACCCGTTGGAAGGCGACCCTCGTCCTTGACGATCGGCGCCCTCGCGCCCTGACGCGCGCCGATTCGGTCAAGTGTAATCAGCGGCGTCTCAGGCTCGCCGAGGCTGACCGGGTCCGCTCCTATCGGCAGCGGCAACAATTCGCGCCACTTCCACATTCCTGCGGGCCGGGATGCCAGCACGTCGCGAGTGAGGCACCGTGCGACCGCCTCCAGGTCATAGCGGGCAAGCAGCGGCTTTCCTGCACCGGACAGGTTTTGAAGCCGGTCGGCGTCATAGCGCTCCCCGGTCAGCGAACATTCGAGATGGGTCATGAACATGGCCCACGCGTAGCGCGACGAAGCGGATCGAGCGAGGCCTTCCATTCGATGAACGGCGGTCTCCAAGCGACGAAGAGACGGTATATCGTTTGCGATGTTGTAACATTATAAGTAATGACCGGCATCCCCTGCAGATTCCGGATGACAATGACCCGCTCATCTTCGTTGCTTGCCCTTGCTGTTGCACTTTGCCCCGCGCCGGCCCTGGCTCAGGCCGATGCTGCTCCGACTTCGTCCGATGCCGCTCCTGCAGCCACGGACGGCGCCCAGGACGAGGAGCATCATGACAATGACGAAGTGATTGTCGTTACCGGCGTTCGAAAGAAGGCCGGCGACGCACTTGGCGGCCTGTCGGTGCTCAGCGGCGACGACCTGGCCACGGATTTGCGCCCTAGCATCGGCGAAACTTTAGCCCGGCAACCGGGCATCACGGCTAGCAGCTTCGGTCCGACCGCGTCGCGGCCGATCCTGCGTGGGCTGTCGGGCGATCGCGTGCGGATCCTGACCGACGGGATCGGCAACTTCGACGTCTCGGCATCGAGCCCGGATCACGCCGTATCGCTAAATCCGTTGACTGCCGAACGGATCGAGGTGCTTCGAGGGCCGGCTGCCCTGCTTTACGGATCGTCTGCAATCGGCGGCGTGGTCAACGTCATCGATCGGCGCATTCCGCGGACCGAGCCGGAAGGGCCCGTGGGTGTCAACGGCCTGTTGTCTTATGGCACTGCAGCCAATGAACGCTCCGCCAATCTTTCGGTCGACGTTCCTGTGGTCAGCCATTTCATCATCCATGCCGACGGCAACTGGTCGAAGAGCGACGAACTGCGAACTGGCGGTCATATTTTGACGAAGGCCTTGCGCGATCAGGCTGCCGCCAGCCCTGACCCGGAAATCCGGGAATTGGCCGATCTCAAAGGCGATCTGCCCAATAGCGCCGCCAAGAGCTGGGAGGTCTCGGGGGGCCTTGGCTATGTCGATGGAAACCTAAATCTCGGCGTATCGGTTACCCGCCATGACGCGCTCTACGGAGTCCCCATCCGCTACTCGCTTGATCCGGATATCGAGGCGGAAGCTCCGACCATCGACGTCAAGCAGACCCGCTACGATGCACGCGCCGAAATCCCGTTGACTGGTCTTTTCAACCAGATCCGCGCGCGCGCCGGTTACGCCAATTATCGACATAACGAGATCGAGGACAGCGGCGCAATCGGATCGACCTTCAAGACCAAAGGCGGTGAGGGACGCGCAGAACTGGTCCAGTCCGATCGCGCCGGCTGGGGCGGTACCACGGGCATCCAGTATCTGGATCGCAAGCTGCACATCGATGGGGACGAGAAGTTCCTTCCGCCCAGCAAGCAAAGGCAATTCGGCCTGTTCACGATGCAGAGCCTGGTTCGCGGACCGCTTCGCATCGAAGGCGGGGCGCGCGTCGAGTTCAGCAAGCTGTCGGCAGCAGAAGATGAAACCCTCGGCACGCCTTCAATGAGGCGCAACTTTACCACGGTCTCCGGATCGCTCGGCGCAGCATATGAAATCTCGCCAGGATGGCGGGCTGGCGGAACTCTGTCCTACGCTTCGCGCGCACCCTCGATCGACGAGCTGTTCGCTAATGGCCCTCACGCTGGAACCCAGGCCTTTGAGGTCGGCAACCCCGACCTCGACACCGAGCGAAGCATCTCGTTCGAGGCCAGCCTGCGAAAACTGGCGGGGCCGCTGCACCTTACCGCGACGGGCTATTACAGCCACTTCTCCAACTTCATCTTCCAGGCACCGAATGGCGAGATTGAGGATAATCTGCCGGTCTATGTCGCCCAACAGGACAAAGCGAACTATTATGGGTTCGAGCTGGAAGCCGAGGCCGAATTTGGCAATGCACTCGGGATCCATTGGGACGGCGACCTGATCGCCGACTATGTCCACGCTACGGTCAAGAGTTTCGGCCCGGCGCCGCAGATCCCGCCGTTTCGCCTTTTGGGCGGGATCAGCGGAACCAAGGGCCCGTTCAAAGGCCGGGTCGAGGTTGAACATGCCTTCCGCCAGAATCGCAACGCACCGCTGGAAACGGAAACGGCCGGCTTTACCCTGCTCAACGCCTCGCTCGACTGGCACCCGCTTAGCGACAGGCCCGACCTCACCCTCAGCATCGCTGCCAATAATATCTTCGATGTTGTGGCGAGGCGCAGCTCGAGCCTGCTGAAAGACTATGCGCCGCTGGCCGGGCGGGACATCCGATTGACCGCAAGCTTCGGATTATAGGCGCGGGCTTGCGCGCGGCGCCGGCAGTTGCAATCAGTCGCGCGGTCCCGTCCCACCACGCACCGGAGCGCTTGCCCGCATGAACCTGTCCCTTCTCGTTGCTGCGCTGCTCGCTCCGACTCCCGCCATGCAGGCAGATGTGCCCGCCGCAGTCACCACGGAAGCCACGGCCCCGGCTAAACCGATCTTTGGAACAAGCGAGCAACGGTCACGTGGTTCTGTGACCATCGCTGGCCGTCGTATCGATTATCAGGCCGTGGCCGGAACCCTGGTGGTCCATGCCAAGGACTGGGATGACACGGAGTTTCTTGAGGCCGCCGCGGACGCCGATAAGGACAAGGAAAAGGATGACGCCAAGCCCAAGGCGGAAGCGTCAATGTTTTACACCGCCTATTTCAAGGATGGCGCACCTTCCACCAACCGACCGGTCACCTTCCTGTTCAACGGCGGTCCGGGATCCTCGACGGTGTGGCTGCACATGGGCGCATTCGGCCCGGTCCGGGTGCAGACTGCGGATGGCAGGCACACCCCTGCCGCTCCCTATTCCATCGTCAACAATGAACAGAGTTTGCTCGACGCGTCCGATCTTGTGTTCGTGGATGCGCCCGGCACGGGCTTCAGCCGGATTGCGGGCAAGGACAAGGAAAAGGCTTTTTACGGCGTCGACCAGGATATCGACGCCTTCACCCAGTTCATCGCCCAGTTCCTGTCCAAATATGACCGCTGGAATTCGCCCAAATATATCTTCGGCGAAAGCTACGGCACGATGCGCGCTGCGGGCATGGCGCTGTCGCTGCAGTCGCAGGACATCGATTTGAATGGCGTCATCCTCCTGTCCGACATCCTCGCATGGGATCTGCTTCCCGACGATCCGCAGATGAACCCCGGAGTCGACCTGCCCTATGTCATGACCCTGCCGACTTATGCGGCGACCGCCTGGTATCATAATCGAATCGCACGGCCCGACGGCGACCTGCAAAGCTACCTCGGCCGGGTAGAGAATTTCGCGACGACCGAATATCTGCAGGCGCTGATCAAGGGCAGCGACCTTCCCGACGAAGAGCGTCAGCGCGTCGCGCAGCAATTGTCGGCATTCACCGGCCTATCCGTTTCCTACCTGCTCAAGACCAATTTGCGAATCCAGTACGGCGCCTTCCAAAAGGAGCTGCTCGGCGACCAGGAGCAAACGGTCGGCACGCTCGATACCCGTTTTCTAGGCGCGACCCTCGATCCGTTGAGCAAGGTCGCGACCTATGATCCGCAAAGCAGTGCAATCAGCGCGGCCTATGTTGGCGCGTTCAATAGCTATGTGCGCGGAAGCCTTCATTACGAGCCGGGCATCGCCTTTAAATCGGGTATCTCGATTTATGAGAGCTGGGATTACAGGCACAAGCCGCCGGGCGCGGAGCGGGCGCTGATCGCGCTACCCAATGTCCTGCCCGACCTCGCCACCGCCATGAAGCAGAACCCGGATCTCAAAGTCATGGTCAATGGCGGCTATTATGATGTGTCGACGCCCTATTTTGCTGGACGATTTGAGATGCGGCACCTGCCGATCCCGGCCAGCCTAAAGGGCAATATCGAGTATCGTTATTATGAGTCCGGGCACATGGTTTACGCGCACCTGCCGTCACTGAAGGCGCTGCATGACAATGTCGCCGACTTCATTCGCCGAACGGCTACGCCTTAGGGTTTGCGCTGGCGCACTCTTAAGTGCCGCCTTCGGCCTAGGGCGGACATTAACGTCAAAGCGTTTTGAGCCAGGCAGTTGACCGTGCCAGCGCAAGCCTGCCTGCCTCGGAATCCAGGTCGAACTGATACTCATGGCCAAGCGGCGGCTTGTAGCCGGCTGGGAAGAATAGCCGCTCGACCTTCACTCCCTTTGTTTCCAGCGCGTCGGCCATCGCGACCGATTGCGGGCCAAGCGGGTCGGCGTTCCCGGCGCTTATGAATGACGGAGGGAACGCCGCTGTCACGTTAGGCGCCACCGACATCGTGTCGAAGCCTTTCGCATCCCGCCAGTTGCGCTTGCCGCTGTAGGCCCATGTCGTCGACTTCACGAACCATCCGAGAATGCCGCCTCCACCTCCCATTCGGGTTACGTCGTAAACTCCGCAATGAAGCAACGTCCCCGCGATCTGTGACGGTCGCACCCCGGGAACGATGCCTACCCGGCGTGCATAGTCCGGGTTGACCGTCACTGCCGCTGTTTGCGCCGCTATCTGTGCACCGGCGCTGTCGCCGGCCAGCACGATGCGACTGGTGTCGATCCCAAGCTTCCCGCCCTGAGCGCTCAAAAAAGCCAGCGCCTTGCTCACCTGCCGGACTGGCATCGGGTACTGCGCTTCCGGGGCAATCGTGTAATCAACGTTCACGACGTTAAAGCCCTGGCCGGCCAGCACCTTTGCATAGTTGGTTATGTCACCGCGGCGGCCGGACACGAATCCGCCGCCATGAATCCAAACGATCAGGGGAGTTCTTGGGTTGGTCCTTGCGGGCCGATGCACATCAAGCACAGCGTCTTTATCGGTGGGGTCATAACTTATGGTGACCGTTCGGACGGTGTCGGGAACATGCTTGTTCAACCTCTCCGATGCCTCGGCCGCCCCTTTGTCGAAGACCGCCCGGATCACATAGACGCTGGGCCAGGGTGACAGAAGAAAAGCCGCGACTACCGCAAATGCAGCAGCCAAAAGACCGATAAGCCATTTCCGCATCGCACGCCTCCCGTTGGCAGCCTTCACCATAATTGAAAGCGTCGCTTAAGTCCGCATTTCTCCAAAGCGGACTTTTGCGCAGGTAGCGGGGCCGCAAAAAAGAGGCGGCCCGCTTGATGGTGCGGACCGCCCAGGCCGGGACGGGGGGTGGGGAAGAGGTCGTCCCGTTAAAGGTCGATTCCGGCTGCGATCGCTTCGAGCTTGCGGACACGCTCTTTAAGGTCCGCGAGCTCGATCCGTCCGGAGGCGGGGGGCAGGCCGTGATCGCCGGTCTGGCTGGCCAGTTCGAGCCGCTTGTAATCGAGCCAGGATTGCCAACCCTTGAGGCCGGCGATGCAGGCCAGGCCAATCGCAAGGAAGACGCTGGCGCCGATCAGCGCGATGGATAGCGGTTCCATAATTACTTCTCCCCTCGCAGCGCCTCGATTTCGCGCGCGAGTTCGTCATTCTGGCTGTTGAGGTGGTGGTCGATTGCCATCATCCGGCGATCATTGACGTCGAGCTTGGTCAGCATGTCATGGACCGAAGTGCGACCACGGCCCACCTCACCCATGCGCTCGAAATCCGAAGGCCGATCCTTGCCGCGCATCACCCGTCCTTTCTGGACGTGGAGGTAAATGCCGGCGGCGACATAGGCGATCAGCGCGAATTTCCAGCTGATCAGGATCGCCGTCGCGGCGAAGCCGACGCGGATGAAGGTCGGGTCGATATTGAACACGTCCCCGATGGTCGAGCAGACTCCGGCAAGCTTCTTGTCGCGGCGGTTCATCGAATAGCGATTGGACACGGACATTCCCCTCTTTTCCTTCCCGTCAGTTCCTGGCCGCCAGCGCGGCTTTCAATGCATCGAGCTCGGCATCGACCGCATCGGCGGAGCGTAGCTCGGCGATTTCTTCCTCAAGGCTCTTCGGCCCGGTAAGCGCCAGCGCGTCGGCGCGGCCCTCGGCGAAGTCGGCGCGGCGCTCCAGGAGCTCGAACTTGGCGAAAGCCTCCTCGGTGCGGCTGCCGTGCAGCAGTTCGCTGGTCCGGGCGCGGGTCAGCGCGCTCTCGAATCGGCTGGCAATGGCGTTCTGCCGGGCGCGGGCCTCGGCCAGCTTAGCCTGCAGCCGCTGGATGTCGGCCTCATAGCCGCGCAGCACGTGCTCGATCTGCGAAACTTCGGCGTGCAGGCTCTCGGCCATTTCGGCCGCCTTCTGCTTCTCCGCCAGCGCGGCTCGGGCCAGGTCTTCGCGGCCCTTTCCCAGCGCCAGCTCGGCCTTCTCGGTCCAGCCATGCTGGAGATCGTCGAGGCGGGCGCAGGCACGTCGCATTTCCTTGATGTCGGCGATCGAGCGGGCGGCGGTTGCCCGTACCTCGACCAGCGTCTCTTCCATCTCGTTGATGATCATGCGGATCATTCGGGCCGGGTCTTCCGACCGGTCGAGCAGATCCGACATGTTCGCAGCGATGATGTCCCGGGTGCGGGTGAAGATCGGGCCCGACAGGATGCCGCTAAGCGGCGCGAAACGGACAACCGTCTCATTCCTGTCTTCGGTCTGCCGCGGGATGCGGATGGCCGGGCGGGCCTCGATCGGTTCCAAATCATGCATAGGTAACAACTTTCACGTTGGCGGCCGAAACCTGGGCCGGCGCTACCGCGGCACCAACCGCGATCGTGCTCATCAGAAGCGACGCGAAGGCCGCGATAAGATGGCGCTGAAACTTCGAACCAGACATCGTTAAATCTCCCTTTTTCGGACCGCTGGGCCCTGGCCCGTTGGTCCTGGCCCTTTCTCTACAAGGGTTGTGCCAATTGGAGATTTCAGCCAAATATTACGCCACATCCGTTCATCGCGGGGCAAGTTGGCGGAAATTCCCACCATCATTTGGGATGCTGGGCCAATCGAGTGGAACCGGGCGCGCACGCTGCGCGCTATGTCCTGCAATCGGGCTGCAACGCCAAGGGAGATGAAATGCTAGGCAAGATTTTGGGAGCAATCGCCGGCGAGAAGATCGCGGGCAAGGACAGCAAGCTGACCGGGGCGCTGGTCGGCGCCGCAGTGCCCACCATCGCTCGACGGGGATTGGGCCCGCTGGCCATGGTGCTGGCGGCGGGATGGGGTGCCAAGAAGTTGATCGAGCGCCGGCGGAAGCGGCGCGAAAACCAGGCCTAGTTAGGCGTCGGCGTCCGCTTCGCCTTCGGGCGCGGCCTCATAAAACGGCTCGACCTTTCCTTTGAGCTTCAACGTCATCGGATTGCCGTGACGATCGCGGCTGCGGCCGGCGGCGATGCGGATCCAACCTTCGGAAATCGAATATTCTTCGACGTTGGTCTTTTCCACGCCGTTGAACCGAATGCCGACGCCGTGGCGAAGCACTTCCTCGTCGAAGTGCGGGCTACGTGGGTCGAGCGACAGGCGGTCGGGGAGCGGTTTCTTCTCTTCGGACATGGTGCGCGCACTAGCCGCTGCGCTCGCCTTCCGTCAATTCGACGAACGGCGGTGTAACGCCGTTGTCATCGGCATAACCCCCCGCCAATGTCCGGCGCAATTCCAGTCGTCCGGGGGTTTCAATGCGCCAACTACCGATCTTCATCAGCTGTTCGCTGTTTGCTGCTTCCGCAGCGATGGCGCAGCCGACGCCGCCGGTCGCCCCACCGCCACTCGAACCTGGCCAGGCCTCGCCGATCATGCAGCCGCAACCACCGGGCATTCCCGCGGCTCCTGCGGCTGACGGCGTCAAGCCGCCCAAATGGGACGTCAACGCCCGCCACGGGCCGGGCCATGACGCTGCGATCGACACCCGCCGCGGCACCTGGATGTCGCTCGACGTTTCGCCGGACGGCCGCGAAATCGCGTTCGACCTGCTTGGCGACCTTTATGTGATCCCGATCGAAGGCGGCGAAGCGCACGCCATCTCGACCGGCCATGCGTGGGACATGCAACCTCGCTATTCCCCCGACGGCCAGGAGATCGCCTTCACGTCCGATCGCGGCGGCGGCGACAATATCTGGACGATCCGCCGCGACGGATCGACACCGCGACAGATCACCAAGGAAGATTTCCGCCTATTGAACCAGGCCGACTGGACCCCGGACGGAAACTTCATCGTCGCACGCAAGCATTTCACCTCTTCCCGTTCCTTGGGCGCGGGGGAGATGTGGCTGTACCATCGGCAAGGCGGCGGCGCGGGCGTGCAGATGACCAAGGCCCGCACCAAGCAAAAGGACACCAACGAACCGGCCTTTTCACCCGACGGCCGCTACCTTTATTTCTCCGACGACGCGACGCCGGGCGATACCTTCCAATATTCGAAAGACGTCAACGGCCAGATTTACGTCATCCAGCGCCTCGACCGGCAGACCGGCGAGATCGAAACGCTGATCAGCGGGCCGGGTGGCGCCATCCGCCCCACCCCGTCGCCCGACGGCAAGAGCTTGGCCTTCATCCGCCGGGTCCGGTACAAATCGACCTTGATGCTGATGGACCTGAAATCCGGCCGCATCACACCCCTCACCGACATCCTCGACCGCGACATGCAGGAAACCTGGGCGGTCCAAGGCGTCTATCCGGGCATGAGCTGGACGCCCGACGGAAAGTCGATCGTCTTCTGGGCGAAGGGTGGGATTCATCGGGCCGACGTCGCGTCGAAGCAGGTCAACGAAATCCCGTTCCATGTCACGGGAACGCGCTTTGTCGAGGATGCGGTTCGCCAGCAAAAGGACGTCGCCCCCGCAAGCTTCAAGACCAAGATGGTGCGCTTCGCCCAGAAAAGCCCGGACGGGTCGCGAATCGTCTACGAAGCGCTTGGCAGCATTTGGATCGCCGACGGTCGCGGAAACAATCCCAAGCGACTGACCAGGGGCGACGATTTCGAAAGCTATCCGACCTTTTCCCGCGACGGGCGGCAGGTCGCCTACGTAGCGTGGGATGATGACAAGGCGGCGCGGATCAAGGTGATCGGCGTCGGCGGCGGCGAAGGTCGTATAGTCACCCCCGACCCCGGCCATTATGTCGAGCCGACCTTCTCGCCCGACGGCAGCCTGATCGCCTATCGCAAGACGACCGATGGATTCCTGACCACTCCGCTCTACGGAAGCGACCCCGGCATTTATGTCGTGCCGATCAAGGGCGGAACGCCCAAGCGTGTCGCCAAGACCGGAACCCAGCCGATGTTCGGCGCAACCAACGACCGCATCTTCTTCACCGCCACCGGCGAAGAAGAGAAGCGGCTGCTGAAGTCGGTATCCGTTCAAGGCACGGAGGAGGTGACGCACCTCATATCGCAAAATGCGGGGGACTTCGCATTGTCCCCCGACGAGCAGTTCGTTGCCTGGACCGAGCGCTACCAGGCCTACGTCATGCCCTTCGTCCGCTCGGGCCGGTCGATCGAGATCGCTCCCGACGGCAAGGCGCTGCCACAATCGAGGCTCAGCGCTGACGCGGGCGACTGGATCCACTGGTCGGGCAACAGCCGCACCATTTACTGGAGCCAGGGGCCCAATCTCTATGGCCAGAACCTGGCCGCTGCGGGGGCATTCGAGGGCGGGAAGCAGGCTGCGGCACCGCTGGTCGCGGAGCTGGGGATTGTTGCCAGCCAGGTGAAGCCATCGGGCAGCATCGCTCTAACCGGCGCCCGCATCGTCACCATGAAGGGTGATGAGGTAATCGAGAACGGCACCATCCTGATTGAAGGCGACCGCATTGCCGCGGTCGGACCAACGGCTTCGATTACTTTTCCTGCCGGAACGCGCACCATCGATGTCAGCGGGAAGACGATCATCCCCGGCCTGATCGATGCCCACTGGCACGGTTCGATGGGCAGCGAACTGATCATCCCCAAGCAAAACTGGTTCCATGCCGCCGCGCTCGGCTATGGCGTGACCACGGTCCACGACCCGTCGAACGATACGTTCGAGATTTTCGCCGCCTCCGAATATCAGAAGGCGGGCAAGATCCTCGGCCCGCGCATCTTCTCGACCGGCACTATCCTCTACGGCGCAACGACGCCCTTCACGGTCGAGATTAACAGCCTCGACGATGCGCTGACGCACCTCCGCCGCCTCCGGGCGTCGGGCGCATGGTCGGTCAAGAGCTACAACCAGCCGCGACGCGAGCAGCGGCAGATGATAATCGAGGCCGCGCGCCAGCTGGGCATGGAAGTGGTGCCGGAAGGCGGCTCCTTGTTCGAGATGAACATGACGATGATCGCCGACGGCCACACGACGATCGAACACTCGCTTCCGGTGGCGAATATCTACGACGACGTACTGCAATATTGGAAGGGCAGCGGCACCGCTTACACGCCGACCCTGATTGTCGCCTATGGCGGCGCCTTTGGCGAGAACTACTGGTACCAGCACACGGAGGTTTGGAAGGAGCCGATCCTGGCGCGCTGGACGCCGCGTCCGCTGATCGACGCCCGCGCGCGGCGGCCGGTAATGAACCCGCCTGAAGAAGATAATGTCATCAAAATCTCCGAAGCAGCCAAGCAGGTCAGCGACCTCGGCGTCCCGGTTTCGATCGGCGCACACGGCCAGCGCGAGGGCCTTGGTGCTCACTGGGACATGTGGATGTTCCAATTGGGCGGCATGTCGAACCTCGAGGCGCTGAAAACCGGTACGATCAACCCGGCCCGCGCACTTGGCCTCGACAAGGATCTGGGCAGCATCGAGTCCGGCAAGCTCGCCGACCTGGTGGTACTCGACGACAATCCGCTCGAGAACATCCGCAACTCAGACCATATCGCGATGACCATGGCCGGGGGGCGTCTGTTCGATCAGAACCTGCAGGTCGTCGCCGGCGGCCAAGGTGGGTTCAAGCCCTTCTGGTTCAACGAGCAGGCCGGCGGTGCCTTCACCGCGGGAGCGACACTGGGCCTACCCAAAGATGCGCATTCGGAGGACTGAGCCCATCGAGCTTTAGCGACCCGCCAGTTGCCCCGCCGCCCGGTCCGCACTAAGCGGACGCGCGATGAGCGATAAACCCTCCACCCGCCGCAACCGGCCGGCGCTGGCGCTGCATGTGCCCGAGCCGCCGTTCAGGCCGGGCGACACGCCCGATTTTTCGTCGATTAAGGTACCGGCCGCGGGCGAGGCTTCTCGCCCCGACGTCTCGGCCAAGGCGGAAGAAACTTTCCCGCTCTGCACTCATCTCGTCCGAGTCCTTGACGAGCAGGGCAAGGCTGTCGGGTCTTGGAACCCGAAGCTTGACCCCGATACGCTGCGCAAGATGCTGAAGGATATGAAGACGGTCCGCGTCTTCGACGACCGCATGTATCGCGCCCAGCGGCAGGGCAAGACCAGCTTCTACATGAAGTGCACCGGGGAAGAGGCAATCGCGGTCGCGGCCGCCACCGCGATGGACCCGGAGGACATGCACTTTCCAACCTATCGCCAGCAGGGGCTGCTCGTTGCGCGCGGCTATCCGCTGGTGACGATGATGTGCCAGATTTATTCGAACAAGGGCGACCCGGTGAAGGGCCGTCAGCTGCCAATCATGTATTCCGACAAGAAGCATGGCTTCTTCTCGATCAGCGGAAACCTTGGCACCCAATATCCGCAGGCGGTCGGCTGGGCGATGGCATCCGCAATCAAGGGCGATAGCCGGATCTGCATGGGCTGGATCGGCGATGGCGCGACGGCGGAAGGCGACTTCCATTCGGCGATGACGTTCGCATCCGTCTACCAGGCACCGGTCATCCTGGCGGTGGTCAACAATCAATGGGCCATTTCCAGCTTCTCCGGAATTGCGGGGGCGGAACAAGCGACATTCGCCAGCCGCGCAATCGGCTACGGCATTGCCGGCCTCCGGGTCGACGGCAACGATGCCCTTGCCGTTTATGCGGCGGTTCGATGGGCATCGGAGCGTGCGCGGACCAACAAGGGCCCGACCCTGATCGAATTCTTCACCTACCGCGCCGAGGGCCATTCGACCTCCGACGACCCGACCGGCTACCGCGCCAAGGGCGAGGCCGAGGAGTGGCCGCTGGGTGATCCGATTCAGCGGCTTAAGGCGCATCTTATTTCGCTCGGCGAATGGGATGATGAGCGCGACACGGCGCTCGACAAGGAAATCGACGCCACCGTTCGCGCCGCCCAGAAAGAAGCCGAAACGCAGGGTATTCTGCCGCAACAGGGCTTCGACGATATCCCGTCGATGTTCGAGGATGTCTACGCCTCGACCCCCTGGCACCTCGCCGAGCAGCGAGACCAGGCGTTGGCCGAGGCTCGCGAATTTCTGGGGCAGGACCGGAAATGACCACGCGCAACATGATCGAGGCGATCAACGACGCCCACCGCGTGATGATGGAGCGCGATCCCGATATCGTCGTTTACGGCGAAGATGTCGGCTATTTCGGCGGCGTATTCCGCGCCACGGCCGGCCTCCAGAAGCAGTTTGGCAAGACCCGCTGCTTCGACGCGCCGATCAGCGAAGGTGGAATCGTAGGCACCGCTGTCGGAATGGCCGCCTATGGCCTGAAGCCACTGATCGAGATCCAGTTCGCAGACTATATCTACCCGGGATACGACCAGATCGTCTCCGAGGTTGCGCGCATACGCTATCGTACCGCTGGCGAGTGGACCATGCCGATGGTCATCCGATCGCCCTACGGTGGCGGCATTTTCGGCGGCCAGACCCACAGCCAGAGCCCGGAATCGCTTTTCACCCATATTGCCGGGATCAAGACGGTCATCCCTTCGAACCCTTATGATGCCAAGGGCCTGTTGATCGCTGCGATCGAGGATCCCGACCCGGTGCTCTTTTTCGAGCCGAAGCGCATCTACAACGGCCCGTTTGACGGCCATCACGACCGGCCGGTTACGCCATGGTCGAAGCATGAGCTGTCCGAAGTTCCCGACGGCCATTATTCGGTGCCGCTGGGCAAGGCAAAGGTGGTTCGTGCCGGTGAGGCGCTGACCGTGCTTGCATATGGCACAATGGTCCATGTCGCGCTGGCCGCGGTCGAGGAGAACGGCGTGGATGCCGAGGTCATCGATCTCCGCACCCTCGTCCCCCTCGATATCGAAACGATCGAGGAATCGGTCAGGAAAACCGGCCGCTGCCTGGTCGTCCAGGAAGCAACCAAGACCAGCGGCTTTGGAGCCGAGCTGACCAGCTTGGTGCAGGAGCGCTGCTTCTATCATCTCGAAGCCCCGGTAGAGCGCGTCACCGGCTGGGACACGCCCTATCCGCACGCCTATGAATGGGTCTATTTCCCCGGCCCGATCCGCATGAAAAACGCCCTCAAGAAGGTCCTCGAAGCATGAGCGTCTATCAGTTCAAGCTGCCCGACATCGGCGAAGGCATTGCAGAGGCGGAAATCGTCGCCTGGCACGTCAAGATCGGCGACCGGGTCGAGGAAGACCAGCAGCTGGCCGACATGATGACCGACAAGGCGACGGTCGAAATGGAATCGCCCGTTGCGGGTGTGGTCAGGAAACTGGCGGGCGAAGTCGGTGACCAGATCGCAATCGGTTCGGTGCTGGTGGAGATTGAGACCGAAGGCGCAGAGCCCGCGGCGAAGGAGCCGGCGGCCGAGAGCGAAAGAGAGCAACCGCTGGCCGATGGCGCAGAGGTGCCGACACCGGAGCAGGAACAAGCCATGCCGGTGATGGCGACAAAGCCGGAGCCTGCAACCCCGCAAGCGTCAGGTCCCAAGGGGAAAGAAGCTGCTGCCAGCCCGCCTCAACAGGATTTCCCGACCGTGCACGGCTCCAAAGTCCTGGCCTCTCCCACCGTTCGTCAGCGCGCTCGAGACCTCGGAATTGACCTGTCACAGGTAAAGATCACGGGCGATCGCGTCCGCCACGCGGACCTCGACGCCTACCTCCTTTATAATGGCGGCGGAGTCTCGGCCCGCGGCGCTGCACCGCGCGCCGACCAGACGATCAAGGTCGTCGGCCTGCGTCGCAAAATCGCGGAGAACATGCAGGACGCCAAGCGCCGCATCCCCCACTTCGCGCTGGTAGAGGAGTTCGATGTCACCGCGCTCGAGGAAACGCGGGCGATGATGAACCGCGACCGCGGTTCCAACCCCAAGTTGACCCTGCTACCCTTCCTCATCACCGCGATGACCAGGGCGGTCGCGGAATGGCCGATGCTCAACGCCACGTTCGACGACGATGCCAATGTAGTCACCCGGCACGGCGCCGTGCACATGGGGGTCGCAACCCAGACCGACGGCGGCTTGATGGTCCCGGTCATCCGCAACGCCCAGGCCATGAGCGTGTGGCAGCTTGCCGGCGAAGTGCTCCGCCTGAGCGATGCCGCGCGCAGCGGCAAGGCCAGCCGCGAGGAGCTGACCGGCCCAACCATCACCATCTCCTCGCTTGGCCCGATGGGCGGAGTCGTTTCGACCCCGGTCATCAATCCGCCCCAGGTCGCGACAATTGCGGTCAACAAGGTCCGCGAAATGCCGGTGATCGTCGATGGTGAGCTTGAGGCCCGAAAGCTGATGAACCTGTCGCTCTCCTGCGATCACCGGGTTGTCGACGGTTGGGACGCGGCGAACTTCATGCAGACGATGAAGGCGCTGATCGAAAATCCGATCAGGCTTCTTTCCGTTTAAGCCGCCAGCCGCTCGACTTCGGCAAGACCCCTGGCGATTCCTGCCTCGCGCTGCTCGGGGCCATAGTTGACGCCGTCGGCATGAATGAATTCCGGCTCGACACCGATGAAGTTGAACATGATCTTCAAATAGCTTTCGACATGCTCGAACGCATTGTCGGCATCGTAAAAACCGCCGCGTGAGATGGCAACGATCACTCGTTTGCCGCCGGCCAGGCCTTCGGGGCCATTCTCGCCATAGCGAAACGTCTTTCCCGCAACCGCGATGCGGTCGATCCATGCCTTCAGCTGTGACGGTACCGAGAAATTATACATCGGCGCACCGATCACCACTACATCCGCGCCGAGGAACTCTTCGAGCACATGCTCGTCCTGGCCGCGCTCGGTCAGGTGCGAAAGCGGACTCGCGGCGAGGTCGCGTTTCACAAGGCGCGCGTCCGGACGCTGACGCAGAAGCTGGTCGACGATGGCGGCGGTGAGTTGACGCGAAATGCTGGATTCGCCGGTGATGCTGCTGTCGATCTTGAGGATGGTCATCTTTTTGTCCTTAGTATTGATTTGTTACCTGGACACTTTAAATAACCACCAAAGAAGACCCCGCAAGAAGGCACTTTTTTGTGAGATCGAAACAAATTTGTGCTGCAGTATCAAACAGGTAACTGGAACGAGCGATGAAAGACCCGAACAACCCAATCTGCCGGACGATCAGCGATCTGTTGTCGCGCATCGGCGACAAGTGGAGCGTGCTGGTCGTTTCGACGCTTGCCGGCGGGCCCCGCCGCTTCAACGAGCTGCGTCGCGAAATCCCCAGCGTGTCGCAGCGCATGCTCACGCTCACCCTGCGCGGGCTGGAACGTGACGGGCTGGTTAGCCGAACCGTGACCCCGTCGATTCCGCCGCGGGTCGATTATGAGCTGACCAGCCTTGGCCACTCGCTCCAGGGACCGGTCACCGCGCTCACCGATTGGGCAATCGCCAATATGCCGGAGATTCACGAAGCGCAGGGGCGTTTCGATGCAGAGCGTGACGACATCGCTGCCTGACCATTTGCGCAGTCGGCACAAACGGCTAGTGGCGGGCCATGCTGAAGAAAACTCCGGCCGATCTCGACGCGCTCAAGATTCTCGACGACCGACTGCGCTGGTTGTCGGCATGGACTATCCACCATGCCAACCACATTCGCGAAAGTGCCGACGGGTTGAAGATCGGCGGGCACCAGGCGTCGTGCTCCTCCATGACCGCGATCATGGCCGCGCTCTATTTCCATGCGCTGGGGCCTAACGACCGGGTAGCGGTAAAGCCGCATGCCGGACCGGTGCTGCACGCGATTCATTACCTGCTTGGCTCGCAAAGCCTCGACCAGCTCAAGAAATTTCGCGGCTTCGGCGGCATGCAAAGTTACCCAAGCCGAACCAAGGACAAGATTCCGGTCGATTTCTCGACTGGCTCGGTCGGCCTTGGGGTCGCAATCACCGCCTTCGCCAGCCTGGTGCAGGACTATCTCACCGCCCATGCCATGATGGCGGAGGAGGATCGGGGCCGCTTCGTCGCGCTCATCGGCGATGCCGAGCTCGACGAGGGCAATATCTACGAATGCCTGATCGAGGCTTACAAGCACGACATCCGCAACTGCTGGTGGATCGTAGACTATAACCGCCAGAGCCTCGACGCGACCAGTGCCGACCGGATGTTCGAGCGGTTCGACGAGATTTTCGCCTCCTGCGGCTGGCGGACGATCGATCTGCGCTACGGCAAGCGACTGGGCGCAGCCTTGACCAAGCATCCGACGGTCAAGGGGTGGCTGGACGAGTTGCCCAATGCCGATTTCGCGGCCCTTTCCTTTCAGGGCAGCGCGGCCTGGCGAGCGCGGATTGAGACTGACCTCGGCAAAAAGTCTTCCGCCTTCCTGAAAGAGCATGATGACGAAGCGCTGGGCGCTTTGATGAGCGACCTCGGCGGCCATTGCATGGAGACCTTGGTCGAGGCTTTCGACGCGGCGCGGGACGACGTCCCCACCCTGTTCGTGGCCTGGACCGTCAAGGGCTACGGACTCCCGTTCGCCGGCCATAAGGACAACCACTCCGGGCTGATGAACCCCACGCAAGCCGCGGCGCTGCGGGATGCGATTGGGATCAAGGAAGGCGAAGAATGGGAGCCGCTGGGCGGCATTGGCGGCAATGAGCGACCCGGGGTCGAAGCGCTAATCGAGCGCAGCCGCATCGCCCGCGAGAAACGGTCGCGCTCCTTCGGTCGGATTTCCATCCCAGCCATTCCCGCGCCGCAGGCCGACGAACAGTCGACTCAGGCCGCGTTCGGCCGAATCCTGCTCGACCTCAGCCGGGCCGGCGGCGACCTTGCCGACCGGATCGTCACAACTTCGCCAGACGTCACCGTCTCGACCAACCTCGGCGCCTGGGTAAATCAGCGCGGACTGTTCAAGCAGCGCGAAATGAGGGATGTTTTCGCCGCTGCAAAGATTGCATCTGCGCAAAAATGGTCTGCTACAAATCAAGGTCAGCATATTGAGCTTGGCATCGCCGAATCCAACCTTTTCCTGATGCTGGCGGCTCTCGGCCTATCGGGAGATTTATTTGGTGAGCGGCTGGTGCCGATCGGCACCCTATACGATCCGTTCATCGCCCGCGGCCTCGATAGCCTCAACTACGCCTGTTACCAGGACGCCCGTTTCCTGCTTGTCGCGACCCCATCGGGGCTGACCTTGGGGCCGGAGGGTGGCGCGCACCAGTCGATCAATCCGCCATTAATCGCGCTCGGCCAGCCGGGCCTCCGCCATTACGAGCCGGCATATGCCGACGAATTGGCGGCGATGATGGAGGAGGCCTTCCGGCTTATCGACGATCCCGACGGGGAATCCACTTATCTCCGGCTGACCACTCGCTCGATCGAGCAGGTTGAGCGCATTGACGGCCGCTGGAAGGACGGTGCGCTGAAGGGCGGTTACTGGCTGAAGGAGCCCGGTGACAACGCCGAAGCGGCAATCGTCGCGATGGGCGCATTGATGCCGGAAGCGTTGGCGGCTTGGGAGGAACTTAGCGTTGACCTGCCGGGTCTCGGCCTGCTCGCGATCACCTCGCCGGACCTGCTGCACCGCGGCTGGACCGCTGCCCAAGCTGGCCGCTGGCAAGGCAAGCATGAGCCGAGCCATGTCGAGCAATTGCTGTCGCAGCTCGCCCCGGGCGTCGGCCTCGTGACCCTTTGCGATGCCGCCCCCGCTTCGCTGAGTTGGCTTGGCGGGGTGCTCGGACAGCGCGTGGCGCCACTTGGGGTCGAACGTTTCGGCCAGACCGGCAGCCTGTCTGACCTTTATGCTGCCTACCGCCTCGACGGTGCCGCCATTACCGAAGCGATCGCGGAAGTATTGCTGCCGCATACCGCTTCTTAAGGATAATCCTTCTACCCCAAGCGGATGGACCGCCATACGACTCCGCTAGACCTGCTGCTCGCCGCCGAGCTCGACCATGCCCGAGACCTGCTGGTGATGATGGGCGACGAACTGGCGATGAGCCCGGAAATCGTCGCCGAACATGGCATGGCGCTGCAGGCAGTCGACATTGTCGGCCAGATGCTGGGCCACATTGCCAACGTCGTCCGCGCCCAGGATCGGGGCGAGGCGATTGACCGCATCGGCATGTGCGAACTCAGGACCAAGCTCGGCGCCGCTTGAGGCGTGCCCGCCAGTCGCCTAAGGCTGGAGCATGGCAGGACGATATTTCGACGAGTGGCAGGTCGGCGATGTAGTCGCCCATGCCGTCACCCGCACCGTCACCGAAACCGACAATGTGCTGGTTTCCGCGCTCACCCACAATCCGCAGCCGATGCACCTCGACCATGAAGTTGCGGCCGAAAGCGAATTTGGCCGGCCGTTGGTCAATTCGATTTATACATTTGGCTTGATGGTAGGCGTGTCGGTCACCGACACCACGCTCGGCACGCTTGTTGCCAACCTCGGTTACGACAAGCTCATCTTCCCCGCGCCGGTTTTCGTGGGTGACACGCTTCGAAGCGAAACCGAGTGCATGGAGGTGCGCGAGAGCAAGTCGCGCCCCAATGCCGGCATCGTCACTTGGGAACATCGCAGCTTCAACCAACGTGGCGAGCTGGTGTGCAAGTGCACGCGCTCGGCCTTGTTGTTGAAGAAGCCGCAATGAAGGACTGCGGTCCCCCGCCGCGCAGCTGGCTGTTCTGTCCCGCCGACAGCAACAAGAAGATGATGCGAGCGCTGGAGAGCGACGCGGACGCGGTCATCTTTGATCTCGAGGACAGCGTTGCGCCCGCCCGGAAGATGCTTGCCCGCGAGATGCTCAGCTTGCTGCCGCCCCGCAGCGATGGAGAGCCGGTGCGATGGGTGCGGATCAATCCTATCGGCACCGAGGCGCACGACGAGGATCTAGAAGCGCTCGACGATTTCGACATCGACGGAATCGTTTTGCCGAAGGCCGAGAGCGGCGACGACGTCGATGATCTTTGCGCCGCACTCGCTCCGCGCAGCCTGCCGGTCCATGCGATTGTCACCGAAACGGCGGCCTCGCTTTTCGGCCTTCTTTCCTATCGCAAGGCGGCCTCGGCACTGGTGGCCATGAGCTGGGGCGCAGAGGACCTGTCCTCCGCCCTGGGCGCCTCGTCCAAATATGGAGCCGATGGCGAGCTTGCATTTACCTACAAGCTGGCCCGATCGCTGTGCCTGGCAGGAGCGGTGGCAGCCAAGGTCCAGCCGGTCGACGGAGTGTTCGCGGACTTTCGGGACGAGGCGGGACTGATCCGCGAGGCGCGCGCCGCCGCGTCGGAAGGCTTTACCGGCAAGCTTGCAATACACCCAGCCCAGATCGGTCCAATCAACGCCGCATTCACTCCGTCGGCGAAGGAAATTGCCCATGCCCGGGCAGTCGTCGAAGCCTTCGCCGCCGAACCCGACGCAGGCGTGCTATCGGTTGCCGGCAAAATGGTTGACCGGCCCCATCTCGTCCAAGCTGAAGGGGTGCTTAGCCGGGTCCGCTGATTACAGGAGGAAGCATTATGCCGACGCAAGCACGTGGCTGGGGAACCGAGGCCGCCGACCAACCCCTGAAGCCGATGCAGTTCGAGCGGCGCGATCTTCGCTCCGATGATGTCGCGATCAAGATTACTTATGCCGGCATTTGCCACAGCGACCTTCATCAGTGTCGCAACGATTGGCACAACAGCCGCTATCCGGTCATCCCCGGCCATGAGATCGTCGGCATCGTCACCGATGTCGGTCCAAACGTTGCCCGGCATAAGGTTGGCGACACGGTCGCCGTCGGAACCGTCGTCGACAGCGACCTAACCTGCGTGGAGTGCCTCAACGGCTGGGAGCAGTTTTGCCTCGGCGGGGCAACCTTCACCTACAATGGCGTCGACAAGGTCGATGGCAGCATCACCAAGGGCGGATATTCGGACCATATCGTTGTCCGCGAACATTTTGTCTTCCAGATGCCGGAAGGGCTCGATCCGGCTCGCGCCTCCCCTCTACTTTGCGCCGGGATCACGACCTGGTCGCCGCTTCGCCAATATGCGGACAAGGTCGCGCCCGGGAAGAAGGTCGCGGTTGCTGGCCTAGGCGGGCTGGGCCATTTGGGGGTCAAGTTCGCCGCGGCGCTGGGCGCCCATGTGACCATGATCACCACTTCACCGGGAAAGGCCGACGACGCACGGGCGCTCGGCGCGCATGACGTGATCGTTTCGCGCGACCCGGCACAAATGCAGGGGGCTGCGGGCCGTTTCGACTTCATCCTCGACACCATTCCGGTGGCGCATGACGTCCAGCCCTATCTGACCCTGCTGCGCCGCGGCGGGCGGATGGTCCTGGTCGGGGCGATCGAGCCCTTGCCGTCGATCCACGGCGGGCTGCTGATCATGGGCAACAAGGCAATTGGCGGATCGGGTGTGGGCGGCGTCGCTGAAACGCAGAAAATGCTCGAATTCTGCGCCGAGCACCAACTCTATCCGGAGACCGAGACGATCACGATGGACAAGGTCAACGAGGCCTATGAGCGGCTGCTGAAAAACGATGTCCGTTATCGCTTCGTGATCGATGTGACGCAGGGCCTGTGACTCGAGGCCCCGCCGCATTTGCGGCAGTTCTTGCCGTCGGCGCGACCGCAGCGTCCGTCAAGGCGTACGCGGCCGCTGAAGCTTTCGACCCGGTCACCTTTTTCACCGGGGCCACTCACGGGGAAGGTCGGCTCAAGGAGGCGTTCAAGCGCGAAAAGCGCGTAGCGGTGGATAGCGTCGGACATGCCGACAAGGACGGACGGCTGCTCCTGGACCAGAAAGTCACGGTCGAAGGCGAGCCGGTGCGCCTCCGGCACTGGCGGCTGCGCGAAGTAGCGCCCGGCCGATATACCGGGACGATCAGCAGCGCGACCAGCCAGGTCGAAGCCCAAGCGATGGGCCAGGCCATTCGCATCCGCTATTCGATGGAAGGCGGGATCAAAGTCGAAACCTGGCTGACCGCCTTGCCGGGCGGTCAAACGGTGCAAAACAGGACGAGCTTTTCCAAATGGGGATTCAAGGTCGCCAGCATCACTGAGCGCATCGAGAAGCGCTGACGGCGCTGCTTGCGCCGCCCGGTGCGGGCGTTAGGGTCGTAGCTGAAAAGCAGATATATTCTCGGGGGAGCCCTTCATGTCGCATCCGGCCAAGCCCTGGTCGATGGCCCGCGTTGTCACCGCCTCGTCGGCGGGTACCGCGTTCGAATGGTATGATTTCTTCATCTTCGGCAGCCTGGCTACCGTCATCTCGAAGATATTCTTTGCCGGTCTCGATCCGACTTCCGCGCTGATCGCCGCTCTCGGCCTTTTCGCTGCCGGTTTCGCATTCCGCCCGCTCGGCGCGATCATCTTCGGTGTGATGGGCGATCGTATAGGGCGCAAGGCGACCTTCCTTACCACTGTTAGCCTGATGGGCGGCGCGACCTTCGCCATCGGCCTGCTGCCAACCTATGGCCAGGCCGGCATCCTCGCGCCCATCCTGCTCATCTTCCTGCGCATCTGCCAGGGCACGGCGCTTGGCGGAGAATATGGTGGGGCGGCGATCTATGTCGCCGAGCACGCCGCCGATCATCGTCGCGGCTGGGCGACCGGCTGGATTCAATCGTCGGCCGCCGTCGGCCTGATCGCCGCGCTCGGCGTCATCCTCCTCACCCGAACGATCATCGGCGAGGAAGCGTTTGCCGCCTGGGGTTGGCGCGTCCCCTTCCTCGTGTCGATCTTCCTGCTCGCAATCTCGATTTGGATGCGCTTCAAATTGAGCGAAAGCCCAGCCTACGCCAAACTCAAGGCGGAAGGAGAGGTCTGCAAGACGCCGCTTCGCGAAGCCTTCGCGGACTCCGCCAACCTCAAAATCGTATTGGTCGCTTTCTTCGCCTTCATGGCTGCTCAGGGCGCGGTTTGGTACTCGACTTTCTTCTACAGCCAGGTCTTTCTTGAAAAGACGCTCGGCATGCGGGGCGCCAGCGTGAACGTCGTGATCATGGTGATGACGATCGTCTCGGCTCCCCTTTACGTACTTTTCGGCGGACTCAGCGACAGGATCGGCCGCAAGAAGGTGATGGTGGCCGGCATGCTCCTGGCGCTGATTGCTTATGTGCCCGGCTATCACGCCATCGCCGAGGCGGTGAACCCGGCGCTCGTCGCGGCCCAGGCCCGCACGCCCGTAATCGTCGAGACCGATCCGGCAACCTGCTCGGTCCAGTTCGACCCCGTTGGAACTCGTCGCTTCGACAGTGGCTGTGACATTGCCAAGAGCCAGCTCGCCTCGACCGGCATCGGCTATAAGGAACGTGCCTCGGCCGACGGCTTGACGCGCATCCTGGTCGGCAGCACTGCGCTGGAAGTAGCGGACGGTAAAGCGCTCGATGGCCGGGCCCTGAAAAACCGTAAGGCCGAAGTGGCGACCGCGCTCAAGGCCGATCTTGCCAACGCCGGGTATCCGCCCAGTGCACAGCCGGAAACGATCAACTGGATCAGGCTCTATTTCTGGATGCTGGTGCTGGTGATCGCTGCAACCGCTCTCTATGGGCCGCAGGCCGCGGCGCTGGTGGAGATGTTCCCGACCCGCATCCGCTACACGGCAATGAGCCTGCCCTATCATATCGGGACCGGCTGGGTGGGCGGTTTCCTGCCGGTCACCAGCTTCGCGCTGGTCGCAATAACGGGCAATATCTATGCCGGCTTCTGGTACCCGATCTTCTTCACGGCCTTAAGCGTCGTCTGTGCGCTGATTTTCATGAAGGAAACGGCTGGTAAGCCGCTCGATCAGGCCTGATCGGCCAATATCGCCGATTCCCGCTTTCCTGGCGAAGCAGACGTTCGACTTCAGCCGATCAAGGGCACCAGTGGATGTCGATCGGCTGCTCGGCCTCGGCCAGCACCCGGCCGATCGGCAGTTTCGAGCTGTGACCGTCTTCGATCGCCTGCTCGAGCAACTCGCGCTTCTGCTGGCCGCGTATGGTGATGAGGATCGTTCGCGCGGAAAGGATGGCTGCGCGGGTTAGCGTTACCCGCGCAACCGGCGCTTCCGGGGGCAGCGGGTCGGGCATCACGCCTACAGCGCGGCGCGCCTTTGGAGCATTCAATGCGTCATCAAGGTCCGGACCCGCGAAGATCGAAGCAGTATGCCCATCGCTGCCCATGCCGAGCCAGACCAGGTCAGGCGGCCAGGACAGGTCCTGCAACCGCGCGTCGGCCGAATTGCCCGCCAGCTTATGGTCCGCGATGTCGCCGGTGATCGGCACGACCCGGGCGCCGATCGGCAGGAAAGTCTTGGCAATGGCGCGGACATTACTGAGTTCGCTGTCCATCGGCACCAGCCGCTCATCGCCGGGAATGATCGTGACCCGCTTCCAGGGCAGGCTGGCCTCGGCGAGCTTTGTATAGATCGGCATCGGCGTTTCGCCGCCCGGAAAGGCTAGCAGCGCGGCATTGCGCGCCTCGATCGCGCTGTCGACGATGAAGCCGATGTCGCCGGCGACAGCGTTCGCCATCTCGTCGACGCTGTCATATTCCCACCATTCGGCTTCGATCATTTGCGACTCCCTTTTCGGAGCGGGGCATTGCCGCAATGAATTGGAAAACGCCAGCGCTCAGCGACGGTCGCGACCAACCTCCCGTTGAATATAGCCATACCAAGATGCGATTGGCCGGCCATTGGCGTCGGTTGCCGGGCGGAATACGGCCCGCTCCTCGACCAGCTTGCAGGTCCACTGATCGATCGCTGGAATGCCGATTGAGCGGTTGATCTTGCAATCGGTCGCCCGGCCGTTCGGAAGCACGCGCACCGCAATAAACACGGCCCCGCCACGGGGCCAATAGCGCGCGACCTCGTCGGGATAGTCGCGGTTGGTGATCCCGCGAAGAACCGCCGGCCGGGTGGCGACCCCACCCGTACCGCCTCCCCCGGTACCGCTGCCGGCCCCGCCGCTGCCAGTCCCTGTCCCAACCCCGCCTGCCCCCGTTCCCGGCCCAACCACATTGGATGCGCCTTGCGTCCTTTCGGTGCCGGTATTGGGGGTTTTGGTGACCGGGATCGGTTGCGGAATCGGCAGCTGGATCGGTGGTTTCGGCGCGACCACCGGCGTTGCCTTGCTTTCGATATTCTTGGCCGAAGCCGCGCCTTCTTCGCGCTGGGGCTTGGTCTCTTCCGGCTTGGGCAGCTCCTCGACGATGACTGGCGGCGGAGGCGGCTCGGTCACGTCGAAGATTTCGACCACGTCCTGGGGCAGTTGCTCACGCAGCGGCGGCGACAGGTTGATCAATGCAAAGGCCAGCGCGACGTGAATCGCCACGACCATCAAGATGGTGGCGGCACGATCCCGGGGGGTTAGCTGTGGCTGGTACATGGGTGCCCAACGTTAGCGCATGGCTACGGGTTTCGTTACGCCTGCGGATTAGGCGACTTTTCCCCGTGCCGCGGCGGCAAATATATGCGCGGTTCCGACGACGGTCAGTGAAACTCCGTCGCGAAGGCAGCAGCGGCGCCGAACAGGCCCGGTTGCGGGTGGCTGATCAGCTTGACGGGAATCTTCTGCATGCGCCCCTGGAAGCGGCCCTTGGCGATGAACCGTTCGGCAAAGCCGCTGGCGGCGAACCGGTCCTTCAGCCGATACCCAAGCCCGCCAGCGATGACGACAGCATTCGCGCCATGAGCCAATGCCAAATCGCCCGCGATTGCCCCCAGCGACAGGAAAAAGCGGTCGATCGCGGCTCTTGCCAACGGGTCGGATCCTTCCAACGCTGCCGCCCAAAGCACCTTGTCGTCTGGACGCGGCACAGCCGTTCCCTCGATCGCGACAATGACTTCGTAGAGGTTCGACAGGCCCGTGCCGCTGGCGATCCGCTCGACCGACACGCGGCGGAAGCTGTGGCGTAGCTGGCTTAATATCCTGTCCTCGATCGCATCCAGCGGCGCGAAGTCGATGTGACCGCCCTCGGTCTCGATCACATGATAGCCGTCCGCGGCCTTCAGCAACTGGGCCACGCCAAGGCCAGTGCCCGGCCCAACGACACTGGTGACACCCTGCTTCGGCAACGGTCCTTCCGGGCCGCAGACGTGCGTGAATTGCTGGTCCTCGAATTGAGCGACAGCGTGAGCGACCGCTCCAAAATCGTTGACGATCTTGAACTGGGTGATGCCGAGGCGTTCTTCCAACAGTGCCGGGCGGATCACCCATGGACTATTGGTGAGCTTCAGCGCGCCGTCACCGACAGGGCCAGCGAAGGCCATGCCAAGCGCATCGGGCAGACGAGCCCCCAATGCACGGCCGAATTCCTGCCAGGCATCTTCAAAGCTGGCATGATCGGCGGTCTTCAACGTTACCGGTTCGCCAAGCCTTGCCACCCGCCCCGCCTCGATCTCCGCCAAGGCGAAACGAGCATGCGTGCCGCCAACGTCCGCGGCCACGATGCTTCTCACAAATTGGGTTCCATCGAGCCTTCGAACATGCCGTGGCGCAAGGCGTCTGCGGTAATCCGCGCCTCTATCCTAGTCATGCCAGTGGACTCCGTCCCTTTCGGTGAGTGCGATCGCCGCCGACGGTCCCCAACTCCCGGCGCCATAGGGTTTCGGCGTTAGGCCCGATTCGGTCCAGGCGGCGCGGACCTGGTCGATCCATTGCCACTGCGCTTCCACCTCGTCGCGGCGAACGAACAAGGTCGGATCCCCGTCCATCAGGTCCAGCAGAAGCCGCTCGTAGGCGATGCGGCGGCGGGCATCGGCAAACGCATTGGCCATCCCAACATCAAGCGGCACTTCGCGCAGCCTTATGCCTTCACGATCGAGCCCCGGCGTCTTGGCCATGACCAGCAAGCGGATATTCTCTTCGGGCTGGATCGAAATGATCAGCTTGTTCGGCTGGGTTCTCGCCCCGCGCGCGGCAAAGATCGAATGGGGCACGCATTTGAACTGGATGTAGATTTCGGTCTTCCGGTCCGCCATGCGCTTGCCGGTGCGGAGGTAGAAAGGCACTCCGGCCCAGCGCCAATTATCGACGTGGGCCTTCAGGGCCACGAACGTCTCGGTCGCTGATTCCTTGCCCAGTTCCTCGACATAGCCCTTGACCGGCTCCCCGCCGACCGCGCCGGAACCATATTGTCCGGTGACGACATGATCGGCGACGTCATCGGACCGGATCGGCCGTAGCGAACGAAAGACCTTGACCTTCTCGTCGCGCACCGACGTCGCGTCGAAGTCGGCGGGCGGCTCCATCGCCACAAGGGCGACCAGTTGCAGCATATGGTTCTGCACCATGTCCCGCAGCGCCCCGGCACTGTCATAATAGCCGCCGCGATCCTCCAGCCCGACAGTTTCGGCAACCGTAATCTGGACATGGTCGATATGGGCCGAGTTCCACAGCGGCTCAAATGTCGAATTGGCGAAGCGCAGGGCAAGCAGGTTCTGGACGGTTTCCTTGCCCAGATAATGATCGATGCGGAACGTCCGTTGCTCCGGGAAGGCGGCCGCAACCGCGTCATTGATCTCCCGGCTTGAACTGAGATCGCTTCCCAGCGGCTTTTCCAGGGCAAGGCGGACCCTTGGCCCGGTCAAGCCGGCCGAATCGAGCCCGTCGATCGTCGGCTTGAATAGCGATGGCGCGGTCGACAGGAAGATAGCGAGGCCATCCTTGGGATCGACTTTGCTGGCCAGCGCCTTGAATCCTTCGGTATTGGTCGCGTCGAGCGCCACGTAGGTAAGCCTGCGCGAAAACACCAAGGCGGTCCTGGGGTCGTAGAAATTATGCGGCACATATTGCTTGAGAGCGTCGACCGCGCTGGCCCGGAATTGCCCATCATCGAGCTCGCTACGCGCCGTACAGACGACCCTGAAATTTTCCGGCAGCAGCCCATCGGCGTGAAGGCCGTAGAGCGAGGGCAGCAGCATTCGATGCGCCAGGTCGCCGGTCGCACCGAACAGCAGCAGGGTTGAAATCTTGTCCGCGGTCATTCCCACTCCCTAGCGGCTCGCTTGCGTTCTGGCGAAATTATCATTGCATAACGTCCGCAACTCCGGGCGGGGCCAAGCCTGCGCTTCGCGATGTCTTGGCCGCCTTAAACAGGCTTAGAGGGAGCGGTGTCTGACGCTTTAATCACATGAGTTGGTGAATCAGATTGGCATATTGGCCCCGCCGGTCTGGCGCATGGACACTCAATTGGTCGCAATTCTCCCCACTTTTTAGCCGGTCTTTTATTGACTCTTGTTAAATTTGCGTAAACCATCATGGATTGGTTTCAACGCAGCAAGGGGGTGCGACGTGGCCACGATCGAAGCGACTCAATCTAGCAACAAGCGATATTTCGTCACTGGCGCCGCTATCATTGCGGTGGCCGTGGGCGCTTATGGACTCGGCCGAATCTATCCGCCGCTCGGTCCAGCGGAGGGCACGATTTCCGCTGCCGGACGCTATGTCTCGCCCCAGATCGGGGAAGGCGACGTCGCTCTGGGCGATACGTCCATACCCAAGCTGATGCAGACCGACGCCTTTGAGGTGATGTCGAAGAACCCGAGCTTCCGCACTCTGGCGAGCGATCCGGGCTTCGCGGCACTGGCGCAAAACAGCCAGGCGATGGCGGCCATCGCGGCCAATCCACAAGCCTTCAGTGCCCTGGCCAAGAACCCACAGGCATTCCAAGCAACCCTGAGTTCCGCGCAAGCGGTCTCCGCGGTGGCGCGGAACGCGGATGCGGCCCAGTCCAAGGCTTTCGCCGCAATGGCGCGGCAGCCGCAGGCATTTGCGGCGCTTGCCAATCAT
>NZ_JAKFGM010000003.1 GCF_021502585.1 Sphingomonas cremea | reverse complement strand
CTGCGCCGGTCTCTACGGTTCGGTCTGCTCGGGCGCGGCGGTTGCCAGTGGCGCACCGATGCCGAAGTGGCGCAGCAAGTCACGCTGGACGCTGACCATGCCAAGCGGCGTCGCCGTCTCGCTGGGCTGGCGCCACGTCGGCAAGGTCAAGGCGGAAACCCTCGACAGCGCCGGGACGCTGCAGGGCGAATTCCCGCTCGATCCGGGCCTGCACATCAAAGCGCAGAACTACTTCGACCTGGCCACCACCTATACGTTCGGCGACCACTACAACTTCCGCCTGGGCGTCAACAACATCCTGGATAACGACCCGCCGCTGGTCACCGGGGGAAGCGCCGTCCTTGGCGGCTCCAACCTCTGCCCGGCAGGGCCGTGCAACGGCAATACCTATCCGGGTACCTGGGATGCGCTCGGCCGATACATCTACGCCGGCGTAACCCTCGACTTCTAAAAAAAGTCGAACAGGTCTGAAATCGGGGCGGTGGATCTTCGGATCCGCCGCCCTTTTTTCATTGTGGTCCAAGCAGCTACTAGTCCTTTGACGCGATTTCGCTAGGAAGGCGAAATGACAACGACCTCTACTCTCGACGTTCAAACGACCGATGCCATTCGCCAAGCCCTGGGCGCCGCCAGCCGTGGGATGCACACCGAGGCGTGCCAGATTGGTGAGCGCGCACTCGCCGCCGGCGGTGACATAGCGGCACTCAATGCGATGCTTGGGATGCTGTATACCAGGACTGGCAACCTGGATCGTGCGGTCCAGCACCTCGGTGCGGCGCATCGTGAGCGCCCGAAAGACCCTGTCGTTGCCAACAACCTTGTCGATGTCCTTGTTCAGCTCGACCGGAAACGCGAGGCGCTCGAAATTCTGACGGATGAATTGATTGCCGCTGATAGGGGCAACCAGCTTCTCAAAATCCGCGGATTCCTTGCGCAAATGCTTGATGAATTCGATCTTGCGATCCGCAGCTACGAACAAGTTGTGGCCAAGGAGCCTGAAGACTGCGAGAGCTGGAACAATCTCGGCAACGCTCGTCGGGGCCTGGAGGATTTTGAGGGAAGCGTAGAAGCTTTACGTCGGGCGACAGACCTGGCGCCTGACTCAGATGCAATTCGTTTGAATTTCGCTACCGCACTCATTCAGGCCGGCGACTGGGACGAGGCAGAAGTCCAGTTGCGGCGCATGGCTGCCGACTTCCCGGACGACCCCAATCCGCTGCGCGAACTCCATTCGCTTTTGAAGCAAGAGGGTCGGGATAACGAAGCGCTTGAAGCCGTTGAGGCGGCGATCGAGCGAGCGCCCGAGGATATCGGCCTTTTGCTCGGGCTAGCTAGCCACCTGTCCTACATGCTCAATTCGGTAGCTGCGGAAGCCGCTTACCGGCGCGTGCTGAAACTAGATCCGGACAATGCGCTTGCTTATCTCGGCCTTGCCGTCTGCTTCGATCTTACCAACCGCACGGAAGAGCTTGCCGCCCTTGTTCCTCAGGCAGAGGAGCAAGGGGTTGGTTCAAATGCCCTGAATTTCATCCGTGCGTACGACCATCGGCGAGCAAAGCGTTTTGCCGAAGGCTTGGCCGCAATGGAGCAGGTGCCTAGCGACCTCGAAACCGCTCGCCGATCTCATCTCATGGGCCAGCTTCTTGAGGGCGTCGGACGATACGATGAGGCCTTCGAGTCCTACACCCAGATGAACGAACTGATGATCAATGACGCGCCACGACCTAGAGAGCGTGCGGCTGCCTATCGCAACCTGTTGCAGGTGCGCCGCGAGGCAATGACGCAAGAATGGGTGGACCGCTGGAAGCCAGAGGCAAAAAAGGATCCCCGGCCTGCGCCCGTTTTCCTGCTCGGCTTCCCGCGCTCAGGGACAACGTTGCTCGATACCATGCTAATGGGTCATCCATCGATCGAAGTGCTTGAGGAGGAGCCGACGCTCCACAAGGCATTCGAACTCTTTTCCAATTATGAAGATATTCCGGTCGCAACCGATGAGCAGATACAGGCGGCGCGTGATGCCTATTTCGAAACTGCCGCTGCGCGCACCCCTCTTAAGCCGGGCAATTTGCTCGTGGACAAAAACCCTTTGGCCACGAACGCAATCCCCTTCATCCGGAGGCTATTTCCTGACGCGCGGATCATTCTCGCCTTGCGCCACCCATGCGATGTGCTGCTGAGCTGCTACGTCACCAATTTCAGGCTGAATGATGGAATGGCGAATTTCGTTCAGCTCGATACGGCTGCGGAACTGTACGATCTCACCTTCAGCTATTTTGAGCGCGTGCAAGAGTTGATGCCAACCCCCACCCATGTCGTGTCCTACGAAAATGTGGTCGCGGACCAACATCGCGAACTGCGCGCATTGTTCGATTTCCTCGAACTCGATTGGCACGACGCAGTCCTTGACCACCAATCGACCGCGCGCGGGCGCGGGAGAATCAAGACCGCCAGCTATGCCCAAGTGGTCGAGCCGATCTACAAGCGATCCTCTGGCCGCTGGCAGAATTATCGAAAGCATCTCGAGCCCATTTTCCCGGTGATCGGACCGTGGGTCGAGAAGTTCGGATATTCGCTTGACGAACCGGCGTCGAACGCCGCCGACAAGGGCCAATAATTGGCGCGCCCGCCGGCCATGTCTCTGGCAATCCGTCGAGCGTACTCGGCTGAGCAATTTGAATCGATATTGCCGGTGCTTTCTCGCTCGGCCGAGAAATTCGGCTATAGGATCTGACCGGATGGACGTTGCCGAACTGGCTGCCGAGGCTGAGAAGGCAATTGCCTCAGGCGACTTGCACCGCGCGATTACATTTTTCCACCGCGCTGCGGAGTTACAGCCAGACGACCCTGCATTGTGGATGAAGGTCGCGGCCATGCAACGCGGCACTGGCAATCTCCGCGCCGCACTCGATTCTATTCATCGTTCGCTCGCTTTGGCACCGCTGGATTTTACCGCGTTGATGATGCGCGCAAGCCTCTTGCAGCGACTTGGCGACTCGGAGGCAGGAGAGGCCTGGGGCAACGCCCTGGCCCAGAAGCCCGATTCCGACCTGCCGCCACAGCTCCAATCGGTTATCGGCCAAGCCGAAAAGTTCCATGCCGACTGGGTCGATCAGCGCGAAGCGAGAATGAAGGAGCGGATGGCAGCTGCCGAAGAGCGGGCCGACCCGGAAGAGCAATCTCATATCGAGCGGTTCAGGTCCAACGTGCTCCGCCGCACTCGCCCGTATCATAGTAAACCGACGCATTTTCATTTTCCCGCACTTCCGGAGCGGGAATTCCACCCACGGCGGCTCTTTCCCTGGCTTGAGGAGCTGGAAGCCGCGACGGACCAAATCGCCGTCGAATGCGAAGCGGTAATGGGAGCTGAGCGGGCAGAATTGGTGCCATATGTTCAGTATGAAGACCATCTGCCAATGGATCAGTGGCGGCCTTTGAACCGAAACCCGGACTGGACCGCAATTCACCTGCTTGAGAAGGGGGCGCGGGTAGAAGCCAACGCACGCCATTGCCCGAAAACGATGGCGCTGCTCGATCGGTTGCCGCAGCCTAAGGTGTCCGGCGCTTCGCCCAATGCAATGTTTTCGTTACTCGCACCCAAAACCGCGATCCCGCCGCATGTGGGGGTCAATAATACCCGGCTAGTTTGCCACCTGCCGATTATCGTTCCGGATGGTTGCTGGTTCCGGGTTGGCGCCGAGACCCGTCATTGGCAGCGCGGTGAAGCTTTCGTGTTCGACGACACGATCGAGCATGAGGCGCTTAATCCCAGCGACCAGTTGCGAGTGGTATTCATCTTCGACGTCTGGGCGCCGGAACTGACCGAGGTGGAGCGAGAGGCGGTCGCTGCCCTTATCGGTTCGTCGGAAGGCGGGGCAGGAGGATTGTGACCTTCGCTTCGATGCTTGCCGCAATCAACTCGGGTCGAGATGATCCGACGACCCTTGCCGAGCTTGCCGAACTTGCTTTGGACGAGGGCAGGGAATCGGCGGCACTGGCAGTTATCCTGCCTGCCGCGCAACGGTTCAGTGATCCCCGCTTATGGCAATGGAGTGGCCTGCTGCAGCGCGGACTGGATGAGCATGAGCAAGCATTGGAGTCATTTGCCGAGGCAGCGCGGCTGTCCCCATCTGACGTCAGCATTGCGCATGGCCATGCCCGCGTGGCGATGGAGGCCGGGTTAGATGCGGTAGATCTGTATGAGCGTGCTTGTTCACTTGCACCTCGGAACGGCGCACTCATTATCGGCCTCGCTGCGGCAAGAGCTGCAATTGGCAAGGGCGACATTGGAGTCGCCGGGCTTGAAGCCGCAGTTGAAAGCTCACCGATGTGGCTGGCCGGGCATGAGCAGCTTGCCCAACTATTGGCGACGTTGGGTCGTGCCAATGAAGCGACAGTTTCGCTTGAGCGGGCGATTGTGAAGTTCCCGAATGCGGTGCCGCTGTGGGAGGCGCTACTGCACGTTCAGTTGCGACGCGGATCTTATGCATCGCTCAAGGCCATCGTCGAACGCGCGGAAGCGACCAACGTCAGCTCGCCGGAGTTTGCCATTTACAAGGGTATCCACGCTGCAGAATTCGATAAGGAAATCTATCCATCGGCCCTGTTTGACGGGGCGCCCGCAACAGCCGATGAACCGCTCGGGAAGTGGCGTATTCGTCACCTGCTGCGCGTCGGAGCGGTCGACGCCGTCCTTCCATTCATCGACCGCGAGCTGAGGCGAGATCAGGCCGCCGACATGTGGGCCTATGCGAGTACTGCGTGGCGCCTGGCGGGCGACCCGCGCTCAGAATGGCTGGACGGTGACCCACGCATAGTGAGCGTGGCCAACATCACCCAATCGCTCCCGCCGCTCGAGGAGGTCGCTTCCACATTGCGATCGCTGCATGTCGCCAGGGGCGAATATCTGGACCAATCGGTGCGCGGCGGTACCCAGACCGACGGGCCATTGTTCAGCCGGATCGATCCCATCATTCGGAAGCTGAGGAAGGCCATCGTGGCGGCGGTGGAAGGCCATGTTGCCCAACTGCCGCCACCAGACCCAAACCATCCCATGCTGCGCCATCGCCGCGACCGCCTGGTACGTTTCTCGGGAAGCTGGTCGGTAAGGCTCAGGTCGGGCGGTCGCCACTCGAACCACGTCCATCCCCAAGGATGGATTAGCTCGGCACTATACGTTGCGCTGCCACCGAGAGCTCCAGATGAACAGTCGGATTCTGGCTGGCTCACGTTGGGGGAGCCGGATGACTTGCTCGGCGTTGACCTGCCTCCTTGGAGGAAGATCGAACCAAAGGCCGGTCAACTGGTACTGTTCCCCTCGTGGATGTGGCACGGGACCGTGCCTTTTTCCGAGGGAGAGCGGTTAACCGTGGCCTTCGATGTCGCGCCACCACGATAGGCGTCAATACCGTTCGTCGATTCGACATTGACTCCAGCCGCCAGCCCGCCTTTTTACTGCATCAATATTTGCTATGAGGTTGACCATGCGAATTGCTGTTGTGGTTTTCGCCGCGCTGGCGTTGGTTCCGGCAGTCGCCGCGGCCGAGGTTAAGAAGACGGACAATAAGGATCCCAACCGGATCATCTGTGAGAAGCAGGAGGTGGTCGGGTCGAGGCTTGCCACCAAGAAAATCTGCATGACCGCGGCCGAATGGGACGACCGGAAGCGTGAGGACCGGGAAGCAATCGATAAGGGCCAGCGGCAGGCGAGGGGCCCAAGCGGCAGCTAACGGAACTCCCTTTCTTCAACTTCTAAGCTTTGCCGCAAACAAGCCCATCCGCTAGTGCCGGGCGGATGGATATCCAGCCGTTGCCCGATCGTTGGACTGATGACGCAGGCTGGCTGGCGCAAGCGATCGATCCGAATAGTCGCCTGATACGCCTTGTCCAAATGAATGAGGCAGCCTATCGCGCCGCCAGTTTTCTTGACGATCGCATGATGCAGCCGGGCATTGAATCCCGGATCTGCGCCCTAAATGAAGCACTAAGCGTGGCTGCGAAATTGCCGCGCGACGATGCCCGTTGGATTTTCCACATTGGGCACGTCGGTTCGACACTCATTGCGCGATTGCTGGGCGAGCTTGATAGCGTGCTTTCAGTCCGTGAGCCGCGCTCACTGCGCGATCTCTCAGCCGCCGGATTCGAAGAGCGGGCAGAGCTAGGCGCGGCCTTGGGGCGCCTATTTGCTCGAACCTTTGCGGCGGAACAGTTCGCCCTGGTGAAGGCGACCAGCTTTGTTTCCGAAATGGCCCAGTTGCTGGTTGCGCCTGGGGCCTCGGCGCTGCTGCTCTATGCGACCCCTGCCAACTATATTGCCTCGATTTTGGCTGGAGAGAATTCGGTCAAGGAATTGGCCGCCCTTGATTCAACCCGCCGTGAGCGACTTCGAAGCCGGAGTATCGAGCTAACCGATTTCGATTGCAGCAACGCACATCGCGCAGCCTTGGCGTGGGCTTGCGAAATGACCTCATTGGAGTCGTCTGCCGAAAACTTGGCCGACCGACGGATATTTTGGGCTGATTTCGATCGGATGCTGGATGACATGCCGGGTTGGATTGGCCGATGCGCCGCCGAATTTGGCTTTGCGGTTTCGCCGGGGCGAATTGAGGAAATAGTCGCAGGCCCCTTGATGCGCCGTTATTCAAAGGCGCTGGAATATGATTATAGTCCGTCGCTACGGGCCGAATTGCTGGCTGATGCCACGAGGCGGCACGGGCGGGACATCGATGCAGCGATCGCGGCGCTTTCCAGTGCGGCGGAGTCGTTGCCGCTGCTAGCGCGGGCGCTTAACCGCGCCGAACGGGAGTCTTGAATGTATCGCATTCTGCAACTGCTGAACTCTGCCGAGGTCGCCGAATGCCGGCGGATTGCAGCCAATACGCAGTTTATCGACGGACGGGCGACCAATCCGCATAACAAGGCGAAGAATAACCAGCAGCTCCACGACCCGGCGGCAAGCCAGGCCAGTGCGCAGATAATGCTCAAGGCATTTGGCCAGAGCGAGGAGTTTCGGGAGTTCGCATTCCCCGACAAGATTGCTCCACCGTTACTCACCAAATATCAGCCGGGCCAATATTATGGCGCACATGCCGACGCGGCCTTTATCAACCTCGGCAGCCACATCATCCGCAGCGACCTGAGTTGCACAATCTTTCTCAATGACCCCGAAAGCTATGAGGGCGGAGCTTTGCTAATTCGTCTCGGCGATGGGGCCTTGAGTTTCAAACTGAGACCGGGCGAGGCTGTCATCTACCCCTCTGACACCTTCCATCAGGTAGAGAAGGTGACGAGCGGCGAGCGGCTGGTTGCGATTACCTTCATTCAAAGCAGGATCCCCGATCCGTTCCGCCGCAACCTTCTGTTCGACCTGAATGAAGTCGCGGCCCTGGAAGGCTTGAACATGCGGCCGGAAAATTTCGCCCGCCTCCAGCTCGTCCAGTCCAATCTGCTTCGTTACTGGGGCGACAAGCCTTAAGGGCGGGAAATGGCGACTGACCCAAACCTGCCGTATGAGCTCAACGAATTTGGCTTGGCGGCGCTCGAAGCAGGCAAATCGGACGAAGCGATCCAGCATTTCCGAGCGGCGGCTGAAGCAGATCCGTCGTTAGCCACATTATGGATGAACTTGGCCAAGGCGCATCGCCTGTTAGGGGACGATGATGCCGAGCGCGCCGCGCTTGAGCAGGCGCTGGCGATCGATCAATTCCATCTAATGGCCCTAATCCGACTTGCCGAACTCCATGAGCGGCGCGGCGAAAATGGATCGGCGACTGACCGATGGGCCATCTTCCTGGGCCTTTGCGCTCAAAATTCCAATCCCACGCCGGAACTGGCCGCGATGATCGCGCACGCACGGCAATTTGTTGAGCAGCGCCGACATGCATTGGCAGCAGCAGTGGACAGCGGCCTGGCAGCTGCCCTCGGAGCAGCCAGCGAACGTGACCGCCGCCGGGCATCTGCCGCTGCGGACCACATGCTGGGCAGGCGCCGATTGTTCACCAACCAGTGTCATGGCTTCCATTATCCGTTCCTCCCGGCCGATGAGTTTTTCGACCGCGAACATTTCCCCTGGTTGGCCAGACTTGAGGCTGCCACCGACGTTATTCGCGAAGAGCTGGAGGCGATCCTGGCAAGACCGGATGCCGGCTTCTCGCCATATATCGACATGCCATCCGGAACGCCGCGCAATCTATGGAGCGAGCTCGATCATTCGCTCGATTGGGGTGCATTGCACTTTTGGCGCGACGGCGAGCGGATCGATGCCGTGTGCAAGCGCGCGCCACGAACGGCGGAACTGGTTGAGTCACTGCCGCTGGCGCGCATTCCCGGGCGAGCGCCCGCCGTCTTCTTTTCGATTCTAAAGGCTGGCAAAACCATCCCACCGCACACCGGCGTCACCAATATCCGAACGATCGTCCACTTGCCGCTGATTGTGCCGGAGGACTGCGTCTTTCGCGTCGGCGGCGAGACGCGGCAATGGCGGGAGGGCGAAGCCTTCGCCTTCGACGACACGATCGAGCATGAGGCCTGGAATCGAAGCAAGCGAGATCGGGCAGTTCTGATACTCGACTGCTGGAATCCGTATCTCAGCGAAGACGAGCAAGCGATGATCCTTCGACTGTTCGAAATCTCCTCCGCCCAGCGCCCCGACAAGCCAGTTCGCGACTGACCGATCATCAATCGTTCGTCGAAAATGCCTCGCAAATGACGGCCAAGTCATGCAGGCTTATTCAATAAAAGCGAAGGAGTCCGGCCATGGATTCACGAGTAGCTTTGGCTCTACTTATCACGTCCAGCTTTGCGCTAGCTCCCGCCCCAATCCTGGCGGAACAAGCTCAGTCGCCCAAGGACCCAAATGAACGGATTTGCGAAAAGCAGGCCGTGATCGGGAGCCGTCTCGCGACGCGGAAAGTTTGCGCCACGCGGGCAGAATGGGAGGAGAAGCGCCGGCTGGACAAGGAGACAATCGATGGCGCCCAGAGGGCCGCGAACGGGCCCTGCCAGACGGTAAATACGCATTCGGGGGCGGCGGCCTGCTAGGTGCGGCGGCCAGGCCAGTGAAATGCCTGACTCCACAGCCAACGAGCCCAACTGCCTATTAGCCTGCGGTCAGAGATAGTTTCCCGTCACCCTCATCGACATTTACCTCCATCCCGTCATGGATCCGGCCGGCCAGGATTTCCTCGGCCAGCGGGTCCTGCACATATTTCTGCACGGCTCGCTTGAGCGGGCGCGCGCCATAGACCGGGTCATAACCGACCCGGCCAAGCCAGGTTCGCGCAGCATCGGTCAGCTTGAGCCGGATCTTGCGGTCTTCGAGAAGCTTTTGCAGCCGCTCGATCTGGATATCGACGATCGGTCCCATATGCTTGTGGGCGAGTCGGTGGAACAGGATGATTTCGTCCAGGCGGTTGAGGAACTCGGGCCGGAAATGGGCGCGGACGACCTCCATCACCTGTGGCTCGACCTTCTCGACATCCTCATCTTCCCCGACCGAGGCAAGAAACTGGCTGCCAAGGTTCGAGGTGAGAATGATGATCGTATTGGTGAAGTCGACCGTGCGGCCCTGTCCGTCAGTCAGGCGTCCATCGTCCAAAACCTGCAGTAGGATGTTGAAGACGTCGCTGTGCGCCTTCTCCACCTCGTCGAACAGTACGACCTGATATGGCCGACGCCTGACCGCCTCAGTTAGTACGCCGCCCTCTTCATATCCGACATAGCCCGGCGGAGCGCCGATCATTCGCGCGACGGCATGCTTCTCCATGAACTCCGACATATCGATGCGAACCATCGCGTGCGGATCATCGAAAAGGAATTCGGCCAATGCCTTGGTGAGCTCGGTCTTGCCGACGCCGGTTGGACCGAGGAACAGGAACGAGCCTAGCGGCCGGTTTGGATCCTGCAGGCCGGCGCGGGCACGGCGGACGGCGGTCGACACGGCCTTGACCGCCTCTTGCTGACCAATGACTCGCTTTCCGAGCTGATCCTCCATGTGGAGGAGCTTCTCGCGCTCCCCTTCCATCATTCGCTCGACCGGGACGCCCGTCCAGCGGCTGACTACCGCCGCGATGTCCTGGTCAGTGACTTCCTCGCGCAACATTGCGCCCTTCGACGCGGTCGCCGCCTCGGCAAGTTGCTTCTCCAGTTCCGGGATGCGACCGTATTGAAGCTCCCCGGCCTTGGCGAGGTCGCCGTTGCGCTGCGCCTGCTCCAGCTCGATACGGGCCTGGTCGAGTTGCTCCTTGATCTTCGCCTCTCCGGCGATCTTTTCCTTCTCTGCCTGCCAGCGCTGGGTGAGTTCGGCGGATTGCTGCTCGAGATTGGCGAGTTCCTGTTCGAGCGTGGCCAATCTCTCCTTCGAGGCTGCGTCGCTTTCCTTCTTTAGCGCTTCGCGCTCGATCTTGAGCTGGATGATCCGTCGATCAAGGTTTTCAATTTCCTCGGGCTTCGATTCGACTTCCATACGAAGCCGGGAAGCGGCCTCGTCCATCAGGTCGATTGCCTTGTCGGGCAGGAATCGGTCGGAGATGTAGCGATTGCTCAAAGTCGCGGCGGCGACGATTGCGCCGTCGGTTATCCTGACGCCGTGATGAAGCTCATATTTCTCCTTGAGCCCCCGCAGGATCGAGATGGTGTCCTCGACCGTCGGTTCGCCGACGAAAACCGGCTGGAAGCGCCGCTCCAGGGCCGCGTCCTTCTCGACATGCTTGCGATATTCATCAAGCGTGGTCGCGCCGATGCAGTGGAGTTCTCCGCGTGCCAGCGAGGGCTTGATCAGGTTGGACGCGTCCATCGCGCCCTCGGATTTTCCGGCCCCGACCAGCGTGTGCATCTCGTCAATGAACAGGATGATCTCGCCTGCGGCCTGCTTGACCTCGTCAAGCACGCCCTTCAGCCTCTCCTCGAACTCACCGCGATATTTTGCGCCGGCGATAAGCGAGCCCATGTCGAGGCTCAGCAGGCGGCGATCCTTGAGCCCGTCGGGCACGTCGCCGTTCGCAATTCGTAGCGCCAAACCCTCGACGATCGCTGTCTTGCCGACCCCCGGCTCGCCGATCAGCACCGGATTGTTCTTAGTCCGGCGCGCGAGCACCTGGATGGTGCGGCGAATTTCCTCATCGCGGCCGATAACAGGATCGAGCTTGCCCTCGCGCGCCGCGTCGGTGAGGTCGCGGGCATATTTCTTGAGTGCGTCGTATCGATCCTCGGCGCCTTGCGTGTCGGCACTGCGCCCGCCACGCAACTTGTCGATTGCGGCGTTGAGGTTCTGCGGCGTGAGGCCGGCCTTGGCCAGCGCGGCACCCACGTCCGTGCCCTTGGCCAGCGCCATCGCCAGCAGGATGCGCTCTACCGTTACATAGCTGTCTCCGGCTTTGGTCGCGATCTCCTGTGCCTGGTCGAGCAGGCGGATAAGGTCCCCGTCGATGCCCGGTGCCTGGGTCGCGCCGCTGCCCGTTACCGCCGGCTGCTTGTCGACCAGCGAGTCGATCTCGCGCCTTGCTGTGGAGCCATTTCCGCCGGCTGCGTTGATCAGGCCGACCGCCATGCCCTGCTCGTCGTCAAGCAGCGCCTTGGCGTAGTGGGCTGGCGTAATTCGTTGGTGATGCTCGCGCACTGCGATGGTCTGGGCCGCTTGCAGGAAGCCGCGAGCGCGGTCGGTTAGTTTCTCTAGGTCCATGACTACCCCTCGGTTTCCCGACCATGTGGTGTGTTAACTCTGCAACACAAGCCCTATGGCCGCGGGGCCAGTGGATCGGAGGTTGCGGGCGCTGTCAGGACCGTCGGCGGAACGGCCGGGTCAACGAAAGGTGCGGGTCCTTCAGCCAGCACCGCTGCGCAGCCGAATCCGCCTCGCGCCCCGCTCGTTCCCCATTCCCGATATTTCTTGTTATCGATGTGGAAGCGAATGCCCTTGTAGAAGCCGAGTCCCGTATAAAATCGCTCTCCACTTGATCGATGGATGCGGCAAAGCTCCGTCATCAGGGCCTCGCGGCTGATAGGTCGTAGCGGAACCATGTCGACCGCTCCCATGAGCAGGTGGGTGCTCTCCTGGGCGCCCTTGGCGCATGTATTGAGCGCGGCGTTTCGATAGACTGAAACCGCCTCGACCGGTCCGATCCGCGGCACGATATAGGTACCGACATAGCGCAGCGCCGCAACGATGTTGGGCCATGCATTGCTTGGCGGAACCTCGAACGGCTGGGCGCCGCATTTTTGCCAGTCAGTGGCGGTCCTGAGAAGCTGCCAGGTCGGCACCACGCCGCCTACGCCATAGGTCACCAGATAATTGTGGAAAGCCTTCACATAGACTGGCCGCCAGCTGGCCTGCGCGATCCACGCGCGATAGCCGGGCTCATCTTGCCCGGCGGTCACATATTCTGCCGCCGGGTTCCAATAAGGTGCCTGGGCGGACGCGGGCATCGCCGAGAGCACCAGCAGGGCAATGATGAGCTGGCGGATCATTTCCCATCAAAACGCGCGGGCGATTGAAATGCAACGACAACCGCCTCATCTCTCCGTCCATGGAGCGACCGATCGACGTTGACTTGCCTCACAAGCTTGGCCGCGAGGAGGCGCGGCGGCGCATTGCGACCAATATGCACAAGCTCGAGGGGCATATTCCGGGCGGCGCAAGCCACGTCGATTCCCATTGGTCGGGGGATCGGCTGACGCTCAACGTTCGCGCCATGGGCCAGAGTGTCGAAGCGCTAATCGACGTCGACGAGACCAAGGTCCACTGTCGGATACAGCTGCCAGGAATGCTTGTGCTTTTTGCCGGGCCGATCGAGTCGATGTTGAAGCTTAAAGGCAGTGACTTGCTGCTTGAGGACAAGCGCGACTAGGCTCCGCGCGCAATATGCGGGGGAGTCGGCATGCGGCATTTCGCGGTAGTGGGGTCTGGGCCGGCTGGCTTCTATACGGCTGAGGCGCTGGTCAAAGCCTATGGCGACGCGGCGCAGGTCGACATCATCGATCGTTATCCGGTTCCTTATGGACTCATTCGGTTCGGAGTGGCGCCCGATCACCAGTCATTGAAGGCGGTGTCAAAGCGCTACGACAAGGTCATAGAGGAAGGACGGGTCCGCTTTGTTGGCGGGGTCACGGTTGGCCGCGACGTTTCGGTGGACGAACTACGCGGCCTCTATGATGCAGTAATCCTCGCCATTGGTGCTCCCATCGACCGCAAGCTTGGCATTCCAGGCGAGGAGCTGCCGGGCGTTGTGGGCTCCGCCGAGTTCGTCGGCTGGTATAATGGTCATCCGGATTTCGCCGACCTGGCTCCGACATTGGAAGGCGCCCATGCCGTGGTCGTGGGCAACGGCAATGTGGCGCTCGATTGCGCTCGAATATTGTCAAAATCCCGTCACGAATTCGAAGGCTCGGATATCGTCGGTCACGCGCTGGAGGCGCTTGAGAAGTCGTCAATTCGAACGGTAACAATTCTCGGCCGGCGTGGTCCGCATCAGATCGCGATGACGCCAAAGGAGCTTGGGGAGCTTGGCCATCTCGAAATCTCGTCGCCGGACGTGAGCGCAGACGATTTCCCGCCGCCCGAGTCCGATGAAGCGCAAGAGCCGGGCCATCGCAAATCGATCACCATTTTACGCGAATTTGCCGACCAAATGCCGGATCCGTCGAAACCTAGGCGGATCGTCTTCGATTTCTTCGCAAAGCCGGTGCGGATCGAAGGCGACGGCCACGCCGAAAGGCTGATCGTCGAGCGAACGATGCTTGACGAAACTGGCACCGCACAAGGCACCGGCGAAACCTATACCGTGCCCGCCAACCTCATCGTCACCTGTATCGGCTACCAGACTCCGCGCATCGAGGGGGTGCCCTATGACGAGCGTGGCGGGAAATTCGCCAACGATCATGGTAAGATTGCCGACCGTCTCTATGCGGTCGGCTGGGCGCGGCGCGGGCCGACCGGCACGATCGGCACCAACAGGCCGGACGGATATGAGGTTGCCGACCAGGTCGCGGCCGCCATGCCCCCTGGGTCGGAAGACGGCAAGGCGGGCGGGGCGCAGCTTGACGCCCTTCTGGCAGAGCGCGGCGTCCACGCGACAAATTATGACGACTGGCGCATGATCGAGGCAGCTGAGGCCGCCGCCGCAAGGCCCGGAAGTCCGCGCGAGAAGTTCGTCCGCGAATCCGATTGGCTAAAACTACTCGGCCATTGATGCGTTGGCTTGCGCATCGGGGACTCGCCCGCTAGGAGGCCCTCGCCCTGCACCGGACGCATGCGTCCGGGAGCCCGGTCGGGGAGTAGCTCAGCCTGGTAGAGCACTGTCTTCGGGAGGCAGGGGCCGGAGGTTCGAATCCTCTCTCCCCGACCATCATTCCATTCGCCCTGTCCCGGGGACAGGCCGAATGGGATGATCTTACTTACTAGGCTATTTCGCCCACAGATTCCCTGCGCTCCGCGAGCGCTTTCAGCAGCGCTTCGGCGGCCGGCTCGCTTGAAGCCGGATTTTGCCCGGTGATCAGCAACCCGTCGCGTACGATATAAGGCTCGAAATTGCCTGCGAGGCTGAAGTTGCCGCTAAGCTCTTTCAGCTTGTCTTCAAGCAGGAACGGAACAACGGTCGTCAGGCCGACCGCCGCCTCCTCGCTATTGGTAAAGCCGGTTACATTCCTGCCTCGGACCAACGGGGAACCGTCCTCGCTCATCACATCCTTGAGTACCGCGGGCGCGTGGCACACGAGCGCCACCGGCTTCCCAGAGCGAATGGTTTGCTCGATGATCGACCGGGATTTCGCGCTCTCCGCCAGATCCCAAAGCGGACCATGGCCGCCGGGATAGAAGACCGCATCGAATTCGGCAGGGTCGACCGCCTCGAGCTTCTCCGTTGCCGCCAGATGCGCCTGAGCTTCGGGATCAGACTTGAAACGCTTGGTGGCCTCGGTCTGGAATTCGGGGGAGTCGCTCTTCGGATCGAGCGGCGGCTGACCACCCTTGGGGCTCGCCAGCGCGATCTCATGCCCTGCGTCCTTCAGCACGAAATATGGAGCGGCAAACTCCTCTAGCCAAAAACCGGTCTTTTCTCCGGTGTTGCCGAGTTGGTCATGGCTGGTGAGGACCATCAATATCTTCATGGCGATCTCCATCGATCACCCCCGCCCAAGCCTCACTTAGGCATTTGTCGTGACGGTTTCGAGTCTCGTTGCATTGCCCTCCCATGTTAGCGGGCCTAGACTCGCAGGCATGACTGGCCAATCGGATGAAGTGCAAGTCCATCGGCGCTTTCGCGGCCCGCCAACTTCGGGCAATGGCGGCTATGTCGCAGGGCTGGCGGCCGAGTGGATCGAGGGGCCGGCGCAGGTTTCTTTGCTCGCCCCGATTCCATTGGAGGTGCCGCTGCATCGTCGTCGCGACGACGCCGAAGTAATGCTGTTTGACGCCCAAGCCAATTATGCCCGTGCCGCGCCGCTCGACGATCCGCTAAACTTCGAGGTGCCTGGGCCACCGACCGAGGACGAACTGGAAGCGGCGGCGATGAGTTTTCCCGGCCCGAGCGGTCATCCAATCCCCGGCTGCTTCGTTTGCGGCACCGAGCGCGGTCCGGGGGATGGTCTGTGTATCTTTGCCGGCGAAAGCCCGCATCGCGATGTGGCCGTCGCGGAATGGATTCCCGAGGCGGAATTGGCAGGCGAAGACGGTCATGTCGAGGAGCGCTACCTCTGGGCGGCCCTCGACTGCCCGAGCTACTTCGGTCTTTGTGAACCGCGTCCTTTGGCCTTGCTCGCGCAAATTGCGGCGCGGATCGAACGTCCAGTTACGCCGGGCGAGCGGCTGCGCATTACCGGTTGGGAGCGGAGCCGTGAGGGGCGCAAGCATCATGCCGCGACCGTAATCCATGACGAGGCAGGCGAGATCGTCGCGCTTTCCAAGGCGCTATGGGTGGAGATTAAGGAGCTGCCTGCCTAAGTGGCGAAGCTCGGGTCGAGGCGATAGGCCTTTCGCTTGAGCGCGGGCCAGGCAAGCAGGTTTGCCGCCATGGCCAACCCGGTTGCGCCCTGTTCCGCAGTGAGCTCTGCTGCTCCCTGCGGCGGTTTGCTAACCTTCTCGCCGGCAGTGAGTGCCATGACCTGCGCCTGACAGGCGCGCTCGAGGAAATAGAGCTTCACGAAGCATTCGCCGACATTCCTGCCGACCGCCAACGTCCCGTGGTTGCGCAGCAGCATCGCTCCCTTGTCGCCCAGGTCGGCAACGATCCGCTCGCGCTCGTCGAGGTCGACGGCCACGCCTTCATAATCATGGAAGGCAAGGTCGCCGCGGACCAGCATGGCGGTCTGGGTCAGCGGCATCAGCCCCTCTTCATTTGCACTTACGGCCTGGCCGGCCGGAGTATGAAGATGCATCACCGCATGTGCATCTTCACGCGCCATATGCACCGCCGAATGGATGGTGAAGCCTGCAGGGTTGGTGATGAAAGGCGTAGGCTCGACTGGATTGCCCTGCACGTCGACCTTGACCAGCGAGCTTGCCGTCACCTCTTCGAACATCAGCTGATAGGGATTGAGCAGGAAATGATGCTCGGGCCCCGGAATTCGGGCCGACAGATGGGTGAAGATGAGGTCATCCCAGCCATAATGAGCAACCATTCGATATGCGGCGGCGAGGTCGACCCGGATCGCCCATTCCTCGTCGCTGACCTTGCCCTTCATGCTGGGAATTTCGACCTCGGCCAAGGCACGCACCTCTTCCATCCCTCGATTGATGTTGTCGACGCGGTTCATGTCACTGCTCCTGGCGATCGGGGTGGGCGGCGGCAAAGGCCGCGTGAGCGCTGGCCGTTTCGTCGGCGCGGCGCAAGGTGGGATAATCGGTTAGGGGCACCGAAAAGCGCCGGGCATTGTACAGCTGCGGCACCAGGCAGATGTCGGCGATCGTCGGCGCGTCTCCGAACAGAAATGCGCCAGCATGCGGCCGCGCCATTTCCTCCAGCGCTGCCAGGCCTTCCGTGACCCAGTGGCGATACCATTCGTCCTTTGCCTCTTCGCTTATGCCCAACGGCCCCCGCAGATATTTAAGCACTCGAAGATTGTTCAGCGGGTGAATATCGCAGGCAACGGCCATGGCCAGAGCGCGGACATGGGCCGAATCCGCAAGGTCCGCAGGCATCAACGGCGGTTCGGGGAATTTCTGGTCGAGGTAAACAATGATCGCCAGGCTCTGGGTCAGCCGGTGGCCATCGATCTCCAGCATCGGCACCAGGCCTTGGGGGTTGAGCCGGCGAAAAGCCGAATCCTTTTGAGCGCCGGAGGCAAGATTGATCGACCGTTGCTCATATTCGACGCCCTTCAAATTGAGCGCGATTCGCACGCGGTAGGAAGCCGAAGAACGAAAATAGTCATAGAGGACGGCGTTGGCCATGGCGCGAACCTGCGCCTCCGCTGCGCCACTCGTCAATCAACATGCAATCAGGTGTACCGCCGTACGGAGAGGCCGCCTTATAGGAAGGGGGCGATTACGTCGGGAGGTACACGGATCGGACGGCCGCTGGCCTTATCGATTATTGCCCATTGGGTCACCGCGCGAACCCGCACCTTTCCGTCGTCGCCGACGAATTCCATATGCCGGTCGAAACGAGCGCCTTTTGGCGCTTCGCCGACCCAAGTACGGCCGGTCAGCACGTCGCCCTCAAGGGCGGCGCGCATATAATCGATCTCGTGGCGGACCACGACCCAGACGTAATCGTCCTGATGCTCAGGCGAAGCGACGCTGTACCAGTGGGCCAACGCAACTTCCTGAATCCATTGCACCCAGACTGCATTGTTGACGTGCCCAAGCTCGTCGATGGCGTCCGGAGGCGCGACGATGCGATGCTCGAAGACAGGGCGCTTCATGTGAGGCTGACTAGCACCAGCTGCGCTTGGACCCGATATAACGGTGGGCGAGACCCTCATCGATTAACTGACTTCCGATCGAGTCACCACCTCGTTCCAATACCATCAGTTCGCGCCCATAGCGGTCTTGCGTCTGCAGCCGATGCGCAACCATGTCGAAGGGGCCCTGGTCGAGCAGCGCAATCAGCCGGTCGGCGGATCGCCGGGCTAAAGCCGCTTCCTGAGGGCACCGTGGTTCGGCGAGTTCGGGTGCATCGATTCCGACAATACGGATATTGCGATCGCCCAGCTTGAAGGTATCTCCGTCAATCACGCACGCTACGCCGCGACCGGGCCCGCATGGAGTGAAGGTCGCAGCAACCACTTCTCGTTTGGCAAGTGGGCCGAATGGGGGGATCAGCGCGGGATCGAACAGGGCGCCAGCCAGGATCAGCAGCGGGACAAGCACCATTCCGCGACGAAGGTCGCGACGAGTGGGCTTGAACGAGATCGGCCGCGGGGCCGGACGGAAAGCCTTGCGTTTCATGGCCGCGGACTTTGGCGCAGTCTTGCGAACTGCGCCAGTCCGTCCGGCGCGGCATGATTAGTTGCCGCTTTCCTCTTCTTCGAAAGTCACTGCTACGTCGGCATTGGCCGACAGGCGAACCTGATTGCCTTCGACATCGGCGACCAGTCCGCGCGAGATGAAATGGTGATGGCCTTCATGGCTGCCCTCGCCGCTGTCGGCCTTGGTCAGCTTGATGCGGTCTCCTTCGATCCGGTCAACGGTTCCAAGATGGACCCCGTCGGCGCCAATCACTTCCATCTGCTCCCTGATGTCCTCAAAACCGCTCATCGCTATCCTCCTTCATGACAAGACCGAAACGAACATTCACGGCCGCGGTTGCACTTCGCTTCGGTAAATATGCCATTGCCGTTGCTCGGCGGTCGAGCCGGGCACGTCGTTGACCCGTCGAAGCGTAACCGGTCCAACGAGATTGAAGGGCTCGCCGGTCTTGAGCTTGCCATATAGGCGGAAGGGAATGTCGACATAAGCTGACCCGGCTGCTCCCTCCATTGGGCCTGGCGCACCGACCTCGGAGTGAATTTCGGCGTATTTCTCATAACCGGCAGCGAATTGCGCTTCGGTCATGCCACTTGCGCGGCCTCCGTCCGACCATTTGCCGTAAGCCTCTGCAAATTTCCGCTGCTCCAACAAACCGCCGAAGCGCTGGAGAACCTGACCCGCCCCTTGCGCGCCCTTTGGATCGATCTTCCCTTCGGAAATCGGCGTCCGGTCGTCCGGCAATCCGCCGGGCTTTATAACGTCGGGCGACGCTTTTGGGGCTTGGGTCGGTTGATTTTCCGGCGGGGCGACCGACTGGTCGGCTTTCGTAGGCTGACGTCCGTCACATGATGCGCAGGCGATCGCCGCCATCACGACAAGCATTCTTACGGTCACTTATGGCTCCCTTTTTTCGAGCCTCTACAGCGCTTCTTGCCCATCATCGTTCCACCTGCCGCTTGTTTGGAACCCGCTGCGCAAGCAATCGTTCGTTACGCAGCAAAAATGGAATTCAGGGAGTGAAAAATGGCAGATGAACGCGATACCGACGATCGGGTGACGATTGTCGAAACGGACGGCGGCGGTGGCAGCGGAGGAGTGCTGGCGGTCGTGCTGCTAGTAATCGTGGTGCTGGTGCTCCTGTTCCTGTTCCGCGACCAGCTCGGCTTCGGCTCCGACAAGACCGAGATCAGCATTCCCGACAAGATTGAGGTCAACGTCAACTGACGCAGATTTGCGCGACGCGGATGAGACGCGTAACGACCCCCTCGCTTCACCCATGAAGTCGAGGGGGTTTTCGCAGCCGTGAGCAACGCGCCAAACGATCTTCAATATATGACCGGCTTCGGCGGCCAGTTTGAGACAGAAGCTGTTGCCGGGGCGCTTCCGAAGGGCCGCAACAGCCCACAGCGACCTTCCTACGGACTTTATGCCGAGCAATTGTCGGGAAGCGCCTTCACTGCTCCGCGGCACGAGAACCGGCGTAGCTGGCTATATCGCATGCGACCCACCGCCGATCATCGGCCGTTCGAGCCATTCGGCGGAGCCAGGCTTTTTTCGGCTGCGTCCGGCGAAGCGCCGCTTGCTCCGAACCGGCTGCGCTGGGACCCGCTAAACGATTTACCCGACGGCACCGATTTCGTCGACGGCATGGCGACGATGCTGGCGACCCGTGACCCCGCCGAGTTGATAGGCGTCAACGTACATATCTATCGCGCCACCCGGAGCATGGATCGCCGCGTCTTCGCCAATGCGGACGGAGAGATGCTGGTCATCCCCCAAGAAGGCGAGATTGAGCTGTTCACCGAGATGGGACGCCTGCGGGTTGCGCCGGGCTGGATCGCCTTGGTGCCGCGCGGCGTACGCTTTCGCGTCATGTTGGGTGGCGGAGTGGCGCGCGGTTATGTCGCGGAGAATTTCGGCTCCCCGTTCCGCCTCCCGGAGCTGGGACCGATTGGGTCAAACGGCCTTGCCAATGCGCGCGATTTCGAAACGCCGGTCGCATCATATGAGGACCGGGACGAGCCGTTCGAGCTGGTTCAGAAATCGCTCGGCCATTTGTGGACGACGCACCTCGATCACAGCCCTCTCGACGTCGTGGCATGGCACGGCAACTACGTGCCCTGGCGCTATGAGCTGGCGAGGTTCAATACGATCGGCACGGTGAGTTTCGATCATCCCGACCCCTCGATCTTCACGGTGCTAACCAGCCCCAGCGAGACTCCGGGTCGCGCCAATGCCGATTTTGTCATATTCCCGCCACGCTGGATGGTCGGCGAGGATACGTTCCGCCCGCCCTGGTTCCATCGTAACGTGATGAGCGAGGCGATGGGGCTGATTCACGGCGATTATGACGCAAAGGCGGAAGGCTTTCGCCCCGGCGGCCTGTCGCTTCACAATATAATGAGCGGACATGGTCCCGACGTCGAAAGCTGGCGAAAAGCGAGCGGCGCGGAGCTGAAACCGGTCAAAATAGAGGGGACGATGGCGTTCATGGTAGAAACCTGCTGGCCCTATCGACCAACGTCATATGCACTTGAGCACGCCCAGCCCGATTACGACCAGGCTTGGGCTGACTTTCCCAAGGCGAAGATGCCCTAATGACCGGGATCGACGAAACCCATGATCCGGCCCGCCAAAGCTGGGTCGAAAGCGCCAACGGCCATCCCGATTTCCCAATCCAGAATTTGCCGTTGGGGGTCTTCTCGGTGGCTAAGGGCGAGCCTCGGATCGGAGTCGCAATCGGTGAAATGATCCTAGACCTTAAAGCCTTGTGCGGCGCGGGCCTGCTCGACAAGCAGTGGAGCCCGGCGCTTGGTTCGGGATCGCTCAACGCCTGGTTCGCCCAAGGACCTGCCGATGCCCTTGCGCTTCGCAGGCGTCTGTCGGAACTGCTGTCAAATGACGGCAATCGTCACGCGGTCGAACCGCATCTGGTGAACTCGGCGAATGCTGAGATGCACTTGCCCTGCAGGATTGGTGACTACACCGATTTTTACGTCGGCATTCATCACGCGACAAATGTCGGCAAGCAGTTCCGACCCGACAATCCACTCCTTCCCAACTATAAATATGTACCGATCGGCTATCATGGACGCGCCAGCTCGGTGCGCGTGTCGGGCGAGCCGGTGGTGCGGCCCAAGGGCCAACGCAAGTCGCCCGAGGCCGAAGCGCCCGAATATGGACCGAGCCGACGCCTCGACTATGAGCTTGAGCTCGGCTTCTTTGTCGGCAAGGGCAATGAACTGGGCACGACCATCCCGATCGCTGAGGCCGCCGGCCAAATTGCGGGCTATTGTTTGCTGAACGACTGGTCGGCACGCGACATCCAAGGATGGGAGTATCAGCCGCTAGGTCCATTCCTAGCGAAGAATTTCCTGACCAGCATCTCGCCCTGGGTCATTACTCCCGAGGCTCTCGCGCCCTTCCGCAAACCCATGCCCACGCGCCCGGACGGCGATCCTGAGCCTTTGCCCTATCTCTTCGACCCGTCAGACCAGGCGAAGGGAGGGCTGGGCATCCAATTGGAGGTAGCGCTGCTTACGGCGAAGATGCGCGAGGCAGGATTGCCGCCGCATGTGCTTAGCCGCGGCGACGCCAGCTCCGCCATGTACTGGTCGGCGGCACAGATCGTCACCCATCATGCATCCAACGGCTGCAATCTCCAGCCGGGCGACCTGATCGGAACCGGTACATTGTCGACCGCCCAGTCGACCGGCCTCGGTTCGTTGATGGAGATAAGCGCGGGCGGCAAGGCGCCGATCGAGCTTCCTGGTGCCGAAAAGCGCAGTTTTCTTGACGACGGCGATGAGCTGACACTCTCTGCGCGTTGCGTGGCCGAGGGTGCGGTGCCGATCGGGTTCGGAAGCTGTACCGGGCGAGTGCTGCCGGCGACCTAGAGCAGGCCGCGACTTTCGGCCATCAGCCGGGTGATCGCGTAAAGGGTATCGATGCTTGGCGTCGGCACGCCGACGCGGCGTCCGATTTCACGCGGAGCGCCCACTAACGCCTCCAACTCGATCCTTCTGCCCGCTTCGACATCTTGCAGCATCGACGTCTTGAAAGCGCCGAGCCGCGCAGTGACTGCCATGCGATCTTCTCCGCTTTCGCTAATTGGACAACCGATCGCCCCTCCCACCGCCGCTGCCTCGGCCATGCAGGCAAGGATGAACGGTTTTAGCTCGGGCTCGGTAAGCAGCCGGTCGGCCGTCGCCTCGGTCAGCGCCGATAATGGGTTCATCGTCATGTTGCCCCACAGCTTGTACCAGATCGCCCGGCGGACATCCTCGCTGACTTCGACCCTGATGCCGGCGTTCTCGAACAGACCGGCAAGCTCACGAACGCGCTGGCTGGTCCCGCACTTTGGTTCGCCCAGGATAAGCTTGTCGGCATGGGCCACCTCGACCGAAGCCGGCGAGGTGCGACGGCAAGCGGCATGAACAACGCATCCGACGAGCTGGCTTAGAGGGATGGCCTGCGAAATCAGCCCGCCGGGATCCACCGACGACAATGGCTCACCATCCAGAAACCACCACGGAACACCGTTGAGCATCGGCAGAATCAGCGTTTCCGGCCCGGTCATCGGTCCCGACACACCGGCTACGTCGCCAAGGGCTGGGGCCTTGACCGCGATAATCAGCAAGTCCTGCCGGCCGATCGCGGAGGGGTTATCCGATGCGCTAACCTCGACTCGCTCGGTAACCTCCCTCTCGCGCACTGTGAGGCCATCTCGAAGCGCCCTTAGCGTTTCGCCTCGGGCCAAAATTGAAACCCGGTTGCCTGCAAGCGCCAGCCGTGCCGCAATCCACGCGCCGATGGCCCCGGCGCCGATGATGCCGATCTTCATCGTACCGCTATGCCGACTGAGTCGAAGTTGCGCCAGACGACCGCCGTTCGCCGATTGGTCGATACCATTCGCCGCTTCGCCCCAAGTGCAGAGCGCTGGCCGAAATCGGGCTGCAACACCATCGAAGCATCGATGCAATCGTCCGCAACTAGAGGCAATGCCGCGGTCACCTCTTCGTGACCGAGGATGAAGGGAGACTTGAGATGCTTGCCCGATTCAATCGCAAGACTGCAGCCGTACTGTCAGGGGTAACGGCATCTCTGCTTGTCGCGGCATCGGCTTCGGCCGCCCAGCAAGGGCCCGTGGTCGTCTACGCGGAGCCCGACAATGTCCGTACCGAACGCGTAACATATGCCGACCTCAACCTCGCCGACCGCGCCGATCAGAGGAAGCTGGGTCATCGTGTGACGGGCGCCGTGAAACGCGTTTGCCTGTTCGAAAACAGCCGAAGCGGATTGCAGGATGCTGGCTATTATGGCTGCGCCGACGACGCGTGGGACGGGGCGAAACCGCAAATCGCCCAGGCGATCCAGCGCGCCAAGGATATTGCAATGACCGGCAAATCTTCGATCGCCGCAACCGCGATCTCCATCAACGTCGCTTCTCGCTAGGCCGGTACCGCTCGTAAGAAATAGGAGCCGCCATGGTGGTAATGCACGGGCATGATCGTCATGGCGGCACGCACATGGGCGAATATTGAGGGTTTAAGCGCAAGCTACGGATATCGTCGGGCACCAGGTCTGAGGCAATGACGAACTCCTTAAAGGAGTTCGAAAATGCACAAGGACAACCATGGACTGTTGGCCCGCGCAGTTGCCCAGGCCTGCGCATCAAATGACATCGCCGTCCTCATCCCCTGCCACCGCGTGGTGAAGTCGGATGGGTCATTGTCCGGCTATCGCTGGGGCACGGCGCGTAAGAAGGCCCTGCTCGAAATCGAGCAGGCTGCTCGGCCATGAGCCTGCCGCCAGCTTCGGATGAGCGCTGGATAGAGGTAAGTAACACACTAAATCGGGATGGTTTCAGTGTCTTGCCCGGCGTTCTCGATTCGCACCAATGCAAGGAATTGATTGAGAGTTACGACCACTGCCGATTTCGGAGCACGATCAACATGGCCCGCTACGGCTTCGGCAGCGGTGAGTATAAATATTTCAGCTATCCATTGCCGCCGGCGCTGACGGAACTCAGGCCCCAAGCATATGATCGGCTCGTCGGCCTGGCAAACGACTGGTACGCCGCGATGGGCAAGCCCGACCGCTTTCCCGCGGCCCATTCCGACTTTCTCAAACGATGTCACGACGCCGGTCAAACCCGTCCGACGCCGCTCATCCTGAAATATGGGTCGGGCGACTACAACACCCTTCACCAGGATATTTATGGAGACAATGTATTCCCGCTGCAGATGGCAATATTGCTCAGCGACCCGGCCGATTTCGATGGTGGCGAGTTTGTTTTGACCGAGCAGCGCCCGCGGCAGCAGTCGCGTGCCAACGTCGTGCAACTGGCCCAGGGCGATGCCGTGATCTTTGCCGTGCGGGAGCGGCCGGTTCGCGGCACCAAGGGCGTTTATCGGGTGCAGCATCGCCACGGAGTCAGCCGGCTTCATCGCGGCTCGCGATTTACGGTTGGAGTGATCTTTCACGACGCAGCCTAGTCTGTTGACGTCCGTGGCCCTAGAAGCGCGCTCGTTTGACCATGGCGATGCACCAAGGATTACAGCAGGTTTTCGAGGAAAACCGCGAGTCGCTCCTGCGCTATTTGCGGGCGCACGGCGCTGGGGATTCGGCCGAGGACCTGTTGCAAGAGCTTTGGCTGAAAGCCGCTTCACATCCTGGCGGACCAATCGCATCGCCTCGAAACTATCTATTTCGGGCCGCCACAAACCTGATGATCGACCATCGCCGGTCCGAATTCCAAGGTCGGCGGCGCGAAGATGAATGGTCGACGCTTGCCGACCGCCTGGGTAATGCCGTCGCCAATGATCCGGGGCCGGATCGCGGACTTGATGCGCAACGCAGGCTCGCGACGGTCGAGCGCGAACTTAGGAAGCTTTCGCCCAGGGCCCTGGCGATCTTTCGCGAGCATCGCCTTGAAGCGCGCACGCAGCGTGACATCGCTGCTCGATTTGGGATTAGCGCAAGTACGGTCGAGAGTGATTTGCGGCAGGCCTATCGGCTGCTCGACGAGATTCGGAGGCAGCTCGATGAGGAATAGCCCAATCGACTCCGTCTTGAGGGACATGAGGTGGGAATGACCCGAGACGCCGACGACGCCCGCGAATCCGCATTGCACTGGATTGTTCGCACGAACGATCCAGCGTTCGAGGCGTGGGAAGAGTTTACCGACTGGTTGGAAAAGAGCCCGGCCAATGCCGAGGCCTATCACCGCTTGGCGGGCAGCGAGGCCGACCTTTGTCCGATCGTCGCGGCGATAACGATGCCTAATGGGGCCGGCGAAGCTCACGCAGAGCGAGGGGGACGCCGTGGACTGGCCGTTGCCGCCGGAATTGCCGCGCTTGCGGGCGTGATGACCGCAATCGTCGCACCTCGGTTGATGCCACTCGATTATTCAACTGCACCTGGTGAAACCAGGACGATTGCACTGGGTGACGAAGACCAGTTGATAATGAACGGCGACACTCGCCTGTCTCTATCCGGATTTGGCCGACGCACGGTCAAGCTCGAACAAGGGCAATTGCTGTTACACTTAAGGGAATCCGGGAAGGGCCCAGTCGAAGTCCGCGCTGGCGATCTAACTGTGGTCGATGTCGGCACTGTGTTTGAGGTCGTGCGAAACGGGAAATCCACTAGCGTGGCGGTTAGCGAGGGCGCGGTGCTCGCCGATCCGAATGGGGCACAGCTTAAATTGTCGCCGGGAGAACGACTCGACACCGTCGATGGCGCCGACGTCCTGCAGGCAGCTCCAGTCGACCCGGCCGCCGTCGGGGCGTTTGCGCGCGGACAGCTGATTTATGCCGACCAGCCGATCGAGCAAGTCGCCGCCGACCTCCGTCGGTCGACAGGTATCGACTTTTCGACGACCCCCGCTATCAGGGCGCGCCGATTCAATGGCACATTGTCGGTTGCTGAAGTGAAGCGTGATCCCAAATCGCTGGAGCCCTTGCTAGGCGTATCCTTGAAGCGATCAGGCCGGGGCTGGGTGATGGGAGGAAAGGGCTAGGAATTCGACTGCTGATTGCTAGCGCGACCCTTTCCGCGCTCTTGTCCCTTGCCGCCCCCGGCCACGCCGCTACCCAGTCGATCGATGTCCCCAAGGGGACGGTCGGCCAGGCGGCGTTCGCCATCGGCCGCCAGGCCGGGGTCAGCATCGCGATTCGCGACAGCAGCCTGTTAAAGCGTCCATCGCCTGCCATCCGCGGGACTATGGGAGCCGAACAAGCCCTGATGCGGCTGGCAGAAGCGAGCAGGCTCAAGCTTCAGAAAGTCGGCCCGCGGTCCTATTTGCTCCTCCCCAGACCGCCGCAAATTGCAAACGACCAGCGCCCGCCCACTCCTCGCGCGGTGCCGTCGCCTGTCCCGCAGCCAGTCGAAGAGACGCAGGATATCGTCGTCACGGCCAGCAAGCGCGATACGCTTTCTCAGCGTTTTCCCGGTCAATGGACCCGCATTGACGGGCATGAGTTCGCGCCGTTGGGCGTGGCTGGAACGGAGGCGATCGAGGCGCGGTCGGTGGGTTTCTCTTCGACCCATCTTGGCGCCGGCCGGAACAAGCTTTTCATTCGCGGTATCGCCGACTCCAGCTTCAGCGGGCCGACTCAATCGCCGGTCGGGCAATATTTCGGTGACATGAGAACCGGCTACAGCGGACCCGACCCCGACTTGAAGCTCGTCGATATGAACTCGGTTGAGCTGCTCGAAGGCCCGCAGGGAACGCTTTACGGTTCAGGTGCGCTCGGCGGCATCGTCTTGCTCAAGCCCAATATGCCGATCTTCGGCGAGATTTCCGGAGCAGCGGCCAGCGGTGCATCGGTGACCTGGCACGGCGATCCGAGCTATGACCTGTCCACGACGATCAACGCTCCAATTGCCGACAATATCGCATTGCGGGCCGTCGGATACCATGCGCGAGACGGGGGATATGTCGACAATCGCGCGACCGGAGAGCGGGACATCAACAACGTCCGGGTCAACGGCGGCCGAGCCACGCTTTCCGCCGAGTTGACGCCCGGCTGGTTCATTGACCTGGCCGGCATTGGGCAACGCATTCGGGGCGCCGACAGCCAATATGCTGATCGGGACCTGCCGGGCCTTTCCCGATACAGCTTTGTCGACCAGCCATTCGATTCGGACTTCACCCTCGCCAGCTTCGTCGTTCGCAAGGATAGCGGCTCTCTTCGCTTCCGTTCGACTTCCGGCGCCAGCTGGCAGGACGTTGACGAGAATTTCGACGCGTCGACCGACGGCAATATTCGCCAATTACGGCAGCACAGCAGGGCCCGCGCAGTCAGCAATGAAACTAGGTTGTGGCGACCGATGTCCAATGGGTACAGCTGGCTCGCCGGCTTCAGCTCGATCGTCCACCGCTACAAAGTGTCTCGCGAAATTGCCCAGGACGACACGATATTCGACCTCTCCGGGGCCGAAAACCGGGTGCGCGAGACAACATTGTTCGGAGAAGTCGGGTTTGAATTGACGCCAAAGATCGAGGCGACTGTCGGCGCTCGATATACTTTGTCCGACCTGTCAGGTTCCGGCGAGCATTTAAGCCCATTGGCGGCATCCCGGCTGGGAGACGAGGATACTGAGCGGAAAGAGCAAAAGCTGCTGCCGTCCGCGGCCCTGCTGGTCCGTCCGGTTACGGGGCTTACGGTCTATGCTCGCTATCAGCAGGGCTTCCGGCCGGGCGGTCTGTCGATCGCCAACGACAGCGTCCGGCTCTATCGCAACGACCGGCTGGCCACCGCTGAAGCAGGCTTTCGCTATGGCCGTCCCGGGCGTGACCGTTTCGACCTGCAGGGCAGTGTGACCCATAGCCGCTGGTACGACATCCAGGCCGACTTCCTCGACCCTAGCGGGCTCCCCGTGACCGAGAATATCGGCGATGGCCGTGTATGGACGCTAACTGCAAATGGTGGCGTTCGCGTCACAACCGAGCTGCGGCTTGAGGCTGGCGTCGCATGGAACGACGGCAAGGTGACTCGAGCCGCGGGGGGACTGCTCGAAATGATGGCTCCGGCAGGGGGAACGATGCGCATCCCCAACATCGCCCGCGTCGTCACCCGTGCGGCAGTCGATTGGAACCATGCGCTCGGTAACGGTCGCGCCCTCGAGGCCAACGCATATGCCCGCTATGTCGGCCATTCACGCCTGGGTGTCGGACCCCAACTTGGCGAAGAGCAGGGCGACTATCTCGACTCGGGGCTGGTCATGCGCTTGTCCGACGAGAGTAGGGCGTTATCGCTAACGGTCACCAACTTGACCGATGCGGAAGGCAATCGCTTCGCCTTCGGCGCGCCGATGGAAACAAGCGCGGATCAACTCACGCCCTTAAGGCCGCGGACCATTCGCCTCGGCTTCGAGCTGAGCTTCTAAAAAGATTCAAGGCAAGCGTCAGGCGTCTCCGTCTGACCAACTGAAAGCCATTTCCGCCCACTCGGCGGAAGCGGCCTTACCGTTGGGAAATGGGGAAATTAATGCGCCACGTACTGTTCGCTTCGACCTGCATAGCCACCCTGGCATCGCCGCTTGCCGCGGAAACGACGATCTCCACGGCGGTCACCGGCCCTGTCCGTACGTCGACCGTCAAGGCAGGCACGCCGGATGATATCTTGATCAATTCGACCGGCACGGTGAACGGAACCGCTGCCGGTGGCGTCATCATTGACGGCAACCAAAAGCTCAACAACCAGGGCACGATCCAGATCGGCAGCGTTTCGGGCGCGGTCGGTGTCGATGTTGCCGCAGGCGTCACTAGCGGCATCACCGTTGGCGGAAAGATCATCGTCGACGAGGCATATACGCCTACCGATGCCGACAATGATGGCGACATCGACGGGCCCTTCGCACTTGGAAGCGACCGTTATGGCATTCGGACGAACGGCGCGTTCAACGGTAACATCCTGATCAGCAGCACTGGCGTCATCACCGTCGAGGGCAACAACAGCTACGGCATTTTCCTGGGCGGTCCACTGACTGGGAATTTCACGCATGATGGAAAGACCACTGTCCTGGGCAGCAACACGGTCGGAGTGCAGCTGGCCGATGTGACCGGAAACGTCCGCCTGGCCGGTGAGATAGCCGCGCAGGGCGAGGGCGCAATTGCGGTGCGCTCCACTGGGGACGTTACCGGCGCAATGGTACTCCAGGGCAAGATCGTCGCCACCGGATATCGCTATCCGACGCCGCCGGCAGACCCCTCGAAGCTCGACGCCGACGACAAGCTGCAAGGCGGTCCGGCCGTTTCGATCGAGGGCGACGTAAGCAAGGGAATCATCGTTGCCGTTCCGCCCAAGGACAATAGCACCACCGACAATGACGAGGATGACGACGGAATCGAAGATTCCAAGGAAGGCTCGGCGGCAATTGCTTCCTATGGGTCCGCTGCGGCGCTGCGGATCGGTTCCGCCGGTGCGATCAATATTGGCGCCACGGAAGGCACCGGCACCGGCTTCGGCCTGATCGTCGACGGCAGCATATTAGGCGACGGGGTCTATTCTGGGGTCAATGGCAACGCCCTGCAGATCGGCGGAATGGGCGGGACGGTGAATATCGCCAATGGGATCGGCGTTAGCGGATTGATCCAGGCGAGATCGCTCGACAAGGTCGCAACCGCCATTAGCCTTGGCGCGGGCACTTCCACGCCCGAGTTGCGCAATTCCGGAAAAATCACGGCCAGCAGCGGCTCCACCGCGGGATCCATCGCAACGGCGGTCGAAATTGGTGCCGGGGCCAGCCTTCCAGTTCTCAAGAACAGCGGAGAGATCAAAGCATCTGTTGGCGGAACTGATGGCACGGCCATTGCAATTGTCGACAAGTCCGGGACCCTGTCGCAGATCGAAAATAGCGGCGCAATTACAGCCACCGGCGCGGCTTCGACGTCGACCCGCAATGTTGCCATCGACCTCAGCGCCAATACCACCGGTGCGACCATTAAGCAGACAGTAGTGGCGGCCAATTTCACCGCACCGTCGATCACTGGCGACGTCAAGTTCGGCACCGGCAGCGATACGTTCGACATCGCCGACGGTAAGTTAGCCGGCAACGTCAGCTTCGGCGATGGTGACAACAAGTTCCTGCTGTCGGGCGATGCGACCGCCAGCGGCAACCTGACCTTTGGCGCGGGCGCGGACATATTGACCACTTCCGGCACCAGCATCTTCAATGGTGCGGTCGATTTCGGCGGCGGTGCAGATACGCTAACAATCGGCGGCACGTCCTCATTCACCGGCCAGCTCAGCAATGCCACCGGCCTTGCGGTTTCGGTTCAAAAGGGAACGTTCGGAGTCGTCAAAACAGCCTCTATCGCATCGTTGTCGGTAACCGATGGAGGAACGCTTTCGGTCTTGCTCGACAAGACCCCAGGCGCTTCGAGCGTGCTCAACGTCAGCGGTACTGCAAGCTTTGCCGAAGGCTCCAAGCTTAAGCTCAGCGTTGCCAACGTCGATCAGGCGGAAGGCCACTTCATCGTCATCAACGCCGGCACCTTGACCGGCGGCAGCAACCTGGCAGCCACGACGGATCTGCTGCCTTTCCTCTACAAGGGATCGTTGACCGTAACCGGCAATCAGGTTGCGGTCGATATCACCCGCAAATCGGCGACGGAGCTCGGTCTCAACAAATCGGAAACCGCCGCCTATGCCGCGATCTACGCCGCATTGGGTAACGATGACGATATCGGCGACAGTTTTCTTGGCATTCGCAATCAGGACCAATTTATCGGCTCCATCCGCCAAATGCTTCCAGAGCACGCAGGCGGTGCATTTGAAGCGGTGACGATGGGCGATCGTACGACTGCGCGTTTCCTGACCGATCCCAAGGCGCCCTACGAGGACGAAGGCGGGATGACTTACTGGGCGACCCAGGTGGCGTGGGGATCGTCGAAGAGCATCGGTGACACCGCGGGATATAAGATTGGCGGCTGGGGCTTTACCGGTGGCGCGGAAATGAGCACCAAGCTCGGCCGGTTCGGCGCTTCTTTGAGTTATCTCTGGGGTGAGGATAACGATCGGGCGACCGACAATAATGTTGCAGCCAACCAATATTCGATCGCCGCGCATTGGCGCCTGCAAAGGGGTGGCTTCCAGGTCGCCACACGCGCCAGCTATGCTTTCCTTGATATCAAGGGAACGCGCTATTTTCGTTCGGATACCGGCGATGCTCCGATTGACCGAACGATCAAGGGCAATTGGAACGGCAACCTCTTCTCGGCCTCTGCAAATGCCTCCCAGGAGCTGTGGGCCGGTTCCTTCTTCATTCGTCCGTCCGCCGGAGTTGAATATTACCGGTTGAGCGAGGACAGCTACCAGGAGAAGGGCGGCGGGGATGCTCTCGACCTGACCGTCGATAAGCGGAAAAGCGATGAATTCGCCGTCAACGCATTGTTCATCACAGGCTTCGAGCTTGGCGCGATGCGGCCAGACGAAGGCTATTTCCGGTTCGAACTGGAAGCCGGCCGACGCCAGATTGTCGGAGGCGACCTGGGCAATACGAGCGCGCACTTCGAAGATGGCGAAACCTTCGTGCTCGAGCCCGAGCAGCGGAAGAGCGGCTGGGTCGGTCGCCTTCGCGGTATCGGCGGCAATGCCGGGTTCCGCCTGGCAGGCGAAATCGGAGCCGAAGAGCGCGAAGACAAGGTCGGATTATCAGCTCGGGCAAGCCTCGTCCTAGGCTTGTAGTGCCCGAAGGCCGCCGCCCCGTTTAATTGCCCCAAATTCCCGGCGGGGCGGCGGCCAAATATTCAAAAACCATAATTTCCTGGCGGCGCCCGGCATTGACGCCATCATCCGCCATGGACCCTGCCCATCTGAGCGGGCATGAATGCGCCGGCTGCGCTCACCATTTCATCCAAATCAAGGCGATTTCCAACCGTCTCCGTCTGATCGACTGAATGCACCATCCGCCGTCCGGCGGAAGGGAACTCACAAATTCGATCAACGGGGAAATTGATGCGCCACCATATGCCTGCCTGTTCCGGTTCCGCAGCTGCCAACCTTACTACCGGCGAGTGCAACAGATCTCAGGCACGGTCGAATGCTCGGCTCCTTGCTGCCGGCGCGTCGCTGCTGGTTCTGGGAGTCCTCGATCCGGCGAGCGCCGAGGCGGCAAATATTCCCGGGGTGTGGCAACATGCCGAGGATGTGATCGCCATCAATCTTTTCGAAGTCGGGGAGGGCGAGCCGCCTCCTAATTCCGGAGCTAACGAGACGGACATCAATGCCGGCGGCAATGCCCTTGCCGAAGCCATTGTCAGCTGTGCGGAAAGCGCCACCTGCGCGTTCCCGGGTGCTGTTTTCCAATATGCCCATGGCAGCCAGTCGGCAGCCAATAATATCATTGTCGATGGCAGCCTTTCGATCGGCGCGCAGGCGCATGCCGAAGGCGCCGCCGCTACTGCCGCCGGAGTGATACAAATCGGGCTGTGGCAGGTCGCCGCGGCCGAGGACGCAGCGCAAAACGAAATTGCGATTGGAGGGATAGTCGATGTTCTCGCCAGTGCGAATGCGATCGCGACAACCGGTTCCGCGGTCGCTTTTGCGGGGATTGGCGCCGGCATTTCACAAATTGCTACATCGATCGGAATAGATGGCGTCGCCGCCAACTTGTTCGAGAACGATGGGGAGCTAGCGATCGCAGCCGAAGCAGTCGCCGGGGCAGACTTGGGCGATGCAGCAGCTTCAGCCTTCATCGGGGTGGGCGTTTACCAGGAAGCCAATGGCCAGGAATCGGCCGCCGCCGACCTATCCAACAGCGGTTCAATGCAAGTTGAGGCGAGCGCGTCAGCCGTGGCCGGGAACGGCATCGCCGTCGCTTCGGCATCGGCCGCAGGAATTGTGCAGTTCGCGGATGCGCGGACCCAGCAATTCGCCAGCACTCTTACGTCCGGCGGACTTCTGATTGGCGTTACCAGCAACACGCCTTCGGGCCCGTCATCCGCCACCTTGTCGAATACTGGAAGTATCGCCGTCGATGTGAACGCCGCTGCTTTGGGCGGCAGCGACGCCGCAGCAACCGGCGCGGTGCTTGGCGTGGGGCAGTTCGTATCGGGATCGGACGCCAGTGCGATCATCGACAACAGCGGTTCGATCGCAATCTCCGCGAGCGTGGATGTAGAGAGCAGCGGCACGCCACGCGGCGTCGTGTTCGTATCGGGCATTTCCCAGGCCGCGACCGCCTTCGACTTTTCGACGGTCGAGACCATCGACCAGGGTGGCGTACTGACTTACCAGATCAGCTCGACGCCGGTAGGGCCCGCCGTCGCCTCGTTCGTCAACTCTGGTGACGTCGCTGTCGCCGGCCAAGTCGACGTAGTTGCACTTGGAACGAGCTCGATGGCGGAAGGCCTTGGCGTGGCCTTCGTCGACGGGTTCGACCAATATGCCAATGGCGACGGCGCTTCTGCGAGCATCGAAAACAGCGGCAATTTCACCGTTTCCGCGGACGTAACAGTCGATTCCGGCAACGTGTCCAATGCCGTCGCCATCGCCACTGGCATCGATCAATTTGCAACCGCTTACGCCAGCCATGCGACGATCGTCTTCGCCAATGGCACGACCACGCCGTCGACTTATACCGGCGGTGCGACTGCGATTGGCTCGGCCGTCGCCTCGTTCGACAACATCGGATCGCTAACCGTTGTCGCGAACGTCGATACCCATGGTGACGCGATCGCGTTCGGGGGCGCGACCGCGTCGGCCATTGGCCAATCCGCGGCTGGAACCGAAGCGTCGGCTAGCATCGACAACAGCGGCTCAATCATTTCCATCGGTTCTCTTTCAAGCAGTGGTCACGCGGCGTTCGGTGGTGCAGCGGCGATCGGGGTGCAACAGGGAGCGCAGGGCACCGCCCTGGCCGATGTCCAGTTCGACAACGGCGGGACACTTGCCGTCTTGGCCTCGGCGGTGGCGTTCGGAGAGTCAGGAGCATTCGTCAATGCGACCGCATTCGGAGCAGCCCAGAATGTGCAGGCCGACGAAGTAGCGAGCGCTCATGTCGCCAACGCCGGTACAATGGACATTCGAGCTATTGGCAGTGCAGTTGCCGAGGATACCGGCGCATTCGACATGGCCATAGCTTTTGCCGCTGCGCATGGACTGGGCCAACTGGCACAGGGCGCACAGGCACTCGTTCACTTCGAAAATAGCGGAAGCTTTCAGCTGCTGGCTGAAGTCGATGCGTCCGCGGGTGACTTCGCCCTGGCATCAGGAACGGCATCGGGGGCCATTCAACAGATTGCACTTGGGTCGGCGTCAGGAACGGCTTCGGCCAGTATCGATAATAGCGGGACTATCCTGGTCGCCGCGATTGCCGATGCCGCAGCCGGATCGACCGCCTTGGCACTTGCCGGGGTTCGGAGTGCGATCGGCCAACTGGTCATTGCCGGGGAGGGCGGCTCAGCCTCGATCACCAATAGCGGATCGATCAATCTGGTAGCGGATGCCGAGGCACTCGCGGCCGGCGGCGATGTTACCGATGTCGCAAGCGCCCAGGCCTATGTCCTCGGCATCAATGCCGCCGTTTCGGCTACTGGAATTTCTGGAGTTGCGGACGTCGATCTGGCGAATGACGGGACGATCGATATCACGGCCGTGGCGCACGCCACCGGAAGCGGATTGGCCCAGGCGTTGGCGACCGCCGTTTCCGGGCTCGTTGGCAGCGCCCATGTCGCATTCGATGGCTCGGCTGCGGTCAGTTTGACTAATGACGGAGAGTTGACGCTCGTCGGCGCCGCAGAGGCAACCGGTGGCTATACCGCCCATGCGACGGGCATTGCCGTTGCGGGGATGGACGCATCCGCAATCGGAGCAGGTGTCGGCGACGCCACCGCCTCGATCGCCAACAGTGGCTCAGTGATGCTCGGCGCCAACGCGCACGCGAACGCGGGAACAAATGCCCTTGCGGTCGCCATTGCGATCGATGGCCTCCAGGCAACTGCTCATGCCGGCATCGGCGACGCCGTCGCCGAAATCAGCAACAGCGGCGAACTGGAGATGATCGCCAACGCGACCGCAAGCGCGCTCAATGCCCAGGCGTTCGCGATTGTCGGCGGTACGTTCTTCACCGGCGCAATATTCCAGTCGGCGGCAGCGATGAACGGCGATGCCAGCGCGATCGCGGAAAATAGCGGCAGCATCAGTGTCGTTGCCGACGCGCTGGCGAATGGGGAAGTCATCGCAAGCGCCAGCGCGGTGGGCGGACCGGGTGTCAACCAGTTCGCCTTCGCAACATCGGGCGATGCGTCGGCCAGCTTCGACAATAGCGGATCGCTCGAATTTATTGCCCATGCCGATGCAAATGCGACGAACAGCGCTTATGCCGACGCGGTATTCTATAACGCCGTCGCGCAATTCGCGAACGCCAACGGCGGCGTTGGCATGGCCAATCTCCAATTGACCAATGACGGCTCCATTTCGCTAGCCGTCGTTGCCGATGCGAGCGGCGATGCAGCCGCTGGGGCACTGGCGATCGCGTCCCACGAAGTTGGCCAGTCGGCGCTAGTGATCGGCAATGACGCGACGCTCGAGCTTACCAATAGCGGCTCAATTGATATGGATGTCGCATCAATCGCTGCTGGCGCGAACGTCTGGGCCACTGCAGTGCTCGCGACGGCTATCCATCAATCCGCCGCTGCAATTGGCGACGGCGGCGCTGAGGTGTCGTTGGATAACAGCGGCTCGATCGACCTGGCTGTGCTCGCATCCGCGGAGTCGCCGGCCGGAAGCGCCGCGGCAGTCGCAGCCCTCGATGGCGCGGTGACGCAATATGCCGGCGCAGGCTCCAGCCAATATGTGTTTGGAACCACCAGCGGCGGCCTGACGTCGATCACCCAGAATATCTTCCCGACCGGACCGGCGATCCTCGCCATGGAAAACAGCGGCACCGTGGATGTCGCCGTGGCAGCAATTGCCGAAGGCGGCAGTGCAGCAGGTGCCGAAGCCACTGGATTCGCCGTCAATCAGTTTGCCCGCGGAACCGAGGCGAACGCCTCATTCGCCAATGATGGTTCGATCGATATTAGCCTCGGTGCGACGGCCAAGGCGGAGCAGTCCGCAACAGCCTCCGGCAATCTGACGGCCTTTATCCAGGCCGCCGCCGCGGTTGAAACGACGATCCAGATCACTGCGACCGGCGGAGGCGGCCAACTGACCGACGTGGCGACCAATCCGGTGGGTTCCGCGCTCGTGTCCTTCTCCAACAGCGGGGCGATCGACATCGTTGGCATTGCAAGTGCCGAGGCCGATGACGGAACTGCGACCGCCAGCATGGTCGTGCACGGCGTCGAGCAATCGGTCTTTGCGGCGGACGCGCAAGCGTTTCTTTCTAATGACGGAGAATTCGTCGTCGGTGCTCGCGCCGAGGCTACGGCCGACGCCGCGGCTACCGCCCACGCGTCGGCCCTCGGGTTCAAGGTTTCAGGCGGTGATTTCGAAATTGCGGTCGATAATGGCGGCGAGTTCTCTGTCATTGCCGAGGCATCGGCCGATGCGGCGTCTGGCCTTGCGGTGGCGCATGCCCAGGGAATGACCGTCTCAGCCGATGGTTTCCTGACAGGTGAGATCGACAATTCGGGCGATTTCCTCGTCGCTGCAGTCGCTGGCGGGCCGCTTGATGCTACCGCTCTGGCCACTGGCTTGGATATCGTTGCGGGCTCGGCAGATTTCAGCATCTCCAATTCGGGCAGCATCGTCGTCTCCGCCGAAGCAAGCGCCGGTTTTGCGGAAGCGGTCGGCATTCGCGTCACAGATAATGGCGGCATTGGCTTCGACGCGGCATCAGACATCGTCATTACCAATGACGGCGGATCGATCATCGTTCGCCAAAGCAATGACGGTGGCGAGACCTGGCTGCGCGGAACCGCGATCGATACTTCTGCGGCGCCCAGCCGGGCCGTCCTGAACCTTGTCGGCGACGGTTCGATCTACGGCAATATCGACGTCGCCGCGGGCGACATCATCAACGTGGGTGGCGGCGAAACATGGTTCGACGGCATCATCAACCCTGAATGCCAGCTCGGAGCTTGTGGTCAGGGAACGCTGAATATCGGCAGCGGCGGGGCGTTGTTCCTGCGGCACGATGGCGCGGGCAGCGATGGTCCGTCGGCGGCCTTCGTCGAGCAGCTGAACATTGCAAGCGACGGCACGCTGATCTTCGAGCTTCCGGTCGGCACGGATCCGGAGGCCAGCTATCCGCGCATTACGGCCACTGTTGCCAATCTCGACGGAACTCTGCTGGTGAGATCGGCATCGGGACTCTACGCTGACCATTATCTGTTCGAGGATGTGATCGACGCGGATGTTCGCAATGGTCAGTTTGACAGCTGCGGGATCGAAGGCAACCCAGTCCTGCTCCAGCTAAGTTGCGTCTATGATACGCAGGGCAACGTGGACCTCGGCCTTACGCGCGTTGCCTTCAACGCCGTCAACGGCCTGACCCGCAATCAAAAGGCCGTCGGATCGGGCATTGAAGCAATTTATGATGCCGACATCGACGGTCCGTTCGGCGATATGGTGGCGCAATTATTCACGTTCGACGAAGATGAATATCGCGGCGCGCTCGACCAGCTGTCAGGGGCAGGCTACGCCGCCTATCAGCAGTCATTCCATGCATTGGGCGTTCATTATGGCCAGCTGATCGACAAGGCCACGGAATGCGCGATGCCGCAGCGGGCAAGTTCTGCGCTCGATTGCCGCACCGACAAGTTCCATATCTGGGGTCAGCTTGACGTTGGCGGTCGCCGCAATGACGGCGATGTCGAGGCGCCGGGCTATGATGCCGATCGCTGGGCCGCCATCGTTGGCGCGGACGTTCGCATCGGCGACAATGCCGTCGCAGGCGCAAGCATCGGCAAAGTCACTAACCATGTCGACCACCATGACGGGGCGTCGACCAATGCAGACGGTTATCAGTTCGGAGCCTATGCGTCGTTCGACCCCGGCGCCTATTATGCAAAGGCAATCGCAACCGTCAGCCAGTTCGATGGTGACGGACGGCGGAGTGTCAATTGGGGCGAATATGGCGCGGACCTTGCCGGCCAGTTGGAAGGCGACCCCGATGTCCGCCTCACAACCCTGGGACTGCACGCGGGCTATCGCATCCAGCTTGGCAAGGCATCATTGCTGACGCCTTACCTCAACGTCGATTACAGCGGCGTCAGGTTGAAAGACTTTACCGAGTCGGGTCTTGCCGCTGCCGACCTGTCGGTCGACGGTTCGAAGTCCAGCCGCACCACACTTGCCATAGGATCCAAGTGGGCGGCGGATCTGGGAGCGGTGATTCCACAGGCCGAGCTTGGCTATCTGCACTTCTTCGGCGACCGGCGCTCGTCGTTCGACGCAGCCTTTCTGGATGACCGGGACGGGTCCTTCGAAGTGGTTTCGGCAAGCGAAAAGCGCGGGTCCCTGCTCGCCGGTATCAGTCTTGGCGGAAGGGCCGGCGGGGTCAATGTTCGGGTAGGCTACCAGGGCCTGTTCAACGGCGACGGCGCAACCCACAACGCAACCTTCCGGATAATCATGCCCTTTGGCGGGAACTGATCGCTTTGGGGCGGCTAGATGATTTCCGGGCCGACAGCTCCCGTCAGCAGCAAGCCGTTCATGATGATCAACAACACCAGGTTGGCACGCCTCGATTTGACAAACCAAAGTGTGACCAGAAGCGGGAAGAACAGCAGTGCAGGAATGATTGTCATCCAGCTTCGCATGATGGGCACGGAGCCGATGTTCATGCCAAAGCCAAGTGCGGTAATGCCCGCATAGGCGAAGGTTATGAAGTTGATGGCGATCATTCCGGCAAGGACGGTTCGGTTGGTCTTCAGATAATAGTCGTCGAAATCCGGCCACTGCTCGGGATCGTCCGGAAATACGAAGGTCGAAATGACGTAATAGCCGCCGACGATCGCCAGGATGCTCAGCAGGCTGGCGTAGTCGAACTCGAAAAACCGACGCAATTCATAGGCCGTGATCCAGAAATGGGTTTGATCGACCAGCACCAGCAAAGCCAATAATGGCACCAACCAGCCGATACGAATGGTTGCCGTCCGCGTCCGGGTGGCGCCCGCGCGGATGCGCCAGGTTCGGGCTAGGCCCGCAAGCAGTTCGGCTACAGAAAAGCCCAGCAGCAGTGCGAACAGCTGAAAGAGCAGGTCGATGCCTGTCATGCTAGCGCCATGGCACTGGCCGTTCGCTGGACGAACAGCGTGGACCGATGCGTAGAGTGCCAAATCCCGGCAACGCCTTCTCGACTAACGAGAAACAGCCTTGGCTGCTGTCTCGGTTCGTTTCTGGCAACAGCCAGGATCGGCTTCCTTTATGCTCGGACGCAGCGGGTTCGGACTGATAAAGCCGGTATCCGCTAACTTCACCGATGGCTGTTTGGGCGCCCGTCACCGCGGACGCCGCAATGATCAAGTCGATCATCTCGGCCCATTCCTTCTTGATTTATAACGGTACCGTACGGTTTAGTTATATGTGACGGGCTTGTCAATCCATAACTGAACGACCATGTACTGTATTACATTTTACAGGGAGAGTTGCGTGGCGCGTGTGAGGACCGAGGAAAAGCGGCGGCAGATCGTCGGGATCGCGTCGCAGCTGTTTCAGGAGTTGGGGTATGAACGCACCTCCATGTCGCTGATCTCGGAGCGTCTGGGCGGTTCAAAGGCGACTTTGTATGGGTACTTCAAATCGAAGGAAGATCTGCTCCAGTCGGTCCTCGTCTACGACGTGACGGAGGAAGCCGATCGGCTGATGAACCAATTCCTTTCCGGCAAGAATTTGCGCGAAGGCCTGATCACTTTGGGAAGGGCCTATATGACCCGCCGTTTGTCGCCGGGGCCAATTGCCAACATCAGGATAGTCTCCACACAGCCGGAGGGGTCGACGATCGGCAAGGATTTCTATGAAAATGTCCTTGGGCCGGCATGGAAAAGGTTGGCCGACCGCTTCAAGCTGTTGATGGACGAGGGAATTTTGAAAAAAGCTGATCCCTGGATCGCGGCCATGCAGTGGAAGGGCATGTGCGAATGGGACATGTTCGAACGGCGATTGCTCGGAGCTATCAAGGCCGGAGATCCGAATGAAATCGAACGGGCAGCCATCGCCGCAGCCGATTCCTTTCTCCAGCTCTACAAGGCAGACGCCAATGGGAAGCCTCATAGAAAGTCAAAGCAGGTCAAGCCGGATGCCGTCACAACCGTAACGGGTTGAGCGCACCTCGATCGAAATACCAGTCAAATGGCTAGGGGTTGCAGAGACCGGGTCAAGTTGTTGGGCCGGCGATTGGCCGGCGAAAGGCTGGCGCCCCGGTCGCGATTTCGTCGAGTTCACGAGCGACACGATGGCCTGCATAAATGGCATGTACGATGGCGCCAGGGGCTAGCGCGTCGCCAATCAGGTGCACGGACTTGATCCCGGCGGGACCCCATTCGGACTCACGAGCGGCTAGATTCTGAAACAGCTCGTCATTTGGCAGGCGAGAGGTGATGCTCAGCACCGAGGCGCAGTCGATGATGCGCTTCCGCCCCGACCAGACGTCAACCAGGGTCGCCTGCTCATTATCGAATTCGACAAGATTGTGTGCGGCGACAATCTCGACCCCAACCTCCCTCAGGCGCTTCTGGATGTGTGGAAATTCCAACGTGTTGGCGGTCCATGGGGCGGGGCTCTCGGCCGGCGTGACGAACGTGACATCGCGTCCAGCCGCTCGCAACATCTCGGCCAGGACACTGCCGTAATAATAGCCGTCGTCGTCGAACAGCAGCACAGGCCCCGGCGGAATCTCGCCATCCATCAAATCGTCGGGAGTGTAGGCCCGAAACTCGCCAAATCCCTTGATCGCGCTGTTGCTGCGGCCGAAGCCATCCCGGCGCCAGTTGCACCCCGTGGCGACGACGACGTGGCCGGCACCGAATTCGATGGCATCGTCTGCGCCCATCGAGCTTTCTCGATACACGCTGACGTTGGCCATGCGCTCGATCTGCCCCACGCGCCAATCGCGTACCCTGGCCCATTGCTGCAGGCCGGGAAGGCGCGCCTCGCGGCTTACCCGGCCACCAAGCTCTCGGGTTGCTTCTGCAAGATGGACGTCATAGCCGCGCTGGCCGAGCGCGCGCGCCGCCTCTAGTCCGGCAGGCCCGGCGCCGATGATCAGCACGCGCTCGTCGGTTCGACGGGGCGCGATCCGCTCGGGGTGCCAGCCCTTGCGCCATTCCTCGCCCATGGTCGGATTTTGCGTGCACCGGATCGGCGTATGGGTCAGGTCGCCGCTGACGCAGATATTGCAGCCGATGCACTCGCGAATATCTTCGATCCGGCCCTCCTCGATTTTGCGAGGAAGGAAAGGATCGGCAATCGAAGGGCGAGCGGCCCCGATCATGTCGAGCACTCCACGGCTCAGTTGGCTGGCCATCGTGTCGGGGGACGTAAATCGACCCACACCGACGACTGGCTTGGTGGTGACCTTCTTGACCCAGTCGATGAACGGCTCCTGGGATCCCTCGTTGGAGTACCGCGACGGCGCGGAATCATTGTGCCAGGCCGAAACATTGACGTCCCAAAGGTCGGGTAGGTCGGCCAGCATTTGAACGATCTCGCGCGCCTCCCCGTCCACGCTCACGCCCTCGTCGCCGAGAAATTCCTCAGTGGCGAAGCGGAGCGCCACTGCGCAGCGATCGCCGACCGCGTCCTTGGTATCCTCGACCAGCTCGCGAAGCAGCCGCACTCGATTCTCCAGCGATCCGCCATATTCGTCGATGCGCTGGTTGCGTCGCCGCTGCAGGAAATGCATCGGCAGCGACAGGTCATGCGCGGCATAGACATAAACGATGTCAAAGCCCGCACGCTTGGCTCGGAGCGCCGCTGCGCGGTGCCAGCCTCGAAAGTCGGCAATGTCGCGCTTGCTCATCATCCGCGCCTGGTGCGGATGGCCGGCCGACTGCGGTTGGTGCGACGGCGCCAGCCCCACTTCGCGCGAATAGAGGTTGGACGCCGTCGGGCCGTTATGCGCGAGCTCGATCGCTGCTAGGGATCCATGGGCGTGAACCTTGTCGCACATCAGCGACAGCGCAGGAATGTCGGCGTCGTCCCACAAGCGCGCTTCGACATAGGGCGAAACATCGCCGGTCGGGTGGATCTCGCATTCCTCGGTGCTGACGACCGCCCATCCGCCTTCGGCCTTTACCTCTCGCATCGCAGCGTGCGCCTGGGGCATGGCATATCCCATCCCGTTGCAATGCGGCACCTGGAAGAAGCGGTTGCGGGCCACGACCGGGCCAAGCCGGATCGGCTCGAACAATAGGTCGTAGCGCGGATCGCGGCTCATGATGCGGCGAGCTTCCTGCGGCGCTTGTGCATGAGCACGTAAAACGGCACGCCGACAGCGCCGAGTACCAGCGCCCAAAGGAACGGCTCGCTGCCCATGCCGACGAAGGCAAATACCGCATAAGCGGTGCCCAATACGCCAAGCACCAGCAGGTCACGCGTAGCAGGGCGTTCACCGCGCAATTTAAGCACGATCAGCGCCAGTGCTGCGCACAGGTAGAGCGGCAGATTCGCCGCGGTTACAACCGTGCTGAGGAAGGCGAAGCCTTGGACCAGCGACTTGCTGTAATTCATCATCACCATCGCGCTTGCCAGCAAGCCGGTCACAACCAGTGCTACCGCCGGCGCACCCCGACGGTCTTCACGTGTGAAGATCGGCGGCAGCACGCCGTTGACTGCCATGGTTCGAGTCAGCTCACCGACCAACAGCGTCCAGCCGTTGAGCGCTCCAAGGCCGCTGATGACTACGAACAGCGCCAATAAACGACCGCTTCCGACGCCCCCCAGCCGGTTCAGCAAGTCGACGAAGGGCGCGGTTGATTTGGCCAGCTCCGCTTGCGGGATGAGCAGCATCGGAATGGCTGAAACCGTAATATAGATGACTGCAGTGAGCACTGTGCCTGCCAGCGTTGCGCGAGGGATCGTGCGGCCCGGATCGCGGACCCGACCGGCCGGTACGCTGGCGGACTCAAAACCGAGCATCGCGAACAGTGCGATCGTGGATGCCGCCATCACCTGCGGCAGCGCGATCGGCGTTGCCGGCAAGTTGCGCACATAGGCGGTAGGTTCGCTGACGAGCAGCCAAATGCCGAGAATGATGACGGCCGCCATCGGCAGCAGCTTGAGCGTGGTCATCAGGATCTGCACCGGGCCGCTTGCACGCACACCGAGCAGGTTGATGGCAACAAATAGCCAGAGGAGGCTGAGTGCTGACAGCCATGGGGGCGCGACAGTTGCAAGCCCCGGCACGACGGCGTGGAGATAGCCAACGACGCCTACCGCGATTGTTGCGTTGGTGATCCACAGCGACAGCCAGTAGCACCAGATCGCAAGGAACGCCGGGCGGTCCCCGAGAGTGCGGCGAATGTAGCCATAGGGGCCATCGGCGTCGGGAAAGATCGTGGCCAACCGAGCGAACGCCCGGGCAAGCACCAGGCAACCGGCGACGGTCACGCCCCAGCCAAGCAAGGCGTTCAAGCCAAAGGGAGCAAGCACTGACGGCAAAAGGAAGATACCGATGCCGATGGTGTTGCCGACCACAAGGGCCGTGCAGGTCCAGAAACCCAGAAGGCGCTGCTGGGTCACCCCGTCACCCGCCGTACCGCTGGATTGAGGGGGTCTCGGCATATCTGTCTATCCTTCAAAGTTCTGATTTCGATACCGCTAGCCAAGGCTGAACCAGTTGTCCGTCTTTCCGGGCTGGATTCAACATTGTTCGTCGCTTAACCCACGTTGATCAAACTCTTGAGGCTGGGGCGCAACGACATGATGAAAGCCATTCTTGCCGCGGCCTTGCTGGCTAGTTCTGTTTGCGCCCAGGCTTCGCCGCGCGCGCGCGATCTCGGCGTACCGTTCGACGGCACGCCCGGCCCGCTCAACGCCATCACGGACGTCGCGGGCGTTACGGTCGGCCAGGTCACGCTGATCGGCGATGTTGCCGGCGAACCGTCCAAAGGTCGCAAGATCCGCACGGGTGTCACCGCCATCCTGCCGCGCGGGCGTGACAGCCTGAATACGCCCGCATTCGGGGCATGGTTTGCGCTGAACGGCAATGGGGAGATGACTGGCACGGCCTGGCTTGAAGAATCCGGGCAGTTGGAGGGGCCGGTGCTGCTCACCAACACGCACAGCGTTGGTGTCGTTCGGGACGCCGCAATCGCCTGGCGCGTCCGCGAGGGCGGCGCCGACGCCAGCGGTTACTGGTGGTCTTTGCCGGTAGTAGCCGAGACCTGGGACGGCCATCTCAACGACATCAACGGCTTCCATGTTCGTCCCGAACATGTTCAGCAGGCGCTCTCCGGAGCCAAGGGTGGCCCGGTTGCCGAAGGCAATGTCGGCGGCGGCACCGGCATGATTTGCCATGAATTCAAATGCGGCATCGGCACCGCTTCGCGGCGGGTTGCTGACGGCACCAACAGCAGCTTTACGGTGGGAGTATTGGTGCAAGCCAACTACGGGTTGCGCGACAGCCTGCGCATTGCTGGGGTGCCTGTCGGCCAGCACATCCGGAACGACCGCGTCTACAGCGAACCCGACCCGAAGGCGGCGGACACCGGCTCGATCATCATCGTGGTCGCAACCGACGCGCCTTTGCTTCCTCACCAGCTCAAGCGGCTGGCCAAGCGGGCGGGGATGGGGCTGGCTCGCATGGGCAGCTATGCCGGCAATGGATCGGGCGACATTTTCATCGCTTTCTCTACTGCCAACCGCGATGGGCTGACCGGAGCTGCGAAGGGGCGAGCGGAATTCCTCGGCAATGACGGGTTGGATCCCTATTTTGCCGCTACGGTTCAAGCGACTGAGGAAGCGATCGTGAACGCGATGGTCGCGGCGCGCGACATGGTGGGGACCGAAGGTCATTACGCCAAGGCTATTCCCCATGACGAGTTGATTGCCTTGCTCAAACGCTACGGCCGCTATGCGCCGCCGCGCTGATTCAAGGGTCCGTTTCAAGGCGTCGTTTCCGCGATAGTCCCGGCCTGCGGTTCGCCCGGCTTGAGGAAACGGTCGTACCAGCCGAGCAGGCGCTGCATGCGGTCGTGCAAATAGCTTGGCACGGTCAAGGGGTGGTTCTCGCCCGGGTAGATCACAAGCCGGGTTGGAATGCCACGCGAGCGCAATGCCTGATACATTTGCTCGGTTCCGAGGCAGGGCACGTTGAAATCCTTCTCCTCGCAATAAAAGAGCGTCGGTGTGGATATCAGGTCGGCGTGGAGGAACGGATAGCTGGCGCGATCATAGGCTTCGCGATTGGCCCAGGGAGTGCCCAGCTCCAACTCATATTCACGCGTGTATTGGTCGTAGCCATACATGCCGAGCATGTTTGCGGAACCAGCGCCACTGACCGCCGCCTTGAAGCGCTGATCGCGGGCGATGACATAGTTGGTCAGGATCGACCCGTAGCTGCGTCCGCCAATCCCGAGCCGGGCCGGGTCGGCGACACCCAGTTGGACAACATGGTCGACCGCAGCCAACACGTCCTCGACGTCCTTGTTGCCCCAGTCGGCGTAGATTGCCCGGGCGAAGTCGAACCCGCGGCCGGAGCTGCCGCGCGGATTGGCGGCGACAATGGCAAAGCCCCTGGCCGCATAGGCTTGCCAGTCGGGCATGAATTCATCGCTGAATTGATAAACCGGTCCGCCGTGGATCCTCAGGATCGTTGGGTAGCGCCGCCCCGGCTTGTAATCGATCGGCTTGACCAGGAAGCCTTCGATCCTGGTTCCGTCCGCGCTATTGAATTCGATGTGCTCGATCGGGGCAAGGCGCTTGGTCTTGAGCCAATCGTTATGATCGGTAAGCGCACGCGGGCCATCAGGCCCGATCGCGGATAGCTCGGGCGGATGCAGAGCGTCGCCGCCTAGCACGGCAATTCTCCCATCGGCCGCGACTGAAAAGTCGATGTCGAAGCGCCGCCCCTGGGTCAGCGGCGAAACGGTGCCGTCCTTGATGTTGATCCGCGACAGTTGTGTCACCCGATTTTGCTCGACCAGGGCGAGCACATAGCGACCATCTGGCGACCAGCGGGGCTTATAGAAATTGCGATCGATCGGGGCTGGCAGGCTTTCCTTGCCGCTTGCCACATCGACGAGCGCTAGCTGCCAGGGCGCATAGTAGATCCACTTGTCCTCGCCACTCTTCAAATAGGCGATGGTCTTGCCGTCGGGACTCCATGTTGGCCGCGATTCCCAATAGGGATCGAGATCCGATCCAGGAAAGCGGGTCAGCTGCCGCTCCTTCGCTCCGGCTTCGGATGCGATCAGATAGATGTCGTAGTTGAGTGTCCGGTCCGGATCGCTGCCGCGTTTAGTGACATAGGCGATCTGGCGGCCGTCCGGTGACCAGGAAGGCAGCTGCTCGTCATGGTTGCCCGGCGTCAGCAGCTCTGCCTTTTTTGAGGCGAGATCGAACAGATAGAGATGCTTCCGGCGCGAAGTCAGGTAGCCGGTGAAGTCTTCCTTGAACTGATAACGGTCGGTAACGATTGGCGGCGGGTTCTTGGGCTTTTTCGCGCCCTTGGGTCGTTCGGGATCCCACGCAATGATCGCAAGCCGCTGGCCGTCCGGCGCCCAGACGAAATCCTCTACGCCTTCGGGGAAGTCGGTGACTTGGCTCGGTGCACCGCCCGAGATGCCCATGATCCAGACCTGAGTCTTGGCGTCGTCACCAACGCGGTCGGAAAGAAAGGCAATGCTCTTGCGGTCGGGACTCCATTGCGGGTGCGTTTCATTCGTGTCCGGTGTCTGCGTAAGGGGTTTCCGCTCTTTCCCGTCCCAATTAACCCGCCACAAGTCAGACTGCTTCTCGTCGGCATCGACGTTGGTCGTCGTAACGGTGTAGGCGAGCCAGCGGCCGTCGGGCGATGCTTCGGGTTCGGTTACGTCAGCGAGCCGCGCCAGGTCGTCGGGGCCAAAGCGATTGTTGGCTGACTCCGCAAGGGCGGGAGATGCGAGCGTCGCCGCAAACAGCATGGCGGTCCGGAGTCTCACTTGTCCCCAACCTTTTCGGCGCGAGCAAGGCCGCGATAGCGATCTAGCGCATGCCGGAAATAGGCTAGCGTCTCCTCGCGTTCGCGCGGCGTATTATAGTCGTTGCGCGCTGCCGCTTCGCCAATCACTCGCTCTAGCCAAGTTACGAAATAGGCTGCGTCCGCGGAAGCGGTCGCTGGGCTGCCCGGCAGGTCCAGATAGATCGGGCTGGTGGTGGCGTAAGGGTAAATGTCGAGCACTTGCGGGTCCGCGCCGTCGTTCCATGCGCGAAGCAGCAACCAGCCGCCGGAGTCTATTTCCAGCTCGCCTTCCGCATCCAGCGTTCGGCGATCGCCCGACAAGCGGAAGCTTTTCACAACCTGCCCGTTGCGTACCAACTCCAGATGATCGACCGCTACCGGCGAGCGCAGTGCAATCCGGTAGGGGATTTTGCCGGGAGCTTTCGGGGCAAGGCTATCTCCGGGCCGCTTTCCATCCAGTTCCAGTCCAAGCAGCGGGCCATTGGTTGCGAAGCTGCGCCCCGCCTTAAGCGCATCGCGCGCCGCCTGAGGGGTTGCCGAACCGCCTGTATCGAGGAACACGCGATTCATTCCGACTGGCCCGCGTAGCGACGCATAATTGGCCATGGCATCAGTGCCCGCCCCGGCAGGCAGGTGAAAGCCCAGGTTGAGCAGGCGGTACCACACATTTGCGGTCGCCTTATGATCTGAGAAACCAACGATCTCGATATAGTCGACCTTGCCCGCGGCGACGTCGGCCGGAAGGGCGTTGGTAAGCGATTTTTCTTTTGCCGGATCGATCTCCCAGTCGAACGGGTGCACATAGCCGACCAGCGCTCCCTGCTGGTGCGCTAGATCGGCGATGACGCCGTTATGGGGATAGGGGCTGGCGAGAGCAGTGTGCTGATAGGCCGAGAAGTCGGGCGTCAGCAGGTGGTCTGAAAGATGGAGCAGCCCCAAATGCCCCCAATAGCTGGTATGATATTCCTGCGATTGGAGGATCAGCGCGTCATTGCCGCCATCGGGGTCAGGATCGGACCGAAAATAGCCGATATCCGGGACTCGCTCCTCCTTGTTGACGATCGTGTTGTAGACGATGTCCAGGTCCTCGGCTCGCGCCTGTTTCGCCAGATTTGATGGTGTGTTGCGGTAAGCGCCTCCGTAATTCATATGAACATGGAGGTCGGCGCTGCGCCAGCGCCCGAATGACGCCGGGAGGTCGTTTGGCTTGAGCGCGACCGGTAGTCGTAAATCGGCGCCGGCGGCCAACTTCACCGTCTTGCGCCAAGGTAGATAGCGAAAGCCGTGCTGCACCCAGATTGCCGTTTCGCCGGCCGGCACATTCAGCGTGCACGGCGAGGCGCATTCGAAATAGCGCGCTTCGGACTGCTGTAACGCACGATCGAAGCCGTCGTCGGCCTGCATCCAAGCCGACTCAGGCGCGGCCGCGCGCTTGTCACTGCCAACAACCGCCACCCGTGCCGAAACGCTCAGTCCTCGGTCGTCGCGGATGTCCAGCGTCAGCCGGGCTTGAGCAACTTTATAGCGCCGCTGCTGCGCGGCAATTGGCGTTTGCGCACCGCCAACCACATCCTGGACGATCAGGCCGGTATTGCCATGTTCGTTGCTGATGTAGGCGATGCGCGTGCCGTCCGGAGACCAGCGTGCGTTGCTGCGATCATATTCGCCGAAGGTCAGCGGCAGCGGAGCGGCGCCTTCTGGAGTGGTCAGCCACAATTGGCGCCACTGGCGGCCGTGGTAACTGGCGAACAATATGCGTCGACCGTCCGGTGACGGCTCGGGCCGGGCGGTCCATGACGTCTCTTCGCTGAGAAGCTTGCGACGATCGCTGGGATCGATGACCGATACCGACCAGATGTCGCCGGTGCCCCAGGCAACTTCATTGTTGCTGACATATGTGATGCGCTGACCGTCAGGCGTCCATGCCGGGTTTATCGCGTGGTCGAAGGCCGAATAATAATAGCGCGAAATGGCACTCTTGCGCTCACCTAGCAACGGGCGCGCGTTGGCCAAGCCAGCGGGCCCGATGTCGGCGATGAACAGGTTGAAGTGGCCCGTGCCCTGGGTTGAAACCCAAGCAATGCGCTTGCCGTCGGGCGAAATCCGGGGTTCGACATTGACCGCGCCGCCCGACGTCAGCTGCTGTTCCCGGCCGCTGGCAAGATCCAGTCGCCAAAGCTCGAGCGCATTGCCATCGTAGCGGCTGAATACCAAACTCTGCCCGTCGGCGGCGACGTCAGGCTGATAGTCATAAGCGCCGACGGCATGAGTCAATTCCACTGCCTCGCCCGACCCGATCGCCTGGCGCCACAAGGATCCCGCCATGCTGTAGATCAGTTCGCGGCCGCTGGGCATGAAGGCGACGCTCGACGGGCCCGTCGTCACCTGGGGCAGGTAAAGTTCACGCCAATAATAGCTGTGCGGAAGGTCGACCTGCTTGAACACCGGCTCGCGACCGGCCTCGGCCGTGCCGGTCAGGGCGAGCAGCGTCGCCGCAAGGATCGAAATCGTCCCCCCGCGCACCAACCTAGCCCTTCGGTCCGGCAATGGCCTCGTCCAGCGCCGATCGCAGATAGGACATCGCCTCGTCGACTTCGTCCTTGCTCAGGCTGAGCGGCGGCATGAACCGCACTGTGCTGACGCCGCACGACAGTAGCAGCAGGCCATGGTGGAACGCACGGGTGATCAGCGTGTCGCAAAGCGCCTTGGCAGGCGAGCCATCGGCCTCGACCAACTCCATGCCGATCATCAGTCCGCGGCCACGCACTTCCCCGATGCACGGGTAGTCGTTGGCGAGATCGCGCAGCCGGTTCATGAAATAAGCGCCGACGCTCTCCGCGTTAGCGGCATATTCGCTTTCGACCAGGTCGAGCGTCGCGATTGCCGCGGCGCAGGTGATCGGGTTGCCTCCAAAAGTGTTGCCATGGGCGCCGCGCTTCCATTGTTGCATTAGTCGCTTCTTGGCGACCACCGCCCCGATTGGGAGTCCCGAGCCGAGGCCCTTGGCGAGAGTCATGATGTCGGGAGCAACGCCCTCATGCTGGCAAGCGAACATTCTCCCAGTGCGCCCGACTCCTGACTGCACCTCGTCGAAGATAAGCAGGATTCCGTGCTCATCGCACAGCTTACGCAACCCGGCGAGAAAGCCGGGTGGCGGGACCAGATAGCCGCCTTCGCCCTGAATCGGTTCGATCAGGATGGCCGCGACGTCCGACGGAGGTACGCTACGCTCGAACAGCATGCGGATATAATCGAGCACGGCTTCGCCCTGGTCCGCGCCCGCAAACAGCGGCCGGAACGGGTCGGGGAACGGCACGTGCGTCACCCCCGGCATGGTCTGCCCAAAGCCCTTTTGCTGGGTATATTTGCTGGAGGTGAAGGCGAGCGATCCCATGCTGCGTCCGTGGAAGCCGCCAAGGAAGCCGATAAAGCGCGGCCGGCCGGTCACGTAACGGGCGAGTTTGATCGCCCCTTCGACCGCTTCGGTGCCCGACTGGCAAAGGAAGCTCATCGCCGGTTCGCCCATCGGCGCCAACCGGGCAAGGCGCTCGGCCAGTGCGATCATCCGTTCATGCCAATAATCGCTTGAGATGTGCAGGAAATCCCCGGTGGCGTCTCGCACCGCTTCAACAACCTTTGGGTGGGCATGGCCGGTCGCGCAGACGGCAATCCCGGCAGCGAAATCGAGGAAGCGGTTGCCGTCGACGTCCCACACCTCGGTCCCGCGCCCATGCGACATGACGAACGGATAATCGCGCGGATAGGATGGCGAGATCACCTCGGCGTCGCGCGCAATCATCGCTCGAGCCTTGGGGCCGGGCAGTTCGGTCATGATGTGGGGGTGCACGATAAATCCTTGTGTTGCAGTCTGGGTCATGCCGGAAGCTCCACTGGGCGACGGTGCGCTTCGGAAGTGCGTTCGTTAAGCGCACGCAGCGTCGCCAGTTCGTTTGGGGTCGGTGGGTCGAGAATTTCCAACTCATCGGCGAGGGCAAGCTGCCAGCCGACCGCGGCGCGCGCCGCTTCGACGGTGGTATCGGGGAATAGCGCGGTCAGGGTAAGCTCGCGGCTGTCTTCGGCAGGGGTGAGGATACCGAAATCGGTGACGACCGCTTTGGGGCCTCCGCCACGCGCCGAAGTTGCTTCGCGCGCGCTACCGCCGCCCAGGAAACCCGCGCTGGTGTAGAAATCGAGCTTGCTGACAAAGCTGCGGGGGCTAGCTTTCATAACGACGAAAGTCTGCCGTGCATGGGCGGCGATTTCCGGTGCGCCGCCAGCCCCGGGCAGGCGCGTGTGCGGGGCATCATATGGGCCGATTACGGTGCTGTTGAGGTTGCCGAAGCGGTCGATCTGTGCGGCGCCAAGGAAACCGACGTCGACCCGTCCTCCTTGCAGGTAATAGCTGAATATCTCAGGTAGCGGCACGACGCAGGCGGCAGTCTCGGCCAGCTCGCCGTCGCCGATCGACAGCGGCAGCACATCGGGGCGCGTCCCGATCGTCCCCGATTCATAAATCAGCACGATGTCCGGGGCATAGGTCAGCCGGGCGAGATTGCACGCTGCGCTGGGAAGGCCAATGCCGACAAAGCAAACGCAGCCGTCCCACAACATGCGCGCCGCCGCGATGGTCATCATCTCGTCGCGGGTCCAGCCGGTCATGCCGCTTCGCCCAGGCTTGCGAGAAACGATTTGTGATCGGGGCGGGCAAGAACGTGCCGTTCCATCCATTCGGTAAAGCTCGCACGGTCGCGGGCGATCGCATCCCACTGCTGGTAAAAGGAGTTGTCGCGGGCATAACAGCCTTGCGCGTACGACGGATAGGCTCCGCCGGGGCAATGCACGACCGCGCTGACCAGCCAGTGGGGCAGTACGACGGAGTTCATTGCCGGTGGCAGCTCGTCGACGATTTCTTCGACCGTGACCACCAGCGCGGTAGCGGCCAGCGCTGCCTCGCGCTGGGCGCCGACAATGCCGTGGATGGCGACATTGCCCTTTCGATCGGCGCGCTGCGCATGGAGGATGGTGACGTCGGGATTTATTGCTGGAACGGTTGCCAGCTCTTCGCCGGTGTAAGGACAGGTGATGCTACGGATCGCAGGATTGACGGTCACAAGGTCGGCGCCGACATAGCCGCGCAGTACGCCGAAAGGCAGCCGCGCCGCCCCGGCACAATAGGCTGCGGCCATTCCGGCATGGCTGTGTTCGTCAAGCTCGAGCGGCCGCGGCCAACCATGCTCGACCGCGTCGCGAAGTCGATGCAATGAGCCAACGCCCGGATTGCCGCCCCATGAGAAGGTCAGCCTGGCCGCGCAGCCCATCCCGATCATCTGGTCGTAAATCAGGTCCGGCGTCATCCGGATGAGGTGAAGGTCGCGGCGCTGCTGGCGGATGATCTCATGGCCGGCAGCGAAGGGAATCAGGTGGGTAAAGCCCTCAAGCGCGACCCGCGCACCGCTCGGAACGAAGCGCTCGACGGCTTGCCGGAGTGAAAGATGCTCCATTGCCTTACTCGACGACCGTGCGCGATTGCTCTCGCATATACTGGGCGAGGTAATAGAAAGACGCGATCGCTTTGCCGGTCGAGCCCGAACCCTTCCACCCGCCGAACGGCTGGTAACCCGGCCAGGCGCCGGTGGTCGCTCCCTGGGCGCGGTTGGCGTAGGTTACGCCAGCCTCGATATTGTCGTGGAACCAGGCAACGTCCTCGTTCGATCCGTAGATGCCGGCGGTAAGGCCCATTTCGGAATCATTGGCCAGCCGCATAGCTTCGTCACGCCCGGAGACGCGGTGCAACATCAGGATCGGCAGGAACATCTCATGCTTCCATAGCGAATGCCCGACCGGGGCCTCGGCCAGCACCGGCTCGACATAATAGCCGCGCGCCAGGTCGCCGTCGGTCAATTGTCGGCCGCCAGAAAGAAAAGTTGCTCCGTCATCGCGGAGTTGCCCAACATAATCCGCATAAGCATCATAGGCTCTGCGGTTGACCACTGGCCCAAGCCAATTTTCGCGAAGGCAAGGATCGCCGATGCAAACCCCTGCCATCTGCTGCTGCAGCTTCTCGATCAACACATCGGTTATGTTTTCGTCGACATAGAGCCGCGACAATGCCGAGCATTTCTGCCCACCCATCCCGTAGGCCGAGCGGACGATGCCGGTGGCGGCGCGATCCAGGTCGGCGCTGCCGGTGACGATACAGGCGTTTTTGCCGCCCATCTCGGCGATGCACGGCCGTGGGTAGGTGCCGCCGGCCATTTTGCGAACTAGCTCCATGCCGACAGGCACGGATCCGGTGAAGGTGATGCCGGCAGTGCGGCGATCGCCAACCATCGCCTCACCGACATCGGCGCCCGAGCCCGAAAGATAGTTGAACACGCCCGGCGGAAGGCCGGCGTCGCGGACGCAATCGGCCAGAAGCCGCCCTGCCCAGGGCGTATCGCTGGCGCATTTCACGACCACCGTGTTTCCGGTGACCAATGCCGCGGCAACTGGACCTCCCGCTAGGGCCAGCGGAAAGTTGAACGGAGCGATTACAGCCCACACGCCATAAGGTCGCATCGTGCTGCGATTGTGCGATTTGACGCCGTCGAGCGGGTCGTCGGGAAGCACCCGGTCATAGCCCCCGGCGCCCTCGAAATCGTCGGCATAATGACGGAAGAAATCGACCGTCTCCTGCGCCTCGCCGAGAGCCTCCATGCGGTTCTTGCCGACTTCCAACGTCAGCGCCGCCGCGATCTCGTAGACGCGCTCCTCCATAACGTCGCCAATCCGGCGGACCAGTCGCGCGCGCTCAGTCGTCGGGGTTGCCCGCCACGCAGGGAAGGCTGCCTGCGCCGCCGCCATTGCCGCCTCGACGTCGAAAGCGTTGGCTAGGGCGAAATCGCCGAGATGCATGTCGGTGTCGATCGGGCTGACCCTGTCTGCATGATGGCTTGCGTCGCGGTCGGCGCCGTCGATGAACAGGGCATGCCGGCTACCCAGGGCTGCACGCACCGTTTTCATCGCGGCCTCGAAGCGCTCGTGCATCGCTTCGGGCGGGTTGAACATCGTGGCGTATGTCAGGCGGAAGCTCATGGTGGTTCACTTGGCAGGCGGGAAGAATCGGGCGAGCAGGCGATCGAGCAGCGAGAGCGCATCGGCGAGCTCGGCTTCTGTGATTACCAAGGGCGGCGCGATGAGGATCAGATTGCCGCGCGTGGCCAGCGATACGCCCTCGCCGAGCGCCGCATCCACCAAAGCCTTCAACTGCTGCGGCTGCTGCGGCCAGGGTGCCAGCGGTGCGCGAGTGGCGCGGTCTGCGGCCAGCTCGACCACCGCGAACAGGCCGTGCCCGCCGCGCACATCGCCGATAACCAGGTGGCGCTGTTTCAACCGTTCAAGTTCGGAGAGCAGGCCGGCGCCCATCGCGCGCGACCGTTCGATCAACCCCTCTTCCTCATAGGCGGCGATGGCTGCAATCCCGGTCGCGCAGGCTAGTGGATGGCCGCAATAGGTCAGGCCCGCATAAAGCATCTCATGCTCAAGCCGGTCGGCTACCGCGGATGACATCACCACCGCGCCGAGTGGAACGGCTGCGCCGGTCAGGCCTTTTGCCAATGTCATCAAGTCCGGGCGGCCCGCCTCGCCATGGCGCTGCCAGGCAAACCATTCGCCACAGCGCCCGAAGCCGCTCATTACCTCATCGGCGATCAGCAACACGTCTCGCTCTGCGGTATGCCGGCGCAATGCCGGCCAATAGCTGTCGGGGGCGACCATGCCGTTGGTGCCGGCGTCCGGCTCCATCAGCACGGCTGCCACCCGACCGGCCCCGCTCTCGTCGATGCATCTCCCCAGCGCATCGGCTACCCGGAGGCCGAACTCATCATCTCCCTCGTCTTCATGCTGGTCGCGATAGGCATAAGGTGGCTGAACATGGCGCACACCCATCGCCTCGGCGTCGACCTGCCAGTTCGTGCGGCTGTCACCCGAGAGCGCCATGCCCATGTAGCTCGCCCCATGGTAGGAGCGTTCGCGGGTTAAGATCAGGCCCTTAGGCTTGGCCGCCGCCTGTCGAGCGAACTTGACCGCATGCTCGTTGGCGTCGGCCCCGCCGAGGCTGAAGAACACTCGGCCACCCTCGAAGCCCGACAAGTCCAACAGGCGACGTGCGAGCTCGGCCCGCGGCTCGGCTCCCCACGCATTGGCAATGTAGCACAATCGTTCCGCCTGCTCGCGGATCGCCGCAACGACACGCGGATGCTGATGGCCAAGATTGCTGCATTCAGCTTGGCTGCTGAGATCGAGGATCGAGCGGCCGTCCGCGAGGATGAATCGCGCCCCTTCGCCGCCGACCACCGTCGGCGCGTCCCAATCGGCTTGCACGCACCAGCTGTGCAGCACGTCTCGCCGTTCCGACGAATCCAGATCCACTCCCCTTGAAAATGTGCGATAATCGCACGGTTGACCGTATTACGCACAATGCTAGGATTACCAATATTTTCTGTCAACGCCGCTTCAGCATTGAAAATGACCGACGAAAAAAACGACAAGGGCTTTGAAAGCAGTCCCGACTACGTGCAGTCGCTGGCCCGAGGCCTGGCGGTCCTGCGCACATTTGATCGCGACATGCCGCGCATGAGCCTTGCCGCCGTTGCAGCGCGATCCGGCTTGTCGCGCGCTGCCGCCCGGCGGTTGGTATTGACGCTGGAGCACTTGGGCTACGTCCGGGCCGACGGCCGGGACTATACGCTGACGCCGCGGGTGCTGGAACTGGGCTATGGCTTTCTCGGCTCGCTCAAACTGGGCGACCTGGCTCAGCCGCTGATGGAGGAGCTGTCCCACCGCGTCGATGAGAGCTGCTCCATGACCGTGCTCGATGGTCAGTCGATCGTATATGTTGCCCGCGTCCCCGTCCGAAAGGTGATGACGGTGTCGTTGGGGGTCGGCGCGCAGCTGCCCGCCTATTGTTCATCGATGGGCCGCGCTTTGCTCGCCGGACTTGACGATGCCCAGCTAAATAACTGGTTGAAAGCCTGCAAACCTGTCCGTCGCACGGAATATACCATCACCGACCGATCTCAGTTGCGCCGGGCCATCGATGAGGTTCGCACTCAGGGTTTCGCCTATGTCGAACAGGAACTTGAACGCGGCCTATGCTCGATCGCGGTTCCGGTCCGAAACCGCGAGGGTCGTGTCGCAGCGGCGCTTAATATCGGGATGCGTTTCGATGCCGAAGCTCGAACCCGCGCAATAGACGTGCTGGCGCCGGCGCTGCGGGAAACGGCGGTCGCCATCGAGCAGCGCACGCCACCTGACTGGCTGCCCGCAGTGACAGGGACGCAGTGAATCGCAAAACTGCCCATTGAATCGGACAAGAAATCGGAAAAGGATGGGTGTGGGTTGGCCAGCCTGGCTCACCGCAGGGTCGTGCGAGCTGAAAGGCTGGCAGGCAAGTTGGGACGCACATGAAATTTCGAGCATTTGATCTCGAGGGGCCGCTCGAAATTCTTCCCCGCAAGATCGAAGATGAACGCGGCTATTTTTGCGAAACGTTTCGCCAGTCAATATTTGTGGAAAAAGTGGGTCCGGTCGCCTTTGTCCAGGACAATGAATCGTTCAACATCGCTGCGGGAACGATCCGGGGAATTCATTTCCAGATTGATCCGTCCGCCCAAGGAAAGCTGATTCACTGTACAGCCGGTCGCATCCTCGACATCGCCGTGGACCTGCGAAGCGGCAGTTCGACCTATGGCCAGTGGATCGGTACCGAGCTGACTGCCGCCCTCGGGAATCAGCTGTGGATTCCGGTCGGGTTCGGGCATGCCTATTGCACTCTCGAGCCTAATTCGATCGTCAGCTATAGAGTGACGGCCTACTATGACGCCGCAGCGGATAAGGGCGTGGCGTGGGACGATCCGGATATCGCCATCGACTGGCCGGCCATCGCTGACCCGTCGACTCTGTCCCGAAAGGACCTCCAGCAACCGTCCCTCGCGGACCTCCCGTCGTATTTTTCGAAGGCGGCATATTCATGCGGGTGATTGTGACTGGCGGGGCAGGGTTCATCGGCTCAGCGCTCGTTCGCCACCTTGTCCTCGACAAGGGCTACGACGTCCTCAACATCGACGCACTGACCTATGCGGGCAACCTCGCCTCGCTCCATGAGGTCGAGGACAAGCCGAACTACCGTTTCGTCAAGGCCGACATCTGCGATCGGGAGGAGATGGCGCGTCGCTTCGCCGAATTTGCGCCCGACCGAGTGATGCATCTTGCTGCCGAAAGTCACGTCGACCGGTCCATCACCGGCGCCGACGAGTTCATTCGCACCAACGTGCTCGGAACCTTCACGCTGCTAGAGGTAGCGCGTCATTACTGGAATGCGCTTGTGAACGGGCCGAGGCAGGCCTTCCGCTTCCTTCACGTGTCGACCGACGAAGTGTACGGATCGCTGGGGGCCGACGGACTCTTTTCCGAAGAGACACCTTACGACCCGAGCTCGCCTTATTCAGCTTCGAAAGCCGCATCGGATCACCTCGCAAAGGCGTGGCATCGCACTTACGGCTTGCCGGTCGTGGTATCGAACTGTTCCAACAATTACGGGCCGTACCATTTCCCGGAAAAGCTGATCCCGCTCACGATCCTGAACGCTCTTTGCGGCCAGCCGTTGCCGGTCTACGGCAGGGGTGAACAGGTCCGCGACTGGTTGTTCGTCGAAGATCATGCTCGCGCTCTCGATCTGATTGCGGAGCGCGGCGAGCCCGGCGAGACTTACAATGTCGGCGGCCGTAACGAGCGGACTAACATCGACGTCGTTGGCCGAATCTGCGACATTCTCGACCGGCTCGTTCCAAAAGGTCGTCCTCATCGTGAGCTGATCGAGTTCGTCCCCGATCGGCCCGGCCATGATGCGCGCTATGCGATTGACGCGACGAAACTTGAGACGGAGCTTGGGTGGCGCGCCAGCAACGACTTCGACAGTGGAATCGAGAAGACCGTCGCCTGGTACCTCGAAAACGAGTGGTGGTGGCGGCCCCTGCGGCCCGACGAAGACAAAGGTATCGAGCGACTATGAAGGGGATCATACTTGCCGGCGGCAGTGGCACGCGTCTCTATCCGATGACGCTCGCCGCGTCGAAGCAGCTGATGCCGGTCTATGACAAGCCGATGATCTACTATCCGCTCAGCACGTTGATGCTGGCGGGGATTCGCGACATCCTGATAATCACGACTCCACAAGAATCTGGCGGATTTCACCGTCTGCTTGGCGACGGTTCCCAGTGGGGAATCAGCCTGTCATACGCCGTGCAGCCCGAACCCAAAGGGTTAGCCCAGGCCTTTATCATCGGGGCGGATTTCGTATCGGGAGGGCCCAGTTGCCTTATCCTGGGCGACAATATCTTCTTCGGCCACGGCCTTTCCGAGCTGCTGGGTCAGGCTCGGTCGCGCGCGGAAGGGGCGACGGTGTTCGCCTATCAGGTGAAAGATCCGGGGCGATATGGCGTCGTCGCCTTCGACAGCCAAAGACGGGCCATCAGTATCGACGAAAAGCCGTCTGATCCCAAGTCCAATTGGGCAGTCACGGGACTCTATTTCTACGACGGCAAGGTCGTCGACATCGCCGCCAATATACAACCGTCGGCGCGCGGCGAACTCGAGATCACGGACGTCAATCGCGCCTACCTGGAAAGCGGCAGCTTGTCAGTCGAGCTAATGGGTAGGGGCTTCGCCTGGCTGGATACTGGCACGCCGGACAGCCTACTCGACGCGAGCGAATTCGTTGCCACGCTGGAAAGGCGCCAAGGCATGAAGATCGCTTGCCCCGAAGAGATTGCTTGGCGCGAAGGCTTCATCGACGATGCTCAACTGGAGCTCGCAACGGATCGCTTGGGTAAGGGCGAATATGCCGATTATCTTCGGCGCCTGGCTCGATATGGCTGACGGCGTTCGGCAGGATCAAATGCTGGACGGCTAGGCACTTAAGCCAGCCAAAAAGGCTTCAACGTTCAGTCCAAGCGCGTCGACGGCGTAGCCGCCTTCCATGATGACTAGGATGGGTAGTTCGAGTGAAGCAACGCGGGCGGCGATTTTGGGATAATCATCCTTCCGCAGCCGAAAGTAAGAGATAGGATCATCCTCGAACGTATCGGCTCCAAATGACAGGACGATCAGGTCTGCCTGGTGCGCCGCAATGGCATTCAACGCCACGCCCAGGGCTTCTTGGTATCCCATGACATCCGTTCCGCGTGGAAGCGGAAGGTTCAGCGTTTTGCCCTCGCCCGTTCCTTCGCCTCGCTCGTCCGCATGCCCCCAAAAGAAGGGATAGTCGGTCACCGGATCGGCGTGGATGGATGCGAAGAATATGTCCGGGTCATCGTAAAAGATGTCCTGCGTCCCGTTGCCGTGATGATAGTCAAGATCGAGGATCGCGACGCGCCGCCCTTGCCGGCGGGCTCGCTGAGCTGCAATCGCGGCATTGTTCAGGTAACAATAGCCGCCGCAATAGTCGCGGCCGGCATGGTGCCCCGGCGGCCGGCACAGGGCGAAACTTGTACTCGCCTCACCGTCGAGCAGCGCAGCCAGCGCCGTAAGTGCCGTTTGTGCGCTCCAGTAGCTGGCCACCCAAGTGCCCTCTGCGATAGGCGTCGCGGCATCAAAGCTGTAGCGGCCAAGCTTGGCGTCAATTCGATCCAGCTTGAGCTCCCGCCGGCGAACAACTGGCCAGGTGTAGCCGATTGCATCGCCCTCCCGGCCCGCGGCTATCCATTCCGAATGGGCAATGCGCAGGAAGTCGACATAGCCGCCATCATGCACGTCCAGCAGCGGGCCGAGCCCGAAATCCCTCGCCGGATTCAGGTTGGCCAGGCCGGCCGCGATCGTCCCGGCCCGGGATGATTTCTCGGCGTAAGTAGCCCAGCCGCCATTATGCAGCTCTTGGTGCGGCTCATGCGCGTACTGGCGCTCGTCAAAATAGGATGGAATCGATTTCATGCTCACCCAGACCGGAAGCTTTAGAGGCTTTGGCTGCTGGTCGCCTGTTGCCCTTCATGGATGGACATGAGCGACTGCAACAATTCCTCGTCGGCGCTCGACATTACGGCCAGGACAACCGCCTCGTCGCATCCCTCGGAAGCCAAATAGGCATGACCCATGCTGGAATCGATGTAGATCGACTGGCCTACCTCCAGAGTCACCGCATCATAATATTCGGTGTTGACGGTAACCCTTCCGCTTAGGACGTAGATGAACTCCTCGCCGGCGTGGCGGGCCATTTCACCGAACTCCTCCGATGTCTTCGCCCGGATCTTGGAGATGACCGGAATCATGCGCTTTCGGCGAAGGTCGGTGCATAAATAATAATAATCGTAATTGCGCGTCTCGACGCGTACCGCGTGGTCGATGTCGCACAGGCTCCGGCGCGCCGTAATCGCGGCCGGCGCGTCATCGGTCGATTCGGCGAACAATTCCGACATTCGCATGCCGAGACGTTGGGCGACCTGATAAAGCTTGTCGTATGTCAGCGTCAGCCGGTCATGCTCGACCTTGGAAAGTGTCGAAACCGGAATTCCGCTTTTTTCACTCATCTGCTTCAGCGTCCAGCCTTCGCGATTGCGTACGCCGCGGAGCAACGCGCCCAAGGTCGGAGCGGATGACGGCATGTGGAGCGAATCCTTTCCAGTTGACGAATTTTCCAATCAGGATAACAACGTCCCAATCAGAACAATAGGGTTACTCTATTGGCTGGCGCTGGCCGGGGCAATCCCGGTCACTGGGGAGGATTCAGTGATGGTCAAATGGCGAGGCTTTACATTCGGGATGCTGGCAATCGCCGCCGGCACTGCATTGGCGCAGGAGGCGGTCAAGCTGTCACCGCCGAGCGCAGTCGGGAAGGTAGCGGCGCCATTAACGGCACCGGCATCGCCGGCCGTCACAGGCGGGCATGCGCTGGACAAGGTCGACGTTGACGCCTGGCTGGACGGGTTCATGCCCTATGCCATCGCACGCGGGGATATCGCAGGCGCTGTCGTCGTGGTTGTGAAGGACGGTCAGGTCCTTACCGAAAAAGGCTATGGCTTCTCCGATGTCGAGAAGCGCAAGCCGGTATCGCCGGAGACGACGCTTTTCCGTCCCGGCTCCGTGTCCAAGCTGTTCACCTGGACTGCGGTCATGCAGCTGGTCGAGCAGGGCAAGATCGACCTGGACAAGGACGTCAACACGTACCTCGATTTCAAGATTCCTCCGCGCAACGGCAAGCCGATCACGATGCGCAACATCATGACGCACACGTCAGGTTTTGAGGAAACCGTTCGACATCTCATCCATGACGATCCCAGCAAGGTTGTTCCGCTGGAACGTTATGTGAAGGAAAGCCTGCCCTATCGGGCCTTCGATGCGGGCTCGACCCCGGCCTATTCCAACTATGCGACGGCGGTTGCGGGCTACATCGTCCAGCGCCAGTCGGGAATGTCATTCGATGACTATGTCGACAGGCACATCTTCCAGCCTCTCAACATGCGTTATGCCAGCTTCCGGCAGCCGCTGCCGAAGCAGCTCCAGCCCTTTATGTCCGAGGGCTACAAGGGCGCGTCGGGGAAACCAGAGAAATTCGAAATCGTCGACCCGGCGCCGGCTGGGAGCCTGTCGGCGTCAGGCGCGGACATGGGTAAATTCATGATTGCGCATCTCAATAACGGTGCCGGAATTCTCAAGCCGGAGACCGCCAAGTTGATGCACAACTACCGCCTGGACGAGATTCCCGGGCTGCATCGCATGGCGCTCGGCTTCTATGAGCAGAACATCAATGGCCATCGCGGTATCGCCCACGGTGGTGACACCACCCTGTTTCACTCCGACCTGTCGCTATTCATCGACGATGGCGTAGGCCTGTTCGTTTCCGTCAACAGCGCGGGTGGAGAGGGTGCGCCTCGAGCATTGAGGGAGCGTCTGTTTGACGAGTTCGGCAACCGCTACTTCCCGGGTAAGCCAGTCACTAGCGCAGTCGATCCGGAAACCTCGAAGAAGCACGTCCAGCAGATGGCGGGCAGCTACTTCAACAGCCGCGGCTATCGCTCCAAGTTCCTGCATATCCTGGACCTTGTTAGCCCGATCGCCATCGGTCCCGACGAGGACGGGAAGCTGTCGGCGCCATTCGTCACCAACACGGGCAACAAGCCCCGGCGCTGGGCCGAGATCGCGCCTTATGTTTGGAAGGACCTGGATAGCGACGAGAAGCTCGCTGCCAAGGTTGAGAACGGCCAAGTCAATCGCTGGAGCTTCGACACGGTGTCGCCATTCATGATGTTCGACCGGGTGCCTTGGTACAAGGACCCGGCGTGGCTCGCCCCTGCACTCTATACCGCCCTCGGCCTGCTTTTCCTTGCAGCGCTTTCATGGCCGGCCGGAGCGATTGCCAGGCGGCGTTTCAAGGTTGCGAAGCTCCATGAAGGCGCCAGGCTGCGCTCGCAGCGCATCTGGCACGGCTGGCAGTGGCTTTCCCTGGCGACAATTGCAGGCTGGGTTACCTTCATCGGAGTCGGTTTCTCGACCCTTTCCCTGCTGGGCGGCCCACTGGATCCGCTGTTGCTCACCCTCCAAGTCCTAACGCCAATCGCTTTCGTCGGCTATTTGGTGCTGGCCGGGTGGAATTTACGCCAGGCATTCACCGAAAAGCGCAGCTGGTTCTCCAGGCTGTGGGCAATCGCCCTTCTTTTCTCTTCCGTGATTATCCTGTGGGTGGCTCTTTCATACCACCTCGTCGGATTCGGAACGAACTACTGATGGGACGGCTGGCGCTGGACGTCGCGGTAGAGACGCTGCGGCTGGCCCAGCCGTTTCGAATTTCCGGTTATGTTTTCACCCATTCGGATGTCGTCGTCGTCACCCTCCATGATGGCGAGCTCAAGGGTAGGGGAGAGGGGGGCGGAGTCTACTATCTTGGCGACGACGTCCCCCATATGCTCTCGGAAATTGGCGCAGCCAGAGCCGCAATCGAAGACAACCCCACGCGGGATGAATTGCGGTCGATCATGCCGCCAGGCGGAGCGCGCAATGCGGTCGATTGCGCCCTTTGGGAGCTGGAAGCTTTACGGGCGGGCATGCCGGTGTGGCAACTCGCGGGCCAATCGGCTCCCAAGCCGCTGTGCACGACTTTCACCCTCGGCGCGGACGATCCCGAAGTCATGGCGAAAGGGGCGCTCGCTTACCGTGATGCGCGGTCGATCAAGGTAAAGCTTACCGGTGACATCGACCTGGATATCGCTCGGGTAAAGGCAATCCGGGCCGCCCGGCCGGACGTCTGGCTCGGCGTCGATGGTAACCAGGGCTTCGTCATCGATGTGCTCGACCGACTGGTCGCCGCTCTGGAGGAGCAGGATGTTTCGCTGCTCGAGCAGCCATTGGCTCGCGGGCGCGAGGCCGACCTCGACGGCTACAACTCGAAGGTTCCGATCGCCGGCGACGAAAGCTTGCTGACGATCGAAGATGTTGCCGGTGCCGTTGGTCGGTTCGATGTCGTCAACATCAAACTCGACAAGTGCGGCGGCCTCACTGAGGGACTGATGATGGCCGCCGATGCACGCCGGCTCGGGCTCGGCGTGATGGTCGGCAACATGGTCGGAACAAGCCTGGCCATGGCGCCGGCCTTCGTCCTCGGGCAGGGGTGCGACATCGTCGATCTCGACGGACCGACCTTCCTTGCCGAGGACCGCAAGCCCAGCGTCCACTATGAGGCCGGCACGATCACCGCCGGACCCGAAGTGTGGGGTTCGGGGAAAGTGATTGTGGAATGACGGAGCAGCCGACCTGGTTCGGTCAGCCGCGCGGCCTGACGGTCCTGTTCCTGACCAACATGTGGGAACAGTTCTCCTACTTCGGAATGCGGGCCTTGCTGGTCTATTACATGACCAAGCAGCTGTTGATCGGCCAGGCACAATCCTCCTTCATCTACGGCACTTATACCGCCTGCGCCTATTTCACGCCGATCGTCGGCGGGGTTATAGCCGACCGTTATCTGGGCAAGCGAAAGGCAGTGATTATCGGCGCAAGCATAATGGCGCTTGGTCATTTCATGATGGCCTTCGAGCCGCTGTTCTACGCGGCGCTTGCGGCAATTGCGATCGGCAACGGGCTGTTCCTGCCAAGCCTGCCAAGCCAGGTCGGCGACCTCTATCAGCGTGACGATCCGCGCCGGAGCTGGGCCTTCAACGTCTATTATGTCGGGATCAACATCGGCGGGTTCCTGGCACCGCTGATCTGCGGGACGCTCGGGGAACTCTATGGGTGGCACTATGGCTTCGGCGCGGCCGGTGTCGGGATGGTCGCGGGGCTGATCATCTACCTGGTGGGTCAGCGTCACCTGCCGCCGGAGCAGCTGCGACCGGCGGAAAGGAAGACCCAGGCCCGGCAAGGCTTCGACCGGCACACTATAATGGTCCTGCTCGGCATTGGCCTTTCCGTTACCGTATTCCGGGCGGCCTATGAGCAGGTCGGTAATACGGTTGCGCTATGGGCTGACAGCGGCGTCGATCGTGCCGCCGGCGCCTTCCAGATTCCAATGACCTGGTTTCAGTCATTGAACCCGTTGTTCGTGATGCTTTTGACGCCGCCGTTGCTGGCCTATTGGCGTCGGCACAGCCACAAGGATACGAACCAAACGCTTATCCGGAGAATGGCGTTCGGAGCATTGATCGTTGGTTCGGCCTATCTGCTGTTGGCGGCCGTAACTGCCCTGAGCGGCGCAGAATTGTCCGGTTGGATCTGGCTCGCCCTGTTCTTCCTGGTCCTGACTTTCGGCGAGCTGTTTATTCTTCCAACCGGCCTGGGCCTATTTGCCCGGCTTGCCCCGCCGCATCTTGGAGCAACGACGGTGGCGTCTTGGTTCCTCGTCATCTTCTCCGGAAGCCTAACAGCCGGCCTAGTCGGTACATTGTGGAGCCGCTTCGACCCGGCCATTTACTTCCTGTTGCTAGCTGCGATTGCGGCCACATCGGCATTCCTGCTTCGAGTGTTGAGCGCATTCGCTGCGCCGCGGACACCGGCGTGAAATTATCCGCCGAATCCGATTGACAATTTTCTAATCAGGACAATAGTGTCCTTATCAAGATTGAAACGGGAGCGGCGCGAGGGCGCCGCCTTCCGGGCGCAAAGCAGGCGAAGACCATGCGACGGCGTCCGGAAATGGGGAGAGAATCGATGATCAACTGTCGCACTGCACTATTTCTGTCTACCGGCATCGCCGCATTGCTTGCGAGCGCGCCTGCCCTAGCGGCTCAGCAAGCTGCTGGCGAAGGCCAGCCTCCGGCCGCCGAGGCGCCTTCCACGGCGGAAGGCCAAGAAGAAGGCGGCGACTTGATCGTTGTCACGGCTCAGAAGCGGACGCAGGTGCTGATAGATGTTCCCCAGTCGATCACGGTAGTCAGCGGCGCTACGCTCGAAAACCAGCAGGCGACCAATTTCCAGGATTATCTGAAGCTCGTTCCTGGCCTGCAGCTCGACCAGAGCAATCCGGGCGAGGGCCGGCTCATCCTACGCGGCCTTAACACTGGTGGTGTCGCATCGACCGTCGCGGTCTACCTGGACGAGACGCCGTTTGGGTCGAGCACCGGCTTAGTCAATGGCGGCGTCCTTGCAGGCGATTTCGACACTTTCGACGTGGCTCGCATCGAAGTCCTCCGAGGGCCTCAGGGCACTCTCTACGGGGCGAGCTCCCTTGGCGGCCTGCTCAAATTTGTCACCAACGAGCCCGACACAACCAAGGTGGAAGCGCGTGGCCGGGTGGCACTCGAAGACACTAAGGGCGGCGATCTGTCCTACCGCGGCAATGCGGTGATCAATGTTCCGCTAAGCGACACGATCGCGTTCCGCGCCTCGGGCACGTATCGCAAGGAAGGCGGATTCATCGATTCCAACGGCGACAGCTTCGTAACTCCGATTGACACGGTGGTTACGTCCGATGACAAAAATAACATCAACAGCGTGAAAAGTTATGGCGGCCGCGCCTCGCTGCTTTTCAAACCCAGCGACGTGTTCGACCTGCGCTTGAGCGCCTACCTGCAGAACATTCGAACGAAGTCCCCGACAATTGTCGAAAGCGATCCGGATACGCTGGAATCCCTCTATGGTGGCCCTACCCAACATCGTTTTGCTGAGCCGTACGGAGACCTCGATTATCGGGTCTACAATGGCTTGCTGAATTATGATCTGGGTTTCGGCACGCTCACTTCGTCAACCAGCTACAGCAAGCAAGACCAAACGCGCCGCCAGGACCTCACGTTCAACTTAAGCTGGCTCATCGAGCTGTTTTCTGGCGTGCCGAATGAGCTCGTTCTCGACCAGAAGACGAACAACAAGAAGTTCACTCAGGAAATCCGGCTGACGTCGCATGACAACGACCGGTTCGAATGGCTCGTCGGCGGATATTACACCCATGAAGACGGCCTGATCTTCCAAGAGTATAATACGCTCGCGCCGCACACGAATACGGAGATCACCACTCCGCTTGGCGTGCTCGCCCAAGTCAGCCTCGATTCCAAATATAAGGAGATCGCTGGCTTCGCGAACGCCACGGTCCATCTTAGCCAGCAGTTCCATCTCGATTTCGGCGGCCGCTACAGCCACAACAAGCAGGATGCCGCGCAAACGGGATTTGGCGCCCTTGTCGGCGGCTTGCCGATCAATACGGACCTCCACTCCTCCGACAATGTGTTCACCTATTCGGTGGCGCCGAGGTACGAGATCAACGATCACGCGTCCGTTTATGCGCGAGTTGCAAAGGGCTATCGCCCGGGCGGTCCCAATGTCCTGCCACCGAACCCGCCCGCTGGCTTGCCGTCCACTTTCGATCCCGATACCGCCACCACTTATGAGGTGGGCTTCAAAGGCGAGACAGCGGATCGCAAGGCAAGTCTTGATGTGGCCATCTATCACATCAGCTGGAATGACATTCAGTTGGTGACATCGATCAACAACTTCGGCCTCAACATCAATGGCGGCAATGCCAAGTCTGACGGTGCCGAATTCACTGCCACGTGGCGGCCGATCCGGGGCCTGAGCACCTCGATCAACGGCGCCTATACTAATGCGCGGCTGGCCGACGACCTGCCGCCCGTTGGTGGACAGGTGGCAGCATTTGATGGCGACAGGCTGCCGTTCACGCCAAAATTCTCGTTGGGCGTAAACGCCGACTACAACTGGTCGCTAAGCGGGACCACAGAAGCCTATGTTGGTGGCTCGCTCCGTGCTTTGTCGAAGCAGACAGCCGATTATGACGCCGACTTCTTCGAAGCCAATGACCATCACCGCAAGATTGATGGTTATTCGGTCGTCGACCTGCGTGGCGGCGTCAATTTTGGCAGCTTCAGTGTCGAGGCCTATGCGAAAAACCTGTTCGATGCACATGGCAGGACTTCTACTGTCGGGCCGAATGCGAACGGAGCTCCGATCTATCCCAATGGTGCGATCGGCACGGGCGTCATCCGCCCACGTACCATCGGGCTTAGTCTGACTGCGAGCTACTGATCGCAATGGTTCGCGTTGCTGCCGATCCAGTGGACCGATCGACGTCCCTCAGATCGGAACCGGCGGCCCCGTTCGGCCCGTATCTGCTATTCCTCGGCGATACGGTCGAGCGGGGTTATGCCAAGACTGCCTTTGGGTTGCGCGATTGGGCGCCCGACCGCTGTGTTGGAGAGCTTGCACTGCCAGCCGGAACGGTGACGACCGGCATCCCGCGACTGGGACCGGTTGAGGCATATGCAAGCGGAGCACGTGCACTGCTGATAGGGGTGGCAACCCCGGGCGGGTCGATCCCTGAACATTGGATTCCCACGCTGCTCGACGCGCTTGCGGCGGGCCTCGATATCGTTTCCGGGATGCATGCCAGGCTGGTTGAAATCCCCGAGCTTACCGCAGCGGCCAAGTCCCTCGGTCGTCGCCTCGTGGATGTTCGCGTGCCGCCGGCCGACATTCCGATCGGCAGCGGCAAGAAGCGGACGGGAAAGAGGCTGCTTACCGTTGGGACCGATTGCGCACTCGGCAAGAAATATACGGCCTTGTCAGTCGCCCGCGGCCTCGAGGCACGCGGGGTCGACGTCACCTTTCGAGCGACTGGCCAAACCGGCATCATGATCGCGGGCGCCGGGATTCCAATCGACGCAGTTGTATCCGATTTCATTGCAGGCGCGGCGGAGATGCTGACGCCGGCGGCCGCGCCGGGTCATGTCGATGTCATTGAGGGGCAAGGTTCGCTATTTCATCCCGCCTATGCGGCAGTTTCATTGGGACTGCTGCATGGCAGTCAGCCCGACATGTTCATCGTCTGCCATGAGCCCGGCCGAACCCATGTGCTTGGCTATCCCGATTTCAGATTGCCCCCGATCGAAGAGGTCATTGCTCAGACGACCGCGCTTGGCAGCCTCACGAACTCGGCCATTCGCTGCGTCGGCGTCAGCCTCAATACGTCGGACCTGGCGCATGACGAAGCGGAGCGGCTGATCGCAGCCGAGTCGGACCGGCTGGGGCTTCCGGTGGCCGATCCCATTCGAGGTGGTCCGGCGTTCGAGCGATTGCTCGATCGTTGCCAGGATTGACCTGGTGACGCCGACCTCGCACGAAACATCGACGCGATTCCAGCGCTTCCTGTTGCCGGGTTTCGCGTTCAAGGCAGTGGTTATCGGCGGAGGCTATGCCACCGGGCGAGAACTTGCGGAATTTTTCCTGCCCAGCGGCACTTGGGGCGGCCTCGCCTCAATGGCGCTTTCTACCGTCATTTTCAGCCTGGCCTGCATCGTCACCTTCCTGTTCGCGCGACAGGTCGGAGCGCGCGATTATGTGACCTTTTTCAGGCAGCTGCTGGGCCCGGGCTGGGTGATATTCGAAGGCGCCTACATCCTCTTCATCGTCTTGATACTGGCGGTCTATGGCGCAGCAGCCGGGGCGATCGGCGCTGCTATATTTGGCGTTGCGGAGCTGTGGGGGACGCTATTGCTCGCAGTGGCGATCATCTCGATCGTGACCTATGGAAACGAGTCGGTCGAACGGATGTTCGCCTATGTTTCCTACCTCCTTTACGCTGTCTACGCCCTGTTCGTTATCCTGGCGTTCAGCCGGTTCGGGGGCGAGATCCAGGCGGCCTTTTCGCGCGATACCGCGGTCGGCAATTGGGCGGCGGGTGGAACCATATATGCCAGCTACAATCTGATCGGCGCAGTAGTAATCCTGCCTGTCGTCAGGCACCTGACCAGCAGCCGGGACGCGGTGATCGCGGGGATGCTTGCCGGACCTCTTGCGATGTTGCCGGGGGCTTTATTCTTCACCTGCATGGTCGCTTTCCTGCCCGACGTCGCGGCGGCCACATTGCCATCGGACTTCATGCTCCAACGCCTCGATATTCCCTTGTTCCACCTGTTGTTCCAGCTGATGATCTTTTCGGCACTGCTCGAAAGCGGCGCCAGCTCGGTCCACGCCATTAACGAACGCATTGCCAAGGCGCTGCGGGTCCGGCGCGGGATGGAGCTGAGTCATCGCGCGCGATTGTCAATCGCAATTGCCCTGCTGGTTGGATGCATGTTCCTTGCCGAACGCTTTGGCTTGGTTGCGCTGATTGCCAACGGTTATCGGGCGCTGGCCTATATCCTGCTCGCCGTGTTCATCCTGCCGCTCATGACCATCGGTGTCTGGCGGCTTCGGCGCGATCAATCGATACCCGTGGAGGTTGCATGAGAATCCCTATTGCCGCTGCGCTCATCGCGCTGGTTGCCGCCTGCCCGGCTCTCGCCGCGCCGCCGGCCGACCTCGATCAGCGCGTGGAACAGCTTCGCCAAAGTTCCGGGCTGCCGGGCATAGCCATTGCCATCGTTGAAGACGGCAAGGTCGTGGTCGCCAAGGGATATGGTGTCCGGAAGCTCGGCGGATCGGAAGCGGTCGATGCAAACACCATCTTCATGACCGGGTCGACCGGCAAGGCCGTCACCGTCGCCGCTCTTGCGACCCTGGTCGACGCCGGAAAACTCGGCTGGGACGACAAGGTGGTCGACCGCCTGCCAGGTTTCCAGATGTATGATAGCTGGGTCACCCGGGAAATGACGGTGCGCGACCTGCTGGTACATCGCAGCGGCCTGGGCCTTGGCGCCGGCGACCTGATGTTTGTCCCGCGGAGCAACCGGACCCGCGCGCAGATGCTGGAAGGACTGAAGCACATCAAGCCGGCGACCAGCTTCCGCAGTGGCTATGCCTATGACAACATTCTCTACACGGTTGCAGGTGCGCTGATCGAAGCCGTCAGTGGCCAGACCTACGAAGCTTATGTCCGCGACCATGTCTACAAGCCCGCCGGGCTTCTGACCGCGACCAGCGACGAGCCGAGCCGACTTGGCACCATCAATCGCGCCTATCCGCATGGCCGTATCAGTGGGCCTGTACGCGGCCTTGGCCCGCTTCAGCTGCTTGATGAGCGCGACCAGCTTGGCGCTGCATCCACGCCCGCAGGATTGCTGGCCATGAGCGCAAACGACCTCGCAAAATGGCTTAACATCCAGCTTTCGCACGGCAAGACCGCCGACGGTGGCCGTTTGTTCAGCGAAGAGTCTTCCGCAACGATGTGGGAGCCGCAGGTGATCGAGCCGAACCCGCCGCCGCCGCCGGGCTTTGAAGACACCAAATCGATGTTCAAGACCTACGCGCTTGGCTGGGAAGTCTCCGACTATGGCGGTGCCAAGATCGTTTCCCACTCCGGTGGCGTGTTCGGCTTCATCACGATGGTCGTGCTGATCCCCGAGAAGAATGTCGGCTTCGCAATTACGATGAACGCTGAAGAAGGCGCCGTGCGTCGTGGGCTCACCAACGAGCTAATCGATCATTATCTCGGCCGTCCGAAGGTCGACTGGGCCGGCCGTTATGCGAAGTTCCTGGAAGCCCGGCTAGCCGGGGCACAGGCCGCCGTGGAGGCGAAGGGCGCAACTCCGGCCAAGGTCGGGCCTTCATTGTCGCTCGACCGCTATGCCGGCCAGTACAAGGACCCCTGGTACGGCAAGATTACCGTCTCGCAGGGCAAATCGGGCCTCAACATCAATTTCGACGAAACGCCGCGCATGGGCGGCCCTTTGGTGCATTACCAATATGATACCTTCATCGCGCGCTTCTACGATAAAGGCATCGAGCCGGCCTATGTCACCTTCGGCCTCGATGCCGAGGGCAAGGTCGACCACATCACGATGAAGCCCGTGTCGCCAACCGCCGATTTCAGTTTCGACTATCAGGATCTGGATTTCAGGCCGGTGGCATCGGCCGCACGTTGATCAGAAACTAGCTGGAGGCTGTCATGTTCATGCGTACCGGTATCGCGGTGGCCGCGCTCGCGGCCGCCCTGCTGCAAGGCTCTGGCGCCAGTGGCGCGGAGCCGGCGGCCTATGATGTGCTCATTCGCAACGGGGAGATCTACGACGGGAGCGGAGGGCAGCCCTTTGCCGGCGATATCGGCATCAATGGGGGCCGGATCGTCTACGCGGGCCCTTCGCGCCCGGCGTCGGCCGCCAAGGTGGTGGATGCCAAAGGCCTGGCCGTCGCGCCTGGCTTCATCAACATGCTGAGCTGGGCGACTGAATCGCTGCTCGTCGATGGTCTGGGACAGAGCGACCTCAGGCAGGGAGTCACGCTTGAGGTAATGGGCGAGGGCTGGTCGATGGGCCCGCTCAACGACCGGATGAAGAAGCAGGCGGTCGAGCAGCAGGGCGACTTCAAATATCCGATCGAATGGACGACGCTCGGCGATTATCTGAACCTGATCGAGCGGCGCGGGACGGCAATGAACGTCGCATCCTTCGTCGGTGCCACGACAGTCCGCCAGCATGAGTTGGGTGACGATGATATCGACCCGACCCCGGATCAACTGCAGAGAATGCGCGCCCTGGTTCGCCAGGCGATGGAGGAAGGTGCGCTTGGTGTCGGCTCGTCGATCATCTACCCGCCGGCGACATTTGCCGAGACTGATGAGCTCGTCGCACTGACCACCGAAGCGGCACAATGCGGAGGCAGCTACATCAGCCATATGCGCTCTGAAGGCGATCGACTTCTCGAGAGCATTGACGAGCTCATCGAGATTTCGCGCCGCTCCGGCGCCCCCGCGGAAATCTATCACCTGAAGCAGGTCGGTCGCGCCAATTGGGGCAAGATCGACCAGGCAATCGCAAAGATCGAAGCTGCCCGCGCGGCTGGCCTCAAGATCAGTGCCGACATGTACACTTACACCGCCGGCGGGACGGGACTTGCCGCTTCCATGCCGCCGTGGGTCCAGGATGGCGGCAATGAAGCCATGCTGAAGCGCCTAAAGGATCCGGCAACGGTCGAGCGCATCAAGAAAGAGATGCTGCAGCCTGGCAAGAATTGGGAAAATCTCTATTTCCATGCTGGCCCTGACGGCGTTCTCATCGCGAGCATGACGGAGCCGTCATTGAAGCCGCTGATGGGCAAGACCGTGGCTGAAGTCGCCAAGATGCGCGGGGTCAGCGCCGAGCAGGCGGTGGTCGACCTTGTTCTGGCCGATCAGGGTCGGTCCGGCGCCATCTATTTCCTGATGAGCGAGGAAAATGTCCGGCGGCAGGCAGCAATCCCGTGGGTCAGCTTCGGCTCGGACGCCGAGGCTTCGGCGCCTGAGGGCGTGTTCCTCAAAAGCAGTACGCATCCCCGCGCCTATGGAAATTTCGCACGCTTCCTGGGCAAATATGTGCGCGACGAAAAGGTGGTATCTTTGGCCGAAGCTGTCCGCCGCCTCTCCGCTCTTCCGGCCAGCAATCTCGGGTTGCGCGACCGTGGGCAGCTCAAGCCCGGAATGGTTGCCGATGTAGTGCTATTCGACCCGGCGAAGATCGCCGATCACTCCACCTTCGCCAAGCCGATGCAATATGCGACGGGCGTTCGGGACGTGTTCGTCAATGGCGTCCAGACGCTGAAGGATGGCATTCCGACGGGCGCCAAGCCGGGCCAATTCGTTAAGGGGCCGGGGTGGGTCGGTTGGCCCGGCGGCGGGGCCTGCCGCAACGGAGGCAGGCGAGCTGGCGCCTAGGCTTTAAGATCGCCAGCAAAAAGGAGTGGTGCCGCTTAGGTGACTCGAACACCTGACCCCATCATTACGAATGATGTGCTCTACCAGCTGAGCTAAAGCGGCTTGGCCTGACGGCTGCAGCGCCCCTACACGGGCCATCCGCCACGGGCAACCCTGTCCTCAGCCTGTCGAGATCGGCTCGGATTTGCCGAACATGCTTAACGGTTTCGCAACGCTTTCCGTTGAAACTGTACCGGAAACGGAGATTTGCGGGAATTTTGCGCGTGGATAGCTATTCCGACCATCCGAGTGAGTTCGAGCCGGCGTCCGTGCCGGAACCGCAGCCCGATGTCGCATCGGCAATCGGCGCCGACGAGCGCCGAATGCACGTCCGCGCTTACAATTACTGGTGTTCATTGCTGGAAGGTCGTGATTTTCCCTCTATCGAGGACCTCGAGCCGGGTAACATCCAGGATTTCGGACCGCACTCGGTGCTGCTCGACTTCACGGAAGGCAGCGACAATCCGGCGACACCCTACATCGGCACCGCCATCCGCGAGGAGTGCGGGCTTGGCGATGACATCAAGTCGATCGCAGACGTGCCCAGCCGGTCGCTGCTGTCGCGCCTTACCGACCATTATATGCAAATCATCGCCAACCGTGCGCCGGTCGGCTTCGAGGCCGAATTCGTCAACCAGCGTGGCCGCAACATCTGTTACCGCGGGATCCTCATGCCGTTTAGCTCCGACGGCGATACGATCGATTTCATCTATGGGGTGATCAACTGGAAGGATGTCGGCGAAGCCTCGGAGATTTCGCAGGTCATCCGCCCTGCCCTCGCGCCGCTTGAGCCGGAAACGGCCGAGGCTGACGAGGAGGAAGAGATACTCGAACTGGTCGTGCCGATGCAGTCCGGGCCGGAACCCGAGTCTGAAACGGTACTGACGACTCCCCATCTCGCCTGGGAGGACGGCCCGCTGGCCGATCCCGAGCCGCTCCCGGATCCGATTGACGAAGCAGTTGAGCCCGTCATCGAACTCGATGCCGAAGCCGGCCTTGCGGATCGCCTTTGGGCCGCGCGCGAAAGCGCCGAGGTCTGCAAGCAGCAGGACGGCCGTAGTCGCGCTGCACTCTATCGTGCCTTGGCCATGGCATATGATTTCGCGGTGGCCGCCAAGCGCGTGCCTGCAGACTACGCCGAAATTCTTGACGACGCCGGGGTCAAAACGCAGGCCCGAGCCCCGATGACTCCGATCGTCAAGCTTGTCTTTGGAGTAGACTACGACAAAACCCGACTGACGGAGTTCGCCGCTGCTCTGAGCTTTGCGGAACGCGAAAATGTCGACTTTGGCGGATTCCAGACGTTCGTCGAACAAGCCGAAGGCGGACTTAAGGGCCTGGTGGCCGCCGAACGAAAGGCGCGCCGACCTGATCGGCCGATCGAGGACAAGGTTGAGGCCGGTAAAGTTGCGCTTCGGGCCGCGCCCCCGCTCGCGCTGGCCCAGCTTCCGACCAATCAGGAATTTGCGCTGGTTCTTACCCGCCGCAACGCCGACGGCGTCCATGAAGTTGTCGAACTGGTCGCTGATGGCGCCATGCTCGATCGAGCCTTGCGCTGCGCCGCGCGCTAACGCCGACCTATTACTTTAGCGTCCCGGCTGTTGCCTAAAGCGGCGTGCGGGACTAGGCCCCGCCGCATCGCGAGACAGGCGGAGCAATAGCAGGACATGACGGTAATCACGCGGACGGAAGCCTCAACGGTTGACGGCTTGCGGGAGGCGCTTCTCAGCAATGCGCTGGCAGGCGAGCTCGACGGGTTCAACGCCGACGAACAGACCGAGGCTGCGCGCTTCATTGCCGATGTCGCGCACAAGCGCCGCCGTGGCGAAGTCTCCATCCGCCTGGAATCCACGGGTGGCGAAGCAGGCCGGCGCCGCATGCGGCTCGGCATCATCAATGATGACATGCCTTTCCTGGTCGACTCGATCGCCAACGCCATCGCCGGCCGCCATCTTACCATCCATCGCCTGCTTCACCCGGTATTGTGCGTCGACCGGGACGAGAAAGGGGTGCTGCAATCCCTGGAAGGCCTTTGCGGCGACATAAGCCGCCGCGAATCGATGATGTACATCGAACTCGACCGTGCCGATGCGCGCGGCCGGCGTGAACTGGTCGAGGATTTGCATGCCGTTCTGGCTGATGTTCGGGCAGCTGTTCGCGACTGGCCAAAGATGCAGGCGCAGATGCGCGAAGATGCGGCCAAGGTCGATGACGCCGAAGGCTCGGCGCTTCTCAGCTGGTTCGCTGATGGCGCGCTGACCCTGCTCGGTTACCAGGTCGAACGCCCGGGCGAGGAGCCTTCGAGCACTCTTGGCATCTTTTCAATCCCGGGCGCGCCGACCGACAAGGGCGGCTCGGTAGGCGCCATTCGCCATTTCGAGCGCGGTGGCGCGGTGCCGCTGATCGCCAAGGCCGAGCGCAAGTCCACCGTCCACCGCCGGGTACCGCTCGACCTGATTGTCGTCCCGATCCGCGAAGGCGGAAAGATAACCGGTATCGGCGTCCATGCCGGCTTGTGGACCAGCCAGTCGCTGATCCAGCCGACCGAGGAAGTTCCCGTGCTCCGTCGCCGCCTTGAGGAGCTTGACCGGGAATTCGGTTTCGATCCCAGGGGCCATAGCGGCAAGGCATTGAGGCATGCGCTCGGGTCCGTGCCGCGCGACCTGCTGGTCAATCTCAGCGAGGAAAGCGGCCGCGACCTGATCACCATGGCCATGTCGCTCGCCGATCGGCCACGGCCGGCGATCTTGCTCCTTCGCAGCATCCTCAAGGGTCATTTGTTCGCTTTCGTCTGGCTCCCGCGCGATGATCTCAACACCGAGCGCCGACTGGCCATTGCCGACCTCCTTGAGCATGCAACCGGCCGGCCGGTCACCAGCTGGTCTGTGGAGCTGGGCGAAGGCGACCTGGCGCTCATCCGCTACACCCTCGACATCGAGGCGGACGACCCAACGCCGGATATGAGGGAGCTCAACCGCCGGTTGGACGAGATGGTCCGCGGGTGGGAACCAGGGGTCGAGGAAGCGCTGATCGCGCGCGTTGGCGCCGGCCGCGCTACGCGCCTGACCCTGACCTATGCGGGGAGCTTTCCCGATTATTATCGCAACCGGACCAGCGCCGACGAAGCGGCATTGGACGTCCTTCGCCTGAATGGATTGGCTGACAACAGCGAGCGCGATGCGCGCCTTTTTGTCGAGACCGTTGGAGGTGAGCAGCGACTCCGCCTCAAGATATACCGCCGCGGCGGCCTGATAGCGCTTTCCGATGCGATCCCGGTGCTGGAAAATTTCGGCTTTCGCGTACTGGCAGAGATCCCGATCGAGCTGTCTGGCGAGGATAAGGCGCATATCCACGATTGCCTGCTCGAACTGGCCGATGGCGTAGCCATCGACGAAGTGCTTTCTCGCGCCGACATTATCGAGCGCGCGATCTCCGACGTACTATGCGGCGGAGCTGAAAACGACGCATTCAACCAGTTGGTACTCTACGCCGGTCTTGAGCCCCGGCCGGTCGTCTGGCTGCGAGCATGGTTCCGTTATATGCGCCAGACCGGTGTGGCATTCAGCGTCGCGACCGTGGTCGATGCGTTGCGTCGCGCACCCAAGGCTACAGGTGCTCTCATCCGGCTGTTCGGGGTAGCGCATGATCCCAAGGCGGCCAGCGGCCGCGAGGCCGCAGTCAAATCAGCCTCCGGCAAGTTCGAAGAGGCCCTGAAGGACGTTCGCGGCATCGATGACGACCGCATCCTGCGGCAAATGCGGGCTGTGGTCGACGCGACGCTGCGTACAAATGCCTTTGCTCCGGCCGCCGCCGAAGCGCTGGCATTCAAGATCGAGTCCAGGAAGGTGCCGGGCCTCCCGGCGCCGGTCCCCTATCGCGAGATCTGGGTCTACAGCCCGCGCGTCGAGGGTATCCACCTGCGCGGCGGCCCGATCGCCCGTGGCGGCTTGCGCTGGTCCGACCGGCGCGACGATTTCCGCACTGAAATTCTCGGGCTGATGAAGGCCCAGCTGGTCAAGAATGCCGTCATTGTCCCGACCGGAGCCAAGGGCGGCTTCTACCCCAAGCAATTGCCGAATTCTGCGGTCGACCGCGACGGCTGGCTGGCCGAGGGAACCGAAAGCTATCGGATCTTCATCCGTTCGCTGCTGTCGGTCACCGACAATATCGTCAAGGACAAGGTCGTTCATCCGGCCGACGTCGTCATTCACGATGGCGACGATCCCTATTTCGTGGTCGCCGCCGACAAGGGCACCGCGACCTTCTCCGATGTTGCCAACGCGATCGCACTTGAGCGCGGTTACTGGCTGGGTGACGCCTTCGCCAGCGGTGGCTCCAACGGGTACGACCACAAGGCGATGGGCATCACCGCCAAGGGCGCCTGGATTTCGGTCCAGCGCCATTTCCTTGAAATGGGCGTCGACGTCCAGGAACAGACGGTTCGGGTTGTCGGTTGCGGCGACATGTCGGGCGACGTGTTCGGCAACGGTATGTTGCTCTCAAAGGAGCTCAAGCTGGTTGCGGCGTTCGATCACCGTCACATCTTCATCGATCCCGATCCCGACCCGGCCAAGAGCTGGAAAGAGCGCAAGCGGATGTTCGAACTGCCGCGGTCAAGCTGGGACGACTATAACCGCAAGCTGATGTCGAAGGGCGGTATGATCGTGCCGCGCAGCCAGAAGTCGATCGAGCTTACGCCTGAGGCACGTGCCGCATTGGATATCGAAGCAGAGACAATCGATCCCACGAGCCTGATCTCGGCAATCCTCAAGGCTCCGGTCGACCTCATCTGGTTCGGTGGCATCGGCACTTACATCAAGGCCAGCTATCAGACCCACGCCCAGGTCGGCGATCCGGTCAACGACCCGCTGCGAGTCGATGCCAGCGAGGTGCGCGCCAAGGTTATCGGTGAGGGTGCAAACCTTGCCATCAACCAGGCCGGGCGCATCGAATTCGCGTCGCAGGGTGGACGAATCAACACCGACTTCATCGACAATTCGGCGGGCGTCGATTGTTCCGACAATGAGGTGAACATCAAGATCCCGCTCAACCGGGAAATGAGCGAAGGCCGCTTGGGTGAGGCAGAGCGGAACAAGCTGCTTTCCAGCATGACTGAAGAGGTCTCCGAGCTGGTCCTGGAGGACAACCGCCTCCAATCGCTGGCGCTCTCGATCGCCGAGTCCCGGGGCACGGCGGGAATTCCGGGCTTCGTTCGCACCATCGAGATTCTCGAGGCATCCGGCCGTCTCGACCGCAAGGTTGAAGGGCTCGACTCAAGCGAGGCCCTGCTCAGGCGGAAAGTCGACGGGCTCGGCCTGAGCCGTCCGGAGCTTGCCGTCGTGCTTTCGATGTCCAAGATCCACCTGAAGGATGCCGCCGAAGAACTAAAGCTCGCCAACGATCCGACTATGGAAGGCGAACTGATGGCCGCCTTCCCCGAGCCGATGCGGAAGAAGCATGCGGATGCGATCCGCGCCCATCGACTGAGGCATCAGATCGTTTCGACCAAGGTCGCCAACCGGCTGGTCAATCGACTTGGCCCAAGTCTCCCGCTCGACATGACCGAAGAAGAAGGGGTTGGCCTGCCACAAGTCATTACCGCCTTCCTGGTTGCCGAACGGCTGCTCGATCTCCAGTCGCTATGGGCTCGGATCGAAGATGCAAAAATCACGGAAGAATCGCGGATTGCGCTTTTTGCGGTCGCCGCGAAAACAATTCGTGCGCATATCGGCGATGTGATCCGTGCCGCTGCCGGCGAAACCAGCGTCAAGGATGTCGTCGAGATGTTGAAGCCCGGCCTCGACAAGGTCGCGGCCAAGGCGACCGGCCTCATACGTGCCGAGGTCCGGGGAGAGGCGGCTGCCCGCCGCTCCGAGTTGACGGCGCTGGGGGCTGACAAGGCCATCGTCGACCGACTGGTCAAGCTCTACGAGCTGGATGGTGTGTTCGGCATTGCCGGACTGGCATCTCGCCGGCGTCTCGATGAGCTGTTGCTAACCCGCGCCTACACTCGCCTTGGCGAGGTGCTCGGCCTCGACTGGGCCCAACAACAGGTTTCACGCTACGTGCCGACCGACAATTGGCAGCGACTACTTGCTGCCGGCTTGATCCGCGACTTCGAACAGGTTCGGATCGATTTCCTTAGCCGCACCCGCAGCGATGACCCGGACCAAAGCGTCGAGCGCTGGGTCGAGACCAATCCGCGGCGCATCGCCCAGTTCCGTGCGCTTGTGGAGCGGGCCAAGCTTGCCGGGTCGGTCTCGGCGCCGATGCTGGCCCAGATCGCCAGCCAGGCGCGAATCCTGCTTTCTCGCTAGTGCGTACGGCGATCCTCACCCCTGCTCCGGATTATCCGGAGGCCTGGAACTGGGCCTATGACGTTGAGGCCGACGTGCTTCGGCGCTCCGGAATCGAGGTCGAACCACGGCCTTGGACTAATCCCGGCGAACTCAGTGTATTCGACCTCGTCATGCCGCTTGTCGCATGGGGCTATCACCTCGATCCACCGCGCTGGCATGCACTGCTCGACCGGTTGGAAGGCGATGGGCCGAAGGTACTGAACCCCGTGCCACTGCTCCGGTGGAACAGCAACAAGCGCTATCTGGCGGAGCTCGGGCAAAAGGGTATCGCAGTTATTCCAACGCGTCTGGTCGATGCGCTCGACGAAGCTGCGCTAGCCGATGCCCGGGCCGAATTTGGAAGCGAACTGGTGATCAAGCCGCCGGTATCAGCTTCGGCAGATGGTACTTACCGGCTGGGTCCCGGCGATCCTTTACCCGCCAGCTCCCACCAGCGGACAATGTTGGTTCAGCCCTTCCTGCGTTCGGTCGCGGATGAAGGCGAATATTCGATCATGCTGTTCGGCGGTCGCTTCAGCCATGCGATAGTCAAGCGGCCGAAAGCCGGCGACTACAGGGTCCAGCCGCATCTCGGCGGAACAGAGCAGCCCTGCCAACCGCCAACCGGCGCGATCGAACTTGCGCAAGCCGCCCTGGCCACCGCGCCGGCCGAAGCGGCATATGCACGGGTTGATATGGTCCGCGATGAATCGGGTGCGCTGGCGATTATCGAACTGGAACTGATCGAACCATCGCTTTGGCTTCAGCACGCCCCGGATGGCGGCGCATCCTTTGCCGAGACCGTCATCGCTGCGCTTCCATAAGGAACAGCCACTGGCGTATCGCCGACGTCAAATTGGGTGCGCCGCCAGGCGTATCAAGCCGCTCAACGTCGATCCGCGCAATCAATGCGTTGATCGGCAGGCCTTCCGCCATCGCCGCACGCTCAAGCGCCTTCCAGAAAAGCGGCTCCAGGCTGATCGACGTCTCATGTCCGGCGATCGTCACTGACCGCTTTGTCGGAGGTCCGAGCGTCATCAATACATATGCTGGCCGCCGTTGATCGACAGGGTCGAACCGGTGATGAAGCCGGCATCTTCGTCAACCAGGAAGGCGACGCCCCTCGCAATCTCTTCGGCCTTGCCAAGACGTTTGACCGGGATACGCGCGACGATCTTGGACAACACGTCTTCCGGGACTGCGGCAACCATGTCGGTGTCGATATAGCCGGGCGCGATCGCATTGACCGTAACATTGTTTCGCGCGCCTTCCTGCGCCAGCGCCTTGGTGAAGCCGTGGATGCCTGATTTGGCGGCGGCATAATTGACCTGGCCATATTGGCCGGCCTGGCCGTTAATCGAGCCGATGTTGACGATGCGGCCGTAATTGCGCGACTGCATCCCTTCGAACACCGCCTTGGCCATGTTGAAACAGCCGCCAAGATTGGTGTCGATGACGTCCTGCCATTTCTGGTGATCCATCCGCTTCATGGTCGCGTCGCGGGTGATGCCAGCATTGTTGACCAGCACGTCCACCGGCCCGAGTTCTGCCTCAACCTGCTCGACGCCTTCCCGGCAAGCGTCGCAATCCGCGACGTCCCATTTGTAGGCGGCGATTCCAGTTCGTTCGGTGAACTCTCGCGCGCGCTCTTCATTGCCGGCGTAAGTCGCGGCGACCTTCATTCCCTTATCCCTCAGCGCGACGCTGATCGCCTCGCCGATCCCACGGGTTCCGCCGGTTACGATCGCCACTCGCGCCATGACTCGTTCTCCTGATCTATGTTGTGCCGCTGCGTTAGGACGACGGCCACCATCCGGCAAGTTCGCGCCGGATCAGGCCTTCCAGCATCGCCATTCCCTGATCGCCGTCGTTGAGGCAATCGAGCCGCGCGAAATGAGTTCCGCCCGCCGTGAGGAAGTTTTCGCGTTCGCGAATTCCGAGTTCCTCCAATGTCTCAAGGCAATCCGCCGAAAAGCCGGGGGCGGCGATGGCAATCCGTTTTACGCCCTGCTGCGGATAGGCGGCGAGTGTGACGTCTGTTGCCGGCTCCAGCCATTTGGCCCGGCCGAAGCGCGACTGGAAGGCGACGTCGACGTCAAGCCCGATCGCCTCGCCCAATAGACGAGCGGTCTTGCGGCAATGGCAATGGTAGGGATCGCCAAGCTCCAGCGTCCGCTGCGGCATTCCGTGGAAGCTCAGCAGCAAGCGATCTGGAGTGAAGTCCAACTCAGCAATCTGGCGTTCGAGGTCGGATTTCAGCGCACCAATATAGAGCGGGTCGTCAAAATAGGGTGGCAGGGTCCCCAAGGCGGGTTGCCAGCGCTGGGCGGCAATGGCTGCGAAGGTCGCGTCCATCGCGCTGGCGGTCGTTGCGGCGCTATATTGCGGATAAAGGGGGGAGGTCAGAATCCGGGTGACGCCTGCGTCGATCATGCGGGCAATCGCACCCTCGATACCGGGGTTGCCATAACGCATTGCCCAGTCGACGGTCACTTCGTCGCCCAATCGGGCTTGCAACTTGGCGGCTTGACGAGCGGTGATTGCGGCAAGCGGCGAACCTTCCTCGCTCCATACCTGGGAATAGGCATGCGCGCTCTTCTTGGGCCGCGTGCGAAGGATGATTCCATGAAGAATCGGCTTCCACGCCCAGCGCGGAATCTCGATGACCCTAGGGTCCGACAGAAATTCGGCGAGGTAGCGCCGGACCGCATTCGGTTCGGGAGCATCCGGCGTGCCGAGATTGATCAGCAGCACGCCGATGCGCGGCTTCGGGATAGGGGGGTGGTTGTCCGGCCTAGTCATGCCGCGCTCATCGGGTCGAACGGCAGGTTGCGCAAGCGCTTGCCGGTGCCGGCAGCAAGTGCATTGGCCACGGCCGGGGCGAGGACCGCCATTCCGAGCCCGCTGACCCCGCCCGATGATTCGTCGCTGCCAATGATCTCGACTTCGATTTTCGGCACGTCGTGCAACCGCTCATAGCCACGGCCGCGCAAGGGCGTCGCTCGCGGCATTCCCGCCACCCATTCGGGCGCCGGGATAACGGCGGCGGCCAATGCCGAGAGCAACCCCCCTTCAATCTGCTGTCGAACCAGTCCGGGATTGACGATCCGCCCGGCATCGACCGCCGCAACCAGTCGCGACACTTTCAGTCGCTGGTCAGCGCCAAGCGTCGCTTCGGCCAGGAGGCCGATGTACGAACCGTAAAGCGACGCACATGACAGTCCCATATTGCTACCCGGGGCGCCACCGTCCCAGCCGCCGATTGCCGCCGCCGTGGTGATGGCCCGCGCCAGTCGGGGCGAACCCCCGAGGAGTCCAATGCGATAAGTGAGAGGCTCGGCGCCCAATGCTCGCGCCATCTCGTCTACGAAGCTCTCAGTTGCAAAAGTCATCATCGCTTCGTCGCCGCCGCGCATGTAGCCGGTGCGAGTGGGCAATTTTGCATCGACTGCATCGATCCGGATTGCAGGGATCCCATAGGGCGGGGTCGCTCCTTTGGGAGCGAAGGCGGCAACAGGTTTGCCCGTTGCGCGGGCCAGGTCAGCCTCAAGTCCTGGCGCGCCGGCGATGCGGGCACTCCAGGCGGCAATCGTGCCGTCTGGCGCAGGAAGTGCGGACAGGCGCGCCAGGATCGGCGAGCGAGCCGTGTCCTGGTTCTGGGCAGTCGCAGGTGGCAGGGCCATGCTGACCGGACGGCCGGAATGTTTCGCCAGCTCGACGGTAATGGCGACCGTGCCGACATCCATTCCACTTCCCGACCCGTCGCCGATTGGCATGGCGTATAGCGATACCAATTTCTCGGAGATCCCCGCGGCACTAGCGGCGGCGGCGCGGGCGAGATCGGGCATCTGCGTCGCGGCCCACACTTCCAAGCGGTCTCCGGTAAAGCGCGCCACCGCTGCCGGTGCCTCGATCGGATGATGTGGTGTCGCGGACATCGCATAAGTAGCCGACAGCGGTCGCGAGTCCTTTGTGGCTTTGTAATAGTCGCCACGCTTGAACAGGCGCTTCGCCTTGCCGCTGTCCAGGCTGTCTGAAAGGAGAGCAGACAGGTCGCCCCGGCTTTCGCCGGAGAAGCGGGCAGAGGCGCGGGTCAGCGCATGGTCGGCGGCCCACCAGGTTTCGCCTAACGCGGCAATCCATTCTTCGCGCACGACCAGGTCGATCAAGCCCGGTTGCTGCTTCGCGCCGGCACGCGAAAATCCGCGAAGGCGCCCGCCCGGCGGGGCCATCCGGACCGAGGCGAAGATCATTCGCGGCAGGCGCAAGTCGGACGCGAAGCGCAAACTGCCGTCGGATTTGGCGGGCAAATCCAGCCGCGGGAGCGCTTCGCCGAGCAGCTTTCCGGTTCCGACGGGCCTGAGTTGGGGTGCTTTGGGCGGTTGCAAGCTTGCGGCGTCGGCCGCGACTTCGCCGAAGCTCAGCCTTTTGCCTTCATGAACGACAAACCCGCCCTCGGTATCGCACTCCTCGGCAGCGACACCCCAGCGCCCTGCAGCTGCTGCGCAAAGCAGCGTGCGAGCCGCCGCCGCCGCCGCGCGCAAGGGTTGATCGAATGCGCGGATCGAGCTCGATCCGGCGGTGATTCGCGTTTTCACCTGATAATCATGCGTAATCAGTTGGTTGATATAGGCGTCCCCATGTGGGGCCGGCTCGACGGCCATATTTTCCCACGCTGCACCGAGCTCGTCGGCGGCAATCTGCGCCAGTCCGGTCCAAATGCCCTGACCAACCTCCGTTTGAGGCACCGCAAGCGTTACGCGCCCGTCCGTGCCAATACGCAGGAATGGCCCAAGCACTGCTTCCCGCGGCCCGGCGCGAAGCGGGCTGCCATCTTGCCGCGGCCAGGCAAGGAAGGCGACGATCAGGCCGACGCCCGCACCGCCGCCGATCAACAAGGTGCGGCGCGAGACGCCGGGCAACTGCATTAGCCGGCGTATCGCTGTTTGAGCGCGACCCGGTCGATCTTGCCGGTGCCGAGCCGGGGAAGTGGCTCGTCGGAAAAGACGATCCGCCCCGGAACCTTGAACGCCGCCAGCCGCCCATCAAGGAACTTGCGCAATTCCTCCTCGCTGAGGCTGCTGCCCTCGCGCCGATGGAGGATCGCCACCGGTATTTCTCCAAGCCGGTCGTCGGGGGCGCCAAACACCGCTGCCTCGGCAATGCCTTCGCAGCCATAGAGGGCGGCTTCGACCTCGGCGGCGGAGATATTCTCGCCGCCGCGGATGATAATGTCCTTCTTGCGATCGACGATGAACAAATATCCGTCCTCGTCGACGTAACCGACATCGCCGGTCTTGAGGAAACCGTCGGCTGTGAATGCGGCGGCCGTTGCATCCGAATTCTTCCAATATTCCTTGATATTGGCCGCTGATCGCATGGCGATTTCGCCGCGCTGGTTGCGGCCGAGATGGGTTTCATCCTCACCCAATATGACCAATTCGACGAACGGCACTTGGGCGCGCCCGGTCGAGGCCGGCTTGGCCGCATAATTATCCCAGAAATTGCCGCACCCGACGGCGTTGGTTTCGGTAAGGCCATATCCCAGTGCGGGCTGGGCTGCGGGGAAAGATCGGCGCAGTCGATCGACATGGGCAGCCGGTCGCGGAGCTCCTCCTGCGGCGATGTCGGTCAGCGTGCTGAGATCGTAATTGCCTCGGTCCGGATGATTCATGAGCTCCAGGCTCATCGTCGGGACGCCGACGAAATAGGTGATCTTTTCCTTCTCGATCAGTCGAAGCGCCTCCGTTGCGTCCCATTTGGGCACCAGCACCATTCCCCGCGCAATCACGAAGCTGTTGAGCATCACCGGCACTTCACCGGTAACGTGAAACAATGGCACGACGACCAAGGTCTTAAGCGGATTAAGCGGCGGCCGGCCTTCGGATTCAAGGATCCCGCGAAGCACCATCAGGCTTGTGGCATAGGCATAGACGCCAGTAGTCACTGCGCGGTGGGTCGATACTGCGCCCTTGGCCTCGCCGGTCGAGCCGGACGTGAAGAGGATAGTTGCATCGTCCTCGGGACTCACCTCGGGCAATTCGATGCCGTCCGAACCGGCGCCGAGCAGGTCGGCGAACGCCTCTTCGCAATGAGCTTCTATGGCGATCGTCTCGACGATGCAGGTCGAACATGTCGCCGATATTCGCTTGGCGCGCGGAGTATCGGCCAGGATCAGCTTCGGTTCCGTCAACTGCAGAGCATGTTCCAGCTCTTCGGACTGCCACCAGCCATTCAGCAATGTGGCGATCGCCCCGGCCTTGATCGCCGCCATGTAGGACAGGATCCAGGCGGGGCAGTTGCGCATTGCGATGCCCACCCGGTCCCCTTTGCCGACTCCGCGCGCGATCAGACCCCGTGCCAGCCGATCCGAAAATGCGTCCAGTTGGGCGAACGTGAGCCGTTCGTCTCCGGCGATGATCGCTTCGACCTCTGCATTAAGCATGCAGAATGTCTTGAAGAACATCGGCAGCGTGGCCGGAAAATTGGCGACGATTACCCTGCCTTGATCATCCCGCTCGAGGATTACCCGCCCGCCCGGTCCGGTGACCGCGGCCATTTCCGCGTCAAATTTCCGGTCGAGGTCGGTCAGGGCCATCCGTCTGTCCTTGGAGTTTTGTTTTGGCCACCCTATGAGGCGGCAACGATGAGGGGAAGCCCATGAGTTTGTTGGTATCGACGGTCGCGGCATCCACGGCGATCGCCTTCCCGGATCTTGGGCTGAAGCCGACTGTGTTCGAGATCGGCTGGTTCCAACTGCGCTGGTACAGCCTTGCCTATCTGGCCGGTATTTTCATCGGCTATTGGTATTTGCTGAAGCTGTTGAAGCAGCCCGGCGCGCCGATGGCCCGCCGTCACGCGGACGATCTGGTATTTTATTCGGCTCTCGGCATCATTCTCGGCGGCCGGCTTGGGTATGTGCTGTTTTACAACCTGCCTTTTTACCTGGAACATCCGCTCGACATCTTGAAGCTTTGGGATGGCGGGATGAGTTTTCACGGCGGCGTGATCGGCACCTCGCTCGGCATCCTCTACCTCGCGCGCAAGGAAGGGCTGCCTTGGCTTCGAATGCATGATTATGTCGCCTGCTGCGTTCCATTCGGCCTGTTTTTCGGCCGGCTAGCGAATTTCGTGAATCAGGAGCTTTGGGGCGCTGTGACCAACGTGCCATGGGCGATCCGGTTCGAAGAGATCACGCCCTACGGCAAGCTGCTAGGCCCGCCCCGACACCCCAGCCAACTCTACGAGGCTGGGCTCGAAGGCCTGGTGCTGTTCGCCATCCTTTGGTTGCTGTTTTGGCGGACCCAGGCGCGCTACCAGCCGGGTAAGCTCGTCGGCGCCTTCATCTTCTTCTACGGCGTCTTCCGCTTCGGCATCGAGTTCATCCGTGAACCGGATTCGCAACTAATCGGCTTTGCCCAGGCCACGGGTCTGCACATGGGCCAGTGGCTGACCGTTCCAATGATCGCTGGCGGAATCTATCTAATGGCTACGGCCAACAAGCGGCGCATTCGGGTCGAGCCGACGGTAGGCTCGGCCAGCGTGGCTTGAGCGAGGTCGGTGACCTGCTGGCGGCCCGAATCGCCGCCGAGGGACCGATCGGAGTCGACGAATATATGGCGGCGGCTAACTCGCATTATTATGCGACCCGCGATCCATTGGGCGTATCCGGAGACTTCATTACTGCACCTGAGATCCACCAGATGTTTGGAGAGATGCTGGGCGCTGTGCTGGCCGATTGCTGGGTCCGGGCTGGCCGGCCGGTCGACGCCGTTTATGCCGAGTTGGGACCTGGCCGAGGCACGCTGGCCAATGATGCACTGAGCGTCCTTCGGCGCGCAGGATTTACTGGTGAAGTGCATCTGGTCGAAACCAGCCCAGCACTAAAAAGGGCACAGGCGAAGCTGCTGCCTGAAGCCAACTTCCACGACGAGATTGACTCCCTCCCCAAAGCGCCGCTGTTGCTCGTCGCCAATGAGTTCTTCGACGCATTGCCGGTCAAACAATGGGTTGGCGATGAGGAGCGTCGCGTCATCCATGACGGGACCGCGTTTGCCTTCACGATTTACGGCCTCATCCGCGAAACTTCCCCTGCCCGTGACGAGGCTGCCCAAACACTCGCCAAGCGTCTCGCGGCCTACGGGGGCGTGGCAATCGTCATCGATTACGGTCATTCGAAGGGCGAACAGGGCGATACGTTGCAGGCAGTTCGAGACCACCGCTTCTCCAATCCTCTCGATGAGCCTGGCGAGCAGGACATCACCAGCCATGTCGATTTCGCCGCATTGTCAGAAGCGGCTCGGTGCGGAGGCGCGACGGTGAGCCGCATTGCCAGTCAGGGCGCATGGCTGGAAACGCTTGGAATCGGCGCAAGGGCGATGGCGCTAGCCGCCAAAAACCCGCAGGATACGGAACGGATTGCCGCTGCCCGGCGGCGGTTATGCGATGAGGCGGAGATGGGACGACTGTTCAAGGTAATGGCGATGAGGGCGCCGGTATGGCCCGAGATAGCGGGATTAGAGGCATGAGCGTGACCTTCCGTACCGCGACGGTCCGCGATGCGGAGGCGCTCGCGGCGCTGGGCACCGGCACCTTCGTCGCGACCTTCGGCCATCTCTATCAGCCAGGTGACTTGGAGATATTCCTCGAGAACCACTCGCCCGATGTTTGGGCGAAGGATCTGGCCGATCCGGCGTTCGCCGTCAGGGTCGCAGAGCTGGACAGAAAGATGGTCGCCTACGCCAAGCTCGGCCCGCCGCACCTGCCGTTCGAGCCGCGGGGCGAAGCAGCCGAGCTTCGCCAGCTCTATGTCGTTGAGGAAATGAAGGGGCAGGGCGTAGCCCATGCATTGATGGACTGGGTCATCCAAGGCGCACGCGATCGCCGTGCCGACCATCTTTATTTATCGGTCTTTACCGACAATCACCGCGCACGCCGCTTCTATGAAAAGTTCGGGTTCGAACCGGAGGGGACCTACGCCTTCATGGTCGGGACCCATGCGGACGAGGATATCGTCATGAGGCTCGCTCTATGACCCTCGACATCGTCCGCGCGGCAGCGCTCGACGGGATTCCCCATGGTTTCTTCGGTCGCAGTGGAGGGATTTCTACAGGCGCGGTTGCGGGGCTCAATTGCGGGCTTGGCAGCGGAGACGATCCCAAAGCAGTCGAAACCAATCGCCGAATGGCCGCTGACGCCATTTTGCGGAGTGCACCGCTGGCCAGCGTCTACCAGATTCATTCGCCAACGGCAGTCATTGTCACAGCTGCCGCGCCATATTCCGAGCGCCCTCAGGCCGACGCGCTGGTCACCGACCAGCCGGGCTTGCTGCTGGGGATCGTCACCGCGGACTGCGCGCCGGTATTGCTTGTCGATGCGGAAGCCGGGGTGGTTGGCGCAGCTCATGCGGGCTGGCGTGGCGCCCTGGCTGGAGTAACCGACCAGGCGATCGCTGCAATGATCTCGCTTGGCGCAAAGATCGACCGGATCGCTGCGGCAGTCGGGCCGTGCATTGCCCGCGCGTCCTATGAGGTTGATGATAGTTTTGCCGAACGGCTGTTGGTCGACGATCCCGGCAATGATCGCTTTTTCGCCGAAGGGAAGGGCGGCAAGCCGCATTTCGACCTGGAAGCCTATGTCGCAGCCCGCCTCGCCGCGGCCGGCATAGGCAGGATCGAGACGGTTGGCCTCGATACCTATGCGCTGGAAGATCGGTTTTACAGTTATCGCCGCTCTACCCACCGCATCGAGCCAACTTATGGGAGGCAGCTCAGTTTGATTGGCCTCGCCAGCTAGCGCGCTCCACCACCAGCGGCTAATGCGCTCGGCCAAGGAGACAATCTGTGACCGAGAGCCGCCCCCCAAAGGAATTCGAAACCCATATCGGCAACCACAAGCTGGACCCGTCGACCTTGATGATGGGCTATGGCTTCGACCCCGCGCTTAGCGAAGGATCTCTGAAGCCGCCGATATTTCTCACTTCGACCTTCGTGTTCCAGACGGCGGCGGAGGGGAAGCGCTTCTTCGAGGGCATTACCAACAAGCACGGTTCGGGCGGCAAGGCTGAGGGGCTGGTCTATTCCCGCTTCAACGGGCCCAATCAGGAGATTCTCGAGGATCGGCTGAAGCTCTGGGAAGAAGCGGAAACTGCGCTGACCTTTTCCAGCGGGATGACCGCGATCGCGACCCTGCTCCTGGCCTTTGTCCGGCCCGGCGACGTCGTCGTCCACTCGGGCCCGCTCTATGCGGCCACCGAAACCATCATCAACAAGATACTGACCCAGTTCGGCGTGCACTACGTCGACTTCCCGGCCGGCGCCACGCGCGACGAGCTGGACGACGTGATGGCGCGCGCCAAGGCCAAGGGCCGGGTGGCGATGATCTACCTTGAAAGTCCGGCCAATCCGACCAATGCGCTGGTCGATGTAGAGGCAGTCGCCGCCGCCCGCGCCGCGGCATTCGAGGGCGAGCTGCCGCCGATCGCGATCGACAACACTTTCCTTGGGCCACTTTGGGCAAAGCCCCTGGATCAAGGCGCGGACATTAGCGTCTACAGTCTGACCAAATATGCCGGCGGCCATAGTGACCTGGTCGCAGGCGGCCTGGTCGGCAAGCGTGCGCTGCTCGACAAAGTGAGGCTGATGCGGAACGTCATGGGCGGGATATGCGATCCCAACACCGCCTGGATGCTCATGCGCAGCCTTGAAACTTTGGAGTTGCGCATGACCCGGGCCGGCGAAAGCGCGGAAAAGGTTTGCGAATTTCTGCGCGACCATCCCAAGGTCGAAAAAGTTGGCTATCTCGGCTTCCTCGAGCCGGGCTCGCGCCAGGAAGATATATATAAGCGCCATTGCACTGGGGCGGGGTCGACCTTCTCGCTTTACCTGAAGGGCGGCGAGCGCGAGGCGTTCGCGTTCCTCGACGCGCTGAAAATTGCCAATCTTGCTGTCAGCCTCGGCGGCACCGAAACATTGGCCTCAGCACCTGCGGCAATGACTCATTTGTCGGTGCCTGACGAACGCAAGGCCGCATTGGGCATCAGCGACAACCTCGTCCGCATCTCGATAGGAGTCGAAAAGGCGGAGGACTTGATCGCAGATTTCGATAACGCGCTGCAGGGCGTCTAGCCCCAGTCCTCCACGCGCCAGCCGCGCTTGGCGGCGAGGACTTTGAGCTTGTCATGCGGGTTCACGGCAACCGCCTCGTCGGCCCATTCGAATACCGGCGCATCGCTGGCATGGTCGGAATAGAAGCGGACGTGCGCTCGTTCCAACTCGGCCACCGTCAGCCAATCCTCGATCATCCGTAGCTTCGCCGGGCCATAACAATTCTCGCCATGAATTTTGGCGTGAACCCGATCGTCGAGGCCGAGGATAGACTTGGTCCCGATGCAATCGTCGAAGCCCAGCCGTTCGGCGATTTCGCGCGCGTAGAAGCGGTAACTGGCGGTGGCCATCACGACGCGCCGGCCTTCGGCCTTGTCGCGGGCGATGGCGGCACGGGCTCCGGGCCGAATGTTGGACTTTAGCGTTGCCTCCGCAAAGCTTTCGACAAGCGGCTTAAGCTCGGCAGGGTGGCGGCCGTGGCCTAACAGCAAGCGATGGTTGATTTCCTTCAATCGAGCGCGGTCGATCAACTTTGCGACATAAGCGATCATCGAAAGGATCACGAAGGGCAGGAGGAGCAGCCGCCATGGCGCCCGTCGCACCGCGCAGTGCAACAGGAACGGAGTATATGTCGCATGGCGGGTAACGGTCCGGTCCATGTCGTATATCGCAAGGTCGGTCATGCGCGGCCTTCGAGGATTGCGGTAACCAATGCATGGTCTTCCGGCTTGTCGACGTCGACCGCTGCTAATGGATTGGCCAACTCGACCTTGCGGATAGCGAGGTCGAGCCGGCGGCCCACCGCTTCGAGAGTTTGGTCAATGGTTCGGACCCGTAATACGGCGCCGAGCAGCAATGCCGGCCCCAGCGCGGCAATCATCCGCCAGCCTTTCTTGCGATCCTGCTCGACAGAGCGCCACAGGGCGACGGCCTGCGTCGCCCGCGCGCTACCGAATGCGAACAGGTTCGCCCCCGAATAGGCGCCACCGCGAAAGCTCAGCCAGGTTCGCTTCGTGACAGCCAGGCGCGCGGTCAGCGCACGCCGCTCGACCATTCCGATGGCCACGTCGACGCCGGCGGCTCGCCCGCAAAAGTCCGCGATCATTTGCGGATCGAGAAGGGCATGATCTGCGGTGGTTACCAGTAGCGGGTAGCGAGTTGAAGGATCGGCCAGGATCGCTTCAAGGGTTGCCGCAATCGTGACCCCGGACAGTTCCAACGATAACCGTGGATCGTCGGGCAGTGCGTCGGCGATCCGCTCGGGCTGTTGGGTAAGGACGCGCACCCGGTCAATATCCGGCGCGGCGAGCAGCGCTGCGGCGGGCCGGGCGATCATCGGCATTCCGCCTACCGGAATCAGCGCCTTCAGGTTGGTGCCATAAGCCTGAGCGAAAGGGTCGGTCCCGGGCCGGGACCCGGCGAGCAACAACGCAGTCCAGCGGTTCATGCCAGCCAGCTGACGACCGGTCCGTTTCGGTCGCGGCGCGCATTGGCCTGTGCCAGCCGAACCGCGTGGAAGATCAACGAAACCAGCGTCCACAGCGCCACAAGTTCGATACCGAGATCAGGCCGTGCGATGAGTAGGGAGGCCACCAGAATGACCATGTTGGGGTTACGCCGGGCAGTAATCAGCCGAAATTTGCTGTCGATTTGCCGCCAGACGTGGATGTGCATTCCGAAACGACGGACGAAAATGCCCTCAATGATACGCTGCGCGACATAGCCGAAGACAATCGCGCCGACGATGAGCAGTTCGTAGACTCGCTCGAAGGGTCGACCATAGGCTTCAAGACCTTCCGACCATGCCCACCACCAGAATGGCGGGTGGATGAGGTCGAGGCCGTGGTCGAAAATATTGCCCCAATAGGAAGACTGACCCGTGCATCGCGCAAGCTTGCCATCGACGGTATCGAGCACCATGAAGCCGAAGGCAGCCGCGACGCCGGTCCAGTACCATGCGTTGTAAAACAGGAAAAAGGCCGCGACGCACAATATCGCTCCGACCAGGGTCACCATATTTGGGCTCATTCCGGCACGTGCCGCCCAACGGGTCAGGTAAAATGCCGGCCGCCGCCACAAATATAAGGTCAACGCATCGGTCACGCCCTTATAGCTGGCGTCATAGGCAGCACGCTCGACCGGCTCGGGGTCGGCGGGGTCGAGGCGCATGACGAATGGCCGGTCGCGCTTTCTCAGATTTTGATAGCTGAAATAGACGCTATCGGCGTCGATCTGCTCCAGCGATCCTTGATAGCGATCTGCGGACAGCATCGCGGCCAGTACGGCCGACGGGTCGCCTCCGACGGGAACATGGGCGAGTACGGGGTGGCCATCCTTGGTGAGGACGCTTCCCGGCGCCTCGGCCAGCGCAACCAGCCATTCCGGGTCCCAGCTCCATTCAAGGTCGGCATAAACCGCCGACCGGCCCGGCGTGGATTCGCTGGCGGGATCGAGCCGCGCCTTGATGGCAAGGGCGCGGGCGCGATCCGCGGCGTCCATGCCAAACGGGCGGGCGGAGTTCTCTCCGACCGTTAAGAATAATGGCTTGGCTGAAGTGGGCGCATCATTCGGCATGATGTTCGCGCTATACGGCATCAACTCTGGCAACAAAGTGGCAAAGTGCACTCGGGCTTGCCGCTCATATCGATTTCGCGCAGGGTCGGTCGCGATGGGGGAACAGTCGACCACCTCAGAACCGGAATCCGGCGCTAACGTCTATCGCTGCGTCGGCTCGATTACGATTGCGCGCGCGGGATCGACCCAGCGCGAGCTGGAAGCCGTGCCTGACCCGCTGACGATCGATCTTGGCGGCGTCGAGAAAATGGACACCGTCGGGGCCTGGCTTATTTACCGCAGCGTCCGCGATCGCGGGGCAAAGGTGATCAACGTTAGCAGCGAAGTCTGCGGCTTGCTCGACCAGGTCGCGGATTTCGATACGCCCGTGCAGATCCGGCCGGAAGAACGGCCGGGGCCACTCCGGATTCTCGACGAAGTAGGCGGATGGGTGTCCGACGCCGGCGAAACCCTGGTCGGCCTGGTCGGGTTCCTGGGCTCGGTTTTGCTGGGGTTCGCAGCCATCGTTCGCCGGCCCAAGCGATTCCGGATCAATGCCGTTATCCAGCGCTTTGACCTGGTCGGTGTCAGGGCGCTGGGGATTATCGGCCTGATGAGTTTTCTGATTGGTATCGTGATCGGCCAACAGGGCGCGGTGCAGCTGCAGCAGTTCGGCGCCGAGATTTACACGATCAATCTCATCGGCCGAATCACTATTCGCGAACTCGGTACGTTGATGACTGCAATCATGGTTGCCGGCCGCTCCGGCTCGGCCTTCGCCGCTCAGCTGGGAACCATGAAACTGACCGAGGAAATCGATGCGATGCGAACGATTGGCGTGTCGCCGATCGAAGCATTGGTCATCCCGCGCATGCTGTCCGCGGTCGTAATGATGCCGCTGCTTTCATTTTATTCGATGCTCATCACGATCATCGGCGGCGGCATATTCTGCTGGATCAGCCTTGACATACCGCCGCTGACCTACGTCCAGCGGCTGCAGGAAGTCGTGCCGATGCGCGACCTGTGGATAGGCCTGATCAAGGCGCCGGTGTTCGGGTTCATTATCGGCCTGGTCGGCTGCTTCCAGGGCATGATGGTAGAAGGCGATTCGGAGCAGGTTGGAACGCGCACTACCGCCGCGGTGGTTCAGGCGATCTTCCTGGTGATCGTCCTCGACGCCGTATTTGCGGTCTTCTTCAGTTCAGTCGGCTGGTTATGAGCGACGAAATCATCATTACCATCCGAGGCCTTCGCAACAGCTTCGGTGAACAGGTCATCCACGAGGATCTCGACCTCGACGTGAGGCGCGGGGAAATACTCGGTGTGGTCGGCGGCTCAGGTACCGGAAAGTCGGTGCTGATGCGCTCGATTATCGGCCTGCAGACGCCAGACGAAGGTGAGGTCGAGGTTCTCGGCGAGAATATGATCGGCCGCGAAGAGGATGAAGCAAAGAATATTCGCCGGCGATGGGGAGTACTGTTCCAGAACGGCGCCTTGTTCTCGACCCTAACGGTCGCCGAGAATGTTGAGGTGCCAATCCGGGAATATTTCCCCTTCATCAAAGAGCCGCTGCTGGACGAGATTGCCGGCTACAAGATCGCAATGTCGGGACTGCCTGCAAATGCCGGGCCCAAATATCCGTCAGAACTTTCGGGAGGCATGCGCAAGCGCGCCGGCCTCGCTCGCGCATTGGCACTCGATCCCGAATTGCTCTTCCTCGACGAGCCGACCGCCGGTCTCGACCCGATCGGCGCCGCCGCATTCGACGAGCTGATCGAAGGGTTGAAGGAACGACTTGAGCTTACCGTTTTTCTTATCACCCACGATCTCGACACGCTTTGGGCAATTTGCGACCGCGTGGCAGTGCTGGCTGATCGGAAGGTCGTTGCCGTGGGAACGATTGAAGAATTGCTCGCCTTGGACCATCCTTGGATTCAAGAATATTTTAACGGGCCCCGCGGACGCGCGGCTCTTGCCGGGTTGAAGGGGCGCTAGCGCAGATGGAAACGCGTTCGAACCATGTCCTCGTTGGGGCTGTGACCTTGGCCCTGCTGGCAGGCCTGCTGGTATTTATCGTCTGGCTTGCCGGCCTGTCGAACAAGACCACCAAGTGTTTCGACATCTACTTCAGCCAGGGCGTCGAGGGGCTCAACAAGGGTTCGTCGGTCAATTTCCAGGGCGTACCGGTTGGCCAGATCCAGAAGATCAGCCTGTTGCCCGACCGCCCCGAATTCGTCTGGGTGCGGGTCGAAGTCGATGCCCAAACTCCTGTGCTCCAGGGTACGACTGCGCAGATCAAGGGCGTCGGTTTCACCGGGGTCAGCGAAATCGCGCTTGAGGGGGCGGTTAAGGGAGGCCAGCCATTGGTGCAGGTCGGGCCGCAGGGCTGCCCGGTGATTCCGGCCAGCTCGGGCGGCCTTGGCGCGTTGCTCAATTCGGCGCCGGAATTGATCGACCGAATCCAGCGGCTCACGGAACGCCTGACCGAGCTCTTGTCAGACAAGAACCAGAATTCGGTTTCGGACATCCTCGAGAATGTCGACAAGACGACCCGAGTTCTGGCTGAGCGCGCACCCGACCTTGCGGATGCAATCGGCGATGCACGGATTGCTGCGCGCAATGCTGGCGTGGCCGCCGAGCGCGTCGGCCTGCTCGCCGACAGCACGACCAAGCTGGTCAATGAACAGGGTAAGCCAGCGGCAGAAGATCTGCGCAAGGCGATCGCGTCCCTGCAGCATACTGCCGATAACCTTGATGCCGTCATCGCCGATGCCCGGCCCGGCATTCAGAACTTCTCGAAGTCGACCCTGCCAGAGGCCAACCGCCTGGTTCGCGACCTGCGTGACCTGTCGGCTTCGCTTCGTCAGTTCAGCGACCGGCTGAACAATGATGGTGCCGCTGGCGTCCTCGGCCCCGAAAAACTTCCCGACTACAAGCCCGGAAAGACGAAATGATGCGTATGACCCGCCTGTCCCTCGTCGCGCTGGGCGCATTGTCGCTCGCTTCCTGCTTCGGCGGCAAGAAGGTTCCGCCGACGCTCTTGACCCTGACCAGCTCGGCGTCCGCGCCGGCGAGCATCAGCCGCGCCGCCGGGCCGGGCGATGCGATCACAATCGACGTCCCCGTCGTTCCCAAGGAACTGGCGACGACCCGCGTCCCAGCGCTCATCGGCCCGACCGCAATTGCCTACATCAAGGACGTGCAGTGGGTCGAAAGCCCTGATCGCCTGTTCCAGGACCTGGTGCAGGAGACGGTCATTCGCACCACCGGCCGCGTGGTGCTCGATCCGCGCCAGGCATCACTCGATCCGGGGCTACACCTCACCGGAACGCTAAGTCGCTTTGGCTATGATGCGCAGGAAGGGGCGGTGATCGTTCGCTACGATGGCGCGCTGGCCGCTGTTGGTGGCACGCGGGTCGAAACCCGGCGTTTCGAGGCACGGGAGCCTGCCGACGGCACGGCCGCCACGGTGGGACCAGCGCTCAACAACGCCGCCAACCGCGTCGCGGCTGAGGTGGCGCAGTGGGTGGGCGGCTGACCTAGCAGTACCCCGGCCGTCATCCCGGGAACTATTATGCCAAACTCTTGCTCGCCTGCTCGAACACATCCTTGCTTAGTCCTGGCGTCGCAACGATCCGTTCGAGCTCGGCGCGCATCAGCTTGGCGCGCGTTGGTTCGAAGCGACGCCAACGGCCAATCGACGGCACCTGGCGCGCGGCAACCTGCGGATTGATCCGGTCGACTTCCAGGATCATGTCGGTAACGAAGCGGTAGCCGCGACCGGAGGCATGGTGAAACGCCCATTGATTGGCGGCGAAATTGCTTACCAGTGCTCGCCATCGGTTGGGGTTGCGAACAGTGAAATCCGGATGTTTGGCCAGCGCTTCGACCACGTCGACCGTATCCTCGTGCTGCGCCGCTGCCTGGAGCGCAAACCATTTGTCGAGCACCAGGCTGTCGTCCCGGTAGCGTTCGAAGAATGCGGCGAAGGCGGCTTCCCGCTCCGGTCCGTCCATGCTGGCAAGCACCATCATCGCGCCCTGGCGATCGGTCATATTGTCGGCTGCATCAAACTGCGCCTTAGCCAATGCCGCGCCGCGTTCTGGATTCCCAGCGGCGAGCAATGAAAGCGCCACCGATTTGAGCCGACGGATGCCCTTGGCCTGCGGCGACAAATCGGCTCCGCTAATGCTGACCGATTGGGCACGGCCCAACTCGTCGGCCAACGCCGCCCCGATTGCCGAGCGCAGGGTTTCGCGACTGCTATGAATGGCGTCCGGATCGACCAGCTCCATCCGGTCACCGATCAGCCCCTCGGTCGGCAGCGACAGCGCCTCGCCCTTGAACGCCGGATCGAGCGCATTGGAAATAAGCGTGCCGCGCATCGCCGCAATGACTGAAGTGGAATCGGCAGATTCGCCGCGCGCGCCCGCGAGCAGCGCGCGCATCATCAGTTCCTGGCAAGCTTCATAGCGGGCGAATGGATCGGGATCGACTTCCGCCAGCCGCTCAAGTTCGCCGGCCCGCCGCTCGACATCGAGGAGGACCGGCGCCGAGAATTCTCGATTGATCGAGAGCAGGGGAGGCTCAACCACGCCCTCGAACCGGACGCTTGCCGAACCCTCCGTCAGAAGGACGAGTTGCTCTTCTCCCTGGGGAACACCGCTGTCGGCCCCGATCAACGCGGTCTTGAGGGGCAGCACCATCGGCGACTTGCCTGTCTGGCCAGGCGTGTCCGGGATGGATTGGGCAAGATGCAGGATAGCGGTCGCGTTGGATGCGTCATGCTCGACATGCGCCTTGACCCGCGGGGTGCCGGCCTGACTGTACCAAAGCCGGAATTGGCTGAGGTCGACTCCGCTGGCATCCTCCATCGCGCGAACAAAATCCTCGCAGGTGACGGCCTCACCGTCGTGCCGCTCGAAATAAAGGTCGCTGCCCTTCCGAAAGGCCTCAGGGCCGAGGATCGTCTGCATCATGCGGATCAGCTCGGCGCCCTTGTTGTAGACGGTCGCAGTGTAGAAGTTGGTGATCTCGATATAGCTTTCCGGCCGCACCGAATGCGCCAGCGGGCCTGCGTCCTCCGGGAACTGCGCTGCGCGGAGCAATCGAACGTCCTCGATCCGCTTGACCGCCTTGGAACCCATGTCGCCCGAAAAACTTTGGTCGCGGAAGACGGTGAAACCTTCCTTCAGGCTCAACTGGAACCAGTCGCGGCAGGTGACTCGATCGCCCGACCAGTTGTGAAAATATTCGTGCGCCACGACCCCCGCGATATTGTCGAAGTCGATATCGGTCGCCGTGTCCTCGTCCGCCAATATGTAGCGGGAATTGAAGATGTTGAGCCCCTTGTTCTCCATCGCGCCGAAGTTGAAGTCGTCGACCGCGACGATGTTGAACAAGTCGAGGTCATATTCGCGGCCATAGACTTCCTCGTCCCAGCGCATGGCGGCCTTGAGGCTCTCCATGGCGTGACCGGTCTTGGGAAGGTCCTTCTCCCGAACCCAGATGTTCAGTTCGACTTCGCGCCCGCTCATTGTCGTAAAGCGGTCGCGATTGGCGGATAGGTCGCCCGCAACCATCGCAAACAAATAGCTGGGCTTGGGGAACGGATCTTCCCAATCCGCCCAATGGGTCCCGTTTTCGCCGTCGCCGCTGGCGACAAGGTTGCCGTTGGCGAGCAAAATCGGGAAGCGCGCCTTGTCGGCGCTCATCCGTACCCGATAGCGCGAAAGGACATCGGGCCGATCGGCGTGAAAGGTGATGCGGCGAAAACCTTCGCTTTCGCACTGGGTGCAAAGCAATCCGCCCGAGGCGTACAGGCCCATCAGCTTGCTGTTGGCAGCGGGGGCAATATCGACCTCGGTCTCGATCGTCGCTTCATTCCCCGGCAGTTCGATGACGAGGGCATCTCCCCCCACCCTCCAGTCGGCATCGGCGCCGTTGGCACGCACGACGAGCGGCGTCAGCCCATTTCCGGCCAGCCGAAGCGGCCGGTCATGCTCGCCATTGCGCTTAACCGTCAGCCTCGAGCGCACGTGCGTGCGGTCCGGATCGAGATCAAAGTCGAGCGCAATCTCGGGCACCAGCCAATCGGGTGGCAGGTAATCCTTGCGGTAAATGGCGACATGCTCCGGCGTGGTGGGAGCTTCGGGATGTTCAAGGACGTCGGACATGAGGTCGGACTTAGGCGGCGTCGGGCGCGGTCACAAGCATCGGCCGCCTCCGCCCGGCGAGCGCAAGGAGCATCCCGCCGAGCGCCAGGACGCCGCCCGCCACCGCCAGCGCGCTCCAGCGATAGCCTTCAAAGGCAGTCGACAGGCTCATCGCGATGATCGGCACCATCACGCTCGAATAGGCAGCCTTGCCCGGGCCGATCTTCCGAACCACCGGGAAATACAGTGCGAAGCAGAGCACCGAGCCGAACAGCGCGAGGTAGAATATGCCGGCCCAATATCCCAGCCGCCCCTCAACCACCGGCGGCCCCGCCACCGTGTAGGCAAGCACGGCATCGAGCAGCGCTCCGATCGCCATTGACCATGCCAACAGCGCCAGCAGGGGATGGCGCCTCGCTTCCCTCCCCGCCTGATAGACATTGGCAGAAGAGGCACCCAGCAGCCCCAGCAGGGTCAACGCCAGGCCGATGGCAATATCGCGAGGCTCAGCTGTGCTGGAACGGATCTCATGTACAAACAGGAGTGCGACGCCGGCGATCGCGACCAGCCCGGCCATGAGGAAACGGCGGTTGGGCTTCTGGCCCAGAAAAGCCCAGGCAAGCAGGCTGTTGGGAATCAGCAGCAGCGCAAACACCGTCGCCACCACGCCCGAAGTGATGTAGCGCTCCGCCAGGTAGACGCTGTTGAAATTGACACTGAACTGGGTGACTCCGAGCACCAGCGCAGCGATTAGCCCCCCGCGGTCGAGCTTGAGCGATTGGCCCTTCCACTTTGCGACTAATGCCATCGCGACTGCAGCGATCATGAACCTGTACGCTACCGACCATTGCGGCGGCACCGTGCCGATCTGGTCGCGAATGACGATCCACGTCGACCCCCAAACGCCGGTGAAGATGATGAACGGGACGATGATCGACGCATCGATCCGAACGCCGTCCTTCACACGGCCTCGATCGCCGCCGCGAGCCGGCCGACCGCGTCCATGTCCTGGTCCCAGCTGGTAACCAGTCGAACTTCGTCTGGGCTCCATTCGTAAAAGTCGAAGCCCTGTTCGAACAGCGTCGCGACCTCTTCGGCAGACATGCGCACGAACAGTTCATTGGCCTCGACCGGGTAGATCAGGCGGTTACCGGCCGCCTTGGCCAGCACCGCCGCGGCGGCGTTGGCAGCACGGGCGTTGGTGAGCCACAGGTCATTCTCGAGCATCGCCAATATCTGGGCCGCAAGGTAGCGGCCTTTCGACAGGAGATGCCCTGCACGTTTCCTCAGCCGCGGCACGACCTCGGCTGCGGCCGGATCGAAGAAGATCAGCGCTTCCGCATTCATCCCGCCATTCTTGACGAAACCGAAGCTCAACACGTTCACGCCCGCCCGCCATGTAAGATCGGCCGGATCGGCGCCGGTAAAGGCGATGGCGTTGGCGAAGCGAGCCCCGTCCATGTGGAAGCCGAGCCCACGCCGCCGGGCTACCTCGCCCAGCGCGGCGACCTCGTCCGGCCGGTAGCTCAGGCCATATTCGGTCGCATTGGTGATCGACAGCGCCGACGGCTGGACCTGGTGGACGTCATCTCGGACGCGGGCGCATGCTTCCTCGACCCCATCGGGCGAAAGCTTCGCGCCTTCGCCGGCAAGCAACGTCAGCTTGGCGCCATGGGTGAAGAAGCCCGGCGCTCCGGCTTCGTCCACTTCGATATGCGCTACCTCATGGCACAGGATCGCGCCATGCGGCGGGCATAGCGTGGCGAGGCCGAGGCAGTTGGCAGCGGTTCCCGTCGTCACCCACAAAGCGCGGACCTGCTTGCCGAACAAGTCGGAAAAAGCCCCGTCGAGCCGCTGCGACCATTCGTCGCCGTCATAAGCCGTATCGATCCGGTTCGCCCTGGTGAGCGCCTCCATCACCTGGGGACAGGCCGCGGCGGCATTGTCGGAGAAGAAGCGCATCGACGCCCGCATGGCGGGGGCGAGGCGGCTCGTCAATGTGGGGAAATGGAAGTCGTGGCGGTGAAATCAGATTTCCATGCTCGCCATGCCCCCGGCATGGCTGTGCGTGGAAATGGTGCTGCCGGTGAGGATTGAACTCACGACCTCAGCCTTACCAAGGATGCGCTCTACCACTGAGCTACGGCAGCATGTCGGAATGACGGGCGGGCCTATGGCCGACCCCCGTCCAACCGTCAACCCGCTTGCCGAGCGGGCGCGGGAATATTAGCCGCATGTGGCATGCGCAAGGGCGACAAGGACAAGGAAGAGCGGCTCGCCGCGGCGCTGCGCGAAAACCTCAAGCGGAGGAAGGCGCAATCGCGTGAAGCTCAGCCGAAAAAGGACCCGACCCAGGCGGCCAACGAGTAGCCCGTGTCGAGCCCGCGATTGAGCGCAACACGCGGCCCGAGAATGTAGAGCGCCGCAAGCGTCCAGCCGAGCGCGATCCAGCCTAGCGGCTTAGCGCCGCACATTGCCTTTCCAGCCATGCCTTATCCTCCCACGAAAGCTGCGGGCCAATCAGGGCCAGCACCTTTGCATGATAATCGTTGAGCCAGTCGAGCTCGCGGTCGGTCAGCATCGCTACGTCGATCAGCTTTTTCTCGATCGGCACATAGGTCAGCGTTTCGAACCCGAGCATCTCCTTCTCGGCGCCCGCGACATTTTTCTCGACCACCAGCACCAGATTCTCGATCCGGATCCCATATTCGTTCGGCTTATAATAACCGGGCTCGTTCGAAATGATCATCCCCGCCTGAAGCGGTTCGTCGCCGCCCGACTGCGAACTGCCGACCGGCGCGATCCGCTGCGGCCCTTCGTGCACTGCCAGAAAAGCGCCTACGCCATGGCCGGTGCCATGGGCATAGTCGACGCCCGCTTCCCACAGCGGCCGGCGGGCGAAGCTGTCGAGTTGCGAACCTCGCGTGCCCTTGGGGAATAACGCGGTGGCAATGGCGATGTGGCCCTGCAGTACGCGGGTAAAGCGGTCGATCATCTCCGCGGTCGGTTCGCCGATCGGCACGGTGCGGGTGATGTCGGTGGTACCGTCCTGGTACTGCCCGCCCGAATCGACCAGGTAGAGCGTTCCGGTCGTGAAGGGCAGGTTGGACTCCGCCGTTCCCTTGTAGTGCGGCAATGCGCCGTTGGGCCCGAAGGCCGAAATGGTGTCGAAGCTGAGGTCCTTTAGGCCGCCCAATTCCTCGCGGAATCCGAGAAGCTTATCCTGTGCGATCATTTCGTCGATCCCGCCGTTCGGGGCCTCTTCCTCGACCCACTTCAGGAACCGCGACACCGCCGCGCCATCGCGCGCTTGTGCTGCCTGGTGCCCTGCAATCTCGACCTTGTTCTTTACCGCCTTGGGCAGCACGGCCGGATCGCGGCGGCTGAGGATGCGCGCGCCACCTTCTTCGAGCGCTTGCGAAATCGCCGCGACCGAGCGCTCGGGGTCGACCGCCACCAGCTTGCCAGCCAGCGATCGCAGAAAGGTCTCAAACTCATCACGTTCGTGCAGTCGCACACCGTTGCCGAGATGCGCGCGGACGTCGTCGCCCACCTTCTCGCCCTCGACGAACAAGTCGGCGGTGCCATCACTATGGGCTACTGCATAGGCCAGGGCGACCGGGGTGTGGGTAACGTCGGCGCCCCGGACGTTGAACGTCCAGGCGATCGAATCGAGCGCAGCCAGCACCGCCGCATCGGCGCCCTCCTTGGCCAGCCAGTCGGCCATGCCATGGCGCTTGTCGGCGGACGATTGTCCCGTCAGTTCCTCGGGCTGGACGATCAACCTTGCCTTCGATGGTTCAGGCCGGTCGGCCCAAACTGCATCGATCGGGTTCCTCTTAACCGCAACCAGTTCGGCACCCTTGGCGGCCAGCTGGGCCGTGGCCTGCTTCACCCAATCGGCTGTGTGTAACCAGGGATCGTAACCGATCTTGGCGCCCTGCGGCGCATGTTCCTTCAGCCATTGCGAGATGCTGGTTTCGGGGACGGACTGGTAGCTCCACTCGGTCGGGCTGACCTGCTGCCGCACCTGGATCGTATAGCGGCCGTCGGTGAAGATCGCCGCTTGTTCCGGCAGTACGACCGCGGAGCCGGCGGAGCCTTTGAATCCGGTCAGCCACGCAAGCCGCTGTGCGTAGCTTCCGACATATTCGCTCATATGCTCGTCGGTCAGCGGGACGACGAAGCCGTCGAGACGGTCCTCCTTCAGCTGTTGGCGGAGGGCAGCGAGACGGTCGGCATAGGATGACATACGGCACCTTCTTCAAGCGAATGGGTGAATCGGTCCCCTCTAACGCCGTTTTGCGCTGGACGCGACCGCTGCCGATTGCTTGATGGCGACGATGAACAAAGCTCCGAACCTGCCCGCCCCGCCGACCGCCGAACAGCGCCCTTATAGCTACGAACGCCATGGCATCCGCATTGACGATCCTTGGGCGTGGCTACGGGATAAAGACTATCCCGACGTCCAGGATGAGGCGGTCCTTGGCTACCTCAAGGCCGAAAATGCCTATTTCGAAGCATTGATGGGACCGCACAAGCAGCTCATCGACGAACTGTTCGAAGAGATGAAGGGCCGGATCAAGGAAGACGACGCCTCGGTCCCGATCAAGGACGGCAACTGGCTCTACTGGTCGGAATTCAAGAAGGGCACCCAGTACCGCGACTGGTACCGCAAGCCTGCGGCTGGAGGCAAAGGGACGCTGATCTACAGCGAGAATGCAGAGGCTGAGGGCAAGGAATATTACCGGCTCGGCGCCTTCGCAGTCAGCCCGGACGGCAAGCTGCTCGCCACCCTGGCTGACGACGACGGATCGGAACGGTTCAAGCTGGTTGTCCGCGATCTTGCGACCGGCAATGATATCGAGACGGTGACCAGGGTTGGCATCGGCAACCCCGTCTGGACGAGCGATTCGACGGGCCTGGTCTTCACCGAAGTCAACGACCAGTGGCGCAGCTACCGTGCGCAATATCATCGCATCGGCGACGATCCGGCGAAGGCGGTGACGCTTTATGAGGAGAAGGACGACATTGCCTTCTCGGTCGGCGCGGCACGCTCGACCGACGACAGCCGGATCTTCATCTCGACCGGCAACAACTCATCGAACGAGGTGCGCATCGTTCCGGCCGACGATCCGACCATGCCGCTGGTGCTGGTCAAGCCTCGCCGGCCGGATATCCAGTATGAGATCGACGCAGCCCACGGCAGGCTGTGGATCCTGACCAACGATAGCCATGTCAATTTCCGCATCGCTTCGGCCGACCCGGCAAAGCCCGGCGAGTGGGCCGAGGTGGTGGCGGGGAGCGACCGCACCTACCTCCGCGGCCTAACCAGCCACCGCGACCACCTCTTGATCGGCAGCCGGGTCGACGGCCTCGATCAGCTCATCTTGCGCGACTACCCCAGCGGCAGGGAAGAGCGCGTTCCCTTCGCCGAGGCGAGCTACAGCGCCAGCTTCTCCGGCAATCCCGAATATGCCCCCGACAGCTACCGCCTGGCCTATTCGTCGATGGTCACGCCGCAGACGACTTACGACTATCATCCGGCGGAACAGCGGTTGGAGGTCCGCAAGGTCCAGGAAATCCCGTCAGGCTATGATTCCAGCCAATATGTCACCGAACGGCTGATGATTCCCGCCCGGGACGGCAAGCGGATCCCGGTATCGGTCCTCCGCCGCAAGGAGTTCGCCAAGGACGGATCGGGCAAGCTGTTCGTCTATGGCTACGGTGCCTACGGCTATGCAGTCCCGCCCAGCTTCTCGACCAGCCGCCTCAGCCTGGTCGATCGCGGCTTCGCCTTTGCCATCGCCCACATCCGCGGCGGCGACGACCTTGGCTACCAATGGTTCCTCGACGGCAAGCTGAAGCAGCGGACCAACAGCTTCAACGATTTCGTCGACGTGACCCGAGGCCTGATCGCAGAGGGTTATGCGAAGGCCGGGCGGGTCGCTGCGCAAGGCGGATCGGCCGGCGGCGAATTGATGGGCGCGGTGGTCAACCAGGCGCCGGAACTGTTCGGGGCGGTGGTTGCCGACGTTCCGTTTGTCGATGTCTTGAACACTATGCTCGACGATACGCTTCCGCTGACCCCCGGCGAGTGGACGGAATGGGGCAACCCGATCACCGATCCCGACGCATTCCACCTGATCAGGAGCTACAGCCCCTACGACAATGTCGAGGCCAAGGCCTATCCGGCGATGTTGATCACCGGCGGCCTTACCGACCCGCGGGTGACTTATTGGGAGCCGGCCAAATGGGCGGCCAAGCTCCGCGCCACCAAGACCGACGACAATCTGCTGCTGCTGAAGATCAACATGGGCGCGGGTCATGGCGGCAAGTCGGGCCGCTGGAACTCGCTGTTCGAAGTGGCGGAGGCTTATGCGTTCGTGATTACCCAGCTGGGCGATTGATCACTCCGCGGCGCGGGCGCAGTCGATGCACAGCGCTGCTTCGGGGCGGGCCTCGAGCCGGGCCGGGGCGATGTCCTCGCCACAGCGGACGCATTCGCCATAGGTGCCGTCCACGATCCGCCCAAGCGCGCGCTTTACCGAGGCGATTTCCTTCGCAACCAGCGCGCCCTGGCCTTCCAGCGAGGCGTCATCCTCCATCTCGACCGCCTGCTCGCCGCTGTCGGCATTGAGCGGCTCGGCAAGGTCTTCCGCGATGCGCGCCTGGCGCGCTTCAAGCTCGGCGAGCTGGACTTCAAGGCGAGCCTTGGCGGCGGCGACGTCGGGCATTGCTATTCTCCCCTCACGCAATCGGAACGGAGCGTAGCAAGGCGCAGCGGCCGAGACTAGCGCGGCGTTTGATCAAGCGTACCGCGCTAGCAGCGCCAGCCGCTGCCGGACGACCACATCCTCTCGCAATTGGTGTTGGTCATGACCCAGCGCGGGAAGGCGCGGTCGGGGCGATCGTGCCACCAGTCGTTGTAGCTGTCGGCCTCCCACGTCCGGTTGTTGTACAGGGCCCATTCGCCGCCCTCGTACCAGGTGCCGATCGCTCCGCCGTCGTCGAACCGCCCGTGACGGCCGCGATCGCCATGGCCGCCAAAGCCGCGATGAACGCGCACACCGGTGCCGCCATTGCCACTGGGAACGCCGACGAAGGCTGCGCTGGCCGAGCTTTGCGCCTGGGCCGGGAAGGCCGGAACCGCGGCGGCGGCAAGTATGGCCGCCGTGGCAAGCAACAGATTTCGCATGTCGCCTACTCCTAAAATTGTCCGTTTCGGACGCGGCATGAACGCAGGACCGGGGCAGTCGTTCAATTGGGAGAATCGCTGATGTCGGCAGGGTTTACAGTCTGGGGCGCCAAAGCCGCGTCCCCCGGACGGTCTAGCCTCTCATCATCGGGACTAACGCTGTCCCCCGGACAGCTACTCCCGATCACCGGGACTAAACCGTCCCCCGGACGGTCTAGTCGCGGTGATTATCCCAGATCATCGACACTATCCGCCACCCCAGGTCGGGGTGGCGGAAGAGTTGGATGGAGTTGATTCCGCGGCGCTCGGGGGTGGCGTCGTCGGGGGCGGTGCGCGCTTCGTAGTTGCTCCAGACGTGGGCCATGTTGCCGAACCGGTCGATACGGCGGCCGGTCTCCACTTCGTAAAAGTCGTTAGCGGCGAAGAAGGGCGTGACGTTGGCGGCATATTCGTCCGGCCCCATCGCCAGCATCCCCGGCCGCCCTTGATCGTCGACGAAGGTCCGTACCAGCCGCGCTTCGGGCAGGAAGCAGTTGGCGTGACGGCCCCAGTCCCGCGGCCCCGCCGGGCCGGAAATCATGTCGTACATCTCATCGATAACGGCGCCGATCGCCTGTTCGTCAGTCATGGTCACCCCCACGCATTGCGCCCGAAGCAGACAAAACAGACACTACGTCCCCCATGGATTTCGGGCTTCGGGAAAGATTGCCGTTGGTTTGGGGAAGGCAGGATTCCGGTTCGAATGCCACGTCGCCGAAGATCATGACGCGCCGGGGACGTGTAGGACAGAAAATTCGACCGCCGGACGTAAAGTGGTGCGCTTCTTGCCGAAATTGATTAAACTAAATCAATGCGGGGGCGTAACAAATTCCGCGTCGTCGATGGCGGACGACGCTGGACCAAGGCACAGGATTATCAGCGGACCAGCACGGGTTGGTGGCGCTATTCGGGTATCTGGCTGGGTGCGATCCTGGTCGGCCTGATTGCCGGCGTGGGGCCGAGCTGGCTTGGCGGGGTTGGCGCTTCAGGCGGGGAGGAAGTGCAGGCGCTTCTCGGCGGCGCCAGCGGCGTCAGGGCGCGCTTCGGCTCCTGCCACGTCGGCGGCGGCTATAATTGCGTGGTCGATGGCGACACGCTCTACGTTGAGGGCGTGAAGATCCGGGTGGCGGACATCGACGCGCCCGAAACGCACGAGCCGCGCTGCGCCAGCGAAAAGGCGCTGGGAGACCGCGCGACCGACCGGCTGCGTCAGCTGGTCAATAAGGGAACGGTGACGCTGGCCCCGATCGACCGCGACGAGGACCGCTATGGCCGCAAGTTAAGGATCGTGAAGGTCGACGGCGATTCCGTCGGCGACACGCTGGTCGGCGAGGGGTTGGCGCGATGGTATGCGGGCGGACGACGGCCGTGGTGCTGATATGACGATCCAACGAATGCCGAAGCGTGAAGTGGCTAAGTTGCTTTTATCACGGCACTGGGCGCACCTTGCTCGCGCGATAGATCGAAGGTTGAATGCCAGCAGCGCAAGGTGGCGGCGGTTGGGTAAACACCCCGTTGAGGCAGCCCAACAGCACCCACTCGATGGGCTTGCTCCAATTCGGCGATTTTTCGGCAACATAATCATAGACGGCGGATGTATCCGTCACCGGGGTCGAATGGCTGCCTGCCCCGACCCCTTTGAGGCAATATTGACTGTCGGAAGGCTTGATCCAGCAAGTCCCACCTTGCGTGGCAGGTAGCTGGTCAGTGTCGAGGCAGTAGCCGTACCATTCCTCAGGCTGTCCAGGTACCGCGATATTGCATTCTTCCTGTTTGGTGCACGACTTGCCTTCAACCGGAATCTTCGCAAGCAGGCAGGCGCCTCCGATTGTCGCTGGTGCCTCGAATGGCTCGTTTGGCTTTGCCGCGCGAATCTCGAAAGTTGCGTGAAGTGTGCGGATATTTCCGGCGTCGCTCACGATCTTCTGCGGATCGACAGTCATCGCGCCAGACGGAGGCTTCGGGTTAGCCCCAGGATTAGAATTGCAGGCGGTGGCGAATAAGGTGGCGCTGCACAGCAGGCCGAGCGTGAACTGACGCATAGACGAAGCTCCTGCATCAAGATCGATTCGGCGGCGTTACGGTTAACACCGACCTCCGACTTAGGCCATTGGACATTGCGGGGCTGGATTGCTTCGTTACGCTCGCAATGACGAAGAGGGGCCTCCCATGAAACCACCGAAATCCGTGCAGACGCTGACCCAGCTTGGGCGGGTGCGGTTGTCGAAGAGCTTCTTCATGCGCGACATGCTCTATTCGGAGATTGCGCAGGTTCATGGGCTATTGAACGTGCCCGACGATCCCGACCTGGCGATCGCGGCGGGAACGCGGCTGTGCGAGGAGTTGCTGGAGCCGCTGCAGGATCATTGGGGGCGGATCGCGATCCGATCCGCCTATCGCAGCCGGGAAGTGAATGCGCTGGGCAACAAGATGATGCGCCTGGGCAAGGCGGGCTATAATTGCGCCATCAACGAGACCAGCGCGGCCGGCCACATCTGGGACATGCGCGACCGCAACGGCCATATGGGCGCGGTGGCCTGCGTCGTCGTACCGGCCTTTTACGACCGGCATCACGGGCCGGGCGACTGGCAGATACTGGCCCGCTGGATCCACGATCACCTGCTCTATTCGACCCTGTGTTTTTACCCGACCTATTGGGCGGTCAACATCGGCTGGCACGAGCGGCCGGAACGGCGGATCGACAGCTTTGTGGCGCCGAAGGGGCGGTGGGTGGCGAGTTAGTGCGGTCGGCGTTGTTCTAGCCTCTTCCCCGCGTCCTGGCCGACATTTACCGCATGTCAGCAAATTGTTCGTATCCGCCACCCAATGGGTGCGATGGGACCTCAAAAACGCGAACAAATTCGCGCTCGGCTTGGTACCGACGACTGTTGGTGGTGTTTCAAGCCAATGGATTTTACATCCGGCGCTCGCAAAACTCAGAAGCCGACAATTGAGCATCTGCAACCCAAGTCGCTCGACGGAACCGATGCCCTCGAGAATTTGGTCTTGTGTCACCCGGGCTGCAACAAACAGCTAGGCGATCGTCCCCGCGACGAAAAAGAGCGCCTCCGGGCTCGCCGCTTGAGGAGGATGCAGAAATCGAACCCGCCGGTTGCCATCGCAACCCCCGCCAAAGCGGCTTCAGCCATCATCGCGACACGTTCCGGCCCGCCCAACTGGCGCAGCATCGCGTTGATCGCACTCACGCTTGCGGCGTTCTTTGCAGGTCTCAGCATCGGCCAAATGCTGAGCTGACGGGGAGCGAGGTCGTCACGGAGTAAATCCGTGACGTCGATCACCTCTCCCCCGAATCAAGTCCGGGCTCGGGTGTCGGCCGGATCTCGCCGTCTCTCGACGTAACGACGCTCGCTTCGCTCCGCTTACGTTACGCTCGGCGGCTCGATTGCTAACCCGATGATAACCGCTTCGTTGTAATTACCGATGCATGGCCCGTCCGCTCTCAACCGGAAAGAAGTCCGTCAACCTGGCGACGCCCGAAGTGCGCGTATCAAAAATCCGCTGCGATCCGCCGCCGGTGGTGAAGGAGAAGATCGTCCTCGATCCGGACGAGCGGGACCAATGGAATGTGGTCGTCGGCGTCCTTGCCTTCACGCTCGCCATCTTCGTCATCATTCTGGCGGTCAGCAGCTACACCGACCACTCCCCCCGGCAATATACCGTGCAAGTTTGAGCCGCAGAGCGCAGGTGAGCGAATGCGAAGCTTTCGGGAGGCAGCGCGAAGAGACGGCGAATATCGGCCGGCGCCCGAGCGAAGTGAGAGGCGTTCGACGTCACGGATTTGCTCCGGGACGGCTTCAATCGAGGGGAAAGAGACGGAAAAGGTATTGCGGAAATGATGCGCTGATGCCCGCTAACCCTTCAGGCTGTTGCAATAAGGATGTGTGATTTGGCAATTCTTTTCCTCGCCCGTACCACCATCCTTCTTCCTCTGAACGTGGTCATATGAGGCTGATTTAGTGGGGTCCAAATAGCCGCCACATAGTGGGCACGTTAATGCCTGCTTGAACGCTTCGCGAAGGAAAGCAGAACTCTTCGCATCGTCAGAGAAATCCGCGCCAGGCTTCGACTGAATGGTATAAAGTCGGCTCTCAAGGCCAAGAATTTCAGCAAATGCGTTTGGCGTAATCTCCGTCTCTTCAGAACCAGCCGTTTCAATTATGTAGTTTAATATTTTGACCCCGCCATCGACGCGTACCTTGCTACCCAGGGCTGAAATCAAAAGCGTAATAATGCCTTTATGCTCTATCAAAAGCCTTTCGACAGTTTGCCGACGATCCGTGAAAGCTTTAAACCAATTTTTGTCATTGTTCCTCAGTTTGCTCGAAAGTAGGCCGAACATTGCCAACATCAGCGGAGGATAGTGACGACCTTTCGCAGTATAAAAATAGACGAACGGATGGAGGCCCAAGCTCTTTGGCTTATTGCCAATCATTCTGGCTACAACCTGCTCAAGTTCCTGCAAAACCTCAATCGTCCGCTCACCGGTTTCATCGTCTTGAAAATCTTCAATTGGCCGAGCCTCTCGATCAGCAAGCTGGGCAAGTGTAATTAAGAGATCCAAAGCGTCCGTAACGGAAGTGGTTCCACCTAATGGAAGATCAATCGTCTTTATAGGCGACGTGACTTCAGGAGAAAACAGCGATTTATGTATTTCCTTCGCCTTCACTGAAATCTGATCTTGAATATCGTCACGGAACTTTGACCAGTATTTGTGTCCGGTCGCCGCGCGCACGACTGATCGAGCAGCGATCGCAGGCGCCTTGCGGCGATTCTTCAGAATTCTCGACTCGACTGGATCCAGTACTGACCCCTGCGTATTGATCTTGAAGAACGAAGATTCGGCCTTATCGGCATCTCCGACAATCCATTGGACTTGTAAGCCACGGGTCGCAAAATTCATTATTCTCGGGTCGGGCGCTTCGTCATCTTCCTTTGCATTTAGCTTTGCCTGAAAATGCTGGAAGGTTCCTGCACGTAAGATCAGTTCAGTTCTAGTTTTCCTCGCCAAACTCCGCTGGGCTTGGGGGATTTCACCCTTAAAGAAGGTCAGTGAACGAGGTCCGTCCCCGTAGTCGTCCTGGGCCCACGCCAAAAGGGCGCTGAGCCGGTGACCTCCATCAATTACAAAGACGTGTGTGTCGGACTTCCACAGAATCACGGCGGGAATGAGCTCGCCGTTCAGGAAGCTCTCGACGAGCATCGCAATTTGCAGCGGCTTCCACTGCGTAGTCTCGCGCTGGAAATCTGGCTTTCGTAAGAGTTTTGGGAGCCAGGCCCCGTCCCCAACCAGGTCCTTGAGCGCAATTTTTTCGAAATTATCTGACGTTTGGGTTGCCGCCTTGGAATCATCATTTGCGAAGTCTGACCGCATGATCATCGCGTCGAGATTCACTGTATTAAAGGCCATATTTACACTCCGCCGTCACTCAAAACGGCTGCTGACAGGTCAATTTGATTCGGCGCTTGCTATCCTGTTGAATTGCAAATTTAGGTCAAGTGTGGCCTTAACGTACGATCTCCATGTCCCTCTGAAGTTGCCGCTTCTTCGCCACCTGTATTTTCTGAGCAAGTGCAACTTCACGAGGGTCGCCGGTAGTTAGATCTCGCGCTGCATCTTCCAGCATTTCAATTGCCCGTTCATCATCTCCTTTGGATAACGCTTGCTCACCAAGCCACACTTTCTCCCTGAACGTAAGCTCGCCCAAGGTCATCGTGTTGCCTCCGGCCTGTGACATTCCATAAATAAACATGAAGAGTAGGAAGCCGCCCACACTGAAGGCCGACAGCGCGTAAAATTCGTTTTTGCGATTCCTCATCTCCGCCATCACGCCGAGAAACAGGAATACGAGGCCGAGGCCAATACAAAGCGCCATCAACAAAGCCAACGGCGATCCATCTGGCGACAATACGATTTGAAGGCCGCTGGTCGCAGTGATAATCGATCCAACGAAAACGCCGAAGCTTACCAACAAAAATCCACGTCGAAATTCTGCATACCGTGGGAATGCCTTCAAGCACTCCGCAATGAATGCAACGATCGTAATTGCGCCCGAAACGGTCGCGAGGTTTAGCCAGCCAAGCAAGGTTATTTTGCTGCCCCCTGTGCGGAGATTCCATCGACCCTCAAGGTCGCTGGAGCCTTGAAGTCCGCTCCGCCCCAGCCCGCAAGTGGACGCCGAATGATCATTCAGCAGCAACCCCAGCCCTAGAGAACATATCCTCCCCGTCACCCTCGCCGCTCGGCGTATCGTTCGCGGCCTTTGCCTTCTGCCGCCGGTCGAAATTGTCCCACACCTCGCCCCAATTGCCGCGGGTCGCGGCCTTGGAATATTCGGTCGCGCGGGTTTCGAAGAAGTTGGCGTGCTCGACGCCGTTCAGCATCGGCGCGAGCCAGGGCAGCGGGTGCTCGTCGACCATGTAGATCGGCTTGAAGCCCAGCTGCCCAAGCCGCCAATCGGCGATGTAGCGGATGTACTTCTTGATCGAATTGGGGGTCATGCCCTCGACCGGGCCATGTTCGAACGCCAGGTCGATGAACGCATCCTCCAGCCGCACCGTCTTCTGGCAGACATCCAGGATGTCTTCCTTGACCGACTTGGTCAGGCAGTCGCGTTCCTTGACGAAGGCGTGGAACAGGCGGGTGATGCCTTCGCAATGCAGGCTCTCGTCGCGCACGCTCCAGCTGACGATCTGCCCCATGCCCTTCATCTTGTTGAAGCGCGGGAAGTTCATCAGCATGGCGAAGCTGGCGAACAGCTGCAGCCCCTCGGTGAAGCCGCCGAACATGGCCAGCGTTTTGGCGATGTCCTCGTCGGTGTCGACGCCGAAGGTCGCCAAATAATCGTGCTTGTCCTTCATCTCCTTATACTGAAGGAACATGCCATATTCGCTTTCGGGCATGCCGATGGTGTCGAGCAGATGGCTGTAGGCGGCGATGTGCACCGTCTCCATGTTCGAAAAGGCGGCGAGCATCATCTTGATCTCGGTCGGCTTGAACACCCGGCCGTATTTTTCGTGGTAGCAGTCCTGCACCTCGACATCGGCCTGGGTGAAGAAGCGGAAGATCTGCGTCAGCAGGTTGCGCTCATGATCCGACAGCTTTTGCGCCCAGTCGCGGCAATCCTCACCCAAAGGCACTTCCTCGGGCATCCAGTGGATCTGCTGCTGGCGCTTCCAATATTCGAACGCCCAGGGGTATTCGAAGGGTTTGTACTGCTTACGGGCTTCGAGGAGGGGCATAACAAACTACCTTCTTTTTGCACTGCGGGCGCCGACGCCCAAAAAGCAGATGCCGATGAAATATCCGAAATCGTACCAGGTGCCGTTGTTGGGAACGGCGTAGACCGCGACATCGTCGGTGAAGACCGAAAAGATGAACGTCACCGGGAAGATGAAGCCGTGCCAAACGCCGAACCAGAAGCCCGGGGCGGACGGCTGCACCGCGGTCGGCGATTCCATCGCCAGGCATCCGGCAAGGGCAACGGCCATGGCAATGACGATAAGCGCGCGCTTCATTGGGCAGCCTCCGCGTTGAGATCGAGCGGGTCGGCGGTCGCATAGGCGATCGCGAAACCGGCCATCAGCAGGCCGAAGGCGGTGGCCATCATCCCGGCGATCAGCATCGCCACGCCCTTCGGGCTCTCGCGGCCCTGGCGGAGCGCGGCGACCAGCACGGCAAGCCCGACCAGCAGCGACACCGCGCCGATCGCGACGAACAGGATGTTGGCCCCGCTCATCAGTCGAGCCTCATCGGATGATAGGCGAGCAGGCCGAGCCCGTGGATCGCCAGGATCGCGCCGATGATCAGCATGATCACCGCGCCCTGGCTGCCATGGTCATGATCCTCCCGCCCGCGGCGGCGATAGAGGATCACCGCCGCGACGATGAAGACCACTCCGGCGCCAAGGGTGAGGGGATGGGCCAGGTACATGGCTTCAGCGATCCTGCGCCACTGACATGCCATGCCGAGGGCTGCCTATGATCCGGGGGATCATTGGCATGCGAGGCACTCGTCATAATCGGTGGTCGGCCCGACCTGGATCTCGCGCAGCTCCGGCGTGTTGTCGGCCTCGACCCCGCCGGCGAAACCGGCGCGCTGCACCGACTTCGAACGGAGGTAGTAGAGCGACTTGATGCCCAGCTCCCACGCGCGGAAGTGGAGCATCATCAGGTCCCACTTGTCGCAATCGGCCGGGATGAACAGGTTCAGGCTCTGCGCCTGGTCGATGAACGGGGTGCGGTCGGCGGCAAGCTCCAGCAGCCAGCGCTGGTCGATCTCGAACGAGGTCTTGTAGACGTCCTTCTCTTCCTGGGTCAGGAAATCGAGGTGCTGGACCGATCCGCCGCGCTCCAGGATCGACGACCACACCGTCTCGCTGTTCTTCGACTTTTCGGTGAGGAGCTTCTCCAGGTACGGGTTCTTGATCGAGAAGCTGCCCGACAGCGTCTTGTGGGTATAGATGTTGGCCGGGATCGGCTCGATGCAGGCCGAGGTGCCGCCGGCAATGATCGAGATCGACGCGGTCGGCGCGATCGCCATCTTGCAGCTGAACCGCTCCATCACGCCCATGTCGGCCGCGTCGGGGCAGGGGCCGCGTTCCTGCGCCAGCATCATCGAGGCTTCGTCGACCTGCGCGCGGATATGCTTGAAGATGCGCAGATTCCACGACTTGGCCATGGCGCCTTCGAACGGCAGTCCGCGCGCCTGGAGGAAGCTGTGGAAGCCCATCACGCCAAGGCCGACCGAACGCTCGCGCTCCGCACTATATTTGGCGCGGGCCATCTCGTCAGGGGCGCGGGCGATGTAATCGCTCAGCACATTGTCGAGGAAGCGCATGACGTCCTCGATGAACTGCTTGTCGCCGTTCCATTCGTCCCAGGTTTCAAGGCTGAGCGACGACAGGCAGCAGACCGCGGTCCGCTCCGCGCCCAGATGGTCGCGGCCAGTCGGAAGCGTGATCTCGCTGCACAGATTGGACGTCGAAACCTTGAGGCCGAGGTCGCGGTGATGCTTGGGCATCGACCGGTTCACCTGGTCGATGAAGATGATGTAGGGCTCGCCGGTCGTAAGGCGGGTCTCGACCAGCTTCTGGAACAGCGAGCGGGCGTCGACCTTGCCGCGCTCCGACCCGTCCTTGGGGCTGCGCAGGATGAACTCGTCCCCGGCCCGTACCGCTTCCATGAACTCGTCGGTGACGAGCACGCCATGGTGCAGGTTCAAGGCCTTGCGGTTGAAGTCGCCGGAGGGTTTGCGGATCTCCAGGAACTCCTCGATCTCCGGATGCGAAACGTCGAGGTAGCAGGCGGCCGAACCGCGGCGGAGCGAGCCCTGGCTGATCGCCAGCGTCAGGCTGTCCATCACCCGGACGAAGGGGATGATCCCGCTGGTCTTGCCGTTGAGGCCGACCGGCTCGCCAATGCCGCGGACACTGCCCCAATAGGTGCCGATGCCGCCGCCCTTGGACGCCAGCCATACATTCTCGTTCCAGGTGCCGACGATGCCGTCCAGGCTGTCGTCGACGCTGTTCAGATAGCAGCTGATCGGAAGGCCGCGGCCGGTGCCACCGTTCGACAGGACGGGGGTGGCGGGCATGAACCACAGCTTGGAGATATAGTCATAGACGCGCTGGGCATGGTCCTGGTCGTCGGCGTAGGCCGAGGCGACGCGGGCGAACAAATCCTGGTAGCTTTCGCCGGGAAGCAGGTAGCGATCGCGTAGCGTCTCCTTGCCGAATTCGGTGAGGAGCGCGTCGCGGTCCGAGTCGGTTTTCACGTCGAACGCGCGATTGTCGATCGTCTTGCTGGTCCGCTTGGTCTCGGTGACCGAGACATCGTCGGCGTTGACGTCGCTCGAGGTTGCAAAATCCATCTCTTTTCCCCGTGCTACTGGCCGTTCTGCGACGGCTTGTTCTGTTTCTGTTCGACTCGGTGCCATGGCGCCAAGCCTAGCCTAAATTCAAGCGCCGCGGGGGTTTTTCGTGGCCCGTTCCCCGATATCCACAGGGCACAAGCGGGCGCCTACGGAAGATAATCATCTTCCGTCCCAACCACAATAGATTGAGATGCCCCCCAACGCTCAAACCAGATATTGTGGTCAAACTGGGTTGGGACGCAAGATCAAAATTAATCCGAAGTGAAAATTTAGCTGCCCTCAGAGGGCGCTGTGGCAGCGGAGTCACGAACATTCGGAGACCCCGGCTGCAAGTTCAAAACATCGCCCACTTGAAATCGGATCAAATATCTCGCATTTACGGGCTGCGGACCGGGCCCCTCTGGCGGGTGCCACCAGGCACTCGTGATGTCGGACCGCATCGGATGATCCGGTGCGTTCGGCGGGCGGTTCCCAACCCCCTCCACAATCAGCTTCCGGGTCTCCGATCGAACTTCGGTTTGAACTAGAGGAGATTGAAGATGCATCCGCGTTTGTACCGGCTGATCGAGAAGCACCAGCGAATCGACCGGCTGTTGGAATTGGAGCAGCGCCGCGCTGGACGGGACCCGTTCCGGGTGATGCGGCTCAAGAAGCTGAAGCTAAGGGTCAAGGACCTCATCCATCGCTTCACTTTCCGATCGGCCAGGAGGGTTCGCCATGCAATGCCCTAGCTGCACCACAATATTGACCATGAGCGAGCGGCAGGGGATCGAAATCGATTATTGCCCGAGCTGCCGCGGCGTGTGGCTGGACCGGGGCGAGCTCGACAAGATCATCGAGCGCAACCTGACGGCGACGTCGGCGGGGCCTGTTCCGCCTGGCCCGGCGGATACGCAGCCGCGATGGGACGATGGTGACCGCTATGGCCATCCGCAACCCTACCGCCGCCACAAGCGGCGCAAGAGCTTCCTGGAGGAGCTCTTCGATTGAACCAGCGGCGCCGCTGCCCGATGCGGCGGCGGCGCCTTCACCCAAGCCCATCCGGGCCCCTCTGGCGGTCGCTCAAGCGGCCGTGATGTCGGACGGGAACGCTCTCCATTCGGAGCGCCAACACAAAGGGACTCATGATGGATTTCCTGTTCTTTGACTGGCTCGGCAAGCCGCTGTGGATGTGGCTCGGATTCCTTGGGATCGTTGCCGCGCTGCTCGTGCTCGACCTTGGCGTGCTGCATCGCAAGCAGCGAGAGATCGGGGCGCGCGAAAGCTTGCTGATGTCGGCTTTTTACATCGCTCTCGGCCTCGCCTTCGGCGGTTGGGTCTGGTGGTACATGGGCCCCACGGCGGGCATGAACTATGTCACCGGCTTCGTGATCGAGAAGAGCCTGGCGATGGACAATGTGTTCGTCATCGCCATGATCTTCACCTACTTTGCAGTGCCGCGCGAATTTCAGCACCGCGTGCTGTTCTGGGGCATCCTTGGCGTCATCGTGCTTCGGGCGATCATGATCGGGCTGGGCGCGACCATCGTCAGCCAGTTCGGCTGGGTGCTCTATATCTTCGCGGCCTTCCTGATCGCCACCGGCATCAAGATGTGGGTGTTCGCCGACAAGGAATATGATGTCGGCTCATCGCCGGTGCTGAAATGGGTGAGGCGGCGGTTCAATGTGACCGACCGGTTCCACGGCAATCGCTTCTGGGTGCGGCAGGTTCCGGACAGGACGGGCAAGGCGGCGTGGTTCATGACGCCGCTCTTCCTTTCGCTGGCAATGGTCGAGGTGGTCGACGTGGTGTTCGCGGTCGACAGCGTTCCGGCGATCTTTGCCATCACGACCGACCCGTTCATCGTCTACACCTCGAACATCTTCGCGGTACTTGGGCTGCGCGCGCTATATTTTGCTCTGGCGGCGATGGTGCACCGATTCCACTATCTCAAATATGCGCTGGCGGTGCTGCTGGTGTTCATCGGTTCCAAGATTTTCATCGCCGATGCGCTGGGGCTCGCCAAGATCCCGCCAGCCATTTCGCTTGCTGTTACCTTCGCGATCCTTGCAGCCGGCGTCGGCTATTCCTTGTGGCGGACCGGACGTAAGCCCGAGCCGGACTGGCCCCCGGCGAGCAGGGAAACCGCGGCCTGATACCATGGCGAGCGGTCGAGCCACAGGCGGGGGCGCAAGCCGAAGCATACGCGTCCCCGGCGTGGCCGACCCATTGCGGCTCCTGCCGCGCAGTGCCATGTTGGCTTGCCGATTGGATATGACAGGGGCTTGCAGATGATCCGCTATTTGACCGCCGCTGTTGTCACTGCCCTGCCGCTGGCCGTTGCCGTGGCTCAATCCGACATGGACCGGCCGCGCTGGATGGCGAATATGGCGCGGCACCAGAAAGTCGTCATGTACGGCGTTCCCGCGCCATATGCCGCGATGCGCGACCCATCGCCGGATACGCCTGCAAAGCTGAAGCGCGGCGCGGCCGTTTTCGACCAGCACTGCGCATCGTGTCACGGATGGGGCGGGGAGGGCACCGGGCCCGAGGGATATTTCCTTGTTCCGGCGCCGGCCGACCTGGAGTGGTTGGCACATACGCCGAAAAACCGGGCCGACCCCTATATCTATTGGAGCATCGCCGAGGGCGGGCGGTCCTTCAATTCTGAGATGCCGGCGTTCAAGAAGTCCCTGTCGAAGCGGGATATCTGGTCCGTGTCAGCCTATCTTCGGGCAGGGGTCCCGAACGCCTCGCCGTAGGACTGCGAAGCTATTTGCGCGCCTTTGATAGCCGAACGGCATCGTTGAAGATGCGTTCTTCCGCCGCCCTGAAAGCACTCCGCCCGCGCGGGGGATCGTCGGTCAGGCCGGTAACGAAATAGGCGATGCCGACGCCGCTATTCGGGTCGATCCAGATTCCGGAACGCAGCCCATAGGCCTCGCCGGCATGGCCAACCCATTGGCGGCCTTTGCCTTCGGGGTCGTCGGCACATCCGGCCTGCCGCGTCGCCAGTCGCTGGGTGGCGAGACCGTAGCGGCAGTAGAAGCCGTGGTCGGTGTCGCCATTGGCGCCGTCAAAGGTCCAGGCGGACCGAAGCAAGGCCTCGACCGATTGCTGCGACAGGATACGCTGGCCGTCGATCATTCCGTTGCTGAGCAGCATCCGGCCGACCCGGGCCAGCCCGCGAGCGGAGATTCGAAGGCCGCCCTGCGGCGCGAACAGCGCGCCATTTTCACCCAGCCGCCAGCGCGCCAGGTCGCACGGCCCTTCCTTGACGAACACAGGACATTCCGGGCGGATCCCGTGAAGGTCGTCGCGGACCGCTTCGCCGCCTTGCATCAGGACGATGGCGCTGGCCACGCGAGTGTCGCTGCAGGTCGGCCAGTTGAAGCAGGCGTCGAGCTTCATCGGGTCGATCACCAGGCGCTTCATCAGGAGGTCGAACCGTTCGCCCGTGGCCATTTCCACGACGCTGGCGACGATTGTAAAATTGAGGTTTGAGTAAGTGAAATAGCTGCCGCCCGGGCCATGCCTCGCGTCCCAGCTGTCCGGATCGGCAAGGACCGCCCGGACCGATCCGCCCAAAGGGATCGCATATTGGTCGTCATGGTCGCGGACCGAACTGGTGTGCGAAAGCAATTGCCTGAGCGTCACCGGCCGGTCGGGGAAAGCGGGATTGCGCAGCTTCCAGCCGAGCTTTGACGAGACATCTTCATCAAGGTCGAGCTTGCCCTGCTCGACCAGGCGCATCACGCCGACCGCAACCACCAGCTTGCTCACCGACGCGACGCGCACCGGATCGTCCGGCGTGACCGCGCGACCGGCGGCAGGATCGGCGAACCCCTCGGCCAATGCACCGCGCTCGCCATTGACGTCGAATGCCACGGCGACACGCGGCGGAGGGATCGGCGAGTCGACCGGCACTGTCGCGCAGGACGCCAGCGCGAAGAGCGGAGCCAGACGCTTCATGCCGGGACCATCACCTTCAGCGCATGCCGCCTGATCCTGAAATCCAATGGCGGCTTCATGCTTGTCGTCTCACCGTCCAGCGCCAGCGTAATCGTCGACCGTGGGCTGCCGACCCGCAATTTTTCGATGTCGTCGATCCTGACCATGTCATCGTTTCGAGTCATTCCCAGCAACGCCCGGCCGACCGCGGAGAGAAACCCGGGCAAGCCCTTCTTGCGCAACACCAGCACGCATAGCCTGCCGTCGTCCAGTCGCTCACGCTTGCCGGCCCCGGGCATCTCCAATTGATAGTCGTTGTTGCCGACAAACAGCAGCGGAGTATCGACCCGCTCTTCGCCGTCGTTTGACGTCAGGGTCAGGCGCTGGTGGTGGAACCGGACCATGGTCCTTAGCGAGGCGACCAGCATCGCCAGCCGTTTCGACCGGCCAAGCCGTTCCTGCTGCGCTTCCCGGTCCAATACCATCAGCGGATAGAGGCCGATGGCGGCATTGTTGACGAAGACTCGGCCATTGATCTCGGCAACGTCGATCGCGCGGGTTCGGCCCTTGGCAATCACCTCTACCGCCCTTTCGAGCTCGAAAGGCAGGCCGAGATCGCGGGCGAGATGGTTGAGCGTTCCGATCGGCAGGATGGCAAGTGTCGCCTCGCTATCCGCCAGGACCTGGGCCGCGGCACTGATGCTGCCGTCGCCGCCGCCGACGATGACCAGGCGCGCGCCGGCCTCGACGGCATCGCGAACGCACTGCTCAATCTCATTGCCTTCGACCGCCTTGATCGACGCGGAGACCCCGGCCGCCTCGAGCGCGGCCTCGATCTTGGCGCGGTCACCCCTGTTCCGATTGAAGATGACCGCTGCTTCCATGAGGAAGCGCAACGATCAGCGAGCAGGTCCGATGCAGAAAGCCGCCAGCTTATTTCCGTCGAGGTCGCGGAAGTAGGCGCCGTAAAAGGCCTGCGGCCCTTCGTCCCCGCGTAGTCCCGGCGCACCTTCGTCGGTCCCGCCAAGCTCCAGCGCCTTGGCATAGAGCGCGTCGACCTTGTCGCGGCTGTCCATGGCGAGCGCGGTCATATTGCCGTTGCCCGGCGACGCCGGCCCCTTGTTGTAGGGGTTGGTGACTGCAAGGCCGGGCTTGTCGAACCCGGTGCCCCACATGGTGAAGCCGCCAAGATCGTCGCCGAACTCCATCATCCGCTTGGCGCCAACCGTGGAGCCCAAAAGCTCGTCATAGAAAGCGCGGGCGCGCGGCAAATTGTCGCTGCCCAGGGTGACATAGCCGATCATCGAAATCCCTCCTTATTCACAGGCAAATGCCAGTGAACATATCAAGAACATGAATACATGCAACAGGTCATGCTGAACTTGTTTCAGCATCCATTCCGGAGACCCGCCTCGCCCTGCTCCAAGATCGACCCTGAAGCAAGTTTGGTGTGACGGGTGTTCGGGGAACAGCCGCCACACCAACTCAGGGTGACGTCCCGAATGTCAGGCCTTTTTCGCAGCCTCGTCCGCCGGGCAATCGCCGACCCGATTCGCCTTCACTTCGCGGACCAGGCGGTAGTCGCCGTCCTTGACTAGGTAGGTCATCGTCGTGACCTCACCCTCGAAGCTGTCGGCGGTGAAGCTGCCCATCATTGCCGGCATCACTTCCCCGGCGAAGCCCTCGCGCTTGCAGCTCATCTGCGCGCTCATCCGGCCGTAGTTGATATAGCTGTTCTTGATCGTGCACTTGTCGCCTTCTTCGCCGAGCAGTTCGGGCGCCGGCTTATTGTCGGAGGCGACGCAGGCCTTGATCACGCCCTTGTCGCCGACTTTGAGCTTGGTCGCCGGCGTCGTCTTGTCGGTCGAGGAAAGCGAGGTCACTTCGTAGCTCACTTCGTAAAGGCCCGGGCTCAGCTTGGCCGCGGCCTCCTCCTCGGCTGGCGCCGGCTTCTCGCTGCCGCAGGCCATGAGCATCATCGCCAGTCCCGCGACCGGCATCAACTTGAACATTCCCATCACTTCCCTCCCCATTTTCTAATCAACTGGCGACGTCGGCCCCTTCCGTCCCGTCGCAGGCGCCGACACGCTTGGCGTCGACCTTCATCTTCATCGTCATTTTCTCCATCGGGCGGCTGCCCTCTGAATTGCTGGTCATGGTCAGGACATAGCTGTCGGGCTCATAAGTGCCGGTCAGCACCATGGTCTGCGTCGCATTGGGATGCTTGCAGTTGAGCTTCAGGTCGATCTTCCCGTCGCCCCAGTTGAAATGTTCGTAGCGGCAATTCTGGTCGGCGCCGGTGAAGAAATCCTCCTTCGGGCTCTTCGCCTGGGCCTCGGTCAGGCAGACGGTGTGGACCTGCACCTTCTCCATCGCCCGTTGCATCATCGATTTGGCTTCCGGGGACATTCCCTGCGCATCCATCTCCAGCAGTGCGACCGTTTGCTGCCACCGCCCCGGATTGACGAAGCTGTCGCTGCCGCCCTGCTTGCGCATTTCCTTCGCAACCTCTCCCACGGTTGCATTTTCCATCTTCACTTCGGGATCTTTATTGCATGCCGCGATCAAGATCAGCGGCAAGGCGAGCAGCAGCCTGTTCATCAGCTTCCCCCTCGTTCGGCGGCGCCGGAGGGCGCGAAGCCAGGCTCTCACCATATGGCGGCGGCGCGGGTTTGCAATCGATTACCGCCACCTGGCGTGCCGCTATTACTTCACTCGGGATAGCAAGTCGGCCGTTCGTTGGGATGGTCCTTGAACCACTTCTTGCGGGCCGCTTCGTCGGCGCGTACGGGCCGCCCGAGCCCTTCCTCCACCGCGACCGCAACCATCTGGTCAAGGTAGCCGAGCCGGATCTGAATCCATGGGCGAAGCTGGCGGCAGCGAAGCGCTAATCCGTTGCGAGCCTTCGGCGTTACGTGGTCCCGAAATGGAAGAGATTGAACAGCCGCAGCAGACCGAACAGGACATAGGCCAATTGTCCCACGGCGATGACCGCCTGCACGGCCGGACGCCGGACCGCGATCCCGATGATGCCCGTCAATGCCAGGATGGAGTTGAAGACGATGGCGTCCCTACCGACTACGGCGAACCATTCGGCGCCCTTCATCCAGGTATCGATCACATCGATCCCGGCCCAGCCGATCACCAATCCGAAAAACCAGTGCCGCCGGGCCAGGAAATATTCCTGGTACCCGTCATATCCTTCCAGACGGGTGGGGAAGAGCACGGCGCTGATCAGATAGAGGTAGAAGGCGTAGAAAATGACGAACAGGTAGATGGGAAAGGTCCAGACCTTGATCTGCTGGAGATTGAATTCCCACCACCACCAGAAGACGATGGACAGGATCATATAGGCCACCCACACCAGGTGCACCCACCAGATGCGGGCACGCAACGGGTTCTGGATCAGCCCCGCAATCCCCTGCATCAAATGCGTCACCGCCAGGCCGATGACGATCGAGATCAGAACGATGACATATTCGAACATCTGCATGGCGGCCCTCACGTTCGATCAGCGAGCGTAGCAGAAATCCACTTATGGCAAACTCCGCTGCCGATTTGCCCCTCGCGTCATCGTTCCCCATATGGTCTCCATGCCGATTCAAATCCGTACCTCGCTCGCCGAACCCGAGACCGGCGAGACGTTCGTCCCGCACCGTCCGGCGCGGCCCGACAAGGCCGAGGGCGGCAAGCGCTTTGTCCTGAAATCCGATTATGAGCCCGCCGGCGACCAGCCCACCGCGATCAGGGAACTGATCGAAGGGATCTCCGACAATGGCGAGGTCAGCCAGGTGCTGCTGGGTGTTACCGGATCGGGCAAGACCTTCACCATGGCCAAGGTGATCGAGCTGACGCAGCGCCCCGCGCTGGTGCTCGCGCCCAACAAGATCCTGGCCGCCCAGCTTTACGGGGAGTTCAAGAATTTCTTTCCCGACAATGCGGTCGAGTATTTCGTCAGCTACTACGACTATTACCAGCCCGAGGCCTATGTGCCGCGGTCCGATACCTACATCGAGAAGGAAAGCTCGGTGAACGAGGCGATCGACCGGATGCGCCACTCGGCGACCCGGTCGCTGCTTGAGCGTGACGACGTGATCATCGTCGCCTCGGTCAGCTGCCTCTACGGCATCGGATCGGTCGAGACTTACTCGGCGATGATCTTTGACCTGAAGAAGGGCGAAAGCGTCGACCAGCGGGAGATTATCCGCAAGCTGGTCGCGCTTCAGTACAAGCGCAACGACCAGGCTTTCGCCCGCGGCAATTTCAGGGTGCGCGGCGACAATCTGGAGATTTTCCCGTCCCACTATGAAGACAGCGCGTGGCGCATCAGTTTCTTCGGCGACGAGGTGGAGGATATCACCGAGTTCGATCCCCTGACCGGCAAGAAGACCGCCAGCCTCGATAGCGTCCGGGTGTTCGCCAATTCGCACTATGTGACCCCGGGGCCGACCCTGAAGCAGGCGATGGAAGCGATCCGGCACGAGCTTGCCGAGCGGCTGAAGGAGCTGGTTGCCGAAGGGCGGCTACTGGAGGCGCAGCGGCTGGAGCAGCGGACGAATTTCGACCTGGAGATGATTGCGGCGACGGGTTCGTGCGCCGGTATCGAAAATTACAGCCGCTTCCTCACCGGCCGCCTGCCGGGCGAACCGCCGCCGACCCTGTTCGAATATCTTCCCGACAACGCCTTGCTGTTCGTCGACGAAAGCCACCAGACGGTGCCGCAGATCGGGGCGATGGCGCGCGGCGACCATCGGCGGAAGATCACGCTGGCCGAATATGGCTTTCGCCTGCCGAGCTGCATCGACAATCGCCCGCTGCGTTTCAACGAATGGGAAGCGATGCGCCCGCAATCGGTGTTCGTGTCCGCGACCCCGGGCCCATGGGAAATGAACGAGACCGGCGGCGTCTTCTCCGAACAGGTGATCCGTCCCACCGGCCTCATCGACCCGCCGGTCGAGATCAAGCCGGTCGAAGACCAGGTCGATGATTTGGTCCACGAGGCGAAGGAGACGGCGCGAAAGGGCTATCGTACCCTGGTCACGACCTTGACCAAGCGGATGGCCGAAGACCTCACCGAATATCTGCACGAGGCGGGATTGCGCGTCCGATACATGCACAGCGATGTCGAGACGCTGGAGAGGATCGAACTGATCCGCGACCTCCGCCTCGGCGTCTATGACGTGTTGGTCGGAATCAACCTGCTTCGCGAAGGGCTCGACATTCCCGAATGTGGGTTGGTGGCGATCCTCGATGCGGACAAGGAAGGCTTCCTGCGCTCCGAAACCTCGCTGATCCAGACCATCGGCCGCGCCGCCCGCAATATCGACGGGCGGGTGATCCTTTATGCCGACCGGGTGACCGGATCGATGGAGCGGGCGCTCAACGAAACCGACCGGCGGCGCGAAAAGCAGGTGGCCTACAACGCGGCACACGGCATCACGCCGGAATCGATCAAGAGCCAGATCAACGACATCATGAGCGACGTTTCCCTTCGCGATGGCGTGCTGGTCGAAACCGGCGACGAGGAGCGGCCGCACCTGGTCGGCCACAACCTCCGCGCCTACATCGGCGAACTGGAAGAGCGGATGCGGAAAGCCGCCGCCGACCTGGAGTTCGAGGAAGCCGCGCGCCTCCGCGACGAAATCCGCCGGCTGGAGGAAGACGAGCTGGGCATTCCCGATCCCGATCGCGTGGTGCCGCGGCCCGCCGGCAACTCCAATCAGGGCAAGCCCGGCACGCGCCGTACCGGCTTCGGGAAGACCCAACGACGATGGGGTGGGAACCGGTAAGCGTTCAGGCCAGCGCAACCCTAAGCCGCGCAGGGAGTTTGGTCAGCAAATCCATTCGGGGAATGCGCCGCAAACGCGGCGCAAAATTTATGCGTAAGAAGCTTTGTCTAGTCCTTGGCGCCGTGGCGATGCTCTCGGCAACTCCGATGTCGGCAGAGCCGCGTGGTGACGAGCCGGTCGCGGTGTCGCGTGCCATCAAGCAGGGGATCGACTTCGTCTATGTCGACCCGAAGATGTCGAGCGTGGCCAGGCGCAAGCAGCGGCCGCAGAATTGGCTTCAGCGCATCCTGAACCCCAACGCCGCCCGCCGCACCGGCGCGCCCAATCCGATGTTTGCCGAACTCTCGCGGGGCCTGCAGCAATATCAGGCGACTTGGGGACGCCTGCCGCAGGACAAGATCCCGGCTGGTCCGACGCTCAAGAGCGGATCGACCGGCAAGCGCGTGGCCTTGCTTCGGACCCGCCTCGGGCTTCCTCCGGAGGGCGGATATGACGAGGCACTGGCCCAGGCCGTTTCGGCCTATCAGACGGTTCACGGACTTTGGCCCGCCGACGGCATCGCCGGCAGGGCGACGATCGCCTCGCTCAATCGCGGCGCGACCTATTATGCGCGGCGCATCGCGATCAACATGGAGCGCGCCTACCGGCTGCCGCAAGGCCGCGCGTTCGACCGCTATGTGGTGGTCGATTCAGGTGCGGCCGAAGTATATCTGTTCGACCGCGACCGGCGCGTCGACAGCATGCGCGTCGTCGTCGGAACGCCCAAGACCAAGACGCCGATGATGGCCGTCCTGATGCGCGACGCGAAGGCCAATCCTTATTGGAATGTGCCGCCGGAGCTGGTGCGCTCGCTTACGGCCAAGCGCATCAACGAGCAGGGCATCTCCTACCTGAAGGACTTCCATTACGAGGTTCTGTCGGACTGGGGACCGGATGCCCGTGTCATCGACCCCAAGACCGTGAACTGGAAGGGCATCGCTTCCGGCAAGGTCAAGCCCACGGTCCGGGTTCGCCAGCTTCCGGGCCCATGGAATTCGATGCGCAACATGAAGTTCGAAATGCCGAACGATTACGGCATCTACCTGCACGACACGCCGCACCCGGAACTGTTCGCCGAAGCCGAGCGCCATCTCAGCAATGGCTGCGTGCGCCTGGAGGACTACCGCCGTTTTGCTTCATGGGTGTTCGGCAATGTGCCGCAGCCGACGTCGCAGTTCGAGCAGGTGTTCCCGCTTCCGCGGCCCGTGCCGGTTTATATGACCTACCTGACGGTTGCGGCGAGCGGCAACGGCGTTATCTTCCGTCCGGACCCATATGGTTTCGATGCGCTGGCGATGCCGCAGATGTTTGGGACTGCCAGCAAGACGGCATTGGCTCCCGAGGGAACCGAGCGGTCCTGATACCGCCACCCGCAGCCTAATAGACGCCGTTCATCGACGGGGCTTTGTGAAGGGCGTCCGGCGCGCCATGGTCCGCGCAAATTCGACTCGCTGGAGGGGTATGATGAAATTTGCTGCATCCTTGGCGCTGGCCATTGCGCTGGCCGCCGCGCCGGCACTGGCTGAGGAAAAAGCCGCCAAGGAGGACAAGCCGGCGGCGGCCAAGCCGGCCGAGGCAAAGCAGGCGGAGGTGGTGCCCCAGGTCCACTCTACGAAGCACAGCGGCGTCTTCGGGGGACAGAAGCTCAGCTATACCGCGACCATCGGCGAAACGATCCTGAAGGGCGAAGACGGCACGCAGAAAGCGGCGGTCGTCACCACCAGCTACGTCAAGGAACCGCGTGACCCGTCGCGGCCGGTGACCTTCCTGTTCAACGGCGGACCGGGATCGGGATCGGTCTGGCTGCAGATGGGCGCCTTTGGTCCCAAGCGCGTTGCCATTCCTTCCGACGCTCGCGACGATGGCGCGCCGCCCTATCCGATCGTCGACAACCCCGACAGCCTGCTCGACGTCACCGACCTCGTGTTCATCGATCCGCCCGGCACCGGCTTCAGCTATCTGATCGGCAAGACCGAGCCCAAGGAATTTTACGGCGTCACCCAGGACGCGAAGGCGGTGGCGGAGGTGATCCGCCGCTGGCTGGGCGACAACGGCCGCTGGAACAGCCCGAAGTTCCTCGGCGGGGAAAGCTATGGAACGACACGATCGGCCGCAGTCACCAACCAGCTGGTCAATTCGACCTTCAACGACGTCGGATTGAATGGCGTCATCCTGATTTCAACGATCCTCGATCTCGCCGCGGGCAGCGAGTCCCCCGGGAATGAACTCGGCTACATCACCAATTTGCCGTCGATGGCCGCCGTTGCGCTCTATCATGGCAAGGCGACCGCGCCGTCCGTCGAAGCGTTCGCCGAGGAAGCGCGCCAGTTCGCCATCGGCCCCTATGCGTCGGCCTTGCTCAAAGGGCAGAAGCTGTCGACCGAGGAGCGAGCCTCGATCCGTCGCCAGCTCGCCCATTTCACCGGACTCAGCGAAGCCTATCTGGAAGAGGCCGACCTTAGGGTCACGCCGGGCCGCTTCTTCAAGGAATTGCTGCGCGACCGCGGCCTTACGGTGGGCCGGCTGGATTCGCGTTATACCGGCAAGGACGCCGACAATGCCGGCGAAAATCCCGATAACGACCCGAGCTTCTATGGGATCGATGCCGGCTACACCGCGGCGGTGAACAGCTGGGAACGCGACAGCCTCGGCTTCAAGACGGATCGGGAATACCAGTCGATTTCCGGCATCGGCGAGGATTGGGACTGGCGCGTCAAGGACCTGCCCGACGCGCGGGGTTATCTTAACGTCGCCCCTTATATTGGCCAGGCATTGCGGGAAAATTCGGCCATGCGCGTCTTTGTCGCCCAGGGCTATTACGACTTTGCCACGCCCTTCTTCGGGGCCGAATATTCGCTGTCACGCAGCGGCATTCCTCAGGACCGCATCCAGTTCAGCTATTACCACGCCGGGCACATGATGTACGTCCGCGACGAGGATCGCTCGAAACTGTCGCACGACATCAGGCAGTTTATCCGCGCGCGATAAGAGACTGGCGCGGATGGAAGTCATCCCATCCGCGCCAATTTGCCGATCGACCTAGCGCAGCACGCCCGCCTTTTGCTGGCGGTAGGCGTAAAAGTAGAGCGCGCCGGCAACGGCGATGATCACCCACGGCATCATCGCCATGCCGCCCTTATCCATTGGCGGCGGCGGCGGTACCGCGACGAAGATCTGGTAGCCGAGCCCGATCACCGCGCCTAGAAACGACAGGCCCAGCGCCGGAACTGCCCAGCGATGGCGCATCAACAGCAGGATCGAACCGACGAGGCCCATCCATACGCCGAGCCCCCAGCCGAATTGCGCATAGAGTGGAAATCCGTCGACCCACGCCAGCATGGCATTGGGATCGACGTCGGGCGCCATGCTCCTGAAATAGTCCAGGTTGCGAAAGCGCGTCATCAGATAGTCGTAACAGCCGAAGCCGTTCCACAGGAGTGCCAGCAGTCCGACGATCCACAGGTGGATCGGCGCCTTCCGGGCTTGAACATCGTCCATAATGCATCCCCCTCCGTTACCGGCTTCCGGCTGCCCAGGGACATCACGCGGGCAGTCAGGGCGATCCTCACCGTGCCGGCTGAGGCGCATCAGCAGTGTTTTGACTCCGCCTGTCAATTGCTGAACCCAATGGCCTGAGCGGCGTTGAGGGCGTCATGTGGAGACTTATCGCCCTGTTCCCGATGTTCGGCTTTCTCGCGCTGCTGGCCTGCGCCAAGCAGGATCCGGTCGCGGACAATGCGACGGCTCCCCCGGACGAGCTGGTCGGCGATGCCTCGGCAACCGGCTTGGCCGCCCCGGCCAACGCCGCGGCCGCCGAGGCGGTGCAGCAGGCCGCCGTGCCGGCCGCTACCGGCGGACTGCGGTGGGCTTATCAGGCCGCCGCACGCACCGCCGAATTCGGCCCGCCTGGCACGCCTGCATTCTCGATCCAGTGCAGCGAGCAGCGTGAAGCAGGCAGCCAATTGGTGTTCACCCGCTTCCTTCCACCAACCAATGACGGCAAGGGGACGCTCAGCTTCACAGGCAACGGTCAGGTAGCATCGGTACCCGTGGCCGGGGTCACCAACCCCAACGGCATCGGCGGACTATGGCGTGCGACAATTTCCGTCGGCGACATTGCGCGGGATGTTGCCGAGACCTTCTCCGGACCGGGCGCCGTCAACGTTTCGATCAGCGGACTTCCGGCGCTGGTGGTACCCGCTTCGCCGGAGCCGCGCCGCGTGTTCGCCGAATGCCTTGGCTAGTGGTGCCGATCAGCGCCAGAGCGAGATAAATTCGCTGCTGAAGGGCAGCACGTCGACGCAGGCGTGGAGAAGCACGACCAGCAACAGGCTTCGGGTCCGCGCCCACAGCACCCCGAACAGGATGCTAAGCGGTGACAGGGTCGCGATCGTGAATGCAACCACCTGGATCGGGTCGGTCGACCAGCCGTCGACCCCCGGCCCGCCGCGCAGATAAAGGCCGGGTGCATGGGCCAGGCCGAACAGCAGCGAGGTTGCTACGATTGCCGCCGCGTTCGATTTGAACCAGGCCGCAAAGCGCGATTGGAGCGCTGCCCGGAACAGGAATTCCTCGCAAAGGCCGGCTTCAAGCGCGTTCCAGACGAAGGCGCCGGTGATACCCCAGACCAGCACCATCGGGGTTGGATTCAGCTTCGCAATATTGGCAAGGCTAGGGCTGACCACCGCCAGCAGGCCGATCAACACCGCCCCCATCACGATCAGCGTCGGCCAGAAGCCACGACGGCCAAGGCCGCTGTCGAACAGCGGTTTGAGCGGCGCCCGCAACCACCAGAGAATCGCCGCCGGGATGCCGACATGGACCAGCAGCTTGACGATGAGCACCGCCACTTCCTGCGGTCGTTCGGCGACAACCGCGGCCTTTAGCGCTCCAAGCCCCCAACCGAGGAAGATAAACGCATAAAGGGCGAGAAAGCCGAGCAGGGCGGCAAGCTCGATTCCCGGCCGGGGAACCGGCACGTTGGGCGCCTCGCATTTGCGCGTCAGGAACCAGGCAAGTCCTGAAAGTGCCCCGCCAAAAATCCCCAGCGAGACGATCGGGAAAACCCAATCCGCCCCGCGCGCGAACAGGTATAGCGTCGAAACGCCCCACGCCCCGAGAAATGCAACCGCCGCCCAGACGGCCGGCCGCGACCTATATGCATCCGTCATTCGCCCCTCCCAATGCCGGCCGCGAATGCACTGGCGGTCGAATGCGTATCTCCTACAGCCGGTTCGCCCCCGCGACTAGAAGCCTATGCGGACTCCGACATTGGCCGACGTCTCGTTGCCCTGGTCCTTGCCGATGGTCGCCGAACCGGCGACATCAAGATTGACGTTGGAGAAGATCGCGGCGCTGAACCCGCCGGAGAAGCGGCCATAGGCCTTCTTCGACGCATCCTCGAGCGCGAAGCTGTTGACGATGGTGGGTGCCGACGTCTGGGCGAAACGGATCGTCCGCTCATCGCCGGTGAAGTCTTTTTCGACCGCCGCCGCGGCGAAGGGACGGAACTGCACCCCGTTGCCGGCAAAGTCGCCACGTACTTCAAGCCCAAGGCTGCCGCGCAGGGACTGGTAGGTCAGCGAGTCGACGTTGAGCGTCAGCGCCGGGTCGCCGCTCTCCGTATAGCTGTCGACCTTCGCCTTGGCGTAATCGAGCCCGATCACGGGACCGGCCCGCACCTTGCCCACCGGCATCAGATAACCGGCCTTGCCGCCGGCAATGAAATGATGGCCCTTGGGATCGGCTTCCATATCCTGGACCACACCGGTGCGTTCGATGTCATGCTTGTTCCAGCCATAGCCGGCATAGCCCTGGACAAAGCCGCCGGCGATGCCGACCCCGGCATAGCCGCCGAGCTGGATCGAATGGCCTTCGTTGCCGGCGGCATCGTTGCCGAAGTTGATCTTGGGCTTGGTGTAGTTGACGGCGACGCCGGCCACCCCGGACCCAAAGCCATATTCGACACCGGCGGTCGCTCCGACCCCGCTCGACCGGTAGGCGTCGTTGCGCTGGCCGGCATTAAGGTGGCGGGAATAGCCGTCCCCGACCACGAATAGCTTCAACCCTTCGGGCATGTCGCCGTCACGCGGGGAGCCGGTGTCCATCCGCGACGTCAAGGTCCGGCCGAACTGATGGGCCACGTCGAGGCTCATGTCGCTGGCGCCCTGCAACACCAGGGGCGCCTCCAGCTGGGTCGCGACATATTGGCCGACGATCGCGAACCCGGCCGACGTCAGGTGCAATTGGTCGAAATAGAACAGGAATTTCTGGCTGGGATCGGCGATGCAACTGGTGTTGGGCAGGGTCGGGCAGGCAACTCCGGTCAGTCCGTAGGCGGCCAGATTATTGGTGATCTGCTGGCCGACCAGGCTGAGGTCGAGATAATGCACCATGACCCCATCGGCGGCATAACCTGCGAGGGTCGATTGAATGGCCGAATTGAAGGTTGTCGAATAGGCGCTGCGGACCGCCTGGGCCGCGGGATCTCCCGCTACTTCCGGAAGAATGGCGGTGTTGCCGGCAAGGAAGCTGATGTTCTGCGCACCCGCGCCGACCAGGGCATTGAGGCCGGCCGTCGCAAAGGCGGCGGAAGCGGTGGCCGCCGCCGGGGCGCCCGCTACGGTCCCGCCATTGCGCTGGTAAAAGCGCGCATCGTTGCCGCCGATCGACACCGCCAGAAGATCATTTTCGCCGAAGGTACCGCTGACGGTCGGGAAGGCGCCGCCGCCACCGGCCAGGAAGGCATTCCACTCGGTGACGAAGCCCAGCGGCGGACCGTTGGTATTGGTGTTGTCGGTAAGGGCCCCGCCGATCGCGAAATCGTCGATCGGTGCGTTCAGCAGCTGGCCCAGCGTATCGATATAATTGGTCGCGCCGGAAAAGCGCCCCGTCGAATAGGGGGCCGGGGGCGGGATCAGCCCAACCAGCTGGAAGAAATTGCCGTCGTCGGCATAGCTGTCGCCAAATGCGACGATACGGTCGATCCGCTGGGCATATGCTGGTGTGGCGGCAGTCAGTGCGCTGGCAGCAAGCAGCGAGGCAGCAAACAGGCGGCTTCTGATCATGGAATTTCCTCCCCGGAGCCGCTCGGTACGCGCGGCTGGCAGGGAGAAGTAATGCATGGCTGAATCGGCGAAGCAAGTGACAGAAATGTCAGCATCGTGCGGGGCGCCGCACATTGGCGGCGGTTCGGCGCTAACTCCCGCTTGAAGCTGCCGGGAGCCGCCGGTTGGCCTCATCCGCCTCCTCGCTTGCGGCAGCCAGCCTCTCCTGCTTGATTTCGGCAATAACCTCTTCGGGAAGATCTTCGATCCCGGCAAGGTCGTTGCGAGCCCGGCGTGAGGCGATCAGCAGCTCGTCGAGCTTGGCATGCATTGCAACATCGCGGCGATGGGCGTCGGCCTCGCGCTCGTTCTGGCGATTGAGTACCATCTGGCTGAGCGTAATCGCCAGGATCGACAGCGCGGCGGTGAGGAGGTCCGCGGTCAGCCCGAATGCGAACCAGGCGACGCAGAATATGATGACCCCCAGCTGCGCAAAGGGATGGGCGGAGAGATCCGATGCCCATTCCGAAAAGCGGCAGCCGAGCTGGTATAGCCGGCCCGGCTCGGCCGATTGCGGTTGGCCAGGCGCGCCCGACATCGCGCTCGCGCGTCGGTGACGGGCAATTCCTTGCTCGATCTGCTCGTGCTTGCTCATCGCCGGTTCTCCTCGGAATGGGACCTAACGGAGCTGGCGGCTGGCGGTTCCGCGACGAACGATATGGGGTCGGGTGAAAGTTCAGCGTTTTTCGCGGCTTAATCGGCTCATCAGGATCGCGGCGCGCTTTGCCTGGCGCCAGATGGAGGCAATGTCGACCCGCTCTCCGGGCGCATGCTCACCGTCGGCGGCGGGGCCGAGGCCGACCAGCCCGTCGACATCGCGGGCGACGAAGCTGATGTCGCCCGCGCCGCGCATCGCCGGATCCAGCTCACCCATTTGCTCCAGGCCCATGTCGGCGTTCACCGAATTGAGCCTCGCCAGCAGGGCCCGGTTTCCCTCGGTCGGCGCCATCGGCGGATATTCGTCAGGGTCGAACTCGATCTTCGCGGTGGCGCCGGGCAGGGGGCGGGCGACGATTGCCTGCATTTTCGTTTTTGTCCGTTCGATCTGGTCCTGGCTAAGCGCCCGAAGATCGCCCCGCGCGACGGCGATCGCCGGGATGATGTTGGTCTTGCCGGTCGCGGCAATGCGGATCTTGCCGGCGTCGAGCTCGGCTGTCTGGCCGCCGCCGATCAGCCCGACGTTGAAGGTCAGCTTGTCCTCCTGAAGCTCGCTCCTGAAGGTGTCGATGATGCGCGCCAGCTCATAAATGGCGCCATCGCCCGACCCGGCGGAAAAAATGCCGCTGGAATGGCCAGGGCGGGCGGTCACGGTAACGGTCCATGCGCCCGAGCTTCGGCGGGCGATCGAGCCCACGTCCGCGCCGCCCGCCTGGGCAAGCCCTTCGAAGTCGAGCGTGGCATCGGCGCGCTTGCCGGCGGCGACCAGGTCGCGGCGGGCGATGCTGATCGGATTGCCATTGTCCTCTTCGTCGCCGGTCAGCATGACCTCGATATCGGCATTATTTAGCGTGCCGGCGGCATGCATGGCGCGGAGCGAGGCGATGATCACCGCCATTCCGCCCTTGTCGTCACCTGCGCCCGGGCCGACGCCTTCATTGCCGCGCCGCTCCCATCGCTGGAACGGGCTGTCAGGCTCGAACACCGTGTCGAGATGGCCGATAAGGAGCAGGCGCTTGCCGCGGCCATTGCCTTTGTGGGTGGCAAGGATGTGACCGGCACGGCCGGTCTCGCGCATGTCGATCCACTGAACCTTGAAGCCAAGCGGCTCTAGCTCGGAGCGAAGCATCGCGCCGACCTTGGTCACGCCATCGAGGTTGAGCGAGCCGCTGTTCTGGTTGACCCATTTCTCGAGCATGGCGAGCGTCCGCTCCTGCTCGGCATCGACGTTTCGGATCATCCGCGTTTCGGCGGGTGAGAGCTCGGCCAGCGCGGGAACGGACAGCACGGCCAGCGACAGGGTTGCAGCGAGACGGGTGAGAAGACGCAAATGCACCGCGGGGAACCTTTCAGAATTGCTGCCATCCAATGGTCGAAGGTTGGCCGCAAGGGCCGCCGTTCGCAATCCATTGGGAGGAAATAAGATGAATCTTATCGTCAAATTGCTCGGTGCGTCGACGCTGTTGGCGGCCAGCGCGATGGGAGCTCAGGCCATTGCTGGCGACGGGCCAAGCGATGCCGAGATTGCGCACATCGCTTACACCGCCGGACAAATCGACATCGATGCTGCCAAACAGGCACTGGCCAAATCGACAGATGCCGACGTGCGCAGCTTTGCCGAAATGATGGCTCGCGACCACAAGGCAGTTAATGACAAGGCATTGGCGCTGGTTACGAAACTCGGCGTTACGCCCGCCGACAATGGCACCAGCCAAGCGCTATCAAGGCAGGCCGCGGCGACACATGACCGACTAAACCGGCTCGATGGGCACGCCTTCGATCGAGCCTATTTGCAGAATGAAGTCGCCTATCACCAAACGGTCAACGGCGCCCTCAAGACGGCCCTGATCCCGTCAGCCGACAATGCCGAGCTGAAGACGCTTCTGGAAACCGGCCTCGAGTTGTTCGGTGAGCATCAGGTGCATGCCGAACAACTCGCCAAGCAAGTGAAGTAACGGATGCGGGCGAAACTCCTCCTCGCCTGCTTCGCGGTGTTGCTGCTGTCACCGCCCCCGGCAGTGGCAGCACCGCGCACGCATGTCGTGGTGATCGACAAGATGAAATTCGGCGCAATGCCGGCAGCTGTACGTGCCGGCGACCGCATCAAATGGATAAACCGCGACCTCTTTCGCCACACCGCGACGGCGAGCGCGGGTGGCTTCGATGTCGACCTGCAGCCGGGGATGACGAAGACGATCATTATGTCGCGTACCGGTAGTTTTGCCGTCACTTGCCGCTATCATCCGGGCATGCGTGCCACGTTGAAGGTCTTGCAATGAGGGTCCGGCAGGCAGCCAACCCGGCCGCGCTCGACGATATGGCCCTGGCGCGCCTTTGCGCAGATCGCGAACCTGCGGCCGTCCGCCATCTGCTGACCGCGAACAACCAGCGCTTGTTCCGCGCGGCATGGAGCATTCTAAAGGATCGCAACGAGGCCGAAGAAGCGGTCCAGGCCGCCTATCTTAAGGCCTTTGGCAGGATCGACCAATTCGAAGGTCGTTCGGCCTTGTCCACTTGGCTGACGCGGATTGTCGTCAACGAAGCGTTGGAACGCCTTCGCGCTATCCGCCGCCGGACCACGCATCTGGAAGCGGAAGGCGTTTCGGTGCTCAATACTTATCGGGAGGCTTTGATGCGGGGTTCCGAACCGGCGGCTCCCGACGCCGCCCTGGCCCAGCGACAATTGCGTGATCTGATCGAGCGCGCCGTTGCCGATTTGCCGGCTGCATTTCGCGCGGTGTTCGTCCTTCGGGAAGTCGAAGGAATGAGTGTCCGGGAAACCGCCGAAGCGCTTGGGCTGGAACCTGCAACGGTCAAGACCCGGCTGCTGCGCGCGCGCCGCAAGCTCCAGGAGGCTTTGGCGCCGGAAGTCCGAAGCGCGCTGGAAGGCGCTTTTCCGTTCGCCGGCGTCGACTGCGAAAGGATGACCGCAAGAGTTCTTGCCGCACTTCAAATAGAATAAATCTCTGTCTGGCCGCGAACTAACCGGCCTTGCGTCCAAACACTGTCCGCTGCTGCCGGGCGAATGGCTCAGGCTCGAACAGCGGTGCGAGCGGAACGTGAGAATCCTCCTCGGGGGGCAGAGGCAGGTCGACGTCTGCCTTCTCGATGTCCACAGGCACGGCGACCTCCGCCTCCTCGAGGGGCGCGCGCTCGGTAGCTTTCGTTTCCTTGGGTTCGCTTGCGCTGCGACCGCCACTCTTTCGGGGAGCTTTGGCTCGGCGACCCTTGCTTTCAGAGGGAGTCGCTGGCTTGGCGGGTTTCACTTCCTCCACGGCCATGTCGGTCGTTGCCAGCTGGTCGGCCGCTGCCAGTGGCACGCCTGAATCCGGTGCAGCCAATAGGCAGCCGTGCTGGTCCGTCGCGAAATCGATTCGTTGCGGATCCGCGGCGCCAGCCGGGTTGCGCCTGGCCAAGTCGAATGCATGGACGACGCCATAGAGCAGCGCAACGAGCGCCACTGGAAGCAATGCCGAAGCGCCAGTCTGCATCCAGGCGCCCGCGCAGGACGCCGCGACGGCAAAAGCGCAGAATACCTCAAAAAGGATCCTGCCGCGGGATTGGTGAAAGTCGCGCATGGGCCCTCTCTCCTATGCGCAAAAGTAACGCGTCGGCACCTACCTAAGGGTTAACAACGCGCAAGCGCCGTGGGATGGCAGGTGTCCGCTTTCCACCCATTCCGTCCATGCCGCCTTCGACCCGAAGCCGAATTTTCAGCGGGTCCCCCTTTTGTTCGCTCGGCCATCTCCTGGCTTACTCACGTAAGTGCCAAACGTTACGGTTAGTCCGGCTGTCCTACAGATAACCAAATAGGTAATCATTGCGCGACTCGGGCGAACCGGAGGAGCGGCAATATGGACTTGAGCGACTTGATCGACGAACTGATCGAGCGGGAAGGGGGCTATGTGAACCACCCTGCCGACAAGGGCGGACCGACGAAGTTCGGCATTACCGAAGCGGTGGCGCGGGCGCATGGCTATGCGGGCGCAATGGCGGAGTTGCCGCGCGACGAGGCTGCGGCGATCTACCGTCGGCTTTACTGGCTGAGGCCGCGGTTCGACCAGGTTGCGGCGCGCGCCCCGGGTCGCGGCCGAGTTGTTCGACACCGGCGCAAATATGGGGCCGGCGGTCGCCGCCACCTTCCTCCAGCGCGCGCTGACCGCGCTCAATCGTGGTGGGAAGGATTATCCCGATCTCACTCCTGATGGCCGGATCGGGCCGGCGACCCTGGCCGCGCTCGATAGCTTCCTCGATGCGCGCGGGAAGCGTGGCGGGGAGACGGTTCTGCTTCGGGCGCTCGAAGCGCCGCAGGGCGAGCGCTACCTCCGCCTCGCCGAAAAGCGGCCGGCCAATGAGGCGTTCCTTTATGGCTGGCTTGCAAACCGTATCGGCTAATTGCCTAATTTCCGACGAACCACGTTGTGCCATCAACTTCATCAACTTCCCCTCCGGAGAAATCCTATGGCAATCATCGAAGCAATCGTCGGGCCGGTGTCGAAGCTGCTCGACAAGATCATTCCCGACCCTGAGGCGCGCGACCGGGCCAAGCTTGAGCTGATCAAGCTTCAGGGCGACCAGGACATGGCGGCGATCGGCGCGCAGATGCAGGCGATCGTCGTCGAGGCCCAGTCGCCCGACCCCTGGACCAGCCGCGCCCGGCCGAGTTTTCTCTACGTGATGTACGCCCTGATCCTGTGGGCGATCCCAATGGGCCTCATCGCCGCCGCCGATCCCAAGCTGGCACTCGGCATCGGCAACGGAATGACCGCCTATCTCCGCGGCCTGCCGGAGGAACTCTACGCGCTCTTCGGCACCGGCTACCTCGGCTACACGGCGGCGCGGACCTGGGGGAAGGTGAAGGGGGTCGAACGATAGCGAGGCTTGCGTGCTGGCTCCCGCTTTCCCACATCCCTGCCCAGACCCGAGCGGGAGCTTCTAAATTGGAACAATATCACGGCACCACCATCCTGGGGGTGAAGAAGGGCAGCAAGACGGTGATCGCCGGCGACGGGCAGGTCAGCCTGGGCAATACCGTCATCAAGCCCAATGCGAAGAAGGTCCGGCGCCTCGGCGACGGCAGCGTGATCGGCGGCTTCGCCGGCGCCACCGCCGATGCCTTCACCTTGTTCGAGCGACTGGAAAAGAAGCTGGAAGCGCACCGCGGCCAGCTGCTCCGCGCCGCGGTCGAGCTGGCCAAGGATTGGCGGACCGACAAATATCTCCGCAACCTGGAGGCGATGATGATCGTCGCCGATGCGGATACGATGCTGATCCTGACCGGCAACGGTGACGTGCTGGAGCCCGAGGGCGGGATTGCCGCGATCGGCTCCGGCGGCAACTATGCCCTCGCCGCTGCCCGGGCGCTTTCGGAATATGAGCAGGACCCGGAAGTCCTCGCCCGCCGCGCCATGGCGATCGCCGCCGAGGTCTGCGTCTTTACCAACGACCGGCTGACAATCGAGACGATCGGCGAATGAACGACAACCTCACCCCCAAGGCCATCGTCGCGGCGCTTGACGAGCATATCATTGGCCAGAACGACGCGAAGAAGGCGGTCGCGGTCGCGCTTCGCAATCGATGGCGTCGGCAACGGCTCAATCCCGAGCTTCGCGAGGAAGTGACGCCCAAGAACATCCTGATGATCGGCCCGACCGGTGTCGGCAAAACCGAGATCAGCCGGCGGCTGGCGAAGCTCGCCGATGCTCCGTTCGTGAAGGTCGAGGCGACCAAGTTCACCGAGGTCGGTTATGTAGGTCGCGACGTCGAGCAGATCGCCCGCGACCTCGTCGAGGAAGCGGTACGGCTGGAGCGGGAACGGCGCCGCGAAAAGGTACGAGAGGCAAGCGAAACGGCGGCGATGGAACGGCTGCTCGACGCGCTGACCGGCAAGGGATCGAGCGAAGCGACCCGCGCCAGCTTTCGCCAGCGCTTCGCCGATGGAAGCCTCGATACTGCCGAGGTCGAAATCGAGGTCTCGGAGGCCCCCAACATGCCGTTCGAGATTCCCGGCGGCGGGGGGGTCGGCATGATCAACCTCAGCGAAATGATGTCCAAGGCAATGGGCGGGCCGCCGAAGAAGAGGCGCAAGCTGAAGGTCCGCGATGCCTTTGTGAAACTGGTCGAGGAAGAGGCCGACAAGCGGGTCGACCAGGACGATGTGACCCGGGTCGCACTCGCCGACGCCGAGGCCAATGGCATCGTCTTCCTGGACGAAATCGACAAGATTGCGGTCAGCGATGTGCGCGGCGGCTCGGTCAGCCGCGAAGGCGTGCAGCGAGACTTACTGCCGCTGATCGAGGGAACGACGGTCGCGACCAAATATGGTCCGATCAAGACCGACCATATCCTGTTCATCGCATCGGGCGCCTTCCACGTCGCCAAGCCGGCCGACCTGTTGCCTGAGCTTCAGGGCCGCCTGCCGATCCGGGTCGAACTCAATGCGCTGACCGAGGAGGATTTCGTCCGGATCCTGTCGGCAACGCGGGCCAGCCTGACCGAGCAATATCGGGCGCTCCTGGCGACCGAGGAGGTGATCATCGACTTTACCGACGACGGGATCGCCGCGCTGGCTCGGATCGCGGCGGAGGTGAACGATTCTCTGGAGAATATCGGCGCAAGGCGGCTCCAGACGGTGATGGAAAAGCTGGTGGAAGACATCAGCTTTACCGCGGAAGATCGCGCGGGTGAGACGCTGGTGATCGACGCCGCATTCGTGAAAGGACAGCTGGCGGGCATCGCCAAGAATGCGGACCTCAGCCGCTACGTCCTCTGATTCGCCGGCCGGTAATAGGGCACCAGCCCTTGCACGAACGGCGACCATAAAGGCGTCTTGACCCCGGCAAGGCGCAGGCGGCTGGCGACCCATTGGTTGCAGGTGTGGACGGCGTTGGCCTTGCCGGTTCCGCGATAAAAGGCGTCGCGTGGTCCGTAGCCGGGATGACCGATGCGGATGGGCCGGCCATTCCGGTCGAGTTCGAAGCCGGCCCGGATCGAGGCCCAAAGGCGCCGATACTGCTCCGGCGTCAGGCGGATGGCGCGGGCGGCAAAGGTCGGATCGCGAGTCCATTCGACATGCATCACCCGATCGCCACCGGTAAGCGCGACGGCGGCAGTCTTGAACGAGAGATCGCCCCAGGTTGGCGTTTCCAGGTAAACCCGCCGCTCGCCCGCACCGAACGCGATCCAGTCGGCGTCGGCAGGAACATCGGCGAAGTCGGACTTCGGAAGCAGCGGCCGCCAGTCCAGGCCCTGAGTACTCGCAGGCAGCACGAGATCGACGTGCACGCCGTTGTTGGCGAGGTAGATGGTGATGCCATCGTCCGGCTCCTGCCAGCTGGCGTTCACCGGAATCAGTCCGCCGATCAGCGCGGCCAATAGGTAGAGCAAGGGAATCGCCAAAACCGCGAGTGCGATACGGGCGGGCCAGCTGAGTTTCTTGCGGCGGCGACGGCGGGGCATGAAATGATCCTTATTTCGGGTTCGTCCCCCGGACGAGCCCGAAATAAGGATGGTCGGGGCGACTGGATTCGAACCAGCGACCCCCACACCCCCAGTGTGATGCGCTACCAGGCTGCGCTACGCCCCGACCGGTCGCGCCCTGATGGACGCGAGAGCGGCGCATCTAGTGCCGCGTGGATCGCTTGGCAAGGCGGCCCGCGGCGTGATAGGCGGCCCGCCACTTCCTGTGCTCGGTAGATTCCGCGCGCGCCTTCGAAGAAGAGAATTTCTCACGCCATGACCATAACTTCGCTCCTTGCCGCCGCAGCGCCTTCGGCTGGCGCCAGCTTCTTCGTTCAGACGATCCCGCTGGTCCTCGTCTTCGTCATCTTCTGGTTCCTACTGATCCGCCCACAGCAAAAGCGGATGAAGGAGCATCAGGCCCAGATACAGGCCGTGAAGAAGGGTGACCGGGTGGTCACCGGCGGCGGCCTGATTGGCAGGGTGACGAAGGTCGGTGATGTTGAGGTTGAAGTCGAGCTTGCCCAAGGCATCCGGGTGCAGGCGATCAAGTCGACGCTAAGCCAGGTCGGAAGCGCCGACGCCGCCAAGCCGGCCAACGACTGATGTTCGACTTCCCCCGCTGGAAAGTGTGGCTCGTCACGCTGACGATTCTCGCCGGCATACTGCTGGCGATTCCCAGCCTGTTACCCAAGGACCAGGTCGAGCGCTGGCCAACATGGCTGCCGAGCGCACGGATTAACCTTGGACTCGATATCGCCGGTGGCAGCCAGCTGCTGCTGGAGGCCGACATTGGCGACGCCGCAAAGCAGCGGTTGCAGGCCAAGGAAGAGGAAGTCACGACCGAGCTTCGCCGCGGCGAGCCGCGCATTGCGATTGGCGATGTGTCGACCAGCGGCGGGCGATTGAGCTTCGTCGTTCGAGATCCGACCCAACTCGACGCGGCGTTCGAGCGGATGCGCACCTTGACCCAGCCGCAGGGCCTGACTGGAAACCGCGACTGGGAGGTCAGTACGGTCGACGGCAACCGCATCGTGCTGACCCCGACCGAGGCGGGCGCGAAAACCGCCCTCAAAAATTCGCTGACTGTCGCCCGCGACGTGGTCCGGCGCAGAATCGACCCGGGCGGCACCAAGGAAATCACCGTCATCAACCAAGGCGAGAGGCGGATATTCGTCCAGGTCCCGGGGGTCGAGGATCCCGAAGCGCTGAAGAAGCTGATCGGCCAGACCGCCCGGCTGGAATTCAAGCTGGTCGACCTCAATGCCGACCCGGCACAAGTCGCCGCGGGTCGCGCGCCGCCGGGCAGCCAGGTGCTGCCGATGGCCGACGGCACCGGCGCGGTAGCGGTCCAGCGTCGCGTGATGGTCTCTGGCGAGCAGCTCGTCGACGCCAAGCAGGGCTTCGACCAGGACGGCCGCGCGATCGTCGACATCACTTTCAATGCCGCGGGTGCCCGCCGCTTCGGTCGGGTGACACAGGAGAATGTCGGCAAGCCCTTTGCCATCATTCTTGACGACAAGGTGCTCTCCGCACCCAACATCAACGAGCCCATCCTTGGCGGCCGAGCGCAAATCAGCGGCAACTTCACCGTCGAAAGCGCCAACCAGCTGGCGGTCAGCCTGGCTTCCGGCAAGCTGCCGGTGAAGCTGAACGTAATCGAGGAGCGGACCGTCAGTGCCGAGTTAGGCAAGGATTCGATCGACGCCGGCACCATCGCTTCGATCTTTGCCACGCTGGCGGTGATCGGCCTGATGATCATCACTTACGGCAGGTTCGGCATCTATGCCTCGCTGGCGCTGCTGGTGAACGCCTTCATGATCCTCGGTATCATGGCGGTGTTCAACGCTACGCTGACGCTTCCGGGCATCGCCGGCTTCGTGTTGACGATCGGTGCGGCGGTCGACGCCAACGTGCTGATCAACGAGCGCATTCGCGAGGAACTCAGACGAGGAAGGCGCGTGCTCGACGCTCTGGAGACAGGCTACAAGGAAGCTTCGACCGCGATCTTCGACGCCAACATCACCAACACCATCGCCGCCGCGCTGATGATGTATTTCGGTTCCGGACCAATCCGCGGTTTCGCGGTCGTGCTGCTGATCGGCATCGTCACTTCGGTGTTCACGGCGGTCAATTTCACCCGGATGCTGGTCGCGCTGTGGGTCAAGTCCAAGCGCCCGCGCGCGATCAATATCTGACGGGGATAGGCAACAAATGAAACTGCTCAAGCTGGTTCCCGACAATACCAACATCGACTTTATGAAGTGGCGGAATATCGCCCTCATCCTGTCGATCGTCGCTTCCGTCGCCAGCCTGGTCCTGGTCGGGGTGCGCGGCCTTAACCTCGGCATCGATTTCGTCGGCGGCCAGGTGGTTCGCGCGACATTTGCCCAGCCGGTCAATATCGAGGACCTTCGCGGCCGGGTCTCCTCACTGGGGGTCGGTGAAGCGAGCATCCAGGAATTCGGCGACAACAAGACCTACCAGATTCGCCTGCCCAAGCCTTCCGGCCCCGATGCGGCCGCCAACCAGGTGGTCACCGCGGTCCGCGGAATGATCATCAAGGATTATCCCGGGGTCAAAGTAACCGCGGGCGAATCGGTTTCGGGCAAGGTCAGCGAGGAACTGGCCTGGGACGGAGCACTGGCGATCGGCTTCGCGATGCTTGGAATCGCCGTTTACATCTGGTTCCGGTTCGAATGGCAGTTCGGCGTCGGAGCGCTGATCACACTGTTCCACGACGTATCGATGGTACTTGGCTTTTTCGCAGTCACCCAATTGCAGGTCGATTTGAACATCGTTGCGGCGTTCCTCGCCATTGTCGGCTATTCGCTCAACGACACGGTCGTGATCTATGACCGTATCCGCGAAAACTTGCGAAAATACCGAAAGATGGAGATCGTCTCGCTGCTCAACTTCTCGTTGAACGAGACGCTTTCGCGGACGATTGTCACCTCTTTGTCGATCATGCTGGCTCTGGCAGTGCTGCTGATCCTTGGGCCCGACGTCCTTTTCGGCCTGACGATCGCTATCTTGCTTGGCACGTTCATCGGTACCTATTCGTCGATCTATATTTCCGCGCCGGCGCTGGTTTGGATGGGCCTAAAGCCCGACAGCTTCATCCGGGCGGAGGCCGAAGACGACGGAACCGTGGCAAGGCCCGCCTGAACTTTTGGGCGAAGCGGGCTGTCGCCCTGGCGAAAGCCCGCTTGGCCTTCTCAATTGCCCGCGCTAGGAACGCTTCATGGTGAACAAGACCCGTATCGCGGCGCTGTTGCTGCTGCCCGTAATTTTGCTTCCCGTCGCCGGCTGCGCCGGCAACAAAGTCAAGGGCGACACCGCTTATGTCGCTCGCGACGTCAACACGCTCTACAGCCTGGCCAAGCAGCGGGTCGATCGCGGCGATTATGAAGAAGCTGCGAAGCTATTCGACGAGGTCGAGCGACAGCACCCCTATTCGGTCTGGGCTCGCCGAGCCCAGCTGATGAGCGCCTTTTCCTACTATATGGCGCAACAATATCCTGATGCCGTCAGCTCGGCACAGCGGTTCCTGACGATCCATCCGGGCAACAAGGATGCGGCCTACGCCAACTACCTCATTGCGATGAGCTATTATCAGCAGATCGAGGACGTAACGCGCGACCAGAAGATTACCCAGCAGGCCTCCGACAGCTTCAACGAGCTGATCCGCCGCTATCCGCAAAGCCGCTATGCGTCCGATGCCCGACTGAAGCTCGACCTGATCAACGACCATCTTGCCGGCAAGGAGATGGAAGTCGGCCGATTCTATCAGCGCTCTGGCAATTGGCTGGCCGCCGCGACCCGGTTCCGTACGGTGGTAGACAAGTATCAGACAACCACTCACACGCCTGAAGCGCTTGAGCGACTGGTCGAAACCTATCTTAATCTCGGCCTGCCTCAGGAAGCGCAAAAGGCAGCCGCCGTGCTTGGCGCCAATTATCCGGGCAGCAAATGGTACAAGCGAAGCTATGACCTGATCCAGCGGCACCTGCCGGCCGCTGCCCAGCCCTCCAGCTAATCCGAAACGGCGGCGGCCGGTGCTGAGGCAGCTGTCGATCAAGGATGTGGTGCTGATCGACCGGCTTGAACTTGAGTTCGAGCCGGGTCTTGGCGTTCTGACCGGCGAGACGGGGGCAGGAAAATCGATCCTGCTTGACGGCCTCGGCCTGGCGCTCGGCGCGCGCGCGGACACCGGCCTGGTCCGGGCCGGCGAAACGCAGGCGATCGTCGCCGCCGAATTCGAACTCCCCGCCGACCATCCGGCCTTCGCCCTGCTTGCGGAGCAAGGGATCGAACCTGAAAGGGGCGAGCCACTGCTGGTCCGCCGCACATTGAAAGCCGACGGCGGCAGCCGGGCGTTCGCCGGCGGGGCCGGCGTTCCGGCATCGTTGCTGCGCGACATAGGCAATGGCCTGGTCGAGATTCATGGACAGCATGACGACCGTGGGCTGCTCAACCCGCGCGGCCACAGGGCGCTGCTGGACCTGTTTGGAAGGATCGATACCGCCCACGTCGAGAACGCATGGGCGGAAGTGGAGCGACTGTCGGGCGAGCTGACCGACGCGCGCGAAGCCGCGGCCGAGGCCGAGCGCGACCGGGAGTGGCTGGACCATGCCGCAAAGGAAATCGCCGCACTCGCACCTGAACCCGGCGAGGAAACCCTGTTGGCGGAAGAGCGCGCGGCGATGCAGGCCGGCGCCAGGGCAGGCGATACTCTGACCGGCCTAGACGAGTTGCTTGGCGGCTCCGACGGAGCTTTGGCCCAGCTACGCACCGCTGCCCGCAGGATCGAACGCGGCGCGGCGGAACATCCCCTGCTCGCAGAAGCGCTCGCCAGCCTCGATCGCGCCTTGATCGAGGCTAGCGAAGCCGAGGATCGAATAGGCCGGGCTGCCGAAGCAATGGCGTTCGATCCCGCTCGGCTCGAAGCGGTCGAGGCGCGACTGTTCGACATTCGCGGCTTGGCCCGAAAACACCGGGTCGAGCCTGACGAACTGGCGGCGTTGGGTAACCAGTTGGCCGCCAAACTGGCCTTGATCGAGGCTGGCGGGGAGCGAATTTCGATACTGGAGGCCGAGTTGGCTGGAGCGCATGCTCGCTATGAAGCGGCTGCTCAATTGCTGAGGCAGGAAAGGACGCAGGCGGCCGCCCGGCTTGATGCCGCTGTCGCGGAGGAATTGGCCCCGCTCAAGCTCGACGCGGCCAGGTTCCGTACGGCGCTTGGCGAGGCTGAGCCGGGCGCTTCAGGCATCGACCGGGTCGAGTTCGAGGTGTCGACCAACCCCGGTGCCCCGTTTGGCCCGCTCATTCGCATCGCGTCAGGTGGGGAGCTGTCACGTTTCATCCTGGCCTTGAAGGTCGCGCTGGCGGAAGCGGGGGACGCAGCGACGATGATCTTCGATGAAATCGACCGCGGCGTCGGCGGCGCAGTAGCGAGCGCGATCGGCGAGCGGCTGGCACGGCTCGCGCAGAAGTCGCAACTGCTGGTCGTGACGCACAGCCCGCAGGTCGCGGCCCGCGCCGCGCATCATTATCGGATCGAAAAGGCGCATGAGGACGGGGTCACCCGCACCTTCGTGCGAAAGCTGACGGCCGAGGAGCGGCGCGAGGAAATCGCGCGAATGCTTTCGGGCGCAGCAATTACCGATGAGGCACGCGCCCAGGCGGCACGGCTACTGGAGGCAGCATGAGCGAACAGAAATCCATCCTGCACGAATATAATGGACAGACCCTGGACCATCTAATTGTCCATGACGGCACCGGTCGCGTCCTGCCTACGGTGATTATCATCCCTACCGTCATGGGGGTGCAGCCGCTGGAAATCGGCTTCGCCGAAAGGTTGAACGACCTGGGGTACCATGCGGTCATCGCCGACCTGTTCGGTCGCCGCTTCACCCCGGTCGTCGACAAGGAGGCAGCCTTTGCCGCAATGGGCGAACTACGCGCCGATAGGGCTGCGCTTCGCGATCGGCTGCTGGCGATCGTCGACGTGGTCCGGGTGCGGCCCCATGTGGACAGCGCGCGCGTCGCTGTCATCGGCTATTGCTTTGGCGGACAGTGCGCGCTGGACGTAGCCCGGTCGGGGGTCGACATCGCAGGGGTCGCGAGCTTCCACGGCCTGTTCGATCCACCCGGCCTGCCGCCTCGGCCGATCAAGGCCAAGGTCGCCGCCTATCATGGCTGGGACGACCCGATGGTCCCGCCGGAGGCGGTTGTCGCGCTTGGCAACGAACTTACGGCGGGCGGTTGTGACTGGCAGATTCACGCCTATGGAAATGTCGCGCACGGCTTTACCAATCCCAATGCCAGCCAGATGGGCATCAAGGGCGTCGAGCATAATGAAGCGGCCGCCCGGCGCAGCTGGGCGAGCCTTGAATCGTTCCTGGACGAGGTGTTTCGTTGATCGACCAAGCGGCCGCTGATTATCGGTCGAGGGGCTATGCTCACCTACCGGACTTTGTGCCGCGCGAAGTATGCACCGCGATACTCGCACGGATGAAGACCGACCTTGCGCGGCAGGGAATGCAGCTTGCCAGCCTGGAGCAAGAAGGGCCGCTTCTGCGCTCAGCAGCGCCGGAGCTGTACGGCCATCATTATCCGATGTTCGCCAGTTTCCTGTGGGGAATGACCCCGGCAGTCGAGCAGCTGACTGGCCTGGAGCTGCTCCCAACCTATGCCTATTTCCGCCTTTATCGCCAGGGCGACATTTGCCGGGTGCATGGCGATCGACCGGCCTGCGAGCACAGCCTTTCCCTTACCCTTGGCTATAGCGATGAAATTGCATGGCCGCTGGAGGTTTCGACCCAACGGATCGAGACGCCGTTCGCCCGGATCGACGACGATTTCGCCTTGGCCGAGGTGGCTGGTTCGGTCGCAATGCAGGCAGGGGACGCCGTGCTCTACCAAGGGGTCCATCATCATCATGGCCGGACGATGCCAAATCCCAACCGCTGGTCGGCGCACCTGTTCCTTCACTGGGTTGCGCGCGACGGGCCCTATGCCGGCCATGCGTTCGACGGCCAGCCGCCGCCGACACAGGTCGACTTCTAGTGAGCGGTCCGGGTAACCCTATGTATAGCGCGGTGAAGATGGCCGAATATCTGGCGGGGATGGTATGAACGAAGCGGAAGCCGCCAACCGATTGATGCGCCTGGCCAGGCTGATCGCTCATCATGATAAGCTCTATCACGACCAGGATGCGCCGGAGATTTCGGACGCGGATTATGACGCGCTGGTGCGCGAGAATCGAGAGCTGGAGGAGCAATTCCCGCATCTCGTCCGGGCGGATTCGCCCTCGAAGCGGCTGGGTGCGGCGCCGACCTCCGCGCTGGCCAAGGTCACCCACGCCCGGCCAATGCTCAGCCTCGACAATGCGTTCAGTGCCGAAGAGGCTCGCGAGTTCGTGGCGCGGGTCCGCCGGTTTTTGAACCTTTCCGACAGTGAGCCGGTGGCCCTTACCGCCGAGCCGAAGATCGACGGCCTCAGTTGCTCGCTGCGCTATGAAAATGGCCGATTGGTTCTGGCCGCGACCCGCGGCGACGGGACGGTTGGCGAGGACGTCACCCCCAATGCCCGGACGATCCGCGACATTCCGCAGGTGATCAAAGGCGCGCCGGACATACTGGAGGTCCGAGGCGAGGTTTATATGTCAAAGGCCGATTTCGCGGCCTTGAACGAGCGGCAGGAAGCGGCGGGCGGAAAAATCTTCGCAAATCCGCGCAACGCCGCCGCCGGTTCGCTTCGGCAGAAGGATGCCAGCGTCACCGCGTCCCGACCGCTGTGCTTCCTCGCCCATGGTTGGGGGGAAGTCAGCGAGCCGCTGGGGACGACGCAAAGCGAGGCGATGGCAAGGCTGGCGGGCTGGGGCTTCCCAGTCAGCGACTTGCTCAAGCGCTGCGCCAAGCTTGACGAAGCGCTCGCCCATTATGCCCTGATCGAGCATGAGCGCGCCGACCTGCCCCTCGACATCGACGGCGTAGTCTACAAGGTTGACCGGCTGGATTGGCAGGAGCGGCTCGGCTTCGTCTCGCGCTCTCCTCGATGGGGCCTTGCCCACAAATTCCCGGCGGAGAAAGCCGAGACAACGCTGGAAGCGATCGACATCCAGGTTGGCCGCACCGGCAAGCTAACCCCGGTTGGGCGACTGAAGCCGGTCGGGGTCGGCGGGGTGATCGTACAGAATGTCACCCTCCACAACCGCGACGAAATTGCTCGCCTTGGCCTTCGCGTCGGCGACCGGGTGCGGATACAGCGCGCAGGCGACGTCATTCCGCAGGTGGTCGAGAATCTGACCCGAGACGAGAAGCGCGAGGCCTACGAATTTCCCGACCATTGCCCGGAATGCGACAGCGAGGCGGTTGCGGAGGAAGGCGAGGTCGACGTTCGCTGCACCGGCGGTCTGATCTGCCCAGCGCAGAGGATAGAGCGCCTCCGCCATTTCGTGTCGCGGGGGGCAATGGATATCGACGGGCTGGGCGAGAAGAGCATCGTCGAATTCGTCGAGTTGGAATGGTTGCACGGCCCCGCCGACATCTTCCGCCTCAAAGGCCATCGCGGCGAACTGATCGGTCGCGAAGGCTGGCAGGAGAAGTCGGTCGACAATCTGCTGGCTGCCATCGAGGCGCGTATCGGTTTCGATCCTGCGCGCTTCCTGTTCGGTCTTGGCATCCGCCACGTCGGCGCGGTGACGGCGAAGGATTTGATGAAGGCGTTCGGCACAATCGAGGAGCTGGAGCGGGTCGCGCGGGGCGACAATGCGGTTTCCGAATTGTCGGCGGTTGAGGGGATTGGCGGAATCGTAGCGGAGGCAATCGTCGATTTCTTCCACGAGCCGCACAACCGGGAGGAACTGGGCGAGCTATTAGAGCTGGCGCGTCCCGCCGCCTTCGTCTCGACCGCGAGGCTGACCGAATGGACCGGGAAGACCATAGTCTTCACCGGCAGCCTGGAAACAATGAGCCGCGACGAGGCCAAGGCACAGGCGGAACGGCTCGGCGCGCGTGCCGCGGGATCGGTTAGCGCCAAGACTGACCTGGTCGTCGCCGGGCCGGGCGCGGGGTCGAAGCTGAAGAAAGCCGAGGAGCTTGGCATTCGTGTGATTGGCGAGGCCGAGTGGGCAAAGATTGTGGCGGGGGCTTAGGAGGCAGGCATGCACATACCTCCCGACCCCGTCGGGCTTTATCAGCCGTTCACCCGCTCGGGCGATCTCGTTGCGATTTCGGCGATCAGTTCCGCGCATGAGGGCGCACTGGTTACCGGCAAGATCGGGCGCGATCTCGACCTCGCCTCCGGTCAGGAGGCGGCAAGGCGGGCGGCCGAGAACCTCCTCGCGGTCCTGACGGAGGCTGCCGGTGGAGATGTTGACCGGATCGATCAGATGCTGGTGGTGCGGGGCTATGTGAATGCCGCGGATGATTTTCCATCGGTTCACAAGGTGATTGATGCGGCTTCGGGGCTCATCATTGCGCGGCTCGGCGACAAGGGGCGACATGCCAGGACGGCTCTGGGGTGCGCGACCTTGCCGAACAATAATGCGGTGACGCTCGAGGCCATTGCTGTCGTCCGCTCAACCTAAACCTGCATCCGACAATGGACATGGGGCCGATTCAGACGGCTTCCATCACTAGGACACACCATTCCCCCTCACCCCGCTCAACCACCTTCATCCCCTCCGCCTCATAAGCCGCGACGACCGCGTCGGCCTGCGTGTCGAGCAGGCCTGCGAGGATAACGCTGGCGCCGGGCGCGACCGATTTAGCGAAGGCGGGGGCAAGGTCGATCAGTGGACCGGCGAGGATGTTGGCGATGAGCAGGTCGAACGGGGCGCGGGCGGTGATCAGCGGGTGATCCATGCCATCGGCGACCGCCAGTAACAGCTCGCCGGGGCCGTGGCCGAGCTTCACCCCGTTGATCGCGGCATTCTCCCGGCTGACGTCGACCGCGATCGCGTCGATGTCGGTAGCGATGGCCCTGGCTTCCGGCCACAGCGCCATGGCCGCGAAAGCGAGCAGGCCGGTGCCGGTACCGACATCGGCGATATTGGCGAACAGCTTGCCTGACATCTCCAGCCGGTCGAGCGCGGCCAGGCAGCCGGCGGTCGTGTCATGCTGGCCGGTGCCAAAGGCCAGGCCGGCGTCGATCTCGAAGCTGATCGCGTCCGCCGGGCGGTCGGCATAATGCATCGGCGTGTGGACGAAGAAGCGCCCGGCGCGGATCGGGCCGAGGCCCGACTGGCTCATCGTCACCCAGTCGGTGGTATCCTCCAGATGCTCGACATCGGGCTCGCCATTCAAGGCGAGGCGTCGCAGGAGCACAAGCTCTTGCGTGGTCGGCTGCTCGGCGAAATAGGCGTGGATGCGCCAGTCGTCGGGGGCGTGTGGGTCTGGCTCGTCGGCGACGATCACCGGTGGCTCATCGGCGTGAGCGAACAGGTCGGCGGATTCAGGGAGCGCTTCAGCCTCGGCCCGGGTGCAGCGAAGCGTTACCCGCCAGCTCATTTGGCGGCTTCTTTTGCCAGCCGATCGTCGAGGCGCTTGCTCAGCGCAGCAGCATAGTTACGGCAACCGGTGGGGTCGAACAGAGGCAGCTTGCCGGTCATCCGTTCCTTCATCGCACTCGCCGAAGGGTGCGGGGTCAACAGGATTTCGCAGCGAGTGTTGGCGATCTTGGCGATCGAAGCGCGATAGGCGGCGAGATAGTCTGGATGGTCCGAAAAGCGATAATCGTCGCGACTGATTGGTGACAGGCTGTCGGCATAAACCATCGTCCGGCAGACGCCGCCGTCGCAGCTCTCCCAGCGCCAGCTCAGTGCCCCGGGCGTATGACCGGGCGTCGTCATGGCGGTCAGGTTGAGATCATGAAGGCGGACCTCACCTCCGTCGCCGATAACCCGGCCGACCGTGGCAGCGGGAAATGGCTTGTGCATTCCCGACTGCGGGTCGTCGGTGCTGGCCACGCCCGTATTAAGAACCTTTTCCGCCGGCGCGGATGTTACCAGCGTAGCGCCAGTCAGCTGCTGCAGCCGGGCCATCCCGCCGACATGGTCGAAATGCTCGTGGCTCATCAGCAAATATTTGATGTCACCAAGCCGAAAGCCGAGCTGCCGGATATTGTCGGCGATTAGCTCCGCCCCCTTCTCGGTTCCCGCGTCGATCAGGACATGGCCTTCGTCGCCCGTGATCAAGATGGCGGAAATGCCGCAGGTGCCGACCAGGTAGGTATTGGCGTGGATCCTCACTGGCGGGGCAGGCTGGTCCCAGTCGGTGGAATCGCCGCACGTCGCGGCCCATTGCGGGCCCGATTCCTCGATCGGCGCCTTAGGACGTTCGATCTGTCGGGGCGTCTTCTGCAGAGGGATGGTCAGGATCGGGGATTGCGCGGCAATTGCAGCAATGGCGAGGGTGGCCAGCCTAACGAACATAGCTGGCTCCATTCAGGTCGATGACCGATCCAGTCGAGGCCGCGGGCGCATCGATCACCAGCCAGCGGATCGCCTCGGCGACCTCGGCAGTGTTCGTAACGCGGCCAAGGGGAATGTCGGCGACGATTGCCGCGCCGCCGCGACCCCGAAGATATTCCTCGGTCATTTCCGACACGGTGAAGCCCGGCGCGACGGCGAATGCGAGGATATTTTCTGCTGCATAGCCCCGGGCAATGGTCTTGGTCATGCCAATCATCGCCGATTTGGACGCAGCATAATGCCAATGCTGGGGAGAATCGCCGCGAAAAGCGGCGCGGCTTGCGACGTTGATAATGCGCCCGCCGCCATGCTCGCGAAAATGGCGAACCGCGTGGCGGCAGAGGTCGGCGCTCGCTTGCAAATTGACGGCGAGGGTTCGCGCCCAGGCGGAGTGCCATTCCTCGTCGGACGAATCGTCGGCGACACCTTCGTAGATGCCGGCATTGTTGACCAGCACGTCGACCCGACCGCCAAGCTGATCCAGCGCGGCTTGCCAGATTGCACGGGGCGACGCGGGCTCGGCGAGGTCGCCGGCGATCAACCCGCCGCCGCCCCTGGTCGAATGGCCCGCAACGCGATGGCCTGACTCGGTGAGCGCTTCGAGCGCGGCCGCGCCGATTCCACGGCTGGCGCCGGTAAGAAGGATGTTCATGTGCCCCGACTAGCGGGGCACGAGGCGACGGGGAAGCGTCACGCCGCCAGGTGAGCGACAAATTCCTTGGTCTTGCGGGTGAAGTCCGCGATCTGGTCGGTGAAATTGCCGAAACCCTGTTCGACCTGGTCGATGTCCTTGGCCACCTGCTCGGTGTCGGATCGGATCGCGGCAATGGTGGAACTCATCGAGTCGGCGGCAAGCGCAGTCTCATCCACCGCAGCCGTGATCATTGTTACCGTCTGTGCCTGAAGCTCCATCGCCTGGCGAATTCGGCCGGCGCTGGTCTGAACCTCTTCGACCGTCGCACTGATCGAGCCATTGGCCTCCACCGTCTGCTTGGTGGCCTGCTGGATCGCGGTGATCTTGTTGGTGATGTCGTCAGTGGCCCGGGCGGTCTGGGCGGCCAGGCTCTTCACTTCCTGAGCGACGACTGCGAAACCGCGACCGGCATCGCCCGCGCGCGCGGCTTCGATGGTGGCATTGAGGGCCAGCAAATTGGTCTGGCCGGCAATGTCGCGAATGAGGCCAAGAATCGATTCGATTGCCTCGACATGGTTCGACAGGGCCCGTGATACTTCGACGGCCTTTTCCGCCTGATCGCCCGCGCGAGTTGCAACACCCGACGCCGTTTCGACTTCAGAGCGAGCATCCTCGATGGCACGAATGAGGCCGGCCGCCGTCTGGGCCGCTTCCCGCATCGCCACCGCCGATTGCTCCGCTGCTGCGGCAACTTCGCTGGTCTTGCCCAGCATGCCGCGAGTCGAAGAAGCGGTGGCCCGCGTACGCTCGGTCAGCGCGGTCGACTGGGCGCCGGTAGAACGAACCAGGTCGGCAACGCGGCGCTCGAACTCCCCGCTCTCGCGTCCGCGCGCTTCGGCGGCCTCATTGGCTTCAAGCAAAGCAACCTGGGCGAGGATGATATCGGTCTCGTAACTGGTGAGCCGCTGCAGCGAAGTGACGCATTCGCGAAGAATTTCCGGTTGGTTCGAGAAGCAGTCGAACAGTCGACGGATGATGGCGCTGATCAACTGGTCGCGCTTGGCAATATAGGCCGGGACCGAGCTTTTCTCATGGTACAGGCGGCGGCCGTACTCGGCGACTTGCTGAATCCAATCGGCATCGACCGGCGTGGTGTAATGCACGCGCGCCTTGGCCGCGGCGTCGTCGCCGAATTGGTCGCGCACCTCGGACTCGATGATTTCGCCGGCATGCATCCACAGCTCGCGAATATCGCGGTCGAGGGCCCCGCCTGAATTATATGCTTCAAGTCGATTGGTCACTTGGCTGTCCGTCAATGGCTGCAACGCGGTCATGGGGATGCCCCTCCCGGGTTAGGCGGCGAAGGTTGAAACAAACTCGTTCGTGGCGGAACGAAAGTCGGCGATGCGGGTCGAAAAGCGTCCAAAGCCCTGCTCGACCTGGTCGATGTCCTTGGCGACCTGCTCGGTGTCGGAGCGGATCGCGGCGATGGTCGAAGACATTGAGTCGGCGGCGAGCGCGGTTTCGTCGACGGCGGCGGTGATCATTGTCACCGTCTGCGCCTGCAACTCCATCGCCTGGCGAATGCGATCGGCGCTGGTCTGCACTTCTTCGACCGTGGCGCTGATCGAGCCATTGGCTTCGACCGTCTGCTTGGTCGCGGCGGTGATCGCGGTGATCTTGTTGGTGATGTCGTCGGTCGCGCGCGCAGTCTGTGCGGCGAGGCTCTTCACTTCCTGTGCAACGACCGCGAAACCGCGTCCGGCATCGCCCGCACGTGCCGCCTCGATGGTGGCGTTCAGGGCAAGCAAGTTGGTCTGGCCGGCAATGTCGCGAATGAGTCCGAGGATTGATTCGATCGCTTCCACATGCGCCGACAGCGCCTGCGAAACCTTGACCGCCTGCTCGGCCTGGTCCCCGGCCCGGGTCGCGACCCCGGCCGCATTTTCGACCTCCGTACGGGCATCCTCGATCGCGCGGATCAGGCCGGCCGCGGTCTGGGCCGCTTCGCGCATCGCCACCGCCGACTGCTCGGCCGCCGCGGCGACTTCGCTGGTTTTGCCGAGCATGCCGCGGGCAGCGGTGCTGGTTTGGCCCGCTTGCGCGCGCAATTCCTCGCTCTCCCGAGTACAATCCTGGACCACGCCCATCACCCGGCTGTTGAATGTGCCTGCCTGGTGCGACTGGGCCCGGTCGCTTTCCTTGCGGGTGATGACGATTGCGTGGTGGATGAATGCATCGATCTCGACAGCCTGGATTTCCGACAGCGTCCGGGCGAAGCGGACGCGATCGTCAGTGTCGCTGACCTGGCTACGCAAGGCAGCATAGGCCGCTTCGGTTTCGGCGTTGATTCCGACCAGCAGGGTCGACAGCGTAAGGCCGTTGCCGAGCGCACTTTCGACGAAGCCCTGGGCCTGGTCGGTCCATTGGGGATGGTCGAGCCGCTCGAATTTCGATTTGATGAAAGGGACGATCCGATCGGCCAGCTTGTCGATCTTGGCATCGTCGAATTGGTCTTTAACCTCCGGCGATCGGGCATAACGGCGCCAGAATTCGCGTGCCATCTCCTTGGCCTCGCCGGAAATGATCGTCCACAACTGGCGGGCGCGCTCGGGAAGGTCGCCGCTTGCATCGTAAAGGCGAAGGCTGCGCGCCAGATCATATTCGCCGCTTGACGTTCCCTGCACCACATTCGCCATTGGACCTTGAACTCCACCGCAAGACGTTGCCTTCAGTTCCGCTATGCCTAGCAATGGTTAAGAGGCGGTTAGCTGTCGGCGGCGACCTTGCCAGCCGCGCCGATGCTGCCTAGGGGTGCACAGCCTTCCAACAGCGGTTTGAGGACCCATGAACAGCACTCAAGAGCGACCCTTGTCGCCGCACCTGACGATCTGGAAGTGGGGACCGGCGATGCTGGTCTCGATCCTCCACCGCGTGACCGGCGGAGCGCTTACGGTGGTTGGGCTGGCAGTCCTCGCCTGGTGGCTGGCTGCGATCGCCGGCGGGGATGAGGCCTATGCGGGTTTCACCAAGATCGCTGGACATTGGGCGGGCCTGACCGTGCTGGCTGGACTGACCTGGGCCTTCTGGCAGCATTTCTTTTCCGGGATCCGTCACCTTGTGCTCGATACAGGTGCCGGTTTTGAGCTTCGGGTCAATCGTTTCTGGGCGGTGATGACGCTGGTCGGATCGCTGTTCGCGACCGCGCTCACCTGGTACTTCCTGATCGGGGTGGGCAAATGAGCCAGGGTGAGAGCGCGACGCCGCTGGGCAAGGTCCGTGGCCTGGGTTCATCGGGCGAAGGCGGCCATCATTGGCTTGAGGAGCGGTTCACCAGCGTTGCGCTGGTGCTGCTTTCGCTGTGGCTGGTCTTCTCGATCCTGATGCTGCCGGTGCTCGATCGGGCGACACTCAAGGAATGGCTCGGCTCGGCCTGGGGCGCGATCCCGATGGCTTTGTTGATTATCGCCGCCTTCAAGCATGGGCTCGACGGGCTCAAGGTCGTGGTCGACGACTATGTTCATGACGATGGCAACCGGATCGGCCTTCATTTCGCACTCAACATGGCAGCGATCGCCGGCGCGGCGATCAGCCTGTTCGCACTAGCCAAGATCGTGTTTGGAGCCGCCTGAGAAATGACTGCCTACAAGATCATCGACCATGTCTATGACGTCGTGGTCGTCGGTGCAGGTGGCTCAGGGCTGCGTGCCACGATGGGCGCGGCCGAAAAAGGACTGAAGACCGCCTGCATCACCAAGGTTTTCCCGACCCGCAGCCATACCGTCGCTGCCCAGGGTGGAATCGCCGCCAGCCTCGGCAACATGGGTCCGGACCATTGGACCTGGCACATGTACGACACGGTCAAGGGGTCGGACTGGCTGGGTGACCAGGATGCGATCGAATATCTGGTTCGGGAGGCGCCGGCGGCGGTCTATGAACTGGAACATGCCGGCATGCCTTTCAGCCGCACCGCCGAGGGCAAGATCTACCAGCGCGCCTTTGGCGGCATGATGCAGAATATGGGCGAAGGCCCGCCGGCGCAGCGGACCTGCGCCGCCGCCGACCGCACCGGCCATGCCATGCTTCACACGCTCTACCAGCAGAGCCTGAAATATGACGCTGACTTCTTCATCGAATATTTCGCGCTTGACCTGATCATGGAGGATGGGGCGTGTCGCGGCCTGGTTGCGCTGTGCCTGGACGACGGGTCGATCCACCGTTTCCGTGCGCAGGCGGTGGTGTTGGCGACGGGCGGCTATGGCCGTGCCTATTTTTCCTGCACGGGCGCCCATACGTGCACCGGCGACGGCAATGCCATGGTGCTCCGTGCCGGCCTGCCGCTGCAGGACATGGAGTTCGTCCAGTTCCACCCGACCGGCGTCTATGGTGTCGGCGTGCTGATCACCGAGGGCGCGCGCGGCGAGGGCGGCTACCTGACCAATTCCGAAGGCGAGCGCTTCATGGAGCGCTATGCGCCGAGCGCGAAGGATCTTGCCAGCCGCGACGTCGTGTCACGCTCGATGGCGATGGAGATTCGCGAGGGGCGCGGGGTCGGTGAGCGAAAGGATCATATCTTCCTTCACCTCGACCATATCGACCCGAAGATTCTTCACGAACGGCTGCCCGGCATCACCGAAACGGGCAAGATTTTTGCGGGGGTCGACTTGACCCGCCAGCCGCTTCCGGTCGTGCCGACCGTCCATTACAATATGGGTGGAATCCCGACCAACTATCATGGCGAAGTAGTCACCCTGAAGGACGGCAATCCCGATAGCGTTGTCCCGGGTCTTTTCGCCGTTGGCGAAGCGGCGTGCGTGTCAGTCCATGGCGCCAACCGCCTTGGTTCCAACAGCTTGATCGACCTTGTCGTGTTCGGCCGCGCCGCTGGCTTGCGGTTGGCTGAGGTGATCAAGCCCGGCGCCACCCAGCCGCTCTTCAAGGATGGCGCTGCCGACTTGGCACTGGCCCGGCTCGACAAGTTCCGCCATGCCGAGGGATCGCTTCCGACGGCAGAAATCCGCGACGAAATGCAGCGGACGATGCAGGCAGATTGCGCGGTGTTCCGCACCGAGCGGACTCTCGCTGAGGGCGAGGCCAAGATTGACGCCATTTACAAGAAAATGGCCGACGTCCGCGTGTCCGACCGCAGCCTCATTTGGAACAGCGATCTCATCGAAACGCTCGAGCTCGACAATTTGATCGCCCAGGCGGTGGTCACCATGCATTGCGCGGCCAACCGCAAGGAAAGTCGCGGTGCGCACATGCATGAGGACTTCCCGAAGCGTGACGACAAGAACTGGATGAAGCACACCGCCGCCTGGTTCGACGGATGGGGCGGCCAGGGCGGCAAGGTGAAGATCGATTATCGCCCTGTGCACGCCTACACGCTGACCGACGAGGTCGAATATATCAAACCGAAGGCACGGGTTTACTGAGCCCGCGCTGAAATGCCTTCGGGCGCGAGGCGGCGAAGCATCGGCCATCGTTCACTGACGAGGTCGGCGAGGCTGTATTCGTCGAGATGGTCGAGAAAGGCCCTGAGAGCGCCAGCCAGGGCGGGCCTCAGGCCGCAGACCCCGTTGATTGCACATCCCGGGCCGCCGCCCATGCAACTGACGAAACTGTCGAGGCTTTCGAAGCGTCGCACCACATCTCCGACATTGATGTCGCTGGGCGGGCGGGCGAGGCGCATGCCGCCGCCGCGACCGCGATAGGTCTGGATCAGGCCTTCGCTCTGCAGGCCCTGCGCAACCTTGGCCAGGTGATTTCGCGAAATGCCATAGCGCCTGGCGATCCAGTCGACCGACAATTGCTCCTCGCTGGCGGCGAGCGCCATCAGGATTCGAAGGGCGTAGTCGGTGTGGAGGCTTAGCTGCATTAAAATACGCATATTATATATTGATTTTAACCGCAACCGCTTTAAAAGGTATGTCATATACCTATTTAGATGAGTCGTTGCGATGACATCCAGACCAAATCGCGTCAGATCATTCGCGCTGGATGCGCGGCAGGCGAAGCGCGCGGAGGCGATATCGATTGGGATCGACGCCAACTACATCTCTTCCTTCGTCGAGCGTTTTTACGCCCGCGTCCGCGGCGACGAATTGCTCGGCCCGATCTTCGGGGAGCGCATTGCCGACTGGCCTGCCCACCTCGAACAGATGAAGCGATTCTGGCGCTCGGTTCTGCACAACAGCGGTGAATTCAACGGCAGTCCGATGCGCAAGCATGTGGCGATCGACGGGCTAGAGGAGCGTCATTTCAGGCGCTGGCTGGCCCTGTTCCACGACACGCTCCGTGATGGCGAAGTCCATGCCGAGGCCACATCCCACGTCGGAACCAGGGCGCGCACGATCGCGGAGAGCCTGCTCACCGGCGTCAAGCTTCATCGTCACGGGCTGGCCGGCAGCAGGATAGGCAAGGAGGTATTCGATGTTTGATTTTCGCCAGGAACGGTTCGACGAAATTTACTGTGCAGAGGTTGAGTTCCACGGGCCGGACGAGCGTCAGGCAAAGCCTTCAGCAACCGTCGTCCAGCCCGGTTTCCAGCTGCCTTCTTCGATCTGGGCGCTGATGGTGGGCTGCTATGCCATTTTTTTCGGTGGCATGACCGCATTGGTTGCCGGCAGCGGCTATGCCTTGTTCATGGTGGTGATCTCGGCCCTCTATGCCGTCGTTTTTTTCGGTACCGGTACGCTTCTCGCGAACTTGTCCGGCCCGGCTGACAAATCGCCGCTCGACAAGGGGCAGGCGCTGCCCACCTGGTGCGGGCCAATGAGCCGTGGTTCGGTATATGGGCAGGTCCTAATTGTCCCGATTGGAATCGCCATGTTCGGGACGGCGGTAGCCGTGATCGGAGCGCTGACATCATGACCATGGTGCAACACGGCAGCGATGCCCTCAACCGGCCGAACGACCTGCCGGTCGATGCCGTCTGCTATTGGCAGTCAGGCGAACTAAACCAGCATAGCCTGCCTGCCGGGCTGACCCGCGAGCATTGGCTGAAGGAGGGCACCTGGGGTCTATTGACCCTGTTGTCCGGGTCGATCGGCTTCAACTGGGACGACGCGGATGGCGGAACGGTCGAGCTGTCGGCGCCGGCGAGGATGGTCATACCGCCTACCATCCGCCACCATGTCGATAAGCGAGGCTCATTTACGCTGCAGATAGAATTCTACCGCCAGGCTTAGGCCGCCGTTTCCTCCCGCCCGTTCATCGAAGCACCCTTGCCCGTGCCGCGGGCAAGTGGCTCCCTCTCCGCCGAGGGGGCATTCGATGCGCACATCAATCCTTGCAGCAGTCGCATTGTTATCGGCAGGCGCGCCGATTCATGGGGCGCGACCGAGCAGTTTCCACGTCATTTCCGGCTCGGTTCCGGCGGACAGGGGACCGGATGGCAACAGCATCTTCATCGATGCCCCAGCGGGGCTGATCCTGGTCGACACCGGTCGGCATCCGGATCATGCGGAAAAGCTGTTGGCTTATGCAAAGGACCGGGGGCGGCCGATCGCGGCGATCGTCAACACGCACTGGCACCTCGACCATACGACCGGCAATTATGACATCCGCCAGGCTTATCCTGCGGCTCCGGTTTATGCGACGACCGCGATCGAAGGCGGGCTCGTCGGCTTTCTCGGCCGCAATAGGGAGCAGGCGGACAAGATCCTCGCCGACCCTAAAACGCCGCCGGAGCGCAGGGCCGAAATCCTTCGCGGTCGCTCGGTAATCGACAATCCGGACAGGCTTCGGCCGACAATACCTATCACCGCCAGCGGGCCGATGCGGATCGCGGGTCGCAAGATCGACATCCATGTCGCGCATTTCGCGGCGACCGAGGCCGACCTGTGGCTTTATGTTCCGGAAGAAAGGCTGGCGATCGCTGGCGACCTGGTGGTCGACATCGTGCCCTTCATGGACACTGCCTGTCCCGACGGTTGGAAGAAGGCCCTCAGCCAAATCGAGGCCATGCCATTCGTCACGTTGATCCCCGGCCATGGCGCACCAATGGATAAGGCCCAGTTCCTTAGCTGGAAGCGTGCATTTGATGTGTTCGTCGATTGCGGCCGGTCGACGCGGCCGAAAGCGGAATGCATCGCCGGATGGAAGCGCGACGCCGCATCGTTCATCGACCCGGCACACTCCGAATATGTAACGGAGGCGGCCGATTATTACATCGACACGCGGCTGCGCTCTTCGCCCGAGGAGCAACAGAAATACTGCAAGCCACTTGGCGTTTGAGGCTTTGCGCAATCCGCGGCGTGCCGCTAAGCCCGCGCGCTGATGACCGATCCCAAACCTCCGAAACGCATTTTCCCTCAAGCCAGCACCGATGCGCGGGCCGCCAAGCATGTGCCGTCTTCGCCACAGACCGAAAGCGCGGCTTATCGGCTGGCTTTCCAGGATACGGAATTTCTGCTGCGCGAAGATCTTCGCCCGGTCCGTTTCCAGCTGGAGCTGCTGAAGCCCGAGTTGCTGATGAATGAGGCGAACATCGCCTCGACCTTTGTTTTCTACGGATCGGCCCGCGTTCCCGAGCCGTCGAAGGCGAAGGCGTTGCTTGATGCAGCACGCACCGACTGGGACAAGAAGGTTGCCGAGAGGCTGGTCGCCAAGGCGCATTATTATGACGAGGCGCGAAAGCTTGCGGCGCGAGTCAGCAAGCACCCGGTAGACGAGGACGGCAAGCGGCACTTCGTCGTCTGCTCGGGTGGCGGTCCGTCGTTCATGGAGGCGGCCAATCGCGGGGCCCAGGATGTTGGAGCAGAGTCGATCGGGCTCAACATCGTGCTTCCCCATGAGCAGCTGCCCAACAATTACGTCACTCCGGACCTTAGCTTCCAGTTTCACTATTTCGCGCTGCGGAAGATGCACTTCCTGCTGCGTGCGCGTGCGGTGGCGGTGTTCCCGGGCGGTTTCGGCACATTCGACGAAATGTTCGAGCTGCTGACGCTGATCCAGACCGGCAAGGTCCGCCCGTTGCCGATCCTGCTATTCGGCCGCGAATTCTGGGAGCGCGTGATCGATTTTCCGGGACTCGTCGAAGAGGGCGTGATCAGCCCGCATGACCTTGACCTGTTTACCTGGTGCGAGACGGCCGACGAGGCATGGGACGCGGTTTGCGCCCATTATGAAGTGTGCTGAGCTAGCGCGTTTGCGCCGCCTTATTGGCTGACCTTGGCGGCCTCGCCCCCCATGCTCTTCTGACCGCCCTTGGCTGCCGTTGCTTCGTTGAGCACCGGCTCGTTTTCGGCCTTCTCGGCGCCGGCTCCAGCAGCTTCGGCCGCGGCCTTGTCGTCCGCAGCGGCGGTCGTCTCCTCCGGTGCTGCAGGCAGCGGCTTTGGCGCGTCGCTATGAGCGTTGAGGAAGGCGATGACGTTGGCTCGATCCTCGGGATTGCCGAGGCCTGCAAAGGTCATCTTGGTCCCAGGCGCGAACTTCTTCGGGTTGGAGAGCCATTCCGAAAGGCTGTTCCAATCCCAGTTTCCGCCCTTGCCCGCCAGCGCCTCCGTAAAGGCGAAGCCATTTGCGCCCTTGCCGATCGGCTCGCCGAGGACGCCCCACAAGTTCGGGCCGAGCGCGTTGGCGCCGCCCTTGTCGGCGTTGTGGCAGGCAGTGCACTTCTTGAACACTTGCTCGCCCTTGGCCGGATCGGCCGAAGCCAGGTAGAATTCGATCGGCTTGGCTGCTTCGCCGCCTTCGCCTTCAACTGCTACGCCTTCGATCGGATAGCCCATCGTTTCGGGCCGATGGGAATTGAATACCTCGCTCGAAACGATCGACGCGCCAAGTGCAACGATTCCCGCGAACAGGACCCAGCCAGCAATAGTGTTGTTGCGATCGTTCATGAAACCCCGTGCGGCCGAGCCGAATTTGGTTGGATTTGGTGCAGCCCTTTAAGGCCCACTCCCCCTTACTTCAAGCCGTCGACCCAACGTTCCAGCAGGGTCCGCGCAATTGCCGAGTGCGGCGGTGCTTGAAAGGACGCGGCGGGACCGCCGTCGAGTGCCGCAACCACTTCTTCGCGGCTGAACCAGCGGGCGTCGTCCAGCTCGTTCGTGTCGATGGTCAGCGAATCGTCCAGCGCCTCGGCATGGGCGCCGACCATCAGCGATGAGGGGAACGGCCAGGGCTGGCTGCAAAGATAGGTGACATTGACGACCGCGATGCCGGCTTCTTCCTTTATCTCGCGGGCGACCGCGTCCTCGATCGATTCTCCAGGCTCGACGAACCCGGCGAGCGCCGAATAGCGGCCCGGCGGATAATGAGGCTGGCGGCCGAGCAGCAAGCGCCCGTCATGCTCGGCCAGCATGATCACCACCGGGTCGACGCGCGGGTAATGCTCCGCGCCGCAGTTGCCGCACTTGCGCGACCAGCCGCCGCGATTGGGATCGGTGACGGTGCCACAGACCGAGCAATAGCCGTGACGGCGATGCCAGTTGGCGAGGCTGAGCGCCGCAGCGAAAGTCGGCGCCTCCGCGGCGTCGAGCTGCGACAGAAGCTGGAAATGAGCTCGGGCGTCGATCGGGGCATTGCCATCAGGCAGCGAAGAGAAGCGAGGGGAGGGACCATCGAAGCCGAGGAACAATGGAGGATCGCCCACGATCGGCCCCCAGCGCAGCTTGCCCTGCTCGTCGATTGCAGGGGCGCCGTTGTCCCATACGAGCTCCCTTGCCTCGCCGTCGCAGAGCAAGGCCAAAATAGCCACGGGGTCGGCGCGGAGATGGTCGGCGCGATCGAGCCCTGGGCCTGCGAAGAATGGGTCAGGCGGCAAGAACTTCCTTTCGTTCGAGCATGGTTCCAGCCGCCTTGGCATAAAGCGTCGGCAGTCCCGCTTCCGCCAGGTGATCGATGGGCTGCCACCAACCCTCTCCAACAGGCTCGGCCCGCCTGGCAATATGCAGTTCAAGTGTGAAGTGGGTAAAGCCATGCGAGATGCTTGCCTGGCGTTGGACCGTCGGGACATCATCGCCCCATTCCGGTCCGGGCAGTGCGGCCATTCCGCCCAGCATGCCCCTGGCGGGGCGACGAACCAGCCAGATTGCGCCGTCGCGCTCGATCCACCAGGCGAGGCCGTGACGATGCGGACGCTCCCGTTTCAGCTTGGTCGCGGGAAACTCCTCCGGCGCGCCACTGGCGAGGGCCAGGCAATCTGCCGACAGCGGACAAATCGAGCAGGCAGGCCGCCTTGGTCGACAGATTGTTGCGCCCAAATCCATCATCGCCTGGGCAAAATCGCCCGGCCGGTCGGTCGGGGTCATCGCGTCGGCGTGTTTCCGGATGTCGTCGCGCGACTCCTGCAATGTCTGCTTGATGCCACGGTAGCGGGCGATCACCCGCGCAACGTTGGTGTCGATCACCACAGCGCGCGCTCCGAAGGCAATCGCTGCAACCGCGGCGGCGGTATAAGCACCGAGGCCGGGAAGCTTGCGCAGTTCGGATTCCGATGGCGGGAAGCCGCCTCGCGCCGCGACTTCCCGGGCGCAGGCAATGAGGTTGCGCGCCCTGGCGTAGTAGCCAAGCCCGGCCCATTCCATCAGCACCTCTTCGTCGGGGGCTGCCGCCAGTGCATCGATCGTCGGCCAGCGTTCGATTAAGCGGCGAAAACGCGGCGTGACCGTCGCAACCGTCGTCTGCTGCAGCATGACCTCGCTCAACCAGACGAAATAGGGGTCGGGAGGCGGACTTCCCGGAGGGCTTCGCCAGGGCAAGGCCCGTGCGTGGCGATCATAATGGTCAAGTAGCTGCTTTGCAGCACTGGCGGGCATGAAGACGCTATGGCATGGTCGGCGGCGATGGCGAAGTCCCCGCGTTCTGAATCTGCCAACGAAGCTCCGCGCCGCGGCCATGCCCGTTCGGCCGGCGACCTGGTGGGTGACGTTGCAGGCTTGACCTTCAAGCGCTTCGGCTTCGTCCAGGGCGCAGTGGTTAGCCGCTGGGGCGAAATCGTCGGCGAACGCTACGCCAAGGTGTCGACCCCCGAATCGATCCGCTTTCCCGCCGGCAAGAGATCCGCCGGCACGCTGACCCTCAACGTCGAAGGCGCGCATGCTCCGCTAATCCAGCATCTGGCGCCGCTGATCATCGAACGGGTCAATCGCTTCTTCGGTTATGAAGCTATCGACAAGGTTGCTTTCCGCCAGGGCCGCGCCGTGAAACCGGAGCCAAGACCGGTCCGGCCCGCCGCCGCACCCGTGCCCAAGGAATTGGGCGAAGGCCTGCGCCAGATCGCCGATCCCGAACTTCGCGCCTGCCTCGAATCACTGGCCTCCAAGCTGGCCGGTTCACGTGGCGTTCCGGCAGTCGACAATATTCCCAATCCCACCATTCCCGTGATCCGGAGCAAATGAACGTTATGAAGATTTCCTACCTGGCCCTCGCTTCCGCCGCCCTGCTCGCCACCGCCTGCAATGCCGAAAAGGGCGCCGCCAACAGCAGCACTACCGAGGTTACCGCTGCCGCCGTTCCCGCGCCCAACAATGGAGACTGGTCGACCGTCGTCAGGAAAACGCCAGAAGGCGGCTTCGTAATGGGCAATCCGAACGCCAAGGTGAAGTTGGTGGAATTTGGCTCTCTGACCTGCCCGCACTGCGCCGAGTTCGAGCATCTGGGCGGCAAGGCGCTGGTCGACAATTATGTGAAGAAGGGCCTGGTCAGCTGGGAATTCCGCAATTTCGTCCGCGATCCGTTCGACATGACCGCGACCTTGCTCGCCCGCTGCGGCGGCGAAGCGAGCTTCTTCGGCCTGACGCGTAACCTCTTCACCGATCAGAAGGATTGGGTCGGCAAGATCCAGGCCGCCGATCCGGCCAAGGTGCAGGCGCTCCAGGCAATGCCTCCCGCGCAGCAATTCGCGGCAATCGCCGATCTGGGCGGGCTCAAGCAATATGCATCCATGCGCGGAGTGCCGCGGGCCAAGGCCGATCAGTGCCTGGCAAATGAGGCAGAGGTGAACCAGCTGGTCCAGATGAATTCCGACGCTGCGACCACCTACAGCATTCCCGGCACTCCCTCCTTCCTGCTCAACGGATCGCTGCTCGATCAGACCGCCACATGGGAGGCGCTCGAGCCCAAGCTGAAGGAAGCGCTCGCAAGCTAAAATGGATCAAGGGGAAGGGGGTTCGACAGGTTGCGCTTTCGCCGGCTGAAACTCAGCGGCTTCAAGAGCTTCGTCGAGCCTGCCGAGCTGAGGATCGAGCCGGGGCTGACGGGGGTCGTCGGCCCCAACGGCTGCGGCAAGTCGAACCTGCTCGAAGCGATCCGCTGGGTGATGGGCGAAGGTTCGCCCAAGTCGCTCCGTGGCGGCGGGATGGAGGACATCATCTTCGCCGGCACGGCGACTCGCCCGGCACGAGACTTCGCCGAGGTTTCGTTGCTGATCGAACGCACCGCTGACGACGAAGAGGCCGAAGGCGAAAGCGAGGTCACTCGGCGGATTGAGCGTGGCGCGGGGTCCGCCTACCGGATCGACGGCCGCGACGTTCGGCAGAAGGACGTATCGCTGTTGTTTGCGGACGCGGCGACTGGCGCGCATTCCCCGGCATTGGTCAGCCAGGGTCGGATCGGCGCGGTGATCGCCGCCAAGCCGGTCGAGCGCCGGATGATGCTCGAGGAAGCGGCGGGCATCTCCGGCCTTCACGCACGACGCAAGGATGCGGAGCAGAAGCTTCGCGCGACCGAGGCGAATCTTCAGCGCCTCGACGAACTGCTCACCGAGCAAGAAGTCCGTGCTTCTGCCCTCCGGCGCCAGGCACGGGCGGCCGAACGCTATCGAGCGCTGACCGACCGCATCCGGTTGGCGGAAGGCAAGCTGGTCTACGCCCGCTGGGCGGAGGCTGACCGTGCCGCCGCCGAGGCGGCTGAGGAAGCCAGGGCCGCAGAAGTGGAGGTCGCAAGGCTCCAGCAGTCGGTACAGGTCGCGCAGGCGATGCAGGAACAAGTTGCCGCTGTACTTGCCGAACGGCGTGATGCCGCCGTCGCTGCTCGCGACGCAGGCCGGACCCTGGCGCATGAGCTTGCGACGGCGCGCGCCAAGCGCGACACGGTGGTCCGGCGGCTGGCGGAGCTTGAGCGGCAGTCCAAGGCGCTATCGGCCGAAACGGCCCGCGAAGTTGCGCTTAAGGCCGACGCGGCCCGGGCTGTAGAAACGCTCGACCAGGAACGTCGCGCGATCGAGGAGCGGCTTGCAGACGGCGAAGCCATCGCCGCCCGAATCGCCGCGGAGCTGACGCAGGCGGAGGCCGTCTCGCGAGAGGCCGAGGCGGCGCTTGCTGGGGTGCTTGCCCGCGAGGCCGCGATGCGCGCCGAACGGCGGGTCGCTGAGGCGGCACTTGAAGTTGCCCATGCGCAGGCGGGCCGGGTTGCAGTGGAAAGCGAGAGGTTGGCGCAACAGCTTGCGGCGATCGGCGACGGCGCCTCGGAACGACAGACCATCGAAGAGGCCAGCAAGGCGGCCGAGGAAGCTGCCGCCCAATTGGCAGGTGCCGAGGCGGCGCTGGCCCTGGCGGAACAGCAACGGGCCGAAGCCGCCACCAGCCGGGACGTCGCCGAAAGCAAGCTGGCCGCTGCCCGCGCTGCCCTGAGCGCGGCAAAGGCGGAGCGTGATGCTTTGGCTCGGGCGCTCGACCATGGCGGCGGTGCAGCATTGGCCGAGCTCAAGGCCTCACCCGGCTATGAGCGCGCGCTGGCGGCTGCGCTGGGCGAGGATATCGATGCGACCCTTGGGACCGATGGGCCCCGGCGCTGGCAGGGGAGCAAGGCGGAAGCGGGCGATCCACCCCTAGCTCCCGAGCTCGATCGGTTGCTCGATCATGTCGAGGCACCGTCAGCGCTGCATCGGAGGCTCGCTCAGGTCGGCGTTGCCGATGAAGACGGCGGCCAGCAGCTTGCAGTTGGACAGCGGCTGGTGACCCGTGACGGCATTTTGCGACGATGGGACGGGTTCGTAAGCGTCGGCAGCGGCGCCGCGGCCGCAGAGCGATTGCTCCGCGCAAACCGGCTGGCCGAAATCGACCGGCAGCTGCCTGGACTGGAACAGGCTGTCGCCGACGCTGAGGCGGTTCGAGATAGCGCTTCGGCTGCCGTTGAAGCGCACAGGCGTGAAGGCGAGGTTGCGCGAGCGGCGGCCGCCAACGCCGAGCGGGCCAGTCGCGACGCAATCCGCTCTGGAGATTCGGCTGCAGCGGCGCTGGAGCGACTGGATGCGCAGCGCGGTGGGCTGGAGGAGCGTCGATCCGACGTCGCTCCGCTGGCCGAAGCTGCGCAGGAATCGGTCGAAGTAGCGCGACGGGGCCTTGCCGCGCTGCCGGATCCGGATGCGCTCCAGGCCGAGGTTGAGCAAGCGCGGGCCGCGGCATCCGCTGCGGGCGAGGCGGTAGCTGATTGCCGGGCCCGGTCGGCTACCCGGGCGCGCGAATCCGCCGCTGACCGCGAGCGTCATGCTGCGGCAGGGCGCGAGTCAGGAGAATGGCGCACCCGGGGATTGCAGGCCGACCAGCGGCTTGCCGAGACGGCCGCTCGAGCAATGGCGATGGAGGAAGAGCAGGAGGAGTTGGCTGACGAGCCCGAACGCCATGCTGCCGACATCGAACGGCTTGAAAGAGCAGCTGGCGAGAGCGAAGCGGAAATTTCGAAGACGGCCGCGGCCGAACGCGACGCGCAGGAAGCGGTCGCTATCGCCGGGCAGGCACTGGCCGAAGCAGGTGAGGCTTTTGCAGCGGCGCGCGAGGCTCGTGCAGGAGCGGCGGCTCGCGCCGAAGCCCAGATCGGGCGCCGAATGGAATATGCGCGGGTTTGCGGAGAGCGGTTCGAGTGCCCGCCGCCGTTGCTACCCGAACGGCTGGGCTTCGACGCGGACAATCTCGGCGATCCGGAGGTCGAGAAGGAAGTGCTCGACCGGCTGACCGCCGAACGCGAGCGGATCGGGCCCGTCAATCTGGTTGCCGAGCAGGAGTTGTCCGAGCTCGATAGCAGCCGCGAGTCCAATGTTGCCGAGAAGGAGGAGTTGGCCCAGGCGATCCTCCGCCTGCGCGGCTCAATCGGCAGCCTCAACCGTGAGGGGCGGGTTCGGCTGCTCGATGCGTTCCAAAAGGTCGACGGCCATTTTCGCAGCCTGTTCACCACCTTGTTCGATGGCGGCCAGGCGCATCTGGAACTGGTCGAGAGCGATGACCCTCTCGAGGCCGGACTCGAAATCATGGCCCAACCGCCGGGCAAGCGGCTTTCTGCGCTGACCTTGCTTTCGGGCGGCGAACAGGCACTGACCGCGGTTGCTCTCATCTTTGCGCTGTTCCTGACCAATCCTGCGCCGATTTGCGTGCTGGATGAGGTAGACGCACCGCTGGATGACGCCAATGTCGACCGTTTCTGTGATCTCCTGGATCGCATGAGCGGGGAGACCGATACCCGCTACCTGATCGTCACTCACAATGCGGTGACCATGGCCCGGATGCATCGCCTTTACGGCGTGACGATGATCGAGCGCGGCGTCAGTCGCCTGGTTTCGGTCGACCTCGGTGGGGCAGAGGAGCTATTAGCGGCGGAGTGACCCGCCCGTTCATCCCGCCTTATCCTCCGCGCCAGCCACGTCCGGTTGCGACCTGGCGCGGTTTCTTCGGCGAGAGGGCACGCACCTCGGTTTATGGTTGGTCGCAATTCGCCTTCGAAACCAACTATCTGAAGCGCAACATCCTCGGCTTTACCGTTCACATCCTGCTTGATCCGGACATGGTTCAGCACGTGCTGCTGGATAATCCTGCCGCCTATGTGAAGCCCGACATCGTCAAAGACCTGCTCAATCCGATCATTGGCCGCGGCCTGCTGACGTCGGACGGCGACCTGTGGCGCGACCAGCGGCGGATTGTCGCGGCAAGCTTCTCGCCGGCGGCGGTCGATGCACAGCGCGGCAAATTCGTCGAGGCGGCACGGTCGGCAATGAGCGGTTGGAAACACGGCGAGCGGCGAGACATGGCCGCCGAATCGACCCGGACCACGATGACGATCATCGCCCTGGCGCTGTTCGGAGGAGATCCGCGGCTGATATCGGAAGAATCGATGCGGCATATCGCGGCGGCAATCGAGGGTTTCTCCGAGGCGCGGATGCTGGCACTGCTCCGCCTGCCGCAATTCCCGATTACCCCGAAGGGGCGCGCCGGCAAGCGCGGGCAGGTCTTTCTCAGGCGAACGCTCGCCGAAGTGGTCGACGATCGCTGGCACGGGCGCGTGGCGGGCGATTTCCTTACCGGCATGATCGATGCGCTTCGCCAGCGCTTTCCTGACGATGAGGCGCGGGCGCTGGCGGTCGACAACGCGGCGACCTTCTATCTCGCCGGTCACGAGACGACGGCCAACGCGCTCAGCTGGACTCTATACCTTCTCTCCGCACAACCGGAGCTGCAGGAGGAGCTTGCCGCCGAAGCAAAGGCGGCGACGGAGGCCGGCGAGGAAGCCGAGCGGCTAACCGATCGCTTGCCGAGGCTTCGGCTGTTCCTGATGGAATCGCTTCGCCTCTATCCGCCGGTACCGCGCTTCGATCGGCAGGCGCTGGCCGTCGACCGGATCGGTGACGCAGAAGTGGCTCCCGGGGACATTGTGTCGATCTGGCCCTGGTTGCTGCACCGTCATTCGAAATATTGGGACGATCCCGACCGCTTTGAAATCGACCGCTTCGCTGACAAAGGTGGTCGCCATCGATTCCAATATCTGCCCTTTGGCGGGGGCGGCCGGATATGCGTCGGCGCGCAGTTCGCAACCATCGAAGCGCTGACCATTCTCGCGCATTGGCTGAGCGAGTGGCGCTTCATCGATTCGGGTCATCCGGCGAGGGCAGCAGGGATGGTGACCCTGCGTCCTGCTGGCGGCCTGCCGTTGAACCTGGAACGTCGCAAGGATTAAATCATTTCGGGAAAGATTCGCTATTGCGAATGACTATCAGTAACGCTAGTCGCCCCTCAGACCATCCGGTTCTAGGGGAATCCATCGATGTTTCGCGTCTGCGTAGCCGCTTTGCTTGCCACTACTGCACTTGCCGCGCCGGCACTGGCCGCGGATGTGGTAAGCGATGCGGTCGAGTTTGCGGAGCTCGGCGACCCGATCGTCGTGATTGGCGATCGCGGCGGTTATGATGCCAAGGATACAAGCACCGCGACCAAGACCGACACGCCGCTCCAGGACATTCCGCAGGCGATCAGCGTCATCACTTCCCAGCAGATCGCGGATCAGGGGATGGTCTCGATTGCGGACGTACTACGCACTGTTCCTGGCGCGACCGCAGCATCGGGCGAAGGGCATCGCGACCAGGTCCTGCTGCGCGGCCAGAACACCACCGCCGACTTCTTCGTCGACGGCATCCGCGACGACGTTCAATATTATCGCGGGCTCTACAATCTCGACCGGGTCGAGGTGCTAAAAGGTCCTAATGCCATGATCTTCGGCCGCGGCGGTGGCGGCGGGATCATCAATCGGGTAACCAAGAAGGCGCTCAATTCCACCTTCGCGGCCGGTTCGCTTGCGGTCGATAGCCATGGCGCCTGGGGTATCGAGGCAGACCTCAACATGCCCATCGGCCACGGCCTGTCGGGCCGATTCAACGGCGCCTATGAGAATTTCAATAGCTTCCGCGATCATGTCGACGGGCATCGGATCGGTCTCAATCCAACCCTTGGCTGGGAAAATGACATCACGCGGGTCGACCTATCCTATGAATATTCGCATGACCGCCGGGTCGTCGACCGCGGCATTCCATCGGACATTCGCGGCCGTGGCCCGGCGACCGTCGACGATCCCGCCCATCCGCTGAGGGGCGCGCAGGACCAATTTTTCGGCGATCCCGACGTCAACCGCCTGAAGTTCGATGCCCATGTGTTCGACCTGGCCATTAAGCATCGCTTCTCCGACCGGCTTCAATGGACCGGTAAGGCGCGCGTCGGCGACTATGACAAATTCTACCGCAACGCGATGGCCGCAACTCCAGTTGTCAACGGCGACCTGTTCCGCATGGAAGCCTATCAGTCGAAGACCAATCGCAATGCCGTGCTGATCCAGAATGACCTGGTGGCCGAAGCCTCGACTGGCCCTGTCGATCATACGCTTCTCGCCGGTGTCGATTTTGCCAGCCAGGATACTTTCGCCGACCGCCAGCAGGGCTTTTTCGATGACAGCCCGTTGGCCCAGACCGAGAATAGCCGCCGGCGGCTGATCGTATCGCTGGCCAACAGCGATAGCCTGCCGCCAATCACCTTCCGCGACGATCCGTCGCAGCCGGCGACCGCCGCCGATACCGACGCCCGTTCGTGGGGCGTCTATATCCAGGACCAGGCCAAGCTGGGCGACCATGTCGAACTGATCGCCGGCCTTCGCCGCGACTGGTTCAAGCTCGATTTTCACAACCGGATCAATGACGATCGGCTCAGCCGCAAGGATTCCAAATGGTCGCCACGTCTTGGCGTGGTGCTGAAGCCAGTCGAGACGCTGTCGATCTACGGCAGCTGGTCGAAGAGCTTCCTGCCGCAATCGGGCGATCAATTTTCCAGCCTGACCGCAACGACCGCAGCGCTGGCGCCCGAAAAGTTCGTAAATCGGGAGGTCGGACTGAAGTGGGCGGCGCTGCCCGGTCTCGACGTTACGCTCACGGCCTATATCCTGGACCGCACCAACACTCGTGCGACCGATCCGGTCACCCAGCAGACAGTGCTGACAGGCGAGGAGCGATCGAAGGGGATCGAGGCGAGTGCGGTCGGCAAGCTCACCGACAGGCTGTCGATCGCCGCCGCTGCAGCGCTACAGAAGGCCGAGATCACGAAGACCACTGCCGCAGCCGCCGAAGGCCGCGATGTCGCCAGCGTGCCGCATTTCACTGCCTCGCTCTGGGGCCGCTATGAGGTCAATGACCGGCTTGGCCTGGGCCTCGGCATCTATCACCAGTCGAAGATGTTCGCTTCGATCAGCAATGCCGTGGTGGTGCCAGGCTTCACCAGGCTCGACGCCGCAGGCTACATCGGGATCACCGATCAGGTTGCGCTGCAACTCAATGTCGAGAATCTTCTCGACAAACATTATATCGGCCTCGTCCACACCGATAATAATTTGAACCCCGGCGCCCCACGCACCGCGCGCGCGACGCTGCGCTTCAAAATCTAGTCGTAAGGCCGGGCGGCAAATCTCGCCGGCCTTCATTCGTCAACTTTTCCACTGGGCTGGAAACTGGCGCTTCAGGGCAGCCAGCTTGGGCCGGTCGTTGATTACGATGTAAGGGTAGGCCGGGTTACGCCGCATGAAATCCTGATGATAGGGTTCGGCCTCGGCGAAGGCTCCTGTCTCAATCTTGGTGGCGATCGGCCGCTTGAACACGCCGGCTTTGCCCAGCTGGGCGATATAGGCCCGCGCAACGCGCGCCTGTGCGGGCGTCTGGGGGAAGATTGCCGAGCGGTACTGGGTTCCGACGTCGGGACCCTGGCGGTTTACCTCGGTCGGGTCGTGGGCGACGGAGAAGTAGATCCGGAGCAGCTCGGCATAACCCACTTGCTGTGGATCGAAGACGATCCGTACCGCTTCGGCCTTTCCGGTCGTGCCGGAAGATACCGCGTCATAGCTGGCCGTTCGAGCCGAGCCGCCCGCGTAGCCGGTGCGTACGTCTATCACGCCTTTCACATGCTCGTACACGCCCTCGATGCCCCAGAAGCAGCCGCCGGCCAAGACCGCCACTTCGCGCGTCCCCGCCGGGCGCTCGACTACCGCTGCAGGTGGCAATTTGGCACCGCTGTCTGCCGCATTGCGCGTGGACACCGCCGCCGGAAGCGCGACCGCCGCAACGGCCGCCGCAGCAGCGAGGCTGATCTTGATCGTTCGACTCATGTCAATTCTCCTGGTGGAGTATACGCTTGGTACGCCGTGGCGGTTACAGGAAGCTTCCGAACTTTGTCGAAAGCCAGGTTGCGGCCTCGCCATCGCTCCCTAAACTGTTTCCCAAAAGGGGAGGGATTTTCCATGCGCATCCGCACCACGCTGCTCGCCGCCACCATGCTCGCCTTCGCTGCTCCGGCGCTGGCCGGGCCGGTCGAGGATTTCCAGAAGCTGCAGGACGATTATTGGGCGGCGACACTGCGCGATTCACCACTGTTCGCCACCCAGGTGGGCGTGAAGGATTACGACCGGCAAATCGGCCCGCTGAGCCTGGTTGAAATGGATCGCCAGGCCGCGCAGGCGGCCGCCTTCCTCAAGCAGCTCGACGCCATTTCAGCTGCCTCGCTACCCCCTGCCGACCAGGCCAACCGGGCCGTACTCAAGCGCCAGCTGGAAGATGCAATCGAAGCCAATCGCTATGGCGAGCGGCAGCTGCTCTATTCGACGCTCGGCAGCTATCACGATTACCTCGCGGGAATGGCTGATGGCATCCCGTTCCGATCCGCTGGCGATTATGACAATTACCTCGCCCGGCTCGAACTGGTGCCCGACCGGATGCGCTCCTATGGCGAGATCAGCGTCAAGGCGGCGCGCGAAGGCTATGTGCAACCGTGCGTTACCATGACCAATTTCGCGGGAACGATCACCGGGAATATCTCCGCCGACCCCACCCAATCGCGTTTCTACACGCCGTTTGCCGTCCAGAAGCCGGAGAATGTCCCCGCGACCGAGTGGGCCGCGTTTCAGGCCCGGGCAAAAGCCCTGATCACCGCGAAGATCAACCCCGCCTATCAGGCCTTTGCCGATCTTTACGACCGTGACCTCAAGGCCAAATGCCGGCAGAGCGTCGGCGTTTCGGCGATGCCCCAGGGACGCGAATATTATGCCTTCCAGGTTCGCCAGCAGACCACCACCAACCTGACCCCGGATGAAATCCATCAGCTTGGCTTGAGAGAGGTCGCGCGGATACGCGCCGAGATGGTCGAGGTTGCCAAAAAGGCCGGCTTCGCCAGCCGCGAGGCGATGATCGCGGACATGCGAACCAACCCCAAATGGTTCGCCAAGTCTCCTGACGAACTGCTCCAGGTCACCGCGCTGATGGCCAAGACCATCGACGGGAAGATGCCCAGCCTGTTCGGCCGCCTGCCTCGATTGCCCTATGGCATTCGGCCGATGGCACTGGCGACCGCGCCGGGCGATACCACCGCACGATACCAGCCGGGCAGTCCGGACGCGGGCATTGCCGGCTTCTACCTGGTCAACACGACCAAGCTCGACCAGCGGCCGTTCTGGGAAATCCCGGCACTGACGGTCCACGAGGCCGTGCCCGGTCACCACATGCAGATCGCGCTCCAGCAGGAGCTTGATATGCCCGACTGGCGCCGGAACACTGCCTTCTTCACCGCTTTCGTCGAGGGATGGGGTCTCTATTCGGAGCGGCTCGGGATTGAGATGGGGATTTACGACACGCCGCAACGGGACATGGGCCGCCTCGGTTATGAGATGTGGCGCGCCTCTCGCCTGGTGGTCGATACGGGCATCCACTCCAAGGGTTGGACCAAGGAGCAGGCTGTGGCGTTCATGAAGGACAATACGACCCTAACCGACGCCAATATCGATGCGGAGGTGAACCGCTATATTTCCAATCCAGGGCAGGCGCTGGCCTATAAGCTGGGCGAGCTCAAGATCCGCGAGCTCAGGGCAAAAGCCGAAAGGGAGCTTGGGCCCAAGTTCGATCTCCGGCGCTTTCATGATGCGGTACTAGGGCAGGGCGCGGTGCCCCTCGACGCGCTGGAGGCGCAAATCAATGCCTGGATCGCTGCGGAAGAAACTCGAGCCTAGGCTTATTCTTCCGGGGGAGCCGCGCCCGCGGCTTGTTCCTTGCGCTCCTTGACCGCCTGGTTGATCAGCTGCTGCGTGCAACCGGTGAAGCCGCCCGGACCGACCGGTGAACAGCTATTGATGCCGGTACGGCCATAGGTTTCGAAGGCGATCGCGCGGTTCGCCCAGGACTCGCGCGACTGGCGGGAGCCGGTCTGGCGATAGCGTTCGGGAATGCGATAACGCTCGGCTTCCGGCTTGCGGGCGCAGACGACGACCTCGTCGTCGGTCGAACGCGGGCAGGGGTCGGTACCGTAAACGATAATCTCGCTTATCTTGCCGTTCTGGGCGAATGCGGGCGCGGGCGCCACCAAGGCGGGCAGCATTGCGGCCAGAGTCACGGCAGAAAGGGTCAGATACGGCAATTTCGACATGATCACATGTGTCCTTCGTAAGGGCAAAGCGGTCGACTCGCCGTCCCGGTTCCAGTCATATGCGTTTCGACAATTCGATTGCTACCCTGCAACCCGCGCGAATTGCGGCGGTCAGCAGTGGATAGGCGATGGCTTCCTGGGCGCCATGGGCCCGCGCGGTTTCGCGATGTTCGATTTCTTCGGCCTGGAATTCCGCGATGTCGGCTGCGAGTTCATGATCGTCGTCGCCCAATTCGACGAGCTGCTCCGAATAGTGGCGGTCGATTTCGGTTTCGACCGCGTCGGTGCAAGCCATCGCCGCTTTTTCGCTGATCAGCGCCGTGGCCGCGCCGAGTGCAAAGCCTGCCACTTTCCACAACGGCTGCAAGGCCGTCGGTCGGACTCGCCGCTCGGCCATCAACTGGTCGAACCGGTCAAGGTGACGCTGTTCCTGGGCGGCCATCCTGGCGATCTGATGAGCGGCGGGAGAGCTCCGGCCTAATACCGCCAGCTGGCCGGCATAAATTCGCGTCGCACCATATTCGCCGGCCTGGTTGACCCGAAGCATCGACTCCCGGTCGGGTCGCCTGTCGCCGGGGCGCCAGCCACTCATCATTTCCTGCGCCCCGCGAGAATTGCGATGAGCGCCGCGCCGCCGAGCGAAAAGATCGCGTTCCAGCCGGCCATCGAAACGCCAAACAACGACCATTGCACCTGGTCGCAGCGAACTAGCGGAACCTTCAATATGTCTTCCAGGCTGGTCGCTCCGGTCGCGGTGCAACGGGTGATGCCTTCCCAATAACCAAGCTCGACCCCGGCGTGAAAGACGCCAATCGCGCCTGAAATCGCAATCGCCAGAGCGGCCAGCAGCACGAGCGGGCGCGTGCGGGGGGCATTAACCGGTGAGAGGATCGCCGCCAGGGCGAGGAGGATTGCGGCACCGTGCGGCCAGCGTTGCCAATAGCACATCTCGCACGGGTAGAGCCCGCCGATATATTGCGAGCCCAAGGCTCCGCCCAGCAGCGCGGCCGGAACGAGCAGCGCCAACAGGCGCGCCCGTTTGAGGCGCGCCGCGCCCGTCGGCTCCGGCGGAGCAAGCATTAGCGCGAGGCCGTCTTGGCCAGCTGCACTGGCGGCGGTCCCAGCCGCTTGAGCGTCTTCAGCGCATAGTCGAGCTGATAGTCCTTAACGCCCTTCTTCTCGAGCTCCGCGGCGGTGGCGGTGAAACGCGGATCCGGGGTGCTGTCGTCTTCCAGCACCTCGTCCTTGATCTTCGCCTGGCTGACCAGGTGGCGGCGAAGGTCCGCTTCACGCAGTTTGGGCCGCGACTTGTAATCCTCGTCGCTGAGTTGCGGCACCGCAAGATCCGGATCGATCCCGCCAGCCTGCACCGACCTGCCCGACGGCGTATAATAGCGGGCGGTGGTGAGCCGCAGCGCCGACTGCGGCCCGGTCTGGATCACGCTTTGAACCGAACCCTTGCCGAAACTGCGCTCGCCCATGACGATTGCGCGACGATGATCCTGCAGTGCGCCGGCGACAATCTCGGCCGCGGAAGCCGATCCAGCGTCGACCAGCACGATCACCGGTTTGCCTTTCGCAAGGTCACCGGGCTTGGCATAGAAACGCTCGATATCGCTGGCCTCGCGGCCGCGTTCGGATACGATTTCGCCCTGCTCCAGGAAGGCGTCGCTGACTTCGATCGCCTGGTCGAGCAGGCCGCCGGGGTTTGAGCGAAGGTCGACGATGTAACCAAGCGCCCTGCCGCCGGTCGCCTTGTCGATCCCGACCAGCGCCTCGCGAGTCAGTGCCCCAGTCTGCGCCGAGAAGCCGTTGATGTTGATGACACCGACATTGTCCTTCACTTCCCATTTGACCGGCTTGAGCTCGATCCGCTCGCGGGTGATCGAAACGTCGAAGGGCTTGTCGCGGCCCGGGCGGACGATGGTCAGCTTGATCGTCGTGCCGGGCTTGCCGCGCATCTTTTCGACCGCTTCGTCCAGGGTGAAGCCGTAGAGGAATTCGCCATCGATGTGGGTGATGTAGTCGCCAGCCTTGATCCCGGCGCGATCGGCCGGCGTGTCCTCGGTCGGGGCAATGACCTTTACCGCGCCATCCTCGGTCGAAACGGTCAGGCCGAGACCGCCGTAATTTCCATCGGTGGTGGTCTTGAGCTGGGTAAAGTCGGCCGCCTCGGCATAGCTTGAATGCGGATCGAGCGCGGCGAGCATGCCGTCGATGGCACCTTTGATCAGCGTATGGTCGTCGACCTTGTCGACATAATTGGCGCGAACCCGTTCAAATACGCTGAAAAAAGTCTCCAGCTCCTTCTGCGTGTCGGTTTCGGCGGCAGCCATCGCCGTGGTCGCCACTGGAATCATTGCCAGTGCGCCGACGAGGGCGAGTGGAGGGAGAAGCTTTGCTAGGCGTTGCATCAGATAAATTCCTGTCGGTCCGTTGCGTCGCAATTTAGCGGCTGTTGCCGCCATTTGACAGTGGAACAGATGAAGCTGCGATGAAGGCGGGCGAAATTGGCACTCCGTCCCGTCGCAATTCAACTCCGATCGGGCCCAGTGCGCGGCCAAGAATCTCTCCGCGCCGGACCCGGGTCCCTCGCGGCCGGTCGCTTGCCACACCCAACAGCAGGCTGGTCCATCCCCTGCCATGGTCGATGATCACGATGCCGTCCTGGCCGCGGAAAGGCGCTGCGAACACGACCTTTCCATCTGCAGGGACGGTGATTTCGGCGCCCCGGCCGGTATCGAGGCGCAGGCCGCGGGAGACGATCCCGGCCCGATCGACCGATCCCAGGCCATCGATCACGGCACCGGAAGCGGGCAAGCTGTACGCAAAATCGCTTGGTGGAAGTGCCGAGTCGCCACGCATCGGCCGGGCTGGCGCGAAGTCCAGCATCGCGACTGCGGCTGCGGTGGAACGAGCCGCTTGCCGTGCCGCTGCCTCGCTTCCAGCCGCTTCCAGGGCTTCGCCGCTGGCCAGCACCCGGTCGCCGACTCCGAATGCTTCGCCGGCCAGACTCGCGGCGCGCTTCGCAGTCTTGCCCTCCAGCTCGGCAAATTGTTGCTTCCGAAGCATTAGCAAGTCCCGGCTCCGGGCGAGTTCGGCCCGTGCTGCATCGGCATCGGACGCCAGTCGTCGCCGCTCGGCCAACTCGGTCTTGAGCGCTGCGCTCCGCCTCTCGATCACGGGCATGGTCGTGTCGAGCAATGCCTTGACCCGCACCATCTCGTCGACCGAGCCATGGTCGGCAAGTACGAGCAGCGGCGGCTGACGCCCCATTGTCGCGAGCCCGGCGAGCAGTGCGGCCAGCGGAGCGCGTCGGCTGGCCAATCGACGTTCCGCCAATGCTACCTGTGATTGGGCGAGGCGCAGGCTGGCGTCGGATTCACTGATCTTGGCCTCGGCCTCGTCGATGGCAGCGGCCGCTGCGGCCTGCTCCGCACCGAGCCTGGCGGCTTCATCGCCTGCCTTGGCCGCCGCGGCTTCGAGGGACTTCAGCTTGTTTGCGGCCGCTGCCGCCTCGCTGCGGGCATTGGCAAGGGCCGCGTCCGCTGACGCTCCTGCGGGCGGAACCGGTGCACTGGCGGCGGCAAGCAGGATTGGCGCGGCGAGCAAGGCCAGGGTGGCGAATGGGCGCATCATCCCTCCCGATGGTAGGGATGATTGGCAAGGATGCTAGTCGCGCGAAACAATTGTTCAGCCAGCATCGCCCGGGCGAGCATATGCGGCCAGGTCGCGGGGCCGAACGAGAGGAGAAGGTCCGCTTCGCGCTTCGATGCTTCATCGTGCCCGTCGGCGGCGCCGATCAGGAAACGCACTTCGCGCCGTCCGGTATCGCGCCATCCTGCCAGCTTCTTAGCGAACTCCATTGAAGACAGCGCCTTGCCGCGTTCGTCGAGCACCACGGTAATGGCATTGGCTGCTGATTCCGGAAGCTGTCCGCCCCGGTCGGGAAGCTCGGTGACTTTCGTGGGCCAGGAAATGCGCTTCAGGTAGCGGCTGGTCAGTTCACCTTCGGGAGATCGGCCGATTTTTCCTCGCGCGATGATATGCAGCAGCATCCAGCGCTATTGGGCGCGAAGCACGCCGCTAAACGGCGCCCGCAACTCCGCGACGAACCCATCATAAATCGCCCGCGCCGCCTGGGCGATGGTGTTCGGCCGGTCGGATCCGCCACGCGCGAACAGCGCCACGGCAATCCGTCGACCGTCGGGTAGGGTAATGAAGCCCACGTCGCTGGTGAGGCCTGACAAAGTTCCGGTCTTGTGCTCGACCCGCGTTCCGGCGGGCAACAAACCGCGCATCCGGTTCTTGCCGGTCACGCAGCGGCTCATGGTGCTTAGCAAATAAGCCTTTGAGCCGGGCTTCAGTACGTTGCCGCTGTCGATCCGGCGCAATAGCTCGACCATTGCCATCGGCGTGGCCGAATCCCTTGAATCCCACAGGTCGCGCGGCGATTGCAGTAGCTGGGCGATCGTGCGGTCCACACGCATGTTGCTGAATCCATGCCAGCTTACCCATCCCTGGATCGCCTGGGGGCCGCCCAGGTTTCGAATCAAAATGTCTGTCGCCGCATTGTCGCTGTGGATCAGCATCCGCTCGATCAGTTGTTGGGCGGGCTGGCCGGCGATCAGGGTGTCGAGCGAGCGCCGCCCGTAATCGACCTGCTGCAGATAGGCGGCGGCAACCGCGACCTTCATGGTGCTGGCCATCGGAAAAGCCCGATCGCCATTGATGCTGATGGTCTCTCCGCTGCTGAGGTCGAGCGCTGCGATTCCGACGTCGGCAGTCTTTCCGGCGACAAGCGACGACAGCTGCTGCTCAAGGCTCCAGAGGTTCGGCGACGCAGCCGCCGCCGCCGGTTGAGCGGCAAAGGCCAGAAGCCACAGGAAAAATGCCGTAAGTCGCATAAGGCTCATCCGCTTGAGGCAGCACTTACACCGGCGTCATCGCCGAAAGCCCACATTCGCTCCAAATTGTAAAAACTTCGTACCTCCGGGCGGAAAAGATGCACGATAACGTCATCGGCGTCGATCAGCACCCAGTCGGCCACCGGCAAACCCTCGATTCGAACGATTCGGCCGAATTCCTTCTTGATCTTGTCGGCCAGCTTGTTTGCCATCGATGCCACCTGCCGCGACGAGCGGCCGGAAGCGATCACCATATGGTCGGCGATCGACGATTTGCCGGCGAGCGGAATGGTCACGACTTCGACCGCCTGGTCGTCGTCCAGTGATTGCATGACAAGGCTGTGCAGCGCCTCGACGTCGACCGGTTTGATCGAAGCGGCGGTGGGCGCATGTGCAGGATCGGCCAAAGTGACTCCTCTTAGGGGCGAGTGGCCCGCCTCGGCTTCATCGTGAAGCGGCGGTGCCAGTCTGGGTTGGATGCGCGCAAACCTGTGGCGGAAGTACGGTCGGGTGGCAGGCGAAGGAAAATAATCGCCGGTGCACTCCATTCCGTCCAATTTATTGCCTGGTCTGCGGGGCGGACGAAACGCCGCAGCCAGCCCATCGCGCGCGCCGCGCGGGCATCGTCATCATAGCCGGGACGCGACAGAACGGCAATCGGGACCATCCGAGCCAGGCCCCGCCAATCTTTCCACTGGTGGAATTGGGGCACAGTATCCTCGCCCATCAACCAGATGAAGCGAGCCCGCGGCCAGCGCGCCGTAAGGGCAGCGAGCGTGTCGACTGTATAGCGCGTTCCGGCCTTCAACTCGAAATCGCTGACCTTGATCCGGCTCCGCCGAGCCTGGAGGCGCGCCGAGGCCAGGCGCGCCGCGTAGGGGGCCATGTCCCGGGCTTTATCCTTCAGCGGATTTCCTGGCGATACCAGCCACCACACTTCGTCCAGCCCTAGCGCATCCATGGCCGCCAGGCTCATCCGGCGGTGGGCGCGGTGCGCCGGGTTGAAGCTGCCGCCGAGAAGACCGATGCGTCGCGCCATTGCCAATTGGCTAGCATCCCCCCTCGACCCGCGCCACCGCCGCGGCTTATTATGGCTCAAGGGGGAAGCAGATGGGCGAATTCGAAGCGATCGGCGATGTCGTTACGGGGGCAATGGCAGGACGCGCCTTCGAGCCAAAGGCGGGCGAAGTTGGCGCAGACGGACACACGCATGAGCGCAACTGCCTCAATTGCGGCGCCCCGCTGGCGGGCGAATTCTGCCATGCCTGTGGTCAGCATTCGCACATCCACCGTACGCTAACGGCCTTCTTCCATGACCTGCTTCACGGAGTCCTGCATTTCGAAGGCAAGACGTGGCGGACCCTGCCGCTTCTGGCGTGGCGGCCAGGCGAACTGACCCGCCGATATATAGAGGGGGAGCGGGCAAGGTTCGTTTCCCCCATCGCGCTGTTCCTGTTCAGCATTTTCTTGATGTATGCGGCGGCCAGCCTGCTGGGAAGGCTGGGTGAATTTCCACAGCAAGCAAAGGCGGGCCTGCAACAGGGGTTGCGGGAAAGTCAGGCCAAGCTGACCAAGCTTGAGGCCGAGCGGGATGCAGCGGCCAAGGCCGGACGGCCCGTTAGCAAGCTCAACGAGCAAATCGGCGACCTCAAAGACGAGATTAATGCCATCGAAGGCGTCAGGACTGGAAACATCGAAAATGCGGGCGTCCGGCTTGAGGGACTGCCAGGCTGGATTGGTGAGGGTGCCGGCCAATTTGCCAAGAATCCGGAGCTGGTGGCCTACAAGCTCAAGACCAACGCCTATAAATTCAGCTGGCTCATCATTCCCTTGTCGGTGCCATTCGTATGGCTGCTGTTCCCGTTCAGCCGCCGCTTCCGCCTGTACGACCACACCGTCTTCGTGACCTACTCACTATGCTTCATGAGCCTGCTGGTGGTCGCAGGGCTCCTGTTCGGCGTCGCGGGAATGTCGACGATGTCCAGCCTTCTTTGGCTGATCCCGCCATTTCACATGTATCGGCAGCTGAAGGGGGCCTATGCCTTGGGCAGGTGGGGCGCATTGTGGCGCACGAGCATGCTGACCATCTTCGCGATCATCGTCGTCAGCCTCTTTTCAGCTGTGCTGGTCGGGGTCGGTACCTACGACTAGACCCCGGCAGGGGCCGCGCCGCCGATGCCAGGCTTTGGCCGCTTTGCCTTCGGGATCGACGATCCGGCCGCCGGCAGCGACGGCTTCGAAGCCGAGCCACGATCGATCTTGCCGCCAGCAAGCAGCGTCTTGATCTCGTCGCCGCTCAGCGTTTCATATTCGAGCAGCGCCTGGGCCAGCGTCTCAAGCTCGTCGCGATGCTCTTCGAGCAGATGCTTGGCTCTGTCGTAGCCCGCCTCGACGATGCGGCGGATTTCCTTGTCGATCGCCTGGGCGGTCTCGTTCGACATATTCTTCTGGCGATTGACCGAGTAGCCAAGGAACACTTCCTCGTCGGCTTCCGCATATTGGAGCGGGCCAAGCGCGTCGGACATGCCCCATCGGGTGACCATGTCGCGGGCGAGGTTGGTCGCATAGCTGATGTCCGACGAGGCGCCTGAACTGACCTTGTCGTAGCCGAAGATCACTTCTTCGGCGACGCGGCCGCCCATCGAAACAGCCAGGTTCGCGTACATCTTGTCGCGGTGATAGCTGTAATTGTCGCGTTCCGGCAGGCGCATGACCATGCCCAGCGCGCGGCCGCGCGGGATGATGGTCGCCTTGTGGATCGGGTCGGAAGCCGCCTCGTGAAGGGCAACGATCGCATGTCCGGCCTCATGATAGGCGGTCATTTTCTTCTCATCCTCGGTCATGACCATCGAGCGGCGCTCGGTACCCATCATGACCTTGTCCTTGGCTTCCTCGAACTCGCCCATCGCGACCAGCCGCTTACCCTTGCGGGCGGCCAGCAGGGCGGCCTCGTTGACGAGGTTGGCAAGGTCGGCGCCGGAGAAGCCGGGGGTGCCCCGTGCGATGACTCGGGCATCGACGTCGGGCGCTAGCGGGACCTTCTTCATGTGGACGGCCAAAATCTGCTCGCGGCCGTCGATGTCGGGGCGCGGCACGATCACTTGCCGGTCGAAGCGGCCCGGGCGCAGCAGCGCCGGATCGAGTACGTCGGGCCGGTTGGTCGCGGCGATGATGATGATGCCCTCATTGGCCTCGAAGCCGTCCATCTCGACCAGCAGCTGGTTCAGCGTCTGCTCGCGCTCGTCATTGCCGTTGCCGAGGCCGGCGCCGCGATGGCGCCCGACCGCGTCGATTTCATCGATGAACAGGATGCAGGGGGCCGACTTCTTTGCCTGTTCGAACATGTCGCGCACGCGGCTCGCGCCGACACCGACGAACATCTCGACGAAGTCCGAACCCGAAATGGTGAAGAATGGGACGCCCGCCTCACCGGCGATGGCCCGCGCGAGCAACGTCTTACCCGTGCCCGGAGAGCCGACCAGCAGTGCGCCCTTGGGGATCTTGCCGCCAAGCCGCGCGAACTTGCCAGGGTCCTTGAGATATTCGACGATCTCCTCAAGCTCCTCGCGCGCCTCGTCGATGCCGGCGACATCGGCAAATGTTACGCGGCCCTGCTTTTCCGTCAGCATTCGGGCGCGGCTCTTGCCAAAGCCCATTGCGCCGCCACCGGCATTCTTCTGCATCTGGCGCATTACAAAGAAGCTGATGCCGAGGATCAGCAGGAACGGTAGCGACTGATAAAGCAGGATCAGCCACACGCTGGACTGCTCTTCGGCCTTGACCGCGACCCCGACGCCCTTGCCGACCAGGCGGTCGGCGACATTGGTGTTCGGCGGTGCGATGGTCCGGAACGGCTTGCCGTCCTCCATCTTGCCGCTGATCGTGACGTTTCCGATCGACGAAGTGGCAATGATCACCGACTGGACATTGCCTTCGTCGACCTGCTGGATGAATTGCGAATAAGCCAGCGGCTCACCTTGGGCGGCGCTGCCGCTGTCGAAGGCGCGGACAAACAAAACCAGTCCGAACAATACCGCGACCCAGATGAGAAGCGACTTGGTCCAGGGGTTGCCGGGCTTCTTCTCGTTCCGCTTCTCGTCCACTTAATTCCGTCCTTCAATGGGGCCGCTAAGATAGGCCCTTTCACCTTAATAACAATGGAATGGCGCCTAAGCGCGGCGCGGAGGCGCCAGGGTGAGGCGCCAATGCGTCCCGCCTTCGAGTTTGAGCCCTGAAAGCGTGACCGCCGCACCCTCCTCGATCGCATCCAGCGCCCTGATCAAGTCGGGCCCGCGAGGGACAGGTGCCCCAAGCTCGGCAAAGGCTGCAAGCAGCAGTCGCCGCTTCAGTTCACGCGGTAAGTCGAAAGGCTCGATCACCAGTGCATCGGAATTCCGGCGAATGCGGGAGGAAAGCAACGGCGCGAGCGCCCAATCGATCGCTTCATCGGCATCTCGGAGCGCCGATGCGCTTGCCGCAATCCGTTCGGGATCGGCCCAGTCGGACGATGCAAGCCATTTGCGGATCCGCGACCGGTCATGCTTGGGATCGCGATTCGTCGGATCGTCGACCGCCACGATCCCAGCGTTCTCGACCAACGCGACAAGCGCCGACTTACGCCAGCCGAGCAGGGGCCGCATGAGCATGACTTGTTCCGAAAGCGCCCGTCGGACCTTGGTGCCGCCGAGACCGCCGACCCCGGCGCCGCGAGCGAGGCGCATCAGCAGCGTTTCGGCTTGGTCATCGGCATGATGCGCGGTCGCGACGGCCGCCAAGTCTCGCTCGATCGCCCATTCGTTGAGCAGGCGATAGCGCAGGGCTCGCCCCTCGGCCTGGACATTGGATGTGGGCGGTTTGCTCCAGTCGGCGACGATCGTGCGGTGCGGGACCCCAAGCTTTTCGCACAATTCGGCAACCATCGCCGCCTCGGCGGCGCTTTCGGGGCGAAGGCCGTGATCGACTGTTGCCGCCTCGACTTCTCCCGGCCGCGCCTCGGCAGTCAGTAGTAGCAGCGCCAGGCTGTCCGGCCCGCCGGAAACGGCGACCCCAATAGCGGTCCCCGCTGGCACGAGCACATCTAGGTCGGCAGCGAAGCGCTCGACGGCCTCGGCTGCCAGGTTCATCGCGTTAGCTGCACTTCGCCTCGGCCTTGGCACCCGGCAAGGCAGCCTTGAGCGGCGCCCGCAACTGACCGGCGTAGACGTCCTCAAGTTCCGCATAGGCCTTGCAGGCCTGTCCCGGCTGGCCGAGCTTTACCAAGGCCTGACCCAGATAGAACAGGCTGTCTTGCGCCCGTTCGCCCTTGGGATTGCTGCGATAATTGGCGAGCAGCGCCTCGGCGGCCGCACGTGGCTGGCCCTTGTCGAGCAATGCCCTCCCGGCAAGGTTGTTGGCCCAGCTTACCCGGCGGCTATCCGGATATTTCTTTGCCATCGTCCGAAGCGAGGTAATTGCCGCGTCATATTTGCCCGCCGTCCATAGCTGATATCCCTGGTCGTAGGCCGCTTCGGCATCGGCGTCCGCGTCTCCGGTCGAAGCTGCAACAGGCTTGGATTCGGACTTGCCCTCGATCTTCGGCCGTGGCGCTGGCGGCGGTGCCTCGGCTTGCTCATCCGGTGCCCCGGCATCGGCCTCTTGAGCGGCCGGAGAGTTTTCAAGAGCGCGCAGCCGGCGGTCCTGGTCGGCGCGAAGCCTGGCCAGTTCGGTTTCCAGCACCCCTACGCGATTGCCGTTTTCTTCCGCCTGGCGAACGATGTCGGCAAGCTGCCGCTCGACCGCGTCGAGCCGGCTGTTGAGGCTGTTGACCGAATCCTGGGTCGCTGCCGGATCGTCGCTAAACCCCGCCGTGTCAGCGGGCTGCCCCTTCGGGAATACCTGCTTTTGGACCTGGCGAACTTGTTTCTCGAGGCGGTCGATCCGTTGCTCAGGGGTCGGCTGGCGCTTCTGTGCGGAAGCTGGCGAAAGGGTCAATGCGGTAAGGGCGAAGAAGGGAAGAGCGGCACGGAAACGCATATTAATCCTCGAATTACAGAGCGGTGCTGGTTGAGAATGATCGCGCATGGCTGTCGCACGGCTTAATCACTGACCGGCTGCCACGTCGCTGGTGTTGGTTTCGGCGGACTGAGCCGCGGCGTCGGTAACGGCTGGCGGCGCCGGCGGGATGGATTGGCGGGCGGCGGGGCGATTCGACGGCCGGCTCTCGACTGCCGGCGGCGCCGCCGCCGTGGGAGGCGCAGAGCCAGTCGCCGGTGCCCGCATCAAGTCCGCAGCTTTCAGGCTGATATTGGATACGCGCTTGCCGGCTGGGCCGATCGACGGCGCTTGCACGGTACCGACCGAAATTCGGATCGCCTCGGGCTTTCCGGTCGTGATCACCGGGGCGGAAGCGGTGGCCGGTATCTCGAAGCTTTCGCCGGCAGCCATCTCGCCCTGCTTCAGGCTGGTGCCGCCGTCCTTGATCGCAACCCACACGGGCTCGACCGCTGTGATAACGACCGCGCCCGCCGGAACGGCGGACGTGCTAGCGGCTGGAGCTGCGACGCTAGCCGGAGGGGGAGCGGTTTCGACTGGTTGCGCAACCGGCTCGTCAGCCTTCATCGAACGATTGCTAAGCCAGCTAAGCGCAAGAACCACTACCACCAGCAGCGCGAGCGCGCCGATCACAAGTCCCTTGGGCATTGTGCGCGCGGGGTCCACCGTCTCATAGACTTCAGGAAAGGCAGTCGGGAGCCTGGTGCCGCCCATTTCCGCGCGAAGCTGATCCCCGATTTCGGTGCGATCCAGGCCGATGGCGGCGGCATAGTTTTTGGCGAAACCGATTGAATAAGTCGCAGCGGGCAACTTGTCCCAATCCGACTCCTCAAGGCTGGTCAGGTGCCGGGTCGGAATCCGGGTCTGGGCGGCAATATCCTCGACCGAAAGCCCCTTGGCCTCGCGAGCTTCCCTGAGGCGCTGTCCGACCGTTACAACGTCCTCGGGTTCAGTCTCGTCCATAAGTTGCCCTCGCATCCCATCCGCTTGATATTTCATCCGTTGTCGAGAGCCGGTGGGCTGCTGTCAACCGCCGCTTGAAGGTCCGGTCAGCCAATCGCCACGCCATGGCGCCTGGCCCAGTCGCCGAGCGCCTTGCGCATGTTTGCCGGAGGCTTGGCGAGCAGGGCTTCGACCCTTGATCTTACCGCAGCGGCGTCGATCGAGCGCACCATTGCCTTGACCGGGCCAACGGCCGCCGGAGTGATCGAAAAGCTGTCGATGCCGATGCCGATTAGCGCCATCGCCTCAAGCGGCCGGCCGGCCATTTCGCCGCAGACTCGAACGGGAACACCCGCCGCCCTCGCCTCGTTCGCCACCCGGCGCAGGAATCTCAGGATTGCCGGGCTCAGCCAGTCATAGCGATCGGCCAGGCGCGGATCGGCACGATCGGCCGCGAACAGGAATTGGGTCAGGTCGTTGGTTCCAATCGACAGGAAATCGACCCGCGGCAGCAGGATATCGAGCATTTCCGCAAGGCTCGGCACCTCAAGCATGGCTCCAAATTCGACGCGCTTGGGGACGGCCCGCTTCGCGCTTTTGGTCCATGCGATCTGTTCTTCGAACAGCGCCCGGGCCTCTTCATATTCCCACGGTTCGCTGACCATCGGGAACATGACCCGCAACGTCTTGCCAGCCGATGCCTCGATGAGGGCCCGTGCCTGCGCCTTCATCAGCGCCTTTCGCTGCAGGCTGAGACGTAAAGCGCGCCAGCCCATGGCCGGATTTTCGCTCTCGTCCTTTTGCTCTTCGGAAAGGTAGGGCAGGGCCTTGTCGCCGCCGATATCGACCGTTCGAAATACGACCGGCTTGTCTCCGGCCGCGTCCAGCACATTCCTGTACAGCCTTAGCTGGCTTTCGCGACCGGGCAGGGTGGCGGCGATAAGGAACTGGAACTCCGTGCGGAACAGGCCAATACCGTCGGCCCCGGCCATCTCCAGCATCGCCGCGTCTTCGGCCAGGCCGGCATTGACCATCAACGTAACCCGTTCGCCGTCCTTGGTTTCGGCTGGAAGCCCGCGGATCGTCGCATATTCGGCCCGCCGCTTCTGGCTCATCGCCATTCTGGAATCAAAGGCGCTGGTAAGCGGCCGGTTGGGGCGGACCACGACCGTTCCGGTGTCGCCGTCCAGAAGGATGGTATCGCCTTCGTTCGCGACATGGCGAATGTCGGCGGTGCGGCCGACCACGGGCACGCCCATGGCCCGGGCTACGATGGTTACGTGGGCGGTGAGCGAGCCTTCCTCGAGGACCACGCCCTTCAACCGCCGGCGATCATATTCAAGCAATTCCGCCGGCCCGAGGTTCTTGGCGATCAGGATGGCGTCCTTGGTCAGGCCGGTCTGGGCCGCCGTTCCCATGCGTCCGGAGACGATACGCATAAGCCGGTTGGACAGGTCCTCCAGGTCGTGCATCCGCTCCTTGAGGATGGGGTCGTCGATCTCCCGCATCCGCGCACGGGTGCGCTGCTGGACCCGCTCGATGGCGGCTTCCGCGGTCAGGCCGCTGTCGATGGCTTCGTTGATCCGCCGCGACCAGCCTTCGTCATAGGCGAACATCTTGTAGGTCTCGAGGATCTCATTGTGCTCGCCGGCAGTGCCGAACTCGGCCTCCCGGGTCATATTGTCGATCTGCTCGCGCATGCGCCGGAAGGCGGCGTAGACCCGGGTCCGCTCGGCCTCGATGTCCTCGGCGACCGTATGTTCGACCACCACCCGCGGCTGGTGAAAGACGGCGACTCCCTTGGCCATTCCGGCAACGAGCTTCAGGCCGAGCATGCGCTGCATGCCGGCATCGCGGCGCGCCCCGCGCACGCCATCAACCAGCCGGGCGCTTGCGATCATCTCCGACAGCACCATGGCCACGGTCTGAAGTGCCTCAATCTCAACGTCGTCGTAGCGGCGCGGTTCGGCGTGCTGCACCGCCAGCACCCCGATCACTTGCTCCCGGCGGATGATCGGCACGCCCGCGAAGCTGTGGAAACTCTCTTCGCCGGTTTCCGGCCGATAGGCGAAAGCGGGATGATTGGCCGCTTCGTCGAGGTTGAGGATGCGCCCTTCCTCGGCAATCGTGCCGACCAGGCCCTCGCCCAGCGCCAGCCGCGTCACATGCACCGCTTCCTTGCGCAGGCCATGCGTAGCCGAAAGCTCGAGCGCGTTGTCGCGAAGCAGGTAGATTGAGCAGACCTCGCTCTTCATCGCCTCGGCGATGAGATCGACTACTCGATCGAGCTTTGCCTGGGCCGAACCACGCTTCGCCATGACATCGTGCAGGCCGGTAAGAATCTCACGTGCTGAGGCGACTGCGGTCAATGGCATGGACAAGCGCTAGCAGGGAAAGCGGCGGCAATCCAAGCACTGTCGAATGTATCCGTTTCGGATCGACCGACAAGGATGTGGCAGGAGGTTTGGTGCCAGCTTTGCGGGATGTTCAAATTAACCGACCTCAGAAACCAGCATGACGACGCGATGGCAATGGCCGATCGGCTCATCGACCTGATCGACGATTATCGCGGCGAAGAAGACGCGCTGCCGATCGCCATCCAGTTTTCCAAGCTCGCCGGCCTGTTCCGCGTTCACTTCGCCCAGGAAGACGTACAACTTTACCCGGAATTGGTGGCGACGGGCGATCGCGAAGTGGCTCGGCTGGCCCTAACTTACGCCGCCGAGATGGGTGGGCTTGCAAACGAGCTTGAAGCATTCCTCAGGCGGTGGCCGTCGTCTGCCGTCATTGCCGGGAGCTTCGTCGAATTCGCCGCCGCGGCTCGTCAGCTAGTGCTGGCGCTGGCGGTCCGGATCGAGCGCGAGAACCGCTTTCTCTACCCGCTGATCGAGGCCGCCGCACCCTAGCGTGAACCCAGGGCGGCCGCCGCCTCCTCCACCAGTTCCACAATAATTTCGGCGACGGGCTCCTCGCGCTTGACCATTCCGACCGACTGGCCGGCCATGACCGAGCCGCTCTCAACGTCGCCGTCGATTACCGCCCGGCGCAGCGCGCCCGCCCAATAATGCTCGATCTGGAGCTGGGCCTCGGCCATTTCGATCGCGCCTTCGTCGAGCTTCTGGGCAACTTCGCGCTGCTTGGCCGCGAAATTCTCCATCTCGCGGTTCTTGAGCGCGCGAACCGGAATGACCGGCAGGCGCGGGTCGATCTGGACGGAAGGAATGGCGTCCCTGGCCGAGGCGCGGAGGAATGCCTTTTTGAAATTTGGATGGGCGATGCATTCGTGCGCGCAGACGAAACGGGTACCGAGTTGGACGCCGACCGCGCCCATTTCCAGGTAGGCGGCGATCGCCTCCCCCCGGCCGATCCCGCCGGCGACGAATACCGGGATTTCGTCGGCGACGTGCGGCAATATCTCCTGAGCCAGCACGCTGGTCGACACCGGCCCGATATGGCCGCCGGCCTCCATCCCCTCGATCACCAGAGCGTCGGCGCCCGACCGCATCAGCTTCTTGGCCAGCGCCAGCGCTGGGGTGAAGACGATCAGTTTTGCTCCATGGCTCTTGATCCGCTCGATCGCCCCGCCGGGCGGCAGGCCGCCGGCGAGGACGACATGAGTCACTTCATGCTTGGAGCAAACGTCGATCAGCTCGTTGAGCTGGGGGTGCATGGTGATGAGGTTCACCCCGAACGGCTTGTCGGTGAGTGTCTTGGTCGCCTCGATTTCCTTGTCGAGCAACTCGGGTGGCATGGCGCCGCAGGCGATCACTCCGAATCCGCCGGCGTTGGAGATGGCGGAAACGAGGTGACGCTCGCTGATCCAGCTCATTGCCCCGCCCAGGATCGCCCACTCGGTGCCGAGGAAGTCGGTCCCGCGCGCCATCAGCTCCTTCAAGCGAACCATTCCGGCATCGCCGTGGACCGCGCGCGGTTCCGCGATCATTCCCTCGCCGCTCATGCCGCTTCTCCCTGTGGCGCGTCCAGGCCGAAGGCGGTGTGAAGCACGCGCACGGCAAGCTCCATCTCATCCTCGGCGACCAGCACGCTGACCTTGATCTCGCTCGCGCTGACCGCGAGCAGGTTGATGCCGCGCTCGGCTAGCGTGGCGAACATCTTGGCGGCCAGCTCAGGATTGGAGCGGATGCCGACCCCGACGATCGAGACTTTGGCGACGGCATCGTCCGTATGAAGCTCGCCGCCGCCGATCGTGGCGCGGCTCTTCTCGAGCGCGCTAACTGCCTGCGACAGGCTGGCGCGCGGCACGGTGAATGTCAGGTCGCTCGACCCCTCGCCGGCGGTCGCGGCATGGACGATCATGTCGACCTGGATTCCCGCCTCGGCCAGCGGGCCCATTACTGCAGCGACCGTTCCCGGCTGGTCGGGAATCCGGGTCAATGTGATGCGCGCCTCGTTGCGGTCGGCGGCGATGCCGGCGATGGCGTTACGCTCCATGTCGTCTTCCCCAAGTTCGGGGACGATCTCGGTCCCCGGCAAATCGTCGAACGCGGTCAACACCCGCAGCGGCAAATTCTCGCGCATGGCAAGCCCGACCGAGCGGACCTGGAGCACCTTGGCCCCCACGCCTGCCAATTCGAGCATCTCCTCGAAAGTGATTTTGGTCAGCTTGCGCGCCCTCGGTACGATGCGCGGGTCGGTAGTATAGACCCCGTCGACGTCGGTGTAGATGTCGCAGCGGTCGGCCTTGATCCCCGCCGCGATCGCCACGGCCGACGTGTCCGATCCGCCGCGGCCAAGGGTCGCCACCCGGCCATCGTCGCTGACGCCCTGGAAACCCGGGATGACTGCGACCATGCCCTCTTTCAGCGCCTCGTCGAGCAGCGCGCCTTCGATCTTTTCGACCCGGGCGTTGCCGTGAACGCCGGATGCGCGGACCAGCTGCCAGCCCATGAAGCTGCGCGCCTTCACCCCCATGTTCTGCAGGGTCATGGCGAGCAGGCCGGAAGTCACCTGCTCGCCGCTGGCGACGACCACGTCATATTCCTTGGGATCGGCCAGCGCTGAGGCTTCCTTGCACAGCTGGACCAGCCGGTCGGTCTCGCCGGCCATGGCGGAGACGACCACCAACACCTCATTGCCCGCTTCCGCCTCGCGCTTGACTCGCGCCGCGACCGAGCGAATGCGCTCGATCCCGGCCATAGAGGTTCCGCCGAATTTCATGACGATGCGCGGCATTTTCCGGCGGATTTCTTTCCTCGTGGCCCCAGCGGCGGCGTCCTGTTAGGGTCGCCGCATGAGCAAGACAAGCATCGTGGATCGCGAGGCCGAGCATTTTGGCGGGATGGCGGCCGACTGGTGGGACCCAAACGGCGCCTCGGCGATGTTGCACAAGCTGAACCCGGTGCGGCTCTGCTACATCCGCGACATGCTGGACCAGCATTTCGGGCTCGACGAGCAGGGACTTCGGCCGCTGGAGGCTAAGAGCGCGCTCGACGTCGGCTGCGGGGCAGGGTTGCTGGCGGAACCGCTGGCAAGGCTCGGCGCAACGGTTACGGCCGTCGATGCCGCGCCGGAACTGATCGAGGTCGCCAAGGCTCATGCCGCGGGGCAGGGGCTGGCCATCGATTATCGCGCGGTCGGCGTCGAAGCGCTCGACGGCCAGTTCGACCTGGTCACGTCAATGGAAGTGATCGAACATGTCGCCGATCCGCAGGTATTCGTGAAGGACCTCGCCGCTCGCCTGGCGCCGGGCGGGCTCATGATCCTGTCGACCCCCAACAAGACGGCCTGGTCGAAGCTGCTGACGATCACATTGGCGGAAGGCTTCGGCCAGATCCCCAAGGGAACCCACGATTTCGACAAGTTCATTGACCCCGACACGATGCGCGGCCTGCTCGCTCATGCGGGGCTGGAGTGCATCGACTTCGAAGGCATCGCCATCTCGCCCACGCGCGGACTGCATTTGAGCGAGGATATGAGCTTGAACTACCTCGTGGCTGCTAAGCGGTCTGTCTAGGCTTTGCGCCCGCTTATGGGCCGGAGCGGATTGCTGAGGACTGGCGAAGGTGCGAAAATGTATCGGGCCAGTTTTCTTGTGATGAATTTGCCTTCGGAGCACGGGCTGCATCATGGCCGAGTCCTATCAGTTCAAGCCCCACGAGCGTCCGATCATCCCGGGCTCTCCGTTCAATCCCGATCACCCGAACTACCGGATGTGGGCCTATGGCGCGATCGGCGTTCTCGCCGCGCTCACTGGAGGGCTCGGCAATTCGCTGGTTACCGCCAACCTGGCCTTCTTTCAGGGGACGCTCGGCCTCACTTCAGTTGAAGCGGCCTGGATTCCCGCCGCCTATGTGACCACCAACGTCTGCTCGAACCTGCTGCTGGTGAAATTCCGACAGCAATTCGGGCTGGGCTTGTTCATCAAATTGATGCTGACCTTCTACATCTTGACCGTCGTCACGCACTTATTCGTGCACGACTTTTGGTCTGCGATCCTCATCCGGGCGGCAAGTGGAATTGCGGCCGCGGGCCTCATCACTCTCGGCATCTTGGCGATGTTCCAGGCAATGCCCGCGCCTAAGCGCATCTATGCGATCCTGATCGGCATCAGCGTACCGCAACTGGCAACACCGATCGCACGCATGATTGCCCCTGAACTGCTGGAATGGGGCGATTGGCGGATGGCCTATTTCTTTGAACTGGGACTCGCGCTGTTGACGTTGGCTGCGGTGCTGGCGCTCCCGCTTCCACCCAGCCAGCGAGAGAAAGTGTTCGAGCGGGCCGATTTTATCACCATTGGCCTGATGTTCCCGGGCATCGGCCTATTGTGCGCGGCGCTTTCCCTGGGGCGCACCTTATGGTGGACCTCACAGCCATGGATTGGATGGGCGCTGATCGGCGCGATACTGTTGATCTGCGCGGGGATCGCGGTCGAGCATCGGCGTGAACGCCCCTTGCTGACGACGCGGTGGCTCAGCCAGTGGATCATAATCCGCATCGCCCTCATTGCGATTTTCATGCGTATCCTGCTTTCCGAGCAGACCTTCGGATCGATCGGCCTGCTTTCGGTACTGGGAATGGGGGTCGACCAGTTCCGGACGCTCTATGTCATCGTCACGCTTGCTTCGATCGCCGGCCTCCTTACCGCGATCGTAACATTCCAGCCCCAGTCGCCGGCCCGCGGGATCCAGGTGGCGTGCCTGCTGATTGCGGTCGGCGCCTTCATGGATGCGGGGGCAACCAACCTGACCAGGCCCGCCAACCTTTACCTGAGCCAGGCCCTGATCGGTTTCGGCGCCCTACTATTCATCGGCCCCGCAATGGTGATTGGCGTTTCCCGAACGCTCCTGGCCGGGCCGCAAAACTTCATCAGCTGGATCGTATTGTTTAGCGCTACACAGAATCTGGGCGGTCTGGCCGGTTCGGCCATTTTCGGGACGCTTCAAACGGTACGCGAGAAAATCCATTCCCATAACCTCGTCGAACAGGTTTTGCTGACCAATCCGACGGTTGCGGGTCGCTTGTCCGGAAGCGCGCGCCAGGTCGGCGGTGTGGTTGCCGACCCGGTATTGCGGTCGTCGGAAGGGGCGGCGCTTCTCGGCCGCGACGTCGCGCGGGAGGCAAACATCCTGGCCTTCAACGACATATTCTTTGTCATTGGTATCCTCGCCTGCCTGCTGTTCCTGTGGGGAGTGTCGATCGAGCTTCGCATGCGTCAGCGGGGCGAGATTTCGCCGATCATACTGCTTGCGCAAAGGGTGGCGGCCATGGCAGCGGGGGCGCCGAGGAAGGACAGCCAGCACCATGACATCGGCTGACAATCCAAATGCTTCAACGTTGAGCAGCGAGGCGGCTCAAGCCGAACGGAAAGCTACTTCGCCGACCACTATCCCATCAGAGCCGGTATCGCAGTCGGATGCGGTCGCCGAGCCGGCACGCTGGAACCCGCCTGCGCGATCATTTCCCACCAGCGCGGCGATCGTACTGCTCATCGCAGCCGCAATCGTCACTATTCTCTACGCATGGCAATTGCCGCCGTTTGGCGGGCGCTACGAGCAGACCGACAACGCCTATGTACGCGGTCAGACCACCGTGATTAGCCCCCAAGTGCCAGGATATGTTGCGCAGGTCCTGGTCAAGGACTTCGAAAACGTGAAAGCGGGACAGGTCCTCGTTCGCATCGAGGACAGCATCTACAATGCAAAGGTGGCCCAGGCGCGGGCCAACGTCCTTACTCAGGTTGCAAGTCTCGATAATTCGGCACAGGCGCAGAGGTCGAAGCAAGCCAGTGAGCTTTCCCAGGAAGCCGGGATCGCCAATGCCCAAGCGCAACTTCTCAAGGTCCAGGCGGATACGCGCCGGATCAATTCGCTCATTGCCCACGGCTGGGTCTCGCAGGCCGATCTCGATCGGCAGGTCGCTGCCCTGCGGGCTGCCGAGGCTCAGCTAAGGGAGGCGCGCGCAGCCCGGGAAATCGGCAGGCAGGATGTGCGGACCGTCATCGTCGGCCGGACCGGCCTTAGCGCCAATGTCGAGGCTGCAAAGGCTCAGGTCCGCCTTGCCGAAGTCGATCTCGATCACACCGTAATCCGGGCGCCAAAGGCCGGGCAGCTGAGCGAGGTCGGAGTCCGTCAGGGCCAATATGTCACGGCCGGCACCCAGCTGATGTATTTGGTGCCGAAGAATTATTGGGTGACGGCAAATTTCAAGGAAGCCCAGACGAGGAAGATGCGGGTCGGCCAGGCGGCATATTTTACGGTTGATGCGCTAGGCGGCGCACGGCTGAACGGCCATCTCGAAAGCCTGGCTCCCGCAGCCGGCTCCGAATTTGCAGTCCTGCGCCCAGATAATGCGACGGGTAATTTCGTTAAGGTTGCGCAGCGCATTGCGGCGCGCATTCAGATCGATCCCGGCCAACCCCTCGCCGGCAAGCTTAGGCCCGGCATGTCGGTCGTCGCACGCGTCGAAACGGATCGGTAAGCGATCACTCCTACGCAGTCGCTCAAGCTGGCCATTTGGGCCTACAGGCGTCCGAAGGACTGGACGGCGACCTCGCACCGCATCGTATAGCCCAGCCGCTCATAGAGCCTGATGGCGGCGTCATTGTCGGCATAGGCATGCAGAAATGGCGTTTCGCCTCGGGACTGGATCTGGGACGTCACAAATGCCGAAAGTAGTCGGGCGTAGCCATGGCCGCGCCAGTGGGGGTGGGTGCAGACCCCGCTGACTTCGCTCATGCCCGGAATTTTAAGCCGCTCTCCGGCCATCGCAACCAGGCGCCCTTCATGCCTTATCCCCCAAAACTGGCCCAATTTGTGTGTGGATGGCCGAAAAGGTCCTGGCTTGGTCAGCTCGGCAAGGGCACGCATTTCGACCGCGTCCCCATCATCTAGGGGAATCACGTCGGGTGGTCGGCGCTGCTCCACCGCCTGTTCCGATACCATTTGTACCCCGATTGCCTCGGAAACGAGATTGAGTCCGGGAAGGGGCGGTGAGGGATCGCGCTGGATTAGCAGCAGCTTGTCTTCGGGCACGAATAATTCGCTGAGCGCCTCCAGGCTCTCAGGGTCGTCCGATGCTGCCGCGGCAAATGGCTCGACGTCCGTGCGAAACGCCAGCGCCGGCAGGGCGCCCCGCGCAAATTGGGCTTGCCGTGTCGCAAGCGCCGACCAGATCGGGCGGTCAAGAGGGTTCACGATCGTGCCTTTCGAATGCGTTGGATGAAAGGTTGCTCGCGATTTCGCCTTTCCATGACGGCGAGAGCATCGAGAATATCCAGGCCATCGCAAAGCTCGGCGGCGGCGGCGGCGACCTTTCCGAAGACCTCGTTACGCAGCCTGTCCATCAATGCGGTGGATTTTGCCGTGAGGTAAGCGCGCCGCGTCCGCGCATCTTTTTTGTCCGGCCGGATGCTGACGAGCCCTGCTTGCTTCAGCGTCGCCAGTGTCCGCGATATCCCCGGTTGGGTAAGGCCCACCGCATTGACCAAGTCGGCCACGGTGGGTCCGTCGGTTTCGGAAATGGCTATCAGGACAGGCAATTGTCCCGGCTGAACCTCGTGGCCGCAGTCCGACAGCGTCTCGGCGACCCCTGCCTGCAATTGCTCGGCAAGCCGCTTCAGGCGCGTTCCGAGAGTCAGATAGCCGAGCTGGGCAACGATATCCGTAGGGTGTTGCATAACATGTTATATAAAATGCACTGCGCGCTCTGTCAACACCGTGCGTCGGCCCTGTGAGCGCCAAGACTTCGCCAACAGGGATCGGCCTGCGCAAAGCGAGGCCGGCGCAAGATCGATTTTCCTGTCCTACAAATGTTTTCGTGTGGGATGGCTGGCGCGGCTGTTTCGCATCGTTGGGATGAACTGGGTTTTGAGGGACGGGAAACCGGCAAAATGGCGCCTCATCCCGTGACTTTTGTGACTTTAGTGAACTTAAGGAGTGTCAGAAGTCGACTTTATCGTAGTGCGCGGGGGGCACGATCACTTCCATCCGTTCGCCCAGCAGCGGGCGGAACGCAGGCCGCGACTTCATGACGGCATACCAATCCTTGGTCTGCTTGTGCCCGCGCCAATCGAGCGCGCCGAGATAGTCGATCACGCTCAGATGCGCTGCTGCGGTGAAGTCGGCCAGGCTCAGGCCCGCGCCAGCGATCCAGCGGCGGTGGTCGAGGAGATAGTCGAGATAGTCGAGGTGGCCGTTGGCGATCCGCATCGCCTCACGCAGCACGCGGGTGTCTGGGCTCTCGCGGCTGACCAACCGCTTCCTCATCCGCTCGTGCATCAAGGGCTCGACCACTTCGCGGAACAATTTCTCATCGAACCATGCGGTGAGGCGGCGGATTTCGGCCCGGGCGACCGCATTGCCGTGGATCATCGGCATTTTGTCGACTGTCTCTTCGAAATATTCGACGATCGGCTGGCTGCCGATCAGCGTGATGCCGGCAGTCGAATCGACGAGCACCGGGGTTTCGCCGGCGGGATTGAGGTCAATGAACTCGTCGCGCCGCTCCCAAGGATTTTCGCGCACCAGCTCATGCGCAATCCCTTTCTCGCCCAGGACGAGCCGGACCTTGCGGGAAAAAGGACATAGGGGGAATTGAAACAACTGCCACATGGATGGGTCAGCTTTAGCGAGGGCGGCGATTCAGTCCACCGCGCATCCCACAAAAATTTATCGTTTGGGGTAAGTCGGGTCGGGAAGGTTGGCCGTCGCCCTTTCGAGCTGCTTCTCTGCCTGGTCGAGCGCGGCCATGATTGCCGGTAGCGACGCAACCAGTGCCTTGCTCATCGCCTGCATTTGCCGGCCCGATTGCGCGACTTCGGCCTGGACGCGTTGCTCGGCCTCGGGGCCGCCGATGCTATCGCGAACCCGCTTGGCCTTGTCCGCCGCTGTCGCCGGCCGGCCCTGCACCGCTGCCTCCAGCTCGCCGACAGGCAGGTCCATCAGGGATTTGGTCAACACGCCCGCCATTCGGCCGAGCTTGTCAGCCATCGCCGGATCGCTGAGCTCGGGCGGAAGCTGCGGCACCGCGGGAGCGGCCACCGCCGGCGTTGCGGCAATAATCAGGGGCAGGGCGATCCAATAGGCACGCATGATCAATCTCCTGCGAGTCGGTGCTAGGATGGCCAATTTTGCTTTGGGGTCAATATCTTGGATTGTACGCGCCCGGCCAATGGCGGCGCGTCAGCTATTGTCGTCGATAGTGAGTCCGGCCTTCTTGGCATAGTCCCGCACCATCTGTTCGAGCTTCTGTTTCAGCTCCTCCTGGGATTCGCGCATCGCATTCATCCCCACCAGCATCAGCTGCGAGGATAACGCCTGCCCTTTAGCGCGGGACTTCACCATGACGGGATCGCCCGCAATTTCAGCCATCCTTTGCAATTCGGCTACGGTAAATTCCCGTGCATAGATTTCGGCCGCCTGCCGTTTGATGGACGGCATCTTCGCCTTCATCGTTCCGGTCGCATGTTCGCGCATTGTCTGGCGGAAAGAGGTCAGGAAGTCGTCCGGGATGGGCTCGTCGGAACTCTTCTGGAGCTGCTCGATTTGCACCGCGACCATGCCTTCGATCATCACGTCGGTGGTGCTCAATATCTGGGCCTCGAAATCCTGTGCCTCAAGCATCAGCACTGCTGCGTCGACGGCGGCAGGATCGGGAGCCCGAAGCGAGGTAGTTGGAGCCTCGGGCTCCGCAGATTTTGCCTGCCCGGCTAGCAGCGCCGCCAGCGATACAGCGATAATTGCAGCTCTCATCAAATCCCCCCGCTTGGCAACTAGCCCGACCTTAGCACATCGCAAGCCAGATCAGCGCCACCGCGCCGGCGATGATACGGTACCAGGCGAAGGGGGCGAAGCCGTAGCGCTGGATGATTGAAACGAAGGCCTTCACCACCACGACCGCGACCACGAACGAGACCAGGCTGCCGATCAGGATCCAGCCGCCCATGCCCGACTCCATCGTGCCCCCGTGCTTGTAAAGCTGCAGCGCGGTCGCGCCGGTCAGGGTGGGAACTGCCAGGAAGAAGCTGAACTCGGCCGCAGTCTTGCGGTCGACCCCCATCGCCATTGCGCCAAGGATGGTCGCGCCCGAACGGCTGACCCCCGGGATCATCGCGAGGCACTGGACCAGGCCGATACCGATCGAGTGGCGGAGGGTTACGTTGGCGACGCCGCCGCTGTCGGTCGGCTTGGCCCACCATTCGATGAACAGGATCGCCACGCCGCCGAGGATCAGCGAAACCGCAACGACCACCGCATTACCGAGCAGAAGCTCGATATAGTCGCCGATCGCGAGGCCGATCACCACCGCCGGAATGAAGGCGACCAGCAAGTTGCGGACGAAGGCAAAGGCGGACGGTTCGCGATGCCACAGACCGATTAGGACATCGCGGAAGGTCCGCCAATAGAGAACGAGAATGGCAAGGATCGCACCCGGCTGGATGGCGATATTGAACAGCGCCCATTTGTCGGCGTCGAAGCCAAGCAACTCGGTTGCGAGAATTAGGTGGCCGGTCGAGGAAACCGGCAGATATTCGGTGATGCCCTCGACAATGCCGAGGATGATGACCAGCAGGAGAATGGGCACTACCGGTGCTCGTTATGCGGCTCGGGCGGCGAAACGGCCGCCCTTGTGATAACGACCGAGCCATTCCGGGGCGACCGCGTCGAGCGGGGTTGGGGATATCCCGAATGCCTTGAACCCCGGCAGCTCACCGCCGGCGACATTGTCCCGCTGCAGCATCAGCCACTGGTCGCGGGTCAGTGGCGCGCCGGGCAGGAAGCCAAGCGTCGCCATGCCCGCGGCAATGAAGTCGGGCACGTCGACTAAGTCGGGATGATGGCCGGCCAACTCAGCGATGTTGGCGATTAGCTCGCGCATCGAGATGACTTCGGGTCCAGCCAGCTCATAGGTCTTTCCACCATGGGTTTTGGGATCGAGCGCAGCCGCCGCAATCGCACCGGCCAGGTCGCGGACATAGAGCGGCTGGAAGCGGGTCGTGGGCGCAATCACCGGCACAAGCGGCAAGCCTGCCATCGCGGCGAAACGATTGGTGAAATTGTCCTCGGGCCCGAAAACCACGCTCGGGCGGATGATTGTCGCCTTCGGAAAAGCGGCACGGACCGATTGTTCGCCTTTGCCCTTGGTACGGCCATAGTCGGACGGCGAATTCACGTCCGCGCCAATGGCACTGACCTGGACGAAAGCCTTGGCGCCCGCTGCTTTCGCTGCAGCCGCAAGCTCAGCTGCACCACGGTCATGGATCCGATCAAGGTTGCCCTTGAAGATGCCGACGAGGTTGATGACCGCATCGGCGCCCGCGACGGCCCTGGAGATTGTTTCCGGCCGGCCAAGATCGGCGGCGATGGCCGACACTTGCCCGACCTGGCCGAGCGGCTGGAGATACCAGGCGCGGCGCGGGTTGCGTTCAGCAACGCGGAGGCGCGCGCCGCTCTTCATCAACGCTTCGCAAACATAGCGGCCAATGAAGCCGCCGCCGCCGAAAATGGTGACTAGGGGCGGGGTGCCGGGGTTCCTCATGGAATCAGTCCTTGGCCACATGCGCTGTGGAATCGGCGCAGCACTTGGGCCAAGCGGCCCCCGCTGGCAAGAGGGGCGCGGGCCGTTCGCGATGACCGATTAGAAATAGTCGGCGAGGGTTAGGGTGACGGTCACTCCATCGGACTTGGTCAGCTGGACATTGGTGCCCGGCGCGGACCTCGACCAATTGCCCTGCGGCCCGTCGAAGAAGCCCGGACCGACACGCACTCCGCCGACCCCCACCAGCCGGTCGCCCTTCTTCAGGTTGGCACGGTCAGCCGGGCTTCCAGGCGACACGTGCATCACGTTGAAATGGTCGTCTTCCAGCAGGGTGAACAAGCCGCTGCGGTCGCGCGAGAAATCCGCGGGCTTTGCATTGCGCTGAAGCCACAGCCGGTCGTGACCAAGGTCGAGCGTGACCTTGAACTGCCGGAACATCTGGATCCCGACATTGGCCCGGTCCTCATACGGGCCGTCAGGAAGCGCGCCGAGGTCGGCCGGAACGCTGGCGAAAGAGAATCCGGCCATGTCGACCTTGGGCAAGGTGATCCGCTTCATCTCGTGCACGCCGCCAACGCCGCCGCTCATGCTGATGGCGAAGGGAAGCGAAGCGAACAGGGGGTGCGCTTCATGATATTCCTTGGAGACGCTGATCGCACCGCCGTTGCCAAGATCGAACGCAGCATCGACAGGAGGCAGGCCGGCAATTGATATCGGGATGAAGTGAAGCGTGCCTTCCCGCTTCAGCTTGACCTCGGTCGCGCCGGCCGGGGCCAGGAATCCGTTTGCAGGAGATAGCGTCATCTCGTTCCGATCATAGTCAATTCCGATGACGCTGTTCATGAATAGCTCGCGGCCGAGGATAACCGGCATCGGACGGCCGATCCCTTTTGCGACCTGGCTTAGATCGATTGCGACGACGGTTGCCTCGGACAGCTTGAGGTTGCCCGCTTCGATGGTGACATTCTGGAATAGCTCGGCTTCCTGCGTCCCGCCGGTCCCCTGGGCTTCGATCTTCTGACCGCCCTTCAATCCGATCTTGCGGGCAAAGTCGCGGTCAAGCGTGGTCACGCCTGCGCCGCTGTCGAGGACCATCGCGGTCTCGACGCCATTGATGCGCCCCTTCAGGAACATCCGGTTGCCGCGATAAAGCTCGAACGAGATCACCGCGGAACGGTCGGCCACCGCCGTAACCGTGGGGGTCGCAATTTGAGGGAAGGCGGCCTGTGCCGTCAGCCCCATCGCTGCTGCCAACAACAATATGCCGAAACCGATTCGCTTATGGATTTTCATCTTGTTTGCCTTTAAGTGAATGCTGTATATGTGAAATAAATTATCGCAAAACGATAATGAGGTCAATATGAACAATTTCGCCATCGCCCGCTCGGCGCGTCGCTTACGTCTCGCGGTCACGATCGCGATCGGGTTGATCGTGGCCATCTATCTGTTGGGGCGGTTCGGGCCCGAGCTAGGACCGCTGCGCGTCGAAGCGCATTCGGCGGGCCCGGGCTGGCTGGGTCGCGCGATAGTCGATGTTACGCTGGCACTGTTCATCATCGCTCTGTGGCGGCTCACTCAGATGCTGAGCGCCGTGGCCGACGGCCCACTATTTGGGCCGCGCGTGACTCAAGCGTTCAGGGGATTCGCCTTCTGGTTATTCTTGGCAACCTTCATCGACGTGATTGCTCCGCCGGTGATTGCCGTTACCGAGACGATCTCATCGGGTGGAGGAAGCACTGCGCTGGTATTCGAGCTACGCGACCTGTTGATGTTGGCGGGGGCACTTTTCCTGTTTCTCCTGGCCCGCATGCTGGAACAGGCCCGTGCCATTGAGGTCGAGCTGGAGGAGATCGTCTGATGGCGATCGTCGTACGGCTCGACGTCATGCTGGCCTTGCGCAAGGCGCGATCAAAGGATCTGGCCGAAGCCATCGGAATAACGGAGGCGAACCTGTCCCTGTTGAAGTCTGGCAAGGTGAAGGGCGTGCGTTTCACCACGTTGGAAGCCATTTGCCAGCAGCTCGACTGCCAGCCCGGCGACCTGCTGGAATATGTCCCCGATGATAACCCGGCATGACGCTGTTGACAGAATCAGCCGCTGCCCTCTAAGCGCCGCCGCCTACCTGAAATGTGATGCTCCTGTGCCCAGGTGGCGGAATTGGTAGACGCACCAGCTTCAGGTGCTGGCGCTCGCAAGGGCGTGGAGGTTCGAGTCCTCTCCTGGGCACCATAGCTAGCCACGTCTCGTCATCGCTGTACCGCTTGGTTCGGATCGGGAGAATTGCGACCGATAATCGATCGGCCTTGTTGAAAGACAGCGGCGGAAGTGATGGCGCATCGTCGCAGTCGTGCCAAATCCACAATCCACCGCAATGGTTTCCACTGGCAGTCGCGTAACCTCGAGCAATTCCCGTGCCCGCCGAACGCGCTCCTGGATGAGCCAGCGTGAAGGCGTCATGCCCGTTGCGGCTTCAAATCGCCGGAGGAACGTGCGGTTGCTCATGCCCGCCAATTTCGACAGCCTGGCTACCGAATGGCTCTCGGACAGGGCGCTTCGCATTTGATCCAGCACCAAGCCGATCCGGCCCGCTTCGTGCTCGGGAGGGACGGGCATTTCGATATATTGGGCTTGTCCACCGGAGCGATGGGCGGGGACGATCAGGCGCCTGGCGATCAGGTTCGCCACTTCAGGGCCATGGTCGTTACGTACAATGTGCAGGCAAAGATCGATCCCTGCCGCGCTTCCCGCGGAGGTCAGCACGTCCCCTTCGTCAACATAGAGTACATCCGGCTCAATATTGATTTCGGGGTATTGGCGAGCCAAGGCGTCCGTGTACCGCCAGTGGGTCGTTGCCCTTCGGCCATCAAGCAGGCCCGTCGCGGCCAGGACGAAAACGCCGGAGCAGATCGAAACTAGCCGGGCTCCAGCGGCATGGGCTGCACATAAGGCCGTCACCAGGGATTTTGGTACAACAGCTTCGGCGCCACGCCAGCCAGGGACGATGATGGTTCCCACATCGGACAGGAGTTCCAATCCACCGTCGACAGCCAATTTCACGCCGCCCGTTGCTGTGAGGAGCCCAGGTTCGGCGGCCACGACGCAATATCGGTACCAGTCCTCAACCTCGGGGCGATTCAGGCCGAATACCTCGGTTGCTATCCCGAATTCAAACAGCGTCAGGCCATCATAAGCAATGACGACCACCTTGCGGTTTGCATGATCCGATCTTTGATTCCCGGATTTTGGCATGATTTCTCGCTTGTTGGTCATTTACGCCACTTGTGCCGCGAACGTCCAGTTGAAAGAATCCATGCACATATCAAGAAATGGAGACCGACATGGCGACCGCCGTAACTCAATCACCCGCAGCGCCCGCCGCAGATGCCGTCGCGCATTTTGCCGCAGAGTTCGCATTTGAGACCGACTGCTGGGACGTACATTCAAGTCTCGGGAGCAATGCCGATTTCGTATTACTCGACGTGCGATCGCCGGCGCTGTTCGCGAAAGGTCACGTGCCAGGGGCGATCAATCTTCCGCATGGCAAAATCATTGGCAGCAAGATTGCGGCGTGGCCGGAGAACACCCTGTTCGTTACCTATTGCGCTGGTCCCCATTGCAATGGTGCGGCGCGCGGCGCGTTGAGATTGGCGCAACTCGGCAGGCCGGTGAAGATTATGGCCGGGGGCATCACCGGTTGGGTGGACGAAGGCTTCGAGCTCGTATCGGAGGAGCAATATGCCTGACCGGGGTTTGCCGCCCGCTGCCGGCGGCGACCCCGTGGGTCATCCTGGCAGCAGTGCGTGAGCCCGTACGGGGAACGTTCCCATTTTCCGTACCTTCGGCGGGACCGCAAAGAAGCGAAATCCATCCGCGGGGAGAGCACCCAGGTTGGTCATATGCTCGACAATCGGAATCCCCGCTCCCAGCAATATTGAGTGAACTGGGCGAGTATTGCCCGACGTGTCGTCAATGTTGAACGAGTCGATCCCGACCAAGATTGCCCCCCGATCCCGAAGATGGACTGCGGCGGCCTCGGTAAGGTGCGGATGGCCCTCGAAATATTGATCGGTTCGCCAGTGGCGATCCCAACCCGTGTGGACCAATACCGCCTTCCCCGAGACGTCGACGGCCGCGAATGCCATTTGGTCGACCTCTCGTTGACGCGACCCTTCCACTCGAACGACCGCGCCCGGGCAATCCGCCATGCGATCGAGTGCCATTTCCGAAAGATCCTGGCCGTCGGCATAGCGATGGAACGGCGTGTCCAGATAGGTGCCGGTGTTGCCGACCATTTCGATCCTGTCGATCTGGAACTCGGTTCCTTCCGCATAAATTTCGCGAGACCTGGCGCGGGAAAGATGATCGCAGATGATTGGTGCGGGTAGCCCCTTGTAGGTGATCATGCCGTCTTCGATCACGTGGCTAAGGTCGATGAGCCGGCGCGGGTCATCACCAGCCAAGTGGGCACCGGGCGTTGATGTTCGCTTATGGCGTTCCGTGATGAACTTCTTGTTGAGGATGCGGACCTCGCCCACCATCAACAAGCGCAAGTCGGCAACAATATAGGCAGCCAACGTATCATCGGCGATGGTTTCGCCCTCGATATCCAGCCTGAACCCCTGTCCCTGGATTCCGCCACCATTCAGGAATTCGATCTCGAAATCGAAACAGACCCTTTTGTCGTTCACCATTTGGCACTCCTTGGCAGCGAACCCGAAGTCAAACGGGCCCGGTGATCGTTGCCGATACATTGTCCCAAAATTGGCCCGCCGCTCAATCTTGCGAAATTATGGACTCGAGAGATTTCTTTCCGTGGCGATGAGCAAGACCTTGCTATTGCTTCCAAGGTCCAATCGGTTGCGAAGGTCTTTATTGCCCGCTGCATGAAGGAGTCCTGCCAGTCCGGCGGCGCCAGAGGGCGTGGTCAAGGGGCCTTCGCACTCTTTCAGTGTTCGTACCGATCGTTCAAGTGCCAATTCATTCACAAGGAGCGATCGACTTTCGCATTTGATCAAGATCTCTAGTGCTGGTGCCGATGCGAGCCCACAGGATAACATTTCCGCACATGTCTCAAGATCACCTTCAATTTGCACTGGCCGCCCGGCAGTGAGACCCTCGCTGACGCACGCGGCAGCTTCCGGCTCGACGACGATAATGTGGGCGGGTTCTGCCATGTAGTCGCGCAGGCCTATGGCCAGGGCGGCGGCCAACCCACCCACCCCGGCCTGCACGAAAACATGTGTGGGGGCCTCTGGCAGTTGGCTCAGTAGCTCATGACAAATCCGCCCGTAACCCAACATAACGTCGTCGACGATTGGATCTGACGCCTTGCTGGTGGTGTCGGGAACGAGAATTCCCTCGCCTTGTTCAGCGGCAGCAGCGGCAGCGTTCACCGCATCGTCGTACGTTCCCGTGATCCATGCGATCTCGCCGCCTTCTGACCTAATTCGAGCCGCACGCTCGATCGAGGCGCCTGTTGGAAGGTAGATGCGCGAGATGGCGCCACAATGTTTGGCTGCCGCTGCGACCGCAAGCCCATGATTGCCGTCACTCGCACAAATCAGCCGTGGGTTGTGGACATTTGCGCGATCTAGGGCGCGGATTCCCGCAAGCATTCCACCGAGAACCTTGAAATTTCCCAAAGGACGCTGGCCTTCGTCTTTTACAAAGACCCTCGCGACCTTAGCGATCCGGGCGACCTCGGGTAGGTCGAGGAGTGGGGTTGGCGGAAACTGTGGCTCGGGTGATTTGTTCATTGCGCTATCGTGGAGCAGATTGGCACTCTCGTGCTGCGAAATCCGGATCGGATGCGCGGGGATTCACTGAAATAGCCGAAATTAAGCGGAATTTCCGCGCGGCACATCAATCCTCCAAGGGCACTGGAATTGTCAGCCCGCGCTTCACTACGCCCAGGGCCACACTGGTGGTGAATCGCTTCAGGTTGGAATTCTCGCGAACCAATCGTGACATCAACTCGTCGTAGGCATCTGTGTCGGGCACGGTCACTACCAAAACAAAGTCTGCTTCACCCGTCACATAAAATGCCTGTTGTATGTGCGGCTCCCGCGACAACCATCGACGGAGTTCCGCCAGAAGTTCTGGCCTTTCGCGCTCGACCTGGAGCGAGACAATGAAGAAGGTCGGTCGACCGATCTTCTTTGGCTCCAGAACCGCGCACTCGCGCGCGATGACGCCTTCTTTGCGCAGCCTTTTTAGCCGCCGCTGAATAGCGGATGGAGATAGGTGTATCTGCTCTGCCAATCGTTCCGAGGTTTGGTCGGCATCCTCTTGAACAAGATTGAGCAGCTGCCGGTCGAAATTATCGAGTTCCACGGAAATCTCTCATTTTTATCAATATTATCGCGGAAATTCCGCGCGATGGCGATCTATCTCGCGGCCTAACCGCCCACTTGCGCCGTTACAACGCGCCATATTGGCACAGGAAACGTTGTATGGATTTTGACCGGCTGCAAGCCTTTATCGAACAGATCTGGGTAACGGAGGTAATGCCCTCCTTGCTAAGCTACATAGAGATTCCCTGCGAATCTCCGGCATTCGACTGCGACTGGGAGGGGACAGGTCACATCGATCGGGCGGTCGAACTAATGGCTGGCTGGGCACGCCGCAGCCTTTGCGGAACGCCTGGCGCGGTCGTCGACGTTCTTCGGATTCCGAGGCGAACGCCGGTAATTTTCATTGATGTTCCAGGCGACGGGCGTTCGCCAGTTTTGATTTATGGCCACCTGGACAAACAGCCCCCGATGGATGGCTGGGTGAACGGGCGAGGTGCCTGGACCCCGGTCATCGAGGGCGATCGCCTTTATGGGCGCGGTGGTGCTGACGACGGTTATTCATTGTTTGGTGCAATCGCCGGGCTGCTCGCCTTGCGGGAACAGGGACTGGCACATCCGCCTTGCCGCATTCTGATCGAAGCTTGCGAGGAATCCGGAAGCTTCGATCTCCCATTCTATTTCGAAGCGCTCGCGGAACGCATCGGCGAACCCGGACTCATCATCGCTCTCGATGCGAGCTGCGGCAACTACGACCAGCTTTGGGTAACGACCTCGTTGCGCGGCCAAGTCGCTGGGACGCTGACAATAAGAGTATTATCCGAAGGCATGCATTCGGGGGAGGCATCGGGTCTGGTGCCGTCCCCATTTCGCATTGCTCGTGGCTTACTCTCACGCGTTGAAGATCCAGACAGCGGCGAAGTGGTTGTGCCGGATTTCCAAGTCCAAATTCCGGCCGACCGGCGAACCCAGGCAAAACAGTCTGGAGACATTCTGGGAACCGCAATTTTCAGTCAGTTGCCGCTTCATGACGGACTTCAACCGGTGAATAGCGATCCGGTTGAGCTTTCGCTAAACCGTTCCTGGCGACCGCAGCTGGCAATCACCGGGATGGACGGCCTGCCGGAGGTCTCCCAGGCCGCGGCAGTCATGCATCCCGATATCTCTTTGAAGCTCAGCCTCAGGCTTCCGCCGACCCTGGATCCTCGGAGTGCGGCCGCGACGTTGAAGGCGTTGCTGGAAGAAAATCCTCCGTACAATGCCAAAGTCCAATTCCGCGTCGATTTCGTATCACCGGGTTGGCATGCGCCGGCGCTTGCCGATTGGCTCCAGACCGCCTTGGACGAGGCCTCCGAACGAGCCTTCGGAAGGCCTTCTGCATTAATGGGCGGCGGGGGCGGAATACCGTTTCTTTCCATGCTAGGTGAGCGCTTCCCCGCAGCGCAGTTCGTGGCGACCGGTGTCCTTGGCCCGCAATCCAATGCGCATGGGCCCAACGAATTTCTCCACCTGCCAACCGCGGAGAGGATCGTCGCCGCAGTGGCTTGCCTCCTCCACAACAGGGAGTGAACTTCGAAATGAAACTACTCTATCAAACGCATTCCCCTTATGCGCGTAAAGCACTGGTATTCGCACATGAAGCCGGGTTGGTGGATCAAATTGAGGTGGTGCATCAGGAGACCAGTCCGACGCATCGTAACGACCTCGTGTTCGCCGAGAATCCGTTAGGAAAAGTTCCAGTGCTCGTTCGGCCAGATAACGCCGCAATTTTCGATTCAGACGTGATTTGCGCCTACCTCGACACATTGCACGATGGCGAAAGGCTCATTCCCGCGGCCGGAGAAGCGCGCTGGCAGGCGTTGAAGCTACCGGCAGTGTCACAAGGACTGTGCGAAGCAGGTATGGCAGTGCGTTGGGAAACCGTCCGCCGACCAGAGGCCCTTCGATATATGCCGCTCCGCGACGGATACGTCGAAAAGCTTGTCGCAGGGTATGACTGGCTGGAGCGCGAACTTGATATGCATGGCCCCATCCATGTTGGTCACATCGCAGTTGCAACTGCGCTGAGCTGGCTGGAGTTTCGGGAGCTGCCGGACTTTCGCACGACGCGCCCCCAACTCAGTAATTGGCTGGATGAGTTTGGGTCCCGTTCTTCAATGTTGGCCACGCCATTGTCCGGAGAGACCGTGGATTAGGCGGAAGTCTGTCATGCCAAGCCGCAAAAATTTGCTCGCCATTGGATACGTGCGGGTTTGTCCTGATAGTCGGACGTAAAGCTGCTGGCATAGACCGTTCCTTCCACAGGATTGCTTGAAAGACAGGGAGGCGTCGATGGGCATGGGCAAGCGGATGGCGGCTGAGGGGCTTGGGACGTTCTGGCTGGTGTTTGGCGGTTGCGGCAGCGCGGTTCTGGCCGCGGCCTTTCCGGACGTCGGGATCGGCCTGGTCGGAGTCGCCCTTGCGTTCGGGTTAACCGTGCTAACGATGGCCTATTCGATCGGACATATTTCCGGCTGTCACCTCAATCCGGCGGTCACGATCGGTCTCTGGTCAGGCGGCCGCTTCCCGGTCGGCGACATCGTTCCCTACATCATCGCACAGGTCATCGGAGCGGTCGTCGCGGCCTATTTCCTGCTGTTCATTGCCAGCGGAAGTCCGACCTTCGACCTGGCGGTCTCGGGACTTGCAGCGAATGGTTTTGGCGAGGGATCGCCGGGCGGCTATTCGATGGGCGCGGGGCTGGCCATCGAACTGGTACTGACGGCCGGCTTCCTGATGGTCATTCTGGGATCCACTGACGATCGGGCGCCCAAGGGATTTGCGCCGATCGCAATCGGTCTGGCGCTGACGCTTATCCACCTGATCAGCATCCCGGTGACCAATACTTCGGTGAACCCCGCGCGAAGCACAGGTCCGGCGTTGGTGGTCGGCGGGCTAGCGCTCCAGCAGCTGTGGCTGTTCTGGCTGGCGCCTGCCCTGGGCGGCCTGGTGGGTGGAGCCGGTTATCGGCTGCTGTTTGCCGAAACCTCGTCGCGGCCAGACGTTATTGGAGACGGGAAAGCAGGCTAGTTCGATCGCAGCTGATCGCGCATTGCCTCGGCGGCCGCCAAGGCTTGGGCGGGAGTATCGAAAATGCGGTCACGGCCGATCAATTCGGCTAGGCCCGAGCGTTCGAGTATCTCGCGAAAATGGCCATGCCCGCCGCCGAGCAGGAGGCCGACGCCCTCGGCATCCAGCCGATGCTTCAGGTCCTCCATCGCGTCGACTGCGCCAGTATCTGCATTCATCATCGCCGATGTGTCGAGCACCAGCCACTTCGCGTCAGGGCGCGACCTCAGCACTTGGATGGCGCGTTCAAGGAAATAGTGCGCGTTCAGGAATATGAGCGAGGCTTCGAACAGATAGACGACAATGCGATCGGGCACCTCTGCCGAGGGATTACGACTTAAGGTGACCAGGTCACCGCGCTCCGGATCAAGGCCCATGACGGAGTCGAGCGGGCGGGTGGCCAGGCGGAGCAGGTGAACCAGCGTCATCGCGACCGCGATGAAGACACCCTGGAGGACGCCAATCCAGATCACGCCTACTGTCGCGACAAGTGCAAAAGCGAGCTCATGCCGATCGATCTTGGCAAGCCGGCGAAATGCCTTGCCGTCGAACAGGTCGACCGCTGCCGAAACAAGGATTGCGCCGAGCGCTGCCTCGGGCAAAGCGGCAAGCGGGCCCGTCAGCAGCGTCACTACCAGCGCAACCGTCGCGGCTGCGACAAGGCCGACCAGCGCCGAACGGCCACCCGAAGCCATGGCTACCGCGGTCCGCGAATCCGCGCCGGTTACCGCAAATCCCTGGAACAGCCCGGCGGCGACATCTGCGGCCCCGAAGCCCGCCAATTCGCGGTTGGGGTTGCTGTCGGCGTCGATCTTCTGCCCGAACGCCCGGGCGGTCAGGATGCCGCTGGAAAAACTGACCACCAACAGCCCGGCTACCGAAAGCGCCAATTGTGCGGGGTCGCCTGCAAAGCTGGGAAGGCGTGGGGAAGGCAGGCCCGACGGTATCGCGCCGATCGTTGCAAAACCGGCGGAAGGTAGATCGAGGACCTCTGACAGCAGGATCGCAAGCACGATCGCCACGGCTGGACCGGGAATTCGGGGAACGTATCGCTTGAGCAGTCGAAGCAATATGAGGAGCGCAGCCGCTAGGCTTAACGTTGGCCAGTGAATTTCGGCGGCGCGCCAGCCCAGCTCAATGAAGGGCCGAAAGAGTCCCGGTGAATGAATATCGACGCGCGAAACGCTGGGAAGCTGAGTCACCAGCAAGGTCAGCGAGACGCCCGCAAGATAGCCGACAAGTACAGGTCGTGAGATCAGGTTGGCGATAAAGCCAAGCCGAAGCATGGCCGCGGCCAGGCATGCAATTCCAACCAGCAAGCTAAGCCCCGCGACGACGGGAGCGCGCGCATCGAGGGCGATTACGCCAAGCTGGGTGACGGCCGTTCCCAGCAGAAGGCAGGTCGCCGTATCCGGCCCGACAATCAGGTAGCGCGATGAAGGACCGAACAGCGCATAGGCCGCGGTAGGGACGATGCTGGCGTAAAGGCCGATTTCGGTCGGCACGCCGGTTAGCTTGGCATATGCCAGCCCGATCGGGATGGCGACAGCTGCCACGCTAATGCCCGCGCCGATTTCACGCGGGATCGCGGATCGGGGCAGTTCCGCGATGCTAGCAAATCCGGCCATCCACCGCGCAGCCATTGCCCGTACCTCTGTTCACCCCGTTATCGGGGACATCCTTCGGCCGCGCTAAAGTTGGTATCGGTGAAAACCCGCCCCGTCGACTTTTCCAGGCTGCGCTGTCAGACCAGACTAAGCGCATGCCGCCAGCCGGCGAGCCGCCGGCTTCGCTCTTTGCTCTCCAACTTTGCGGAAAAGAGAGTGACGCTGCTGTCCATCGCAGCCGCTGCGGTTTCCAGGTCGGGGTGAATGCCCGCCCCGACCGAAGCAAGCATGGCGGCGCCCAGCGCTGTCGTTTCGATCGATGCCGGCCGTTCGACGGGGATGTCGAGCATATCGGCAAGGTCCTGGGCGAGCCAATCGTTGGCGACCATTCCACCATCGATCCGAAGGCGCTCCCAGCGCACCCCGTCGGCCTCGAAGGCCGTCATCAGATCGTGGATCTGGTGAGCCTGCGCTTCCAACGCAGCGCGGACGATGTGAGCCCGGGTTGTGGCAAAGCTGATGCCTCGGATCAGTCCGCGCGCCTCAGCCTGCCAATGGGGAGCGCCGAGGCCTGAAAGGGCAGGAACCATGTAAACCCCGCCGTTGTCGGCGACCGACCGGGCGAGATCTTCGCTCTCTGCCGCGCTGACCAGCAATCCAACCGAATCGCGGAGCCACTGCATCAGGCTTCCGGCAACGAAAATGCTTCCCTCCAGCGCATAGCTCCGCCGACCGCCGATCTGGCACAGCACCGTTGCCAGCATTCGATTCGACGAACGCATTGGGCGCTCACCGCTATTGGTGAGGACGAACGCGCCGGTGCCAAAGGTGGCCTTGGTGTGGCCCGGTTTCAGGCAACCCTGGCCGATGGTGGCGGCCTGCTGGTCGCCGGCGGCGCCGCAAATCGGAATGGCCCGGCCGAACAGCGCGGCATCGGTCTGGCCGATCGCTCCGGCGCAATCCACGATCCTTGGGAGCGAAGCCGGGTCGATACCAAACAGATCGCATAGCTCCTCATCCCAATCGCCGCCTTCGAGGGTCATCAGCATTGTCCGGCTGGCGTTGCTGGCATCGGTCGCGTGGACCGCCCCTCCAGTGAGCTTCCAGATGAGCCAGCTTTCGACCGTCCCGAAGGCCAGCCGGTCGCCGGCCGCGCGCACCGCAGGGCGGTTGGCCAGCATCCATTCCATTTTTGTCGCACTGAAATATGGGTCGAGAAGCAGGCCGGTTTTCGACTGGATTGCCTCCTCATGACCGGCCGCGCGTAAATCCGCGCAGCGATCGGCGGTGCGCCGATCCTGCCAGACAAGCGCATTTCCGATCGGTTCGCCGGTCATCCGATCCCAGGCGACAACGGTTTCCCGCTGATTGGTGATGCCGATAGCAGCGATGTTACCGGCCCCGCCGGCGGCATCGACCATTTCCTGAGCGCACGCCAGCGTACCTGCCCAAATCTCGTCGGCATCGTGCTCAACCTCGCCGGGAGCTGGATAATGCTGCGTCACCGGTCGCGCGGCCAATCCCGCCGGGCGACCGTCGTGCGTGAACAGCATTGCCCGGGTCGAGGTCGTGCCCTCGTCGAGTACAAGAATAAACTGGGTCACGCGCCAGACTGAGCCGAGCCGGTCGAAATTTTCAACCTATTCGGCGGTCCGCATGCGTTCACGAACCATCTCGAACACCGATGGGTACAGCGGGTTGGCGAACTCGATTCCCGCCTCCCACTCCTTGACCCAGCAGACCGTGCCTTGAATCGATTCAATGCCTGGCAGCGAAATCCAGATCGTGTCGCCTGGTACGACACGCACGGGCACTTCGACCCGGCAGCCCTGGGGCGAGAAGTCGAGAATATTGACCCGCCAGCGATGCTCGCCCTGCCGGCGAAAATCGATATCGGCCCGAAGCGGCACACGGTCCGCACGGCGCGAGTCACTGTTGTCGACCATGGGCCGCCCCTGTTTGTCCGAACGCTTCCAACCTAACTGTGATCGGCGGAAATGCGAAGAGGCTCATCGACGATTGCACCATATCGGACTAGCCTGACTAGCATGCCACTCTACGCAATTGATGAATCTTCGCCTTCAATTGACCCGAGCGCATGGGTCGCACCGTCTGCTGATTTGATCGGCGATGTTCGACTTGGCCCACGCGCAAGCGTGTGGTTCGGCGCCGTCATCCGGGCCGACAACACGCCCATCCTGCTTGGGACGGAAACCAATTTCCAGGACGGGGCAGTAGGGCATTCGGATCCCGGCGCGCCGCTCACCCTTGGTGACAGGGTCACCGTTGGGCATCAGGCGACCCTCCATGGCTGCACGATTCACGATGAAGCGCTGATCGGAATGGGCGCGCGGATTCTCAATGGGGCGGTAATCGGCGCGCAATGCATTGTCGGAGCTGGCGCACTGGTAACCGAGGGCAAGGTGTTCGAGCCGAGGAGCCTGATCGTCGGATCTCCGGCAAGGGCGGTACGAAGCCTGACCGACGCCCAGGTAGCCATGCTGAGCCTTTCGGCAGCGCACTACGCCGAAAAGGCCGAACGCTATGGCCGCGATCTGCGAATGACTGGCTGACGCACATCCCGTGATTTGACTGTCACGACCAAAGCGGAAGCCAGCGCGAAATCGGTACCGGCCAACGCAATCCGGGCGGGTAAAGCCTTGTGCTGCCGCGATTTGCGCGCCAATAGCAGCCTTGCGTGCGCGCCAGAGGGCAGGTGAGCACGGGCAATTCCAGCAACCAATGCGTGGGGGAGAATGACGGCTTTGCGCCGCATGAAGATGAAGGCTCTGGGCGGAACTTCCGCCGCGCTTCTGCTTGCCATGGGCGCCCCCGCCGTTGCCCAGAACAGCGACGCTCCAGTCGACGTCACCGCGGCGCCGCCGGCGTCGACCGACGTCGTCGGCCCGTCGCAACTGCAGAATTTCAACCTGCAAGGCACAGTCACCCACCCGGCCGAGCACCCAGCCGCAACGCAGTCCGAACCTGCCGCAACCGCGCCGACGGAGTCGCGCGTATCCTCCGCATCTGACGTTGCCGGATCGGCTGCGCCAAGCGCCGACTCTATCGCTCGCCGCCCGACTGCCAGTTCATCGCTCGCTGCCACGGCGTCCAGGGATGCGCCGGCGTCCGCGGATCATATTACCAGTACCGAAACCGTCACTCGGTCGCTTCCACTGGATGTGACTACCAATCCGGCGCCGCAGCCTAGCTACGATGGAAGCACCTTACCCGCAGCCGCCTCAATCGCTGCCGATAACGGGCTGCTATCCTGGCCATGGATTGCGGCGCTGATCGCGCTGATTGGCGGCGGCGCATTCATCACCTGGAGCCGCCGCCGCTACCAGCAGCGCCTCCGCGATCCCGCCCGAATGGCATTTGCCGGGCCGGTCCCTGATACAGAGGTCGATCCGGCGCCATTGCCGAGAACCCTTCCGCGGCCTGATCCGGTCCCGCCTCGCGGGCAGCCTGCGCCGCGCCCGGACTCGGTTCCACCCGTGTCGGCGCGCCGGCCGAGTTCAGCGCCGGCAAGCGAAGGGCTCATCGTTTCGACCCGCCTCAAGCCGGAGCTCAACGTCCAGTTCCAGCCCGACCGGGCAGTGATCACTGAGCAGGAAGTGCTGCTGCAGTTCGATGTCATCCTTACCAACAGCGGCTCGGCCCCAGCGAGGGACGTCCTGGTGGAGGCAAAGCTGGTACCGGCGCACGAAGGGCAAGATCGAGAGATTGCTGCTTTCTTCGAGCAGCCACAGGCCACCGGCGACCGCATGGCCGCGATTGCCCCGCTTTCAAAGGTCGCGCTGAAAAGCGCGGTTCGCCTGCCGATCGATCAGCTGCACAGCTTCGAGATCGAGGGCCGAAAGCTGTTCGTACCCTTGGTCGCGTTCAACATCTTATTCCGATCAGGCGTCGGCGAAGGGCAGGCCTCGGCCAGTTTCCTGGTCGGCCGTGGCGGCGACGGCGATGAGAAGCTTGCGCCATTCCGGCTCGATCTTGGCCCACGAATCTTCCGCGGCCTCAGCGCCCGGCCGCATAGCAGCGGGCTGACGAGCGCTAGCTAAAGCGGCGGGGCGTTATAGCTGTGCCAGGCGAGCACGGCTGCTGCGCCGCGATGTGGACGCCAGGCTTCCGCAAGCTCGCGTAGCTTCTTCTCGGTCGGCTTTCCGTCGAGCCCAAGTAGCTTGCCGATCTCGATCTGCACGGCGAGATCGCCAGCCGGCCAGACGTCGCCGCGGCCCTCCGCAAATAGCAGATAGATTTCAGCCGACCAGCGGCCGATGCCCTTGATCTTGGTAAGAAGCGCGATTGCTTCCTCATCGTCTTCCGGCAGGTGGACGAGGTCGAGCTCGCCCGACAACACGAGGCTCGCCAGGCTGCGCGCATAGCCCGCCTTTTGCCGCGATAAGCCGGCCTCGCGCAGTTCTTCGTCACTCGCGGCCAATACCGCCTCAAGATCGACCGGCTGGCCATATTTGGCGGTCAGCTTGTTCCACATCGACCGCGCGGCCTGCACGCTGACCTGCTGGCCGACGATAGTCCTAAGGAGCGTTTCAACGCCCGGCTCGCTTTGTCGCGGCTCTGGCCGTCCATGGGCATCGAGCACTGCGGCGAAGGCTTTCTCCCGCTCGGCGAGCGCGTCGAGGCTGGCGTGGAGGGATTCGGTAGTTCGGACCATCAGGCGACACTCGCAGCATAAAGGGCGACCGCGGCCGCATTGGAAACGTTGAGGCTCTCGACCTCGTCGGTAATCGGCAACCGGGCCAGCGCGTCGCAATGCTCCCGCGTATTCTGGCGCATGCCCGGCCCTTCGGCACCTAGCACCAGGGCAACCCGTTGCGGGCCGAGGGCATCCTTCAAATCCGACTTGGCTTCACCAGCAAGCCCGATGCGCCAAAAGCCGGCTTCGGCGATATCCTCAAGCGCCCGGGCGAGGTTGACCACACGGACCCATGGCACCCGTTCGAGTGCCCCGGAGGCTGCCTTGGCCAGCGCGCCACTTTCGGGCGGAGCATGACGGTCCTGGGTCACTATGCCGATCGCGCCGAACGCCGCGGCCGAGCGGAGGATTGCGCCGACATTATGCGGGTCGGTGACCTGATCGAGCACCAGCAGCACCGCGCGCTCGGGCGCCTCAGCAAGCAGGTCGGCAAGCCAGATATCCTCCAGCGGCTCGACCTCGATCACTACCCCCTGGTGCGGCGCGTCATGGGGCACCATCCGGCCGAGATCGGGGGCTTCGGCCCTGACCACAACCAAATCCTTGGGGAAATTCATGAATGCCGCGGCTTCAGCCGTAGACCAGGCCTTCAGCACCTTGCGGTCGGGATTATCGAGCGCGGCCGCCACCGCATGCTTGCCCCAGAAGCGGGGACGATTGGGATTGCCGCCGCCCTTGCCCTTGTTCTTGCGTGCCATGCGGCTAGCCCATGCGTCGGCAAGATGGTTCAGGCAAGCCCTTCGGCATCGAGCGCGTAGCCGGCGCTCCGCACCGTGCGGACCAAGTCCGGCTCTCCCAATGCAAGGCGCAGGCGGCGAATGTGGACGTCGACGGTCCTCAGCTCGATTTCCTCGCTGTGCGGCCACACCGTTTCAAGCAGTTGCTGGCGCGAAAAGACGCGGCCGGGATTTTCGAGGAAGTGACGGAGCAAGCGATACTCAGTCGGCCCGAGTTGGATCGCGTGACCGTCGCGGCGGACGCGGTGAGAGACCAGGTCCATTTCCAGTCCCGCATAAGAAAGCGCCTCGGCTGCCAGTGCCGGCCGGACCCGGCGAAGCACTGCTCCGGCGCGTGCGACCAGCTCCTTTGGGCTGAACGGTTTCGTCATATAGTCATCGGCGCCGGTCTCAAGCCCGCGGATCTTGTCGTCTTCCTCGCCGCGAGCGGTCAGGATGATGATCGGCACATTGGCGGTCGCGTGGCGGCGGCGCAGGCGACGGCAAACCTCGATTCCGCTGATACCTTCGATCATCCAGTCGAGCAGGACCAGGTCTGGCTTCACCTCATCGGCGAGGATCAGCGCCTCCTCGCCATCGCCCGTGCGCGTCACCGCATATCCGGCCCGGTCGAAATGGAAGCTGACCAGCTCGGCGAGTGCCCGGTCATCCTCGACCAGCAGCAGGCGTTTGGGGATCACCGCCTCAAGCCTTCAGCGGGTCCGCGCCGCGCGGGCGGTCGACATAATAGTCTCCTGTCGCGGCATAATAGACCATCTCTGCGATATTGGTTGCATGGTCGCCGACACGTTCGACGTTCTTGGCGATGAACAGCAGGTGGGTCGACTGCCCGATGTTATTCGGATTTTCCATCATATAGGTGAGGAGCGTCCGGAAGATCGAATTATAGAAATCGTCGACCGCCTTGTCGCGCTCGATCACCCGAACCGCCGCCTCGGCATCCCGCTCGACGAAGGCGTTGAGCACGTCGTGGACCATCTGGGTGGCGATCTTGGCCATTTCCGGCATCAGCGAAAGCGGCTCGATATTGCTCACTTCTTCCAGCAGCGGGACGCGCTTGGCGATATTCTTGGCATAGTCGCCGATCCGTTCGACCACGCTTGAAATCTTCATCGATGCGACGACGTCGCGCAGGTCGGCGGCCATCGGGGCGCGCAGCGCAATCAGCTGAACTGCGCGCTTTTCAGTTTCAATCTCCAGGGCGTCGAGCTTCTTGTCGTCCTCGACGATCTTCGCCGCTCCGTCCAGGTCGCGCTGGACGAGGCAGCGCATGGATTCGCGAATGGCGTGCTCGGCCAGTCCGCCCATCTCGCTGATGAGTGCGCGCAACCGGTCGAGGTCCTGGTCGAATGCCTTGATCGTATGTCCGCTGCTGGTGGTCGCCATGATTGCTCTCCGATCAGCCGTAGCGGCCGGTAATATAGTCCTGGGTGCGCTGTTCGCGCGGGTTCGTGAAGATGTCCTTGGTGCGGCCATATTCGATCAGCTCGCCAAGGTGGAAAAAGGCGGTTCGCTGCGAAACACGCGCAGCCTGCTGCATATTGTGCGTGACGATGGCGATTGCGTAGCGGCCGCGAAGCTCGTGGATCAGCTCCTCGATCTTGGCGGTGGCGATCGGATCCAGTGCCGAGCAGGGCTCGTCCATAAGGATCACCTCAGGATCGACCGCGATCGCACGGGCGATGCAGAGCCGTTGCTGCTGCCCGCCCGACAAGGCGGTTCCGCTTTCCTGAAGCCGATCCTTGGCCTCATCCCAAAGGCCAGCGCGCTTCAGCGATTTTTCGACGATATTGTCGAGCTCGGCCTTGCCGGACGCGAGCCCGTGGATGCGGGGACCATAGGCCACGTTTTCGTAGATGGACTTGGGGAAGGGGTTTGGCTTCTGGAACACCATGCCAACCCGGGCGCGCAGTTGAACCACATCCATCTTGGAGGCGTAAATATCTTCCCCGTCGAGCTCGATTTCTCCCGTCACCCTGGCGCCGGGGATCGTGTCATTCATTCGGTTGAGGCAACGCAGGAAGGTGGATTTGCCGCAGCCCGACGGTCCGATGAAGGCCGTGACGCGGTCGTCATGGATATCGATCCCGACGCCCTTCAGCGCTTCCTTGTTGCCGTAATAGACGTGGACATTGCGGGCGCTCATCTTGGCGGCGCGTTCGTCGGCTACCGGTTCGGCAGTGTCGGTGGGTATGGGTACGATGGTGTCGATCATATTCATCCTGCCTACCAACGGCGTTCGAATTTGTTGCGGAGATAGATGGCCAGCCCGTTCATCAGCAGCATGAAGATGAGCAGCACGATGATCGCCGCGCTGGTCTTTTCGACGAAGCCGCGGTCGACTTCGTCCGACCAGAGGAAGATTTGCACCGGAAGGACGCTCGCCGGTTCGCTGATCCCCTGCGGCGGCGTCGCGATGAAGGCGCGCATGCCGATCATCAATAGCGGCGCCGTTTCGCCCAGCGCGCGGGCCATGCCGATGATCGTGCCGGTGAGGATGCCCGGTAGCGCCAGCGGCAGGACGTGGTGGAAAACCACCTGCATCTTCGACGCGCCGACGCCGAGCGCCGCGTCGCGAATTGACGGCGGCACTGACTTAATCGCGTTGCGACCGGCGATAACGATTACCGGCATGGTCATTAGTGCCAGTGTCAGGCCACCGACCAAGGGCGCGGATCGGGGCAGGTGCATGAAGTTGAGGAAGACGGCCAGGCCCAAGAGACCGAAAATGATCGAGGGAACGGCGGCGAGATTATTGATCGAAACTTCGATCAAATCGGTCCAGCGGTTCCGGGGGGCGAATTCCTCAAGGTAAAGCGCCGAGAAAACGCCGATCGGGAAGGCAAGCGCCATTGTCACCAGGATGGTGAGGAAGCTTCCCTTAAGCGCTCCCCAGATACCAACTTCGGAAGCATCGGTTGCGTCCGACGCGGTCAGGAAATTGCCGTTGAATGCCTTGCGCGTATCGGCCTTGGCAATCAGCGCCTCCATTGCGGGATCGCCGTCGCCCTTGGCTGCGACATCGGCCTTGGATGAGACCGGTAGCCACAGCTCCGCCTTGCGGCTGAGAAGACTAGGATCTTCCATCAGTTGGTCTCCGAGCGCCCGGGCGCTCGCGCCGCCGAACAGGTTGCCTGCGCCTTTGCCATACTGCTGGACCGCTGCCCGCTCGAGAATGCCGTCCAGCCCTGCCGAAGCCACCGTTTCCGCGGCCTGTGGGCCGCGTAGCGTCGCTTCATCGAGCATCAGGTCGGAACGCGGGAAATCAATCGCTAGCTTGGCTTCCGTGCGGACAAAGCCCCCCGCGCCACGCCATGCCATGGTCGCTAGCAGGAAAGCCAAGAACGCCACCGACAAACCGACGGCAACAAGGCCAAGGAATCGGAAGCGCCGCTCTGCGGCGTAACGGCGGGCCACGCGCTTCCGCATGGCAGTGTCGGTCCAGCGGGAAGTGGCGGCCGAGCTATTCATAAGCTTCCCGATATTTGCGGACCACGCTGAGCGCGATGAGGTTGAGCACCAGCGTGATGAGAAACAGCAACAAGCCAAGCGCGAAGGCGGCCAGCGTCTTGGCGCTGTCGAATTCCTGGTCGCCAGTGAGGAGCTGGACGATCTGGGTGGTGACGGTCGTCACGCTTTCGAACGGATTGATCGTCATGTTTGCAGCGAGGCCGGCGGCCATCACCACGATCATCGTTTCGCCAATTGCCCGGCTGACGGCCAGCAACACGCCGCCTACCACGCCGGGCAGGGCCGCCGGCAGCAGGACCTTCTTGATCGTTTCCGACTTGGTCGCACCTAGCGCCAGGCTGCCATCGCGCATGGCCTGGGGCACCGCGGCGATGCTGTCGTCGGCCATCGAGCTGACAAAGGGAATGATCATGATGCCCATGACGAGGCCCGCCGCGAGCGCGCTTTCGCTCGAGGCCGAGCTGATCCCGATCGCGATGCCGAAATCGCGAACCAGCGGGGCGACCGTCAGTGCAGCGAAATAGCCGTAAACCACGGTCGGCACGCCGGCGAGAATTTCGAGAATCGGCTTCAGCCAGGCGCGCAGTCCATGAGGCGCATATTGGGTCAGGAATATTGCGCACATCAGGCCAAGCGGGATGGCGACGATCATCGCGATGATGGCTCCGATGAACGCAGTCCCCCAGAATAATGGGATCGAACCGAAGGCTCCCGAGGAGCCGGCCTGGTCGGCGCGGATTGCCGTTTGCGGGCTCCAGGTCGTTCCGAACAGGAATTCGGTCGGACTGACCAGGTTGAAGAATCGAAGGCTTTCGAACAGCAGCGACAGGACGATTCCAAGGGTTGTCAGTATAGCAATTAGGGAGGCCCCGAGAAGCAACCCAAGCATCCAGCGCTCGACACCGCTTCGAGCACGAAATTCGACGCCGAGGCGGCGGAGCGCAAGGAATCCGCCTGCCAGAGCGATCAGGATCGCAATTCCGCCCCCGATGGCCGCAAATTTCGCGCTCGCCTCCGAATAGATCGGCGCAAGAGCGGTCGATTCCGGGTTGAACCCTGCCTCTATAGCGCCCGTGGCAATGTCCCGAGCTTCCGAAAGGATCGTTTCGCGTGCCATTTCGAAGTCGGGCAATTGCTGCCCGGCGGGCGAGGCAAGCACCGCCTGCTCGACCAGACCTGACTGGACCGGAGCCCAGGCGGCAAGGAACAGAAGCGCGGGCAGGGCCGCCCACAGCCCCACGTACAGCGCATGATAGTTGGGCAGGCTATTGAGCCGCGCGCCGCCGCCGCGCAGCCTCTTCGCCCGATTGCGAGCGCATAGGCCGGCAGCAACGGCGATCACGAGGACCGCGACGAGCGCAACGCCGAGTGTCATGACGCCCGTCGCCCCTTGATTATTTCAGGCTCGATGGGTCGAGGGGCTTCAGCGCCGTCGCTTGTTCCGTCGCGGAGGCGGCATCGGCGGGGCTCAGCGGCACCAGGCCGCGCTTCTCCAGCATCCCGCCCTTGCTCCAGGCCTTGGAGTAGGCCTCGATAAATCCCTTGATCGCGGGCCGGGCAGCAATGTGCTCGCCCTTCACGTAAATGTAGAGCTTGCGGCTGCCCGGATAGCTCAGGTCGCTGATGGTTGCCTCGGTCGGGGCAACGCCACCTATCGACACCGGTGAGACACGGTCTGCGTTTTCTTCGAGGAAGCTATAGCCGAGCACGCCGAGCGTACCTGGGTCCGCCGCCACCTTCTGGACAAGCAGATTGTCGTTTTCGCCTGCTTCGACATAGGCGCCATCCTCACGGATTTTCGTGCAGGTTTCCTTGTGCTTTTTGTCGTCGGCCTTCTTCAGATCCTTCATTGCCGGATCGGTGTCGCAGCCCTTTTCAAGGATCAGTTCGGCAAGGCTGTCACGGGTCCCTGAGGTAGGCGGCGGGCCAAGAACACGGATTTTGATCGCCGGCAGCGAAGGATCGACGTCCTTCCAGGTCGTCGCGGTCTGCGGCTTGCCGAACGGATTGGCCGCAAGCGCCTTGTAAATTTGGGCGGTGGTCAGGTTGAGCGGCGCCTGATCCTTCCCCTGGATCAGGGTCAGCCCGTCGATGCCGATGGGAACTTCGATGACCTGCTTGGCCCCGGCCGTGGCGCAATCGGCATATTCGCTGGCCTTCATCGGACGCGACGCATCCACCATGTCAGGAGTCTGCCCGCCGACGCCGGCGCAGAACAGTTTGATGCCGGCACCGGTCCCGGTCGACTCGACAATCACGCTGATACCCGGATGGCTGCGCTGAAATTCTTCGGCCACAGCGGTCGTGAACGGGTAGACGGTCGACGAACCGACGACCTTGAGCTGGGCGCTCCCTCCACCAGCGGACTCTTTGCCGCCGCAAGCACCGATCAGCGCGACCAGCGGCAGCGCAATGAGTATCTTCTTCATCGTCAAACTCCCCATGGGGCCGGCCAGGCCGACGCTTAGGGCGCCTTAGCGCCCGGGTCGTCGCGTCCCTGTGACACCGGCATTACAGTTTGATGACAATGGATCGGAATAAGTCAGGCAATTGGCAGGGAGACGCTTACCTTCGTGCCGCGGCCCGGGGCGGAATCTATGTCGAGCGTCCCTCGATGCCGTTCGACAATATGCTTCACGATGGCAAGGCCAAGTCCCGTTCCGCCCGATTCACGACTGCGCGCCGGATCGATTCGATAGAAGCGCTCGGTCAGGCGCGGCAAATGGTCGGGGGCAATGCCGTCGCCCTGATCGCCAACGGCAAGCTGCACCCGCGACCCATCGGCCCGCACCGTTACCTCGACCGACCGCGAAATGTCGTTGCAGCCGTAACGGATCGCATTGCCGATGAGATTGTCGGCAAGCTGCAGCAGTTGTCCAAAGTCGCCGGAAATTTGTGGGATGCCAGGCTGAATTTGCGCTTCGATCTTGCAGTCGCGACGTTCCAACAGAGGTGCGGCATTTTCGATCGCAATGCGCGCGACTTCGCCCATGTCCACATTATCGTCCGGGGCGCGGAACCGGTCCGCCTCGATGCGTGAGAGGCTCATCAGATCCTCGACGATGCGGAGCATGCGCCGCGCTTCCGCTTCGATCGTCGAGCCGAACCGGGTCCGCATGGTCTCGTCGATCGGTCCTTCTTCGGCGAGCGTTTCTGCATAGCCGATAATCGTCGCTAGCGGAGTGCGCAGTTCATGACTGGCGTTGGCGACGAAATCGGTGCGCATCCGTTCGGCGCCGCGCAAGGCAGACCTGTCGGCTAGGCGAGCCAGTACAAGGTCAGGTGCAAGTCGCCGAACGATGAGGCTCCATGGCCGATCCGCGGCCCCACCTATTCCAATCAGATCGACTTCAGCGTCGCGGGCGGCAAGGATCGTATCGAGCGCCAGCGGATGGCGTATTGCAAAGCGCAGGTCGCGGCCGATCATTTGGCCACCAAGCAGTTGCCTGGCAGCCTGGTTCGCGGCGGTTACCGCGCCCCGTTCGACGATCAGGGCTGGATCCTCGATCGCATCGAGGACGGCGAGGGCGAGAGCGTCCGGATACACGGCGCCGATCCTTAGTCGGCCGCCGCCGCACGCGCTAGGCCAACGAGCGCTGTAGCCGCCGGTGGCTGCGGTAAGTGCCGACAGCAACGATGATGAGGATGGGGTAGCTCCAGAATTGGAGCGCCGCTCCATAGGCTCGTGGCATCAGACCATGATCGATGCCTTTCAAGATATGGCCTAGCGAGGTCGTCAGCTGCAGGCCTGCTACCCACAGCGGCCAAAATCGGCTGGAGCGCAGCGCGACGGTGATGAATCCGGCCAGCACGGCAAGGTCGACCAGCAACAATCCTTCCTCAACCCCGGCATAACGCTGGCGCAGCGGAGAGATCACGAGGATGGTTGCGAGGGTTCCAACCAGGCAGGTGGTCGCGACGGCGCGTTCGTCCGTCCCGCCTCGCAGCCAGGCATAAATGCATACCGCCAGCAGCAGTGGCCCAAAGATATATGGTCCGAACATAGTGGACTCCGGACCACGCATTGCGCGGTCCGGTCAATCCCTTGCGCTATGCAACGACGCGCAGATTGGCGTGCCCATGCTGTGGCGGGCATTCCTGCATGTCGCCAAAGCCGACCGTGCGAAGGCCCGGAACATGCTGCGTCGTTTCCTTCAGCGTCAGGTGGCAGTGAGCCATCCCGCCGCGGGCCTTCACCAGGCTTTGCGTGGTCTCGGCAAGCTGCTCGAACGCTTCATGCCCGGTTGCGGTGGCAATGCCGAAAGTGGCGCGCGCCCTGATCATCCGGCCCTGAAGTTCCGCGATCTCGGCAAGCGCGCCTTCAATCGCATCCTCGACCGTGCGGACCTGATGGGCGACGTCGAGAGCGGCGGATTCGATCAACTGTTTGCGCATGACTTTTCTCCCCTTGCCGCGGGTTGCCCCGCGCAGGGCCATAGTGAGCAATGAAATAAAGAATCGAGCGACCTAGCCGCTGATCATCCTGGAGAGGCTTTCCAATCCGGCCAGGTACATGCCAGCCGAAAATGTTGCGCCCATTGCAATCAGGACAATCCAGAGCAGCCGGAGACCGACGCTCATCTCATTGCTGGGATGGCTCCTCGTTGCGAACGGCAGTTGCAGGGAAGAACCAAATCCAACCGAACTTTGCTCGGTTAAGTTATCGGGAGAACTGGCCTCCCCTGCACGGTCAGCGTGCCGAATCTGATTGCCAACCGCCCCACCTAAGTGTCGGGCAAGCACGGCGGCGTCGATGTGCGGCGATTGATGTATCAATCGCTGATATGTCGGGTCGTCCGGCGACACTGTAGCGGCGACCATGCGCGCAGCCTCGCCGCGGCGCTCAACTCCGAGCTTGTCGAGAGCACCGCGGATTCGTTGGTCCACCGTGTGCGGGCTTATTCCGAGCCTTGCGGCAATTTCCTTGCTGCTATGGTGAAGGTCGACCAGTAACAAAACTTCGATCTGGCCCGGGCTGAGGCGGGCAACCGGCGAAATGGGGTCGATGCCCGTCGCTGCCTTATCAGGCGAGTCAGTTACCATGATTTGCATAATTCCTTCCGAGCATGGAATGATGCGTAAACGCGTTTAGCTGCGCTTCCCTACTTGAAAGCGCAGAAATCCTCAAATCTAGATGACTGAATTTTCGTCAAGGTTATCTGTTTGGACTGCTATGGCCGGGGCGCAAGTAGGCCGCGTGAGAGATGCTGTCTCTAGAATGGATCGGCGTCCCGCGGGAATGCTTTGCGAAACCAGCGACGCAGAGTATTCCGCATTCAAGATTTGCAAGGGCATCACTGACCATGACCAGTCAACGGCGGCCGGCATTACTGATCGTGATATTCGTGCTTGTCGCTGGTGCCATGTTTCTCGGCCTTCGCAGTTGCTACACGGCGGCGAAAGGCGACAAGGAAACCGTTTCGGCAACGTCCGCCGGCGACAGTATCATTGCCTTCAAGGACGGCACGACGATGATCGCCGAGCGAGGAACGCTCGGCCGCGCAATGGTCGATTGGCTTGAGCTCAACAAGAAGGGACAGGCCACTTTCCTGCTCGCTGGCGAACCGTTTGCCCAGGGCTCTGCCGAACTGGCGCCTGATACTGCAACCAGGATCTCGCGCCTGGCGGCCCTTCTAAAGGCCAACGGCGACGTGACGGCTCAAATCTTCGTATTCGCGGTCGATTCAGGTAACCAGCACGCGGATATCAATCTTGCCGGCATTCGCGCGCGGCGCGTTCAGACCGAGCTGGTTGCGAACAAGGTCGCCCCCTCACGCTTTACCGTGGCGGGACGCCCTGCCCCCGAAACCGTTAAATCCGGATCGGCGATTCAAAGTGGTCGGATCGCCGTCACGCTTTCAAGAAGCCCTGAAACCTAGGAACCGCTACGAAGGCGGGATCTCGGCCTGGTAATGGCTGAAAGTGGTGGAGAGGGCTGGATTCGAACCAGCGTAGGGCGAAGCCCGGCAGATTTACAGTCTGCTGCCTTTAACCACTCGGCCACCTCTCCAGGTGTTCGGCAGGCGCGCCAATGGCCGCCTATGTTCCCGCTGTCAACGGGAGGGGGCAAAGGGATTGTAGCCCCTTTGCTGTCACTCGTGGCGCTACACTTCTCTTCAGTTCCCCGGACTGGTGAGAGGTGGAGCGGGTAACGGGAATCGAACCCGTGTATTCAGCTTGGAAGGCTGCTGCACTACCATTGTGCTATACCCGCCCGAAGGCACGACGGAGCGCCTTTGCCATCGGCTGTGGCGCGGCGTCAATGGTTAGAGAATGCCGGCCATGGCAAGCGCCACGCCCGACGCGACCAGTGACAGGAATATGAGCCCGATGAGGAGCGCCATGAAGCCCTGGCCTTCCTTCCGTTCGGCGGCCGCACGCTCGTTCAGATAGAATTGGCCGTTGGCAGTCCGAACGACGTTGCCCGTGGCCAAAGCCGCTTCAAGCAGTTTTTGATCCGATTCATCCACGGGCGTGAATGCGATCGCCGTTGCGGGCCCCAGCGCATTGGCGGCCTTCAGTCGATTTTCAATTTTTTCCTCGATGGCTTCATGCTGCGACGCAGCGATAATTGCAGCCTGGATCGCGGGGTTCATCCTGATCAACTCCTCCCAAGCCGCATCTTAGTCAGGCGCACTTCCGACGCCAACGGAACGACTCTTCTATCTGTCGATTGAAACGGGCGAACAAGCTTTGGAGAATCCAAATGGCGGCGCGTCCAACTTGGCGCGGGGTGATCAAGCTGGCGCTGGTATCAATCCCGGTAGAAATCTTCCCAGCGACAAAAGCCGGCAAATCGATCGCCTTCCACCAGGTACATGAGCCCTCGGGCCAGCGCGTCCGCTACGAAAAGGTCGTTCCGGGTATCGGCCCCGTCGATCGCGATGAAATCCTCAAAGGTTTTGAGGTTTCGAAGGGCGAGTATGTGCTGCTCGACCCAGAGGAGATTGAACGGGTCAAACTGGAGAGCCGCAAGACGCTGGAGCTGACCCAGTTCGTAGATATCGGCGACATCGACCCGATCTATTACGACAAGCCCTACTATGTCGTCCCGGCCGACGATCTGGCCGAGGAGGCATTCGTCGTCCTTCGCGAGGCACTGAAGAAAACCAAGAGAGTCGGAGTCGGGCAGCTGGCGATGCGCGGGCAGGAATATGTGGTGAGCCTGAAACCCTGCGGCCGCGGAATGGTGCTGGAGACCTTACGTTACGCCGATGAAGTCCATCGCGCGTCGAGCTATTTCCGCGACATCGGTGACGCAAAGCCAGATGCAGACCTGCTCGAACTGGCCGAATCGCTTATCGAGAAAAAAGCCAGCGACTTCGACGCCAAAGAATTTGAGAATCGATACATCGACGCGCTCAAGAAGCTCATCGCCGAAAAACAGAGGAAGAAAGGCAAGCGGATCATCCAGGATGACGAGCCAGACCGCATGCCAAAGGGCTCCAACGTCATCGACCTGATGGCCGCGCTAAAGAAGAGCCTCGGCGACAATAAGAAACCGGCAGGGTCGAACAAGGCAGCACCGCGCAAGCCGCCAGCAAGAAGGGCACCGGCGAAAAAGGCTACCCCGGCGCGCAAGCGAGCCTGAGATGGCGCGCGGCAGCCTCGCCATTGAAACTTACAACCGCAAGCGTGACTTCACCAAGACGAAGGAGCCCAAGGGGCGCCGGCTTAAGGGCAGGGGCGACAGTTTCGTCGTGCAGAAGCATGAAGCGTCGCGGTTGCACTGGGATTTCCGGCTTGAGCTCGATGGGGTGCTGAAAAGCTGGGCCGTGCCCAAGGGCCCCTCGCTCGATCCCGATGACAAGCGGCTTGCCGTTCGGACTGAGGACCATCCCCTCGACTATGGCGACTTTGAAGGAGTGATCCCCAAGGACGAATATGGCGGCGGCACCGTGATGTTGTGGGACAGCGGACGCTGGATTCCGGAGCCCGGCAAGGACCCAAGCAAAACGATCGAGGAGGGCCATCTTCACTTCACGCTCGAAGGCGAGCGAATGAAGGGCGAATGGGTCATGTTTCGCCTCAAGGGCCGGGCGGGCGACCGCCAGGATCCCTGGATGCTGAAGAAGGTCGACGACCAATATGCCAGGCCGGGCGAGGGCGAGGCGTTGGTTGAGAATTGCCTCACCAGCGTGGCCACCAAACGATCCATGGCCGAGATTGCAGCCGGGACTGACGTCTGGAAATCGAAGCGCGCTGGCCAGAAAGGTGGACGAACCAAGCGCAAGGCCGGCCTTGGCCCGCCCCCGTTCCAGCCGCCGCAGCTGGCTACGCTGGTCGATGCAGTTCCGACCGGCAACGAATGGCTGCACGAATATAAATATGACGGTTACCGGCTACTGGTCGCTACGGCTGGCAGCGCCGCCACCGCCTGGACCCGAAATGGCAAGGATTGGAGCGACAAGTTTCGAGCGATAGTCCGCGCGGCCTCCAACCTTCCCGGTGGCTGCCTGCTCGACGGCGAAGCGGTCGCACTGGACAAGAATGGCAAGCCCAGCTTCCAGCTGCTCCAGGCGAGCTTGAAGAATGGCGATGCCGATCTTGCTTATTATGCCTTCGATCTGCTGTTCGATCAGGGAGAGGACATTCGCAAACTGCCCAATATCGAGCGAAAGGAGCGGCTAGCTGTACTGCTCAAAAATGCCGGCCCGCCGATCCTTTATGGCGATCATGTAGTCGGAAAAGGCGAGGCCTTGTTCGAAGCGATCTGCAAGGAAGGCGGCGAGGGCATTATCTCGAAGAAGGCCAAGGCGCCTTATCGCGGCCAGCGCGGCAGGAACTGGCTCAAGGTCAAATGCACGCAGCGCCAGGAATTCGTGATCGTCGGATGGCAGGAGAGCGAGAAGCGCCACGGCTTTCGCTCTCTGCACCTGGCGGTAAGGGACGGGCGCACGCTTAAATATGCGGGCAAGGTCGGGACCGGTTTCAACACGAAGATGATCCACGACCTGGCAGGGCGAATGAAGCCGCTTGAGGTGGAAGAGCCACCGGTCGTTGTCCCACGCGCCGCGCTTCGCGGCTCACACTGGATCAAGCCGGAGCTGGTCGGCGAAGTCGCCTTCACGGAATCCACGCGTGAAGCTACTCTGCGGCATCCCAGCTTCATCGCCTTGCGCGAGGATAAGCCGGCAAAGGATGTCGTGATCGAGAAGCCGCAGAAATTCGCCAAGGCCGCGAAGAAGGGCGAAAAGCCCAGCGCGGAGGGCTTCGGCATCAAGATCAGCAATCCCGACCGCATTATTTTTCCGGGGGATGATCTGACCAAGGGCCAGCTCGCCGATTATTATGCCAGGATCGCAGCGCTGATGCTGGTCGACACGGCCGACCGCCCAATCAGCCTGGTCCGCTGCCCGCAGGGGCGGGCCAAGCAATGCTTTTTCCAGAAGCATGACAGCGGCACGATGGGCGAACACGTCAAGCATGTGCCGATCAAGGAGAGCGACGGAGAGGTTCAGGATTATCTCTTTGTCGAGGACGCTCGTGGGATCCTCTCCTGCGTGCAGATGGGCACGATTGAATTCCATGGCTGGGGCAGCCGGGTGGTCAAGCTCGAATTTCCCGACCGGCTGGTGTTCGATCTCGACCCCGACGTTGGTCTCGACTTTGACCAGGTGAAGTCGGCGGCGGAGCGGCTCCGCTTACTGCTTGCCGATCTCGGGCTTGTGACATTCCCGCTTCTGACCGGGGGTAAGGGCATCCATGTCATCGCCCCGATCGACCGCTCGGCCGGCTGGCCCAAGGTCAAAAGCTTCGCCGAACGGTTCAGCCGCGCGATTGCCGAGGCCGAGCCCGAAACGTTCACCGCCAATATCCGCAAGAATCAGCGCAAGGGCCGGATCTTCCTCGACTGGCTGCGAAACCAGCGCGGCGCGACCGCGATCATGCCCTATTCCGTTCGCGCCCGCGAAGGCGCGCCAGTTGCCGCGCCGATCGCCTGGGAAGAACTCGACAATATCGAGGGGGGCAATGTCTTTTCGATCCGCGACTCTGACGAACTGATACGGAGGGCGGAGTCGAAGCTGCTCTACGGCTGGGGCAAGGCTAACCAGAAATTGCCCAAGGCCTGACTTGGCTTGCGGGCCAATGGCGCATAGCAATTGCGCCCATGCGTCCTTTCGTCCTTCCGCTCGCCCTTCTCCTCACTGCCGCAGCACCCCCGGAAATTGCGCAATGGCGCGGCCAGGCGGAACGCGTCACGATCGCCCGCGACGATCTCGGCATCGCCCATGTCCAGGGCGCGACGGACGCCGATGCGGTGTTCGGAATGATCTATGCCCAGGCCGAAGATGATTTTCCGCGCATCGAAGCCAATTATTTGACTGCGCTCGGCAGAACCGCCGAGGCAGAGGGTGAGAAGGCGATCTGGCAGGATCTGCGCGCACGGCTTTACGTGAGCGAGCCTGAGTTGAAGGCCGATTATGCGGCGAGCCCCGAATGGCTGAAGAAGTTGATGAACGCCTGGGCGGCGGGCCTGAACTACTATCTCGCGAAGCATCCCGCGGTAAAACCGCGCGTACTGACAAGGTTCGAGCCATGGATGGCGCTATCCTTCACGGAAGGAAGTATTGGGGGCGACATCGAGCGCATTGATCCGGCCGAACTGGAACGATTCTACGCCGGTACTTCGAAAACGGCAGCCGCGGACCATGATCCGGAGCCGCGCGGCTCGAACGGTATTGCCATCGCGCCTGCGCTGACCAGGGACGGCAAGGCGCTGCTCCTGATCAACCCCCACACCAGTTTCTTCTTCCGATCCGAACAGCAGGTGACCAGCGGTGAGGGGCTCAACGCTTATGGGGCCGCGACCTGGGGGCAGTTCTTCATCTACCAGGGCTTCAACGCCAAGGCTGGATGGATGCACACTTCGAGCGGGGTCGACAGCGTCGACGAGTTCGCGGTCGAAGTGAAAGCCGGCAAGCAGCCAACCTATCGCTTTGGAAACGTATGGCGGCCGATGACCGCCAGGCCGGTGACGATCCGTTACCGCACGGCGGATGGCAAGCTTGCCAGCCGATCCTTCGCCACCTGGCGCACGCATCGCGGGCCAATCGTTGGATCGGAAAATGGCAGATGGATTGCCTTCGCGATGATGGATCGGCCGGTCCAGGCGCTCCAGCAGAGTTTCCTTCGGACCAAGGCGCCTGACCTTGCCGCCTTTCTCAACATCGCGCGGCTGCAGGCCAATAGCTCCAACAACACCATCTTTGCCGACTCCGGCGGGCGGATCGCATATCTACACCCCCAGTTCGTGCCGCGGCGCAACGACCGGTTCGACTATACCAAGCCAGTCGACGGCAGCGACCCGGCGACCGATTGGGGCAGCCTTCATTCGCAGGCCGAATTGCCCAATGTCGTTAGCCCGCCCAACGGCTGGGTCCAGAATACCAATACGTGGCCGTATCGCGCGGCCGGCGCATTCAGCGCCAAGCCCGAATATTTCCCCAAATATATGGACATGTTCGGCGAAAATTATCGCGGCATTCATGCGCTCAAGCTACTCGAGCATAGTCGCGGGTGGACGCTCGAGGGGCTGCGGGCGGCGGCTTACGACAGCTATCAGCCAGGGTTCGAGGAGCTTATCCCCGGCCTGATAACAGCCTGGGACAAAGCGCCGGACAGCGAGCAGAAGCGGGCGCTGGCCGAACCCATCGCGGCGCTGCGTGGCTGGAATTATCGATGGAGCGCGGACTCGATGCCGATGACCCTCGCAGCATTTTGGGCGCAGCCGCTTTGGGACCAGGCACGCGGCGAAGGCAGATTGTCGCATCTGGAAACAGTTGCCGAGATAAATCAATTGTCGCCCGAGAATAAACTCGCCGCGCTTGCTTCGGCGGTCGATCGCCTCAACCGCGAGTTCGGCACGTGGCGCACCCGGTGGGGAGAGATCAACCGCTTCCAACGCATTTCGCCGGCGATCGATCACCCGTTCAGGGATGATGCGCCGAGCATCGCCGTGCCGTTCGCCTCTGGCAATTTCGGCTCGCTCGCCTCGTTCGGCGCGGCACCCCGGGGCGGTTCCAAGCGCTGGTATGGAACGAGCGGCAACAGCTTCGTCGCCGTGGTCGAGTTCGGGCCACGGGTGCGGGCGGTGGCGGTCACAGCCGGCGGCGAAAGCGGCGATCCCTCGTCGCCACATTTCAACGACCAGGCGGGGCGCTACGCCGCCGGTGCCTTACGGCCCGTCTATTTCTATCCTGATGACCTAGCCGGCCACACCCAGCGTCAGTACCGGCCGGGCGAATAGCTAGCCCGCGAAGCGGTCGGTTGCCCGGATCAAGCCGTCAAGGACGCCCGGCTCGTTGTAGAGGTGGCCGCCGTCGAGGACGATATTGAGCTCGACCTCGGGCCAAACCCGCTTCAGCTCCCACGCCGCGCGGGGCGGGGTGCAGCAATCGTGGCGGCCCTGGACGATTACGCCGGGAATATTGCGCAACTTTTCGGCGCCCCGAAGCAGCTGACCTTCCTCGAGCCAACCCTTGTGCAGCATGTAATGATTCTCGATCCGAGCGATCGCGATCGCATGCTGGTCCTCGGTAAATTCGGCCAGCATCGCGGGATCCGGGAGTAGAGTGACGGTGAGGCCTTCCCACTTGCTCCAGGCTTTGGCGGCGGTCAGTTGCGCCTGCTGGTCGTCGCCGATCAGCAATTCGCGATATGCCCCAACCAGGTCGCCGCGCTCGTCTTGGCGGACCGGAGCGAGAAACTCGTCCCATCCGTCAGGGTAAAGCTCCGACGCGCCATATTTATAGAGCCAATCAAGTTCGGACTGACCGAACATGAAGATGCCGCGCAGCACCAGCTCCGTGACTCGTTCGGGATGCGTTTCGGCATAGGCCAGGCTGAGGGTTGATCCCCAGCTTCCGCCGAACACCATCCACTTTTCCACGCCGCACATTTCGCGCAGCCGCTCAATGTCGTCGACCAGGTGCCAGGTGGTGTTGGCTTCAAGGTTGGCATGGGGTGTCGACTTGCCGGCGCCGCGCTGGTCGAACAGCATGATATCGTATTTCGCCGGGTTGAACTGGCGCCGATGGTTGGGGCTGATCCCGGCGCCTGGTCCGCCATGGAGGAACACGACCGGCTTGGCCCCTGGAGTTCCGCATCGTTCCCAATAGAGCGAGTGACCGTCGCCAACATCGAGCATCCCCGTCGAATAGGGCTCAATCTCCGGATAGAGGGTGCGGCGTTCGGTCATTGGTTCGGCTCCGACACAATAAGGGCGGCGGCTGCCGTAACGCAGCCGCCGCCCCCTTGCGACTCAGAAATTGACGCTGATTTAGAACTTCACGCCGACTTCGACGCCCCAGATGCGCGGTTCATTGACCATCGCAGTCAGGTTGTTGAAGTCGATGGCGCTGACGGCGCTTTCGTCATTGTTGAGGTTCCGGACGAAGCCAGCGATGTCATAGCGATCGGTTTTGTAGCCGATGCGCAGACCGCCCTCGAGCAGCTTGTCGTCCGTGAACTCAACCGATTCATAGAGGAAGAAGTTGATTTTCGAACGATAGTACCAGTCGGTGAAAACATAGACCGAGCCCGGGCCGACCGGATGCTCATAACCGGCAGTCCAGTTGATGGTCCACTTCGGCGCCTGTGGCAGCGAATTGCCGTCGATGTAGACGATTGCCGGAGACGACCCCGGAACCGCGATCGGATCGAGCACGGTGCAAGGCGCGCCGCAGGTTTCGACCGTCAGGTTATTGTCGTGGATCTGGGTATGGTTGTAGCTCAGCCCCGCGGTCAGGGTCAGGCCGGTGACCGGGCGGGCCTCCAGCTCGGTCTCGAAACCATAGCCCTTCACCGCATCTGCGTTGAGCAGCAGGTTAGCGTTTGCAGCGCCGCCGACTGCCGAGAGCTGCAGGTCCTTGGTCTTGAAGTAATAGCCGGTGAGGTTGAAGCGCAGCTTGCGGTCGAGCAGCGTGGTCTTGATGCCCGCTTCATAGGACATGGTGTGTTCGCTGTCGGCCGTGGTTACGTCGCGGTCGAACAGGATTCGTCCCTGGATCGCCGGGGCACGATAGCCCTTGGCGATACGGGCATAGACGTTGACGTCGGCGTTGATCTCCTGGATCGCGCTCAAGTCCCAGGTCAGCACGCTGTCATTGACCTTCGTCGTCGTCTCCGGAACCGGGCCGCCGCCAATGAAGAGTGGGCGGAGGTCGAACAGGCGCTCGGCGTCCAGCTTCTTCTTGTCATGGTTCCAGCGGGCGCCGGCCTGAAGCGTCAGGCCGTTGTCGAACGCATAGTTGACCGACCCGAAGATGCCGAGCGCTTCGCTGTCCTGGCGCTGATTGACGATCGCCGAAGGGCTGGTCGCGGCAGGCGCCGGGTAGTCGAAGCTGCGGATGTTTAGGTTTTCATTGAAATAGAAAATTCCGGCCTGATAGCCGAGACCGCCGTTGTTGTTCGAAGCGATGCGGACTTCCTGCGTGAACTGGTCAAGGCTCGGAATATCGTCGCGGCTCTGGGCCGCGAACGGAATGAATCCGGGATAGCTGTTGTCGGTAAAGCCCGGGCCGCAGAAGGAGCAGCCGAAGCCGCCGTCAATGTCGCCACGGCTCTTGAGATTGCCGTTCCAGTAGCTGGTTACCGAATAGAGCGTTACCGGACCGAAATCATATTCGATCGTGCCGGCCATGTTCCAGGTCTTCAGCTTCTGGAAATTGGAGCCATCCGTCGCGACTTTGTCGCGCTTGAAGTCACCGCCGTCGAGACCGATCAGATTGTTGGTGCCCTGCTCGATCGCGTTGGCGCGGAAGATGCGGGCATCGCCGTGCAAGTTCCGATACTGGCCGGTCAGGCGCAGCGTCAGCGCGTCGGTCGGCTTCCACATGATCTGGCCGCGCAGGGCGTAATCGGTATAGCCTTCAAGGTCGTTATTGCCCGGCTCCGTGACATTATCGATCCAGTCGTTGCGGTGCTGGACCAGCCCCGAAACGCGAACCGCGAACTGATCGCTGGACTGATAACCGGCCGCGCCCTCGGCGTTGATCGTGCCATAGCTGCCGTAGCTGAGCCGCGCATAATTGTGGCCCTTGCCCGGCTTCACCGTGTCAAACTTGACGATGCCGGCCGGCGTGTTGCGGCCGAACAGAGTGCCCTGCGGTCCGCGCAGCACTTCGATCCGGTCGACGTCGAACGCCGGGAAGCCCTTCAGGATCGGGTTTTCCAGGACGACGTCGTCATAGACCAGGCTGACCGGCTGCGACGCGTTAAGGTCGAAATCGGTGTTGCCGAGCCCGCGGATATAGAAGCGCGGGAAGGTGCGCCCGAACGAGCTTTCGATGTTGAGGCTGGGCACACGGCCCGACAGGCCGCGAATGTCGGTGCCCCCGGACATGACCGCTTCGAGCGTGTCTTCGCTGACGGTGGCGACCGAAAGCGGAATGTCCTGCAGGTTTTCGCTACGACGGGTGGCGGTGACGACGATGTCGGCAAGCCCTTCATCGCCGGCGGCGGATGCAGCCGCCGATGCCTGGTCGGTAGCGGGGGTCTCCTGGGCGGCGGCCGGAGTGGCGGCGATGGTGAACGTGCAGGCAGTTGCCAGCGCGATCAGCGAAGTCTGAGAGGTGCGGCGCATCGAATGAACTTTCTGAAAAAGGCCAGCGGACGTGGCCTTCTCCATAGCCCCGCCCCGATGCTTTACGGGCCTCTACCGGTGGGCGGTCCGGAGTCAACGCGCGCGGTTCGCATCCGTGAAGATTTCACTCTCATTGTTGCATCGGAACGACTCTTTTGTGGCCGTTCAGAAGCTCAGATCAGAAACTAAACTCTTCATACACATGGGAGACGTCACCGTTCCAATCGCCATGGTAACGGTCAAGCAGGCGGTCGGCGAAGGTTTTGCCGCTGGCGACCACGTCGCGCAAAGGGTCGAGGAAGCCGCCCTCATTGTCGCCGGCCGCATTGAGCTCGGCGCGCTCGGTGAGGCCGATCGATGCGATGTCGAGCACTTCCCGGGCGAGATCGTGGACTGTCCCCCCGCCGGGGACTGGTGCGTCGAGCGCCTGCCCAGGAACCGCGTGGCGAAGCGCCTCCCGCTCGTCGATGGTCCAATGCTTGACCCGATCCCAGGCGGCGTCGAGCGCGGTGTCGGAATAGAGCAGGCCCACCCATAAAGCGGGAAGAGCGCAGATACGGCCCCAGCGTCCGCCATCGGCGCCGCGCATTTCGAGGAAGCTCTTCAACCTCACCTCCGGAAAGGCGGTGGACAGATGGTCGGTCCAGTCGGCGACGGTCGGTTTCTCGCCGGGCAGGGCGGGCAACTTGCCGTCCAGGAAGTCGCGGAAACTTTCGCCGGCCACGTCGACGTAGCGCCCGTCGCGGAACACGAAATACATCGGAACGTCGAGCGCATAGTCGCAGTAGCGCTCATACCCGAAGCCGTCATCGAACACGAAGGGCAGCATTCCCGTCCGCGCCGGGTCGGTATCCTCCCAGATATGGCTGCGGAAGCTCTTGTAGCCGTTTGGCTTGCCTTCGGTGAATGGGGAATTGGCGAACAGCGCAGTCGCGACCGGTTGGAGTGCCAGGCCGACACGGAATTTCTTTACCATGTCGGCTTCGGATGAATAATCAAGATTAACCTGTATGGTACAGGTTCGAAGCATCATGTCCAGTCCGAGCGTGCCGACGCGGGGCATGTGCCGGAGCATGATCTCGTACCGGCCCTTGGGCATGATCGGTAGGTCCGAGCGCTTCTTGTCCGGCCACATTCCGAGGCCGAGGAAGCCGAGCCCGAGCCGGTCGCCAATGGCCTTCACCTGCTGAAGGTGCCGGCCGCTTTCTGCGCAGCTCTGGTGAAGATCCTGGAGCGGCGCGCCTGATAGTTCGAGCTGCCCTGCGGGTTCGAGGCTGATGGTGCCGTCGGCGCCGGTCAGCGCAATGATCTTCCCATTTTCCTCGACCGGCATCCAGCCGAACTCGGTCAGGCCGAGCAAGAGGTCGCGGATTCCGCCCGGCTCTTCCCACGACGGCGCGCGATGATCGCTGGTCCGGTAAACGAATTTCTCATGCTCGGTGCCGATGCGCCAATCCGCGCGCGGTTTCTCCCCGCCGGCGAACACGGAGAGGAGGTCATCGCGGCTCTCGATCGGCGGGCTCGCGGAAAGGTCGGTTCGCGTGGTCATTACGGCGGCGATTAGCGGCGCGCCCGGGCCTGCGCCAGCACTTCCTGCTTATGGTTTATATAGCGGTGCTTATCGCCAGTCGCCCGCGACCGACATCCAGGACGCTATCGCAGCCAGTGCGGCGGTTTCCGCGCGGAGGATGCGGGGGCCGAGGCTGATCGGCTTGGCGTTGGCGCTGGCGCGGATCGCCGCCGCTTCGTCGGGGGTGAAGCCGCCTTCGGGCCCGGTCAGGATTAGCGAGGATCCAGGTGCGAACGCTGCTGCGGCCGGCTCGCCGCCAGTCTCGTCGGCGAAATACAATGTCCGCGCCGTGTCGCGGCCTTTCAGAAAAGAATCGAGCTTCGTCGGCTCGTCGATTTCGGCCAGCGCGGTACGCCCGCATTGCTCGGCCGCCTCGACAATATGCGCCCGCATCCGGTCGAGGTTGAGCTTGTCGACGATGGTTCGCTGCGTCACCACCGGCTGAAGCCGCGCGACGCCCAGCTCGACCGCTTTTTCGACCAGCCAGTCGACCCGCCCTTTCTTCACCGGCGCGAAGGCCAGCCATAGGTCGGGTCCATTTTCCTGCGGCCGGGTCTGTTCGACCACGGATAGCGTCATATGCTTCTTGCCGGCCTCCGCCACTTCGCCGAGCCATTCGCCCGACGCGCCGTCGAACAGCAATAGCCGGTCGCCCGGTTTCAGCCGCATGACATTGCCGAGATAATGGGCGGGCGCGCCATCGAGCTCGATTGGTGTCGACTGTGCGAGCGGCCCGCGCACGAACAGGCGGGGCAGGCTTCTGGGCGGCCAGGCAGGAGTGGCGGGCATGAGACTGGCTTAGCCGTTCCTCTCAATGACCGGAATGGGTGGAAAGCAGACATTAGGGATCGTCAGCGACAGTGACCCGTTCGAGCTGACGACGAGTCAATTGGCGATCTGATTTTGGAGCAATAAGCAGAACGGCCGGCTACCTGATGTAACCGGCCGAACCTTGTGCGCAATTACTATGGTCTTAGCCGCGTTCTGGCTCCGGAGGTGGAGGTGGAGGCGGAGGTGGCGGCGGCGGTGGCGGACAAGCATCCGTCGCCAGGATCACCGAGCCGTCCGGGCAAGTCTGCGTCGCCGGAGGTGGCGGCGGAGGTGGCGGTGGCGGCGGAGGCGGTGGCGGAGGCGGCGCCCCGAAGTTGTAGGTCAGCGTCGCCAGCAGGCTTTGCGCCTTGAACTTCGTTGAGATGTCCGAGGAGACATCGACCCCGATATTCTGACTGACGGGTGGCAGTGTAGGTAAGATCCTCGTGATCACAAACGAGTTGTCGCGTTCGTGAAACTTCAGGCTGCCGGTTGAGAAATATTTATACCTCAGGCCGAGGTCGATGTTCGGACTTACGGCATAGGTAACGCCGGCGATCACCTGCCATGCGAAGGCGCCGTCCTTGTCGTTGATCAACTTGGACTTCGCCCAGCCCCCGCCAAGGCCGGCCTGGAACGAGAAACCGTCTTCGTCACCGACGTCGATCAGCCCATTGAGCATAAACGCGAGCGCCGAGGTCGCTTGGTCCAGGTTGAACTCTGCGTTGCCGATGTCAGGTCCACCGTTAATCGCATTAATCGCATCGATCAGGTCGGAATCGACCTTTAGGTGGTCCAGGTTGGCGTGCATCCAGTCGACCTCGCCCTCGAGGCGGAACATGCCGAAGTCATAGCCCCCGAACATGCCGATATTGTATCCCATGTGGGAATCGAGATCGAAGGCGTTGCCGAAGTGTTGGTCGGCAGGCTCCGGAAATAATGGGTCAATATTGTTAAGTACCGTATAGTCGACGTGGACGTCCGGGCTCTGGCTCTTCACCCAGGTCGCACCACCTTCGATCCCAACGTAGCCTTGGTTGTCTCGGGCCTGGGCTGGAGCCGCAATTGCGGCAACAGCTACCGCGGCAAGAAGGTATTTTTTCATGGAACTACCCCTTTAAGATAGGCGCGAGGCTCAATTTCGACCCGCCTGCCACTTGGGACGTTCCATGAAAGTCGGCGTCTTGAAATAGGGATATTCCCTGACGCCGGAGCACAATATTGCCGCATTATTCAGTGGTTTCCGATGTCCGCCTGGGTGGAAAGGTGCCGCTACCGATTATGACCGGAATGGGTCGAAAGCGGCCATTCCTCCATTCGCTTTCGCCAGCTTGACTCGTTAGGTGCCATCCATGGCCGCCACCCGTTCGTTCGACGCAATCATCATTGGGGCGGGGGCGGCGGGAATGTATTGCGCGGCGCTTGCCGGGCAGCAGGGGAGCCGGATCCTGCTTGTCGATCACGCATCCGAGCCAGGTCGCAAGATACTGATATCGGGCGGAGGGAGGTGCAACTTCACTAATATCGGCGCCACCGCCGACAATTTCCTGTCGGCAAACCCGCATTTCGCCAAGTCCGCGCTCGGCCGCTACACGCCGGCCGACTTCCTCGCCCTGGTCGATCGTCACCGAATTGCCTGGCACGAGAAAACCCTCGGTCAGCTCTTCTGCGACGGGTCGGCGCGGCAGATTGTCGCCATGTTGCTCGACGAATGCGCCGCGGGCGGGGTCGAAAACGCGTTCGGCCAGGCCGCGACCGTCGAGCATCGCGACGGTAGCTTCGACGTCACGATCGGCACCGCCACCGCCCGTGCTCCAGCGCTGGTACTGGCCAGCGGCGGCCTGTCCATCCCCAAGCTCGGTGCGACCGGCTTCGCCTATGATGTCGCGCGCCGCTTCGGCCTGAAGATCGTCGAACCGCGCCCCGCCCTGGTTCCGCTGACCCTTTCGGGAGGGCAGGCCTTATTCAGCACGCTTTCGGGTGTCTCCGCCGAAGTCGTCGCCAGCGCGGGAAAAGGCAGGTTTCGGGAAGCGGCTCTTTTCACCCATCGAGGACTGTCAGGCCCCGCAATCCTGCAGGTGTCCTCCTATTGGCTTCCCGGCCAACCCGTCACGGTCGATTTTCTGCCCGATCTTCCCCGCGGATGGCTTCGGCAGGCAAAGCGGGTTGAGCCTCGTTCCACCGTCCGCCGTATGCTCGGGCGCCACTTGCCCGACCGGCTCGCCGGAACGCTTGCCGAGCAGCTTGCACTTGCCGGAGAGCTTGCCAACATCCCCGACCGCCGCCTCGACGATGCCGAGCGCCGGATCGCTGAATGGACGTTCACGCCCAACGGCAGCGAGGGGTTTGCCAAGGCAGAGGTCACAATCGGCGGAATCAGCACGGCCGAATTGTCGTCGCAGACGATGCAATCGAACCGGGTCCCCGGGCTTTTTGCGATCGGCGAGGCGGTCGATGTCACCGGCTGGCTTGGCGGGTATAATTTCCAATGGGCCTGGGCCAGCGCCAATGCCGCCGCGCAAGCGCTAGCCCGCACCTCCGCATAGGCCAGCGAGGCAAATCTTATGTCAGCAGTGGGTCGAATTCGGCCATCGAGGCATGCTAGTCGTAAGCCCATGCCGATCGACCTCATCTGCCTCGATGCCGACGACACGCTGTGGCACAATATGCGCCACTTCCATGCGACCCAGGATGCGCTGGTGGCGATGCTGGAGCCGTTTGCCGATGCCGGCATTGCCAGCACGGCATTGGAAGCGTGCGAGGTGCGCAACCTGAAGCTCTATGGCTATGGCGCCAAGGCTTTCACATTGTCGATGATCGAGACCGCGCTGGAACTTGGCGGCGATGACGTTCCGGCTTCGGTCATTCGCCAGATTCTCGACGCGGGCCGGGCACTTCACGCCCATCCGGTCGAACTGCTCGAAGGGATTGAGGATACGCTTGAGGCGCTAGCCGATCGCGCCCGGCTGGTGCTGGTGACCAAAGGCGACCTGTTCCACCAGGAGGCCAAGCTCGCCGCTTCGGGGCTTGGCGACCGCTTTTCCGGGATCGAGATCGTCAGCGACAAGGGCCCGGCGACGTTCAGGCGCATATTCGATCGTTTCGGAGTGCCCGCGGGCAGTGCGGTCATGGCCGGCGATTCGATGCGCTCCGACGTTTACCCCGCGCTCGAAGCGGGCGCCTGGGCAGCCTACATCCCCCAGCCGCTGGCCTGGAGCCACGAGCAGCGCCCACCACCGACCGAGCATCCGCGCTTCCGGGAGCTGCCGTCGCTGGCCGCGCTGGTGCACTGGGTGGACGAGATCGAACGGATCGCGGCCTGATGGCGACGGACCTCGTTCCCGACAGTGAGCGGACCGGGCTGATCGGCGCGTTGCCGCAAATGCTCCGTCCCTATGCGTCCCTGATGCGGCTCGACCGGCCGATCGGGACATGGCTGCTCTACTGGCCTTGCGCGTGGAGCGTGGCCCTGGCGGGGGTGGGGGGCGACTGGTTGCTGTTCGCCTGGCTCTTGTTGGGCGCCTTCGCGATGCGATCGGCAGGGTGCGCCTATAACGACATTGTCGACCGCGAACTCGACAAGAGGGTGGAACGGACCCGGCTCCGGCCACTGGCGAGCGGCCGCGTGTCCCTCAAAGCCGCCTGGGTCCTGACTATCTGCCTATGCCTGGTTGGGCTGATCGTGCTCCTGCAGATTAAACCGGCGGCGCAGGTCGCGGCCTTGCTCAGCCTCGGTCCCGTTGCCGCCTATCCCTTCATGAAGCGTATCACCTGGTGGCCGCAGGCGTGGCTCGGGCTGGTGTTCAGCTGGGGCGCGCTGGTCGGATGGCCGGCGGTGACCGGCGCCTTCGAGCCCCCCGCGCTGCTGCTGTGGCTGGGCAGCATCTTCTGGGTGATCGGCTACGACACCCTCTACGCCATCCAGGATATTGAGGACGACGCGCTGGTCGGGGTAAAGTCGAGCGCGCGGGCGCTCGGCGATCGCGCCCAGGTTGGAGTCGGCATTTGCTACCTCCTGGCGCTTATCGGCTGGGCCGCGGCGATTTGGACCGTCCGGTCCGACTGGGTCGCGCTGCTGGCGCTGTTTCCCGCCGCATTCCACCTCGGCTGGCAAGTGGCGAAGGTCGATACCAAAGACGGGCCGGCGGCGCTGGCGCTTTTCCGGTCGAACCGTTTCACCGGACTATTGCTGTTCCTCGGCTTCCTCGTGGTCGGCTTGTCGTCGGTCGAATGAACGCTTAGGCGGGCGCCATGCTCGAACCTGCCGCCGCCCGCGACAAGGCAATTTCGCTTGTCGAACTCGCCCAAAAGAAAGGCGCCGATGCCGCCGACGCCGCTTATGTTGGCGAGCGTTCGCAGGGGGTCAGCGTCCGGCTTGGGGCACTTGAGGACGTGCATCGCAGCGAGGGCGAGGAAATCGGCCTTCGCGTGTTTATCGGCCAGCGCAATGCGACGATCGCTTCGTCGGACCTTTCCAACGATGCGATGGCGACAATTGTCGATCGCGCGCTGGCAATGGCTCGCGAAGCGCCCGAGGATCGGTTCGCCGGACTTGCGCCGGAGGAACAATTGTTTCGGGGCGAGCCCGCCAATCTCGATCTTAATGACGGAGGCGACCCGGATCCGGGCGAGCTGAAGCAGCGGGCGCAGCGCGCCGAGGATGCCGCCCGCGGGGTGCAAGGCGTCACCAATAGCAATGGCTCCAGCGCTTCGGCTTCGGCGTCGATCTTTGCGATCGCCACCAGCCACGGCTTTTCCGGCTCAACCCGAGCGACTGGCTATAGCAATTCGGCCAGCGTTGTCGCAGGCGAGGGAAGCAGCATGCAGCGCGACTATGCGTGGCATTCGGCGCGGCATCTTAAAGACCTGGAATCACCGGACGAACTGGGTGCCAGGGCCGCTACCCGCGCAGTCGCGCGCCTCAACCCCGTCAGCATCAAGCCGGGCAAGCTGCCGGTGCTGTTCGATCCGCGGGTGGCGACGACATTATTGGGTCACTTCATCGCAGCGATCAGCGGGTCGGCGATCGCACGACAAGCGAGTTTCCTGGTCGATGCTCTGGAAACGCAGCTGTTCGCGCCCGGCGTGACGGTGCGCGACGACCCCTTCCGCGAGCGCGGCCTCAGGAGCCGGGCGTTCGATGGGGAAGGGTTGCCGGTCAAGCCGATGGACCTGGTCAAGGATGGCGTGCTGACGACATGGCTCGCCGAAAGCGCCTCGGCCCGGCAACTCGGTATCCAGCCCACCGGCCATGCGGTGCGCGGCGTATCCGGCGCGCCCATGGCGGGGCCGTCTAACCTGCATATGGCCGCGGGCCCGCGTAGCCGCGAGGAAATGATCGCCGGCATCGGTGAGGGCATTCTGGTTACTGAACTGATCGGCCAGGGCGTCAACGGCGTCACCGGCGATTATTCGCGGGGCGCTGCGGGCTTCTTGATCAGCAATGGCGAGATCGGCCCCGCGGTTGCGGAGATCACCATCGCATCCAACCTCAAGCAGATGTTCGCCACGCTGGAGCCGGCAAGCGACCTGCGTTTCCGCCGGGGCGTCGATGCCCCGACGTTGCTGATCCCTGAAATGACGGTGGCGAGCGCTTAGGCCGACGCCATACCATCAACCGTTGTTCGGTCCCTTGCCTATCGCCCAGAAGACGTGGGTAATCACCTTCTTGCCCGCGCCCAGGTCCTTGAGGAACACGTCGGGCCGTCCCTGGCTATCATTGTGAATCGCACGACCCCATTCGGCCGGGCTGTCGCCTGATCCCGCCGCCGATTGCGGAGGTGCCTGACCGACCTGACGAATACCGAAATTGGTCGCAGACTTCGCCGTCGTGAAACCATCGTCGTGATTATAGATTGCTTTCAGCTCATCATAGTCATGGGTGTTGGGATGGCGGTTAGACGGGCCATAGTTAAACCCACCGACTAGGCCGCCGTCCGGCGCATTTGTATAGTCCATGCACGTGCCGAGATTGACGTTGTCGAACGTTTCATCCTGATGGTCGAGGCCGAAATCGTGGCCGATCTCCTGGCAAGCGACCAGCGCCCGCCACGCCGGCGAGTTGTACGGCGCATAATTATGATAGCTGTCGTTGAGCTTGGTGGTCGCCTGGCTGATGTGACCATTTGTCAGCCAGATCGAGGCGATCCCGAGCCAGCCCCGCTGGCCATAGCTGGCATTGCAGACCAGAATCTGGCCGGAGATTGGACTGCACCTCTTTGCACTGGCCGAGGACGACGCCGAATTTAGGACAAGCTCGGTCGATTGATTCCAGTCCGAAATTGAGTCGCTAACCGAGGTGTTCCATTGCGAGGTAATCGCGGTATTCACCTTAAGTGTGAGGTTCGAGCCGTCGCCCGCCCAATGATAGCCGCCCCAACTATGGTTGGCGATTGCCGGACCCGTTACCAAAGCCGCGCAGGAAAGCAGCGCGGCGCGCACGAACATTTTCCTCATGGTCTGCCCCTCGGCCGGAGACCGTCCCGTGCGCAACCAACCCCCGGCCTCACCGCGGCTGCGCAAGCAGGGAAGTTCTGCCTCATTGGTCATTGAGTCAAGTTGTTGAGAGAGCTCGGCTATTCGGCGGCGACAGGGGCCAGTCCCATGCGAGTGATCTCAATCTTGGGACAATGGTCCATCACCACGATCAGGCCCGCCGCTTCGGCCCGGGCTGCGGCGTCTGGATCGATGACGCCCAACTGCATCCAAACGGCCTTGGCGCCGATGGCAATGGCCTGGTCGACGATCGGACCGACCTCCGCGCTGCGCCGAAAAATGTCGACGATATCGATTGGCTCTCCGATCTGGGCCAGCTCGCGCCAGACATATTCGCCGTGGACATGCTCGCCGGTAATGGTCGGATTGACCGGGATCACGCGATAGCCCTGATCCTGCAGGAATTTCATCACCTGGTGCGACGGGCGATCGGGCCGGTCTGAAGCGCCGACCATCGCAATGGTGCGTGAGCCGGCGAGCAGTTCGGAAATATCCTCATCGCGGGTCAGGGGCATTGGCGAAGTCCTCCTGCGTTCAAAATGCTTCAACCGCTGACTTTTTCCAGTTCCGCCAGAATCCGACCTGCGATTGCGGCGAAAGCGTCGGCCGCCGGTCCATCCTGCGCGGCCGGTGGCGCGCCGGCGTCCGAAGCCTCTCGCAGGCTGGCGGAAAGCGGCAGGCGGCCGAGGAAAGGAACCCCGAGCTGCCTGGCCGACGCCTCTGCTCCGCCTTGGCCAAACGGGTCGCTCGTCTCGCCGCAATGGGGGCATTGGTAGCCGGCCATATTCTCGATCACGCCAAGTACCGGCACGCTGGTCTTGCCGAACAGGTCGACGGCCCGGGTCGCATCGATCAGCGAAAGATCCTGCGGTGTCGAGACGATAACTGCCCCCGCCGGCCGGGATTTCTGCACCAGCGACAGCTGCACGTCACCGGTACCGGGCGGCAGGTCGACCAGGATGATCTCGGTATCGCCCCAATCGCCTTCGATCAGCTGTGCAAGCGCGCCCGACGCCATCGGTCCCCGCCAGGCCAAAGCCTGGCCGGGGGCTACAAGCTGTCCCACCGACAGCAGCTTGACGCCCTGCACCTCCACAGGAACCAGCTTGTCATTTTTGGCATGGGGTTTTTCGGCGGTACCCAGCAAGGTCGGCTGGGAGGGGCCGTAAATGTCTGCGTCGACGATCCCGACCCTCTTTCCCATTCGCGCTAGTGCGATGGCGAGATTGGTAGTCAGCGTCGACTTCCCGACGCCCCCTTTCCCGGACCCAATGGCGATGAATGTGCGCCCTGGCCTGGAAGCGGTCAGCGCGACCCGGGCCTCCCTGACGCCCGGGAGGGCAGTTGCCGCCTGCTTGAGCTTCTGCTCCAAATCTCCTCGCTCGCCATCGGACAGGCCGGACGCGTCGGCAACGATCGTCGCGATATCGCCGACCAGCCTGCGTGACCGGATTCGTGCGGCGTCGGGCAGGTTGTCTAGGGCGACGAGCGGTTCATCAGTAGTCATTGCCGCGCACTTAATCGCCTTTTCGACAGGCGGCACTGTTTTTCGGCGAAACCCTACTTATTATGGGGCTATGGCAATTTTTCCCGGGTGGGGAGCGCGTGGTCGCGCTCTTTTTAGTGATAACAAGGGCCCTTGGGGGTCTCCTCCCGGTGCGGGCGGCGGGCAGGAACCGCCTCCGGGCGAAGAACCGACGGGGCCCTGGGGCGAAACTCCGAAGCGGCGCGGTGGCGGCAATCGGGCCTCCGTCACGTCGCTCGACGACTTTTTGAAAAGGAGCCGCGGACGATTTGGCGGCGGCGGGCCGGGCGGCGGTATCGGCTTTGGCGGGAAGCCTAACGGTTCCGTGCTGTTTTGGGCGGGAGTCGCCATCGTTCTGGTTTGGCTGCTGTTCACGACGATGCACCGCATCGCCCCTGGAGAGCGCGGCGTGGTTACGCGCTTTGGCCGCTACAGCCACACGCTGTCGTCCGGCATCGGCTTGACCCTGCCGGCGCCGATCGACCGGGTACAAAAAGTGAATGTGGGTGAAACCCGCAGGATCGACCTCGGCTCTGCGTCCGAAGAAACGCTGATGCTGACCGGCGACCAGAACATTATCGACATCGCCTACCAGGTTCGCTGGCTCATTCGCGATCCCGAGCAGTTCCTTTATGAGCTGGCCGAACCCGAGGACACGATCAAACAGGTCGCCGAAAGCTCGATGCGACAGGTCATCGCACAGGTGACGTTGCAAGAAGCCATGGGCGTGAAACGCGGCTTCATCGAAGCCCGCGTCCAGGAAGAAATGCAGCAGGCCCTCGATGCCTACCAGTCGGGCGTGGTCGTCCAGGGTGTGGCGATTCGGCAAGCCGATCCGCCCGCCGCGGTCAACGATGCCTTCAAGGAGGTCAACGCCGCGCAGCAGAAGGCGCAAAGTTATATCAACCAGGCCAACGCCTATGCCCTTCAGCTGCGCCAGAAGGCGCAAGGCGATGCCACCTCATTCGACAAGGTTTACGCGCAATACAAATTGGCTCCGGGCGTGACCAAGCGACGAATGTATTATGAAACGATGGAGCGCGTCTTGCAGAACGTCGACAAGACGATCGTGGAAACGCCGGGGGTGACCCCGTACCTTCCCCTTGGCGAAGTCAAGCGAACCACTCCACGGGGAGGCGGCCAATGACCGACGCGATTCGCCGCCATCCGTTCGCAGCAGCGCTAATTGCGTTCCTGGTGCTGGTCATTCTGTCCAGCAGCATCTCGATCGTCCCCGAAACCAGGCAGGGAATCATCACTCGATTCGGCAAGCCGGTTCGGATCATCAACCGTTACAAGGATGGGGATAATATTGGCGGCCCGGGCGCGGGACTTGCCTTCCGCATCCCCTTTGTCGAGCGCATCGACTGGATCGACAAGCGCGTGCGCAATATCGACATGGACAAGCAGCAGGTGCTGTCGACCGACCAGCTTCGGCTGGAGGTCGATGCCTTTGCCCGCTACCGTGTGGTCGATCCGCTGCGGATGTATATCCGCGCCCGTTCGACCGACCAGTTCGAGCAATCCCTGGCGCCGATTCTCGGCTCTCAGCTGAGGAACGAGCTCGGCAAGCGGCCGTTTGCTTCGCTATTGTCGCCCGAACGAGAAGGAGTGATGGGCAATATCAGGACCGGGCTCGACCGCGTCGCACGCCAATATGGGGCCGAAATTATCGACGTCCGCATCAAAAAGGCCGACCTGCCGGACGGGACACCGCTGCAGTCGGCTTTCGATCGAATGCGTACCGCCCGGCAGCAGGAAGCTAGGTCGATCGAGGCCGAGGGATTGAAGCGCGCCCAGATTATCCGCGCCGAAGCCGATGCCGAAGCGGCACAGACCTATGCCGCCGCATTCGGAAAAGACCCGGAATTCTACAACTTCTACCGCGCCATGCAGAGCTATGAGACGACGTTCCTTGGCGCCAACGGCGGCAAGCCCGCGCAAACCAATATGATACTGTCGCCTAATAACGAGTATCTGAAGGAATTTACTGGACGATAGGAGCCAGCCCTGTTCAATTCGCGTTCAGGCGTTTGGCCTAGCGTTGCATGCGAACCGCGAAAGCCAAGCGAGGAAATGGAATGAGTTCGACGAAGGAGTTTCGACCCGTGCGCTACGCCTATGGGGTCGCGATGGCCCTGCTTCTGGGAGGTACCGCTTTTTCGGTCGCAACCGGCCAGGCCGGTGCGCAAGTGGCGCAGAACGCGCCGGCGGCGATCGTGCCGAAGGCAGGCGCGCCGGCATCATTCGCTGACCTGGCGGCGCGACTGGCGCCGGCTGTGGTCAACATCTCGACCAAGCAGCGCGTGCCGGTGAAACGGCAGGTCGACCCATTCGAGGAATTCTTCCGCCGTTTCGGTGGTCAGGTTCCGCAGGGCCAGGGCCAGGAGGGCGGCCAGGAATCGCCGCCAACGCGTGAAGCCGGTTCGCTCGGGTCCGGTTTCATCATTTCGCCCGACGGCTACATCGTCACCAACAATCACCTTATCCAGGGCGTCAACGGGACTGGCACGGTCGACAGCATCACCATCACGCTGGCCGACCGCCGCGAATTCCCTGCGAGAATCATCGGACGTGATACCACGTCGGATCTGGCGTTGCTGAAAATCGAGGGTTCCAACCTGCCCTTCGTCAACTTCGGGGATTCGACCCGGGCGCGCGTGGGCGACTGGGTGGTGGCAATCGGCAATCCATATGGATTGGGCGGGACGGTCACCGCCGGAATCATCTCGGCGCTGCACCGTGGAATCACGGGCGGCGGCGCATATGACCGCTACATCCAGACCGACGCCAGCATCAACATGGGCAATTCGGGCGGCCCGATGTTCGACATGGCCGGTAACGTCATCGGCATCAATTCGGCGCTGATCTCCCCCACCGGCGCCAGCGTCGGTATCGGCCTTGCCATTCCGGCCGAGGCCGCCAAGCCGGTTATCGATTCCCTTCGCCGCGGCCAACGGCCTTCGCGCGGCTACCTTGGCGTCTCGCTGCAACCGCTTGACGAGAATATTGCTGACAGTCTCGGCCTGCCGAAGGACCGTGGGGAACTGGTCCGCTCGGTCGTTCCCGGAGAAGCCGCCGCCAAGGCTGGAATCCAGCAAGGCGACGTGATTGTTAAGGTCGCCGGCCGCGACGTCACCCCGGAAGAAACGCTCAGCTACATCATCGCCAATACATCGGTCGGCACCCGAGTGCCCGTCGAGTTTATTCGTGATGGTCGACGCCAGACTGTCCAGGTGCAGGTAGGCCAACGTCCAACGGATGAGGAGCTGGCCCGCCAAGGCGGCGGTGTTGGAGACGATGAAGGCCAGGCCATGGCCGAGGAGGCGCCGGTAGCGCCCGGGACTGCGCTGGGCCTGTCATTGCAACCGCTCAATCCGCAGATCATCCGCGCGCTCAACTTGCCCGCCGACGTGCACGGTGTGGTCGTTACATCAATCGACCCCAGCAGCGACGCCTCGGAAAAAGGGCTGCGCCGGGGCGACGTGATCGTTTCGGTCAACCGCCAGGCGGTGACGACACCGGCCCAAGTGCTGGCAGCGGTCGAAGCTGCGCGGCGCGCGGGGCGGACAAGCGTGCTCCTGCTGGTCAAGCGCGGCCAGACGCCCGAAGCGTTCGTTGGCGTCGATATTGCGAGCCGTTAATCGCTGTCTTGTTGCCGACACTCCTTCGGCCTAGGCTTCGGCGCCGAACGCCGGAGGCGCATTGCTGTTAAGGCAATGCGCATCGAAGCCGAAGGAGCGACGCGAACAGATGGCCAGTAATCCTGTGACCAGCATCTTCATCGGTGCAGGCCCTGGCGGCGCCAAGCCTCAACAGCTTGAGTTGAAGCGCGCCAATCGACACGGATTGATCGCCGGAGCGACCGGAACCGGCAAGACCGTGACGCTCCAGGGGATTGTCGAAGGGCTTTCGGCCGCGGGGGTCCCGACCTTCGTTGCCGATGTGAAGGGCGACATCGCGGGCCTTGCGATGCCCGGCGCCGCGACCGCCAAGCCGCATGAGGCGTTCGCAGCGCGCGCTGCCGAGATCGGCTACACCGATTGGTCCTACCAGGCCTATCCGGTCCAATTCTGGGACCTGTTCGGCGAACAAGGACATCCGGTCCGCACCACGGTCAGCGAAATGGGGCCATTGCTCCTGTCGCGGCTGATGAACCTGAATGACGTTCAGGAGGGCGTTCTGACGATTGCCTTCGCCGTTGCCGACAAGGAGGGGTTGATGCTCCTCGACCTCGACGATTTGCAGGCAATGCTCGTGCATTGCGGCGAGCAGGCCGACGAGCTGACTCTTGAATATGGCAATGTGTCGAAGATGAGCGTCGGCGCCATCCAGCGTTCGCTGCTTCAGTTACGAGCGCAGGGCGGCGATAATTTCTTTGGCGAACCGGCCCTGGACCTTGAGGATTTCCTGAAGCTGGATGATGCGGGCAAGGGCATCGTCAACATCCTCGCCGCGGATAAGCTGATGGCGAGTCCGCGCCTATATTCGACCTTCCTGCTGTGGCTGCTGAGCGAGCTGTTCGAGCTGCTTCCCGAGATTGGTGATCCGGACAAGCCGAAGCTCGCCTTCTTTTTCGACGAAGCGCATCTGCTGTTCGAGGATGCCCCCCCGGCATTGCTAGAGAAAGTCGAACAGGTCGTACGGCTGATCCGCTCCAAGGGGGTCGGGGTCTATTTCATCACCCAGAACCCGATCGACATTCCCGACAAGGTAGCGGGCCAGCTCGGCAATCGGGTGCAACATGCGCTTCGCGCTTTCACTCCGCGTGACCAGGCGGCGGTCAAGTCGGCCGCGGAGACTTTCCGCCAAAATCCCGACGTCGACGTCGCCACCGCAATCACCGAGCTCAAGGTTGGCGAGGCATTGGTTTCGCTATTGCTGCCGGATGGCGCGCCGTCTCCGGTCGAACGCACCCTGATCAAGCCGCCATGCTCGAGAGTTGGGCCGCTGACTGCGCAGGAACGGGCGATCATGGTCCAGACAGACGTTATTGGCGCAAAATATGACACGCTGCTCGATCGTGACAGCGCAGAGGAAATTCTGAAGGCCAAGGGCGATGAGGCTGCCGCGGCGGCGGCAGCGGCAAAGGCCGAGACGGAAGCCCAGAAGGCAGCCGCCGAAGCTGCGCGCCAGCAGGCAATTGCCGACAAGGAAGCTGCGCGCCAGCGCACGGCCGCCGAAAAGGAGGCTATTCGCCAGCAACGTGAAGCCGAGCGACTGGAGGCGCAGCGCCAGCGCGAGCTGGAGCGCGAGGAGGCGCGGCGTGCGCGCGAAGCGGCGAAGCCGACCATGGCCGACAAGATGATGCAATCGGCGGGGCGCTCGATTGCCTCGTCAGTCGGGCGACAGCTCGGCAATTCGTTGTTGCGAGGAATTTTCGGAGGGTTGCTCCGTGGCCGCTGATTTACCCTGCCTCGATGTTCGCGATCTTGAGCGCGAATGGCGTGACGCCCTTATTGCCAAGGACGAGGCCGCGCTCCGCCGGTTGATCCACCCGCAATTCAAGCTGGTCGGCATCCGCTCGACCGGATCGGTGGCGGTCAACCTTGCGCAGTGGATCGAAGCGCTGAAGCGTATGGATATCGCCAGCCTTGAAGTGCGCGTCACCGAATGCGTCGCGCTGGAGAATGTGATTGTCGCAACGGTCGATGCTCAGTGGAAGGTGCGCTATCTGGGTCAATTGATCGACGAGCGCGTGCTGCTGACCGACGTCTGGGTGCGCGAAGGCGATAGCTGGCAGGTGGTCAGGCGCCACAGTTCGCCAGTTCCGCCAGGGGTCCAAATCGCCTGAGCCATTGATTTTCGCCACGTTTGAGTCATGCTCCCTCTCGCTGATATGTCCGTAGAGGGGACGGGTATGATCACGTTAGTAATGGCGCTCGCGTTTGCGACGCCCAATCCGGCGGTTATCGATGCTCCGCGTCATGCGTTTGCCGCTTGCCTGAAATCCTTCGAAACCAACCAGTTGAGGGCCAAAGTCGCCGCCGATGCATATTCGGCCGCGGTGAAGGCCGCCTGTCCGGGCGAGGCCCAGGCGCTTACCGACGCACTGGTCAAATATGACGTGGCCATGGGAACCAAGCGCGCATCCGCGCTGGCCAACGCCCAACGCGATATCGACGATTATCGCCTGACCAGCGAAGAGCGTTATCGCGACCTGATGTCGCAATAGCGCGTTGAGACACTGCGATTGGGCGGCTAGGCTGCCGCGATGAGCGTAGCCGAGCAGTTCGATTGGGTCGCAGCCGCCGAAGCGGGACGTGACGAATTAATTGCGCTTCGCCGAGCGATCCATGCGGAGCCCGAGCTTGGGCTCGATACCCCTCTCACCCGCGACAAGCTGGAATCGGCTTTGGCTGGACTTCCTCTGGCGATTTGCCGCAGCGAAAGATGCAGCGGTCTGATCGCTGTCCTAGACGGGACTTCGCCGGGCCGGACGGTGTTGCTCCGCGGCGATATGGATGCGCTCCCAATCCAGGAAGCGACAGGTCTGGATTTTGCCAGCCGCCACCCGGGGCACATGCATGCCTGCGGCCATGACAGCCATTCCGCAATGCTGGCCAGCGCCGCCCGAATCCTATCCAGCCATCGCGACGACTTCGCAGGGCGGATCCAGTTCATGTTCCAGCCCGGCGAGGAAGGCCATCACGGCGCGCGGCTGATGATCGATGAAGGGTTGCTCGGCGATCCGCTGCCTGACGCCGCCTTCGCCCTGCACATTTGGCCGACGCTGCCTCATGGCGCAGTGGGCTGCCGCGCCGGAACGATGCTTGCGTCGACGGATACGCTCCGTGCGCGGATCGTCGGTAGGGGCGGCCATGCGGCCATGCCGCACGACGCACTCGACCCCGTTCCGGTCGCGGCGGAGATTGTGCTCGCGCTGCAATCAGAGGTTGCACGTCGAACTCCGGTTACCGATCCAATCGTCCTTTCGATCACCAAGATCAGCGCCGGAACGACACACAATGTTTTGCCCGACGCGGTCGAACTGCTCGGCACCCTGCGCACCCTGTCGCCCGAAGCCCGGAGTCGCGGACGCGATGCGTTTGAGCGAATTTGCACCCATGTCGCCGCTGCGCATGGCTGTACGGCCGAGGTGGTTATAGAGCAGGGCTATCCGCCGACGATCAACGATGCCCGCGCAGTTGCGCTAGTGCGCGACGTGGCCGGGGATTCTTTCGTCGAACTGTCCGTCTCCAACATGGGAGGCGAGGACTTCTCCTACGTCCTGGAACGAGTCCCGGGCGCGATGGCCTTTCTTGGTGTTGCACCAATGGGGGAGGAAGCAGCGAGCCGCGCACCCCTTCATAATCCGTCGATGATGATAGATGAGGACGTGCTGCCGAAAGGCGTGGCACTTCACTGCAACTTTGCTACGCGGTTCCTTCAAAGGGGTTGGAAATGATCATTGCTGCACTGTTGTTGGCCGCCGCGGGCACGCCATCGGTCACCGGTTTTTACCGTTCGAACCAGATGGAGATTGGCGCCGCACTCCAACTCGATGACGACGGTCGCTTTCAGTACCAGCTCGATTATGGCGCGGTGTCGGAAGCTGCCGAAGGCAATTGGTCGTCCGATGGTTCGACCGTATTTCTGACGGCAACGCGGATGCAGGGCGCCTACAAGACGCCCAACTTCAATCGCGAGCCGCTGAAAATCGAGGGTGACCGGCTACTGCTCAATCGTTACGACACCGTCATTCGTTTTGAGCGCGAGGAACTGCCCGCGCCTGCCGATAAAAATAAGCATCTGGAGGAATAGGGGATGGCAACCGTGGTAGCACCGTCGGGCAGCATCAAGGAACTTACGCTTCGCGGTATTATCCTCGGTGCGTTGATTACCGTCGTTTTCACCGCGGCCAACGTCTATCTGGGTCTCAAGATCGGAATCACCTTCGCGACTTCGATCCCTGCCGCGGTAATCTCGATGGCGATACTCAAGGCGTTTCACGACACCACGATCCAGGAAAACAATATCGTCCAGACCATCGCTTCGGCGGCAGGGACGCTGTCGGCGATCATCTTCGTCCTTCCGGGTCTGATCATGGTTGGGTGGTGGACCGGCTTTCCTTATTGGCTATCGGTGGCCGTAATCGGCATCGGCGGCATCTTGGGCGTCATGTATTCCGTGCCCCTGCGTCGGGCACTGGTTACCGGCACTGACCTACCCTATCCGGAAGGCGTTGCTGCGGCCGAGGTTCTGAAGGTCGGAAGCGGCGTTGGCGGGGCCGAGGAGAACAGGCGCGGTCTCGTGCTGATCGGCGGGGCTACGCTGGTTTCTGCATTCTACTTCATCGTTGCAAAGACGAGGCTGCTGACCGACACGGCCGGCCGCGTCTTCAAGGTCGGCACCGGCGGCTCGGCCATTTCTGCCAGCCTGTCGATGGCACTGATCGGGGTCGGCCATCTGGTCGGCGTCGCGGTTGGCTTGGCCATGGTCGTCGGCATGCTGATCACCTGGGCGTTCATCGTTCCCCATTGGACCCAGGACGCGGGGTTTGTTGCCCAGATCGGCGGCGACCTTGAGGCATTGGTCAGCGCCGCTTTCAGGCAGAAGGCGCGGATGGTTGGTGCCGGCACTATCGGTGTCGCGGCGATCTGGACCCTGTTGAAAATCATCGGCCCGATCGTCGCGGGAATTCGCTCCGCGCTGATCGCCAACCGGGAGCGCAAGGCCGGTCGCGGGGCCGACCTACCGCTAACCGAGCGCGACATCCCGATCGGCATCGTCACCGGTATCATTCTGCTATCGATGATCCCAATTGGCTTGCTGCTTTACGCATTCGGCAATACCGCGCCGATTTCCTCCGAACCGGGCACAACAATCATCGTCAGCGTGTTCTACGTTCTAATCGCCGGTGTAGTGATTGCCGCCGTGTGCGGCTACATGGCCGGCCTGATCGGAGCCTCCAACAGCCCGATATCCGGCGTCGGCATTCTATCGGTACTGGGTATCTCGCTGATCCTTGTGGCCCTGTTTCCGGGCGTGAGCGGCGACGAGACAAAGGCGCTCGTTGCCTTTTCCCTGTTCGTGACGGCGATCATCTTCGGGGTCGCCACCATTTCCAATAACAACCTCCAGGATTTGAAGACCGGCCAGCTCGTCGACGCGACGCCATGGCGGCAGCAGGTTGCACTGATCCTCGGCGTTGTATTCGGTGCTTTGGTCATTCCGCCGATCCTCGACCTGCTCAACACCGCCTTCACCTTCGAAGGCGCCCCAGGCGCCAAGGCAACCGCACTGGCGGCGCCACAGGCGGCAATCATTTCCACGATTGCGCAGGGCGTCCTCGGCGGCAGTCTCGACTGGAGCCTGATCCGTCAGGGCGCAATGATTGGCGTAGTCGCGGTCATCGTTGACGAGGTGCTGAAGCGGACGTCCGGCAAACGACTGCACTTTCCACCTCTGGCGATCGGGATGGGCATCTATCTGCCACTCGAAGCCGACTTATTGATCCCGTTCGGCGCCGTGCTCGGCTGGTTCTACAATCGATGGGCGATGCAGTCGAAGAGTCCCGCCTTCGCCGAAAGGATGGGCGTGCTGATGGCGACCGGCTTGATTGTCGGCGAGAGCCTGATGGGCGTCGTTTACGCTGCAGCGGTGGCCGGGGCCGAGAAGGCCGGTTCGGCTGACAGCGCCAACGTCCTGGCCCTTGTTGAACCCTATCCGGCGGTAATGCTCGTCAGCCTGGTTGTGTTCTCGCTGGCCATCGCAGCTCTATATTTTTGGACCAAGAGTCGCGCCTCGGATGCGCCGGCTCCGGGCGACACTGCCTTCCCGCCGACCGAAGCTGCCCCGCGCTAGCGGCCGAGTATTTCGCGACGAAGCTGGGCGGGCGGAAGCGGTGGTGCCCCCGACTCGGCCTTGCGGATCAGCTGGACAATCTTGCGGTTGACCGGCGCGCTGGCTCCCAGTCGATCGGCGAGGCGCACCAATTCGCCGTTGATGTAGTCAATTTCGGTTCTTCGACCCGAAGCTAGGTCGTCGCTCATCGATGAGCGCGCCTTTGCGTCAATCTTCCATTTCTTGAGGAAGACGTTGTTGAACAACCAATCCGGGGCGCCGATTACCCAGGGAAGCAGTCGCGGGCCGACGGCTCCGACCTTGGCCGGTTTTATCCTGGCCTTTTCGAGCAGCCGTAGCCCTTCGCTCATCGAGGCGGCGAAGACGCGGCGATAGTCGCGTTCGCGCAATTCCTCGAGAAGTGTTCTGCCGGACAATGCGCTGACCGCATTATTGAGGTTGATCAGCAGCTTGCCCCAGGCAAGGCTAAGCATGTCGGAAGATAGCTTCAGCGCCCCGGGCGACGGTCCAATCCCTTTGGCCAGTTCACGCATTTCGGCGGCGTCTTCCGAATAAATTTCCCCGGCGACGCCCTTATGGAATCGGCCTTCGCCGAGATATGCGACATTGTAGGGCACCATCCCGCGTACCACTCGAAAGCGGGACCCGAGCTCATGCTCCAACACGTCCACATTGCTGATGCCGTTTTGCAGGCTGAGCACTATTGACCCTTCGCGGCCATGTTGGGCGATCTGCTTCGCCGCATCTGCGGTCGCGCCGCTCTTGACGCAGAGCGCAATGATGTCAGCGCCGGCTAGGCCTTCGGGGCCGCACCGATAGTCGACGTTGACCGGCGATATGCTCGCTTCCCAGCCGCTATAGTCGCTGAGTGTCAGTCCGTACCCGCCGATGTCGCTCGCAAAACTTGGCCGGCCGATAAATGTGACCGGCAAACCCGCCGCCTGCCAGCAGCCGCCCACGAAGCAGCCTATCGAACCGGCACCGAGAACGGCGACGCGCAGCGGCCTAGCCTCGCCCGCGATATGGAGCGACGCCCTGGTCGGGAAGCCAAAGCTCCCTGGGTGGCTCGCCCGATTGCCAGAAGACATCGATCGGGATGCCGCCGCGCGGATACCAATAGCCGCCGATCCTCAGCCACTTTGGCTTCATCTCCTCGAAAAGCCGTTGGCCGATGCCGACCGTCACATCCTCATGAAAGCCGCAGTGATTGCGGAACGAGCCCAGGAACAGCTTGAGGCTTTTGGATTCGACGATCGTTGCACCGGGAGCATAGTCGATGACCAAGTGCGCGAAGTCGGGCTGGCCGGTGACCGGACACAGGGAAGTGAATTCCGGAGCGGCAAAGCGGACGAGATAGAGTGCTCCGGAACGGGGATTGGGCACATAATCGAGTTCAGCCTCGTCCGGAGAAGCGGGAAGGGCGCTTGCCTTGCCGAGATGCTTGGGTGTCGTGGACATGGCGCGCCTCTTACGCTTGCCCGGCGCATTCGGGCAACGCCCAGTCGATCGGCGCCAACCCCCGGCTTTCAAGGAAGGCATTGGCCTTTGAGAAATGCCTGCAACCAAGGAAGCCGTTGTGCGCCGAAAGCGGAGAGGGGTGCGCCGCCTTGAGAACCAGGTGGCGCGACGTGTCGACGAAGCTTGCTTTCTTTTGGGCATAGCTGCCCCACAGCATGAACACGACCGGATCCCGCTTGGCGTTGACCGCCCGGATCACGGCGTCGGTGAACCGTTCCCAGCCGCGGTCGCGGTGGGAGGCGGCGATGCCCATCTCGACCGTCAGAACGCTATTCAAAAGCAACACGCCCTGCCGTGCCCAATGTTCTAGGAAGCCGTGTGCCGGCCGGCGAATTCCTAGATCGCTCTCCAACTCCTTGTATATGTTGACGAGGCTGGGCGGCGGGCGAACGCCGTTCGGCACCGAAAAGCAAAGCCCATGTGCCTGGCCGGGGCCGTGATAGGGGTCCTGGCCGAGGATCACGACCTTGACCTGATCCAGCGGGGTCAGGTCGAGGGCCCGAAACCAGTTCGAACCCGCCGGAAAAATGCGCTTACCGGCCTCCCGCTCGGCAAGCAGGAATCGCTTCAGCTCCGCCATGTAAGGCAGGTCGAATTCGTCGCGTAGCGAGTTCAGCCAACTCGGGTGCAGCTTGACGGTTTCGTTCATGGGCTTGTCATTGCGGGCGGCGAGCGCGAGTGGCAATCCGGTAGTTCGGAGTAGCTTGAATGGACACACTTGTTTCTACTGAGTGGCTGGCACGCAATTTGAGCGAGCCCGACGTCGCCATTGTCGATGCCAGCGCATTCCTGCCGACGGACGGCCGCGATCCGAGTGCGGAATTCCTGGCAGCGCATATTCCCGGCGCCCGGTTCCTGGACATCAATAAGGTTGCCGACCGTTCCAACCCTGCGCCGCATATGCTTCCCACAGCCGCGGATTTCGGAAAAGCGATGACCGAGCTTGGCGTCGGTCGCGACGACCGGATCATCGTTTATGACAACAGCCCCCTTCGGACGGCCGCGCGCGGCTGGTTCATGTTCCGCCACTACGGAGCGGAGCGGGTCGCAATCCTCGACGGCGGCTTCCAGAAATGGCGCGCGGAAGGAAGACCGATGGAGAGCGGCGAGCCTAAGCTTCGTAAGGCCCGGTTCGATGCACAGGATCGGGGCGAGGAAGTGGTGACGAAGCAGGCCATATTGGGTGGCGTCGGCCTGCCGCTCCTCGATGCGCGGGGAAAGGCGCGGTTCGAGGGGACCGAGCCCGATCCGCGCCCCGGAGTCGCCGTTGGCCATATCCCCGGAGCGAAAAACCTGCCTTTCGCTGCGTTTTACCGCGATGACGGGACCTTCAAGTCGGAAGATGAATTGCGCCGGGCCTTTGCCGAACGCCAAATCGATCCAGAGGGGCCGTTTATCGCGAGCTGCGGTTCGGGAGTGACTGCCAATTCGATCATTTTCGCCGCGCATCGGCTCGGCGGGCGGCACGGCAAGCTATACGACGGGAGCTGGAGCGAATGGGGTGCCGACCCGGCAACACCCAAGGAGAAGGGCCCCGCTTAGAGCGAGAACAGCTGGTCGATCGAACCGACGCCTTCGCCAAGCTCGCGCTTGAGCCGGGCGATCGCGGCCGGATGTGGCTCCTTGCCGGCCTCCTGATGTGCAGCCACCATTTCAAGTCCCGCGGCGGCGGCGGCGGCGGTCCGCGCCGATCGCGCATCGAAGCAGCGCTGGCGAGCCGGCGAGGCGCTGGGCCAGGCGGCGGCCAGCTTGGCTTCGGCCATGCTATCGGACGGATGCTCGCCCGAAAACTGCTCGACGCAGGCAAGTGCCTGGCGGATCGACGCCAGCCGGGCAATCGCCTCGGCATAGGGGCCGGGGACTTCGGTGGCATCTGCAGCCGATTCGGGAATGAAATGAATCATCCCACCCATTTGCCATGGGCCGGTAAATCTTTAGTGAATCAGCGGTTTTGAGGGCCTAGGCGGCCGACGCTGTCTCGATATCGCGCAGGATCCAGCCGCGCTGCGGGATCGTCTCGATGAATTCCGCGCCGCCCGACGCTGATCGCAGCTTCTTGCGCAGCTTGGAAATGAACACGTCGATGATCTTGGGCTGCGGCTGGTCGTCGGCGCGGCGGTAAAGATGCTTCAGCAGCATTTGCCGAGTGACGACATTGTTGCGGGCAAAGGCCAGCAGCTCAAGTACGCGATATTCCATCTCGGTAATGCCGATCGGATGCGTGTCGATGCGGATCAGCCGCTGGACCGGGTCGACTGCCAGGCGCCCCCCGCACAGCGTCTCCGGAAGTTCGCCGCCATTGGCTTTGAGGCTGGCGAGCAGGCGCGAGGCCGCTTCTTCATTGTCCTCAGGCGAAAGCGTGACCGGCGATCCGATCAGCATCTGCTGGATTTCGGCCAGCGACTTATGCGCTTCCTCGACCAGGCGGCTGCCTTCTTCGAATCGACGCCGCGAACGGTCGAGCATCGCTTCGATCTCGACCAACCGGGCAGACAGGGTCTCTGAGCTCATATCCTCCCCTATCGCCGCTTATTGTTGCGGCGTCTGTGCGGACGCATCCTGGCTGTCAGCCGGCGGTGCAGCCAGAATCGTCTGCGTCGACTGGCCCTTGTCGACTACCCGGGTATCGGGATCGCCCGCGGTCGAACGGATTCCGAGCGAGGCGCGGTCGCGGCCTGCGCGGTCAAGCACCGACATTTCCGTCGAGCTGCGCGGAGCTGGGCCACCAAACAAGGCTTCAATCGCCTGCGTCTGTGCATCCTGTGCCGTCATGCTGACCGTGCCGGCAACCGGCGGAGTCAAGGAATAGTCGGGCGGAATCACCAGCGGCGCATTGCGGGCCACGGCAAACTCATCGAGCGACTTCGGCTTGTTGGTGCTGAATGCGCCGCAGCCGGCAAGCAGGATCGCCGGGGCGATGAGGAGGAAAGCCTTACGCATGTTCATTCGTTCCTTCAGGCGCCTTGCTCCCCTGGTCACGGAGGAGGAAGGCGCGGAGCAGCAAGATGACGACGCCAATGCTAATCGCCGCGTCGCCGACATTAAAGACATAAAAGGGCCTGAACGTGCCAAAATGCAGGTCGAGGAAGTCGACGACATAGCCCAACTGCACCCGATCGACGATATTTCCAAGCGCCCCGCCCAATATCATCGCCAGCGCAAGCTGGTCGCCGCGCTGCTGTTCCTTGCGAATCCACCAGGCGACACCGACCGCGATGGCGGCGGTCATGGCGACCAATAGCCAACGATGGGTATCGTTCTGCGCCTGGGCGAGGCCGAGGCTGATGCCGTAATTATGCACCCGAGTCAGGTCGAAAATCGGCAACAGCTTCAGCTGTTGCCCTTCCAGCACCAGCCCCAGAGGGCCCGTGACGAACCATTTGCTGAGCTGGTCGGAGGCGAAGATCAGTAGAGCCAGGCCATAGGCCAGCGAACGGTTAGCCATTCACCACTTCCTCGCAACGCGCACAAAGGTCGCCGTCTTCCCGGACTTCGGGCAGGAGCCGCCAGCAGCGGCCGCATTTGTGCTTGCCGGTCTTGGTCACCGTAATGGCGTCGCCGCGGCTGACCGACGAAACAATGAACAACTCGGCAAGCAGTGCCGGGTCGGCATCGCTCGGGACGGTGACTTCGGCTTCGAGGCTGGAGCCGATGATCTTCTCGCGGCGGAGCGGCTCGATCGCCTCGGTCACCTCGACCCTCAGTTTCCGCAATGCAGCCCACTTCTCCTCAAGCGCGTCATCGCGCCAGATGGTGTCGATCTCGGGCCAGTCGAGCAGATGGACGCTCGCCGCGTCGGGATAGCGCGTGCCCCATACCTCTTCGCTGGTGAACACCAGCACCGGCGCCGCCCAGCGGACCAGCGCATGGAACAAGGTGTCGAGCACGGTTCGATAGGCGCGTCGCTTCGGGTCCGCGGGAGCGTCGCAATAGAGGCTGTCCTTGCGGATATCGAAGAAGAAGGCCGACAAATCGTCGTTGCAGAAGTCGGTCAGCGTCCGAACATATGTGTTAAAGTCGAAATCGACGACCGCCTGCTCAAGCCGCGCATTGAGATGGGCGGTGAGTGCGAGCATGTAGCGCTCAAGCTCCGGCATCTCCTCGAAGCCGATCCGCTCTTCCTCACTGAACCCGTCGAGCGCACCGAGCAAATAGCGGAAGCTGTTGCGGAGCTTGCGGTACTGGTCGCCGACACCGGCCAGGATCTCCTTGCCGATGCGATGGTCTTCGGTGAAATCGACCGACAGCGCCCATAGCCGCAAAATGTCCGCGCCATAGTCGCGCATCAGGTCCAATGGGCTGATCGTGTTGCCCAGGCTCTTGGACATTTTCATGCCCTTGGAATCCATCGTGAAGCCGTGGGTCAGCACCGCATCATAAGGGGCGCGGCCGCGGGTACCGCAGCTTTCGAGCAGCGACGACTGGAACCAGCCGCGATGCTGGTCGGAGCCTTCGAGATAGAGATCGGCAGGCCAGCGCTGCTCGGGCCAGTGGCCGCTTTCCAAGGTGAAGACGTGAGTACAGCCGCTGTCGAACCAGACGTCGAGAATGTCGGTGACGCGCTCATAGTCTTCCGCATTGTAGGCGTTGCCGAGATATTCCTGGGCGCGCTCGTCGTCCCACGCGTCGACCCCCTCGGCCTTGATGGCGGCGACGATCCGCTCGTTGACCTCATGGTCGACCAGAAGTTTGCCGGTCTTCCTTTCGACGAACACTGCGATCGGCACGCCCCAGGCGCGCTGGCGGCTGAGCACCCAGTCCGGGCGGCCTTCGACCATCGATCCGATGCGGTTGCGGCCCTTTTCGGGGACGAAGCGCGTCTCGGCGATGGCAGTCATCGCCAGCTGGCGAAGCGTCGCGCTCTCGTCGTCGGAGACATGGGCGCCGTCGATCAGCGCACCGCCTTCATTCTCCCACCGCTTTTCCGCTCGCGTCTTGAAGTGATGGTGGCCGAGCGGCTTGTCCATCGCGACGAACCATTGCGGGGTACAGCGGTAGATGACCTTGGCTTTCGACCGCCAGCTGTGCGGATAGCTGTGCTGATAGTCGAACGAGGCGGCGAGCAGCGCGCCGGCCTCGCGAAGGTCGTTATTGATCGGCCCGTCGGGCGCATTGAACTTGGGGTTGATGACCGATCCCTGGCCGCCGAGCCACAGCCAATCCTCGCGATATTTCCCGTCGCCCTCGACCGCGAACACCGGGTCGATGCCGTGGGCCTTGCACAGCTCGAAATCATCCTCGCCATGGTCGGGCGCCATATGGACCAGGCCGGTGCCGCTGTCGGTGGTGACGAACTCGCCGGGCAGGAAGGGGCGGGGCTTGGCGAAGAAGCCACCGAGATGGTGCATCGGATGGCGGGCGATGGTGCCGGCGAGTGCAGGACCGAAATAGAACTCTTCGATACCGCCAATGAGAGTACCAAATTCGTCGAGTGATTGGCGCAGGAGCGGTTCTATGCGTTGCTGGAATGCTTCCTTAAGTTCGGTCGCCACAAGAAAGCGGCCCAGCACTTTTTCATTTTCATCCTCGTATTTTAAAAGGGCGTAGTCGATCTCCGGCCCATAGGCGATCGCCTGGTTGACTGGGATCGTCCAGGGCGTGGTGGTCCACACAACGGCGTAGGCACCGACAAGCTCCGGGATCGGGCTTTCGACGATCTCGAACGCCACGTCGATCTGGGTCGACGTGATGTCCTCATATTCTATCTCGGCCTCGGCAAGCGCGGTCTTTTCCACCGGGCTCCACATCACCGGCTTGGCGCCGCGGTAGAGCTGGCCGCTCTCCGCAAACTTGTAGAGCTCGGAGACGATCGTCCCCTCCGCTTTGAAGTCCATGGTGAGGTAAGGCTTGTCCCAATTGCCGCCGATTCCGAGCCGCTTCAGCTGCTCGCGCTGCACGTCGACCCAATGCTGGGCATAGGCCCGGCATTCGGCGCGGAACTCCTTGACCGGAACCTCGTCCTTGTTGAGCTTCTTCTTGCGATACTGCTCCTCGACCTTCCACTCGATCGGAAGGCCGTGGCAGTCCCAGCCGGTAATGTAGGGCGCGTCCTTGCCCAGCAGCGTCTGGGTGCGGACCACCATGTCCTTCAGGATATGATTGAGCGCATGGCCGATGTGCATGTCGCCATTGGCGTAGGGCGGGCCGTCGTGGAGGATGAACTTCTCGCGCCCCGCGCGGCTTTTGCGCACCTGGCCATATATGTCGCCCTCCTGCCATTTGGCGAGGATCAGCGGCTCCTTCTGCGGCAGGCCGGCCTTCATCGGGAAGTCGGTCTTGGGCAGGAAGACAGTGGAGCGGTAATCGGGTTTGGTGGTCGGCGCGTCTGACATTGCCGGGGGCCTTAGCGGGCGGGAGCCGGAATGCAAATCCTCCCCGGCACGGGGAGGACCTTGCTACTCCAGCCGTTCCCTTCTTCGCTTCAACCCTGCCTCGGCCGCATCCATCTGCGCCTGCGTTCGAAAATCACGCCCAGGCCGAAGCGCCGGCCCCACGGTCCAGATGTCGTCGACCCAGACATAGCCGTTGAACGTCGACGGAATCTCGCCCAGCTGCTCGGGCAAGGTCAGGCCCTCGCCCGCGTCGCTGCCATAATTGCCAATGACGATAACTCGTGCCCGGACGCCCTGCATCCGCTGGATCAGGCGGTTGGGCCAGCCCCAGAATGCCCATTGATAGTTCAAGGGGACGAAGATGGTTCCATTGCGGCAACTTTCGGGGATGATCGAAGTCCATCCATAGATCAGATAGTCCTTGGTGCACGCCTTGCCCTGCTCCTTGATCGTTGCCCAGGCCTTGGGGAAATGGGTCCGGATTCGCTCGACCGGCCCAGCCGCGCCGTAAAAGGCGTCACGCCGTTCGACCACTTTGCGGCGTGCGGCCGTGAGCGCCGCCGCCAGTTGGTCGGCCTCGCGCGGGTCGGTGCCCTTGAAGTTGAACAGGATGGGCGTGTTTGGCAGCGCCGCCAATGCTTCCTCAAGGCTTGGGATATGGTCCTTACGCTTGCCGCGGAAAGGGAAGGTCTTGCCCCCGTCGGCAGTATAGCCATAGCCGATGTCGAGTGCCTGGAGCTCGGCCAGCGTCTTGGTCCGCACCTCTCCCTTACCCTCTGTCCGGCAGTCGACGGTCCAGTCGTGGAACACGGCGATCTTGCCGTCCGCGGTGGGAGCGACGTCGATTTCGACGATGTCGGCGCCCAGTCTGGCGGCGGCCTGCATCGAACGTGCGGTGTTCTCCTGATAGTCGTGAACCGGCGGCAAGATCAGGTTGGCGGTGCAGGTGCCATGACTGACCCCCTTATGGTGGAACAGCTGGGATACCGCGCGATGGGCGATCAGCTTGACGCCGCCGACGGGCGTCGGGGCCAGCCAACTGGCGTTGACAAACGTCAGCAGCAGGATTGCCACCGCCAGCAACAGGGCCGCCCAGCCCAGCCAATATTTCATGCGAACAGTTCTCGCGCCTTCGCGGCGTCTGCGTCCATTTGGGCCTTAAGCGCCTCGATACTGTCGAATCTGTCCTCGGGGCGAAGATAATGGTGCAACGCCACTTCGATTGTTCGGCCATAGAGATCGCCGTCGAAATCGAACAGCACCGCCTCCAGCAACTCCTGGGGAGGGTCAAATGTTGGGCGAATACCCAGGCTGGCGACACCTTCATGTTCGCTGCCGTCATCGAGGGTCACCCGGACCGCATAAATCCCATAGGCAGGACGCAGATAATTGCCGAGCTCCACATTGGCGGTAGGCCAGCCCAGCGCCCGCCCGCGCTTATCGCCATGGACGACCACTCCCTCGATCGCGAAGGGGCGGGTCAACAGACGGGTCGCGGTGCCCGGGTCACCGGCCTTGAGTGCCTCGCGGATCCGTCCTGACGAGATTTTTTCGCCATCAAGCAAGACTGGTGCAACCGCTTCAGCCTGAATTCCGTGCTCCGCCCCAAGTTTGCGCAGCACTTCGGTGTTGCCGCCGCGGCCCTTGCCGAACGTGAAGTCTTCGCCGGTAACGACGCCGGACGCACCCAATTGCCGGGCCAGCAGCTTGGCAATGAAGTCTTCGGCTGTGGTGGATGCAAGTTCGTTCCCGAAGCGGAACACCAGCATCGCATCCGCGCCGGCATGGGCGAACAATCGCTCGCGCTGGTCGAGCGTGGTCAGTCGAAATGGGGGCGTATCGGGTTTGAAATGCCGCACCGGATGGGGATCGAAAGTCGCGACGATTACCGGCCGGCGCTCATGAGCGCCCCGCTGCACCGCTCGCCCGACTACCGCCTGGTGGCCCAGATGAAAGCCATCGAAATTTCCCAGCGCAATGACCGCACCGCGCAAGGCCTCGGGGATCGGCTGGTCATGGTTCAGGCGCTGCATTAAGGGAGCGGCTTAGCGGGATATGGTTTCAAGTCCAGACGCTTGACTCGTCCAGCCGTCATACCTATTTGGCCCTCATCCCGTTTCACCGGTTGCCGGCGGCGCACCTTTGCGCGCGCCGTTTTTCCGTTGGAAGGGGCTAACGCTTTGAGATGGGGCGGTCGGGTGCCCGCTGCCCTGTGGAGCTAGGAGAACTACTTTCATGGCACGTATTGCGGGCGTCAACCTGCCCACCAACAAGCGCGTTGTTATCGCGCTGCAGTATATCCACGGCATTGGTCAGGCCAAAGCCAAGGAAATCACCGAGAAGCTGTCGATCGCTCCCGAGCGGCGAGTCCAGGACCTGACGGACCAGGAAGTGCTGCACATCCGCGAGGCGATCGATGCCGACTACACCGTCGAGGGCGACCTGCGTCGTGAGACGGCGATGAACATCAAGCGATTGATGGACCTCGCCTGCTATCGCGGCCTGCGACATCGTAAGGGCCTGCCGGTCCGCGGCCAGCGCACGCATACCAATGCGCGCACCCGCAAGGGCAAGGCCAAGCCGATCGCCGGTAAGAAAAAGTAAGCGAGTGACCGCCTGGGAGGCGGTCGCGAGACACTTTTCCAACGCCGACTGCACTCGACATAGAATTTAGGGATTTCCACCAATGGCACGTGAACCCCAGCGCCTCCGCCGTCGTGAGCGCAAGAACATCACCGCCGGCGTCGCGCATGTGAACGCCAGCTTTAACAACACCATGATCACCATCACTGACGCACAGGGCAACGCCATCGCGTGGAGCTCGGCCGGGATGATGGGCTTCAAGGGAAGCCGCAAGTCGACGCCATATGCGGCGCAGGTCGCGGCAGAAGACGCCGGCCGCAAGGCTGCCGAACATGGCGTCCGTACCCTTGAGGTAGAGGTCAAGGGCCCCGGATCGGGCCGCGAGTCGGCGCTTCGCGCGCTGCAGGCGGTCGGCTTCCAGATCACCTCGATCCGCGACGTCACGCCGATCCCACACAATGGTGTGCGTCCGTCGAAGCGCCGCCGCGTCTGATTTATTGCCGAAATTAGCATTTTCGACGACAAATTAGACAGAAAAAGTTTTAAAATCAGGAGTTTAGCGGGACGCCGTTACTCCGCGCTGCCAAGGAAACATCATGGCCGTAAACGCAAAGAACTGGCAGGAACTCAAGAAGCCCAACGCGCTGGAGCGCAAGCCGGGTACCGACGTTCGTCGCAAGGCGTCGTTCGTCGCCGAGCCGCTCGAGCGCGGTTTCGGAATGACGCTGGGCAACTCGCTGCGGCGAGTGCTGCTATCGTCGCTCCAGGGTGCCGCGGTCACCTCGATCAAGATCGAAGGCGTGCTGCACGAGTTCTCGAGCCTTGCGGGTGTCCGTGAGGACGTCACCGACATTATCCTCAACGTGAAGCAGATCGCGCTGAAGATGGAAGGCGAAGGTCCCAAGCGGCTGCAGCTTTCGGCAACCGGCCCGGGCGAAGTCACTGCGGCCCAGATCGCGACGTCGGGCGACATCGAGGTCACCAACCCCGACCTGGTCCTGTGCCACCTCGACGATGGCGCGACGCTCAACATGGAGCTGACCGCCGACATCGGTAAGGGTTATGTCCCGGCCGCCGCCAACCGCCCCGCGGACGCGGCGATTGGCCTGATCCCGGTCGACGCGCTTTACAGCCCGGTCCGCCAGGTCGCCTACAAGGTCGAAAACACCCGCGTCGGCCAGGAGCTTGACTATGACAAGCTCACGCTGACCATCGAGACTGACGGCACTGTCACTCCGGAAGACGCGCTCGGCTATTCGGCGCGGATCCTCCAGGACCAGCTGCAGCTGTTCGTTCACTTCGACGAAAGCCAGGTTCGCGCGGTTCCGTCCGCCGGCGTGGTCGGCACCCCGGGTGCGGTCGGCGCCAGCGAGGGCGTCGCCGCCGACACCAACCAGCTCAACCGCTACCTCCTCAAGAAGGTCGACGAGCTGGAGCTGTCGGTGCGATCGGCGAACTGCCTGAAGAACGACAATATCATCTATATCGGCGACCTGGTCCAGAAGACCGAGGCCGAGATGCTCCGCACGCCGAACTTCGGCCGCAAGAGCCTCAATGAGATCAAGGAAGTCCTTGCCTCGATGGGCCTGCGCCTCGGCATGGACATCCCCGGCTGGCCGCCGGAGAATATCGAAGAGATGGCCAAGAAGCTCGAACAGGAGCTCCTCGGCTAACGAGTTGCGTATTTTGTAAGCGTATCGGAAGGGCCGTGGCGAAAGCTGCGGCCCTTTTCCATTAGCGCCAACAATTTCCAAATAGCGAAGATGAACGGCGAGCGTTTTTTGAGTTCACAATCGATGCATGTGAACTGGCCTAGTTTCCTTCATATTCCCAGAACGGTTTCGATATTGGGCATATTTAGGAGCTTTATTATGTCGAACATGTCAAAGATGCTGATCGGCACTGCCGGCCTTGCAGCGGTCCTGACGATTGCTTCGCCCGCCGCGGCCCAGCAGCCTTATCCTTATAGCAACCCAAACACTGGTGTTGTCGGCGCGATCGTCAATGCGGTGACCGGTAACGGCTATAATCAGTATCCGCAGGGTGCTTACGGCTACGGTCAGTATCCGCAGGGCAATTACGGCTATGGCCAGATGGACCAGCGCTCAGCGGTCGGCATGTGCGCCGCCGCCGCCGAACAGCGCATCAGCGCAACCTATCGCGGTCAGCCGGGCTATGGTTACAACAACGGCTATAACAACGGCTATGCGAACAACGGTTATCCGCAGGGCTACGCCAATGGCTATAACGTCCAGGGCGCCCGCGTTCTCGGCATCACCAATGTCGAACGCCGCTACAACGGCAGCCTGAAGGTTTCGGGCGTTGCCAGTTCGGGTCGTGGCTATGGCTACAATGGCCAAGGGTACAACAACCAAGGCTACAACAATGGCTATAACGGCCAATATGCCAGCGCCAACCAGGCCGCCGACCTTCGCTTCACTTGCAAGGTCAACACCCGCGGCCAGGTGACCGACGTCAATATCAACCGCAACCAGGTGGCGTATCGCGGCTACTAATCCCGATCATGTGCGTATTTGCGAGTAAGAAGGGCCGCGGCGAAAGTCGCGGCCCTTTTCCTTTGACCGTCCACTGATGGATCGGGCTGAGGGCGGGGTGGGCCGAGGGTCCCCGGATGATTTCCGCTCGTTCTATCACTTTCCCCCATTGGAGGAGTGTTGAGTCATGAAACCTATCCTTGCGGCTGCTGCCGCCATCAGCTTTGCTGCCCCCGCCCTTGCCCAAGCGGCTGGCGGCGTGATCCTTACCAATACCGAATTCGAAGGCGGGTTCGGCAACCGCGGGCAGTGCACCGCGGCGCTGGCCAAGGTCCGCAACATGCAGCGCCTCGACGCATCGCTGAGGGGTGAGGCCTATCGCACCCTGTCGGCATCGGCCTTCCAGAAGGCCAGCTTGCGCACGACCCGCTGCGAGCAGATCGACGGCCGCTATCGCGTGGTCTTCTACGCTGACGGCTTCCCCAATTAAGCGCGTATTGGCGAGTAAGGAGGGTCGTCCCGCAAGGGGCAGCCCTTTCCTTTTAATTACGCCCGATGCGTGTCCTGCCATGCAAAGGCAGGGCGATGCTTGCTGGCGGCCGATCCCAGCAACCGCGCAACATCGTCGTCTTCGAACGGGCTGGGCGCTTTGAGCGCCTTCAGGCGCTGGACATAAAGATCGACCAGCTGCAGCCGTCGATCGCGCGCGGCGTCGGTTACGGCGCGGGATGCCGCGGCCATCTCCTCACAGGCGCGGCGACGATAGTAGCGAATGTCGGATTCCATGCCGCCCCTCCCAAAGCGTCCCGATCAACATCGAGTCGGAGTGGGCAATTTAACGGAAGTTAAACGAACGTCGAGTCCGGGGTGGGTGTGGAATGGCAGAGGTTTCGGTCGACTGTTTTTCTGGCTACTCGGGTGGTTGCGGGTTGACGGCGAGCATCGGAATCCGTCGGGATATGGACCGGTTGGAACAGCTAATAGTTGACTTCGGGCGATAATTCCGCTTGAGGGCCCTTCGACGGCGGGGTCGAGGCTCCGCCATTATTATTTATGTCCCTGCGAAGGCAGGAACACATATCGGGTTAAGGGCAGCCACCCTAAGTGCTGCCTGGCTGGGCTTACCTCATACGGGGCCCTGACGAACGGAGAAGAACAATGCGTCATCGCGTCGGCGGCCGTAAGCTGCAGCGTACCTCGAGCCACCGTGCGGCCTTGTTCCGCAACATGGCTGCCGCCCTCATCAAGCATGAGCAGATCACCACCACCACCGCCAAGGCGAAGGAACTGCGTCCCTACGTCGAGAAGCTGGTCACGCTGGCCAAGAAGGGCGGGCTTTCGAACCGCCGCCTGGCCCATGCGCGATTGATGGACGATACCCAGCTGGTCAAACTGTTCGACGTCATCGCGCCGCGCTACGCCGAGCGTAATGGCGGATACACCCGCGTCATCAAGGCTGGCATCCGCGCCAACGACGCGGCGCCGATCGCGATCATCGAATTCGTCGACCGTGACGTCGACGCCAAGGGCCAGGACAGCGGTCCGGTGATGGTCGAGGACGAAGTCGAAGCCTAAGCCAGGCTCGCATTAATTTAAGAGGCGCTGGCCATCATGGCCGGCGCCTTTTTCTTTGCCCGGGCCCGGGGGAAGCGGGTGCACTCCGAATCGCCGAAATTCACTTGGTGTTCAGTCTTCGACGACGAGCCGAATGCCCTGTGGGACGAGCGCTGGGCCCGGGCTCGGGAGGCCATTCGTTTATCAAGTCTGTAGGCTCCAATCGCGTGGAAGGAGGACGAGCCATGACTATGATGACGAAGGTGCTGATGAGTGGCGCCGGCTTCGCGGCGATCGCTGCCGCGGCCCCTGCGACCGCTCAATATGCTTATCCTTATCGGAACAGCTATTATGCCAACAGTTATGCCACGAACATGGCGGCGGAACGGTGCGCGGCGGCGGTCCAGACCCGGCTGAGCTATCGCAACACCAACATCTTCGGTGTGCTCCTGGGCGCCAACAGCAATGCCCGGGTGCTCAGCGTTACGCGGGTCAATCCGAACCGCAATAGCGTGCGCGTGCGCGGCATCGCGAGCAGCGGGCGCATGGCCTATAACCCCTATGGCGTGGGCGCATACGGCATGCTCGGCGCCAACTATGCGCCTCGAGCCGACCTGTCGTTCAAGTGCGACGTCGACTATCGCGGCTATGTCCGCGACGTCGATATCAATCGCCGATAATCTGGAATGAAAGTTGGAGCGCCGGGTCACCCCCGGCGCTTCTTCTTTCGCGCTATGTCGTGAAGAAAGTGATCAGGAAGATCGCGAACCGGTAGAGGACGAACAATGTCGCGATGGCGATCGAAAGCAGCGCTGTCTCGACAATCCTCGAGGGCCCGCTCGAACGGTAGGTGGGGCGGATCGCAAGATAGACATAGGTAGCGCAAACCGAGAAATTGAAGAGCGACAGAACCAGGTCGACTGTCCGCGAATTCAATCCGCTTCCGCCCATCAACAAGTCGCTTTCGGCTAGAAGCACTGAGAAACTAAGCAGGATGAGGACGAATGTATAAAGGTGTAGCGCGAAGACGATATGGACGCCGGCCGCCCGGTGCCTGCGGTAGAAGATGAGCGCAAGCAGGGGAGCCAATGCCAACACCATCAGGATCATCAGCGCTTTGGCATTGAAGATGGCCGCGCGGTCGAACACGGGGGCATAGGCGGCGATATCGATGTGCCGGGCCGCCAGCCGCTGTCCCACCAGCGTTTGCGCCAATGGTCTCCAATCCTGTCGATGAAGATGTGACTCGAGGGGCGAGGAAAGCACGTTGGTGCCGGTCAAAGCCTGGGTGCCGACAAACAACGCATTGGCAACGAAGAACAGCGCCAGCGGGCCGAGGAATTTCCGGCGTTCGCCGTGCACATAGGCCCTGGTGAGATCGCCCGGCGCAGTCAGGATGGAGCGGAAACTTCGCAATAGCCTCCCGTCGATGCTGCTGAATCCCTTGGCAAACTGCGCGGCAAGATCGGCCAGGGTGAGGTCGCTCCGGCGCAGGCGCTGCTCGCCGCAGGACGGACAGAATGAGAGCCGCCGGGTTCGATGGCATACGGGACAGGTCCAGGTCTTGCGTCTGGCCACGTCCTTGCCCATCGGTTCAGATCCTCCCGGCGGTCACGCCAGGAACTCGTCGGCGCGGATGGCAAGCTCGGTTCGGCTGCTCACACCCAGCTTTTCGAAGACCCCGTGGAGGTAAACTTTGACGGTGCCTTCGGTGACCCCGAGTTGCTCGGCGATTTCCCGGTTGCGCAGGCCCTTGCGCACGAAGCTGATCAGTTGCCGTTCGCGTGGAGCGAGCGAAGGGCGGCCGTCGCTATCCCGGGATCTGGCGAGTTTCCTGGCACGCTTGGCGAGCTCTGGGTCGAACCAGGTCCGGCCGTGGCGCACGCAGTCGAGGCAATCGAGCAGATAGGCTGGGTCGGAATTCTTGAGGACGATTCCCTGCACCTTGAGCGATTTCGCCTCCAGCAACGCATAATCGTCGATCGCTGCGGTAAGCAGGATGACCCGCAGCGACCGCTTGTCGACGCGGACGCGGCGCAGCACGTCCATTCCGCTTCCGCCAGGCATTTGCAGGTCGAGCAGGAGGATGTCGGGCTTCAGCCGTTCAACCTCGGCCAGTGCCGCCTCTCCTGTGCCGGCCGTCGCCACAATTTCATATTCGGAATCGCGCAGCAGGACCTCCAGCGCGGTGCGGATCATCGGGTGATCGTCGGCGAGGAGGATTCGGCTCAATGTAGGCCGCCTTCCCCGATCGGCAGCCAGATCGACATTTTGGTGACCCCCATCCCGCGCGCCATTTCCAGCGCACCGCCAGCCTGTTCGACCCGCTCTCGCAGCGAAGTCGGCATTTCCGGCCGTGAGCCCCGGGCCGGGAATTCCGCGCCGTCGTTGACGATTTCCAGCTGCAACCTGTCAGATGCCGCGGCAAGTCCGATCGTCACCGATTTCGCCTTGGCATGGCGGACGGCATTGGCCACAGCTTCCCTCATCAGCTGATGAGCGTCGAGATGGACCCGAGTGGGGATCATCATTTCCGCCGGTCGGGACGAAAATTCGCAGCGAACATCCCATTGCTTCGACAATCGATCGGCAAGTGCCTTTAGGTCCTTGGCGAGATCGTTGAGCGCGACCAATGGTCCGCTGCGCAAGGACGTGATGAAGGAGCGCAGCTCGCGCTGTTCCTGCAGCATCAGCTGCTTCAGCTCATCGATTTCCGGTTCGACATCCCGGCCGGACGCCTTCGATCGCTTCACGGCCTCCAGCCGGAAGGCCGCGCCCGCGAGGAATTGGACGACGCTGTCATGGAGATCGCGAGCGAGCGTCAGCCGCGATCGCGCTTCGGCACTTTCCTCCGCCGCCTTGAGCAATTCATGCTTCTGGAGGTGTGCCGCAATGTCCATCCCGATCTGTTCCCCTAGGTCGATGTGATCGATGGACAGATTGGGAACGGATTCGAGAAACAACTCGCCCTCTCCCCAATCCGAACGGACCGGGATGGCGAGCCCTTCGCCCAGCGCCAGGTCTGCGGACGCTTGCGGGGAAATCACATCTACTGCCGCGAATCCGGACAGATTGCTGTCATGGTCCCTCCTGAGCGCGCGGTTCCGGCGAAGGTCGTACAGAAACGGCGTCTTGGCGAGCGCATGTGCGATGGCCAGCCCGGGGACCTTGACGATGGCAAGCTCTCCGTCGCGAATGGCAAGACCGGCGAGCTTGCTGCGCCGCTCGTTACGCCAGACGAACACGCCGGCGGAAGCGCTTACTCCATGCATTGCAGCGCGCAGGCCGGTTTCGAGTGGGGATTCATCCAGTGAGGGGCTGGCCAGCAGTTCGTCGTCGCGCAAATAGAAGCGGGCGCGCCACTGATTGGCGCCAAACCAGATAAGGACCAGGGCTACGATCACAAGGTGACCGGTGCGAATGACGAAACGATTCATTTCGAACGGCGCGCCGGGGGTGGCGACCAGCATTCCGACGATCAAATAGAGCAGGATGAGGAGGATCGCGGAGGCGGCGGTCAAATGCCAGCCCCAACGAATCGCGGCCGACAAGAGGACGAAGACGAAGAAGATGTAATAGGGGCTGGTGAAGCCTTCGGTCAGCAGGACCAGCAAGGTGAAAAGGACGATGTCGACCGCATGCGCGGGCCCGGCCAACTTTGCGTCGAGCCACCAATTTTTCCATGTGGCAGCGACGATTCCGGCTGCGAACAGGAGGTAGGCGACGAGAAGTGCAAAGGTCGCTGCAGGGGCATGAGTTGGCTGACTGGAGTCGACCCAGATAGCGATCAGGAAAAGCGTTGCCAGGAGGAGACGGCCGAGGGCGATCACTCGTCCGGATGAATGCTGAAGTCCCTTCCCCACGGTCGATGCATATAACATCGGGGGCAGGGCGCACAGTACCACCGCCAGTCCGCTGCAATTGAGTCACACTATCCTTTGATAACTGGGGCAGTCGCCGTCGGCCTGATATCTGCTGTTTCGTCCGAACCCTGGGGAGCGCGTGAAACATTCGCGCTCCCCTTTTTCGTGGCTTTGACCGGCGAAGCCGCCGCGGCCTGGCCAACCTTTCTACGAGCAAAACAGGACATTCAGGGGCGATGCAGCCTGATACGCCTATGGAACGTTATTGCACCGCGGGAGTCCGGGTGTCTGGACGCGTAAATAGGAGAAAATGCCAATGTCGGCGAAGTTGAAAATACTGACCGGAGCGGCCGGTCTTGCTGCGGCGGTCGGTCTGGCGACGCCGGCGTCGGCGCAATATTACCCTCAGCCGAGCTATCCTCAGCAGGGTTACCCTCAGCCTGGCTACGGCTACGGCACCAACAATCCGGTTGGCACGATCGTCAACAGTATCCTTGGTTACGGCCGGTATCCGTACGGCAACTACGGCTACAACCAGTACAACAATCAAAGTGCTGCGATCGACCAGTGTGCCCGCGCGGTCGATGCCCGCTTGAACGGTTATCGCGGCTATTATGGCTACGGCAACGTCCCGTACGGCGGCGGCTACGGCAATCGATACGGCTACGACAATCAATATGGTTACGGTGGCCAGTATGGCTACAACCAGGGCTATGCGGCCGGCGGTCGTGTGCAGGGCATCACCCGAGTTGAGCGCAAGAGCTACGGCCTCAAGGTCTGGGGCGTCGCAACCTCGGGCTATCGCGGATACGAGGGCTACAACCGCCACGGCTATGGCACCTATGGCTATAGCAACGGCGCAGACCTGAGTTTTGATTGCGAAGTCCGCTACGACGGCCGGATCCGCGACATCGATATCAAGCGCCGCACCGCTTACTGGCGCGGTTACTAATCGAAACGAGTCTGGTTCCCCTAACCGGGGGAACGGGGTGCGCGGGAGTCGAATGACTCCCGCGCATTTTCTTTAGGCATTGGCGGCAAGGCCTTGGGCAAGTTCTTCGAGCTGCTCGGCGCATTTGCCCCAGCCATCGTCGAAGCCCATTTGTTCATGGACGTTACGGTCGGCTTCGTTCCGGTGCAACGCGACCGCGCGGTAAAGCGTTTTGCCGTCCCCCCCATCGGCGAGGGTAACTACCGCAGTCATCGGGAAGCTCTCACAACCTTCGCCCATTTCGGCGGGCCGATATTGTGGAGCCAGCGCGCTCGTCCAAACCAGCTTTTCGCCATCAACGACTTCCAGCACGCAGCCGGGATTGCCATGCCCTGTATCGAAGCCGTCCGGTCCGACCATGCGGATTCGAAAAATGCCGCCGGGGCGAAGGTCCATCTCGACCTCGCTGATCTCATAAGGTTTTGGAGCGAACCATTGCTTCAGCAGCTTGGGATCGGTCCACGCCCTCCACACCAATTCGCGGGGAGCATTGAGGGTGCGTTCCAGCACCAGGTCGTTAGATTTGGTCATCGTCATCCTCCTTCAATTTCTCCTGATGCGCATCAGCCGGCTTCAACCCAGCCATTCAGCTTGAATGCGCACCAGATGGCCATCGCGTGACCGTGGCCCAGTCCGAAATCCTGCTTGAGCCAGCCAACGACTGGCATGGCCTTGGCGTCCGGGCCAAGCAGGCCCAGTTCGGTCGCCAGGGTCCGAAAATCGTCTGGCGTCTTGCCGGTCTTGGTCTCGATATTGCGAATATATGCTTCAAACGACACCGAATTTCTCCTTGGAGGTAGGCTCAGGCCTGCGAAGCCGCCACTGACTCGACCGATGCCGAAGTCGCGTCTGCAAGTTGCATGACCAACACTGCAAGCCAGGCCCAGCCAATCAGCGTCGCGACAAAAAATGCCACGCCGGGCGCAACAATATTGGCCATGCCCAGGCCGACGAGCAGCGGCATCGAAATGCCAGCCGCCAGTGAAATGGTCGACCCGCGGCCCGACAGGCGTCGCGCTGCGACGAAGCAGGCAATGATCAGCGAGCTGAACGCGATCATGAATGCGATCGAATGGACGATCGCACCGGGCGTCATGATTGGTAGCTGATCGTCGGGGGTCCCCGCGGGGAAACCGCAGCAGGCGGGCGGGGGGAATATCCCGGCCAGGACCAGGCCCAGTCCGTATAAGCCAATCAGGATTGGGATGGCGCGGCGGCCGCGACCATCGACAAGGACCCGAGCCATGCCGATCGCGCAAAGCAGGGTTAGCAATCCCGATCCGATGAAGGCCGCGACCATCGTCCAGCCGCCATCGCCAAGGCTGAGATTGCTGACTGCATGCCGCTGCAGGTCGAAGCCCGGGCGGGTCATTATGCCGTAAGTGGCGACGCCGCAAAACAGAATCCCGGCTACCCCACCCGCGGTCAGCAGCATCCGGTCAGTGGGGCTGATCGTGCAGGTCATCTGTCATCTCCGTTGTAAGTCGCGAGAAAATTTTCGAGGCGATCGGCCTGCGCTTCCCATTCGGTTCGGCGATCGGTCAGCCATCGCTCTGCCTCGGCAATCGCATTGCCTTGCAGCCGGGCAGTGCGGATGCGGCCTTTCTTTTCGGTCTTGATCAGGCCGCTGCCTTCCAATGCCTTTAAATGCTGCATCACCGCAGGAAGGCTCATCGGAAGGGGACGCGCCAATTCGCTGACCGAGGCGGGGCCGCGCGAGAGACGTGCAAGCATTGACCTCCTGGCGGGGTCAGCAAGAGCCTGAAAGGCGTGATCGAGGCGTGATTCGTTAAGCATGCGCTTAACTATTAAGGTCAGTCCCAAGCTGTCAAGACACTTAATGATTTGCTTAACTTTACTCCCGCTTCGAGCATCTCTATCGGCCCGCCATGCAGCCCACTGATTCCATCCTCATCGTCGACTTCGGCAGCCAGGTAACGCAACTGATCGCGCGCCGGGTGCGCGAAGCCGGTGTTTATTGCGAGATTGCCCCGTTCGGTCACAGCTGGGCCGCCTATGAGCGGATGAAGCCTAAGGGCATCATCCTGTCGGGCGGGCCGGCTTCGGTGCATTGGGAAGACAGTCCGCGCGCGCCGCACGCCTTCTTCGATGCCGGCATTCCTGTGCTCGGCATCTGTTACGGCCAGCAGGCCATGTGCGAGCAGCTCGGCGGCGAGGTCCTCGCCCACGACGGCGGCGGCGAGTTCGGGCGCGCGTTCATCAAGGTAGTTCGAGAGAGTGCCCTGTTCGACGGGCTTTGGCAGGTTGGCGAAAAGCACCAGGTGTGGATGAGCCACGGCGACCGTGTCGAACGCTTGCCCGACGGCTTCTCTGTCGCCGCCCAGTCCGATGGCGCGCCTTATGCCATCGCCACGGACGAGGCGCGGCGATTCTATTCGACGATGTTCCACCCCGAGGTGGTTCACACCCCAGACGGCGGCAAGCTGCTAGCCAATTTTGCGCGGCACATTTGCGGCTGTTCGGGCGACTGGACGATGGGCGCTTACCGAGCTGCCAAGATCGCCGACATCCGCACCCAGGTCGGCAAGGGAAAAGTAATCTGCGGTCTGTCGGGCGGGGTCGACAGCGCGGTAGCCGCGGTGCTGATCCACGAGGCGATCGGAGACCAGCTGACCTGCGTGTTCGTCGACCACGGCCTTATGCGGGCGAATGAGGCGGAACAGGTCGTTTCCCTGTTCCGCAACAGCTACAACATCCCGCTGGTCCATGTGGACGCGAGCGCGGACTTTCTGGGCGGCCTCACTGGCGTCACCGACCCGGAAGCCAAGCGCAAATTCATCGGCGCGGAATTCATCAATGTGTTCGAGGCCGAAGCAAAAAAGATTGGCGGGGCCGATTTCCTTGCCCAGGGCACGCTCTACCCCGACGTGATCGAGAGCGTCAGCTTCACCGGTGGGCCGTCCGTGACCATCAAGAGCCACCATAATGTCGGCGGATTGCCCGAGCGCATGAACATGAAACTGGTCGAGCCGCTTCGTGAGCTATTCAAGGACGAAGTGCGCGAGCTGGGCCGCGAGCTGGGCCTCCCCGAGGCCTTTGTCGAGCGCCATCCCTTCCCCGGTCCGGGACTTGCCATCCGAATTCCAGGCGAGGTGACCAAGGAGCGGTGCGACATTCTCCGCAGGGCCGATGCCATCTACCTGGAGGAAATCCGGAACGCCGGCCTGTACGATGCGATCTGGCAGGCCTTCGCGGTGTTACTGCCGGTCAAAACCGTTGGCGTGATGGGCGACTATCGCACTTATGACAGCGTCTGCGCGCTTCGTGCCGTGACCAGCGTCGACGGCATGACCGCCGACATTTATCCGTTCGATGCGGCCTTCCTTTCGCGCTGCGCGACGAGGATCATCAATGAGGTCAAGGGCATCAACCGGGTGGTCTACGATTATACGTCGAAGCCGCCCGGCACGATCGAGTGGGAATAAGGACTGGCTTCAAATCCTTGAAACTCGCCCTGTAACAAAACTGCCATTCTTCTTGCGGTGAGCCCGCCGCCGCACTAGTCCCCGTGGCAATTGGTGGGCGGGGTTTTCTTGCCAGGAATCGGGGGTTCAAGGCCATTCGCCAAATTGCTGCATTGCCCTACCGGAACCTCGGACTGGGCCTGGACGCTCCGGTCCAAATCTTGCTCGTGACCTCTCGCGAGACGAAGCGCTGGGTCATCCCCAAGGGCAATTTCGCCAACCACATCGTGCCTCATGCAGCCGCCGCGCAGGAGGCCGAAGAAGAGGCCGGCGTTCGCGGGGCGGTCTGCCCGACGCCGCTCGGCACCTATCGCTATCGCAAGCGCAAGGGCAGCGGAGCCTCGCTCATGGCCGACGTCGAGGTGTTTCCACTCGCCGTCACCCAGGAGTTGAGGGACTGGAAGGAAAAAAATGAGCGCCAGCGCCGCTGGTTCTCACTCGCGGAAGCAGCCGAAGCGGTCGAAGAGCCCGACTTGCGTCATCTCATTCGATCGTTCGGTGCGAGTGAATTCAACAATGCGGCACGCAGCTATGGCGTGCTCGAACTGGTCGCCAAGACATCAAAGGTAGGTCCTATGTTCGCCTGGTTCCAACGCCTGCTGCCCAAGACCGGTGGCTTCTTCGAATTGTTCGAAGCGCATGCGGTCGCGGTGATGGCGGCCGCCGACGCCACGGGCCGTCTCCTCCAGGGCGGGCCGGACATGCACGAAAATGCGCGCGAGATTTACGAACGCGAGCATGACGCCGACCAGATTATTCGCGAAGTCTTGAAAACCGTGCGCGCGACTTTCCTGACCCCGTTCGATCGAAGCGCGATCACATCCCTCATCGGATCGATGGACAATGCCATCGACGAAATGCAGGCAGCGGCCTCGGCCATCGAACTTTATGAGGTCAAGGAGTTTGGCCAGGAAATGAAGGACATGGCGGCGATAATCGTCGATTCCGCGCGATTGGTCGGCGAAGCCATGCCATTGTTGCGGAATGTCGGCGCAAACGGCGAGCGACTTCATGAGCTGACCGAGCGGCTGGTGCGGATGGAAGGCCATGCCGACGAGATTCACTCGGCCGGCCTCAAAAATGCGTTCCAATTGCATCGTGAAGGCAACGCGCTGCAATTCATTGTCCAGCGGGAGATCTTCAAGCACCTGGAGCGCATCGTCGACACGTTCGAGGATGTTGCGAACGAGATCGACGGCATCGTGATCGATCATAGCTGATCGATCGCAGAACCATGCACGAACTCGCTTACCCGCTGCTAATCGGCCTCGTCGTATTGGCCCTGGCGTTCGACTTCCTGAACGGGCTTCACGACGCCGCCAATTCGATCGCGACGGTAGTGGCGACAAAGTTGCTGAAGCCCGTCGAGGCCGTGTTGTTCGCCGCATTCTTCAACTTCGCGGCCTATTTCCTGACGCTTGCCTGGCCGCAGCTACATGCGGTCGCCAATACGATCGGCAAGGGCCTGATCGACAAGGATCTGGTGACGCCCGCCGTTGTCTTCGGCGCGCTGGTAGGCGCGATGTTCTGGAATGTGGTGACCTGGCTTAAGGGGATTCCGTCCTCGTCGAGCCATGCGCTGGTCGGTGGAATTGTCGGCGCCGGAGTGGCCCATGCGGGACTGACCGGGATCCAATGGACCGGGCTCAACAAGACGCTCATCGCGATCGTCCTGTCGCCTACCCTGGGCATGTTCCTGTCGATGCTGATCATGCTTGCGTCCAGCTGGGCGCTAAAAGGGGTCAGCGCCAACACGGCCGAACGCTCGTTCAGATCGCTGCACCTGCTGTCGTCCGCCACCTATTCGCTCAGCCACGGCCTCAATGATGCGCAAAAGACGATGGGGATTATCACCGTGCTTCTCTATTCGACCGGCTATCTGACGGGCGACTTCGAAGTGCCGCATTGGGTGGCAATCAGCTGTTACATCGCAATCGGCCTCGGCACGCTGACCGGCGGCTGGAAGATCATCGAAACCATGGGCAGCCGCATAACCAAATTGTCCCAGCACCAGGGCTTCGCTGCGTCGACCGGTGGGTCGATCATGGTGTTCACCGCTTCACTGCTGGGAATTCCCGTGTCGACCACGCACACCATCACCGGATGCGTCATTGGCGCGGGCGTCGCCCGCCGGGCATCGGCCGTCCGCTGGGGCGTTGCCCAGAATGTGATGATTGCCTGGGTGATCACCATTCCAGCTTCGGCGACGGTGGCGGCGCTATTCTATTGGCTGACCACGCTTTTCGCTTGATCCCAAGGTGCCGTTGCTGGCCGCCATCTGCGGGGTTCCACTGATTGCGCCGCTCTGCGCCAGGGCACATTCCGGTCCCCAGGAACGGTAGGAGCGGGTGATGACCAAGGGACAGAGGGTGTTGGCGATCTCGTGCGGGATCGAGGCGGCAACGGGGCTGCTATTGCTGGTGGCGCCGGCCGTGGTGGCCAAGTTGCTGCTCGGCAGCGACATAGAGGGCGCCGCCATCGTCGTCGGCAATATCGCCGGAGTTGCTCTTATCTCGCTGGCGATCGCCTGCTGGCCGCGCGTCGAAGTGAAGGGCGATGGGTCCTATCTTGCGATGCTGGTCTATAATGCGCTGGTTGGGCTGCTGCTTGCGGAAATTGGAGCCACTGGGGCAATCAGTGGCATATTGATGTGGCCGGCGGTCGTTATCCACCTCATCCTCGCCGTACTCATCGCCCTGGCATCGGTTGGCCACCGTCGCAGAGCGGCGCACGGGGCTTGAAGACCGGAGCACGGGCCGATGATGTGGGAGCGAGGCTAAGCCTCACTCCCGACACGTTCGATCAATTATCAGCCCCCGGAACTGGTGCGAAGTTGGCGTGGACCAGCTTCCACTGGCCGCCCTGCTTCACATAAACACGGGTCGACTTGGCCACGGACGGATTGGTCTTGCCATCGGCGCCGCGCGTGATCCCGGCATAATTGTAAGTCAGTATTGCGGTGTCGCCATAGGTTTGGACCTTGGCGTTCTGCATGTCGGCGAAAACGCTCTTCTGATAGGGCGGCACTTCCGCCATTCGGGTGGCCATGGCCTTGCCGTCGATACGGGTCGGATAGTCGCCGTTGAACTCGGTATAGTCGTCGGCGACCGAGGCCATTTGCTGCTCGGCCGACTGCCCGGCTGCTTCCGATGCCCATTGGGACCGGGCGAGTGCCACGATTTCTGCGGTTACCCTCGGATCGTCCGCAGCAATCGCCGGCGTCGCCAGCAAGGATGTGGCGACCATCAGTTTTGCTAGGATTTTCATCTCATTTGCCCCCTTCATGGCGACGAGCACCATTACCCGCCGCTCGACGGGTACGCTGCACCAGGGCCTGGCCGGAGAAATGCAACGGAGCTATGCGTCGCTGCGGTCGGGTCGCGGCATAGGCGCATGGCGGGGACGGGCTGGCAATCGGGGTAATTCCCGGGGAAAACTCATGCGTGCTAGCTGCTCCGCCCGGTCGATCCGGGCGGAACTGCAAAGCCCGATCAGGCTGGCAATCGCTTGCCATAGTCCGACTTGAGATCAGCCCAGCTGTCCCAGAAGGAGACTGGCTCCCTGCCGGCTGCACGAGCGGCGAGAACATCGAGGTGAGCATGCCAGCCGGCGCTGACATTGAGCAGAGTCTGGCGGTCGGGCAGCCAGCGGTGGATCACGGTAAGCAGTACTTCGGTACCCTTAGGCTCCAGCTCAAACGTGACGCCGCCGGTCTCGCCCCAACTGATGCCAAGCGTGCGCGGCGGGTCGAGTTCGGTGATTTCCTCGGTTCGACGATGCTCGTCGCCGAAGCCTTCGGGGGGATTGCCGGGCGGGTCAGTCAACTCGCTGTTGCGCCAGACCAGTTCGACCGGCGCGCCGACCTTCATCTCCATCGTGCCTGACGCCAGCCACTGGCGACGCAAATCACTTTCGGTGAGGTAAGCCCAGATCCGGTCGATCGGACCGGGCAGAAGGCGCTGGATCTTGAGCGTTGTAGGATCGATCAGCGTTCCATAGGCGTCGGGCCTGGTGAGCAAGGTCATCGGTCGTCTCCTTTTTGGGTCGGGGATTTGCGGGCACCTTCCTCACGGAGGAGCCGTTCGAGAATATCCAGGCGATCGGTCCAGAACCGGTGGTAATAACTCAGCCACTGGCTAACGCCGGCGAGCGGCGCAGGCTCGAGGCGGCAGATATGCGTTCGGCCGCGTATCTCGCGCCGGATCAACCCGGCTCCCTCTAGCGCCCTGATATGCTTAGAGGCAGCAGCGAGTGAGATTGCAAAGGGCTGAGCAAGTTCGCCGACGGATCGCTCACCGTCCGCGAGCTCACGGAGCATTTGCCGCCGCGTGGCATCGCCAAGCGCATGAAACACCGTGTCCAATTGGGGCGAATCAAGTTCAACCATGTGGTTGAATGTGAACAAGCCGAGATTGAAAGTCAACCGTTTGGTTGAATGACGGCTCGAATCGGCCTCTTGATTGTTGAGGTAGCGGAACTACAAACCGCATCGGGAGGGTGCGTTTTTGTGGCCAGTGCCGCTATGCCCTTCTTAAGGATGTGTTTTTGTCCGATCTTTTGAGCCTGTCCGAAGAGCAGCGCTTCCGCCTTCTGGTTACGGCTGTCACCGATTATGCCATCTATATGCTGGACACGGAGGGGCGGATTGCGACCTGGAATCCCGGGGCCGAACGGTTCAAGGGATATACCCGCGACGAGATATTGGGGCAGCATTACTCGCGCTTCTTCACCCCTGAAGATCTTGCCGCAGACTTGCCGGGACGCGCACTGCGAACGGCCCTTCGCGAACGGCGATTCGAAGGGGAGGGCTGGCGACTGCGAAAGGATGGGACCCGTTTCTGGGTCAGTGCGGTAATCGACCCGATATTCGATGAGAGCGGCCAACATGTCGGCTTCGCCAAGGTCACTCGCGACATCACCGACAAAAAATTCGCCGAAGAGGAGCTTGAATCGACACGCGAAGCGCTTGCCCAATCGCAAAAGCTGCAGGCGCTGGGTGAGCTGACCGGCGGGGTCGCCCATGACTTCAACAATTTGATGACCGTGATTTCCGGTGCGAGCGATTTCCTGCTCAAGAATCCCGACATGCCGATCGAGAAAAGACAGCGTTACCTGCAGGCGATCGCTGACACGACCGAGCGGGCAACCAGCCTCACCAATCATCTGCTGGCTTTCGGCCGACGACAATCATTGAAGCCGGTCGTGGTCGACCTCAGCCTGCGGCTCGATGCGTTTGCGGAAATGATCGGCCGGATGTTGGGGTCGCCGATCAAGGTGAAGCTCGACCTTCAGGCAAAGCCCGCTTTGGTGGAAATCGACAAGACCCAGCTAGAGACCGCGCTGCTGAATGCGGTCCTCAACGCTCGCGACGCAATGCCGAATGGCGGCGAGCTTACCCTCGGCACATCGAACTGTACCATCGACGGAAAAAGCGCGGTTTGCGTCAACGTCAGTGATACCGGAACGGGGATAACGGAATCGGTGCTGCAGCGCGCCTTTGAGCCATTCTTCACTACCAAGGAGATTGGCAAGGGCACGGGCCTGGGCCTCTCCCAGATTCACGGCTTCGCGGCGCAGGCCGGTGGGCGGGCGGAAATAGAGTCCAGCGAAGGCGTAGGCACAACGTTGAAAATCTATCTGCCATCAACGGACAAATCCCTGTCGGAGCCCGTGCCGGAAGCCGATATCAGCGAATTGCCTCCCGGCCTCAAGGTTCTGCTGGTCGAGGACAATCCGCAGGTGCGCGAATTCGCGGCGGAGCTGCTGGCGGATATGCACTGCGTGGTGACGACCGCGGAAGAGGGCGCCGCAGCAATTGGGCTATTGCGCTCGAAGCCTTTCGATCTCGTATTTTCCGACGTCGTGATGCCGGGCATAGGGGGCTTGGAGCTCGCCCAACGAATTGAGTCAGAACGACGTGACATGCCTGTCCTGCTGGCAACCGGCTACAGCGACGAACTGCTTGGCAGAGATGGCAGGAATTTCACGGTGGTGTCGAAGCCCTATGACGCGACCATTCTCCGCAATGCGATCTCGTCCATTTTGCAGAGTCGGTGCGAAAAGGCGGTCGAAACGCCCTAGCTTGCAAAGCCGCTGATGCTCGCGCAGGCTCCCATATTGCGACGCAAGGGGGGAATCAAATGACTGACGAATCCGCGACCGACGCCCAAAGCGGCAATCCTCCCATTTGGTATTGGGTGGCGGCCGTTGGAGCCGTCCTATTCGAATGTTTGGGCTGTATCTTCTACCTGGCCGAGGTTCGCCTGACGCCCGAGCAAATCGCCACGCTGCCGCTTGACCAGACGGCCATGCTTGGCGCTCGGCCGGGCTGGTATTATGCTGCATTCGGGGTGGCGGTCTGGGTCGGCCTGGCAGGGTCGGTCGGGCTGCTTTTGCGGCGGGCCTGGGCGGTTCCTGCGCTGCTTGTTTCTTTAATCGCCGTGGCCGTTCAGTTCAGTGCCGTCCTGATCGTGCCGCAGATGCGCACCGTTTCGTCAGATGCCCTGCTTGGGCCGATCGTTGTTGCGCTGGTCTGTTACGGCATCTTCATGTTGTCGCGGCTGGCGAAGCGGCGCGGCTGGCTACGCTAAGCCAATAGGGGCTCGCAACCAGAGGAGCACGCCCCGTCGGCGACCTAGCGGGGCTTCCTGGCCTTCTTGGTCGACTTGGACTTGATGTCAGTATCGGCCACTGCCGGCGAAAGCGGATCTTCACCTTCCTTGGCGGCCGGCGTTGCCGGGTCTGCGGGCGTGGCGGGATCTGCAGGAACCGCCGCGGTATCGGTTGCCGGGTCGGCCGGAGTTGCCGGGGTTGCGGGCGTCGCCGGTGTCGCAGGGTCTGCGGTTGGAGCTTCGGCGGGCTGTGCCGCAAAGCCCGTCCCGGTACTTAGCGCCAGCGTAAGGCCAGCCAAGATTAGCTTGGATTTCATTCTTTCATTCCTTCCTTGGGGTTGGGAGGTGACGAAGCGGGTAAGGGGCGGTTGCCGTTAATCCTCGTCATTGTCGGCGGGCCGTGGGGCAGGCGGGGTTGGCTGTTTCGCGCTGGTAAGGCTAGAAGCCGCCCTCATGTCGACCTTCACCATCGATACCGGCACCAGCCGTGCTACCCCGACGCCAGTTCCCGGCAAGCGCATGACTGTCCCCGCCATCCGCAGCCGCAAGAAGGATGGCAAGACCGAGCAGCCGCTGGTTATGTTGACTGCCTATACGATGCGAATGGCGCAGTTGCTCGATCCGCATTGCGAAATGCTGTTGGTCGGCGACAGCCTGGGGCAGGTGATCTACGGCTTGCCCTCGACCGTGCCGGTGACGATGGAGATGATGTGCGCCCATGGCGCCGCGGTGGTTCGCGGCAGCTGGCATTCGCTGGTTGGCGTCGACATGCCGTTTGGAAGCTATGAAGCATCACCCGAACAGGCGTTCCAGAGCGCGTCGCGGATCATGAAGGAAACAGGCTGCGCTGCGGTGAAGTTGGAAGGCGGCGAGGCGATGGCCCCGACGATCGATTTCCTTACGCACCGCGGGATCCCGGTGATCGGCCATGTCGGCCTGACCCCCCAGGCGGTCAACGTGCTCGGCGGTTATGGCGCGCGCGGCAAGAATGCCGACGAGGCGAAGAAAATCATCGGCGACGCCAAGGCGGTCGCCGATGCTGGCGCCTTTTGCATCGTCGTCGAAGGGGTGATGGAAGAAATTGCCGAAAAGGTAACCGAAGCGGTTGCGGTACCGATTATCGGCATCGGCGCGTCGCCAAAGTGTGACGGGCAGGTGCTGGTAACCGAGGACATGCTGGGACTGTTCGAGCGCACCCCACGCTTCGTGAAACGCTATGCCGACATGGCCAACGAAATTGGCGCGGCGGTTGCTACCTATGCCGAAGAGGTTCGCGAACGGTCATTCCCGACCGAAGAGCAGACCTACCGGCCGAAGAAATAGCGCGCCCGCGAATGTCCCCTGCCGACCCATTGCACGCATCGAGCGGTTTGGGAGATACCGGTGAAATGGCAATAGCATGTTGCTGACGATGGGACCGGTCGATCCGCAGTTTCATCAGCGTTTCCAGGACGCCCTTGGGCGCGGGGATATGTTTGCTTTGTTCGAGCATACTCGGGAAGCGATCGAGCTTTTCCCTGACGATCCCGAAACCCGCTACCTGCAGGCCCTGGCGATGGCGCGATTGGGCGATCCCAACGCCGCAATGCGGCTCTATAAGCGCAATCGTGTCGAGGAAATCGGCACTGAGGATGCGGTTGCACTGAAAGGGAGGCTTCTCAAGGATCTGGCCGTTCGCACTTCGGGCAAAGAGCAAATCGAGCTCTTCCGTCAATCGAGCCAGGCCTATCGGTTGGCAAACCAGCTATCCGACGGATATTTTTCAGGCATCAATGCCGCGACGACATCTTTCCTGGCTGGCGACCGGGACGAGGCCCGCGACCTCGCGATCGCGATCGGTAAGCGACCCGACGTTGCCCACCCGCAGGATTATTTTGCTGCGGCATCGGCCGCCGAGGCGAAGCTGATCTGCGGCGACATGGAGGCGGCGACAGCATTATATGCGGAGGCCCGCCGACGTCCCGATGCTTCCGCCGGAATGATCGCTTCCACCGCCCGGCAGGTAGCGCTTATCGCCGACCGGCTTTCCGTCTCGGAGGATCAGTGCCAGGCGTTGTTGGATTCGATCCGGCCTACGCCGGTGATCCACTTTTGTGGGCATATGTTCCGGTCGGGCTGGTCGGAGGAGGCGAAGATTGCCTCAGAGATCAAGGCGATCCTGGACGAATCCGATGTGATGATTGCCTATGGCTCGCCAGCCTGCGGCGCCGACATCCTGATCGCGGAAGCGATGATCGCGCGTGGGGGCGAGGTTCATCTTGTCCTGCCATTTATCGAGGAGGATTTCGTCAAAACCTCAGTCATCGTCGGCGGTTCGGAGTGGGTCGCCCGCTATGAAAGGATTAGGGACGCGGCCGCGTCCATAACCTTCGCGACTGAAATGCGATGGGTCAACGACGACGAGCAATTCGCCTATTGCGCAAAGCTCGTGATGGGCCTGGCACAGCTGCGCGCAGGGGTCATGCAGGCCCATACCTTCCAGCTGGCGGTGTGGGATGGAGAGCCGGCCAAGGAGATTGCGGGTACCGCGGCCCATTGCGCCGAATGGCGCGGCCTAGGCGGTGAAGTGCGCGTGATTTCGGTCCCGACAAGCCGTCCCCCGCTAGATTCGGCCGCCGTCACTGGCACGCAGAAGCATCCGAGCTGGAAGCTTTGTTCGATATTGTTCGCCGATTTCGCCGGATTTTCGCGCCTCGACGAGGATCGCCTGTCCCAGTTCCTGGAGGTGGTTATGGGCCGGATCGCATCGGTGCTGGATCGCCACTCCGAGGATGTGCTCAGCAGGAACAGCTGGGGCGATGCCATCTATGTCGTGATCATCTCGCCATCAAAGGCCGCTCAAATTGCGTTGGAAATCCAGTCCGAACTCGATCCGGACGCCCTCCAATCGATTGGCCTGCCTGCTGAAGGAGGGATGCGCATAAGCCTTCATCATGGTCCGATCTTCGAGCATTTCGACGCGGTTCAGGGTGCACGGACCTATTACGGCACCGAAGTTACGGTGGCGGCGCGGATCGAGCCGAGGGTCCCAGTGGGCGCGATTTACACCACCCAGCCCTTCGCGGCGCTGATCGAGTCCGACCGAAACAATTATCAGTTTGAGTATGTCGGAAGGATGGATCTCGCCAAAAACTACGGCGAACGCATCCTGTACCGACTTGGCACAGAAGGGGCCTGAACGCCGCTTGATGCGGTCCGAAGACGCCTTTGGCCTCGACTTTCGGGGCTGGTTAACAGACAATAAACACTCGGTTTTCGATTCGCCTTGTGTATGGCGTCGAGACAAGGGCGAGCCAGCAGCGCGTATTTGCGGCCCGGCCATGAGCTCAGGAATTTGGGTTCGAGCTAGGGGATTTGCGTGTCCGGACCTGATATTTTCATCTCTTACAGTCGAGAGGAGCGACCCGCTGCCCGTCATTTCGCCGAATCCTTCGCCAAAGAAGGATTTAGCGTGTGGTGGGACGCCGTGCTGCGTTCGGGCGAAACGTTTGACGAGGTCATCGAGAAGGAACTTAGGGCCGCCAAGGCGGTCGTCGTTCTTTGGTCGAAGCGCTCCGTTGCATCGCGCTGGGTGCGTGCCGAGGCTACTTTGGCCGACAGGGCCAATAAGCTGGTTCCGGTTATTATCGAAGCTTGCGATCGGCCGATCATCTTCGAATTGACCCACGCTGCGGAGCTTGCCGACTGGAATGGTGATACAGCGGATAACCGCTGGCAGGTGCTGGTCAGCGACTTGCGCCGCATGGTCGGCGGAGGAGAAGAGGTCGCAGCGGCTGTTCCAGTCGTTGCCGAGCCCGCAGCAAAGCCGGAGCCGATTGCCGTCGCTGCTCCAGCACCGGCTCCCGTTGAGCGCAAGGCGGCCAATGGGAAATCGTTGGCCGCGAAGGAAGACGAGCTGATGCAAGCGCTCGAGCGGCTCAGCAAATCGCGGCGCACCGACCTTTCCAAGCCGACGCCGCAGGAAGAGGAGCATACGCAGTTCTACCGGCGGTCTGACGAGGTGCGCCTGCAGGAAGGCGAGAATGTTCATTGCCTCCAGAGGCTTGACGGAGAGCTGCCGGAAACGCGCTATGTCATAACGCCTGCCGGCCTGACGATCGGCCGTACTGCACCGGCGGACGTGCTCGTCCCCGGATCCGCGGTATCCCGAGCGCATTGCATGGTCGAACTGGCGGCCGACAAGGTGCGGGTCACGGACCTGAATTCAACCAATGGCACTTACGTCGACAACAAGCGGATCGAACGCAGCGAGATACTGGCGGTCGGGTCCGTTCTTCGTGTCGGAAATGTTTCGTTCGAGCATGAAGTCCTGACACGCGCAGAATTTGAGGGGCTGAACGACCCACTCAATTTCGATCGTGAAGCCGCTCCACGCCAAGCAAGGCTTGCCAGGTCCTGATCTGAATGATCGCAATGGGAGGCGGGAGCCGGATCGGCTCCCGACCTATTGCGCCTGGGACGACTGCTTGTTGAGGAAGACGATATAGGCTTTGGTCTGATTGGCCTTCTTGATCAGTTCGTCGAAATCGCGATCCGTCTTCGCCCCCCGGGCCGAATCCGCTACGTTTGCGAGATATTTGTCGTAATTCTTCGCCAGCCGGGCGTTTTCCTTGCGAATTCCGGTCGCTCCCGACCCCATTCGGATCACGTCTTGGGCCATGCTTCGCCCACTACTGACGATCGAATTAAGCTGCGCCTTCTTCGAAGCCGAAGCACTGGCCGACGACGTCGACGGCGCGGCTGCCGTTGGAGTTGCGGTAGTCGTCGGACTAGCGGTCGCCGGCACGCCAGGCGCCGTCGTCGCTACGGTTGTCCGTGGCGCCGTCGGCAATTTGTCGGCGGCGCGCTTGGCGGCGGCCCGCGCGCTATAGACGGCCGGAAGCGCGGCTGAGAATTCCTGCGACTTGGCAAGGGCAGCGCGAGCCGCGCCCAGTGATTGGGCCGGGTCGGTCAGGTTGGTCGTTCCCTGGGCCAAGGAGCGAAGGGTCGAAAGGATGCTCGACAAGCTCTGCCAGGCCGGGCTGGTCGAGGGTACCTCGCCCGAAAGCTTCTGAGCTTTGGCTTCGGCCTCGCCCAGCAGGGCGCTGACGAACGCCAAATTGGCCGAATTGGCCATTCCCTTCATCTCATCGGTGCGCGCGGCTGCGGCTGCAGCCTGAGCAGGGTTGTTCAGCAGCGGCTGCAGACCGGCCAGTTGCTTTTCCAGTTGGTCGCTGACGGCAGCCAAAGGATCCACTACCGCAGCTGAAATACCCGCGGTTCGAGCATCGTTGGCGAGCGCCCGCTCGGCTGGTGCAAGTTCGCTAATATCGGCAATGGCTACGGGCGTAAGCTGAACGTCGCCCATTCCCGGGATCGGCTCATAATTTTCGGAGCCTTCCGAGCTGCCGAACATATAGGAACCGCCGGCAACGGCCACCAAAAGTGCCAGGGCACCACCGCCGGCAAGCATCACGTTCCGCTTGTTCTTGTACCATGGCTCTTGAGGTTGCTTGGAGTCATCCCGGGCCGGGGCCGCAGGCTTTTTCGGTGCTGGGGCGTGCTCGGTCTTCGCAGTCGCCGGCTTCGCTTCGACCGGCGGCGCTTCGACTTCCTCTACAATCTCAGCAGTTTCGGCCGCGCTATCAGCGGCAGCCGCAGCTGACTTCTTCCTCTTGGATGCACCGGTCTCCTGTCCGGCCCGCTTGAACTGGACTTCGTTCAGATCACTTGGGACCTGCGTTTCGACCGGCTCCTTCTGGTCAAATCCCGGTGCGGGCGGTGGGACCGGCACGATTTCTTCGGACGTCACTTCGTGGGCGAAGAAGCGCGTCGGCTCATCGTCGCCGCTGACCTCCGGCTCGTCATCCTTCTTGCCGAACAACGCGAGCCATTCGCGGATCGATTGCGGGCGCTCCGTCGGACGGATTGTCATGCCCGCGTCAATCGCCTGGAGGAAACGCTTGCCAAAGCCCGGCCATGTGCCGTCAGCCAGTGGCGAGCCCAGTCCTCCATGGAGGCGTTCGAGCACTTCCGGCGGCTTTTCGCCGGTCACGCATTCGTACAGCACTACCGCAAGCGCGTAGATATCCGTCCAGGGCCCCTGCGGGTATGTTTTCACATATTGCTCGACCGCCGCGTAGGGCGGGGTGTGGAATGTGACGGACGTGCTGGTCGCTTCCGCCGCCTCGAATCGCGCGGAGCCGAAATCGATCAGGACCGGCCGGTTGTCGTCCGTGATAAGGATATTGGGCGGCTTGATGTCGCGGTGGAGGACGCCAACCCGGTGCGCGCGATCGAGACCCTCGGCGACCGGCTTGATGATATTCCATAGGCTGCGCTCGTTAAATCGCCTGCCTTCCTTGAGCAGTCGCGACAGCGAAACGCCGTCCTCGAAGTCCATCACCATGTAGGCGGTGCCGTGAACTTCGAAGAGGCTTCGCACGCTTACGATGTTGGGATGCCGCGTCGGAGTCGACAGGTTCCACAGGAGCTTCGCCTCTTCGACGAACTTCTTGAGCCCGAGGGCGTGGACTTCTTCGACGTCCGAGCCAATCGGGACGACCGTGTCCTCGGCGTCGCGCTCGCTTATGGAGCTTGGAAAATACTCTTTTATTGCAACAAGCTCGCCGAAATAAATTCCCCGACCCTTGTAGACGATCCCGAATCCGCCGACGCCAAGAACATCTTCCAGACGCCACTCCCGGATGATCGTCCCGGCCGGTAACGCCTTGTTGCTATAGGCCTTACTCAATGCCGATCCCCTGATCATGCAGTGAAAGAAAAGTTAATCGCACGAAGCTTTCGCAATTGCTAGTCTTCACTCACTGGACTGTTACAAGGAGCAGGGATGGCCTTCGAATGCGTCAGTCGAACCGATGTGGGGCTTCGCCGAAAGGTGAACGAGGATTCCTTGTTGGTCCGCACCGAGCGAGGCCTTTGGGCCGTTGCCGACGGCATGGGCGGCCATGAGGCCGGCGATGTTGCAAGCGCCAAGGTAACCGAGGCGCTGATGCGGCTTCCGGTAGTCTATGGGCTCGATAGCATGATCGAGAGCGCGATCGTAGCACTCCAGCGGGTTAACCAGGAACTGATCGCCCTGGCCAAGGGCAATGCGCAGCGCACAATCGGCAGCACGGTCGTAGGGCTCGGCATTATGAACGGACGATATAGCTGCTTCTGGGCAGGCGACAGCCGCGCCTACCGCCTTCGCGGCGACCAACTCATCCAGCTGACTCGCGACCACAGCCTGGTGCAGGACCTGGTTAGCGCGGGGATGTTGGATCCCGCAGAAGCGGAAAGTCATCCGAACGCGAACATCATTACGAGGGCAGTGGGCGTTGCCGAGGAACTCAAGGTCGACACCGTTGGCGGCGACGTGATGCCTGGTGATCAATTCCTCCTTGCAAGCGACGGCCTGACGAGGCTGGTGGAAGCCCAGGAATTGGCATCGACGCTTTCGTCCAATGGGCCCGCGGAAGCGGCCGACAGGCTGATCGAGACTGTACTCGCGCGCGGGGCGCCGGACAATGTTTCCATCATCATTGCCAAAGCGACCTAGGTCGGCAGAGAATCGTCCGGTTGGCGGTGAACGCTTCGTCGCCGAAACTTTTCCCTTCCTTAACTGAGGCCTTCTTCACCCTTTGCCTTTCCCCGCTGCCGCGCTAGACGGTGCGCCGCCAGCTTCTGTTCATCCGGGGTGGGGAAGGAAGCATGAAGGCGCTCCCCACCAGCAATAACGAGGATAATCTTGGCGCTTCCCTCCGATCCGGCCGAAACTTTCGTCCGCGAAGTCGATGAAAATCTTCGCCGCGACCAGATGCGCGACATGGCCAAGGCCTATGGCAAGTGGATCGTTGGCGCGATCATCCTGTTTCTCGCCGCGGTCGGCGGCTACCTTTATTGGCAGCACCGGCAGGAACAGCAGGCCATCGCCAACAGTGAAGCGATGTCGGCTGCCCTCGACAAGGTCACTACAGGCGACGTCAAGGGGGCCGACGCCGCGCTGGTTCCGCTAGTAGGATCTGCGGACGATGTGACGCGCGCCAGTGCGACATTCGGCCGGGCCGCCCTGGCGCTTCGCCGGAACGACAGAAAGACGGCGATCGAACTTTATAAGCAGTTGGCAGCTGACGATGGCTTGCCGCAGGCATATCGCGATCTCGCCACGGTGCGCGGCACCATGACCGAATTCGACAGCCTCAAGCCGGACGAAATCATCGCTCGACTGTCGTCATTATCGCTGCCAGGTAACCCTTATTTCGGCAGCGCCGGAGAGATGACTGGCATGGCGCTCCTCGCTAAGGGCGATCGCAACGGCGCCGGCCAAATCTTCGCCAAGATCGCCGCAGACAAGCAAGTTCCCGAAACCATCCGCAGCCGCGCGGTCCAGATCTCCGGCTCTCTGGGAGTCGACGCCACAGCCTCGCTGCCCGTCGATCCCGCCGTAATCCCCGCCCAATAGGACGAACTTTCATGCGTCACGTATCCCGCGTCACTTTCCTCCTACTGACCGCATCGCTGCTTGCCGGCTGCAGCACCGTCGGCGGCATCTTCAAGAAGAAGGAAAAGATCACCGTGCCGGGCGAGCGTGTCGCGGTACTGGTCAATGAAGCCGACATCGACATCGACCCGGATACGGCGGCGCTGCAGATGAGCCTGCCGACAGCGGTGGTCAACGACAGCTGGGCGCAGTCGGGGGGCAATGCGCGCAAGTCGGTCGGCCATGTCGCGCTGGGCCAGTCGCTAGGGGTCGCCTGGACCGTCTCGATTGGCAAGGGCAGCGACAAGGACGGCCGCCTGGGCGGCGGGCCAGTGGTTGCCGACGGCAAGGTTTTCACCATGGATACGCAAGGGTCGGTCCGTGCGTTCGATGCACGCAACGGCAGCCAGATCTGGTCGGCGCGATTCGGCGAAGTGGGCGACAACAGCGCGTCGATCTACGGCGGCGGCGTCGCTTATGACGGCGGGCGCGTCTACGCCACCAACGGACTTGGCTATGTTGCGGCCCTCGACGCCAACAGCGGTGCAGCGATTTGGACCGTGAAGCCGGGCGGGCCGCTTCGCGGCGAGCCGTCGGTCGACGGGGCAGCGGTCTATGTGATGAGCCAGGACAATCAGATTTATTCGCTCAAGACCGCCGACGGCACGACCAACTGGACAAATGCCGCTGCACTGGAAATTGCGGGCGTGTTTGGAGCTGCGGCTCCTTCCATCGGCCAAGGCACTGTCGTGGCCGGATTCTCGAGCGGCGAACTCAACGCCTACAGGTATGAGAACGGCCGCCAGGTATGGCAGGACGCCTTGGCGCGCACTTCGATGACGACCAGCGTCGCCTCCTTGTCCGACATCGACGCCGACGCGGTGATCGACAATGGCGTGGTCTACGCCGTCGGCCAGGGCGGCCGGATGGTCGCACTCGACCTGTTCTCCGGTCAGCGAATCTGGGAATTGAACTTCGGTGGCATCGCTACGCCCTGGGTGGCAGGCGATTGGCTGTTCGCGGTCAATGACCGGGCCCAGCTGATCGCCGTGTCACGTGCGACTGGCAAGATCCGCTGGATCAACCAGCTGCCGCGCTACCGGAAGATGAAGAGCAAGGCAGGCATGATCACCTATGTCGGCCCGGTATTGGCTGGAGAGCGGCTGATCGTCGCCGGTTCAAATGGTGCGCTGATCAATGTCGATCCGGTTTCCGGCAGCTTCCAGAGCCAGGTCGACGTCAATGACGGCATCAGCTTCCAGCCGGTGGTCGCGAACAATACGCTCTACATCCTGACTGACGGCGGGCGTTTGATCGCTTATCGGTAGCATTGTGTCCTCGCCTTCGCGGGGACACAATGGAAAGCTAACGGCCCAACCATGCCCCTTCCAACTGTCGCCATCGTCGGCCGCCCTAACGTCGGCAAATCGACGCTGTTCAACCGCCTTGTCGGAAAGCGCCTGGCGCTGGTCGATGATCGCCCCGGCGTGACCCGCGACCGGCGCGAGGGCGAAGGGCAGCTGCTGGGCCTGCAATTCCGGGTGATGGATACTGCCGGGTTCGAGGACGAGGACCCGCAGAGCCTTCCTGGCCGGATGCGTGTGCAGACCGAAGCGGCGGTTAGGGAAGCCGATGTTGCACTATTCCTGATCGACGCGCGCGAGGGGCTGACCCCGCTCGACGAGGAAATCGCCCGCTGGCTGAGAAGTCACGACACGCCGGTCATCGTCGCCGCGAACAAGGCAGAGGGCCGGTCCGGCGAGGCTGGTCGGCTGGAGGCTTTCGCTCTTGGCCTAGGCGAACCATTCGCACTGTCTGCCGAGCATGGTGAGGGGCTGGTCGACCTGTTTGAGGCAATTCGCCCGCACGTCGAGCGCGAGGAGGGCGAGGAGGCCGAGGCTGAGGATGAGGAAGGCGGGCCGTTGAAGCTTGCCATCGTCGGCCGGCCCAACGCCGGCAAGTCGACCCTGGTCAACAAAATGCTGGGAGAGGAACGGATGATCACCGGTCCCGAGGCCGGGATCACTCGGGACAGCATCAGCCTCGACTGGGCGTGGAACGGCAAGCCGGTGCGGCTTGTGGACACCGCCGGCATGAGGAAACGGGCCAAGGTCGAGGACAAGCTCGAGAAATTGTCGGTCTGGGATACGCGCAGGGCAATCGATCATGCCGAGGTGGTCGTACTGCTGCTCGACGCGACCCGCGGGCTGGAAGTGCAGGACCTCAAGATCGCCGCCCAGGTCATCGAAGAAGGACGCGCGTTGATTATCGCGCTCAACAAATGGGACGTTGCCGAGCATGCCTCGTCGCTGTTCAACGGGGTCAAGGCAGCGCTTGAGGAAGGACTGAGCCAATTGAAGGGCGTGCCGCTGCTGACGGTCTCAGGCAAGACCGGCAAGGGCATCGATCAATTGCTCGCTGCAGCATTTGAAATACGTGACAATTGGTCGTGGCGAGTGACCACCGGCGAACTTAACCGCTGGTTCGAACGCGCGATCGAGGCCAATCCGCCGCCCGCCCCCGGCGGCAAGCGGATCAAGCTAAGGTACATCACCCAGGTCAAATCGCGGCCGCCGACGTTCGTCGTCTTCGGGACCAGGGTCGATCAGCTGCCGACCAGCTACGAACGCTATTTGCTCAATTCGATGCGCAAGGAGCTGGGCCTTGGGCCGGTTCCGCTACGCATCACCATGCGCGCGCCGAAGAACCCATTCGACCAAAAAGCAAAATAACCGGTCCTTTACTCTTTCGCGGTTAGGTATGGCCGGTGGGACCGCGCCCGGACCAGGGGCGCTCAGGAGCATGAGATCAAGTGGACGACGGCTCTGACATCATCGACTGGGTGTATTTCGAGAAGAGCCGGGCAGAGCTTGGCCCGGGTTTCATCCGGATTCTCGCCTATTTCCGAGAGGACGGGGCGAAGAGCCTCGCGGCGATCGAGCAAGCCATGCATGAGCAGAACACGGTGGCGCTGGTCATCCCCGCTCACACGCTGAAGGGCGAGTCGCGCCAGTTCGGTGCGGAGCCGCTGGCAGCGGTAGCGGAGAAGATCGAGCAAACGGCCCGCTTCTGCATCGAAAGCCACCGCTTTCCCGACGAGCTGGTCCCCGACGTGGTCGAGCTGCGCCGGCTGTGGAACCGTACGGTCGAGCTGTTCGACAAGGCGACCAATCCATTGCAGAGCCGCGCTGGCGCCGGTGGCTTTGGCAAGAAGGTCGCCAACCAGGGATTTGGCCGGATCTAGGCCGGGAGCGGCAACGCTCTTCTTTTCCGCATCGGTTGCAATTTCCCGCGCGCCAGGCTGCGCCACGCCCATTCGAATGGGCCATAGTTGAATCGCTCCAGCCACGGCTTCGACCACGCCAGTATCACCAGCCAGACCAGCGGAACCAGCAGCCACGCCTGCCAGCGCGATGCCGAGCCATAGAGGCCCAGTCCCCAGCCGTAGAAAACGAACGTCGCGATGAGCGAGGTGCCGAGATAGTTGGTGAAGGCACAGCGGCCGGCGGCGGCAATGCGCTGGGCCAGCCACCCGTGCCGGCGCGACGCAAGGATGATCAGTGCGGCATAACCCAGTGCCATGATGGTGATGAACGGAGTAGCGAGGATAACGAACGCCGAAAAGACGCCGATGATGTAGAAGTTGGAAGAGATGTCATAAGCGACAATCGCCGCGCAGGCGGCGAGGCCGACCGGAATGGCGATTTTCACGACGCGTCGATAGGCGGCATCATCCCACTCACCGGTGAGGAAGCCCGAGCGAAATCCGGCCATCCCGATCAGCATCAGCCCGATCGTGTCGGGCATGAAGGCGAGCGTGTTGGGGAAGATTTCTCTCCAGTCCTTGAGATTGTCGCTTACCAGCCCAGTCCAAGGGCCGAGGTGCAGCGCCTTATCCTCGGCGATCTTGGCCGCGCTCGGGTAAAAACTGCCAAGCCCTTCATTCCACTTCTTGACGGCCTCCCGAGTAGCATTGGCGGCATGGGCCGCGACATCCGCTTGGTATTGGCTGACCATGAACATCGCGAAGATCAGCATGCCGACCACAAGGAATGCAGCACCGAGAGCGATGAGGCGCTCGACCGGAAGATGGCGGAACATGAAAGCAACGAGCCCGCTGACTGCGTAGAGCGTGAGGATATCGCCGAACCAGATCAGGTAGAAATGGATGAGGCCGAAGCCGAGCAACACCAGCATCCGCCGCACATGCACCTGCGCGCCGGAGTGGCCGGCCGCCTCCGCGCGATCAATCACCAGCAGCGTCGAGGCACCGAACAGCATCGAGAATAAAGTGCGCATCTTCCCGTCGATGACCAGCATGTTGGTCGCCCACAGTGCCAGGTCGGCACCGCGCCAGCCGCCATAGGCCGGGGGATTGAAATAGGCAGCCTCGATCATCGCGAAGGCGATGATGTTGACCGAGAAAATGCCCATTAGGGCGACGCCGCGAATAACGTCGATGCTGAAGATGCGGTCGGTTGAATCCGATGCCGGCGTGGTCACTTCTTGGCCCCCGTCACGCTGATCTGCTTCAACATCCATCCCGGAATTTGAAACAAGTTCAGGGTGGCGGCAAGGCTTACCCGTCGGCCGGCTTACTCTGCAGCTGGATATAGTTTTGGAGACCCATCCGCTCGATCATCTCGAACTGGGTTTCGAGATAGTCGATATGCTCTTCCTCGTTGCTCAATATCTCGGATAGCAAGTCGCGGCTGGGGTAATCGTGGACGCTTTCGCAATGGGCGATGGCGCCCTTCAATTGCTTCTCCGCTTCCATTTCGACCGCCAGGTCGGCGCGCAGCATTTCCTCGACCGTCTCACCGATGCGGAGGCGTCCGAGCATTTGGAAATTGGGAAGACCGTCCAGGAACAGGATGCGCTCGGCCAGCTTGTCGGCATGCTTCATCTCATCAATCGACTCGTGCCGTTCGAATTCGGCGAGGCGAGCGATACCGAGGTTGTCGAGCAGCCGGTAATGTAGCCAATATTGGTTGACCGCGGTCAGCTCATTCTTGAGCGCTTCATTAAGCAGCTCGATGACCTTCTTGTCGCCCTTCATGGCCGGCCTCCTTGAGAGGCCATCGGTCTACGCCTTGAGGAGCGGCATGGAAAGAAGGAAAGTGGCGGAAATCAGCGAAAAAGCTTGCAACTGCTAGGCAGTCGCATGTTCCGCCGCAATGATCTCTTTTGCGAATGGCAGGCATTGGCCGCAGCGCGGCTTGCGGCCGATCGCGCGATAGACAGAGCGGGTGCAGGAAGCGCCCTCGCGGGCCGCCTGACGGACTTCATCTTCGCGAATCGCATTGCAGACACAGACGATCATGGAGATCATCTACACGATAATGCGAAACATTCGCAAGACCTATTCAGGCAAACACTCGGGCACGAAGGTGGCGGGCTGCGATCAGGGCAATCGGGATCCCGACCAATATGATGTGCGCGAACAGTTGAGTCGCAATCGATAGCGGCTTGGGCGGCAGCGGGGTGTCGAAGCGCAGCGGCACGACGATCCAATTCATCGCGACATAGGTGATGAGGCCATAAATGATGCCCGACTGGATGGGCTTGTCGAGCAGCGACGGCCACTGGCGTGCGGCAAAGACGAACAGCGTCGCCATAATCGCCATCAGCGTGAAGTGGGTGAGCAGGCCCAGCGCCGACCCGGCGGCGCCCATGTCGGTCGCCTGCGGAAACGGGCCCGACGCGACGTAACGCAGCATGCCGGCAGGATCGCGCCCATAGAGCAGGGTCAGGACGATCGCGAATAAGATGTCGAGTGCTCCAGCGGTCAGCGTCGCGAGCGCAATTGTGCGAGCCATATCAATGCTCCCCCTGTGGAGGCTTGAGGCTGGCAGTGGGCGAGACCAAGTCAAGCGGGCGAATGGCCTAACGTCGCTATCCAGTGGCCGAGCGTCATCCGCTCCGGGGGCTCTTACAACTCACCCTGCATCAACGCGGGGAAGAAGCCTTCGTGCGCCGATCGGAGATCGGCCAACGAAAGTGATTGCCGGCCGCCGCGATCGACAAGGTCGAATACCAGCTCATCCCCGCCGGTGAGCCCGATTTCCACCGCGAACAACTGTGCTTCGTTGGCGAGTTGCCGAACCTTCTCAGGGTCGCATGTCGATACGACGTAGCGACCCTGATCCTCGCCGAAAAGGATCGCGCCAGCATTAGGAATCTGTGGGACAATCGTCATGGTCATGCCAATATTCGCTGCAAGCGCCATCTCGGCCACAGCGACGGCAGCTCCGCCATCGGAGCAATCGTGGATTGCGTTGACGACGCTCTCCCTGGCAAGACGGCGAATGAGTTCGCCCGCACGCTTCTCGACAGCAAGGTCGACTGCAGGGGGCGCACCGTCGCGACGGCCGTGACAAACTTCCAGCCATAGCGATTGGCCGACCTGACTATCGCTATGGCCGATGAGCACAAGGTATTCGCCCTCCCCGTACGCAATCCCAGCGTTCTTTCGCCAATCCTCCAGCAATCCAACGCCGCCGATGGCGGGGGTAGGGAGAATAGCGCTGCCTCCGCCGGTGGCCTTGCTTTCGTTATAGAGGCTGACGTTGCCGCTAACGACCGGAAAGTCGAGGGCGCGGCAGGCGTCGCCCATGCCTTCGAGGCAGCCGACGAACTGCGCCATGATCTCGGGCCGCTGCGGGTTGCCGAAATTGAGGCAGTTGGTGACCGCAAGCGGCCGCGCGCCGACCGCGCAGAGGTTGCGGTAGGCTTCGGCGATCGCCTGCTTCCCGCCCTCATAGGGATCGGCGTAGCAGTAGCGCGGGGTGCAGTCAGTGGTGATTGCAAGTGCCTTATTCGTGCCATGGACGCGAACCACGGCGGCGTCACCGCCGGGGCGTTGCACGGTGTCGGCGCCGACCTGGCTGTCGTATTGCTCCCAGATCCAGCGCCGCGAGGCGAGGTTGGGGGAGGCCATCAGCTTGAGCAGGTCCGCGGCGATGTCGGTGCTCTCGGGAATGTCGCCGAGCGGCCTGACCTGGGCCCAGGACTTATACTCGTTGCGGCTCAAATGCGGCCGGTCATATTCGGGAGCGTCGCCGGCCAGCGGTCCGAGCGGAATGTCGCACACTACCTCGCCGTCGAATTCGAGCACCATGTGGCCGGTGTCGGTCACTTCGCCGATCACCGCGAAATCCAGCTCCCACTTTTTGAAGATTTTCTCGGCCTCGGCTTCGCGGCCGGGCTTCAGCACCATCAGCATCCGCTCCTGGGATTCGCTGAGCATCATCTCATAGGGCGTCATGCCCTCCTCGCGGCATGGCACCATGTTCATGTCGAGTCGGATGCCGGCGCCTCCCTTGGAAGCCATTTCGACCGAGGAGCTGGTGAGGCCGGCGGCCCCCATGTCCTGGATGGCGACGATCGCGTCGGTCGCCATCAGCTCGAGGCAAGCCTCGATGAGGAGCTTTTCAGTGAAGGGATCGCCGACCTGGACGGTCGGGCGCTTCTCGTCGCTATTCTCGTCGAAATCGGCGGAGGCCATAGTCGCGCCATGGATCCCGTCACGTCCGGTCTTGGAGCCGACGTAGACGATCGGATTGCCGATGCCGGTCGCGGCCGAATAGAAAATCTTGTCGGTGCTGGCGACGCCGACGGTCATGGCATTGACCAGGATGTTCCCGTCATAGGCGGCATCGAAATTGACCTCGCCGCCGACCGTTGGAACGCCAACGCAATTGCCGTAGCCGCCGATGCCCGAGACGACGCCGGCGATGAGGTGGCGCATCTTGGGATGGTCGGGCCGCCCGAAGCGCAGCGCATTCATGTTGGCCACCGGCCGTGCCCCCATGGTGAAGACGTCGCGCAATATACCGCCGACCCCGGTCGCCGCGCCCTGGTAAGGTTCGATGTATGAGGGGTGGTTGTGGCTCTCCATCTTGAAGATGGCGGCCTGGCCGTCACCGATGTCGATTACGCCGGCATTTTCGCCGGGGCCGCAGATCACCCAGGGCGCCTCGGTCGGCAACTTCTTCAGGTGAACACGTGAGCTTTTGTAGGAGCAATGCTCAGACCACATCACCGAGAAGATGCCGAGTTCGACCAGGTTCGGCTCGCGGCCGAGGGCGTGCAGGACGCGGTCATATTCTTCCGGCGAGAGACCGTGCTCGGCGACGATTTCGGGGGTGATGGCGGGGGCTTCCAAAACACTCATGCGCGGCCCCTTAGCCGCGATGCGGCTCCGGGGCTAGCGGGCGCTTTACGGCGAACGGCGACGTGGGCGCGTTGGCTGCCATTTCAGCATGAGTCGTTGAATTGCTTCCGCCACAGTCGCGGCGGATAAAGCACCCGGCGGAGGGGACTCGGACAAGGAGGCAAAGCATGCCCAAACCAATTCCCGAAGGATATCACAGCGTCACGCCCTACTTGATCGTCGACGATGGCGCGAAGGCGATCGAATTTTACAGGAAGGCGTTCGGGGCCGTGGAGAAATTCCGGCTACCGATGGGCGACCGGATCGGCCATGCCGAAATCAAGATTGGCGACAGCTATGTCATGCTGGCCGACGAATTCCCCGACATGGGGCATTTTAGCCCCAAGGCGCGCGACGGAACCACCGTCAGCCTGCTGATCTACGTCAACGACGTCGATTCCGCCTTCCAAAAGGCGGTCGATGCGGGCGGGACCGAAAAACGTGCCGTCGAAAACCAATTCTATGGCGATCGTGCGGGAACTCTGGAGGATCCGTTCGGCCACCAATGGACGTTGGCGACCCACGTCGAGGACGTGCCGGAAGACGAGCTCCAATCGCGAATGAAGCAGTGGAGCTCCAAGCAGAAGCAGTCGGAACTGGCCTGAACTGAAAAGGCCCCCGGCCTCGGGTACCATCAACGCAATAGCTTGATGGGTGTCCCTGCGCCGGGGGCCTCTCCTTAAATTCTAGACGTGGCAGACCTGCGTGCCCTTGCCGGGCAGGGTGACGGTGATGCTGCTTTTGGTGGCCTCGCCGGTCAGGGCATAGCCGCCCTCGGCGAGCAGTTGCGTGCTCGCCGGCTTGCCGTCGACCGGTGCGGCCGGCTTCAGATGGGTCTGGGCCGTGCCCTCGCCATGGACATAGGCGCCCTTGCCGCCCTGGAGCCAATCGATCGTGACCAGGCCATTGTCCTTGCAGCGGTAGGTCTTGCTGGAGGCAATTGCCGGTGGCAGTTCGACCGGCGCGGCCTTTGCCAGCTCTTCCTTCATCGGGTCGGGCTGTTCGCCACCGACGATGGGTTCATTGTTGCAGGCGGCGAGCGCCACGGCGCCCAGGGTGATGAGAGTGAGCTTGCGAATCATGACTGTGCCCTTTGGCGATAGCGACATCCCGCGTAAAGCCTTTGCCTTCGTTGCAAAGGATCACTGCTGGGCATAGGTTGGCACTCATGAGCCGTGTCGACAAGGAAGAACGGATTCAGCGCATCCGGATCGGCCTGACCGGACTGGCGTTTGTGTTCCTGCTCGTCCTGCTCGGAACAGCGATCAGCCGATCGGGTGACGATGCGCTGACCACGAACGCACAAAACGAGCTTGCGGTGCCCAAAGAACCGAACGAGCCGCTGGCCGAGATCGGCGCGGCGCCAGGCACCGGGACATCGACAAACGAATCGTCCGAACCGGAAGACACGAAGGCTCCGTGAACCGAAGGACGCTGCCGGCCGCCGTCGTCGTCATCGTGCTGGCGGGCGCCGCGGTAATCGGCGTCGGCATGAAGGGCGCACAGGTGCCGGCCCCTCGCGCGCCAGCAGAACGGCCGACACTGGCCCTGCTTACCAGCCTGCCATTGGTGTTTGGCGAAAGCTTTGGCCTAGAAAGCGGCGGATCGGCGGCGCTTAGGCGGCTGGAGCAGCGTTATAATGTGCTGCCAATCGGGGTGGCCGACGCTGCCAGCCTGGGCGGCCAGAAGTTGCTTTTGATGGCCCATCCGCGCGCGCAACCTGCCGAAGCGCTGGTTGAACTGGACCAATGGGTGCGCAGGGGCGGGCGGGTGCTCCTGCTCGCCGATCCGCGACTCGATTGGCCAAGCGAACGGCCGCTCGGCGACAAGCTGCGCCCGCCTCCGGCATTTGCCGACACCGGCCTTCTGCAGCATTGGGGCCTTCACCTCAGCGGGCCCGATCCCGAGGGGCCAGCGTCGATTGTCAATGGCGACCTGACCATTGCCGCGTCGTCCCCCGGAAAGTTGGAGAGCCGGAGCTGCGTCATTGCCGGTGGCGGGTTCGTCGCCCGTTGCCGAGTTGGCAAAGGAGCCGCGACCGTGATCGCCGACGCCGATTGGCTGAATGTCGAGGGGGAAGGGTCTCTCGAAGGCTCGACCGAGCAAAATCTGGACCTGCTCGTTATCGAGCTGGCGAGACTGGAAAGCCGCTAGGGCAGGCGAGTCCCGCACCATTGCCAACAATCTTATCCACAGGGTCGCTCAGTAAGAACAGGCATGGAACAAGGCGTTAAGAAAGCCTGAAAAACCGTTGAAAATCCGCCACAGGGCATGAATTCCCACGATATGGCATCAAAATCCATTGTATCCCGCCCGCGCTTGAGTTACCAACACTCATAGTAGCGCGGGGCAAACCTGTATTGAGTCGAACAGGTCGCAGAGCGCACGGGGAACCGTGCATTCTGCGAACGGGGGAGCTTTGCCGCGCCGAGGGGTAGGACGTGGCATTAGAGCATCTGTTTCAGGGCAGTGCTTTGAACGCGGTGGACGCGAAGGGTCGCGTCTCCGTGCCCGCCTTCCTGCGCTCCGTCATCGAACGCCGAGGCGACGCCCGCACCATCGTCCTTGCCAAGCATGACGCCTTTCCCTGCCTCAGCGCCTATGACCCCGCCTACGCCGCGCTGAAGCATGAAAAGATCGAGCGCCTGCTGGAGAAGCAGGAGACCGACCCCGCCGCCGAGCTGGACCATGCGCGCCGGACAATGATGGCGTTCGGGGCCACCGAAGAAGTTCCCTATGATTCCTCCGGCCGAATCATCGTGCCCCCGATGATGCGCCGGAAGGGCCAGCTGGAAGACCTCGCCCTGTTCATCGGCGTCGGCGAGACCTTCCAGCTGTGGAACCCGAAGCTGTTCCTGGCCGACAAGAACGTGCCCGAGGACATGAAGGATATTGCCCGCTTCCGCTTAGAGGAGCGCGGGCTGTGATCGACAAGGCATCCCATCTGCCGGTCCTGTTAGACGAGGTCGTAGAGGGTCTCGCCGTCGTCCCCGGCGAGACCCTAGTTGACGGCACTTTTGGCGCAGGTGGCTATACGCGAGCTCTCCTTGGGAGGGGGGCGGGACGGGTGATCGGCTTCGATCGCGATCCCGATGCGATCGCGAAGGGGCCGTCACTCGTCCCTGATCCGCGCCTGCTGCTGGTCCAGGAACGCTTTAGCCAGATGGATCGGGTGCTTACCGAGCGCGGCTTGTTGCCGGTCGACGGCATCGCCCTCGACATCGGTGTTTCATCGATGCAGCTCGACCAGGCCGACCGGGGCTTTTCATTTTCGAACGACGGTCCCCTCGACATGCGTATGAGCCAGTCGGGGACGAGCGCCGCAGATTTCCTCAACCATGCCGACGAGGCCGAAATTGCCCGGGTCCTCAAGGAATATGGTGAGGAGCCGCGCGCACGCGCGGTTGCCCGCGCCATCGTCGCTGCAAGGCCGCTTACCCGAACGGCCGAGCTGGCGGCGGTGGTGCGCAGGGCATTGGGCTATCGCCAGGGACAGAAGAGCGATCCGGCGACCCGCACCTTCCAGGCCATTCGGATTCATCTCAACGCCGAGCTTGACGAGCTGGAACAAGGGCTCCGCGCCGCCGAGCGGTCGCTTCGTCCCGGCGGCCGCTTGGCGGTGGTTACCTTCCACAGCCTTGAGGACAGGATCGTCAAGCGCTTCCTCCGTACTCGCAGCGGCGCAACGCCCGCCGGATCGCGCCATCGCCCGATGGCCGCTGCCGGCCCCGCGCCGACATTCGAACAAGTTGCCAAGCCGGTCTCACCTTCCGAGGCCGAGCTGGCCCGAAACCCGCGCGCGCGCTCGGCGCGTCTCCGTACCGCGGTCCGCACCGCGGCGCCCGCGTGGGACCAGGAGAAGGCCGCATGAGCGCGCGCGGATTTGGATCGGTGCTGTCGGCGGGCGCAGTGGTTGGCGCGGCGCTTGGCTTCTACCTCGTATCATTGCGCGTGGCCTCGGAGCGCGCTTCGCTGGAAGAGGTGGAGACCCGCATTGCCATGACCCAGCGCGACATCCGCCTTCTGCAGACCGAGATCGGAACGCGCGGACGGCTGGCCCAGTTGGAGCGGTGGAATGTCAGGTTCATCCGCCTGTCGGCGCCCAATGCCGATCAGTTCGTCGACGGCGGATTCCAGTTGGCGACGCTCGTCGCGCCGCAACAGAAGCCGGCGATCGAAGCACCGGTGGTGCTGGCATCGGCGCCTGTAGCTGACCAAGCGACCCAGCCGACACTGACGGGCGATGCGGACGTGCCCGATGCTTCATCACATGCATCGCGCCCGGTCAGCGAGATGATGCATGTCGCCAGCTACAGCCTTCCGGAAAAGCCAGCAGCGGCCAAGCCGACGGAGTCGAGGCCGATCACGGTCTCCACTGCAAAACCGATGAAAGCCGCCGCTGCGACGAAGCCGGTGAAAAGCGCGACGGCTGATCCGCTATCGCCCTTGCCAGGAACAAAGGCCAAGGCCAAAGGCACTGCGCCCGCGGCATCCGCCGCAGGGATCAGCTCCAAGCCACAACCCAAGGACAGCGTAACCGACTGATGAACGCCCCGACGCCCGCTCTCGTCGCACGGCCCGAGCGGCTCCGTCTGGTCGGACAGCGGCGGCAGATCCTCGCGCTGATGCACCAGCGGCTGATGTTCGGAATGCTGGTTTATGGCGGGATCATCGCCATCATCGCGCTTCGGCTCATCTATCTTGCCGCATTCGGCGATCATGCCGGCCGCAAGGGCGGAGAGATCGACCTGACCCCGGAGCGCGGTGACATCGTCGACCGCGACGGCCAGGCGCTGGCGCGGACGATCGACGCCTGGACCATCGGGCTGCAGCCATCAAAGGTGATCGGCAACAGGCTCGACCTCGCCCGGAAGATGGCCGAATTGATGCCAGAGAAAGACGCGGCCGCCTACCTGGCGATGCTGCGTTCCAATCACAGCTTCTATTATCTCCGCCGTCGCGCGCCGCCCGGGCTGGTTTCGGCGATCAACGCACTCGGCGAGCCGGGACTGGCACTCGAGCGCGAGCCAGATCGTCTCTATCCGCAAACCAGCCTTGCGGCGCACGTCGTCGGTTTCACCGACGTCGATGGAAAGGGAAATGCCGGCATCGAACGCGCATTCGATGAGCAGCTGCGCGATCCCGCTCGGCGTGGCCAGCCGATCGTCCTGTCCATCTCCAGCCGCATCCAGCAGGCGCTCGAGCACGAGCTGAACGAGGCGATGACCCATTTCTCGGCCATCGGCGCTGCCGGAGTGATCATGGACATTCATAGCGGCGAGATACTGGCTATGACCTCGCTGCCACAGCTTAACCCCAATGCCGCCGGGCAAGGCACGCCCGAAGCGCGGTTCAATCGGGCGACGCTCGGCGTCTACGAGCTTGGCTCTACCTTCAAGCCATTCACGGTGGCGATGGCGATGGACTCGGGCGTAGTGAAGTCGATGGGGCAAATGTATCCTTGTCCGGACGCGCTCCACGCCTTTGGCCACACGATCACCGATACCCACCCGTTTGGCCGAGCCTGCTCGGTATCCGAAATCATGATGCGAAGCTCGAACATCGGTACGGCCCAGATCGCCGCCCAGCTGGGCAAACCGCGGCAGGAGGCGTTCCTCAGGAAAATGGGCTTCCTCGACAAGGTCAATGTCGAGTTGATGGAACGCGGGCGGACCCTGACGCCGGGCAGCCGCTGGGGCCCGTTCGAAACGATGACCGTCGGTTTTGGACATGCCATCGCTGTCACCCCGCTGCACCTCGCAACTGGTTATGCGACTTTGTTCAATGGAGGCATCTATCGACCCGCCACGCTGCTGAAGGTCGGGCGCGATCATCCGGCGGGAAAAGGGCACCGGGTGTTTACGGAGGAAACCAGCTACAAGATGCGGGCTCTCCTCCGCCTGGTGGTAACCAACGGGACCGGCAAGAAGGCTGACGCCCCAGGCTATCGGATCGGCGGGAAGACCGGCACTGCCGAAAAAATCGTCGGTGGGCGCTATACTTCGGCCGCAGTGGTGACATCGTTCGCTGGCGTGTTCCCGATGGACGAACCGCGCTATGTGATCGTCGTCATGCTCGACGATCCCAAGGCCACCGCCGAAACTTATGGATTCCATACTGCGGGCTGGAACGTCGCGCCGGTCGTTTCCAAGACCGTCAGCCGGATCGCGCCGATGCTGGGCGTGCGCCCCGACATGAATCGTGAGCCCAACATGGCCGAGGTGTTGCCCTTCGTTCAAGAAAAAGCGGAGCAATAATCACATGCTCCTGGGCGATCTCGCCGGTATCGCGGACGATTCCGATGTGACGGGCTTTGCGCTGGATCATCGCAAGGTCGCACCGGGCAATATCTTCGGCGCGTTCCGCGGAGCGCGCTTCAATGGAGAAGATTTTATCGCCGAAGCGATAAGGCGCGGAGCGTCGGCCGTCGTGGCGCGCCCGGAAGCGAAAGTCGAAGGTGTTCCGCATCTTGCCGCGGACGAACCGCGCAAACTCTTCGCCGAACTCGCCGCCCGCTTCTTCGCGCCCTATCCCGAAACGATCGCCGCTGTAACCGGGACCAACGGGAAGACCTCGACGGTCGAACTGACCCGCCAGCTGTGGCGGATGGCGGGGCATCGTTCAGCATCGATCGGGACACTTGGCGTCACGACCGCCGATGACCAGGTGAAGACCGGGCTGACGACCCCGGACATCGTCACTTTCCTGTCCAACATGGCCGGCATGGAGCGGATGGGAATAAGCCATGTGGCGTATGAGGCCTCATCCCACGGCCTCGACCAATATCGTGCCGAAGGCGTTCCGGTGAAAGCCGCCGCCTTCACCAATTTCAGCCGAGACCACCTCGACTATCACCCGTCGATGGATGCTTATTTCGCGGCCAAGATGCGGCTGTTCGACGAAGTGATTTCGGCCGATGGGACGGCAGTTGTCTGGACCGGCGATCCCAAGTCACGGGAAGTGATCGGACATGCGACGCGACGAGGACTCAAGCTGATTACGGTCGGGCCGGGGGCCGATACGATCGAGCTGGTGTCGCGCCAGTCGACTCCGCTCGGCCAGCAGCTGTTACTTCGGCATGCGGGCAAGGATTATAAGCTCAGCCTGCCGCTAATCGGCGCTTACCAGATGAACAATGTCTTGACCGCCGCCGGACTGGTCCTGGCGACCGACGGCGACTGGGCCACGACGTTGAGCGGAATGGGTCGCGTTTCACCGGTTCGCGGGCGATTGGAGCGGGCGGTGATCAGCCCCGCTGGTGCGCCGGTGTATGTCGACTATGCGCATACGCCCGACGCGATCGAGGCGGCGATCGAAGCGCTTCGTCCCCACGTCGAAGGGCGGCTGATTACCGTGCTTGGCGCGGGCGGCGATCGCGATCATGGCAAGCGCCCGGAAATGGGAGCAGCCGCGGCGCGACTGAGCGACGTGGTCATCGTCACCGACGATAATCCCAGGAGCGAGGATCCGGCGGCAATCCGCAAGGCCGTTCTGGCGGGCGCGCCCGGTGCGATCGAGGTTGGCGACCGGCGTGCGGCAATCGCCGAGGCGATCGACATGGCCAAGGCGGGCGACATTGTGCTGGTGGCCGGCAAGGGCCACGAACAAGGACAGATAATCGGAGACCAGGTGCTTCCATTTGACGATGTGACCGTGGCGCGGGAATGCGCAGCATGACAGCCCTCTGGACGAGCGGCGAAATCGTCGCCGCTACCGGCGGAACGCTGCATGGCGACCCGTTCGAGGTTTCGGGTGTCACTTTCGACAGCCGCGAGGTGGAGCATGACTGGCTGTTCGTAGCCATGCCGGGAACGGTCGCGGACGGACACGATTTCGTTCCCAAGGCATTCGCCGCCGGCGCGGCCGCAGCGCTGGTCGCCAAGCCGGTTGAGGGGCCGCACGTGCTGGTGGCGGATGTGCCCAAGGCGCTTACCGACCTTGCCATCGAGGCACGGCGGCGAATGAGCGGGAAGGTGCTTGGCGTTACGGGATCGGTCGGCAAGACATCGACCAAGGAAGCGCTTTATGTGGCGCTCGAGCGGTTCGCGAAGGGTAAGGTCCATCGTTCGGTCAAAAGCTACAATAACCACACCGGCGTGCCGCTCAGCCTCGCGCGGATGCCGCGCGACAGCGAATTTGCGGTGCTTGAAATGGGAATGAATCGGGCGGGCGAAATCGCCGCTCTCACCCGGCTGGTCCGCCCGCATGTCGCCATGATCACGACGATTGCCTCGGCCCATATCGAATATTTGGGTTCGATGGAGGCGATTGCGGACGCCAAGTCAGAGATTTTCGAGGGGCTGGAGCCAGAGGGCATCGCCATCATACCCGAAGACACGCCGTATCGCGACCGACTGGTCAAAACCGCGCGCCGTTTCGCCGACCGCACGATAACCTTTGGCCATGGCGATGCCGACGTTGCGGCGATTCACGCCGTCAGGGCCGACAAGGGCGGAAGCCTGGTCACGGCGCGGCTGATGGAAAGCGAACTTACCTATACGATCGCGCAGCGCGGCGATCATTGGGTAACCAATTCGCTGGCGGTTCTCGCGGCGGTAGAAGCGGTCGGTGCCGACCTGGCCATTGCCGGTCTGGCGCTGGCCGACATGGGCGGCCTGAAGGGCCGCGGCGAGCGGCACCGGCTGGCAATTGACGGCGGCAATTTTATGCTGATCGACGAGAGCTATAACGCCAACCCGGCATCGATGGCGGCGACCTTGAAAGCGCTCGGCGAGGAGCGCGATGTCGTGCGGCGGATCGCCGTTCTCGGCCCGATGCGCGAATTGGGCGGGCATGCCGACGAACTTCACGCGGGGCTGGCCCCGGCGGTGCGCGAGGCTAGGGTCGATCATCTGATCCTGGTCGGCGAAGAAATGCGACCGCTGGAAGATGCGCTGAACGGCGCCGTGGCCGTCGAGCGGGCGGCCAATGTTGACGAAGCGACCGAGCTGTTGGCGGGCCTCGTCCGGCCCGGCGACGCGGTGTTGGTCAAGGCGTCCAACTCGATCGGGCTTGCGAAGCTGGTCGAGCGGATGGCAGGGGGCACGGAGATGGCATTCGCCGATAAGGGACCTAGAACCTAATGCTCTATTGGATCGCCGAGCAGCTCGGGTTTCCCGGCCTCCTCAACCTCATCCGTTACATCAGCTTCCGGGCGGGCGCGGCGACCGCGACCGCACTTGCCATCGGGCTGTTGTTCGGTCCGATGTTCATCCGCTGGCTGCGCGCCAAGCAGGGCAAGGGGCAGCCGATCCGCGCCGACGGACCGCAGAGCCATCTCGCCAAGCGGGGCACGCCGACGATGGGCGGGCTGCTGATCCTGATTTCGGTGGCAACCTCCGTCCTGCTGTGGATGGACCTGACTAACGTCTATGTCTGGTCGTGCCTGCTGGTGACCGGCGGGTTCGGTCTGATCGGTTTCCTCGACGATTACGACAAGGTCAAGAAAGCCCACCATGCGGGCCTCAGGGGCAGGACACGACTGTTCCTGGAGTTTGCGATCGCCGGGTTCGCCACCTGGCTGATGGTTCGGATGTCGGGGACGCACCTCTACCTACCGTTCGTACAGGGGGCGGTGATCGACCTCAGCTGGGCCTATATCGCGTTCGGCGCCTTCGTCATCGTCGCCTTCGGCAATTCGGTGAACCTGACCGACGGGCTCGACGGGTTGGCGACCATGCCGGTGATCATCGCCTGCATGGCCTTCACCCTGATCGCTTACCTGTGCGGCAACGCCAAATTCGCGACCTACCTCGGCATTCCGCACGTGCCGGGGGCGGGCGACTTGACCGTGCTTTTGCTCGCGATCGTCGGAGCGGGGCTAGCCTTCCTTTGGTTCAACGCGCCGCCGGCGGCGGTCTTCATGGGCGATACCGGAAGCCTAGCGCTCGGCGGTGCGTTGGGCGCGGTCGCGGTGGCCACCCACCATGAGTTCGTGCTGGCGATCATCGGCGGCCTTTTCGTGCTGGAGGCGGTCAGCGTCATCGTTCAGGTGTTCTGGTTCAAGCGCTACGGCAAGCGCATCTTTAGAATGGCGCCGATCCACCATCATTTCGAGCATCTCGGCTGGAGCGAACCGACGGTTGTGATCCGCTTCTGGATCATCAGCTTCATCCTCGCGCTCGCCGGCTTGTCGACCCTGAAGCTGAGGTGATCACCGCCAGGGCCTTCGCCGGAAAATATTATGCCGTCCTTGGCCTCGCTCGAAGCGGCCTGGCGACGGTCGAAGCGCTGGTCGCCAGCGGCGCGAAGGTGACGGCGTGGGATGATAAGCCGGAGGCGCGGGCCAAGGTGCCGGCCGGCGTCGAGCTTGAGGATTTCGTAAACAGCGACCTCTCCCGGTTCGACTCCATCATCGTGACGCCGGGACTGCCGCTCAACCGCCACCCGATCGCGCAGCGGGCGGCGGACGCCGGCGTCGAGATCATCGGCGATATCGAGCTGTTTGCCCGGGCGCGGGCCGAGCTGTCGCCGCACAAGGTGATCGGGATCACCGGCACCAACGGCAAGTCGACCACCACCGCGCTGATCCACCACCTATTGAAGACTGCGGGCGTGCCGACGGAGATGGGCGGCAACATCGGCCTGCCCATCCTGGCGCAGGACCCACTGCCCGAGGGCGGGGTATATGTGCTCGAACTGTCGAGCTACCAGATCGACCTGACCAAGAGCCTCGATTGCGACGTCGCGGTGCTGCTCAACATTACGCCCGATCACCTCGACCGGTATGATGGGTTTGAGGCCTATGCGGCGTCCAAAGCGCGGCTATTCGAAATGCAGTCCAATGGACATTCCGCCATCATTGCATTGGATGACGAGCCGAGCCTTGAGATCGCCAAAACCCTCGGAGATCGACTTATTCCAGTGAGCACTACCAAGGGTCGGGACTGGCGTGGTCCCACCGTTGCAAAGCGCGGTCTGATCTGGAAGCGACCGCATCTTTGTGTCGACGGCGATCAGTTTATGGATCAGGCCGAATGGCCGGCATTGCAGGGCCCGCATAACGCTCAAAATGCTGTGGCGGCCGCGGCGGTGTCCCAAGAATTAGGAATTGCACCGTGGAGGTTGGCCGATGGTCTCCGCACCTACCCCGGCCTGCCCCATCGCATGGAGCGGGTGCGCGAGAAGGACTGCGTCTTGTTCGTCAATGACAGCAAGGCGACCAACCCTACCGCGACGGCGCCGGCGTTGGCGGCTTTCCCGAAAATCCGCTGGATTCTCGGCGGGCAGGCCAAGACCGACAATCTCGACGAATGCGCGCCGCATTTCAGGCATGTGCGCAAAGCCTATACCATTGGCGAGGCGGGAGAAATGTTCGCCAGCCTCTTGTCCCCGCAGATGGCCGTGGCAGAGTGTGTGACGCTGGCCGAGGCGGTGAAAGCTGCCGCGTCGGAGGCACAAGCTGGCGACACCGTGTTGCTGTCGCCGGCATGCGCTTCATTCGACCAGTTTAGGGATTTCGAGGCGCGGGGCGATGCCTTCCGCGCCTTGGTGGGGGAATTATGAACCAGACGATCACCGGCAAGATCAAGGCGGGCGCCGCGCTGGTCGATCCCAATCGCTACGGTCGGTCGGACCGGTCGGCCACCGGTCGCTGGTTCTGGGAAATCGACCGGGTCCTTCTGCTGTTGCTTGCGGTACTGATCGGGGTCGGGCTGATCGCGGTCGCGGCTGCTTCTCCCGCCGCCGCGCAGCGCTATTCGGGCGGGTCGGTTCACTTCGCCGAACTTCATTATTTCTACCGGCAGATCGCCTGGATCGCTTTGTCCCTTCCGGTGATGATCGCCATTTCGATGCAGCCGCGCGAACGATTGCGGCGGCTTTCACTGATTGGGGCACTGGTGTGCATGGTTGCGCTGGCGCTGGTGCCGATGCTGGGGGCCGAAGTGAACGGGGCCAAGCGGTGGCTCAACCTCGGAATCGGCCAGTTCCAGCCGTCGGAGTTTCTAAAGCCCTTCTTCGTCGTGTCGATGGCCTGGCTGTTGTCGCTGCGCGAAAGCGACAAATCGCTTCCGATCTTCACACTTTCGGCGGTGATCACTGGCGTGGTCGCGGTGCTGCTTATGCGCCAGCCCGACTTCGGCTCGACCATTATTTTTGCCGCGGTGTGGATTGCGATGCTGGCGATCGCGGGATTGAACCTGCGCATCCTGGTCGGCCTCGGCATTGCCGGGCTGGTCGGGGTCGTCCTCGCCTATTTCTTCTATGATGTGGCGACTGCGCGCATCAACGGCTTCCTGTTCGGCGAGGGCGACAATTTTCAGGTTGAAAACGCGATGCGCACGCTGACCGCGGGCGGTCTATTCGGGATGGGCCCGGGGGCGGGGACTCGGAAGTTCGGCCTGCCCGAGCCGCATACCGATTATATTTTCTCCGTGATCGGCGAGGAGTTCGGGCTGATCGCCTGCCTGATGATCGCGCTTCTCTATCTCGCTATCGTCGCGCGGGTGCTGATCAAGCTGCTCGACGAGGAATCCTCCTTCGCCATCCTCGCCGCCGCCGGTCTCGTCATCCAGTTCGGGCTACAGGCGCTGATCAACATGGCGGTCAATGTCCAGATTGCACCGTCGAAGGGCATGACCTTGCCGTTCATCAGCTATGGCGGTTCCTCGATGCTGGCGCTGTCGATCGCGATGGGATTGTTGCTCGCCTTCACGCGGCGAAACCCCTATCTGACGCGCTCGCCCTATGTGGTGAAATGGGGCGGGGAGAATATTCGCGGATGAACATCACTTTGGCTGCCGGCGGAACCGGCGGGCATATGGTCCCGGCTCATGCGCTTGCCGCCGAATTGAAGGCGCGCGGACATGGCGTGATGCTGGTCACCGACGAGCGGGGGGCGAGAATTCCGGCGCTGTTCGAAGGCGTGCCGACGCATATCCTGCCCGCGGGACGCCTCGGCGGCGGGCCGATCGGATGGGTGAAGGCGCTGTTCGCGGTAATGGCCGGGCGGCGCGAGGCGAAAGCGCTGTATCGCGAGTTTACCCCCGACGCGGTGGTCGGCTTTGGCGGATATCCGGCATTTCCGGCTCTGCTGGCGGCGAACGCGCTCGGTATCCAGACCATTCTTCATGAGCAGAATGCCGTCCTTGGCAGGGTCAACCGGTTGCTTGCCGGAAGGGCAGCCGCGATCGCCACGGCCTATCCGGAAGTTGAGCGCCTGAAGCCCCGGCATACCGCCAAGGTCGCTTTGGTCGGCAATCCGGTGCGGGAGTCGGTTGCGCGGCTCGGCACGATGCCCTTCCCCGAATTCGACGATACCGCACCGCTCAAGATTCTTGTCACCGGGGGGAGTCAGGGGGCAACGGTACTGGGGCAGGTGGTGCCCGACGCGCTGGGCATGCTGCCGCCGAAACTCCGCCATCGCCTGCAGGTCATCCAGCAGTGCCGGCCGGACGACATCGAGGCGGTGCGCAACCGTTATGCCGCGCTCAACATCCCGGCTGAGCTTTTGACCTATATCGAGGACATGCCCGACCGGCTGGCGGAGGCGCATCTGGTGATCGCCCGGGCCGGCGCATCGACCATTGCCGAGCTTACCGCGGCGGGACGGCCGGCGATCCTCATTCCGCTGCCGATCGCGACCGACGATCACCAAACCGTCAATGCGCGCGAGATGGCCAGGGCGGGCGGGGCACGGATGATCCCACAAGACGAGTTCTCGCCTGAGGTGCTGAGTGCGCAAATTGCGGCAATCGCTGGAGACGCGCAGGCGCTGTCCAATGCTGCCGAGCGGGCGCTGTCGGTCGGGCGTCCGCATGCGACCCACGATCTTGCCGACCTGGTCGAGCGGATCGCTGGCGGCGCGGCGCCGCTGCTGGTCGGCAAGGCGGAGCCCTTTGCAATGCAGGCACCGAGCGGCATGGGAGTGCCCGCATGAAGGCGATGGGGACCGAGATCGGGACGATTCATTTCGTCGGTATCGGCGGCATCGGCATGTCCGGGATCGCCGAAGTCATGCATCACCTGGGCTATAAGGTTCAGGGGTCTGATCAGACCGAAAGCTATGTGACAGAAGGCCTTAGGAAGCGTGGTATCCCAGTGATGATTGGCCAGAGCGCCGACAATCTCGGCGATGCTGCGGTCGTCGTCTGCTCGACGGCTATTCGCGAGGATAACCCCGAGGTTCAAGCTGCGGCTGAGCGGCGCCTCCCCCGCGTACGTCGCGCGGAAATGCTGGCTGAGTTGATGCGGATGCAATCGACCGTCGCGGTCGCCGGCACCCATGGCAAGACCACGACCACCTCGATGATCGCCGCCATGCTCGACGCCGGAGGGATTGATCCGACGGTGATCAATGGCGGGGTGATCAATGCCTATGGCTCCAACGCCCGGCTCGGCAAATCCGACTGGATGGTGGTCGAGGCCGATGAGAGCGATGGCAGTTTCCTGAGGCTCGACGGGACGATTGCGGTGGTCACCAACATCGATCCCGAACATCTCGAGCATTACGGCGACTTCGACGCGATCAAGGATGCCTTCGTCGAGTTCGTTGAGAATGTGCCCTTCTACGGCCTTGCCGTAATGTGCGTTGACCATCCCGAAGTGCAGGGGGTGCTGAGCCGCATCCGCGACCGTAGGATCGTCACTTACGGCACCTCGGCGCTGGCCGACCTTCGCGCGGACAATATCCAGCCGGGAAATGGCGGCAGCCGGTTCGACGTGTCGATCCGTCAGGGCGACGGCGAGCGGCGGACGATCGAGGGAATATTCGTGCCGATGCCGGGCCGGCACAATGTGCTCAACGCGTTAGCGGCAATTGCAGTGGGCATTGAATTCAAATTGCCTGACGAGATCATCGTCAAGGGGTTCGAGCGGTTCACAGGCGTCAAGCGCCGCTTCACCAAGGTCGGCGAAGTGGGCGGTGCCACCATCATCGACGATTACGCCCATCACCCGACCGAGATCCGCGCGGTGCTGGCGGCGGCGCGCGAGGCAGCCGAAGAACGGGTCATCGCGGTGGTGCAGCCGCATCGTTACACGCGGCTTCGCGACCTGATGGACGACTTCCAGAACGCCTTCAACGATGCCGACGTGGTGTTCGTGACGCCGGTCTACGCGGCGGGCGAGGAACCGATCGAGGGGATCAGTTCTGACACGTTAGCCGAGGGATTGCGATCGCGCGGACACCGCATGGTCAAGACGGTCGACGGCCCCGCCGACCTCGCCGCGAACCTGCGCGACCTCGCGGCGGAAGGCGACATGATCATCTGCATGGGCGCCGGCGACATCACCAAATGGGCGGCGGGACTGGCCGACGGAATCGGAAAGGCGAGGGCGTCGAAGTGACGGTGACGAAAACGCTTCCCGATGTGCGCGGCAAGCTTAAGTCCGATGCGCCGCTGGCGCCGCTAGTTTGGTTCAAATCGGGCGGCAACGCGGAGCTGCTGTTCGAACCGGCAGATCGCGACGACCTGGTGCAGTTTCTTCGGGAATTGGGGCCCGATACTCCGGTGATGGCGCTCGGCCTTGGCTCCAACATGATCGTCCGGGATGGCGGCGTTCCGGGCGTCACCGTGCGGCTGGGCAAGGCTTTCTCAAAGATCGAGCGGCTCGATGACGTGACCTTGAAGTGCGGTGGCGGGGCGAGCGGAATTCTCGTTTCCTCCACGGCTCGCGACGCGGGGATCGCGGGGCTTGAATTCTTGCGCGGGATTCCCGGAACCGTCGGCGGTTTCGTGCGGATGAATGGCGGTGCTTATGGCCGCGAAGTCCAGGACATATTGGTCGGCTGCACGCTCGTGCTGAAGGACGGCACGGTCGAGGAATGGCCGGCCGAGCGGCTAGGTTATACCTATCGCCATTCGGAGCTGCCCGAGGGCGCCGTGGTGGTCGAGGCCGTATTTCGCGGCATCCCCGGAGACCCGATGATGATTGGCACGGAAATGGACCGCATCGCCGCGGCTCGCGAGGAATCGCAACCGCTCCGCAGCCGCACAGGCGGATCGACCTTCAAGAACCCGCCGGGGCACAAGGCCTGGGCGCTGGTCGACTCGGCGGGATGCCGGGGCCTCCGGCTAGGTGACGCGCAAGTATCGGAGAAGCATTGCAATTTCTTGCTCAACCTCGGTAACGCTAGCTCGTCGGAAATCGAGCAATTGGGCGAGGAAGTCCGGCGCCGGGTACAGGACAAGACCAACATAACCCTTGAATGGGAAATCCAACGGATCGGAGTGGCGTAGGAGTGGCTCAGGAGCTCGACCGGAACCTTAATATCGTTGTCCTGATGGGCGGCTGGTCGTCCGAACGGCCGGTATCGCTGATGAGCGGCGAGGGGATCGTGAAGGCGCTCAAGGAGCGAGGTTTCACCCGGGTCACGCCACTCGACATGGGTCATGATGTCGCCCAGCGGCTGGCGGAAATTAAGCCCGATGTGGTGTTCAATGCCCTGCATGGGACGCCAGGTGAGGACGGGACGATCCAGGGCCTGCTGGACCTGATGGAAATTCCCTACACTCATTCGGGCCTGACTACCTCGGCCATTGCCATCGACAAGGAACTGACCAAGGCGGTGCTGGTGCCGCATGGCGTGCGCATGCCCAAGGGCAAGGTGGTCGAGAGCAAGACGCTCTACGAAGGCGATCCGATGGCGCGGCCCTATGTGCTGAAGCCGGTCAATGAAGGCAGTTCGGTCGGCGTGGCAATCGTCACCGACGAGGGGAATTATGGATTGCCGATCAGCGCCAAGGCGGAAGGACCGTGGCTGCACTTCGAGCGGCTGCTGGCGGAGCCGTTTATCCGCGGGCGCGAACTGACCGTCGCCGTGCTGGGTGACGAAGCGCTGTGCGTTACCGAATTGAAGCCCAAGGCCGGATTCTATGATTTCGACGCTAAATATACCGATGGCCTGACGGAGCATGTATGCCCGGCCGACGTCCCTCCGCATATTGCCCAGGAAATGCTGGAAATGGCGCTGGCGGCGCACCGGCTGCTCGGCTGCAAGGGCGCGTCGCGTTCTGATTTCCGGTGGGACGATACGCAGGGCGAAGCGGGCATATACTTGCTTGAGGTCAACACCCAGCCAGGCATGACTCCTCTCAGCCTCGTCCCCGAGCAGGCACGGCAAAAGGGCATCAGCTATGGCGAACTAGTTGAGCGGATTATCGCCGAGGCCTTGGTAGATTCGACCTCCAAGGCGGAAGCGTTAGAAGCTGTGAGGAGCGGGTGAGCGCGGCGCACGTCCGTCGAGGGGGCGCTACGGGCCGTTCACGGAAAGCACCGTCGCGCGGTTCGGTGGGCAAGAAAATTGCTTCAAGATTGCCAGTCAAGGAAGCTGAAGCCAATCGCTTGGCCGCCTGGGCATTCGGGCTGTTCATCGTCGCGATCGCCGGCGTTGCGCTGGTTGCTCTGGACGTTCCCAGCAAACTGGCTCTGGCCGCGGGAGAGGCGGTCGGCGACGCTGGATTCCGGGTAAAGAGCGTGGATATCCAGGGCATCCGCCGGATGGATCCTCGGCCAGTGTATGACATCGCGCTCGACCAGAAGACGACCGCGATGCCGCTGCTGGACGTCAGCGATATTCGCAATCGGCTACTCAAGTTCGGATGGGTCAAGGACGCGCGGGTTTCGCGCCGTTTTCCCGACACGCTGGTGATCGATATCGTTGAGCGTACGCCCACTGCGCTGTGGCAGGATGACGATCGACTGACCCTGATCGATGCCGAGGGCGCGGTCCTCGATCGCGTGCAGGTCAGTCAGATGCCTGACCTGCCGTTGCTAATAGGGAAGGGCGCGAACGCTCAGACAATTCAGCTTGGCCGGCTGCTGGACAAGGCGCCGGCATTAAAGGCGCAGCTTGTATCGGCAACCTGGGTGGGCCAGCGGCGCTGGGACTTGAGCTTCCAATCGGGCGAGACGGTTGCGCTTCCCGAGGGCGAGGCGCAAGCAAGTGCCGCCCTGGTTAAATTCGCCAAGATGGACAAGTCCGCGGGCCTGCTTGGGCGAGGGATCTTGCGCTTCGATCTTCGAATTCCTGGCAAGATGACCGTCCGCCTGCCCCGTGAACCCGGCGAGCCGATCGTTCCCGAACCCGTTTCCGAGAGTTAAACACCAGCATAATGTCCTCCGATTCCGACCAACCGCTGATTGCCGCACTCGACATTGGCTCGTCCAAGGTCACCGCGCTGATCGTCACCCGCGACGCCGACGGGCGACTTCGCGTGCTCGGTACTGGCCAGCGCGAAAGCCGCGGGGTCAAGCGCGGCTATGTCACCGACATGGAAGCCAGCGAAGTCGCGGTGCGCGAAGCGGTCGAGATCGCGGAGCGCATCTCGGGAGTCACCATCGACGATGTGTGGGCGAGCTTCGCCGCGGGCGGGCTGGTCAGTGATATCGCCAATGTCGAAGTCGAACTTGGCGGGCACCAGGTCGAGCAGTCGGATATCGATGAACTTCTCTCGGCGGGCAAAGGCGCAATCGACCGCAATGGACAGGTCGTTCTGCACGCCCATCCGGCGCTATATACGATCGATGGGGTAGAAGGTGTTCATCATCCGATCGGCCTTCACGCCGATCGGCTTGGGGTCGACATCCATGTCGTTGCGGCCGATCCGGCGCCGCTCAGGAATATCGATTATGTGATCCGTTCGGCCCACCTCGGGGTACGGGCGATCGTCGCATCCCCAGTGGCAGCGGCGCTTGCCTGCCTCACAGCGGAAGAGCGAGAACTCGGCGTCGCCCTGGTCGAAATGGGGGCGGAAGTTACGAATGTGTCCTTGCACGCCGGGGGGATGCTGGTCGGGCTGCGCTCGATCCCGTTGGGCGCGAAGGACATTACCGACGACATCGCCTGCGCCTTCGGCGTGCAGCGGCGGGAGGCTGAGCGGATGAAGTGCCGCTTTGGATCGGCGATGACCAGTCCGCGCGACAATCATGAGATGGTCGAAGCAACGCCGATCGGCGGCGACGACGGCGGCGAGCCGCTCCGGATTACACACGCCCAGCTGATCACAGTCATCCGACAGCGCACCGAAGAAATTACCAACGAGATCGAAAAGGCGCTGAAGGCCCTTGGTTTCAGCGGCCCTGTCGGTCGGCAGGTAGTCCTGACCGGCGGCGGGGCGGAGCTCAAGAATATCGCCGATTATATGCAGGGCGTGCTGGGCCGTGCGGTCCGCGTCGGCCGCCCCAAGACCATTACCGGCCTTCCCGAGGCGCACAGCGGGCCGGGATTCTCGACGCTGGTCGGGCTCGCCATGCTTGCGTCCAGTGGCAGCGGCGACCTGCGTGACCTGGCGATGGGCTCCGGCAAGGAGAAGAAGCCGGCGACCGGCATGTTCGGCCGCCTGGTTGCGGCGATGCGGGGCGGCTTTTAGTTTTTAGGAGCTGGCTTGGGGGCGAGCTGGCGCATCATCGTGGCCAGATCCATCACCGACCATTCCTCGACGATCCGGCCATTTTCAAAGCGGAAGAAGGTCATTCCGTCGATTGCCGCCTTGCCGCCAAGTCCAGGCAGGCCGGCAGCAGCCACGCTGTTCGTCCCGCTCGCGCGCCAGTGTACCGCGACAAAATCGCCCTCGGCCACGGTACGCACAACGTCGACTTTGAGATCGGGAACGGCCCTGCGCCATTCTCGTCCGGACGCATTATCTTCGTCGAGCGTGTAATCGCGGTCGGCGCCGTGCGCGACGAAGCCCGGACCATAAATTTCGTCGAGCCGATCGAAGCGGCCCTGCCCCATCTTCTCAAGGAACACCCGCTTGCCGATTTCGGCATTTTCGGTGGGGCCCGCAATCGCCGGGGCGGACGTCAGCATCAGCGCTGCGAGCCATAAATTTCTCAAAGCCATGACTCGCCATAGCATTTCGGTCGCGCAATAAGAATTGGCATTCGGGGCGGGGGAGGGTGGCCATGGCGACGATCGCGAGAACGGATAATGTGGCTCGTGCGCTGGTTATCCTTTTGGGCGCCGCCGTATTCCTCAATTATGTCGACCGTGGAGCGATCGGAATTGCCGCGCCGTTGATGAAGGGCGAACTCGGGCTTTCGGAAGAAGCTTACGGCGTCGCCTTCTCGGCATTCTTCTGGATTTACGCCCCTGTGCAATTCTTTGCCGGTTGGCTGTGCGATCGCTTTTCAGTCTACAAGTTGATGGCCGCAGGCATTCTGCTGTGGGCCGGAAGCACCTTCCTAATGGGATTTGCGGGTGGGTTCGCGGCGCTTCTCGTGCTCCGCATCATGCTCGGAGTGGGCGAAAGCATCTCCTTTCCCGGCAGCTCCAAGATCATAGCTCGTCACGTTCCGCCGGAGCGGCGGGGTATGGCGAATGCAGCGGTGGCCGCAGGGATCGCAATCGGCCCGGCAATCGGAACGCTCGCAGGCGGCCTGATTCTCGGCCAATGGGGCTGGCGCGCAATTTTCTTCGCCTTCGGGATCGCGACCTTGCTTTGGCTGGCGCCGTGGCAGGCGGCCATTCGGAAACTGCCGTTGACTGGCCATCGCGATGCGGGGGCGCAGGTCTCTGTCGGGTCGCTGATGACTCAATGGCCGCTATGGTCGATGTCAATCGTCCATGCCTTGGGCAATTATTGCTTCTATTTTCTTCTCGCCTGGCTGCCTTTGTATCTCACCAAGGTGCGGGGGTTCACGATAGTTGAAATGACATTCCTGGCGACGCTCGGTTATGCGGTCCAGGCCGTTTGCGCACTCAGTTACGGCCAATTCTCCGACTGGTGGACACGCTCGGGCCGCTCCGAGGCTGCATGTCGCCGCTGGATGATGGTTGCGAGCCAGTCGCTCGCCGCAGCGGCAATCCTTGGGCTCGCATATGTGGACAGCGCGATCGGCATCGGCGTCCTATTATGTCTTGCCGGCGCAGCGAGCGCGGCGCTCTCGCTCAATCTTTATGCGGTTGCCCAAATGTTTGCCGGCCCGCGTGCGTCCGGGACCTGGGTCGGAGTGCAGAACGCAGTCGGCAATTTGTCCGGCATCATAGGGCCGATCGTTACCGGCATTGTCGTCCATCGCTCGGGTTATGACAGCGCATTCATCCTGACTGCCGCAATCGCGGCAATTGGCGCAATCTGGTGGGCGGTCGGAGTACCTTGCATCCGCCAAGTAATTCCCGACTAATATTAACGTTAACGCCAACCCGAGTTTTTCTTGCCTGTCCCATATTGAATCATGGTGAGTCTGTAGGGGCACAATCCACGGTTTTTTTCGTTTGTCGTTAACTTTTCCGCTTGTCGTGAGACTCGGGATGATTCATTGATTCTCACTGATGGTTCAACGCGCTAGCGGCGCAGGGAGGGGTTTGGTCCATGAGCATTGATTTCATCCGGCCGGAAGTCGACGAACTTCGACCGAGGATCAGTGTCATCGGGGTCGGCGGCGCCGGCGGCAACGCCATCGCCAACATGATCCGCTCCGACGTCATGGGCGTCGAATTCCTGGTTGCCAACACCGATGCGCAGGCGCTGAACGCATCGGCCGCCGATGCGCGAATCCAGCTTGGACTTAAGATCACTCAGGGCTTGGGCGCCGGCTCACGTCCTGAGATCGGCCGCGCCGCCGCCGAAGAGACTCTGGACGAGATCGAGCGCGCGCTGGAAGGCGCCCACATGTGCTTCATCGCCGCCGGCATGGGCGGCGGGACCGGCACGGGTGCCGCCCCGGTCATCGCAAAGGCTGCGCGCGACAAAGGCATTCTCACCGTCGGCGTGGTCACCAAACCGTTCGCCTTCGAAGGCACGCGCCGTACCCGCGCCGCGGATTCGGGCATTGAAGAGCTGCAAAAGCATGTCGATACGCTGATCGTCATCCCCAACCAGAACCTGTTCCGCCTCGCCACTTCGGAAACGACCTTCAAGGAAGCGTTCGAAATGGCTGACGAGGTGCTTCAGCAGGGCGTTCGCGGAATCACCGACCTGATGGTCATGCCGGGCCTCATCAACCTCGATTTCGCCGACGTCCGTTCGGTGATGGGGGAAATGGGCAAAGCGATGATGGGCACCGGAGAGGCGTCGGGCGACAACCGCGCGATCGAGGCCGCCGAAAAGGCGATCTCCAACCCGCTGCTCGACGGGGTCAGCATGAAGGGCGCCAAGGGCGTCATCATTTCGATCACCGGCGGCGAGGACATGCGCCTGATGGAGGTCGACGAGGCCGCCAGCCACATCAAGGAACTGGTCGACCCCGACGCCAACATCATCTGGGGATCGGCGTTCAACAATGACCTGGGCGGCAAGATCCGCGTGTCGGTTGTGGCGACCGGTATCGAGGCTGAGGCCGCGATGCAGCCGACGCAGGGCAAGGTCTTTACCTTCCCGACCGCTACGCGTGCCGCGACTACACCCGCTCAGGCGCCTGCTCCCAAGGCCGAAACGACCGACGAGCCGCTGGATTTGACGGCCGATGACGAAGCGACCGACGAGCTTCTGCTCGACAGCGAAGATATCCTTGCCGATCCGGTATTAGGCACACCGATCGCCCCTCCGGCCGACGAGGATGATTTGGCTGCGACGACCGCGACCGCTGAGGAGAAGGCGGCGCGCGAAAGCGGCACCTTGTTCGAGCGCATGTCGAACATTGCCCGTGGCGCGCAGCAAGCGAAGGTCGATGAAGAACCGATGCCCAGCTTCCGCCGCGAACCGCTGGACATCCCGCGCTTCCTTAATCGACAGAATAATCAGTAACCTGGATCAAGGCGCGCCCGGCTCGTCGCCGGGCCGCCACGTCCCGTCGCGCGCCTCTTTCCAGAAAGCTTTGAGCAAGCTTCGGTCATGCATGGGAGGACCATGCTGAATCTGGGATCGATACGCGCGCCCTTGGCCGCGGTGCTGGGCTTGGGGATTATGTTGCCGGCTGTACCGGCCGCGGCACAACAGATTGCTGCGGAAACGCCGGGCACGGCGTTGTCGCGCTATATCCGTGTGCTTGCGAGCAGTCCGCGCGACTTCAATGCCCTGATTGGGGCAGGGCAAGCCGCGCTTGAATTGGGCGACGTCCAGGCAGCGTCCGGTTTTTTTGGCCGTGCTGAGGAGGTCAATCCCAATGCACCGGCGGCCAAGATCGGACTGGGCGCCGCAATGGCACACATGGGCGATGCCGATGGGGCGATCTTCTATTTCAACCAGGCGACCCGGCTTGGCGCGCCACCGATGACCATGGCCGTCGACCGTGGCATGGCGCGCGACCTGCTGGGCGATCTTGCCGGTGCGCAATCGGATTATCGCCTGGCGATTTCGTCGCTCGGATCAGACGAAGCGCGCCGTCGCCTGGCGTTGAGCCTGGCGATCGGCCGTGACAAGAAAGGCGCGCTCGATACCATTCAGCCCTTGCTCAACCGGCACGATCCCGCCGCACAGCGCACACGGGCATTCGTGCTGGCATTGGTCGGCGACCAGATGGGCGCCGCCCAGGCCATCAATGCGGTGTTGCCGGGCGACGCCGCCCGGTTCGAACCGTTTTTCCGCTACCTGCCGAGCCTGAGCGTGACGGAAAAGGCGGCGGCGGTTCACCTTGGCATATTCCCTGAAAATGCTGCCGCGCGGGTCGCGCAGGCGCAATCGGTGCCGCAGCCGGTGATTGCGGCTCCGGTCCAATCGCCCGTCAAGATCGCCTCCGTCGAGCCACCGCCAAGGCCGGCCTCACCCGCCACCCCGGCATTCAGCCTGCCATCCACCAAAGGCGGCTCGGCATCACCGTCTTTTAGCCTGCCGTCGGCGAACAGCGCCGCGCCGACGGCATCCATTCAGGCGCTCCCCCAGGTCGAACCCGCGCCGCTGGAGCCCGCACCTCCGCTCGCCGGGACGGAAGAGCCGATCACCGAGATCAAGAACGATACGCTCGATCCGGCACCGGCGCTGGCCGAGGTCGAAGAGGTCGCGGCGGAGAGCAACCTGACCGGCATCGACAAGCTGCTGGCAACCATTGCCGAGGCACCGCCTCCGCCCAAGCCCAAGCTGGAATTGAAGAAGCCCGATCTCAACGCGACAAAGGCTGCGAAGGCCGCCGCTGACAAGAAGGCGGCGGAGAAAAAGGCGCGCGAGGAAAAGCTCGCCGCCGAAAAGAAGGCCAAGGAGGAAGCCGCCAAGCTTGGCGTCAAAGGGACCTATTGGGTGCAGTTGGCGGGCGGGTCCAATCAGGACCGGATGGCAGTGGAATATAGGAAACTATCGGCCAAGGCGGGCAAGCTGCTCAAGTCGCGGTCTGGCTATGTCACTGGGGGCAAGGGTTATTTCCGGCTTCTGGTGGGCCCGTTCGACAGCAAGTCGGACAGCCAGGAGTTCGTCAACAAGCTTGCCAAGGAAGACGTCGACGGCTTTAGCTGGACCCGCACTCCACCGAAGATCAAGATCGAGAAACTCTCCAGCCCATGAGATTGCCCGAGGCCCTCGCCGCGCACCCGTCACGATCGCGCGGCCGGGCCTTCGCCGAGGAAGACCGGGGTCCGCGTGGGCCGCGTGACCTATTCCAGCGCGACCGCGACCGGATCGTCCATTCGGTCGCTTTTCGCCGCCTGCGCCACAAGACCCAGGTTTTCGTCGCGCCCGATGGCGACCATTTCCGCGTTCGCCTGACCCATTCTATCGAGGTCGCGCAGATCGGCCGGACCATGGCCCGGGCGCTCGGGTTGAACGAGGACCTGACCGAGGCGCTGTGCCTGGCCCACGACCTTGGCCACCCGCCGTTCGGCCATGGTGGCGAGGATGCGCTCCAGCAGTGCATGATCGATGCCGGCGGGTTCGACCATAATGCCCATACGCTCAGGATCCTCACTTGCCTCGAAAATCCCTATCCGGGCTTCGATGGGCTGAACCTGAGTTGGGAGACGCTCGAGGGGCTGGCCAAGCATAATGGGGCGGTCTCGGCGCCGAGTTGGGCGCTGGCCGAGGCCAATTCGGGCTTCGACCTGGAGTTGGATAGCTGGCCGAGCCTGGAGGCGCAGGTCGCGGCGATCGCTGACGACATCGCCTACGACAATCACGATATCGACGACGGGCTCCGCTCAGAAATCCTCGATCTGGATGCGCTGATAGAGCTGCCGTTCGTTGAGCGCCTGTGGGCCGATATCGAGCGGCGTCATCCCGGGCTGGAGCGAACGCGAAAATTGAAGGCGCTGGTCCGTGACGGGATTGGCACGATGGTCGGCGAAGTTTTGAATGAGACGCGGCAGCGGATTTCGGACAGCGGCGTCGAGACAATCGATGACGTGCGGGGAGCGGGTCGGCCACTGGTGGGCTTCTCGGTGGAAATGCAGGAGGAAGAGCGAGAGCTAAAGTGCCATCTCTACGCCAAACTCTACGACAGCGACGCGCTGAAGCCGATCCGCATCGAAGCGCAGCGCATCGTGGGCGACCTAGCTCAATTTTACCGCGAACATCCCGATCATCTGCCGTCGGGCTGGCAACGCGGGGAGGGGGAGACGGCCCGGCTGCGCGGCATCGGGGACTATATCGCCGGAATGACCGACCGCTTCGCCATTGCGCGGCATAAGGAGCTGATCGGGCCAGTCACCTTGCCGGATAGGTTCTAGGCGGTTGTCAGGCCGGCCTTGATCTCCGCCTTACGCTCTTCTTCGGCGGTACGCATGCGGTCGGCCTTGAGGGCTCGCGAGGCGAGCACGTCCCAAGCGGCGGCGGCGCGCAGATGGTTTTCGCGGACGTTGACCAGCTGCGCCTTTTCGGCCGCGGTGCGCTCATGCTCGGCGCGGGCGACGTAGAAATCCGACTGGTTCGACATTCAAAATTTCCTGAAACTGGGGGACCCGGCCCGCCCCAATGGGACAGGCCGGGCCACCTATTACCGCATGAAGCGGTGGCAAGAACGCCCTTAGAGCGTCTTGATGTTGGTCGCGCTTTCGCGGCCGCGCTTGTCAGGCGCCAATTCATATTCAACGCGCTGATCGTTGGCGAGGCTGCGAAGCCCGGCTGCTTCAACAGCACTGATATGAACGAAGGCATCCTGGCCACCGCCATCCGGCGTGATGAAGCCGAAGCCCTTCATTTCATTGAAAAATTTGACAGTTCCTTGTGGCATTATCGGGTCCTTCCCGTGGGGCGGATCGCCCATCGATCCGCTTAGCTAGAAGCGGCTGGAGGAAGGATGGACGGCAAGCCGTCCCTGAATCCGTGCAACTGGTAGCGCCGTCCCTATGCCCGTTATTACGCAGAAAAGCAAACGTAGTGATATTTCAATGACTTATGATGTTGTTGCGTGGCAAGTCAGATCGATTCGACACGCAATCGTTGTCAATCGCCCTGCCAGCCTTCGATCGGGGAGCGTTCGCGGCCATTGGCGGTGCGCCGCACATCGCCTTTGATGACGTTTGTCTTGAGACGCTTGCGGATCGTTTCCGCGCCTTCGGTGCTCATGCACACCAGCCGAACGCCGCCGTCCGGAAGCTTTTCTAGGGCCGAAACGCCGATCTGGCGCGTGGTGCACTGATGGCGGGCTTCGGCCTCGCTCATCTTAAGATTGACTACGCGGCTCATCGCGTGCGTCCGTGCATAATGTTGAGGCTTGTGTTGATATCCATGGCAAGTCGTTCCTGCATGTAAGCGAGGGCTCGGGGAGTCCCTCAGTCACAGGATGCCTACGGTCGGAAAGTCGAGTGATACGCCCTTGTAGCAGCTACCGTCCGACAAGTCACTTTGCTTCCCCGATTGGCCGATCTGCGCCGCACAAATCCATACGCCAGGCATCGGTCGGGGCCAGCAAACCGCGCTCAAGCGAACGCTCGTGAGAGGCGCTTCGGCTCAAATGACTCACAAAGGTTGTTAATTTTGGGTTATATCGATGGCGCGAGCATGGGGGCAGCATATGTTGCGAGCGGCAAGCGGGGTAATTTTGCTGGTGTGGGGATCGGCGGCGATGGCAGCCGAGACCGACTTTGGAATTCGCGAACTGGGCAGGCCGGTGAGAAGCTCCGAGCCGCCGCCAGCAGGCGAATGGGCCAGCTATTCGGGCAGGGCTGTCGACATGGCGGAAGTCAGCCGGATCGGCGCCCGCTGGGGCCAGGTCACCAGCACCTATCGGTCCCCGGAACATAATCGCCGCGTCGGCGGGGTTGCCAACAGCTATCACCTCAGGAACCGTGCGATCGATATCGCTCGCCGGCCGGGGGTCACTCACGGCCAGATCGTTGCCGCCTATCGCGCAGCAGGCTTTTCGCTGGCGGAAGCGCTCGACGAGGGCGATCACACTCACATTGCATTCGGGGCGCCAGGCGGATGGCACGGCCCAAGGCCGCAGATGGTGGCAATGAAGTCGGGCGAGAAGACCGAGTGGCGCATCGTCTACGCACCGCCATCCTCCGGCGGCGGGAACTAACTCCCAATTTTCGTAAAGTTGGCGAAGCGGACGCGAACCGCTAGAGCGCGCCGAAATCCTTTCATTCGGTGATGCAAATTGTCCCTCTACCCCCGCTATTCCGCGCTACTTGACGGCATTCTCGACGACCTGGTTGTGGATGGTGCGCTTCCCGCCGACCTCAATCGCAAGGCGGTCGCGGTAGAGCCGCCGCGCGATCCTTCGCACGGCGATCTGGCGACCAACGCCGCGATGGTATTGGCCAAGGCGGCTGGCACCAATCCGCGCGCGCTGGCCGGGCTTATCGCGCCCAAGCTGGAGGGGCTGCCGGGGGTTACCGCGGTCGAAGTGGCAGGGCCGGGGTTCATCAACCTGCGGTTGGGCGAAGAGAGTTGGCGCGACGAGCTGACCACGATCCTGGCCGAGGGCGAGCGTTATGGCCTGTCCGACATTGGCGATAACGAACGCGTCAATGTCGAATATGTCTCGGCTAATCCGACTGGGCCGATGCACATGGGCCATTGCCGGGGCGCGGTGGTCGGGGATGCGCTGGCGAGGCTGCTGGAGGCAGCGGGGTTCCGCGTCACCAAGGAATATTATGTCAACGACGCCGGGTCGCAGGTCGACACCCTCGCCCGCTCGGCTCACCTGCGTTACCGCGAGGCGCTGGGCGAGGAGATCCGCGAGATCCCGGAAGGGCTCTACCCGGGTGATTACCTGGTGCCGGTCGGGGCGATCCTCGCCGCCGAATGTGGCGCCAAATATGTCGACGCCCCTGAAAGCGAATGGCTCGACCTGTTCAAGCGCAAGACGGTTGCGGCAATGCTCGACCTCATCCGCCACGATCTCGGCCTGCTCAACATCCACCACGATATCTTCGCCTCCGAAGCCGAATTACAGGCGTCGGGCAAGGTCGAGGAGGCGATGGACAATCTCCGCGCCAAGGGGCTGGTTTATGAGGGCGAGCTCGAACGGCCAAAGAGCCTGGATCCCCACGACGAGTGGGAACCGGTAGAGCTGACGCTCTTCAAATCCAGCCAGTTCGGCGACGACCAGGATCGGCCGATGAAGAAGTCGGACGGCAGCTGGACTTATTTCGGCGCCGACGCCGCCTATCATTTGCAGAAGGCGCAGGGTGCCGACCACCTCGTCAACATCTGGGGGGCCGACCATGCAGGCACGGTCAAGCGGGTGCAGGCAGCGGTCAATGCGCTGACCGATGGGCGCGTCGACCTCGACGTCAAGCTGATCCAGATGGTCCGCCTGTTCCGCGCCGGCGAGCCGATCAAGATGAGCAAGCGGGCCGGCAATTTCGTCACGCTGGCAGATGTCGTGCGTGAGGTCGGAAAGGACGTCGTGCGTTTCATGATGCTGACCAAGCGGGCCGACACGCCGCTCGACTTCGACTTCGCCAAGGTGGTTGAGGCGTCGAAGGACAATCCGGTCTTCTATGTTCAATACGCCCATGCCCGGATTTCCTCGCTTCAGCGCAAGGCGGCAGAAGTCGGGCTATCGCTGGAGAGCAAGGCAGATCTTACGCTGCTGGACGCGGAGGAGTTGGGGCTGGTGAAGCTTGCCGCCCAATATCCGCGGACCGTTGAGGCGGCGGCGATGGCTCATGAGCCCCATCGCATCGCCTTTTACCTCTATGACCTGGCAGCTGCGCTGCATGCGCTTTGGAATCGCGGTAACGACGACCCGGAACGGCGCTTCCTCCTTGAAAATAATCCACAATTATCTCGCGCGCGGCTGGAACTTGCTCGCGGGATAGGGCAGATTATCAAGAACGGCCTTGGGCTGATGGGAGTGGAGGCCGCCGAGGAGATGCGTTGATGGCCGATGCGGGGGTGGTGAGGGACGGCAACAGGCTGCCCTGGCTGGAACCCTATCGAGCTCCTGTCGTCAGGAAATCGAACCGCAAGCCGGGGGCTGCCGCGGCAGTCGGGGCGATCGGGCTGGCCGCAATCGTGACCCTGCTGATGCGCGATGCGCCCCTGTTTCCAGGTGATGACGAGCCCGCGCCGCAAGCCAGCGTTGTTCTTCCGGCACCGGCGGACATGCAGCCGCCGATCGTTCTGCCACAGCTTGAGGAGCATCGGCAGGCGGCGGCAGTCCCGGTAACGAAGGTAACCGCCGCGCCGCGCCGGCCGAAGGTGACGGTCCGGCGGCGCATCAAGGCTGTACCGACGCGCGCAGCCTATCGCACGGTCGTGAAGGACCAGGCCGGACAGGCCCCTGCAACCGAGGTCGTCCCTTCTGAAGCGGCCATCGCAATTGCTTCGCTTCCAGCACCGGTAGCGGCGGAACCGCCCCGGCCGATTGTGAACCCGAAAGCCCAGGTCGTCAGGGGAAAGACGGTGCAGCTGGGCGTTTATTCAACCGCGCGCCAGGCCGAACTCGCCTGGCAGAGCGCCGTTCGCGACTATACCCATCTCGTTACCATGCCAAAAAGCATCGAACCGATTTCGATCCGGTCGAGGCGCTTTTACCGGCTTCAGCTTGGCACGCCTTCGAAGCAATATGCCAAGCAGCTGTGCAGCAATCTGAAAACGATCGGCCGCGCCTGCACCGTCGCCTGAGGGCAAGCGAAATAAGACGCATTGCCCCCTCCCATATTTGGCGCAAGACTCTTAGATGGTTGCACGCATTGCCGCGGGGAGAGGGACGAGCATGAGCGACGCACGAGGCTATGACGACCAGTCATTGCCCTGGCTGGAGGCGGTAGAGAATGAGGACGGCCCCCGGGCCATCTCTGCGCGCAAGATGCTGGTTGCACTTTTGCTCGTCCTGCTGGCCGGCGCGATCGTCGCCGGGACGATGTTCTGGATCGGCCGCCGCGATCCCGCGGTAACCGGTGCGCCCCAGCTAATCCGCGCGGAGCCTGGCCCCTACAAGGTCAAGCCAACCGACCCCGGCGGGCTCGATGTCGCGGGCGATAGCGAAACGGCTTATTCGACAAGCGCGGGCGAGGATCCTGATGCGGCATTGGACGTGCGCAAACTCCCGCCGGAAATGGCCCAGCTTCCGCCAGAGACCGCCGAACAGTCGCCGCCAAAGAAAGTCCCACCAGCCGAAACCAAGACGCCAACGCCCGATGCTGCTGTGGCGGCCGTCCCGTCCGGCCCGACGATCCAGCTTGGTGCCTATGGCTCGACGATAAAGGCCGACACGGCGTGGAAACTGCTGTCGGGGCGCTTCCCCGAGGTAGCGGCGCTGCAGAAATCGGTGGTCACGGCGACCGTCGGCGGCAAATCAATTGTCCGGTTGCGCGCGGTCGGGTCGACCGAACAGACCCGTGCTGCCTGCGCCGCACTTAGGGCGGCAGGCGAAAACTGCCTGGTCGTCAACTGATGCAGGCGGCGATCTACGGACTATCCGGTCCGGAATTATTGGCGGAAGAGGTGGGCTTTTTCCGCGATGCGCGTCCCGCGGGCTATATTTTGTTCAAGCGAAATATTGTTGAGCGGGAACAGTTGCGACGCCTGACTAATGCGATCCGCGACCTTGAGGGCCACGACGAGGTACCGATCCTGATTGACCAGGAAGGCGGCCGTGTTTCGCGAATGCGGCCACCCGAATGGCCGGCATTCCCGGCCGGCGAGGCGTTCGACAATTTGTACCAGCTTGCCCCGTCCAGTGCGATCGAGGCCGCGCGGGTGAATGCCCGGGCGCTGGGCTTGATGCTGCATGAGGCCGGGGTCAACGTCGATTGCCTGCCCATGCTCGACGTCCGGCAGCCCGGCGCGACAGACATCGTCGGCGACCGCGCGCTGGGATCGGAGCCGATGCAAGTTGCGGCGCTGGGCCGTGCCATCCTTGATGGGCTGGGCTCCGCGGGCGTCCTGGGCGTGATCAAGCATATCCCGGGTCATGGCCGGGCGCTTGTCGACAGCCACCTTGAGCTCCCGATCGTGACAGCCAGCGAGGATGAGCTGGCGGTCGACCTGGAGCCATTCGAGCGCTTGCGCGACGCGGCGATGGGGATGACCAGCCACATTATCTATACGGCCTGGGACGCGGAGCATCCCGCCTCCCAGTCGCCGTTCGTCATCAATGAGATCATTCGCCAGAGAATCGGGTTCGACGGATTCCTGATGAGCGACGATATCGGCATGGAGGCGCTGTCGGGCAACCACGGCCAGCGCGCCGCTGCCTGTGTCGCGGCCGGCTGCGACGTGGCGCTGCATTGCGATGGCAAGATGGAGAATATGCTGCTGGTCGCCGATGCGGTCGGTGAATTGTCGCCGGAGGGCTCGGCCCGGTTGGCCAGGGCAATGGCGATGCGCTTCACGCCGGACGACGAAATGGACTTCGCCGAGGCGGTGGCCAAGCGCGATGCGCTGCTGGCGCTGGTCTGAAATCCGGCATAGGTTCGCCTGATGGGGGATGAGGAGCTTTTCATTGCGCCGGTGCGTGACGATGAGGCGCTGAATCTCAGCCTGGACGGCTGGGAGGGACCGCTCGACCTGCTCTTGAACCTGGCGCGGGCGCAAAAGGTCGATCTCCATCAGATTTCGATCCTTGCGCTGGTCGAGCAATATCTGACCTACCTCGAACAGGCCAAGGCGCTGCGGCTTGAAATCGCGGCCGACTATCTCGTGATGGCGGCATGGCTGGCCTATCTCAAAAGCTGCTTGCTGCTGCCCAAGGACCCGACCGTCGATCCAAGCCCGGAGGAATTGGCGCTTCGCCTCCAGCTGCGCCTGCAACGGCTTGATGCGATGCGTGACGCGGGTGCCCGATTGATGGGGCGTGACCGGCTTGGTCGCGATGTCTTTTCGCGCGGTGCGCCGGAAGGGCTGAAACTGGTGCGCAAGTCGGCTTGGCAGATCGGCGCTTTCGACCTTTATGCCGCCTATGGCCGGGTAAAGGCTCGCACCCAGCCGGCGATGCATGTCGTCGCCCACCGTTCGGTAATGACCCTGGAAGACGCAATCCAGCGCGTTTCGGCGCTGCTCGGGCAGGCGCTCGATTGGACCACGCTGGAAGCGTTTCTGCCGGTGACTGCCGATCCCCAGTATCGCCGCTCTGCGCTAGCGAGCAGCTTCGTTGCCGCGCTCGAACTGGCGCGGCAGGGACGGCTTGAACTCGATCAGCGTGAGCCTTTCGCTGAATTGCTGGTGCGGAACGCCGCCTGATGGATGACCTGACCCGCGCCGTCGAAGCCGCATTATTCGCGTCGGATGCGCCGCTTAGCATCGATGATATCGCTGCCTACGTCGGCGAAGGAGATGTTGAGCAGGCCTTGGCGGCGCTGGCGGAGCGCTATGTCGGCCACGGCGTTGAGCTGGTCGAGCGAGGTGGGCGCTGGCATTTCCAGACCGCGCCCGACCTAGCCCATATCCTCCGCAGAACGCGCGAGGACGCACGCCGATTGTCGCGCGCTGCTACCGAAACGCTGGCGATCATTGCCTATCATGAACCGGTCAGCCGCGCCGAGATCGAGGCGATCCGGGGCGTCCAGATTTCGAAGGGCACGCTCGACGTGCTGATGGAGGCGGGTTGGGTGAAAACGGCCGGGCGTCGAGAAGCCCCTGGCCGGCCGTTGCTCTATGCGACAACGCCAGACTTCCTGACTCACTTCGGCCTCGCTTCCCGGCGCGATCTCCCCGGTATCGACGATTTGAAGGCCGCCGGCCTGCTTGATCCGCTGGATGAGGCGGTGTTTCAGCTTCAACTGGAAAATGAATCGGATGAGGGCTAACTAGTCCTTAAAGTCCCCTTATCGGAGTTTCCTCATGGGCGGTTTCAGCCTTTGGCATATCCTGATCCTCGCACTGCTTGTCCTGCTGCTGTTCGGCGGCAACCGTTTTTCAGCCATGATGGGCGATGTCGCCAAGGGCCTGAAAAGCTTCAAGCAGGGGCTATCCGACGACGACAAGCCGGCCGAATCGCCGCGCCAGCTTCCGCCGCAGCAATCGCAGCCGCAGCAGCCGATCGACATCACGCCGCGTCCCGCCGAGCCGACCGCGCCGTCGCCGTCGTCCGACGACCAGACGCGCTCCTGATTTCGCGCTAACCGCCGATGTTCGGCGTCGACACCTCCGAACTGCTCGTCGTGGCAGTAGTCGCCCTTTTGTTCATCGGGCCCAAGGAACTGCCGCGCGTAATGATGATGATCGGTCGCTGGATCGGTCAGGTCCGTGGCTATGCACGCCATTTCACCGCCGGCATCGAAAATGTCATCCGCGAAGCCGAGCTCGAGGAGATGGAGAAAAAGTGGCGCGAGGAGAATGTGCGGATCCTCGCCCAATATCCGGCGGACGGCGATTACCCGGAGCCAACGCCGGTGATGACCTCGTTGCCCCCGTCCGACGACCAGCCGAGCCTGCCGCTTGAAGCACCTGCCGCGCCGGACGACGATCCGACGCCGCCGGACGAGCGGCCGCTGCCATGATCAGTGACATCGATGAGACCAAGGCGCCGCTGCTCGACCATCTGGTAGAGCTTCGCCGTCGGCTGCTGTGGTGCGTGGTGACGCTCTTCGCCGGCTTCTTCGTTTGCCTCTACTTCGCCAAGCCGATCTTCGCGGTGCTGGTGCAGCCGCTGCTCGCCGCCGGGCAGGGCAAGCTCATCTACACCGACATTTTCGAAGCCTTTTTTGTCGAGGTAAAGGTCGCCTTTTTCGCGGCGCTGATGATCAGCTTCCCGGTGCTGGCGACACAGATCTGGCGGTTCGTCGCGCCCGGTCTTTATGCCAAGGAAAAAAAGGCCTTCCTGCCATTCCTGTTGATGACGCCCTTCTTTTTCGTGGGCGGCGCCAGCTTTGCCTATTTCGTTGCAATGCCCTGGGCGTTGAAATTCCTGCTGGGATTCGAGGGCAATGTCGGCGGCGTTACGCAGGAGGCGCTGCCGGCCATCGGCAATTACCTGAATTTCGTCACGCGCTTCCTGTTCGGGTTTGGCGTGGCATTCCTGACGCCGGTGTTGCTGATGGTGCTGGAGCGGGCTGGGATCGTGACCCGGCAACAGCTCGCCAAATCACGACGCTATGCGATCGTAGTGGCCGCCGCAGTTTCGGCGGTGCTGACGCCGCCCGATGTCGTATCCATGCTGCTGCTGCTCGTTCCGCTCTATGCGCTCTACGAGTTTGCGATTTTGGCGATCCGCCTGACCCATTGGCGCGCCGCCCGGCGCGCGTCTGCCGCAGACAAAAATGTGGGCCCGAAAGCGCCACCGGGGGGGGGGAGGGTTGGCGATTCCGGGCCCATTTCGTCGGATAGCGAGAGCGGGGGGGCAAAAGGTCACTATCCAGAACCTTAAACGTCCCTTTTTCGGACTCGGTTCCCGCCCGAATGAAATTTATTCAACGGTTCGTCGCATTTTTCTGCAGGTGCCGGTCAGTCCTTTGGGAATACCGGCAAAGTGACCGCGTAGCGGCCCAGTTTGCGATCGAGCGGAGAGCGAAGCTGGCGGGCCAGTCCTTCCACAATTCGCTCGAATTGCTGCTTGGCGACATCGTCCGGCGCGCCATCGGGAATCAACACCGATGATGATATGGCCAGAGTGGCGGTGAGCTCATCCTCGCGCCGCAGCGAAATCTCGATGCTGTCGTTGGGATGCCGAAGCATTGCGAATTCGACGATTTCGGTGACAAGAAAAGAGGATGCGACGGCGACATCCTGGGTTGTCGATGGCGCGTCCAAGTCGAGTTCGATGCGCATTCCGCGAGCCTCTGCCGGAGCGCTGGAGCGAAGGTCAGCAGCCAGCTCGGTCAGCAGGGGACGAAGCGCGATACCGCGATTTTCTTCCAACTCGGCATAGTGATGGCGATGAACCACCGAAAGAGCGTCGACTCGCCGGCCGATCGCAGAATAGGCATCCTTGGCCTCTTGCTTCGATGCGCTTCGGCCGTGAATGCTGAGCAGCGAGGCAACCACCTGAAGATTGTTCTTCACCCGATGATGCACTTCACGGACCAGCCGCCGTTGGCCATCGAGGGCAACGACCGCCTCGCGCTCGGCGCCCTCGATGCGGTCGACAGCACGCTCGAAGGCGTCGCTTAGCTCGCGAATTTCGGATGCGACACCAAGCTTGGCCGGAAGGACGAGGCCTTCGCCATCGGGCTGATACTCGCTGACTGCTCGTTGCAGGCTGGCCAGCGGCACAAGCAGCAATCGCCGAACCAACAGCCAGCTTAGCAGGGTAGCGGCCACCCACATCAGCACCGGCAACAGCATGACGATCTGGTCGAGAAGGGTTGTACTCTCAACCGACGTCTCTGCCCGGACGTGTAGCTGGCCGTCGCCAACCTCGTAGGTTCGTTCATGGGCAAGGCGTCCATCTGCGGCCGGTGTCGGCATTTTGATTACCGACAGTTCATTTGCCCCATCGCTGATCGTCAGCCCGCGAAGTCCACCGGTCGCGTCGAGCGCCGCCTTGCGAAGCTCTTCCGGCGTAAGCACGCCGGTAGCCATCCCGCCGGCCAGCCCGACGCGGTAAGAGACAAGGTTTTGCGGGGACACCCACATGCGGATGTCGCCCGGGGCGACCAGCAAATCGTCGCGTTCCGGCCTGAACTGGCCGACCGTGCAAATCGTCTTGCCGCTGCTGTCGCGTATGCGGAACTGGGTCGCGACTGCGGGCGAGATCGCGAGGGACCGGGTCGCCGCGGCGCAAGGCTGGGCCCGGTCATAGGTCAGCGCACCGTTGGCCGCGATCCGAAGCGCCAGGGCATTGCGCGCAATAAGACTTTCGATCGATTGGAATGCCACCAGCCCTTGCTGGTCAGCGCGTTCGACCAGCGCCCTGTTGGTTTCCCTTACATTTTGCTGCGCGATCCAGGCGAGGACCAAGCCCAGCGGCAGCAGTGCCACTGTCAAAAGCAGAAGCATGACGGCCCCTGTCGGCCAGCGCTCCAACAGGGAGTGCCGGCGCTCCATCAGGCGACCTGGATCCGAACGATGGGATTAGTCCAGCTTGCGCAGCAGGTCCAGAAAGTCCCTGGGAACCTCTTCGCGCAGCATATCGTCATAAACCGTCCGGAGCGCTCGCCCGACGGTTCCCTTGCGGTCCTTGCGGGCCTTGCTGTCACGAGGGTTGGAGCCGGATGGCTCGCGTTTGCCATTGGCTTTTTGAGTCCCACTCAACCTCTCGTCCCCCTCGAGCGCAAGCATATGCGCCATATCCTTCTTCAACTCTAAAACTCGGCGCATAGCCAACGGGGCTCCGAAAAGCCGCCGATGAGCCAAGGGCACTATCGCCCGCCCGCTCGTGCCGTCAATCCATGCGACGAGCAGTGCAGGTTGGGAGAGGAAACCAAATCGCCTATCCTTTGTTCCACCTTTCGCAAACTTGGGGCGAAGGGTGTTGCGTCATTGAGACGGCGCGTTCCGACAGTCGACAGGCTTGCACCATTTCAACGGCCCGCCCAAAACGGGCGCGCAACGATCTTAGAATTTTAGGGGAGCTACCGTTTTATGTCGCTGGGCCAGGAACTCGCACCACATCTTCCCTTCCTTCGCCGCTATGCGCGCGCCCTGACGGGCAGCCAGGTCCATGGCGACGCATTCGTCCGCGCGACGCTGGAGACGATCGTCGCTTCGCCCGACGATTTTCCGCGCGACGTTGATCCACGCCTCGGACTCTACCGCACCTTCCATGCCATCTGGTCGAGCGCCAACATCGAAGAAGGTGAGGAACCGTCGATGGAAATTGGCGGACCCGAGGGCATTGCCCAGGCCCGGCTTTCGCGGATCACGCCGCTTTCTCGCCAGGCGCTGCTGCTTACCAGCCTTGAGGGCTTCTCCAGCGAGGATACAGCTTATCTGATCGACGCCACGCCTGAGGATGTCGAAAGCCTGGTCGCGGAGGCGATGGCCGAAATTGAACGGCAAACCCATGCCGACGTGCTGATTATCGAGGATGAGCCGATCATCGCCATGGATATCGAGTCGATCGTCCGAGACCTCGGCCACAACGTAACCGGGGTTGCCGTGACCCGTGACGAAGCGGTCGCCCAAGCCAGGAAGTCGCCGCCCGGACTCGTGCTGGCAGACATCCAGCTGGCCGACGACAGCAGCGGAATCGATGCGGTCAAGGACATCCTTGCCGAATTCTCGGTGCCGGTGATCTTCATCACCGCATTTCCGGAACGGCTGCTGACCGGGGCGAGGCCCGAGCCGACCTTCCTGATCACCAAGCCGTTCCAAAGGTCGACAGTGAAGGCGGCGATCAGCCAGGCGCTGTTTTTCGACGCCGCGACCGTTCCGGCTGCCTAGATTTTCCGGCAGGGCTACCCTTCAGGGAACAGGTCGCAGCCCGCGTCGTTATGGGCCTGAAACCGAATTTCCTGACAGGGGTAATGAATGACGGACGGATCGCCCGAACATTTGACGGCCACCCAAGCACGGGCTGGGGCCACTCCTCATGTCACGCGCGTCGTGCTTGGGGTCGGCCTGCTGCTCGTAATCGGGATCTTCGCCCTTATATTGTTCATTGCGCGCTAAGCCCTACATCAATGTGTAGCAGCGAAGGCTATCATGGTTCGGCGGCGGGCGACTCTGCCGATGGCCAAACGGGGCGGGATTCATTGACTGATCGACCGGACAGCGAAGAAGCAGATGTCGAGCGCGCCGAGCTGGTGCCGCTGCCGGACGACGAGTTCAAGGTCCAGCTGGCGCAAGTCATCCCGCATTTGCGCGCCTTTGGCCGTTCGTTGTCGGGTAGCCGTGATCTTGCCGATGACCTGGTGCAGGAGACGCTGCTCAAGGCATGGGCGGCTCGCAAGCGCTTTCAGGCCGGGACGAACATGCGGGCCTGGACTTTCATCATCCTGCGCAATCTTTTCCTCAGCCAGATGCGCCGCGCTCGCTTCAAGGGCGAGTGGGACGATGTCGTCGCGGCGAAGATCCTTTCCGCACCGGCCAGCCAGGACCGCCACGTCGAACTGGGCGACATGCAGCGTGCCTTGCTGCACTTGCCCCAGCCGCAGCGCGAGGCGCTGATCCTGGTCGGCGCAGGGGGCTTTGCCTATGAGGAAGCTGCGGAAATTTGCGGATGTGCGGTCGGCACAATCAAGAGCCGGGTGGCGCGCGGCCGGGTGGCGCTCGAGGCGCTGCTGACTGGCGGCAAGCTGCCATCGCGCCGTCAGCATAAGACCGACCCGGATCAGTCAGCACTTCAGGAAATCATGGCCGAGGTGGACGAACTCAGCCGCGACCGCGGCTGAAGGTTCAGCCGAGACGGTGGAGCAGTTCCTCGAACTTGCGCGCGGTCTCGTCCTCCGGCATCGCGAAAGCGCGGCGCAGGGCTGCGGCCAGGCCGGCTTGGCTGGGAGGAAGTTCGGTCCAACTGGTAGTGCGAGTCATCGAACCGTTCGTCCTCAAAGAAAAGGGACGTTCAATATTCATCGATGTATAAATGCTTGAACAGGCAAGCGGTTTCGTAATTCGTCGAAATCGGCCAAAGACTGTCTCATGTCAGTGACAGTTATTTCGGATGACCGAGCCGCTGCGCTGGCCCGCGCCGAGGCGCATGCACCCTTCTTGAAAAGCGCTGCTGCTGCCTTTCCCGATATTGCGAAAACATTCGTCGAGCAGGGCGGCGAGGCGGCGGTCGCACAGGCGCTCGCACTCGAGGGCGGGTCGGTCGGCGAGCGGTTGCGCCGTCGCCGTCATGCCCTTGCGCTTGCGGTTGCGCTGGCCGACCTCAGCGGCGAACGGCCGCTGGAATGGGTTACGGCGACCCTGTCCGATTTCGCCGATGCCGCGATGGACGAAGCGATAAGGACGGCGATGCTCGAACGGGTGCCCGACGAGGAGCCGCGCGGGCTGGCAATCCTCGCGCTCGGCAAGCTTGGCAGCGGCGAACTGAATTATTCTTCGGACGTCGACCTCGTCCTGCTGTTCGATCCGGAGACTCTACCAAGGCGGCCGCGCGATGAACCTGGAGAGGCGGCGGTCCGCTATGGCCGGCGGTTCATCGAACTGATGCAGCAGCGAACCCATGACGGCTATGTCGCCCGGGTCGACATGCGGCTCCGGCCTTCGCCGGAGGTAACACCCATCGTCCTGCCGGCGGACGCCGCCATCAGCTATTATGAAAGTTCGGCACTCCCCTGGGAACGTGCAGCATTCATCCGCGCCAGGGCGGCGGCGGGTGATGTCGCATTGGGTCAATCATTCCTGGCCGAAATCAGCCCATTCATCTGGCGGCGTGCGCTCGATTTCGGCGCAATCCAGGAAATCCGCGACATCTCGCTGCGGATTCGCGACCATTATGCCCAGGGCCAGGCGTTCGGCCCCGGCTATGATCTGAAGCGCGGCCGGGGTGGAATCCGCGAAGCTGAATTTTTCACCCAAGTCCAGCAGTTGATCCACGGCGGGCGAGAGCCGGCGTTGCGTGCGCCTGCGACGCTCGATGCGCTCGATGAGCTGGCCTCGGCGGGGCGGCTCGAGCCCGGCGTGGCCAAGGCGATTGGTGACGCATATCGTGCCCTCCGGACAGCAGAACATCGCATCCAGATGATCGACGATCGTCAGGAGCATCGACTGCCGAGCGACGCGCAGGCGCTCGATGAGGTGGCGCGCCTCGATGGCTATCGCAACGGGGCCGAGCTGATCGAAGCGCTTGCTCCTCACGTCGAAGCGGTTGGGACGCAATTCGACGGGCTGGTGTCGGAGCGCGAGGAGCGACTGTCGAACGACCCAGACATCCTCCGCGCGGAGCTTGGCGCAATGGGCTTTATCGATGTCGAGGAGGCATGCCGCCGGGTCGGCGACTGGCGATCAGGGCGCGCCCGGTCGTTGCGATCTCCGCCTGCACGCGCCGCGTTCGAGGAAATGCTGCCGACCTTAATGCGCGCGGTGGCGGCTGGGCCGGAGCCGATCCGGGCGCTCAATCGGTTCAGCGATATCGTCGATAAATTGTCGAGCGGCGTGAACCTCTACCGGCTCCTCGCCGCGCGGCCTCCGTTGGCCGATTTGGTGGCGCTGATCCTGGCACATGCGCCGCCGCTGGCGGAGCAATTGGGACGGCGGCCAACCTTGCTCGACGGGCTGATCGACGAGTCCAGCTTCGCCCCTCCGCCGGACGCCGTGGCGCTGGCCGAGCGATTCCTGAAGGTCGTACGCGATGAACCGTTCGATCTCGCCCTCGATCATATCCGGCGGATGGTCGGCGAGCGACGTTTCGCGCTTGGGGTGCAATTGCTCGCCGCGCACCGCGACCCGATCGTCATTGCGGAGGGCTACAGCGACCTCGCCGAAGCTGCGATTGTCGCACTTGCCGAGGGAGTGGAGAGCGAATTCGCCCGAACTCACGGGAAGGTAGCTGGCGGAGAACTGGTCGTGCTTGGGCTCGGTCGGCTGGGCGGACGGGCGCTGACCCATGCCAGCGACCTCGACCTCATTTATTTGTTCGACGCGCCGCCGGGAGTACAATCGGACGGTGCAAAGTCGCTGCCTGCGACCGATTACTTCAATCGCTTGGCAAGCCGGATCAACGCGGCGCTGGCCACCCCGACCGCTGCTGGCCCGCTTTACGATGTCGACACGCGCCTGAGGCCGCAGGGCGCTCAGGGCATGCTTGCAGTAAGCCTGGAGGCGTTTGAGGCCTATCAGCGGACCGAGGCCTGGACGTGGGAGCATATGGCACTGTGCCGAGCGCGGCCGCTGACGGGGTCGGACTCGGCGCGCACCAAGGTCCGCGACCTCGTCCGCGCGATCCTGCAAACGGCAACCGATCCGGCCAAAATCCTTGCCGATGCCGCTTCGATGCGTGATGAGATGGCACGGCACAAACCGCCCGCCGGGCCGCTCGACATCAAGCTCGGTCCGGGCGGGTTGGTCGATCTGGAGTTCGCGGTTCACACGCTCCAGCTGACCCATCGCATCGGTCTCGACCCCCGGCTCGAAGTGGCGCTGGAGGCGCTCGTCGACGCGGGGCTGATCGATGACGGGGCCGACCCGGATTTGCGATTACTGAGCCGGATGCTGGTTGTGCTGAGGCTGGTCGGCAGCAAGGGCATGGAACCGGCCGAGCAGTCGCAGGCGCTGGTCGCTTCGCTATGTGGCCATGAGGATTGGTCGTCACTGCTTGCCGCCGTCGATGCGGCGCGGCAGAGGATCGCGTCCCGCTGGGCAAAGGTAAAAGGAGCGAATGATGTTGGGTGATGGCAACAAGGTTCCGGCGCTGGTCGTACCGCTGAGTGATGGGACGACCGTGAATCTCGGCGCACCCGGTCGTCCGCTGGTGCTCTATTTCTATCCCAAGGACGATACCTCGGGTTGCACGAAGGAGGCGCAGGATTTCACCGAACTGGCCGATGATTTTACCAAGGCCGGCGTAAAGGTCGTCGGCCTGTCGCGCGATCCGATGAAGAAGCACGACAAATTCATCGCCAAATACGACCTCAAGGTCCCGCTCGCCTCTGACGAAGACGGGCGAGTGTCCGACACCTTCGGCACTTGGGTCGAGAAGTCGATGTACGGCCGCAAGTATATGGGAATGGAGCGGGCGACCTATCTGATCGCCGCCGACGGCCGGATCGTGAAGTCGTGGCGTAAGGTCAAAGTACCAGGACACGCGGCCGAAGTGCTGAAAGCGGCCATCGCCGGCTGAGCAGCTTGCCGGGGTTTCTCCCGATAGACTCCTGCCCAGCCATGCTGTTGCAAAGTCGATTGACGGCAGGAGCATAAAAAATGCGCAGCAAATTCTTACTGATTGTGGGCCTGGCGAGCGGGCTCATCATGTCGGCGGAAATCCAGGCCAAGCCGAAAATTTCGACCGACGCCGTGCCCGGCGTCAACTTCAGCGCCTACCACAGCTATTCCTGGGTCAACGCCGAGGCGCCCGTCGGCATGAACCCCGTAATGTATCAGCGAATTTTGGCCGATATCGAATCCGCGCTGTCGCAAAAGGGCTATCAGAAGGCTGACGCAGGCGACCTTAGCCTGGCGGTGACGATAGGCGCGCAGCAAAAGACCGATATCGAAAGCTGGGGCCGGTTCGGGCTTCAGACCAGCGTCTATCAATATACGCAGGGCCAATTGTCGCTCGACGTGTTCGATTCCAAGACCAAGCAGGCGCTTTGGCACGGCCAGGCCAGCGATACCGTCGATCCGGACAAGCCGAACCCGGCCAAGGTCGACGCCGCGATCGCGAAGCTTATGCAGAGCTTCCCGGCTACTGCGGCAGTAGCGCCCGCTCCGGCTCCTTAACAGCGCGCAGCCCTTGCCGGATCGGCTCGACATCTCCCGCCCTCCATCCCTTGTCGAACCGCAATTGCAGCGGGCCATCGCAATGCGCCTAGTCCGGCGCCGCTGTGTTGCAGCGAAAAAACAGGAGCCATCGTCATGACAAGCGTTATGCGAACTGCCCTTGCTGCGATCGCCTTACCGCTTGTTTTGGTGGCGTGTACCACGCCCCAGCGGATAGCAGCTGTGCCCTCGACACAGACATCGGCCGCGCAACCGATGGTGGACAATATCCGCTATGTGGAAAGCCGGAACGCCGACGAATTCACACGCGAATATCTGGCTTCAATGTTCAAGGAGCGCAGTTACCTTGTGCGCCTGGGCCACACCGGGCCGATGCCGCCGGCGGCCTTCCTTGCAATCTCCGGTGGCGGCGAAAACGGCGCGTTTGGGGCGGGCTTGCTCGCCGGCTGGGCAGGGCGGCCGGAATTCAAGACGGTTACCGGGGTAAGCACCGGTGCGCTTACCGCGCCCTTCGCCTTCCTTGGGCCCAAATATGATGGGGTTTTGCGGGAAGTCTATACCAACACGACCGACGCCGGGATCTACAAAAAGCGGAGCATGATCAGCGGGATACTGGGCGACGCAATGGCCACGACGCAGCCCCTCCAAAAGCTGGTCGAGCGCTTGATTACCCCCGCCTTCCTGGCCGAGATCGCGGCCGAATATGAGAAGGGCCGGCTACTGCTGGTTGGAACGACCGATCTCGACGCCCGCGATGCGGTGGTCTGGAACATGACCGCTCTCGCCGCCAGCAACGATCCCGATGCGCTGACCCTGTTCCGCCAGGTCCTGGTAGCATCGGCAGCCATACCGGGCGCTTTCCCGCCGATGATGATCGACGTCACCGTCGAGGGAAAACATTATCAGGAGATGCATGTCGATGGCGGCGCCACGGCGCAGGTCTTCATCTATCCTCCGAATTTCCACCTGCACGACGTCGCCAAGGCCGAGGGCTTCGACCGCCCGGAGGCCCTCTATATCATTCGCAATGCACAGCTGGATGCCGACTGGGGCGACGTCGATCGCAAGACGATGAGCATTGCGACCAATGCCATTACATCGATCATTCACGCGCAGGGGAACGGCGACCTCCAGCGGATGTATTTGACCGCGCAGCGCGACATGCTGGATTATAATCTGGCGCTCATTCCTGCCGACTTCAAAGCCGTGAGCAAGTCGGAATTCGACCCGGTTTACATGAGGCTATTATATGACCGCGGGCTGCAAATGGCCCGCAACGGCTTTCCGTGGCTGAAATATCCGCCTGGGTATGGGCCTGCCAAATAATCCATGGCCACTTTCTTCTACAGCATGCCGATCTGGCTATCGACGCTCCTGGTCCTTGGCCTGTCGGTGGCGATAGGGATTGGAAGCAGCGTCGGCCTACAGCTGCTCTTCCGCCTTAAACCCACGGACGAAGAGAAGGAAGTTGCGATCAACCTGATGCAGGTGGTCGCCGCATATATAGGCATCATGCTTGCCTTCGCCGGGGTCGTCGTCTGGCAGGACTTCGCCGATGCGCAGGTTGCGGTCCACCAAGAAGCCTCGACGACGGCGGAGCTATATCGCGACCTGTCTACCTATGGTCCCGAAACGCTCGCGGCGCGGCAGGATCTGAGAAGTTACGTCGAAAGCGTCATCAAGGACGAATGGCCACTGCTTCGAGAAGGCAAGAGCAGTGCCGCCACCGAATACGCGTTAGGCGAGGTTTTCGAGGAGTTTGGGAGGATCGGTCCCCATGACAACCGAAGCAGCGCCATTTACCAGGAATCATTTTCCAAGCTCAACGACCTCGTCGTTTTCCGGCGAAACAGAATCATCGCCAGCCAAACCAGCATACCGTTGATTTTCTGGCTGGTCGGCCTGGTAGGATCGACGCTGACGATTGCCTATGCGTCGGCATTTTCGCGTACCCGATATAATTTGATGATGATTTCGGGCACCGCGATTACGCTCGGCCTAGTCTTCCTGTTCATATTGACCGTCAACAAGCCGTTCAAAGGCAATTTGAGCGAACCCAGCAGCGACTTTTTAGAGCTGACCTCGAACTTCGACCAGCTCGACCGACAGATTTTGCGGGACGAGGGCAACTGATGCATCCGGCCTGCCGGCCGAACGTCCGTCTTCCGATCATAGCTGGCATTGATTGGCCACTCGGCGTTTGAAACGTTGCGCGCCGCGTGATAGCGGCGCTGCAACGCAAAATCAGCGAGGACGCTCGTGGCCGAATTCACCCTGCCCCGGAACAGTAAGATCAACAAGAAGGGCCGCACCTACAAGGCCGAAGAGGGCAAGCGGCTGAAGACGTTCAAAGTTTATCGCTACGATCCCGATACCGGCGCCAATCCGCGCTACGATCGTTACACCATCGATCTCGACAAATGCGGGCCGATGGTCCTCGACGCGATCATCAAGATCAAGAATGAGATCGACCCGACCCTGACCTTCCGCCGATCATGCCGCGAAGGCATTTGCGGGTCGTGCGCGATGAACATGGGCGGGAAGAACGGCCTCGCCTGCACGACCGCGATCGAGGATATCGGCGGCGAGGTTCAGATTACGCCGTTGCCGCACATGGAAGTGGTCAAGGACCTGGTCCCAGACATGACCCACTTCTACGCCCAATATGCCTCGATCCAGCCGTGGCTGAAAAGCGCCTCGCCCGAGCCGTCCGGCAAGGAGCGGCTGCAGTCGCCTGAGGATCGCGCCAAACTTGATGGCCTCTACGAGTGCATCCTTTGCGCCTGCTGCTCGACCAGCTGCCCCAGCTACTGGTGGAACAGCGACAAGTTCCTCGGCCCCGCCATTTTGCTGGCGGCCTATCGCTGGCTGGCCGACAGCCGCGACGAGGCGGCGGGCGAGCGGCTGGACCAGCTCGAAGACCCGTTCCGCCTCTATCGCTGCCATACGATCATGAACTGCGCCAATGTCTGCCCCAAGGGCCTGAACCCCGCCAAGGCGATTGCCGAGACCAAGAAGCTGGTCGCGGAGCGCGCGGCTTGACGCTTCCGTCTGGGGCCGAGGAAGACCCCGAAAATCCCGGTTGGTACAGCTGGGGCGATTTTCCACGTGGGAGCTTCGCGGCGCAGACCGGGCGGCTATTGTTCAAGCCCGATGGCGAGGGTCAGGCGCGCTGTCGCATGTTCCCCAATGAATCGCATCTCAACATGGGCGGGTCGATCCACGGCGGGGCCGTAATGAGCTTCATCGATATGGCGCTATTCGCCGGCGGGCGTTGCGCCGGCATGGCGGAGGGTCATTATGTGACGCTCGACTGCGCCACCCATTTCATCGCCCGGGGGCGGATCGATGTTCCGCTGGACGCCGTCGTGCGCCTGGTTGGCCAGACCAAGGGCGGCCACATTTTTCTCTCCGGCCATTGCGAGCAGGATGGGCAGCCGACCCATAGCTTCACCGGTACGCTGAAGCGGGTGACGCGGCCCAACGGCCCGGCCAAGGACTGATGGGTCCAGTAGGCAGGGCCTATGCCGCGCTGGTCGCGGCCGGCGAGCTGAAGCCAGACGCGGACCAGGCAAAGGCCGTCCAGGCACTCGATCGGTTGGCTTCGACCCTCGCCAATCGGGGGGGATTACTGAAGCGGCTTTTCGGGAAGGCCGATGGACATTGCGGCGTTTACCTATGGGGCGGCGTCGGGCGCGGCAAATCGATGCTGATGGACCTGGCGTTCGACAATATTGCGATCGAGCCGAAGCGCCGGACCCATTTTCATGCCTTCATGCTGGAGGTGCATCAGCGCCTGCGCGAAGCCAGGAGAAGCGAGGAGGGCGATCCTGTCGTTCGCGTCGCCGACAACATCGCCGACGAAGTCAAATTCTTGGCCTTCGATGAGATGATGGTGACCAACAGCGCCGATGCGATGATCATGTCGCGTCTATTCACTGCCCTTATCGACAGAGGTGTGGCGATCGTTACCACCTCCAACCGGCCGCCGCACGATCTGTACAAGGACGGGCTCAATAGAGAGCTGTTCTTGCCCTTCATCGACCTGATCCAGCGGCGGATGGACGTGCTGCCTTTGAACGGGCCCACCGACTACCGGCTCGATCGCATGCAGGGGCTGGAAACATGGCTCGTGCCCAATGGGCCGGAGGCGACGGCCAAGCTCAGCAACGCATTCTTCCGGATGACCGACTATCCGCCCGAGGACCGCGCCAATGTTCCGACCGAGGAACTTGACGTCGGCGGCGGACGGACGCTGCACGTGCCCAAGTCGCTTAAGGGCGTGGCGGTTTTTTCATTCAAGCGGCTGTGCGGCGAACCGCGCGGGGCAGCCGACTATCTTGCCATCGCCCGCCGGTTCCACACGGTGATCATCGTCGGTATTCCCGTGCTGACGCGCGAAATGCGCAACGAGGCGGCCCGGTTCGTGACGCTGATCGATGCGCTCTACGAGCATCGGGTAAAGCTGCTCGCCGCGGCGGATGCCGAGCCGTCAGGGCTGTATCCTGAAGGTGACGGCCGATTCGAGTTCGACAGGACGGCGAGCAGGCTCGAGGAAATGCAGAGCGCAGACTATCTGGCCGAAGGGCACGGCACTCACGTCGACGATTAGAAGTGAATCGCGACGTCGACCCCGCCGCCATGAGCGTCGCCCCAGGGAAGCCACCGGACCTTTTCATTCTTGCGGCTGGTGAGCAGCCATCCGGCCGCTTCGCCGATTACCGCGCCGACGACCACGTCATGGACGAAATGCTTGTCGGCCTTGACCCGCGCTACGCCGACGAAAGTGGCAACGACATAGGCTGGCACGCCCACCTCCCATCCCTGCCTTTTGTGCAAGGTCGCGGCGGCCGCAAAGCTCACCGAGGTGTGACCGGAGGGGAAGCTTTTGTTGTTGCTTCCGTCGGGTCGCTCCTCGGAGATGCCTTCCTTGAGCGCCGTGGTGACCAGGGCCGTGGCGCCAAGCGAGAAGGCGGCTTGCTTCGCGCCGCTCCAGTCGCCTTCGACTGCGGGCAAGCCCAACGCGACCACGACCAAACCATCGCGGCCGATATCGCTGGCCGTTGCCCAGCCCTTGTCGCCGGCATGGGCTGGCGAGGGCAGGGCCAGCATGGCGCAGGCGGACAGGACAATGAGTCGTCGCATTATCCAAACCCTACTCTTCGACAAACGGCGCGCCAAATGGCTTGACGGGTGCCGCATGCGGCCTAGCGTCACGCCAAATTCAAATGAGGGGATATTCATGCGCCTGCTTTCTGCCGTTTTGCTCGCCACCGCTTCAACCGCTGCTGTCGCCGCGCCCGCCAAGCCCAACCTCACGGCGGCCCAGCGCGCCGCGACCCACGACATGTTTGAACATGTCATCAACATACCCACGGTCATCGGCCGCCACCGCACGCCTGAAATGGCGCAATATGTCGCCGACCAGTTCAAGGCCGCGGGCTTTCCCGCGGACGATGTGCACGTCATGCCCTATCACACCGGCAGCGCCACGACCGGGGAGGATGAAACCGCTGCGGTAATCGTTCGCTGGCGGGCGGCAGGCAAGCCGACCGGCCGACCGATCCTGTTGATGGGTCACATGGATGTGGTCGAAGCCAAGCGCGAAGACTCAACCACCGACCCGTTCGTCCTGACCGAGCGCGACGGCTATTATTATGGCCGCGGCACGATCGACATGAAGGACGGCATCGTCGGCATCACCCGCGCGATGATCGACCTGAAGGCCGCCGGCTTCAAACCGAAGCGCGACATCGTCGTCCTGTTTACCGGCGACGAGGAAACCAACGGCATCGGCGCCACCAAGGGCGCGTCCGAATGGCGCGAGTTGCTCGGCAATCCCGAATTTGGCCTCAACGCGGATGGCGGCGGCGGCGGCTTCGCGCCGGACGGGTCGATGGTCGGCTTCACCATGCAGACCGCGGAAAAGACTTTTGCCGGCTATACGCTGACCGTCCGCAACAAGGGCGGCCACTCGTCGAAGCCGCGCAAGGACAATGCGATCTACGAATTGTCCCACGCTCTCGACAAGATCGAGGCTTATCGCTTCACGCCAATGCTGAGCGAAACGACCCGCGCCTATTTCGCCGCCAGGGCGAAGATGGAGGGCGATAGCGCGCTCGGCCAAGCGATGCGCGCATGGCTGGCCAACCCCGAAGACGGGGCGGCGGCCGATGCCATCGAGGCCAGCGAGATCGAGGTGGGTCTGACCCGCACCCGCTGCGTCCCGACCCGCCTGTTTGCCGGCCACGCCGACAATGCGCTGCCGCAGCTGGCGACCGCAATGATCAATTGTCGCATCTTCCCCGGCGTCGATCCCAATGCCATCAAGGATGAGCTGCAACGCGTGGTCGCCGACCCTGAAGTGGTTGTGACCCGAAACGACGATTATGTCGCCTCGCTCGCCTCACCGCTGCGGCCCGACGTGACCAATGCCTACACCAAGGCAGTGCAGACGCTTCATCCGGGCATGCCGGTGTTTCCCGAAATGTCGACCGGGGCCAGCGACGCGCGACCGTTCCGGGTTGCCGGGATCCCGGTCTATGGCACCAACGGCGGCTGGGTGATCGTTCCGGTCGATTTTCGCGCCCACGGCAAGGACGAGCGGCTGCCGGTTCAGTCGCTTTACGACAATGTCGTTCATTGGCAGCTGATGCTGCGCGATCTGGCCGGCAAGTAAATTCTGGGAGTGAATACCATGCGCCATTTCGCTGCGATCCTGCTCGCCTGCCTTTCGACCGCCGCCGTCGCGGCTGTCGATCCCCGGACGGTGCCGACCAAGCTCGATCCCGCCTGGCAGGCAAAGACCCGCACATTGTTCGAGGAAGTGATCGAAATCCCGACGGTGCATAATCGCGGCGAAGTGCCGCGCATGGCCAAGTTGCTTGCCGACCGGTTCCGGGCGGCCGGAATCCCGGACGACGATATCAAGATCATGCCCTATGAGGCGCTGCCGGGAGACAAGACCGCGGCGCTGATCGTTCGTTGGCGCTCTGCCCATCCGACGAAAAAGCCGATGCTGGTCCTGGGTCATATGGATGTTGTCGAGGCCAAGCGCGAGGATTGGACATTCGACCCATTCGAATTCCGGGAGCAGGACGGCTATTTCCTCGGCCGGGGCGCGTCGGACATGAAGAACGGAATCGTCGCCACGACGACGGCCGTTCTGAAATTGAAGGCGGAAGGGTTCAAGCCCAGCCGCGACATCATCCTGTTCTACAGCGGCGACGAGGAAACCCGCGGCGTTGGCGCGACCTTGGGCGCGTCCGACTGGCGTAGCCTGACCGATGCCGAATTCGGCCTGAATGCCGATGGGGGCTGCGGCGCCTATGATCGCGACTTCAAGCCAATCGGCTGTGGTATTTCGGTGGCCGAGAAGACCTTCCAGACCTATTTCCTTACCACCCATAACCCCGGCGGGCACAGTTCGCGGCCGCGGCCGGACAATGCGATCTACGACCTCGCGGACGCCCTCGAGAAGCTGCGTGCGCACCGCTTCCAGCCCATGCAGAACCCCGCCAACCGAGGCTATTTCGAAGAACGGGCGAGGCAGGAGGGGGATAGCGCGCTGGGGCAGGCGATGCGCCGCTGGCTCGCCAACCCCGACGATGGCGCGGCGGCTGACGAGATCGAGGCCAATCCGCTTGAGGTTGGTCTGACCCGCACCCGCTGCGTTGCGACGATGCTGAAAGGGGGCCACGCCGACAATGCCCTTCCGCAGTCGGCGGAGGCGACCGTCAATTGCCGGATCATGCCCGGAGTCCAGCCGACCGATGTCCAGGCGGAGCTTCAGCAGCTGGTCGGTTCAAAGGTGGAGGTGAAGCCGGATCCCAATTACGTCGGATTACCCACCCCGGCGTCGCCGTTGCGGCCGGACGTGCTCAAGGCGGTCACCGCATCGATCCAGCGGTTCCACGGGCCGGCAATGCATGTCTTTCCGGTCATGTCGACTGGGGCGAGCGACGGCAGCTTCTTCCGGGCGAAGGGAATACCGGTCTACGACATCGATGGCAGCTGGGGCATATCGCCCGATGACGAGCGCGCCCACGGGCTCGACGAACGAATCCCGGTTCGCGCCATGTATGATGACGTGCTGCATTGGGAATCGGTGCTGAAGGCGCTCGCGGGTCCCAAGTAAGAAAAGGGCCGCCCCGGTAGCCCGGAGCGGCCCAAGCGGCCGGTTGCACTCGGTCGCCTAGTGCAGGATCGCATCCAATACTCGGCTGACGGCATAAGTCGTCGGATCGACCTGGTAGATGTAGTTCTGGTCGTAGACGTAGCGGCCATATGGATCGAGGCCGTACTGGCGCCTCAGATCGTAGGGAATCTGGTTGTAAGGGGTCCAGCCGGCGAAACCGCGGTCGAAGCGGTAGCCGACGCCATATAGCTTCTTGGCCTGGCCCGGCGGCAGACAGCCATTGTTCTTCTTGGCAAGGCCGGGCGGGCAGCCACCGGTGCCATAACCGACATGGCCGCCATGATTTGCATGATCGGGCTTGGCATAAGCCGGGGCGGTCGAAGCGAGCGCCGCGACGCCCGCAATGATGAGAAGCTGTTTCATGCCCGATACAATGCATGAATCCGCGTGAATGCTCCATGACCGGGCCGTTCACCTTGTTTTCCGCGCCTGCGAAAGGTTGCCCCGGCACGACTCCCGGTCTAGAGCGCGCGCCAAATCCACCGCCGCTTTTTCCGCGGCGGGGCTCACACGCTCAGCAAGGGGACCGGAACCTCAATGGCACGTAAGAAGATCGCGCTGATCGGCGCGGGGATGATCGGCGGAACGCTCGCCCATTTGGCAGCGAAGAAGGAAATGGGCGACATCGTCCTGTTCGACATCGCCGAAGGCATTCCGCAGGGCAAGGCACTTGACCTGTCGCAATGCGGCCCGATCGAAGGCTTCGACGCCAGCATCAAGGGCACCAATGATTATGCCGACATCGCCGGCGCCGATGTGGTGATCGTCACCGCCGGCGTGCCGCGCAAGCCGGGCATGAGCCGCGACGATCTGCTCGGCATCAACCTCGGCGTGATGAAGGCGGTGGGTGAGGGCATAAAGCAGCATTGCCCCGATGCCTTCGTCATCTGCATCACTAACCCGCTCGACGCGATGGTCTGGGCGCTGCGCGAATTCTCCGGCCTGCCGCACAACAAGGTGGTCGGCATGGCCGGCGTGCTCGACAGCGCGCGCTTCGCGACCTTCCTAGCCTGGGAATTCGGGGTCAGCGTCAAGGACGTGAACGCATTCGTGCTCGGCGGCCACGGCGATACGATGGTCCCGGTCACCAGCTACACCACAATTTCGGGCATTCCCGTCGACGACCTGGTCAAGATGGGCAAGTCGTCCAAGGCGCGCATCGACGAGATCGTCAAGCGCACCCGCGGCGGCGGCGGCGAGATCGTCGCGCTGCTGAAGACCGGCAGCGCCTATTACGCTCCCGCGACCAGCGCGATTGCGATGGCCGAAGCCTATCTCGGCGACCAGAAGCGCATCCTGCCCTGCGCGGTCTTTGTCGATGGCAAGTACGGCCTCGATGGCCTCTACGTTGGCGTTCCGACCGTGATCGGCGCGGGCGGCGTCGAGGAAGTGATCGAAATCGCCCTCGACGAGGAGGCGAAAGGCAATTTCCAGGTCAGCGTCGATGCGGTGAAGGAACTGCTGGTGGCGTGCAAGGCGATCGACGGCTCGCTGGCATGAGCATCCTCGTCAACAGGAACACCAAGGTCATCACGCAGGGGATGACCGGCGAGACCGGTACGTTCCATACGCAGCAGGCGCTGGCGTACGGGACGCAGATGGTCGGTGGCGTCACGCCCGGCAAGGGCGGCCGGACCCACATTGGCCTGCCGGTGTTCAACACGGTTCGCGAAGCGGTCGAGGCTACTGGCGCCGTCGCGTCGGTGATCTATGTTCCGCCGCCCTTCGCTGCGGACTCGATCTGCGAGGCGATAGACGCCGAAGTGCCGCTGATAGTCACCATCACCGAGGGCATTCCGGTGCTCGACATGGTCCGGGTGAAGCGCGCGCTCTCCGGCTCCAAGTCGCGGCTGATTGGGCCCAACTGCCCGGGCGTACTGACCCCCGACGAGTGCAAGATCGGCATTATGCCGGGCAACATCTTCAAAAAGGGCAGCGTCGGCGTGGTCTCGCGCTCAGGCACCCTGACCTATGAAGCGGTGTTCCAGACGACCAACGAGGGTCTCGGCCAGACCACCGCGGTCGGAATTGGCGGCGATCCGGTCAACGGCACCAACTTCATCGACGTGCTCGAGCTGTTCCTGGCCGACGACGAGACGAAGTCGATCATCATGATCGGCGAGATTGGCGGCAGCGCCGAAGAAGACGCCGCACAGTTCATCGCTGACGAGGCGAAGCGCGGCCGCAAGAAGCCGATGGTCGGCTTCATCGCCGGCAGGACTGCCCCTCCGGGACGGCGCATGGGTCATGCCGGAGCGATTGTCTCGGGCGGCAAGGGCGGAGCCGAAGACAAGATCGCGGCGATGGAGGCGGCTGGAATCCGCGTCGCTGAGAGCCCATCTGAGTTGGGCACTACCCTCACGGAGCTGCTGAAAGGCTGACGTACCACATGGATTCGATGTCGATCGACCGCGAGCAGGGCCCAAGCTGGGCACGGCCGAACTGGCCGTTGACCGAACTCGACCCCGTAAACCTTGGCCTCGATCCGACCGAAGCGACGATTGAGAAGATCGCGGAAAAGGCGAAAGCGACGATCGCCGCCACCGGCGTCACCGACGAAGCTGCCATCCGCCGCGCTGCCGACGACAGCATCCGGGCGATGATGCTGATCCGCACCTATCGGGTGCGTGGGCATCTTGCCGCCAATCTCGATCCGCTCGGCCTCACCCAGCGCGAACTGCCGGCCGACCTTACGCCGGCCTATCACGGCTTCACCGAGGCCGACCTGGATCGGAAGATCTACCTCGCCGGCACCTTGGGCTTCGAATATGCCTCAGTGCGCCAGATCCTTCCGGTGCTGCAGGCCAATTACTGCGGGCCCGTCGGCCTTGAATATATGCACATCAACGACCTGGAGGAGCGCCGCTTCCTTCAGGACCGGATGGAGGGCAAGGACGCCGCAATTCACTTCACACCGGAGGGCAAGCGCTCGATCCTGGAGAAGGTCATCCACGGCGAGCAGTGGGAAAAATTCCTTGCCAGGAAATATGTCGGCACCAAGCGGTTCGGGCTCGACGGCGGCGAAAGCGCCATCCCGGCGCTGGAAGCGGTGATCAAGTACGGCGGCCAATATGGCGTCAAGGAGATCGCCATCGGCATGGCCCACCGCGGGCGCTTGAACGTCCTCTCCAACGTGATGGGCAAGCCATATCGCGCCATCTTCCACGAATTTGCGGGCGGTGCGACCAACCCGGCCGACGTCGGCGGATCGGGCGACGTCAAATATCACCTCGGCACGTCGACCGACCGGGAGTTCGACGGCAACAAGGTGCACCTGTCGCTGCTGCCCAACCCATCGCACCTCGAGGCGGTCGATCCGGTCGTGCTGGGCAAGGTCCGCGCAGTCCAGACCTGCAAGGGCGATGTCGAGGGCGATACCGCCCTGCCGTTGCTGCTGCATGGCGACGCCGCCTTCGCCGGGCAGGGAATCGTCGCCGAATGTTTCGGCTTCTCAGGCCTGCCCGGATACGAGACCGGCGGGACGATCCATTTCGTCATCAACAACCAGGTCGGCTTCACGACCTCGCCGCAGTTCGCGCGCTCCTCGCCTTATCCGTCGGACATCGCCAAGTCGGTCCAGGCGCCGATCCTGCACGTTAACGGCGACGATCCGGAGGCGGTCACTTTCTGCTGCAAGCTGGCGATTGAGTTCCGCCAGGCGTTCAACCGCGACATCGTCATCGACATGTGGTGCTATCGCCGGTTCGGCCATAACGAAGGCGACGAGCCGAGCTTCACCCAGCCGCTGATGTATGCGGCGATCAAGCAGCACCCGCCTGTAAGCCAGCTTTATGGCGCGCGGCTCATCGCCGAGGGCGTGGTCGACCAGCAGTGGATCGACGACGCCACTGCCGCCTTCGTCCAGCATCTCGAGACCGAGTTTCAGGCGGGCGCCAGTTACCTCCCCAACAAGGCCGACTGGTTCTCCGGCCGTTGGGAAGGGCTCGGAATTCCGGGCGAGCCAGTTGACGCGCGCCGCAACGTCAACACCGCCATCCCGGAAGACCAATATTCCCGGCTGTCGCAGCTGCTGACTACGGTTCCCGAAGGCTTCAACGTGCACAAGACGCTGGCCCGCATCCTCGAGGCCAAGAAAAAGGCGCTCGACGAGGGTCAGGGGATCGACTGGGCGACGGCCGAGGCGCTGGCCTATGGCAGCATGGTCGAGGAGGATTACCGCGTACGCCTCTCGGGCCAGGACAGCGGCCGCGGCACGTTCAGCCAGCGCCATGCGGTGTGGACGGATCAGGCGACCGGCGAGAAATATGTTCCGCTAAGCACCAAGCGCGACGCCGCCGGGCAGCCCTGGTTCGAAGTGCTCGACAGCCCGCTGAGCGAATTCGGCGTGCTCGGCTTCGAATATGGCTATTCGCAGGCCGATCCGCGCGCGCTGGTGCTGTGGGAAGCACAGTTCGGCGACTTCGCCAACGGCGCGCAGACGATCATGGACCAATTCATTGCCGCCGGTGAGGCCAAGTGGCTGCGCGCCAGCGGACTCGTGCTGCTGCTGCCGCACGGCTTTGAAGGACAGGGCCCGGAGCACTCGTCTGCGCGGCTCGAACGCTATCTGCAGCTTTGCGCCGAGGATAATATCCAGGTCGCCAACTGCACCACGCCGGCGCAATATTTCCACATTCTTCGCCGCCAGATGCTGCGCGATTTCCGCAAGCCCCTGATCATGATGACGCCCAAGTCGCTGCTGCGGCACAAGCTGGCGGTGTCGACCAAGGACGATTTCATTGGCGAGGGCCACTTCCATCGCATCCTTAGCGACCTGAATCCCCCGGCGGCTGGCGAGACGCGGCGGGCGGTGCTTTGTTCGGGCAAGCTCAGTTACGAGCTGATGGAAGCGCGCGATGCAGCAGGTGACCAGACAACCGAGATCATCCGCATCGAACAGCTCTATCCCTTCCCGTCGGAGCCTTTGGTCAGTCGGCTGAGGGCCATGCCCAGGCTCGAAGAGCTGGTCTGGGCGCAGGAAGAGCCGAAGAACAATGGAGCCTGGCACTTCGTCGAGGACGAGCTGGAAGATTGCCTGGCCGCGGCGGGCCATGCCGGGATGCGTGCCCGCTACGCCGGCCGCGCCTCGTCCGCTTCGCCGGCGACCGGCCTTGCCAAGCGCCACGCCGCCGAACAGGCGGCCTTGATTGCCGACGCGCTGGGGCATAGCAGCCGCAACGCGCAAACCGCACAAGCCAGTTAAGGAAAGAAACCGCGACTCATGGCCACCGATGTGAAGGTCCCGACGCTGGGCGAATCGATCACCGAGGCGACCATCGGCCAGTGGCTGAAGAAGCCCGGCGAAGCGGTCGCCGTGGACGAACCGATCGCTAGCCTCGAAACCGACAAGGTGTCGGTGGAGTTACCCTCGCCGGTCGCGGGCACGCTCTCGGAACAGCTTTTCGCGGAGGGCGACACGGTCGAAGTCGGCGCGGTCATCGCCCGCATCGGTGAAGGTGTCGCTACCGCGGCGCCGTCAGCGCCCGCCGCCGGGGCGAAGACGGGCGACGGGCAGACTGTGGTTGCCGGAACTCCGGTCAATCCTGTCGGCGCCGGCGAGAACCCGGCGCTGCGTGAAGATCATGAGGCGGCTCCGGCCGAGCATGCCGACCTGACCCTGTCGCCGGCGGTCCGCCGCGCGGTTCTGGAGCTTCATGTCGACCCGTCGAAGATCCACGGGACCGGCAAGGACGGCCGGATCACCAAGGACGACGTGCTGCTGGCGGCGAAGGCGAAAGAAGGCGCGCCGGCGCCGGTGCATGAGCCCGAGGTGAAGGCGCCAATTGCTGCCGCCGCACCAGCCGCTCAGCCCGCCAGGATCACCGGTGAGCGTCATGAAGAGCGGGTCAAGATGACCCGCCTCCGCCAGACCATCGCGACCCGCCTCAAGGAAGCGCAGAACACCGCTGCGCTGCTCACGACCTTCAACGACGTCGACATGTCGGCGGTGATCGACGCGCGGGCCCGCTACAAGGACCCGTTCGAGAAGAAGCACGGCATCCGCCTTGGCTTCATGGGCTTTTTCGTAAAGGCCGTGGCGCTCGCGGCGCGCGACGTGCCCTCCGTCAACGCCCGGATCGAGGGCGACGAGATCGTCTATCACGATTATCTCGACGTCTCGGTCGCGGTGTCCGCGCCCAAGGGGCTGGTGGTGCCCGTCGTCCGCAACGCGGAAAGCATGAGCTTCGCCAAAATCGAGCAGGCAATCGCCGCGTTCGGCAAGAAGGCCAAGGACGGCACGCTGACCGCCGAAGACATGAAGGGCGGCACCTTCACCATCTCCAACGGCGGCGTGTTCGGCAGCCTGCTTTCGACCCCGATCATCAACCCGCCGCAGTCGGCGGTGCTCGGAATGCATCGCATCGAGGAGCGGCCGGTGGTCAAGGACGGGCAGATCGTCGCTCGCCCGATGATGTATCTGGCGCTCTCTTACGATCACCGCCTGATCGACGGCCGCGAAGCGGTCACCTTCCTCGTCCGCGTCAAGGAAGCGATCGAGGACCCGACCCGCCTGTTGATTGACCTCTAAGGAAATTTGAGAATGGCCGAGTTCGACTACGACGTAATCGTCATTGGCTCCGGTCCCGGCGGCTATGTCGCCGCGATCCGCGCGGCACAGCTCGGCCTTAAGACCGCCTGCGCCGAGGGGCGCGAGACGCTGGGCGGGACCTGCCTCAACGTCGGCTGCATCCCGTCCAAGGCGATGCTCCACGCGTCGGAATATTTTGACGCCGCGGCCAATGGCTCCTTCGCCAAGCTCGGCATCAAGGTGAAGCCGGAGCTCGATCTCGACACGATGCACGGGCAGCGCAAGGACGCGGTCAAGCAGCTGACCGGCGGCATCGAATTCCTATTCAAGAAAAACAAGGTCGAGTGGCTGAAGGACTACGCCACCTTCACCGGCGCCAACACGGTCAAAGTTGGCGACCGCACCATCACCGGAAAGAACATCGTCATCGCCACCGGCTCGTCCGTCATCCAACTGCCCGGTGTCGAGATTGACCAGAAAGTCGTGGTCGACAGCACCGGCGCGCTCGAGCTGCCCAAGGTGCCTCAGCATATGGTCGTGATCGGCGCCGGCGTGATCGGGCTGGAGCTTGGCTCGGTCTGGCGGCGACTTGGAGCCAAGGTCACCTGCGTCGAATTCCTCGACCAGATCCTGCCCGGCTTCGACGGCGACGTCCGCAAGGAATGCAACAAGATCTTCAAGAAGCAGGGGATCGAGTTCAGGCTTTCGACCAAGGTCACCGGCGTGAAGGTCAACGGCGGCAAGGCCACGCTGACACTTGAACCCGCCAAGGGCGGCGCGGTTGAGACGATCGAGGCGGATTGCGTGCTGGTATCGATCGGCCGCCGCCCGAACACTGAGGGACTTGGCCTCGACAAGATTGGCCTTACTCCCAACAATCGTGGCCAGATCGAAACCGATCATGAATTCCGCACTTCGGTGCCGGGCATATGGGCAATCGGCGATGTCATCCCCGGGCCGATGCTCGCCCATAAGGCTGAGGATGAAGGGATCGCGGTCGCCGAAAATATCGCCGGCCTGACGGGCATCGTGAATCACGAAGTGATCCCAAGCGTCGTCTACACCATGCCCGAGGTTGCCGGCGTGGGCCTGACCGAGGAGCAGGCCAAGGAGCGCGGCGAGGTCAAGGTCGGCAAATTCCCGATGCTTGCCAACAGCCGCGCCAAGACGAATCATGAGCCCGATGGCTTCGTGAAGGTCATCTCGGATGCGAAGTCGGATCGCGTGCTCGGTGTCTGGTGCATCGCATCGGTCGCGGGCACGATGATCGCCCAGGCCGCGCAGGCGATGGAATTCGGCGCCACGTCCGAAGACATCGCCTACACCTGCCACGCCCACCCGACCCATTCCGAAGCGCTTAAGGAAGCGGCGATGGCGGTGACCGGAAAGCCGATCCATATCTAAGCAGGCGCACAGGGATTAACCCTAATTATATAAAAATCATGACGTGCGGCGGACGCCCCGCTAGCAGAATGGCATTGCCGATTCGTCGCCGGCGGCAGGGGCATTGCCGATACCGGATAGACCTTCGTTTCGGCGTGTAACCGGGAGAGTGGGATGGGGGCTGTTCGTTCGAGGCTTCGCCGCTGGCACGTGTGGCTAGGCTGGCTGGTCGGTTTGCCAATGTTGTTTTGGACCGTGTCGGGCCTGGTGATGGTTGCCAAGCCGATCGACGAGGTGCGCGGCACCGACCTGATCGCGCCGTCGAAGCTCATTTCGCTAGCAACGCCGCCCATCGCACCTCGGATCGAGGGCCGGCAAGTCGCCTCGCTGTCGCTGAAGTCGCTGGCTGCCGGCCCGCGCTGGCAGATTGAATTCGCCGACGGCGGTAGCCGCCTGGCCGATCCCGCGACCGGGCAATTGCTGCCGCCGCTCGGTGCGGCCGATGCCGCCCGCGAGGTAATGGCGCGCTACACTGGAACCGCGAAAGTGGTTGAAACCAGCCGGGTCGCCGCCGACAGCCCGCCGCTCGAGCTTCGCCGCGCAATGGACGGTTGGCGCGTCCGGATGAGCGACGATACCCATTTCTATCTGGACGGTGGTTCGGGCGAGATCGTCGCCAAGCGGACCCGCTGGTGGCGCCTCTACGACCTGATGTGGGGCCTGCACATCATGGACTTGCAGGGGCGGGAAGAGACCAGCAATCCATGGGTCGTGACCTTCGCGGCCCTGTCGCTTGGAATGGTACTATTGGCACTGACCTTGCTGCCGATGACCATCCGCCGCCGAAACGGCAAAAACGGCAACGGCAACGGCAACGGCAACGGCAACGGCAACGGGAAAGGGAAAGGCGTCAGCTCCAGCTGAGCCAGCGCGCCAGCCAGCCCCGGTCTTCCTCGCTAAGCCGCGGGGCGGCTGCCGGCGGCGGGCATTCAAGGCAACGTACCTGGATCGTCGGGCCTGAAAGGATCGACCGCACTTCCGAGATGGCCCGGGCTAACAGGCCCTCCGGCGCCGGCGCGAGCGTTGCAAACGCATCGGAGGGCGGAGATTCGTTGGACTCTCCTTCGTCAGCGATGGCCGCCATCAACGTATCGCCGAATGCGGGTTCCTTCTCCAGATAGGTGAGGCCTCGCTCGCCCTTGCCCAGCTTGGCGAGTTCGGCTGCTTTGGCCACGGCCTCGTCCATCCCGCCGAAGCCGTCGACCAGCCCAAGTTGCCGCGCCGTTCCGCCGTCCCAAACGCGACCCTGGGCGATGCGGTCGACTTCGGCCGGGGTCTTGTGCCGTGCCGCGGCTACGATACCCAGGAATTTGCGGTAAACCTGATCGACTCCGGCCTGGATCAGGGCATCGGCTGCATCGGACGGTCCCTTCAGCAGGTCGGGCTCGCCCGAAAGGGGAGTGGTCTTGATGCCGTCTGCGCCGATGCCGAGCTTGGCAAGCGTGCCCTCGAAGCTCGGCAGGACGCCGAATACGCCGATCGATCCGGTGATGGTCGACGGCTCGGCGAAGATGAAGTCGCCCGGAGTCGAAACCCAATAACCTCCCGAGGCGGCGACGCTGCCCATCGAGACGACTACCGGAATCTTCTGCTCCTTGGCTGACAGCAGGGCCTGCCGGATCCGTTCAGAAGCCATTACTGAGCCGCCTGGGCTGTCGACACGCACGACCAGCGCCTTCAGGTTATTCTTGGCCAGCCCCTTTTCGATGATGCGCGCAATGGTCTCACCGCCGGCGCGACCGGCGCGGGCCTTGCCGTCAACGATTTCGCCGGCGATCGTGACCACGCCGATCGGTCCTTCCTGGATATCGACCGCCTGCTCCTCATATGCATGCAGCCTGATCCGCTTGTAGCCGTGGGTGCTGTCCGCATCCTCGCCGCCAAGTTCCGCCAGCCGTGCCTCATACGCTCGACGCTCGCCGATCTTGTCGATCAGCTTTAGGTCGACCGCCGCCTTGGCAAGGTCGCCATTAGCGGCCTTGGTTACTCCAACCGGATCGGACAGCAGGCGATTGAGCCCCGCTACCGCGGCCGGGCGACCGCGGCCGATATCTTCACGCCAGGTCTCGAGCAGCGCGTCGCCCAGCGCCTGCGCGTTCTCGCGCGCTTCGGGTGACATGTCGTTGCGAATGAACGGTTCGACCGCGGACTTGTAAGTGCCGACCCGATAAATATTCGCCGTCACCCCAAGTTTGTCGAGTAATCCCTTGAAATAAAGGTTATTTCCTCCTGGACCTGTGACTGCAATCGCGCCCATCGCCGGCATCCAGATTTCGGAGGCATGGGCGGCAAGCTGGTAGCGGTCGTCGGTGTAACCGGTGGCGAAGGCAAGGACCGGCTTACCGCTTTTCTTCACCTCGTCGAGCTTTTCACCGAGCGCTGCCAGCGCCGGCTGTCCGCCGCCAAGGAAGCCGTCGAGATCGAGCGCGATGGCCTTCACCCGGTCATCGTCCTTGGCGGTGTCGAGCGCGGCGACGAGGTCCTTCAATTCGAATTCGCGAGTGATGTTTCCGGCGCCGGCGAGGACCGAGACCGGGTCAGGCCGTTCCGCCTGCTCCACCAGGACACCGTCAAGGTCCATGGCCAGGACACCGTCGCCGATTACGGCCGGACGGGCCGAGAGCGCCGCGTAGAGCAGTCCGAAGAACATCAGCATGAACAGCAGGACCAACATGTCCTTGATGCCCACCAGCAGCTTCCAGATGGCCTTTACGAACCGCATCTTGCCGTCACTCCTCGCAACTCATTGCGTCCCGCCTAGAGCAGAATGGCGAAGCGGCCCAAGGATTTTCGACCGGAGGCTGTGGCGCAAAATGGCAAAACTGCTAACCGGCTGCCCATGCAAGCCGCAATCGCCTCCGCAAGTAGCAGTCGTCCGTGGCGCGATGAGCTCCGGGCCACGCTGAGTCTTGCCTGGCCGATGATGCTGGCCAACCTCACGATGCAGCTCATCCAGGCGACGGACGTGATCCTTTTAGGCTGGCTTGGGCCGACGGAGCTCGCCGCGGCCGCCCTGGCGCTCAGCCTTTCATTCGGGATGATATTGTTCGCCCTGGGCGTACTCACCGCCTCTTCACCGATGATTGCATCGGCGCTGGGCGCGCGGTTCAATTCCGTCCGCGACGTCCGGCGGACATTTCGCCAGTCTCTATGGGCTGCTGTGATGATGACCGTTCCGACGTTGATCGTATTATGGAACGCCGAACCGATCATCCTGGCCTTTGGACAGGAACCCGAGCTCGCCCGGCTCGCCGCCTGGTTCCTTAAGGGCTATATGTGGGTGATCCCGCCCTGGATGCTGTTCCAGGTGATGCGCAACTTCGTTTCCGCCATGGAGCGCCCGGGCTGGGTGCTGATCATCAGTTCGGCAGGAATTCCGCTTAACGGCCTTGTGAGCTGGTCATTGATCTTCGGCCATTTCGGGTTGCCGGCACTTGGGTTGATCGGCGGCGGCATTGGCAGCTCGATCGTTTGGACGGCTATGGCGCTGGCGTTGGCCATCGTCATCCTGACGGACCGGCAGTTCCGCCGATTCCATCTGTTCGGCCGCTTCTGGAGGCCGGATTGGCGGCGCTTCCGCCAATTGTTCCTGCTCGGCGGTCCGATCGGCCTGACGATGGGGTTCGAAGGGGGCGTATTCAGTGCGGCCGCCTATCTGATGGGCCTGTTTGGCGCGCCGTCGGTCGCCGCTCACCAAATTGCACTACAGATCGCAGCGACGACCTTCATGGTTCCGCTCGCGCTTGGCCAGGCCGCCACGGTGCGGGTCGGACTGGCCTATGGGCGGGGCGACCGCGATGGAATAACGCTGGCTGGCTGGACCGCATTCGGGCTGGGCACCGTTTTCATGACGGTAATGGCGGCGCTGATGTACGTGTTTCCGCGCGACCTCATCACTCTGTTCCTCGACGACACGCCGGGCAATGCCGCGGTCATTTCGCTGGGGGTTTCCTTCCTGCTGGTCGCCGCGCTGTTCCAGGTCGTCGACGGAGCGCAAGTAGTTGGCGCAGGCATGCTCAGGGGCCTCCACGACGCGCGCGTGCCGATGGTCTTCGCCCTGTTCGGCTATTGGGCCATCGGATTGGGGGTCGGTGTTGCGCTGGCCTTTGCAATGGACTGGCGCGGCATCGGCATCTGGACTGGCCTCGCCGCCGGTCTCGGCGTTGTCGCGATCCTGATGATCTGGCGCTGGACGCGGCGCGAAACACTTGGACTGATCCACGCCTCCGCGTGACGATATCGTGATCGCAGGTGTTGACGTGTAGGAACCTCCGACCCATATGCGCGGCATCGCTGGCACTCTTGTTATAGGAGTGCCAAGTGCAACTGCAATTTTTGGAAGCAAAAGGGTCAAGCAACATGGGTTTCAGGCCGCTTCATGATCGTGTCCTCGTCCGTCGGGTCGAGGCCGAAGAGAAGACCGCGGGCGGGATCATCATCCCCGACTCCGCCAAGGAAAAGCCGCAGGAAGGCGAAGTCGTCGCCGTCGGTTCGGGCGCTCGCTCGGACGAAGGCAAGGTGACGCCGCTCGACGTCAAGGCTGGCGATCGCATCCTGTTCGGCAAATGGTCCGGCACAGAGGTGAAGATCTCCGGTGAAGACCTGATCATCATGAAGGAAAGCGACATCCTCGGGATCGTCGGCTGACCTTTGGGCCGGGCGCTTAACTTCACGAAAATGGCGCCTGTCTCCATGAAATTAGTGAACTTAAAATCGGAAAGGGTAGCCAGATGGCAGCCAAGGACGTGAAATTCTCGCGCGACGCGCGCGAGCGGATTCTGAAGGGCGTCGACATCCTCGCCGACGCCGTCAAGGTGACGCTGGGCCCCAAGGGCCGCAACGTCGTCCTCGACAAGAGCTACGGCGCACCGCGCATCACCAAGGACGGCGTCACTGTCGCCAAGGAAATCGAGCTTAAGGATAAGTTCGAGAATATGGGCGCGCAGATGCTGCGTGAGGTCGCTTCGAAGACCAACGACATTGCCGGTGACGGCACGACCACCGCGACCGTGCTCGCCCAGGCGATTGTCCGCGAAGGCATGAAGTCGGTTGCGGCCGGCATGAACCCGATGGACCTGAAGCGCGGCATCGATATCGCCGTCTCGAAGGTCGTCGAGGACCTCAAGAAGCGCTCCAAGCCGGTCTCCGGTTCGAACGAGATCAGCCAGGTTGGCGTGATTTCGGCCAACGGCGACACCGTTGTCGGCGAGAAGATCGCCGAGGCGATGGAGAAGGTCGGCAAGGAAGGCGTCATCACCGTCGAGGAAGCCAAGGGACTCGAGTTCGAGCTGGACGTCGTCGAAGGCATGCAGTTCGACCGCGGCTACCTGTCGCCTTACTTCATCACCAATCCGGAGAAGATGTCGGTCGAACTGGCCGATCCCTACATCCTGATTCACGAGAAGAAGCTCAGCAACCTGCAGGCGATGCTCCCGATCCTGGAAGCAGTCGTGCAGTCGGGTCGTCCGCTGCTGATCATCGCCGAGGACATCGAGGGCGAGGCCCTGGCCACGCTCGTCGTCAACAAGCTGCGCGGCGGCCTCAAGGTCGCTGCGGTAAAGGCGCCCGGCTTCGGCGATCGCCGCAAGGCGATGCTTGAGGATATCGCGATCCTGACGGGTGGCGAGATGATCTCCGAGGATCTCGGCATCAAGCTGGAGAACGTCACGGTTGGCATGCTCGGCACCGCCAAGCGTGTCACCATCGACAAGGACAACACGACCCTTGTCGACGGCGCCGGCACGCATGATGCGATCAAGGCCCGCACCGAGGCGATCCGCCAGCAGATCGAGAACACCACCAGCGACTATGACCGTGAGAAGCTCCAGGAGCGTCTCGCCAAGCTCGCCGGCGGCGTTGCCGTGATTAAGGTCGGCGGTGCGTCCGAGGTCGAGGTCAAGGAGCGCAAGGACCGCGTCGACGACGCTCTCCACGCGACCCGCGCTGCGGTCGAAGAGGGCATCGTCCCTGGCGGCGGCACTGCCTTGCTTTACGCGACCAAGGCGCTCGAGGGTTTGAAGGGCGTCAACGACGACCAGACCCGCGGCATCGATATCGTCCGCAAGGCGCTCTACTCGCCGGTACGCCAGATTGCCCAGAACGCCGGCCATGACGGCGCGGTGATCTCGGGCAAGCTGCTCGAAGGCAAGGACGAGAAGCTCGGCTTCAACGCCCAGACCGAGGTCTATGAGGACTTGGTCAAGGCCGGCGTGATCGACCCGACCAAGGTCGTTCGCACCGCGCTACAGGACGCCGCGTCGGTCGCGGGCCTGCTGATCACCACCGAAGCGGCGGTCAGCGAAATGCCCGAAGACAAGCCGGCGATGTCGATGGGCGGCGGCGGAATGGGCGGTATGGGTGGAATGGACTTCTAAGCCCAACCCTCATTGAGAGTTGACGGAAGGGTCGGTGGGCTTGCCCACCGGCCCTTCTTCATTGGCGAGGCCGTTGAGCATCGCTTCGGCGTCATTTAGCCGATCGGCCTCCGCCGGAGTCGGGGCTTCGGGCTTTTCTTCCCGGGTGCACCCGGCGGACAAGATGGCCAGCAGGAGGATAAGGACCTTCATCTCGGCCGAAGTACCACTTCGACCGAAAGAAAAAAGGGCCGCCTGCACATGGCAGACGGCCCCCTATCACATGCAAAAACGTGCGACAGCGATGATTACATCGCGTTGTCGGCAGCGTTCGCTGCGGCGTCACCAGCGTTCTCGACGGCGTCGCCGGCGTTCTCAACGGCGTTACCGGCCGAATCGAGCGCGTTGTCGACAGCAGCGTCGGCAGCGTTGGCGTCAGCCTCAACGGCATTCTCAACAGCAACGTTCTCGACGGCGTTTTCGGTCTTGGTTTCGCACGCGGCAAGGCCGAGCGCGAGGACCGCAACGGTCAGTGCAACCTTCTTCATGATCGTTCCATTCCTTGCTTATGGGGACTGGCCCCCTTGCGAAAACCAGTCCGGCTCGGCCTGCCGCGCGAGCGTCAGGCCAGCGAGCGGAGATATTGATGTTTGTCGCGTCACGCAATCGTCATTTGTTAGATGTGCAGAATGATATCATCCGGAGCCATCCTCGATTGACGGATATAAAGACTTCTTTATATCCTTAAGAGGTGACCCAGGACCTCAAGCTTGCGGCGCTTTTCCAAGCGCTGGCCGATCCAACGCGGCTCCGCATCCTTGCGCTGCTGCGGGTAATGGAGCTGTCGGTCGGGGAATTGGCACAGCTATTGGGTCAAAGCCAACCGCGCGTTTCGCGCCACGTCCGCATTCTCAGCGACTCGGGGCTGGTTGGCCGTAGGAAAGAAGGAAGCTGGGTTTATCTCCAGATTGCCGACCCCGATCGAACCGCGCCGCTGTTTGAGCTTTACGACGGCTGGGATGATCCCGAGGCCCGCCAGACATTTGCGGGGGATGCTGCGCGACTGGATTCGGTCCGCGCCGACCGCGCCGAGGCAGCTCGGCGCTATTTTGAAGCTCATGCCGCGACGTGGGACAGCATCCGTTCGCTGCATATCGCCGACGCCGAGATCGAACGGGCGATTGCCGGGCTACTCATCGACCGGCCGATCGGCGCGTTGCTCGATATCGGAACTGGTACAGGTAGAATGCTGGAGCTGTTTGCGCCGAAGGCTGTAAGTGCGATCGGCATCGATCGATCGTCAGAAATGTTGCGGCTGGCCAGGGTCAAGCTGGAACAGGCAGGCATTTGTGGAGCGAGCCTTCGCCAGGGCGACATGTATGCCTTGCCGCTTGGCGATCGAAGTGCCGACAGCATTATCCTCCATCAGGTGCTTCACTATGCGCAGCAGCCCGGTGCAGCGATTTCCGAAGCGGCGCGGGTGCTCGCCCCGGGCGGACGCCTGCTGGTGATCGATTTCGCCCAGCATGATCGTGCCGAGCTTAAGGAACAGGACGCTCATTTGCGGCTGGGCTTCGCCGACGATGCGATGCGCGGCTGGTTTTCCGCGGCCGGGCTGGAGCTTGACCGGATCGAGCGCCTCGGTGGGGGCGAGCTTAGCGTCATCCTGTGGCGGGGGATCAAACCGGAAGCCGCCCGCGAAGAGCGCGCTGCCGCATGAACCACGAAACCGAAATTGCGCTGAACGGGCATGCCCCGCTGTTTGCCGAGGCGCGCGGTGACATCAACGTCAGCTTTGAATTTTTCCCGCCAAGGACCGACGCAATGGCCGAGACGCTTTGGCGTTCGATCGAGACTCTGGCGCCGCTAAAGCCAAGGTTCGTATCGGTCACCTACGGGGCGGGCGGATCAACCCGCGAGCGGACCCATGCTACAGTCGAGCGGATCGTTCGGGAAACTGACCTTACACCCGCCGCCCACCTAACCTGTGTCGGCGCCACGCGCGATGAGATCGACGAGATCGCTTGCAACTATTGGGAAGCAGGGGTGAGGCATATCGTCGCGTTGCGCGGCGACATGCCGGAGCCTGGCCAGGCTTATTCGCCGCATCCGGGCGGCTATGCCAACGCCGCCGAACTTGTCGCGGGCCTGAAAGCCGTAGCGCCATTCGAGATTTCGGTGGCGGCCTATCCGGAAGGCCATCCGGATTCCGACTCTGCGGAGAGCGACCTCGATAATTTGCTGCGCAAGATCGACGCAGGCGCGGACCGGGCGATTACCCAATTCTTCTTCTCGGCTGACTGCTTCCTGCGATATCGCGACACCCTGGCCGAGCGGCGGCCGGGTATCGAAATCGTGCCGGGCATTTTGCCGGTGTCGAATGTCGCTACGACACGACGCTTCGCCGGTCAGTGCGGGGCCGCGATCCCGCAGTGGCTCGACCGGCTGTTCGAGGGGCTCGACGAACTTCCCGCCGCCCGTCAGCTGGTTGCCGCGACGTTAGCCGGGGAGCTTTGCGGTCAGCTTTATGCCGGCGGGGTCAGGCACTTTCATTTCTACACATTGAACCGGGCCGAACTGGCCTACGCCATTTGTCACCTGCTGGGAGTTCGCGCATGACCGTGGCCAATGATTTTCGGGCCGCCGCAGCGCGGCGCGTGCTGGTCAAGGACGGCGCGTACGGTACGCTGATCCAGTGCGAGGGGTTGAAAGAAGCCGATTATCGCGGCGACCTGCCGCTCAACCATGATCAGAAGGGCAACAACGACCTTCTGAACCTGACGCGGCCAGATATTGTCCGTAAAATCGCAAAGCAGTTCGTCGCGTCAGGCGCTGACATTTTGGCCACCAATACATTCAATGCAAACCGCATAAGCCAGGCCGACTATGGTGCCGAAAGCCTGGTGCCGGACATCAACCGCGCTGCGGCACAAATCATCCGCAAGGTGGTCGAGGAAGCCGCAGCTGACGGCAAGAAGCGCTGGGTCGCAGGCGCGATCGGCCCGACCAACAAGACCCTGTCGCTTTCGCCCGACGTCAACGACCCCGGCTATCGCGAGGTAACGTTCGAAGAAGTGAAGGACGTGTATCGTGAGCAGATCGATGCGCTGGTCGAGGGCGGGATCGATTTCGTCCTGATCGAAACGGTATTCGACACGCTCAACTGCAAGGCCGCAATCATGGCCGCACTGGAAGCCGAAGCGGCACTAGGCCGCGAGCTGCCGATCATGATTTCGATGACACTGACCGACCTTTCGGGCCGCAACCTTTCCGGCCACACGGTCGAGGGTTTCTGGGCGAGCGTCCGCCACGCTCGGCCGCTGACAATTGGACTCAACTGCTCGTTCGGAGCGGCGCAGCTTCGCCCGCATCTCGCCGCGCTGGCCCGCCATGCGGAAACGCTTGTAATGGCCTATCCCAACGCGGGCCTGCCGAATGAGCTCGGCTGCTATGACGAAGCCGCGGAGGAAACTGCAGTGCAGGTCCGCGAATGGCTGGACGATGGTCTGGTCAATATCGTCGGTGGCTGCTGCGGGACGACGCCGGCGCATATCGCAGCGATAGCGAAGGTGGCTGCCGACGCAGCTCCGCGCAAGATTCCGGCGCCGTCGAATCATACCATGCTGTCCGGCCTCGAGCCGATGACCCTCGCCGCATGAATGATTTTTCCAGCGCGGCTGCCGGCGCGCGCTTCGTCAACATCGGCGAACGGACCAACGTAACCGGATCGGCCAAGTTCAAGAAGCTGATCCTGGCCGGAGACTATGACGCCGCGGTCTCGGTGGCGCGCGACCAGGTCGAGGCCGGGGCGCAGGTCATCGACGTTAACATGGACGAGGCGCTACTCGACGGCGAGCTGGCAATGGCGACGTTCCTGAAGCGCTTGGCAGCCGAGCCGGACATCGCACGGGTGCCGGTGATGATCGACAGCTCCAAATGGAGCGTTATCGAAGCCGGGCTGCAGTGCGTGTCGGGCAAGCCGATCGTCAATTCGATCAGTCTCAAAGAAGGCGAAGGTCTGTTCCTCAAGACGGCGCGGAAAGTGCGGGCCTATGGCGCAGCGGTCGTGGTGATGGCATTCGACGAGACTGGCCAGGCCGACACCAAGCAGCGCAAGATCGACATTTGCGAAAGGGCCTACAAGCTGCTGATTGGCGACGGCTTTCCGCCCGAGGACATCATATTTGATCCGAACGTGTTCGCGGTGGCGACCGGGATCGACGAGCATCGCCGCTATGCGCTCGATTTCATAGAGGCGGCGCGCGAGATCCGGGCGCGCTGCCCTCACGTCCATATTTCCGGCGGGCTGTCGAACCTCAGTTTCTCTTTTCGCGGCAACGAGCCGGTTCGCCGCGCGATGCACTCGGTGTTCCTATTTCATGCGATTCCGGCGGGAATGGACATGGCCATCGTTAATGCCGGCCAACTTGACGTCTATGATGCGATCGATCCCGAATTGCGCGAGGCGTGTGAGGACGTCATCCTCGACCGACGCCCTAAGGCAGGAGGCGATGCCACCGAACGATTGATTGCGCTCGCCGAGCGATTTCGCGGCACCGACGCCGCCGAGGAGAAGAAAGCGGCCGAGTGGCGTTCGCTGCCAGTCACTGAACGGCTGTCCTACGCACTGGTCAAGGGGATCGACGAACATATCGTCGCAGATACGGAAGAGGCCCGGCAGGCCTTCGCTCGCCCGATCGAGGTCATCGAAGGACCGCTGATGGACGGCATGAACGTCGTTGGCGACCTGTTCGGATCGGGCAAGATGTTCCTGCCACAGGTAGTGAAATCGGCGCGCGTGATGAAGCGGGCGGTCGCCCATCTCATACCCTTCATCGAGGAAGAGAAGGAGAAGTCAGGGGCGAGCCGCGGGAAGGGGCGGATTGTGATGGCGACCGTCAAAGGTGACGTGCACGACATCGGCAAGAACATTGTCGGCGTAGTCCTGCAGTGCAACGGCTTCGAGGTGATCGATCTAGGGGTCATGGTGCCGTGGCAGAAGATCCTGCAGGCGGCCAACGACAACAATGCGGACATGATCGGGCTTAGCGGCCTGATCACGCCCTCGCTGGACGAGATGGTGACGGTGGCCGGTGAAATGCAGCGGGCCGACCTCCGCCTGCCGCTGCTGATTGGCGGTGCAACGACCAGTAAGGTGCATACAGCGCTACGCATCGACCCGGCCTATGAAGGGCCAGTGATCCACGTGCTCGACGCCAGCCGGGCGGTCGGCGTGGCCTCGTCGCTCGTCTCGGATACCCAGCGGACGCCACTGATCGATACGACCGCCGAAGATTATGAAAAGATTCGCAGGTCGAGAGAGCGGAGCGGCCACAGCGAGCTGGCTGCGCTCCCGGATGCCAGGGCCAATGGATTTGCCTACGACCCGTCGGGCAAGGCGCCGGCGCCGCAATATCCGGGCCTTCATCATTTCGGCGAATGGCCGCTGAAGGACCTCAAGGCCTCGATCGACTGGACGCCCTTCTTCCGGGCGTGGGAACTCGCCGGGACCTATCCTGCTATTCTCGACGATCCGGTGGTTGGAGAGAGTGCGCGCAGCCTGTTCAAGGATGCGCAGCAAATGCTCGACCAGATTATCGCCGAGCGCTGGGTCACACCGAAGGGAACGGTCGGGCTGTGGCGCTGCCGCCGGGAAGGCGATAACGTCCTCATCCTCGCCGGCAATGACTGGACCCGTGTTCCCTTCCTTCGCCAGCAAGTGAAGAAGCGGGAGGGTCGGCCGAACATGTGCCTGGCCGATTTTATCGATCCAGACGGCGAGGATTGGATCGGCGGGTTTGCGGTCGGGATTCACGGCCTGGAGCCGCATCTTGAACGGTTCAAGCAGACGGTCGACGACTATGACGACATCCTTTTGAAAGCATTGGCCGATCGCCTGGCCGAGAGCTTTGCCGAGGTGCTCCACGCGCATGTCCGCAACCGCCTGTGGGACTATGCTGACGAACATCTCTCGAACGCAGAGTTGATCCGCGAGCGATACCAGGGAATCCGTCCGGCCCCCGGTTATCCGGCCTGCCCGGACCATTCGCTTAAGCCGATCCTGTTCGACATGCTGGGCGGCGCGCCGGGTGAGGTTACGCTCACTGAAAATTTCGCAATGCTACCGACGTCGGCTGTGTCGGGCTTTTACTTTGCTCATCGCGATGCGAGCTATTTCGGGGTGGCGCGGATCGGGCAGGACCAGCTTGAGGAATATGCCCAGCGGCGCGAGGTCGATGTCGAGACCGCAACCAGGTGGCTGAGGCCCAATCTCGACTAGCTGCGCGCGGGCGGGTAGCGATTGCCACGTGATCCGTTGGCTGCCCCTCTTCGTCTTTGCTCTTCTGGCGCAACCTGCCGTTGCCCAGATTGCCTCCCGCCAAAATGCAATCCGGCCTGAATTGATTGCCGAAGGCCCCGCGACGCCGGGCGGCGAAGTCGAGCTCGCGATTCTGATGCATACCGATCCTGGCTGGCACGGCTATTGGCTCAATCCGGGCGATGCTGGCTTGCCGATGAAGATCGAGTGGCAATTGCCGAAGGGCGCTCGGCTGGGGCCGTTGCGCTTTCCAGTGCCGGACAAGCTGCTCGTCGCCGGGATCGTCAACTATGTCTACGAACGCGACTATGCGTTGCTGACCAGGTTTACGGTGCCAGCAAATGCCAGGGGCGTGGTGCCGATACGGGCTGAAGCGCAATGGCTGGCCTGTACGGATAAAATCTGCGTGCCGGAGCGAGGCAGCATTTCGCTAAACGTGCCAACTGCAATGGGCGAGGCAACCGAGCGGGTCCGTTTCGACGAATGGCGGCGCGCGCTGCCGCGACCACTGGCGAGTCCGGCAAGATTTGCGGTCAGGGACAATAAGATCGAGATTGCCGTGCCACTTCCTGCCAGCGTGATGGTTGGCCAGCCCTACTTCTTCCCCGCCGACGACGGCCCGATAGACTATGCCGCGCCGCAGGGCTTCCGGCGCAAAGGCGACTTGCTGATCGCCGAGCTGGAGCGTCGCCGGGGAAATCCTGAGCGGCTGTCGGGCGTATTGGCGCTGGGGGACGGTCGAGGGCTCGAGATCAAAGCAATTCCTGGGCAGGTTCCCAAGGGTGGGCAATCCGTCGGCGGACTCGGCGCGAACGCGCTATTCTATGCCTTATTCGGCGCGATGGTGGGCGGCTTGTTGCTTAACCTTATGCCCTGCGTCTTCCCCATCCTTGCCCTAAAAGCGCTGCATCTGGCGAAGTTGGGCGGCGATGAGAGTCGGGCCCGACGAGACGCGCTGGCCTATACGGCGGGAGCAATCATTGGAACGGGATTGCTTGGCGCGGCCTTGCTGGCCATCCGCGCAGGGGGAAGCGCGGCGGGTTGGGCCTTCCAGCTGCAGGATCCGCGCACGACAATCGTACTGCTTCTGCTCACCACGGCCATTACATTGAACCTGCTCAGGGCCTTCGAGCTACCGGTGCTTGCTGGGGAGCATAATCCGCAAGGAAGTTTCGGCACCGGCGCATTGGCAGCGTTCGTCGCCACTCCTTGTGCAGGGCCGTTCTTGGGCGCAGCGCTAGGAACCGCCCTCCTCTTGCCAATCTACGGCTCGATCGCCGTCTTCGCGGCGCTTGGGCTGGGGTTGGCAATACCCTTCCTGCTCATCGCCTTCATTCCGATCTTGCGCGGCCGCTTGCCGCGGCCAGGACCGTGGATGGTGCGGTTGCAGCGCTTCCTGGCCATTCCGATGGCGGCTACGGCAGTGGGCTGCTTATGGTTACTCTACCGGCAGGGCGGACCGGCGGCGCTGCTGGTGGGGCTAGGCGTGGCTGGGGCGCTAACGCTGCTGCTCTACTTGACCGGCCTGCGACAGCGACGGGGCCAGCGTACCGGCTGGGCCGCGTTCGGAGTTGCGCTATTGCTGACAGGGGTGGCGGCAACGCAGGTTCCGCGACAGCCGCAGGCCGCCGCCCGCGTGCCCTTGGGGTCCGAGGCGTGGAGCGAGACCGCAGTCGAGAAATACCGTGCCGCGGGCAAGCCCGTCTTCGTTTATTTCACCGCCGACTGGTGCCTGACCTGCAAGGCCAACGAGGCTGCCGCGATCGAGCGCCAGGCGACCAGGGAGGCATTCGGCAAGGCCGGGATCAGGGTGTTCGTCGGCGATTGGACTAACGGCGACCCGGCGATCACGCGCTTTCTTGAGGGTCGCGGCAGGGCCGGCGTGCCGCTCTACCTATGGTATGAGCCCGGCCGCGCCGAACCCGAGGAACTACCGCAAATATTGACACCCGGAATGCTCATCGAGCGGGCATTGCGTCCGCGCTAGACCAGGCTTTCTTGCCGGCTACCCAGGATTCAATCACCTTGGTGCGGGCAAGGGCTTGGGCGTCGACCTTGCTGACATCGCGGTCGACGAGGATGAAGTCAGCCCATTTACCGGGTTCCAGGCTACCGATCTTGCTTTCCGCAAAGCCGGCATAGGCCGCGCCGCGGGTGAAGCCGGCCAGCGCCTGTTCGAAGTTGACCCGCTGTTCGGGATACCAGCCGCCCGGAGGCTGGCCGTTCATATCCTGGCGACTGACCGCGGCGGCAAGACCCGGGAAGGGGTTGGGGCTCTCCACCGGAAAATCGGAACCAAAGGCGATCGGAATGCCAAGCTGCTCGATCGTTTGCCAGGCGTAGGCACCCTTCAAGCGGTCTGACCCAAGGCGGGCCTCCGCCATCAGTCGGTCGCTCGTCTGGTGGGTAGGCTGCATCGACGCGATGATTCCCGCAGGCTTCAGGCGCGAAATGTCGGCGGGGTCGGCGATTTGGAAATGCTCGATCCGCCAGCGGCGATCACCGGGATAGCGTTTGCCCAGCGTCTCATAGGTGGAAATGACCTGGGCATTGGCGGCATCGCCGATGGCGTGGATGGCGAGCTGATAACCGAGTGAGGCAGCGGTATCGGCTTGCTGGAGGATCTGCGCATCGGTCAGGAACTGCAGGCCCGTGGTCTCCGGCTTGTCGGCATAAGGTTTCTTGAGCCATGCGCCGCGTGAGCCCAGCGCTCCGTCGGCATAGAGCTTTACCCCGGCCAAGTGCAGCCGGTCGCCATAAAGCCATTCGCTCGGCTTGCCGCCATTGATCGCCCGCATCCCCGGGATGCCCCCGGCATAGCTCAGGATCCGGACATTGAGCGTGCCGGCTTTTCCCGCACGCTCCATAGCGGCCCACTCGTCCGGTCCGGTACCCATGTCGGCGGCGGCGGTGAGCCCGTTCGCTAGCAGCAATTCCTGAGCCTTGCCCAGTACGGCATCTTCTTCGGTCGGAGTCGGCGTTGGAATCTTCGATTCGATCAGGCTCATTGCAGCATCGACGAAAAGGCCGTTCTCGATCCTGCCCCCGGCTGGCGCCTGGGTGTTGAGCGAGAAGCCCGCCGCTTGGATCGCCGCACTATTGGCAACCGCGGCATGGCCGTCGACCCGTCCGAGCCATACGGGGCGGTCATCGACCACCGCATCAATATCGGCCGATGTCGGGAAGCGCTTGTCACCCCACAATTCCTGGTTCCATCCGCGGCCAAGGATCCAACGGGCGGAAGGATTGGCTTCGGCGTAAGCCTTCAGGCGATGTTGCAATTCCGCTAGCGACTTGGTGCCCGTCAGGTCGAGTTGCAGCGCTGTGAGCCCCAACGCCATGACATGGCCGTGCGCATCGATCAGCCCGGGAAGCAGCGTCTTGCCGCCCGCATCGATCTTATGTTCCGCCAGCGGCATAGTTTTGTCGATCGGGCCTAGCGTCTTTTTGACCTTGCCGTCGTCACCGATCAGCAAGCTGGTGAAATGCTGGAGCTTGCCGCTGCCATCGACCTGAAGGCCGTTCGCATTGAAAATCAGCGTATCGGCCATCGCGGCCGACGAAGTGGCGAGAAGCAATCCAAACGTTGCGGTCAAACTCTTGATCATGTGGTGCTCGATAGCATTGTTTGACGCGGCGTGAAGGTTTAGGCCGCGTCGCCATGGACGCCCCAACAAAGACCCGCCCGACAATCGATGACATCCGCGCCGCCGCGGAGCGGATCAAGGGATCGGTGATCCGAACGCCGATGATGATGAGCCGGACCCTTTCGGAGATTGCCGACGCCGAGGTGTGGCTGAAATTCGAGAACCTCCAGTTCACCGCCGCCTACAAGGAGCGCGGCGCGCTCAATAAGCTGCTGCAGCTGAACGAATCGGAACGGGCTCGGGGCGTGGTTGCGGCCTCGGCAGGCAATCATGCCCAGGCGGTCGCCTATCACGGCCGTCGGCTCGGCATTCCGGTCACGATCGTCATGCCGGTGTCGACTCCGATGATCAAAGTCACCCAGACGGAGGGTCACGGGGCGCATGTGGTGTTGCGTGGCGAGCGGTTCGACGATGCCTATACCCACGCGCGGGAATTGGAGGCCAAGGACGGATATGTTTTCGTCCATCCCTTCGACGATGTGGCGGTCATGGCCGGGGCCGGAACCGTCGCACTGGAAATGCTCGAGGATGCCCCGGAACTCGACACGCTCGTCATTCCGATCGGCGGCGGCGGGCTGATTTCAGGTGTGGCGACTGCGGCTAAGGCGATCAAGCCCGGGATCAAAGTAGTCGGGGTCGAAGCCGAGCTTTACCCGTCGATGAAGAATGTCGTCGAGGGCGGCCATGGCGCGATTGGCGGCGACACCCTGGCTGAGGGCATTGCCGTCAAGGAACCAGGCCAGCTGACTCGCGCAATCATTGCCGATCTCGTCGATCGCATCGACCTGGTCGGCGAAAAGGACATCGAACATTCCGTGGCGATGCTTGTCGCAATCGAGAAGTCAGTGGTCGAAGGAGCGGGCGCCGCCGGACTCGCGGCGATCCTGGCACAGCCAGAGCGTTTTCGGGGCCGGAAGATCGGCACCACGCTATGCGGCGGCAACATCGATACGCATTTGCTTGCCAATGTCCTGGTGCGCGAACTGGTTCGCTGCGGACGAATTGCCCGCTTGAGGATCGCTGCGCAGGACCGGCCAGGCGCTCTGGCAGCGATTACGGCCAAATTCTACGAAAGCGGGGTCAATATCATCGAGACCAACCATCACCGCATCTTTACTCGCCTTCCGGCCAAGGACACCGTCATCGAGGTTGAATGCGAGGCGCGGGATGCCCAGGCGATCGACACACTGGTCAAGCATCTGGAAGGCGCCGGCTTCCATGTCGAGCGCGCTGAACTCGACTAATAATTAACCCCGATCCGTCCCCTTGCGGCACACCTTGCCGCATTAACCCTCTTTTCGGGGTAACACCCCCTTTTCTTACTCGTTTACGACGAGCATAAAGAGTTTCGTAACCATTTGCGGAGGGCAGGTCAGGGTGAGCGCACCATTTCGCTTCCCGAAGTTCTTTGTCACCAACCCTTCGCCATGCCCATATCTTCCGGGCAAGGTCGAGCGGAAGGTGTTCACGGAATTGAACGGCCGCAACGCCGGGGAGCTTAACGAAGCGCTCGGCCGCATTGGATTCCGCCGTTCTCAGTCCGTTGCATATCGCCCCAGTTGCGTGGACTGCTCGGCATGTGTTTCGGTTCGGGCACTGGCCAGCGAATTCACGCCCAACGCCACGCAGCGCAAAATCCTCCGTCGCCACAGCGACCTAGAGGTCAACGCCTGCCGGCCGTGGAGCACCGAAGAGCAGTATGACCTTCTCCGCCGCTATCTTACCGCGCGCCATCCCGGCGGCGGGATGGCCGAGATGGATGAGCAGGATTATGCGGACATGATCGAGCAGACGCCGGTCCGCACCTACGTCATCGAATATCGGGAACCGTCGGTTGACGGTAGACCGGGCAAACTCGTTGGGGCCTGCCTGAGTGATCAGCAGGGCGATGGGCTTTCGATGATATACAGCTTCTACGATGTGGGTGAGGGAGCCAGGAAGGGCCTAGGCACTTACATCATCCTCGACCATATCGTCCGCGCCGCACGCGCCGGCCTGCCTTATGTCTATTTGGGCTATTGGGTCGAAGGGTCTGATCGCATGGCCTACAAGGCGAGCTTCAAGCCAATGGAGAAGCTTGGCCGCGATGGATGGCGGCGCATGGACGTTCCGGAGCCGGTGCCTGTACCGCTAGACCTGGCGCTGCCGACACGCAGCCCGCGGCGGATCCTGGTCGACGCGTAGTCGCTCCTCAATCGGGGCGGGAGTTGCGAAAGGAAACGGCGGAGCGTTTCCGCCCCGCCATTCCGAAGCCCTGCCGGGCTAATCAGGCTGCTTTGAGCTTTCCGCCCATCCCATGGACGGCCGCGGCGCTCAGGCACTGTCCACCGATGGCCCAATTGCCCTGCTCGACCTCGACGATGCGGACCCAGGTCACCGAGCGCAATTCCTCGCCTTCGACTTCAACCATGGCCTCGGTCACCTTCTCGATGAGCTCCTGCTTCTTTGCCGGGCTAAAGACGTCCTTGATGACGTCGATCGTCACTAGCGGCATTTTTTGATCTCCTTCATTGGACCTTATTGCGGTCGCCGGCTTCCTGCCGTGGCGTGGCAATCGCCTCCAGTTCAGCAAATGAAGCAAATCACTACAGATTCTGTAGTGAGACATTCATATTCTTGCCCGCCGGGATATTAGGACAACGAAAAACGGCGGGGCATTTCCGCCCCGCCGCGTCCACTCCCCCAGGCTACTAATTCAGGGTTACGCTACTGCCGCCTCAATCGTGCCGGTATCGCCTTCGGCGTCACGCAGCACATAGCCGCGGCCCCACACGGTCTCGATGTAATTTTCGCCGCCGCAAGCAAGGCTCAGCTTCTTACGAAGCTTGCAGATAAAGACGTCGATAATCTTGAGCTCCGGCTCATCCATGCCGCCGTAAAGGTGGTTCAGGAACATTTCCTTGGTGAGCGTGGTGCCCTTGCGGAGCGAAAGCAGCTCCAGCATCGCATATTCCTTGCCGGTCAGGTGCACTCGGGCGCCGTCTACCTCGACCGTCTTGGCGTCGAGGTTCACGGCAAGCTTGCCGGTGCGGATGACCGATTGCGAATGACCCTTCGAACGGCGGACGATCGCATGGATGCGCGCCACCAGCTCGTCGCGGTGGAAGGGCTTGGTGACATAATCGTCGGCGCCAAAGCCCAGCGCGCGAACCTTCGAATCCATCTCACCGATGCCCGACAGGATCAGCACCGGGGTCGAGACCTTGGCGGTGCGAAGCTTCTTCAGCACGTCATAGCCGTGCATATCGGGCAGGTTCAGGTCGAGCAGGATGATGTCGTAATCGTAGAGTTTGCCGAGATCGAGGCCTTCTTCGCCAAGATCGGTGGTGTAGACGTTGAAGCCTTCCGTGCCGAGCATCAGTTCGATGCTCTTGGCGATGGTCGCTTCGTCTTCGATCAGCAGAACCCGCATGCTCTATTCCCCTGGTTAGCTCGCCGATCGGAGCGTAATAGTTTCACGCTCTTAACGACGTCTAAGCGTCCATTAACCATGCGGTTTCTGACCTTAAAAGGTTAATAGTGCGTAAAACTTCGTAAATGGCCGATATCGTTGCAGCGGTGCATCAGTTTAGATCAGCATCGGGAAAGGATCGGGTCAGCTCATTGTTCAAATTGAATTGCTACATGTTGCAGGTGCGGCAATGACGAGGCCGATGCACCTTGAAGACCGTATCTTGTTCGTCGACGGCGAAGCTATTGTGATCGATAAGCCCGCGGGCCTGCCAGTCGATGCGCCGCGTTCGGGCGGCGATAGCGTCGAGGCGCGCATCGAGGAGTTGAGTCTCGGTTTCAAACGTCCGCCAGTGCCGATGCATCGGCTCGACCGCGACACGTCGGGCTGCCTGCTATTTGCCCGCAATCCCAAGGCACGAGCGCGCTTCCAGCAGGCATTTGAGCGCGGCGAGGTAGCAAAAAGCTATCTCGCCGTGGTCGACGGCGAGATCGTGGAAGAAGAGGGGCTGATCGAGCTGCCGATCGCCAAAGTATCGAGCGCAGCCGGTGGCTGGCGCATGGTCGTCGATGAGGGCGGCAAGTCGTCGGCTACTAGATGGAGGCGACTGGCGGTCGCAGATGGACAAAGCCTGGTCGAGTTTCGACCATTGTCCGGCCGCACCCACCAGATACGGGTTCATGCCGCGCGGGGCCTGGGCGCAGCAATCGTCGGGGATCCGGTCTACAGCCTGCCCGACGATGCTGAGCTGGGCGGCATGACCTTGCCGGACAGCGGCATGCTGCTCCACGCCTGGAAGCTGGTTATGCCGCGCGGGGACAAGCCTGCGATCGACGTCACGGCACCGGTTCCCGACCGTTTCGGGCGCTGGCTGGATTTCCTGTGAAGCCGGAAGACGTATTGATCCCGGAAGCGGCGCTTTCGGAGCGCTTCCTCGCCGCAACCGGGCCGGGGGGGCAGAACGTCAACAAGGTTGCAACTGCCTGCCAGTTGCGTGTCGAGGTGTTCAAGCTGGGGCTGAGCCCCGATGCCTATGAGCGGCTAAAGACGATTGCGGGAAGCCGGATGACGACCGGCGGCGAGTTGGTGATAACCGCTCGCCGCTTCCGAACGCAGGAGGCCAATCGTGAAGATGCGCGGGCCCGACTGGCGGAAATGATCGCGGCTGCCCATATGGTCCAGGCCAAGCGCAAGCCGACCCGCCCTTCGCGGGCGGCTAAGGCGAGGCGGGTCGATGAGAAAAAGGGCCGCAGCGCGATCAAAGCGGCGCGCGGAAGGATAAGGCTGGACTGATGTACGACTATAAGATCGAAGCGGCGGACAAGCACACACTCTACGCCGACCTTGCACTCGCGCTGGAGGGGATTGTGGCCGGGGAGCCGGATGGCATCGCCAACATGGCCAATGCTTCGGGGCTGATTTACGAGACGCTACCCGATGTGAATTGGGTCGGCTTCTACCGCAATATCGGCGGCGAGCTGGTCTTGGGCCCGTTTCAGGGCCGCCCAGCCTGCATCCGAATGACGTTCGATCAGGGCGTGTGCGGAGCGGCGGCGAAAAGCCGGCAGGTGCAGCGGGTCCAGGATGTCCATGCTTTTCCCGGCCACATAGCCTGCGACAGCGCTTCGAACAGCGAGATCGTCGTGCCGCTGATCCGCGACGGAGAATTGCTCGGCGTACTCGACATCGACAGCCCCAAGCATGCGCGGTTCGACGCGGAGGACGAGGCGGGCTGCGTAAGGTTGGGCGAGATTCTTTCCAGGGCGATTTAGCAAGGGCCCGGGGGTTAGGAGAGCCCCTCCAGCTGCTCATCGGTCAAACCACCGGGGATGATCATCACCGGGCAGGGCAGCTTGCCAGCGTCATGACCGGTGAAATGGGCGACCATCGGGCCGGGGTGTCCGGACTGCGCGGCGCCGAGCACGAGCGCGGCAACGTCGTCGCGGGTGCCGATGTGGGCGCGGACGGCCGCGACCGGGTCCCCCGGCCGTACGACAATCTCCGGAGTAATCCCGGCTGCGTCCATGATTTCGCCAACGCTGGCCGCAACGCTGGCCTCAATGCGGAGACGCTGCTCCTCCTCCATCGCCGCCTGGACCCCGCCCCACTGGACGAAATCTTGCGGCTCGACCACGGCCAGCACATCGACAGCGCCACCGGTCTTGGCGGCACGGCGGGCAGCGAAGCGCAGCGCAACGCGGGCCTCCGGGCTGTCGTCAATTACGACCAGGTAAGTGCGAACCATCCCTGTTCTCCCCGGTGGGACGCTGCTGCAAGTGGGGCTCGGTGGCAAGCTTTTCCGGCACATCGTTTCTGCTTGTTCGCCGACAAGCTGCATACTCGCCACTTGACCCGCTTATCGCTTTGGCCTTTGTGCCGGTCGAGTCTGACCGAGCCCGAGAGAGCCCATGTCCATCGAACTGAAGATGCCCGCACTGTCGCCGACGATGGAGGAGGGAACGCTCGCCAAATGGCTGGTCAAGGAAGGCGACACGGTCGCTTCGGGCGATATTCTGGCTGAAATCGAGACCGACAAGGCGACTATGGAGTTCGAAGCCGTCGACGAGGGGACCATCGCCAAGATTCTGGTGGCTGAGGGTTCGGACGGAGTGAAAGTCGGCACGCCGATTGCGATTCTGGCTGGCGAAGGTGAAGAGATCAGCGCCGCCGCGCCCGCCCCCAAGGCCGAGGCCGCGCCGCCGCCCAAGGTAGAAGAGCCGAAGATCGAGCCTGCCGCGCCAGCCAGTGGCGGAGGTGAGACGCCGTCCGCGCCGCCCGCTGCTGCCACGTCCACTCCCAAGGCTGATGCAAGTAATCGGATCAAGGCTAGCCCACTCGCCCGGCGATTGGCGGAGGCGCAGGGCATCGACCTGTCGACGCTCAAAGGCTCGGGTCCGGGTGGCCGCATCGTCCGCGCCGACCTGGGCAAGGCGGCTGGTGGTGCAATGTCCGCGCCTGCGCCGACGTCAACCGCCGCACCCGCCGGGCTCCAGTCGGTGGAGACGGAATTGGCGTTCACCGATGGCGTTCCGCATGAGGCGATCAAGCTATCCAATATGCGAAAGACGATTGCGCGCCGGCTGACCGAGTCGAAGCAGCAGATTCCGCATATTTACCTGACGCTCGAAGCGCGGCTCGATGCGCTGCTCAAACTTCGCGGGGAACTCAACGCGGGGCTTGCCAATCGCGGCGTGAAGCTCAGCGTCAACGACATGCTGATCAAGGCGCTAGCGCTGGCACTGGTAGAGGTTCCGGAGTGCAACGTCAGCTTCGCCGGCGACCAGCTGATCAAATATCATCGCGCCGACATTTCGGTCGCAGTCAGCATCCCCAATGGGTTGATCACGCCGATCATTGCCGGAGCCGAGGACAAGTCGCTGTCGAAGATTTCGACCGAGATGCAGGACCTCGCCGGCCGTGCCAAGGAGGGCAAGCTGCAGCCCCACGAATATCAGGGCGGCACTGCCAGCCTTTCCAACATGGGCATGTTCGGGATCAAGCATTTCGAGGCGGTGATCAATCCGCCGCAGGCGATGATCATGGCCATCGGCGCGGGCGAGAAACGGCCCTACGTCATCGACGATTCCTTGCAGATCGCAACCGTCATGAGTGCCACGGGCAGCTTCGACCACCGCGCCATTGACGGGGCGGATGGGGCACGGTTGATGAAGGCGTTCAAGGAGCTGATCGAAAGCCCGCTTGGGCTGGTCGCTTAAGATGAAGTGGCTGGCGGCCCTGGCCCTTGGCGCTATCGTCGGCTTCCTGGTGCCGATGATTTTCGGTGGCGAAGCCGGTTTTTGGCTGCACAGCTGGACGAAATTCGGAACCATTCGTCCGCTCGAAGGCTCGCCAGGCTTACTGCTCTCGGTCCCGCTATTCCTGGGCTCGGCTGTGGCGTTTCGCCTTTTCTTCAACTGGCACAGCCGCTGAGTGCGGAAATTTGCCTGACCGTGTTCCCCTCATTCGTGTCACCGCAATGCCGTCTGACACCAATCCCTATGGCGGGGTATTCGGGGGCTGGCTGATGGGCCAGATGGGATTGGCCTGCGGCTCCTTCGCGTCGCGCCATACCGGCGGCAAGGCGGTGGTGGTCGCGGCTGACAATCTAACCTTCACCGGGGCAATGGCCGTGGGCGACGAGCTCAGCGTCTATGTCGATTTGAAACGGCAGGGGAGGACTTCAATGACCCTTGCCGCCCGCGCACTCGCGCGCACTCGCGACGGCAACGAGGAATTTGAAGTGGCGACCGGCGAATTCACCTTTGTCGCGCTCGATGAAAACGACAAGCCGCGGGAGATAGCGGCGAAAGAGGAAAGCAATGGCTGACACCTACGACCTTATCGTCCTCGGATCCGGTCCCGGCGGCTATGTCGCCGCGATCCGCGCGGCGCAGCTGGGCCTCAAGACCGCGATCGTCGAACGGGAAAATCTCGGGGGAATCTGCCTCAACTGGGGGTGCATCCCGACCAAGGCGCTGCTTCGGTCCGGCGAGATGCTGCATCACATGCGTCACGCCGACAGCTTCGGCCTCGTCGCCGGCGAAGTGAAGCCGGACTTGGCCAAGATTGTCGCCCGCAGCCGCGCGGTCGCCAAGCAATTGAACCAGGGCGTCACGCACCTGATGAAGAAGAACAAGATCACGGTTCATATGGGCGAGGGGACAATCACCGCGCCCGGCAAGATGACGGTGGCTTCCGATGGAAAGAAGACCGAGCTTGCCGCCAAGCACATCATTATCGCCACCGGCGCCCGGGCCCGCGAACTGCCCTTTGCTCAGAGCGACGGCAAGCGCATCTGGACCTATCGCCATGCGATGACGCCGCCGGAGATGCCGACCGAGCTGCTGGTCATCGGGTCTGGCGCGATCGGGATCGAGTTCGCCAGCTTCTATAACGACATGGGCTGCAAGGTGACCGTGGTCGAAATGCTGGACCGCGTCGTGCCCGTCGAGGATGCGGAAGTCAGCGATTTCCTCGCCAAGAGCCTCGCAAAGCAGGGCATGACCCTGCTCACATCGGCCGGTGTTGAAAGGCTCAAGGCCGATGCCAAAGGCGTGGCCGCGAAGATCAAGACCAAGGACGGCAAGGTCAGCGAGCAACGCTTCTCCCACTGCATCGTCGCGGTCGGAATCGCGCCCAACACCGAGAATATCGGGCTCGAAAAACTCGGCGTCAAAACCACCAAGGGCCATATCGACACCGATGCCATGTGCCGCACCAACGTGCCCGGCATCTCGGCAATCGGCGACGTCACCGCACCGCCGTGGCTGGCGCACAAAGCCAGCCACGAGGGGATCATCGCCGTGGAGGCGATCGCGCAGGCGCTGGGCAACAAGGATGTCCACCCGCACGCGATGGATGTCCGCAACATCCCTGGCTGCACCTATTGCCACCCGCAGGTCGCCAGCGTCGGCCTGACTGAAGCCAAGGCCAAGGAAGCCGGTTACGAGATCAAGGTCGGCAAATTCCCGGCCATCGGCAACGGCAAGGCAATCGCGCTGGGTGAGGTCGAAGGCTTCATCAAGACCGTGTTCGACGCCAAAACCGGGGAACTGCTTGGCGCGCACATGATCGGTGCCGAGGTGACCGAGCTGATCCAGGGTTATACCGTCGGCAAGACCGCCGAGTTGGTCGAAGCCGACTTCATCAACACCGTCTACCCCCACCCGACGCTTAGCGAGATGATGCACGAAAGCGTCCTCGCGGCCTACGGAAGGGTAATCCACATTTGAGCGCTGTCGGCCACGGCAACCGGACCTTATGGATCGCTTTCGGGGCGAACCTTGGCATCGCCGCCGCCAAATTCGGTGCAGCGGCGATCACTGGCAGTTCGGCAATGCTGACCGAAGGCGTCCACTCGGTGGTCGACAGCTCCAACCAGCTGCTGTTGTTGTGGGGCCGCAAGGCGGCAAAGCGGCCGGCGGACCAATATCATCCCTTTGGCTACGGCCGCGAAATATACTTCTGGAGCTTCATTGTCGCCGTGCTGGTGTTCGCATTGGGCGCCGGTGTTTCGATCTACGAAGGCATTATCCACATATCGGATCCAGAGCCGGCGGTTTCGCCGATCATCGCCTACGGCGTGCTGGCGATCGCCTTCCTGCTTGAAGGTGGATCGACACTGGAGGCCTTCAAGGACTTTAAGCAGCACAAGGGCCAGCTTGGCTGGATCCAGGCCGTGCAGCAGTCGAAGGATCCACCTGGCTTCATCGTCTTGCTTGAAAATGGCGGAGCGATGGTCGGGATCATTGCCGCGGCAATCGGTCTCGGGATCAGCCAATATACCGGCGACCCGCGCTACGACGGCGCGGCGTCAGTCGTAATCGGCCTAATCCTGGCGATCATTGCCTTCTTCCTCGCCTATGAATCAAAGGCGTTGTTGATTGGAGAAGCGGCCGATCCCCAGATGGTGGCGGAGATGCACCGCATGGTTGAAGCAAAGACAGGCGTGACGGCGGTAGGTGAGATTCTCACGGTTCACAGTTCTCCCGATCAGATCACCGCGATGCTGTCGGTCGATTTCGATGACAATATTTCAGCGCGCGACGTTGAACGTCTGGTTTGTGAGATCGAACGCGAGTTTGAATCCCGTTTCCCGATGGTCCATGCACTTTATATCCGCCCGTACAGCTCGGTAGACCGCGGGCCGCCTTGTTAAGCGGCCGGGGCCAGTATGGACTTGGCCGCTCGGCTCGCTAGCTTCGGCCTTTCATGACCAACGCTACCGGCACCCACCATTTCGTACCTGATCCGCGCAATGCGGAGGTCCTGATCGATATTAATGGCGAGCATGTGCCGCGGCCACAGGCGAGCGTGTCTGTGTTCGATAGCGGCTTTATGCTCGGCGACGGAGTGTGGGAGGGGTTGCGCGTCCATCAGGGGAGGATCGCTTTCCTCGACCGACATCTCGACCGCCTCTATCGCGGGGCCAAGGCGATCGCGATGGACGTTGGTCTGGCCAAAGAGGCGATGGAGCGGCGCCTCTATGCGCTGCTCGACGCCAACGGGATGGGTGGCGACGGAGTCCACATCCGACTGATGGTGACGCGCGGCATTCGCTCGACCCCATACCAGGACCCTCGGGTCGTGATTTCGCCGCCAACCATCGTCATCATTCCCGAATGGAAGGCGCCCGTCCCGGAAACGGCGACGCGGATGCTCAAGCTGTTCACCGTCCATGTCAGGCGCGGCTATCCCGACGTGCAGGATCCCAAGCTCAACAGTCACAGTAAGCTGAATTGCATCACCGCTTGTATTCAGGCGGCCGAGGCGGGGGCTGACGAGGCATTGATGCTCGACCCGCATGGATTCGTCGCGACCTGCAATTCGACCCATTTCTTCATCGTTCGCGGCGGGGAAATCTTGACGTCGAGTGGCGATTATTGCCTCGACGGAATCACGCGCGGGCTGGTGCTGGAGGTGGCGCGCGAGGCGGGCATTGCGGCTTTTGAGCGCAACTTCTCGCTGACCGACGTTTATGGCGCGGATGAGGCGTTTACGACCGGGACCTTCGCCGGAGTAGCGCCGGTCGGCACCATTGATGGACGGGTAATCTCGAGCGAGCGCGGGCCGATGGTCGAACGGCTTCAGTCGCTCTATCTCGCGCGGCTGGAGCGAGACGTCGCGGGACGGGCGCGTCCTTGACCCATCGCATTGCCATGTGGTCGGGACCCCGCAACATCTCGACCGCGATGATGCGTTCCTTTTCCAGCCGACCCGACTGCTTCGTTTCCGACGAGCCTTTCTATGGTGCCTTCCTGAAAGAGACCGGCGCCGACCATCCGATGGCCGAGGAAGTCATTGCGTCGATGGAGACCGATTGGCGCAAGGTCGCCGAAGCGCTCGCGGGTGATCCGCCCGATGGCTCGCCGGTCTGGTACCAGAAGCATATGGCGCATCACATGGTCGGGCCGATTGCGCCCGACGATCTTGAAGGGCTGACCCACGCCTTCCTTATCCGCGACCCACATCTGATGGCGGCATCCTATGCGAGGAAGCGCGAAACGGTCACGTCAGCGGACCTAGGGCTGCGCCTGCAGCGCGAGTTTTTCGATCGCGAGTGCCAACGACTGGGCCACGCTCCACCGGTCATCGACAGCGCCTACGTGCTTGCTGAGCCGTCAGGCGTGCTCTCGCAATTGTGCTGGGCACTGGGCATTTCTTGGGACCCGGCGATGCTTAGCTGGCCTGCGGGCCGCCATCCGCAAGACGGAATATGGGCATCGCACTGGTACGGACACGTCGAAGCCAGCACTGGATTTGAAAGCCCGGACTTTACCGACCCACTCCCGCTCGCCCCGGCATTGCAGGCCGTCGCCGATGCCTGCATGGACGACTACCTGCACCTTTCCCGATTTGCCCTGAGGAACGCCTAAATGATTCGAACCGTAGCCCTCCTTGCCGCTGCCCTCCTTGCCTCCACCGCCGCCTCAGCGGCGACGGTGGTTACCGCGGACCGCTATCTAGACGTTTTGACCGGCCGCTATGTCGAGCATCCGGCGATTTTCATTGGCGATGACGGACGGATCAGTTCCATCGGCGACGCACGGACAGTGCGTTGGGCTGCCGACGTCAAGCATATCGACATGAGCGGCAAGACGCTGCTCCCCGGCCTGATCGACATGCATACCCATCTGGGGCCCGCGAATATCGGCGGTTACCGCTTTCTCGAATATACCGACAGCTTCTGGCCGGTCGTCGCGACCAGCACGGCCCGGGACATGCTCAATGGTGGCTTCACGACCATGCGCGTCGTCGGTTCCGGCGACTGGGTCGACGTCGGCCTGAAGCAGGCGATCGAGGCCGGCTATGTCGTTGGCCCGCGCATCGTGCCCGCGGGCCATGCGCTCGGCGCGACCGGCGGCCATTGCGACGATACTTACCTGCCTCCGAATGCACAGAAGAAGGAAAAGGAAGAGGGTATCGGGGACAGTCCGGAGGAACTGAAGTATCAGGTGCGTCGACAGCGCAAGTTCGGCGCCGAGGTGATCAAGGTTTGCGCGACCGGCGGCGTGTTTTCCCGTGGCGACACCCCTGGGCAGCAGCAGCTAACCGAAGACGAGCTGCGCGCGATTGCCGATGAGGCACATATGGCTGGCCTGCGGGTCGCGGCGCACGCCCATGGCGCGGACGGCATCAACGCCGCGATCCGCGCCGGAATCGATACGATCGAACATGCAAGTTTGCTCAATGACGAGAGCATCCGGCTGGCCAAGGCGCGCAGCCGGCCGGTCTGGTTCTCGATGGATATCAAGAATACCGACTACACCCAGGCGGAAGGCCGCAAGAACGGCGAACTCGAGGAGAATATCCGCAAGGATTATGAGATCGGCCAGATCCAGCGCGACAATTTCCGCAAGGCGAACCAGGCAGGCGTTCGAATGGTCTTCGGGTCCGACGCCGGGGTCATGCCTCACTCGATGGTTGGCCAGCAGTTCGCGGTTATGGTCACTTATGGGATGACGCCGCTGCAGGCGATCCAGGCTGCGACCCGAAATGCCGCAGAGGCGCTTGGCCGCGAAAGTGACGTCGGCGTGATTGCTGTCGGACGCTACGGCGACCTTGTCGCTGTAAGCGGCGATCCGCTCCAGAACGTCCGCCTGCTTGAGGCCCCGGAAGCGGTCATCAAGGGAGGGGCATTGATCTCGCGGGATCGCTGATCAAGGGATCGATCACTCCTATCGAGAATTGCCATTGAACCTTAGGCGCGCGTCGAGGTTATGTCGCCAATGTCAAAGCTCGATCCACAACATGTTCGCCGGCAATTTGCCCAGGCAGTCAACATGACCGCATCGGAGCTGGCCGAATGGCTGGAGACGCCGGAAAGCCACGTGGTCGGCTTCAAGCGCCCAGGATCCACCGAAAGCGTCGGCCACGCCAGCGGGCGCCGGATCGTTTCCATCCTCGCTAAGAAGGCGCATGAGGTGACCGGCGACGATATCGCCCATATGCGCAAGGTCGTCGGCTATGTGCATCGTCATCGAGCCCAACGCCCGGAGAATATCTATACGTCGCGCTGGCGCTATTCGCTGATGAACTGGGGTCACGACCCGACCAAGGAGGCGTGAATGAACGGCTATCACGACGACATCGAGCATCAGACTACGAGCAACTCCGACTTCCGCCGCGTACTCTATACAGGCCATCACCTGCAGCTGGTGCTGATGACGCTTCAGGCCGGGGAGGAAATCGGAGCCGAGATTCACAAGGATCGCGACCAGTTCTTTCGGTTCGAGGAGGGACGCGGGCAGGTCGATATCGACGACAACACCTATGATGTCGTGGATGGCAGCGGCGTGATTGTGCCCGCCGGGGCACGACATAATGTCCGGAACACCGGCGATGACCCGCTCAAGCTTTACACGCTTTATGGCCCACCCGAGCATAAGGATGGCGTAGTCCAGTCGACCAAGGCCGACGCCGATGCGCGCCATTCTCATGAGGAATGGGACGGTCGCGCAACCGAGTAGCTATTTCCGTTCGTATGTGCCGACTAATTCCGTCCGGCCAATAAGGTGGCCGGCGGCCAGCGCTTCTATCTGGGCAGCACTCGGCTTCGGACCGGCTCCTAGCTTGTCGACATTGAGCGCAAGCAGTTTGAACCGATAGCGGTGCAACCCGTGGCCCTTCGGTGGACAGGGGCCGCCGTAGCCGGCCTTGCCGAAGTCGTTGGTCGCTTGGAGAATTCCCTCGCCAATTAAGCGGGCATTGGCGGGAATGTCATATGCGGCCCAGTGACGGAATGTGCCACCCGGCGCATCAGGATCGTCTACGATCAATGCGAAGCTATGGGTGCCTTCGGGTGGCTCAGACCAGGTCAGTGGGGGTGGTCGGTTGACGCCGTCGCAAGTGAATTGGGATGGGATTGCCTGTCCGCTGGCAAAGGCTTCGCTCGTCAAGGCAAATGTCGAAAGTGCGGTTTTTTCCATCGGTCCCTCTCCGCGTGCTTCGCTTGCGGTTCGGCTTCTCGCCCCGCAGCTTGCGAGAGACATGAGCAACAGCGCGGGCGCTAGCCGCTGAGACGTCGCCGTTTTCATTATGCTGTAATCAACGTGCAGTGAGACCGGGCAGTTCCTCCAGTTGCGTCCCGCCGACGCCTGCTTAAGTTGCCCCAAAACGAATCCGGGGAGAGCCATTTTGTTCAAGTTGTTGATGGGATCGGCGCTGGCAGCGTTGGCGGTGTCGAGTGCGCAGGCCGCGCCGACCTATATCCATGCGGGGAGATTGATCGACGTACCGGGCAAGGCGGTTCGTGGGCCATCGACGATTGTCGTCGACAATGGACGCATCGTATCGGTCACCGAAAGGCTGACGCAAGTAGAGCCAGGCGCGACATTGATCGACCTCAGCTCAAAGACGGTGCTGCCCGGGCTGATCGACAGCCATGTTCACCTGTCGTCCGATTGCGGTGGGGAACAGGGACTTCTCGCCGAAGTCCGGGAAGAGCCGCAAATGCACGCGCTTGAGGCGCAATGGAACGGGATGAAGACGCTCCGCGCCGGATTTACAACCGTGCGTAATCTTGGCGACGATGGCGCCACTCTGGCGCTTCGTGAAGCCATCAAAAGGGGCTGGGTCCAGGGTCCACGGATCATCGATGCCGGTCAGTCGATTTCGACCACCGGAGGACACATGGATGGCCGCGGCGCACTCAACGACGCGCTTGTGGCGCAGCTGCGCGAACCGGAAAACCTCTGCGACAGCGTCGAAAGCTGCCGTAAGGTAGTTCGTCGTCAGGTCGACCGCGGCGCGGACGTGATCAAATTCGCCACCACTGGCGGGGTCAATAGCGGTACGGGCCTTTCGACGCGCATGTATGAGGATGAAGCGCGAGCGCTGGTCGACACTGCCCATGCCTATGGTCGCAAGGTCGCGGTGCATTCCCACGGCGCTGACGGCACCAAGCTTGCGCTGCGCGTGGGAGCGGACTCGATCGAGCATGGCACGGTGATGGACGACGAGATCATTCGCCTGTTCAAGGCGAGCGGCGCCTATTACGTCCCGACACTGTCGACCGTGAATGGCTATATCGAACGTCTTGCGAAAGACCCCAACGCCTACACGCCCGAGGTGAGGAAACAGATCGATTGGCGGATCGGCATCACCGGCCAATCACTGGCCAAAGCCTATCCCGCCGGCGTCAAGATCGCCTTCGGCACCGATGCCGGCGTCTCAAAGCATGGCCGCAATGCCGAAGAGTTCGAACTGATGGTCAAATTTGGCATGCCGCCGGTGGAAGCAATCAAGGCCGCAACCGTCAATGCTGCCGATTTGCTGGGCGTGGCGGCGGAGGCAGGGACGATCGAACCCGGAAAGTCGGCGGATATCATTGCGGTGACAGGCGATCCGCTGAGCGACGTCAAGCTCCTCAAGAGCGTCGACTTCGTGATGGCGCGTGGTGAGGTCGTGGTCGGGGGGTAATCCCCACCCCCGTTGACCCGCAAGGCATTCCCCCGTAATGGGCCGCTCGTCCGGAGGGCTGGCGATTCTTCGCCCACCCCCTCGGACAAGAGCTGAACATTGCTCAACGACGTGAGGGCCGGGTGGCCGAAAGCCGCCAGGCGTTCGCGCTTTTGCGTTGCGCAAAGTAACCGCCGGAATGCTCCGGCAACGAAAGGTGAAGGCTTCATGCCGACGATCAACCAGCTGATCCGCAAGGGTCGCGAACCGCAGAAGGCCAAGTCGAAGGTCCCTGCGATGGAGCAGAATCCGCAAAAGCGCGGCGTCTGCACCCGTGTCTATACCACCACCCCGAAGAAGCCGAACTCGGCGCTGCGGAAAGTCGCCAAGGTGCGCCTGACCAACAGCCGCGAGGTCATCAGCTACATTCCGGGTGAGGGCCACAACCTGCAGGAGCACTCCGTTGTGCTTATCCGCGGCGGCCGTGTGCGCGACCTTCCGGGTGTGCGTTATCACGTGCTTCGCGGCGTCCTCGACACGCAGGGCGTGAAGGACCGCAGGCAGTCGCGCTCGAAGTACGGCGCCAAGCGCCCGAAATAAGCTGGATCGTCGGCTGCGCCGCTTGAGTGAGCTGGCGCGCCGCTCTGAAAGGAATTTCCTATGTCCCGTCGTCGTCGCCCGGAAAAGCGCGTCATCCTTCCCGATCCCAAGTTTGGGGATCTCGTCCTGTCGAAGTTCATGAATTCAGTCATGCTCGACGGCAAGAAGTCGGTAGCTGAAAGCATCGTCTACACGGCGCTCGAGAACGTCGAGGCCCGCCTCAAGAAGGACCCCATTCAGGTCTTTCATGATGCGCTAAACAATGTGAAGCCGGGCATCGAGGTCCGCAGCCGCCGCGTCGGCGGTGCGACCTACCAGGTCCCCGTCGAAGTGCGCACCGAGCGCGCGCAGGCGCTGGCAATCCGCTGGCTGATCTCGGCGGCGCGCAGCCGTTCTGAAAAGACCATGTCCGGCCGACTGTCGGGCGAGTTGATGGACGCGTCGCAGAACCGCGGCAACGCCGTCAAGAAGCGCGAAGACACGCACCGCATGGCCGAAGCCAACCGCGCCTTCTCGCACTACCGCTGGTAATTTTCGTACCTATATCATGGCGGACCGGCCCGGCCGGTCCCCCATAAATTCAAGGAAGCTCAGACCATGGCCCGCAGCCATCCGCTCGACCGCTATCGCAACATCGGCATCATGGCCCACATCGATGCCGGCAAGACGACCACGACCGAGCGCATCCTCTATTACACCGGCAAGTCCTACAAGATCGGCGAAGTGCATGAAGGCACCGCCACCATGGATTGGATGGAGCAGGAGCAAGAGCGCGGGATCACCATCACCTCCGCGGCGACGACCTGCTTCTGGCGTGCCGATGAGGGCAAGGGCGAAGAGCACCGCATCAACATCATCGATACCCCGGGCCACGTCGACTTCACCATTGAGGTAGAGCGTTCGCTGCGCGTGCTCGACGGTGCCGTTGCTTGCTTCGACGGCGTTGCCGGTGTCGAGCCGCAATCGGAGACCGTCTGGCGGCAGGCCGAGAAGTATAACGTTCCGCGGATGTGCTTCGTCAACAAGCTTGACCGCACCGGCGCCAATTTCGAGCGCTGCGTCGACATGATCAAGGATCGTCTCGGCGCGCGCCCGGCCGTGCTTTACCTGCCGATCGGCATCGAGGGCGGCTTCAAGGGCCTGGTTGACCTGGTCGAGAACCGCGCGATCATCTGGCTCGACGAGAGCCTGGGCGCGAAGTTCGTTTATGAAGAAATCCCGGCCGATCTCGCCGACGCCGCTGCGACTGCTCGCCAGGAGCTGATCGAAATGGCCGTCGAGCAAGACGACGAGGTCATGGAGCATTACCTCGAGGGTACCGAGCCCGACATCGCCACGCTGAAGAAGCTGATCCGCAAGGGCACGCTGAACTTCTCGTTCGTGCCGGTGCTTTGCGGCTCGGCGTTCAAAAACAAGGGCGTGCAGCCGCTGCTCGACGCGGTCATCGACTATCTTCCTTCGCCGCTGGACATTCCGCCGGTCGAGGGCCTCAAGATGGACGGCGTGACCACCGACACCCGTGCACCGGCCGACGATGCGCCCTTCTCGGCGCTGGCGTTCAAGATCATGAACGACCCGTTCGTCGGCACGTTGACCTTCGCGCGCATCTATTCGGGCAAGCTCGAGACGGCGAGCCAGGTGACCAACTCGGTCAAAGATAAGAAGGAAAAGGTCGGTCGCATGCTGCTGATGCATGCCAACGACCGTGAAGACATCCAGGTCGCTTACGCGGGCGACATCGTTGCGCTGGCGGGCCTCAAGGACACCACCACCGGTGATACGCTGTGCGCGGCCAATGCCCCGATCATCCTTGAGCGGATGGAATTTCCTGATCCGGTCATCGAGGTTGCGGTGGAGCCGAAGACCAAGGCCGACCAGGAGAAGATGGGCATCGCGCTCAATCGTCTCGCTCGCGAGGACCCGTCGTTCCGCGTGACCTCGGACCATGAGTCGGGCCAGACCATCATCAAGGGGATGGGCGAGCTTCACCTCGAGATCCTGGTCGACCGCATGAAGCGCGAGTTCAAGGTCGAGGCCAATGTCGGTGCGCCGCAGGTCGCCTATCGCGAATATCTCGCGAAGCCAGTCGAGCTAACCTACACTCACAAGAAGCAGTCGGGTGGTTCGGGCCAGTTCGGCGAAGTGCGCGTCAACCTCGTCCCCGGCGAGCGCGGCTCGGGCTTCCAGTTCTTCGACGAGATCAAGGGCGGTAACGTTCCCAAGGAATATATCCCCTCGGTCGAGAAGGGCATGCGCGAGACCGCCGAGACCGGTTCGTTGATCGGCTTCCCGATCATCGATTTCGAGGTCCACCTTACCGACGGCAAGTATCACGACGTCGACTCGTCGGCGCTGGCATTCGAAATTACCGGTCGCGGAGCAATGCGCGAAGCCGCCCAAAAGGCCGGCATCAAGCTGCTCGAGCCGATCATGAAGGTCGAGGTCGTCACTCCCGAGGAATATCTGGGCGACGTCATCGGCGACATGAATTCTCGTCGTGGCCAGATCCAGGGCACCGACAGCCGGGGCAATGCCCAGACAGTCGAGGCAATGGTCCCGCTGGCCAACATGTTCGGCTATGTGAACCAGCTGCGTTCGTTCACCCAGGGCCGGGCGCAATACTCGATGCAGTTCTCGCATTATGACGAGGTGCCGCAGAACGTCGCCGACGAAGTGAAGGCGAAGCTGGCGTAACCTATAATTTGTCGCTAAGGGCGCGCTCGCAACTAGGGCGAGCGCCGCCCGAATTACCTTAAGAGAAGAAGAGGCGTAAAATGGCGAAGGCGAAATTTGAGCGGACGAAGCCGCACTGCAACATCGGCACCATCGGTCACGTGGACCACGGCAAGACGTCGCTGACCGCGGCGATCACCAAGGTGCTGGCCGAGACCGGCGGCGCGACCTACGTCGACTATGCGAACATCGACAAGGCTCCGGAAGAGCGCGAGCGTGGCATCACCATCTCGACCGCTCACGTCGAGTATGAGACCGACAAGCGCCACTATGCGCACGTCGATTGCCCGGGCCACGCCGACTATGTGAAGAACATGATCACCGGCGCTGCCCAGATGGACGGCGCGATCCTGGTGGTTTCGGCCGCTGACGGCCCGATGCCGCAGACCAAGGAGCACATCCTGCTGGCGAAGCAGGTCGGCGTTCCGACCATGGTCGTCTTCCTGAACAAGGTCGACCAGGTCGACGATCCCGAGCTGCTCGAGCTGGTCGAGCTCGAAATCCGCGAGGAGCTTTCCAAGCGCGATTTCGACGGCGACAATATTCCGATCATTTCCGGTTCGGCGCTCGCCGCGCTCGAGGACAAGAATCCCGAGATCGGCCGTGAGGCGATCCTCAAGCTGATGGCCGCCGTTGACGAGTGGATCCCGCAGCCGGAGCGTCCGCTGGACAAGCCGTTCCTGATGCCGATCGAAGACGTGTTCTCGATCTCGGGCCGTGGCACCGTCGTCACCGGCCGTGTCGAGACCGGCGTGGTCAAGGTCGGCGAGGAAGTCGAAATCGTCGGCATCCGCGACACCCAGAAGACCGTCGTCACCGGCGTTGAGATGTTCCGCAAGCTGCTCGACCAGGGCCAGGCCGGCGACAACATCGGCGCGCTGATTCGCGGCATTGGCCGTGAGGACGTCGAGCGTGGTCAGGTCCTGTGCAAGCCGGGCTCGATCAAGCCGCACACCGACTTCTCGGCGGAAGTCTATGTCCTCTCGAAGGACGAGGGCGGCCGCCACACGCCGTTCTTCGCCAACTACCGTCCGCAGTTCTACTTCCGCACGACCGACGTGACGGGCGAAGTGGTCCTGCCGGAAGGCACCGAGATGGTCATGCCGGGCGACAACGTCACGCTTGGCGTCAAGCTGATCGCTCCGATCGCCATGGACCCGGGTCTGCGCTTCGCAATTCGCGAAGGCGGCCGGACCGTCGGCGCAGGGGTTGTCGGTTCGATCTCGAAGTAATATAGGGCGCGGGCCGCGCGATTCTCGCACACGGGAAATGAGCGGCCCGCAACCAGTTTTCAGTTGAGCGCGGCGTCGGCCGGACGGCCAGTGTCGCGCTTGGCTTTTTATGTAAGGGTAATGCCTTCGGCTGAAGGCGGCACTCAGGCTCTTTCGCATCGGTAAGTGGACATGGAAACGCAAAACATCCGGATTCGCCTCAAGGCCTTTGATCATCGCGTGCTCGACCAGGCAACTGGCGACATCGCTGATACGGCTCGGCGCACGGGTGCTCTTATCCGCGGTCCCATTCCGCTGCCGACGCGCATCGAGAAGTTCACCGTCAACCGTTCGCCGCACGTCGACAAGAAGTCGCGCGAGCAGTTTGAGGTCCGCACCTACAAGCGGCTCCTGGACATCGTCCAGCCGACGCCGCAGACGGTCGACGCTTTAATGAAGCTCGATCTCGCCGCGGGTGTAGACGTAGAGATCAGGCTAGCCTAAGGGGCTGGCACCGCGGCCAGATTCGGCCGCACGATCCTGACTTAAGGATCGACGTGGCGCTTAAGAAAGCGCCGCAACGGATCAAGGGATACCGCGGAACGCCCTTCAAGGCATTCCGGACTGCGTCCCCCGCATCCCGTTCACGCGGGAATGGCCCAAGCGGGGCACGCATAGTTTCACGGGCCGCACGCCCCCGATCGCGAGAAGCGGGACGGGGCCTCTGTAGGAGTGTGGATCATGCGCACTGGCGTGATCGCTAAGAAGATGGGGATGACCCGCCTGTTCCAGGCGGACGGGCGCCATGTGCCCGTCACCGTTCTCCAGCTTGAAGACGTACAGGTCGTTGGCCGCCGCGAGAAGGATCGCGACGGTTATACCGCCGTCCAGCTGGGCGCCGGTACGGCCAAGGCGAAGAATGTCAACAAGCCGCAGCGGGTGGCCTTCGGCAAGGCCGAGGTCGAGCCTAAGGCTCGCGTGGTCGAATTCCGCGTCGCCGAGGATGCGCTCCTCGATGTCGGTGCGACGATTACCGCCGATCATTTCGTTGCCGGCCAGATGGTCGACATTTCGGGCGTGACCCAGGGCAAGGGCTTTGCCGGCGCGATGAAGCGCTGGAACTTCGGTGGTCTTCGCGCCACTCACGGCGTTTCCGTTTCGCACCGTTCGCACGGCTCGACCGGTAACCGCCAGGATCCGGGCCGCGTCTTCAAGAACAAGAAGATGGCCGGCCACATGGGTGCGCGCAATCGCACCCAACAGAACCTCGAGATCGTCCGTACGGACGCCGAGCGCGGCCTGTTGTTCGTCAAGGGCTCGGTCCCCGGCTCCAAGGGTGGCTGGCTGACCGTTTCAGACGCGATCAAGCTGCCGCGTGACGAGCGTGCGCCATATCCGGCCGGCCTCCTCGAGAATGCCGCCGAGATCGTTGTCGAGCACGCCCCGGCGGGGTTCGTCGACGAAGCGGCGGTGCACGAAATTCCGGCGCTTCCCAGCGATGAGGAAGTGAAGGCGATCGCAGCCGAGCAGGAAGCTGGCGCTGCGGAAGTTCAGGACTCGGACGCGGAGGGCGAAACGCCTGCCGCCGACGAGAGCAAGGAAGGCTAAGCGATGAAGGTCAAGGTTCAGACCCTCGACGCCAAGGCTGGCGGCGACATCCAGCTCGACGACGAAGTGTTCGGCGTCGAGCCGCGCGCCGACATCCTGCACCGCGTTGTGACGTGGCAGCTCATCAACCGTCGCGCTCCGGCGCGTGCGGCTCGTGAGCGCGCTGACGTCGCTCGCACGGGCAAGAAGTTCGGTCGTCAAAAGGGTGGCGGCACGGCTCGTCACGGCGATCGCCGCGCTCCGATCTTCATTGGCGGCGGCAAGGCACACGGCCCTCGGGCTCGCGTTTTCACCTCGAGCCTCAACAAGAAGGTTCGGGCGCTTGGCCTGAGGATGGCGTTGTCGGCCAAGGCGAAGGGCGGCCAGCTCATCGTCCTCGACAATCTCGACATGGGCGAGGAAGCGAAGACCAAGGCATTGCAGGCGAAGCTCGGCAAGCTCGGCTTCGGCAAGACCGCGCTGGTGATCGATGGTGACGCGCTCAACGTCGGCTTTGCCCGCGCTTCGTCGAACCTGGAGGGGATCAACCTTCTCCCGGCGATTGGCGCCAACGTCTACGACATCATGCGCCACGAGACGCTGGTCCTGACCCGCGCCGCGGTTGAAAAGCTGGAGGCCCGGTTCAATGGCTAAGAAGCAGGCAGCAGGGGCGGTCGATATCCGCCACTATGACATCGTGCTCGCGCCGCACATCACCGAGAAGTCGACCATGTTGTCGGAACATAACGCGGTGGTGTTCAAGGTCGCTGGCACGGCGTCCAAACCCGAGATCAAGGCGGCCGTGGAAGCGCTGTTCGGCGTAACCGTGACCGGCGTCAACACGATCGTGACCAAAGGCAAGACCAAGAAGTGGAAGGGCAAGCCCTACACGCGGTCTGACTCGAAGAAAGCGATCGTCACGCTGGCCGAAGGCCAGTCGATCGACATTACGGAAGGGGTCAAGGCGTAATGGCTCTCAAGCAATATAAGCCGACGAGCCCGGCCCGCCGTGGCCTGATCCTCGTCGACCGGACGCAGCTCTACAAGGGCAAGCCGGTGAAGGCGCTGACCGAAGGCAAGACCAAGACCGGTGGCCGCAACAACAAGGGCCAGGTCACCTCGCGTGGCATCGGCGGCGGTCATAAGCAGCGTTATCGCCTGGTCGACTTCAAGCGTCGCACCTGGGACGTTTCGGCGACCGTCGAGCGTCTCGAATATGATCCGAACCGTTCGGCATTCATTGCGCTTGTCACCTATGAAGGTGGCGAGCAGGCTTACATCATTGCGCCGCAGCGCCTCGCGCCCGGCGACAAGGTCGTGGCCGGCAAGAAGGTCGACGTGAAGCCCGGCAACGCAATGGAGATCGGCCAGATGCCGGTCGGCACCATCGTCCACAATGTCGAGCTGAAGCCCGGCAAGGGCGGCCAGATCGCTCGCGCGGCAGGCACCTATGTGCAGGTCGTCGGCCGCGACAAGGGCATGGTCATCGTCCGCCTGAACTCGGGTGAGACGCGCTATGTTCGCTCCGACTGCATGGCGACCGTTGGCGCGGTGTCGAACCCCGACAACGCCAACCAGACGCTGGCCAAGGCCGGACGTACCCGCTGGATGGGCAAGCGCCCGCTGACCCGCGGCGTCGCCAAGAACCCGGTCGACCACCCGCACGGCGGTGGCGAAGGCCGGACTTCGGGCGGCCGTCACCCGGTTACCCCGTGGGGCAAGCCGACCAAGGGTGCTCGCACCCGTCACAACAAGGCGACCGACAAGTTCATTATCCGGTCGCGTCACGCGAAGAAGAAGGGCTAACCGAGATGGCTCGTTCCGTTTGGAAAGGTCCGTTCGTCGAGCTTTCGCTCCTGAAGAAGGCAGAAGCCGCTCAGGAGGCAAGCAAGCGCGCGCCGATCAAGACCTGGTCACGTCGTTCGACCATCCTGCCGCAGTTCGTCGGCCTGACCTTCAATGTCTACAACGGCCGCAAGTTCGTGCCGGTGTCGGTCAATGAGGACATGGTTGGCATGAAGCTTGGTGAATTTGCGCCGACGCGCTTCTTCCCGGGCCACGCTGCCGACAAGAAGGGTAAGCGCTAATGTCCAAGCCCGCATCCCCCCGCAAGGTCGGCGATAAGGAAGCGCTTGCCGTCGGCACCATGATCCGTGGTTCGGCGCAGAAGCTCAACCTCGTCGCGGGCCTGATCCGCGGCCGCAAGGTCGAGGAAGCGCTCAATATCTTGAAGTTCTCGACCAAGGGCATGGCGCCCGAGGTGGCGAAGGTACTCGCTTCGGCGGTCGCCAACGCCGAGAACAACCACAACCTTGACGTCGATGCGCTCATCGTCGCCGAAGCGTCGGTCGGCAAGTCGATCACCATGAAGCGCTTCGCGACCCGCGCTCGCGGCCGCTCGACCCGTATCGAGAAGCCGTTCAGCCGCCTTCGCGTCGTCGTTCGCGAGCAGGAAGAAGCGTAATGGGTCAGAAATCGTCTCCCGTCGGCCTTCGTCTCCAGATCAATCGGACCTGGGACAGCCGCTGGTTCGCTGAGGGTCAGGACTATGGCCGTCTGCTGCTCGAGGATCTCAAGATCCGCCAGTATATCTTCAAGACGCTGCCTCAGGCGGCGATCTCGAAGGTCGTCATCGAGCGCCCGGCCAAGCTGTGCCGCATTTCCATCTATGCCGCCCGCCCCGGTGTCATCATCGGCAAGAAGGGCAGCGATATCGAGAAGCTGAAGAAGCTGCTCGGCAAGATGACCGGGTCGGAAGTCAGCCTGAACATCGTCGAGATCCGCAAGCCGGAGATCGACGCGCGCCTCGTCGCGCAGGGCGTCGCCGACCAGCTCGAGCGTCGTATCGCTTTCCGCCGCGCCATGAAGCGGGCCGTTCAATCGGCACTTCGGCTCGGCGCTGAGGGCATTCGTATCACCTGCGCCGGCCGTCTGGGCGGCGCGGAAATCGCGCGCACTGAATGGTACCGCGAGGGTCGCGTTCCGCTGCACACGCTGCGTGGCAACGTCGATTACGCCGAAGCGCAAGCGCACACCGCTTACGGTGTCTGCGGCGTCAAGGTGTGGGTCTTCAAGGGCGAGATCCTCGGCCATGACCCGCTCGCTCAGGACCGCCTCATGATGGACGCTCAAACGTCGGGCGTCCGCCCGGCGCGCGACGATCGCCGCTAAGGAACTAAGGACATGCTGCAACCGAAACGCACCAAGTTCCGCAAGGCCTTCAAGGGCCGGATTCACGGCAACGCCAAAGGCGGCACCGAGCTCAATTTCGGCTCGTTCGGCCTGAAGGCGATGGAGCCGGACCGGATCACTGCGCGCCAGATCGAGGCGGCCCGCCGCGCGATCACGCGTCACATCCGTCGTCAGGGTCGCTTGTGGATCCGCATTTTCCCGGACGTCCCCGTGTCGTCGAAGCCGGCCGAAGTCCGCATGGGCTCGGGCAAGGGTTCGCCGGAATTCTGGGTAGCCCGCGTGAAGCCGGGCCGCATCCTGTTCGAGCTGGACGGCGTTCCCGGCCCGCTCGCCAAAGTTGCCTTCGAGCGCGCCGCCGAAAAGCTGCCGATCAAGGTCAAGGTCGTCGCCCGCCTGGGTGAATCGATGGTTGAGGAAGACTGATCATGGCCAAGAAGGAAAATCTGGTTGTGAAGACCGAGGACCAGCTGGCAACCCAGCTGGCGGAATTGAAGCGCGAGCAGTTCAACCTGCGCTTCCAGGCCGCCACCAACCAGCTCGAGAAGCCGAGCCGGGTTCGCGAGGTGCGCCGCACCATCGCCCGGATCAAGACGCTGCAGTCCGACCGCGCTCGCGCGGCGGCCAAGGCGTAAGGAGTATTTGAGATGCCGAAGCGCGTCCTCACTGGCACCGTGGTGTCGGACAAGGGTGACAAGACGGTGGTGGTCCGTGTCGAGCGGCGGGTGAAGCACCCGCTCTATGGCAAGATCATCAAGCTGTCGAAGAAGTATCACGCCCACGACGAAGGCAATGCCTATAAGTCGGGCGAGCAAGTGCGCATCCAGGAGTGCGCGCCGGTTTCCAAGCTGAAGAGCTGGACCGTGCTCGATCGTATTGGCGCCGCCCCCGCGGAAGTGGCCGATATCGTCGAGACCGATGTCTCGAAGCCGGTCGCGGTGGCCAAGCCGGCCACCCCGGCCAAGGCTGAAAAGGGCAAGGCCAAGAAGGCCGAGCCCGAAGCAACCGAAGCATAAGGAAGGACTGAACTCATGATCCAGATGCAGTCCAACCTAGAGGTTGCGGACAACAGTGGCGCCAAGCGCGTTCAGTGCATCAAGGTGCTGGGCGGATCGAAGCGCCGCACCGCTGGCGTTGGCGACATCATCGTCGTCAGCGTCAAGGAAGCCGCTCCGCGCGGCCGCGTGAAGAAGGGCGACGTTCACCGTGCGGTGATCGTGCGCACCGCCAAGGACATCCGCCGTCCCGACGGCTCGGTGATCCGCTTCGACACCAACGCGGCAGTGCTGGTGAACAAGAACGAAGAGCCGATCGGCACCCGTATTTTCGGGCCGGTGGTTCGTGAGCTGCGCGCGAAGAAGCATATGAAGATCATTTCGCTCGCGCCGGAGGTGCTGTGATGTCGGCCGCGAAGATCCGCAAGGGTGACAAGGTCGTGGTCCTGTCGGGCCGCGACAAGGGCAAGACGGGCGAAGTCGTCACGTCGATGCCGAAGGACGGCAAGGTGATCGTGTCGGGCGTCAATGTCGCGACCCGTCACCGCAAGCCGACCCAGCTCAATCCGCAGGGCGGTCTCGAGCGCAAGGAAGCGCCGATGCACGTTTCGAAGGTCGCGATCGTCGACCCCAAGGACGGCAAGGCGACCCGCGTCCGTTTCGAGTTTGCCAAGGACGGCAAGAAGGTCCGCGTTGCTGCGCGGTCCGGGGAGAAGATCGATGGCTGATGCGAAGTACACGCCGCGTCTGCGCAAGGACTATGACGAGCGCATCGCCAAGGCGATGACCGAGAGGTTCGGCTACAAGAATGCTCTTGAAGTGCCGAAGCTCGAAAAAATCGTCATCAACATGGGCGTCGGCGAGGCGACCCAGGACAAGAAGAAGGTCGAGCAGGCCGCGGCTGAGATGGAAAAGATCTCGGGCCAGAAGCCGGTGATCACCAAGGCGAAGAAGTCGATCGCTCAGTTCAAGCTGCGCGAAGGCATGCCGATCGGTTGCAAGGTCACCTTGCGCCGCGAGCGTATGTACGAGTTCCTCGACCGGCTGGTCACGATCGCCCTCCCGCGCGTTCGCGACTTCCGTGGGCTGAACCCCAAGTCGTTCGACGGCCGCGGCAATTACGCGATGGGTCTCAAGGAACAGATCGTGTTCCCGGAGATCAACTATGACCAGATCGAAAAGGTCCGGGGCATGGACGTCATCATCACCACGACCGCGAAGACGGACGAGGAAGCGCGCGAATTGCTGCGCCTCTTCAACTTCCCCTTCCCGGCCGACGAACAGAAAGAAGCCGCGTAAGCGGCGCTGGAGAACTTAAGTCATGGCGAAACTGAGTTCCGTGAACAAGAATGAGCGTCGCAAAGCGCTCGTCGCGAAGACCGCGGCGAAGCTTGCGAAGCTCAAGGCGAAAGCGAACGACACGTCGGTCGATGAGACCGAGCGCCTGATCGCGCGCCTGAAGATGGCCGAGCTGCCGCGCAACGGCAACCCGACCCGCATCCGCAACCGCTGCGAGCTGACCGGCCGTTCGCGCGGATATTATCGCAAGTTCCGCCTGTCGCGGATCATGCTCCGGGAAATGGGCAATAAAGGCCTGATTCCCGGTCTCACCAAGTCGAGCTGGTAAGGGCACGCTATGCCGATGACCGATCCTTTGGGTGATATGCTCACCCGCATTCGCAACGGCCAGCAGGCGCGCAAGGATTCAATCCTGACGCCCGCTTCCAAATTGCGTTCCCACGTGCTCGATGTGCTTCAGCGCGAAGGCTATATCCGCGGCTATACCGAGGAAGAGCTTGCCGGCCAGAAAGGCCTGCGCATCGAGCTGAAATATTTCGAGGGCCAGCCCGCGATCCAGCATCTGGCTCGCGTGTCGAAGCCGGGTCGCCGCGTCTATTCGGGCGCTCGCGAGCTGCCGCGCATTCGCAACGGGCTGGGCATCACCATCGTTTCGACGCCTCGCGGCGTTCTGTCGGACGCGGAAGCGCGCGATCAGAATGTCGGCGGCGAAGTACTGGCGGAGGTGTTCTAATGTCCCGCATCGGTAAAAAGCCGGTCGCGATGCCTTCGGGCGTTTCGGCCACTGTCGAGGGCCAGACCCTGACCGTGAAAGGCCCCAAGGGTACGCTGTCGATGCAGCTGCTCGACGACCTGGTTAAGTATGAGATCGCCGAAAGCGAAATCCGCGTGACGCCGCTTGTCGACGCGCAGCGCAACCGCGCCGCGTGGGGCATGCAGCGCACCAACGTGCAAAACCTGGTGACTGGCGTCACCGAGGGCTTCAGCAAGGTGCTCGAGATCACCGGCGTCGGCTACCGCGCCCAGGCTCAGGGCAAGAACCTGAAGCTGCAGCTCGGCTACAGCCACGACGTCAACTTCGCCGTGCCTGAAGGTGTCGACGTCAAGACCCCGGACAATACTACGGTCGAGATCAGCGGCATCGACAAGCAGAAGGTCGGCCAGGTGGCCGCCGAAATCCGCCGCTGGCGTAAGCCGGAGCCCTACAAGGGCAAGGGCATCAAATATCGCGGCGAGTATATCTTCCGCAAAGAAGGCAAGAAGAAGTAAGCCATGGCTAAACTCTCTCTCTTCGATCGCCGCCGGCGCCGTGTCCGCACCGCGCTTCGTGCGCGCGCCGCGGGCAAGCCGCGTCTGTCGGTTCACCGCTCAGGCAAGCATATCTATGCCCAGGTCATTGACGATGCTGCCGGCAAGACGCTGGTTTCGGCCTCGACGCTGGATAAGGATTTGCGCGGCAAGACCAGCGCAACTCGCGACGGTGCTGCCGAAGTCGGCAAGACCCTGGCCGAGCGCGCCAAGAAGGCGGGCGTTTCGGCGGTCGTGTTCGACCGCGGCGGCTTCCTGTTCCATGGTCGGGTAAAGGCCCTGGCCGATGCCGCCCGCGAAGGCGGATTGGAGTTCTAAATGGCTGACGAAAACGAAACCCCGCAGGTGGAAGCTCCCACCGAAGCGACTGCCGAGCCCCAGGTTCCGGTTGAAGCCGCTCCGGCTGAGGCCGCTCCCGGCGCTCCGGAAGGCCGCGAAGCTCGCGGTCCGCGTGGCGGCCGTGGTCGTGGCGGCGGTGGCCGTGACAATCGCGGCGGCAACCGCGGTCGTCGCGACGATCGCCGTGGCGGTCGCGGTGGCGACGACGAGGGTGGCGAGGAGCTGATTGAAAAGCTCGTTCACATCAACCGCGTCTCCAAGACTGTGAAGGGCGGCAAGCGCTTCGGTTTTGCCGCGCTGGTCGTGGTTGGCGACGGCAAGGGCCGCGCCGGCTTCGGTCACGGCAAGGCTCGCGAAGTGCCGGAAGCCATCTCCAAGGCGACTGCGGCCGCCAAGAAGGCGATGATCCGCGTTCCGCTGCGCGATGGCCGCACGCTGCATCATGACGGCAAGGGCCACTTCGGCGCCGGCAAGGTCGCGGTTCGCGCCGCTCCGGCCGGTACCGGTATCATTGCCGGCGGCCCGATGCGCGCCGTGTTCGAGAGCCTTGGCGTCCACGACGTGGTCACCAAGTCGGTCGGCACGTCGAACCCCTACAACATGATCCGTGCGACCTTCGAGGCGCTGAAGGATCAGACCAGCCCTCGTTCGGTCGCGCAGCGCCGTGGCAAGAAGGTCGCCGACCTTCTCGGTCGTGGCGGCCTGGCCGCCGCCGAGGCGGAAGCGACCGCCGACGCGGTCACGGAGTAATCAGTGATGGCCAAGATCAAGATCACCCAGACCGGATCGCCGATCCGCCGTCACAAGACCCAGCGGGCGACCCTCGTCGGCCTGGGCCTCAACAAGATGCATCGCACGGTTGAGGTCGAAGCCACGCCGGAAGTGCTCGGCCAAGTGCGCAAGGTCGCGCACCTGCTGAAGGTCGAAGACTAACCATTTGAGTATCGGGGCCGGCGGCTCAGCCGACCGGCCTCATGCGCGACAAAAGCGAAAGCGAGTGCAAGACATGACTATCAAGATCAACGAACTCCGCGACAATCCTGGTGCCCGCAAGAGCCGCGTTCGCGTCGGTCGCGGCATCGGTTCGGGCCTGGGCAAGACCGCTGGCCGCGGTCAGAAGGGCCAGAAGAGCCGCTCCGGCGTTTCGATCAAGGGCTTCGAGGGCGGCCAGATGCCGCTCCACATGCGGCTGCCGAAGCGTGGCTTCAACAACATCTTCGCCAAGGATTATGCCGAGGTGAACCTTGGCGCCGTCCAGAAGCTGATTGATGCCGGCAAGATCGACATCAAGGGTGTGCTTGACCATGGCGCGCTGAAGGCCGCTGGCTTGGCGCGTGGGGGCAAGGACGGCGTCCGCCTGCTCGGCAAGGGCGAATTGAAGACCAAGATCAGCTTCAAGGTCGCCGGCGCGTCGAAGGGCGCGATCGAGGCGGTCGAAAAGGCTGGCGGCAAGGTTGAGATCCTGGAGAAGAAGGATAGTGCCGCGTTGGCCGCTGCCAAGAAGGGCAAGGCTCGCGAGGCGCGGTTGGCCGACAAGGCAGCCAAGAACTCTGCGGCGAAGGCCTGACTGCTTTCTAAGGATTGGGGGCTTCGCAACGGCCTTCCAGTGACTATATCGGGCGGCGGGGGGCTGATGCCCGTCGCCGCCTAAATTTTTCTAGGGATAATCGATGGCATCCGCAGCCGAACAGTTGGCAGCCAATATTTCGCTGGCAAGTTTCTCCAAGGCGACCGAGCTAAAGAAGCGCCTGTGGTTCACGCTTGGGGCGCTGGTGCTATTCCGATTGCTTTCATTCGTCCCGATCCCAGGCATCGACCCGCGCGCGCTGGCTTCGCTGTTCCAGACGCAGCAGGGCGGCGTGCTCGACTTCTTCAACACTTTTTCTGGCGGCAGCCTGTCGCGCATGTCGATCGTCGCACTTGGCGTGATGCCTTACATCACCGCCTCGATCGTCGTGCAGTTGGGCGCCTCGCTCTACGAGCCCTGGAAGGTGCTCAAGAAAGAAGGCGAGACGGGGCGCAAGAAGCTCAACCAATATACGCGCTACCTGACCGTGCTGCTGACGACGGTTCAAGGCTATTTCATCGCCGTTGGCCTCGAAGGCTGGGCGGCGACCCAGGGCGTCGCCGCAGTGGTCGAACCCGGAATGCTGTTCCGCGTCGCTGCAACGATCAGCTTGGTCGGCGGAACCCTATTCCTGATGTGGATCGGCGAGCAGATCACCAGCCGCGGCATCGGCAACGGCGTTTCGCTGATCATCATGGCCGGAATCGTGGCCTCCATGCCGCGGCACCTGGCCCAGCTGTTCGAGGGCGGTCGCTCCGGAACGCTGGACCCGATCCTGGTCTTCGGCATCGTGATCGCCGTGGTCGTGCTGGTCATGTTCATCTGTTTTATGGAGCGCGCCCAGCGTCGGGTTCTGATCCAATATCCCAAGCGCCAGACGGCCCGGGGAATGATGCAGCAAGAGCGCAGCCATTTGCCGCTCAAGATCAACACGGCGGGGGTAATTCCGCCGATCTTCGCTTCGTCGCTGCTGCTGATGCCGCTGACGGTCCTCCAATTCGCCGGTGGCAGAGCGGGCCAGCCCGACAATTCGTCGAGCGACTGGCTGATCACCGTAAGCACCTATTTGCAGCATGGAGCGCCGCTCTACCTGCTGCTTTACGCATCCGGCATCATCTTTTTCTGCTTCTTCTACACCGCGGTGCAGTTCAACTCCGAGGAAACCGCGGAGAATCTGAAGCGTCATGGCGGCTTCATTCCCGGCATTCGTCCCGGCAAGGCGACCGAGCATTATTTCGATTACTTGCTCAACCGTATCACCGTGATCGGCGCTGCCTACCTCACGACGATCTGCCTCATTCCGGAGATTGCGCTCAGCCAGGCGGGGGTTCCCTTCTACCTGGGAGGCACCAGCTTGCTCATCGTGGTCAATGTGACAATGGACACGGTCAGCCAGATTCAGAGCCACTTGATCGCGCACCAATATGGCGATCTGATCAAGAAGGCGAAGTTGAAGGGTGGGCGCCGCCGGTAACGGTGTCGCCGCGCCAACGGGGAGGGCTTCAAAAGTGGACATTATCCTGCTGGGGCCTCCGGGGGCGGGCAAGGGAACCCAGGCGCAGCGGCTGCAGCGCAATCGCGGCATGATCCAGCTGTCGACCGGCGACATGCTTCGCGAAGCTGTTGCCAAGGGTACGCCGACCGGGCTCAAGGCCAAGGCGGTCATGGAAGCGGGAGAGCTGGTTTCGGACGCGATCGTTTCCGCGCTGATTGGCGAGCGGCTAGACAGCGCGGGCGATCACGGGGCCATCTTCGACGGATTTCCGCGCACGAAGCACCAGGCGCAGGCGCTCGAGATCCTGCTCGGCGAGCGGGGCCGCAAGCTCAACCATGTGATCGAACTGATCGTCGATGAGGAAGTGCTGGTCGACCGTATTATAGGCCGCTTTACCTGCGCGACGTGCGGCGCGGGCTATCATGACAGCCTCCACCGGCCAAAGGTTGAAGGCACCTGCGATGTCTGCGGCGGCCATGAATTCAAGCGGCGCCCCGACGACAACGAGCAGACGGTTCGCACCCGCATGGCCGAATATCGCGCCAAGACCGCACCGATCCTTCCCTACTATGAAGAGAAGGGGCTGGTCCGACGGATCGATGGCATGGGTAGCGTCGAAGAGGTTGCAGCGGCGATCGACGCCGTTCTCGATAGCTAGACAAACCGGTTCGTCATTGCGAGCGTAGCGAAGCAATCCGGCGATACCTGGATTGCCGCGTCGCTGCGCTCCTCGCAATGACGAGAAGGGGGTTGTTATGCGGTTCCTGTTTTTAGGTCTCACTGCCCTATTCGCCACTCCTGCCGCCGCTGAAGTGATCAGCGCCGAGCCGCATGGCTTTGAGATTCAGCATGTCGTTAATCTCGTCATTCCCCAACCAAAGGCCTTCAGCGCGTTCGGTGAGGTCGCGCAGTGGTGGTCCAAGGACCATACCTACTCCGGCGATGCGGCGCGATTGTCGCTGCAGATGCGACCGGGGGGCTGCTTCTGCGAAACGCTGGAAGGCGGCGGTGGGATCGAGCATTTGCGGGTCGCCTACCTTCAACCCGGCGAGCGGGTGGTGTTGACTGGCAGTCTCGGGCCGTTGCTCTACGAAGCCACGACAGGCGTGATGGACGTCAAGGTTGAGCGAATCGCGGGCGGATCGCGCGTCACGATGAATTACCGCGCTGCGGGTTTTGCCAACGGCAACGCGGAAAAACTGGCAACTGCGGTCGACCAGGTGCTGGGTGAACAAATGAAGCGGTTCCGCGTGTTTGCGGCGGGAGGAGCGCCGAAGCGTTAGGCCTTGGCTTTTACCAATGTCACCGTACGCCAGGCGGGCGTGCCGGCTGTTGGCATATGGTCTTCGCTGGCGACTTCCCGCCAGCGCTCGCTCGAACGGAGGTCGGGCATCGTCACGTCGCCATCGACCTCTGCAATCACCTCGGTCAATTCGATCTTGTCGGCAAGCGGCTCAAACAGTCCGAAGATCGCCGCGCCGCCGATGACCGAAATCGGCGTCGATCCTGCCGTCTTGATCGCGCTATCGACGTCATACGCCACCTCGACCCCTTCAACCTGCCAGTCGTGATCGCGAGTCATGACGATGTGCCGGCGACCCGGGAGGATTCCGGGAAGGCTGTCGAAGGTCTTGCGTCCCATGATCATCGCGCTGCCCATTGTCAGCGCTTTAAACCGCTTCAAATCGCCGGGAATGTGCCAAGGCAGCCGATTATCCTTGCCGATGACGCCATTGATAGCACGGGCGAGGACAATGGTAATTGGAGGGCGGGCCATGGCGGCACCTTGCCTCGGACGCCCGCCTTTGCAAAGCCCATGCGTGACGAGGAGATGTAAGATGCAAGTCAGGCTGATGGGTATGTTGATGCTGGCGGCATCATTTTCCGCGTCCGCGGGCGCAGAAACGGTCCAGCTGCGCGCCGGCCACCTGATCGACCCGGGAACGGGGACGGTCACCCATGACCGGGAGTTGATCATCACCGATGGCAAGATCGTTAGTGATCGGCCATGGAAAGGCGTGCGTGCCGATGGCCGGTTGATCGATTGGTCGAGCAAATGGGTCCTTCCCGGCCTGATCGATCTCCATACCCATGTGGCCGATGGCTATGGTCAGGGCGATGACCCGGCCGAGCCGCTGACCCACAGCGAGGGAGCGACCGTCCTCAAGGGCGCCGAAATGGCGCGTATCACGCTTCACGCGGGCTTCACCACGGTTCGCGACGTCGGCGTCTATCGCGGGCTAACCGATGTCGCACTTCGCAATGCGATCGCGGCGGGCGAAGTCGAAGGACCGCGAATGTTCGTGGCGGGCGGCTATATTACGATTCCGGGCGGCGGGGGCGCGGTCACCGGGGCGAAGCCGGGAACCGTGATCGGGCCGGAATTCCGGATCGGCGAGGTGCGCGGCCCAGTTGATGCGCGCCAGAAGGTGCGGAACCTCATCGGCAGCGGCGCCGACTTCATCAAGCTGATAGCGACCGGTGCGGTCCTCGCGATCGGCAGCGAACCCGGGGCGCTGGAGCTGACTCCCGAGGAAATGCAGGCGGCATGTGACGAGGCCAAGGTTCTTGGGAAATATTGCATCGCGCATGCCCACGGCGCGGAAGGAATTAAGGCGGCGATTCGGGCTGGCGCCCGAACGATCGAGCATGCTTCGCTAGTCGACGATGAAGGGCTTCGGCTTGCGAAGGATCGTGGCGTCTGGCTCGACATGGATATCTATGACGGCGACTGGATCGACGAGATTGGAACCCGCGACCATTGGCCTGCCGAATATTTGAAGAAGAACCGCGACACGACCGACCTTCAACGCCAGGGCTTTGCCAAGGCAGTGAAACTTGGCGTGCCGCTGACGTACGGCACGGATGCGGGTGTCTATCCGCACGGCCTCAATGCCCGCCAGTTCGGCTATATGGTCCGCTATGGCATGACGCCGATGCAGGCGCTTGCAAGTGCAACCAGCGAAGCTGCCAAGGCCCTGGGACATGAGGAGCTGGGCTCTGTTACGGCCGGTCACGTAGCCGATTTCGTTGCGGTCGGTCGCGATCCGCTGGTCGATATTACCGTTCTCCAATGCATAGATGGTGTGATCCAGGGCGGCCGGCTGATTTATCGCGGCGACGCGGCCGAGCGCTGCGATCGCTGGGCCCGGAAATGACAGGCGCGCGCCAACAGCTGATTGACAGTGTCCGGGCTCGTTTTGGCGAGCGCGCGGCGGTCACTGAGCCGGCAGACATCGAACCGTGGCTGACCGACTGGCGAGGCCGATGGCATGGTAGGTCGGACGCCATCCTGCAGCCGGGATCGACTGAAGAAGTCGCGGCGATGATTGCACTAGCGGCCGAGTTGGAGATCGCGCTGGTGCCGCAGGGCGGCAATACGTCGATGGTCGGCGGGGCGACGCCTCCGGCAGATGGGTCCGCGCTGATCCTGTCATTGAGGCGGATGAACCGCATTCGCTCGATCGAGAAGGGCACCATGCGGGCCGTGGTCGAGGCAGGCGTCATCCTGCAAACCCTTCATGAAGCGGTCGCTGCCAAGGGCGTCCGCTTTCCACTGACGCTCGGCGCCAAGGGCAGTGCAACGATCGGGGGGCTCATTTCAACCAATGCTGGCGGCACGCAGGTGCTGCGGTTCGGGCCGATGCGGGCGCTGGTCGATGGAATAGAGGCGGTGCTACCCGACGGAACCGTCCATGACGGCCTTTCCGGTCTCAAGAAGGACAATCGCGGGTACAGTCTGGACCAACTGCTGATTGGCGCAGAAGGAACGCTGGGAATCGTTACCGCTGCCAGGCTCAAGCTGTTCCCCGCAATCCATTCGCGCGCCGTGGCATGGCTCGGGCTGGCCAGTCCGCAGGCTGCACTCGACACTCTGCGCGCGCTGGAAGCGGGCACCGACAGGATTGAAGGTTTCGAAATCTTGCCTCGGGAATCACTGGAGGCGGCGCTCGATCATATTGCCGATCTGCGTGCACCATTGGACGGCGTCCATGCATGGCATGCGCTGGTCGAGGCGACCGTCAGTCAGCCCGGCGATGAACCGCCTGAGGATTTGCTGGCTCGCCTGCTTGCACCGCTTGTCGACAAGGGCATGGTCGAAAACGCTGTTATCTCATCCAGCGAAGCGCAGGCGGAGGCCTTCTGGCGAATTCGCGACAGCCTGTCAGAGGCCGAGCGCGCTGCCTTTGGGCCCGCAACCCAGCATGACATCTCGGTTCCGGTCGACCTCATGCCTCGGTTCATGGCAGACGCCGCTGCAGAGATTGAACAAGCATTTCCCGGTACCCATGCCTCTGGGTTCGGTCATTTGGGCGACGGGAACATCCATTTTCATGTTCGTGCTGGCGAGCGGGGGGGAGCGGACTGGCTCCAACGGGAGGGGCCCGCAGTAACGCAATTGGTTGACGACCTCGTAACGGCGATTGGCGGCTCGATCAGCGCCGAACATGGCATCGGCCAGATGAAGCGGGACGAGCTGGAGCGACTTTCGCCGGATCGAATGCGGACAATCAGGGCGATCAAGGCGGCGCTGGACCCCCACAAGCTGATGAACCCCGGTAAGCTCGTCTAGGACGGCCATATACCGGGGTTTCCCCCGATACATTAGGTTAGAAACTGCCACTAATCCGAAGGTCCGGGCCCGAGGGCTCAACCTCTGGCAAAATAGGGGTGGCATATGGCGACGACGTCGGGCGGGACCAGGCCGGTCCAGAATCTCATTGATCTCCTGCTGCCGCTACTCCTGACGGCGCTGCTGATAGCGCTTTGTATCCAATTGCTATTGCCCTTCGTGGGCCTGCTGCTGTGGACGATCATCCTCGCCATCTGCTTCAATCCGCTGCAGGAGAAGTTGCTGGCGAAGGGATGGAGGCCGGGCAGGGCTGCCATGCTGTTGGGAGGCGTCCTGGTCGCCCTGATTCTCATCCCCACGGCGATTGCGGCCATTCACGCGGCGAGCAGTATCCCGGGCCTGGTTGAAGGAATTCGAACCGGGGCGGTCGATGTCAGGCCGCCTCCTGCGAGCCTTGAAGGAGTACCGATCGTCGGTCCCAAGATTCATGCGGCATGGGCGCAAGCGGCCAATGACTTCCCCGCATTCCTCAAGGGCCATGGCGAGCAGATGAAAGCCTTTACAAAGTGGCTTCTAGCGCAAGCCGGCAGCACCTTCGTCGTGGTGCTGGTACTGATCCTTGCGATCATTCTAGCCGCCGTCGCCCTTGCCTATGCCAAGACTATACGCGCCTTCTTTGCAGCGCTGTTCGCCCGCATTACCGGCAGCCGCCAGCAGGGCGAACATCTGATGGACATCATTGCGGCCACGGTGCGCTCGGTTGCGAATGGCGTGATCGGCGTGGCCTTCGTCCAGGCGCTGCTGGTCGGGATCGGCTTTTTCGTCGTCGGCGTTCCAGGCGCGGGGCTGTTGTCGCTGTTGGCGTTCATGCTCGGTATCGTGCAGGTCCCGGTGCTGATCGTCACCCTGCCTGCGATCGCCTGGGCTTTTTCGACCCAGAGCACGACCGTAGCTGTCATTTTCACCGTTTGGTCAGTGATCGGTGGGCTTAGCGACGCGGTGCTGAAGCCAATGTTGATTGGCCATGGGCTGGAAGTGCCGATGCCGATCATCCTGCTCGGCGTGATTGGTGGAGTCATGGCCTACGGACTGGTCGGCCTGTTCATTGGCGCCGTTATCCTCGCGGTCGGCTATGTGCTGTTCTACGAATGGCTCGGCAAGCCAGTCGCGGGCGCAGCTAAGGCCGAAGAACCCGCTTCGTAAGTGTTAAGTCCGGGAAAATCCCGGAGACGGAACAGAGAGTTTCTCGGGCTGCTGCCAGTTAGCGCAAGCCGTCCCAAGTCTGTCTTCCCCGAACCCAACGGCCAGTTGGCGCGCCCGGCATGAATTTGATGGGCAATCAGACCATTGGGAAATTTCGGCTAAGTTGGACGGCCGAGGTCCGAAATGCGCCTGAAGTCGACGTTCACGGGCATGCCGGACGGAGCCGGAAGCGGCCATCGCCAAGGAAGCATGCAGCAAGGACACCAGCTGAAAAGCCCAGCTGGTGCTGGCTCTCACCTGCCCGCCTTAACGCCCGGCGCCGTGCGCCCGTCCAGCCCCTTACCGCGCCGCTGGGCCTGAGGCTGCGACTGATAGGTTGAAGGCCGCTTCTGCGCCACCATCGGGAAGGTTTCGCCTCCGTGGTAGGTTACGGTTCCGCACATAAGGTCGCCCTTGGCCGAGAGCCTGCCGTCGAACAGGACATCGCCCTCGCGGGAGGCAACAACCATGTGGACGCTGTTGCCGGCCAAGGTGATCTTGCGCAGGACAACTGGCGCGGTCCTCACCGGCGCCAGCGATCCGCCATACTCAGCGCCGACGAATCCGATAGACATAAGCCCGAAACTGGGCGTTCCCCCGGGAACCATCAGGAAATCCCAATGCCCGTGAAGGTTCGGGACCTCGCCGTCCGCCGCAGCGGCTCCCGCGCTGCAGTTCATGGCGATCGAAGTCGCGGGCTGTGCAGCAATCGCTGCAGGGGCAACGAAGGCTGCGGCCAGGGCAAGCGTCATCAAGCGTTTCATCTTCATTCTCCATGTTGGACAAGCTTTGGGCGCGGATCGCGCCGGCCACGGTGACATCCTCTGGTCTCCGCCTCATCGACAAGCCGGGATTTCGCCAATAGCTTCCGCTTTTTCGCCAATGTGGGAAGCATGCAGTTCACGCGGCGCCAACGGCCTTTCTGGGGGAGATGGAAGCCATTCCTGGCCGCGATACCATTGGGACTGCTCCTCGGCTTCGCAGGCCCCTTCGGCTCCTACCCGGCCTTCCCGACCGCGACCCGCTACGCATTCTGGCTAGGGCTGACGGCGGCCGGCGCGGTGGCTGCCGTCGCGGCAGACGCCATGCTGCCAGTCACAAGGGTTCGCGCCGGTGCGACCCGGATCGGAGCCGTCGCTCTGGTTTCCGCATTGCCGATGACCTTCGTCGTGGCGTGGACGATGTCGTTTGTTCAGCCGGGCCGCTTCTTTACGCCCCAGCAACTGCTGGCCCTGTTCGCGGCGGTCGCGGCCGTTCAACTGCTGGTCGTTTACACGACGACAATCACCGCACCCACGGCCGATGGCGCTGAAACACCTGGCCATGCGCCGGCTCTGCCGGAACCAGGGGCAGAGGCGATTCCTGCCGCCTTTCCGCCCGCTCTGCTAAGTAGACTGCCGCCAGGGATCGGCAGCGACATAATCGCACTCGAAACGGAGGATCACTATCTTCGCGTGCATGCGGTCGGAGGGAGCGCCCTGATACTGATGCGGATGGCCGATGCGGTAGCCTTGCTCGACCCGCAACTGGGAGCGCGGGTTCATCGCCGCTGGTGGGTCGCCCAAGCGGCGGTCGCAGGCTTGCGGACGGAGCGGCAGAAGCTTTCCCTCTGCCTGATCGACAAAACCCTGGTGCCGGTCGGCAGGACCTTCTCTGCAGCTGCCCGGGCAAGGTTTGCCCATGCCCCCAACATCGGCCCGCCCGGTCAGGCTTCGGTCGCTGGCCAAGGGCCCTGCACGGGCCTCTAACGGCCAATTTCGGCTGCGGGTGCCCAACTTCAATCGAAAAATGGCAGGATTCCGCGCACTGATGGGAATGGCGCGCCCGGCAGGATTCGAACCTGCGACCTCATGCTTAGAAGGCACGTGCTCTATCCAGCTGAGCTACGGGCGCGCGACTGCGCTTGTCTAGCAGGTCAGGAGACCGCTTCCAGCAGGCCTTCGAACAGGCGTCTCCCGTCAGTGTTGCCGTGGGCGGGCTCCAGCGCACGCTCAGGATGCGGCATCATGCCGAGGACATTGCCGGCAGAGTTGAGGATCCCGGCAATGTTCCGCGCCGAGCCGTTGACCTCTCCAGTATAGCGGAACGCGACCCGGCCTTCACCATCGAGCCGGTCGAGCGTTTCGGCATCGGCCTGGTAGTTGCCGTCGTGATGGGCAACCGGAATGCTGATTTCTTCCCCTGCCTGATAGGCGCTGGTGAAGATTGACTGGCTATTCTCGACCTTAAGCCCAACCGACCGGCAGACGAAATGAAGCCCTGCGTTGCGCATAAGCGCACCAGGCAGAAGCCCAGCCTCGGTCAGCACCTGGAAACCATTGCAGACACCCAGCACCGGCACGCCCTTGCCCGCCGCCTCGGCCACCGCCTGCATGATCGGCGAGCGGGCGGCCATCGCGCCGGAGCGGAGATAATCGCCATAGGAAAAGCCGCCGGGAATTGCGATGAAGTCGGTGCCCTGCGGAAGCTCGCTTTCGCGGTGCCAGACCATTGCGGGCGCGCGGCCGGTCACGGTCTCAATGGCTACCGCCAGGTCGCGATCGCAGTTGGAGCCGGGAAAGACGAGTACCGCACTTTTCACGCCGCTTGCCTCTCGATCCTGAAATTCTCGATGACGGTGTTGGCAAGCAGCTTCTTGCACATCGCTTCGATGTCCGCATCGCTGGTGCCGTCGGCAAGGTCGAGCTCGATCAGCTTCCCAGCGCGGACATCCTGGACTCCGCCGAAGCCAAGGCCTTCGAGAGCATGGTGGATCGCCTTTCCCTGGGGGTCGAGGACGCCTGGTTTCAAGGTGACGAACACGCGCGCTTTCATCGGCCTGGCCTCTCTGAATTCCAATTGGCGGCCCTATGCCGTCAGGGGCGCCGATCGGCAAGCTTTACCGGATGTTTACCCTTTTCTGTTCTAATTTCGCGCGCCGGATTCTGCGTCTGGCGAGGTAAGGAGTTAAGGGAACGATGGTCGCAATCGCAGCCATGATGTTCGTCGCGCTGTTCGGGTGGGGGGCGGATTATTTCCACTGGACCGACCCGACCGGGAAGGTCCAGCTCGCACTTTTCACCTCGTTCATTCTCGGGATTATCTGCGGGTATAAGACTCGCAGCTGACCTTGGGGGCTGACCCCGGACCGTTGCCGCGCTAGGGCGGTCGGGTGAAAACGCTACCACCTTATGCGCGACTGTTGAGACTTCGAACCGAGCAGCACGATGGGCAGCTTCGCTTCGTCATGCCGTTTCACGAGGATGTCGTCGGGCGCCCCGGCTATCTGCACGGAGGCGCGATCGCCGGACTGCTCGAATTCGCCGCCTTCAATGCCCTATCGCGTGCGATTGGCGACGAGGTTGTCAAAAAGCCGATCACGGTCACGGTCGACTATATGCGTGGCGGGATTGCGCGGGATACCTATGCCGAAGCGGTGATCGAGCGGCTGGGAAAGCGCATGGCCAATATCGAAGCCTATGCCTGGCAGGCGGAGCGCGACAAGCCGATCGCTTCGGCGCGGATCAATTTCCTGCTCGATCGAGGCTAATAGCCGCTGAGCTCCGCTACGCGGGCGGCATGGTAGCGCGGCGACCCGAACAACTCTGAAAGCACGGCCTCACGCTTCATGTAGAGGCCGATGTCATGCTCGTCGGTCATGCCGATACCGCCGTGCATTTGTACGCCTTCCTGCACGGCCAGCGCCGAAGTCCTTGCCGCCTTCGCCTTGGCGACCGAGACGAATAGCTCTGCACGTGGATCCCCGGCGTCGAGCAACTGCGCGGCCTTGAGCGCCGCGGCGCGGGCAATTTCGATTTCGCCATAGAGATGCGCGGCACGATGCTGCAGGGCCTGGAACTCGCCGATCAGGCGGCCGAACTGCTTGCGCTGCTTCAGATACTCGAAGGTCATCTCGCTGGCCCCGACGGCCACTCCGACCAACTCGGCCGCGGCGCCTGCCCGTCCGGCGTTGAGGCCTCGCGAAATCGGCGTCCAGCCGCCATCCACTTCGCCGACCACTGCGTCTGCGTCGACTTCCACCTCGTCGAGGCGGAGCCGGGCAGCCTTGCTGCTGTCAGCCAAGGCCACATTGTCGATTTCAAGGCCGCTGGCGCAGCGTTCGACCGCGAACAGGGTCAGCCCCCGCGTTTCGCCAGACGAGCCCGCGGTGCGTGCGGCGACAAGGATGACGTCGGCGCTGGCGCCGTGGACGACGAATTGCTTGCCCCCGTTAAGGACGAACCCGTTGCCTGATCGCCTGGCCTCGGTTGCGATCCGCGTTGGATCGTGGTGCTTTCCCTCGTCGATCGCCAGCGCAGCGATCGTCTCGCCGGCGACAATGCCGGGGAACCAGCGCTCGGCCTGGGCCGACCCTTGCATTGCCCGGACGGCCGCGACTGCAGTTGTGAGAAAGGGGGAAGGGGTGAGGTTGCGGCCGATCTCCTCAAGCACCACACCCGCCTCGACCGCGCCCAGCCCCGCACCACCCTGCGCTTCGGGGATGAGGATGCCGGTCAGCCCAAGCTCGCCGAATTGCTTCCACAGGCCATGGCCGAAGCCGTCGCCGCAGCCCGTGTCGCGCCAATGGCGGAGCTGCGACTTGATCGCGCCTTCATCCGCCATGAACGGGCGAACCGTGTCGTGAAGCATCCTCTGGTCGTCGGTCAGGGTCATCATGTCGAATCAGGCTCCCGGGAGGCGGAGGATATGCTTGGCGACGATGCCGAGCTGGACTTCGCTAGTCCCGCCCTCGATAGAATTGGCCTTGGTACGGAGCCAGTCGCGGGCGGACTTGCCGCCTTTCGATCGTTCGCTGTCCCATTCGAGCGTATCGCTGCCGCCCGCGGCCATGATCAGCTCGTGACGGCGCTTGTTGAGCTCGGTCCCGGCGTATTTCATGATGCTAGGCATCGCGGGATGGGCTTCGCCCGCTTTCAGCTGATCGATGAATCGCTCGCTCATCGCCGCGAAAGCTAAAGCGTCCACATCGAATGCCGCGATCTCAGCGCGCAGCAGCGGATCTTCGATCGGCCCGACCGCCTTGCCAAGGGCTTCCCTCTCGCCGCCCAGGCCAATTCCGCTGATCATCTCACGCTCATGGCCGAGGAGATATTTGGCCACGTCCCAGCCCTTATTCTCATCTCCGACCAGCTGGTTCTTCGGCACCTTCACATCGTCGAAAAACGTCTCGCAGAAGGGCGAGTTGCCGCTGATCAGCAGGATCGGCTTGGTCGAAACGCCGGGGCTTTCCATGTCGAACAGCAGGAAGCTGATCCCGCCATGTTTCGACTCGGTCGAGGTGCGGACAAGGCAGAAGATCCAGTCGGCCTGGTCGGCATAGCTGGTCCACACCTTCTGCCCGTTGACGAGGAAATGGTCGCCCTTGTCTTCGGCCTTGGTCTGAAGGCCGGCGAGATCCGACCCCGCGCCCGGTTCCGAATAGCCTTGGCACCAGCGGATTTCGCCGCGGGCGATTTCGGTCAGGAAGCGCTTCTTCTGTTCTTCATTCCCATATTTGAGCAAGGCGGGCCCAAGCATCGAGATGCCGAAGCTGGTAAGCGGCGGCCGGCAGCCGAGCGCGGCCATCTCTTCCTTCAATATCTTGGTTTCGGCCGGGCTTAGCCCTCCGCCGCCATATTCCCTGGGCCAATCGGGCACCGTCCAGCCGCGCGACGCCATGACGTCGAGCCATTGCTTCTGCGCGGGCGACGCATATTCAAAATGCCGCCCACCCCAACAGGCATCCTTTTCAGAGCGCATCGGGGTGCGCATTTCGGCCGGGCAATTGGCCTCCAGCCAGGCGCGGGTTTCGGCGCGAAACACCTCCAAATCGGCCATCGTTCTTGCCCTTCCTCTCCGATCGTCCAGCCCGTTGTGGAACGGGACAGGCGGGTGAGGCAAGCGCCTAGGGAAGGGGGCAATTTGGACCCTACGGAAAGGTTATAATTCCAATGCGGCAAGGGCCGCGACTCCACCTGGATTTGGGGCAAGGTCGAGTCGCGGCCCCCCAGTCAGGCTGCCTTGACCGTTTGGCCAAGCAGCCGCCAGTTCATCGTCGGATAGATGTCGAGCTGTCGGCCGAGTCTCCCGGTCAACAACGTCAGCCGCTCGACCGTACGCGAATTTCGCAGCGGTCCCGCGTCCAGGTAGCGAAATGGCGTGTCGGCCGCGAGGTTGAGGAACGCCTGCTTCGCCAGCTCATCGTCTCCCGTCACCAGGACATCGCTCGTGACTCCATCGAACAGGGGCCGATCGAACACCTCCGACCAGACATTCTTGAAGGCCCCGACGATGCGTGCTTCCGGAAACTGCTGCTGCAGCAACTCGGCGCTGCTTCCATCCCAAGGCGTCAGAAAGTCGCTGTAATCGTCGTTGAATGGGTTGCTGATGTCGATCAGCAGCTTGCCCGAAAGATGCCCGCGAAGCGCCTCGAGGTGCTGAATCAGCTCGTCGCGCAGGAATAGCGCCGGCAGGACCGCCGGTGCGCTGGCTGCATCCTCGTAGGTCCCGGCATGAAGGCGCGGTACGCCGAGCGCTTCGACGATAGCTTCGGCGCGGCGCGGGTCGCGTGAACCAAGGATGACGCGCCGGCCCGCCCTGGCGAACATCGCGGCGAGCCGAGTGCCCATCCGGCCCGTTCCAATCACACCGATTTCCGGCAACCATCCCGTTGGCAAGGTCATTTCCTGTCTCCTTCTGCGCGGGATTCTGCAGCCGAACCGGACAGCATGGCCAACGATCATGCGTTGACTAGGTTGTGACTTGAATTCACAACCTAAGAATCATGCACATGCCTTCGCTTCAGACGTTGCGGGCGTTCGACGCTGCCGGCCGGCACCAAAGCTATTCGAAGGCGGGCCGGGAGTTGGGCCTGACCCATAGCGCAATCAGCCATCGCATTCGTGAGTTGGAGGCTCTGCTTGGCACAAGGCTGTTCGAGCGGAAGGGCAATCGAATGATGCCGACGGCCGAGGGCATTCGCCTGTTGGGCCAGGTACGAAACGCCCTCGGACTTCTGGAGAGCATTTTCAGCCCATCCAACGCACAAGCGAAGCGACGTCTAACAATCAGCGTCTTTCCGGCGCTGTCGTCGTGGCTGGTCCCCCGACTCGGATCATTCAGGGCCCTGCACCCTGAGCTGGACCTGCGGCTTGACCTGTCATCCCGGCCGGTCGAGCTCGGCGAGGGCATTGACGCGGCGGTCCGCTATGGAATGGGCAGCTGGACCAATACCGACGCCAGCCCGCTGGCCAAGGAAATCCTCTTTCCGGTTTGCTCGCCGAAATATCTTGCCGAACATCCCGTAAATCGCCCGGGCGACCTGTTGAACTGCAATCTGCTTCGCCATCCATGGCACAGCTGGGCGGCATGGTTCGAAGCTGCCGGGGTGTCGGCCGGGGAGCCGCTCTCAGGGCCGGAGTATGCGGATTCCAGCCTGCTGATCGAGGCGGCAGAAGCCGGAGAAGGCGTGGCGCTGGCGAGGGAATTGGGCGTTGCGGACAGGCTCCACGAAGGAAAGCTCGTGCGTCCGTTCGACATTACGATCCCCGATCAGCGGGCCTATTATTTCGTCAGGCCGAAGGGGGCGCGCGTTGCGGAGGTCGACGAGATCGAAAGCTGGTTGGCGAACGAATTCCATAGCGTGCAGCAAGTCTAGGAACTGGAAAGCTGAACACCACTTGCCCAGTCGGTCCCACCGTCCTAGCCCGTTTTGGAACGATACTGGACGGTCGCCCAAGCGGGAGAAGCAGCGGTGGATTTTGACCTTACGGAACGCCAGTCTTTTTTCCGCGACCGCGTCCGCGAGTTCATCGACCAGCACATCCGTCCCCGAGTCGCGGACTATAAGAAAGAGATCGACAGCGGCGACCGCTGGCAGCCGCTGCAGCTGATCGAGGGCCTAAAGCCCAAGGCAAAAGCCGCGGGTCTGTGGAACCTGTTCATGCCGCCGGGTGGGGCACTCAACCATGTCGACGAGACATTTGCGTTCGGGGGCGAGCAACTGACCAACCTCGAATATGCGCTGTGCGCCGAGGAAATGGGGCGAATCCTCTGGTCGTCGGAGGTGTTCAACTGCTCGGCTCCGGACACTGGAAATATGGAAGTGCTCCATCGCTACGGTACCCGCGAGCAGAAGGAGCAATGGCTTGGCCCCCTGATGCGTGGGGAGATCCGCTCGGCATTCCTGATGACCGAGCCAGGGGTCGCTTCGTCCGATGCCACCAACATCGAATGCCGCATCGACCGCGATGGCGACGATTATGTCATCAACGGCCGCAAATGGTGGTCGTCAGGCGCGGGTGATCCGCGCTGCAAGGTCGCGATCCTGATGGGCAAGACCGATACGGCCGAGGCCAAGCACCGTCAGCAATCGATGATCCTGGTGCCGATGGATGCCCCCGGCATCACCGTCGAGCGGTTCCTGTCGGTCTATGGCTATGACGACGCCCCGCACGGCCATATGGAAATTGAGCTCAAGGACGTGCGCGTGCCCGCGGCAAGCTTGCTGCTCGGCGAGGGCCGCGGGTTTGAAATTGCGCAGGGCCGCCTGGGACCAGGCCGAATTCACCATTGCATGCGTACCATCGGCGCCGCCGAAGAAGCGCTCGACTATATGGCGCGGCGGCTTCAGAGCCGCGTGGCCTTCGGCAAGCGGCTCAGCGAGCACAGCGTGTGGGAGCAACGGGTGGCCGAAGCGCGGATCGAGATCGACGCTACACGGCTGCTTTGCCTGCTTGCCGCCGACCGTATGGACAAGTCCGGTAACAAGGCAGCCAAGGCCGAGATCGCGATGATCAAGGTAAAGGCGCCGCGCATGGCGCTGAAGGTGATCGACGACGCGATCCAGGCGCACGGCGGGGCGGGAGTCAGCCAGGATACCCCGCTGGCGGCGAGCTGGGCCGGAATCCGCACGCTGCGGCTCGCCGATGGGCCCGATGAGGTTCACAATCGCGCGATCGCATTGATCGAATTCGCCAAGCATGCGGAGGCACTTGCGTGACTTGCCCCCGGCTCTTCGACCTGACCGGTAAGGTAGCGATCATTACCGGCTCGTCGCGCGGCATCGGTTTGGCCATCGCTGCGGCGCTCGCCGAACATGGCGCGAAGGTCGTCATTTCCAGCCGAAAGCAGGACGCCTGCGACGAGGTGGCTCATGCCATAAATGCGCAGCACGGTGAGGGCCGCGCGATCGCGGTGGCGGCCAACATCTCTAGCAAGGATGACTTGCAGCATTTGGTCGACGAATCCCGCCGCGCGTTCGGGCGGATTGACGTCCTGGTCTGCAATGCCGCCTCCAATCCCTATTACGGCCCGATGGCAGGGATCAGCGACGACCAGTTCCGCAAGGTCCTTGAGAACAACGTCATTGCCAACCATTGGCTGATTTCGATGGTTGCCCCGGAAATGCTCGAGCGTGGAGAAGGATCGATCATCATCGTCAGTTCCATCGGCGGGCTGACCAGTTCGACTATGATCGGCGCCTACAACATTTCCAAGGCGGCGGACTTCCAACTGGCCCGCAACCTTGCGGCCGAATTCGGGCCGAAGGGCGTGAGAGTAAACTGCATCGCGCCAGGGCTGGTGAAGACCGACTTTGCCCGCGCGCTGTGGGAAAATCCCGACACGCTGAAGGCGGTCACCCGCTCGACGCCGCTTCGTCGGATCGGCGAACCGCACGAGATCGCCGGCGCCGCGGTCTATCTCGCTTCACCCGCGTCGACCTTCATGACCGGCCAGGCGATGATCGTCGACGGCGGGAGCACGATCGGGGTCGGGCTGTGAGCGGACGCCTCAGCGGAAAGATCGCGATCGTCACCGGCGCCGGCTCGGGGATCGGCAAGGCGACAGTCGAGCTCTTCCGGCAGGAGGGCGCACGCGTTGTCGGCGCGGATCTTCGCGGGACCGATTTTGAATGTGATGCGGGGGACGAAGAGCAGGTGGAGGCGCTGGTCGCTCACACCGTGCGTGATTTCGGTGGGTTGGACATCATGTTCGCCAACGCCGGAATATCTGGCGGGTTTGCCAGTATCTTCGAACAGGATGCGGACGATTGGGCCGAGATTCTCCGGGTCAATCTGATCGGGCCATTCCTGGCGATCAAATATGCTGCGCCCGCAATGAAGGAGAGGGGCGGGGGTTCGATCGTCGCTACCGCTTCGGTGGCTGGCCTTCGTTCTGGAGCGGGCGGCCCGGCCTATTCGGCGTCGAAGGCGGGAGTGATCAACCTGGTCAAAATCGCCGCGACCCAGTTCGTTGGCGCCAACATCCGGGTCAACGCCATTTGCCCCGGCCTGATCGAGACCGGCATGACCGAACTCATCTATGAGCGGGCGCGGGCCAAGGGGCAGGAAGGCCAGATTGGTCATTTGAATCCACTCAGGCGTGGCGGTGCACCGATCGAAATCGCCAATGCCGCGCTGTTTCTCGCTTCCGATGAGGCAAGTTACGTCAACGGGCAGGCGATCGTTGTGGACGGCGGCTTGTCGGCGTCGCACCCCTTCAACCATCAAAGCTACGGGCGGACGACGACGTGACGAATCTGCTGTCCTACGGACGGACCCGCCGACTATTACTGGCTGCAGCTGTCCATTCTTATCGGACGACCTGGAGGGGCTGAAAATGGCGCCTCATCCCGAGACTTTTGTGAACTTAGTGAACTTACGGAGCCCCTCATGACCGACGTCATCGACAAGCCCACCACCAGCCCGATCTCCACCACTCGCCACGGCGACGTGTTGATTGTCACATCGAACAATCCGCCAGTGAACGCTCTAGGCGCCGCTGTACGGCAGGGGTTGGTTGCGGCGATCGACGAAGCGGAGAAAGACGATGCCATCAAGGCGGTCGTCATCCGATGCGAAGGGCAAACCTTCTTCGCCGGGGCCGACATCACCGAATTCGGCAAGCCGCCGGTGATGCCGTGGCTTCCGAGCGTGGTCGATACGATCGAGAATTGCTCGAAGCCGGTGGTTGCCGCGATTCACGGAACTGCTCTCGGCGGCGGGCTCGAGGTCGCGCTCGGTTCCCACTATCGCATCGCCGTTCCCGACGCGAAGCTAGGCGTTCCCGAGGTGAAGCTTGGCCTGCTCCCCGGCGCAGGCGGCACGCAGCGGCTGCCACGCGTCGCGGGTGTCCAGAAGGCCCTGGAAATGGTCACTTCCGGCACGCCGATTGGCGCTAGGGAGGCATTTTCTGTCGGGCTGGTTGACCGAATTGCGGAAGGCGAACTGCTTCAGCATGCCGTCGCGCTGGCCGATGAGGTTCGCGACATTCGTCCGCTGCCAAAGTCGAGCGAACGCGACGAAAAGCTGAAGGAGGCGCGTGAAAATCCGGCGATCTTCGACGAATTCCGCAAAGCCAATGCCAGGAAGTTCCGCGGCTTTGAGGCGCCAGAGGCGAACATCAAGGCGGTCGAGGCTGCCGTTGCCAAGCCCTATGCCGAAGGCGTTATCGACGAGCGCAACCTGTTCATGGGGCTGATGGCCGGCACCCAGTCGAGGGCGCAGCAATATTTTTTCTTCGCCGAACGCAAGGCAGCCAAGATCGAGAATATTCCCGAGAACACCAGGCCGCGCGACGTGAAGAAGGTCGGTGTGATCGGTGCCGGAACGATGGGTGGCGGCATCTCGATGAACTTCCTGTCCGCCGGCTTCCCGGTCACGATCGTCGAGATGGCGCAGGAAGCGCTGGACCGCGGCACGGGAGTGATGCGCAAGAATTACGAAGCGACCGCCGCGAAGGGCCGAATGACCGGCGAACAGGTCGAAAAGGCGATGGGGCTGCTGAAGCCCACGCTGGACTTCGACGCGCTGGCCGATTGCGATCTGATCATCGAGGCGGTGTTCGAAACCATGGAGATCAAGAAGGACGTCTTCGGGCGCCTCGACAAGATCGCCAAGCCGGGCGCCATCCTTGCTTCCAACACCAGCTATCTCAACATCGATGAGATTGCGGCCAGCACATCGCGGCCGCAGGATGTGGTCGGTCTCCACTTCTTCTCGCCCGCCAATGTGATGAAGCTGCTGGAGATCGTCCGGGGTGCCAAGACCGCGCCGGACGTGCTGGTTACGGCGATGCAGCTGGCGAAGAAAATCAGGAAGGTCGCCGTAGTCGCCGGTGTCTGCCATGGCTTCATCGGCAATCGTATGCTGATGCCGCGCCAGGTCGAGGCGACCAAGCTCCTCCTAGAGGGCGCGACGCCGGAGCAGATCGATCGGGTCCATGTCGAATTCGGTATGCCTATGGGACCGTTCCAGATGGCCGACCTGGCCGGGGTCGATATCGGCTGGCACCGCGATCCCAGCCGGATCGAAAATATTCGCGACGCTCTGTGTGCCATCGATCGTTGGGGCCAGAAGAAGGGGGCCGGCTTCTACGATTATGATGACAAGCGCCGACCAAGCCCGTCGCCGGTCGTTCAGCAGATCATCGAGGATTTCGCTGCCAAGCAGGGCGTCACCCGCCGCGACATCAGCGATGAGGAGATCGTCGAGCGTACTCTTTACACGATGGTCAACGAGGGATCGAAGATCCTCGAGGAAGGCATGGCGCAGCGCGCGTCCGACATCGATGTGGTGTGGGTCTATGGGTATGGCTGGCCGGTGTATCGGGGCGGCCCGATGTTCTGGGCCGACACCGAAGGGCTGGAAAAGATCGTTGCCGGTTTAAGGAACCAGGAAGCGCGAATGGGGAGCGATTTCAGCTTCAGCCAGTTGTTGCTCGACAAAGCTGCCAAAGGAGAGAAATTCTCCCGCTGACCGTTGCCAGCCTAAGGGGATTTAGATGAGCGATTATATGATTACGGAATCGAGTGGGCCGGTGGCGATGCGCTATCGCAAGATCGTCATGTGGATCCATTGGATCACTGCGATCCTGCTAATCATGCAGGTCTATATCGGTTTCACCTTCCAAGACCTGCCGCGCGGCACTCCCGAGCGAGCATTCGTATTCGGCTGGCACAAAACCTGGGGAGTAATGATCCTTTTGCTGGCCGTGGCCCGGCTAGCGGTCCGCCTGATGAACCCGCCGCCCCCATTCCCCTCAGACTATCCCAAGTGGCGCCGCCTCATCGCGGTCTGGAACCATCGCCTGTTCTATTTGCTGCTGATCGGGATTCCGCTGACCGGTCTTGCGGCGGTCTCGGGCCGTGCGGAAGGCGGTTGGGTACCGCTGCAACTCGGCCTGTCGGTGCCCGCCATTCCCGGTATTCCCAAGGAAAATGAGTTTAACGAAGTGCATGAGCTACTGATCTGGGCTGTGCTGGCATTGCTTGCCCTGCATGTCACGGCGGCGCTCTACAATCAGTTCGTTTATCGGGGCTCTGTCGCGGGCAGGATGTGGCCGTTCAAGTCGGTGCGCGAGGCTTAGCGGCGCGACGGCAATAGATATAGCATCGCGCCGGCCATCGCGGCGGCGCCCGCGGCGGCCGTAAAGGTGTCGGCCGGCCCGCCGCGATCCCACAACAGTCCGGCGCCGAGGCTGGCAAGCAGGGCGGAGACGCCACTGGCGAAGAAAAAGGCGCCGAAGCTGGAGGCTCGCTGGCTTTCGGGGGCAGCGTCGGCGATCATCCGCGCGAAGATGCCCTGGGTCAGCGCCATATGCGCGCCCCACAGGGCGACACCGGTCAGCACCGCCCACAGGGTGGATGATTGGGCCAGCCACAGATCGGCAGCGACCAGCACCGCGATGCCGCCGAGCAACAGCGATTTCGGGTCGATCCGGTCGCTGAGCGCGCCCGCAGGATATGCGAGCACCAGAAACGCCAGGCTGAACAGCGCAAGGACCAGGGGCGACCAGGTTGGGGCGAGGCCAACGTCCATCGCCTTCAGGATCAGGAAGCCTTCGGAAAATCTGGCAAGGCCGAACAGGAAGCCTACACCGATCAGCCGCTTGACCTGCTTGTCGAGCGAGCGCCAGCCACCCCAGGCAACCGTGCTTTTGATTGCGATATGGCGCTCGGGCTCGTGGAGCATGATCCAGGCAAATAGGAAAGAAAGCACAGCCGGAACTGCCGCGATCCAGAATACGGCGCGAATGTCGTCCGCCAGCAACAACATCAGCCCAATTGCCACGAGCGGCGCAAGGAAGGCGCCTACGGTGTCGAGCGCCTGCCTTAGGCCATAAGCCGCGCCGCGCAGCTCGGGCGGCGTCTCGTCGGCGATCATCGCGTCGCGCGGTGCGCCGCGGATGCCCTTGCCGATGCGGTCGACGAACCGGGCGCCAAGCACCGGCAGAGCGCCTTGGGCGAGGGGGAATAGCGGCTTGGACAATGCGGCCATGCCATAACCAAGCAGGATCCAGGGTTTGCGCCGCTGGTTGCGATCGCTCAGCCGCCCGGAGACCAGCTTGGCGATATTGGCGGTCGCCTCCGCCACCCCATCCAGCGCGCCCATCGCGACCACTGGAAGGCCGAGCGTAACGGTCAAGAAGGCTGGCAGCAGCGCATGATAAATCTCGCTCGACAGGTCCATCAGCAGACTGACGATGCCGAGAATCCAGACCGTTCGGGGGAGGGAAGAGCGCGTCGTCACGACGCTTGCCTATAGGCAAATTTGCCAAACGCGAAATCTTTGATAGCGTGGATTCCATGTGGGGGAGTACATCACCGGGCGCCATTGCGGCGCGCTTCGCTCGGTTGGTCGAACTGCTTGGCGGGGATACCGCCGCGGCCAAGGCCATGGGTCAACAGCGTGACCTTCTTGCCGCCGTTCAAGCGACCGAGCCAGCGACGCTCAACCAGGTTGCAGCGAAGGTAAAGCGCGGCGCTCCAGCGGTGAGCAGGGCTGTGGACGTGCTCGTTCGCGCGGGGCTGGTCGACCGTCAGGCCGATCCCGACAACCGCCGCCGCCTTGCGCTCAAGCTAACCGACGAGGGACGCCAGCATCTCAATCGACCGCCCGCGGCGGACAGCTCATTGGAAGGCCGCCTCGGCAAGCTGGCGGCAAGCGAACTTCGTGCGCTGGAGCGCGGGATCGAAATCCTCGAACGACTGCCGCGCTAGGCTCTACAATCCGAGCTTGCCCCGGCGGCGCGGCGGCTGCTGATTATCCTCCTACTAGCCAATGCCTAAACGCTTGAGAGAGCCTGGTTGCCGCTCGGTTGGGGTTCGCTCCGATCGATGTTAAGTCCTTCGGGAAACGTCAGATGGACGGGAAAGGGCCGATATGTTGCTCGTGTTGCTGGTCGCGGGATTGACCATTGGCGCCGCCGGCCTTTTTGTCGGCATTATCCGCGAGGCCGCGAAGAAGAACCAGCTGGTGCCGAAAGGGGAGGCGCTAGCACTTGCTGCGGTAACGAACTTCTTCGACACGCTCGGGATCGGTTCATTCGCGCCGACGCTCGCCTGGTTCAAGTTCAGAAAGTTGGTCCCGGACCGGCTGATGCCGCTGACCATGTTCATCGGCTATACGATTCCGGCGATCCTCCAAGGTGTGATTTTCCTGATCCTGCTTGGCGTGAAAGTCGATTTGCTACTTCTGACGGGCTGCGTCATTGCGATCGTTGCCGGGGGCTACATAGGAGTACCGATCGCTGCACGGTCCCCAGTGCGATTGATCCAGGCAATCGTCGGTTTCGCGCTTCTGATCGCCGCGCTGTTTTATAGCCTATCCAACCTTGGGCTAATGCCGCCCGGCGGCTCGGCGAGCGGTCTGCCGCCCACCTTGGCAATAATCGCCATTATTGCCAATTTCATATTCGGCATCCTGCTCAGTTTCGGGGTCGGCAATTACGCCCCGACGCTTGCCATGCTGAGCCTGATGGGAATGGACCCAAGGCTGGCATTTCCGATCATGGCGGCAGGTGCCGGATTTTCCGGAATCGCTGCCGGAGTGCAGTGTGTCCGCAAGGTCGATCTTGATTGGCGGATCGTGCTGGGCCTGACAATCGGAGCGATTCCGTCGGTTCTGGTTGCTGCCCTGATCGTGAAAGAAATGGACCTGGTATTGCTGCGCTGGCTGGTCGTGGTGGTCGTGACCTATGCTGGCGTGGTCCTGCTGATGACCGCACTGCGCAAGGCGGAACTGGTTCCGCCCGATGCCGCAGAGGCCGCAGTGACACATTAGCCGCGGTTGCCGCAACGCAGCATTTAAGGTAGGGGGCGCGCAACTTAACTCCGGGACATCGATAATGAACCTGCGCAACGTGGCGATCATCGCCCACGTCGATCATGGCAAGACCACGCTCGTCGACCAACTTTTCCGCCAATCGGGCACCTTCCGCGACAACCAGCGGGTGGAAGAGCGCGCCATGGACTCGAACGACCTCGAGAAGGAGCGCGGGATCACCATCCTTGCCAAGTGCACTTCGGTCGAATGGCCCGACGCCAACGGCACGGTGACCCACATCAACATCGTGGACACGCCGGGCCACGCCGACTTCGGCGCCGAGGTGGAGCGCATCCTGTCGATGGTCGACGGCGTTATCCTGCTGGTCGACAGCGCCGAAGGACCGATGCCGCAGACAAAATTCGTCACCGGCAAGGCTCTTGCACTCGGTCTCAAGCCCATCGTCGTCGTCAACAAGATCGATCGCCCCGACGCACGGCCGGCCGAAGTGCTGGACGAGGTGTTCGAGCTGTTCCTGAACCTCGAAGCCAATGACGAGCAACTCGATTTTCCGACGCTCTACGCATCGGGCCGCGCTGGCTATGCCGGCTTCACCGACGACGTCCGCGAAGGCGATCTGACCCCGATGTTCGAGACAATCGTCAAGCATGTGCCGGCGCCGAACCTCGACACGACCGCCGAATTCAAGATGCTCACGACGTTGCTTGACCGCGACCCCTTCCTCGGCCGTATTCTGACGGGCCGGATCGAAAGCGGTACGCTCAACGTGAATATGCCGATCCGGGCGATGGACGTGAATGGCAACGTCGTTGAGGACGGCCGCGCGACCAAGGTATTCGCCTTCCGCGGCCTTGAGCGCGTGCCGGTCGAGACGGCCCAGGCGGGCGACATCGTCGCCATTGCCGGCCTGGTCAAAGCGACCGTGTCCAACACCATTGGCGAACTGACCATTTCCGAGCCGCTTCATGCCCGCGAAATCGATCCGCCGACTTTGTCGATGACTTTCGCGGTCAACGACAGTCCGTTTGCCGGCAAGGACGGCGACAAGGTGCAGAGCCGCGTCATCCGCGACCGGCTGGCGCGAGAGGCCGAAGGCAATGTCGCGATCCGGGTCAGCGAAACTCCAGGCGGCGAGGCGTTTGAAGTGGCCGGCCGCGGCGAGCTGCAGCTTGGCGTGGTGATCGAGACTTTGCGCCGCGAAGGGTTCGAACTTTCGATCAGCCGCCCGCGAGTGCTGTTCCGCGATGGCCCGGGCGGCCGCGAGGAGCCGTACGAGACGGTGGTGATCGACGTCGACGACGAATTTTCCGGCACGGTCATCGACAAGATGGCGATGCGCAAGGCGGAAATGACCGATATGCGCCCGTCAGGCGGCGGCAAAACCCGCCTGACCTTCTCGGCGCCGAGCCGCGGCCTGATCGGCTATCATGGCGAATTCCTGTCCGACACGCGCGGCACCGGAATCATGAACCGGCTGTTCGAAAAATATGGCCCCTACAAAGGCCCGATCTCAGGGCGCCAGAACGGCGTGCTCATTTCGATGGAGCAGGGACCCGCCGTGGCCTACGCGTTGAGCGCCCTGGAGGATCGCGGGGTGCTGTTCATTACGCCGGGCGAAATGCTTTACGAAGGCATGGTGATTGGCGAGAATGCGAAGACGCAGGATCTTGAGGTCAATCCCCTGAAGACGAAGCAGCTGACCAATTTCCGCGCATCCGGGCCCAAGGACGAGGGCATCCGCCTGACTCCACCCAAGCGAATGACCTTGGAGCAGGCAATCGCCTACATCCAGGACGATGAGCTGGTCGAGGTTACGCCCAAGGCGATCCGCATCCGCAAGCGCTACCTCGATCCGCACGAGCGGAAGCGGGCATCGCGGAAAATGGAAGCGGCATAGCTACTTCACCGCTTGGCGTTCGAGTGCTGCAGTTCCTTGAGCAGGCTGTGGCCGTCAGCGCCGACCACATCGGCAATCCGCCAGCCGGAGGCGGTTAGTATCAGGCTCAGCCTAAGGTCTCGCATCTCCTTCGGTCCTAGTTTGACGTGGATCCGGGCGTCGGCGGAGTAGGCATTTGGCTGCCTTATGCTCAGAATCTTTGCGGATATTCGGTCATAATCCTGGCAGTCGCACAAAGGATCGCCGTCGAGATAGCCAACCTCACCGCTCGAGCTATCTCTTTGAATTGCCGCGGTTAGCGCCGGCGCGAACACTTGCTCGGGAATGGTTAGCGGATTGTAGCCGCTGTGGCTGTAGCCGGCATAGACCCGGCGCACGAAGGCGGCGGGACTTTCGACCGGAGCAGATGCTGCAATCAAGAGCGCAATAGGAATCACCACTGACCTCCCGTTGCAGTTGTTGGCCCGCCGCCCTTTTCGCCTCAGGCGCAACCCTCGATATACTGGATTGCGTCGTTTCCGGCATGGATTGTCTGCACTCGGCGCGAGGTGTCGGTTTCAAAACGAACCCCGCTTTTTTCCGGTTTGAGCCAGTAGGTCAGATATTCGGCCGGCTCGCCTTCATAATGGTGCGTCTCCGCCTTCAGGTCCGAGCCATAGGCCTTGCGAACATCGTCGGCGCTGGAGCCGATACCGATCCCGCGTGGCGTTACGACCTTGCCGGGCTCCGTCACCGTTATTCGTGCCAACTTGCCATCAATGAGCATGAATATGAGGCCGGGCAGGGCATTGTCCGCCGCGTAGAGTTCGATGCAGCTCCCCTCATTGTCGAATGCGTCGCCTTCCAGCCCTACATGAAGCGCCTTAGTGAGCTGGGCCCGGTTCATGCCGATGTGAGCTGGCCCCCAGCCGCTTGGCGTTAGCTTCCAGCTCGGCCCCTGGGCCGAGGCCGTGACGGCGAGGAAAAGACCAAAAATTCCGAGCAATTTCACTTAGCCATCTCCAGGATCAGCTTCCATTCGTCGTCGCGCACGGGAGCGACGGAAAGGCGTGACTGACGAATCAGTTCCATCTTAGCCAGCCTTGGATCGGCCTTAATGGCGCCAAGGGTGACCGGCTTGTTCAGCGGCCGCACCGGCTCGACGGGCACCTTGACCCAGCTTCCGTCGGCACCGTCCGGTTGGCCGGTTCCAGTGATCCGCATGATCCCAACCACCGCCCGCTCATCCATGCTGTGATAGACGAAGGCCTCGTCACCTGGCTTCATCGCGCGTAAATGAAGGCGCGCGGCATTATTGCGCACTCCGTCCCACATCGTGCCGCCATCGCGGACCAGGTCGTCCCAGCTGTAGCTGCTGGGCTCGGATTTCATCAGCCAATAGGCCATTCGATCGGATCTCCCTTTGACCCGGCTTACAGACGGGAACGCGACTAGGTGCAATCATAAGCCGATCAAAAATTCCGGAAATCTGTCAATTTGTTCATTGTTCCAGTCATTTATCCCGCCATCCGCTCCATTCATCGCTCAAGCGGTTGCTCACTGGCTCCCTTAGCTTATGTGCACTGCAACATTTTAATGAGCGGGTGGATCCACCTGGCGCTGCTGAAGGCAGCTGCCGGATCCCAGGGCAAGACGGACGAGCCCTCCGCGATCGCCAGTCAGCGTTTAGTAGCGTGGAAGCGATCGTTGGACGGCCGGCCGCCATAGTTAGAGCAAGAATTGAAGAAGTTTTTAGGAACCGGCGGCGCGTCGGCGTTTGCTGCTGCCATGTTGCTTACCGTTGGGGGTTCCGGCCAGGCCGTCGCCCAGCAAGTTACAAATCTTCCTGTGGTTCAGGCGGTCGTCAGGACTACCACCACTGTCGTGGCGCCGGCGGCGGCTGCGGCAAATACTGCACCGGCAACTACTGCCCCGGCAGCGCCGATGTCACTGACTGACCTGGTCAATGTTCATCGGACAGGAGCCGAGCTTGACGAGCAAGGCCAATGCCTGGCTACCGCCGTCTATTTTGAAAGCATGGGCGAACCGCTCGAAGGGCAGCTTGCCGTCGCCAATGTCGTCATCAATCGCGCCAAGTCGGGCCGCTATCCGGCCAGCTGGTGCGGTGTCGTTAAGCAGAAGGCGCAGTTCAGCTTCGTGCGCTCAGGGCGTTTTCCGCGGATCGATTACGGTTGCGATGCCTGGGCCAAGGCGCAGGCGATTGCCCGTATTGCGGCACTCAATCTGACCTCAGCGCTCCCTCAGGATGTGCTTTGGTATCATGCCGATTATGTCGCGCCGCGCTGGCGTAACAACCTTCGGCGGGTCGAAAAGATCGGTGCGCACATCTTTTACAGGGGCTGATCCATCAGCCTGTCGCAGCACTGCGTCATCTTGGCGTTAACCATGTTCAAGGGGGATTCGCACTTGCTCCCTCATCGCGCAGAATCCCTTCAAGGATAAGTATTTATCCAAGGCGGGGAGGCCTGGCGGTGCTCAAGATCCTGATCGTCGAAGACGATGTGCAGCTGGCGACGACGCTGAAATATCTGGTTGAAGACAATCCGCGTTACCGTGTCGTTGCCACTGCCGATGATCTGGATGGGGCGGTCGCCGCCGCCGCGGAGCATTTACCCGACCTCGCTCTCGTCGACCTGCGGCTCGCTCACGGTTCGACTGGATTTTCAGTCGCCGTGCGAATGGGCGATTTCGACATCCCCTGCTTCTTTATCACCGGCAAGGCGCCCGATTTCCCGATGCCGGATCTGGCGCTCGGTTGCCTGATGAAGCCATTTACCGCCGAGGACATCCACCGCAGCCTGGCCGCGGCCGAGGACCTGATGCGCGGGCGCGAGGCACTCAGGCCCAAGATGCCGGTCAATCTCACACTTTACGACAAGGTCGAAGAAGAGGAGGGCGCCGAGACGCAGCCCGGCTACATCCCTTCGCGACGCTCCCTGAAGACCCGCCTCGAACATTGGATCGCGGGCACTCAGCATTGAACTTTGGAACTGCCCGCGAATAGCAGGGCTACCTTGTCCGGGTGGAACTGTCCGGGGGACGGTACCACCCGGGCACTAAAGCCGCATCACGCCCTTGCGCGGTTCCCGCTCGCCATAACTATCCAGCGTCAGCTTCGCTCCTGCTTCACACAGCGCCTGCCGCCGGCCCTGGATCGACGTGCTGAGCTGGATCTGCTCGAGCCGATGCAGCTTTTCGAAGGCTGGGTGCGCCAGCACAAAGGGCACGAAGCGTGCGGTCCTTGGCCAGCGCTCAGCGTCGACGGCGAATCCGGCATAAGCGCCGTTGCGAAAGAAGCTGGCGATGGCAATGTCAGCCAGGCCAATCTCGCCGAAGAGATAGCCGTCCTCTGGAAGCTCACCTTCCAGATAGTCGAGCGCCGCCGGAATGTCGGCCGAAAGAGAATGTTCGATCCGCGCAGTATCTCCCGGTTCCTTCCAAACGTTGGGGTGGACGCATTTGGGATAGAAAAGCCCCCAGATGAACACGTCGCCCAGACGCGTGTCTGCGAACTCTTCCAACCAGCGGGCGCGAGCGCGTTCTTTCGGATGTTTGGGTAGCAGCGGCGGATCCGGGTGCGTTTCGTCGACATATTCCGCGATGACGGTTGAATCGGTCAAAACGATATCATTTTCGATAAGTACAGGAATGCGCCGTAACGGGCTCAAACGCTCGAATTCGTCATTGCCGAAGAAGGGAGTGATCGGATCGACCTCATAATCGAGGCCCTTGAGTTCAAGGCAGACCAGCACTTTGCGGACATATGGGCTAACGTAGCTGCCGATGATCTTCATGGGCAGAGGTGATGCTCCGTGAGAAGCCGCTGTTCAAGTCGCAGAAAGAGGGAGGCTGGATGCCCGACGAGGATTCGAACCTCGATTGACGGAGTCAGAGTCCGTAGTCTTACCATTAGACGATCGGGCAACACTGGTCGCCGGGCGGGCAGATAGAAAGCCCACCTTCTCCTGTCAACGTCGCGCCGGCCGGAACGACCTCGAACCCATCGCCTGGTTGCACCTTAAGACTTATTCAGGTTAAGCTCGTTCCAAGTCAGCCGTGCGGCATCCCTGTGCGGCCAAGGATAGAATGGGCATGTGACGATGGCGCAGCAAGCCGTCAGTGCGCCGAGCCCTCGATATGAGGGAACGGCAGGCGGAGGACCGCCGCTCCGGAGGAGCCACAGGCGCGATATTTACGGCGCACTGGACCTAGGCACCAACAATTGCCGGCTGCTGATTGCCCGTCCCAGCGACGACGGCTTCACCGTGCTCGATGCCTTTTCGCGCATCGTTCGGTTGGGTGAGGGCTTGTCGACCAGCGGCAAACTCACCCAGGGCTCCATGGACCGAGCGGTTGATGCGCTCGCCGTATGCGCCGACAAGCTCAGGAGGCGGCATGTCACACTCTCCCGGTCGGTTGCTACGGAGGCCTGTCGGCGGGCCGTTAATGGCCGCGATTTCACCGAACGAGTAAAGCGGGAAACTGGGATCGCGCTGGAAATCATTGCCCCGCGGGAGGAAGCTCGGCTGGCGGTGCTCGGCTGCCACAAGCTGCTCGAGCCCGGTGATGGGCCGGCGCTCATCTTTGACATTGGCGGGGGATCGACTGAACTAGTGCTAGTCGAGCAGGGCGAGCAAGCGCCGCGCATCCGCGCGTGGTGGTCGGCCCCTTGGGGGGTTGTTTCCTTAACCGAGAGCGAGGGCCGCGAGGCAATCGAGGGCAAGGATCGGGTCCTAGCTTATGCCCGGATGCGCGAGCGCGTCTTGCGGAGTTTCGCCCATTTCGTCGAAATGCTGCCGGGGAAGCTCAAGAATGTCCGATTGCTCGGCACCAGCGGAACGGTGACCACATTGGCCAGCGTCCATCTCGCGCTGCCAGCCTATGACCGGCGGATGGTTGACGGGCTCCACGTACCCGTAGGCGATATGCGGCGTATCTCGACGATGATCGCTGAAATGGATTTCGGCCAGCGCAGCGGTTTGCCCTGCATCGGCGCCGACCGTGCCGACATGGTCGTCGCCGGCTGCGCGATCCTGGAGGCGATCCTCGACATCTGGCCGGCCGAAACGCTGGGAATTGCCGACCGCGGCATTCGTGAGGGAATTTTGCGCTCGCTGATGGCGCGCGATGGTTATCAGCTGTGAGCCGGTCCGGGCAGGGGCCGAAACAAAGGGTCAAGACCGCCAAAGGCCGCAAGATTGGCTCGACACGCTGGCTAGAGCGGCAGCTCAACGATCCCTATGTGAGGAAGGCCAGAGCGGAAGGCTATCGCAGCCGTGCGGCCTACAAGCTGCTTGAACTCGATGAGAAATATGGCCTTTTGAAGGGCGTAAAGGGCGTGGTCGACCTCGGTATCGCACCGGGCGGCTGGAGCCAGGTCGTTCGCCGTCGATCCCCGGTGGCGCGGGTCGCGGGTATCGACCTGCTGCCGACCGACCCGATCGACGGGGTCGCAATCCTGCAGATGGATTTCATGGACGACGAAGCTCCCGAAAAGCTTCGGGCGGCCTTGGGCCTTCCCGAAGCCGATCTCGTCATGTCGGACATGGCCGCCAATACTGTCGGGCATCCGCAGACGGATCACCTGCGGACCATGGCACTGGTTGAGGCAGGGATGTTGTTCGCAACCGAGGTTCTGAGGCCTGGCGGCGCCTATGTTGCGAAGGTCCTGGCGGGTGGCGCCGATCATAATCTCGTCGCCGAACTGAAGCGGCACTTCAGTACGGTAAAGCACGCAAAACCGCCCGCCAGCCGCAAGGATTCGTCAGAATGGTACGTCATCGCCCAGGGGTTCAAAGGGCGAGCGACCGAAGAGTAGGCGCGGGGCTTGAAGCGGATTATGAAAAGAAATGGCTGATCCTGTCCAAACCATGATCGCCACTCGCGGCGCTCAGATGTTTCCCACTTTGACGCCGGACGAGATGGCGCGGTTGCGCCGGTTCGGAGGGATCGAAAAATTCCGCCAGGGGGAGGCGTTGGCCACCGTTGGCAAGTCCGGGCTCGGACTTATCCTGATACTCGACGGAGAGGTCGAGATCAGCCAGCACGACGAGACAGGTCAACGGACCCACATCGTCACCCACCAGCGCGGCTCCTTCATGGGCGAACTGGCGCAACTGTCGGGGCGCCCGTCGCTGGTAGATGCCTACGCGCTGACCGATGTCGAGGCCGTGGTGCTTCCGCCGGAACGGCTCCGGGCGCTGCTTATCGCCGAGGCTGACCTGGGCGAGCGGATCATGCGGGCCTTGATCTTGCGGCGGGTCGGGCTGATCGAATCCGGTGCCGGGCCGATCATCATCGGGGCGGGCGACGATGCCGACGTGCTCCGCCTGACCAATTTCCTGACGCGCAATGGCCATCCGCATCAGCATCTGGACCCCGCAACCGACAGCTGCGCGGCAACGCTGATTGAGCGATTCAAGGTTGAGGTCGAGGAATTGCCGATCGTACTGTGTCCGGGCGGGGCGCTGCTCCGAAACCCGCCGGAAGGTACGCTGGCACGCTGCATCGGCCTGGTCGGGCCAATCGATCCGGACCGGCTATTCGATCTCGTCGTGGTTGGCGCGGGGCCAGCCGGACTGGCCACCGCGGTCTATGCCGGGTCGGAGGGACTGTCGGTGCTCGTGCTCGATTGTCGGGCATTCGGTGGCCAGGCGGGCGCTTCGGCGCGGATTGAGAATTATCTTGGCTTCCCGACCGGGATATCCGGCATGGCCTTGATGGGTCGCGCGTTCAGCCAGGCCCAGAAGTTCGGCGTGGAAATGGCCATTCCCGATGAGGCGTTGAAACTGGAGTGCGGCCGGGACCCGTGCCGGATCCAGCTTGCCACCGGCGAGATTGCGCAGGCGCGAGCCGTGGTCATTGCCACCGGCGCGCGTTACCGGCGATTGGGCGTCGAGCGGCTCGAAGAATTTGAGGGGACATCGGTCCACTACTGGGCCTCACCGCTTGAAGCGGATTTGACCGTGGGACATGATGTAGTGCTGGTGGGCGGCGGCAATTCCGCGGGACAGGCTACAGTTTTCCTTGCCAATCGAGCTCGACGCGTAACCGTGCTCGCGCGCAGGCCGCTCAGCCAGACCATGTCCCAATATCTGATCGACCGAATCCAAGGCCTTCCCAACGTCGACGTCGTGATCGGTTGCGAAATCGCCGGGCTTGAAGGCTCCGAAGGCGCATTGGAGGCGGTGAGATGGCGCGAACGGGTGTCGGGAACCGAAGTGCGCCACCCGGCAAGATTCCTGTTCTCATTTATCGGCGCCCAGCCCAACACTGACTGGCTCGCTGGGGCGGGATTGAAGCTCGACGAACGTGGATTCCTCCAGACCGGCGAAGAAGTGGGCGAAGACCGCTTGCCGCTTGAAACCAGTCGACGGGGCGTGTTCGCTGTCGGCGACGTCCGCGCCTGCTCAATCAAACGCGTCGCAGCTGCGGTCGGCGACGGCGCCCAGGTGGTATCGGCGATCCATGGCTATCTGGCGCAGGCCGCTGCAACCGCTCCTGGTCGCGTCGAAGTTCAGGCGGTGCAATAGACGTGTTTTTATTTTGGCGGGGCTTAGGCGTGAAATTGGACGCCAGCGATGCGCAAACGTCCTAGCTCTTCCGAGCCGCCTTCACCGCTTGTTTGAGCGCGTCATAGCCAACCGCGGCGTTGATCACGCGATTGCCGACCACGAACAAGGGCGTGCCAGTCGCGCCCAGCTGGCTGGCGAGAGCCATGTTTTCCCTGAGCTCCGCTTCTTGTGCAGGATCGGCGGCCGGCTGAGGAGGGACGCCGGCAGTGCGAGCAGCTAACGCAATCGTATCCGGGCCAGGGCGGCCGGCAGCATAGAGTGCGTCATGATAGGCTCCGAACCTGCCGGCCTTGGACGCGGCGAGCGAGACGCGTGCCGCCGCTACGCTTTCGGGGCCGAGGATCGGCAGCTCACGATAGACGACGCGCAATCCCTTTTCTTCTTTCAGCAGCCGCTCGATGTCGGGGTTGCTTTGCCGGCAATAGCCGCAGGCATAATCGAAGAAATAAGTCAGCGTGACTTCGGGCTTCTCCGCGCCCTTCCAGCTTGAATGGTAAGGCCGTTCGAGCGATGCCCTGATAGGCGCCAGGGTCGAGGCATATTGTTGTTCGCGGAGTGCCTCCCCGGCTTGTACGAGCATTTCGGGGTTGGCGACGAGCGCTTCGCGCACCATCCGTTCGCCGAACAGCGTTGGTCCGGCTAGAACGATCGTAGCGGCGGTCAGTCCCGCGCCGATTACGCCACCCGCGATCGCCGGAACCCAGGGCCCGCTATTCCTTTGGCTTTGGCTCACGATATTTCTTGTCCTTCTTCAGCGCATTTTCGGAAACCATGGCGATATCCTGCGCGCGAAGATAGTCCGGCGTTCCCTGTGGCAGGCCGGCAAGCGCCATCCGGGCGCTAGCCAAGGCAAGTTTGTCCTGGCCTTCGAGATTGTTGCGCTCGGCCGTTGCCAGCGCCGCCCGCGGCTCATCGCCTTCCCGGTCGTAAACGATGCCGAGCTGGTACCAGGCGAACGGATTGTCGTTGTCGCGGTTGACCGCGGTCTTCAGCACCTGCTTGGCCTCGTTGAAATTCTTCGGGTCCTCCGACGCGATGAGGGCGTGACCGAGCATCACCGCGATCATCGGCATGTCGGGGGCATTCGCAACCGCCTTGCGCAGCGGCGCTATTGCCTCTTTCGGATGACCGCCTTCGAGCAGGATTTGACCCTTCAATTCGAGGAAGAAGGGGTCGTCCGGTGCGGTAGCGAGCAGCGCATCCGCCTCTGAATTGGCCTTCTCGGGATAAGCTCCGAGATGATAGGCATAGGCCCGCGCATAGTGCGCCGGTACGCTCGTGTCCGTTTCAGGATAGAATTTCACCGCTTCCTGAGGAGTTACGTAGCCGATCAGCTTGGCCTTGACCCGTTGGAAGCGGGCTTCAAGCGCCGGGTCGATCGGGCGGTTCCAAGCCGGGTCCTTCTGATAAATGCCCTCCAGCGTGGCAATACGCTCGCTCGATAGCGGGTGGGTTCGATCGTAACTGTCCTTGGCGTAGATCGCGAGCCGATACTCCTGGTTCTGCAGCTTCTTGAAGAACTGGATGCTTCCCTTCCCGCTGATTCCCGCCTTGGAAAGATAGGAGGCGCCGGCGAGGTCGGCGCTCGACTCCTGCGCCCGGGTGAAGGCCAGGAATGAACCCAGGGCGGCTTGCTGGCCAGCGGCGAAAATGCCCATGCCGGCATCGCCCGCGCCCGCAGCGATGGCCGCGGCTCCAAGCACCAGGCTAAGAATGCTGATGGCCGTAGCCTGCTTGGCGCCGTCATAAATCCGGATCGAATGTCCGCCGGCGACGTGCCCAAGCTCGTGCGCGATAACGCCCTGGAGCTGGTTAACATTGTCGGCGGCGGTCAACAGGCCGCTATGGACATAAACGACCTGGCCCTGGGCGACGAACGCATTGATTTCGGGGTCATTGATCAGGACGACCTTGACGCTGGCCGGATCGAGACCCGCGGCCTCGACCAGCGGATCGCTGATATTCTTGAACAGCAGCTCCGTTTCACTGTCGCGCAGGATCGATTGCGCTAGCGCCGGACGCGCGGCGGCAAAGAAAAGCGCGAGGCCGAGCATGAACAGCCTGGCCAGGCGGGTAAGCCGAACGGACATGCCTTGCTGTCCCACCGTGCGCATGAACGGTGAATGAAAACCAGCCCGCGGGTTCGATGCGCGGGCCGGTTTCATCGGTAAGTGGCAGTCATTAGCCGAAGGTCCGCTGCCACCAGCCGCGACGCGGCTCGCCGGGAACATCCTCATTGCTTGCCTCAGGGGCGGGCGCGGGCCTGGGTGCCGGAGTAGGCTCGATGGGTGCAACCTCGGGCTCTTTCTTGGCCCGGCTGCGCCGCTTCGGCTTTTCTGCCGGTGCTATTTCCTCGGCGGGCTCCTCAACGGGTGCCATAGCTGGAGCCGCTTCGGCTCCGGCGGTATCCTCGACCTTCTTGCGAGCACGCGGACGGCGGCGAGTCTTGGGTTGCTCGTCCGCCGCCGGTTCGGCGGTCTCGGGGGCAGGTTCCTCGGATACCGGCAGGTCCGCCATGGGCGGGGCCTCGGGGGTGATTTCCGCCGCTTCGACGTCGGTCCCGGCCCGGCCGCGCCGGCCTCTCCCCCCGCGTCGGCCGCGGCGGGGCTTGGACCCCTCCGCGTCGGCCGAAATCGGCCGCTCCGCAGCCTCTTCTTCGCCCAACTGCTCGGCTTCGGATGCCTGAGTGGCAGTTTCGGGAAGTTCGGCTGCCTCGCTCGCCTCGGTCTCGCCGTCGCGACGGCGGTTGCGCCCACCGCGACGCCGACGCCGACGACGCCGGCTGTTGCGATCGCCTTCATCTTCGGCGCGGTCGTCGCTGGCTTCGGCTTCCTCGACCTCTTCCTCGTCGACTTCGGGGAGATACTCCTCTTCCTCGACGACCATCGGCTGAACAGCAGGACGCTCTTTGGGCTGGGGCCGGGGGCCCGAGCTTTCGACGGTCATCCGCGCGCCCTCGAATGTTTCTTCGATGACGATTTCGACGGTGACGCCGTAGCGCTCTTCGATCTCGGCCAGTTCGGACCGCTTTTTGTTCAGGACATAAATCGCCGCCTCGCGCCCAGCTCGGAGCGTGATCCGGTCGCCGCGGCCACGAGCGGCCTCGTCTTCGATGATCCGAAGTGCGCTGAGCCCGGACGAGGAGGCCGTACGCATCAGGCCAGTGCCCTCGCAGTGCGGGCAGGTCTTGGTTGAAGCTTCAAGCACGCCAGTACGCAGGCGCTGGCGGCTCATTTCCATCAGTCCGAAACTGCTGATGCGGCCGACCTGGATTCGAGCGCGATCGTTCTTCAGCGCCTCCTTCATCGCCTTCTCGACCTTCCGGACATGGCTCGATTGCTCCATGTCGATGAAGTCGATGACGACTAGGCCGGCCATGTCGCGAAGCCGTAGTTGACGCGCGATTTCGGCCGCAGCCTCGAGGTTGGTCGCAAACGCTGTTTGCTCGATATTATGCTCACGGGTCGAACGACCGGAGTTGATATCGATCGAGACCAGGGCCTCAGTCGGGTTGATCACCAGGTAACCGCCCGACTTCAACTGGACGATCGGCTGGTACATGGCGGTAAGCTGGTCCTCGACGCCGTAGCGCTGGAATACGGGCACCGGATCGGCATATTGCATCACGCGGCGAACATGGCTCGGCATCAGCAGCTTCATGAAGCCGCGAGCAGCCTTATACCCGTCGTCCCCCTCGACAATTACTTCATCAATCTCACGATGATACAGATCGCGGATCGCACGCTTGATCAGGTCGCTGTCGCGATAGATCAGCGCTGGCGCCGAGGACGACAGCGTGCGCTCGCGTACTTCGTCCCAAAGCCGGGCGAGATAATCGAAGTCGCGCTTGATCTCCGTCTTTGTCCGCGACAGTCCCGCGGTGCGGACGATCAGGCCCATGGTCGAAGGCAGCTTGAGGTCGGAAATGATCGACTTGAGCCGTTTGCGATCGGCGCCATTGCTGATCTTCCGGCTGATACCGCCGCCGTGGGACGTGTTCGGCATCAGCACGCAATAACGGCCGGCGAGGCTCAGATAGGTGGTCAGGGCCGCGCCCTTGTTGCCGCGCTCTTCCTTGACCACCTGGACCAATAGCACCTGGCGGCGCTGGATTACGTCCTGGATCTTATAGCGACGGCGCAGGGCCTGGCGCTTCTTGCGCAGCTCCTCGGCGGCGCTTTCGTCGACGGGCGATCGGGCCGATCCGGTACCCACCTCATGCGCTTCCTCGCGCTCGCCATCGGGATCGCCGGCGTCCTCGCCCGTGTCCTCCAAATCGTCCACGTTGTCGTCATCATCGTCGTCGTAGCCGAGCTCGGCCGCACGAAGCCGCTCTTCCTCGGCGGCATGCTCGGCCTCTTCTGCCAGCAATGCGTCGCGATCCGCCTTGGGGATCTGATAATAGTCGGGATGGATTTCGCTAAAGGCAAGGAAACCGTGGCGGTTGCCGCCATAATCGACGAACGCCGCTTGCAGCGACGGTTCGACGCGGGTCACCTTGGCTAGATAAATATTACCTTTGAGCTGCTTGTGCTCCGAGGATTCGAAATCAAATTCCTCGATCCGATTTCCCTTTGCGACGGCTACCCGGGTCTCCTCCGGGTGGCGCGCGTCGATTAGCATGCGCATGGACATTGAAAATTCTCCGGGCGCGGGGCGCGGCCCTGGTGGGCCGGCGGCGCGCAATAGTCTTGGCCAGTGCCTTATTGGCGATGGCGCGATGTGCGGAAATTGCCTCTGCTGCTAAATGCCTCGCGATCGTCGTCGCGAACGACGCGTGGCCATACTCGGATCTGAGCACGGCGGTGGCGTCCTGTGGCATCATGCAGCGTCAACCTTGAAAGCCGCGGGTCCGACCAGCCTGCTTGCCGTCTGGGGACGGAACAATTGGCCGGTGGTCGCAGCGCGTCCGTCCGAATTGCCGGAAGGACAATCTCGGTTAGCATCCGGCCTGCGACCTCGCAACCTTGACGGTCAAATAATCGCTTCAGTCTTGCCTTGGCGAGGAAGCCGACGAGCCCTAACCTCACCTCATGGATCGGAATAAGCGAATTGGCTTGGCAGTCGCTTCGGGCACGTTGGTAGCAGTCGCGCTTCTCTCGCTGGCGCTGGGACGAGGCGGTGGCGGCGTAGTCGGCGATGCAATTGCGTTAATCGGCGAAGCGCGAACAGGCGGCCTTACTCTCGAGCTCCCCGAGGCCGTGGCGGATGTTCGGGTTCGCGAAGCGCGCATTCCTGGGCGGCCAATCGTGCTGATTGATCCTGGGCATGGCGGCAAGGATCCCGGGGCTCCGGGCGTTTCAGGGGCGAGCCAGGAAAAGGAGCTGACCCTGGCAATGGCCAAGGAGTTGGCCGACCTCCTTGAGCAGCGGGGCCGGGTACGCGTCGCCCTGACCCGCGAGGACGACAAATATCTTACCCTGGAACAGCGCGCAGGCATTGCCCGGCGGCTTCACGCAAGCCTGTTCCTGTCGCTGCACATGGACAGCGCGCCCAATCCGCTGGCCAGGGGCGCCACAGTCTACTCCCTTTCCGACGTCGCCTCGAGCGCCGAAGCCGCCCGCTTCGCTGAGGCGGAAAATATAAGGGACGGGGCCTTGTCCAGCGAAGCCGACGGTTCCGTCCGGGCGTTGCTTACAGACGTAGCACTGCGAGAGCAGATGGAGGCCTCTGCCGGTCTTGCCGAGCGCCTGCTTCGGCGGGCGACGGGGCTGGTAGAGCTGCGGCCGCGGCCACACCAGTTCGCCGCCTTCCATGTGCTTCGTCGGGCCGAAACACCGGCGGTTCTTGTAGAGGCTGGGTATATCAGCAACGCGGACGATGAGGCTATGCTGGTTACCACGGAGGGACGGGCGCCGCTCGTCCTCGCGTTGGCTCAGGCCGTCGAAGCTGACCTCGCAACGCGGTCGGCACGGCAATAGGCGGCTTTCGCGGCGCTGGGGAAGGCGCTAGACGGGTAGGGAAGATGACTTCCCTGGCGTTACAAATTCCCGATCTGGTCGCGTTCAATCAGCGAGTCCACGACCGCGTCGATCATTGGTTCGAGCGCAAGTGGGTTCGTCGCTCGGCATGGTGCGCCGTAGGCGGGCTGCTGTTCGGAAGCCTGATATTCGTCTATTTCGCCACCGGCCTGCCGAGCTCGGAGAAACTACTCGCCTATCAGCCACCGCTACCGACCAACGTCCGTGGCTATGACGGCAATCCGGTGCAGACCTTTGCACGCGAGCGGCGGGTCGAACTGGCCTATGACGAATACCCACCGTTGGTGGTCCACGCCTTCGTCTCGGCTGAAGACAAGACTTTCTTCAGCCATGGCGGCATCGACTATCCCGGCCTGATCGGCGCAGTGTTCGACTATACCCGCAAGTCAGTAAGCGGTGGGCGCGCGAAGGGTGGCTCGACCATAACTCAGCAGGTCGCCAAATATCTGCTCCAGGACGACACATATGCGATTAGCCGCAAGATCCGCGAAGCGATCCTGGCATTCCGCCTTGAGGACACGCTGAGCAAAGAGCAAATACTCGAACTCTACCTCAATTCGATCTTCCTCGGCCGCAATGCCTATGGTGTCCAGGCGGCAAGCCGCGCTTATTTCGATAAGGACGTCGCCGACCTGACCCTTCCCGAAGCGGCCTACCTTGCCGTGCTTCCTAAGGCGCCGAGCAATTACGACCCTGTGCGGGCGACCGAAAAGGCCTTGGCCCGGCGCAATTACGTCCTGCGCGAAATGGCCAGGAATGGTTACATCACCGAAGACCAACGCGCGGCCGCTGCAGCAGCGCCCTTGGGCACGATCCGCTACGGAAGCAGCGCCAAGTTCCGCGACCAAGGCGGCTACTTCATGGAGGAGGTTCGCCGGGACCTTTTGAAGCGGTTCGGGGAAAAGGCGGAGGACGGGCCCAACAGCGTCTACGCCGGCGGCCTATGGGTCCGCACTTCGATGGTCCCCAAAATGCAGGATGCAGCCGCGGATGCACTTCGTGAGGGCCTATCCAGGTTCGACGGCGGTCGAGGCTGGCGCGATACTGGCCTCAGCATCGATGTCGGCAGCGACTGGCAGACTCAACTGCGGGTTGCCGCGCTCGGTACCGGCTTTCCCGACTGGAAGAAGGCAGTCGTTCTTTCAAAGGATTCCGGTAGCGCACGGATTGGTCTTCCTGACGGATCAACCGGCACCCTACCGGCCTCGGCTGCGGTCCAGCCCGTACGCGGTGCAGGCGGGACCGCGTTCAACGCGCTCCGACCTGGGATGATAATCATCGTCAAGCAGCTTGGACTGGACAGCTATGCTCTGCGATCGATCCCAGAAGTTGGCGGCGGCTTCATCGCAGAGGAAGTTCATACCGGACGCGTGTTGGCGATGCAGGGCGGGTTCGACGTGATCGGGTCATCCTACAACCGCGCGACCCAAGCGCTGCGGCAGCCGGGCTCCGCATTCAAGCCGGTCGTTTATGTAACTGCGCTCGAAAACGGGATGACTCCAGCCTCGATTATCGTCGACGCACCGTTCTGCGTTTGGCAGGGCGCCGGTCTGGGCAACAAGTGCTTCCGCAACTTCGACGGCAAATATTCTGGACCGAAGACAATGCGCTGGGGCGTCGAGCAGTCGCGCAATCTGATGACCATTCGCGCTGCATCGCAAACCGGAATGGATAAGGTGGTTGCCAATGCGTCCAAGCTGGGGGTCGGCAATTATGATCGCTATCTGTCGATCGCCCTGGGCGCCGGTGACACGACAGTTCTTAAGCTGACCAACGCCTACGCTATTTTAGCTAACAGCGGCCGGTCGGTGACACCTACGGTGATCGACTATGTCCAGGACCGGAATGGCAAGGTCATCTTGCGCAGCGACAATCGCTGCCAGGTGATGGAGGCCGACAACGGCGGTGCCTGCAATGCAGCCGAATGGGATGGCAAGGCGATGCCGCGCCCGCCATCCCGCCAAAAGCAGCTGCTCGATGCCCAGGCCGCCTATCAGATGGTCCACATAATGGAGGGTGTGATCGAGCGCGGTACTGCGACCGTGCTTCGTGACCTCGACCGACCGATGTTCGGCAAGACCGGAACGACGTCGGGACCCACCAATGTCTGGTTCATCGGGGGTACTCCGGAAGTCGTTGCCGGCGTCTACATCGGCTATGATCAGCCGCGCCCAATGGGGCATGGTGCACAGGGCGGACGAGTGGCGGCACCGATCTTCAAGCAATTTGCCCAGGTCGCTTTCAAGGATTTGCCGAAAATACCGTTCGTCGCCCCGCCCGGCATCCGCATGGTCCGGGTCGATCGGGCAACAGGAAAGCGCGTTTTCGGGGTTTTCCCGACGACCGTTGATCCCAAATCTTCTGTCATCTGGGAGGCGTTCCAGCCTGAGACGGAGCCACGGCGCTCCTTCCGCCGGAGCATTGAGCTGGCCAAGGCGCAAGTGGACGGTGAGAGCCGAATTGCGGCTCGCCCAATTCGGCGGGCAGGGCCCGCCAAGCCGAAATCACCCGCCGACAGTTCCGAATTCTTGCAAAGGCAGGGCGGCATCTACTAACGCCCCTCTCACAAATCGTCCCCCGACCTCGGCTGGGCACCGAGTATCTGCATGGATGCCGGCCATCGCGGGAATGAAGACTGGAGTTTCCCATGCGCGCTGAAGCGCAAGCTCATATCGATCAAATCAATGCGGCCACCGCGCTCCTGCGCCGGTTCCTTGACTGGGATAAGGCCAACCGGCGGCTGGAAGAATTGAACGCCAAGGTCGAGGATTCAACGCTGTGGGACGACCCCAAGGCAGCGCAGGACGTAATGCGTGAACGCCGGCGACTGGACGAGGCGATCGGCGCGACGCGGAAGATCGAGTCCGAGCTTAATGACACGGTCGAGTTGATCGAAATGGCCGAAACGGAAGGCGACGACGAACTGGTCGACGACGGTGTCCGCGCGCTGGCAGAGCTTGCCGAACGGGCCGAGCGAGACAAGGTGGCCGCTCTCCTTGCCGGGGAAGCTGACGCCAATAACAGCTATGTCGAGGTCAACGCCGGCGCCGGCGGCACCGAGAGCAATGACTGGGCCGGGATGCTCCAGCGCATGTACACGCGCTGGGCCGAACGGCACGGCATGAAGGTCGAACTGATCGACCATCATTCAGGCGAGCAGGCCGGGATCAAGTCGGCGACTATCCTGGTCAAGGGCGAGAACGCCTATGGCAACCTCAAGACCGAGAGTGGGGTCCACCGTCTGGTGCGGATCAGTCCCTATGACAGTTCAGCGCGCCGCCATACCAGCTTTGCATCGGTGTGGGTCTACCCAGAGGTGGACGACGACATCGACATCGAAGTGAATGAATCAGACTTGCGGATCGACACATATCGGGCGTCCGGTGCGGGCGGGCAGCATATTAACACCACCGATAGCGCGGTCAGGATCACCCATATCCCCACGGGCATCGTTGTCGCTTGCCAAAACCAGCGCAGCCAGCACAAGAATCGCGCCGAAGCTTTTAAGCAACTCCGCGCCCGCCTTTATGAAAATGAACTGCAGAAGCGCGAGGCGGAGGCCAATGCCGTCAATGCGGCCAAGACCGACATCGGCTGGGGCCACCAGATCCGCAGCTATGTGCTGCAGCCCTATCAGCTGGTGAAGGACCTGCGCACAGGTGTGACCTCGACGGCACCGTCGGACGTTCTCGACGGTGATCTCGACCGCTTCATGGCAGCGGCCCTCTCGCAGCGCGTTACGGGCGAGAAGGTGGATGTCGAGGACGTCGATTAGGATGAGCCGCATGCGGGACTACCTGAAGGGCAGTCCCGGCCCGCTCATGTCCTATCTGTTGCTATTGCTCGGTCTTGCGGCTTGCCGAGCGGAGCCGCAGCCCAGTGCGTTCCCGCCCGCCGGACGCGACATCGCGCCGATCGTGGGTGACAGCTTTTCGACCGAGGACACCCGCGATCGGGTCGGCGAGGCGGAAGAAGTGATGCGATTGGCGGGGGTCGTCCCAGCCATGTCGATTGCTGACGTTGGCGCCGGCGAAGGTTATTACACCGTTCGATTGTCGCCGATTGTTGGTCCGCGGGGACGTGTACTGGCTCAGGACATTGTACCGGAAACTCGCGACAGGCTGGCGCAGCGGGTCCAGCGTGAGAATCTGGACAATGTCGCGGTGAGACTGGGCCAGCCTGCCAATCCGCTTCTGCCCGCGCATTCGTTCGACCGGATCTTCCTGGTTCACATGTACCATGAGGTGACCGAGCCCTACGAATTTCTCTGGCATCTTCGGGACGGACTGAAAGATGGCGGTTTGGTGATCGTGGTGGATGCAGATCGGCCGGTAAAAAGGCATGGTATGACGCCGAAGCAGCTTATCTGCGAATTCGCCGCGGTGGGGCTTTCGCCGGTGAGAACCAGCCGGCTGGCCGGCAGCGACGCCTATTTCATTGCGTTCAAAGTGTCCGCGCCACGTCCCGAGCCGGCGCAGATCAAGCCTTGTGGCAAGGCCTAAAGCAGCCCCATCCTCCGCATGCTGCTGCAGTTACTGCCGGCGAAGACCAGATGATCGAGTACGGCCAGGTCGATGGTTTCCCCAGCGCGGGCCAGCCTGCGCGTTGCCCGATAGTCCGAATCGCTTGGTTGGCAGTCGCCGCTGGGATGATTGTGCGCCAGCACGACCCCGGCACTGCCGAATTTGGCCGCATCGGAGACGATCTGGCGCACGGGGAGGCCGACCGAAGTAAAATCGCCCTGATAATGTTCAACATGGATGCATCGCGCGGCGCTGTCGACATGTGCGACCAGCAAATGCTCTCGCGACTGGTTCTTGCCGCTGAAACTGGAGGAAAAGAAGCGACGTGCGGCTTCATGGCCGTTGAGAAGCGCGGGTGTTTCGGCACGCTGATACAGCATGCCCGCCAGCCTATGATTCCGGCTGCTTCATGCCTAACCGAACAAAGTCCGATCCGGATTGACCGATCCCCTGCTTCAGGCGCTGGACGTATCAAATCGGACGGCTAGGGTGACGCCATGCGCCAATATCTCGACCTGATGCAGCGGATTCTCGACGAAGGCGTCGAGCAGATGGATCGCACTGGAACCGGCACGCTATCGCTGTTCGGCGGCCAGATGCGTTTCGACCTTGCCCAGGGCTTTCCGCTGCTGACGACGAAGAAGCTCCATTTGCGATCAATCATCGTCGAATTACTGTGGTTCCTCCGCGGCGACACCAATATTCGCTGGCTGCAGGACCGAAAGGTCCGCATCTGGGACGAATGGGCCGACGAATATGGGGATCTTGGCCCGGTCTATGGCAAACAGTGGCGGGATTGGGAGGCACCCGACGGGCGCCATATCGACCAGATCCGAAACCTCATCGACCTGATTAAGCGCGATCCCGGCTCCCGGCGGCAGATCGTTACCGCATGGAACCCGGGAGAGATCGAACGAATGGCGCTGGCGCCCTGTCATTGCCTGTTCCAGACCCAGGTCGCGGCTGGACGGCTAAACCTGCAGCTGTATCAGCGCAGTGCCGACTTCTTCCTGGGCGTCCCGTTCAATATTGCCAGCTACGCGCTGCTGACCCACATGCTGGCGCGCGAGTGCGGGCTACAGCCTGGCATATTCGTTTGGACCGGTGGGGACGTGCACCTCTACTCGAACCATCTCGAACAGGCGCGGTTGCAGCTGGGGCGTGAGCCGCGTCCGCTGCCCCGACTGGTAATGAGGGAACGCGGCCAAACAATTGGCGCCTATGAGCCGGAAGATTTTGCGTTCGAAGCCTACGATCCGCATCCCCACATCGCCGCGCCCGTCGCGGTCTAGGAGCATTTCGCCTGCGTGATGGCACCGAACGGGATTTGCGGCGTTCGTTCAGCCACAAGACAGGAGATTATGCCATGTTTCGGAAAGTAGTGACCATAATGATAATCGGCGCCAGCGTTGCCGTCACGGCGTGCAATACGGTTCGCGGCACGGCGAAAGATTTGAACTCGGCGGCGAACGCTGTCGACAACGCCACCTGATTTCGGCCATGGTCGTTACGCCAAGACAAGGAGCTCGACCATGGTTCGTAAGGTGACTACGCTGCTGTTGATCGGTGGCGCGCTGGCAATTGCCGCGTGCAACACGGTCCGCGGGGCTGGCCAGGATATCTCCTCGGCCGCCAACTGCACCGAGAACGCGATTAACGGCGGCAACTGCTGAACTGCCGTTTTTTACAAAAGATAAAAGGCCCGCCGGTTTGCGCCGGCGGGCCTTTTTTTGTTGGCTGAACGGGCCGAGGCTTAGTCGTTCAGATATTCGCCTGCGTCAGCGTCGGTACCGTGGCCCGAAGGTGCGACCTCTGCCAACGGATCGGAGTTCGTAGCAGCTTCCGGGCCCTGGGCGAGCTCGGCAGCATGCTCCTGCGCCGCGGTTTCTGGAGCGATCAGCGCTTCCTGCAACTTGCGCTGCTGGGCGCGGAGCGCGGCATCACGGCTGGTGGCCGCAATGCGCATCCGGTTCATGCCTGCGCCAGTGCCCGCCGGGATCAGGCGGCCGACGATCACATTCTCCTTAAGGCCGTTGAGCGTATCGATCTTGCCCTGGACCGACGCCTCCGTGAGGACGCGAGTAGTCTCCTGGAACGACGCGGCCGAGATGAAGCTGCGAGTCTGGAGACTGGCCTTGGTGATGCCAAGAAGCACTGGCTTGCCTTCGGCAGGCTTCTGCTTCTTTTCCAGCTTCGAGTTGATCTCGTCCATTTCCTCCCGGTCGACTTGTTCGCCGGCAAGGAGGGTAGTGTCGCCGCCGTCGGTGATCTCGACCTTCTGCAGCATCTGGCGAACGATCACCTCGATGTGCTTGTCGTTGATCTTCACGCCCTGCAATCGATAGACTTCCTGGATCTCGCTGACGAGATATTCGGCCAGCGCCTCGACGCCGAGCACTTCCAGGATGTCATGCGGATCGGGCGAGCCGCCGACGAGATTGTCGCCGCGCTTGACGTAATCGCCTTCCTGCACGTCGATGACCTTCGACTTGGGCACCAGATACTCGACCGCCTCCGAACCGTCGTCGGGGATGATCGCGATCTTACGCTTTGCCTTATAGTCCTTTTTGAAGCTGACCTTGCCCGAGACTTTGGCGATGATCGCATTCTCCTTGGGCTTGCGGGCTTCGAACAGCTCCGCAACCCTCGGCAGACCGCCGGTGATGTCACGCGTACGGGCGGCTTCGCGCGGCATACGCGCCAGCACTTCACCAGCTTCGACCGCCTGCCCGTCCTCGACTGCAATGACCGCACCCGGAGCCAGGCGATAGACGCCTGTTTCGTCGTCGCCCTTGCCCATCATGGTCAGGCGCGGACGAAGGTCTTCCTTCTTGGACTTGGCGAGGTCGTCGATGACCGCGCGCTGCGAAATGCCGGTCGACTCGTCGGTCTGTTCGACCAGCGTGCGGTTCTCGATCAGGTCCTGATACTTAACCGTGCCGGCACGCTCGGTGATCACCGGGCTGAACGAGGGATCCCATTCAGCAATGCGATCGCCACGGCTGACGATGTGGCCGTTCTCGACCATCAAGTGCGCACCGTAGGGGATGCGATGTGTCGAAAGCTCGCGACGGTCCATGTCGAGGATCGCGATCTCGCCAGAACGCGACAGCGAAAGGTGCCGTCCACGAGGGTCGGTGATCGTCGGCATGTCGCGGAGCTCGATCGTCCCGTCGACCGGTGCTTCGAGGTTCGAGACTTCGTTGAGCTGGGCCGCGCCGCCGATGTGGAAGGTCCGCATCGTCAGCTGGGTGCCTGGCTCACCGATCGACTGAGCGGCGATGACCCCGACCGCCTCGCCGATGTTGACCGGCGTACCGCGAGCAAGGTCGCGGCCGTAGCATTTGGCACAGACGCCCTGCTTGGAAGCGCAGATCAGCGGTGAGCGGATCTTGATGCCCTGCAGGCCCAAGTCCTCGAGTTGAGCGACCATTGCCTCGTCGAGAAGAGTTCCCTCGGCGATGATCACATCATTGGTCTTCGGATCGACGATGTCCTCTGCCGTGGTGCGACCCAAGACGCGGTCGGCAAGCGAAGCGATGACCGCGCCGCCCTGCACAATCGCGCGCATTTCCAGCGCGCGTTCGGTGCCGCAATCCTCCTCTATGATCACCGCGTCCTGCGACACGTCAACCAGGCGGCGGGTCAGGTAGCCTGAGTTCGCCGTCTTGAGCGCCGTGTCGGCCAGGCCCTTGCGGGCACCGTGGGTCGAGTTGAAATATTCAAGGACGGTCAGGCCTTCCTTGAAGTTGGAAATGATCGGCGTCTCGATGATCTCGCCCGACGGCTTGGCCATCAGGCCGCGCATGCCCGCCAGCTGCTTGATCTGCGCCTGGCTACCACGAGCGCCCGAATGGGCCATCATGTAGATCGAGTTGATCGGCAGCTCGCGGCCATCCTCGCCCTTCTTTACGGACGAAATTTCCTTCATCATCTCGCTCGCAACCTTGTCGCCGCAACGCGACCAGGCGTCGATCACCTTGTTGTACTTTTCCTGCTGCGTGATCAGGCCGTCCTGATACTGCTGCTCGTAATCCTTCACGAGCGCGCGGGTCTCGTCGACCAGCCCTACCTTCGTGTCGGGAATGACCATGTCGTCCTTGCCGAACGAAATGCCAGCCTTGAACGCGTGGCGGAAGCCGAGGCCCATGATGGCGTCGGCGAACAGCACCGTCTCCTTCTGGCCGGTGTGACGATAGACGGTGTCGATAACGTCGCCGATTTCCTTCTTGGTGAGGAGGCGGTTGACGGTTTCGAACGGCACCTTGTGGCTCTTGGGTAGCGTTTCGCCGAGCAGCATCCGGCCCGGGGTCGTCTCGAAGCGCTTCATATATTCGTTGCCGTCCTCATCCGTCTGCGGGACTCGGCTGACAATTTTGGTGTGAAGCGTGACCGCGCCGGCAGCGAGCGCCTGATGGACTTCGGTCATATCGGCCAGAAGCATTCCCTCGCCCGGCTCAGCTTCCTTCTGCATCGAGAGGTAATAGAGACCGAGGACCATGTCCTGCGACGGAACGATAATCGGCTTGCCGTTGGCAGGCGACAGGATGTTGTTAGTCGACATCATCAGGACGCGCGCTTCCAGCTGAGCTTCAAGGCTCAGGGGCACGTGCACGGCCATCTGGTCGCCGTCGAAGTCGGCGTTGAAGGCCGAGCAAACCAGCGGGTGAAGTTGGATCGCCTTGCCCTCGATCAACACGGGCTCGAACGCCTGAATGCCGAGGCGGTGGAGCGTCGGCGCGCGGTTCAGCAGCACGGGATGCTCGCGGATAACCTCATCGAGGATATCCCAGACTTCCTTGCGCTCCTTTTCGACCCACTTCTTGGCCTGCTTCAGGGTCATTGACAGACCCTTGGCGTCGAGGCGAGAGTAGATGAACGGCTTGAACAGTTCCAAAGCCATTTTCTTCGGCAGGCCGCACTGGTGGAGCTTCAGCTCCGGACCGGTGACGATGACCGAGCGACCCGAGTAATCGACGCGCTTGCCGAGCAGGTTCTGGCGGAACCGGCCCTGCTTGCCCTTCAGCATGTCGCTGAGCGACTTCAGCGGGCGCTTATTGGCGCCGGTAATCGTGCGGCCGCGGCGGCCGTTGTCGAACAACGCATCGACCGCTTCCTGCAGCATGCGCTTTTCGTTGCGGACGATGATGTCCGGTGCGCGCAGCTCCATCAGCCGCTTCAAGCGGTTGTTGCGGTTGATGACGCGGCGATAAAGGTCGTTCAAATCCGACGTCGCGAAGCGGCCGCCGTCGAGCGGCACCAGCGGACGAAGCTCGGGTGGGATGACCGGAATCACTTCCAGGATCATCCATTCCGGGCGGTTGCCGGAATCGATAAAGCTCTCGACAACCTTAAGGCGCTTGATGATCTTCTTCGGCTTGAGCTCCGACTTGGTCTCGGACAGCTCCTTCAGAAGGTCTTCGCGCTCGCCGACGAGATCGAGGTCCATCAGCATGGTCTTTACCGCCTCGGCGCCGATTCCGGCCGAGAAGGCGTCTTCGCCATACTCGTCCTGCGCGGCAAGCAACTCGTCCTCGCTAAGGAGTTGGTACTTTTCGAGCGCGGTCAGGCCGGGCTCGATCACCACATAGCTCTCGAAATAAAGAATGCGCTCGAGTTGCTTCAACTGCATGTCGAGCAACAGGCCGATGCGGCTAGGCAGCGACTTTAGGAACCAGATGTGGGCAACCGGCGCGGCCAGCTCGATATGGCCCATGCGCTCGCGGCGGACCTTGGAGACGGTCACCTCGACGCCGCACTTCTCGCAGACGATGCCCTTGTACTTCATGCGCTTGTACTTGCCGCACAGGCACTCGTAGTCCTTGATCGGCCCGAAAATGCGCGCGCAGAACAGGCCGTCACGCTCGGGCTTGAACGTGCGGTAATTGATCGTCTCCGGCTTCTTGATCTCGCCGAACGACCAGGAACGGATCTTGTCTGGCGACGCGATGCCGATCTTGATTTGGTCAAAGGCCTCCGGCTTTGCCACCGGGTTCGCGAAGTTGGTCAGCTCGTTCATATCTTTAAGTCTCCATTCCCCTCCCGCTTGGGGAGGGGCGGGGGAATGTCAGTTACTCGGCGGCAATCGCGACTGGTTCGGCGTCCGGGTCCACGATCGAGTCCAGCTCGACGTTGAGGCCCAGCGAGCGCATTTCCTTGACCAGCACGTTGAAGCTTTCCGGAATTCCGGCTTCGAACGTGTCGTCGCCCTTTACGATCGCCTCATAGACCTTGGTGCGGCCGATGACGTCGTCCGACTTCACCGTCAGCATTTCCTGAAGCGTGTAGGCAGCGCCGTAAGCCTGGAGAGCCCAGACCTCCATCTCGCCGAATCGCTGTCCGCCGAACTGCGCCTTGCCGCCCAACGGCTGCTGGGTGACCAGGCTGTATGGTCCGATCGAGCGGGCGTGGATCTTGTCGTCGACCAAGTGATGGAGCTTCAACATATAGATGTAGCCCACCGTCACCTTGCGGTCGAAGGCATCGCCGGTCCGTCCGTCGAACAGGGTCACCTGCCCCGACTGGTCGAGCCCTGCCTTCTCCAGCATCGCCGACACGTCCGCTTCACGGGCGCCGTCGAACACCGGGGTGCCCATCGGCACGCCGCCGATCAGGTTGCCTGCCAGTTCCATCACCTGCTCGTCGTTTCGAGCATCAATGTCCTTGGCATAATTGTCGCCATAGACGTCCTTCAGCTTGGCGCGGACTTCCTTGGCGTCCTTGCCGCTGAATTCGGCGCCGCGGGCGTGAATGCCCTCCAGCATCTCCTGGATCTGCTTGCCGAGGCCGCGGGCGGCCCAGCCAAGGTGAGTTTCGAAGATCTGGCCCACGTTCATGCGCGATGGCACGCCGAGCGGGTTCAGCACGATGTCGACTGGAGTTCCGTCCTCGAGGAACGGCATGTCTTCCTGCGGCAGGATCCGGCTGATGACACCCTTGTTGCCGTGACGGCCGGCCATTTTGTCGCCCGGCTGAAGCTTGCGCTTCACCGCGACGAACACCTTGACCATCTTGAGCACGCCCGGCGGCAACTCGTCGCCGCGCTCCAGCTTCTCGACGCGGTCCTCGAACTTGCGGTTGATGACGCCGGTGGCCTCATCATACTGCGCCTTCAAGGCCTCTAGATCGGCCTGGCGGGCATCGTCCTTGACGGCGATCTTCCACCATTCGTGTTTCTCGGTCGCCTCAAGCATCGCTTCGTCGATGGTAGCGCCCTTCTTGATGCTCTTCGGCGCCGCGGTTGCGACCTGGCCGAGCAGCATTTCGGAGAGGCGGGCAAAGGTGGCGCGGTTGAGGATGCCTTTTTCGTCGTCGGCGTCCTTGCGCAGGCGATCCTTCTCCTCGCTCTGGATGGCACGGGTACGATCGTCGATGTCGATGCCGTGGCGGTTGAACACACGAACCTCTACCACCGTGCCGGTAACGCCCGGTGGCAAGCGCAACGAGGTGTCGCGAACGTCCGAAGCCTTCTCACCGAAGATGGCGCGGAGAAGCTTCTCTTCCGGCGTCATCGGGCTTTCGCCCTTCGGAGTGATCTTGCCGCACAGAATGTCGCCCGGCTCGACCTCGGCACCGATGTAGACGATGCCCGCCTCGTCGAGGTTGCGCAGCGCTTCCTCGCCGACGTTAGGAATATCGCGGGTGATGTCTTCCGGCCCGAGCTTCGTGTCGCGGGCCATCACTTCGAATTCCTCGATGTGGATCGACGTGAAGACGTCGTCCTTAACGATGCGTTCGCTGATGAGGATGGAGTCCTCATAGTTGTAGCCGTTCCAGGGCATGAACGCGACGAGCACGTTGCGGCCCAGCGCCAGCTCGCCGAACTGGGTCGACGGTCCGTCGGCGATAATCTCGCCGGCCTCTACCGTGTCACCGACCTTCACCAGCGGACGCTGGTTGATGCACGTGTTCTGGTTCGAGCGCTGGAACTTCATCAGCGTGTAGATGTCGACGCCCGATTCACCGGCGCGCAAGTCGCTCGTGACGCGAACGACAATACGGGTCGCGTCGACCTGGTCGACGATGCCCGTACGGCGGGCGGCAATCGCCGCGCCTGAATCGCGCGCAACCGTCTCTTCCATGCCGGTTCCGACCAGGGGGGCATCGGCTTGGAGGAGCGGCACAGCCTGGCGCTGCATGTTCGAACCCATCAGCGCGCGGTTGGCGTCGTCATTCTCCAGGAAGGGAATGAGCGAGGCGGCAACCGAAACCAGCTGCTTCGGGCTGACGTCCATCAGGGTGATGGTGTCGCGGGGCGCCATCAGGAAGTCGCCGTTACGGCGGCTCGAGACGATTTCCTCAACGAAGCCGCCGGTCTTCGACAGCTCGGCGTTGGCCTGCGCGATGGTGTGCTTGGCCTCTTCCATCGCCGACAGATAGACGACGTCGTCGGTCACCTTGTTGTCGACGACCTTGCGGTACGGCGTTTCGATGAAGCCGTACTTGTTTACCCGGCTGAAGCTGGCGAGCGAGTTGATGAGGCCGATGTTCGGCCCTTCCGGCGTCTCGATCGGGCAGATGCGGCCATAGTGGGTCGGATGGACGTCGCGGACTTCGAAGCCCGCACGCTCGCGGGTCAGGCCGCCCGGCCCGAGCGCCGACACGCGGCGCTTGTGCGTCACTTCGGAAAGCGGATTGGTCTGATCCATGAACTGCGACAGCTGCGACGAGCCGAAGAATTCACGCACTGCGGCCACTGCCGGCTTTGCGTTGATCAGGTCGTTCGGCATGACGGTCGACACGTCGACCGAGCTCATGCGCTCCTTCACGGCGCGCTCCATGCGGAGCAGGCCGACCCGATACTGATTCTCGAGCAACTCGCCGACCGAGCGGACGCGGCGGTTGGCGAGGTTGTCGATGTCGTCGATCTCGCCCTTGCCGTCCTTGAGGTTCACCAGCTCCTGAACGACCGCAAGGATGTCCTCGCGGCGAAGCGTGGTGACCGTGTCATCGGCGTCGAGGCCAAGGCGCATGTTGAGTTTGACCCGGCCGACGGCCGAGAGGTCGTAGCGCTCGGGATCGAAGAACAGCCCGTAAAACAGCGCGTCCGCAGTCTCGCGGGTCGGCGGTTCGCCGGGGCGCATGACGCGGTAGATGTCGGCCAGCGCGCTATCGCCATCTTCCGATTTGTCGGCCTTTAGCGTGTTGCGGATCCAAGGGCCGGTATTGACATAGTCGATGTCGAGCAGCTCGAGGCGGTCGACGCCGGCCTTGTCCAGCATTTCGAGATTCTCGGCGGATATCTCGTCACCCGCCTCGACGTAAATCTCACCGGTCTTTTCGTTGATCAGGTCGAACGCCGAGAAGCGGCCGAAGATTTCCTCGGTCGGGATGATGACATTCTTCAGTCCATCCTTGGCGGTGGCATTGGCCTTGCGCGGCGTGATTTTCTCGTGCGCCTTGAAAACCACCTCGCCCGTGTCGGCATCGACAACGTCGTGGGTCGGCTTCTGGCCGCGCCAGCTTTCCGGCGAATAAGGGATCTGCCAGCCGTTCTTACCGCGCACGTAAATGACGCGGTTGTAGAAGGTGTTGAGGATTTCCTCGCTGGTAAGGCCCAGCGCGTGCAGCAGCGCGGTGACCGGCAGCTTGCGCTTGCGGTCGATGCGGACGTTGACGATGTCCTTGGCGTCGAATTCGAAGTCTAGCCAGCTACCGCGATAGGGGATGACCCGAGCCGCGAAGAGATACTTGCCGCTGGCGTGGGTCTTGCCGCGGTCATGGTCGAACAACACACCCGGCGAACGGTGCATCTGCGACACGATGACGCGCTCGGTGCCGTTGATGATGAAGGTGCCGTTGCCCGTCATCAGGGGCATGTCGCCCATGTAGACGTCCTGCTCCTTGATATCGATGACCGACTTGGCCTCGGTGTCGGGATCGATTTCGAAGGTAGTGAGGCGCAGCGTGACCCGCATCGGCGCGGCATAGGTCAGCCCGCGCTGGCGGCACTCGTCGGTGTCATACTTTGGGTTCTCAAGCTCGTAGCGGTCGAAGTCGAGATGCGCCGTGCCGGCGAAATCCTGGATCGGGAAGACTGAGCGAAGGGTCTTTTCGAGGCCGGAGACATAGCCGATCGCGGGATCGGAACGAAGGAACTGCTCATAGCTTTCCCGCTGTACCTCGATCAGGTTCGGCATCTCGCTGATTTCGTGGATGTTACCGAAGATCTTGCGGATGCGGCGCGAGTTGTTGGTGCGGGCCATGGTGGGCACGTCTTTTTGCTTAGTCGCCATCTTATTCCCTGCGCTCCGGGCACGCGTCGAGGAACGCGGCCCAATGAAGTCCGGCGCGGCTCCTGGAAGTTCCTCACCATACGTTCGGACCGTTGCGCGGGGTCGGTCCGTGTCCCGGTGAGGACAGGAAAGGCCCCGGGCGCACGTCACCGTGCGGCGGAGCCGTTAAATGTTGGATTGAGCGGATATACGCCTTTTTATTCCGGGTTCAAGCCCCGATCATCACTGTCGCGCCAAGGTCGGTCACGGCATAGAGCTTCTTCGCGAAATCGGCTGGCAGGCGGATGCAGCCATGGCTGGCGGGATAGCCGGGATTGTGCCCGGCATGCAGCGCGATCCCATATTGGTCGATCTGCTGCATGAACGGCATCGGCGCATTCTCATATTTGATGCTGCGATGCATCGGCTTCTTCTGCAATATCGAGAAGATGCCGGTTGGCGTCGGGTTTGTTTCGCGGCCGGTCGAAATGCTTGATACCGCCACCAACTGGTCGCCGCGAAAAAGGAAGGCGAGCTGGTCGGCGATGCTTATAACCACGCGGGGATCGCCTTCGAACGATCCCTTTCGCCAGAGATATTGGCCGGCCTTTATTTGCTTGTCGCCAAATACTTCCTCCATCTGGAGCCGGGCCATCGCGACAGCATCGCTGGCCTCAGCTTTGGCTTCGTAAGTTTCGATGGAAGCGACCGCCGGGGAAATGGGGATCGCGAGTGCAAAGGCGCTCGTTACCGCGAGCGCAAGCGCTAGCTGTTTCATCGTTCCTGCTCTTTTCTAAATGCTTGACTTTTGCAGGATGAATGCGCGTCCGCCGAGTCGGTTCCTCCGACTGGCGCATCGGCTGCCTTGAATTGCGCAGTTGGGCCTACAAACTAGGCACAAAGGAGCCGTCATGACCGAACCGACCATCCAGGATTTTCACGCTCATATCTATTTCGATCCTGCGGAGGTGGAACGCTCCAAAGCTCTGGCCAAGGCAGTCCAGGATAAGTTTGGGGTCGCAGTTGGCCATTTCCATCTGGCGCCGGTCGGCCCGCATCCCCGGGGTAGTGTGCAGATGACGGTCCCGCCCGATCTGTTCGGGCGAGTGGCGACCTGGCTGGCGGTCAATCGGGCGGGACTGACGATCTTCGCCCATGCTTCGACCGGCGACGACCGCCAGGACCATACACATAATGTCGTATGGTTCGGGCCGAGCGAGGCGCTCGACTTGTCGATATTTGGCTAACTCAAACGAAAAGGGGCGACCCCTCGCGGAGCCGCCCCTTCCATCCACGGGCGCTTCAAGACACCCGTGAAACTTGTCAGAAGCTTACTTGAGCTCGACGGTGCCGCCGGCTTCCTCGATCTGCTTCTTGATTTTCTCGGCTTCGTCCTTGTTGACGCCTTCCTTGACGGCCTTCGGAGCGCCTTCGACGAGCGCTTTGGCTTCGCCGAGGCCCAGACCGGTGATGGCGCGGACTTCCTTGATGACGTTGATCTTCTTGCCACCGTCGCCGGTGAGGATCACGTCGAATTCGGTCTGCTCTTCAGCAGCCGGGCCAGCAGCAGCGGCGCCGGCGGCCGGGCCAGCTACGGCGACGGCAGCGGCGGCCGAAACGCCCCACTTCTCTTCGAGCAGCTTCGAAAGCTCAGCGGCTTCGAGGACGGTCAGAGCCGAAAGCTCTTCAACGATTTTGTTAAGGTCAGCCATTTGAATACTCCTTGCGGGCGCTCAGGCCCCAATGTCGTGCGTGGTTGGGTAAGAACTTAAGCTGCGGCCTTGGCGGCGAGAACGCGCGCCAGCTGGCCACCCGGCTCCTTGGCGATGCGGGCGATCTTCGTGGCGGGCGCCTGAATGAGGCCCACCAGAGTGCCGCGCAGCTGATCGAGTGACGGAAGCGCGGCAAGCGCCTTGATCCCGTTCAAATCGAGCAGCGTATCGCCCATCGCGCCACCGACGATCTCGAGACGATCGTTGGTCTTGGCGAAATCCACCGCGACTTTTGCAGCCGCGACGGGATCGATCGAGGTGGCCAAGGCGGTCGGGCCGGTCAGCATTTCGCCGATCGATCCGTACTTGGTGCCCTCAAGCGCGATCTTGGCAAGCCGGTTCTTCGCAACTTTGAACTGGGCACCGGCATCGCGCATCTTCAAGCGCAGGTCGGTCGACTGGGCGACCGACAGGCCGAGATTGCGGGTGATCACCACCACGCTGGTCTCGTTGAAGACGTTCTTCAGCTCGGCAACCAGATCGGCTTTTTGCGAACGATCCATGCCATACTCCTAGTCATTCCGCCGGCCGGACCATCCGGCAAGCGGTTGGAGCCGCAGGAAATTCCCACGTCTCCGAGATGTCCGGGGGATGGATCGAGAGGCGTTGGCAAAGCCAACGCACGACCGGATCGCAGCGCGACCCGTCCTGAATTCCTGTCCCCGTCTAGGCCGCGAATTAAGGGGCGAACCCCAGCGGCTGTCTCGGACGAGCGTCATGTCCCGAGGGACGCGACGCGGCGGTCCCTACAGCCAAGCAGTGGAAAGTCAAGGCTTTGCCGCCCTTGCTAGCGGACGACAATGGTGCCTGACATGCCGAACACCTTGTGCAGGCTATGCGAGCATTTGAGTTTGTATGTCGCCGCTGCTGCCGGCGCGGTCAGGTGTATTTCGCGGACCTGGCCAGAGGGCACTTCGATCACGCCTTCCTGTATCCACTTGCGATCGCCCGGTACCACGTTGGCCGCAGCGAAAAACTCCTGCGCGGTAAAATCATGGCCGCTGCCAGAGACATTGGAGAGTCGAAGGACATAAGGCTGCCCATGGTCGAGCATGATCGACTTCGGCGTAAAGCTGAAACTTGCCAGCTGCACCTGAACGACCGCCGGTGCCTGGGCGGTTGCCATGGAAACCGCAAAGACCAGCATGGGCAGAACGAACAGACGTGAAATGGGCATGGCCAACTCTCCTTTGCCACGATGGAACGCTCGTAACATTGATCCTATGCGTCCGTCGACCGGGACACGGCTTGACAAAGCAAGGACAAGAGCGCCCATTTCCGGCGCTGTTCGCCGCGGAGTTTCGATGCTCAGGCTTTTGATCTGGCCCCTGCTCCTATTCGCCGCGGTGCTGTTTCCCGGCGCGACCCAGGCCAAACCAGCCCCCGATCGGATCGTCGCCGTGGGCGATCTCCATGGCGATTATGACGCTTGGGCTGCGATTGCCCGGGCCGCCGGACTGGTCGACCCAAAGGGACATTGGGCCGGTTCCTCGACCGTGCTCGTCCAAATGGGCGACGTGGTCGATCGCGGACCCGACAGCCTCAAGATCATCCGCCAATTGATGAAGCTCCAGCGGGAAGCGCCTGGCCGCGGCGGCAAGGTGATCGCCTTGGTCGGCAATCATGAAGCGATGAATATGATCGGCGACCTTCGCTACGTTCACCCGGGGGAATATCGCGCCTTCGCCGACCGTGACTCCGAAGCGCGTCGCGAGCGCATTTATGTGGCGAACAGTGTCGCAATCGAAACCGCTTATCGGGCGCGCGATCCCACATTGACTCCAGCGGCAATCCGAGAGGCCTGGATGAAGGCAACGCCACTCGGCATGCTGGAGCATCAGGCCGCGTGGCGGCCCGATGGCGAGATCGGTAAATGGGTGATCGGCAATCCGGCCGTGGTCAGGCTGGGCGACTCCTTGTTCGTCCACGGCGGCGTGAGCTCCGCTTTTGCCAAGCTTTCGCCGGAGCAGATAAACCGGCGGGTTGCCGATGCGCTCAAGGCGCAGGAACAAGGCCCCACATCGATCATCAACGACCCGGCCGGCCCGCTCTGGTACCGCGGGCTGATTAGCCGCGAGCCTGGTGATGGGACTACGGTGTCGCCGCTCCTTCCCGGTGACAAACTGCCTCTCACAATCGATCAAGAAATCCACTTGGTGTTGGTGGATTTCAACGTCGCACGGATTGTTGTCGGTCACACTCCATCTCCGAATGGAATCGTATCATCGGACAATGGGCTGCTGTGGCAAACGGATACCGCCATCAGTCGCGCCTATGGCGGTAAGCTTTCCTATCTCGAAATAGTCGGCGACCAGGTCACGGCGCATGAGGTGCCACGGCCAACTGGCAAGCCGTAGGGGGACCGATGATGAAATGGACCATTGCTGCAATGCTGGCAGCCAGCAGCCCCGGACTCGCAAGTGCTCAGGGTGCGTCGACCCCCCTTTTCGCAAGCGACGCGCCTATTCGCATGACCATTCAGGGTCCGGTGAACCTCATCGCCCGAGATGCCGAAGATTCTACGACCCCGCGAGCCGCAACCCTGTCGCTAATCTCACCGTCCGAAACGCATGCGATACGCCTTTCAGCACGCGGCATTACGCGACGCCTGAGACAGACCTGTACGTTTCCGCCGCTGCGAGTGGACCTCGCTCAACCGGCGGCTCCCAATTCGCTTTTCGCGGGCCAGGGCCGGCTAAAGTTGGTGACCCACTGCCGGTCACAGGATGGCTTTCAGCAATATCTTCTTCTTGAATATACGAGCTATCGCATTTTCAACCTGATTAGCCCCGCGAGCTATAGGGTCCGGCTAGCGACCGTCGACTATGCCGAGCCGAATGGCAAAGTCTCAACCAGTCGCTGGGGGTTTTTCATTGAGGATCTGGACGACGCCGCGCGTCGTAATGGCACGACGCCGGCGCGGGTCGGAGACCGAATTCTGGCGAGCCAGCTCGATCCGCGCCAGGCCGCGCGCGTTGCCCTGTTCGAATATATGATCGGCAACCTCGACTGGTCGATGCGCGCAGGGCCCCAAGGAGAGGGCTGTTGCCACAATACACGTCTTATTGTTGGCAAGGGCTCTTCCTACGTGCCTCTGCCTTATGACTTCGACTATTCGGGGCTGGTCGATGCGCCATATGCCGTGCCGCCTGACGGCTTTAGCATCAGGAGCGTGAAGACCCGGGTTTACCAGGGTTATTGCCGGTTCAACGGGGAGGTTCTTGGAGCTGCCGCTGAGTTTCGTAGCCAGCGCCCGGCGATCGAAGCTCTATTCGGCCAAATTCCGGGCCTGTCCGATCGAACCCGGAGCAAGGCGCTTGCCTATCTGGGCGAATTTTACGCGCAGATCGCATCTGACGAGACGGTGAAAACGAAGATCCTCAAGAACTGCCTGTAGGCGGTGCCGGGGGAACGGTAGGATCGGGAGGCGGCGCCGTACCTTGAGCTACACTCGGGCTGAAGTCGCTCATGAACCGCTTCATTCCTTCGCGCTCGCCATATTCGCTGATCCACAGCAGGACGAAGCAGTAATTGAACGCGAGGCTCATGACGAGCGCGAGCTCCACCGCACCGATTCCTGCCGAAAGGCCGATGCCCACGGACAGCAGGATGTAAAGGGCATCGCCCGAGCTCTTGAGGCTGTTCTTGAACCTTACTGCACCGGCAATGCCGCCAAGTGCGAAGGCCAGGGCCAGGCTGTGCTGGACGACGATGACGATCGAAGTCACAACAACCGGCAGGATGAGGATCGAGCTGATCAGCGACTGATCATATTCCTCGGAAGTGCGCGTACCCATGTAGATCCAGCTGACGGGCAGGGCAGTAAGCAGCGCGCCGATGATCGCGGTTGCCATCCAGCCGAGGCTTTGGCCGAGATTTTTGACCTGGGTGGCCGCGGCCATCGCTTCAAGCGTGTTCGATTTTCCGCCACCGGGATTGATCAGCTGCTCAGTGCCCCCGATGGGGAGATAGTGGCGAAGGTCGGGATAGGCTTTGAGCACCAGCCACGCGCCGCCGAACAGGATCAGATAATAGATCGTAAGCTGTACGAATAATTTTGCTGCCCGCATGATCGATACCCCCACCGATACTGATGAGCTTAGGTCAATCGTTCCGATCATTCCAGCGGTACGATGGGATCGGCGTCATGACGCCGTACCGCTCCTTGATCGGATCGTGACCGAGTTTGGACCACGGAATATTCTCTTCAGGCAATTTGGTATCCGGCAGCCGGTCGAGCAGGTCGCGCAGCAGGGTCAGGCGGCCCAGTCGCTGGTCATTGTAGTCGACCAAAGTCCACGGCGCATGCGGCGAGTCAGTCGCGGCAAGCATCCGCTCGCGCGCTTCGGTGTAGGCATCGTATAGCTGCCGCGCCTTGTGGTCGACGGGGGAGAGCTTCCAGCGGCGAAGCGGATTGTTGAGCCGATCGGCAAAACGCTCTTCCTGCTTTTCCTGATCGCAGCACAGCCAATATTTGAACAGGTAGATGCCATCATCGACCAGCTGTCGTTCGAAATCGGGTACCGCTTTCAGGAAGCTACTGACCTGTTCCGAGGTGCAAAACCCCATGACGGCTTCGACCCCGGCGCGATTGTACCAGCTTCGGTCGAACAGGCTGATTTCGCCTTTGGCCGGAAAATGTTCGACGTAGCGTTGGAAATACCACTGGTTCCGTTCGCGCTCGGACGGCGAGGGTAGCGCAACGACACGGCATTGGCGGGGATTGAGCGTATTGGCGAACATGTGGATCGAGCCGCCCTTGCCGGCCGTGTCCCGGCCTTCGAACAGCACCATCAGCCGCTGGCCGGTCTCCTGGATCCACCGCGCCGCGTCGGATAGCTCATGGAGCAAAGGCTCCAGAGCAGTATCATATTCCTTCTGGCTGAGATGACCCATTTCAATGCCCCTGCGTCCTGCCGGGACCTTATAGCGATTGGCGCATAAGAAAAGGGCCGGAGCGTCGCCGCCCCGGCCCTTGATATTTGCCTTGAATTAAAGCGGCTTAGGCGCCCGCGATCTCTTCGAGGTCGAGCCGGACGCCCGGGCCCATGGTGGAGCTCAGCGCGACCTTCTTGACATATTTGCCCTTGGCGCCGGTCGGCTTGGCCTTGACGATCGCGTCCACGAACGCGTCGAAATTGGCCTTGAGGTCCGCTTCGGGGAAGCTCGCCTTGCCGATTCCGGCGTGAATGATCCCGGCCTTTTCGACGCGGAACTCGACCTGGCCCGACTTGGCGGCCTTGACCGCTTCGCCGACGTTCGGGGTGACGGTGCCCAGCTTCGGGTTCGGCATCAGGCCCTTGGGGCCCAGCACCTTACCGAGACGGCCGACGATGCCCATCATGTCCGGGGTCGCGATGACGCGGTCATAATTGGTGTCGCCGCCCTGCATGGCTTCCATCAGGTCCTCGGCGCCAACAGTCTCGGCGCCCGCCTTCTTGGCTTCCTCGGCCTTGTCGCCCTTGGCGAACACGGCGACGCGGACGTCCTTGCCGGTGCCCTTGGGCAGGTTGACGACGCCGCGGACCATCTGGTCGGCGTGGCGCGGGTCGACGCCCAGGTTGATCGCGACTTCGACGGTTTCGTCGAACTTCGACGTGGCCAGGCTCTTCACCAGGCCGATCGCCTCGGCGACGCCATAGTGATTGTTGGGGTCGATCTTGCCCTCTACGGCCTTCTGCTTCTTGGTCAGCTTCGCCATGGTCTTAACCCTCCACAACCTGGAGGCCCATCGCGCGAGCGGAGCCTTCGATGATCTTCGTAGCGGCCTCAAGATCGTTGGCGTTGAGGTCCTTCATCTTCGCGGTCGCGATCTCGGCGACCTGCGAACGCTTGATGGTGCCCGCCGAAACCTTGCCCGGCTCCTTCGAGCCCGACTTCAGCTTCGCCGCCTTCTTCAGAAGGAAGCTCGCCGGCGGGGTCTTGGTGGTGAAGGAGAAGCTGCGATCGGCATAGACGGTGATGACCGTCGGGATCGGAGCGCCCTTTTCCAGTTCCTGCGTCGCGGCGTTGAACGCCTTGCAGAATTCCATGATGTTGACGCCGCGCTGACCCAGGGCAGGGCCGATCGGCGGGGAGGGATTGGCGGTGCCGGCCGGCACCTGGAGCTTGATATAGCCCGTGATTTTCTTAGCCATTTTTCTCACTCTGTAGTGGACGGGCACCCCGGATCAGGTCCGGGGGACACGTGCCGTTCAAGTTTAGCGGTCCAGACGGCGTCCCTAGGGTCGCCTCCCGCAATCCAACGCTAATGCTTTGGAAGGGCGCGCCATTAGCAGATAGTGGCGGTAATTCAACTGTTGGTTGAAAAGCTAAGTTGACTCGGTCGACTGGGAGCGAGGCCTGGAAGTTCACTAACTTAACCCTCCATTCGCGCGTGACGCTCAGAGCGAAGTTGATGAAGTTGATGGTGTCGCGCTGAATCCCGGAAGAGCGAATGTTCACGATGTTCACACTGGCTCGCGCGTGAGCGGGGCAGGGCTGTTTATGTTCAAGGTGTGCCAGTCGCGCATCGAGCAGCTTGAAACAGATTTCTGGCGTGTAGGACAGATGTTTGTAGCCCCTCGACCATTTGGAATTTGGGGCTAAGTTCCGCTCGCTCGGCGCAAGGGCGTCCGTCCTTGACGAAATGACCTTTAAGGTGTATTTCGCATGACAGTAAAGCGTCGGGCTCACCATGATCTCGTGGCGGTGCAGGCCAAGTTCGCCTCGGTCGAAACGCTGGAGATGACGACTTCCGCCATTCGGTCGGCCACGGCAATCGGCTTTGGGCGTGAGGATGTGGTGGAGGCAGTGCAGGCATTAAGTCGATCGGATTTCGTTAAATCGGAGACCCAGCACAATCCGCCCAATCACCGCTGTTGGCACGACACGTATAAAAGCCAGCAGGGAGAATTTTATCTCTACCTGAAGTTCGCCGGCGAGACGCTGATCGACGTGATGCTGGTGTCATTCAAGGAAGCGCATGATGGCTGAAACACGAATCCATCCGGTGACCGGAAAGTCGCTGAAGCGGGACATCCGGCCGTTCACGGTCGAATATGGGTCGATGGCGCGCGAAGTGGCGCTGCCGGGTTGGTATCCGGACGACGATGGCGATGCAGTCCATAGTGGCCTCGACCTGGCGGAGGCGGACGAGGTCTTTCTTGAGCTTCGCGCTGCCTATGCCGCGCATGTGCGGGAGGTGCGCAAATCGCTGGGCCTGACGCAGGAAGAGGCGGGCGAGATCATCGGCGGCGGCAAGCGTGCCTTCCAAAAATATGAAAGCGGCAAGGCGCCGCCTAGCGATGCCGCAGTCGGATTGATCGAGATACTTTCAAGGCAGCCGAAGGCGATTGAGGTACTCAAGGAAATCCGCCGGATGCCGGGTACCGGCAAATTGGGCAAAAGGGCCGGTCATAAAAGGCGCGAACGAGCCGTCGCCTGACGGCACTCGACCTACGTCAACTAGTTCCTGACGGCCTCTTTCCTTCTGGTGCGACGGGCGACGCGTTTGATCTGGCGCTCGGCGTCGGCTTCCAGCGGGTTCACCAGCTTTTCATAGAGGCCGAACAAATGTTCTACACGGTCGCGGTCACTGTCGAACGGCTTCTTGCGTTAGAGCTGGTCCACCGCCGCATCGAGCGCGGCGTGCGCCTTGCGCAAATTGGCGGGCATGATGTCGGGGTCATAGAGGTCAGCCAAGCTGGAGGTCGGCCAAGCTTCACGGGCGTCGAGGACTGCCTTCGTGAGTGATTCGATTTCAGCCTTTTGCTTGTCGTTGGCTTCGGGCCAAGGGAAAGTATTGTAGACCATCGTCGTCGTGTACTGAAAATCGCTCTTAGTTCGGCCTCCAACGGTTCGCATCCAAGCCATGTGCATTGCCGACGTCACTACGCCCACCGTGAAAAGAGACGGCCCTTCAATGAATTGAGCGCTACCGCTGACAACAACTGCCGCATCAACGATACCGATCGGCACATATTCGCGACGCTGTGATGATACTTTCGGTATCAGCAAATACGGCTCAGACGGTTGGCGAATTTCACCGAACGCATATGGGTATTTAGCTAAATCTCTTGTGCGGGGCTTCGGGCTTTTCGCCCTTTCCAATTGGACGGCATCAAGCCGATCCCTAATTTCAGGCGACTGGCGGAGCTCATTCGGATTGGCGTTAGCCAGCCATAAACAGAATCGCTCTTCTCCGTTTATGTATTCGTCTCCACCCCAGAAGGGCCTTATCCAATCTGGATTGATCGTTGACTTGCCTCGAAGTTCATCTGCCTCACGCTTGGAAAGTGTGAGATGTCCCCAGTCAGTTGCTTCGCTACCCTTCGAGATTTCCTGTCTAGGACTTAAGGGCCTGCTCTCCTTCTTGATGAGCAGGTTCGAGCCGTCGACCAGATAAGGATTGATATTTTCAGCCTCGCTTTGGAGAGGCTCGCCCTTTTGGTTTTCGTATTCAAACAGTCGCTTCGTTATGGGTCTTTCAGACCGGTCAAATCCAATAACGATGACATGGACATGGGCTTTGCCTCGAGCGTCGCTCCCCCATTCAAAAGTTCGATGGGCGAACAGGATGCGGAAGTCACTTAGCCGCAAAAGTTCGGTCCATAGGGGAGCGACCTGCTCGCCTTGTGTTATCGAGTTCGTCGCAACGAGGGCTGTTCTGCATTGCGAACCGCCTATGTAGTGCGCGGCCAGAGCGAACCAGCAAGCAACGAAGTCGAGCTCGCCAGACCCCTTTGAATTCTCGAATATACGCCGAACCTGATCCTTTTGCCTCGCAGACTGCTCCTTTTTTCCCGCGAATGGCGGATTGCCCATAACGGCGAAACAATCCTCATGCGGCAGCACGTCGTTCCAATTGATTTCGAGCGCATCGCCGTGAACGATGTGCGCGCTGTCCCGTAGCGGGATGTCGGCGAATACTTTGCCGAAGGTGCGGCCCAGCTCGATGTTGGCAAGATGCTCGGTCATCCACATCGCCACTTCGGCGATGTGGGCAGGAAATTCCTCCAGCTCGATGCCATGGAAATGGTCCAACCTGAGGACCGATAGTGCTTCCACCTCGTAGAGCATCGGCGAGTTCGGATCGAACACAAGCTCAAGCGCTTCCTGTTCGAGCCGGCGAAGTTCGCGGTAGGTGACAACCAGGAAGTTGCCACAGCCGCAGGCCGGGTCGAAGAATTGAAGTCGGCCGAGCTTCTCTTGAAAGGCAAGGAGTGCAGCGCGCTTTCCGCCGTCACGACGCTGCTTCAGGTGCTCGAACTCGGCTCGCAGCTCGTCGAGGAACAGCGGGCCGATAAGCTTCATGATGTTCGGCTCAGTCGTGTAATGAGCGCCCTTCTTGCGGCGCTCCTCCTTATCCATCACCGATTGGAACAGTGAGCCGAAGATGGCCGGGCTGACTTTGCCCCAGTCAAACTTGGCGGCGGCGAGTAGATCGTCGCGCATTTCGGCGTCGAACACGGCACGCCGCAAATGGCCCGAGAACAGCTTGCCGTTCACGTAGGGGAATTTGTCGAATTCCGGGTCGTCGCCCTGTTGTCGTTCGTCGGGCGGCGTATCAAGGATTTCGAACAGGTCGTTGAGGACCGAGCCGACGTTGCCGCCGTCGACGTCGGTGCGCTCCTCAATCAGGTAGAGGAAGTCGTCCTTGCTCTCGAAGATGCCGGTGTCGTCGGCGAACAGGCAGAAGAGCAGCCGGACCATGAGCTTTTCGAGATCGCCGCCGCGATAGCCCTTGGCCTCCAGCGCATCGTGCAGTGTGCCGAGCAACTCGGCCGCCTTGATGTTGACTGCGGCCTGGCGCCCGTAGGTGCGGCGTTCGACTCCGAGCATGAAGCCGAATTCGTCGACGTTCTTATGCAGCTCCGGCAGGGTGAAGCTGACTTCCTTGCCGGTCTCGAGATGGCGCAGACGGAAGCGCTGAAAATCGCAGACCAGCACGTATCGCGGTATGTCCCGATCGCGCAGACCGAGCACGTAGTCGTCGGCTTGCTGACCGGCCTTGAACAGGTCCTTGCCGGCGCTTTTCTGCTCAACCAGCAGGACGCTCGGCCAGAAGAGGTCGATGAAGCCGCGCTTGCCTGCTTCGATCAACTCGATCTTGCGTTCGAAGATGGCGACGCGTTTCCGGTCGATCCCGAAGATCTGAAAGAATTCATTGTAAAAAGTCTGTGTTTCGCCCTTTTCGTAGTGGGCGTCTTTCCATCGGACGGAAAAGTCCTTCGCTCGCCGCCGAATTTCCTGCCACCCGAGACGCATATACCCCCCTTACTCCGGCGCGTTCAGCTTGGCGGGAAGTGGGGAAGGGAGCAAGCGTGTTCCGGTGACCATGCGCCAGCTCTTCGGCGCTGGCCCGTCGCCATCGCCGAGACTATGATGCCCGCATGAATGGCATCAGCCAGCGGCAGGTCATCGACAGCATCGGCATTAGCCCGATCGCGACGGTGGTCAGCAATCCGCGCCGTCCTGACAATCCGCTGGAAGCCGTCAATCCCGCATTCTGCGCCCTGACCGGCTATGCCGAGGCCGAAATCGTGGGGCGCAATTGCCGATTCCTGACTGGCGCGCGGACGGAGCCGTGGGTCAGCGATCGCATCCGCAGCGGGATCGCCGGGCGCAAGCCGGTGCTGGTCGAGATCATCAACTATCGCAAGGACGGGTCGCCGTTCCGCAACGGGGTAATGATCACTCCGCTGTTCGATGACGAAGGCGAGTTGCAATATTTCCTGGGCTCCCAAGTCGACCTGGGCGACAGCGATATCATGCTGGCCGGCCAGCGGGCGTCCGCCGCCGCGAAGGTCGCGGCCCTGCCATCGCGCCAGCGGCAGGTGCTGCAGGCGATGAGCAGGGGCTATCTCAACAAGCAGATCGCCCACCGGCTGGGGATTTCCGAAAAGACGGTGAAGATGCATCGCGCCCTGCTGATCGAGCGGCTCGGCGTGCAAAGCTCCGCGGACGCGATCCGCGTCGCGGTAGAAGGCGGGCTCTAGAGTACGGCACAAAGGCCGTATTGGAGCGACTGCCACCAAAGCCGACATATGCGTCCCTAAGGTTACGCTGGTCGCGATCTCCCCCGACCGGCGTAACCGCCCTTCACAGGAGTTATGGAAATGCGCGCACTCAACATATTGACGCAGGTGCTGCTGATCGTCGGCGGGCTTAATTGGGGGCTGGTCGGGTTGGCCAACTTCGACCTGGTCGCGACCCTGTTCGGCGACATGTCGCCACTGTCGCGGATCGTCTACGGGCTGGTCGGGCTGTCGGCTGTTTATCAGATCATTCCGCTGGTTTCTGGGAAGCAGGCTTAGGGGGCGGGCGTCACTCGCGTTCGTTCTCGCCATGCTTCCGCATGGCTGCTACTCACTTCGTGACGTCAGTCCTGTCCCCCGGATCAAGTCCGGGGGCAGGCTGGCCGGCATGCGCCGTCTCTCGCGTAACGACGCTCGCTTCGCTCCGCTCTCGTTACGCTCGGCGGCTTATGCTCAATCCAAGGTCGTCCGGTACTGCTTCACCGCCAACCCAGCGACGATCACCACAAACAGCGCCAGCGCCCCCAGGCTTGGTGCCGCTTCGGCGAGGCCTACGCCCTTCAGCATCGCCCCCCTCACCACGCGGAGCATGTGGGTGACCGGCAGGATGGTGCCGAGCCACTGCGCCCATTCCGGCATTCCGCGGAAGGGGAAGAGGAAGCCGCTGAGGAGGATCGAGGGCAGGAAGTAGAAGAAGCTCATCTGCATCGCCTGCAGCTGGTTGCGCGCCACAGTCGAGACGAGGAAGCCGAGCGCGAGGCTGCCGACGATGAACAGGAACAGGCCGAGGATGAGCGCCGCCCATCCGCCGGCCATCGGCACGCCGAACAATATCCTGGCCATGCTGATGATGAGGGCCGCCTGGATGATGCCGACCACCACAAAGGGGGTGAGCTTGCCGACCATCACCTCGATCGGCCGGAGGGGGGTGGACAGAAGGGTTTCCATCGTCCCGCGCTCGGTCTCTCGAGTCATCGCCAGCGACGTCATCATGACCAGGGTCATGGTCAGGATCGTCGCCACCAGCCCGGGGACGATGTTGTAGGAAGTGATGTTTTCCGGATTGTAGCGGCGCTGGATGACGACCTCGAACGGTTGCGGCCCGGGCGCCGCCGATGCGAGCGGGCCCTTGAGGTCGTGCTTCAGTCCCTCGATCGGTAGCGAGGAAAGCGCCGCGACGGCGCTTCCCGTAGCGGCCGGATCGGAGGCATCGGCCTCCACCAGGATCTGGGGCTTGTCGCGGCGGACCACCCGGCGGGTGAAGTCGCCGGGAATGGTGATGGCGAACTGCACCGCGCCGCGCTCGATCAGCTTATCCATCTCCGCCGGGGATCGGGCGACGTGGACGATCCTGAAATATTCGCTGTTCTGGAGCGAGCCGAGGATCGAGCGGGAGAATTGGCCCTGGTCCTGGACCAGGACCGCGGTCGGCAAATGCTTGGGATCGGTATTGATCGCATAGCCGAACAGCAGCAGCTGGACGATCGGGATGCCGATGATCATCGCATAGGTCAGCCGGTCGCGGACGAGCTGGGTGAACTCCTTCGTCAGCACGGCCATCATCCGCGAAAGGGAAAGGCCCATCATGCCGCCTTGACCTCCGCCGGTGCGTGGACGCGCATCAGGTTGATGAACACATCCTCAAGCGTCGGCTGGACCTCGGTCCATCGATAGGGCTCGCGCCGATAGGATTGGATGGCGGCTTCCAATGCCGCGCGGTCGGTGCCGCTGACGTGCAGCGCTTCGCCGAAGGGCGCGGCCATTTCGACGCCCGGCCGGGCGGCAAGTTCCCGGGCCAGCCGGTCGGCGCGCGGACCTTCTGCCTCGAACGTGACCAGCCGGCTTTCGGCGATCACCTGATCGGCCGTGCCGCGAGCGATGAGGTGGCCGTTGAAGATGTAAGCGATCTCGTGGCAGCGCTCGGCCTCGTCCATGTAATGGGTCGAAACCAATACCGTCATGCCTTCGTCGGCAAGGCCATGGATCCTGTCCCAGAAGTCGCGGCGCGCCTGCGGATCGACGCCGGCGGTCGGCTCGTCGAGCAGTAGCAGCTTGGGATCGTGCATCACCGCGGCGGCAAGGGCGAGGCGCTGCTTCCAGCCTCCGGACAATTGGCCGGCAAGCTGCTTGCGGCGCTTTGTGAGGCCGAGCCTTTCGAGCGTCTGGTCCACGCTGTCCTGGACGTGTGCGAGTCGATAGACCCGCGCGATAAAGGTCAGATTCTCCTCGATCGTCAGGTCTTCGTAGAGCGAGAAGCGCTGCGTCATGTAGCCGGTCTGGCGCTTGATCGCCTCCGCCTCGCGCGGGAACTCCAGCCCCAGCACTTGCCCGTGCCCGGTATCGGGCGTCAGCAGGCCGCACAGCATACGCAGGCTGGTGGTCTTGCCCGACCCGTTGGGGCCGAGAAAGCCGGTGATGTGACCTTGCTCGATCTGCAGGGAGATATTGTCGACGGCCTTGAACGTGCCGAAGCTCTTGCTTAGCCCTTCGACGTCGATTGCCAGGGTCATCGCAGGGGCTCCACATCGACCGGAAGGCCCGGCATCAGCCCGCCGGGCTTCTGCGGAAGCGCTTCGACCATGAACACCAGCCGATCGCGGCTGTCGCGGCTGAAGATGACCGGCGGGGTGAATTCGGGGCGGGGGCTGACGTAGCTGATCTTCGCGGTCAGGCCGCTGGCGCAGCCGTCGCAGGAAAAGCGGACGCTTTGGCCGGGGCGGTAGCGCGCCACTTTCTGTTCGGGAACGAAGAAGCGGACCTTGATCCTGTCGTCGGGAAGCAGGCTGACGATCGGCTGGTTGGCCGCGACCCATTCGCCGGGGCGATAAAAGACTTCCTCCACCCGCGCCGCGGACGGGGCAGGGGGCGACAATTGGTCGACCCGGATCGAGACTTCGCGCTCGCCGCCCCTGGCCTGGTTTTCCTGCGCCTGGGCGGCGGCGACCTGGGCACGGCGAGCCTGGCTCGTCTTGCGCGCAGCACTGAGACGCGCGTTCGCCTCGCGCAGCGTGGCCTGGGCCGCGTCGATATCTTTGCCGGCGACGGCCGCAGGGTCGTCGCTGCGGACGGTAAGCAGCCGATTGAGGTCCTGGCGTGCGCGGTTGGCGTCCGCCGCGGCAGCGGTCACTTCGGCTTCAGCCTGTTGGGCATTGGCCTCGCTCGTGGCGATTTGGGTGCGAGCCTCGACCACCTGGGCGCGCGCTTGCTCGCCTTGGGCCGATAGGGTCGCGGGATCGATGGTGAACAGCTGCGTTCCTGCGCCGACCCGCTGGCCTTCCTGCGCAAGGATCGAGGCGACCGTGCCGGAGACCGGCGCGGCCAGGAACAGGCTTTCACCCTCAATATAGCCGGATAGTTGGCGCTCCCGCTTCGATCCGCTGAGGAAATACCAGACGAGCGCGGCGGCCCCTATCAGCAGCACGACGATCATGATCGGTTTTGCGCGGTTCATTGCGCTGCCCCTTCCTGCCAACCGCCGCCCAGCGCCTTCACCAGCGCCACATTGTCGCGCGCCAGCGCGCCTCGGGTTTCGATCACTTGTTCCTCCAATGCGATGCGGCGGGCCTGGGCAACCAGCACGTCCGAATAGGTGACGAGCCCGCCGCGATAGCGGGCGCGGGCGATCTCCTCGGCCCGGGTGGCGGTTGCCAGTGCCTCTTCCAGGCGCGCGAGTTGGTTGCGGTCGCCGTCCGTAAGGCTGAGAGCATCCTCCACGTCCTGCAGCGCGGTCAGTACCGCCTTGCGATAGGCGATGAGCGCCTGTTCCTGCCGCGCATTGCGGACTTCGACGTTCGCGCGCCTGCGTCCACCGTCGAACAGCGGCCAGTCGATGGCACCGCCCGCGCTGAAGCTTCGGCTGCCCCATGCGAGCAGGGATCCAAGGGCGGTGCTGACCAGTGCCGGCGCGGCGGTTAGTGAAAATCGCGGATAGAGGTCGGCGGTGGCGACACCAATGTCGGCGGTCGCCGCCGCGAGCTCTCGTTCGGCGGCACGGATGTCCGGACGGCGTCGAAGTAGGTCCGACGGGAGGCCCGCGGGAACAGGCGGAGAGGATGGCAGTGCCGCCGGTGCGGAAAGATCGGCCGTAAGCGCGTCGGGGGTCGTCCCGGTAAGGACCCCCAATGCATGGATTTCTGCCTTGGCCTCAGCCTGCAGCGATGGGATCGCCGCGGCGGCGGCGGCTCGTTCGGCACGCTGCTGCTCAAGGTCCTGGCCGGTCACCAGCCCGCCGCGCGTGCGCGCACCGACGAGCTGTTCGAAGCGTAATTGCCGCTCCAGCTCCGCCTCGGCATTGGCAATCCTTGCCTGTAGCGTTCGCAGCCTGAGGTAGGCGCTGGCAACCTCCGCCGCGACCGTCACTTCCGAATCGTGCCGGTTCCAGATTGCTTCGCCGGTTCGGGCGGCTGCTGCCTCGCGCTCGCGCCGGTTGCGGCCGAACAGGTCGATTTCCCAGGATGCGTCGAACCCGATCCGCCAGGTGGTGAAGGATTCCCCGGGTAGGGCGAAGCCGCTGGTGCCGCCGCCGGGTGCACCTCCACCAGGAGGAGCTGGAATCGCGTGCTCGCTGATCCGCTGGCGCGTGATCGATCCCTCCGCCGCAACCTGTGGCGAAGCACCGGCTCCGGCCACCGCCTCGAGCGCGCGCACCTCACGAATCCTCGCGGCCGCGGCTTCGATATCGAGGTTTTGGGAAAGTGCCCGCTCGACGAGGCTGCTGAGCTTAGGATCGCCGAAAGAGAGCCACCAATTGGTAAGGGCGGTATCGGATGCACCAGATTCGCTGTTCGATTCCAGATATTGCCCAGGGACTGCGACGTCGGGCTGCCTATAGTCAGGACCAACGGTCGTGCATCCCACGAGCAAGGCGGAGAGCAAGGCGATCTTCGATTTCACTGCTCCGACTCCGCCAGGAGTCCGGTAAGCACCGTTTGGGAATGTTGCCGGGCAAGGGCCTCGATATCCAGCGGCGCGCCTCCAACGGGTTGCAGTATCTCCCGCCAGATCACGCCCATCAGCATCGGTCCCATCAGGGTAAAGGCATGCAGGCGCGGGTCGCCGGCGCGGACCTCGCCTTTCGCCTGTGCCTTCTCGATCAGTCCGGCCAGCAGGCCAATCGAGGGGCCTGCGACCTGGTCGTGCCAGACCTTGGCCAGTTCGGGAAAATTGCCGGATTCGCCGATCACCATCTTGGCGACCGCCCCGACGGGAAGGCGCTGGGCGAGATCGGCGAAGCGGGAAAGAAACATATTGGCGACCGCCGCGAACGGCAGTTCGGAGGCCATCGCCGCGTCGCGCAACGCACCGACATTGGGCGCGACAGTGTCGCGCACGACAGCCCGGAACAGATCTTCCTTGTCCTTGAAATAGAGATAGAGAGTGCCCTTCGACACGCCGGCACGCTTTGCGATTTCGTCGAGCCGGGCGGCCGCGAACCCTTTTTCCGTGAATACATCAAGGGCCGCCGCGCAAATCTCGCGCGGACGGTCTTCTGCCCTTCTTTGCCATCGAGGTGATTGCACGATTCATTCCTAACTGACCGGTCAGTTATTTAAATTGCGATCGAAAGGCAAGCGATTTTGGTGACGCGCAACGAAAAAGGGCCGGCGCAACGCACCGGCCCTTTGTGAAAATGTCGGAAAGTTGAGGGTTACTTGACCCGTTCGACCTGTTCGAATTCCAGCTCGACCGGGGTGGCGCGACCGAAGATCGAGACGCTGACCTTGACCCGGCTGCGGTCGAAATCGAGTTCCTCGACGACGCCGTTGAACGACGCGAAGGGACCGTCCAGGACCTTCACTGCATCGCCAATCTCATAGTCGACCTTGACCTTGGTCTTGGGCGCTGCCGCAGCCTCTTCCTTGGTGTCGAGCATGCGATGCGCCTGCGCGTCGGGGATCGCCTGCGGCTTGCCGTTGGGACCGAGGAAACCCGTCACCTTCGGCGTATTCTTCACCAGGTGATAGACGTCGTCGTTCAACGCCAGCTTGGCGAGGACGTAGCCCGGCATGAACTTGCGTTCGGCCTGGACCTTCTTGCCGCGCTTGATCTCGGTGACGGTTTCGGTCGGGACCTCTACTTGCTCGACCAGCTGCTCGAGCCCGAGGCGCCTCGCCTCGCTCAAGATAGCGTCGCGGACCTTGTTCTCGAAACCGGAATAAGCGTGGATGATGTACCAGCGGGACATGGGCTTACCTTGAAAAATCTTAGCCGAGCAGGCCGAGCAGGAATTTGACGATCGCGCTGAAAGCCGAATCGACCCCGAAGAAGAAGATGGCCAGCATCGCAGTCATGATCAGCACCATGATCGCAGTGGTGCGCGTTTCCTTCATCGACGGCCATACAACCTTGCTGCCTTCGGCGCGCACCTGCCGGATGAATTCGCCGGGTGTAACCTTTGCCACTGCTCGTGCCTTCCAACGGATAGAAAAACGAGGTCCGCGGGCATCCCCGCCGGACCTCGAACGAGGGAGCGATTAGCGCACCCCGTCACGGGAGTAAATCCCGTGACGTCGAAGCTCGCTGCGCGAGCCCGGCCGGGCGGCTCCGCATCCGCTTCGCGGACCGACGACGTTGCTCCGCAACGCGCCTTGCTACGGCCTGGCAGGGGCAGGGGGACTCGAACCCACGACCCTCGGTTTTGGAGACCGATGCTCTACCAACTGAGCTATACCCCTAGGCCGGCGGGCGAAGTAGCCTCGCCAAGCGGTTCACGCAAGGGCCGTCACGGGAGTAAAACCCGTGACGTCGATCCATTCAGACTGAGGCCGGTGTTCGGCCGGCTTTCGCTCACTCTTCGCGCTGCTAGCGATCGCTCCGCAATCGCCGCGCGGCGCTCGGGAGCTCAAGCCGCTATATCGTAGGGTTGGATCTCACCCGACAGGTAGAGGTTACGCGCCTTGGTCCGCGACAGCTTGCCCGAGCTCGTGCGAGGCAGGGTCCGCGGCGGGATCAGCTCCACCACAGGCGAAATACCAGTGATCGCGCGGACTCGTTCGCGGATGTCGTCGCGTAGCTTGCCGCGCTCCTCGGGATCGCTGACCCGGCAATGGACCAGGACTGCAGGAGTTTCCTCTCCACTCGGACCGGTGATGGCGAAGGCGGCGATGTCGCCGGACTTGAAGCCAGGCAGCTGCTCGACTGCCCATTCGATATCCTGCGGCCAGTGGTTCTTGCCGTTGATAATGATCATGTCCTTGGCGCGGCCGACGATGAAGATGTAGCCGCCCGACATGTAGCCCATGTCGCCGGTGTCCAGCCAACCGTCCTTCATGCACGCCTCGGTCGACTCCGGATCGCGGAAATAGCCGACCATCACGCTCGATCCGCGGACCCAGACCTTTCCGATCGAGCGATCGGCGAGCTGATTTCCATCGGCACTGCGGATCTCGATCTCCATGCCCTCGACCGGCTTGCCGCAATTGACGATCGCGCGGTAGCGGCGCGGGCGTTCCTGTGCCGGCGTGCCAACGCCCGACAGTTCGCTTTCCTCCACCAGTTCAAGGCGAATGCCCTCGCCCGGCGGCATGATCGACACGGCTAATGTGGCTTCGGCCAATCCGTAGCTTGGGCAGAAGGCGGAAGCCTTGAACCCGGCGTCGGCGAAGCTGTCGACGAATGCCTGCATCACGTCCGGACGGATCATGTCGGCTCCGTTGCCGGCAAGCCGCCAGCGCGACAGGTCGAAACGATCGGCGGCGCGGGTCTGAGACGACATGCGCCGCGAGCAAATGTCATAGCCGAAAGTAGGCGAATAAGAGAGGCTGGTGCCGGGGTTGCGGCTGATTAGGTCGAGCCAGGCCAGCGGGCGGCGCGCGAAATCTTCGGTCTTCAGATAGTCGACCGAAACCTGCAGTGCGAGCGGCGAAAGCATGCAGCCGACCAGGCCCATGTCGTGATACCAGGGCAGCCAGCTGATGCAGCGGTCGGTCGGCTGGATTTCGGTGCTGATGCCGTGTGCACGAAGATTATCGAGAAGTGCCCGATGCGTCACCGCCACGCCATGCGGGAAGCGGGTCGAACCGGAACTATACTGAAGGTAGGCAATCTCATGCTCACCTGCGGTCGGCAGTGTGCCAGGCGTTGGCTCAATGGCCTGGAGACTTTCCCAATCCCGTGCCGTGACGGCGCGCCGTTCGGCAGCGGCATTGGCGAAATCGGTCAATTCGGAGGGATAGAGAAACAGCTTCGGGTCGCTGCTCGTCAGCATCACTTCCAATTGATCGACATAAGCGTCACGTCCGCCGAAGCTGGTCGGCAGGGGCAGCGGTACGGGCCACAGCGCGGCATAGATTGCCCCGAAGAAGCAGGCGGCGAATTCGGGCCCGGTTTCCGCGACCAGCGCAATACGGTCGCCCTTTTCGAGGCCAAGCGCCTGGAAGCGGTGGGCGTGACGAAGCGCATCCTCCCGAAGCTCGGCATAAGGATAGGCACGCACCAATGTCCCGCGAGCATCGTGAAAATTCATCCCACGACTGCCCTTGGCGGCATAATCGAGCGCGTCGCCGAGCGTCGGGAAATCGGCGATACGCCGCTCCAGTCGGTCGGCCGTCGGCGTATAGCCGTCGAACGTCAGGGTGGTGTCGATCCTGTCGGTACGGTCGAGCACGCGGCAAATCCTGTCCAATGATCCCATATTCCCGGCATGCGCGCCGGCGGACCCGTCTAGGTACGGGCCTTTTTGCCTGATGGTGACGGAGTGTGGCACAAACATGGCCATGAGCGCCAGTTATCCCCGTAAACCGCGACCTCCGCTCGATGCAGCCAGGCTGAATGAGCTGGCGATCGCTTATGTCGGCAGGTTTGCAACTAGCCGGTCCAAGCTCATCTCTTATCTCAAGCGCAAACTGCATGAGCGGGGCTGGGATGGCGACGGCGAGCCGCCCCTAGACGCACTTGCCGACCGGTTGGTTGAGCTCGGCTACATCGACGATCGCGCCTACGCCTTATCGAAAGCCCGTTCGCTGACGGGCCGAGGCTATGGCGGGCGCCGCATTCGACAGGCCCTCAGCCTAGCCGGCATTGCCGAAGAGGAGGCGGGCGAAGCGCGGGAACTGGTCGAGGCGGAGGCAGTCGAATCTGCTTTGCGTTTTGCCCGTCGAAGGTCGATCGGCCCATTCGCGTCAGTACGGCCTGACCCACGCCGCCGCGAGCGAGAGATGGCTGCGATGATCCGCGCTGGTCACGGATATGGCGTAGCTAGGGCAATTATCGATTTGAATCCCGGGGAAAATCCCGATTTCGAAGCCTTGGCAAAGCTGCGTTAAATTAACGCTTATGTCGGTTCCCCGACACAATTGTCCGTGGTAAGGAATTGCCGTGCAGCGTTTGAGTGCCGAAACGACTCAGGAGGTAGGCCCGGATCCGATGTCCACGGCCGAAGAAATTCTTCCTGAAGGTCAGCTTTGTACGGGTCGAGTCAAATGGTTCGACGCGACGCGGGGTTTTGGCTTCCTGATATCGGACGATTGCGAAGGCGACATCCTGATCCATTTCAGCGTGCTCAAGGAACATGGCCGCCGCTCGCTTCCGGAAGGAGCGACGGTGGAATGCATTGCCGCGCACCAGGATCGCGGATTCCAGGCGCGCAAGATTTTGTCGATCGACCTGTCTACGGCCTTGCCCATGCCGGCCCGTCCGGTCCAACCTTCGGGCGAGCGCGCGGATCGCAAGGCTTTGGCCGATGCCGCGGGCGAATATGAGCCGGTGGAGGTCAAGTGGTTCAATCGCGTGAAGGGTTACGGTTTCCTCAATCGCGAGGGGGAATCGGAAGAGGGCGAGGATATCTTCGTTCACATGGAGACTGTTCGACAGTCGGAGATCGTCGACCTTCAGCCGGGACAGCGGTTGGAGGCTCGGATCGCGGAAGGCCGCAAGGGGCTGACAGCCGTCGAACTTCGAGAGCCCTGATCGGCCGCGCTGTCGCATTGGGGATCATTGCGTCGCTTGCAGCGTGCCAGTCTTCGACATCGAGCGCAGTAGAGCTTGGGCGATCGCCCGCCGGGCTTGATCAAGTCCCGCTGACCATATCTTCGGGGAATCGCGAGCATCGCTTCACGGTCGAAGTTGCGCGGACGCCAGGCGAACAACAAACGGGGCTCATGAATCGCGCCAGCCTGTCGCCGGACCGAGGCATGATCTTCCCCTTCGATGCGCCGCAATATGCGAGCTTCTGGATGAAGAATACGCTCATCCCGCTCGACATGATCTTCGTCCGCGCCGATGGCACAATTGCCAATATCGAAGCGAATACCGTGCCGCTTTCGCTGCAGCCGGTATATTCCAACGAACCGGTCATGGCCGTGCTGGAAATCGCCGGCGGCCGAACGCTTGAGTTAGGCATCAAGGCCGGAGACAAGGTCAAATGGAGTTCCCCGGAATAGCTTGCCTCCCGGACAAGCCGCGGCCGAGCGCGAGGCAAGGCTCGCCCTCCAGGCAAGCTAGCATCGCGCTTGCCTAGCCACGCGTAACGGGGCAAAGGCGCTCGCCTATGGGAATGTTCGCAAACGCCTTCACCTGGTGGAACGGGGCCTCCTGGGGCACCACTTTCTTTTCTCGCCGCAACGGGGAGGAAGTCGGCCGCGACGAGGCCGGCAACATATATTTCCAGCATCGCGGGAATCCCGCCAGGCGCTGGGTGATCTATGACGGGTCGAACGACAGCAGCCGGGTGCCGCCGGGCTGGAACGCATGGTTGCGGGGGACAATAAACGACTTGCCGGACAAGTCATTGCCGCCGCGGCGCAAATTCGAACAGGCGCCGGAACCGAACCTTACCGGAACAATGGCCGCCTACCGCCCCGGCGGCTCGCTCGCGGCCAAGGGAATCCGGCCGGCATCGACCGGCGACTATGAGGCGTGGAAGCCCGAATAAGCGTGACTCGCGCCTTCGCCCTCTTGCCATTCGCGATTCTCGCCCTGACGAGCGCTTGCGACCGTTTCAAGCGATCTGACGAAGGCGGCAACCAGGTGGTGACAATCGACGTTCCCCGCGGTTCGGCGGAACAGCCGGGGGTCACTCCGATGGCCGAGCGGGTGGCGGTGCTGGGCTTGCTCAACAAGCGCAACGGCATCGTTCGCGACCTCACGCTGAAGCCCGGCCAGGCAATGCGCGTGAAGGACGTCACGGTCCGCCTGCGCGCCTGCGAAACCAGCGCTCCATGGGAAGCGGAAAAGCTGACCGGGGCCTTCGTCCAGATGGACGTGCGACGCACGGACGGCAAATGGGTGCGCCGCTTTTCCGGCTGGCTCTACAAGGAAAGTCCGTCGCTCAACGTGGTCGAGGACTCTGTGTACGACGTCTGGCCCAAGAGTTGCGCGATGATCTGGCCCGCCGGCCCTGCCGCACCCGCGGCGCCCGCCGCTTCCAGCAGCCGGTCGAGCGCCTCGAAGTCAGGGGGAAGCGACGCTTCCGGAGACGGATCGCCCACCGCCAACGGCGTTGCGCCGGGAGTGGAAACGGCGCCGCCGGCGGCTCCGCCCGCGGGCGACAGGGCCGACGACAGCAATCCGACATAGCGATCCCGGTTGACTGTCTTCGCACCGAGTGAAGCGAGGTGTGGGGTCATGAACTGGCAGTCGAGCAGCGTGAACTGCCCAACGCGCAGCCGAGCAACCAGCCAGGCCAGCGCAACCTTCGAAGCGTCGGTCATCCGGCTGAACATCGATTCGCCAAAGAAAGCCCGGCCGAGTTTCACTCCGTAAAGCCCGCCTACCAGCTGTCCTTCGTGCCAGCATTCGACCGAATGGGCGTGACCTACGGCATGGAGGCCGAGCGTTGCCCGCTCGATAACCTGGTTGATCCAGGTCTCTTCGCGGTCGGCGCAGGCTAGCAGCACTTCGTGAAAGGCCTGGTCGCGCGTAACGGTGAAGCATCCGGATCGGATGCGCTTGGCCAGCGAGTGCGAGAGATGGAAACCGTCCAGTGGAATGATCGCCCGAGCGCGCGGCTCGACCCAGAATATGTCGCCGGCGTTGCGGCTGTCGGCCATGGGGAAAATGCCGGCCGCATAGCCCCTGAGAAGCATCCTGGGATCGAGACCTTCGCTCATGCCGGCCTGGCCCTCACAGCAGTTGGCGTACTTCCTCTTGCGGGCGGCAGAGTCGGACGCCCTTTTCCGTTACAACCAAAGGACGCTGTATCAATATGGGATGTTCCATCATCGCGTCGAGAATGGCGTCGTCGGTGGCCGACGGGTCATTCAGGCCGAGCTCCTCGGCCAATGGTTCCTTCGCGCGCAGTCCCTCCCGGGCTGTCATTCCTGCCCGTGCATAGAGGCGCTCCAGCTCTTCGCGGCTGGGGGGCGCCTTAAGATATTCGACGACGGTCACTTCGACACCTTCATTAGTGAGAATTTCCAGTGTCTTACGTGACGTGCCGCACATCGGGTTATGGTAGATTGTCGCCTTCATTTCGCATCCGTTCATTTGCCGTTTTCAACGCTGCCACAGAGAGGCCCAGGATAATAGCGGTAACGACCAACGGACTATCCTGATCGTTGTTTCGCCGGAACCTCCTGCAATGAATCTCGTTTGGCGAGGGTGACTGGTGCACCGCTGCCGGGGGCGTCGGGTCCTGGGGCACGGTCCGTCAAAGACCACAAAGGGAGTCAGAAGATGCGTAAGTCAATGATGGCGATTTTGCTCGCCGGTACTGTTTCACTCGCCGCCTGCGCGACCGATAGCCAGACTGCGGGCAACGTTGCCCAGGGCGCGGCGGTCGGTGCGGCCGGCGGCGCGGCGATCGGGGCGGTTGTCCCGGGCGTCAACGTTATCGAAGGCGCTGCCATTGGTGCAGCGGTCGGCGGTCTTGCCGGCGCGGTTTGGGCCGACAACAACAATGACGGCTATGCCGACGGTTATGTCCAGAACGGGCAATATTATTCCGGAACGCCATCGGGCTATGACCCGACGCTTCGCCGCGTTGCAACAGGTGCGCTTGGCGGCGCCGCAATTGGCGCAGCGGCTGGCGCAGTGATCGGCGGCCTCAGCCCGATCGAAGGTGCCGTGATCGGCGCCGCGATCGGCGGACTTGCCGGAGCAGTCTGGGCCGACAACGATCGTGACGGCAGGGCCGACGGCTATGTCTACAACGGCCAATACTATCAGGGTACTCCGTCCGGTTATGCGCCGGCCGCAACCCAACCCGCTCCGCCAATGACTGGCGAACGCGGCTAATGAAGAACCGGATCGTCTCAGGATGGTCCGTAAAACCCGCCGGGCGCCCAGTGCGCCCGGCGGGTTTCGCATTGTTGGCCTTGGCAGGGTTGCTGGCAGTAACGCCGGCCCAGCCAGCCTTGGCCGCCGGTGCGCCACCGGCGTCAGAAAGAATTGATCCTGCGACCGGTCCGCAATGGATAACGTCAGACCAGCGTGCGGCCACCCGCCTTATCGCCCTGTTACAGAGCGCCGATTTCGACGGGCTCGACCCCAAGCGATTCAAAACTAAGGCGCTGCTCAAGGCATTGCGCTCGGCCTCCGGCGGCAGTTTGAAATCGGCCGACCGGGCCAACCTCCTGCTTGACCGCGCGCTAGTCGAATATGTGGCGGCGCTTCGCTCTACACCGTCCAAGGATTGGGCGATCGTCGACCGCGCTGCGATTCCCGCCGCACCCTCTGCGTCCGCCCTGCTTGCGCAGGCCGCGGCCGCACCATCGCTTGAACGTTGGCTCGACAGCATGCCGTTCATGCACCCCGATTATGCCGTTCTGCGCCGTGCGCTGGCAGCCTCCACCGGCGGAGGCGATGCCCGGGCGGAGGCAGTGCTACGCGTCAATCTGAACCGCGTACGCCTGTTGCCCGCTGCGGGACGCTATGTGCTGGTCAACATCGCCGCGCAGCGACTCTACATGTTCGATGGGCGCCAGCAGGTGGATTCGATGAAGGTCGTCGTTGGCCAGGGCCGCGACGACCGCAAGACGCCGATGATGGCCGGGACCCTGCAACATGCGTTGCTCAATCCCTATTGGAATGTGCCGCCTGACCTGGTCGGCGACGACGTGGGGATTTACGTGAAGAAATATGGCCTCGGCTACCTTAAGTCGCGAGGCTACCAGGTGCTGTCCGACTGGGGCAAGAACGCCTCCGTGGTCGATCCGGCGACGGTCGATTGGCTGGCAGTCATGGACGGCAAAGTGCAGATCCGGGTCCGCCAGCTACCCGGGCCGCGAAATGTACTCGGCAAGGTCAAATATACATTTCCCAATCCCTATGGCGTGTACCTCCACGACACATCGCAGCCGCAACTGCTAACGCATGAAGTGCGATTGTTCAGCGGCGGTTGCATCCGACTGGAGGATGCGGCCCGGCTCGGCCAATGGCTGTTCGGCCGCACGTTGAAGGCTACGTCCGATGCGCCGGATATCGAGGTGCCGCTCGACAAGCCGGTGCCGATTTACGTCGCTTATCTGACGGCGGTGCCCGACGGCACGTCGATTACCTATTTCGAAGACGTCTATGGCTGGGATGCGAAACAGCTGACCGAGTCCGGTGCCGGCAGCGACCACGTCGCCGCCAATTAGTAGCGACGGAAATTGATTCCCCAAGTGTAGTCGCTTCCCACCTCGCTTTGGATTGGTACGCCGGCGCTGTTCATCGCTGGACGAAAGCGCAGCCGTTCGGTGAGGAGTCGGCAGGTGGTTGCATCGAGTACAGGGCTGCCGCTCGATGCGATTATCCGGCAGTCGGCAATCCGGCCGCTGATCAGAACGGTGAAGCGTACGCTGACTCGCCCCTGGAGTTTATCGCGCAAGGCGGAACGCGGATAATCGCTGTTACGTAGCCCACCTGACAGCCACTCAGCGCGGGAGCCACCGCCTGCACCGCCTCCGCCACGGCCCGAACCGGTTCCGCCCGCACCCGGCCCGGCGCCCGCCGTCGCAGCGCCCGCATTGGGTGAGCTTCCGGTTCCGGCAATCGGAGCTGCCGGGATCGGGGATTGGGCCGGCACGATGATCTTGGGCTTTGGCATGACGACGGGCGTAGGATCGGCTTTCTTCCCCGCCGCCCCTTCTTCTCTTCTCTCCTGGCCTGGATGTGGCTCTGGCGGCGGAGGGGGCGGCTCCACAATCTCGATCAGGACCGGCAGAGTCGTATCCATCGTTCGGGGCGACGTGTCGGTCCGGACCATCAGCATTGCACCAATCATCACGGCATATACGGCCATGACGGCTGCAATGGCCTTCGCACGGTCAGGCCGAGACGGTTCGGCGCGGTAGCTGGACATGACCGTCCAGAAACGCACTTTGGGCCGGGATGGATGCTAAGCGAGCGGCCTATTCGACCGGATTTTCGTCCAGCCAGCGCTCGAGCCACTTGATCGTGTAATCACCGCTGGTGAATGCGTCGGTCGCGATGATCCGCTGGTGCAAAGGCACCGTCGTCTTCATTCCGTCGACCACAAATTCCTCAAGCGCGCGCTTGAGCCGCCGGATGCAACTCTCACGATCGATGCCATAGACGATCAGCTTGCCGATCATGCTGTCGTAATAGGGCGGTACCTTATAGCCGGCGTAGAGGCCGCTATCGACGCGGACGTGCATTCCGCCTGGCGCGACATAATTCTTCACCAGGCCGGGCGAGGGGGCGAAGGTCTGCGGGTCTTCGGCGTTGATCCGGCATTCGATCGCATGACCGTGGAGACTGACTTCGCTCTGCCTCACCGACAGCCCATCACCTTGAGCGACCCGGATCTGCTCGGCGACGAGGTCGATATCGCTAATCAGCTCGGTCACCGGATGTTCGACCTGCAGCCGAGTGTTCATCTCGATGAAATAGAATTTTCCATCCTCGTAGAGGAACTCGATGGTCCCGGCGCCACGATAACCCATCTCAGCCATCGCTTGGGCGACCAGCGCGCCCATTTCCGACCGTTGGTCGGCCGAGATTACCGGCGAGGGGGCCTCCTCGATAACCTTCTGGTGGCGTCGCTGGATCGAGCAGTCGCGCTCGCCGAGGTGGATCGCCTTGCCATTACCGTCGCCGAACACCTGAAATTCGATGTGGCGCGGGTCGCCGAGATATTTTTCCATGTAGACGGTCGGGTCGCCGAATGCGGCGTTTGCTTCCGCCGATGCCTGGCCCATCAGACTTTCCAACTGGTCTTCGTCCGGCACGACTTTCATGCCGCGCCCGCCGCCGCCTGAGGCAGCCTTGACCAGCACCGGGTAGCCGATTTCCTTGGCGATCTTCTTGGCTTCATCGACGCTGTGCAGTGGCCCGGGCGAGCCGGGAACGAGCGGCAAGCCAAGCTTCTCGGCGGTTCGCTTGGCCTCGATCTTGTCGCCCATGATCCGAATATGCTCGGGCTTGGGCCCGACCCAGATCAGATTATGGCTTTCGACAATCTCCGCGAACTGGGCGTTCTCCGAAAGAAAGCCGTATCCCGGGTGGATCGCGTCGGCGTGAGTGATCTCAGCCGCCGAGATGATGTTGGCGATGTTGAGATAGCTGTCCTTTGCCGGAGGCGGGCCGATGCAGACGGCTTCGTCGGCCAGTCGGACATGCATTGCGTCAGTGTCGGCGGTAGAATGGACCGCAACCGTCTTGATGCCCATCTCATGACAGGCGCGGTGAATGCGCAGGGCAATCTCGCCGCGGTTGGCGATCAGAAGCTTTTGGATTGCCATCGAAGCTTACTCGATGACGACGAGCGGTTGATCGAACTCGACCGGCTGGGAATCGCCCACCAGAATCTGGGTTACCTTGCCGCCCCTGGGGGCGAGGATCGGGTTCATCACCTTCATCGCCTCAATGATCATCAACGTGTCGCCCTGCTTGACCGGGGCTCCAACGGCAATGAACGGCTTGGCGCCCGGCTCCGGCGACAGGAAGGCGGTGCCGACCATCGGCGATTTAACTGCATCGACCGGCGCGGCGGCCGGCGCGACTTCGACGGCCGCAGCAGGCGCAGGCGAAGGGGCAGCCGGCGCAACGGCGGCAGGGGCGGGCGCATAGGCCATCACCGGCGCTGCCTCACGACGGACCTTGATCTTCCGATCGCCGTCCTCGACTTCGATCTCCGTCAGCTCGTTGGCTGACAGCAGCTCGGCCAGCTCGCGCAGCAGCGCGCCATCGACTCGCATCGCGTGCTTAGTGTCGCCGTTCGGATTGGCCATTTTGCGTTCCTTGTTCTTGTTTTCCGGCGGAGGTCGAGGCGCTCCCTACGCAAAGCCTGGCGGCCGCGTCCAGTGCAAGCACATAGCCTTGTGCGCCAAATCCATGAATTCCGCCCCTAGATACTGGCGCGATCAGGCTTTGCCGGCGGAAGGCCTCCCGGCCGTAGGGATTGGATAGATGGACTTCGATCACGGGTGGCTCGATCGCCGCTACCGCGTCGCGCACCGCGACCGAAGTATGCGTGAATCCACCGGCATTGAGGATCACGACGCCCGCCTTGCGCTCATGGGCCTCGTGAAGCCAATCGATCAGTTCGCCTTCATGATTGGTCTGCCTGGCTTCCACCGTCACGCGAAGCGCCGCGGCACGCTCGTGAAGCGTCATGATGATGTTGCTCAAGGTCTCGCGGCCGTAGACCTGCGGCTCCCGAGTTCCAAGCAGATTGAGGTTCGGCCCATTGAGGACGAAGATCAGCGGTGGCGTCGCCATGGGGAGCCCCTATATGGGCGTCGAGTTCATCCGTGAAGCGAAAGCGTAACAATGTCCCTCGACGGAACGTCAGGCGTGATGATCAACGGCGAGCATCGACGGGTGCCGGCTGGCACGACGCTTGCCCAACTGATCGCCGAAGTCGGGCTCGATCCACAGCGGGTCGCGGTCGAGCGCAACCTGGAAATTGTCCCGCGTTCGACCTTTGGCGAGGTGATGGTCGAGGATGGCGACGCATATGAAATCGTCCACTTCGTTGGCGGGGGTTGAGAGTTGACTGACAATTGGACCGTTGCGGGCCGCACCTTCACGTCACGGCTGATCGTCGGTACGGGAAAATATAAAGATTTCGAGCAGAACGCGGCGGCGGTCGAGGCATCGGGCGCGGAAATCGTCACGGTTGCGGTTCGCCGGGTCAATATCAGCGATCCCAAGCAGCCGATGCTGATGGATTTCATCGATCCGAAGAAGATCACCTATCTGCCCAACACCGCCGGCTGCTTCACCGCCGAGGAGGCGATCCGCACCCTGCGGCTGTCGCGCGAGGCGGGAGGCTGGACCCTGGTGAAGCTTGAAGTGCTGGGGGAAGCGAAGACGCTTTATCCGGACATGCTCGAAACCCTGCGCGCGACCGAAATCCTCGCGAAGGAAGGGTTCGAACCAATGGTCTATTGCGCGGACGACCCAATCGCCGCCAAGCGGCTGGAAGATGCCGGCGCGGTCGCCATCATGCCATTGGGCGCGCCGATCGGATCGGGACTTGGCCTTCAGAACCAGGTGATGATCCGGCTGATCGTCGAAGGCGCAAAGGTGCCGGTCCTGGTCGATGCGGGCGTCGGCACTGCCAGCGATGCGACGGTGGCCATGGAACTGGGTTGCGACGGCGTGTTGATGAACACCGCCATCGCCGAGGCAAAAGACCCGGTAATGATGGCGCGGGCAATGAAGCTGGCGGTCGAAAGTGGGCGGCTCGCCTATCTCGCGGGACGCATGCCCAAGCGCCGCTACGCCGACCCGTCGAGCCCGCTGGCGGGACTCATTTAGTCGCGATCACCAGATGTGCGGACATCGGCGCGTCGAGTCCGTCCGGGCCTTCGAATTTCGCCAATGCCTTGGCGGCGGCTTTTGTTACGCGATCGAGCGCGGCCGGATCGCGAGCCTCTATTTCGGAGCGCAGTGGGCTGCCCTGGCACATGCCGGTCGCGGCATCGAGCGCTGAAGGCAGTCGGCTACGATGGCCGATCGTCTCAAATTCAATGTCGTCGAACCCCGCCGCCGTCAGATCGGCCGTGATGATTTCCAGGTCGGCGTAGCCGAACGGCATGCGAGCGAGGAAAGCGGGCGGATCGTCCGGGAATTCCGCCGCGACCGCCTCGTGAATCGCTTTCGACGCCGCATTCATGTCGAGCGAGTCCCAAATCACAAGCAAGTAGCGGCCACCGGGTCTCAGTACCCGGAAGGCCTCCTGATTGGCGGCCTGCTTGTCGGGGTAAAACATCACTCCAAACTGGCAGACGATCAGGTCGAAGCTTTCATCGTCAAACGGCAGGTCCTGCGCGTCGACTGCCCGGTAATGGACCTTGTCGGATTGGAGGTGCTCCGCAGCAACCTCAAGCATCGCCGGGTTGAGGTCGGTCGCGACAATCCTCGCGTCGGGAAGAGCATGGTGAAGTGACTGGGTGACCACGCCCGTGCCTGCCGCCGTTTCAAGAACGTCGCGCGGCCCAAACTGTATCGCCCGGGCGGCGACATCGGCGGCGTAGGGCTCAAACAGCATCGGCACCAGGAGCCGGTCGTAGCTGTTCGGTATCGAGCCGGCGAATAAGGTGTCGGTCGCGGTCATGCGCAAACTCCCTCGTCCTGTGAGATTACGAGTTAGCACGTATAGGAACGACTTCCCAAGCGTGCGAATTTGCGCGGTGGAGGTGCGCCATGAGCGACTTCACCATGCTTCGCGAACGGATGATCGATCGGCAGATCGCTGCAAGAGGACTCGACGACCCCAAGCTGCTGGCGGCGTTTCGATCTGTACCTAGGGAAGAGTTCATCAGCCGCGACTATGCCGGCTACGCTTATGAGGATTCGCCGCTTCCGATCGAATCCGGCCAGACCATCAGCCAGCCCTACATCGTCGCGCTGACCATCGACGCGGCCGAGATCGGACCGGGCGACAAGGTGCTCGAGGTTGGCGCGGGCTCGGGCTATGCCGCGGCGGTTATCGGCCAAATTGCGGACCAGGTTATCGCAATCGAGCGACACGCCGAGTTGGTCAGGCTCGCCCACGATCGCATGCGGCGCCTTGGCTATGCCAATGTCCGCATCGTCGAGGGAGACGGCACGCTGGGCTGGCCCGAGGAAGCACCCTACGATGTCATCGTTGCCGCGGCGAGCGGAAGCCATGTCCCGAAGTCCTGGCTGGCGCAGCTGAAGCCCGGCGGACGGATCGTCGTGCCCCTCGGCGATCCGGGCTCGGCCCAGACGCTGGTCAAGGTGACCAAGCGTGAGGACGGTACGCTGGTGCAGGAGAACCTAGGAGGCGTGCGGTTCGTGCCGCTGATCGGCAAAGAGGGTTTTAGGGATAGCGGCAGCGCGGCGCAGATCGCCACGTTGCCGCAGATGGTTGCCGAAGCCGCCGAGCCGCTGCCCGATATTGAAGATCCTGCGTTCGCGGCGATGTTCGACCGCTACGCCGACGCCCGGGTCGTCTTGCTGGGCGAAGCAAGCCACGGCACGAGCCAGTTCTACCGCGCCCGTGCAGCGATTACCCGGCGGCTGGTAGAGAGGCACGGCTTCAACATCGTCGCGCTGGAAGCCGACTGGCCCGACGCGGCAACGCTGGACCGGATCGTTCGTCACCGGCCTGCAAGAGAAGGCGAGGAACGGGCCTTCGCAAGGTTCCCGGCGTGGATGTGGCGAAATCGCGAGTTCGACCATTTCGTCCGCTGGCTCCACGGCCATAACAAGGGCAAGGCGGCCGGGCAGATGGCCGGGCTATTCGGGCTGGACCTGTACAATTTGAGCGCTTCGATGCGCGCGGTGATCGACTATCTGGAAGGAGTCGATCCAGCCGCCGCCAAGGAGGCGCGCGAGCGTTATTCGTGCCTTGCTCCCTTCAGCCAAAACCCGGCCGCCTATGGGAGGCTGGCGATGAGTCACGGCTATGCCTTTTGCCGAGACGGCGCCGTCACCATGCTTAAGGAGCTGCTGCAAAGACGCCTGCGATATGCGCTGGAGGATGGCGAGGAATGGCTCGATGCGTCGGCCAATGCCCGGCTCGTCAAGAATGCCGAGGCCTATTACCGCGTAATGTACGAAGGATCGGAGGAAAGCTGGAACCTGCGCGATACGCATATGTTCGAGACGCTCTGCGCACTCCTCGACGCACATGGGCCCAACTCCAAGGCGGTCGTCTGGGCGCACAACAGCCATATCGGCGATGCGCGCTATACCGAGATGGGCATCGCTCGAGGCGAGCTGAACATCGGCCAGCTTTGCAAGGAGAAGTTCGGCAAACAGGTACGCAACATTGGCTTCGGAACACATGGCGGCACGGTCGCGGCCGCGGACGATTGGGACGGCCCGATGCTGGTCAAGCAGGTCAATCCGTCGATGCCGGAAAGCTATGAGCGGCTTTGCCATGAATGCGGGGTTGAACGCTTCCTGCTCGACTTGCGAGAAGGCGAAAACCACCGCGTCGCAACCAAGCTCATGGAGCCCCGGCTGGAGCGCTTTATCGGCGTCATCTACCGGCCCGAGACGGAGCGATGGAGCCACTACAGTCAGGCCATCCTGCCGCACCAGTTCGACGGTTGGGTGTGGTTCGACGAGACCGATGCGGTCACCGCGCTCCCGGGCGAGGCACGTCCGGGCGAACAGACCAGCGCCGACGAAACCTGGCCGTTCGGGCTTTAGTTCTGCGCTAGCGCGCCTGCAGCGCGGCGATCGTCATCTGGTTTGAAATCACTTCGACGTCGGTCACGCAGTGAAGCAGGCGAATGCCGCCGCGCTCCAGCGATCGGGCGAGGGCCGGACCGAATTGCTCAGTCGTCTCGACGCGCTCCGACCATCCGCCATAAGCCTCGGCCAATTTCACGAAATCGGGATTGCTGAGTTCGGTCGCGCTTATCCGTTTCGGATAATCGCGCTCCTGGTGCATCCGGATGGTGCCATAGGCGCCATTGTCGACCAGGATGACCAGCAGGTCGGAGCCATATTGCGCCGCCGTCGCCAGTTCCTGACCGTTCATCAGGAAATCGCCGTCACCGGCGACACAAACCACCGGCCGATCCTTGAAGCGCAACGCTGCGGCGACCGCCGCCGGAAGGCCGTAGCCCATCGTGCCGCTCGTCGGAGCCAATTGCGTCGGCATCGCGCCGTAGCGCCAGTAACGATGCCACCAGCCGGAGAAATTGCCGGCGCCGTTGCAGATGATGGTGTTGGTGGGCAGTGCCTCACGCATCGCCTTCACGCAGGGTCCGAGGTCGAGCTTCACACCGTCGCGCGGGGTTGGCTCGCTCCACTCCAACCACTCGCGATGTGCTTCCTCCCCGGCGTGGAAGCGGACCAGGTCCGGGTCATGCCAGTCGGCCGCCATTTCGGCGAACTCGCCCATGTCGGCGCAGATCGGGAGGTCGACCTTGAACACCCGGCCCAGCTCGTTCGGATCGGGGTGGACGTGAACCAGGATCTGGTCCGGATGGTCGGGCGTGATCAGCTTGTAGCCGTCGGTCGTGGATTCGCCGAGGCGTGCGCCGACGACCAACAGCAGGTCGGCTTCGCGGATACGCTGCTGCAGCTTGGGATTGGGGCCATAGCCGAGCTGACCGGCATAAACGCCGCACTCGTTCGAGATGGCATCCTGGCGGCGGAAAGCGGCGGCGGTCGGGATTCCATAGCGGAACGCAAAGGTCGCAAAATGATGCGCAGCGGCGGGACTCCAGTCGGCGCCGCCGATGATCGCCACCGGGTTGGTCGCATCCTTCAGCAGGTCGAACATCGCGCCCATCGCCCCGGCGCAGGGCGGTTCGGCAAGCGGCGCGATCTTGGGCCGGTCGATTGCTTCGACCTCATCGCGCAACATGTCTTCAGGCAATGCCAGCACCACCGGGCCGGGCCGGCCGGCGGTCGCGACGCGATAGGCGCGGGCGACATATTCCGGAATACGCCGCGCATCGTCGATCCTGGCTGCCCATTTGGCAACCGGCCCGAAGAAGGCGGCCATGTCAATTTCCTGGAAGCCCTCACGGTCCTTGTCGGCGCGATCGAGGTCGCCGACGAACAGGATCATCGGCGTCGAATCCTGGAAGGCGACATGGACCCCGGCGGATGCATTGGTGGCGCCAGGCCCGCGGGTCACGAATGCGACGCCGGGTTTCCCGGTCATCTTGCCGTCGGCATCGGCCATGTAGGAAACGCCGCCTTCCTGCCGGCAGACCACCAAGTCGATCTCCGGCGCGTCGTGCAGCGCATCGAGAACGGCGAGGAAGCTTTCGCCGGGTACGGTGAAAATTCGGTCGCAGCCCTGGATCTTGAGCTGCTCGACAAGGATTTGGCCGCCGGTGCGTGTCGTCATGGGGAGGCGCCTTAGCGACTAACCTCCCTTCCCTTCAAGGGACGGGAGAATGTGTCCGCCTTCCTTCCCGCAATATTCTCCCAGTCCAGCTACTTCCAAGCCGCTGGATGCGAGCCGCAAAACCGGCTAGGCGGCCGCCCCATGTACATCATCACCATCCACTATCCGAACGCCGACGGGGCGAATTTCGACTTCGACTATTACCGGACCAAGCACCTGCCCGAGGTCGGCAAGGCGTTCAAGCCGTTCGGGCTTGGCTATTCCAGCGTGCTGAAGGGCGAGGAGAATGTCGACGGCACGCCGCCGGCCTATCTCGTGACGTCCATCCTGAGTTTCCGCGATGAAAAAGGTGCGCGGGATGCGGCGGCGAGCGAAGGCGCAAAGGCGTTGGCCGCCGACGTCCCTAACTTTTCCAGCGTTGCCCCGGTCGTGCAGTTCAACACGTCGGTGCCGTGATTACTTCCCCTCTCTTCCAGCGAGGGGAGGAGCAGGACGCCGCGCTTCGGCTAAGCCTGGTGGATAGCCTTCACCACTTGGTAGCTCTCCAGCCCTTCCTTGCCGCCTTCCGAGCCGAAGCCTGAATCCTTGACCCCTCCGAATGGCGCATCCGCGACGGAGATGGCAAAGGTGTTGATCCCGACCATCCCGCTTTCGATCAGGTCGCCGATCAGATTGGCGCGGCGGCCATTCTCCGTGAATGCGAAGGCGGCGAGGCCGAAGGGCAGGCGGTTGGCCTGCTCGATTACCTCATCGAAGGTGGAGAAGGACTTGGTCACGGCAACAGGGCCGAACGGCTCCTCGTTCATGATGTTGGCGGTGTTGGGAACGTCGGCAAGCAGGGTCGGCTGGAAGAAGAATCCGCCTTCGCCCTTCGAACCGCCGGCAAGCACGCGGGCGCCCTTGGCTTCGGCATCCGCGATGAGAGCACCGACCGCCTCTGGCCGCCGCTCATTGGCGAGGGGACCCATTTTGGTATCTGCCTCGAGACCATTACCGATTTTCACCTCGGCAGTGCGTTCGGCGAAGCCCCTGAGGAAGGCGTCGTAGATCGATTCCTGGACGTAGAAGCGGGTCGGTGAAACGCACACCTGGCCGGCATTCCTGAACTTCTGCGGCACGACCATGTCGAGCGTCTTTTCGAGGTCGCAATCGTCGAAGATCAGTACCGGGGCGTGACCGCCAAGTTCCATCGTGATCCGGGTCATGCTGTCGGCGGCTAGTCGCATCAGGTGCTTGCCGACATTGGTCGAGCCGGTGAAGCTGACCTTGCGGATTTCCTTGCTGCCGATCAGCGTCGTGCTGATCAAGTCAGCGTCGCCGTGGACCAGTTGGGCAACGCCCTTGGGGATGCCGGCATCGGCCAGCGCGCGAAACAGCTCGGTGGCGACGCCAGGCGTGTCATGGGGCGGTCGCGAGATGACGGTGCAGCCCGCAGCCAGCGCGGCGGCGACCTTTTTGGCAAGCAGATAAATCGGGAAGTTCCACGGGCTGAATGTGGCGACCGGCCCGACCGGCTGGCGGATGACCCGCGATAGCTGGCCCGCCGGGCGGACAAGAGTGCGGCCATAGTCGCGCTTAATGTCCTCGGCGTACCAATCGAACAATTGCGCCGAGCCAAGAACTTCGAGGCGGGCTTCGTTGAGGACCTTGCCCTGTTCCTGGGTCAGGGTCGCGGCGATATGATCCGCCCGCTCGCGCAGCAGCGATGCGGCCTTGTGCAGGATCGCGCCGCGCTTCTCGACATCGGTCGAGCGCCATTCGGGGAAGGCGCGATCGGCAGCGGCGAGCGCCTCGTCCAGGTCGGCCCTGGTGGCGTAAGGCACCTCGGCGATGCCGCCGCCATTGGCAGGATTGATGACAGTGTGCGCGTCGCGGCCTTCGCCGCTTTTCCACACGCCGTCGATGAAGAGTTGGAGGTCTGTATCGTAGCTCATGACGTGGCAGATAGGCCCGCAAACGCTTGTCGCCAACCCATTGCGTCGCTAGTCGCAACTTAAAGCAATAGGAGAGCTTCGATGACCAAGGCGGAACTGCTGACGAAGATGCAGGATGCGGGGGCCTGGCTTCCGGGCAAGTCGGTAAAGATCGACTTTGGCGGCGATGACGGAGTGGTCCTGTTGGACGGCGTCAATTCGCAGGTGAGCGACACTGACGGACCTGCCGACACGACCATCAAAGTCAGCTGGGACGACTGGAATGCGCTGGCGACGGGCGCGCTCGATGGCATGACCGCCTTCATGACCGGCAAGCTCAAGGTCGAAGGCGACATGGGTAACGCCATGCAGCTGCAAAGCGTGCTCGGTAAGCTCAGGGGCTAGGGCAGTGGGCGGAGAGCGAGATCTCTCGCGACTCCTCAAAGCGCTGGATCCAAAGCTCTATCCGGATCGCTACAGCTTTTCCGCTGCGGCCGCGCCGACCCTTCGGGATAACCAGTTCGCGCTCATTCGCGAGGAGGAAGGCCTGACGCTCATCGGGCCGGATCCGTCGGGCGAGTGGGCCCGGATCAGCCTTGGCGTTCACTCAAGCCTTGAGGCAGTCGGATTGACCGCTGCGCTGTCGTTGCGCCTGACGGAATATGGGATCAGCGCCAATATCGTTGCTGGCCTTTTGCACGATCATCTGTTCGTACCCTGGGATCGCCGGCAGGATGCGCTCGACTGCCTGCGTTCCGCATAAGCCCGGCTTATTGTTTGCCCATGAAGATTTGATTCCGCCAGGCGCCCGGGACGTCCAAGCGGTGGCCGAAGTTTGGAGGAAGACCGACCGATGCTGAAGCTATTTCATTCGCCCGGCGCCTGCTCGATGATATCGCATATTGCGCTGGAGGAGGCAGGTGCAGACTTTGAGCCGGTACGGGTGATGCTGGCCGAGGGCGAACATTTGAAGCCCGAATATCTGGCGATCAATCCGCATGCGCGCGTGCCGGCATTGGCTACGGAGCGTGGCACGATCACCGAGAATATCGCGATCCTCAATTATATCGCCGATCGCTTCAAGGCGGCGGGATCGGTGCCGCGCGATGACGCATTCGAGGGGGCAAAGTGCAACGAACTGCTCGGTTGGTTCGCCTCGACCGTACACATCGCCTTCGCGCAGGTTTGGCGTGCGGCCCGATTCACCGATGACGAGAGCGTTTACCCCGCCATCCAGCAGGGCGGTCGACAGGCGCTCGAAAAACATTTTGAGGAAATCGAAGACAGGTGCGGTGAAGGTTGGCTGGTTGGCGACCGTTTCACCGCGGCGGACAGTTACGCGCTGACTTTCTTCCGCTGGGGCAATCGCATCAACCTCGACATGAGCCGGTTCCCGCGCTGGGCGGCGCTCAATCAGCGGCTCCTGAAGCAGCAGTCCGTGCAGCGAGTGATCGAGCATGAGCAGCTGGGAACCGAGTTGTTCCGGCCGGCGGCATAGCCGAACCGGCCATTGGTCGAAGCGTCATTGCGACGCGGCAATCCAGACTGGACTGCTTCGCTACACTCGCAATGACGGGAGGGAACCAATGCGCCTGCTGATCCTTTCGAGCATCCTGTTGGCGGCGCCAGCAACAGCCCAGCCCGCGCCAACGCTCGACGCCAAGGCCGCCCAGGCGATCGTCGTCGGCTGCTCAGCACATGCATCTGAAAAGAAGCAGAGCCAGGCAATTGCTGTGGTTGACGCGGGCGGTCATTTGGTTGCCGCACTCCGCATGGACGGCAACGGCAGCGGCATATTCGATTTCGCGCTGGCCAAGGCAGAAGCTGTTGCCGCCTGGGGATTTTCGACCGCGCAGATGCTTGAGGGTGCGCGGGGAACTCCGGGCTTCGCCGACGCGCCTCATGTCGTCATTGTCCCCGGCGGCGTCCCGGTATTCAGTGCCGACGGGAAAACGCGCATTGGTGCAGTCGGGGTATCGGGTGAGGAGCCCGCCTACGATGCCGCCTGCGCGGAAGCGGGAATAGCGGCGGCGGGCCTTCGAAGCAGCCGCGTACGCTGAGCTTCACTTGACCCTTGCCAGCGCGGACGGCAGAGCCGCGCGCAAGGAGATTCGGATGCAGAAGATCTACCCCGATGCTCAGGCGGCGCTCGACGGACTGCTGTTCGACGGCATGACCATCGCCGCGGGTGGCTTTGGCCTGTGCGGAATCCCCGAGCGGTTGATCGACGCGATCGTGGCCTCGGGGGTCAAGGATTTGACGATCGCATCCAACAATGCCGGGATCGACAACGAGGGCCTCGGCAAGCTGCTGCGGACGCGGCAGGTGAAGAAGATGATCTCGTCCTACGTCGGCGAAAATAAGGAGTTCGAGCGGCAGTATCTGGCCGGGGAGCTGGAGGTCGAGTTTTGCCCGCAAGGGACCTTGGCCGAGCGGATGCGGGCCGGCGGGGCGGGTATACCGGGCTTCTACACCAAGACCGGCGTCGGAACACAGGTTGCCGAAGGCAAGGAGATCAAGGATTTCGACGGCGAGGATTATATCCTCGAGCGCGGCATTCGCGCCGACCTCAGCATCATCAAGGGCTGGAAGGCCGACGAAAGCGGCAACCTGATGTTCCGCAAGACGGCGCGCAACTTCAACCAGCCGGCCGCCACATGCGGGAAGATCTGCGTCGCCGAAGTCGAGGAGATCGTCCCCGTCGGCAGCCTCGATCCCGACTGCATCCACGTGCCGTCGATCTATGTGAAGCGGCTGATCCTCGGCGCGCCATACGACAAGAAGATTGAGTTCACGACGACCCGTGAAAGGGAGACTGCCTGATGGCCACGCAAATCGAAGCGAAAGGCTGGGACCGCAACCAGATGGCGGCGCGGGCGGCGAAGGAGTTGAAGGACGGCTATTACGTCAACCTCGGCATCGGGATCCCGACACTGGTTGCCAACAACATCCCCGCGGGAATGGAAGTCACGCTGCAGAGCGAGAACGGCATGCTCGGCATCGGGCCGTTCCCCTATCCGGACGAGGTCGACGCGGACCTGATCAACGCCGGCAAGCAGACGATCAGCGAGCTTCCCACTTCTAGTTATTTCAGTTCGTCGGACAGTTTCGCGATGATCCGCGGCGGGCATATCGATTTGACCGTGCTCGGCGCGATGGAGGTCAGCGAGGGCGGCGACATTGCCAACTGGATGATCCCCGGCAAGATGATCAAGGGCATGGGCGGGGCGATGGACCTGGTCGCCGGGGTCAAGCGGATCATCGTCGTGATGGAGCACACTTCGAAGAACGGCGACCCCAAATTCATCCCGGCCTGTACCCTGCCGCTTACCGGCAAGAATGTGGTCGATATGATCATCACCGACCTGGCGGTGTTCGAGCGGCCCGATCACAATTCGCCGTTCAAGCTGATTGAGACCGCGCCCGGCGTCAGCGCCGAGGAAGTCCGGTCCAAGACTACGGCAAAGTACGTCGAATGAAGCGGCTTGCTCTCCTCGCCGCGCTGATCGCCGCGCCGGCACTGGCCGATGTGTCGATCCAAATCGCCGCGTCCGGCCACGCCACGGTCCCGGTGGAGGGCAGCTTCGGTGTACGCCAGTTCGTATTCGACACGGGGGCGGAAGGCAGTGCTGTCTATGCCAATTTCGCCGATGACGCAGGGTTGAAAGCGACCGGCACCGAAGAGCTGCAAGGCCAGACCGGAACCGCCGACGTGCAACTGATCAGCGTGGGCCGGCTAGCGCTCGATGGGTCGGCAAAGGATTCGATCGATGCGGTCAGGCTCGATCCAAGGGCAGACGGCGTGCCGTTGGCCGGCATTGTCGGCCTGGACCTGTTCGGCGACCGCACCGTCGATTTCGATTTGCCCCGCAAGCGGCTGGCGCTGTTTGCCCCCGGCCAACGGCCTGAAGGATTGGCTGGCCCCGGTATTTCGGCGACTCCGACCACCGGCAACCTGCTGACCATCCCGGTCAGGATCGGCACGGTCACCGCCACGGCGGTGATCGACACGGGCGCCCGCAAGACCCGGATCAACTGGAAGCTTGGCAACCAGCTCGGCATCAATCCCGACAAGATCGCCAAGGGCGACACGATCCAGGGCGCAACCAACACGGCTATTGAAACCGGCGCAACGCGGGTCGCCGACGTGCACCTGGGCGACCGCGTGCTGACCGATGCGCCGGTATTGGTCGCCGACCTGCCTGTGTTCGAAGCATTCGGCGTTGCCGACCGGCCGGCGATCATACTCGGCCTCGACTGGCTCGATAAGACAAGAATGGTGATCGACTTTCCTGGCCGGCTGATCTGGTTCGAGGCGCACGAGTGAGGTTCGCGGCCGTGCTGGCGCTGGCATTTCTCGTCGCCTGCTCGAAGCCGCCTACCATTATCGATGGCTCCAATGCCCAGGCCTTCGCGGAAACGACCGAGAAGGCGCGACGAGATTTGCCGATCAAGGACCGGCTGGCATTCGACACCGCCATCAGAACCATTGGCGGCCGCCGCTATGCCGACAAGGACCCGGACGCGACTGCCCGGCAATATTTTCACGGAATGACCGCGACCGAGGTCGTGGCCGAAGCGCACGCCCGCGGCATTGAATGATGGGGATGAAGATGAGGAAATGGATTTCGGCGGTTCTGGCGCTGATGCTTTCGGCCCCTGCGGCGGCACAGGCACCAAAGCTTCAGCTTTGGCGGCTGGATTGCGGAAAGATCCTGATCAAGGATTTCAACAGCTTCTTCTCCGATACGCTGGAATATAAGCCCGGCCCGCGGGAGGTCGTCGCCAGCTGCTACCTGATCCGGCACGGGGACGACTATTTGCTGTGGGACACGGGATATCCTGCGTCATTCAAGGGCAAGTCCGTCGATCGCGGCCCGGCGGTTGCATCGCTGGATGTGACCGTTGTCGAACAGCTTGCCAAGCTGGGCCTGAAACCGGCGGACGTCGACATTGTCGGCATCAGCCACATGCATCGCGACCACACCGGGCAGGCGGGTGAATTTCCCGGCGCCAAGCTAATTGTCGGCAAGGGGGATTTTGAACTGACCAAGGGCACGGACGACCCGTTCCAGGCCTGGCGGGCCGACGGCGCCAAGCTGCAGCTGATGCACGGCGCCGATATTGACATGTTCGGGGACGGAAGCGTCGTCGCATTGAACCTGCCCGGCCATACGCCGGATCATATGGCGCTGCTGGTCAGGCTTGCTTCGGGCAACGTCCTTCTTTCCGGCGATCTCTATCATTCGACCGAAGCGCGGGCGATAAAGGGCGTGCCTCCGTTCAACACCAGCCGGGCGGAAACCCTGGCCTCGATGGATCGGTTCGAGCGGCTGGCCAAGCATTGGAACGCCCGAGTGATCATCCAACATGAGCCGGCCGATGTCGCCAAGCTGCCAGCGTTCCCCAAGGCCGCCGAATGAGGGCGCTCCTTTCAAATGCCCCCGGTGGGCCGGAAACGCTTCAGCTGTCCGAGGTCCCCGATCCGGTCGCCGGGCCGGGGGAACTGCTGGTTCGCGTGCGGGCAACAGCGATCAACTATCCCGACGTATTGATCATCGAGAACAAATATCAGTTTAAACCGCCGCGTCCGTTCGCACCGGGCGGCGAGATCGCCGGCGAGGTTGAATCGGTGGGTGAGGGGGTCGAGGGTTGGAAGCCGGGAGATCGGCTGATCGCGGTCGTCGGCCATGGTGGGCTGGCGGAGAAAATCGCCCTTCCGGCAAAGGCCGCAATTCCGCTGCCAGAGGGCCGAACCGTCACCGATGGCGCGGCGCTTTTGCTGACCTACGCGACGTCGATCCACGCGCTCTATGACCGGGGACGGTTGAAGGCCGGGCAGACATTGCTCGTGCTCGGGGCGGCGGGCGGCGTCGGTTTGGCTGCGATCGAGCTCGGCAAGGCTCGAGGGGCTCGGGTAATCGCCGCAGTCTCGACCGAGGAAAAGGCGGCCGCGGCGCGCGAAGCTGGTGCCGACGACGCAATCGTCTATCCGCCGGGGCCGTTCGACAGGGACGGGCAGAAGGCGCTTGCCCAGCAGTTCAAGGATGCGGTTGGACCCAGCGGAGCGGACGTAATTTATGATCCGGTCGGCGGCGATTATGCCGAGCCGGCGCTGCGAAGCATCGCCTGGGAAGGCCGCTATCTCGTGGTCGGTTTTCCCGCGGGCATCCCGAAGCTACCGCTAAACCTGACCTTGCTCAAAAGCTGCGACGTTTGCGGGGTCTTCTGGGGCGCTTTTGCCGCACGCGATCCAAAGGCCAATGCGACCCATGTCGCCGAACTTTTCCGCTTATGGGAAGTAGGCAAGATCAGCCCCCGCGTCAGCGCCACTTATCCTTTTGAACGCGGCGGCGACGCGATCGCCGCCTTGGCCGCGCGCAAGGTCATCGGCAAGGTGGTCGTGACGCTCGACTAGGCCGCGAGGCCGAAGCCATGGCGGCCCGCCGCTGGACGGCGGGCGCATCAACGCCTATTTCACGGCCCGAACAGCAGGATTTTTGTAATGACTCAATTCGACGATCGTGAGCGCGCCTTTGAAGCCAAATTCGCACGGGACGAGGAAATGCAATTTCGCGTTATCGCCCGCCGCAACCGGCTGCTGGGCGAATGGGCCGCGCGTCTGATGGGCCTGTCGGAGGCCGAGACCGGCCCCTATGCAATGGATGTGGTTCGTGCCGATTTCGAAGAAGCCGGGGACGAGGACGTCATTCGCAAGATTTTCGGCGACCTCACCGCCGCTGGGGTCGAAATCGAGGAAGACCGGATCCGCGAAGCGCTTGGCCACAAGCTGGTCGAGGCGCGGCGGCAACTCATCGAATCGATGAAATAGCCATTATGCCAATGGCAGCGGACGAAATCGAAGCGCTGATCCGTGCCGCATTGCCGGACGCGGCGGTCGAAATACGCGACTTGGCGGGCGACGGCGATCATTATTCGGCGCGGATCGTTTCGGCGAGCTTTGCCGGGATGAGCCGGGTTCGCCAGCACCAGCTGGTGTACAAGGCGCTTGGCGGGCGTATGGGGGGCGAGCTTCATGCACTGCAGCTCGAAACGGCAGTGCCCTCGGGAGACCATGAATGAGTGATGTAAAGGAGCGCATCGACGCGCTTGTGAAGAGCAACGACGTGGTGCTGTTCATGAAAGGCAGCACGCTCTTTCCCCAATGCGGATTTTCCAGCCGGGCAGTAGCGATCCTCGACCATTTGGGCGTTCCGTTCGAGACGGTCGACGTTCTTCAGGATCAGGAAATCCGGAACGGCATCAAGGATTATTCGGACTGGCCGACCATCCCCCAGCTCTATGTGAAGGGTGAATTCGTTGGCGGATCGGACATCATGATGGAGATGTTTGAAAGCGGCGAACTGCAGCAGCTGGTCAAGGCAGAGGCGTAACGACTCCCTCCCCGACAGGGGTTGGGGAGGGAGCGCCCCGAAACAGTGCTAAAACTAAAAGGGGACGGCGAGGCGGGACCAGAAAACCGCTCTTGCCGTCCCCTTTGTGTTGGCGTGGAACCAAGTGGACGCAATATCTTTTGCAACCCGTGTGCCAAATGCGAATTTTGGCGTTTTTCTAGCAAAAAATAGCGGGCTCGGCTCAACGGCCGCTCACGTAACGTAAAAATTTCCGACGCTTTTCCGGCAAGCGAGAAAAATGCCAATGAGCCCGTTTACAACTGTAATCGACTCGATTACGGATGTAGTCGAAAGGGACCGCCGATGGACAAACGCATTAGCGATGCCGAGCTGGACGTAATGGAAGTGCTGTGGGAGGCGGCCGAGCCGCTGACCGCAGCCGACGTTGCCGAGCGGATTGACGTATCGCGCGGGTGGTCGTTGGCGACGGTCAAGACGATGTTGTCCCGGCTTGCGGCCAAAGGCGTCATTTCGCACCGCGAGGACGGGCGCCGCTTCCTTTACTCCCCCGCGATCCAGCGCGAAGCGTATGTCGGCAAGGAATCCCGCCGGTTCGTCGAACGATTGTTCGGTGGCCGTCTATCGCCGCTGGTTGCGCGCCTCGCCGAAGAGGATGGGCTCGACGATGAGGATATCGCGGCGATCCAGGCGCTATTGAAGGAGCTTAAGTCATGACCGACTGGCTGCTGGGAACGTTGCTTGCGACTTCCGGACTGATTGTCCTGGTCCTGTTGATCAGGGAGCCCGTCCGTCGCCACTTCGGCGCGCGCGTCGCATATGGGCTTTGGCTGATTCCGGCGGCTCGGCTGCTGATGCCGACGATCACGCATACTATCGAGCGCCCCGCGGTCATGACCGTCTCGCCAAGGCTTATAACCTCCCAGGTCAGCGTCGAACCGATGTTGCTTGCCAATATCGCACCACCCGAAACGTCATTGATCGACCAGATGGGTGGCTGGCCGACGATGCTGCTGACCATCTGGATATGCGTCGCATTCGGCCTGTTCGTGGCCCGAATGAACGCATTCCGCGTGGAACGTTCGGCAATCCTTGCCGGGGCTGACGAAATAGGCCGGATCGGTTCGATTCGCCTCGTGCGATCGCCTGACGTCAGCGGTCCGCTCGCTTTCGGAATTTTCGATCGGGTCATCGCCGTGCCCGCAAATTTCGAGAGGCTTTATGACGATTATGAGCGCCGACTGGCGCTCGAACATGAGCTTGCCCACCATCGCTCGGGCGATCTTATCGCCAATCTTTTCGCCTTTGTCCTCCTCTGCCTCCAGTGGTTCAACCCGCTCGCCTGGGTCGCACACGCTGCTTTTCGCTTCGATCAGGAAGCGGCGTGCGATGCCCGGGTGCTGGACAAGGCCAAGGCCTATGATCGCGCCGATTACGGCCGGGCGATCGCCAAGGCCGCTTCGGGACGGGCGCTGCTGTTCGCCAGCGCGCTTGATCGACGCAACACCTTGCACAGAAGGCTAAAATCCATGCTCACTAATCCCACCGCCGGCCGGCGCTTGGCCGGTCGCATGATGGTCGTGCTCGCCGTCGCGGTCGCCCTGCCGCTGACCGCGTCCCGGGCGATCAACTATGTCGACGTTCCGGTGCCAACCACGCCACCGGAACCCGTCAATCCTTTAGTCCCATCGGTTGCTCCGGCTCCGGTTGCACCGGCTCCGCCCCGGCCGGTCAAACCACTGCACGTCGGTGGCGAAACGATCATGATCAACGGACAATCCAAGGCATGGAGCGATCTAACGCCGGAAGACAGGGCGGACATACATCGCTCGATCGCGGAGGCTCGCGATGAGCTTGGCCGTAGTCGAATCGACCGCGAGGAAATCCAGCGCGAGATTCGCGAAGCAATGGCCGAAGCCAATTTCGACCGCGACGAGCTGCGCCGCGACCTTGCCGAAGCACAAGCCGACATCGCCGAGGCAATGAGGGAAATTGACGCCCACGCGGCCGATATCCGGCGGTCCGGCAGGGATCCGGAGCAAATCAAGGCAACAATCCGTAATTCGCTGAAGGGAATTGGGGATGTCGATGTCGAGGCGATCAAGCGCAATGCGCTCGCCTCAGTCGATCGTGGCCAGATTGAAGCGGGCATCGCCGCCGCTGAAGCAGGCGTTCGCGCAGCCGAAGCTGAGCTGGACCGGCTGGAGGCACTCGACCAGGGCGACTGACAAGCTCGAAGCGGCGCAGGGCGATTGCCATTTCGATGGCGCTTTGCGTGGCCGGGGCGTCCCGGGCAGGGAGGCTGCCTGGGACGCCCCATTTTTGAGAGTGCTTAAGTTCAGCTGGGATCAGCGGATGGAACGGCAGCTTAGCTGAGTTTACCGCGAGATCATTGCCTGCGTCGCGACTTTTGTCCGCTGGGCTTCTTCCGCGCTTGCACCAGCCTTGGTCGAAGTCCGACCATCGGCTAAGCCCTTGCTCAAGGCATGTCAGCCTTTGCCGCGTTCGGGTAAAAGCCAAAGGACAAAGATGAACTTGTTGCTGATCAATCTCGCGGCTGCACTTGCGTTGGTGCAAGGCTCGGCCACCGATAATAGCGCGCAGTCGCCTGACACCACTGCAGCAGCGATCGTAGCGGATTGCGGCGCCCGCAAATTCGAGACTAGCGTCGAAATTGAAAAGGACGGCCAAAAGCGCCTGACCAAGCTGAAGCTCTGCTCGGCCAAGGAGGCCGACCAGGCCAGCTGGGTGAGGACCCTGCAAGATGCGAAGGCGAAGATCGCCGCGCATCCCGACATTTCACAGGAGAGCAAGGCAAAGATCGCCGCCGAACTCGACGCCGAAATTGCCAAAAGCCTATCCGGAACCGATGCGGTGAAATCCGCGCCCGCTGTGCCTGCGCCTTTGACCGCTCAGCAGCCGGAACAGGCCGTGCTTCCGGCGCCCCAATCGACGCCTCCGATTTCTGCGCCGCCGAAAATGGCGACGTCGACCGCCAAATCGCTTTCCAAGCCGAGCCTGTCGATCCGATGCCTGGACGCCGGCGAGGATGGCGAGGGCAATCCATGCATGGTGCTGGAAAAGGACACGCGGCTTTCCGTCCACGCCGACGAGGACATATCCAGCGGCACCGTCCTGCGCTTTCTTCGCCGGGGCGATATGAGGGGTGAGGTCGCATTGGCGGCCATGCGGCAGGGCCAATCGATCCGATACAAGCTACCCGAGCGGCTCTGCCTGGGCGTGTCTTCCAGCAAGGTCGAGATTCAGATTCTGCGTTCGAACCAGCTCGTCGAAACTCTCGGGCCATATCGGCTGCGCTGCTAGCGGGCGCCCCTTTGTTGCCATGTGCGAGCGGCTCGTGGCACAGCCTCAAGCGTGGACGCACCCTACGCCATCGCCGAGCCGCTTGAACCGGGGGCCGTTCGGCTGCTCGCACGCAATCCTTCGCCCTTCACCTATTTTGGAACGCAAACCTATCTGGTCGGTGAGAGCGAGTTGGTGGCCATCGATCCGGGCCCCGATTTACCGCAGCATGTAGACGCAATACTGGATGCACTGGATGGCCGTCCGCTCGCGGCCATCGCTTGCACGCATACCCACCGGGATCATTCGCCGGCCAGCCGCGCGCTGAAAGAAGCAACCGGGGCACCGATCATCGGTTGCGCTCCACTTGCGCTGGAAAGCATCGGCCCGCGCGCCGATGCGAGTTTCGACAAGGATTATGCGCCGGATCGGATCCTGGCCGACGGCGAGACGATCGATTTCGATAACGGAAAGCGGCTATTGGCAGTGGCAACGCCGGGCCACACCAGCAATCATCTCTGCTTCGCCTATGGTGACGCGCTGTTTACCGGGGATCATGTCATGGGTTGGTCGACGACTGTCGTCGTTCCACCGGACGGTGACATGGCGGCCTATATGAAAAGCCTCGACGTGCTCCGACAGCGCGGCGACCGGATATATTACCCCGCACACGGCCCGGCCGTAACCAAGCCCGCGCAGCTGGTAAGAGGCATGATCGGCCACCGGAGGCAGCGCGAGCGGCAGATATTGAGGCTTGTTGCCGAACGCCCGCGAGACATTCCCGACATCGTCTCAAGCGCCTATCCCGGCCTGGATCAACGGCTCGTTCCCGCTGCGGGCGGTTCGGTCTATGCACATTTGCTGGACCTTCAGACGCGGGGGCTCGTTGAAGCAGGGGAGGGTGAGAAATGGATGAAGACAGCGGAATCCGGCTGAATCGTCCCCTCGCAATCGCGGCAGTTGTGGTCGCATTGCTGCTTGGCCTGGTCGTTGGCGGCGCGCTCGACATCGGCAAGCGCCTATTCGGCGGGCCCGATCCGGAAACCGTCGCGTCGTCCGCGCTGCAATCGATGCGTGCACAAAATCGGCTGGTCCCCTTTGTCGCGCGCTATGTTTCGGTGGTCAGCAGCAGGCAGGAAAGGCTCGGCGGCCTTGTAAGTTCCGAGCGCACCTTAATTCTACCGGGAGACGTTCGCTACGAACTCGACCTGGCCCAGCTCGGGCCGGACGATGTGAAGTGGGACGCGGCCAGCAACACGCTCAACGTCACGCTCCCCGAAATCGAGATTGCGGGACCCGAAGTCGATCTCGCCGCGGCGCGCGAATATGGCGAGGGCGGGGTGCTGAGTGTCGTTACCGACGCCGACCAGGCGCTCGATCGCAACAACCGCGCGCGAGCAGTCGCTGACTTGCGGAAGCAGGCCGCTTCGCCGGTACCCATGCGCCTCGCCCGTGAGGCCGGCCGGCAGGCGATGGAGCGTAGCTTTGCACTACCGCTCCAGGCCGCGGGTTTCGACAGCGCCAAGGTGATTGCGCGCTATGCAAGTGACGGTACCCCGGTTACCGAGCCACTTGACCGCAGCCGTGCCTATAACGATGTGCTAGAAGACGCACAGGCGCGCCGCTGATTGTAAGGACGTTTCGCCATGACCGCCCAGACCCAGAGCCTTAAGGGGCTTGATCTCCTTAGCGAGATTCAGCGCCTCAAGAAGGAGCGCAATGCGGTCATCCTGGCGCACTATTATCAGAAGCCCGAGATCCAGGATCTCGCCGATTTCGTCGGCGACAGCCTTGACCTCTCGCGCAAGGCGGCCGCCACGGATGCCGATGTCATTGCATTCTGCGGCGTCCGCTTCATGGCCGAGACGGCGAAGATATTGTCGCCCGAGAAGATCGTCGTCCTGCCCGATATGGACGCCGGCTGCTCATTGGAAGACAGCTGCCCGCCCGACCAGTTCAAGGCGTTCCGCGAGGCTCATCCAGACCATATTGCGCTGACCTACATCAACTGCTCGGCGGCGGTAAAAGCGCTCAGCGACATCATCGTGACAAGCAGCAGCGCCGATGTGATCCTCAAGCAGATTCCGAAGGACCAGAAGATCATTTTCGGGCCCGACCGGCATCTGGGCGGCTACCTTGCGCGCAAGACCGGGCGCGACATGCTGCTGTGGCCGGGCATTTGCATCGTCCATCAGGCGTTCAGCGAGACCGAGCTCTTGAAACTGAAGGCCGAGCATCCCGGCGCGCCGGTTGCGGCGCATCCCGAATGCCCGCCGCATATCATCGAGCACGCCGACCATGTCGGCTCGACCAAGTCGATCCTCGATTTCGCGATCAATAGCCCGTCGCAGACTATCCTCGTCGCGACCGAACCGCACATCATTCACCAGATGGAAAAGGCGGCGCCGGACAAGACGTTCATCGGGGTCCCTGGCGGCGACGGCAACTGCAACTGCAACATGTGCCCCTATATGGCGCTGAATACGCTCGAGAAGCTTTACCTGGCCCTTCGCGACCTCCAGCCGAGAATCGAGCTATCGCCAGAGGTCATGGCGAAGGCGCGTATCCCCTTGGAGCGCATGCTGGAGATGGCCGGCCGCACCGTCGGCCAGGGGGACGTGGGCAAGCCGAAGATTTCAGGGGACTGACCTACGCCCAGTGCCTGCAAGGGTTTGGCGCTGCGAAATGGCGAACGGCCAGCGAAGTCACCGCCTTGCCGAGACGTCGATCGTCCTCGTTTCCGGATGGTGCTTGTCGAGGTGCTGCTTGATGATCCGCACGTTCCGCGTGTTCGATCGGAAGAAGAAGTCGGGGATCGCACCGACCCATGGGATTAGGCCAAGAAGCATGTCGAAGCCGATGTTGCCGGCCATTCGCGCGACTTGCCATTTTGACATGCGGAGGTTGCGCGCTTCCCAAGCAATGTAGCTTCCCAGCGCGGCAGCAGAAATGGTGCCGATCCCGGGGATAATATCGAGGATGACGTCGAGGCCGACGGGCTTGTTGATTCCGGGAATGACGAACATCCGTTCCAGCAGTTGCTCCATCGCCTCGATCCGCTGCCTGACGGAACCGGGATCGGAACCAAGGCCCGGTATCTGCCTGCGCATCTTTGGCGTTGGTTGATCGAGCATTTCTGTCATCGCAGTCGGATATAGCTACGGACCGTCGGCATTCAAACCGGCTGGACCGCAATTCAAGGAAGCCTCGCGTAAGCGCGAAGCGCATTTTCACTCTTTACCGACTGCCCCCGCCGAAGCTGCTGTCGGTCAGACCGACGAGTGTATGGCGCGCAAACGGGTTCTCCGCGAAGCCCGGAACGCGGCCCGAGACCAGCGACCAGCGGATTGGCGCGGCGATCGGGATGAAAACTTGCCGATCGTCCATCAGTCGAGCCGCCTCCAAAAACAGCGATGCGCGTTGCCTGCTGTCCAGAGTCGTCCGGGCATCGGCCAGCAAGGGCTCGGCTTCCTCAACGCAGATCGTTGCAATCTCGCAACGGAAGCGCCGCAGGAACCATGCGGGCGATGAGGAAGGCGCCACCTCGTCGATCCAAACCAGGTCAGCTGAGGCAGCGCTCGGCGCGCGATCCAATTTGATGCCCAAGGGGCCCCAATCGTAGCGCAGTCGGGCGAGGAGATAATCTCCCCCCGGTCCATCCGGCACCGCGATCCGAAATGTCGGCCGAGCGCCATTGCGGAACAGCCGGTTCGCTTCCGCGAGCAGTGACGCGCGACGATCCTCCACTGGCTGGTTAACCCAATCGGGCTGCTGTGGTGGGCCGATGCCTTCGAGCCCCGCCTGAAGCAACGTCGCACGGGGGACAAGTCCGCCCACGCGGAGCCCGGCAACCAGAGCGGGCCGGTCAATTGCCCGGCTCAACAAGTGTCGGACCTCAACATCCTGAATCACGTCGTTGCGCTTGGTAGGTGCCAATCCAAACAGGCCTGCGACCGGGTCAAAGCGCAGTGCCCCCCGCGGCATTTTTTCGCGGAAGGCGTGAGGCAGGTCAGCGACCGTTCCCCCAAGCACCAAATCAAGATCTCCATCGGCAAATGCCGCGACAAGTGCCTTGGCGTTGCCGCCGCTGATCCGAACCTTTTCGACCGGATCCTCGGCATCGGGGATATGGATGCGATGGGTGACAAGCAATTCACCGGGCTTGGTCTCGGCCGGCGGAATTGTCGCCCGTTCGTCATCGGTTGGCGGAAGGAACGGCCCAGTACCGACACTTGCCCGGACCAACCCGAATTCGGGCTGGGCAAGCAGTTGCAGCAGGTTGGGGCGCGGCGAGCTGAGGCGAATTTCGATTACCCGCTCCGTCATCGGCACAATCTCGCTGACCGCGCCCAACGTATCTTTCAGAGGATTGCTGCTAGCCGGCCTTAACTGCCGCCTGAGGATACGTGCGACCTCATCAGCGCTGATCTTGCGCCCGTCGGGCCATTGACCGGTCTGCAGGCGGAAAATGTAGCTAAGACCGTCGTCGCTGACATTCCATCGTTCGGCGAGGCCGGGGACGACTTGGCCGCGCTCGTCGAAGCGCACCAGCCCCTGCGCCATGTTCGCCCGCACCAGCGCGTCGCCGGGCGAAAGCGGGGCTTCGACCGTTTCGACCAGCCTGGGAGTCGGTCCGATTGCAGCGACTCGCGTGATTCCACCGCTTTGTCGATCGCATCCGGCCAGCAGCAACGATCCCGCTAGCGACGCGGTCAACAAGCAGCGGGTCAGGACGCAGGCAGCCATCGGCTTACGGGTTTAGCTTTAAACCCCAGTTCATCAACCACTGGATATTCCCGCCCAACTGTTTTACTTAACTAAGGCAGTGCGGGTGCCCAATGGCGCGCCGGAAGGGGAGAGATGGCGGACGATCATGGCATTTGGCAGCGCGGCGGCGTTGCCGTCGAAAATCTGCCAGATCCCATTCCAACGGCCGCCTCGGCAGGTGGTGCCGGCGCGTCGGCCGACGGTAAGCAGCAACGGCACCGCCGCAGTTGGTGGCGCCTGGGGTTCACGGCACTCGGCGCGCTGCTGCTCGTCACCCTGTTGTGGCTGATCGTCACCGCGCCCCTTAGCCGTGCCCTAGAGCCGCTTAAGGATCCTGCCATGCTCCTGGTGTCGGCAGAGGGGCGGCCGATCGCAAGGCGAGGCGCAGTCAAGGATGAGCCGGTCGAGGTGGCGAAGCTCGACCCCCTGACCCCCGCGGCATTTATTGCAATCGAGGACCGCCGCTTTCGTAGCCACTGGGGCATCGATCCGCGCGCCATCGGGCGGGCGATGGTCGCCAATCTGAAGGCCGGCGGCGTTCGCCAGGGCGGAAGTACACTTACCCAGCAGCTCGCCAAGACAAGTTTCCTTTCCGCCGACCGATCGTTGAAGCGCAAAGCGCAGGAAGTGATCATTGCCTTCTGGCTGGAGGGTTGGCTCACAAAGGATGAGATTCTCTCCCGGTACCTTTCCAGCGTCTATTTCGGCGACGGCGTTTATGGGCTGCGCGCCGCCTCGCGTCACTATTTCGGCCGAGAACCGGAGCGGCTGAACCTCGCCCAGTCCGCCATGCTTGCGGGTATGGTCCAGGCTCCGTCACGCCTTGCCCCGACGCGAAACCTAGCGTTGGCGCAGCGGCGCAGCAGGCTGGTGCTCCAGGCAATGGCCGATACGGGCATAATTTCGCAGGCCCGTGCGAGAGCGACGCTTTCGGCTCGTCCTGTCGGCGATAGCAATGGCAGCGTCCCGACCGGCACCTATTTCGCCGACTGGGTCGCTCCTCAAGCCGCCCAGGCTTTCGATGCCGATTATGGCGAAGTTCGAGTGCCGACCACGCTCGATGCCGATTTGCAGCGATTGGCAGTGCGTGCCGTTGCCCAGGCCGGGATCGGCGATGCCCAGGCGGCGCTCGTCGCCATGCGCCCCGATGGGCGAGTAGTCGCCATGGTTGGCGGTCGCAATTACGGCAAGAGTCCCTTCAACCGCGCAACCCAGGCACGGCGCCAGCCCGGTAGTGCATTCAAGCTGTTCGTCTATCTCGCTGCCCTTAGGGCCGGCTACACGCCCGACAGCATGATCGACGACCGGCCGATCACCGTTGATGGCTGGTCGCCAGGCAATAACGATGGGGTTTATCGCGGCTCTATCACCCTGCGCGAAGCATTCACCCGATCCAGCAACGCCGCCACAGTTCGACTGGCCGAGCAGGTCGGCCGGCAAAATGTGATCCGGGCAGCCCGCGACCTTGGCATCGACTCGCCCCTGACAGACCGGCCAAGCCTTTCGCTTGGTACTTCGGGTGTCAGCTTGCTGGAGCTGACCGCGGCATATGCTGCAATTGCCGGCGGTCGCTATCCGGTCGAGGCGCGCGGACTGCCGCTGGATGAGGAGGACGGAGGCATTTCATCCTTCTTCGCTCGCGGCGGGCGGCTGGACGACCGCCGAGATCGGGCGCCCATGCTCGATTTGCTGTGGTCCGCCGCCAATCGCGGGACCGGTCGCCGCGCCGCCATATCTACCGCCACATTCGGCAAGACCGGCACGACCCAGAATAATCGTGACGCGCTGTTCATCGGTTTTGCGGAAAACCTCGTCGTCGGCGTGTGGGTCGGCCGAGACGATAACCAGTCGCTGGGCAGAATTACGGGGGGCACCGCCCCGGCCGATATCTGGCGTCGCTTCATGTCATCGGCCGTGGCGATTGACGGTCGCCGCGGCCCGCCGCTACACGATGGCTTCCGCATCCCTGAGCGCCGTCAGCCTGCAAGCGGCCAGCGCAAGAGCCCGTTGCCCGAAGACTGGAGCGATGGGGGCGAAACGATCCGCAAGATCATCAGCATGGTGGAGCAGCTGATCGGCGAAAAGTGACCCTTCAAAGGGCTCAAAAGGTTAATTTTCGGAAACCGGCTGCTTTAAAGCTTTCTCAACCCTTCAGGTCGTAATTCTCTCCTCGACCGACGCGCCGTTTCGTTTCGCGGAGGTGGGGAAATGTGGATCCCCTTTGTGGAGCCTGAAGGAGACCAGAGATGGCCAAGTTTCTGAAGCTGATCAAGAATAACAAGGGTGCGACCGCGATTGAGTACGGCCTGATTGCCGCTCTCATTGCCGTTGCCGCGATTGCCGCTATGGGCAACATCGGTAACCAGCTGGGCAGCACCTTCAACGAAGTGTCGACCGAACTCGACACCTAATCGTTCGAAGATTAGCCAAAAGAGGCGGCGGCGTCGAAAGGCGCCGCTGCTTTTTTTGTGCCTCAAGAACCAGCAGACGTTGAAGCTTTGGCGTTAAGTCCCAAGATTCGCTAAGTCCGGGCGTGTGGCGGGCGACGATCAAAGGAATTCGGCCATGCATCAAGTCCTAGCCATGCTGCTGGCCTCGTTGGTCGCTTTGCCCGGAACGGCGCTTGCGGAACCCGCGCCGGCGCCGCCGGACACGGGAATTTCGTCCGAGCATCGCCTTAGCCCTGAGGAAATCGAATCGGTTCTCAATGATGCGGCACGCAGGCGCGAGCTTGCCGAATCTTCGGACGATAGGCTGCCTCCGCCCATTCACGGCGAAATTGGCTTTTCCATCGGCACCGGCGGCTATCGATCTGCCTTCGGCACTGCGGTCGTTCCGCTGCCCGGCGCTGGCGTCGCGATCTTGTCGTTTGGGACGGATCGATTGGGGTCGGAGCCCAATTTCCATCATCAAGATCGATAGCTCGCTGTTGTCCGAATGACGCGGACCTATCTGGCAGGCATTGAAACGGGCGGGACCAAGATCCTTGCTCGCGTATGCGATTTGGCCGGCCGCGCGGTCGCGGATGGGAAGTGGGCGACGACATCGCCTGAACGCGCTGCCGAGGATGCGCTCGACTTCCTGATTTCCTCTGTTCCCGACGACGGCAGACTGGGCGCAATCGGAATTGCGGCGTTCGGTCCGCTGATCGTCGATCCGGAATCTCCCGACCATGGCCGGATGCTGGCGACGACCAAGTCCGGCTGGGCCGGCAGTAATCTTTGTCGCGATCTCCAGGAGCGATTGGGCGTTCCGGTGGCTGTCGACACCGACGTCAACGCCGCCGCAATCGCCGAGCAGCAACTCGGCGCGGGCGCAGGCTTTCCTTGCGTTGCTTACGTCACGGTCGGCACCGGGATTGGCGCGGGGCTGTCCAATCGTGGGCAAAGCCTTACTGGCGCACTGCACCCGGAAGCAGGGCACCTGCGCCTCGTCCGCCGCACTGCAGACGATATGCCGAGCGTCTGCCCATACCATTCCGATTGCGCGGAGGGGCTGGTGTCCGGCCCCGCAGTGCGACGACGCTTAGGTGAGGGGAGGGAACTGGCCAGCGATCCCTCCTTGCGTGAGCTTGTCGCCGACTATCTTGGGCAGCTGGCCGCAGCGCTTGTACTGGCCTGGTCGCCGCATCGAATAGTCTGGGGCGGCGGCGTGATCTGCGCCGCGCCGATAATTGGGGAGATCGAGGCCGCCATGCTTACATCGCTTGGCGGTTACGGTGTCGGCCCTGCGGCGAGTCAGCGAGGGTTTTGTGTCCAGGCCGCGCTGGAGCATGCAGGGCTGGAAGGCGCATTGCTGATCGCACGCAAGCTGCAATCCGGTAGCGAGGGATTAAATGCCTGACGACCTGGGTTTCCGCTTCCCGATCAGCAAGATTGCGGCAAGTCCCAATGCAGCCGTGAGATCGTAGGCCAGGCAAAAAGCAGGCCACCATTCGGGAACGCCGCGCCCTTCGAGCAAATGGCTTCGAGCGAAGTCGAAAACACCGTGCATCGCCAATCCGGCAACGACGATCCACAAGCTGGTCCTGAATCCCAGGATTGCCGCGACGGCGAAGAGTGCGAACATGACCAGTTCGGTCAACAGGCCGGCATTGTCCCCCACCATCACGGCGAACAGGATATAGTAGGAAGCGATGATGATCAGGACGAACGGGTAGAAAGCCCTGTCGCGGTCAAAGCCGACCAATCGAGCGAAGGTTGCCACCGTCAGTGCAAGAGCGATTCCGACGAACGTTGGCATCGGCCGAAATTAGCCCGCTTCGGCCGATAGGCAAGGTCCGACTAAGTGATGGGCGGATGGCGGAGCGGAAGTGGCGCCCCGGCACGCCGGTTTCGCAATTGTCTAAATTGAGCCCAACGAGGACATTAAATCGAGCTCGAACGGTTGCGGCTCAACCCATTTGCCGCCTCAATTTCGCTGACCTTGGCCGTCAACCGTTGCAGAGATGCCAAAGTAATATTCTGCTCTCGTTCGCGTTCGACCACGGAAAAGACCGTTCTCTGTAGCGCCGGCGCGATTGCGGCCAGCGCATCAAGCTCATCCTTGCCATAAAGACTTTGATCGGGCCGCGGGCCGAGCAGCAGCCATCCGCAAACGGCCCCGAAGGGAGAGCGCAGCGCCATCCGGACGGGGAAATGCTCGTCGTCGTCCTGATCGAGCAGTTCGATGGCCGCCGGAGCCTGCCATCGGCGAAGCCAACGCTGGCCCGCCGGCTTTGGCATTCCACAAATCGACGCCAGCCTGCCTTCGACCACAAGGGCAATCCTGGTCGAGTGAATCGCCTGCTCGATCCGCGGCAGGACAGCGGAGCCCATCCGTTCGATCGACGAAGTCCCCGACAGGGCGCTAAGCAAGTCGGGCAGCTCGGACCTCAGGCCCATTAGATCCTTCTGAAAATGCGCCTCTGCCCAACCGCTGATCCGGCTGTGAAGTGGAGTCAGCAGGGCCGCTGCAATCGCAGCTGCGATGCCTCCCGAAAGGTCGCCGATGTCAGGGCCGAAATAGCGCTGGCCTAGCGCCTGGATAATCGCCTCGCTGCCGGCAAAAATTGCCACGAGGGCCAAAGTGAGACCGGCATAGGCCGCGGAGCGGCTGATGGCCGTTTCGGCGTCATAGAGGCGGTAGCGCAGCAGAGAGGTCAGAAAGCCCAGCGCAATGACGACAATGCCAAGTTGAAACAGGGCTTCGAGGACAATCGTGCCGCTCATCGGCATGGTCGTACGAGTGGTGATGGCCGCGCCCGCCCGGGCCGCTAGAATCAGTGCGATGCCGGCGACCAGCCCAAGCGCCACCCATTTGAGTTGCTGCTTCGCCATGTATGAGGACAGCGCCTTGTAGCGAGCCATCAAAGCGGTGAGCGTCATGAGGACGCAACCGATCGCGAGCGGGAGAAAAGCCCGCGTGGGAAGCAGGTCCAGTGCTTCGAGGATGCCGATCAGGAATACCAGAAGGATCGCGGCAGCGACCGCTCGGGTCCATCTTGGCGCCCACTGTCCGTCGGGGAAAAGCAGCAGGGCGAAAGCAAACAGAAGGAACCGGCATCGGTCGAGCAAGATCGGCCAGGCGGAGGCCGTGCCGGCGAAATCGACGCTGCTGCTGGCTGTCCAGAGCAGGAAGGAGAGGCCCAGCATCGCCGCCACGGGATCGGTCCGGCGGCGGCGGAACAGGATCGACGAAACGGCGATCAGCACGATCGACTTGGTAAGTCGCAGTCCAAGGATCAGGGCATGCGTGCCGGGTTCGAACAGCGCATAGCTCGCCGCCAGCACCGCCAGTGCGAACAGCGCCCACCAAGCGATCCGGTAGGCAGCGAAAAGCCTCCCGCCGAGCGGCGGAAGGCCATTCGATGCGACCGGGAGAAAGAGAGTCGCCAGCACACTTGTCATTGCATGCGCGATGCTGCCGCCAGCTTCTGAAGGATACCGTCGATCTGCCGGAGCTGATCCCGCGGCGACTTTCCTTCCAGTTCCTTGCGGTTGAGATAGGGATAGATGGCGGCCAGATCCCGGCGTGGCAGGTCGGGGGCGATGCGGCCGATAGGTGTGACACTGATCATGATTATTTCCTTGCGGCTGAGGCAATTGAGGCGGCGACTTCGCTCGCCATTGCGATCTGCGGGTCGCGGTCCTGAAGCTGGTAGCGGTCCGCAACGAAGCGGAAGTCGGACCAGCTGATCCAGACCGTGCCGTCGCTATCCTCGGTGACGAGCATGCGGACCGGCCAATCGAGGCCCGCCAGCGGGTTGGCCTGGAGGAACTGAACACCGAGCGGTGGATTGCCGAACAGCAGCAGGGTCGATCGGCCGATTGGCAAATCGGCGCCGGCGCCAAGCTTCTGATGGTCGATCTCGTCGAAGAAGCGAATACCCTTGGTTGCGATATCGGCCTTCAGCCGGGCAATCGTCTGGTCGAAGCCGAAATCGCTGCGCTGCCGGATAACGCCCTGGGCCGGAGCGGTGGCCACTGGGGTTGCCGCCTGCGCGGTGGGGATCAGTGGAGCTACGCCTGACAGGGGGCCGGTCGCAAGCACAATGGCTACAACCGCCGCCGGAGTTAGTTTTTTGCGGGCCATCTCAACTCTCCTTTGGAACAGTTGAGATTCTGACCTTTTGGATCGCGCAGGTGAAATCGCGATTGCCTATGGTTTCGATGCTCCAGCCGTATCGGGGCTTAATATGGAGTTCCGCCTGTGCGTGCTTCTGCCAGCGCGCCGGCATACCAGAGGAATTCATCGAGAAAGCGATTGGCGGATCGGTCCACGATCGGCTCCCGCGCCATGCCGTTCTCGTCGATTGCCTCGGCGATACGTGGGATCGGCAGAAGGCTTGGAACGCTCGACATGCCAAGCTCCGCAAGCGTCATGCGCAGCTGCATCGCCGCGCGCACTCCACCAAAGCCACCTGCGGAGTAACAAACAATCCCTGACGGTCGCCAGAAATACTCTTCAAGAAAATGATCAAGCAGGTTCTTGAGCGCGGGCGGAATGCCGTGATTATATTCGCCGCTGACGACAAGGAATCCGTCGACGCGGCGATAGATTTCGGCCAACCGCTCGAGCGTTTCCGGCGCGCCGCCCTTCGGATGTTCCTTGTACATCCGGTCCAGGAGCGGCAGCTGCAACTCAAGCGGGTCGACCAGGTGAACCGTGTGGCCTCGTCGCTCGAGTTCACGAACGACAAGTTTGGCGGCGCGCGAGCCCATTCGGTCGCGCCGCACCGATCCCAGAAGAACTGCGATGGAGAGGCTGTTCATCGGCCATCCGCCGCGGGCGTTTCGACCATTTGACCGCCCTTGGCCTCATGCAGGATGAAGCCTTCAAGTTCGTCGACCGGCGCCCGCCATGGCGCCTTTTCGAGTGTTTCCATCGTGTCGCGGTAACCGGCTTCGCGGCGACGGCGGATGCCGCTGGCGCTGAAGTCGATGTCCTTGCTGTGGTCCTCATGATCGAGCACAGGTGCAAGCAGGCGCACCACATGCATGCGGGTCAGGCAGCCATAGCTTGCCAGCTCCGAAATGTGATTGTCGCGCCGCTTTTCCTCGGGAAGCATCTTGGTGAGCTCGGCGATGATGTGGCGCATTCGATGGATCTGCCGCTGCCGCTGGATATGCGAAACCGCGCGGCTCGAATATTGGACGTCCTTCTGGCGGTTCATCACCTCCCAAATCGTCTCCGGCTCCGGACCGTGTGGGTTCCAGATGTGGACCGCGAAGACCAGGCTGTCGCGACGCGGCTTGTCATCGAACACTACCTCGACGGGCGTGTTCGAAAGGATGCCGCCATCCCAATATAGCTCCCCTTCGATACGAACGGCGGGAAACGCGGGAGGCAGTGCACCCGACGCCAGTATATGGTCGAGCGCAAGCGGCATGTCGCGGCTATCGAAATAGCGCATCTCCGCGGTGCGGACGCAGGACGCCCCAACCGTGATCCGAGTGCCGCCGTGATTGAGTTGGTCGAGATCAACCAGTTCACCCAAAGTGCGGCGCAACGCCTTGACCTGGTAATAGCCGGCTTCTTCAGGACCCAGATTGTTGTGCGGGCTCATGAAGGCCATCGGGTTGGGGCTGAAGAAATTGGGCACGCCGCCGGTAATGGACATGAGGTTGCGGGTCGCGGTCGTCAGCCAGGACGGCATGCCCGCGGGTACGAACTGATCGTTCTGAACACGCGACCAGAAGTCGCTCAGCTTTTCGACCCGGTCGCCGGGCTTGCTGCCGGCGATCAGAGCGGCGTTGATCGCGCCGATCGAGGTTCCGATTACCCAATCTGGCGTAATCCCGGCCTCGTGCAAAGCCTGGTAGACGCCGACCTGGTAGGCACCCAGCGCGCCTCCGCCCTGGAGGACAAGGACAGTTTGGCCGAGCGCGGAGACCTCCTTGGTGAGGGAAATGGTCATCTCAGTGCGCCGTCCAGCCGCCATCGACCGGCAGGGCAGTACCAGTGATGGATTGCCCACCTGGGCCGCACAGGAAAACAGTGAGCGCGCCCAGCTCCTCGACGGTCGCGAAGCGCTTGTTCGGCTGCGCTGCCAGCAAGACATCGCGGATGACTTCGTCGCGGCTGATCCCGCGCGCCTTGGCGGTATCGTCAATCTGGTTTTCAACTAGCGGGGTCCAGACATAGCCTGGACAGACAGCGTTGCAGGTAATGCCATGCTCGGCGCCCTCGAGCGCGACCGTCTTGGTCAAGCCGACAACGCCATGCTTTGCCGCCACATATGCGCTCTTAAACGGCGATGCGACCAGGCCATGGGCCGAAGCGACGTTGATGATCCGGCCAAATCCATTCTCCTTCATCGACGGGAAGGCGGCTCGAATGGTGTGCCAGGCGGACGACAGGTTGAGCGCGATGATCGCGTCATATTTTTCAGGCGGGAAGGTCTCGATCGGGCTCACATGCTGGATACCGGCATTGTTGACGAGGATGTCGACCTGGCCGAAGTCGGCGATGGTATCTTTGACCAACTGCCGCGCTTCATTGCCGTCCATCAGGTTTGCGCCATTGTAGGCGATGCGACTGAGCGGGCAGCCTTTCTCCAACTCTGCGCAGACGAAATCGATTTCCTTCCGATCACCCAGGCCGTTGATGACTACATCCGCGCCGGCACGGGTGAGCGCGCGCGCGATGCCGAGGCCGATCCCGCTGGTCGAGCCAGTAACGATCGCCACTTTTCCGGCAAGCGGCCGAGTAAGGTCGGTCCGGTCCATGGTTTGCACGTCCATCTGGCATCTCCTGAAAATAGGCAGGGCCTTAGAATGCCGTTTCGACGCCGCAGACGAAAATTCAGTTTGTGCATCGACTCCATGCCGACTCGCGATTTCACGAGCCGGGGGTCGCTCCCCTATTTTTGAAGGACGTCGCGGATCTTGCCTCAAGCCGATGGCGGCCGGGAATGACAATGGAATCCCGCCCATCCACGAGCCGGACACCGCGACGACCATTTTGATTTTTGAAGGAAACGGCAATGTTCAACATCACGAAATCGTCGCTTGCGGCCGGCCTCATTGCCGCGATCGCGCTTGGCGGCGCTACTCCCGCCCTGGCCAGCCAGTGCCCCGCCGGGGGCACCAATGCATTAGCCAACGCGCCGAAAGAACCGAAGGACGTCACCGATACCGTTATCGGTTCGGTCGATCTGGGCAAGGAAATCAATGTCGAAGGCCGCCAGCTCCGCACCCGCCGGCTGGTCGTTCAGCCGGGCGGCATCGTGCCGCTTCACAGCCATGCCGATCGTCCGGCACTGATCGTCACCGTTAGCGGCTCGATCACCGAGCATCGCTCCGATTGCTCGGCCCCCATTGAACACCACGCCGGCGACATCAGCCGCGAGGCCGACGGAATTTCGCATTATTGGATCAACCACGGAACCGAGCCGGCGGTCCTGCTGTCGTCGGATGTGTTCCACGGCAAATAAGCCTCCCCGAGCCGGCTGCACCAACGCCCTCTCAGCCGGCAACCCCTGGCGTCCCGCCCCAGCCCCCGGGCGGGACGCCAAATCGCCGATAGGCTTGCCATGAACCAGATCGCCATCTCTGCCGTCGCTCCGCTACCGGCACTATCGCCGGCACGATCGCTGCTGATCGCGGTGATCGGCTTTCTGACTCTGGTCGACCTGTTCGCTACCCAAGCGATCTTGCCCAGCCTGGCTGCCGAATATGGCGTGATACCATCCGAAATCGGTGTCGCCGCCAATTCGACCACTTTGGGCATGGCGGTGGCCGGTCTCCTCGTCGGTGCGTTCAGCGCCAACGTCGAGCGCAAGCGGGCAATCACGCTAAGCCTCCTGATATTGTCGGTGCCGACTGCGCTGCTGGCCTTTGCGCCAAACCTGACGATCTTCGCGCTTCTGCGTGTGACCCAGGGTCTGTTCATGGCCGCTGCGTTCACCTTGACGCTTACCCACCTTGCGGAACGCTGCGAACATCGCACCGCAACTGCGCTGGCCGCCTATGTGACCGGTGTGGTTGCCAGCAATTTGATTGGCCGCCTGACCGCCGCATTTGTCGCCGGGCTGGTCGGCGCCACTTCGAGCTTCCTGTTTTTCGCGGCGCTGAATGTCGCCGGGGCAGTGCTGGTCGCTTTCGCCCTGACCCGTAACGAGCCTGAGGCGATGACGGAGCACGGTCGCTTCTGGTCCGCCTGGGCACGGCACCTGGCTCGGCCGGAGTTGCTGCGGACCTTTGCCATCGGCTTCCTGATCCTGTTCGCCTTCATCGGCGTCTTTACCTACGTCGGATTCGTCCTAATGCGCCCGCCCCATGCTTTGTCGATGGGTGCGCTAGGCCTCGTCTTCCTTGTGTTCGCGCCATCGATGGTGACCACGCCAGCGGCTGGACGCATAACCGACCGATATGGTCCGGGCGTAACGATCCCCGCCAGCCTCGGCATCGCCTTGGCAGGGCTGGCACTTATGGTCCTGCCGAGCCTCACGTTCGTCATTGTCGGAATGACCCTTGTCGGCATCGGCACCTTCTTCGCCCAGGCAGTGGCGACGGGCCATGTCGGTCGCGTCGCCGAGGGCGACAAGGCTGCCGCAAGCGGGCTCTATCTATCGTCCTATTATTGCGGCGGCCTTTTCGGCGCCGCCATTGTTGGCCAGCTGTTCGACCGCTTCGGATGGAATGCCGCGGTCGCTGGTACGTCTGCCGCACTTGGGTTGGCGGCATGGCTCGGCCGCAAGCTTCGCATGAAAAGGAAAGTCCATGAGTGAGCGTTATATGCGGGGGATTGAAATTGCAGAGCAACTCGCGGCGGAGAAGCTCGAAGAGTTTACGACCAGCCGGGTTGCCGAACTCGCGCCCGACTTCGCGCGCATGGCCATCGAGTTCCCGCTGGGCGACCTTTATGCGCGCAATGGCCTCGATCTTCGCAGCCGCGAAATTGCCGCCATTTCGTCGCTGGCGACGTTAGGCAATGCCGACCCGCAGCTTCGGATCCATATCCAGGCGGCGACCCAGGTCGGGCTGACCAAGGCCGAAATCATCGAAATCCTGATGCAGACCGCGATCTACGCGGGCTTTCCCTCTGCGCTAAATGCGCTGGCGTCCTGCCACGACCTGCTGACCGAAGAACGACCCTGTCAGGCGGCGAGGCGGGTCGCCGGCCAGGGATAGCGTCGGGCTTCCTGCACAAAGGCGCCAACTGCCGGGGAATGAGGCCGGCCGCGCACCGTCGCCAGGTAGATAGTCCGACTGAAGCTGGGATCGACCAGCGGCCGCACGACCAGGTCCGGATCCGTGACTGCAAATTCGGGGAAAAATCCGATACCCAACCCGGCCTTTATCATCCCTTGCACCCAGTCGTCGCGCGGCGAGCTGAACACCTGGCGCAGGAATACGCCCCGGCTGAACAATTCTTTGCGCACAGGCTCGAACACTTCGCAGTTTGTTCGGCTGACATAGGGTTCCTTGTCGAGCTCTATGGCGCGGATCGGGTTGCTGGCGCACAGCCGATGGTTTGGCGGCAGCACGATTACGAAATTTTCTTCGAAGATCGGCAGCTGATGCAGCGATTCTGGAAGCTCTTCGGGAACGCCCACGATCGCCACCTCGAGATCGCCCTTTTCAAGCATCTCGATCATCTGCGGCGCCCCAGAATCAATGACGCGGACTTCCACATTGGGATGGGCGGCCTGAAAGCGGATCATGAGCTGCGACACCAGTTGCGGACCAATGGTGCACATTGTGCCGATGGTGAGCGTGGCTTTTTCCAGCTTCTTGGCTGCCTTGGCCTGTTCCTTTGCGGCCCGGCACTGATCATCGACGCCTTGCAGATAGGGCAGCATCATGCGCCCCAGTTCGGAAAGATGCGTATTCCCGCGTTCCCGATGGAACAGCGGTCCGCCGAGTTCATGCTCAAGCTGTTGAATGGCGCGGGTCAGCGCCGGCTGGCTGACATTGCACTTTTCAGCCGCGCGCGTGAAATTCAGCGTTTCTGCGAGCGCCACAAAATAGCGCACCTGCTGCATTTCCATAGGATGCGGTCCCTCTTGCGAGTGTAAAATCCTTACACCGGCGACGCCGGGCGGCGCCATACCGATTGTCTATCGAAGCCATGTTGCCCCGCTACCAGCGCAGTATCCTTGGTCCCAGCAACGCGCCGGCAACTGCCGGAATCAGGATCGCCGGCGTGTATGCGGCAAGCAGGAACGAGGCAGTCGTTTCCGTGCAGTATAAGGCATATGCCACGGCTGCGGCCGCACCGGAGCTCAGACCAGCGAGAAACCCCGCGAGCGTCGGCCGGGTCGGCGCAAGCACCCGGTAGGCCCACATCGTTCCGGCGAGGACCGGGACGCAGGAGAGCGTGACAGCTGTCAGGCAGGAACGGAATGACGTGCCAAATAGCAGCGGCTGTCGACCCGCCGGGTCGACCGAGGTCAGTTCGATTGCAGCCACCACTGCAATAACCAGGAAAGGCAGGCTGATTAGGGCCAACCGCGGCCCTAAGTGTTGACCGGGTCGACCGGCCGCGAGCGCAGCCAGGGTGGAAATGATCGCCAGCGCGAGCGTGAAGCCCAGCTTCAGTCCAAAAGGAGCGACCCCCGTCCTTGCGACGGCAGCCAGTGGCTGGCCGACGATCAACATCAGCCCGCCGAGCGCGATGAGCCAGCCCGCGAACATTGCCGCCGCCATGCGCCGTGCTGGACGTACCGTTGGCCAGGGGCCTCGGGAGAGCTCGGCAATCAGCTCATCGGTCCGCATCCGCGCCCCCTTTTATTGCCGCAATCAACCGGCCCAGGCCACGATGGACATTCACCTTGACCGCCGGTTCGCTTTGCCCGCTCAACTCGGCGGTCTCACGGACGGAATATCCTTCGATGCGGGTAAGCCGGATCGCCGTCGCTTGCTTGGACGGCAATTCGGCGAGCAGCTCCGCGATATCGACCTGAGCGAGCAGGGCATCGAATCCTCCGTCGTCGACGGGCTGAAATCCATCGTCGGTTGATAGGCTCGCCAGCTGTTTGTCGCGTCGCAGGAAATCGATCAGCCGATAGCGAGCAATACCATGCAGCCATGCGGTGAACGGGAGCGTCGGGTCGTAGCTTGCCCGCTTATTGTGAATGGCCATCAGCGTTTCCTGCACCAGGTCCTCCACATCCGCGTCGCGGCCGGACAGGCGGCGCCGAAAATAGGAGCGCAGTCGTTCGGCGCTGAGCCGAAGCAGCGTTTGATAGGCGCCTGCGTGCCCGCCCATGCTGGCGACCATCAACGCGTTCAACTTAGCCTCTAGTGCCTGCACGGTGCTTGTCGGGTTCATTCGGCCGCCTTGCGAAGTTGGTTACAGCAGCGGCCCGAACGGCGCGATTATTTTTGGACCGCGTAACCAAGCAGAGCTTTTGCGCGAATGCTTAGCAGCGGCCGCCTGGGATCGCTCATCGGCGGAATGCATCGAGATCATGCGCAAGCGGCATTTCAATTTGACCCGCCGAAGCTCGATCATCCGGCCGTCCTTATCGCCTTTACCAACCGAGGAGAGTCTAATGAACAAGCTCACCAATATTGCCGTCGTAACGGCCCTGACCGCATTTGCCGCAACCTCGGCAACGGCCGGCCCTGCCAAGCCCCAGCCGAATGCCGACAAATGCTATGGCGTCTCACTGGCCGGAAAGAATGACTGCGCGGCAGGACCGGGCACCAGCTGTGCCGGCACGTCCAAGCGCAATTATGCAGGCAACGCCTGGAAATATGTCGCCAAGGGCACCTGCACGGCCATCAAGACCCCCAAGGGCCACGGTTCGCTGACCCCGAAGGCAGCCTAAACGCCATGACCCCGACCGCCGGACTGGGCTTCAAGCCCGTGCATTACGAGCAGGCATTGGCCTGTCCGGCGGCGGGCCTATGGTTCGAAATCCATGCCGAAAATTACATGGTCGATGGCGGTCCGCGGCTGGCCATGCTCGAGGCGCTAAGAGCTTCCTTCCCTTTGTCTGTTCATGGCGTCGGATTGTCGCTTGCCGGCACCGCGCGACCCGACGGTGAACACCTCTCGAAACTTAAGCGGCTGGTAGACAGGTTCCAGCCCTTCCTCCTGTCCGAACATCTCGCCTGGTCGCGGCACGAGGAGGTCAGTTTCCCCGACCTGCTGCCTTTCCCGCGCACCAACGAGGCGCTGGAGACAATTGGTCGCAATATCGACATCACCCAATCGGCCCTTGGCCGGCAAATCCTGATCGAAAATCCGTCGCTCTACATGCAGCTTGAGGGGCACGAGTGGCCAGAATCATTGTTCCTTGCCGAGTTGGTCAGGCGCACTGGCTGCGGCTTGCTAATTGACGTCAACAACGTCTTCGTCAGCGCCAATAACCTCGGCTTCAACCCGGTCTCCTACCTCGACGCACTGCCTCGCGCCGAGATCAGCGAAATCCATTTGGCCGGCCATTCGGAAGATCCGCTGCTGGGCGGTTCATTGCTGATCGATAGCCATGACACCCCGGTTTCGGCCGAGGTCTGGAAGCTCTACGACTGGTTGCTGGCCCACCGCGGCACCGACCGGCCGCCGACGCTGATCGAGCGGGACGACAACATCCCTGAGTTCGACACGCTGCTTATCGAGCGCGACAAGGCGGCGGCAATGATGGCTGGTCAGCGCGAGGTGGCCAATGCCTGACCTCGCCGATTTCCAGGCCAATTTCGCCCGGGCCATCCTCGACGATGACTCGTTCGACAGATTGTCCGGCCAAAAGGCTTTCGCAGTCTATCGCAACACCTGCGCTCGCGGTGCGGTCGAAGCGCTTCGTGCCGCCTACCCGACGGTCGACATGCTGGTCGGCGAGGAGATGTTCACCCAAGTCGCGCTCGACTATCGCCGGGAGCATCCGCCGCGAGGCCCGGTCCTGTCCGAATATGGCGGCGAGTTCGCCACCTTTCTCGCGCGTCAATCGTGGACCGGAGAGTTGCCGTATCTGGCCGATGTCGCTCGGCTCGATCGGCTGTGGCTCGAATCCTTCCTTGCATCCGAACCGGCCGGCATCGAGCGATCCTACAGCCGCGGATCGAGGGTCGCGCTTCACCCCGCGACGCGTTTCGCCTGGCTGGCGATGCCGGCGATGAGCATCTGGCAGGCCCACCGCAATCCGCACGGCCTTGTCGAGCTGGACCCGGTGTGGGCCGACGAATGGGCGCTGTTCACCCGACCGGGGCTTTCGGTTCGAGCCGAACTCATCGATGCTCCCTACTACCGTCTATTGCTGGCTTGCGTCGCACCCGCGCCAGTTGCCGAGGTTGTATCCGCAGTCGCGGCAGAATTTCCGCGAGCCGATGTTTCCGAGCTTCTTCATCGTGCCGTCGCATCCGGCGCCATCATCATTCAATGACCAAAGGAGAGGACCATTTCATGGCCACGATCGCTCAATCCGAACCCCGATCGCGCTACCAACTGCTGACCGATTTGGCGGAGCACGCGCTGCCGGCTTCAGCCCTTTTGCTAGTGCAACGCCTGGGAATCGCGGCGGTCTTCTTTCAGTCTGGCAGGACCAAAGTCGAAGGGATTTTCACGATCCCCGACACCACCATCGAGTTGTTTCGCAGCGAATATGCGCTGCCACTCCTGCCTCCCGAGCTCGCCGCCTACATGGCGGCGGGGGCCGAGCACCTATTCCCGGTCCTACTGGTGCTCGGCCTTTTCACCCGCCTGTCGGCCGCCGCGCTGCTCGGCATGACGCTGGTCATCCAGACCTTCGTCTATCCCGACGCCTGGCCGACTCATCTCAGCTGGGCTGGGTTGATGCTGCCGCTCATCGCGCTCGGCGGCGGCAATTGGTCGCTCGACCGGCTGCTCCGGATTTCCTGACCCACCTACCATTTGGAGAATGATATGCGTTCCTTGTTTCTGCGCCTGACGTCGCTTGCCCTTTTGGCGGCCCCATTGCCCGCGGCGGCCCAGGCGGCCAACAGCCCCGCGCCGGAGATCAGCGTCGAGGCGGATCATCTTGCCGCTCGCGGTTACGACGTCACCGCCTATTTCCTCCAGGGCCGGCCGTTGCGAGGCAGCAAGGCGCACCAGACCCAGTACAAAGGTGCGACCTGGCAATTTGCATCGGCGGCTGCACTGGCCAAGTTCAAGGCCGATCCGGCAGTATATGAACCGCAGTTCGGCGGCTACTGCGCCTGGGCGGTGAGCCAGGGCTACATCGCCCCGGGCGACCCCGAGCAGTGGAAGATTGTCGACGGAAAGCTGTATCTAAATTTCAACGCCCGGGCGAAGGAGTTGTGGGAAGCCGACCAGGACGATGCGATCCGGCGCGGCCAGGCCAACTGGCCAAAAGTGCTGACCAACAACCAAAACAACTGACCAGGTGGGAGGCGGGTGGATCCCCTGCCTCCCACTTTCACTTTATCGATATGATGCGAGAGCGGCATTGGAACCGCGCCGCTAGATCCGGGAAAATGATCGTCGAACCGCTTCTAAAGGAGTCGACGATGACCCAGGATTTATCCTCCCGGATGCTGTCCGAAATGAAGGAGTTCGCGACTTTCACCGCGGCCGAGCAGCGCTTCATCCGCCGGTCGCTCGACGTCGGCCTCGGCCGGCGTGACGCGGTCGAATGCTGGGCCCGTCGTCCCGTCGAAGCCGCCAAAATCGCGGAACAGTCAAAGCGCTACCGGATTCTCGACCTCATCCGCGCCTGTGTCCCGGACGACATCGGATTGGACGACACAGAGTTGTTCATCGGCCCGCTAATCGCCCTGTCCGCCCGAGACCTTGAAGAAGGCAAGATCGCAAGCTTCGCGGCATATCGGTTTCTGTACGAGCGACTGATCGGTCCAACCATTCGGCCTTGGCTGCCGAGCGTCTTCTGCGCCGCTGCCGCACTGCCATTTCTTCATCCGGATTCGCGCAAGACGCTTTTGGGATCAATCAAATCTCATGAGGCGACGGCTCCCGGCTGGTCGAGCCGGGAAGCGGCGTTCTTTCCGGAATGGGTCGAGAAGGTCCCTGAATCGGTTAACTGAGACGGCCAATCAAGATCGCGACAATGCCCGCTTTGGGTCGAACCCGGGCATCACCGGATTTCCGCGACATTCTGGACGGATGGTGGAGCCGAGGGGGATCGAACCCCTGACCTTCGCAATGCCATTGCGACGCTCTCCCAGCTGAGCTACGGCCCCGTCCCGGTACCCATCAAAGTATTACTTTGATGGGACCCTGTCCGGAGGCGCCTTTAGGGGATGCTTTCCCGTCTGCCAACGGGAAAATTCAACCCCCGGACGCCTTAACTTTCCTCATCGCCGTCGCCGGTCGTGACTCCCAGGTCATCCTCGCCAGTGGCCAGGTCAACCTCGTCGTCGGCGCTCGGCTCCTCATCTTCGTCGGGAACCAGTTCCTCGGCGGCCAGGTCCTCGTCGGCTTCCTTGACCTTCTCGGGCGCGGCGACTTCGAATGGCAGCGGCTGCTTCGACTTCAGCACTGGCTCGGGCAGCCAGGCGTTGCCGCAATTGATGCAGGTAACCGGATCATCCTTGCCGAGATCGTAAAAGCGGGTCGAGCATTTGGGGCAGCTACGCTTGGTGCCCCATTCGGGATTGACCATTGGGTCAGTTCTCCATGGTGAGTTGGCGGGCACCGCGTCGGGCCCATGCCGGATCGGCGGGCGCCTTGCCATACCGCCAAGCCCCTGTCAAAGCGCCGCAAGCATGAACCGACCCGCCAACCCCATCGTCATCGCCGTCGACGGTCCCGCCGCCAGCGGCAAGGGGACCATCGCCCGGGCGCTGGCCAGGCACTTCGGCCTGCCGCACATGGACACGGGGATGCTTTACCGGGCCGTCGCCCTCAGCATGTTCCGCTTCGGCGGCGATCCGGGAAGCGAATTCGAAGCGGTTCGCGCTTGCGACGGGGTCGCCCAAATCGACCCGACCGACGAAGAGCTTCGAAGCGAGGTGGTGAGTTCGATCGCCAGCCGCATTTCGGCCTATCCGGGCGTTCGCGCGGCACTGCTGGAACGGCAGCGGAGCTTCGCGGCGGGGGCCGACGGCGCGGTGCTCGACGGTCGTGACATCGGCACCGTCATTGCTCCCCACGCGACTGCCAAACTGTTCGTCACTGCTTCGCCCGAAGTTCGTGCCCGCCGTCGTGTCGCCGAGCTGCTCGCCCGCGGAATGCCCTCCCATTATGAGGATGTGCTGATCGACATCCGAGCACGGGACGAGCGGGACAGCGGGCGGGAAGCAGCGCCATTGGCGAAGGCCGAAGATGCCGAACTGCTCGACACCAGCGAGATGAGCATCGAAGAAGCCATTGCCGCCGCGATCGGGCTCGTCGAGGCGCGCGTCAAGGCTCGCGCCTAGAGCCAGCCCACGCGCCGGAACCGCCGGTAGAGAAGGGTGCAGATCGCGACGATGATCGCGACCACGACGTAATAGCCATATTTGGTCGACAATTCCGGCATATATTTGAAATTCATGCCGTAAATGCCGGCGATCGCCGTTGGTACCGCGAGGATCGCGGCCCATGCCGCCAGTTGTCGGGTGATGGCACCGGTGCGCTGCTGCTCCAGCAGGCTGCTCAACTCAAACACGCTGGTCAGAACCTCACGAAGGCCATCGACGCGCGCCTGGACCCGGCGAATATGGTCCTGAACGTCGCGGAAGTAGATGCGCGCCTCCGCGTCGATGCACGGCAGATCTTGCCGCACCAGCTTCTGCGCCACCTCGCCCATCGGCCCGAGCACCCGCTGAAACCGGATCAGCTCGCGGCGCACGGTGAAGATGCGGTTGACCTCTTGCCGGCCAAGGAAGCTGTCGATGGCCTTGGTCTCCATCTCCAGCACTTCCTCCTCCAGGTCTTCGATCAGCGGGACATAGCCGTCGACGATGTAGTCGAGGATCGCATGGAGCAGATAATCGACCCCGTGCATCAGCAGGCGCGGCGATTGCTCCAATTGCGCGCGCAATGCCGTGTGGGCGCGGGTCGATCCGTGGCGGACAGTGATAATGTGGCTATGGCCGACGAAGATGGCGGTTTCGCCGTAATCGATATGGTCTTCCATCAGGTGCGCGGTTCGGGCGACGACGAACAGCTGATCGTCGTACACGTCGATCTTGGGCAGCTGGTTGGCCTTGAGCGCATCTTCGATCGCCAGCGGGTGGAGGTGGTAGCAATTGGCGAGGGAGTGCAATTCCTCTTCGGTCGGGTCGGCGATGCCGATCCAAACGAATTCGCTCTTGTCCTCGCGGCAGTCGACGGGCTCGTCGATCGAGACCTCGCGGATGCGGTGCCCGTCGCGATAAAGATATGCAGCAACGACCGTCATTGGAATTGCTTTAGGGCGTTGCGGCGCGATCGGCCAGCAGGGACGAACGGCGGGCGGGGAGAAGGGCTTACGTTCACTAAGTTCACAAAAGTCTCGGGATGAGGCGCCATTTTTGCGAAGTTATGGCGAAGAAGGGCGATCAAATAGCGGGCGAACGCAAGGCTGCTGCTCATTGCCCGCAGGAATGAAATAGCTTCCTACTAGTCAAGCATTGCCTCGACCACGCTCACTCCGGGCCATCACGCCTGGGCGGGCATGTCCGGGTGCAGCGCGACATGCTCGACGCCCAGAGCATTGCCCATTCCGAACCCGAAGCCGCTGCCATGCCATTCGGCGGCGGCCGGGCCAGCGTGACCGGCGAACGCAGCGAACGCGGCCTGCGCCGCATCGACCTGGCCGTTGTTCGCATTTGACGGGAGCGTCGCCGCAAGGATGGCGTCGATGGCCGATCCCTGATTGCCGTCAGCCAGCGCTTCGGCGACCACCGACGCGGCGGTTTCACCCGCAGCGGCTTTCGCCGTTCCGGCATCGTCGAATGCCGCGACGAGCGCTTCGGCCGATGGCATCGCTACCATCGCCGGAGCGATCGCCGGTCCCGAGGCGTCCGAACCCCGGGGCTCTGTTCCCGCCGCTAGCGGAGCCAACTCGGCGGGTACGCTTGCATCCGATCCGGTGATCGAATGGTTCGCGTCGGTGGAGGATGCAGTGGCGCTGGTGTGGAGCGCGGCGGAACCCGCAGCCTGGCTGGCGCCGGCGACAAATGCTTCCAACTGCACCGGTCCGGCAGAGCTATCCGCCGCCTGATCGGCAACGATGGACGGGGACGGCAGGGATTCCTGTTCCCCTTGCTGCCCATGATTGCCTTGCGAGCCGGGTTCATGCGCCGCGGCCGCAGTGGCGGCAAACCCCATCGCCGCGACCGCGGCGGCGATGACGTTGCTATTGGCCGAGACTGCTGCGGTACGAAGCTCGGCCTCCGCCACGCGACCGCCGGTTGCGAACACTGCGTCGGCCAGGACCCCGGTCGAGCCGTCCGTGCGGGTGAAGCTGCCGGTACCGACCACGCTGACGTCTCCGCCGGCGGCCGAATAGCCGACTCCGTCGGAACTGAGCGAGATGCTGGCAATGCCTTCAGCGGTAAGCGACTGAAGCTCGCCCGCGTCGACCTGGCCGTCGCTGTCCGCGTCCTGCCACACGCCGAACTCGGCGAAGTTGGCATCGGCGGCCGAGAGCTGGCCGTCGCCATTGCTGTCGTAGCGGGCCAGGCCTTCAAGGTCGCTGCCGTCGGTTGCGAAGACGATCTCGTTGGCCGAGACCAGCCCATCATGGTTGGCGTCGCGGACCAAGATGCCGTCCTGCGGCCCGACCCATGCGGTTGACACCGTGCCACCGCCATAGTCGAAGTGTGCGCCGGCATCGGTGCCGATGAAGCTGACCACGCCGTCGCCATTGAGGTCGAGCGCGATCGGGGGAGCGACGGGCGCAACCGCAATATCGGTCACCACGCCGCCATCGACGTAGCGGATGGTTGGAGTGACTCCAGTGTTGATGGTGCTGACGGTGACCCAGCTATTACCGCCACCGTCGAGATCGACCTGAATGAGACCGGTAGTGGTCACCCTCAGATAGCCATCGGCGATGGGATTGACCGGACCTGGGACATTCAGGATCGCGGTAATGTCGACAATGTCGCCGGCTGCATAATCGGTGATGGAATCCACGGCGTTGAGCGGCGTACTCAAGACGAACGTGTCGTTGCCAAGACCACCCGTCAGCGTATCCGCGCCCGTACCGCCGACGAGCGTGTCGTTGCCGCCAGCGCCGTCGAGAATATCATTTCCGCCATCGCCGCGAAGGATGTCGTTGCCCGAGCTACCAGTCAGCGTGTCGGCGAAGACTGTGCCGATCACGCCTTCCATGTTGCTGTAGGTGTCGGTGCCAAGCCCGGCGCCCGAAGCGTTGAAGGCGGTGCCGACGCTACTTTGGACTAGTGTGAAGGTGATCCCAGCGGTGCCCTCCCTGAAATCGATCAGATCAACACCGCCAGCACCGTTCAATGTATCATTACCGCCTCCACCGCGAAGGATGTCGTTCGCGGTGTTGCTGCCTGTGATGGTATCGTTGAGGTTTGTTCCAATTACACCTTCCATGTTTTGGTAGGTGTCGTTCTGGCCGAGGCCCGCGGTATCGTTGGTGATCGAGTGTGATCCGGCGGTCTGATCCAGCGTAAAGGTCATGCCAACCGTGCCGTCAGAGAAGTCGAGCAAATCCTCAGTGCCATTGCCTCCGTTCATGGAGTCATTGTTTCCGAGACCACCCCGCAAGATGTCATTGCCGTCGCCGCCACTAAGCGTGTCGTTTCCGTCGCCGCCAATCAGCAGGTCATTGCCCGCATTGCCATTGAGCGTGTCATTATTGAGACCGCCAACCAACGTGCCCAACGCCGAGCCGTCGGATAGATTGTCGTTATTTGCGCCGCCGTCGAGGTATGATCCTTGATATGATAGGGCTGACAGATCGATAGTCTGGGCACCGGCTCCGCCGGTTACAACGTTTAGCGTGACCGTGCCGGAAGCTGTTCCACCTGCGCCGTCCGAAGTAGTGTAGTTCAGCGTGACCACTGTTGGCGTTGGAACGAGACCTCCCCCAGCACCCGTCGTGAACGTGAATGTCCCATTGGAATTTAAGACGATCGAACTACCCAGTGAACCGGTAGCCAACGTCAGGCTGGTCAGCGTCAGCGCTAGTCCGTCCGGATCGGTGTCATTGTTGAGAAGAACGTCATTCGAAAAAGTGACCGCAGTGTTGTTGGTCGCCCAAAGCGTGTCAGCATTTGCAGTCGGAGCCACATTCTCCGCGGCATTCGTGACCGTGACGGCAATCGCCTGGTCGTCGCTTGCCGTTCCATCCGAGGCGCGGACGATCACGTCATAGACGTTGTTTCCCGCAACCGACGATCCGCCGGCTACGTCGGTCGGATTTTCGAAGTCCGGAGCATTGACGAACGAAAGCGCGCCCGTGTTCGGATCGATCGTGAACTTGGCGGAGTCCGCTCCGCCGACGATCGAATAGGTGATGTTCTCCACATCGACGTCGGTCGCGACGACCGTGGTTACGGCCGTCGTATTTTCGGCGACCGAAACGCTGGCCGTGTCTCCGCCGCCATTAGACGTGATAACCGGTGCGTCATTCACGCCGTTGACGGTGATCGTCACGGTCGCCGCCGCCGAGTTGGCGGTGCCGTCGTTGGCGACGTAGTTGAAGGTGATGACCTTGCTTTCGCCGGTGTCGAGCCCCTGGTCGGCCGCGATCGGCGTGTAGCTGTAGCTGCCGTCGGGGTTGGGGGTCACCGTGCCGTCGGCGGCCGCCACTCCGTTGATCTTCACCGATCCGGCCACCAGCTGGTAGGTCAATGGCTCGACGTCGACATCGGTAGCAGCCGGAACATTGCCGCCGATTGAGGCGTCGTTTTCGGTACCGCTGGCGCTGCCGTTGCCGCCGGTCACCGGCGCGTCGTTGACGCCGTTGACGGTGATGGTGACCGTCGCCGCGCCTGAATTGGCGGTGCCGTCGTTGGCGACATAGTCGAAGGTGATGACCTTGCTCTCGCCGGTGTCCAATCCCTGGTCGGCCGCAATCGGCGTGTAGCTGTAGCTGCCGTCGGGGTTGAGGGTCACGGTGCCGTCGGCGGCCGCCACTCCGTTTATCTTAACCGATCCCGAAACCAGCTGGTAGGTCAGGGCATCGCCGTCGACGTCGCTGGCGGCCGGGACGTTGCCGCCGATCGACGCGTCATCCTCGGTTCCGCTGGCGCTCGACGGGCCGCCGCTGACTGGCCC
>NZ_JAKFGM010000002.1:372500-728987 GCF_021502585.1 Sphingomonas cremea | reverse complement strand
ATCCTGGGCAAAGGCGGGCGTGGCCAACAGGCCGGTGGAAACCAAAAGTGTCGTGGCCAGAAGCCTGTGACGGAAATCGATCATAAAAGTGCATCCCCTTTCGAAGTGTCACTCTCGGTTAGGGGTCGAGCACAGTTGAAGATGCTTGCCATCGAAGGGGCGATTTTTGCAGTCGGGCGTCCACTTTTGAGGATGAATGTCATAAAATTGAGCCTGAACGACAGTCGACAAAGCCCGCCAAGGCCCTCATCTTTGCCCCGTGGCCACCAACCTGTTGCAATCGATAGGGGATATTCACGTCCCGGAACTCGCGGTACTTGATCCCGAGCAGCCGCTACGCGCACGTACTCGCGCGGCGCTTTGGCTGACGCTTGCGGTCTGGGGTTCGGGCTATTTCCTGCTGACCTTGGGCACTGCACTCAGCGGCAACCCGCATCTTCCGGCAATTGCCGCGATGCGCATTGTTACGACGCTGATCGGCTTCGGTTTTTGTTACCTGATCCACCTGCTGCTCAGGCACCCGCGGCTGTCGACCACCAAGCGCAGGCTGATCGCACTAGCTTGCGTCACTCCGGTCGCGGCGGAAATTTATGCCTGGATTGCCTTCTTTACCGTCGCCGCAGTCGATCCCAGCCTCGACCTCAAGAACTTCAACTGGAGCGATGCCGTCCGGACCATCGCGTTCTGGACCTGGTTCTTCCTCGCCTGGGCGGGCCTCTATCTGGCGCTGATGTACAGCTTCGACGTCCAGGACGAGCAGCGCCGGTCGGCACAGCTTAGGGAACAGGCGCATGTCGCCCAGCTGCGCGCCCTTCACAGTCAGATTAATCCGCATTTCCTGTTCAACAGCCTGAACTCTGTATCGGCGCTGATCCTCGACAAAAATACCGACAAGGCCGAGGAAATGGTGGTCAAGCTGGCTCGATTCCTTCGTCTCGGCCTCAGCGCCGACCCGATGGGAAAGATACCGCTTGAGCTCGAGGTCGAACTGCAGCGCTCCTACCTTGATATTGAACAGCTGCGCTATCCCGACCTCGCCGTGAAGGTCGATGTAAGCGAGGAATTGAAGAGCGCACTCGTTCCGGCCCTGATCCTTCAGCCGATCGTCGAAAATGCGGTGAAATATGGGGTCTCGGGAGCGCCGCCGCCGGCTACCATTGCGATCGGCGCAACCGCGGCCGGCCAACAATTGACGCTTGAGGTGGTGGATAGCGGCAAAGGAGCAAAGCAAAATTCTGCGGGCGGCGGCATCGGCCTTGCAAATATTCGTCAGCGATTGGCGCTGCTATATGGTGATGAGGCGACCGACCTCGTTGCGGACCGCGACGACAAGGGTCAATTCCGGGTTCGCCTGTCCCTTCCGCTGGAGAGCGCATGACCCCGCTCCGCGTCATGACGGTCGACGATGAGTCTCTCGCATTAAGGCGGCTGAGGCTGCTGCTTCAGACCATATCGGAAGCAGAGCATGTCGGCGAGGCCAACAGTTGTGCGGAGGCGCATGCCAAGATCAGCGAGCTCAACCCGGATGTCGTTCTGCTCGACATCAAAATGCGCGACGGCAATGGCTTTGAAGTGGTTGAGGCCATTGCCGACCGGGCCAACCCGCCACTGGTCATCTTCGTTACCGCATTTGATCAGTTTGCTCCGCGAGCGTTCGACAAGGCGGTCGTCGATTATCTGCTGAAACCGGTCGAGCGTGATCGCTTGGCGCTGGCTTTGGAGAGAGTTCGCCAGCAACTTCAGGCGAAAGACGCAGAACAAAGGGTTGAGGAGCTTCAACAGGTCCTGCGGGAACTAAGAAACGCGACCAATTCCTCCGCCTTGCCGGCCTTTGAAACGGAGTTCTGGCTGCGGGGAACTGGCGGCCTCATCCGGGTGCCAGTTGATGCGATCGACTGCGTCGGCAGCGCGGATGAATATGTCGCGATCCACACTTCCTCGGGTTCTCATTTGATGCGCGGGTCGATCCGCCAGTTCTCCCAAAGGGTCGAGCCGGGCCTGTTCGTCCGGGTCCATCGGCAGTGGCTCGTCAGGCGAAGCGCCATAGCAAAGCTGATGTCGCGATCCATTGGACAGACCGAGATCGTCCTTAAGAATGGCCGCCGACTGCCTGCCGGTCGGGTCTATCTCAAGCAACTCAGGAACAGCATTCGCGGCGAAATTCGCTAGCGATCCTTCGGCACTAGCCTGGTGTCCGCTTTCCAACCAGGCGGACACCAGACTTCGGTAAATGCCGAATCCGCCTTTTGGCTAGCGCCTGTTGACCACGACCTTGAGGTAAGTGGCCGGTATCGCCGTCGTGTCCGCGCCGCCCTGGTTTTGCGCCTCGAACAAGGCGGTCAGATCCTCCCATAGTTGGCCGTCACGCCCCTCCTTCGCGGCCGCTTCAAAGGCATTCATGGTGGGACCATAGTAAGTCCGGAAGGCGGCCAGGAATTCGGATGGCGGGCCGTTATGGCGAAAGACATAAGTCGCGCGTTCGCAGCTAATGTCCTCCGGCCGAACGCCGGCCGCGGTGAACCGCTCCCGAACAACATCCTCAACGCCCCAGGTCACCGGGCTGATGAAACCTTCGGGCGGCGGTGGCGTGTAGGCGGCGCTGATCTTCAGCACCTGGGCCACCAGGGTCGGGTCACCCGGAATCCAGTTGCCCATGACGATGCGACCGCCAGGACGGGTCACCCGCACCATCTCCCGAGCGACATCGAACGGGCGAGGCGCGAACATGGCGCCGAAGATGCTGACGACCAGGTCGAAGCTCTCGTCGGCTATGCCCGCCAGGTTGGAGGCATCGCCTTCGTGGAAGCGAAGATTGGTTAGGCCGGCCGCCGCCGCGCGCCCATTGCCCGCCGCGACAAGATTGGCTGCAATGTCGATGCCCAGCACATTGGCGCCGAGCTGGGCTGCTGGAACGGCAGTCGTTCCGTCGCCACAGCCGAGATCGAGCACATCCATTCCCTGACAGATGCTAAGCGCATCGATCAGCTCCTCGCCGCTTTGGCGCATCGTCTCGGCGATCCGCGTAAAATCGCCTTTCTCCCATAATGCCTTGTTCGCGTTCATTGGTTGGATCCTACTTGTGACGGATTCGCCCCGCCGCGAAGGCAACAGGGACGAACCTCATACTTGGAATTGAGCTTGCGTGCAGCATCGGCCGGGCGCCGCTGATCCGAAGGTTTGAGGGGACGGCCGAGACCGTCCCCTCCTTCGCCCTTACCCGATGCGCAGGTTGCCGCGCATCTCGATCGGCTGGGCCATGTTGAAATAATTCGGAGAGGTCGCCTGCACGGCCTTGTGGATCTCCTCATACTGCTCAGGCGTGCCGTCGCCTTTCAGGGTCACAGTATAATCGATCCGCCGATAGCCGTTGGGAACCGTCGCATCGAGGCCCAGGAACCCGCGAAGGTCCAGCTCGCCCTCGGTCTCGATCGTGCAGCTTTCCAGGTTGATGCCGCGGATCGATGACTGGGCAACATAGCCGACCATCATGCAGGCATTGACGGCGCTCATCAGCAGCTCCTGCGGATTCGGCGCTTCATTCCTTCCGAGCAGTTCGTGCGGCTCGTCGGCGGAGATTTTGAAGCTGCGCTCAACTTCCTGGCCGCCGATGCGATAGCCTTTGACCGTGGATTCCGACCGAGTCTGGCCTAGCCAGTCGGTCTTCACCCGGAACTGCACATTGGCGCAGCCGGCATCCTTGTTGATCGCGTCGACCGTCTCGTCGAGCGCCTGCAGGTCTATCCCGTTGACCCGGGTGGTGGTGATATCAAGCATGTTCAATTTCCTTCCGATGGTGTTCAGCAGAAGACCGGTGCGACTTCGGCAATGCGGTCGCGTGCGGCCGGGGACATGGCGGTAAGAGTCGCCACAAAGTTGGGATGGGTCATGCCGCTGCCGATGTAGGTCCAGCGCAGCGCCTGATGTTGCTGGTCGATGAGCGAACCACGGACCTTGTCGGCGATTGCGGCGCCGGTCGCCTTCTCGAGGGCAGCGATGTTCATCTCCGCCTGGGTCTTGAACCCATTGTCGAGGAACCCGCCCATTTCGAGATATTCGTCGATCGCCTTCTGGATGCCGGCCTCGTCCCGGCCCTCGACCAGCGCCTCGACCATCAGCGTATCGAGTTTCGCGTGCTGCGCTTCCTCGATCCAATGATGCTTCAACAAGCTCTTGAAGAGCGGATCGAGGTCCCGGTCGTCGCGGACACTTTCCAGATAGTGTCGCTGCGTCATCCATTCGATGTGCAGGATCAGCAGCGCCACCGCGAGCGGATCGTGGCGAAGGATTTCCCCCGCGATCGCCTCCGGCGGGCCAATCACCTCGCAGTCGGTACCAAACGCGTCCGTAAAACGCTGGTGGAACAGCTTGAACAGGTGGATGTGCTTGGCCTCTTCGCCGGCGAAATTCAGAAGCGCGCGAATGCGATCGTCGTCGCCGTTGAGTTGCGGCCGGGCATGATCGAGAACGAACGGCAGGATGAACTCCTCGACCACCCCGAACAATGTCAGATATTCGTGGCTTCGGATATGGTTGAGGACCCTGCGCTGCTCGGGGCTCAGCCCCGGCGCCGCATCCGTACGTGCAAGATTCTCCGGCAGGAAATTGCGGCCGAAGTCCAATCGGGCTCCTTCCGGCAAGACGTCCTCAATTTGCCAGGCACCACGGGTCGATCCCTCCAGCACGTCCTTGAAATTGAATTTCTGAAACAAGTTTGATCTCCAGCTTGGTTGGCTTGAGGCGGCTCTTTGGGCGAACGGCGGACCCAAAGTCCTGCAGAGCTCATGGAAACATCTGATTCGTGATTGAGCTTGCTGGGAAGAAATTCTGAATGTGAAAAACATTTATTTTCAGTATTTTAGCTGCACATCTGGCGCGCGACATCGGAATGATTTATTCTGAGGCAATTCTGAGGAGGCGGGCGAAGGTGGCGCTCGGGGGCCGATTCAGACGGAGCTCGGCCAGGCAGAATGGAACGGCGAAGGTACCTCATTGCAGGGTCGCTTTGGCTCGACCGGCAAGATGAGCGACTGTGGCGCGACGGTCGCCACATCCGGCTTGGCGGAAAGGCGTTTGCCCTTCTCCGGGCGCTGATGGAACGTCCGCGCACCCTGGTTACCAAGTCCGAGCTGTTCGACACGGTGTGGACCGGGCTCGCGGTGTCCGAATCGGTCTTGACGACGGCAGTCAAAGAGGCCCGCCAGGCGATCGGCGACGATGCCCGCCAGCCGAAGCTGATCCAGACCGTATATGGACGCGGCTATCGGTTCCTGCGCGAAGTCGAGGCCAGCGACGAACCGCCAAATGCCCCTATAGGGCGAACAATTCGCTGGCCGCCGCTTTCCATTCGGGACAGGCGCCTTTGGGCGGGGCTGGCGGCTATCTTGTTAGTAGTCCTCACCATCTCCGTCATAATGACTCGACTGCAGGCTCCCGGCCGAGAGACGGCGGTCGCCACGGTGGCCGCTCATCCCAAATCGATTGCGGTGCTCCCATTTGAGGATCTCTCTCCGAAGAATGACCAGCAATGGTTCGCCGCCGGCCTTACGGAAGAGATTCTGAACAGCCTTGCCCGAACGCCCGACCTGCATGTCGCGGCGCGAACTTCGACAATGTCGATCAAGCCAGGCGACGTTCGGGAAATCGGTCGCAGGCTGAATGTGGCGCACATACTCGAAGGATCGGTTCGCCGGGACGGCGACCGCGTCCGGGTCACTGCGCAGCTGATCCGCACATCGGACGGATTCCATCTTTGGTCACAAAATTACGATCGCCCGGCGAACGACGTCGTTTCGATCCAGGAGAATATCGCCGTCGCCATCGCCCAGTCCCTAAACACCATAATGAGTCCCCAGCGACTGCAAGCGATGGTCATTCTCGGAACCCGCTCGGTCGAGGCATATGACGAGTATCTCAAGGGACTAGCATATGAACGGCGAGGGCTGGTTACTGGGGCTGATACGGACACCAGGCTCGCCTACGAAGCCTATGAACGAGCGCGAACGATCGACCCGGCTTTCGCCGCCGCGCAATGGGAAGCGGCCCAGGCATGGTTCGGCAACACCACCCGCGTAGGTTCCTCCCTCACCGAGAAGCGCGGCAGCGACGAGCAGCGGCTACAGGAGTATCTGACGAGGGTCGACGCTGCCATCGCATCGAGTCAGGGCCGTCCCGATAATTTCAAATATCGGTCGGCGAGAGCGCTGATGGACCTCCGGTTTCGGGAGGCGCTCCAGCTTATGCTGCGATATCTGGACGAGCGGCCCCGCGATCTCGATGCGTGGGAAGATCTCGTCGACCTTACGGGCTATGCCGAAAACCGGCAGCTGATGGCGAAGGCGGCAGAGCGTATCCACACACTTTCCATGGAAAGCGGTTCGCCGAAGTCACGTGCGATCACGGCTTCGGTCCTATCCCTGGACATTCCGAATGCCGTTCGTCGTTCTCGGGAGCAGTTGGCCCGCAGCCCTGGAGAGGCATTGATCCAGTATCAGGCGCACCGTGCCTTCCTTTGGGGCGGCCGGCGGGACGAAGCTCGGGATATCCTCATGCAGATCAGGGCCAGCTCGCTGCCCGAAGAGAATAAGTTGCTGGCGGAGTTGAGGCAGGCATGCGCGGACGGCGGGAGCGGCGCCCGGGAAATTGCCGCGCGAATGGCTCGGCTGCCGGATGCATCGCTTTCGAACGCATGGCAAAGCACCCAGCTACTGGGCGATACGAAGCGCGCCGTCGAAGTGTTGAAGCCATTGGATCGCCCGGAGCGATTGACGACGTTGATGCAATATCTTGTCTATCCGACCTTCGACGCCAGGCCTTACCCCTTGCTACAGGCGCGGCTGAAGGCGGACGGAGTTACTCGCCCGCCTCCGGCTCCAATCCCGTTCGCCTGCCACGCCTAGTCGGTCACCAATCGTTGGGACCGGGCCGGGTCACGCGATCTGCCTGCCGATCAGCATTGCGCCAACCTTCCTCGACCCGCCTTCGTAGAATCCGACCTCTCCGTTGAATTTCTTCGGATTGTGGAACGTGCCGAACATCATGTCGAACCAGGGCACGTCGCCATAGTTGCGAGCGTGAACGCCCCTCTCATGATGCGCGGAGTGGCTTTCCGGCCGCGTTATCAGATAGCCCAGCCAATGCGGCGTCCTGATGTTCGCATGCTGGAACATTGAGCAGAAGGTAGCGAAAAGGTTGATGACGATCGCCGCTTCCGCGCTGACCCCGAAGCCGAGGACTAAGGCAAGGCTGCCAAGCAGCGTCCAACCCAGCATGTCGAACGGATGGAAGTAGAATGCCCCCCATATATCCACGCGTTCGGCGCTATGGTGCATCTGATGGAACCAGCGCCAGAGCGGCGGCACATTATGCATCGTCCGGTGCCAGCAATAGACCCCGAGCTCGAGAAGCAGGAAGCCTCCAACGGCCTGGACCCAAAGGGGCAATCTATCGCCGGCCAGGATCCGATGCTCGCCAAGCCAGCCGTCCCACATCAGCGGCGCATAGGTACCTACCGCGAAGTAGAGAAGGGTGAAGGCGATGCCTTTCACGCGCCACCCCGAAATCTTCGGGAACAACCGGCCGCTGGACACTAGTTCCAGCAACACAAAGCCCGAGAACAGGGCAAGCGCGATATAGTGATAGGTGCCAATCATAACTTTCCCCGAAATTTTGATCGGGGGCGCTGATAGCCGCCGGCTTCATTGCAGCTCTACCGAGCACGCGGTCAGTTATGTTGCGTCTGTGAATTCGTGTGGGATTTGTGTAGCTTGGCTAAAGCGGCAAGTGCGGCGGATGAACGATGGTCGACAAGCTGATCGAAAAAACTGCACCCTCGGTAAAGTTGGAATCCGGTGCGCAGAGCAAGGGAGAGCGAACCAGGGAACGGATCCTCGACGTCGCTTATGGCGCCATCGTCGAAAAGGGCTTTGCGGCAACCTCCATCGAGGAGTTGGTCGAAGCGGCAGGCATCACCAAAAGCGGCTTTTTCTACCACTTCCGTGACAAGAACGACTTGGCTCGCGAACTGTTCGAGCGCTTCCTTACGGAGGACGAAAGAATCATCGACACGCTGGAAAGCCGCTCTCGCTCATTGAGCGACGACCCCCTCCAGGCCATGCTGATCTTCCTCAACCTATATGCGCAAATGATGGACGACATGGGGTCGATCCATCCGGGCTGCATGGTTGCGACCGTCACCTATCAGGAGCGAATGTTCGACCCGGAATTGAAGCGGATGAATGTCGAATATCTGCTGAGGATGCGCGAACGCTTTCACCGCTGGTTCGGCGAGATCGCTCAAACATATTCCCCTCGTGAAAATGTCGATGCCGACGCATTGGCCGACCACCTTACGACGATCGTCGAAGGCGCGATCATCATGTCGAAGGCGCTGAAGGACGAAGGCCTGATGGGCAATCAGACCCGCTTGTTCCGAAACCATATTAAGCTGTTGTTCGGCGGTTGAGCAGCCGGGATTAGACCGGCCTCCAATGAGTTGTCGGTGGCGGAGAGGGTGGGATTCGAACCCACGGTACCGTTGCCGGCACGCCGCATTTCGAGTGCGGTGCTTTCGACCTCTCAGCCACCTCTCCGCATGACAGGATGACGCTGGGCCGGCGGGTCGCCGGGATGGGTCGGGGGCGGCCTCTAGCAGCGTGCCGCAGCATTGCAAAGCCCGTTTGGCGGGCCAAATGGCTTGCTTGGCGGCACGCATGAATTACATAGGGATTATGTCTCCGGCGTTTCCTTCCGAAAAAATTCCCCATGCGCGTTATGGCATTGGCGAGATGGTACGCCACCGGCTGCTCGATTTCCGCGGCGTGGTGTTCGACGTCGACCCTGAATTCGCCAATAGCGACGAATGGTATGAGGCAATTCCCGAGGCGATGCGCCCAGCCAAGGATCAACCTTTCTACCATCTGCTGGCCGAAAATGCGGAGACCAGCTACGTCGCCTATGTCAGCCAGCAGAACCTGGTCGCCGATGACGAGGGCGAGCCGATCGATCATCCGGCCATCGGCACACTGTTCGAGGGCTTCGACGGCCAGCGTTACAAGCTGAAGCCGGAGCACCGTCACTAGGCTTTTTCCGCCCCGCGACGGTTGACAGAATCATTACCCTCCCATAGGCGGCACGCTTTCCCGCGCGGGGCCCACGCCACGCGGCGTTACCTTGCGCGGTCAATAAGACGGAAAGTGATAAGGCCCATGTTCGCTATCGTGCGCACGGGTGGCAAGCAGTATCGCGTTGCCCCCGGAGACAAGATCGTCGTCGAGAAGCTGGCCGGCAATGCCGGTGACAGCGTCGACCTCACCGATGTGCTCCTTGCGGGCGAAGGCTCGGATCTCAAGTCGACCGACGGGCTTATCGTTGCCGCGGAAATCATCGCCCAGGCGAAGGCCGACAAGGTCACGGTGTTCAAGAAGCGCCGCCGCCACAATTATCGCCGCAAGGCTGGCCACCGCCAGCAGCTGACGATCCTGAAGATCGTCTCGATCGGCGGCAAAAAGGCCGAGAAGAAGGCCGCCGCGCCCAAGGCCGAGGCTGCTGCACCCGCGAAGTCGGAAGCCGCTCCCAAGGCTGAAAAGAAGGCCGCGGCACCCAAGGCAGAGGCGAAAGCCGCTCCGGCCAAGGCCGCGAAGTCGACAAAGGATGCTGCACCTGCTAAGGCGGCAGCGAAGAAGGCCCCCGCGGCCAAAGCCAAGAAGTAGAGTTTCTAGAGATGGCACATAAAAAAGCAGGCGGCTCCTCGCGCAACGGGCGCGATTCGCAATCCAAGCGCCTTGGCGTGAAAAAGTTCGGCAGCGAAGCGGTTCGCGCCGGCAACATCATCGTGCGCCAGCGCGGCACCAAGTGGTACCCGGGCGACAACGTCGGCCTGGGCAAGGATCATACGATTTTTGCACTTACGGACGGCCGCGTGTGTTTCCGCGATGGCAAGCTTGGTCGCAAATACGTCCACGTAGAAGCCATTATGCCGGAGGCAGCGGAATAGGCGGGATCGGTCGATAAAGGGCCGCTCCCGGGAGGGGGCGCCCCAGACGAGACCCGAAAAAGGACTCGAAAGGGAGAAGAGGGAAGCCCCCTCCTCTCCCTTTTTTATTTTCTTCTCCCGAAACTGAAACAGAGCGGCCTTAGCGGGCAGCTCGAAGGGAGAAGGAAGTGACCATGTTCGCCCGGACCGAGCGACTATTGTTGAGACCCGGCTGGGCCGAGGACGCCCCTGCGCTGGCGTGCGCCATTGCCGACGAGGCGGTGGTGCGCAACCTGGCGACGGCGCCCTGGCCCTACGCAATCGAGGATGCCGAGGCGTTTCTTGCCGCGCCGCGCGACCCGGCGATGCCGAGCTTCCTGATCACCCAGCGGACGGACGGCGACCCTATTGTCGTCGGAGCCTGCGGACTCGGCCGCCGGCCATCCGGCGCGGTCGAGCTTGGCTATTGGATCGCGCGCCAGCATTGGGGCCAGGGCTTCGCCACCGAGGCCGGCCGCGCGCTGATCGACATCGCCCGCACATTGAAGCTGCCGCGGCTCGAAGCGTCGCACTTCCTCGACAACCCGGCATCGGCCCGGGTGCTCGAGAAGCTGGGATTCGTGCCAACGGGCCTCAGCGTCGAGCGCTACAGCTGCGCGCGCGGCAGCCAAGCGATGTCCAGGCTTTATCGGCTTTCACTAATGGGCCGTGGTGAGGTCGAGGCGATGGCAGCATAATCAGCCCCTCCCCTTGATGGGGAGGGCTTAGCGTTACGCCGCCCGCCGCACCTTGCGCTCACTCTCCCGGCCAAGGGCGGCTTCGGCCTCATAAGCAACAATCAGATGTCGGTCGTCCTCGTTCCAGGGATGGAATCCCGGCAGGAAGAATTTCGCCCAGGCGCTGAAGATCTTGCGCATCATTCCGGGCTGAACCCACATGAACCAGAGCAGTCCGAACCACGCCCGGGCACCCGTGATCCCGTCCTGGCGCAAAAGCTCGATCGCGCCCAACGTCCGATCAAGGGTGAAGTTGCGCGTGGCGAGGAGCATCACCTTGGCCTTGACCTTCCAGCGCTTGGGCCGCGGCCAATGGCGGGTGGCGTGGAGCCAGGTGTCGTAGGCCACACCCTTATGCTCGATCTCCTCGATCGAGTGCCAGCGCCACAGCGCCTGGGCTTCCGGCTCGGCACCGGCGAGATGACGGGGATCGGCGAGCAGTTCGTGAGCGAAAATTGCCGTGAAATGCTCGAGCGCCATGGTCGAGGCCAGCGAAGCGATCGGCGGCTTGGAGCGAATGAAGTCGAGGCGAAACTGCACCCTCGCCTCCAGCGGCCCCAGATCATAACCCGCCTCGATGACCGCCTTGTTGAACATGTCATGCTCGCGGCTGTGGATCGCTTCCTGGGTGGTGAAGCCCTTGATTTCTTCTGCCAGCTTGGCCGGAGCGCCTTCCCGATGATTGCGCACAGCCTCGACGAAGAAGGCCTCGCCCTTGGGGAAGGTTGCCGACAGCGCGTTGTAGAAGGCCGTCGCATAGGGATTGCCGCCGTGCCACCAGCGCCCCGGCCGCGCCTCGCGCGCAAAGCGCCGGTCGCGCGGGGTGATCGATAGGTCGACGGGCGTCACGCTTGCGGCGCTCATGCACTTCCCTTTTCTCGCCGTTCCCGCGAAAGCGGAACCCAGCTTCTTTTCCAGGCATCAGGATAACTTTGCTTACATCAATGTCAATTAACCTAAAACTTCGTAAACGCCTGTCGCCGGACGAAAGCCGGGCGGCGGCGCTGGAGGCCGCCCGCGGCCTGTTGCTGGAGGCCGGCCCGCAGGCCGTGACGTTGAAGGCCGTGGCGGGCAGAATCAGCCGGACCCACGCCAACCTGCTCCACCATTTCGGTTCGGCCGCCGGTCTCCAGTCGGCGCTCGCCGGCCACATCTCCACGCAGGTCACTGCCCGCATCGCCGACGCGGTCGAGCGCGCCCGCAGCGGCGAGGCCGACACCCGCGAGATCGTCGACGGCACTTTCGACGCATTCGGTCCCGGCGGTGCCGGGGCGCTGGCCGCCTGGATGATTCTCAGCGGCAATCGCGACGCGCTGAACCCGATTCTCGATTCGATCCGCACGCTGGTCGAGCAGCTTCGGGTCGGCCACGAGGAACATCATGTGGCCGAGAGCACCTTGTGGCTTGTCCTGGCGGCACTCGGCGACTCATTGCTCGGCCCGGAAATCGCTGGAGCGCTCGGCCTGCCGCGCGATTCAGCCCGGACCATCGCCACCCAGGGCCTGCGCGCCGAGATCGAGGCAAGGCATCCGAAGAGCTGACGACGAAAGTGCCAAGGAGGCGAGCGTCGTTTTTTGCGCTAATGGCAGCTTTCGACCCAAAGCGGACACTCGACGCAGGACCGAGAGCGGCAGCAAGTGCCAGTTAGCTAGCGTTCGCTCGTCCGCTGAGAACACGCGCCACCCATCGAACGACTGAGACGACGATGGCTGTTGGAATGGCACCGAGGATGCAGCCGATAGCTACCCATATCGCCATGAAGACCAACATCGTCACTGACACGCCAACCTCGTTCGGAGACGCACTCCCCCAAGGCTGCATCACTAAGAAGCCGGTCACATACGAGATGCCGAAGGCTAAACGGAAGGTCGATCTGCGCCGCGACGTAACTTCTGAGAAGATCATCAGCGTGGACGTGATGATCGCGCTTAGACCGATGACGAGGATGAAAGAGAAGTCCATGCCTGACTCATAGCATCAGCATGTCCGCTTTCCACCCATTCCGGCCATAAGCGCTTATGACCGCTTTCGACCCATTGCGGACATTGTCAGTAAATGTGAAGTTGGAAGCGGGGGCCTGCCATGGATACCTTCGAATACATCACTGCGCTCGTGGCGGTCGTGATTGGATTGGCGATCGCTGATTTGGCGACAAGCCTGCACAGGCTGCTGCGGTATCGCAAGATTGTGCGTTGGGACTGGGTGGCGCCGGTCGCCGCGCTACTGATGCTGTTGGAACTCTTCAACCTTTGGTGGCGATGGCGAGGCTTTATGGGGACCACGACTGGTGAAGTAATCCCCTATTTCCTCGCGCTAATCTTGATTTATCTGGCCGCCTCCATCTCGCTTCCCGACGAAATGCCGGCAGAAGGCATCGATCTTGCGCGCTATTTCGACGAGAATCGAAGCTATTTTTGGTTGGTCTACGCGACCTATGTCGCCTTGCTGATCGCGCTGGTGTCGATCCGTGATCTGCATCGTGGCTTCACGGTGTCGGATCTCCTGGCGAGATACTATTTCGACTATCCGTGGGTCTTGGCCGCCTACGCCATGATATTCGTACGGAAGCGCTGGATCAGCGGAGTGGTACTGCTTGCGTCGCTCGGCTGGCTAGTGATCGGACTCGATTTGTGGGACCGGGCGCCGGATTCGCCGTTGTGAATTGACCTTTGTCGATTGGCTTGAGATGTCCGCTTTCCACCCAAAGCGGTCGCTAGCGCACCGCCTGGGTCAGGAGGAATAAGCCTCCTGGAGCGGCCAGAAGGGCAACAGCCGACCAGTGCTTCCAACTCGGAGTTTGAACGCGCCTAAATCCAATAGCCGTCGCAACGGCTGCGCCGGCGAATAGCAGTAGCAGGCCACCTATCACGTTGGCGTCGTCGCCACCGAAAAATGTCCGCACAATGAAGGCAGCAAATCCAGATAGGACAGCGCTTAACGCAAGCGCGGTAGCGAGAAGGCTTCGCCCAGCCTTGGTCCAAGCCTCTGCAACGGCGTAGTCATTCGCTTTCATGGCGACTTTCTCGCCCATTTAATGTCCGCTTTCCACCCATTCCTGCCATTAGCGTGCTACCTGATTTCAACCCGTTGCAGTGATTGACGGCAATCGACAGATAACGTTTCATCGTTTTGGGCGGAGGCGATCGCGTAATGCCATTCTTGCTTTTGGGACTTGCTATAATCGCACTCATACCGGCAGTTTTCATTGTCGATGGCCTCATTGAGGGCGAGGTGCAGGCCAAGGGTGGTTCTTACCGCCGAGCCGAAGATCCGGGTAGGTTCTGGGCTATGATTGGCATGTATGCCGCGATGATTGCTGGCCTTGCGTATATGGCAGTAGACGTGGTGCTGTCCGAACCGATTTAGAGCGTCCACTTTCCACCCATTGCGGTCATTGGGGGGCTGGCTATTCTCGCTCCGGCGGGGGAGTTTCAAGTGAATCGATTGTTTAGTCGTGCGACCCACGAATGCAGATTCTGGGGCTGTGAGCTGTGAAGCTGTTGCGCAAGATTGCTGAGCTGGTGGACAGCGACATTGCGGCGAACTCAAAGCCTATTTCACTGATAGGCATGGCAATCCCCTTTGTGCCATTCATGATTTTTGTGGATGGCGCACCGGCGGACCGCTTCCCCGTGCTAGGCGGCTTGGCGCTCGCCCTTAGCTTGGGTTGGGGCGCTTTTATCATGTGGCGAGTGCTTCGACACACTGGGGCTGAGCTTGAAGGCTATAATTATGTAATTGGGTCGGCCCGTTTTTGGAGGCTGATAATCGTAACCCTTCTTCTCATTATGCTGGTTACCGTCGCACTGATGTGGTTCGAAAACAGGGTCGGCTAGCTCGCTCGGACCAACGACCGCTTTCCACCCATTCCGGCCATTGCCAGCCCCGCCGGGTCCGTAATTCTCTCCTGTCCTACACGAACCAAATGGGTTATCTCCGAGTCGCATGAGCGACAATCAAGCCTGCGAGGACCCCGTCCCCGCCCTCCTCTCCTTCGGCCGTCATGCACCCGACGATCCTCCGCCGCTCGGTCCATCACCCAACCTCGACACCGTCGAATCCGAAACGCGACATTACCGCCACGACGGCTGGACCCCCGCCGCCCGCGCATCCTTCCTCGACACGCTCGCCAAAAGCGGGGTGGTCACCGATGCCTGCCGCGCGGTGCAGCGCAGCAGCCAGGCCGCTTATGCGCTGCGCAATCGCGATCCCTTGTTCGCAGCGGGCTGGGATGCCGCCCTGTCGATGGCCCGCGCCCGGCTCGCCGACGATCTGTTCCATCGCGCGGTCAATGGCACCGTCGATCAGATCTGGAAGGATGGCGAGGTTGTTGCCGAGCGTCACCGTCACGACAATCGCCTGTCTATAGCGGTCCTGAACCGGCTCGATGCCCGCTGCGACCGCGCCGAGAGGATTGGTGCGCCCACGCTCCGTGTTGCGGCGAACTGGGAAGCCTACATCGCCGCGCTGGCCGAAGATCGAACCGCCGACATGCAAGCCATGCTCGCCCCGCTACCGGTCGAATATGACGAAGATGAAGCCCTTCTTGGGCATGGTGGCGATTCGAAGTTGATCCATCAACTTCATCAACTTCGCCAGGGAAAGGCGCTCGACGAGGAGGAAGATTCCGGCGACCAAGGCGACGATGTCCGCGTGTGGACCGAAGATCATAGCTGGCGCACCAACTTCCCCCCGCCCGACGGCTTCAATGGCTTTGAAGAGGGCATTTATGGCGACGCGGACTATAATCGCCAGTGCACGCCCGAAGAACGGGCCCTGCTCGATCGCCGCTTTCCCGACGCCTTTGCCGACGAGAACGAGGACGAGCGCCGCGCCGACGAAGCCGACCGCGATTCCTATTTTGCCGCACTGGCTGATAGCTCCTCCCTGACCGAAGGCCGGGGAGGAGCCGACTGACGCTGCCTTTTCGCCGCATTTATCGTTAAGGGCGGCCCCATGCATTTTCTCGACCAGGCCAAGATTTTCATTCGCTCCGGCTCGGGCGGCCCCGGCGCCGTCAGCTTCAGGCGTGAAAAATTCATCGAATATGGCGGCCCCGACGGCGGCGAGGGCGGCAAGGGCGGCGACATCGTGTTCGAAGCCGTCCACGGCCTCAATACGCTAATCGATTTCCGCTACACCCAGCATTTCCGCGCACCCCGCGGCAAGGGCGGCGCTGGTTCGAACCGCACCGGCGCCGGCGGCAAGGACCTAGTCATCAAGGTGCCGGTCGGGACCCAGATCCTGGCGGACGACGAAGATCGGACCCTCCTTGCCGACTTTACGCATGAGGGCCAACGCATCCATTTCCTGAAGGGCGGCGACGGCGGTCGCGGCAACGCCAGCTACAAAACTTCGACCAACCGCGCCCCGCGCCAGCACGGGACCGGCTGGCCGGGCGAGGAAATGTACGTCTGGCTGCGCTTGAAGCTGATGGCCGACGTCGGCCTCATCGGGCTTCCCAACGCGGGCAAGTCGACCTTCCTCAACCGCACGACCAATGCCGTGGCCAAGGTCGGCGCCTATCCCTTCACGACGCTTCGCCCGCAACTCGGCGTCGTCAGCCACAAGGGCCGAGAGTTCGTTCTTGCCGACATCCCCGGCCTGATCGAAGGCGCGGCGGAAGGCGCCGGGATCGGCGACCGCTTCCTCGGCCATGTCGAGCGGACGCGGGTGCTGCTCCATCTGGTCGATGCGGCGGGCGATGATCCGGTCGAAGGCTGGCGCGTCGTTCGCGGAGAGCTTGAATCCTATGGTGCGGGCCTTGAAGACAAGATCGAGGTGCTTGCGCTCAGCCGCGCCGATCTCGTCGAGCCCAGGGAGCTCGCCAAGCTCGCCAAGAAATTGGCCAAGGCGGCCGGGACCGAACCGTTCGTCATCTCTGCCGCCACCGGCGACGGGCTGGAGCCGCTGCTCGATGCCCTCCTCGACCGGCTGGGCGAAGAGGCGGAGGTTGAAAAGGAAGAGGCCATCCCGGCGAAGGACTGGTCCCCGCTGTGAAGCTGGCGATCACGGGGGCGACGGGTTTCGTCGGCGGCCGGCTGCTCGAACTGGCGCTGTCCGACGGGCATGAGGTCCGCGCCCTGACCCGCCGTCCGCAGGCTGAGCGCGAGGGGGTCACCTGGGTTCATGGCGCGCTCGACCATCATCACAGCCTCGATCACCTGACCCAGGGAGTCGATGCGGTCATCCACGTCGCGGGCGTGCTCAATGCGCGCGATGCGGCTGGCTTCGAGGCGGGCAATGTCGAAGGCACCCGGGCGATGTTGGGCGCCGCTCGGAATGCCGGCGCCAAGCGCTTCGTCCACGTAAGCTCGCTCGCCGCGCGCGAGCCGAAACTGTCGATGTACGGGGCGAGCAAGGCGCGGTCCGAGCAACTTGTGCATGATAGCTCGATTGATTCGGTCATCGTCCGCCCGCCGGCGGTCTACGGCCCCGGCGACAAGGAAACGCTCGAACTGTTCAAGATGGCCAAGCGCGGCTTCGTGCTGTTGCCTCCCAAGGGCAGGCTGTCCGTCATACATGTCGACGATCTTGGTCGCCTCCTCCTGGCGCTGGCGCAGCCGGCCGCGCCGGCGGGCGATGTTTTTGAACCGGACGACGGACAGCCGGGCGGATGGAGTCATCAGGAGTTCGCTTCCGTCCTGGGCAATGCGTTCGGACGGAGCGCCATTACCTTCTCGGCCCCCTCTGTCCTGATCCGGATGGGCGCGACGATCGACCGTTGGCTGCGCGGCGACGGGGCCAAGCTGACCCCCGACCGCGCCTCCTATTTTTGCCATCCCGATTGGGTCGTGGACGCGGGGCGCTCAGTACCTCCGGACACCTGGAGTGCGGCAATCGACACGCGACGGGGCGTCGCCGACACTGCTCGCTGGTATGAAGACGGCGGCTGGCTCTAGCGCATCCAGAGTTGGTAAACGACCGCTGCAGCGGTCAGGACCATCCCCAGCAGGAACAGCGTGAAGCTCCAGTAAAGCCAGCTGAACTTGTCGTCGCGCAACACCTTGCCATGGTCGTATAGATCGGCGGTCAGCCGGCGGTACGTCTCCTCTTCGGAAGACAGAACCTTCATCATTTCGTCGATATAATCTTCGCGCCTGGCATTGGTGTAGCTTCCGAAGAACAGGATATTGATTTTCTCCGGCGGAATCGGGGTCTTGGTAACGACCATTTTGTTGGGCCGGACCGTCAGCACGCCGAAAATCGTCGCAACGAACGAGAATGTGGTCAGCACCAGCAGCGGAAGGCTGGCCTTCCCGTCGGCGATATCGCTGATCGACATGGAAAATACGACGAAGCTCGCGCCCATCAGGATCGACGCCTTGGTGTCGGCCATGCCCGACAGAGTGATATTGGTGGCATTGGCCGCGACCAGAAGGTTGTGCACCTCCTTCGGGAAGACCGGATCGTCCGGGTTCACCAACTTTTCGCTCATCGCATAACCCCTGCTCTGGCAGGATCATATGCAACCCCGCTTCGATGCGGAAGGCAAGCCCAAGCTGTGCTTTCATCCCGACAAATCACGCGGCGACTCACCGTTATATGCCGCCAGGTCGAGCAACAAGCGGGCGCTCAAACCGTTTTAATCGTTGGGGTGAACCAACAGGGGCTCAAGGGACTGCGCCCGCCTTCGTGCCGCGGTCCGAAGGAGTTCATCATGAAAAAGACGATTTTCCTCGTGGCAGCCGGCGCCATTGCTTTGACCCCCGCTGGCCTGATTGCAGGTCCCGGGCATGGCGGCGGCGGTGGTATGGGTAATGGCGCAACGATGGGCGCCGCCCGTGGCATGTCCGCGATGGGCCAGGGCGCCACAATGGGTCATGGCTCCGCTATGGGGCAAACCCAATTGAGCCAGCCGATCACGCGTAGCAGCCAGGGCCCCACGAACGGTGTCGGATGGGATCATTTGAACGGCCCGGCCAGCACCGGTCAGCCGGGCTTCGAATGCGAAGACATCCGGCCAGGCAACGCGTCGAGCGCTCCGGGATCAGCCTTCAACGAAGAGGGTAACGCCGGCACGCACTACGCGGGCGAACAGCCTCAAAACTCGCGCAATACGGCGTCAGTCTCGCAATATGACACCGCATGCCTGCATCAGCCACAGCACTAAGGAAGATTAGAAATAGTAAAAGGGCGCCTGGTCGATCCCGGCGCCCTTCGCATCGTTTGCCGGCTAGGCGGCGATCAACGGGCTGGCCAAGCCCTCTTCCAGCAATGACTGTCGCACCGCTGACCGGTCCGAGAGTCGGTCGAAATAGGCCGGAAATGGCGTGGGAAGATCGATTCCGAATTCCCTTGCCCAGCGGAGCATCGCGAAGAAATAGGCGTCGACCACCGTGAAGTGCGACCCGAGTAGGTAAGGGTCGCCGAATTTGCTGGCTAACAGGTTGAGCCGCACGCCAACCGCTTCGGCCGCCTTTTCCTTCTCGTCTTCGCTCGTCGCGTGGAAATAGGGTTTGAAAGCCGCGTGCAGCTCGGTCGAAAGATAAGAGAGCATTTCGATCAATCTTATCTGGCCAAGCGGACCGTCGATGCCCAACTTCGGGGCGCGCTCCGCGATCAGCGTCAGGATGGCGACATTCTCCGTCACCGCCTGGCCGTCGTCGAGGACGAGCATCGGCACGGCACCCGCCGGATTGATCGCCAGATAGTCGTCGCCGCGCTCGGTGACTTTTGCCTTGAGATCGACCTGCTCATATTCGGCCGGAATGCCGGCATCATGGAGCGAAATCCGGGTCGCGATACTGCAGGCGCCCGGCGAATAGTAAAGCTTCATAATCTTCACTCCCGTACCAATTCACCTTGCGCTACCGCGGTACGCGCGCTGCTCGGCAGCGCTCCGCTCAGCCACGCGGCGATGTTTAGCGCATAGCGATGCGTGTCGGCCAATGCCTCCGGGACCCGCCCCAGGCCGTCGCCCGGCTGTTCACTGACGAAACTTGGGCAGCCCGAGGCTGGATCCCAATTATAGTCGGCAAAGTGGTGGAAGGTGCTTTCGGCGATTGCCGGGCCGCCGTGCTCGCCCGGTTCGAACGCCACGGCAATGTTGAAATCCACACCGGTCGCCTGGCTCCGCCCCTTGACGATCACTCGCGCATCCTCGCCATCGGGAGCACCGACGCCACCCTCGTGGGGGTGGGACGGCAATCGCCGGATGAAGCCCGTTGGAGAACCTCCGTCGGTGAGCACGGGATGAGCGGGGGCGACGATTTCGATCTCCTGGAAATCGCCATTCGCTCCGGAATGGAAATTCGGCCAGTCGATGTTGGTCGTATAGGGGTCGTCTCGCTTGCGCCGTTCGACGTCGGGGTCTTGGTGGCTCGAATGGAAATAATGGGCCTCGCCGACACCGCCCAGCGTGCAGACCGAAGAACCCAGGTCCATATGGTCGCGGGTCACCAGCAGGCCCCGGCCGCTCTTGCGGAAACGGCCGATTGCCGCGCAATCCTCTTCGGTCAGGCCATCGCCCGTATCGACGGCGAACAGCCACAGTTCGTTAAAGTCGCTCTGGTCGATCGTCGACAAGACGGAATCCGGCCGTCCGGGCGGATCGCGGTCGCGCATGGTGACGTCATAGACAGGATTGCCGCTATCATCGCGTTGCTCGCGAAGCAGTTTTCCCAGCCTGCTGAATCGGGCGACCGACCAATCGTCTTCCGCCGTCGGAATCGTCGTTTGAATCAGGACCTTCTTGGGTTGCATGGCACCTCTCCGTTCAACCGTTCCGGACGGCCTCCCACTCCTTCAGCCGCTCCGCAATCAGCGCTGCCCGCTCGCGATCGCCGCGACCGTCCAATATTGAGATATCACCGGGGTCGGCACGCCAATAGACACCCGACGTCCGCGTGTTGATGCTTGGGTCGGAATCGGCGCGCGTCGTGAAATAACCGGACGCACGATCTTCGGATTCCAGCCGGATTTCGCCAGTGCCGTCCAGCTGCGGCGCATTCACGTCCAGTGGCCGCTCGCCCTTCCAATAATAAAAGACGCCCGACGATGCGTCCTTCTCCCTCACCGCCTCACTCCAATATCGCGCCGACAGGCTGCCATCTCCCCGCCACGAACGACCGGAGACCTCAAGCGCACCGTCACGGTCGCGCGCAATCTTCAACAGGCCCAGCGCGGAGGGCTCCGCTTCGGTGCGCGCGGTCAGCGAAAATTGCCACCAGTTACCCTCGATGCGGGCGACCCGGCCTTCATCTTCGATGGCGTTGCGGATTTTCTGGTTGACGGCCCGCATCTCGGAAGGAGTCATCGCGCCGGGATAGCGTATTGACGTGAGGCCCAGCAGGTCGGTCGGCAGCTTTGCCCCATTTGCATGGAGAATGAAGGTCCGGCGCATTCCCAGTACGCCGCCGAACAGGCCGGCTTCGAATACGACATTGTCCCGGGGGGACGCCTGGCCTGCCGCTGGATCGGATGAAGCCGAAGGACTGCTCATCGTCCAATCGTCCTCGGCAAAGACAAATGCCGCGAAATCGACTTCCCGCGTAAGTTCGAGGAGGCGCTCCAAAGTGGAAACCCCAGGATTGAAGGAGGAAGTCCAGGGCTCGACGAGCGCGATGTCGTTCAAGCCGCGCGTCAGCGCTTGAAGCAGCTTCTCCTGCTTTCCTGATGAGCCCAGAAAGATTCGAGGCTTCTCCATCGGGTCCTCCGGGAGCCCGCAATGCCACATCCGGTGGCAATGCTTCTCCGCCCTCGCAGTTAATGCGCCAGTGGCCGATAAAGCTCCCCGCCCCCGCCGTCAAAATGCGTGATTGTCGGGCGCCCCCGCCTTGAGGACGCCCCTCAACCCGTCAGCAGGCGGTAACCGACTGCAGGCTCATTGACGATCAGTCGCGGATGCGATGGATCTGACTCCAGCTTCTGCCGCAATGCCCGCACCGCCACCCGAAGATATTCCGTCTGCCCTTCCTGTGCCGGGCCCCATGCCGCCCGAAGCAGGTGGGAATGGGTGAGCACCCGCCCGGGATGTTTCGCCAGCTCCGCAAGCACCGCAAACTCCTTTGGAGTCAGGTGCACTTCCTCGCCATCTCTGGACACGACCCGCCGGAACAGGTCGATGGTCACGCCGCCCGTCTCGATTGGCTGCTGGTCGGATTCCGGGCCGACCTCAAGCAAATTGGAAATATAGCGATCGACCTTCGACGCTTCCGCACCGATGACCGAAGTCAACGACTTGTCGGCCAGCCCGCTGCGCCTGATCGCACCGACCGCCTTGGTGATCGCCGCCAGCGGTCCTCTGAGGTCCTGCCCGATCGAGGAGAGCAGCACCGACCGGACCCGGTCCCGCTCGCGCACCCGCTCGAACTCCCTCGCCTCGCCCTCCAGCCGCGCCCGCTCGAGGGCGAGGGCTACCTGATCGACGAGACTGTCGAGCAGGTCGAGCTGCCCGCTGGCCACCGGCCGGGTGCCGTCGTTGCGGGCCAGGCCAATGGCGCCGAGCACGGCCGTGTCGGACCGGACCGGATAGAAGACCCATTCGGTCGCGTTGACCGCCTCCGCACCGCGCCCGGCCGGCTTGCCCGATTCAATTGCCCAGGCGGCCGCGGCTATGTCGCTTGGGGTCAGGGTCGCATGGGCAGGCCGCGCAGCAACGATCTGTGGCGTGGGTCCGCCCCTCATCATCACGGCGTTGCAGTCGAACAGCCGGCCAAGCTCGCGGCAGGCAATCTTCGCGATCTGTTCGTCTCCCGCGCAGGACAATAGCCGGCGAGCGAGACCGGCGATGGTCGAGTTCCGGGCCGCGCTGGCTTCGGCGGCGCGGGCGCCTGCTCGCATCCGCGCGGCAAGTTGGCTTGTCACCAGGGCAACCAGGAACAGGAAGACGACGGTGGCGATGTCTTCGGGGCTATTGATGTGAAAAGTGCGGAATGGCTCCGTGAAGAAATAATTGAAGGCCAGGGCGGACGTCACCGCGGCAAGGATGCCGGGAACCAGACCATAGAATCCGGCTGCAGCGAGCACGGCCGGTAGATAGAGCAAGTCCACCGCCGAATTGCCCCAACGTGGTGCAATCAGCATGCCGGCCAAGGTCGATGCAGCGACCATCGCCAACATTTCGGCATAGGGGCGCACAATGCTGGCGGCGCTGGCCTTGCGCGCTGCAACGGTCATGAGTTCGGTATCGTTCATGGCCGCCCAGATGCGCCTTGCAGCTCCCGGCGTCGAGGTTTTCGGGCCTGTTTCGATAGCTTTCCTTATGACTCCTCCACGAAAACCACATGGAATCTTTATGCCCCCCGCATCCACCTCGTGCAGATGACAAGCATCACAGCAACGGCCGAGGCCGTCCCAGCCCCCTATCACGGACCGCGCGACCGGCTGCCGATTCTCATGCTCGGGGCGATCGGCGTCGTTTATGGGGATATCGGCACCTCGCCACTTTACGCGATGAAGGAAAGCTTCATCGGGCCGCATCCGATGGCGGTCGATCGGCTGCATATCTTCGGCGTGCTGAGCCTGATCTTCTGGTCGTTGATGCTGATCGTCACGGTCAAATATGTGGCGGTGGCGATGCGCGCCGACAATCGCGGCGAAGGCGGCTCACTCGCCCTTCTGGCGCTGATTTCGCGCAGCCTGCCCGGCCGGAAATGGACGGCAAGCCTGGTCACGATGGGCGTGCTGGCGACTTGCCTCTTCTATGGTGACGCGATGATCACGCCGGCCATTTCCGTGCTGTCGGCGGTGGAAGGACTAACCATCGTCCACGCCAGCCTAGAGCCGCTGGTCATCCCCATTTCGATCGCGATCCTGGTCGGCCTGTTCCTGATCCAGGCGCGAGGCACGGCGCGGGTCGGCGCAATGTTCGGGCCGATCGTGATGATCTATTTCGCGACGCTCGCCGCCCTGGGCATGCACAACATCGTACAGCATCCCGACATTTTGACCGCGCTGAGCCCAAGCTGGGCCATCGAATTCTTCTTCTACAACCCGAAGCTCGCCTTCCTCGCCATGGGATCGGTGTTTCTCGCCGTCACTGGCGCGGAAACTCTCTATGCCGACATGGGTCATTTCGGCCGCAGGGCGATCGGCTTCTCATGGCTGGGCCTCGTCTACCCCTGCCTGATGCTCAACTACCTGGGCCAGGGCGCGCTGCTGCTCGGCAACCCGGCGGCGGTCGAAAATCCCTTCTACCTGATGGCGCCGGACTGGGCGCGCCTGCCACTGGTTGGAATCGCTACGCTGGCGACGATCATTGCCAGCCAAGCGGTGATCTCTGGCGCTTTCTCGGTCACCCACCAGGCGGTACAGCTTGGCTTCCTCCCCCGCCTGAAGACCCTGCACACCAGCGCCAAGGCCGCCGGCCAGATCTACATTCCCGCAATCAACTGGACGCTGCTGGTGATGGTCATCGTGTTGGTTCTCGGCTTCCAGAAGTCGACCAATCTCGCCTCGGCCTATGGCATTGCCGTCACCGGGACGATGCTCATCACGACGGTGATGCTGGCCTTCCTGGTTTTCCAGGTGTGGAACTGGAACCGGATCGTGGCGGCGCTGGTCATCGGCACCTTCGCGCTCGTCGACGGCGTCTATTTCGCCTCCAACATCACCAAGATCCCCGACGGCGGCTGGTTCCCGCTGGTCGTGGCGGCGGTCAGCTTCACCATCCTCACCACCTGGGCGACCGGCCGGGCGCTGATGCGCAAGAGCCTGGAGGAAAGCTCGGTGCCGCTGCAGGTGTTCGTGAAGTCGGCCGCCTCCGCCTTCCGCGCCCGGGGCACGGCGGTCTTCATGTCGTCGACGGCGGACGGCATTCCCTCGGCGCTATTGCACAACCTCAAGCATAACCAGGTGGTGCATGAGCGGGTGATCATCCTTACCGTCAAGGTCGAGGGCGTGCCTCATATTGACCCCGAAAACCGCATCGAGACGAACGACGTCGGCAGCGGTTTCTTCCGCGTCATCCTCCACTATGGCTTCATGGAGGAGGCAGACATCCCGGGTGACCTTGCGCGCGTTACCGACGCCGGTGGCCCCTTCAACATGATGACCACCAGCTTCTTCCTCGGCCGCCAGAAGCTCATCGCCACCAAGGAAAAGCCGGGCATGGCGCTATGGCGGGAACGGCTATTCGCGTGGATGCTCAAAAGCTCCGAAAGCGCGATGGAATTCTTTCGCCTGCCCATCAACCGCGTGATCGAGCTCGGCAGCCAGGTACAGATATGAGCCTCGCGTCAATGCTGCTCCTCGCGGCGGCTTCGGCTGCGAATGAGGCCCCGATCTGCACCGACCGCCCGACCAAGGCGAATGCGATCTGCACGGTACCCAAGGGCAGCTTCCAGCTCGAAACCTCTGTGCTCGGCTGGACGCTTACCAAGGCTGGCGGCACAAAGACCAAGGCTCTTTCCGGGGGCTCATCCTTCCTCAAATACGGATTGACCGATCGCTCCGACCTGCAGCTTGGCTTCACGCCTTACGTCCGCATCAGGAACAGCGGCGCTATCGGGGACCAATCCGGCGTCGGCGACATCACGGTCCGTTACAAGCACTGGCTCTCGACCGGGGAATCTCCGGTTCAGGTCGGCCTTCTGCCCTTCGTCAAAATCCCCATTGCCAGGCAGGGCATCGGCAATCGCAAGCTGGAAGGCGGCCTTGCCGTACCGATCAGCTTTGGCTTGGGCGGCAGCGTCACCGCTACCTTGGGGCCGGAGCTCGACCTCATCGCCGACGGCGACAAGCACGGGCGGCACCTGGGGCTGGTCAATCTCGTCAACCTGTCGGCGCCCATCGCCCCCCGCCTGACGCTGATTGGGGAGCTATGGAGCAATCTCAACTTCGATCCGGCCGGCACGATCAAACAGGCCTCGGCCGACGCAGCGGTGGCCTACGCGCTTTCCCCGTCGACCCAGCTGGACATGGGCGTCAATGCCGGTTTGACGCCTGATACCGCCGATGTCGAAGTCTATGCCGGTGTGTCGCTGCGCTTTTGAAAGGCAAGTGCCCGCTTAACCATTCCGGCCACTTCAGCGCGCGTCGAGGAATTCGCGCACCAGCTTGACCGTCGCATCCGGATTTTCTTCCATGATCCAGTGGCCCGACCCCGGCACTACTCCCTCGGTGACGTCGGTTGCGCCCGCCCGCATGACGACCGCCATTTGGTGGTAAAAGCTCATTTCTCCGCCGATCGCCAGCACCGGCATCTTGAGCTTGCCCTTGGCGGCAAGCATCGCACGATTGTCCGCTGCGTCCTGGTCGAAGGTGTGGAACTGCTCGAAGCCCGAATGCATGGATCCGGGCAACGCATAGAGCTTGGCGTAATGCTCTCGCGAAGCTTCGTCGAAACGCTTGGGATCGGCCGAAAACTCATTCCAGAAGCGGTCGAGGTAAATGCGCTCGCGGCCCGCGACCAGCCGCTCCATGTCCGGTCCGCCGAAGCGGAAGTGCCACAGCAGCGGATTGGTGAGGATTTCCTCCCATGGGCCGATGCCCGGCACCGGGGCGTCGATCAATACGAAGCGATGCACGCGATCGGCGTGCTGCATGGCAAAGGCAAAGCCGACCATATTGCCGATGTCATGCGTCACGAGATCGGCCTGCCTGACACCAAGCTTGTCCATCACCCCCGCAACGTCCTCGGCCTGGGTCTTCTTGTCGAAGCCCGATTTCGGCTTTGACGAAAGGCCAAGCCCGCGCAGGTCCGGCACGATAACCTGGTGGTCGCGCATCAGTTCGGCGGCCAGCGGCGCCCACATGTCGCCGGTCTCGCCATAGCCGTGGAGCAGGACGACAGCGGGACCCTTGCCGCCAACGCGAGTATGAATGGTCGCCCCGTTGGTGGTGATTTCCTGCGTGTGGAACGCGTCGGGAAAAGGCGGAACCTGAGCCGTCACAGGCGTAGCGATTGCCAGCAGCAGGGCAGCACCAAGTTTGAATCGCATGGGCGTCTCCAATCTGGGGAAGTAATGCCGACATGCCGGCGCCCGAGCGGCCCGAACGCTGAGGTGGATCGATTGTAGATCACCGCGGGGCGCCCAAGTCCAGCACGGAGGCGGCAACGTCTATCCACCGCTTTCGACCCGAAGGAGCCATATGACCTTGATCGAGCCGGGCACTCATTCGTCGAAATTCATAGGCGTCCGTCGCTTCGGACTGGCGCGGGCGGAAGTGTCCAAACATAGATGGTGGGCAGCCTGAGCCACCGTTTCGAAAGGGCACGAAATTTGTTCAGCCGCCGGCACTTCATCCAGGTTGCCGCCGCCATGGGAGCATCGCTCGCATGGACCGGCCCGGCCCGGGCCTCCCGCACAAACTGGAGGGAGGAGCGCAGCTTATTCCCGGAAGGAGTGGCCTCGGGCGATCCCGATCCGCATAGCGTGATCCTGTGGACCCGTCGGCCGTTCGACGCGGGAGATCGCCACTTGCTCACGGTTGAAGTCGCCGAGGACGAGGCATTCCGCCGCGTCATCGCCCAGGCACCGGCGCCGGTTTCGGCCGCGTCAGACTGGACAAGCAGGGTGCTGATCGCCGGCCTCAAGCCCGCTCGGACTTATTGGTATCGTTTCATTGACGAGCTGGGCAACGGCAGCCGGATTGGCCGGACAATCACCGCGCCCGCCGACGACGATCCCAGAGCAATAAATTTCGCATTCGTCAGTTGCCAGAGCGTCAATGAAGGCAAGCTCAATGCGTATCGACGCATGATTTTCGAGGACGAGGGAGCCGCGCCCGACGAGCAGCTTGGTTTCGTGTTGCACCTCGGCGATTTCATCTATGAAGTGGTGCAATATCCCGAAGAGGTGAAGACGCGGTACGACCGCACCATCTATGAGGTCGCGCGCATTCCCGATGGACTCAAGGTCGGCAATTTCCACATCCCGCTGACGGTCGAGGGGTATCGCGCGGTCTATAAGGGCTATTTGCACGATCCCGATCTACAAGATGCGCGAGCACGCTGGCCGTTCGTGTGCATGTGGGACAATCACGAGTTTAGCTGGCAAGGCTGGCAGAGCGTGTTGAAGGCGGGGCCGATTGAGCGGCCCGGCCAATCGGTCAAGGTCGCCGCCAACCAGGCCTGGTTCGAGTATCAGCCAGCGCGGGTCGCGAGGCCCGGCGCGTCGCTGGAACGTTTCGAGGCGCCAGCGGTCAAGAATGTGAAGATCGAGCACTATAACGACGACGGCATCGGCGACGAGCCCAACAACCGGGCAGCGATCAACAGCCTGATCGCCTATCGCGCGCTGCGTTACGGCGGGCACCTCGATTTGATCATTACTGACCAGCATAGTTTTCACGGGCCCGACCCGTTTAGCGACCCGTCGCTCGGCGACCTCGGCGACTGGGAAGATTATAACGGGATGTTTCCGGAAGACGTGATGATGGTGCTTGATGGCGGCCGGACCTTCAACGGCGGTAATCCGCCAGCGGAAATAGCGTTCAAGGAAAAGAAGATTGCCAACCCCCGCAAGGCCGCGCCGCCCCAGTCAATCCTGGGGGCGACGCAGAAAGCCTGGCTCAAAAATCAGCTTCGCAAGTCGAGCGCGACCTGGAAGATCTGGGGCAATTCCCTGGGCACGATGGAATGGCGCGCGGACCCGGAAAACTTGCCCGCCGGGCTGACCAAGCAACCTTGGCCGGCCGACACCTTCGCAAACCTTGGCGGCGGCGACCACGGCAGCGCGTGGGTCGAGCGCGGCGAAATCTACGACTTGGTCCGCGATGCGAGGATCACCGGCTTCGCAATCGTTTCGGGCGATCGCCACAGCTTCTGGGCAGGCTATGCCGCTGCGCGGCTTCCACCCGCGAAATTCGAGCCTGTCGGCCTGAGCTTCATTGGCGGATCGCTGGCCAGTCCGGGCGCAATGGAATCTTACGAGCACCGCTTGCCGAAAGACCTGAAGCTGCGGCCATTGTACCTGGCCGACCGGCCAGACGGCGCCAAGGCCGACTGGACGTTCAACATGCTGCTGAAGCACGGTGTTCGGTCGTGCCTGGAATATGCCAAGAGCTTCGATCTCGGGAAGGCCCGGGCGCTCAGCAACCCCGCGCTAGCGCCGCACCTCGAGTTTATTGACATGGGCGGGCATGGCTACGCCAAGGTCCGCTTGACCGGAAGCGAGATCCGGACCGAGTTCGTCTGCATCCCCCGGCCGGTAACGCGCAGCGATCCCCCCGACGGAGGCCCCTTACGGTATCGCGTCGCTCATACTGCGCGCCTATGGGAACCGGGAGAACGGCCGGAGCTTAGAGTTACTGTTCTGGAAGGCGACGCAGGCCTCGCGATCTAGGATTGTGCATTAAGGCCGCGTTTCACCCCCCGCGGCACTAGGCGCTCTCCGAATTGCCCCATTCTGATAATCAGAATGGGGCGGTTGACCAATGCCAACCGCCCCTAAAGTTTATGCGACTGCTATGGCCTGTTCAGCTGCCAGCGATACCAGGCGTGCGACCTGTTCGGGTCGCGACACATACACCGAATGGCTCCCCGGCGTCTCGCTGACCTGGGCGCCAGCACGTTCCGCCATCATGCGCTGTGCGGGCGGCGGGATCATGCGGTCGTCGGCCGCAACGAGGTAGAAGGAGGGCTTCGACTTCCACGCCGGAACGCCGACTTTTCCGGCAAGCGCATCCACGCCCCAGGGGACCTGCGAGTCCGCCATGAACCGGGCGGTATCGGGATCGACGTCGGCTGCGAATGAGTCCGCGAACCTGGCGCCGTCCAACTTCAAATAACCGTCCTGCGGCGGCAGGATCGGCGGGACCGGAGCGCCGGGCGCCGGGTTGGCGATGAGGGTTTCGACAGACTCGCCCGCATCCGGCGCAAAGGCGGCGATATAGACCAGGCTGCGAACTTTCCGGTCGTTGCCGGCTTCGGTAATGACGACTCCGCCATAGGAATGGCCGACGAGAACCACCGGGTGACTAGCGGAAGCGATCGCGCGCCTAGTGACGGCAACGTCGTCGGCCAGTGACACTGTCGGGTTCTGGACGACGATGACCTCATAGCCGTCCTTCGTCAGGATGTCGTGAACGCCTCTCCAACCCGATCCATCGACGAACCCGCCGTGGACCAGGACGATGCTGACTGGCTTTTGTGATGCGGACATTCTGTTTTCCTTTGAATTGTGACGATAATGATTATCGCGATAATTATCTTCTAGATTTCCCAATAACCCTTGTCAAGCGATTCATTATCGCGATATACAATTGCAGGAGATCCGGTTATGAAGCCTCAGAAACTACCTTTGGAAGGCCAGCTTTGTTTCTCGCTTTATGCGGCAAGCATGGCGGTCAATCGGACATACAAGCCAATGCTCGACGCGTTCGGCCTCACCTACCCGCAATATCTCGTCCTCAGCGCATTGTGGGAACAGGACGGGCTGGCAGTATCCGCGATTGCCGACCGCTTGTCGCTGGAGTCCAGCACCATCACTCCGCTGGTAAAGCGCCTGGAGGCGGCAGGGTTCCTTACGCGCGAACGCAATCCAATGGATGAGCGCCAGGTCATCGTGAGCCTGACGGCCAAGGGCCGCGCGCTGGACCAGAAGACGGCCTGCCTTACGCAAACCCTGCTGGAGCGATCAGGGCTCACGCCGGAAAAGCTGACTAAACTCAACGGCCAGGTCCGAAAATTGCGGGATGCCCTCAGCGGGACTTAGCGCAGCTTCGGCTTTCGACCTGTTATAGCCACTTGCCGTAATGGCAGCTTTCGACCCATTGCGGTCATTGCCATCGTTACCTAGCCTTCGCGCATGCTGAAAACGGTTCGACTGATCGGATTGCCGACGGATTCGCATTCGTCCTTCCTGCGCGGGCCAGCGCAGGCACCCGGCGCTATCCGGGCGGCGCTGGCATCCGAACATGGCAACAGGGCAACGGAGCTGGGTGCCGAGCTCGGTCTCGATATTGCCCTCGAAGATTTGGGCGACCTGAACCTCAAGGAGTCTGCGGCCGATTTCGACTGCATCCGCGCGGCCGTGGCCGCGGCGGCCCAGGGCGGAGCAACGCCGCTTTTTCTAGGCGGCGATCATATGGTCACTTATCCGATCCTCGCGGGCCTCGCGGAGGTCCACGGCCCAGTGAACATCCTGCATTTTGACGCCCATCCGGACCTTTATGACGACTTCGAGGGCGATCCGCTAAGCCACGCTTCGCCATTCGCGCGGATCATGGAGCGGGGACTTGCGAGTCGCCTCGTGCAAGTGGGGATTAGGACACTAAATGGCCATTGCCGGGAGCAGGCCAGGCGGTTCGGCGTTGAGATCATTGAAATGCGGCACTTCGCGCACAATGCGGTGCCCATCCCTGCTGCGCCGCTTTACGTCAGCATCGATTTGGACGCCCTCGACCCGGCGTTCGCTCCTGGTGTTTCGCATCATGAACCGGGCGGGCTGTCGGTCCGGGAGATCCTATCCGTGCTTCATCGCATCGAGGTGCCTGTCGTCGGCGCGGACGTGGTGGAATATAATCCGACACGCGACATCAACGGAATGACCGCCGTGGTTGCCGCCAAACTCGTCAAGGAGCTGGCCTCGCTCGCGGCCGGGCGAAGCTGAAAGGATAGCCCGCGCCGCTAATGTTCGCTTTCCACCGATTCCGGCCATAAGCCCTAGTGGCAGTTTCCACCCATTGCGGACATTGGCGTTGAGTGAAACTATCAGGCTGCTGATGTGACGCGTACGATTGGTCGCAATCCGTGTCTCTGCGACGATAGGGGGGAATAACGATGTTTCGTGGTTTTCGACTGTTTGCGCTGGCGTCGCTGGCATTGGGTGCGGCCGCACAATCCCAACCTGCCAAATCAACCGATCGATATTTGTTCGTGTGGGTCGGTGACCCTGTAAAGACCGGCAACGACTTCCTGGCTGTGGTGGACGCCGACCCGGCTTCTCCGGCCTACGGCAAGTTGGTTACCAGTGTCGGCACCGACCAGAAAAGCTCGAAGGCCCACCATACCGAATATGAAATGCCGGTCAGTGGAATGCTGTTCGCCAATGATCATGACGCCAATCGCACCGTGATCATGGATCTGCGCAATCCGCGCCAGCCTCGCCAGGCCGGCGCCTTCACCAGCCTTGGCGGTTACAGCATGCCGCACAGCTTCGCTCGCCTGCCCAACGGCAATGTGCTGGCGACCTTCCAATATCCCGATCACGGCGGCCACATGGTCATGGGCGGGAAGAGCGGCGGGCTGGTGGAAATCGACGATTCCGGCAAGATCGTGCGGTCGGCAAGCAATGCCGACCCGGCGTTCGCGGACGAGGGGCTGCTGCCCTATGGGCTGGCGGTCCTGCCGAAGATCGACCGGGTGATCGTCACCAATTCGCCGATGGGCGACGATTTCCTGCTGACCAGCAACACCTATCAACTGTTTCGCCTGTCGGACCTCAAACTGCTGGGGACGTACAGGCTGGACCCCGGCCCCCGGCTCAATGGGCATATCTCGCCCGAGGAGCCGCGGATCGGACCCGATGGGGCGGCCTATGTCCAAACCCTGTCATGCGGCGTGCAGCGGGTGACCGGCATGGAAGGCCCGGCGCCCAAGGCAAGGCTGGTTCACCAGTTTCCGGGAAGCTGGTGCGGCGTTCCGACCATCGCCGGGCATTATATGGTGCAAAGCGTCCCCGACATCCACGGCTTCATAGTCCTCGACATTGCCGACGGAAACAGCCCGGTAGAGGTCTCCCGGCTGGTCATTGGCTCGGATTTTGCGCCGCACTGGACAGCCTGGGACCCGAATTCCAGGCGCCTGGCCGTTACCCCCCAAAAGCCGGGCGAGCGGATGTATTTGCTCAAGCTCGACGAGAAGAGCGGCGCGCTGACGATCGACGAGGCATTTCGCGGGGCGGATGGCCAGCCCGGATTCAGCTTTGCCAAGCAGTCATGGCCGCACGGCTGGACTGGCGAGGGCGCCCCGCATGGAGCGGTGTTCTCGCGCTGATCACGCCGCCTACGCCCCTCGACCATCAGGCTTCGCATCTGCGGTCGCCGCCTGTCGGAACCCGAACCGGAATTTTACGTTTGGGGAAAATGTCCGACGATCAACTCGCCAGCTATTTTGCCGACCGTGAGCGCTACGAGCGGAGCATGAGCGATCGCGCGACCAACCTGCGGGTGGCCGCGGTCCACACGGAAATGGCGGATCGTTATGAGGCATTGGCGGTGGTGTTCGGCGCGAAGCGCGCCACCGGTTTGCGCAGCTAGGCTACCGACTCAGCCTGGCGCTCGATTCCGCACCCATTGCGAGAAAACCCATTTCTCGCCGCGCGTCGGCGGGCGGCCGGCATGCTGTGACTTTGAGTCCGGCCTTCCAGCCGAATCGACATTGCCGAACACCAGTGCATCGCCGGGCCCGCCGCGATGGTCGATCTGAAGGCGCGGGAAACTCGTCTCGCCCCCCTCGAAGTCATCATTGAGGTAGATGAGGACAGTTGCAACTCGTTGGCCATTGCGCGCAATTTCCTCGCGCATCGCTTGCGGGTCGAGGAAGTCGCAGTGCAACACAAATTCCTGCCCGACGCCGTAATGCAGCACTTGCGACATCTCCAGGCATCCCAGCGGCGCGTCGAGCTGGTTCGCGATACGGTGTCGGATCATCTCGACGACCATGTCCGAATTGCAGAAATTGAATAAAGCGCTCTGATTGGTGCGCCCGGGGTCGATCCCTGACGGATTATTATAGACGCCTGCCCGGTCGAGCCGTGGCGCAGCCGCGGCGATCAGCCACTGGCATTCGGCGGCGCTGGCGAAGTCGGGCACGGCGTGGACGATCGGGCTCGCCGAAAACATGTGACCCGGGGCCGTGGACGCCCTTACGCGCTGCGCGATCGGGATTCGCGACCGCATTTCGCCCCAATCGCCCTGCCGCGGCTCGGCCGAGTCCGCCGGCTCAAACTGGTCGTCGGCCAGCAGGATCAGCTGCCGGGCCGCATATTGCGAACCGCGCCCGGCCGCGATTGCCAGCAAATCCAGCGCCTTGTCCCAACTGGGGGCGCGGCCCACTCCCCTGCATTCGAGGAGCGCCTGGCGCTCGATGGCGTCCGCATGGCCCGCCGCCGCCGCCGCATCGATCAGCACTACGGCCTTTTCCCAGTCCGGGGACAGGGTGTTGCCGGCAAGCATGGCCATGCCGGTTCGAAACTGATTGTCGGATTCTGTTTCAGCCATGGCGTTCATCCGCAGCTACACTCCCAAGCGCGGTCTAGACCGACGCTTGGGGCACGCGTCCCGCCGGCGGCCAATGCAGCAAAGGATAACAAGGTCATGTCCGCCAAATTCCACGTTCGCCCGGGATAGGCAATGTCCGCTGCGGGCATCGGTTGCGCGGGATTGGTAAGAACATTCAATGCCGCCGTCCGAAAATCCTGTCCTACAGGTATCCGCCTGTGAGAAGCTGGTGGCGGCTCCTTCTCATTGCCTGGCATTTGGGAGATCCGCCGCCCTTAAGTTCACGAATATGGCGCCTGACCCCGTGACATTGGTGAATTTAGTGACGTTAGGTGGCGGTCGTCCCGCCCTCTTTGCGCCCCATTCGATTGCGAAAGCCCGCGCTCCTCACTAGGGACGCGAACATGACCGACCGAGCCGAAACCGACGCCAGGGTGAAGGCCCTGATCGAGCCGTTCAACAAGAAGGGTATCGAGGTCACCGACCAGACCCGGTTCGCCCAGGACCTGGAGTGGGACAGCCTTACCGTGCTCGACTTCGTCGCCAATGTTGAAGACGAGTTCGATATTCTCATCACCATGAACCAGCAGGCGGAGATCGAGAACGTTGGCCAGCTGGTCGACGCGGTCGACAAGCTGCAGGCGGCCTGAATTGACTGACCTATTCTCCAAATTCGATCCGCTGATCGAAACTCGCGAACAGTTGCTTTCGACCGGGGTCACCGACCCGTTCAACCTGGTGATGGAAGAGGTGGTCTCGCCGACCGTCGCCATCTGCAACGGCCGCAAGACGATCCTGCTCGGCACCTACAATTATATGGGAATGACGTTCGACCCCGACGTGATCGCGGCGGGCAAGGACGCGCTGGACCGGTTCGGCTCCGGCACCACCGGCAGCCGGGTCCTCAACGGCACCTACGTCGGCCACAAGGCGGTCGAGGAGGCGCTCAAGGACTTTTACTCCATGGACCACGCCATGGTCTTTTCGACTGGCTACCAGGCGAACCTCGGCATCATTTCGACGATGGCCGGCAAGGATGACTACATCATCCTCGACATCGACAGCCACGCCTCGATCTACGACGGCTGCGCGCTCGGCAATGCTCAGATCGTGCCGTTCCGTCACAACGACATCGACGCCCTCGAAAAGCGGCTGAAGCGCCTTCCCCAGGACACGGGCAAGCTGGTCGTGCTCGAAGGCGTCTATTCGATGCTCGGCGATATCGCTCCCTTGAAGGAAATGGTCGCGGTTTCGAAGGCGCATGGCGCGATGGTCCTGGTCGACGAGGCCCATTCGATGGGCTTCATCGGGGAAAATGGCCGCGGCGTTGCCGAAGCGCAGGGCGTCATCGACGACGTCGACTTCATCATCGGCACTTTCTCCAAGTCGGTCGGAACGGTCGGCGGATTTTGCGTCTCCAATCACCCCAAGTTCGAAATCCTCCGGCTGGTTTGCCGCCCCTACGTCTTCACCGCCTCGCTTCCGCCGAGCGTGGTCGCCACCGCTGCGACCTCGATCCGCAAGCTGATGCACGGCAAGGCGAAGCGCGACCATCTGTGGGAGAACAGCAAGAAGCTGCACGCTGGCCTGAAGGCGCTTGGCTTCACCCTTGGCACCGAAGCGCCACAGTCGGCGATCATCGCCGTCATCATGCCCGACCTGGAACGAGGCGCGGCGATGTGGGAGGCGCTTTTGCACGAGGGCCTCTACGTCAATCTCGCCCGCCCGCCCGCAACCCCGGCCAACATGACCCTTCTTCGCTGCTCGCTGTGCTCCGAGCATTCGGCGGAGCAGGTCAACGAGATTCTTGGCATGTTCGAGGCGGCGGGCCGTGCCACGGGGTGCATCGGCTGAGCAACGTCGCCCTAATAGGGGTTTCGCTCCCCGAATCCGGAGTTTAGACTGGCGCCATGACGCCGGGGGAAGAAGAACAATGGTTCTACTGGCGCCGCGGCGGAGCAGCGGCGGTGGCGCTCGTCGCGACCTTGGTCCTTTTGGGGATGGTCGTGCTGGTCGCAATGACCAACAGCGCCCGCGATCAGGCTCTTGAGGCTGAGCGTCACGCTTATGACGTTGCCCTTCTGACCCGCACCGCCGACGCCAGCATCGCTAGGGCCGAGGCGGCGGTTGGTCGATTTGCCCTCGATGAGGACATGAAGTCGAGTGGCAGTCGCTATTATGCCCAATGGCGCCTTGCCGAGCAGCAAATCTCCCAGCTCGAACGATCGGTCTCGCCCGATCCTCAGCAGCAGCGGAGAACTGCAGAGCTGCGCATGCTGTTCAATGAACGCGGCAAGCAGTTCAGCGATGTCGCACGCTACATCGCCGGCCGCCAAAAAGCTTATGGCCTCAGCTATTTCTACTCGATCTCGGTCAAGCAGAACGGGGTTGATGATGTTGGCACGAGGCTGAGGGGCAAGCTTTCGGAAATCGCCAATGCCGAGCGCGCCGGATTGTCGGAAAAGATCGAGGAGTCGCAGCTTTTTTCCGCCGAAGCCGACCGGCTGACCGATTATCTTAGCTGGCTCGGCGTCATCGTCGGGTTGTTCGCGATCTTCATGGGTTACATCGCGGTCCAGGCACTGCGCCTCAACGCCGCCGCCCGACGCGAGGCCGAGAGCGAATCCGAGCGTGCCCAGGCCCTGGAGCAGGCGGTCCGCGACCGCACGCAGGAGCTGTGGGAGGCGAACCAGGCGCTTAAGGCCGAGGCGGTGGAACGCCAGGCGGCCGAGGCCCAGCTCCGCCAGGTCCAGAAGATGGAAGCGGTCGGCCAGCTGACCGGCGGCATCGCACATGATTTCAACAACATGCTGGCGGTCGTGGTCGGCGGAATCGACCTTGCCAGGCGTCGCCTCAACGGTCCGCGAAGAGAGGTGATGACCCACCTCACCAATGCGATGGAAGGTGCTACGCGTGCCGCTGCCCTGACGCGCCGCCTGCTCTCATTTGCGCGCTCGGAGCCATTGCTTCCCGAACGCCTCGACACCGCAATATTGGTCGGCGGCATGAGCGAGCTTCTTGACCGCACGCTGGGCGAGCGGATCAAGGTCAAGACAGAACTGGCCAATGACGCCTGGCCGGTCTTTGTCGACCCTCACCAGCTGGAAAATGCCATTCTCAACTTAGCGGTCAATGCACGCGATGCCATGGACGGGACCGGCAAACTGACCATCCGCAGCCGAAATGTGACCATGGATTCCAATGCGGTTGGCGATATTCGGGCAGGCGAATATCTGGTCATCGAAGTATCCGACACGGGCTGCGGCATGACCCCAGAGGTCAAGGAGCGCGCGTTCGAGCCCTTTTTCACTACTAAGGCGGTCGGCAAGGGGACCGGTCTCGGCCTCAGCCAGATCTTCGGCTTCGCCCATCAATCTGGAGGCGAGGTCGGCATCGAAAGTACGGTTGGCAAGGGCACAACCGTATCAATTTACCTGCCACGAACCGATGCTCAGGCAAGCAATGTACGCGCGCACCCGGCGATGCAGGCAAGGGCGGAGGACGACATGACCGTGCCCGGCGCGAGAATCTTGCTGGTCGAGGATGATCCGCGTGTGCGGACCGCGACGGTGGGGGCACTCGAGGACCTCGGCTACGAACCCATCGCCTGCGCAAGCGGGGCGGAGGCACTTGCCTTGTTCGACAGCATGGAATTCGACCTGGTTATCTCCGATGTCATCATGCCGGAAATGACCGGGCCGGAAATGATCCGTGAGATGAAATCGCGTCGGCACGATTTCGCCGTCTTGTTCGTCACAGGCTATGTCGGCGAAGGCGAAGGCGACGATCTTGTGGGCTATGATCTGCTAAGGAAGCCGTTCACCGTGAGCACTCTTGCAAGTGCGGTGGCCAGCGCCTCGGCCCGACGGCCTAGCGAATCGCGCCCGATCGGAGGAGCTGCGGCAGCAGGCTGATCGCGGCCAGCAACGGATGCCGCTTCTGCCACGGCTTTAGCTCTATTTCCGTCCCTGCATGGCGGTTGATCTTCCAGGCGATATATTCCGCACCCCCGGCATAGGTCGCGCTCGCTTTTGCCAGTCGAATGACCGACAGCACCTTCCCCTCCATCCGACGCCGTGCCCAGCCACCCGCGCATGCAGAAGGGTCGATCGCGGCGATTACAGCTGGGGAAAAACGCTCGTAGCGCGAGATATCGGCATCAATCACCGAGCCGGCGCGCCCTTTGCGCTCAGCCCGAAGCTCGGCTGAATAAGTCAGCGCAAATGCACGCCGCCACCAGTCGAGAACAGGTTCACCCTCAACTCTCCCTGCCGCAGCGAGCAGCGTAGGCGCGGCGCGCGTGACCGCTTCGATCGCGGTACGAGCGGCAAGGTCATCCGCCGCCCAGACCAGCCGCGACGGCTGGGCGAAGCGCGCCCATACCGAAACGTTGAGCGTTTCCGGACCATTCAACCGATGAAAATCCGCCTCGCTCAGCACGGCATATTTGGCGGCGAGGCCGTCATGCTGGAACGGGAATACATTCGGGGGGATCAGCTTGTTCGCCTTCACCAGCCACGCCTTGTCATAGGCAGCGCGATAATCGGACACGATAAGGTAGAAATCGAGCATCAGCCCATCGAGCTGCTTTTGGCGCAGGCAACTCCCGTAGAAGAGCACCGCTCGGCTTGCCGGGCCATGCTTTGCCGCAATGGCCTTCGCCATTGCGGTCACCCTTGGGTCGACAGGCTGACGAAGTTCGGCCTCGACGAGGACGCATAGGGCATCGGACATTGTCTCGCCCTAGGCGGCGATTCGAACGAAGGATAGCGGCTGGGCCGGACGCAGCAGGATTGGCTTGCCCACACCGGCCCGGAAGGTCTCGCCGTCGAGGATTACCTGGCTTGCATCGCCCTCGATCGCGATCTCGTCGGCCTCCTCCACATGGACGCCGTCAAGCTTGGTCCGGCCAAGCCGGCCGACCAGGCTTGCGAAGAAAGCGCGCAGCATCGACACCGGCTTCTGCTCGACCGCGACGAATTTGAGCGGACCATTGCCGTGCGAACTGACCTCGCCCGACAACAGCAGCTTCTCAAGGGTGGTGACGAACAGGAAAGCAAAGCGGCCGGTGATGGCCCCATCGCGGCGAACCTGCACGCTAAGCATCGACGGCTCGGGCGGCAGGAAGCTGGCCCGAAGCCCGAAAACCTGCCGAAGCACCACCGCGACGGCCGTGATGAAATGGCTGATGCTGTTTGGCAGGCCCAGCGGGTAAACCCGCTCGCGGCAATAAAGCATGATGTCTGCGAGACCCGCTCCGCCCAGGAACATGCCGATTACCGGGGTAATTCCAGTTTCTCCACCCGATAGAGAAATCAACTCGCGCGCCACAAGGTGCGGCGCCAGGCCAGCCTGGGCGATTGCCAGCAGTTTCTCAAGCGCTTCGACGGGGTCACCCCGTGCGCCGAGATCGAGCGCGATGAGGTTGGTCTTTCCGCTCGGCAATACGGCAACTGGCGGCGCCGCCGAGCCGAAGTGTCCGCCGTTATGAAGCTCGGTCAACACTGCTTGAACGGTACCATCACCGCCATTAATCGCCAGCACCGCCGGCTCGATCCGGGCGATGGTCCGCATGGCTTCCCCGATTTGATCGGCGGCCTCGACCTCATAATGGAAGATATTGGGATGGTCGGCACAGAAGGCGCGGATCAGCGGCAACTGGGCAAGGTTGCCCGTCGACTTGGGATTGCTGATCAAGGCGATCCGCGGCCGGGCCATCAGCTTACGGCCGGCCCTACGCCAAAGCCCCTGCGATAGATCAACCTGACCCCAACCTTGGACGGGCCGTTCCCAACGGTGAACGCCGCCTTGGAAAAAGGCGGCTTGGGGTTCAACAGGCTGACCTTGGGATTGCGTGAATAACCGCCTCCGTCCTGACGGTCGCGCTCCCCATTTACATTATAGTCGTGATGGACCGCGACGGCATATCGGCCCGGGGACGGCACCGGTATGCAAATGTCCATCTCACGGCCGGTGACCGTAATATTCACCCGACTTATCCGGCCACCCTTCTCCAGCCAGCGGCCTTCCGATCCATATAGCGACACTTTGACATTGCCGGTCGGTCGCTTGAAGCCTGCGACGTGCACTAGGACCGAAGGCTTGCCGGCGGTGCAGCCGCTGCTCGCCCGGATCGGCGCAGGCAGCGCGACAGCGCCCGTCGCCGCAGTCAGAGCGGCTCCGGTGGCGACCATAAAGGGGATCGAAGATTTCGACATGATTTTATATTCCGGTTCGCTATAGCCACAGACGGCGCTGCGCCCTTACCGCTCCCCCCTTTCGGAATCGGCAAGGCCCGACGCCCCGGCGTTTCATGTCGGCCTGCTTTGCGGCCAAATCATGGTGCCGCGGAGACGAAAAGGTGCTCAAGCTTGGCGTTGGTCGATCGCTATCTCGCTCGGAACATCGCGGTCCCGCTGATCGGCACGCTGGTGCTGGCGGCGATGCTGTTGGTGCTCGAAAAAATGCTTCGGCTTTTCGACTTCGTCATCAACGCTGGCGGGCCGGTCAGCGTGGTCTGGCGGATGCTCGCCAACCTGTTGCCGGAATATTTCTCACTTGGGATTCCGATCGGGTTGCTGCTGGGCATCCTGCTCGCATTTCGCAAGCTGGCGCTTTCCTCGGAATTGGACGCGATGCGCGGAATCGGCGTCGGCTACGGCCGGCTGTTGCGCGTTCCGTACGCGTTCGCCATCGGCCTGCTATTGGTCAATATCGCGATCGTCGGATGGGTCGATCCCTATGCGCGCTATCGATACGAAGGATTGCGGTTCGAGTTGAAATCCGGCGCACTCGGGGCTTCGATAAAGGTCGGCGAGTTCAACGAATTCGGCAAGCGCATGACCCTTCGTATCGACCGAAGCGAACAGAAGGGCACTCACCTGCTTGGAATATTCACTGCGCTTGACGACAAGTCCGGAACGCGGATTGCGGCCACGGCTGCGGAGGGAAAATTCCTGTCCACGGACGATCCCGACACGATCATTTTCCGCCTGCAGAACGGCCGTCTGGTCCAGGAAGGTCCAAGTTTCGCCACTCCTAGGACGCTCTCGTTCAAAAGCTATGATCTGCCGATCAAGCTGCCGGCTATCGATCCCTTCCGCGGTCGCGGTAATGAAGAAAAGGAATTGGTCCTCCCGGAAGTCTATGCCCGGGCTTATGGAGGTGCCGCGCCTGACAGGCAAAATGAGCTGGCTGCTCGCGCTAACTTCCATTTCCGCCTTGTCGAGATCGCCATGATGCTGATGCTGCCACTGCTGGCAATTGCGCTGGCGGTTCCGCCTAAACGCAGCAACAGTTCGCTGGGGATCTTTGTTGGGATCGTAATGGTCGTCACCTATCACAAGATCAACCAATATGCCGAAAGCGCGGGCGCCCAGGGGCGATTGCAGCCGGAACTCGCGCTTTGGCTGCCCTTCCTGGTATTTGTGGCGCTGATCCTCTGGATGTACCACGTCATTGCTCATCGGCCTGGCGGGCAACCGATCGGGGCGCTCGAGGCCGCCTTCACCAGAATTGGCAAAGCGGTTCGCGGAATGTTGCCGCGGCGACGTCAGGCTGTGATCGAGGCGACCGCATGATCAATCTGGATTTCATGCCGTCGCGTCAGCTGGCACTTTATGCCGCGCGGCTGTTCCTGACCCGCAGCCTGGCGGTGATGGTCATGCTGGTACTGGTGCTCATGACTCTCGACCTTCTCGGGGAGTCGGGCAAGATTCTGAAGGTGCCCGGCAATGGCGAGGCGGAGTTGTGGCGCTACGTATCGCTTCGAGTTCCCATTCTTATCTCCAGATTCCTGCCATTTTCGGTATTGCTCGGCGCTCTGATCGCCTTTGTTGGCCTCAATCAGCACAGCGAAGTGATATCGATGAAGGCGGCCGGCCTGTCTGCGCACCAGATCCTTGCGCCAATGGTTGTCGCAAGCCTCGGCGTCGCAATTGCGCTGTTCGCCTTCAACGAACTGGTTGTGGTCAAGGCTGCCCGGACCGTCAATGCCTGGACCGATGCGGATTACGAACCGATACCCCCGTCGAGCGGCATCCTGTCGAATGTCTGGATACGGGACGGCGACGATATGGTCCGGGCAAGGATTGTCACTGGAAGCGGGGCGCAGACCCGTTTGCGGGGCATTACCATCTACCAGCGCGAGCGCGGCGCACTGGCGCGGGTGTTGGACGTCGCTCGTGCGGAACAGGTCGCCGGTGGTTGGCGGCTGGAAGGCGTTCGTACCTACGACGCCCGCATGAATATCCTGATGCGACAGCCGGAAATGATCGGGCTTCGGGGAGTGGAGCCAACGCGATTCACATTGGCAAAGATCGATCCGGACGAGCGTAGCTTCATCGCACTGCGGCAGGAAATACGAGCCCTGCAAAATGCAGGCCGTCCGACCGAAGAAGCGCGGACCGGCTGGTGGCACAAGATCAGTGGGCCATTGTCGACGATGCTAATGCCGTTGCTGGCTGCGACTGCCGCTTTCGGCCTTGCCCGATCCGGACATGTGCTGCTGAGGGCGACGATCGGCATGGCACTGGGTTTCACCTATTTCGTCGCCGATAATTTCAGCCTGGCGCTGGGGAATTACGGTGCCTATCCGCCGTTCCTTGCGGCCTGGGCGCCCTTTTTGCTGTTCCTGCTGATCGGCGAATTCGTCCTGATCCGGCAAGAAGAATAGCCATTAGCAGCTTGTCCAGGGGAGGAGTCGGCTTGGCCAAATTATCGGGCGACGCCCTTCCAGCTACTAACGGCCAGTCGCACGACCAGCGGTGAAAGCCCGCGGTGGTTTGATCGGAAGTAAGCCGATTCCCGACCAAGCGCCGTCGTTATGCGCCGATGCGCCTCACCAAGGGCATGATAGGGCAAGCCAGGCAGCAAATGGTGAAGAGCGTGATAACGCAGGCCAACCGGTGCCCACAGCGCCGGCAATACCCCCGGCGGCGGAACGTTGACGCTGTCGAGATACTGCTCCGTGACGCTCATCGGCTCGCCGTCATTCTCCCACAGGTGCGCGACCAGGGTGCGGATCTGGTTGAGGAACATCACGCCGGACGAGATGCCCAGGAAAATCAGGAAGGCGCGCAGCGGGACAAGCCCGGTCGCGACCAGTGCAAGAAGCGTAATGGCCCACAGGCTCGCGGCGGTTTCCTGGATCGTCCAGCGTCGCTTGAAATCGCCCGTCGGCTTAGGCCGGCGGAAGCGGGGGTTGATCTGTAGCCCGGAAAGCTTTGCGACCACCGTCTCCCGCAGCTTCGACGACAGCAGCGACAGCGGCGCCAGCAGGCCAAAGCGGATGAGCATGCCGATAGGGGCCAGGGCCGCGGCGATCAGGAATGCCGGAAGAGTCCACGGGTGCATTAGGGCGAGCGGCAGATATTCGGGATCCTCCGCCGTCCCATAATAGGTTTTGGCATGATGCTGGTTGTGCACGCCTTCGTACATGAAGGATGGGATCAGCAGCGGGATCCCGACGAGTGCATTCCACGTCCAGTAGAAGCCGGGTACCGCGTTGGGCTTCATATGGGTGATTTCGTGAATGAAGCTGCCGGCGCGATAGAGGGCAAGCACTGCGACCAGGCCGGCGATCAGCGCAGCGATGGTCGAACCGGTGGCAATGGTGGCGGCCATGGCGCCGTAGCCGAGCAGCAATGATCCGAGCATGTCCGCCCAGTAAATTGCGGGCCGGGCGACATTGAGGTTGCGGGTCAGGCTGGCGGTGGCCTTGAGCATCGCATTGTCGTCGCCGCTGGGCGCAGGAACGGCCTTGCCCGCGGAATCGGGCGCGGTCGAACGGTCGAGGGTGACGGACTTGCTCATGGGAAAGCGGCCACTTGCAGGAGATAGTGGCACCATCGTGGCGACGAAAGGGCCAAGCGCGGGCCTTAGAGGATAGCCGGGCATGGCTCTCATCGATTAATCGGTTGCGCCAACTCCTGCCGCCTGCAACGGATTAGGGATGAGCTCTGACATCATCATCCGCCCCGTAACGACCAAGGCTGACCGCAAGGCGTTCGTCGATTTCGCCTGGGAGGTGTACCGGCACGACCCGTGCTGGGTCCCGCCGTTGAAGGACGAGGTGCATGGGCTCCTCGATCCCCGCAAAAATCCCTGGTTCGGGCATGGCAAGGCGGAGCTTTGGCTGGCGTCGCGCGGCGGCAAGGTCGTCGGCCGGATCAGCGCCCAGGTCGACGATTTGGTCCAGGTCCATATGGAACCCGGTCTTGGCCAGTGGGGGATGTTCGAAGCGCTCGACGGTGAAACCGCGGCAGCGTTGATCGCGACTGCGGAGGGATGGCTGCGGGATCAGGGGATGACCAAGGCGCTTGGGCCAATCTCCATTTCCATCTGGGATGAGCCGGGCTTGCTGATCAAGGGATTTGAGGAGCCGCCGCTGGTGATGATGGGCCACCATCGCCCGGAATATCGCGCATGGATCGAGGCCGCCGGATACGGCAAGGCCAAGGATCTCTATACTTTCGAACTCGACATCCGCATCGACATGATCCCGGTCATCGACCGGCTCATCAAGGCGGGCGAAAACAATCCCCGCATCCGAATCCGCGACGTCGACAAGTCGAAATTCGACCAGGAAGCGGCCATCATCCTTGAGATATTGAACGACGCCTGGTCGGACAATTGGGGCTTCGTCCCGCTGACCGATGCCGAAATCGCCTATGCAGGCAAGAAGTTGAAACCGATCATCGTCGAGGACCTGGTCAAGATCGCCGAGGTCGACGGTGAGCCGGTTGCTTTCATGATCACCATTCCCGACCTCAACGAGATGATCCGCGACCTCGACGGCAAGCTGTTCCCGTTTGGCTGGGCGAAACTGCTGTGGCGCCTCCACAACGTAACGACCCGCCGGGTGCGCGTTCCACTGATGGGTGTCCGCAAGTCGCTCCAGGGCGGACGAATGGCCAGCCAACTGGCCTTCATGCTGATCGAATTCACCCGCCGCGTCTGCGTCGACAAATATGGCATCAATGTCGGCGAGTTCGGCTGGGTGCTCGAGGACAACCAGGGAATGATGTCGATCGCCCAATTGCCGGGTGCCGGGATCAACCACACCTACCGGATTTACGAGAAAGCGCTTTAGGCCGGATTCAATCGAGATGCCGGTCGAGCACGACCGACGTCGAGACCGAGGCGACGCCTGGGATTGCGGCAACTGCCGATCGGCTCGCTTCGATGCCGGCAACGTCCGCAGCGTCGATCCTGATCACCAGGTCGATCGGTCCGGTGACCGAATGGATTAATCCGATTGAGCTAATTCGTTGAAGCTTCGGGACGACCTGGGCGCAATGATAACCGGGTTCGAAGCTCACCATCAGATAGGCGGATTGGCGCGCACCGACCGCATTGCCCTCACGGATTGTAAAGCCGCCGATGATTCCGGAAGCCTGCAGCTTGGCCAGGCGATCCTGGGTGGCGCTGCGCGACAGATTGAGATCTTTGGCGAGCGCGACAATGGGGCGGCGCGCATCGCGCCGCAGAAGGTCCACCAGCAACCGGTCGCGATCGTCCAATGCCAATTCCGTCATTCTGCCGGCAATTCCGGCATGATGCCCAATGAAACCGGCGGAGGAAATAGGCATATCCGGCTCGAACTTTGGAGACCGTGAGATGACAGTCGATTATGAACGTGCCGTTTTATTGCCGATCGACATGCAGCAGGCGTTCGATGGCGAGGCCTGGCCACGGCGCTGGAATAAAGCGGTCGATGGCAATGGGCTGGCGCTGATCCGACGCTGGCGGGAGACGGGCCGGCCCATCATTCACGTACGGCATGACTCGGTGACCAAAGGATCATCGCTTGCCCCCGGCTCTGCGGGCAATCGGTTCCGGCCGGGTTTCGAGCCTTTGGCCGGCGAGCCCATGGTCAGCAAGAGCGTCAACAGCGCGTTCATCGGAACCGACCTTGACCTGAGGCTCAGGCGGCTGGGTGCTCGCCATGTGATTGCCTTCGGCATTTCAACCGACATGTGCGTTTCGACCACGATCCGCACCGGCGCCAATATGGGTTGGGACATGATGCTGGCTGCCGACGCGTGCGATTGCTTCGAACTGCCTGACGGCATGGGCGGGACGATCTCGGCCGAGGCGATCCATGCCGCCCATGTCGCAACCCTCGGCTTCGAATTCTGCCGGGTCGTCACAACCGCGGAATTGATAAGGGCCTAGGCTAGTTCGATCGCAACCGGTGCGTGATCGGAGGCCTTCTCCTCGCCGCGCGCCGATTTGTGAACCTCCGCACCCAGCAGCCGGTCCGCAGCTTGTGGGGAGCAGAGCAGGTGGTCGATTCTAAACCCTGCGTCACGCGGCCAGGCGCCTGCGGTATAATCCCAGAAGGTGTAGAGCCGTTCCTCGTTCGGATGGAGCGCCCGCAGCGCGTCTGTCCAACCCTGGTTTACGATTCTTCGGAACGCGGCCTGGCTCTCCGGCTGAAACAGGGCATCATCGGCCATCGCCCGGCGGGAAAACGTATCGCGATCCTCGGGAATGACGTTGAAATCGCCGGCCAGCACCGCCGGCTGCTCTTCGGCCAGGATGGCTGCCGCACGCTCGCGAAGCCGGTCCATCCAGCGGAGTTTGTAATCGAACTTCTCGGTGCCGATTGGATTGCCGTTGGGCAGGTAAATCGATGCGATGATCATGCCCTTCGCTTCGGCCTCGATATAGCGGCTGTGGCTGTCGTCGGGGTCGCCCGGAAGGCCGACCTGGCGGAGGACTGGCGCTTCGCCCTTGGATAGGATTGCGACGCCGTTGAAGCCCTTCTGGCCATGCCAGACGGCGTTGTAGCCCGCCGCCTCGATCTCGCCGATCGGCAGTGAGTCGTCGGCGCATTTCAGTTCCTGGAGGCAGGCGACGTCGGGCGCTTCCCGCTCGAGATATTCGAGCAGGCGCGGCATTCGCGCGCGGATCCCGTTGATGTTGAAGGTGACGAGTTTCACTCCGCTTCCCTAGCGGGGCTCAATCCTCAATCAAACGGAAAAGCTGGACCCGCAGCCGCAACCCGACGCGGCATTTGGGTTGGTTACCTTGAACGACGCTCCGCCCAGCTCCTCGACATAGTCCACTTCCGACCCTTCGAGCAGCTCAAGGCTGACCGGGTCGACCACCAGGCTGACTCCATCGGTACTTGCGACCACATCGCCTTCTTCGGGCTCTCCAAGCGAAAATCGGTAGGAGAATCCTGCGCAGCCGCCGCCGTCGACAGAGAGGCGAAGCACGGCGGGCTTGCCTTGCTTGCCGGCGATGAAGGCTACGCGCTTGGCGGCGCTGGGGGAGAGGGTCACTGCGGTCACGTCCGCGAGATAGGGACGCGAAGGGATGGCGGCAAGCTTAGCGCTTGGGGCCGCCCAGCGCGACTGCGTCCATCGAATGGGTGCCGGCGCCATTCTTCTGCATCGCCAGCAGATAGTCGTTCGACTTCATGAACGGGATTGGATTAACCGCGCGGCTGTCGATCCGGACCTCATAGTGGAGGTGGCTGCCGGTCGAACGGCCCGTCGAACCCATGCGCGCAATTTGCTGGCCGCGGGTAACATGCTGGCCGGGGCGCACCAGGATGGCCGAAAGGTGGCCGTAGCGAGTTTCGATGCCGCGGCCGTGGTCGATCTTGACGAGGTTGCCATAACCGCCGTTGTTCCAGCCGGCTTCGCTGACGGTGCCGTCGGCGGTGGCATAGATTGCGGTTCCCGTCGGCCCGGCAAGGTCGATGCCCATATGCCGAGCCGCGCCGCCGTTGAATGGATCGGAACGGACGCCATAGCCCGAAGTGAATTCGGCGGTCTTGACCGGCTTGTCGGAGGGGACGGCGATGGCGCCGTCGGCAAGGTTGTCGAGCTTCTTCCAGCTCGTGAACAGTGATTTGAACGTCGGGTCCGCCTGCGTAGCGGAATCGAACGGACCGCCCTGAGCCAGCTTACCACCCTTGGGGAGGACGTAGCCAAGCTTGGCGATCGCTTCCGGATCGACCTTCTGTCCGGCGATGATCGCGGCAAGGACCTGCTGGCGCTGCTCGATTTGCTTGACGCGCAATTCGGTGGCGGCGGCAAGACGGGCGATATCCGAAGAAACGGCCGCCGGAGCGGCCGTCAGGGAAGCAGGAGCAACAATCAGACGGAATGCGGAGTAAGCGGACCAGCAAAGCAACAGCAGCATCGTCACAAACATCGCCATTTGCACCGGCGCCGAAAGGCGCAGTCGGCGAAGATGACTGCCGTCGTGGACGAACAGGTCCCGCGTTTGGAAAATCCTGGTCGTCGCGATTGCCGCTTGGGTCATGGCTCCGCCCAACTCCTCAAGTCACTGGCGCCAGGCACAGCAGTCGTGCCCGGTGCAGTAGTTCATCGGTTATGGAGCTCCCCAGCCCCGCTATTCCATCAAGCGATTGCCCTCGCCTGACGGAATGGTGACACTGACCCGGAGTGGTTAATCAATTCAACCTTCGGTTCCCCGTCTTAGGGTGAAGTGCGGGCACACTACGACGAACCGTTATTCCGACTTGCGTTAGGTTAAGAATTTAACCGGAATTTACCTGCTCTTTTCGTGAGTGATTCTTTCGCACCTGCAAAATTGGTCCTTCCCACTTGCTGCAATTCCCCGCTAAAGCCTGCGACGGGCCACGCCGTCCCAACGCGGCGCGTGCTCTCTGCAAGGAGAGTTGACAGTGATGAAGACCCCACCTGCGGTGCGCCCCAAGCGCCCGCATTTTTCGTCCGGTCCCTGCGCGAAGCCGCCGGGCTGGAATCCCAATCAAATCGACACAAGGATCCTCGGCCGCTCGCACCGCAGCGCGCTGGGCAAGGCGCGGTTGAAGCTCGCCATCGACCTGATGCGCGAGATGCTCCAGCTTCCCGACTCACATCGGATCGGTATCGTTGCCGGTTCCGACACCGGCGCATTCGAAATGGCGATGTGGTCCATGCTGGGTGCACGCCCCGTCACCTGCCTTGCTTGGGAAAGCTTCGGCGAAGGATGGGTGACTGACGCGGTCAAGCAGCTGAAGCTCGACCCGACGATCATCCGGGCGGATTATGGCGAACTTCCAGACCTCCGGCAGGTCGACTGGTCGGACGATGTGCTGTTCACCTGGAATGGAACGACTTCTGGCGTCCGGGTCCCGCACGGCGAGTGGATCGCGGACGACCGCGAGGGATTGAGCTTCGCCGACGCGACCAGCGCCGTGTTCGCCTATGACCTGCCATGGGACAGGATCGATGTCGCCACGTTCAGCTGGCAAAAGGCACTGGGCGGCGAAGGCGGACATGGCGTCCTGATCCTCGGCCCGCGCGCGGGCGAGCGGCTCGAAAGCTTCACCCCTGACCGGCCACTGCCCAAGATCTTCCGGCTTACCAAAGGTGGTAAATTGATTGAGGGGATTTTCACCGGCGAGACGATCAATACGCCGTCGATGTTGGCCGTCGAGGACGCGATCGTTGCGCTCGAATGGGCCAAATCGGTCGGCGGCCTCCAGGGCATGATCGCTCGGACCGCCGCCAATGCCGCCGCGCTCGATCGGATCGTCGAGGGCCGCAACTGGCTCGGCCACCTCGCCCAGGACCCGACCAGCCGGTCGAAAACCAGCGTCTGCCTGACGGTCGACGGGGCCGACGTGGATTTCATCAAGCGGTTCGCCAAGCTGCTCGAAGCGGAAGGCGCGGCCTTTGACATCGCCGGCTATCGCGACGCGCCGCCGGGCTTACGAATCTGGTGCGGCGCCACGATCGACACCGCCGACATCGAAGCGCTCGGGCCCTGGCTCGATTGGGCCTGGGAGCAATGCCAATGACCGTACGCGTCCTTATTTCCGACAAGATGGACCCCCGGGCAGCCGCCATTTTTCGTGATCGGGGTATCGAAGTCGACGAAAGGCCCGGGCTGACGCCGGAAGAGCTGAAGTCCATCATCGGCGACTATGATGGGCTGGCCATCCGCTCGGCGACCAAGGTGACCAAGCCGATCCTGGAAGCGGCAACCAACCTCAAGGTTGTCGGCCGGGCCGGAATCGGCGTCGACAATGTCGACATCCCTGCCGCCACCGCACGCGGCGTGGTCGTAATGAATACACCGTTCGGCAATTCGATCACCACGGCCGAGCATGCGATTGCGCTGATGTTCGCGCTGGCCCGCCAGCTCCCGGAGGCAGACGCTTCTACCCAAGCCGGCAAGTGGGAGAAGAACCGCTTCATGGGCGTCGAGGTTACCGGCAAGACGATCGGCCTGATCGGTGCCGGCAACATCGGTTCGATCGTCGCGACGAGGGCACTCGGCCTCAGGATGAAAGTCGCCGCTTACGATCCGTTCCTCACCCCCGAACGGGCCGTCGAGCTCGGCGTCGACAAGGTCGAGCTCGACGAGCTTTTGAGGCGCGCCGACTTCATTACGCTGCACACGCCGCTCACGGATCAAACCCGCAACATTCTATCGCGCGAAAACTTAGCCAAGACGAAGAAGGGCGTGCGCATCGTCAATTGTGCCCGTGGCGGGCTGATCGACGAGCAGGCGCTGAAGGAAGCGCTCGACAGCGGTCATGTCGCGGGTGCGGCGCTCGACGTATTCGAAACGGAACCCGCCACCGCTTCGCCGCTATTCGGCACGCCGGGCTTCATCTCGACTCCCCACCTCGGCGCCTCGACGAGCGAGGCGCAGGTCAATGTCGCGATCCAGGTCGCCGAGCAGATGAGCGATTATCTGCTGCTGGGCGGCGTCACCAATGCGATCAACATGCCGTCGTTGAGTGCCGAGGAGGCGCCGCGCCTCCGGCCCTATATGGCGCTCGCCGAGAATCTCGGAAAGCTTGCCGGGCAGATTCTCGGCGAAGACGTTCGCTCGGTTGCGGTCGAAGTGGAGGGCGCGGCCGCCGCGCTCAATCAGAAGCCAATCACCGGCGCCGTGCTCGCCGGGCTGATGGGCACCTATTCGCAGACGGTGAACATGGTGAACGCGCCGTTCCTGGCCAAGGAACGTGGGCTCGACGTCAAGGAGGTCCGCCACGACCGAGAGGGCGATTATCACACGCTGGTCGCGGTCGAGGTCGGCACTTCGCACGGCGTCCGCCGCGTTGCCGGAACATTGTTCGGCAACAAGGCGCCGCGCCTGGTCGAAATGTTCGGGGTCGAGGTCGAGGCCGAGCTGACCGGATCGATGATCTACATCGTCAACACCGACGCGCCAGGCTTCATCGGCAAGCTCGGCACCGCGCTGGGTGAGGCCGGGATCAACATCGCCACCTTCAACCTCGGCCGTCGTGCCGCGGGCGGAGAGGCGGTAGCCTTGGTTGCTGTCGACGGCGATGTCCCTCCAGCCGTGGTGGGAACTCTGTCGAAGCTCGAGGGCGTTCGGGAAGTCGTGCCGCTGCGGTTTTGACCAGATGATGCGGCTTCAGGCAAAGCCGCCGCTGCATAGCTGATTTGAAGCCAACGGAGTTATTGCTCCTGAAGCTGAAACCGCGCCTTGATGGCGGGATCGAAGCTACAAGCTTTCCGCAGGCCGGTATCGATGTGCACGCCGGTCAACGTCGTTTCCGCGGCAATCGCCCCGTCGCTGTCGCAAACCATGACATGGCGGAAGCGCACGGCCTTTTCCTTAACTTCGATGAATTCGGAGAATATCGAGATGGCGTCGCCGGCGAGCAGCTCCCGCCGGTAAGATATTTGTTGCTCGACCGCCGCCATGCCGCGACCGGCGGACCGCAGATAGCCTGCCGTTAGCCCGACACGCGCCATCAATGTCCAGGTGGCCTCGTCGAATTTGCCCACGTACCACATGACATTCATGTGCCCCATATGGTCACAGTGCCAGGGATAGACGATGCCGCGATAAGTCGGATCGCCGCTCGGCACGGTCGTGTCGGTCATGTTCGGGCCCTCGTTGGATGCGCCGTCGGCATGCCAAATTCGCCGGCCGACCGGAAGCTCGAGAGTGCGCCTAGGCAGCGGCTCTCTGCTCTCGCGGACTCAATCCGAAGCGCGCTCGCCAGGCAGGGGCGTAATCCGGAACATCGACGGGCCCTCGATGCCTATGCGCAGCGGCTGGAGCCCAATGAGCTCCGTGCGGCACGCGTTCCCAAAATCCGAAAACAGGTCGACTGAGTCATGGGCAAGGAAGTCCCTAACTTCAGTTTTGCTCCGGTTGGCGTCATTGTAAGTATCCAGGATTCTGTGCACGATCCGATTGGCTTCCTTCAGCACAGGCTCCGATGATACGAGCCGCATGCGTCCCATCTCGCCATAAAGGTTGGCAATCCGCGCTGTGTCTGGCTCGTTCTCTAGCAAGGCATCGCCGAAGCAGCATGCGGCCGCCTCAACGAATTCGCTGTAGAGGTCTTGCCTTCGCCGAACTTCCTGAATCAGCCATTGCGATTTCGATTGCACGCGCTGCGCCAGCCAGGAAGCCAACACCGATAATCCGCCGCCGATCACAGCTCCGATTAGTGCGGCGAGTGTCGAGTCCATCTAGCGCGCCTCCGTCTTGATGAGTGAAACCACCGACTTGTCCGGATGCTAGGCTGACGCTGACCAGCGCATTGCCGAGTCCCGCCGTCAGCCCGGCAATCGTACCGATCGCCGCATAAGCGATCATGCGCCCGCGCGGAAGTTCCGGGTTAATGGGGAGCTCGGACACCGCCCAACCCTCTAACTGAGCGGGCTGCCCAGCACGCGACGGCTCGAGCTGATCTCGGCCACGCCGCTCCGCAGCGGCGCCGTCGACATGCATAACCGGCGCGCCCGCAGCGCGCCGTAGGAAGCCGTCTCGCCGCGCAACACTGCATGCCCGCTGCTGCTGCCTTGGAAACTTGGTTGATCGGGCCGGGGGCCTTGTGGGCAATGACAGATTTCCACCCATTGCGGTCATTAGCGTGCTCCGACCAAGAAACGCTCAACCTGCTCAGTCGCGAAGTCGCCCGCCTCGCCCAGCCCCTTATTGAGCGAGCCGTGGCTTTCGTCGGGGACAGCCACGACCGCGGCGCTGGCGCCGGCTCGGTTGAGGGCGTCAGCCAACACCCTCGACTGCGCCTGGCTGTCCTGGCGGCGCTCGATCGGCAGGATCAGCCAGCGCGCGACATTGGGCGCGGCGGCGTGGCGGGTCGGGGATAGCGCTGCCTGCCGCTTCGGGTCCTTGCTGAACGCCGCCTCGTACATAGGCTTGACGATGTTCATCTCGGCGCTGGCCTGGGTCGGCACGTCATAACCGGCGCCGTCCAGGAGCACGACGCCATTCACCGCACCCATCGGCACCCCGGAGGCCCTGAGATATTGCGGATCGGTGCCGACCAGCGCGACGAGATGAGCCCCGGCACTATGCCCCATCAGCACGATCCGGTCGGCGTCGAGGCCTAGCCTATCCGCATTGGCGCGAAGCCAGGCGACGGCGCTGGCGACATCGGCCGCTTGGCTCTCGACCGTCGCCTGCGGCACCAGCCGGTAATTGGTGCTGGCGAAGGCCCAGCCCTTGGCATTGGCCCATCGTGCCTTTTCGGGCGCGGCATGGGCCTTGTCGCCGATCGACCAGCCGCCGCCATGGACGAATAGCAGCACCGGAGCCCTCGCCACACCCGCCGGCTTGACCAGGTCGAGCCGCTGCCTCGGGTCGGTGCCATAGCTATGTTCGACCGTGCCCGGTGCCGGCGGATATGCCTCTGCGGCGCGCTCGCCGATCGCCTTGCGGCAGGGATCGCTCAGTTTCGGCATCGCCGTCATCAGGCACTGGCGGAAACCGCCTTCCGCACCTCTGCAAAGCTGGAATATCTCCTGCCGGCACTCCGCCGGAAGCCGCTCGCGCTGGGCCAGGGCGATTCCACCAATCGCCGTCGCACCAATTATCGCAACCAACATCCACCGCATTTCAGCCTCCCAAGCTGGACGGTTGGAACTTCAATCAATAGGAGGCGCGCTGAACCGGGCCTGACCCGGTCTGGTTAAGGAATTTCGCTTGGGCAACGTCACGGTAATCGGCGCGCAGTGGGGCGATGAGGGCAAGGGCAAGATCGTCGATTGGCTGGCCAGCCGTGCCGACATGGTCGTGCGATTCCAGGGCGGGCATAACGCCGGCCACACGCTCGTCGTCGGCAACGAGACCTACAAGCTTTCGCTCCTCCCCTCGGGCATCGTTCGTGGGACGCCCTCGGTAATCGGCAATGGCGTCGTGCTCGATCCTTGGGCGCTGAAGGCCGAGATCGAGAAAATTGCGGCCCAGGGCCTCTCCATCACGCCCGACGTGCTGATGATCGCCGAGACCTGTCCGCTGATCCTGCCGATCCACCGCGACCTCGACGCGCTTCGCGAAGATGCGTCTGGCGCGGGCAAGATCGGGACGACGCGGCGCGGGATCGGCCCCGCCTATGAGGACAAGGTCGGGCGCCGCGCGATTCGGGTCTGCGACCTCGCTCACCTCGGCCAGCTCGATCCGCTGCTCGACCGTCTCTGCGCCCACCATGATCACTTGCGCGCTGGCTTCGGCTGGCCGCCGGTCGACCGCGATCGCCTGAAGCGCGACCTCGAAGGAATCGCCGACTTCGTCCTGGCTTTCGCGCGGCCGGTCTGGCGCGACCTCGACGAGGCCCGCCGGCGCGGCCGTCGCATCCTGTTCGAGGGTGCGCAGGGAGTGCTGCTCGACGTCGATCACGGCACCTACCCGTTCGTCACCTCGTCCAATACCGTCGCCGGGACGACCGGATCGGGCAGCGGTATGGGCCCCAGCGCGGCGGGCTTCGTGCTCGGCATCGTCAAGGCCTACACGACCCGCGTCGGCTCCGGCCCCTTCCCTACCGAGCTCTCGGATGAAGTCGGTCAACGGCTCGGCGAGCGCGGCCATGAGTTCGGAACGGTCACCGGCCGCCAGCGCCGTTGCGGCTGGTTCGATGCCGTGCTGGTACGCCAATCGGCCGCGGTTAGCGGCATCACCGGCATCGCGCTCACCAAGATCGACGTGCTCGACGGGATGGAAACGGTGAAAATCTGCACCGGATACCGGATCGGGGACAAGACCTACGACTACCTCCCGCCGCACGCCGCCGACCAGGCGCGGGCAGAGCCGATCTACGAGGAAATGCCAGGCTGGAGCGGGACGACCGCAGGCGCGCGCAGCTGGGCCGATTTGCCGGCGCAAGCGATCAAATATGTCCGCAGGATCGAGGAGCTGATCCGCTGCCCGGTCGCGCTGGTCAGCACGTCGCCGCAACGCGACGATACGATCCTGGTGAGCGATCCATTTGCTTCTTAGTGCTTGATCTCAAACCGGTCGGAGACTTCCAACTCGACCACCTCGACGTCGACGGCCGCCACCTGCGCCGATGGCGGACCCTGGTGCAATAGTTCGATGAGCTGCTGAACCGCGGGCTCCTCACCGCCCAGATGTCCCGTGACACTGCCGTCAGGGCAGTTTCGCACCCAACCGGTAACGCCTAGCGCCCGCGCCTGCTCAGCGGTCCAGGCGCGAAAAAACACGCCTTGCACGCGGCCGGTCACGCGGACGTGGCGGCCGACGCGCGGCATTAGACCGTAGCGATGTCGGGCGCGTCCTCGGCCTTCATGCCGATCACATTGTAACCCGCATCGACATGGTGGATCTCGCCGGTGACGCCCGACGCCAAATCCGAGCAAAGGTAGAGGCCCGCGCCCCCAACATCCTCGATGGTGACATTGCGGCGGAGCGGCGAATTATATTCGTTCCACTTCATGATGTAGCGGAAATCGCCGATGCCGCTGGCGGCCAGGGTCTTGATCGGCCCGGCGCTGATTGCGTTAACGCGGATGCCGTCAGGCCCAAGGTCAGCTGCGAGATATTTGACTGACGTTTCAAGCGCCGCCTTGGCGACACCCATGACGTTGTAGTGCGGGATCACCTTCTCCGCGCCATAATAGCTCAAGGTCAGCAACGACCCGCCCGGGCTCATCATCGCGCGGGCGCGCTGCGCGACCGCGACGAAGCTGTAGACCGAGATATTCATGGTCAGCAGGAAATTCTCGAGGCTGGTTTCGACATATTTGCCGCGAAGCTCATTCTTGTCCGAAAAGCCGATCGCGTGAACGACGAAGTCGAGGCTGTCCCAGCGCTTCTGAAGCTGCTCGAACGTACGGTCGAGCGCGGCCATGTCGCTGACGTCGCAGTCGACCAGCAAGTCGCTGCCCAGCTGTTCCGCCAATGGGCGCACGCGCCTTTCCAGCGCTTCGCCCTGGTAGCTGAATGCAAGCTCGGCGCCGTGCTCGCGCAACTGCCTGGCAATCCCCCATGCGAGGGACCGGTCGTTGGCGAGTCCCATGATCAGCCCGCGCTTGCCTGTCATGATGCCGCCCATCGGCTAATTCCCCCCTATCTGGCGCCTTGCAGCCGCCGCTAATTCTTCTTCCGGGGCCGGCTCCTCGACCGGAAGCTCGGCCTCGTACGGTCCCTCGTAATGCTCGCCCCTTAGCGCTTTTCCGCCCGGCTCGACTAGGGCGGCGTTGAGCTCCGCGCCCGCAACCACGCCGAGGCCGATCACAAAGAAGAAGATCAGTGCCACCATGACCCCGGCAAGGCTGCCGTAGGTCGTTTCATAGCCGCCGAACAGGCCGATGACGTCAGGTAGCACCTCAACCGTAACCAGCCACCACAGGGTAACGATCAAGGCGCCGGGCCATTTGCGGCATTCGATGGTCCGGTAACGCGACGGGGTCAGCGCCAGGAAGATGACATAGAAGGTGGCGAACAGCGTCAATCCGGGGACGAGGCGATAAAAGCCGAGCCCGCGCCCGATTCCTTCGGAAATAGGCAACTTTTCGATCACGAAATTATGCACCGATGCCATCACCACGGTGAGGCCGAACGTGACGAACAACAATACGACCGACGCCAGGATGACGGCCATCGAGGCCAAGCGATATTGCCAGAAGCTGGCCGAAAATTTGACGCCATAGGCGCGTCGCAAGATGTCGCGGATGGTTTCGATAAAGCTCGCCGCGGTCCAAAGGCCGACTATCGCACCCAGCCAGAGCAGCGCACCCGAACGACCCTGGATCACTTCCTCGATAGGACCGTCGAGCACATGCCTTACGTCAGCCGGCAAGCGGCCGAGGATCGCCGCGACGGCCAGGGAAGCGTCCTGGGTACGGCCGAACAGCCGCGCGACCGCCGCCGCAAGGATGAAGAAGGGAAACATCGCAAGCAGCGACAGGTAGGCGAGGTTGCCGGCATGGATGAAACCGTCGTCGTAAAGGCCGATCCCGACGCGCTTGGCCACGATCAGCGGCTTGATCTCACGCTTGGCGCGCTCGATCGCCGCCTTGCCAAAGCGCGCCCTCAGCCTGGCTAGCCGCTTGCGCCGTTCCTCTGGCGAATAAGGATGGAGTTCCTTCATCTAGGGCGACTAAACCGCAAGGGTCGCCCTGGGGTTGCCGCCGCCATCCCAGCTTTCGGCAAATTTTTCCAACGCCTCGTCATGGGCGGGAATGTCGATCGCCAGCTGGACCAACTGGTCGCCGCGGTTGCCGTCCTTCCCAGTAAAGCCGCGCCCCTTGAGGCGCAGCACCTTGCCGGAGCTGGAGCCCTTTGGAACGGTCAGCATCACCGGTCCTTCTGCTGTGGGAACCTTCACCTTTGCGCCCAGCACGGCTTCCTTCAGCGTCACCGGCAATGTCAGGCGGATGTTTTTTCCTTCCCGGACAAAGAAGGGATGGCTCGCAATCTCGATGGTGACGATCGCATCGCCGCGGCCTCCCTGACCCTCCTGTCCTTGGCCAGACAGCCGGATCTTGGTGCCGTCCTCCACGCCCTTGGGCAGCTTGAGATCGATCGTCCTCCCGCCTGAAAGGGTAACGCGCTGTTCCTTCAGCGTGGCGGCGTCGGTGAAGCCGACCTTCAGCCGATAGGCAACGTCGGCACCTTTTTGCGGCCGTCTCGCGCGACCGAAACCGCCGAAAGGCCCGCCCGCGCCGGCCCCGCGACGCGCCCCTGGAGCTCCTCCAAACAATCCTTCGAACAGGTCCGAGAGATCGGCTGCGTTTCCGGCATCGAATCCGCCGGGGAAGCCATCGAAACCTCCGCCGCCCGGGCGCGGACCGGCCCCGCCGCCGCCGAAACCGCCACCGAACGGCATTCGCGGATTGCCGTCCTCGTCGATCTCGCCGCGATCGTAGCGCGCCCGCTTGTCCTTGTCGGACAGCAGGTCGTAGGCTTGGGTAACCTTTGCAAACCGTTCCGCGGCCTGCGGATTATCCTTGTTGCGGTCGGGGTGCAGCTGCTTGGCAAGGCTGCGATAGGCCTTCTTGATCTCGGCCTCGGTCGCCCCGCGCTTGACGCCCAACTGCTGGTAGAGATCCATTCTTTCCCCTTTGTCCGCAGACCCGTTTCGGATCACGGCCAACATCCGTCAAGCATCGCAAAGCCTCGACAGTTGGAAAAGCAGCAGGCAAAGGCCGCGCATGACAGACGATCCCTTCCGATTGTTCGGCGCCTGGTATGACGAGGCAAAGGCGGCAGAGCCGAATGACCCGGATGCGATGGCGCTGGCAACTACGACTCCTGACGGACGACCTTCGGTGCGGATTGTACTGCTGAAGGGCTTTGGGCCGGACGGTTTCACTTTCTACACCAATGGCGAAAGCCGGAAGGGCGGGGAGCTGGCAGCCAACCCGCAGGCGGCGCTGTTGTTTCACTGGAAGTCCTTGCGTCGCCAGGTTCGGATCGAAGGCGCGGTTGGAGAGGTCAGCGCGGCGGAGGCCGACGCCTATTTCGCCACCCGCACCCGGGATTCGCAGCTGGGCGCCCATGCCTCGCTCCAGTCGCGCCCGCTCGACCGACGAGCGACTTTCGAGGCGCGATATGAGGAAGCCAAACTGCGGTTTGACGGCCGCGACGTTCCTCGCCCGGAACGTTGGACCGGCTTTCGCCTGGTACCGGAGCGGATAGAGTTCTGGACGGACCGTCCTCACCGGTTGCATGAGCGGCGCTTGTTCGCTCGCGAAGGCGACGGTTGGTCGGAAGGGCTGCTTTATCCATGACCGGCGCGCATCATCGCCATCACCACGCTCCTCATGGGCACCATCACGCCCATCACAAGGAGCGTAGCCGGCTGACCACCCGGGCGGCGATCGCCAGCATTTCGATGGCCTTGTTCCTGGTCGTGCTGAAGACCTACGCCAGCTGGGATACGGGTTCGGTAGCAATGCTGGGGTCGCTGGCCGACACCACGCTCGACCTTGTCGCCAGCCTCGTCACATTGTTCGGCGTCCGCTGGGCGGCGATGCCGGCCGACGATGAGCATCGCTTTGGCCATGGCAAGGCGGAAGCGTTGGCATCGCTTGTCCAGGTCATCCTGATCGCGGTGTCGGCGCTGGGAATTGCATGGCGCTCGTTCGATCGCCTGCAAAGCGGCCGGCCGACCGAAGGGCTGGAGCTGGGGGTCGGCGTTTCGGTGATCGCCATCGTCACGACCTTCGCCCTGCTCGCATACCAGCGCTACGTGATCCGCAAGACCGGCTCGGTCGCAATCCACACCGACCATGTCCATTACCAGTCGGACCTTTTCCTGAACCTGTCGGTCATCGCCGCCCTTGTCCTGGACCAGATGCTCGGCTGGCGTCTTGCCGACCCTATGTTCGGCTTCGCCATTGCCGCCTGGCTGACCTATGGCGCGTGGAGCGCGGCCAGCCATTCGGTGGACCAGCTGATGGACCGCGAATGGCCTGACGATGAGCGCGAGGCATTTCTTGCCGCCGCCGCCGACTATCCCGAGCTTGCGGGCTTGCACGACCTTCGCACTCGAACATCGGGTGCCCACCGCTTCGTCCAGTTCCACGTTTGGGTTCCGGCCGACTGGACGGTCGGCGAGGCGCATCGGCGAATGGACGCCGTCGAGGAAAAGCTGCAGCACCGGTTCCCGGGCACCGAAATCATCATCCACCTCGATCCGGAAGGGCACACCGACCGCGAAGGGATACTGCCCTCTGCGCTGGCGGAGAGTGCGCGATGACCCCATTGCCGATCTTTCAGGTCGATGCCTTTGCCTCGCGGCCGTTCACCGGCAACCCGGCGGCGGTCATGCCGCTCGACCATTGGCTCGACAATGCCGTGATGCAGGCCATCGCGGCGGAGAACAACCTCAGCGAAACCGCATTCACCGTGCCAAGCGAAGGTGGTGAGTCTGACTATGACCTTCGCTGGTTCACCCCGGAGGTGGAGGTACCGCTATGCGGCCACGCCACATTGGCCGCGGCCCATATCCTGCTGAAGGGCAGCGCCATCCGCTTCTCGACCCACGCGGGGATACTCACTGTCACTCGGGACGAGGACGATGAGGCGCTGCTCAAGCTCAACCTGCCGGCGCCCCCGCTAACGGAAGTGGCCGAACCGGAGGTTTGCCGCGCGCTCGGCCTTTCGCCACGACCTGTCTGGCTGTCCGAAGGCTGCAACGACAGCTGCATCGTCCCGGTCGCAAATGAGGAAGAGGTGCGCGCCATCACGCCGGACTTCGTCGCCCTTCGCTCGATCCACCGCATGGCGATCGTCACCGCGCCCGGCGATATCCATGACATCGCCAGCCGCGTGTTCGTCTCTTACATGGGGATCGATGAGGATCCGGTGACCGGCTCGGCCCATGCCGCGCTGGCGCCCTATTGGGCAAAGCGCCTCGGCCGCCACCGCTTCACCGCTTTCCAGGCAAGCAAGCGAGCCGGCCTGCTGGACTGCGAACTCAAGGGCGACCGAGTAATCCTCGGCGGCCATGCGGTCACCGTAATCGAGGGCTTTTTCCAGATATAGGCAATGACCGCTTTCGACCCATTGCGGTCATTAGATGCTAGGGAGCGGCGCGAGGTCTCACAGCCTCTGCGGCAGCCGCGCATCGCGAGCACAGTTCTTCGTCCTGCGGCCTGCCTTGGTGGATGGCGAAGCTCCCGGTCGGATACAACTCGCACTCCTGATACCAATGCCAGAGGTCGTTCTTCCGCTTGCTCGCAACACCACGTCGATACTCAACCATAATAACCCCTACTCATTGCAACATGGCACCTCAGCTTCGCTGAATGTCGCGAGGATGTTGCAACAATCAATACGGCCTTAAGGTCAGCTTAGCGCGTGATTCAGTCCAGTCGGTCATCACCCAGCCAATGTCTTCTTTCCACCCATTCCGGTCATTAGGGGCTTATGACCGCTTTCGACCCAAAGCGGACATTCGGAGCCATCCAACGGGTCTATTCCTGCTCAAATGTTCCCGTGACACGACATTCCTTCAGACCCCCGTCTGGCGGAACCCAAACTTTGAACATGACAAGCGAGGCGTCCCCGTTGGTGAAGTTTGTTTGATAGCGTGCTTCTGTTTCGCCAGGTCCGAAACGAAAGGCCACTCCACCACCCGGGCTTCCACCCCAATTGGCCCAGGAGAGAGTGCCGAACGCGAAAGGTTGCCTTCTCACCGAGCAAGCGATCGATAGCGGCATTCCCATCGCTGACCGAGGGAACCACATAAAGAACGAATTGCCGTTGTCCGTTGGAGAATAGTAGCCATCTTCGCCCATCGAAAGCCCCGCAGCCTCGAATTTATATTCCCCCTCTCCAGGAGGATAGACGAACGTCCTCGCAATAGCGGGAAGTTTTCCGACAAATCCCGACCTGGGATTGGAGATTGGATTGGCGCTCTTGGCCTTCGCCGGTTCGTCAGCAACTGGAACCTGCACGGCGGATTGGTCCACCGCTGCAGGCGGCGATTGCTGGGGAACTGCCACGCGCGTTGTTCCCCGGTTTACTGGCTGCGCGGAAACCAAAGCACCGCAAACCAGAAATGTCCCGAAGATCAGTAAATGTTTCATGGCCTTCCCATCCTCCGTTGGAGCAGAGTCAGCGACAGTTAGTCCATGTAAAGACCATGGGATCGTTCTTAAAATCACGGCCGGGTACGTACATATTCATGTTCTCCGTTCCCCCGATCGCTACTCCGTGTGTGTGAACGTGAGATAGTATAGTGTTCAGCGAAACCATCCCGCTGTAGTCGCAGCGATGACCAGGAACTGGGCTAGCACTCGTAAGAACATAATCATTTTGATTGGGTCTTATCTCATGGATTTGCCCGCGTAAGCGCTCTACCTCCGCTTGGAGCTCAGCAACTGCCGCCTGCAGATCGACAATCTGCTTTTCGTTAGTTTGGGGCTGCGCATAGGCGCTATTGGGCGAGTAAGGTGCCGTCGTGGGCTCGGCCGCGGTAGTCGGAATGGCGGATGGTTCCATGGGCGGCTCAGTGACAACTGGGGCAGGCGCAGTGGCTGGTTGGCCAGGATTTGGCGGCGGCCGGACAATGATCCTCGGATTGAACTGGGCAGTTGCAGCCGAAGCTACCGTACCGAGAAATAGAGCTGCAAAGCGGACAGCTGCAGGTGGCATGATTTTCCCCGATATCTGTTATCGCGGATACGCCAGGATACTAACGACAATAAGAAGATCGTTACGTGCACCCAATAACTTCCAAAATCAACCGAACCACAATTGGCAATGCGAGTAGATATCTGTGGTGCTTGGCGGGCCGTTGAACGTCCCCTTTCCGCACAATCCCGACGTTAGCCGCGTAATGGCAGCTTTCCACCCATTCCGGTCATTAGCGGTGATGACCGCTTTCGACCCATTGCAGACATTGCTCTTGTCGGTAAGCTGCTGCGTTCACCATGGACGGTGCCGCCTGGATCGAGGATTGCTGAATGGCGAAGTACCTGATTTCGTTTCCTAGCGAAGCCATGGTCGTCACCGACGAGGAGTTTCCCAGTGTCGTGGCCGACTCACATGCCGTCATCGAAGAAGCAAAGAAGGCCGGTGTCTACGTATTTGGCGGAGGGATCGATGAGCAGGCTGCTCCGGTGCTGGTATCGTCCGACGGACTGATCTCGCATGATCTTTATCCCGGAAGCTCACTGAACGGCGGGTTCACTATTCTAGAATTGCCAACGCGGGATGATGCCGTTCGTTGGGCAGCGAAGATTGCAAAGGCTTGTCGTTGCTCGCAGGAGCTCCGCGAGTTCGGGTACGACCCAGCAAGCTAAGTATTACCAACGTCCGCTTTCCACCCGTTCCGGTCATTACCCAACCCAAGTGAGCCAGGCATGCACCTTCGCCCTTCAGCTTGTCATTGTTCCTTACCTGCCTGCCCGGGCAATCAGTGACTCTTGAGCCAGTTGCGGTTTTCTGAGCCGGGCACGTGCAATTTCTCGCGCCTCGATAGGCTCGACGCCGAGGGACATGAGCACGCGCTCGGCAAGCTTGTTGCCATACGTCCGCGGCGCCTTGCCGATGGCCAAGGTGTTGATTGCAGCCAGGACTGTGCCGGCGACGAGTACGAAGCCAAGCTCTAGCTCGTCTATCGTGAAGCGCCGGGAGTTCATGCCCGCCATTAGGTCGCGCGGGAGGTCCGTCCGGACGCGCTCGTTGGACAGGATGTACAGCCCTGCCCTGCGGAAGAAGCCGGCGAGGCCGGGATAGTGCCCGACCAGCGAAATCCACGACCGAACGCCCGCGCCGATGCGCTCGGCGGCATCATCGCGAGCCTCGACGATCGGCGCCACGGCCAGCATGAGTTCGGTACCCACCTCGTCCGCCGCAGCCCGCAGCAGGTCATCGGCATTGTTGAAGTAATTGTAAAAAGTGCCGCGTGAGACTCCTGCGCGACGAATGACCTCGTCCACTGCTGCAGTTTCGTCCTCCGCTGCGCCAAAGACGGTCAGGGCCGCTTCGAGCAGGCGTGACCGCATCCTTTCCCGGCGCAGGGCGGCCACGCGCACACGATGGTTTGGCTGGTCCATGCCGAAGCAATGCACGAGCGCAGCCGTCAGGTCCATGAAATTGTACATTTTGTCATAATGACACACTGTACATTTTTTCTGGACAGTCTCCGGGACCGACGTTAGCCTTTTGATGCGACCCGATGGACCAAAGGCGGTGTCCGTGAACGGTGCGCTTGGGGGGCTGCTCGAAATGGAAGACGAGAAATCTGGCGCAAACGGCGGGCTGTCTCGTCGCTCCGTGCTGTCGATGGTGCCGCCGGCACTGGCCGGGCTGGCGATAGGCAGCAGCGGCTCCGAAGGGCTGGCATCTGCGCCCGCATCCGGCCCGGCAAAGGTCAGCCGCGGGCCTTACAACATCCTGTTTATCCTCACCGACCAGGAACGGCATTTCCGGCCCGGCGAGCTACCGGTGGGATATGAATTGCCCGCTCACGACCGCCTGAAGAAGTCAGGCACCTATTTCGTCAACCATCGCATCGCGTCATGCGTCTGCACCTCGTCGCGCTCGGTCATCTACACCGGTCAGCACATCCAGCAGACCAAGATGTTCGACAACACCAACTTCCCGTGGATCCACAGCCTGGATACCGAAATGCCAACGGTCGGCGACATGCTTCGGGATGCCGGCTACTACACCGCGTACAAGGGCAAATGGCACATGACCAAGGAGTTCGAGGAGGTCAACAAGCTCGGCTCGCCGACCAAGATCTTCACCGCGGAAATGGAAGCCTATGGCTTCTCCGACTATTTCGGGATCGGCGATATCATCGCTCATGAGCGAGGCGGCTATCTGCACGACGGCATTATTGCGGCGATGGCCACCAGCTGGCTGCGCGGCAAGGGACGAGATCTCGCCGTTCAAGCCAAGCCCTGGTTCCTGGCGGTCAACCTCGTCAACCCGCACGACGTCATGTTCTTCGATACCGATCCGCCCGGTAGTCCCATCCAGCCGCCCCCAGGCATTGCGCCGGTGGCGCGTGACCCGGTCGACCCGCTTTATGCTCGTCAGTGGAATTTCAATCTGCCGGCCACGCACTATCAGCCGCTGGACCAGCCAGGACGCCCGGCGGCGCATCGCGACTATCTTCGTTCGCACGACGCGATGGTGAAGCCGGTCGACCCCGCCGACGATGCGCGCTGGCACCGGCGCCACAACAATTATCTCAACTGTCTGCGCGACGTGGACCGTAACATTGCTGCCATCCTGGCTGAACTCGACGCTTCGGGCCTGGCCGACCGCACAATCATTGTACTCACGGCCGACCATGGCGACATCGATGGCGCCCATTTCATGCATTCGAAGGGCGCGAGCGCGTACCGCGAGCAAAACAACGTGCCGCTGATCATCGTCCATCCCGATCATCCCGGCGGAAAGGAATGCTGGGCAGTAACATCGCACTTGGACCTCGCCCCGACCTTGGTAGCGATGACAGGGGCCGCGCCGGAGAAGAAGGCGGCGATCACCCGGCAACTGAAGGGCAAGGACTTGTCGATTGTCCTTGCAAAACCCGACGCCGCACCACTCGATGCAGTCCGCGACGGCGTGCTCTTCAATTACAACATGCTTGCCTATGTCGATGGCGATTTTGCCTATCGGGCGATCGACTTCATTCGCAAGGGCGGGAAGGGCAACCAGCTCAAGGAAGCGGGAATCCTGCCCGATTTGAAGAAGCGCGGTGCCATCCGATCGGTTTTCGACGGTCGCTACATGTACGCCCGCTACTTCTCGCCCAAGCAGCACAATCGTCCGAACAGCCTGGAGCAGATCCGCGCCTTCAACGATATCGAGCTCTATGACCTCAAGGCCGATCCGATGGAGGCGGTCAACCTCGCGGCCGGCAGCAACGCGAATTATGAGCTGGTGCTCGCCATGAACGACAAGCTCAACCGCCTGATCGACACGGAGGTTGGCGAGGACAATGGCGCTATCATGCCTGGAGGCATCGATGGCGGCTGGGAAGTTTCTGCGGAGACGATGAAGGGATTCTAGCCGAACTGGCCCTTGGGTCTCGTCTGCCTGCACTAAATGGAATGGGGGTGGAAACGACTGCGACGAGTGGGGCAGGGTTTAGCTTACGTCCGCTTTCAACCATTTGTAGTCATTAGAGAGACTATCGCTCAACTCCATTTCGTCATCCCCGCGAAAGCGGGAATGACGAAATCGGCTTATGGCAGCTTTCGACCCATTCCTGCCGCTAGCTCGTTGGGTGGCCTCCACACCTTAGCAGGCCTTGATTTGACTTGAGCGGCCGCGAAGCAGAAATACACCCTGGGAGGCGGCCATGATCACGTCAGTGTTGCTCATCGCTCTTGCCGGTCAGGCACAGCCTCCGGCCCCTTCGCCCGAACAGCAGCCGATCGTAGTCAAAGGTGAGAGACAAGCCGATCAGAAGTGCCGCAGGACTCGCGAGGTCGGAAGCCATCTGTACAAGAGGATCTGCAGATCGGACGTCGAGCAGCGCGCGATCGACACCAACGCGCGCAACGCGCTGAGGTTGGGCAATGTTAATCCCAATTCGCCCGGAAGCTCACCTCCCACAACGGATAAATAATTAGGGCGCGACCACTTCAGCGCGCCGCGCTACGGACAAATAGGTTTCCCTAGGAATGTCCGCCTTCGACCCATTGCGGACATTGCCACTGAAGCCGCTCTATCGAATAGTTGGAACATGAGACGCTCTGCTACTCGCTGGATCGTATTCGGCCTAATTGGCCTTTTCGCCGTCCAAGCGGCCCTCCTTCAAGCTACTCAAAGGTCTGTTTTGCTGACCGCTAAAAAGACGCGCGTCTATGTTTTTGAGGGCGATTTGGTTTCTGAGACACCTCCGGCGAACGCCCAGGAGGCATCCCGAACGGAGGAGGAGATTTGGTTCACTTGCCGATATTGGACAGGGCTCACTGTCTGGCGTCACCTCATCCCTTCGGCCAATGGATGCCCGAAGATCACTCCATGACCAATGTCCGCTTTCCCCCCAAAGCGGACATTAGCGTCGATGCTTCCCCACCCTTTCGAGGTGTTTCGGAACATTCAGTGATTACAAGGCGTTGAGCGCTATTCTCCCAGTAAAACCAGTAAAGGAGTAAGCCCATGCGGATTTCCCTTGGGGCCGCAAGCCTCGTCATTGCACTCGTCGGTTCAGTTCCCGCCATCGCCGCCACCAGCGGTATGGTCAGCGGCCAGGGTGCGCTTTCAAGCGACCCGCGCCGCAATTTCTCGGTGAGCGCGAAGATCAACGCCGATGGCACCGCCACCGGCCACGCAACTTTGATCAACAAAGCCTTCACCGGCGAAAACGGCAAAGCCCCCTATCTGCTTCAGCTCGATATCAGCTGCGGCAAAATGGTCGATGCCAACACCGCCATTTTCGGCGGCACCGTCAAGCGGACCAACGACCCAAGCCTGGTCGATACCGTCTATTTCTCGGTCCAGGACAATGGCGAGCCCGGTGCTGGCAAGGACAAGGTCAGCCGCGCATTCTTCTTCGACGGCGATCCGGCGACCACGGGCGATCCGGCACTGTGCCTCGGCGCCACGCTGACGGACCTTCCGCTTGAGACGATCGTCTCGGGCAACTTGAACGTCCACTAAGCGATCTGGTCGAGGCGCTACTCAACAAAAGCAGCGTTGAAAGAAGCCCGGCGGTGACGTCTGTCCCGGCCGGGCTTCTCCGAATCTGAGCCACGTCGATTGGGGACTTAAAGCCTAAAAGGCAATTTCCGGCTTCCCCCCAAAGCGGACATTTGGGCCGACCGATTTTCCTGTCCTACAGGCGGCAGAATGTGAGAGCGTCGCCACGCTCTTTCTCATTGCCCGCACTAACCCGACTTGGACACCTCGAGGTCACTAAGTTCACGCCAATGGCGCCTTATCCCGAGACTTTTGCGAACTTAGTGAACTTAAGAGCCGACCCTTGAACGATCAGGCCGCGACCGCTTCTTCGATCGCCGCGGATTCGGTCGCGACGATCGTGCCTCCGCCAAGCAGTCGTTCTCCGTCGTAGAAGACCGCCGACTGGCCCGGCGCGACACCATATTCGGGTGCGGCGAAGGTCAGCTTCTCGCCGTCCCAGCGCCCCGCCACCGCCCGGGCCAGGGATCGCACCTTGGCCTCGACCTGCACTTGGTCCTCGGCCAGCCAGTTGATTCCCTCGACCCTTGCCGCCGCGACCGCCAGCGCACGGCGCGGGCCGACGACCAGCCGCTGCGCCTCCGGCTCGATCCGGACGACGTAAAGCGGCTCGGGCTGGCCGCCGACCTCGATTCCGCGCCGCTGGCCGATAGTGAAGTGGACCACACCCTGGTGCTCGCCCAGTACCCGGCCCTCAAGATCGACGATCTCACCCGGCGCCGCCGTTTCCGGCCGCAACCGCTTGACCAGGCCCGCATAGTCGCCGTCGGGAACGAAGCAGATGTCCTGGCTGTCGGGCTTGTCGGCCACGATCAGCCCTTCTTCGGTAGCGAGCTTGCGCACCTCGCTCTTCGGCAAATCACCGAGCGGGAAACGAAGATAATTCAACTGGTCAGGCGTGGTGCCGTAGAGGAAATAGCTTTGATCGCGTGACGGGTCCCGCCCCTTCCACAATTCGACCCGGCCTTCCCGCTTCACGCGCCGAACATAATGGCCGGTGGCCAGGCAGTCGGCGCCAAGGTCGCGGGCGAAGGCGATGAGGTCGACGAATTTCACCCCCTGGTTGCAAAGCGAGCAGGGAACCGGCGTTCGCCCCGCGGCATATTCATCCGCGAACTTGTCGATCACTCCGGTGCGAAATCGACTTTCATAATCGAGCACATAATGCGCAATGCCGAGCCGGTCGCAGACGGTCTTGGCATCGTAGATGTCCTGCCCCGCGCAGCAGCTGCCGCTGCGCTTCACCGCCTCGCCATGGTCGTAGAGCTGGAGCGTCACCCCAATCACTTCCGCGCCGGTGCGCGCGGCGAGCGCCGCGACCACACTGGAGTCGACGCCGCCCGACATCGCAACGATGATCCGCGCCGACGCGGCGTCCTTAAGGTCAAAATTTGGGGTCATGCTGCGCGGCTCTTTACTCGAAATTCACCCTGTTCGGCTAGATCGACCCTGCCCAATCGGGGGTGAGGGGGCGTTCATTGGCGCGATTCGAAGGCAAACTTAAGGCGGCGCGAGAAACCAAGCTCGAAATCGACGAGCTTCTTTCGGTGCTGTCGTCGAGCTCCAATTTGGGGCGAGAAGAGCGTCAGGACGCAATCGCCTGTTTCCTCTCCGTCAGCGAGGGGTGGAAGGATGCAAAGGGCACGCTGAAAGGCACCTTTGCAAGCATCCCGCGGCCCTCGTGGTTAAGGGAAAGTAAGGAATGATGAAGCAGAAGGTTACCGTTGTGTTTCAGACCTTCTCAACGGCCTTCGGTTAAAAGCTGGCTATCGACAAAAGTTTAACGTGGTTGAGGTTTTAGATGCTCGAGAATCAGAAAATTCGTCCCGCGCAGGTTATCGGACCGCTTGGCGAACCGTTGACGCTCGACTCGCTTCCGCCTCCTTCGACCACGCGTTGGGTCGTCCGCCGCAAGGCCGAGGTTGTCGCAGCGGTCGCCGGTGGGCTCCTGACGGTCGACGAGGCATGCCAGCGCTACACTTTGAGCCTCGAGGAATTTACCGGCTGGCAGCGGGCCGTCGATCGGTCGGGCATGCCCGGCCTTCGGGTTACCCGCATCAAACATTATCGCGACCAGTACGAGCGCCAGCAGCGCTATTGATTTAGGTCCGTCCCCAGTTGGACCAGGAGGGGGCTCCGCCGGAAGGCGGGGCCCTTTTCACATTCATTTCGTAGCCGACACTAGACATAGAGTTGCTTTACCGGAACAACATGCCCGCATCGTGCGTCTCTGATGCCGGAAGGCGCCCCGCGTAAAATTGGGGTGGCCACGAACAGGAGGAACGAACATGGGTATCATTATTTGGCTCATCGTCGGTGGTGTGGTGGGTTGGCTTGCCAGCCTGATTATGCGCACCGATGCCCAGCAAGGCATCCTCATGAACATTGTCGTCGGCATTGTCGGCGCCGTGATTGCCGGTCTAATTCTCGGTAAGGGTACGATCAATCAGGGCCTGACGGTCGAAACTTTCCTGTGGTCACTGCTCGGCGCGGTGATCCTGCTGGCGGTCGTGAATCTGGTCCGCCGCGGAAGCGTGCGCTAGCTGTCGATAAAGACGCGATAAGAGAGGCCGCCTAGAATGGTCCGGGCGGCCTCTTTTTATTGCCAGTACTACTGAAGTTCGAAACTCATCGAGATATTTACCTGCAGTTGCTGGGTGCCGGGATCGATCTCGGTCTTTGCCATGGGGGCCGCCGCAACCATGTCGCGTCCGTAAGCCAACGGCATCGGCGGCGGCACAAAGGCCCCGCCCTCGCTTACCGACAAGATCCGCACAACTCGCTTGCCGAGAGCTCGCGCATATAGTTCCGCACGGGCCTGACCCGCTGCGATCGCCTTGACCCGGGCCTCGTCATAGGCCGCCTCGGGCTTATCGATGGTCAGGTTGGGCCCGCTGATCTGGTTTGCCCCCTCTGCGACAAGCGCATCCAATATCGACCCGCTTCGCTTCAAGTCGCGGAACTTGACGTTGACCGTGTTGGTCGCCCGATATCCGGTCAGCTGCGGCGGCTGGTTATTTTCATAGCGATATTCGGGATTGAGATTGATCGACGAAGTCTGGATGTCCTTGTCGGCGATGCCGGCGCGCTTCAACGCCGCACGGACTCGTTCCATCCGCGTCGCATTTTCCTCGATCGCCCCAGTCGCGGTCGGTTGAAGCGTCTGAACCCCGGCCGAGATGATCGCCAGGTCAGGCACACGTGTCACTTCACCGGTTGCACTGACGTCAAGCCGGGTACCGTTCAGCACCGGTAAAGTCGCCACCGTCTGGGCGACAGCACTCATTGGGATCGCGGAGGCGCCAAGCGCCAGCGCAGTCATAAACAGGTTTCGCATAACTTCACCTCCCGCCAAAAACAGGGCCATCGCCGGATCGTGATTGATCAGCGATGGCCCCAATATGAACGACGAGGCAGCGCCTAGCGGCGGCGGCTCAGTACGAGGCGGTAAATCAGCAGGATGAGGAAAGCGCCGACGATGGCGGCGACGAAGCCGGCGGCTTCGCTTTCGTCATACCAGCCCACTGCCTTGCCAAGGAAGCCTGCCAAAAGGGCGCCGGCTATCCCAAGCAAGATGGTTATAACGCAACCGCCGGGATCCTTGCCCGGCATAAGCAGCTTGGCGATGCCCCCTGCAAGGAGGCCGATGACGATCCAGCCGAGGATTCCGTAACTTTCGATCATCCTTTTCTTGCTCCCTGTGCTAAATGACGCAGCTACTCAGTTTGCACACGCTCGTTTCACTATTGCAACAACGCGCGTCTGTGTAACGGGTGCCGCCGTTCGTAGAAAAAGCCTTTCCACCGGCGGCGCGGGCGGTGCAGTTGCGCGCGGTGAGTTATTTAGGTAATACAGCGGTGGCGGCTCGGAAGGCTGCCGCTTGTTACGAATGGCGGAAAGAATGCGGCTTATGAACCGGGAAACCACTTTCGCGAGTTCCGACACGCTAGTCGTGGTCGATCGCTCACGGCGTCGGCGGAACATCATTATCGCCGCGGTGGCAGTCCTTGCGGCAGCACTGATCGCTTTCTTCATGCTCTCGGGTGGGAGCAAGGATGAGGCCGGTGGGCCGAGCGCAACCGCGCCCGGTGGCCGTGGACAAATTCCAACGGTGAGCGTCGTCGTGCCGGGCCGGAGCCAGGTCGCGCGGATCATTACTGCCTCGGGCGCGCTTGCGGCCCTTAGGGATCAGCCGGTCGGCGTGGCTGGCGAAGGTGGCATGGTGCGCGCGGTGTTGGTCGATGCCGGCGCCTGGGTGCGCCAAGGCCAGACGCTGGCGTCCGTCGACCGGTCGGTCCAGGCGCAGAACGCGGCGCAGCTTGCAGCGCAGGTGCAGGTGGCGCGCGCCGATGCCGCCCTCGCGCAGAATGAATATGAGCGCAGCCAGGCCCTGGTCGGCCGCGGCTTCGTGTCAAAGGCGGACCTCGACCGAAAGAAGGCGGCGCGCGACGCAGCCAATGCGCGGATCCGGGTAGCCGAGGCCAACCTCAATTCGATGCGCGCCCAGATCGGGCGGCTCGATATCCGTGCGCCGAAAAGCGGCCTGATCCTTTCGCGCAACGTCGAGGTCGGCCAGGTCGTAAGCGCCGGATCGGGCGCCCTGTTCCGCCTGGCGGAAGGCGGCGAAATGGAAATGCGGGCGCAAATGTCCCAGCAGGACCTGGCATTCATCCGCCAGGGCATGCCTGCGTCGGTCACTCCAATCGGTACCGACCGGAGCTTCGCCGGCCGGGTTTGGCAGGTCTCGCCCGTAATCGACCCGCAAAGCCGGCAGGGTGAGGTCAGGATCACGGTCCCTTATGATCCGGCAATCCGCCCCGGCGGTTTCGCCGAGGCCAAGATCGAGGCAGGCGCGACGACTGCGCCGCTGCTGCCGCAGAGCGCGGTGCTGAGCGATGAGAAGGGCAATTATGTCTATATCATCGACGGCAAGAACCAGGTCGTTCGGCGCAACGTCAAGATCGGGACGGTGGACGATCAGGGAGTTACCATCGCCGAGGGCTTGTCGGGCCAGGAGTCCGTCGTGCTTTCGGCCGGGCCGTTCCTCAATGAAGGGCAGAAGGTTGCCCCCAAGCGGCAGGCGGCCCGCTGACTGCGGAGCTAGTAAAGCGAAGGCGTGATTAAATGAATTTCCGCAACATCTCGTCCTGGTGCATCCGCAATCCGGTTCCGCCGATTGTCTTGTTTATCGGCCTCATGCTGGCGGGTCTCGTCGCCTTCATGGGCATGGACGTGAACAATAATCCGGACATCGATTTCCCGGCCGCGGAGGTGAACATCTCGCAGCCGGGAGCCGCCCCGACCGAGATGGAAAACCAGATCACGCAAAAGGTCGAAGCGGCGATCCGTTCGGTCAATGGCGTCGACGAGATCAATAGCTCGGTTCGCGAAGGCAGCAGCAGCACCTTCGTTCAGTTCGAGATCGGCACTCCGACCGATCGCGCCGTGAATGACGTGCGTGAGGCGGTTGCGCAGATCCGCAGCGACCTCCCCGAGGGCATCCTCGAGCCGCAAATCAACCGCGTCGATATCGCCGGTGACCCGATCCTGTTCGTGGCTGCCGAGACCACCGACATGACGCTCGAGCAATTGAGCTGGTACGTCGACAACACCGTCTCTCGCCGCCTGCTCGGGGTCGAAGGCATTGCCGCGGTTTCGCGCGAAGGCGGTGTCGATCGCCAGATCCGCGTCATTCTCGATCCCGCCGCGCTGCAGGCGCAGGGGATCACGGCCGCCCAGGTCAACCAGCAGCTTCGGCAGACCAACCTCAACGCGACCGGCGGCCGCGCCGAGATTGCGGGTTCGGAGCAAGCCGTCCGAGTGCTCGGCAATGCCCGTTCCGCCTATGAACTGTCGCAGACGCAGATCGTCGCCGGCAACGGCCGCGTCGTTCGCCTGGCCGACTTGGGCGAAGTCAAGGACGCCTATTCGGAACAGCGCACCATCGCCAAGATGAACGGCCGCCAGGTGATCAGCTTCAACGTCCAGCGGTCCAAGGGTGCGTCCGAAGTCACGGCCTATGACGACGCCTGGAAGGAGTTGCGCAAGATCGAGAAGGAGGATCCACGGATCCGCTTCATCGAGATCATCAACCAGGTCGACTACACCAAGGAGCAATATCTTTCCGCGATGGAGGGCCTGATCCTCGGCGCCATCCTGGCGGTGCTGGTGGTCTTCCTGTTCCTGCGCGACTTCCGGGCGACGATCATCTCCGCGCTCGCGATCCCGCTGTCGGCAATTCCCGCCTTCTGGTTCATGGACTTGATGGGCATTACCCTGAACGGCCTGTCGCTGCTGGCGATGAGCCTGGTCGCGGGCGTGCTGGTCGATGATGCGATCGTTGAAATTGAGAACATCGTCCGCCACATGCGCATGGGCAAGTCCGCCTATCAGGCGGCGATGGATGCCGCCGACGAGATCGGCCTAGCGGTCGTCGCGACGACCATGTCGATCGTCGCGGTGTTCCTGCCGGTCGCGCTGATGCCGGGCATCTCGGGGCAATTCTTCAAGAGCTTCGGCTACACCGTCGTTATCTCGGTGCTGATGAGTTTGTTCGTCGCGCGGATGATTACCCCTCTGATTGCCGCCTATTTCCTGAAGGCCCATGGCGTGCAGCCGCACGCATCCGGCAAGATGATGGAGCGGTATCTAGGGATTTTGAACTGGAGCCTGAATACGGACAAGGCCGAGGCTTATCGGGCCCAGCACCCGGGCTTCTTCGGCGGTGTGATGTCGCTGTTTCGCGATCATCGTTTTGCAATGGTTGGGGCAGGCCTTGCGGCTTTCATCGTCCAGATCGGGCTGTTCATGAGCATCCCGATGTCGTTCCAGCCGCCTCTCAACCTAGACTTCTCGCGAGTGCGTATCGGACTGCCGCCGGGCTCCACGCTCGAGCAGACGGCCGAAGTTGCCGACCGCACGGCAGCAATCATCGAAAAGGATCCCGCGGTCGATCGCGTCTTCCAGCGCATCTTCGTCGGTAGCGGGTTCATCAATATCGTCCTGAAGAAGGACCGCGAAGTCACCTCGACCGAGTTCGAGCGTGGGCTGACTCCGTTGATCTCGGCGATCCCCGACGCCCAGGTCAATTTCATGAGCCAGAATGGAGGGGGCCCTGGCAGCGGCGGACGCGATATCACGCTCTACCTGGGCGGCGACAACCCGGAGCTGCTCCTAGCGACCGCCAACAAGGTCGTCGAGGAGATGACCGGGCTGAAGGAACTTCGCGCTCCGCGCGTCCAAGGCGACCTGGTTCGGCCGGAAATCATGATCAAGCCGCGCTTCGACCTTGCTGCGGACCTTGGGGTCACGACTACTGCGCTATCGCAGACGATTCGCATCGCGACGCTGGGCGACATTGCCCAGAACAGCGCAAAGTTCTCTCTCGCCGATCGTCAGGTCCCGATCACCGTGTCGCTGGCGGAAAGCTCGCGTCGCGATCTTTCAGTGCTCGAGAATTTGCCCGTCCCGACCTCCAGCGGTGGTTCGGTGCCATTGAAGTCGGTCGCTGAGATCGGCTTTGGATCCGGTCCGACGACGGTCCAGCGGACTAACCAGATCCGCCGCATCGCCATCGGCGCCGACCTTGCGCCTGGCCTGGTCACCGGCGACGCCTGGACCAAGATCAACGAGCTGCCGACCGTCAAACATCTTCCCGAGGGCGTGCAGAAGCTCGAGCTTGGCGACAGCAAGTGGCAGGCAGAGCTGATCTACTACTTCATGATCGCGCTAATGTCGGGCGTCCTGTTGGTGTTCGCCGTCCTGGTGCTGCTGTATCGGCGGTTCCTGTCGCCGTTCGTCAATATGGGCTCTCTACTGCTTGCACCATTGGGCGCCGCGATCGGTCTTCTCCTGACCAACAACCCGATTTCGCTACCCGTGCTGATTGGCATCCTGATGCTATTCGGAATCGTCGCCAAAAACTCGATCCTGCTGGTCGATTTCGCGGTCGAGATGATGAATCACGGCATGCCCAAGAATCAGGCGATCTACGAAGCGGGGCACAAGCGCGCCCAGCCAATCGTCATGACCACGGTGGCGATGGTCGCCGGAATGGTGCCGATTGCCATCTCGCTGACCGGCGACGGCAGCTGGCGCGCGCCGATGGGCGTCACCGTGATCGGCGGTTTGATCTTCTCGACGCTCCTGACGTTGTTGCTGGTTCCGGCCTACTTCTCGATTGCCGTCGACATCGAGCATTGGATCGCGGCCAAGTTCAACCGGCTGATCGACAATGGCGAGGCCCACAAGCCGATGGATGGACCGATCCCAGCACCGGCGGAGTGACATCGGCGGCAAGGCGGCTAGAGTGGCGGCGATGACTGCGCCGCTGCCCCAGCCTGCCCTTGCGCGGTTCAACCCGGTGCAGCCGGGCACGGCCGGGATGAAGGCTGCAGCGACAGGACTTCTGTTGGTTATGGCAGCGGTCTTCATCGCTGCCCGCCAATTCGAAGCCGCCCTTCCTTGGCTTGGTTATGTAAAAGCCTTTGCGGAGGCAGCGATGGTCGGCGGCCTTGCCGACTGGTTCGCGGTTACTGCCTTGTTCCGTCACCCACTTGGCCTGCCGATCCCCCACACGGCGATCATCCCGCGCAACAAGGACCGGATCGGCGAGGCGCTGGCCAATTTCCTCAGAGAGAATTTCCTCATCGCGCCCGTGGTCGCGCGGCGAATGCGCAATATTGACCTGGCCGGCGCAGTCGGCCGATTCCTCCAGGCCCCGCAAGGCCAGGAAACCCGCATCCGCCGAGGCGCGAGCCGCCTGATCGCCGACCTGTTCGAAAGCCTAGACGATGAGCGCCTTGGCGGCCTCGTCAAAAGCTCGATCGCCAATCGCCTGCGCAAAATGGAAGTATCGCCGCTGCTCGGCCATGCGCTTGCCTCAGCGATCAACGAAGACCGCCATGTGCCGATGCTTGAGGCGGCGATCCGCTGGACTGCCCGAGCACTCGACGCCAACGAAGGTCTCATCCGCGAGATGGTGCATAAGCGCGCCAATTGGGTGCTGAAACTCGCGGGACTCGACGCCAAGCTCGCCGACGCGATCGTCGATGGCCTGCGTAAGCTTACCGCCGATATGCACACCGACCCGGCTCATCCGGTCCGGATCAAGATCGAGGAGGCGCTCGCCCAGCTCGCCAACGACCTGCAAACCAACCCCGACACGCGTGAGCGGGTCGAGGCAATGAAGGTCGAACTGCTCGACAACAAATCCGTATCGCTGTGGCTCGACACGCTGTGGCAGAAGGGGCGTGAGGCGATGATCCGCGCCGCGCGAAATCCTGACGCGGCGATGGCGGGCAAGCTCGGCGAAGTGCTTCAATCGATGGGCCAGAGCCTTGAACAGGACCCACGTATGAAGGGCGCCATCAACATGTTTGCCCGCCGCGCGGTGGCCGGAATGGCGGCGAGCTACGGCGGGTCGATCGTCAAACTGGTTAGCGAAACGGTCCGCCGCTGGGACGCCCAGACGATCACCAACCGCCTGGAGGCCGCCGTCGGCCGCGACCTTCAATATATCCGGATCAACGGAACGCTGGTGGGTGGGATGGTCGGGCTCATACTGCACTCGCTGGATTCGCTGTGAACTACGAGATTCGCGACGCTCGCGCTGAAGATGCCGAGCGGATTGTGGAGCTGATCGCCGACCTTGGTCATGCCATGTCCGCGGACACCGTTCGAGAACGAATTGAAGAGCTGCATCGGAGTGATTGTCGCCAGTTGGTCGCCGCTGCGGGCGACCGAGTGATAGGACTTTGCGGGTTGCATATCATGACGGCAATTCACCGCCCTCGGAGGGTCGGGCGGATTACGATTCTGGAGGTGGAAGCCGGCGTTCGCGGTCAAGGCGTGGGCAGCGCCCTGGTCAAGCATGCGGAGGACCGGTTTCGGGAGGCCGGCTGCGGGATGATCGAGTTGACCAGCAATGAGCGGCTGGTCGAAGCCCATGACTTCTACCGGCGTATCGGATTCGAGCACACCAGCAAACGGTTCGCCAAACAGCTCTAGCCCGCGCTGACCCGCTCGATGCTCGCTCCGACCGCGCTCAACTTCTCCTCCAGCCGCTCATAGCCTCGGTCGAGGTGATAGACGCGCAGCACTTCGGTTTCACCTTCGGCCGCAAGACCGGCGAGGACCAGGCTCATCGAGGCGCGGAGATCGGTCGCCATCACTTTGGCGCCGGTTAGCGGATTGCCCCCTTTGACGATCGCCGAGCGGCCGTGAACTTCGATATCCGCTCCCATTCGCCGAAGCTCGGGCACGTGCATGTACCGATTCTCGAAGATGGTTTCTTCAAGGAAGCTCTGCCCCTCGGCAACGGCCAGCATGGCCATGAACTGCGCCTGCATGTCGGTCGGAAAGCCCGGATAGGGGGCCGTGGAAATCGCTAACGGCTTGAGCGGCCCGTCGGCGGTGACCTTCATGCCGCCATTGGTCAACTCGATGATGAGGCCCGCCGCGGCGAGGCCGTTGGTAATCGCGAGCATGTCCGAGGGACGCGCCCCGACGAGCTCGATCGATCCGCCGGTAATTGCTGCGGCGCAGGCATAGCTGCCCGCCTCGATCCGGTCGGGCATCACCTCGTAGGTACAGCCGTGGAGCGCGTCGACCCCTTGGATGATCAGGTGTGACGAACCGATTCCCTCGATCTTGGCACCCATCGCCACCAGCAGGTTGCAAAGGTCGACGATTTCCGGCTCTCGAGCGGCGTTGAACAGCTGTGTGCGGCCGGTTGCCAGTACCGCCGCCATTACCGCGTTTTCCGTCGCGCCGACCGAGACCACCGGGAAGCTGAAGTCGCCCCCGGGCAGTCGGCCCTTGGGCGCGACCGCCTTCACATAACCGGCAGCGAGCTCGATTTCAGCGCCCATCGCCTCAAGCGCCTTCAGGTGCAGGTCGATCGGCCGGTCGCCAATGGCGCAGCCGCCCGGCAACGAGACGGTCGATTCGCCGGCGCGCGCCAGCATTGGCCCCAGGACCAGGATCGACGCGCGCATCTTGCGCACCATGTCATAGGGCGCGATGGTCGAAGCGATTTCCTTCGCCTCTAACGTCATCTTGCGCCCGATCTCGCCCTTCTTGACCCCGGCGACGGACGTCGAGACGCCGAGCTGGTTCAACAGGTGCGAGAAATTGTCGACGTCGGCCAGGCGCGGCAAATTGCCGAGCGTCAGCTTCTCCTCGGTCAGCAGCGCACAGGGAAGCAGCGCCAGCGCGCTGTTCTTTGCGCCCGAAATCGGAATCTTGCCTTCGAGGCGCTTGCCGCCAGTGATGCGAATGGAGTCCATCGGCGCGCTTTAACGTGCCTGATGAGACTCACAAGGTGTCAGGCCTTCTCCAGCGTCGCCTGGAGCGGGTGCTGGTTCTCCCGAGCGAAGTCGATGACCTGGGAAACCTTGGTCTCCGCCACTTCGTAGGTGAACACGCCGCACACTGCGACGCCCTGCTGATGGACCTGAAGCATGACACGGGTCGCGTCTTCGATGTCCATCGAGAAATAGCGTTGCAGAACCAGGACGACGAATTCCATCGGAGTATAGTCGTCATTGAGCATCAGCACCTTGTAATTGCTGGGCTTCTTGGTCTTGGGCCGGGTACGCGTGACGACCCCGCGCTCGATCTCGTCGAGCCCGTCGCCCTGCCCCGGCTCATCGCCGCTCATCAGAATCAGGTCATCCAACATGTTCGGCCTAAAATATGGCAACGTGGCAGCGCCTCGCAAGGTGGCTCGATGCAACTGTCCCGAAAAGAAAAGAAAAAGGCGGCCGCCCCCTGCGAAGGGGACGGCCGCCGAACAGGGTTGCCTTCACAAAGAGGGGGAGAGGTCAGGCAACCAAAGTGTTGATGCGCTCGGCATTCAGGCTGGCGCGGGTCTGCAGCGGCTCGGCCGCTTCACCCGCCAGCTTGACGACGCGCTCGGTCAGCTTCGAGGTCTCGGCGACGAAACGGTCGAACGACGCACGGGCCAGCTCCGACTGGATCTGGAAGAACTCGGCCGGCGACTTGGCTTCGGCGAGCGTCTTGACCGCGTCCGAAGCCTGCTCGATGCCCTCACGGCCCGAAGCGACGACGTCCTGGCCGATCGCCTTGGCACCGCCAACGGCGATCTTGCCGGCTTCGACGAACGCCTCGACATTTGCCTTGGCGAGCTCGGAAAGCTCTTCCGCCGCCTTCTGCGACTTGGCCGCAATCTGCTGGCTGCGCTCGCCGGCTTCGGCGAACAGTTGCTGGGCCTTGTCGGTGCCCGGGATCTGGAATCCAGCGAACAGCTGGTTGAAATCATAAGTCATGGTCTTGGTCCCTTCGATTTGCTTGACGCGGGCGACACGGGCCTTGCGGGCACGCTTGACGGTCTTGGCCGCGCGCTTGTTTACTTGCTTCACAGCCTCGACGATCTTCGCCGGGGCCTTACGGGCACGACGGGCTGCTGGCTTGGTCTTGGCGACCGGCTTGGTCTCGATCACCGGCGTATTCACGACCTGGGCAACCGATTCTTCGACCTTGTCGGCAACGGCCTTCACCGGAGCCGCGACAGCCTTGCTGGCTGCTACAATTTTCTCTTCGACCTTGGTCTCTTCAGCCACGTCATAACTCCTTTGCTGCAGCGCAACATAATGCAGTGCGGCATGGATTTCAACTATTTTTGTGCATTGCACAATAAAACGGATTTGAGCCGCGCTTGACGGAGTGGCGTGGCCCAAGGCAAGTGCGGCCATGGCCGAACTGACCAGCTCCCATCCGCATCGCCGCCGCCGAGGCCTCCTGATCGTCCTTTCGTCGCCATCGGGCGCCGGCAAATCGACGATCAGTCGCATGCTTTTGGAAGCTGATCCGCACATCACCATGTCGGTCAGCGCGACCACTCGTCCGAAGCGTCCCGGAGAGGTGGAGGGTCGCGATTATCATTTCGTGGACGAGACCGAGTTCCAGCGGATGATCCAGGAGGGCGAGTTCGCCGAATGGGCACCTGTGTTCGACCACCACTACGGATCGCCTCAAGCGCCAATCAAGGCGGCTCTCCGTGAAGGGCGCGACGTTATCTTTGACATCGACTGGCAGGGGACTCAGCAGCTGCACGCCGCGATGGGCGAAGACCTTGTTCGAGTGTTCATCCTGCCGCCCTCTATGAAGGAGCTGGAGCGGCGGCTTCACGAACGCGGCACGGATTCTGACGAGGTCATCGCCTCGCGAATGCAGCGAGCCGCGGCCGAGATCAGCCATTGGGCAGAATACGACTATGTGTTGATCAACGAAGACATGGATGGCTGTTTGGAGGAAGTCCGCTCGATCCTCGCGGCCGAACGGCTCAAGCGCTGGCGGCAGGCCGGCCTGGTCAGCTTTGTCCGCGACCTGGTTGCGGGTTCAACGGCGCAATAGCTGCAGAAACCTTGCTCCGGCGATAAAGTCGCTCCGGCGGGCATCGAGCGCCGTCCGCGCTTCCGGATCCTCGCCCCAATGCTCTAGCTGCCAGCGATCGTCGATGCTGACTGCCTCCCATGCCGCCTCTGCCAGTATATATTCCTCCAGCACCGCAAGTGCGGTGACCAGCGATCCTCCGATCGTCACCATGGGGGACAGACCCGCCAGCTGGAAATCGTCGAGCGAAGCCACGGCGTGGTCGAGCTTGCGTATCGTCTCGGCCGGCTGGGCGACATGCATGACGCCCGGCTGGCACGTGAAATCAATGTCATAGCGACGGCGCGCCCAGCCCAGCAACGGATCCCAGCTTGCTTCCTGCAGGGCAACCAGGGCGGCCGGACCCTCGGCGCGGTAACAAAGGAGGTCGCTTTCGGCATAGCGAGCGAGACCTGCCGCAAATGCCCCGCGGTCGGAAGCAATGCGCTCGATAGCGGCATTGGCCAATCCCGTCAGCGGCATCTTCTGCGGCTCGATTGTTTCGCCGCACAACTGCCATTCGGAAGCAATGGCGTCGGCCAACGCCTGTGTAGGCACGGCAAGGTCGATATGCCCGGGAGTCTTTATACGCCGACCGTCGAGTGCGATTCCAAATCCAACGTCAGCGGCGACCACTTCCGCCTGCTTCCAGAAGCGCTTCACTTTCGCTCCGAAGTTCGCTTGACGATCCTGGACGCGTACACGGCATCAACGACGCCGGTGATCGCCAGCACTGCGCCAAGCAGCGGCCAGCCGCCCGGCCTCAGTATATCTGAAAAGGCAATTGCGGTGCCGAGAATGAAGAGGGCGACTCCAAAGAGCCTGATCACCAGAAACGCATGAAAACGCTTCTTCGCAATCTCGTCTTCGGTCATTCGCCATTCTCCAACCACATGTCGGCGAGATTGCTTACATCGGGCGGCGTAAGGGCCACGACATGCGCGCCTCCGGCGGTCAGTTCCTCAATCTCATGATAGCCCCAGCCGGCGCCGATCGCGCCAACGCCCGCTCCCCGCGCGCAGCCCATGTCCCATCCCGTGTCGCCAACAAAGATCGTTCGCCGCGGTTCGGCCCCTGCCTCCGCCATCGCAGCCAGCGCCATTGCGGGATGCGGTTTGGAAGGGTTGCGGTCGGCGGTCTGCAGGGTGACGAAGCGATCGCCCAGACCGTGCTTTTCCAGACAATGCCGAAGCCCACGGTCGCTCTTTCCGGTCGCGACACCCAGAAGCCAATTGTCCGCTTCAAGCACATCGAGCAGTTCGACAATGCCGTTGAACAGGGGCTCGTCAACCTGACCTGCGCCACGCATTGCGAAGAACGCGTCCTTATACGTCTGGGTCAGCGCAGCATGATTTCCATGCGGGACCAGCGCCGCCATCGCCTCCATCAAGCTTAAGCCGATCACCTTCTTGGTCACGTCGCGTGGGGGGCATTCCAGCCCGTGGGCCTCAAAAGCTTGCTGAAGCGCCGAATGGATCGTCGATCCGCTGTCCACCAGCGTCCCGTCGCAGTCGAAGATTGCAAGCTTATTCATGCCCGCCCACTTCGCTGATGGCAGCAACGATATCGTCGCGCCCGACCCCGCGCTGCCCTTCAATCGTCGCCGCAAGGTCGTCCGCGGCCTTGTGCTGGTTGAACTTGCGCGTCCCGCGAATCTCAGTCGGATCAACTTCGAAGCCGACGATCGCCTTGGTCATCGCCTCGAACTTACCAGGAGCCATCTTGCCTCGAGTCCAGGGTCGATCCGGCGAGTGGCGCCGCTCGTGCAAGTCGCTAAGCCCATCGAGTAGCATGACCAGTTGCTCGTCCGACAGCTGCCGTGAAACACCCTCGATCTCGACCGTTTCATAGTGCCAGGTCGGCACCTGGTTTTCCGAAACATACCAGTTGGCACTGTGATAGCCGTCGCGGCCGGAAATGCTGATCAACAGCGGTTGAGCGTCAAGCCGGTCGGCGATGCGGTTGCGCCGAGAGACATGGAACCAGATCCTTCCCTCTTTGGTGACAAGGACCGGCGCGTGTACGACAAACAAGCCGTCATTCGACGCAGTAAAGATATGGGCAAAGCTCCGGTCTGCCGCAAAATGCAGCATCTCCGACTTGTCCTGCCAGTCGAAAACACGATTCGGGTGCATCAGCTCTTTTTCCTCGGCCGCCTCGCTGGCTTGGCAGGCTGTCCACCGCGTGCTCGTCGCTCGCCCTTGCGGGCCTTGCGGGCGGACTTGGCAGCTGCGGCGGCGCGCTTGGCCTTGACGGCCGGCGACTTGGCCGGGTCGGGATTGTCCAGCGGCATCATGTCGCCCGCGATCATGTCAAACCCAAGCATTCCCAGGCTCTCGACAAAATGGGGTGGGAGCTCCGCAGTATAATCGATCGGCTTATTGTCCAGCCCGTCGATCTTCAGCCGCCTTGCGTGGAGGTGGAGCTTGCGGCTGATACCGCCGGTCAGGAACGCCTCGGCCCCGCCATATTTTGCGTCGCCGACGATCGGGTGGCCTATCGCCGCCATATGCGCGCGAAGCTGATGAGTGCGACCGGTCAGCGGCTGCAGCTCGACCCAGGCGGCCCGGTTGCCTGCGCGATCGATCAGCCGGTAACGCGTCCGGGCCGGCAGCCCGCTTTGTTCGTCGACGTGCATTTTTTCGCCGCCGGTCCCGGGCTGCTTGGCTAGCGGGGCATCGATCAAACCTTCGTCGGTCGAAGGGACGCCGACGATCAGCGCCCAATAGACTTTCCTTGCCGTGCGGCCGGAAAAGGCCTTGGCGAAATGGCCCGCCGCGCGCGCCGATCGCGCAACCAGCAGCACCCCGCTGGTGTCCTTGTCCAAACGATGGACCAGCTTCGGCCTTTGCCCCTGGTCGTCCGCAAGGCCGTCGAGCAGGCGGTCGAGATGCTGCACGGTCTTGGTGCCGCCCTGGGTTGCAAGTCCCGGAGGCTTATTGAGCATGAACCAGTCGCGTCCCTTGGCCATGACCATGTCGCGGACGAATTCGGATTCTTCGTCGGTCAATGGTTCGACGATCCGTTTCGGCCGCGCGCCTGGGCCCTCTGCCGGCGCCGGCTCGGCGGGAGGAACGCGCAGGACCTGCCCCGTCTCCAGCCGGTCGCCCGGCGCGGCACGCCTGCCATCGACGCGAAGCTGACCGGTCCGCGCCCAGCGCGACACGCTATTGAAGCTGACGTCGGGCAAATGCCGCTTGAACCAGCGGTCCAGGCGAATGCCGTCGTCATCTTCTCCGACGGTGAACGTCCGCACATTATCGCTTGGAGCCAGGGCCATGGCCGCCCCTTAGCCCGAAGCGTCGAGGTCCGCCATCGCCCAATAATCGAAGGTCTTCTGCTGGAGCTTCTTGATGAAGCGAGCTGCCTTCGGTCCCTCCCGCGCGCCTGCATAGCCATGTGCCGAGCCGCCACCGGAAACCCACCAGCCCTGCCCAGGGAGTCCGTCCGACTGGCGCACGACCAGCACCGCAAGTTCCGGCTCGCCCCGTGCTGCCGCGGTTTCATCGACAACCCCTAATGTCTTGCACAGCGCACGCATCTTGGGCCTTGAGAAGACATAGCCAAGATGCTCGAGCAGCTCCGAATAGCTGAGGGCGTGGCCGGCCGCAGCCGCTGCAATCAGGTGCGCCCGAACTTCGTCCGGGTCGTGGAGGCTCATTCCTTGGGCTGCTCGGCGACCGGGGTCAGTTCGAATACGTCGAGTCTCGCACCGTTCTGAGGATAGGGGATGACCAGTCGCCATACGAAGGGTCCGATACGCTCGAATACACCCGCCATGTCGCGCTTGGGATCGTCGCCATAGGCGCGCGCCTCGTCTTCATTGCCAAGCGCGAGCGTACCGAGAAAAATCAGTCTGTTGGGCAGATCATCTTCCCATAGCCGTCCAGCAGGCCGTTGGCTGCCGGTCTGCTTGACGATCGTGAACAACGGTCCCTCGACCTCGACATAGCAGAAGAAGGGCTTGAACTTCTGGAAAGCCGGCCCTTTGCCGGCCTCCCGGCCCAATCGTACCATCCGGCAACTGTAGCTTCCCGGGGTCGGTGCCGGCCGGGGCTTGGCCGAATCGGGATCGAGCAAATCACCTTCGGCACGAATCTGATCGCGAAAACCGCCTGCGCGGGCTTCGGCAAGCCCGCTTGACCAGCCGGTGGCGACGCGGCGGATTCGGTTGAGATCGGCAGTGCTGGCGACTCCCTGCCAGATGTCGGCCTTTGTCGGGGGCGGTGCCGTCACAATTGGCCTCGGAGGTTCCTTGCGCGGCGCTGTGCAGCCCGTCACGACGAGTGCAAACATCAGCAAGGCGGACCGAAAAGGTCTCAAATGCGCGACTCCGAATGATGGCCCCGGCCAACCATAGGATGACTAAGGCGCGCAATGCTTTCAACCAACGATATGTTCAGCATGTCGATTGACTGGGCGAAAACTGCCGCTACGCGCACGCTCAGTGAACGGAACAACCCCTGCCGAGGCCGCCGCCAGCCGAGCTCGCGCTGGCCTCCTCTACGGCCTCGCCGCCTACGGGCTGTGGGGCATCATGCCCATCTATTTCAAATGGCTGAAGGCGGTTCCGTCGATCGATATCGTCGCGCACCGGATCGTCTGGTCGCTGGTCGCGCTCGCGATCCTCGCTACCCTTGCGGGAGCGTGGGACCAGGTTCGGGCAGCGATCCGGCATCGACGAACGCTTGCGTTCCTGTTCGTGACAGCATTGCTGATCGGCACCAACTGGATGCTCTATGTCTATGCGATCAACAGCGGGCACATCCTGGCCGGAAGCCTCGGATATTATCTGAACCCCCTGGCCAACATCCTGCTTGGCCGCTTCATCCTGAAGGAGCGCCTGACGAAGCTGCAATGGACAGCGGTTGCGATTGCCGCTGTTGGCATTGCCGTGCTCGCGGCAGGCGCTCTCGGAACCCTATGGATTAGCCTGACGCTCTGTTTCAGCTTTGCAACCTATGGACTGCTCAGGAAAATCATCCACGTCGAATCGCTTGCGGGGCTTACGATCGAAACCGCCCTGCTTTTCCCCATAGCACTCGGCTGGTTGCTGATGGGCGGGACTGTGGGCCGACCGATGTTCGGCTCTGGGGGAAGCGAAACCGTCCTTCTTGTCGCCACCGGCATCGTCTCGACGGTCCCGCTTCTGTGCTTCACCGCGGCGGCTCGGCGCCTGGCCTACTCGACGGTCGGCATGCTCCAGTTCATCGCTCCGACCCTGCAGTTCCTGCTGGCCGTCGCCATTTACAATGAGCCCTTCACCAACGCCCATGCGATTGCTTTCGGCTGCATCTGGACCGCACTGGCGCTCTATCTTGGATCGATGGTTCGCGACCGGCGGGCAAGGCAGCAACTCGAGTGCAGCGAATTGGCGGAGGCCTGACAGGCAGCGAACCAGCTGCTAAAGGCCGGCAACAAGCTGGGGAGGCGGAAACTTGCTCAACCTCGTGTCGCTCATCATCGGAATCGTTGCGCTTGTCTGCGCTGCGATCGCTTTCATCCCCCTGCTCGGCTGGGCCAACTGGCTGATAATCCCGCTGGCCGTGATCGGCGCAGGAATTGGCGCCATGTCGGGAAGCAATACCGGTCGCAACCTCAACCTGTTCGTGATTGTCGTCGGCATCGTCCGGCTGATGATCGGCGGTGGAATTTTTTGAGCCGCGACCCGGGCGCAAGCGCGAATTTGCAGCTAGGGCGATTTAGCGCGACATCCGTAGCGCTGGTCCAAACCGCGTCTTAGCCGCGCCTTCCAGCGTAAATCCGCATCGCTCGTAAAATTCCTTCGCCGAATGATTGGCGACGACCGTCATCGCCAGGCCCTGGCGGCGCGCCTCGTGGACGGCGGCGTCGACAAGCGCCGCGCCGACACCCTGCCTCCACAGTTCCGGCTCGACGAACAGCCCGTCGAGTTCAGCAATTTCATCGTCGACAAGCACGACTGCAAAGCCGGCAATCCGGTCTCCCAGGTCGGCGACGATGACCTGCTTTCGTTCGATATGCTCCATAGGAAGTTCGATCGCGTCCGGTTCGGCTTCCAGCTGGTCGCGATAATCGTCCAGCGCCAGGCTCGCCCGACGCTGCAAATCCTCCAATTCCGATCGTTCGTCTGGTCGTGCCAATCGAATGCGAAGGTCAGCGTGTCCGGACATAGCGTCCAGGCGCGTCTTCGATCGGCTTGAGCTTGCCCGACCCCGGCACCCGTGCCCCGTCCGGCTTGACGGTTTTGGCGCCAAGTCCCCTCAGCCACTCGATCCAGTCGGGCCACCAACTGCCTTTATGCTCCGCAGCCCCGGCGACGAACTCGTCCAGGGTCGATGCGGCGCCGTCGTTGGTCCAGTATTGATATTTCCCCGCGGCAGGCGGGTTGACCACGCCGGCGATATGACCCGAGCCGGCGAGAATGAATCGGTTGGGGCCTTTCAGCACCCGGGTCAGCTTCCACACGCTCGGCGCTGGGGCGATATGATCTTCGCGACCTGCCTGGATGTACGCTGGGGTCTTAATCTTGCTGAGGTCGACCGGAACGCCCTTCACCACGATCGCGCCCGGTTTCATCATCAAATTTTGGCGATACAGCCGTTCCAGATAATCACGATGCCATTCGCCCGGCAGGTTGGTGACGTCCCCATTCCAATGCAACAGGTCGAACGGCGGCGGGTCGTTGCCCATCAGGTAATTGTTGACGACATAATTCCAGATGAGGTCCTTGCCGCGCAGCAGGTTGAAGGTCGCGGCCATCACTCGTCCATCGAGAACGCCGGTCTCGGCAGTCAACTGTTTCAGGGTCGCCAGCGTATCGTCACCGACGAACATTTTGAGGTCGCCCGGGTCTTCGAAATCGACCTGGGCGGTGAAGAAAGTTGCCGAGGCGACCTTGTCCGCCTCGCCCTTGCCGGCGAGATAGGCGAGCGTCGCCGCCATCGTCGTCCCGGCGACGCAATAGCCGATGGCGTGGACCGACTTCACGCCGAGAAGGTCGCGGATCACGTCGATCGCTTCCACCTGCGCCGCGACATAATCGTCCATCATCACGTCGCGGATCGTCTCGTCGGCTGATTTCCAGCTCACCATGAACAGGGTCACGCCCTGATCGACGACCCATTTGACGAAGCTTTTTTCGGGCGTCAGGTCGAGGATGTAGAAACGATTGATCCACGGCGGGAAAATCACCAGCGGCGTCTCCAGCACTGTTTCGGTTGAGGGCGCATATTGAATTAGCTGGAACAGCTTGGTCTCGTAGATCACCTTGCCCGGAGTAGTCGCCAGGTTTCGCCCCAGCTCGAACGCGCCTTCGGGGCTTTGGGTCACCTGCCCGCGCGAAATGTCGGCGAGCATGTTCTTGAGGCCGGAAAGCAGGTTCTCGCCCTTGGTCTCGATCGTCCGCTTCATCACCTGGGGATTGGTGGCCATGAAATTGGCCGGGCTCATCGCGTCGACGAATCCCTTGGTAGCGAAGCGGAGGCGGCTGCGCGCATCCTCGTCGAGCCCTTCAATCTCTTCGACGGTGCCCAGCAGCTTGTCGCTAATGGCCTGATAGCTTTGGCGAACCGTGTCGAAGATCGGATTTTCTCGCCATTCGGGGGCGCTAAAGCGGCGATCCTTGGTTTCCGCGGCCTCCGAATATTGGCCGAGCATCTGGCTCCACGCCTCCAGGCCTTTGGACCAGGCATCCGCGCCCGCGCTCATCCACGCCATTGGGTCGGTCGTCGCCTTGCCTACCGGCAGGCCAAGTCCCGGCATCGACTTGCCCTTGGACAGATTGTCGGCCCAGGCTTCCATGATCATCTGATTGGCCCGCGCCATGACCAGTGCCCACTGCTGCCAGTCATCAAGGGTCGGAATGGTTGTCGTGTCGTCCGTCATGACTGCCCTATACTCGTCATCGTCAGCAGAGCGAAGCGATCCAGTTTCTGGATTGCTTCGTCTCCTCGTTCCTAGCAATGACAGTCGCGTAATGACCCCGCCGCTTCTCCCCGACGCGCTCGTCCTGCTCGACTATGTCGGGATCGCCGTGTTCGCGGTTTCGGGGGCGCTGCTCGCGGCGGAGAAGAAGCAGACCCTGGTTACCTTCATTTTCTTCGCGGTTATCACTGGCGTTGGTGGCGGTACGCTACGCGACCTGCTGATCGGTGCCCCGGTATTTTGGATGCACACCAATGCCACCCTTTTGATCTGCATCGGCGCGGCGCTCGGCGTATGGTTCCTGTCGCGCCAGGCGATCGCCGATCGCGCGCTGCTGTGGTTCGACGCGATCGGGTTGGCGGCCTACGCCACCTATGGCGCCGCAAAGGCCCTACGTTACGGAGTCGCTCCGGTGCCGGCCTTCGCCATGGGTGTGATGACCGCCTGCGTCGGCGGAATCATCCGCGATGTATTGGCCAACGAGCCGTCGATCCTGATGCGGCCGGAGCTTTACGTCACCGCCGCGGCGCTGGCGTCGGGCCTTTTCGTCATCCTCGCGCTGTTCGGCGCCCCGCCCGCTCTGGCGGCGTTGGTCGCGGGCCTGGCGGGTTTCAGCCTGCGCGGTGCGGCAATAGCGCGCGGCCTGTCGCTTCCCGCATACGATAAGTAGGCTTGCCGCACTGCAGCATCATCGGCCATGTTGGCGTCATGACCGATGAATTCTATCGCATCCAGCGCCTGCCGCCCTACGTCTTCGCCGAAGTCAATGCGATGAAGGCTGCGGCACGGGCGCGCGGGGAGGACATTGTCGACCTCGGCATGGGCAATCCCGACGGAATGCCGCCGAAGCATGTCATCGAAAAGCTGGCCGAAGTTGCGGCCAAGCCGACCGCCCATCGCTACTCGGCATCCAAGGGTATTCCGGGCCTGAGGAAGGCCCAGGCGGGCTATTATCAGCGCCGCTTCGGCGTCGAGCTGGATCCCGACCGCGAAGTGATTGTCACCCTCGGCAGCAAGGAAGGCCTCGCCAACCTCGCCCAGGCGATCACCGCGCCGGGCGATGTCGTGCTGACCCCTAACCCCAGCTACCCGATCCACCATTTCGGCTTCATCATTGCCGGGGCCTCGATCCGCTCGATCCCCGCCGTCCCCGGCCCCGACTTCTTCGAGCGGCTGGAGCGGGCAATGAGCTACACCGTGCCGCGGCCCAAGGTGCTGGTGATCGGCTATCCCAGCAATCCGACCGCCCAGACGGTCGATCTCGCCTTTTACGAGCAGCTGGTTGCCTTCGCCCGGGCGGAGGGCCTGTGGGTCATCTCCGACCTCGCCTATGCCGAGATCTATTTCGGCGACACGCCGACACCGTCGATCCTCCAGGTCCCGGGCGCGAAGGAGATCGCGGTCGAGTTTACCTCCATGTCAAAGACCTATTCGATGGCCGGCTGGCGGATGGGCTTTGCGGTCGGTAACGAGCGGCTGATCAGCGCCCTGATCCGGGTGAAAAGCTACCTCGACTATGGCGCCTTCACCCCCATCCAGGCCGCCGCAGTCGCCGCGCTTAACGGACCGCAGGACTGCGTCGAGGCCAACCGCCAGCTCTACAAGAAGCGCCGCGACGTCATGGTCGATTGCTTCGGCCGCGCTGGCTGGGACATTCCCGTGCCGATGGCCAGCATGTTCGCCTGGGCCCCGATCCCCGAACCGTTCAGGCACCTCGGAAGCATGGAATTCGCCAAGCGCCTGCTGACCGAAGCCCATGTCGCGGTCGCTCCCGGCGTCGGCTTCGGCGAGGAAGGCGAGGGATTTGTGCGGCTTGCCCTGGTTGAGAATGAGCAACGACTGAGGCAGGCCGCGCGCGGCGTTAAGAAGATGATGGCGGGGGCGTAGCTCTTATGTCCGCTTCATGCCGCTTCACGAAGCCATTGGCATAATTCTTCATGCGCCGTTGAGGCAGGATCGAGGAAGTCCATATGGCCCGTGCCGGGGAGAATCCTCAGGTCGACGGAATCTCCAGCCCTTGCGGCTGACTCGGCATATTGCGCGGAAAGCGCCGGCGGCACGAGGTCATCCCGGTCGCCGTGCAGTACGAGCTGCGGAAGATGAAGCGGCAATAGGTTCGCTGGCGAAGTTGCCCGGCAAAGCGCCTCCGGGGACTGGTGTGCACTGGACAACAGCTGCCCAACCGCATCGCCGCCGATCCTTTGCCGTAGCGCCGAAGCGAGGTCGGCAATCGGCGCAAGCGCCGCGACCCGCCAGATCGGAACCATGCAAGGCCAAGGCGCTTGGCGATCGGGCCCATGCTGCGCGGCGCGCCAGAGAGCCAGATGGCCCCCTGCCGAATGACCTATAAGCACGACGCGGTTGAGGTTCAGGGCGTTTGCTGTGGCTGAAATAGTCGCCAGGAAATCGACACCCGAGCAAATGTCATCGAAGGTACCGGGCCACCCACCTCCGGCGTCGCCCACGCGTCGGTAGCCAAGGTTCCAAACGGCATAACCCATGCCAACCAGGTCCTCGGCGATCGGTGTGAATTGGTCGCGGCCGTAAGGCACCTTCCAGAAGCCGCCGTGGAGTAGGCATATGACCGGCGGGGCCGGCAGGTCGGGCAAGTAGAGGTCGCCTGCCTGGGGCTCTTGCGAGCCATATCTGAGGGTAAGCTTCATCTTGCTGAGTTCACCCCTTAACGGCACGCAATAAGGATTGCGGTCGCGGCGATGGCGCCCCCGCAAATACGGTTGAGGCGCCGCACACGATCCGGGCTCCTGAACCAATGCGAAGCACGCCCCGCAAGCAGGGCATATCCACACATCGCCAAGAGGTTCACTGCCGCGACGATGATGAAAATGATCCCGACATCGGCCCAGCTGACTCGGCGAACGTTCAGCAGCAACGGCATCAAGCTTGCGTGGAAAAGCATGGCCTTTGGGTTCGACAGCGCAACTGCCAGTCCGGGAGCGCTGGACCCGAACAGCCCTTGGCCGGCCATCGCTTCGATCGAAGCCGTCACCGGGATCGACCGCCAAAGACGGATTCCCGTGTAGAGGAGGTAAAGTGCGCCGCCGTATTGAATTACGGACAGCATCCATTCGGCGGAATCGATTAGGGCGGCGAGGCCTAGGAGCGCCGCCGCGACCAACAGGACGTCCCCAACCGCAATGCCGACGCCGATTGCCGCAGCGGGTCTGGGGCCGCGGCTAAGTCCAGTCCCGATCACCGTGAACATGGCCGGTCCGGGTGTCGCGACGGCCAGCAAGAGGGCACCGGCATAGGCCGCGGCGGATCCCCAGCCGATAGTTGCATCCAATTGCATTTCCGTCACTCCGCACGATGGGACGTGCGGAACCTAAGGCATAAGCAAGGGAAACAGTTGCGCCATTTTTGCCTACTATAGTAGAATAAATATCTACAAAGGGCGCCCGATGACCGTACAACCACTTCTTTCCGGAGTGCCCGTCTTCGTGGAGGCGGTCACCGCCGGAGGCTTCTCGGCGGCAGCTACCAGGCTCAACCGGTCCCGTTCGGCCGTGGGAAAGACAATCGCACGGCTTGAGAGCCAGCTTGGCGTTCGGCTCTTTCATCGTACGACCCGGGTTCAGAGGCTAACCGACGAAGGCCAGCTATTTTACGAATATTGCCTAAGGGCACTGGCCGAACTCGGAACCGCGCGCACGATGTTGGAGGCTGGCCGGCAGGAAGCCGCCGGGCAATTAAAGGTGTCGCTTCCGATCCTCCTTGGCCGTCGCCGCATCGCACCGATTCTGACGCGCCTGGTTGCCGAGCATCCGAATCTCGACCTCGTGCTGCGCTTCACCGATCGCGTCGTCGACCTTGTTGCGGAAGGCTTCGATCTGGCCGTTCGCAACGGGCCATTGGGATATAGTGACGGCCTGTCCGCGCGCCGGATCGGGCAAGAGCGGATGATCCTGTGCGTGGCGCCTTCCTATCTGGAGCTTCTTGGAACGCCTGCTTCGCTCCTTGAGCTAACGTCGCATCGGGCGGTGACCTACGCCCGCCCAAACGGGAAGAGCCGCTGGTTGCTCTATGACGATGTGCAGGGCCCGGTTGAGATCGAGCCGAGCTCGCGGCTCGCGCTGGACGATCTCGAGGCGATCGCGGATGCCGCCGAGGCAGGCTTGGGCATCGCTTGGCTCCCCAAGGCGCTCATTGAGGAGCGGCTGGCATCAGGTGGTTTGGTCCAACTGTTTCCCGATTGGCCAAGCCACCTTTATGACAGCTATGCAGTATGGCCGACCGTGCCGCACATGTCGCTTCGCACAAGGGTCGCAATCGACGCCTTGGCTGCGGGGCTTTCTCGCGATCAATAGCCTTGGCACCGTGCCGAACCTAGGCAGCCAATGCGTTCTTCTCGCGCCAAGCCATTGTGCGCCGATCATAATCGTCGGCCAGCGCATCGATCGCCGCACATGCGTCGCCGGCAAAGGCGGGCCCATGCATCAGTGCAAGCGTCTTTGGTGCAAGTGAAGCGAGACGGCGGATCGTCGCGCCCATTTCCGGATGAAGGCTTGAGAAGCCAAACAAATCCTCGGCTTCCGATGCTGGACCGACAATGTCGGATTCGGTCAACGCCTTCGACTGCCCTGCCTGAGTGAACAGGTCGCCGCAAAGCAGCGTGCTCGTCGTTTCTTCGAATAGCAGGCCCGCATCCCAGCCGTGCGGCGTATGTGGTGTATCGATGTAGCGGATACGCTTTCCACCCAGGTCGATTACTTCGCCATCTGCCAGCACGCGCGGCGGGCGGTCGGCCAAATCGCTGAGACTTACATCACAGCCAATTGCCCCATGGGCAATTTCCGCACTTGGGGCTGCTGCGAGCCACAGGTTCATGGCGCCGCATTCATCGGCCTCCACATGACCGAAGCTGATCCAGCGCAGGCGCTCGGGCTTGATGACCCGAGCGACCGCCTCGTGGACCGCCGGGAAGAGTCTCCGATGGCCGGTGTGAAATAGCAGCGGCTCGTCACCCACGATCAGATATTGGTTGAAAGTGAAACCGGCGGGTGCGGCCACTTCCGGCACGAAGGTGGAGATCCGGAAAATGCCGTCACTGATTTCGTCCACGCAAGTGGTCATCGACCATCTCCTCCTCTCATGGAATTAGCGAGTCGTATTTGACTGCACGGCGCTGTGCAATTAACATGGGAGCATGTCAAGTTTAGATGCACACAAATGTGTAACCAATGTTCGGCCCTATCGGATGGGCAAGCGCGCGGAAAAACTGGATGAGACGCGGCAGCGGATCGTGGAGGCTGCGGTTGACCTTCACAGTAGCCTGGGTCCGGCCCGAACGACGGTTTCGCAGATCGCCGAACGCGCCGGTGTTCAGCGGCACACCTATTACGCTCACTTTCCAGATGAGAGGGAGCTCTACTTGGCCTGCTCGGGCCTTGCGCTGGAGCGCGATCCGCTGCCCGATCTCGAGCTATTGCACTTGCTCCCGGCTGGCCCCGGACGCGTGCGGATCGGACTGGAGAGACTGTACAGCTGGTATGAGCGGAATGAACAGCTTGCTGCCTGCGTGTTACGGGATGCGGAGCATCACGAACTAACCCGCGAAATGGTCGAGCTACGTTTGACGCCATTTTTCAGCAATTGCTCTCGCCTCCTGGGAGAAGGGATGGGCGAGCGCTCCCAGTCCTTGCTTGGCGTTGCCCTGGAATTCCGATGCTGGCGTTCGCTGAGCGAGAAAATGACGCCGGCGACTGCTGCGGAACTAATGAGCGATGCAATCGCATGTCTTTGATTGGAAGCGGATGCGATACTCCGCGACCGACCAATTATCAGGTTATCGCCCATCCGAGCCGATGGAACGACAGTCCGCGTGCCGAGTTTAACGACTTCGGCTTGTGCGTGCGGTCGGCTTCATGCACTTGATCGGCAAAGGGTTTTTGAGAGCGTGGGGTGTGGCATGAGGAAGATTTGGTCCTGGATGGCGGTCGCCGGCACGCTTGCGCTGGCCGCCTGTTCGACCGTTCCGCCGCCGCCGCCGGCGCCACGGATTGCAACCCCCGCCTTTGTCCCTCCGGAAACCAATTATCGCTGGACCAACGGATTCTCGGCATCAGGTTATGAGGCGATGCACAAGATGCTCGGCCGCACCGCGCTTCGCCCGGCCGAGTTCCACTGGGCGCAGTCGATCCCTGCCGACGGGGACGTTGCGATTACCGTCGATACCGCAAACCAGATCGCTTTCGTGTTCAAGGGTTCGCAGCTGATTGGCGTAACCAATGTGTCGACCGGCAAGAAGGGGCATCCGACCCCGCTGGGCTTTTGGACGATCAACTGGAAGCGGCCGATGTACCGGTCGAAGAAATATGACAATGCGCCGATGCCGTTCATGCAGAATATCGACGACAAGGGCATCGCGATGCATGGCGGCGTGACGCCCGGCTATCCGGCCAGCCATGGCTGCATCCGCCTGCCGATGGCCTTTGCCAAGCAGCTCTACACGCTGACCAAGCCTGGCGATAAGGTGGTCATCGAGGGCTAAGCCCTCGCATTGTACACATTGCTGGGGCATATCGGCGCCCATGGCCACGCCTTCGCTACTTCCCCATACGCCCGCGCTGGCCCAACTGGCCCAGATCATTCAGCTGGCGGTCGCGCCGGTGTTCCTGCTGGCGGGGCTTGGCGCCTTTCTCAACGTCTGCGCAGGGCGGCTGGCGAGGATCGTCGACCGGGCCCGCAGGCTTGAGCCCCGCATCCTGGAAAGTCGCGGTCAGGAGCATGACCGGCTGATCCGCGAGATTCGAATGCTCGACCGGCGAATCCGCGTCGTTAACACGGCCATCTTCACCTCGGTGCTGGCCGCGGTACTCATCTCGATCGTCGTGATCCTGCTGTTCGGCGCCTTCCTCACCGGCTACCGGTTCGGCACCCTGATTGCCCTGTTGTTCATCGCTGCGATGATCGCCACCGCCTCGGGCTTCGCCATTTTCCTCCACGAGACCCGCCTCGGCACCCGCAGCGTTCGCATCGGCTCCCACATCCTCGATCACGAACCCGACGAGGACGAGGGCAGATGACGACCAGCCTGCCCGTCGATCGGAACCAAAAAGCGCTCTGATCATTTCCCCGTGCGAGGTCGCATGCGATCGCAAGGTCGAGCGGCAAGATTCATCCCCCTGGTCAAGCTGGGGCGTAGCATCGCCTGCATAAGGCTCTTGTTGCGTCCCGGCGGATACGGCGAAAACATGCTTGATTTAAGGCCCGGTGATTATGTCGAATGTGTCGACAATTCCCCACGATCCCCAATCAGCACCATCATGCCTGAAGGCGACCGCCTCTATACGGTCGAAGAGGTGAGGTTCATCGCCGGAGGCTACAGCCTGCGCCTCAACGAACTGGCGCCAAGTTGCTACATGGGCGGACCTTGTACCTGCGGAGATTGCGGCTGGGACGCGCGGCGCTTCCGGCGAGTCTACCGCCCAGAGGCGCGAAAGCTGGAGCTGTTCAAGGCTATGCTTCGCACATTGAAGCCAGCCATCGCCGATCCGGTTCCGATTGGTAATTAGGCGGCAAAAGCCCCGGCCGCGCTGACACGGCCGGGGTTTCGCCAGCTATTGCCGAGCCATTGCAAGCGCGAGCGCCTGCTCGGGGTCAACCTTGTGATCGGCCTCCTCGGCGGCATCGGCGATGGCCAGCTGAACGCCCTTGATCGTGCCGTTGAAGGCATTGCCAATCGGCCCATAGTCCTGGGAAACCGCTGCGCCGGTATCCCGTCCGACGTCGCAACCATCATCGGCCGAGAAGATCATCGCCAAGGTTGCATCCACTCGTCCCTCGCCGGCTTTCGAGCCATCGACATATAGGGTTACGTTTCCGCCTTTGCCGAGGCCCCCGCCATCATAGGCGAACTCCATCCGCACCTGGTGCTCCCCGGCCGGAAGCTCATTCTCCGCTTCGACATAGAAGAATTTGAGACCGCCCAGATTATAGCAATATTTGAGCTTGTTGGCGTGAACGTAGAGCGACCAGCCGCCAATGTTGGCACCCTGGGCGATAATCACGCCTTGCGCACCGTGATCGGGAACGACGATCTCAGCCGATACTGAGTGCGACTTGTTCTTGATATTGAGCACGCAGTTTTCGGACAGGCGGCCCATGGAACCGAACAAGATTTGCGTATTGCCCTTGATCAATATCGGCCGTCCGGCTCGGTCAGGATCCATTTTCTTGGCAATATCGTCGTCGAGTGGCAGCACATTATACTTTACCGCTTCGATCAGCCACAGCCGCTGCAGTTCGTGGAGCTTGTCCGGATTCTCCTTCGACAGATCCCTCGCCTGGTTCCAGTCGGTGTTGGTGTCGTAAAGCTCCCAGACGTCATCGTCGAACTGCGGCGTTTTTTCGCCAATGAGCAACCACGGCGTCTTGTGCCGTGTAACCGCGGTCCAGCCCTGATGATAAATGCCCCGATTACCGAACATTTCAAAATATTGGGTCTCACGCTGCTCGGGTGCGTCGGCGTTGTTAAACGAATAAAGCATGCTGACGCCTTCAATCGGTGTCTGCTGCACGCCTTCGACAATGGTCGGTTCAGGCAGGCCAGCCGCTTCGAGAATAGTCGGCGCGACATCGATCACATGATGGAACTGGTCCCGCTGCTCGCCTTTGCCCTTGATGCCGCTGGGCCAGTGGACGATCGTGCCATTTCGAGTACCGCCCCAGTGCGAGGCGACTTGCTTGGTCCATTGGTATGGCGTGTTCATCGCATGGGCCCAGCCAACGGCATAGTGATTGTATGAGTTAGGGCCGCCTAGCTCGTCGAGTTTTCCCATCAGATATTGGGGTGTCTCGAAGGCACTCATGCCATTGAAATTCAGCATTTCGTTGAAGGTGCCATTGAGCGTCCCTTCGGCAGACGCACCGTTGTCGCCGATGATATAATAGACCAGCGTGTCGTCGAGGATGCCGAGCTTTTCGATGCTGTCGAGCAAACGGCCGACATGATGATCGGTATATTCCATGTACCCGGCGTAGACTTCGGCCTGGCGGCTAAGGACCGGCTTCATTTCCTCGGGCATCTCGTCCCAGGCGGGTATCTCCTTGTGGCGCTTGGTCAGCTCGCTGTCGGCCGGGATGACGCCAAGCTCTTTCTGGCGGGCAAAGGTCCGCTCGCGAAGTTTGTCCCAGCCATCGTCGAACTTGCCCTTATATTTGTCGGCCCATTCTTTGGGCACATGGTGCGGGGCGTGGGTGGCGCCCGGCGCGAAATAGACGAAGAACGGCTTGTCCGGTGCCAGCATCTTCTGCTGGCCGATCCAACCGATGGCCTTGTCGGTCATGTCATCGACCAAATGGTAGCCTTCCTCGGGCGTTTTATCCGCCTCGACCGGCGTAGTGCCCTCGTAAAGCGTCGGGTACCATTGGTTGGCCTCACCGCCGATGAAACCATAGAAATATTCGAATCCGCTTCCGGTCGGCCACTGGTTGAATGGGCCGATCGGGCTGGTTTCCCACACAGGCACTTCGTGACACTTGCCGAACTGAGCTGTGTTGTAGCCATTGAGTTTGAGCGTCTTCGCCAATGGGGCCGCGGTGTTTCGCAGAATCGAACTGTACCCAGGTGCGCCGGTCGCCGTTTCGGTGATGCAGCCCATTCCAACCGAGTGATGGTTCCGGCCGGTTAGCAACGCCTGCCGGGTCGGCGAGCAAAGCGCGGTCGTATGGAAGCGGCGATATTTAAGGCCGCCCGCTGCAAGCCTCTCGGCATTTGGCGTCTGGCATGGCCCGCCGAATGTGCTCGACGAACCGAATCCAGCATCGTCAATCAGGATGACCAGCACATTGGGCGCGCCCTTTGGCGGACGAAGCTGGCTAATCGGATCGAAGTGGCTCGCCGGATCCTTGCCATCATAGCAAATGAGCCCGCTGAAGGGCTTGTCGGGGATCGGGAGAATCGTGCGGGAAAGCGAGTCGGGAGTCGCGGGCATCGGAGTGCTCCTGTCATGGGGATGAGACTCGAACTCGCCAGTTGGACTTATGTGTAGGGGGCTGGAATAGGTAATTATCCCAAGGCTGGTGCGCATCCGGCAGGCTGGTGCTCTCGACAGCGCAAGCCCCCCGGCCTATCGGCGCGGCATCGATTCACTCGTCCGGGAAATTCTCCAAGCCATGGTTAGTGCCAGCCACGTCCTCGATCGCGTCCTCGTCCTTGAAATGGTCCGGGTAACCGAAGCCGCGGCAATCGCCGCTTCGAAATGGATCGGCCGCGGCGACAATGACTCGGCCGATGCAGCCGCAGTCGAAGCGATGCGTGCGGCCCTCAACGAGCTTCCGATGGACGGGACCGTGGTCATCGGCGAAGGCGAGCGTGACGAAGCGCCGATGCTCTATATCGGGGAGAAGGTCGGCAGCGCCCAAGGCGAAGGGCCCGCGATCGATATCGCGCTGGACCCGCTGGAAGGCACCACCATTACCGCCACGGCCGGCCCCAATGCGCTTGCCGTACTGGCGATTGCCGAAAAGGGCTGCCTGCTCAATGCGCCCGACGTCTACATGGAAAAGATCGCGATTGGCGGCGGCTATCCTGACGGCACGATCAACCTCGATAAATCGGTCGCCGACAATGTTCGCGCGGTGGCGGCCGCAAAGAATGTGCAGCCGAGCGAAATTATCGCCTGCGTGCTCGATCGGCCGCGCCATTCAGAAATCATCGCGGAGCTTCGCGCACTGGGCTGCGGCATCAAGCTCATTCCCGATGGCGATGTCGCCGGTGTCATCGCCACCACCGACCCGGACACCGGCGTCGATATTTATCTGGGCACCGGCGGCGCGCCGGAGGGCGTGCTCGCCGCGGCGGCACTGCGCTGCGTCGGTGGGCAGATGCAGGGACGACTCTTGTTCCGCAACGATGACGAGCGCGGCCGAGCGCATCGCTGGGGCATCGAAGATCTCGATCGGATCTACTCGATGGAGGATATGGCCAAGGGCGACTGCATCTTTGCCGCCACGGGCGTGACCGATGGCTCGCTGCTGTCGGGCGTGAAGCGCCGCAAGGGCGGCTGTATCGAGACCGAGAGCATCGTCATGCGCGCCAGCTCCGGCACGGTGCGCCGGGTCAGCACCCAATCTCACCGGGAGCTCGCCTGACCCGCTTGTGAGCAGTCGCGCTTGCTGTATCGTCGGCGCATGACAGCTCATGCCATTCCGGCCGACCTGCAGCCGGTCGAGCCAGCCTATCGCAACGCAATCCGCGCCCGGGCAGCAGTCTTCTGGGTGCCGATCTTCCTTGTCGCGCTTGTTGTCGACCAGCAGCTGTTGGCCACGACCCCGGTTTCCAGCCTGCTTCCCGTCCTGGCAGGAGCAATCGGGCTCAGCGCGATCATGGTCGCGCCCGATCGGATTTACCGTCGGCTCGGCTATGCGATCGACGGGCGGCTGCTGCGCACGGTGCGCGGCTGGTTGTTCCACACCGACACTGTGGTGCCCTTCGTTCGGGTCCAGCATATCGATGTGACTCGCGGACCGTTTGACAAATTGTTCGGCACCGCCAGCCTGGTCGTCCATACGGCGGGCACCCACAACAGCATTGTCGTCTTGCCGGGTCTGTCGCCGGATCGCGCCGCCGAAATTCGCGAGGCGATCCGCTCCGAGATCCGCGCGGACGCCGAGTGACGTGGGCGAAATGAGCGAATCCGCTGCCCTTGCCCTGCCCAACGAGGAGCTCGGGCCGCCTGAGCGGCTACATCCGCTTTACCTCGTGACCGGACTTGGCCAGTCGGTGAAGGGCGCCTGGGGCATGCTTGCCGGCAGTGCCTATTTCGCCACTCAGGGACGCTGGTTGCTAGTGGCGGTGATGGGCCTGCTGTTCGCCCTGCTGTCGGTAGGGGCGCTGGTCCTTCGCTGGCTCAAGCTCGAATATCGCGTCGGCGCGCATGAGATCCGCATCGACAGCGGCTTCCTGTCGCGCACCAGCCGCGCCATCCCGTTCGACCGGGTTACCGACGTCGACATAGAGCAAGGCCCGCTCCAGCGCCTGTTCGGCCTCGCCCAGGTCAAGCTTGAAACCGGCGCATCGGCTGGAAGCAAGGAAGAGGAAGGCGTTCTCCATACCATTTCGCTAAAGCGGGCGGAGGCGCTGCGCGACCATATCCGCGCCCGGCGCAGCCGAGCCGCGACGGCCGATGCTGGGCTGGCGGCGGAGGACGGGCCCGCATTGTTCGCGATGGACAACCGCCGTGTAGTGACCGCCGGCCTGTTCAATTTTTCCCTGGCGGTCATCGCAGGCCTGTTCGGTATTTCCCAGACGATGGGCGACGCACTTGGCTTCGATCCGTTCGAACGCAGCTTCTGGATCGACCTGCTGAACCGTAGCGAGCCGCTGCAAAACCTGGTCCTGACGCACCAAATCGTAGCGGTTCTCGGGGGCAGCGTCCTGCTGATCCTGTTGGGAATCGGCACCGGCCTGGTCCGCACTGTCCTGCGCGATTATGGCTTTCGCCTCGACCGGACGGAAACCGGATTCCGCCGCCGCCGCGGCCTGCTGACGCTGACCGATGTCACCATTCCGGCCAAGCGGGCGCAGGCGGCAATTCTTGCCAACGGCCCAATCCGCCAACGCTTCGGCTGGTGGGTTCTGAAGCTTCAAAGTCTCGCCCAGGACGGTGGGAAGGGCGATCACGTCGTCGCTCCGCTTGCGCGTGAGGGGGAAGCCGCTGCAATCCTTGCCTCGCTCGGCTGGCCGCTCGCTCCGCCTTCGGGCTCGTGGCTCGCCGTCTCGCGCGCATTCGTCACCTCATTCACCGGCATTCTGATCCCCGCCGCACTGGCGACGATCATTGTGCTGCCATTTGTCGGGCCGGTCGGCCTGTTGTGGCTGCTTGGCGGCTTCCTGGCGATTGCCATGCGCTGGCTCGCTTGGCGGCGAACCCGCTATTCGCTCGATGCCAGCAATTTGTTCGTCGAGTCAGGTTGGTGGCGTCACCGCCGCAACATATTGCCCGTGCGCAAGATCCAGAGCGTAGACCTTTCCGAGAACTTCTGGAGCCGCGCCTTTGGCATTTGCACCCTAAGGCTCGGCGTCGCCGGGGGCAGCGGCTTCTCCGATCACCATGTACCAGCATTGAGCCGCGCCGAGGCCGAAGCGCTTCGGACGGAGTTACTGTCATGAGTCCCTTTGCCTGCGGCGTCGAGAAAAGCCTCACGGGCCAGCCCTGGCGCTGGCGCCGTGTCGGAGGCGACGAGCTGGGCCGCGACCTCACCGACCAGCTGTTGCTCGCGCGCGGGATCGAAGAAGCAGACCTCGCCCGACACCGTCAGCCGACCATCCGCGACTTCCTTCCCGACCCCTCGGCTTTTGCCGACATGGACAAGGCCGCCGCAAGATTGGCCGATGCCGTGCAGGCTGTCGAAACCGTCGCGATCTTCGGCGACTATGACGTGGACGGTGCGACTTCTGCGGCGCTGCTGACCATCCTTCTTCGCCAGCTCGGCAGTGACCCGATCGTTTATATCCCCGACCGTCTGATGGAGGGCTATGGCCCGTCAGGCGCGGCCTTGGTCGAGTTGAAGCGGCGCGGCGCCAGTCTGGCAATCACCGTGGATTGCGGCGCGCAGGCGTTCGACGCGCTGCAGGAAGCAGCCGACGCTGGCCTCGATGTCATTGTCTGCGATCATCATCAATGCGCCGCCAGCCTTCCGGTCGCCCATTCGCTGATCAACCCCAACCGACTCGATGAGAGCGAAGTTGGCGTCGCGCATGGCCATGTCGCCGCGGTCGGCATGGCCTTCCTGCTGGGCGTCGCATTGCTCCGCGAACTGCGCGGCCGCAGCTATTTCGCGGATCGGGCAGAGCCCCGGATTATGGATTTGCTCGACATTGTCGCGCTTGGCACCGTCGCCGACGTCGCACGATTGAAGACGCTCAACCGCGCCTTCGTAACCCAAGGGCTCAAGGTGATGGCCGAGCGGCGCAACATCGGGCTCGTCGCGCTGGCCCAGGCGGCACGGCTGGTGAAGCCGCCGACCTGCCGGGACCTCGGCTTTGCGCTCGGCCCTCGGATCAACGCCGGCGGGCGGGTCGGCAAGTCCGATCTTGGCGTCCGGCTGCTGACATCGACCGATCCCGACGAGGCGCGAACCATCGCAGCTGAGCTCGACCGGCTGAACGAAGAGCGGCGCGCGATTGAGATGCTCGTTACGGAACAGGCGGGAGAGGCGGCGGAGGCCCAATCCGAGGCTCCGCTGATCATGGTCAGCGGGCGTGGTTGGCACCCCGGCGTAATCGGCATCGTCGCCAGCCGCCTGAAAGAGCGCTTTGGCCGCCCCGCAATCGTCGTTGCGGAGGAAGAGGATGGCACGGGCAAGGGGTCGGGCCGGTCCATCTCGGGCGTCGATCTCGGTGCGGCGGTGCTTGCGGCAAAGGACCATGGCCTGCTTGTCGCTGGAGGTGGACATGCGATGGCGGCCGGTTTGACTGTTGCACCTGGCGGGCTCGAGGCGCTCCGCACCTTCCTTCACGAACGGATGAGGGCCGACGTAGAATCGGCGCGCGGAGGACGAGCGTTATTGCTCGATGCCCTGCTTGCCCCCGGCGGAGTCGCGGGCGAGTTATGCGACGCGCTCGACGCGGCAGGACCCTATGGGGCCGGCTGGCCCGCTCCTCGGGTCGCTGCCGGGCCAGCGCGACTGATCAAGGTAGGCGTCGTCGGAAATGGCCACGTCCGCGCCATTGCCTGCGGCGACGACGGCCGATCGTTCAAGCTGATCGCTTTCCGCGCCGCGGAGACTGAGCTGGGTCAGGCGATGCTGTCCTCGCCCGCCGACAGGCGCTGGTGGTTGGCGGGTACGATCAAGCGCGACGAATGGAATGGCGGCAATGCGGCGGAAATGCACCTGGAAGATGCCGCGCCTGCTTGACCGCCGAGCGCTCATCCCCTAGTCGCGCCCCGCACCACGCAAGTGGCCCCTTCGTCTAGCGGTTAGGACGCGGCCCTTTCACGGCTGAAACACGGGTTCGATTCCCGTAGGGGTCACCATTTTCAGGCGTTCCATGAGAAAGCCGGACAATGCAGTGGCAGCAGATTCACAATCGCAGCCAGCCGACGACCAGGCTCGCCACCAGCGCGACCATGCTCGCGCCGAGGGCGGCGACAGCGCCGATTCCTTTCCGGCGCGCATAGGCCAGCGTCACCCCGACCTTGACCGACATATTGGCGAGGATCGTTCCGCCGATGGCCAGCGCCGCCAGTTCGGCCGTAATCAATTCATGGGGCAGGCCGCCCGCGGTGACGATCGCCGCGTCGACGTCCATCGATCCCATGATGAGCAGCAGCACCGCGATGCCCTGCTCCCCGAACCGGCCTTCGGCCCAGCGGGCGATGATCGCGGCGACTGCGACAAATGCAACAAAGCCAAGCGCCGGAGCCAGCGCGATCGGATTGCCCGGCGGGCTGGGCCCTTCCGTCGCGGGCGACTTGCGATAGAGCCACCAGCCGGCCAGCCAGGCGACAATCAGCGGCGGCAGAATGACGATGACGAACGGCCACAGGATGCGCGTGGCGAGGATCGCAACCAGCACGATGACGCGCAGGTACATGACCGCCGTGGCCAGCGCGATTCCAGCCGGTTCGGCGCCGCCTTTCTGGTCGGCTCCTAGCCGCTGGGCCAGCGACTGGGTGACGGCGGTCGAACTATATGCTCCGCCGATCAGCGCGGTCGCGATGGTTCCATGCCGCTCCCCAAAGATTCGATTGGCCACATATCCGGCAAAAGAAAAGCCGGTGACCAACACCACCACCCACCACAGCTTATAGGGATTCCATGCAAGGTACGGCCCCATCGCTTCGTTTGGCAGGAAGGGGAGGACGCCAAGCGCAATTACCGCAAAGCGAGCCAGTGCCTTGACGTCGCGCTCATCGAGGCGGCGGACGAAGCCGTGCAATTCCTCGCGCATCGCCAATATCAGGACCGCCACCGCCGCTGCGGCGATTGCCAGCCCGGCGCTTCCCGATCCGGCGATGAACCCGATCGTCAGGGTGACAAGCGCAGCGATGGCGCTGGTTGCGTCACCCTTGGCCTTGAGCTTCGGCGCATAGCCGATCACCAGGACAGCCGCGGCGGCCAGGGCGACAGCGCCGCCAACCAAGGGCTGGCCAATTGAGCCGAGTAGCCCGGCAAGTCCGCCGACCAGGCCCAGCAACGTGAAGGTGCGGATTCCGGCGACGCGAGTTCCAGCGCGGTCGGCGCGCTGTTTCCAGCCCCGCTCGATGCCGATCAGGAGACCGGCGGCCAGGGCGGCGCCAATGCGTACCGCCTCGTCCGCCAAGTCGATCATGCGGCGAGTCGCTCCGAATGCCAGCGGATATGGTCGTTCATGAAGGTCGAGATGAAATAGTAGCTATGATCATACCCTGGCTGACGGCGCAGCGTCAGCGCTATACCCGCATCGGCACAAGCACGTTCGAGCAGTTCCGGCTTCAGCTCGCGCTCAAGGAAGGGGTCGGCCTCACCGACATCGACCAGCAAGTCGGGCAGTCTCGCCCCGTCCTCGATAAGCGCCACCGCGTCATGGGGGCGCCACTTGGAACGGTCTAGGCCCAGGTAGTTGGATAGCGCCTTGTCGCCCCATGGCACCTGGCTTGGCGCAACGATGGGGGCGAACGCAGATACGGAACGGAACCGCCCGGGATGACGCAACGCCACGGTCAGCGCACCGTGGCCGCCCATCGAGTGACCGGTAATGCCCTGGCGCGCCGCATCGATGGGGAAATGATCGGCAACCAGTGCCGGCAATTCCTGCGCGACATAACTCCACATCCGATAATTGGCCGACCAGGGCGTGGTCGTCGCATCGACATAGAAGCCCGCGCCCAGGCCGAAATCCCAGGCACCCTTGCTATCGTCGGGAACTCCCTCGCCACGAGGACTGGTGTCCGGCGCGACGAAGATGATGCCATGCTCGGCACAAGCGGCGCGATACTCGCCCTTCTCGGTGACATTGGCATGACTGCAGGTGAGCCCGCTCAAATACCACAGCACCGGCAGCGCCTCCCCCTTTTCAGGCTGCGGCGGCACGAACACCGAAAAGGTCATTTCGGTGCCTGTAGCGGCGGAGGCATGGCGATAGACGCCCTGCACCCCGCCGTGACTCTTGACCTCGCTGACGGTCTCCAGCGTCATTCCTTGGGCATTCGATAAAAACCGCACAGCTTGTTCCCGTCGGGATCGCGCAAATAGGCGAGGTACATCTTGCCGAAGCCGGCGTCGCGGATGCCGGGAGGGTCCTCGATCGCTGTCCCGCCATTGGCGACACCCGCCGCGTGCCAGGCATCGACTTCCTCTGGACTGCCGGCCCGCAAGCCGATCGTCGAGCCATTGCCATGGCTGCATGGCTGACCGTCCAGCGGTTGCCCGACCCCAAGCGATCCATCACGGGTCATCCACCAGTCGGACTTGCCGAAATCCTGCCCTGGCGCGATGCCGAGCGCACTCAGGGTTGCATTGTAGAATTTGCGCGACCTCTCCCGGTCGCTGCACCCCAGCATGACATGGCTGAACATCGTCTTTCCTCCTAGATTTCGACTGCTTTGGTGGCGGTTAGCTCATCGCCAGTGTTGGGCGTGCCCTCAAGGTCGATTATCATCATCGCCACCTCGCCTCGCCGCGCACAGGGGCGATGCTCGGTGCCCTTTGGAACGACTATCAGTTCGCCCGGCCTCAACGTCACTGTCCGATCGCGAAATTCCATGTCGAGTTCGCCCTCGACGATCAGGAAAAGTTCATCCGTCGAGTCATGCTGGTGCCAGATGAATTCGCCATCGACCTTGGCGATCCTGACCTCATTGCCATTGTAGCGCGCGATTATTCGCGGTGCCCAATGGTCGGAAAAGCTGCCCAGCTTGTCGGCAATGCTGACCTTGTCGGGCATCAGTAAACCACCACGCTCCGGATGCTTTCCCCGGCATGCATCAGGTCGAAACCCTTGTTGATCTCTTCAAGCTTCAGCACGTGCGTGATCATGGGATCGATCGCGATTTTCCCATCCATGTACCAGTCGACGATCTTCGGGACATCGGTGCGGCCCTTGGCCCCGCCAAAGGCAGTTCCGCGCCAGTTGCGGCCCGTCACCAACTGGAACGGACGCGTCGAAATCTCTTTCCCTGCCTCCGCAACGCCGATGATGATGCTCGTGCCCCAGCCGCGATGGCAGCATTCCAGCGCAGTCCGCATCACTTCGGTATTGCCGGTGGCGTCGAAACTATAATCCGCTCCGCCATCGGTAAGGGCGATCACTTCCTCGATAATTGCCGCGCGATCCTTGCCGCGCCCGTCGACGAAGTCGGTCATGCCGAATTTCCGGCCCCATTCCTCGCGCGAGGAGTTGATGTCGACGCCGATGATCTTGTTCGCGCCGACCATCTTGGCGCCCTGGATCACGTTGAGGCCGATGCCGCCGAGCCCGAAGACGACGACATTGGCGCCAGGCTCGACCTTCGCGGTCTTGACCACGGCGCCGACGCCCGTGGTCACGCCGCATCCGATGTAGCAGCTTGTTTCGAAGGGCGCGTCCTCACGGATCTTGGCCACCGCGATTTCGGGCAGCACAGTGAAGTTGGAGAAGGTCGAGCAGCCCATGTAATGATAGATGGTCTGCCCCTTGTAGCTGAAGCGGCTGGTCCCGTCGGGCATCAGGCCCTTGCCTTGGGTCGCGCGGATCGCTGTGCACAGGTTGGTCTTGCCGCTGAGGCACGACTTACACTGGCGGCATTCGGGGGTGTACAGCGGGATGACATGGTCGCCGGGCTTTACCGACGTCACGCCCGGGCCCACTTCGCGAACCACGCCGGCGCCTTCATGGCCGAGAACGGACGGAAAAATCCCCTCGCTGTCGAACCCGTCGAGCGTATAGGCATCGGTGTGGCAGATGCCTGTCGCCATGATCTCGACCAATACTTCGCCGGCCTTGGGCCCTTCGAGGTCGAGTTCGACGATTTCGAGCGGCTTCTTGGCTTCGAATGCAACGGCTGCGCGGGTCTTCATGAGTCGTTTCCCTGGTTGTTTTGGCTGCCTTGCCACCTTCGTCGGCTTCGGCCAATGCTCCATTGAAAGGGGAAAGCATGCCGGCAAATGATTGGCTTCAGGGGCGCCATGCGCTGATCACCGGCGGCGGAACCGGGATCGGGGCGGCTGCCGCCACGCATCTCCATGCGGCGGGCGCGAAAATTTCCGTTCTGGGACGGCGTCTTGAACCGCTTGAGCGGACGGCTGCGATCGTTTCCGGAACTGCTATCAAATGCGATGTCACCGATCGCGACGAAGTCTTTAGCGCCTTCGATGAAGCGCGCGCCGCCAACGGGCCAATCTCCTTCCTGATCGTCAACGCCGGTGTCGGCGATAGCGCCCCGTTCGACCGCACGCCCCGTGAGGCGTGGGACCGAATCATATCTACCAACCTCACTTCCGCATTCGATTGCGCCCAGGCTGCGCTTCCCGATCTTCTCGACCAGGATGATGGTCGGATGGTCTTCGTGGCATCCGTTGCCGGCCTTCGCGGCGCCGCTTACGCCGCGCCCTATGCTGCGTCGAAGCATGGCCTGATCGGCCTGATGCGCAGCCTGGCCAGCGAGTATGCCAGGTCCCGGATGACCGTTAATGCCGTCTGCCCGGCCTTCGTCGACACGCCGATGGTCGATGACAGTGCGGCGCGGATCGCGCGCGTTTCGAAGCGCAGCGAAGACGAAGCACGCCAGTCGCTCGCCGCGATGAACAGGAGCGGGAGGCTGGTCCATCCCGATTCAGTGGCGACGATGATCTTGACGCTATGCCTGCCGCAAAGCCGTGACGTTAACGGTGCTGCGGTCACCATCGATGGAGGAACTACCGCTTGAGCTTGCACCCGGAAACTTTGGTCCCGAGTCACTTCCTGTGGGACTTCGGCGATGGTGTCGCCACAATTACGCTCAACCGGCCGGAGCGGAAGAATCCGCTGACCTTCGACAGCTATGCCGAGCTTCGCGACCTGTTCCGGGCGCTCAAGGAAACGCCTGAGGTCAGGGTCGTGGTGCTGACCGGTGCGGGCGGCAATTTCTCTTCGGGCGGCGACGTCCATGAGATTATCGGTCCGCTGACCCGGATGGATGTGCTGGGCCTGCGCGAATTCACGACCATGACCGGCGATCTCGTACAGGCGATGCGCGACTGCCCGCAACCGATCGTTGCCGCGGTTGAAGGGGTGTGTGCCGGCGCAGGCGCGATCCTTGCCATGGCAAGCGACCTGCGCCTCGCTGCGCCCGACGCCAAGACCGCCTTCCTCTTTACGCGCGTCGGCCTGTCGGGCGCCGACATGGGCGCCTGCGCGATTTTGCCAAGGATCATCGGGCATGGCCGGGCCGCCGAGCTTTTGTTCACCGGCCGAAACATGAGCGCGGAAGAAGGCGAACGATGGGGATTCTTCAGCCGCATAGCTAACGATGTGCGGGCCGAGGCGCAGGCACTCGCGCGAAGCCTCGCCGACGGCCCGGTCCAGGCGCACTACATCACCAAGCAGCAGCTTGACGCCGAATGGGCCGTGTCGATCGATACCGCGCTCGGGATGGAAGCCGAGGTGCAGGCCGAGTGCATGACGACCAAGGACTTTCACCGCGCCTATGAGGCCTTTGCCGACAAGCGCAAGCCGGAGTTCAAAGGTGACTGACTGGCTCGACTGGCCCTTCTTCGAGCCGCGCCATCGCGAGCTCGCCGATCGGCTGGTGCGCTGGTGCGAAGCCAATCTGGCAGGCGGACATGCCGATGATGTTGATGCCGCCTGCCGTTCGCTCGTCGCGGCGCTTGGCGGGGCAGGCTTCCTCAATCTGTGCGTCGCTAATGGCGGGACTCCGCCGGACGTCCGCAGCCTGGCTATCGCCCGCTCGACCCTGGCGCGAGCTAGCGGTCTCGCCGATTTCGCCTTCGCCATGCAGGGGCTCGGATCCGGCGCGATAAGCCTGTCGGGAAGCGCGGCGCAGAAGGCCGAATGGCTTCCCAAGGTGGCATCGGGAGAGGCGATTGCCGCCTTTGCCCTGACCGAGCCCGAAACCGGAAGCGACGCCGCCAACCTCGCCATGACCGCGCGCCGCGATGGCGAGGACTGGGTCCTCGACGGCGAGAAAAGCTACATCTCCAACGGAACGCTCGCCGATGTGCTGACCGTGTTCGCGCGCACCGGAGAAGGCGAAGGCGCCAGGGGTATTTCCGCCTTCATCGTGCATGGGAACGTGCCGGGCCTGTCGGTCGCGGAACGGATCGAGGTGATTGCGCCGCATCCATTGGCCCGCCTCAAATTCGAAGGAGTCCGGGCGGAACTGCTTGGTGCCGAGGGCGGCGGCTTCAAGATCGCGATGCAGACCCTGAACCTGTTTCGAGTGACGGTTGGCGCAGCGGCGCTCGGGTTCGCGCAGCGCGCGCTCGACGAGGCACTTGCCTTTGCTTCCACGCGCAAGCTGGGCAACCTCACCCTCGCCGACAACGCGGTGACTCAGGAACGGCTGGGTGAAATGGCGACCAGCGTCGATGCGTCCGCCTTGCTCATCGCTCGCGCGGCCTGGCAGCAGGACATGGGCAAAGCCGACAATCGCCGCGCCGCGGCCATGGCCAAGCTCCACGCCACCGAGGAAGCGCAACGGGTCATCGACATGGCCGTGCAGCTTCACGGCGGGCTCGGCGTCACCAAGGGTGCCAAGGTCGAGGAACTTTATCGCGAGATCCGCGCGCTCCGCATTTACGAAGGCGCGAGCGAAGTGCAGCGGATGGTCATCGCCCGCGATCTACTGAAGGAGCATCGCTCATGAAGTCATTGCTTCCCCCCGGCTGGCCGCGGCCCAAGGGCTATTCCAACGGGATCAGCGCGACCGGCCGAATGATCTTCACCGCCGGCGTCGTTGGCTGGGACGAGCGCGAATTCTTCCCCTCGCACCGCCTCGACGGCCAGTTCGCACAGGCACTGCGCAACGTCCTTGCGATCCTGAAGGAGGACGGCGCTGGGCCAGAGCATATCGTTCGCCTCACCGTCTACGTCACCGAGCTCCAGGAATATCTAAGTTCCCGCGACGAACTCGGGCCTATCTGGAAATCGATCATGGGCGACAACTATCCCGCAATGGCGCTGGTCCAGGTCGTCCGGCTGGTCGAGCCGGCCGCGAAGATCGAAATCGAAGCGACGGCGGTGGTGCCCGAGTGAATTACGACAGCTTTGTAAATGACCGGCTGCCACCGGCCGACCAGCTGCCCGATTTCCTGCTGATCGACTATCCGGAGCAACTTAACGCCGCTGCGGAACTGCTGAAGGGCGGCAAGCCCGACGATCTCGCCGTGGTCAACGCGCACGGCCGCTGGACCTATCGCGACCTCGACGACTTTTCCGGCCGCATCGCCCGGCTTCTGGTGGAGGTGGAAGGGCTGACCCCCGGCAATCGCGTGCTGCTGCGCGGGCCCAACGGCTACACTTTGTTCGCCGCCTGGCTCGGGGTGCTCAAGGCTGGCGGGGTGGTGGTCGCGACCATGCCCTTGCTCCGTCCTGGCGAGATTGCGACCGTGATCGATCGCGCCGAGATCAGCCATGCGCTGGTCGACAGCCGCTTCATCGGCGACTTCCGCGATGCGATGAGCCAGACCCGGCACATCAAGCACCTCGTCAAATATGACGGCGACTATGGCAAGGGCGCGCTCGAGACGAGGTGCGCCAATCTTAAGCCACTTCCGCCGGTCGATACCGGCCGCGACGATCCGGCGCTGATCGCCTTCACCAGCGGCACCACCGGCGTTCCCAAGGGCTGCGTACATTTCCACCGCGACATCCTCGCGCCCTGCGATGCGTTCGCCTCGGCCCATTTCGCGATGAAGCCGGGGGACGTGGTGATGACCTCGGCACCGATCGCCTTCACTTTCGGACTCGGCGCGACCCTGCTGTTCCCGCTCCGCTTCGGCGCGGCGACCGCGACCATCGAACAGCCCAACCCAACGGCGATGCTGGAAGCGATCTCTACCTTCGCAGTCACACATCTCGCCACCGCGCCGACCGCCTACAAAGCCATGCTGTCGCAACCCGGTTTGGACGAGGCGTTGAAGACGTTGAAATGCTGCCTGTCCGCCGGCGAGCATTTGCCCAGTGCGACCTGGCAGGCGTGGAAGGATCGGACGGGGATCAGCATCGTCGACGGCATCGGTTCGACCGAAATGATGCACATCTTCATATCCGCCAGCGGCGACGCGATCCGCCACGGTTCCACTGGGCGTGCTGTTCCCGGCTATGAGGCGACGGTCCTCGACACCCAGGGCAATCCTCTTGATGAGGGCGAAGGACGCCTCGCGATCAAGGGCCCCACCGGCTGCCGCTACCTCGATGACCCGCGTCAGGCCGATTATGTCGAGGGTGGCTGGAACATCACCGGCGACACCTACCGCAAGGATGCCGACGGTTACTTCTGGTACGTCGCGCGAAGCGACGACATGATCGTCAGCTCAGGCTACAATATCGGCGCGCCGGAAGTGGAACATGCACTGTTGGGCCATCCAGCGGTGGCCGAATGCGCGGTGATCGGCGTGCCCTGCCCGGAACGCGGCCAGAAAGTGAAGGCGTTCGTCGTCGCGGCGGCCAATGTGACGCCGGATGAGGCGCTAATTTCGGAACTCAAGAATTTCGTGAAGGCAACGATTGCGCCATACAAATATCCCCGCGAAATCGAGTTTGTGGAAGCGCTGCCCAAGACGGCAACGGGGAAGTTGAGGCGGGTGGAGTTACGGCAGCGCTAGTTCCCCTGCGAAGGCAGCGGCCCAGACCGCTGCCACAGGCAGCGCCAGCAATGATAGACAAGTGAGCGCTTCGCGTGACTGGACGCCTGCCTTAGCAGGGGAACAACTCACTCAAACTCAACAATGACCTGATCGACCGCCAGGCTGTCGCCCGCCTTGGCCGGCGTGGCCTTGACCGTCGTGCTCTTGGCCGCGCGGAGGATGTTTTCCATCTTCATTGCCTCGACCACCGCGATCGGCTGGCCGGCCTCGACCTTGTCGCCCGCCTTGACCTCAAGCCGCGTCAGCAGCCCCGGCATCGGCGCCAGCAGGAAGCGCGACAGGTCGAGCGGGACCTTTTCGATCATGTGATGAGCGAGGTCCGCAACGTGACGCGGCAGGACCTGCACGGCATGTGCCGCGCCGCGCGTGGTCAGCGTCCAGCCGCGGCCCTTCTTCGCCACCTGCACGATTCGCGGGCGCCCATCCATGTCGGCAACCAGCAGCTTGCCGCCCGGCGACCAGTCGCCGACCACGTCGACCGCTTCCTTGTCGTCGACGATGGCGAGATTGCCCCCGTCATAGGGCGCAATCGTGACGGTGAATTCCTGCTTGCCGATGCGGACGACATTGGTCGCGTCGGGGAACTGCGGCTCGCCCAGCTGCCCATCGATCAGCGCTGCGCGCGTGTCGCTGGTCAGCTGTACAATTGCGCCCAGCGCAGCAAGATCGGCGAGCAGCTCATCGTCCGCCGGCGCGCCCTGGAATCCGTCCGGATATTCCTCGGCAATGAAGCCGGTCGTCAGCTCCCCGGCCTGGAAACGCGGGTGCTGGAGTAGCGCCGACAGGAAATCGATATTGTCCGAAACGCCGTTGATCTGGAACGCGTCCAGCGCCTCGACGGCTTCCTCGATTGCAGCATCGCGTGTGGGCGCCCAGCTGATCAGCTTGGCGATCATCGGGTCATAGAACATGCTGACCTCGCCGCCCTCGGCAACGCCGTCGTCGACGCGGATCACGCTGTCCTTGTCTCGATGCTCGGCAGGCGGGCGGTAAGTGGTGAGCCGCCCCGTGCTCGGCAGGAAGTGCCGGTACGGATCCTCGGCATAGACGCGCGCCTCGATCGCCCAGCCGTTCAGCTTCACATCGTCCTGTTGGAACGCCAGCTTCTCGCCCGCTGCCACCCGGATCATCTGCTCGACCAGGTCCAGGCCGGTCACTTCCTCGGTCACCGGATGCTCGACCTGCAGCCGCGTGTTCATTTCCAGGAAGTAGAAGCTCTTGCCGGTCGGGTCCTTGCCGGAAACGATCAGCTCGACCGTCCCCGCGCTATGATATCCGACCGCCCGTGCCAGCGCGACCGCCTGCTCGCCCATCGCCTTGCGCATCTTCGGGCTGACGAAGGGCGACGGCGCTTCCTCGATCACCTTCTGGTGGCGGCGCTGGATCGAGCATTCGCGCTCGCCGAGATAGAGAATGTTGCCGTGCTTGTCGCCGAGCACCTGGATCTCGATGTGGCGCGGGTCCTCGATGAATTTCTCGATGAACACCCGGTCGTCGCCAAAGGAGTTGAGTCCCTCGCGCTTGGTCGCTTCGAACCCCTCGCGGACATCCTTCTCGCTATAGGCGAGGCGCATGCCCTTGCCGCCGCCGCCGGCAGAGGCCTTCATCATCACCGGATAGCCGATGTCGCCTGCGATCTTCACTGCCTCCTCGGTGGTGGCGATGTCGTCGAGATGGCCGGGGACGACGTTGACCCCGGCTTCCTTGGCCAGCTTCTTGGATTCGATCTTGTCGCCCATCGCGGCGATGGCGTTCGGCGGCGGGCCGATGAAGGTAATGCCGGCCTTCTCCAGCGCCTCGGCAAAGCTGGTCCGCTCACTGAGGAACCCATAGCCCGGATGAACCGCCTCGGCCCCAGTCGACTTGCAGGCGTCGATGATCAGCTCGGCCTTGAGATAGCTCTCCGCCGCCGGTGCGGGTCCGAGCCGCACGCTCTCGTCGGCCATGCGGACATGCGGGCTTCGGGCGTCAGCATCGGAATAAACCGCGACCGTCTTGATCCCCATCCGCTTGGCGGTGCGGATAACGCGGCAGGCAATTTCGCCCCTGTTCGCAATGAGAATTTTCTTGAACATCAGCGCCCCACCAAACCGTCACCCTGAATTTGATTCAGGGTCCATTCCGCCACCCACACAGCCCTTCCCCAAAATGGATGCTGAAACAAGTTCAGCATGACGAATTGTTGAATGTCACTCCGCCGCTTCCTCAACCGGCGGCTTGTTGTGCCCCAGCAACCGCAGCACCTCGTCCGCCGCATCGGCCAAATTCGTCCCCGGACCGAAGATTGCCTGCACCCCCGCCTCGCGCAGCATGGCATAATCCTGCGGCGGGATGACGCCGCCGGCGACGACCTTGATGTCCGCGCGGCCCATATCTTTCAATGCGTCGATCAGTTCGGGGATCAGCGTCTTGTGGCCCGCCGCCAGCGACGAGGCACCGACCACGTCGACATCATGCTCGACCGCCATTTCGGCACTCTCGCGCGGGGTCTGGAACAGCGGCCCGGCGATCACCTCGAAGCCCAGATCGCCGAACGCGGAAGACACAAGGTTCGCCCCGCGATCGTGCCCGTCCTGACCCATTTTTGCGACCAGGATGCGGGGCTTGCGGCCCATTCGATCCGCGACCGCGCGGGTGCCCGCAAGCGCTTCCTTCCAGCGCCCGTCATTGCGGCGCCCGTAAATGCCGCTGACCGGATGCGGATTGGTGTGGTAGCGGCCGAATGCCCGCTCCAGCGCCTCGGAAATTTCGCCCAGCGAGCAGCGCTCCCGCGCCGCCTCGACCGAAAGCGCCAGCAAATTGCCGCCATCGCGAGCGCCTGTCTCCAGCATATCCAGCGCCGCACGAGCCTTCGCCTCATCCCGCCCTTCGCGCATCTTCTTGAGCCGTGCGATCTGGCCGGAGCGGACCTTGGCATTGTCGACCTCAAGGATGTCGAGATGCTCTTCTTCCTTGAGGCGATAGCGGTTGACGCCAACAATCACCGTCTCGCCCGTGTCGACCTTCGCCGCTCGCTCCGCAGCGGCCTCCTCGATCCGCATCTTGGGCAGTCCCTCGGCGACCGCCTTGGTCATGCCGCCATGCTGCTCGACCTCCTCGATCAGCGCCCAGGCCTTTTCCTCCAGCTCGCGGGTCAGCGCCTCGACATACCAGCTGCCGCCAAGCGGGTCGGCGACCGCGGTCACCCCGCTCTCCTCGGCCAGGATCAGCTGGGTGTTACGGGCGATCCGCGCCGAGAAATCGGTCGGTAGCGCGATCGCCTCGTCGAAGCTGTTGGTGTGCAGCGACTGTGTCCCGCCCAGCACCGCCGCCAGCGCTTCGATCGTAGTGCGAATGACGTTGTTGTACGGATCCTGCTCGGTCAGCGACACGCCGCTGGTCTGGCAGTGGGTGCGGAGCAGTTTCGACTTCTCCGACTTGGCGCCCAGCTGGGTCATGATCCGCGCCCACAGGGTCCGCGCCGCGCGCAGCTTGGCTACCTCCATGAACAGGTTCATGCCGATGCCGAAGAAGAACGAAAGCCGGGGCGCGAAATCGTCGACGTCGAGCCCATCGGTGATCGCAACTCGCACATATTCCATGCCGTCGGCCAGCGTGTAGGCCAGCTCCTGAACCGCCGTCGCCCCGGCCTCATGCATGTGATAGCCGCTGATCGAGATGCTGTTGAACTTCGGCATCTCCGCCGCGCAGTAAGCGATGATGTCGGATACGATCCGCATCGAGGGTTCGGGCGGGTAGATGTAGGTGTTGCGGACCGCGAACTCTTTCAGAATGTCGTTCTGGATCGTCCCGGTCAGCGCGGAGCGGGGAACCCCCTGCTCTTCCCCGGCGACGATGTAGAAGGCCATCACCGGCAGCACCGCGCCGTTCATCGTCATGCTGACCGACATTTCGCCAAGCGGAATGCCGTCGAACAGCAGCTTCATGTCCTCGACGCTGTCGATCGCCACGCCCGCCTTGCCGACATCCCCGGCGACGCGCGGATGGTCGCTGTCATAGCCGCGGTGGGTGGCGAGATCGAAGGCGACCGAAAGCCCCTTCTGGCCCGCGGCGAGGTTGCGGCGGTAAAAGGCGTTGCTCTCCTCCGCGGTCGAGAAGCCGGCATATTGGCGGATCGTCCACGGCCGCCCCGCATACATCGTTGCATAGGGACCGCGGGTGTAGGGCGGCAGGCCGGGCAGGCCGCTGTCGACCCCATCCTCCGGCCCATAGACGTTCTTCAGCCGGATCCCCTCCGGCGTATCGCGCGACAGATCCTTGCCGCGCGATTCCTTGCCGGCGAGCGCTTTCCAGTCGTCAAAAGTTAGCTTTTTCGTCATCGGCTACGCACCTAGCGCCAACGCAGTGCCTTGCCAAACACTCACCTCGGCTGAACCACCACTTCCGCCGTCGTCGAGTTGGCGATGAAGCAGGCCTCATGCGCCTTGTGGTGAAGCGCATCCAAAGCCGCCGCGTCAGGCTTTTCGCCACCGAACACGATCTTCGGGCGAAGCGTCACCTTGGTGATGCGGATCTTGCCGTCCGCGCCCTTCTCCATCACCCCGTCCGCCTCATCCTCATATGAGGTGATGATCACCCCTGACCGGCGGGCGAAATCCAGGAAGAAAAGCATGTGGCAGCTGGCCAGCGAGGCGACGAACGCCTCCTCCGGATCGACCGCCGCGGCTTCGGCCCAGGGTGCGGGGACGATGTGTGGGCTGGCCGATGCCGGCACAATGGTTCCACCATCGAAATTCCAGCTATGCGCCCGGCTATATTTCCCCCGCGCGAAGTCCTCGCCCGGTGAAGCGAACCAGCGGATGGTGGCGTTGTGGTTGGCCATTTTTATCTCCCAGTGCCCCTGCGGAGGCAGGGGCCCAGACGCCCGAAGGGCCCAAAACCTAATCGCCGCACCCGGCATTGAGCCGGATTTGCGATGACTGGGCCCCGGCCTCCGCCGGGGCACAACCTCAATGCGCCTGTTTCGGACTTTCCATAATCTCCGTCAGCACCCCGCCCATATCCTTCGGGTGCAGGAAGAAAATCGGCGTCCCATGCGCCCCGATTCGTGTCGGTCCAAGAATGCGCACGCCCTTGCCGTCATAGAAGGCCCGGGCCGCCTCGATGTCCGGCACTTCGAAGCACAAATGATGCTGCCCGCCTTCGGGATTGCGCTCGAGGAACTTCACGATCGGCGAGTCCGCGCCCAGCGGCTCGATCAGCTCGATCTGGCTGTTGGGCGTGTCGACGAAGCAGACGCGCACCCCCTGCGCCGGCAGGTCGAACGGCTCCCGCACTACCTCCGCCCCCATCCGCTCGCGGAAAAGGGCGACCGAGGCCTCGATCGACGGGGTGGCCACGCCCACATGATTGAGTCTGCCAAGTTTCATTGCATCACCTATGACGGCTCTTACTCAAAGCGGAATATTGTCATGCTTCTTCCACGGGTTCTCGAGCTGCTTGTCGCGCAGCTTCCTTAGCCCCAGCGCCACCCTCCGCCGCGTGGAATGGGGCATGATGACCTCGTCGATGAAGCCCTTGCTCGCCGCCACGAACGGATTGGCAAAGCGCTCCTCATATTCGCGCGTATGCTCGGCGATCTCTTCCGGCGTCTTGCCGCGGAAGATGATCTCGACCGCGCCTTTCGCCCCCATCACGGCGATCTCGGCGGTCGGCCAGGCGTAGTTCAAGTCGCCGCGCAAATGCTTCGACGCCATGACGTCGTATGCCCCGCCATAGGCTTTGCGTGTGATCACCGTGATCTTCGGCACCGTCGCCTCGGCATAGGCGAACAGCAATTTCGCGCCATGCTTGATGATGCCGTGATGCTCCTGGCCGACGCCCGGCAGGAAGCCCGGCACGTCGACGAAGGTCACGATCGGGATGTCGAACGCGTCGCAGAAACGCACGAACCGCGCGCCCTTTTTCGATGAGTTGATGTCGAGACAGCCGGCCAGCACCATCGGCTGGTTGGCAACCACGCCGACCGTGCGCCCCTCGATGCGGCAGAAGCCGATAATGATGTTCGCCGCATGGTTCGGCTGAAGTTCGAAGAAATCGCCTTCGTCGGCGACCTTCCGGATCAGCTCGTGCATGTCATAGGGCGTCGCCGCGCTCGGCGGGACCAGCGTGTCGAGGCTGTCCTCAAGCCGGTCGAACGGATCCTCGGTAGGCCGCTCGGGCAGGTCGTGGCGGTTCGAAAGGGGGAGGAAATCGAAAAATTCGCGGGTAGCGAGCAGCGCGTCGATGTCATTCTCGAACGCCACATCAGCCACGCCCGACTTGGTGGTGTGGGTGACGGCGCCGCCCAGTTCCTCCTGCGTCACCACTTCGTTGGTCACCGTCTTCACCACATCGGGCCCGGTGACGAACATGTAGCTTGAATCCTTCACCATGAAGATGAAGTCGGTCATCGCCGGCGAATAGACCGCGCCGCCCGCACAAGGACCCATGATGAGGCTTAGCTGCGGCACGACGCCGGAGGCGAGCACATTCCTTTGGAAAACCTCGGCATAGCCGCCCAATGACGCGACGCCTTCCTGGATGCGAGCTCCGCCCGAATCGTTGAGGCCGATCACCGGCGCCCCGACCTTCATCGCCGCGTCCATCACCTTGCAGATCTTCTGTGCGTGCCGCTCGCTCAGCGACCCGCCGAACACGGTGAAGTCCTGCGCGAAGACGTAAACCAGCCGGCCGTTGATCGTGCCCGACCCGGTGACAACACCGTCGCCGGGAATCTTCTGCGTCTCCATCCCGAAGTCGGCGCAATTGTGCTCGACGAACATATCGACTTCTTCGAAGCTGCCGGGATCCAGCAACACGCTGAGCCGCTCCCGCGCGGTCAGCCGCCCCTTGGCGTGCTGCGCGGCAATGCGCTTCTCCCCGCCGCCAAGCCTTGCCTGGGCGCGCTTGGCCTCAAGTTCCTCGATGGTCGTCGCCATACTTTCTCCCTGCTCTCGCGCTGCCACGGAGAGGACGGAGCGTCAATTGTTGGCGATGAAGCTCCTCAAACCTCGTTCGAATAATTTTCCAGCTCGTCGCCGGTGATCTTCACGACGTGGATCACGTTGGTCGACCCGGCCGTCTTGAACGGCACGCCGGCCATGATCAGCACCTTGTCGCCTGCCTCTGCAAGATGATGGCGAAGCACCATTCGCTTGGCCTTTCCGACCATTTCCTCGAAATTGTTGACGTCGCGGGTGTGAACGGCGTGGACGCCCCATTGCAGGCCCAGCCGCCGCGCGACTTTCATGCTCGCGGTCATCGCCAGGGTGGGGACCTGGGCGCGCTCTCGGGCGATCCGCCGTGCCGTGGATCCGGACGAGGTGTAGCAAGCCACTGCGCTGGCCGAGAGGATATGGACGATCTGTGCCGCACTTTCCGACAGCGCGTCGGCGGTGGTCGCCTCGGCCGGCGTCTCGGTGAAGTGGATGCGTGCGGAATAGACCGGGTCGGCTTCCACGCTGCGGCCGATCCTGTCCATCATCTGGACTGCCTCGATCGGATAGGCCCCCGCGGCGCTTTCAGCCGACAGCATCACCGCATCGGCGCCTTCGTAAATGGCGGTTGCGACGTCGCTGACCTCGGCCCGCGTCGGGGTCGGCGAGACGATCATCGATTCCAGCATCTGCGTCGCCACGACTACCGGCTTGCCCGCCTTCCGGGCAGCCGCGACAATCCTGTTCTGAAGCGGCGGGACGCCTTCGGGCGGTAGCTCGACCCCAAGGTCACCGCGAGCAACCATAACCGCGTCGGCCAGCTCCAATATCTCGGCCAGCCGGTCGATCGCCTGGGGCTTTTCGATCTTGGCGAGCAGCGCCGCCTTGTCGTCGACCAGCTCGCGCGCTTCGGCGACATCCTCCGGCCGCTGCACGAACGACAAGGCGATATAATCGGCGCCCTGTTCCAGCGCGAAGGCCAGGTCGCTGCGATCCTTGTCGGTCAGCGCCGGGATCGGAATCAGCACGTCGGGGACATTGACCCCCTTGTTGTTGCTGACCTTGCCGCCGACCTCGACCACCGCCGCGATCTTGTCGTCCTCGACCGCGGCGACGCGCAGCCGGATCTTGCCGTCGTCGATCAGCAGCCAAGTGTCCTTCCTGACCGCCTTGAATAATTCGGGATGCGGCAGCTCGACCCTGGTCGCGTCGCCCGGCTCCTGGTTGCGATCGAGCACGAACATCCTGCCCTGCTCCAGGTTGGCCGAACCGCCCCTGAACTTGCCGACGCGAAGCTTCGGCCCCTGCAGGTCGAAGACGATCGTCATTGGCCGGTGCAGCGATTTCTCGAGCGCGCGGATCGTTTCGACCAGCTTGGCCTTCTCGGCCTGGCTGCCGTGGCTCATGTTGATCCGGAAGGCGTCCGCCCCCGCTTCCACCAGTGCGCGAATCATCTCCGGGCTCGATGAAGCGGGGCCCAGCGTGGCCAGGATCTTCACCTTGCGTGCGCGCGGTTTCAGCATGGTCACCCTGGTATTGCTCCCTGTCTTGCCCGCCCCCGCCATAGCGGCAATGCCCGGTCATTCAACCGGCTTGAGGCTTTCCGGTCCGTCGCCTAGTGAGCCGCCTCACGTTACATTTTCATGAGATTCGAAAAGGGCAGGGACCAATGAGCGAAGGCAATGTCGCGGCCGATCAGCTGCGGCTGTTTATCGAGCGTATCGAGCGGCTTGAGGAAGAAAAGAAGGGCATCGCCGACGACGTCAAGGACGTTTATGCCGAAGCCAAGGCCAACGGTTACGACACCAAGACGATGCGCGCCATTGTCCGCCTGCGGAGAATGGAAACCCACGCTCGCCAGGAAGCCGACGCCCTGCTTGAAACCTATCGCAACGCGCTCGGGCTAGCCTAGCAGGGGGGCGCGGACTCGTTCCGGCCTATGCTGCCTGCATTTCGGCCATGCCGGGCCCATCCACCGCGCGCCGCATAACCGGCAGCTTGAGAACCGCGAAGGCGGCAAGCACTGCAAAGGCGCCGGCCGCCACGAAAGCAGGCGAATAGCTGCCCATCTCCTCGCGGACGAGACCCGCGCCGAATGCTGCGACAGCAGCGCCGATCTGGTGACCGACGACGATCCAACCAAAGACGATTGGGCCTTCTCGTTCGCCAAATGTGCGGTTGGCAAGGGCGACCGTCGGCGGCACCGTCGCAATCCAGTCCAGCCCATAGAAGACGGCGAAGGTGCCAAGGCTGAGCGTCCCGAAGTCGATAAACGGAAGGGCAGCCAGCGACAGGCCGCGCAAGCCATAATAGGCAAACAGCAGGCGCCGCGGATCGTAGCGGTCGGTCAGCCAGCCGGACATGCTCGTTCCAATCAGGTCGAAGACCCCCATTGTCGTCAGCAAGCCGGCCGCAGCCACCGGCGCAATGCCATGGTCGCCGCAAAAGGCGATCATGTGCGTTCCGACCAGGCCATTGGTCGTCAGCCCGCACACGAAGAAGGTGCCGAACAGCAGCCAGAATGTCGGGCTGCGCGATGCACCGATCAGCGCGGTAATGGCGAGGGCGGGCGACGGCGCCCGTTTCACCTGAGCAGAATCGGCTTCATGTTCGACTTCACCAAAGCGTGTGGTGCCGACGTCTGATGGGCGTTCGGGCATGAAGAGGGCAACGACAGGGACCAGCGCCAGGCAAGCCAGGCCGACCACCTGGATGATCGGCCGCCACTCGCCATTCTCGGAAAGCCAGGCCAGCAGCGGAAGGAAGACGAGCGATCCGGTGGCGGTGCTGGCGGTGAGGATCCCCATGACCAACCCCTGCCTCTGCGCAAACCAGCGATTGACGACGGCCGCGCCAAGCACCGACGCGATCGCTCCGCTTCCGATTCCGGACAGCACCCCCCAGGTGACGAGATATTGCCAGCTTTCGCGCATCCATTGGCTGGCAAAGGTGGCGGCCGCCATCAAGGTGAGGCCGGCGATCATGGTCCGGCGAATCCCGAAGCTCTGCATCAACGCGGCGGCGAAGGGCCCGACCAGCCCATAAATGAAGATCCCGACTGCCGCCGTTAATGAGATGCTTGCCCGGTCCCACCCGAATTGATGCTCCAACGGCATGATAAGGACGCCCGGCGCCGCTCGGACGCCGGCCGCGACCAGCAGGGCAACAAAGGTGATGGCGGCGACGATGGACGCCCAGCGGAGCGAGTCCGCCCGGGCCTTGCTTGTGCCATTCATGCGTGGGCTGCCTCGATCAGTCGGTTCAAAGTTCGAAGCAGGCCCTCCCACTCCTCCTCCGGCAGATCACCGAGCACTTTTTCTTGCGCGACTGCCCAATCTTCTCGGCCGCGCTGAAGGACAGACCTGCCCGAATCGGTTAGGCGCGCGGTCTTCGAACGCCCGGGGCCCGAGACGATCGAAACCCACCCGGCGCGCTCCACCGGCGCAAGCGTGCGGTAAAGCGAGGTTCGGTCCATCACGAGTTGCGCCGCAAGCTCGGTCAGCGGCAGGTCGCCTCGCCGGTCAAGCGTGCCCAGGATCGCGAACTGAGTAGTCGTCATGCCCCGGTGCGACAGCTGATCGTCGTAGAGCCGGGTCACGGCGCGAGATGCCTTGCGAAGCGCCATGCAGGCGCAGGCTTGTCGATTCGTATGATGCATATGCATAATGCATATACATTCTAAATCGAACAGGTCAAACATTTCGGACTGCGCACGGATTTCACGGCGAGCATGTGGTTGAGCGGCGCGCCGGGGTCCTCTAGGGAGCGCGGCACATATTCAATGCGGGGATCGAATGGCCGGCCATTCCAAATTCAAGAACATCATGCATCGCAAGGGCGCGCAGGACAAAAAGCGCTCGGCGATGTTCTCCAAACTCTCTCGCGAAATCACCGTCGCGGCAAAGATGGGCCTGCCCGATCCGGACATGAACGCGCGGCTGCGCGCCGCCGTTCTCGCCGCCAAGGCCCAGTCGATGCCCAAGGACAATATCCAGCGGTCGATCGACAAGGCCTCGGCCAGCGATGCCGAGAATTACGAGGAGATCCGCTACGAAGGCTTCGGCCCAGGCGGCGTTTCGATCATTGTCGAGGCGCTCACCGACAACCGCAATCGCACCGCGACCAACGTCCGCACCATCTTCTCCAAGAATGGCGGCAATCTGGGCGCCAGCGGCAGCGTCAGCCACGGTTTCGACCGGATGGGCCTGATCGAATACTCATCCGCCGCGGGCAACGAAGAAACCGTTCTCGAGGCCGCGATCGAGGCCGGCGCCGACGATGTCGAAAGCGACGAGGCGGGTCACGAAATCTGGACCGCGCAGGACGCGCTTCATGCCGTCGCCCGGGCGCTCGAAGCCGCCCTCGGCGAGCCCGAATCGGCAAAGCTGGCCTGGCGCCCGCAGAATGAGGTGACTGTCACTGGCGACGATGCCGCGACCTTAATGAAGCTGCTCGACGCGCTGGAGGATGATGACGACGTCCAGACTGTTTCGGGCAATTACAATGTTCCGGACGAGGAACTGGAGAAGCTCGGCTGACGCTCATCCTCGGTCTCGACCCCGGCCTGGGGACGACCGGCTGGGGACTGGTCCGCGCCGAAGGCAATCGCCTTTCGCATGTCGCCAATGGGCAGCTGAAGACCGACGCGTCCGAAAGCCTGCCCAAGCGCCTGTCTCACCTCGCCTCCCAGCTGGAGGCGATCATCGCCGATCACTCGCCTCAGGCCGCGGCGGTCGAGGAGGTGTTCGTCAACAAAAACCCCCAGTCCACGCTGAAGCTCGGGCAGGCACGCGGCGTCGCGCTGATGATTGCCGCCCGCGCCGGCATCGAAGTCGGCGAATATGCGCCGCGGCTGGTCAAGAAGGCGGTCGTCGGAACCGGCTCGGCGGAAAAGGTGCAGGTCCACGCCATGATCCAGCACCTGCTTCCCGGTGTTGAAATTTCAGGCCCAGACGCCGCCGATGCGCTGGCGGTGGCAATCACGCATGCGCACCACCTCGCCAGCGCCCGGCGGCTTGGCTGAGCCTCAGGCCAACGCTGCCTCCACCTGCTTCGCTGCCTCGCCAACTTCCTGCCCTTCGAAGAAGGCCAGCAAGTCTGCGTTGATCAGGTCCGGATGGGTCGAAGCGCAGCCGTGCGGCAGGTCCTTGTAGGTCTTGAGCCTGCCATTCTTCAGCAACTTGACCGCGAGCGGCGCCGAGTCCGCATAAGGCACGATCTGGTCGTCCTCGCTGTGGATCACCAGCACTGGAACCTCGATCGTCTTCAAATCCTCGGTGAAGTCGGTTTCGGAAAAGGCCTTGATGCACTCGTAGCCGGCCTTGGCGCTGCCCATCATGCCCTGCCGCCACCAGTTGCGGATCAGGCCTTCTGATACCTTCGCACCAGGCCGGTTGAAGCCGTAAAAGGGGCCGGTCGGGATATCGAGGTAAAGCTGGGAACGGTTATCGGCCAATGCCTTGCGGAATCCGTCGAACACCTCGATCGGCGTCCCGCCCGGGTTTGAATCCTTCTTGACCATTACTGGCGGCACCGCATCGAGCAGCACGGCCTTGGCCACCCGTCCCGGATCGGCCCGAGCGACATAATGGGCGACTTCCCCGCCGCCCGTCGAATGGCCCACATGGAAGGCATTCTTGAGGTCGAGAGCGGTAACCAGTTCCTTCACGTCGGCCGCATAGGTGTCCATTTCATTGCCGCCGTCCGTTTGGCTCGACCGGCCATGACCCCGGCGATCATGGGCGATCACCCGGTAGCCCTTGTCGAGGAAGAACATCATCTGGTTGTCCCAGTCGTCGGAACTGAGCGGCCAGCCATGATGAAAGACTATCGGCTGCGCGTCGCGCGGGCCCCAGTCCTTGTAGAAAATATCGGTTCCGTCGCGCGTGGTGATCGTCGGCATGGGTTAGCCTCCTTGGCCTATGTTCCCGCCCCCCGGCGACTCCGTACAATGAGATTGTTACGCCTTAACATGGATCAAGGGGAGTCGAACCGATTCAATTCGTCATTGCGAGGAGCGCCGCGACGCGGCAATCCAGCGCAATGGATTGCTTCGCTGCGCTCGCAATGATGGCTCGCTCCGCGTGATTGCGCGCCTCGCCGGAAAGCTCGTCGAAGCCGGCGCCGACGGCGCGATCGTCGATGTGCAGGGGGTGGGTTACCAGGTGCAGGCCAGCGCGCGGACGCTGGATGCCCTGGGTCCGGTCGGCGGCGATGTCGTTATCCTGACCGAGCTTCAGGTGCGCGAGGACGGCTGGACCCTGTTCGGATTCGGCTCCGCCGGCGAGCGCGAGGCATTTCGCCAGTTGACCAGCGTCCAGGGGGTCGGTGGCCGGGTCGCACTCGCCATCCTGTCGGTGCTCGATCCCGCCGAGCTCGCCGCAGCGGTGTCACGCGGCGACAAGGCGATGGTGTCGCGGGCCAATGGCGTCGGCCCCAAGCTCGCCCAGCGAATCGTCAACGAACTGGCCGGCAAGCTCGGCAGCCCGGCGCTGGCCGGATCGCTTGGCTCCCCGCCCCAGCGTGGCGGCGCGGCGGCGGACGCCCTATCGGCCCTCGCCAACCTCGGGTTCAAGCCTGCCGAGGCCAGCGCGGCTGTTGCCGCGGCTACCGATGAGCTAGGAGTAGAGGCGAGCCTCGACGCGCTCGTCCGCCTTGCCCTGAGGAAGGCCGCCAAATGATCATCGCCGTCTACAGCGCAAAGGGTGGCGTCGGGAAAACGACCTTGGCGGTCAACCTTGCCTGGGCCAGCGCCGCGCTATCGTCCCGCCGCACCCTGCTGTGGGACCTCGATGCGCAGGGCGCGGCAAGCTATATTCTCGGCCAGGAGCCGGGCGGAGCCAAGGCCCGGCAAAGCATCACGCGCGATGCCGACCCTTCGCAGCTGATCCGTCACACCGGCATCGACCGCCTCGACGTGCTGCCGGCCGATGAGTCGCTTCGTACGCTCGACTATGCGTTCCACGACCTTGGCAAGCGCAAGCGGCTGGCGAAGATCGCTTCGAACCTCAGCCGCGATTATGATCGGATCATCATCGACTGTCCGCCTGGCCTGACCGACACGTCGGACCAGATCCTGCGCGCGGCCGACCTGGCGGTCGTGCCGTTGATCCCGGCAATCCTGTCGCGCCGGGCGCTGGACGAAATCAAGGAACATGTCGGGCAAAAAAAGGGGCCCAAGGTGATATTGGCCCCGGTCTTTTCGATGGTCGATCGCCGCCGTCTCCTGCATCGCACTGCGCTGGAAAGCCAGCCCGGCTGGCCCGCGATCCCAATGGCCAGCGCTTATGAAAAGATGAGCGAAGCCCGTGCTCCCATTGGCGAGCTTTTCCCGCGCCCCTCCCCGGCGGTCGAGGCGGTCGCGGAGTTGTGGCAGCGGATTGAGAAAGAGCTGGCGGGTAAGTGACCGTCCGCCGGGCCTCCTGCCGCTGCGGGCAGTTGGCGGCGACGTGCTCCGGAGATCCCGTGCGCGTATCGGTATGCCATTGCCTCGATTGCCAGAAGCGAAGCGGCAGCGCCTTTGCCGTCCAGGCTCGCTGGCCGGAAGAGCAGGTCACAACGGACGGCCAGTCCAAGACCTGGGTTCATTTCGCCGACAGCGGCAACAGGATCACCCATCATTTCTGCGCAGATTGCGGATCGACGGTGCATTTCCGCATCGAAGGCAAGTTCGACGGACTGGTGGCGATCCCGCTAGGCGCTTTTGACGATCCATACTTCCTCAAGCCCCGCTTTTCGGTCTGGGAAAAGCGCAAGCACGACTGGGTCGAGATTCTGGGCGACAAGGTCGAACACAGCCAATAGTCCGTCATCGCGAGGAGCGCAGCGACGTGGCGATCCAGTCTGGATTGCTTCGCTTCGCTCGCAATGACGAGCGGCTGACGGCTACCCGCCCCACGCGTCCTTGTAGACGCGCAGGAAGTTGCCGCCCATCAGCTTCTCCAGCCGCGCCTCGCTCCAGCCACGCTTGGCAAGGTCGTCGGCGAAGCGGCGGTAGCGGTCCAAGCTGTTATAGTCCTCGATCATTGGGTAGACTCCGACCGCTTCGCCGGGCGCGGCGATTCCAGCCTTGATCCGCTGTTCCTGCCATTCCTTCAGCTTCTTCTTGGTTTCCTCGTCCAAAGTAGTGGGCAGCACGCCATTGTCGGTCCCGATGCCGACATGATCCTCCCCCGCTACATTGGCCACATGCTCGACATGGCGCAGCAGGTCGTCGCCCTTCGGGTGACTGTCGAGCGTCAGGAAAGGCATGAAATAGACCCCGACGACCCCGCCCTTGTCGGCAACCGCCTTGATCGTTTCATCGGCGGTATTGCGCGGATGTTCGGCTAAGGCGCGTGCGCCGGTATGGCTGATCACCAGGGGTCGCTTCGCATAAGCCGTCGCTTCGGCCATCGTCCGCGCCCCACCATGCGAAAGGTCGAGCAGCAGCTTCTCCGCCTCGATCCGCTCGATCGTCGCCCGGCCGAGCTTCGACAGGCCGGCATTGGCCGGTTCCAGCGCGCCGTCGCCGGCGAGATTGCGGTTGTTGTAGGTCAGCTGGACGGTCATCACCCCGTCCTTCTTCATCTGCGCCAGCCGGTCGAGTTCTGGCCCGACCATCGATGTGTCCTGCGTGCCTAGTACCACCGCGAACTTCTTCTCGCGCTTGGCCTTGAGGATATCCGCTGCGGTCCTCACCAGCACCAGGCGATCGGGATTGGCGTTGAGAATGTCCTGCTTGGTCGCGACATCCTTCTGATAATCGCCCCATGGATCGGCAAGATTGCCGACCGGCATTACCGTGTCGCGCAGCAGCGTAACGCCGGTAGCGACCATTTCCGCCCAGGCGCGGTCGCCAAGCCTCAGTTGCTCGGGCGGAGAATAGGGATCGCCTACGCCGCCAAGCGCATCGATGATGATCGCCCGGTTATACCAGTCGGACTTTGCCGCACGTGCCTTCGCCAGTGCGGGCGCGGCTACCAGTGCCGCGCTACCCGCCATCATCGTTCGCCTGTCGAGCTTCATTCCCCTCTCCTCCGCTTGTCCCCGCCTAGCACCGAAGTGGCTGGCGCGAAAATCCTGTCCTACTCACTGCAAATGTGCATCATGACCAAATGAGTGGGCGACGATTTCAGCAGTCGAGGGCGAGTGGAGACATCGGCGGCCTTAACTTCACAAAATTGGTCGCGCTCCCCATGAAAATTGTGAATTTAGGACGATGAGCGCTACCGACCCCGCCCGCATCACCACGCCCGAGCGCACTGCCGAGGATGCGGATGCTGCGCTGCGGCCCAAAAGCCTCGACGAGTTCATCGGTCAGCAGGGTGCGCGCGAAAACCTCCGCATATTCGTCAACGCTGCCCGCTCGCGCGGCGAGGCGCTCGACCACGTCCTCTTCTTTGGCCCACCCGGTCTCGGCAAGACCACGCTCGCCGGAATTCTCGCCCGCGAAATGGGCGTCGGCTTCCGCGCCACGTCCGGCCCGGTCATCGCCAAGTCGGGCGACCTGGCGGCGCTGCTGACCAATCTGGAAGATGGCGACGTCCTGTTCATAGACGAGATCCACCGGCTCAATCCGGCCGTCGAGGAAGTTCTCTATCCCGCGATGGAGGACCGCGCGCTCGACCTGATGATTGGCGAGGGCCCCTCGGCCCGATCTGTCCGGATAGACCTGCCACGCTTCACCCTAGTTGGCGCCACCACCCGTCAGGGCCTCCTGACCACGCCATTGCGCGACCGCTTCGGAATCCCCGTCCGGCTCAATTTCTATACAGTCGAGGAACTGGAGCAGGTCGTGCGCCGTGCCGCCCGCCTGCTCAATGCGCCAACCACCGGCGAGGGAGAGCATGAGATCGCCCGTCGCAGCCGCGGCACGCCGCGCATCGCCGGCCGCCTGCTTCGCCGGGTGCGCGATTTCGCCCATGCCGCGGGCGCCGACGCGATCGACGAGGGGGTCGCCGATCGCGCACTTACCCGGCTGGAAATCGATCGGCTCGGCCTCGATGCGATGGACCGGCGCTACCTGATGATGATCGCCGATCTCTATGGCGGCGGTCCGGTCGGGATCGAAACCCTCGCCGCGGGGCTTAGCGAGCCGCGCGACACGCTTGAGGAAGTGGTCGAACCCTATCTTATTCAGCTTGGCCTAATCGCTCGCACCGCAAGAGGGCGCTGCCTCAATGGGCGCGGCTGGACGCACCTGGGTCTCAATCCGCCCAGCGGCGCACAGACCGGCCTGTTCGATAGCGGAGACAAATGATGTTGCTTACCGCCGCCCTGCTCGCCGCCGCCCAGGCGGGTACTGCCACCGCATCGCCCGACTATTCGAAACCCTCGAGCTGGCTCTGCCTGCCCGGGCGAGCCGATATATGTTCGACTCCATTGCCGACGACGGCGCTCAATCCCAACGGCTACGGATCGACCGGTCAGTCACCGGTGGCAAAGGATGCCTCGATCGATTGCTTCTACGTCTACCCGACAATCAGCCGCGATCGCGGTGTCAATAGCGACCTCACTCCTGGCGATGGCGAAGAAAAGGCAGCCGTCATCACCCAGTTCGCCCGCTTTGCCGGCACCTGTCGAACCTTTGCGCCCGTGTACCGCTCAATGACCGTAGGGCTGATCACCGCCGTCGCTGCCGGCGCCGACTTCAAGGCCCCGTTTGCCACCGCCTATGGCGACGTTCGCGCCGCCTGGAAGGAATATCTGGCCAAGTACAACAAGGGTCGACCCTTCGTCCTCATTGGCCACAGCCAGGGCTCGTGGATGCTCCAGACGCTTATCGCCAAGGAGATTGAGGGCAAGCCCGAGGCAAAGCGAATGAAGCTTGCCATCATTCCCGGCTTCAACGTGCTGGTGCCACAGGGCAAGCTCACTGGCGGCACGTTCAAATCGACCCCGATCTGCTCAAGGCCCGGCCAGACCGGCTGCGTCATGACCTGGGTGAGCTACCGCGAAAAGAACGCGCCGCCGCCGGGGGCAGTGTTCGGCTATGCCGACAAGCCCGGAATGACCGTCGCCTGCACCAATCCTGGCAGGCCTGGGGCGACCGGCCCGGTCAACCTCGACAGCTATTGGTTCGCCCGCTCGGCGATGCCCGTGCCTGGAGGGCCGATCGAATGGTCGACGGAGGGCCCGCCGCCTTCCCCATTCCTTCGCACCGACGGCCTGGTTTCGGCGCGCTGCATCAACGACGGACCGCGCGGCTATCTTTCGATCCGCACCAATGCCGACCCCAACGATAAACGCACCGATCGCATTGGCGGGGAGGTCGGGGCGCTTGGCTTTTTCATCCCCGGCTGGGGCATGCACCTCGCCGACTTGAGCGCTCCGATGGGCGACCTGCTCAGCCAGGTCGAATCGCTCACTGGAGGGCCGAAAACCGCCAGCGGCCAGCCGCGCTAGCGACACTTTCCATCCATCGAGGGTTGCCGGGCGAGTCCGCGGATGGTTAAGGCGGTCGTGATGGAGCCATCTCCCTTCGACCACCCTTATCGCGGCGGCTTTGTCGGCAAGGAGCATCGCTTCGCGCTGACGGTCTTCTTCGAGGACACCGACACTGCCGGGATCGTCTATCACGCCAACTACCTCCGCTTCTTCGAGAGGGCGAGGTCCGACATGCTCCGCGCCGCCGGCATCGACCAACGCGCCGCGATCGACGCCGGCATCGGCGCCTATGCGGTGAGCGAAATGGACATCAAATGGCGCCGCCCGGCCAAGCTGGACGATGACCTGATTGTCATCAGTAGGGTCACGGATGTGCGCAATGCATCCTGCTCCATTCATCAACGAGTCATGCGCGGGAACCAAATCTTGGCCGAGGCGACGGTGACAGCAGCCCTCCTGACCCCAGAGGGACGTCCCCGTCGCCAACCGCCAGAGTGGATCGACCGCTTCCGCGCCATCGAGCAAAAAGGGAATTAATGCCGACCGTCGAAGCCTCCGCCGACCTCATGTCGCCACTTAACCTGTTCCTGCAGGCCGACGTCGTCGTCAAAACCGTCATGATCGGACTGCTGCTCGCCAGCGTCTGGACCTGGGCGATCATCTTCACCCATGCGCTGCGGCTGAGGCGGATCAACCGCCAGACCGACCGGTTCGAGCGCGACTTCTGGGCAACCGACGACATCGATGCCTTTCATGCTCGACGCAGCGAGGACAAGCTGCCGATTGCCGTGGTCATGGCCGCCGCCCTCGACGAATGGCGCCGCTCGACCAAGACAGCGACCGTCGACCGGGCCGGTACCCGGGAGCGACTGGCAAGCCGGATGAACGCCGCCGTCGCCGCCGAGCTCGACCGGCTCAGCGATCGCCTCAACATCCTCGCAACGGTCGGATCGGTCGCTCCTTTCGTCGGCCTTTTCGGTACGGTGTGGGGCATCATGCGCAGCTTCACCGCCATCGCTGGCGCCAACAACACTTCGCTAGCGGTAGTCGCGCCCGGGATTGCTGAAGCGCTGTTTGCCACCGCCATCGGCCTGTTCGCGGCGATTCCGGCAGTGATCGCCTATAACCGGCTGACCCACGGGCTCGACCGCCTCGAAGCCAAGCTGAGCCGCTTCGCCGACCGCTTCCACGCGACCTTGAGCCGGGAGTTAGAAGTCGAGGCGGTGACAGGGCACTGATGGGCGCCAATCTTCCCTCCTCCTCCCGCCACGGCCGCCGCCGCCGGCCGATGTCGGAAATCAACGTGACGCCGCTGGTCGACGTAATGCTGGTGCTGCTGATCATTTTCATGGTCACCGCGCCGCTGCTGGTCGCTGGCGTTCCGATTGACCTCCCCGAAAGTCGTGCGGGGGCGCTCGACCAGCAGGCAGAGCCCGTCCAGATCGCGATCGACCGCGACGGAGCGATTACCATCGACGACGCGCCGGTCGCCGAGGCGGCCTTGCCGGCCAAGCTAGCCGCAATTGCTGCCCAGCCCGCGCCGACCGAAGGGCGACGGATCTATCTGCGTGCCGACCGCACCCTCGATTATGGCCGTGTGATGCGGGTGATGGGTGAGTTAAACCGCGCCGGGCTGAACCGCGTCGCCCTGGTTTCCGTGGGCCCGGAACAGCAATGAAGATGGATCGCGCCGAATGGGCCGGAACGGGAGCGGCCCTGCTGTTCCATGCCGTGCTGATCGGTGCGCTGACGCTGAGCCTCGCCCAGGTTGCGAGCGTTCCCGAACCGCCGTCGATGGAGGTCGAGTTCGTCGAGGATGTCGGCCTAACCCCCGCCGCGCCGCAATCCGTAGCCGTCCCGCCGCCGCCGAGCCAAGCGCCGGAGATCGGGAAAGCGGAACCGACCGAGCCGGTCCCTACGATTCAGCCGGTGCGGACGCCGAGCATCACGCCCGCCCCGGCCAGGCCTCAGCCTCCGGCCAAGCCCGCGCCGCGCATGTCGCGGATCGGTGACGATTTCCTAAAAGGTATCCGCCAAGACGCGCCATCCAAGTCGGCCGCGCCTGCCCAGGCTTCCGCTGCCACGGTAAGCCCTTCGGCGATGGCCGGCATTGTCCAAGCAATTCGTCGCCAAGTGCAGCCCTGTGCCGACCGGCAAGTGAACCCGGGCGAAGGCGCGAGCCGGATTCGCGTTCGGCTCCGGCTCCAGCTGCTGCGCAGCGGCCGCCTCAGGGTTCCTCCCCAAGTGCTGGGTACCTCCGGAGTGGATGACGAAAACGCCCGCTATGAGGAACGGGTGAAGGATTTGGCGGTTGCAACCTTTGTTGGTTGTGCGCCGCTAACGGGCTTGCCGCCGGAACTTTATGAGACCGACAGCGGCAAGGGGTGGTCCGACTTCATTATGAATTACAACCTGCCGTGAGGAGCGTTCCTTTGAAGCAGATTATCGCTGCCGTTTTCCTGTTGCCCATCGCAGCTGCCGGCTTTGCCCAGGACACCGGGCCGCTCGAAGTCGACGTAGTCGGCGGAATCCAGGCGCCGATGGCAGTCGCCGTTCCCGCAATGCCAAGCTCCAGCGGCGACACTGCGGTTGGTCGCCAGATCGCCGAGGTCATTTCGTCGGACCTTCGCTCGACGGGCCTTTTCACGCCGTTGGGGCCAAGCGGAATCGATAGCTACAGCTACGCCCAGGCGTCGAACCCGGTTTACGCCACCTGGCGCAATGCCGGGGCGGCAGCGCTCGTTTCCGGTTACGTCGAGACCGGAGCTGGAGGGCGCATCACTCTCGCTTGCTATCTGTTCGACGTGAGCGCCGGGCGGGAGCTCGCCAGGCAAGGGTTTGCGGTCAATGCCAATGACTGGCGCCGTGCCGCGCACAAATGCGCAGACCTCGTCTATTCGAGGCTGTCAGGCGAGCAGCCATTCCTCGACACGCGCGTCGTTTATGTTGCCGAGACAGGGCCGAAGAATGCCCGCGTCAAGCGCATTGCGATCATGGATAGCGATGGATCGAACCACCGCTATCTGACACCCGGCAAGGCAACGGTGCTAACCCCGCGCTTCAGCCCACGCGGCGATAAGCTGGTCTACATGAGCTACCAGGGCCGCCGCCCACGCGTATATGTGATGGATGTCGTTACCGGCACCGAACGGCTGCTGGTGCCGGGCACCGCTTTCACCTTCGCCCCGCGCTTTTCGCCCGACGGCAGCCAGATAGTCTTCTCGATGGCATCAGGCGGCAACACCGATATCTATGTCGTGGGCGCCAATGGCGGCCAACCGCGTCGGCTGACCTCGACGCCAGGCGCCGACACTTCGCCCAGCTTCTCGCCGGACGGCAATCGCATCGTGTTCGAAAGCGATCGGTCGGGCTCCCAGCAGCTATATGTGATGAATTACGATGGCTCGCAGCAGAAGCGGATCAGCTTCGGCGGAGGCGCCTATGCGTCGCCGGTGTGGAGCCCGCGAGGTGAGCTCATTGCCTTCACCCGTATCGGTGGTGGCGCTTTTCGTATCGGCGTGATGAGCCCTGGCGGCGGAGGCGAGCGGTTGCTGACCAACGCCTGGCAGGACGAAGGGCCAAGCTGGGCCCCCAATGGGCAATTCGTCATGTTCTACCGCACGGCCCAAGGCTCGGGCAACGCCACCCTTTACGCGGTCAGCATCAATGGCGGCCAGCCGCGCCGGATGCCGACACCAGTAGGCGGATCGGACCCGAGCTGGTCGCCGCTCAACAATTAAGCCGAACAGGGAAATAAGGAGTAAGTGATGAAGAAGACCGTCTTGATCGGCATGGCCGCCGTGGCGCTTGTCGCCTGCGCTAAGAAGACGCCGCCGGCCGAAGTCCCGCCTGCCACCGAACAGCCCGCAAATCCGCCGGGCACCGCCACGGACGACAGCGTCGACCTGGTCGAGCTTCCGGCGATGCAGGCGGATCTGGTCGCAAAGGCGGGGTCGGACACCGTCTATTTCAGTACGGACGAATATTCGCTGGACGATCAGTCGAAGGCGACGCTGGCCGCTCAGGCCCGCTGGTTCCTTGCCAATCCGTCGGTTCGGGGTTCGATCGAGGGCCATGCCGACGAGCGCGGCACGCGTGAATATAATCTGGCGCTGGGCGAGCGGCGGGCAAACGCCGCGAAGGATTTCCTGATCGCCAACGGCGTTCCGGCAGGACGGCTGACCACGATCAGCTGGGGCAAGGAACGGCCGGTCGCGCTAGGCTCGAACGAAGAAGCCTGGGCACAGAACCGGCGCGCCGTATCGGTCGTCGTCAAATAAGCAGTAGGCCTCGCGTCAGGCCGCGTAGCGCTGGTGGCCGCTTTGCCCCAGCCATGCGCGGGCCTGACGTTGGGCTTCGGCAATTTCTCGCGCAGTCATCTCGAACGAGATTTCGGCGCGGCAGGCCTGGCTGCGGGTATCGCCCGACAGTGCGGCGAGATTGAACCATTTGTGCGCCTCGATCAGGTCGACGTTTATTCCGCCGCGTCCCGTCGAGTAAGTGACGCCAAGCTCATAAAGCGCTTCGACACTGCCTGCTTCCGCTTCCGCCATGCGACTGCGGAGGAAGAATTCCGCGCTCTTCTGACTGATCGCCATAACCATAATCCCCTGTTCGTTCGATCGAGCAGAGGTTCGCGTTGAAGGCGCAAACAAATGGTTAACGGCGCGGATACGCTATTTTCAAACTGTGCCCGAAATGACACGGATATTGTCGATCAGCCTTGTGGTGCCGACCACTGCCGCAGCAATCAGTCGCATATCCCCCAACGGCGCATCCAGCGGTTCGAGTGTCGCCGCGTCGACCAATGCGAAATAATCGATCCGCGAAAATCCTGCATCGCTGAGCTTGCCCTTGGCATCGTCGAGCACGGCTTGCACTGCCTCGCCGGCAAGGATGGCGTCTGCAGCTTCCTCGAGAGTGCGCGGCAAGGCCAAGGCTTGTACCCGCTGGTCAGCATTCAGGTAGGCGTTGCGGGACGATAGGGCCAAACCGTCGGCGTCGCGCACGGTCGCGACGCCGTGAATAGTCACGCCCAAGCCAAGATCGGCCGTCATCCGACGGATGACCGCAAGCTGCTGGAAATCCTTCTCCCCGAAGAAAGCCATGTCGGGCCGAACCGAAGTGAACAGCTTGGCCACCACTGTTGCGACGCCGGCGAAATGACCCGGCCGAGCCGCCCCGTCCCAACGCTCGCTGACCCCGGATACGCTGACCGTCGTCGCATATCCCGGCGGATAAAGCTGGGCCGCGCTTGGCATCCAAAGAAGGTCGCAGCCGTGATGCTCAAGCAGCCTTGCGTCCTCCGATTCCTGACGCGGATAGCGATCGAGATCCTCGCTCGGCCCAAACTGGAGCGGGTTGACGAAGATGGACGCAACAACCCGATCGGCCTTGGCCCGGGCCGCATCGACCAGCGCCATATGACCGGCGTGGAGTGCCCCCATGGTCGGCACCAGCGCGATCGTTAGCCTCGCGTCGCGCCATTCCCGCAGGGCCAATGCCAAATCGCCCATCTCTCGAATGATTTGCATGCGATTCAGGCCTCAGATACATCTGGTGTCGGGGCCGCGTCTTACGTGCGCGGTTGTGGGAATCACAAGGGGATAAGCAGGCCATGGGCCAGCCGCACTTCATCGTCTTCGCCAATGAAAAGGGCGGCACCGGCAAATCGACCACTGCGGTCCACACCGCGATTGCGCTCGCCGCGTCAGGCCATCGGGTCGGCGCGCTCGACCTCGACCAACGCCAGCGGACCATGACCCGCTATCTCGAGAATCGCGATGCAACCATGCGCCGGCTCGACAAGCAATTGCCTCGCGCAGCCTTTGAGGTTCTTGAGGATCAAACCGATGCGGGGCTTGAGGCTGCCATCGCCCGCCTGGGCGAAGTGGCCGATGTGCTAGTGGTCGACACTCCCGGCCGCGACGATCCAATAGCCCGGGCTACGATTCTCAAGGCCGACACCCTTGTCACGCCGATGAACGACAGCTTTGTCGACCTTGACCTCATCGGCCAGGTCCATCCCGAAAATTTCAAGGTCACCAAGCCCAGCTTCTATGCGGAGTTGATCTGGAACAGCCGCACGCAGCGCGCCAAGGATACCGGCAAGAGCGTCGACTGGGTCGTTCTGCGGAACCGCCTGCAGCACATTAATTCACATAACCTCCAACGTGTCGGCGCCGCGCTGGACGAGCTGGCCCGGCGCGTCGGATATCGCGTCATCCCCGGCCTAGGTGAGCGAGTCATCTACCGCGAGTTGTTTCCGAAAGGGCTGACCTTGCTCGACCTCCCGGAGCTAAGCGACGTTAGCCTGGGACACATTGCGGCCCGTCAGGAGTTGCGCGAAATGATTTCAGGGCTTGCCGTTCCCGGCGAGGCCGATATCGAGCAGCCCAAGGCCGCTGCCGCGGGCTGATTCCAGGCCCGCAAACAAGGATTCCAATGTCACACCAGTTTAATCGGACCATCCTGCGCGAATATGACGTGCGGGGGATCGTCGGACAGACCCTCAATCCCGAGGACGCCTACGCGCTCGGCCGCAGCTATGCCGCCTTGGCGACATCGGAAGGCGCCAAGCGCGTCGCCGTTGGCCGTGATGGCCGAACCCATTCGCCCGAGCTTGAAGCCGCGTTGATCGAAGGGCTGACCGAGGGCGGACTCATTGTAGTGAAGATCGGCATGGGACCTTCGCCGATGCTTTATTTCGCTGTGGCAACGCTAGACGTGCAAGGGGGCGTCCAAGTCACTGGCAGCCATAACCCAGCCGACTACAATGGTTTCAAAATGCTGCTGAACGGCCGCTCTGTCTTCGGACAGGAGATACAAGACCTGGGCCGGCGCGCCGCAGCGGGCGATTGGAGCGAAGGCCGAGGCGGCGTCGAGGAGGTAGACATCGTCGACTCCTATGTCGATGCGCTGGTCAAGGGCTTCGATGGCAAGGCCTATCGGATCGGCTGGGACGCGGGCAACGGAGCCGGCGGGCTAGTGCTCGAGAAGCTCGTTAAGCGCCTTCCAGGCGAGCATTATACGCTCTACACCGACGTCGACGGCCGATTTCCCAATCATCACCCCGATCCGACTGTCGAAGCCAATCTCGCCGACTTGAAAAAGCTGGTGGCGGACAAGCAGCTCGACTTCGGTTTCGCCCTGGACGGCGACGCGGACCGGCTTGGTGCGGTCGACAGCCAGGGCCGGGTGATCTGGGGCGACCAGCTTTTGATCATCCTCGCCGCGCCGGTGTTGAAGGATGAGCCCGGGGCAACAATCATTGCCGATGTGAAGGCAAGTCAAATCCTGTTCGATCGCATCGCCGAAATGGGTGGCAAGCCATTGATGTGGAAGACCGGGCATAGCCTGATCAAGTCGAAGATGAAGGAAACCGGCTCCCCGCTCGCGGGCGAAATGAGCGGACACATATTCTTCAAACATCAATGGTACGGGTTCGACGACGCGCTCTACGCGGCCGTGCGGGTGATCCGTGCTGTTTCGGACAGCGGCAAGTCCCTGACCGAGCTGAAGGACGAGATTCCGGTTTCCGTGGCGACGCCCGAGCTTCGCTTCCAGGTCGACGAAAGCCGCAAGTTCGCTGTTATCGACGAGGTTGCCAAGCGTCTCGCCAACGAGGGTGCCAACGTCGATTCAACCGACGGCGTACGGGTCAACACTCAAGGCGGCTGGTGGCTTCTGCGCGCATCGAACACCCAGGACGTTCTGGTCGCCCGTGCCGAAGCGAAGGACAAGGCCGGGCTCGACCGGCTGATGGCCGCCGTGAACGACCAGCTGGAGAAAAGTGGCGTCGCACCGGTGTTAGCGGATCACTAGCCGGGTTCGGCGCCCATTCCCTCGATCGCCGTGACTAGGGCGCGCGGTTACTGTAAGGCGATGTGATGCTGAACCAGCTTGCTTTGGACGGCAGCGAGCGTGAGCGGCTCCAACAGATGTTCGAGCGAGCGCCCGGATTCATGGCCCTGCTCGAAGGCCCCGACCATCGCTTTGCCTTCGCCAACAACGCCTTCTCAGAATTGGTCGGCCACAATGACCTGGCCGGCAAAACGATAACGGAAGCAATTCCGGAATTCGCCGGCCAGGCCTTTGTCGACCTGCTCGACCGCGTCGCCGACTCCCCTGAGCCGCTGATCGGCCATGGCGTGGCGATGCGGGTCTCCCGACCTGGCGAACTGCCCGAAGAAATCTTCGTCGACGTACTGTTCCAGCCGCTGCCCGCTAGCGATGGCGGTCCGGCCGTCATCTTTGTCCAGGGGCATGAGGTCACCGGCGACAAGCGAAACGAGGCGCTTCGCGCGGCGCACAATCGCGTGCTCGAACTGGCAATCGGCGACAGCCCGCTTGAACAAACGTTGAGCGAGCTGATCGGGATCGTCGAATCCACATCGCGGACCCAAGTCCTAGGCTCAATCCTGCTACTTGATCCCGATGGCCAGCACCTCCGCCATGGCGCCGCGCCAAGCCTGCCGGACGCCTATTGCCAGGCGATCGACGGCGCAGAGATCGGCCCCTGCGTCGGCTCCTGCGGGACCGCCGCCTTCACCGCAGAACCGGTGTTCGTATCCGATATCGCCAACGATCCGCTGTGGGCCGACTTCCGCGAACTAGCCGATGCCCATGGCCTGCGCGCCTGTTGGTCGATCCCGATCATGACAGCGGGCCGGAAAGTGCTTGGCACTTTCGCCATGTACCATAGGGAGCCGCGTGAGCCGACCGTGCGTGACCTCGCCCTCGTCGATCTTGTCACGCAAACGGCGGCGCTGGTAATCGACCGCGACCGGGCCCAAAGTGCCCTGCGCACCATCGCCCGGATGACCGGCTGACCGATTGATGTTCGGCAGTCCCCTGGACTGCCTTCGCCTCAATCGTCCTCATCCTCATAGCCGACCAGGTTCAGCTCCCGCGCCTTGATCTGGTGCAAATGGCACCAGTGCATCAATGCGTCCTCGCGGCCGTGCGTGATCCATACTTCCTTGGGCGCGATCTCACGAATGGTCTGGGTAAGTTCGTCCCAGTCGGCATGGTCGGAGATGATGAGGGGTAGCTCGACATTGCGCTGGCGCGCCCGCTGCCGAATGCGCATCCAGCCCGAGGCCATGGCGGTAATCGGATCGGGCAACCGTCGCGACCATCGGTCGTTTAGCGCTCCCGGTGGGCAGAGGATAATCTTCCCTTGCAGTTCGGCCTTCGGCGTTCCCGTCGCCAGGCGAAGTTCACCAAGCGGGACGCCCTGCTCCTCATAGAGTCGGCAAAGGCGCTCCAGCGCGCCATGGATGTAGACCGGCTCTTCGTAACCTCGTCCACGTAATTCCATGATCAGCCGTTGCGCCTTGCCCAGCGCGTAGGCGCCGACCAGCACGCAGCGTTCGGGCTCGGAGCGCAAGCGATGCAGCAGCCGGTCGATTTCGCTGCCGGTGTCGGGATGGCGGAATACCGGCAGTCCGAAGGTCGCCTCGCTGATGAAAATGTCGCAAGGCGTTACAACGAAAGGCTCACAAGTGGGATCCTCCCGGCGCTTATAGTCGCCGGAGACGACCACCCGCTCTCCGCCATATTCCATCACGATCTGTGCAGAGCCCAGCACATGCCCGGCGGGAACGAAGCTTATGTCGACCATTCCCAAGCGAACGTTATCGCCATAATTCACCGGCCGCCCATTTTGTTCGCCGTACCGAGCCTCCATGATTGCCAGGGTTTCAGGCGTCGCCCACACTGTACCGTGCCCGCCGCGGGCGTGATCGCCATGGCCATGGGTGATTAGTGCATACGGCTTGGGCATCGCCGGATCGATCCAGGCGTCGGCCGGCCTTACGTAAATGCCTTCGGGAAAAGGCTCGATCCAGCTACCGAGGCGAACCATGATCGCCAATGTGAGTGCCCTTCCCCCTATTGTCGAGCGCTGGTTCGCGGATCGCGGCTGGAAGCCCCGCGGGCACCAGCTGGAAATGCTGGATGCGGTACAGGAAGGCGATCATGTGCTACTGGTGGCGGCGACCGGTGCCGGCAAGACGCTGGCGGGCTTCCTCCCTACGCTGGTCGACCTGATCGAAAGTCCGGCCGAGGGGCTCCACACGCTATATGTCTCCCCTCTGAAAGCCTTGGCGGTCGACGTTCAGCGCAACCTGCTAACGCCGATCGCCGAGATGGGACTCGACATCCGGGTCGAAACGAGGACGGGCGATACGCCGTCGGACCGTAAGGCACGACAGCGGGTGCGACCGCCCCAGATACTGTTGACCACTCCGGAAAGTCTCAGCCTCCTTCTCAGCTACCCCGACAGCAAACTGCTGTTCGAGAATCTCAAGACCGTCGTCGTCGACGAAATTCATGCATTCGCTCGCGAAAAACGTGGCGACCTGCTGTCATTGTCAATGTCCCGGCTGCAAGCGCTCTCGCCGGGAATGCGGCGAGTCGGCCTAAGCGCTACCGTTGCCGAACCCGACGCGTACAGGAGCTGGCTAGCAACCGATGCCGACATCGACCGGGTTCGCTTCGTCGAAGGAGAGCCCGGCGCAGAGCCCGACCTGTCGATCCTCATCCCGGAGAATCGCATTCCGTGGTCCGGCCACAGCGGCTTTCACGCCGCGCGCGAGGTGATGAAGGAGATCGAGCGACACAAGACAACGCTGGTCTTCTGCAACACGCGCGGCCTTGCCGAGCTGATTTTCCAGAAATTGTGGTCGGTCAACAACCAGGCGCTGCCGATCGGAATCCATCATGGCAGCCTGGCACTCGAGGCGCGACGCAAGATCGAAGCGGCAATGGCGGCTGGCAAAGTTCGCGCGCTGGTCGCCACCGCCAGCCTCGACCTCGGTATCGACTGGGGCGACATTGACCTCGTCATACAGATGGGAGCGCCCAAGGGTAGCTCACGCCTCTTGCAGCGCATCGGCCGAGCCAACCATCGGCTCGACGAGCCGAGCCAGGGCATCATCGTTCCCGGCAACCGGTTCGAATATCTCGAAGCCCGAGCGGCGCTCGATGCCATCGACGACCGCGAGCTTGACCCTGATATCTTCCGACCGGGCACGCTCGATGTGCTCGCTCAGCACGTCCTTGCCGTGGCCTGCGCCGGGCCTTTCGACGAGTCCGAACTGCTTACCGAAGTTCGCTCGGCCGCACCTTATTCGGATCTCAGGCTGGAGACGTTCCGAGAAATCCTCAGTTTCGTCGCGACCGGTGGCTACGCGCTGAAGGCCTATGACCGCTTCCGGCGGATCGTAGAGGAAACGCCGGGCCGCTGGCGGCTCGCCAGGCCGACCATCGCAGCGCAGCATCGAATGAACGCCGGCGTGATCGTCGAGCAGCCGCTGATGGATGTTCGATTCAAAGGAGGCCGCAGGCTTGGCATGGTCGAGGAGGGATTCGCCTCGACCCTAACGCCGGGCGACCATTTTTTCTTCGCGGGCCTGAGCCTGGAAGTCGAGAGGATCAAGGACACCGACATCATCGTGCACGCGTCGAAGAAGTCGGCGCGCATCGTCACATACGGGGGCCAGCGAATGTCGATGTCGACGCACCTCGCCAATCGCGTTCGGCAAATGCTCGCCGATCGCAACGACTGGCACCGTTTCCCCGATGATGTTCGAGAATGGCTGGAGGTCCAGGACCGCCGCTCGGTAATTCCGGAACCGCACCAGCTGCTGGTCGAAACGTTCGGGCATGAGGGGCGTCATTACCTGTGCGCGTACAGCTTCGAGGGGTGGAATGCCCACCAGTCGCTGGGGATGCTTCTCACCAAGCGCATGGAGAATGATGGCTTGAAGCCGCTCGGCTTCGTCGCCAACGACTATGGCATCGCCTGTTATGGCCTTGAGCCCATCAGCGACCCGCAATCGCTCTTTTCCGCCGATATACTTGAACGAGAGTTCGTCGAGTGGGTCGAGCGCTCTTATCTGCTCAAAAGCGCTTTTCGCGAAGTTGCGGTGATCGGTGGCCTGGTCGAGCGACAGCATCCCGGCAAGCGTAAAACCGGACGACAGGTCAGTTTCTCGACTGACCTCATCTACGATGTGCTTCGCAAATATGAGCCCGACCACCTGCTTTTGCGAGCGGCCTGGGACGATGCGCGGACGAGAATGACCGAATTGGGTCGCCTCGTTCGCCTCGTCGATCGCGCTTCGGCGACGATGGTCCACGTCAAGGCCGATCGAATCACCCCGATGGCGGTCCCGTTGATGGTCATCGTCGGTCGCGAGGCGGCACCGGCCGGCTCAGCTGACGAAGCGTTGCTGATCGAAGCCGAGGCGTTGGCGGAAGTAGCGATGCGGATCGATTAGTTCATTCTGCTTCAATATCGGGTTCGCTAAGAGGGCACGATGCGCGTTCTAGTCCTGCCTGTACTTGCTCTTGCCCTTTCCGGCTGCGTTGTAGCCAGCGTTGCTGATGCTGCGGTCGACATCGCTACATTACCTGTCAAGGCCGTCTCAAAGGGCGTCGACGTGGCAACCACCAGCCAATCTGAAGCCGACGAGAAGCGCGGCCGCGAGCTCCGAAAGGCCGAAGAAAAGGCCGGCCGGGAAGCTCGCGAGCGCGAAAGTACCTGCAGAAAGGCGGCCGAGCGGGGCGAGGCTTGCCCGCCCGCGCCTCCATCGCCGCCGGCAAGCTAGCGCTTCGCTTTTGCCGTCCGCGCAACCTCATAAAGGAAGTCGGCGTAAAGAATGGCCTGGCCATCGAAGCCGAGCACCTTCGGATTGCTGCTGTCTATCAGCAACCATTCGTCGGGTGCATGAGCGCCGCCGCCCCGCCCGCCTCCGAATTGGCCGGCCGGCAGGTGCAGCGGCGGACCAGTGAACACCACGCCCGGCCAACTCCCGGCTGAGCGCGCCGACAAAGTCGCAGGGATTTTTGCGTCCGCAAGCGTCGCCTGCTCTGCCTTGATCAGCGGGCTATTTTCATCGGTCTGATTTGGGCCATAGCCACCGCTGACATTGACCTCGATATCGCCGAATCCTCGCTTTGCGAGGTGTGACTTCAATTTCGATACTGCCTCGTCCTTGGTCATGTCCGGCACCAGCCGAAGGTCAATCTTGGCCTCCGCCCTGCCCGGCAAGACCGTCTTGCCGCCCGGCCCCATATAACCGCTGACCAAGCCCTGGATATTGACCGTGGGCTGCTCGGCCAGCCGGTAAGACGCAGTCAGATAGTCCTCATCCTTGTACCAATGCTTGATAACAAGCACTTTCATCTCGTCGGCCTCATTGCCGGCAGCCACATCGGCAGCAATAAGTTCCTTCTGTCGCGCGGTTAATGGCTTCACATTTTCGAACCACCCGTCGATCGCAGGTGTATGGCCGTCATCCGCAACGAGCGTATTGAGCGCCTTGATCAGGTGCCAGGCCGGGCTGTCGACGTTGGCCATCAGGCTGGAATGAATGTCCTTGTTCGGGCCTCGGCCCCATTTCTCGCCGCTGGAGATCAGCTGCAGTTCGACCGCGCCTTTGGCTCCCAAGAGCAGCGTCACCTGACCGTCGACCGATTGGCTTGCCGACGGAATGATGATGCCAACGGCCTTTTCCAGGGCAGCGCGAACCTCGGGCTGGTTGACGACCTGAGCGAAGTGCGGCGAAGCAATCTCCTCCTCACCCTCGGCCACGAACACCAGGTTGACCGGCAGCTTCACGCCGGCGGTTCGGAACGCACGCAACGCTGTCAGGAACGCCGTCTCCGGTCCTTTCTGATTGACTGCGCCGCGGCCGATTAGCGCCTTGCCCTCGCCCGGGCGGTCGACGATCTTGCCTTCCAGCGGCGGCGAGGACCATTCCGCCGGGTCATAATGTTTGACGTCGTACATGAAGTAGATCGCCAGCGTATCTTTGGCACCGGCATCGAGTGTGGCGAACACGCCCGGAACGCCATCGGTGGCGATAACCTTGGCCTGCTGGAACCCGGCATCCAGCGCCAGCTGCCGCATATATTCCGCGCCCTCGCGATGATTGATGCCCATGTTGGCGATGGTCGGCAGCGCAATCCATTTTCGCAGCCGTTCGATCGACGCATCATGATCGGACTTGATCGCCGCGACCACCTTCTCCCTGCCTGGGTCGCCGGGCTTTGCCATAGCCGGGCCAGTGGCGATGAGAGCCAGGGCCAGCGCAGTTCCAGCCAATATTCTCTTCATGGTCGATCCCCTCCGAATGTCTTTGCGGGATCGAGACTGGAACGTTGGCGGCCACTCGTCCAGAGTGGTCTTGCATGCGCTATTTTCTCGACACGGAATATAATGGCTTTGGCGGCGCGCTGCTCAGCCTTGCCCTTGTGCCCGAAGACGGCAGTGAAGAATTCTACGTCACGCTTGAATGCGACGCGCCCCTAGACCCGTGGGTTCAGCAGCACGTCCTTCCGTTCCTCGACATGGTCCCCGAACAGCTGAAAGGCCCGCGCCTTGCACGCCGGGCTGCTGCTGAGGCGCTGGCCGCGTGGATCGAGCATGATTCGGCGCCCGATATCGTGGCAGACTGGCCCGAGGATTTGGCGCAAATCGCGATGCTGCTGGTCACGAGCCCCGGAATGATGGTGCACGTTCCGCCGCTTAGCCTCCACCTGGTCCCGCTTCATGGTTTTTCCCCGTCTACCAACAGCGTCGTTCCCCACAATGCCTTGCATGATGCCCGCGCATTGCGCGATCACATCATGAACCATTTGGAATAGCTGCAATAATCGGGCTACAGCCCGAATCCATGGTTCCCCTTTCGTTCGCACGACAGTCATTCTTCGCTAGCCCTGAAGGAGCGCTCCATTGGCCTGCGCAGCAGGCGCTATTGGTCGCCGACCTGCACCTTGAAAAGGCGAGTTGGTTTGCGCGCTTGGGGCAGATGCTTCCGCCTTACGATTCAATTGCAACTTTGGGGGCGCTCGAGCGGGAGATTGACCGGACTGGGGTTACTCGACTCTACTGCCTGGGTGACAACTTCCATGACAAACATGGTTGCGATCGCCTGCCCGCCACCGCTCGCGCCCTGCTCAATTCCATGACGACCCGGCTCGATTGGTTTTGGATCGTGGGCAATCACGACGCTGGATTCGTCGACCATTGCGGTGGCCGGATCGAGGAAGAGTGCGAGGTCGACGGAATCATGCTTCGGCACGAGGCCGTGGAGCATGATCCGCGACCCGAGATGTCCGGCCATTTCCATCCCAAGCTGCGGCTCAACATGAAAGGCCGGACCGTGTCGCGGCGCTGCTTTGTGGAAAGCAAGAGCAAACTCATCTTGCCGGCCTATGGCGCATTTACCGGCGGCCTCGACGCAGGACATCCCGAAATTCTGCGCAAGGTTGGGCCCGGCGCCTCCGCGCTTATCCCCGTAACCGGCCGTCTGCTGCGCTTTCCGATCGCCGCTTAGGCAATTTTAGCGGGGATCAGTCCTCGAACGATATTGCCGACGTAAAAGCCGCCTTCGAGATCGGCGGGCGTCAATTCAGCCTCTTGCGCCCTGCCCTCGTCGATCAGCTTCGCACGGAGTATCCCCGGCATCAGGCCACGAGACAGCGGTGGCGTCAGCAGCTTGCCGTCGCGCTCGACGAAGATGCTGGTCCGGCTGCCTTCGGTCAGCTGCCCATCTGGATCGACGAACACCGTCTCATATTCACCCTCGCGCTGGCGAGCCAAGTCGAGAAAACGCCGGTCAGTCGTCTTATAACGTAACCTGAAATCACTTGGGTCGACCGGTAGTGGGCGCACGGCGACGCGGACCGGCAGCATATCGGGGTCGTCATAGGATTTCAGCTGGATCGCCATGGAACCGCTGCGCGAAAGGAGCAGCCGGACCATCGCTCGCTGTTTGCGACCGAATGTCGCCGCCTGAAGCTCGTTGCGGGCCGCATGCCGGTCAAATTGGAAATCGAGATCGGCAGCAGAATTCTTCATCCGGTCGAGGTGCCGCTCCAGTTCGATAATACCCTCAGATGGGTCGAACCCCATGGTTTCGATCAGGTCAAAGTCCTGGACTTCCCGTCGCACGAAATCCCCCTTGAGCAGGCACTCGGCCCATTCATTGCCCGCGTTGCTGTCGACCACAAGCCCCGAGCCGAGTCCCAACCGCGCTTTTGTTGATCCCACGTGCCATTCCAGCGTCCGGATGAGGACGTTGAAGGCAGCGTCGCCGGCATCGCCTTGGCTATTGGGCTCGATCCAACCCATTGATCCCGTATAGGCCCCGCGCGGCTCTGGCTCGAGCCGAGCAAGCGCTTCGATCGCCGCCACCTTTGGCGCACCGGTAACGGACCCACATGGGAAAATGGTCTGGAGCAGGTCGACCGCGTCGCATTCGGGTCGGAGGCGGGAAGTAATCCTGCTCACCATCTGGTGAACAGTTGGATAGGCCTCGACCTTGAACAGTTCCGGCACTGCCACTGTGCCTGCGATCGATACCCTGGCGAGGTCGTTCCGCATGAGATCGACGATCATCAGGTTTTCGGCGCGCTGCTTTTCATCGGCCGCAAGTGCCTCGGCCTCCGCCCTGTCCGCCGCAGGATCGACTCGACGCGGAGCCGTGCCTTTCATCGGCCGCGCCTCAACGATACCGCGTTGGATAGTGAAGAATTGCTCGGGCGAAAGGGAGATAAGGGCGCGATCTTCATGAATCAGCACTCCGCCCCAACCCGCCAGAGAAGAGCGCCGGAGGCGCGCGTAGAGCGCCAGGGGATTGCCCGCCACGGCAACGTCACAGCCGAATGTCAGGTTGGCCTGGTAGAAATCGCCTGCAAACAAATGCTCGTGGACCTGCGCCACCGCTTTGGCATACGCGCCCTGGCTTATGCGGGGATGGATGGGGCCGATGAAAGCGCCGTCGGGCGAGTGAAAAAGTTCTGGCGGGTGCGGCGTTTCTGAGCCTTGATAAAGGCCGAAGCAAAGCAATGGGCCTTCGCCAATGCGGGCACTCGACCTTAACTTGGGATCAAAGGCATAGCCGGCTTCATAGGCCAGATAGCCTGCGGCATGCTTTCCCGCCCGCAGCCCGTTGCGGACGGTTTCGAGTGCAGGCCCCACATCGTCCAATTCCCGTGCAATGATGAGCTCGGCCGGCTGGCGATAAAGTCGCGGCGGCGCTCCTCCTTTGCGTGCATCATCGAAAAGGACGATCATTGACCGCCATTGCCCCTATTGTCAGCCGCCCGTAAAGCCTCGTCACCGACAACCGTCCCAAAGGTCCAAATTGATGCGTTCAGCAGTCCTGCTTGCCGCCCTGCTTTTCTCGACCTCAGCCATGGCCCAGCAATCGATCGACCCCAAGGTGCAGGTTCGCATCGACCGGATCCTCAAGCAAACGCCACTGATTGATGGCCATAATGATATCGCCGAACAGCTGCAGGAAAACCATGGTTATAGCGTCGCCAACCTCGCCAGCGGCACTGACAAGTGGCCCGACCATCCGCTGATGACCGACATGGCCCGGCTCCATGCCGGACGCGTGGGTGGGCAGTTCTGGTCAGTATATATTGATGGGACATATACTGGGGACGAGGCGATCCGCAGAACTATTGAGCAAATCGACATCGTCGACCGGATGATCGCCGCCTATCCCAGCGACCTGGAGCGCGCGCTCACCGCCGACGACATCGTCCGCATCCACAAGAAGGGCAAGGTAGCTTCGCTGATCGGGATCGAAGGGGGACGCCAGATAGGTGGCAGTTTTGCCGCACTTCGCCAGTTCTATCGACTGGGCGCGCGCTACATGACGCTGACCCACAACCAAACCACCGAATGGGCCGACAGCGCTACGGATGAGGCCAAATATGACGGCCTCTCGCCCTTCGGTCTTAAGGTCGTCGCCGAGATGAACCGCCTCGGCATGCTTGTGGATTTGAGCCATGTATCCTCTGCGACCATGCGCGACGCGATCGAGGCGAGCCGTTCGCCGGTCATTTTCTCTCACAGCTCGGCTGGCGGATTGAACAGTCACCCCCGCAACGTGCCGGATGAGATCCTCCGCTTGCTGCCCGCGAACGGAGGGGTCGTGATGGTCAATTTCGTTCCGCCCTTCCTGTCGAAGGATGTGTGGGAATGGGGCGCTGCTCAGTCGGCCGAGGAAGCCCGATTGAAAGCCATCCACCGAGCAAGCAAAGCGGCGGTCGAAGCGGGTCTCAAGTCATGGGAAGACGCACATCCGCGCCCGCGCACTGATGTCACAAATGTCGCCGATCATATCGAGCACGTCGTCGCAATCGCGGGTCATGACCATGTCGGGCTTGGCGGTGATTTCGACGGAATCCCATTTTCGCCGACCGGACTGGTTGGTGTTGAGAGCTATCCGCTGGTCTTCGCAGAGTTGATTCGTCGCGGATGGAGTGACCAGGACCTCGCCAAGCTGGCTGGCGGTAACGTACTTCGAGTGTTGCGCCGCACCGAAACGGTCGCAGCGTCGATGAAGGATGTCGCGCCGGCGCTCGACAAGTTGCCGCCCGCTCCCTAGGCGCCTCGTCATGTCGAACCCGCCACTCAGGGCCGCGATCGTTCCGGTGACGCCGTTGCAGCAAAACTGCACTTTGCTTTGGTGCACGGAGACGATGCTAGGCGCCTTTGTCGACCCGGGCGGCGACCTTGAACGGCTAAAGGCTGCGGCTACCCAGCATGGTGTAACGATCGAGAAGATCCTGCTCACCCATGGGCATATCGATCATTGCGGGTCGGCTGGCATTCTTGCCGCCGAACTTGGTGTACCGATCGAGGGGCCGCATCGTGACGACATTTTCTGGATCTCCAGGCTGGAGGATGACGGCAAGCGGTATGGCGTTCCAGGTAAGCCGTTTGAGCCCGAGCGCTGGCTGGAGGATGGCGAGACCGTAACGGTCGGAAAACTGACATTCGATGTCCGCCACTGCCCCGGGCACACGCCCGGCCACATCGTTTTCCATCACCCCGGATCGAAGTTGGCGCTGGTCGGCGACGTATTGTTTCAGGGCTCGATCGGGCGGACCGATTTCCCGCGGGGCAACCATCAGCAGCTACTCGATTCGATCACTCTCCGGCTTTGGCCAATGGGCGACGACACCCACTTCGTTCCCGGCCACGGGCCGATGTCGACCTTCGGGCATGAACGGGCGACCAATCCCTTCGTTGCGGATAAGGTGCTGGCGCGGGCGTGAAGCGCTTGCGTCTCGCCGCCATTTCGCTATAGGGCCCCTTCGTTCGCGACGATCCGGCCGCCGCCGCGGGTTAACCCGATGAGCTGGGCGAGGAGAGTCGCCAATTTTTTTGTGCATCTGATTTAAGGAAGAGCCGAGATGGCCGTCCCTAAGAGAAAAACCTCGCCCTCGAAGCGCAACATGCGCCGCAGCCACCATGCGCTGAGCCCGGCGAGCTTCCAGGAATGCCCGAATTGCGGGGAGCTCAAGCTCCCGCACAACCTCTGCTCGGCCTGCGGCCACTATAACGGCCGCGAGATCGTTTCGACCGAGGCCTGAGCGGCAACGCGGACGAGGGCGAAACACGCATGGACGTGAGCCCGCGCATCGCGATTGACGCCATGGGTGGAGATATCGGCCCGGCGGTCATGGTCGCCGGGATGGCGCGCGCGCGCCGCCGGGATCGAGTCCTTCGATTCGAGGTGTTCGGCGACGAGGCAAAGATCGCGCCCGAACTCGCCAAGCATCAGCCTTTGTTCGACTCGGTAGTGCTTCACCATTGCACCGATGCGATCGAAGCATCCGAAAAGCCGAGCCAGGCCATTCGGCGTGCCAAGACGACATCGATGGGCCTGGCGATCAATGCGGTAAAGGAAGGTGCGGCCCACGCAGCACTTTCGGGCGGTAACACCGGCGCGCTGATGGCTATGGCCAAGCTGGCCCTCCGCACCATGCCGGGCATCGACCGGCCGGCGCTGGCCGCCCTATTGCCGACCTTGGGCACGACCGACTGCGTGATGCTCGACCTTGGCGCCAATACCGAATGCGATGCACAGAACCTCGTCCAGTTTGCGGTGATGGGTTCGGCCTATTCGCGTACTGTGCTCGGCATCTCCAAGCCCCGGGTCAAGCTGCTCAACATCGGCACCGAGGAACTGAAGGGCACCGATGAACTGAAAGAGGCCGCGGGGCTGCTCCGCGACGCAGATTATCTACCTCTGCGTTTCGAAGGATTCACGGAAGGCGACCGACTGAGTCGCGGTGATATCGATGTCGTCGTTACCGATGGATTCTCCGGAAATATTGCGCTGAAGACCGCTGAGGGCACCGCGCGTTTCGTTACCGACCTGCTGCGCCGCGCGTTCACATCGTCCTTGCGCTCAAAGGCAGGCTTCGCGCTTTCCAAACCCGCGCTCAACCTGCTTAAGGTCCACCTTGACCCCAACAACCATAACGGCGCGGTTTTCCTTGGCTTGAACGGACTTGTGGTGAAGAGCCACGGGGGAGCCAATTACAAGGGCGTCGCCAACGCAATTGGCGTGGCCGCATCGATGGTACGCAACGATATTACCCGCAAGATTGGCGAGGATCTGGATAATTTCCGCGCCCATGCATTCAATGGTGAGGCTGCCGAATGACCCTTCGTTCCGTTGTCAAAGGGACTGGATCGGCACTTCCAGCTCGACGTGTCGATAATGCGGAGCTGGCGGGGCAGGTCGATACGTCCGACGAATGGATCGTCGAACGGACCGGAATACGCAGTCGCTACGTCGCCGCCGATGGCGAAACTACTGCCACGCTGGCGGTCGAAGCATGCCGCAAGGCGCTGGATGCGGCCGGACTTGGGCCAAACGACATCGGGCTGATCGTGCTGGCCACGGCGACCCCCGATCAGACCTTTCCTTCGTCCGCCACCAAGGTCCAGGCGCTGCTTGGGATCGACGATTGCATCGCCTTCGACGTTCATGCCGTTTGTACCGGATTTCTTTACGCGCTGACGGTCGCCGATTCGATGCTTCGCGGCGGCAACGCAAAGCGCGCTCTGGTAATTGGCTCGGAAACCTTCAGCCGCATCCTCGATTGGGAGGACCGCACCACCTGCGTCCTGTTCGGCGACGGCGCCGGGGCGGTCGTGCTCGAGGCCCAAGAAGGTGAGTCCGGGATCCTGTCGACCAAACTCCATGCCGACGGCCGCCACAACGGCCTGCTGTTCGTCGACGGTGGTCCGTCGACGACCGGCACCGTCGGCAAGCTTCGCATGAAAGGCCGCGAGGTGTTTCGCCATGCGGTCGTCAATCTCGCCGATGTGCTCAACGAAGTGCTATCGGATGCGGGGCTGACCTCGACCGATATCGATTGGGTCGTACCCCACCAGGCCAATGCCCGCATTCTCGATGCGACGGCGCGCAAGCTTGGCCTGCCCGCGGAGAAAGTGGTGGTCACCGTCGATCGTCATGCCAATACCTCGGCGGCATCCGTGCCGCTGGCGCTCGATGTCGCGGTGCGCGACGGAAGGATCAAGCGTGGCGACCTTTTGATCCTCGAAGCGATGGGCGGAGGGTTTACTTGGGGCGCAGCTGCTCTCCGCTATTGAACCGGTCAGGAAAACGGACGAAAGTCGAATTGCCGACGCAGGGACTTTGCGATAGCGTTATGACCAAAGGCGATTAGCTGGGAACGAGATGTTCAAGGGGGCGGAGATCAAAATGGCTGATGCAGGAGTTGCCCGTTCGGATGGATTGCATGCGGGTACGCTGACCCGCGCGGACCTGTCTGACATCGTTCACAACCGGCTGGGTGTGTCGCGCGCTGAAAGCGCAGGCATCGTTGAACGCGTGCTTCATCACATGTGCCATGCGCTTAGTGTCGGCCAGAACGTCAAGATCTCGGGCTTTGGCACTTTCATCCTGCGTGACAAGGGTGAGCGGGTCGGTCGCAATCCCAAGACCGGCGTTGAAGTGCCGATTGCACCCCGGCGCGTGATGACTTTTCGCGCAAGCCAGATCATGCGCGACGAGATCGCCGGGTAGCATCTGAAATGGCGACCGGCGAAAAGGCTCCGGACGCCTTCCGAACCATCGGCGAGCTTTCCGCCGAATTGGGAGTGGCGCAGCACATCCTGCGCTATTGGGAAACCAAGTTCCCCCAGTTGAGACCGCTGCAACGCGCGGGCAACCGCCGCTATTATCGGCCTGCAGATGTTGCGCTGGCGCGGCGGATCCATCGCCTCCTCAACGAGGAAGGCTATACGGTAAAGGGCGTCCAGAAGCTGCTTCGAACCAAGGGTGAGGCGGAACAACCTTTGCTTGCACGCTCGCCGGCCACAGTCATTCCGCAGCCCAGCTACAAGGCCGATTCAGCGATTACCGCCTCGCAAACTTCTTTCGATGTTGAGCGACTGAAGGTGTTGCGCGACAGGCTGGCCGCGGCGCTCGAGGGCTAAGCCAGTTCCTTCGGCCTGACGAAGCGGACGAGATGTCCGTTGCCTTCCCCAACTTCCCGCCAATGATCCACCGGAAGCTCGATTTCGACCAGTGCCCCCGTTGGAAGGGTGTCGACTTTTCCGTCGGTAAGCCGCGCGGCCACCCGCTCGAACCCCGGATTATGGCCGACGAGCATCAGCCGGTCGATTCGGTCGTCCACCTCGCGAATGATCTCGAATAGCTGCCCGGTCGAGGCTTCATAGATACGGCGGTCGAATGTTGGGGAAAGGCCGCCGACACCGTCGACCGTTTCGACAACGCGCTGCGCAGAGCTCGCCAAAACCAGGTCGCTGTCGAGTCCCAATCGGCGAATTTCCTTCCCTATCCGCTTTGAATCGGATCGTCCGCGGTCATTGAGCGGCCGGGCGAAATCACTGCCGTCGGGCGAATCCCTTTCCGACTTGGCATGACGCAGCAGAATGAGACTTTTCATGACACTTTCTCCGACTGCTCAACGGGGACGGACTCGAAAAGCTTCGCCCGAACGCGTTCAAGCGCCGCATCGAGCGGAAGCCGGGACACTGCGACCTCGGGCGGGAAGGCGCTTAGCAATCGCGAAGGAAGTGCGCTCGACAAGATCACGAACAGCCCCTTGTCGCCTTGCCTCCTAATCAGCCGGCCAAACGCCTGCGCAAGGCGCGCGCGCACCACCCTGTCGTCATAGGCGCTGCCTCCATTGGCCAGCTTTCGCGCGGCGTGAAGTACCGTCGGGCGCGGCCATGGTACCCGCTCCATCACCACCAGTCGAAGCGACTCACCGGGCACGTCGACTCCGTCGCGGAGCGCGTCGGTACCAAGCAGCGATGCATGCGGATCGTCGCGGAAGATGTCGACCAGGGTGCCGGTGTCGATCGGATCAACATGCTGGGCAAGGAGCGGCAGCCCGGTTCGCGCCAGGCGATCGGCAATCCGGGCATGTACCCCGCGCAGCCGTTGGATAGCGGTGAACAATCCCAGCGTCCCGCCCTCCGCAGCCTCGATAAGCCGGGCATATGCGCCCGCCAGCGCGGCGATGTCATTTCGACCGATGTCATTGACGATTAGCACTTCCGCCTGGGCGGCATAATCGAACGGGCTGGCGGCCTCGAAGTGATCGATGGGGCCGGACAGGTGGAGCGCTCCCGTTCGTGCCTCGGCGCTCGGCCAGCCCTCGCTTCCGCGCAACGTTGCGGAGGTGACCAGGACGCCATGCGCCGGTTCGAGCACCGCCTTGGCAAGCGGACGTGTGGGGTCCAGCCAGTGTCGGTGAAGGCCAACATCGAATTCGCGCCCCTCGACCCGCTCTATCGCCAGCCAGTCGACAAAATCGGGATCCGCGACCCCGCCGACTCGTCCAAGAAGCGCAATCCACGATCCAAGCGTCTCGCGCCGCCATGAGAGGCCATTGATCGCCCCTTCAACCCGAGCCCGAGCCTGGCTATCCAGCCAATCGGGCGCATCCTCGAGAATTGCTTCCAGCCTCCGGCCAAGCGCGGCCAGCGGTCGAGCTAGCGCTTCGAGCGCTTCCAGGGCTGCCGCCGCCGCAGAAACAAGATTTCCGTCGGGCTCGGCGAGCTCGGTTTCGAGTCCATAGCCGGCCTCCTGGGCCTTGGCCCGGGCATAAACCGTACCGCGGACCTGGCTGAGCAACGTCTCGACCGGCCCAAAGGGGTCGTCCTCCGCCAGTCGGCCAAGCCATCCGTCCGAAGGCAGCGCTCGCGCCGCCTCAACCGCAGCGTCAAGTGCCTGCGCTCCTTGCTCGTCATAGGAGCAGACGTCCAGCAGCCGCGCGGCAAGCCCGCGCCGCCGCCCACGCGACTTGCCTTCCGGACCGACGATCCAGCGGCGCATCTCGATCGCTTCTTGCCCCGTCAGCGCGGCCGAAAATGTAGAATCTGCAGCATCGAACAGATGATGCCCCTCGTCGAAGATAATCCGGGTTGGCGCGTCTGGTCGGCCCCGTGCCGCATTGACCATCACCAAGGCGTGGTTCGCGATGACAAGATCCGCCTCGCGCCCTGCCCGCTCCGCTCGCTCGATGAAACATTTCCGATAATGTGGGCAGCCGGCATAGACACATTCGCCCCGGCGATCGGTGAGCGCCGTAGAACCCGATCGGCGAAATAGGCTCGGCAGCCAGCCAGGCATGTCGCCACCGACCATGTCACCGTCTTTGGTGTACGCTGCCCACCGCCCAACCAACTGCGCCAGCACCGCTGCTCGCCCGACAAACGCGCCCTGCATCGCATCCTCGAGGTTGAGCAGGCAAAGGTAATTCTCGCGTCCTTTGCGGATGACGATCTTCCGTTTTCGCTCCTCATCGCCGGGAAACAGCCGCCACCCTTCGGCGTCCAGTTGCCGCTGAAGCGCCTTGGTGAACGTCGATATCCACACCGTCCCCTGCGCCCGCTCCGCCCAAAGTGAAGCAGGGGCGAGATAAGCCAGCGTCTTGCCGATACCCGTGCCGGCCTCGGCGAGAAGCATGTTGGGCTCGCCCTGGGCCATCCGTGGGGCGAAAACTGCCGCGACTTCCCCAGCCATCGCCCGCTGCCCCTCGCGCGGCTCGGAGCCATCGCCGGTCAGTTCCGACAGCTTCTCCTCGGCATCGGTGGGCGGGATGGCGATCGCCCAGGGTTGCGGCCGTTCTGCCAGTTCCTCCCATTGTGGGAGGCGAGAGAAAAGCATGCGCTCGCCAAGTTCGGGTTTGGCCAGTCGCTGACCGACAAACGGTGCCCAGTTCCACCCCAACCGGTACAGCGTGGTATTGGCAGTCCAGGCGCCTTCGCGCTCAGACCAGTCGTCTTGCCCCAGTCGGACCAGCAGGGCCTCTGCGATCTGGATTAGCACCGACACAGCGCCGGTTTCGCACCCAGGCGGATCAACGCCGCAAGCCCGTGCCAACCCCGGCACCGTGGGCACCGCGAAGCGCGCCGGATGAACGAAGGCATAAAGCTCCAACAGATCGAGACCGGACACGTCGGGGTAGCCGAGGCGTTGGCCGACTAACGGGGCGTTGAGCAAAATGTGCGGCGTCTCCGCCAGCCGGGCGATCGCCTCGCCTCGTGAAGCCTCCCTTACCTCTCCACCGGCCGCGATCCAGATGCCGGCATGGGTTGCATGGAGGGCGGGAAGAGGCAAAGGAGCGGCCACGGCGCCTTAACCAATGGCTTCGCCGGAACGAAAGGGCAACAGTTGAGCGACGAAGCGATCCGCAATGCTGCCATGACCAGCAAGGCATGGCCATATGAGGAGGCACGCAAGCTGTTGAAGCGCTGGCCCGACGGCAAACCCGACGGTGAGCCGATGCTGTTCGAGACTGGCTACGGGCCATCAGGCCTGCCCCACATCGGCACCTTCAACGAAGTGTTGCGCACGACCATGGTTCGGCATGCGTTTGAAGAATTGACGGGTGCGCCTACACGGCTGGTCGCTTTCAGCGACGATATGGACGGGCTGCGCAAGGTGCCCGACAACGTCCCTAACCGCGAGCTGCTTGGCAAGCATCTTGGGCAGCCGCTGACCAAGGTCCCCGACCCGTTCGAGGAATATGAAAGCTTCGCCCATCACAATAATGCGATGCTGCGGCGCTTCCTGGATCGCTTCGGGTTTGAATATGAGTTCGTCTCCTCGACCGATGCATATTCGAGCGGCCAATTCGACACGGCGCTTCGCCAGGTGCTCCGCAAGTGGGATGAGATCCTTGGCGTGATGCTGCCGACGCTGGGCGAGGAACGCCGTCAGACCTATTCGCCGGTGCTGCCCATTTCCCCTACATCCGGCCGCGTGCTGCAGGTGCCGGTCCGGGTGGTCGACGCCGAAGCCGGCATCGTCGCCTTCACCGATGAGGATGGAGCCGAAATCGAGCAATCCGCGCTCGGCGGCCTCAGCAAGCTTCAATGGAAGGTCGACTGGGCGATGCGCTGGGTCGCCCTTGGCGTCGACTATGAGATGGCCGGCAAAGACCTGATCGACTCGACCATCCAGTCCGGCAAGATCGCGCGCATCATCGGCGGCCGCCCGCCAGAGGGCTTCAACTATGAAATGTTCCTCGATGAAAAGGGCGAGAAGATTTCCAAGTCGAAGGGCAACGGCCTTAGCCTCGAGCAATGGCTGACCTACGGCAATGAAGAGAGCCTGGCCTTCTTCGCCTTTCGCGAGCCGCGCAAGGCCAAGAGCCTGCACATTGGCGTCATCCCGCGCGCGGTCGACGAATATTATCAATTCCGGGGCAATTATGCGACGCAGCCGGTTGAGCAGCAGCTTGGCAATCCGGTTCATCACATCCACGGCGGCAAGGTACCGACCGCGTCATTGCCGCTGACCTACGGATTGCTACTCAACTTGGCGTCGCTCCCAGGCGTGGGCGACAAGGAAACCGCTTGGAAGTTCGTCCAGCGCTATGCGCCCGATACCTCTGCGGAGAGCCATAAAGAACTCGACAATCTCATCGGGCTCGCGGTCAACTATGCCCGCGATTTCGTTGCGCCGACGCTCAGTCGGCGATCGCCATCTGAGGAAGAACGGGCCGCGCTTGCCGACCTCGACACCGAATTGGCCAAGCTGACGCCCGAAACATCGGGCGATGAGATCCAGCATATCGTGTTCGAAGTTGGCAAACGTCACCCGTTCGAAAGCCTGCGCCACTGGTTCCAGGCGCTGTATGAGACGCTGCTTGGCTCCAGCCAGGGCCCGCGCATGGGCAGCTTCATCGCCCTCTATGGAATCGACAACAGCCGGCGCCTGATCGCCGAAGCTCTAGCCCCCGCTTAACTCGCCCGCTTCTTGTCGCGATGCACCGGCTCCCCGGGGACTTCCGTCGCGTCTAGCCGAACTGCTTCTTCGTGCGACAGGCCCGCTTTCTCAAGCGCCACGACCAGCGCCTGCCTTGGATCGACCGCGATGTCCGGCGCGATTCCATCGCCTTCCCAGTCCCTGCCGGTCTTGATGTCATAGGTGCGCCCGACCGGGACGAAGGCGGCAAAATTCTCACCAATTTCCGTCATGTCACCGAAATGATTGGCGCCCGCGGTTGCTTCGCCGATGAGCGTTGCCCGGCCGGTCGATTTCATCGCCAGAGAAAAATGCTCGGCGGCCGAACCGGTCCGGTTCGATGTCAGCAAATAGACCTTCGCGTCGCGCGCAGGGGTGGCTTCTCCGGGCAACGCATAGTGGGTCACGCGGGCATAGGAATCGTCCTTGGCCAGCTCTAGCGTCGGAGCTTCCCCGAATGGTGATCCTTCCCGATCGAAGATCGACCTGCGCATCTCCATGGTCACAAGCGCGGTCTTCTCCGCAAAAAGATAGGGGAAGATTTCATCCATTTCCCCCAACCTGCCGCCATGGTGGTTGCGCAGATCGAAGATGAAGGTCTTGGCATCGCGATGTTCGCGCATGAACGCACGGACGGCCGCGACCTCCTCATCGGTCGACATGAAGGCGGTGAACCGGATGTAGGCGATCCCTGGCGCAATCCACTTCGCCGACTGGATCAACGGCGGCCAATGCTTAGGTATGCCCACCGCGCCGCCGGCGTGATCGCCATCCTCCTTTTCCGCTACCGCTACATGCAGGTGGCCGTCCCTCTGAACTGCCTGAAGGTCGTCGGTCATGCGCTCAGCAAGCTCCTGGCGCGTCCCCTTGTCATAGCGGCCGGCCTGAGCATTTGCTCGAAGCATTTCGGCATAGCGCTGGCCATGGTCCGCATAGACAAAATTGTCGGTCAGCTTGACCGCCAGCTTCTCGGCAATCGCACGTCCTTCACCCGCCGCCAGCGGAAGCTGCGCGCCGGCCGGAAGCTGGCGCGCGGACGGCGCAGGTGGAACCGTCTGGGCGGCCGCAATAGTTGCCAAAGCAAGCGCAGGCACCGCGGCCGCTGCAAGTAGAAAGTTACGAAGCAAGGCAAGCTCCATTCATGATCAAATCTGGAGGGATATTACAGCCGAGCGCAGAGCATTTCTCGCTGACTTTGCGCGTACTTCGGTCATTTTTCAGCGCGAATCAGGGACCGTACGACAAAATCTGCAACTCGCTGGATGTCGACCGCTGAACGATCACAAGGCGGGTGGCCGGCTTACCCTGCCAGCTGGCTCCCTGCTGGTGTGAGGCAGCAGTGCATTTGGCCTCGACTTCACCTGCCAGGGGACGGGTCCATGATGATGGTGAGGCATGCGCGGCGAGAAGCAGCGTCAGCGCCGATATCAATTGGGCGAAGTTCGAAAGCATGGCTGCGGATCCTTGGTACCAATAATCATACATCGGGAATCAAGGTGGCAGGATGCAAAGTTGCTGGCCACAGCGCCAAAAATTGGCAAGGTTCAGCCTATGTTCGACAATTTCGACATCAAGCTACTTAATGCCATGCAGGAGGACGCAGACCGGACTGCCGAACAGCTTGCCGAAACGATCGCGCTGTCGCCATCGGCCATAGCGCGCCGGCTCAGAAGGCTGCGCGAAACCGGAGCGATTGCGCGGACCGTAGCTCTGGCCTCGTCGAGCTTTGCCGATAGGCGCCTTCGCGCAGTAGTTCGACTGCAGCTTCACGAGCATGAACAAGCCGCCGCGTTCAACGAATTCCGAGCAAAGCTCCAGGCGTGCGATGAAGTGCAGCTTTGCCTTGAGGTGAGCGGCAGCGACGACATGTTGATTCTCGTAAGCTGCCGCGACATGGCGGAGTTCAACGCCTTTGCAGACGATGAACTGGCCGCATGCCCGGTCGTCCGGCGCTATGAGACCAGCTTCGTCAAAAAGGAAATCAAGAACCGGCCGATGATCCGGCTGGACGAGCGCGACGCGAACGGCTGATCCGTCCGCGGCGCGCGGAAGTCACTTCTTCGAGGCGATCCAGCGGTCGATCTTCTCCTCGAGGATCGCCAGCGGCAGGGAGCCGGTCATCAACACCTGCGCGTGAAATTCGCGAATGTCGAATTTGGGACCAAGCTCTGCCTCGGCCTTGCGCCTGAGGCGCTGGATGGTCATCGCACCGGTCTTGTAGGCCAATGCCTGACTGGGGATGGCGATATAGCGCTCAACCTCCGACGTGGCGTCGGTCTTTCCGATGTCGGAGTGCGACATCATGTAGTCGATCGACTGTTGCCGGGTCCAACCCTTGCTATGGATTCCGGTGTCAACGACGAGGCGCATCGCACGCAGCATCTCGTCCGACAGCGTACCGAAACGCTGGATCGGGTCCTTGTAGAAGCCCATGTCGTAGCCAAGCGTCTCGGCATAAAGCGCCCAGCCCTCGACATAAGCGGTATTCCCGCCGAACCGCATGAAAGCCGGAAGCGCCGTATTTTCCTGCGCCAGGCTGATCTGGAAATGATGCCCCGGTGATCCCTCGTGAAGGTAGAGCGTCGTCATTCCCGGAGTTGTCCGCGAAGGCAGGTCATAGGCGTTGAAGTAAAATACGCCTGGCCGCGAGCCGTCGGGCGTTCCCTGCTCATAGCTTCCGCCTGCCTGGAATTTCTCGCGGAACGGCTCGTAGGGCCGGATCTCCAGCTTCGCCTTGGGGATCGTTGAAAAATAGGTGGGCAACTTGGCGTCGACGGCCTTGCCGATATCGTAATAGCCCTGCGTCAGTGCTTCGCGCGTCGGCTTCTTGAATTTGGGATCGGTGCGCAGGTAGTTGAAGAATTGCGGCAACGTTCCGTTGAAGCCGACTTCCTGCTTCACTTTCTCCATTTCGGTGGTGATCCTCGCCACTTCGCGAAGGCCGGTTTCGTGAATTTCCTCAGGAGTCAGCGGCAGGGTTGTGGTCGACTGGACCAGGTAGCGATAAAGCCGGTCGCCACCCTTCATGTACATCAGGCCATAACCTTCGCGGGCCTTGGGCAGGTAGCTGGTTTCGAGATAGTCGTGCAGGCGCCGCATCGCCGGATAAATGTCGTTGGCGATTGACGCTTTGTAGGCGGCGGCGAGCCGCGCCTTGTCGGCTGCGCTGAAGTCGGCGGGGAAATCCTTCACCGGTCCGTAGAAGGGCGATTCCTCTACCGGCTGCTTCAGTTGCGTGGCGAGCTGCTCGATGACGTTCTTGATTGTCATCTTGGTTTCGAACACGCCCGCGGCCTCGCCCTGTTTGAAGCGATCGATCGACCGGTCGAGCAGCACGACATATCCAGCGTGGCGCTTCAGCGCATTGTCATAGTCGAGGACGGTCTTGAACGGCGCGCCGCCGGCGCCGCTGGAGAATGTGGGGTAGAAAGTATGGAACCCCGAGAAATGGTTGATCGGGCGCACTTTGGTGAAATCGAGTATCTCCGGCTGATACCCCTTCAGCGTGTCCGCCGTCGTATATTCGAAAACGTCGTAGGCAAGCTGGTCGGTCGCATCGAGCGACGCGCGATCGATGGCGTGGAGGGCGGCAAGATCGGATTCGGCTGCGGCCTTTTCGCCGGCATAATATGCATCGGTAATATAATCGCCAAACTGGTCGGCGTAGCGCATATCGCCACGGAAGATGCCGAAGATCGGGTTGCGCTTGAGCTGCGCCTCGTCGCTTTCCTTGAACAACCGGAACAGGCGGTCGTGTGGCGTTTCGGAAGCGGCAGGAACCGCTGCGACCAGGTTCGGCACCTGCGCCGCCGCGGGGATGGACGATAAACCAGACAGCGCCACGACAGCGGCGGACGCGGCGAAAACCAACTTCAATTTCATCACTTACCCCTTCGTCGTCGCGCTGGACGCGCGCTCCCGGTACCGTCCACGCAGAAAGGGCATCGCGACTGCCCGCAACGCCCCTTCGACCAACAGTTAAGCTGTGTCTACCAGAAGAAGCTGTAGATCACGTCGACGACCTGCCCGGTGTAGATATTCACCAGCAATGCGTCATTATAATAGCGCACCCAGCGATAGGGCCCATAAGCCGGTGGGAGTCGATACATCCAAGGATCGTTCAACCAGAAGCTTGAACCGTAATAGCTTGGCCAAAGGTCGAAACCGATCGAGAAACGGCGGTAGCCCCAGCCATAAGGATCATAATAGCGGCCAAGCCGAAAGAGCGATCGATGATGTTTGCGATGATTTTGCCAGTCATAGCGGTGGTCGTGTCGCCAATCGCCTGACCAATGATGGTTGCTGTCACCGTCGCGGTTACCTGACCATCCGCTATCTCCGTGGCGATAGGTGTCGGGCTTAAGTTCGTCATCGCGGCCCACAACGTGCAGGCCATCACCGACATTATTGCCAGTGGGTGGGACGTTATCCACGTGCTGTACCGGTGTAGTAGGTACACTGGTCTCGCCTGGGCGGATCCGAATTGGGCGTACCACCCGATTGATCTGGGCGGGGTGTTCGTTGCGTCTGATTCGGACGGGCTGATCGGCGCCCCTGGAGTGCGCGCCCGGCTCATTGTTTTTGATTCCGGCTGGCGGCTCGGCTTGAACCGAGCGCCCGGGCCTATCGGCACCGGAGCGTTCGGCACGCTGCGGGCGATCATTGGATGAACGGTCGCTCCGGGCGCCGCTGTCCTTGCTGCGGTCCCCTTCCGCTCGAGGGCCTCGATGGCCGCTGTCCTGGGCCCAAGTCGTGGCTGGCACAAGGGCGCCCGCCACCAGCAATGGGATCAAATATCTACGCATCACAAAACTCCAGCTTAGACTTCATGAGTCGCTAGGTTGCGATTGCGCTTAGGTGGATGAGCCGTTGCTGAACCGTGATGAATTGAGCCGTTCATCGACGGGCTCGGCCGATGGCTTAACCCCATCGGCGGCATTCACTGGGGCAGCGATCTGAGCTGCCCTTGCAATGGCCTTGAGAATGCGCGGAGTGGCACCGCAGCGACAGATATTGGGCAGGCTCGACAATTGTTCCGGCGTTGGATTTGGCGTTGCCCGCATCAAAGCCGCCAGCGCCATGATGAAGCCAGGATCGCAGCGTCCGCATTGGCTGACTTGCTCCGCGGCCCAGGCCTGCTGCAATGGATGAGCGCGGTCGGCTGAAAGCCCTTCAATTGTTGTGATGTCCGCGCCTTCGGCCGCCGCAATCGTCAACTGACAGGACAGGGCCGCGCGTCCGTCGACGATCACGGTGCAACTGCCGCAATCGCCGCTGTAACAGCCATGCTTGGCCCCCGTCAGGTTTGAGGCGTCGCGAAGCGCAAACAGAAGCGGTGTTTCCGGATCGAGCCGGTAGTGAATCGCTTCGCCGTTGACGGTCATGCTGGTCATATCGGTGAGGAGCCTAGGATGGAGGCCGCGACTTGCAAAGTCGAACTGCACAGCCATGATGACCTTCATGGCAAGCATTGGGACAGCGCGGGGGCGCATCGGATTTGACGAAGCAGGTAATGGCGACGCCCTGCCGATCCTGTTCCTGCACGGGGTAGGTTCGGATAAAAGCGTCTGGGCGCCGCAGCTCGCCCATTTCGGTAGGTCCCGACGCGCAATCGCGTTCGACTATCCCGGATATGGCGAAAGCGAAATAGTCGCGAATGCGACGCGGGACGATTATGCTGCATTCATCCTGGCGGGGATGGACGCACTCGGAATCCTCCGCGCGCATATTTGCGGCCTGTCACTAGGTGGCGTCATGGCAATCGCGCTTTATGCCGCTGCGCCCGACCGTTGCGCATCGCTAATCATTGCCGACAGCTTTGCAGTTCATCCCGACGGCCAAGCAATCCACGACCGTTCGGTGGCGGCCAGCCAATCGATGACGATGCGCGAACTCGCCGAGGCGCGCAGCGGTGCGCTGCTTGGATCAGTGGCAACGTTACAGCTGCGAAATCAAGTGATCGACGCGATGGCCCAAATTGACCCTGTCGCCTATCGTATCGGTGCGGCGGCGGTTTGGTTGGCCGACCAGCGTGACCGGGCGCGCACGATCGACGTTCCAACGCTCATTCTGGTCGGCGAAGAGGACGGGATCACGCCTCCCGCGCTGTCAGAGGAATTGCGGAATCTGATTACGGGTTCACGCATGGAGCGGATTGCCCGCGCCGGCCATCTCGCCAATGCGGAGCAGCCGGAAGCATTTAATAACGCGATTGAATCCTTTCTCTCCGGACAACCTTACTGATCTGTTAACCTTGTGATTTAAGGCAGTTTTTCCCTTGTCCTGCGAAAAGCGGGGCAATGAAGAACAACGCCGCCCGCTTTGCGCTCTCGCTACTTCCCGGCCTGGCCATGGTCTCGCTCGCCGCGCCCGCGCAGGCACAGGTGGCCAATTCCCCATACAGGTCGATGACGAAGACCGAGGCGATCCTTGGTGGAGCGCCAAGCGCACTTGCCGCCATCACGTCGCAGCAGGGAGGCCTACCTGCTTACACTTCGGTGGTGGCACCGATGAGCCGGGGAACCTATTTCCGCCCGGCCATCGCGAATATTGTTCGCCAGCCAGTTTCGAACGACCGCCCTGACATATTCAACAGCGTCGCGCTGTCGATCGGCCGAAGCCCGCTCGATGCGCGCTGGAACCGGGTGTCAGGAGCGGGCGTGGGTGGCGCTGCTGGTGGCTTTGCTGCAGCGCTTCGTGGCGACGGCATTATTGCCAAGCTCGAGGCGGTGAATGGCTACGTCAACGCGCGAGTCCGCTTCGTTGACGACCGCGTGCAGTTCGGCGTCGCCGATCGCTGGATGCCTGCCTCCGAAACGCTTGCCCGCGGTCGCGGCGACTGTGAGGATTTCGCGCTGGCAAAGCGAGCCATGCTTCGCGCCGCCGGCGTCCCCGACAAGGATCTCTACCTGGTCGTGCTGAAGGACCTTTCACGTCGGGCCGATCATGCTGTGCTGGTCGTTCGGGCCGCGGGGCGCTTCCTGGTACTCGACAATGGTACGGACCACATCGTCGATTCCAGCGACGTCCAGGACTATAAGCCGGTGCTGACGTTTACGGCTGGACATGCCTACACTCACGGCTACCGCCGCGAGCTGGCGCCGGTGACCTACGCAAGCAACAGCCTGCGCGCTCCTGTAGTGCTTGCCGAGGCCCGGTTCGAGCCGTCGTCAGGCGAAGATGAATTGCCGGAGGTGGTGCAGGAAACGGCCAGCCTCGTTCCGGCGACGATCAACCTCTAATTAGCGCTCACGAAGCGCGTCGCTACGCGCCTTGAGAACCGGCTTCAGCAAATAGGTAAGAATGCTCTTGCGACCAGTGATGATCTGCGTGTCAGTCATCATGCCCGGGGTGATCGGCAATCGCCGGCCGGCCGCCATCAGGTACGACTTCTCCGTTTCGACGATGACGATGAAGTAAGCTTGGCGCTCGACCTCGTCATAGATGCTATCGGCCGACACCTGGACAACCTTGCCGTCCAGTCCTCCATAGGTCGAGAAGTCATAAGCCGTGACTTTGACCAATGCTTTGTCGCCGACCTTGATGAACGCAATGTCGCTGGGCTTGACGCGAGTCTCGACCAGCAACTTGTCGCCCATCGGGACCACTTCCATTACCTTTTCGCCCGCCTGGACGAAGCCACCGATGGTGGTCACTTGGACGTCGTTGACGACACCGTCGACCGGCGAGCGCAATTCCATGCGCCCGGGCTGTCCCCCGGCGCCACGCAACGATTGCTCGTTGACGGCTATCTTCTGATTGACCTGGCTTCGCTCGTTGAGCGCTTCCTGGCGGAAGGTAAAGCGGGCCTCATTGGCTTGGCTCAATGCCTCTTGCACGGCGGCGTTCGCTCGGCTCGCTTGCTCGCGCGCGGCAGCAATTCGGCCCTGGAGATCGATCACTTCGCGCCGCGCACTCATAAGGTCGGTTTGCGGCACAATGTTCTTCGCCGCGAGTGGTTCGAGCATCTCTACCTGTTTTTGGGCGATCACGAGGCTGTTCTGCAGGCTGGATATGGTCGCGTTAGCTTCTGCCGCTTCCCGTCGGCGTTGTTCCGCCGACGATCCGAGCGCCGCAACGCGGCTCGACAGCGCCTGCCGGCGAACTGCGCTAAGCGTAGCCTCGTCGCCGGCCAACGTTGTGGTTGCGCCGGTGCCTTCCGCCTCCAGACGCGCCGAACGCTCTTGCAGCGCCTCGGTTTCGGCCTGGATAGAGCGGTTTTCCGGGTTGTCCAGACGCGCTAGCAATTGCCCCTTGGAAACTCGCTGGCCGGAACGGACTAGCAGCTCGGCAATTGTTGCCGGGACCGACGACTGGATTACCTGGATTTTGCTCGATGGAATAACCTTTCCCTGGCCCTTGGTCACTTCATCGACCTGCGCCAACATCGCCCAGAGCAGGAACAGCGCGAAGCCAACCGCCACGGAGACGATAACCAGCCGAGCCCCGGTAAGGGGTTCTCGCCGGCGCTGGGCCGCGGCAGGAATGAAGGGAAGAGTTGCCATGATGAAGCCTGTCCGTTCGCTATCGAGCAGCCAGCGTAACTGGCGCAGCCGGCTCGTGCGGCTTGACCTGGGTGTCGGAGATCGACTTGCTTGCCGAATTACTTTCCGACGGCATCGGGATGTTGAGCGTCCAGCCTTTCGACGTGTCCAACAGGCCGCCTACATCGTTCGGCGCGCGCGCGATTGGCGGGCCAGCCAATGCCGGATCTTCGACCGGAACGACGCTTCCGTCGGTCAAGATCGCCTGGCGAAGCGGAGGCCGTAGCGCCATCGGGTCGTTCGGCTCGCCGATGTAGCGGCCGGTGAAGGCAGCGGTTGAGCCCCAGGCGCCGGGCCAGCGGTAGAATATATGCGCGCCGATCTGAGAAATTTTCGCAAGCCGAGGCGCCCAATAGGGTGCGACATAGTCGGCGTGATAATGGGTCGCCGCTCCAACCGCCCGTTCGACGAACCCATCAAGAGCGGCCCGGGCAACGAGCTCCGCTTCCTTCCAGGCACCGGGCACCGGGCGGCGATATAGCGATCCGTCGCAAACGAAGCTGAACTGGCAAACCGGGTCGCGCGCTCCCTGATACACGACACCGCAGACGGATTTGGGGAAGGCCGGATGGCGCATCCGGTTGAGGACGACCTGCGCAACTGCCCTTCGTCCTTCGAGCGGTTCAAACCCCGCTTCATAATAGACGGCTTGGGTCAGGCACAGCAGCGCCCGGCGGCGATCGAGCGGGTCGGAATCCGACAGGTCGAAAGGTCGCGCAGCCATTACCGGCGAGCTGCTGAAGGGCATCGCTGCGTTGATCAGCTTCGCGTCCATTCCGATCGCACGATTCTCGATAAGATGTTCGCCCGACGTCGCGGAAATTAGCGACGCCGCGATTGCCGGGGCGATCATGACCGATGCCGTCGACGCCTCGGTCGGATCGATGCGCAGGGTCGTTCCACCGACCACGACGCCCAGCAGCGCTGTCGCAGCGAACGACAGTTGGCGGCGAACCGGAAGCGAAAGACGAGGTAGGGCGATCATTGCGCACCCTCATGCTTTGCAGCACCCGCCAATTTACCAAGCACTTGGTCGCGCGGGCCGTCGGCAATGATCTTGCCGGCGTCGATGACAATCAGCCGGTCGCAGATCGACAGCATATTGTGCCGATGGGTGGAGACCACCAGGCTTTGATCCTTGCCCAGCGCAGTCTTCAATTTCTCGATGAAATAAAGCTCGGTCTGGGTATCCATGGCGCCTGTCGGCTCGTCCAGGAATAGCAGCTTCGATTGCGAAACCAGGGCGCGCGCTAGGACCAGCAGCGAGCGCTGGCCGCCTGACAGGAGGGCACCGCGTTCGCCGACCGGACGATCGAATCCGGCGGCATCGCGCGACAGGAAAATATCGGCGCCAGAGCGGACTACGGCGTCAATCAACTGCTGGTCGTCAGCCTTTGCCGCGCCGAGCATCAGATTATCACGAACGGTACCCGAGAACAGGTCTGCATCCTGGCCGACATAGCGGAAGCTATTGCGCAACTGGTGCGGGTGATACTGGCGGCTGTCGAGCCCATCGACCAGCATTTCCCCGTCGGTCGGCGCATAAAGTCCGCAGATCAACCGACCAAGGGTGGATTTGCCCGATGCTACCCGGCCGATGATTGCAATTCGCTCGCCGGGTTCGATTTTGAGGTTGATGCCACTCAGGCTGTCAACGCTTGCGCCCGGATATCGGAAGCTGGCATTTTTGAGCTCAAGATGGCCAACTCGGATTTCCGGCACGATGCTGCGCGAGGCCGCTTGCCGCTCGTCCGTCGCCTCCATCATCCGCTGCAATGAATCCAGGGTCGTCATCGACTGGCGTGCGCGCGTGATCAGGAAGGCGAACTGACCGATCGGCGACATCGCGCGGCCGGCCAGCATCACGATGGCGATGATCGCGCCCATGGTGATGTCGCCGTTGTTGAAGAGGTAGAAGCCGCCGATCACCAGCCCGACACTGATCGCCTGCTGGCAAATGGAAGCCAGATTGACCGCGATCGATGTCAGCCGACGCATCTTTTCCTGGGTCGCAGCCGACATGGCGGCATAACGACGCCAGCGGCCGAGCATCTGCCCTTCGGCGCCTGCTGATTTGAGCGTTTCAATACCGGAGATGGATTCGACCAGAACCGAATGCTGAAGCGAGCTGTCGGCCTGGGCGTCTACCGCCGCGCCAGCCATTCGCCGCTGCAGCACCATTCCAACTCCGAGCATTGTCACGATGCCGAAGATCGGCACCAGCACCAAGGGCCCAGCAAGAATTGCAATCAGTACCAGGAAAACGAGCAGGAAGCCGATGTCGACGATCAGCACAACCGAGGTCGAGGCGAAGAAGTCGCGGACGCCTTCATATTCGCTAATCCGCTTGGCGAATGCGCCGGTGCTGCCCTGGCGCTCTGCCATCGGCAGGTTCATCACTTTCTCGAACAGCTTCTGCGAATATTTGGCATCGAGCCGCCGGCCGAGCTCGTCGACGAGTTGGGCGCGGGCGACACGCAGGAGGAAGTCGAAACCGAGCGCAAGCAGCACGCCTATTGCCAGGACCCACAGCGTCGGCACTGCCTTGTTCGGAATAACGCGGTCATAGACGTTCATCGTGAACAGCGGCACCGCCAGTGCGAGCAGGTTGACGATCAACGCTGCGAGCAGGACCGGCCAGAATTCGCGACGGACTTTCCACACTTCGGACCAGAACCAATGGGTACGGCGTGCCTTGTCCCACGGCCGTTCCCCGGCGCGCTCCTGCGTCGGGTCCGGCTCCACCGCGATCGCGTGTCCGGTGAATGCCGCCTCCAGGTCGGATACCGGAACCCAGAGCGGTTCGGCCGTGCCGGGCGCATAGACCAGCGCATCGCCGGCCTTCATTTCGAGGAGGACGATCGCCCGATCTTCGCTGAGCTCGACGATCGCCGGAAGCTGTTGCAGCCGCCAGCCCGCAAGGCGGCGGCGAGACACGGGCTCGCCACGCATCCCGACCTGCTCGAGCGCTGGCTCGATCTGGTGGAATGGCAGCGTGCCCGTGTCCGAAAGCGCCAACCCCGCACGCAGCAAGACCGGGGAAGACGGCCTGTCTGCGCGGCGCGCGAGGAAGGTCAGGCAGTCGAGGACAGGGTCAATTTCACGCGACGGCGTGGAATCCAGCCAGTGCATGATACTCAACACCCGTCCCCTTCATACCTGATTACTGGCCGCCCGTCGGTGCCGGCTCCGGAGCGGGCTCCGCGGCAGGCGCCGATGCAGGTGCCATCCCTGCATCCGGGACGGGCGGACCCATGACCGGATAAGGGAAGCTATTTTCCTGCCGGTCTTCCGGCGGGATTGGATTGACGTCGAACTTGGCGCGCTGGTTGGCCACTGCTTCGACTGGCATCTGCACGCCAAGCGCCTCAATCAGGCGGTTGGACGCTGCCAACACCCGATATTGGGCATAAAGCTTGGACATGCGTGCAGTCTCGGCCTGGGCCTGGACATTGTAGCGCGTGTTCTGGGCGTCGAGCACGTCGAGCAGCGAGCGGCGGCCGACATTGAACTGCTCACGATAGGAAAGCAGCAGATCGTCCGCGACGCGGCCTTGAGTCTCGAGTTCCGTAACAAGCCGGCTCTGGTTGGTGAGGCGGCTCCACGCGGAACGCGTGTCTTCCTCGGCCTGGCGAGTCCGTTGGAACAGCCGGGCATGCACTTCATCGGCGCGCGCCTTCTGTTCACGAACATTCGCCGTATTGGCGAAGCCGTCGAAGATTTTCCAACGCATTACGACCCGAGCCGTCAGATCGCTGGTGCGACCCTGGAACCCGTCGATGTCGTCGCCATAGCGGGCCGAAGCCTCAGCGTTGAACCGCGGGCCCAACTCTGCCTGAGCCGACTTGATCTCTTCACGCGAAGTGTTGAGATCGGCCAGGGCTTCCTGGACACGCGGGTTGTTCTGGCGCGCCATTTCTTCCGCTTCCGGAAGCGAAGCAGGCATCATGGCCGACAGGTCCGGCGGCATGGCGACGCTATCGATCGGAACGCCGGTCAGCGTCTGAAACTGGATCGCTGCCGTATCCAGATCTTCCTGGGCTTCGGTGATCTTGGTCCGAGCCGCCTGCAGCCGCTCTTCAGCCTGCTGCTGGTCGGCAACCGAAATCGATCCCTTGGCCACGCCTTCGCGAAGATCGGCGGCGAGCCGTTCGTGGAACGTCGCATTGTCTTGCGCGATCGCTACCAGCCGCTGTTGCAGCAGATAGTCGATGTAGGCGCGGCTGACGTTGAGCGCGACGAATTCGCTGCGCTCTTCGATGCGGGTTGCGGCCGCGTCGGTCCGCGAAGCCTGGCGCTTGATCTCAGCAGTCCGGCCGCCGCTGTTCCACAGCAGCTGGTCGGCGATGATGAAGCCTTCGACAGGATGGAGCGTATCGCCGGCAATGCCGAGATCGCGACGGGTCGGGTTGCGCAATTTACGCACGCCGGCCGAACCTTCGACCGAAATGCGCGGGTACCACAGGCCCTCGGCCTGCTTGCGCTCCTCCTTGGTCGCCTCCTTGTTGGCAACCGCTTGCCGGATCTCCGGATTGGTATTGAGGGCGGCTTGAACCGCGCTCTGGAGATCCACGCCAAATGCCGGTGAGGCGCATAACAGCACCGCCCCGGGAACGATCAACGTCCAGTGCTTCCTACTCATGTCTTCCCCCTTCTGGTCATAGGCAATGACCCTCCCCGTCCACCAGGGAGGGCCGCTGCCTTCGTTAGCCGTTAACAACCGGCTGAACTGCGTCGTGATGCTGGTTCGCCACATGCGCATTCATCAGCATGTCGGCGCCGTGGGCGAAAGCCCCGTGCCCCGCCATGTCCCAAGCCGGAACGCCGCCGGCAGCAGGGCTTGCCACATTGGCAAGCGCCGCAAGCGCGCCATTCCCGCCCGGCAAGGCATTGAGTATCGCGTCCACCGCGGCGGGTGCGTTACCCTGGCCTAGCGCTTCTGCAACGACCTGTTCGACCGAGCCGTGGTGATGGCCCTCGCCGTTAATCCCTGCAGCCTGCAGCGCTTCGGCCGAGACCATCGCGACTGTCGGAGCAACCGGGCTGGCGCTGGCCGAGACCTGGGCAGGTCCCTGATCGTTTGCAGCCGCCGGAGCATCGCTCGACTGGGCCGCGGCACTTGCCGCGCTGTCGTCGAGAGAATGATCCGATTCCGCTGCATCCGAGCTGTGGCTAGATGAGTCGGCCGGAGCCGAGTCATTGGCCGCCACAAGGGACACATTCGGCAGCGCCGAATGGCCCGAGTCGTCGCCCGAACCGCTGTCCGCGAGCTTCCCTACATGTCCGACTGCGGACTCGGTCTCGGCATTTTGGTGACTGCGGCCAAAGTCCTGATGACCCGCAGCCGCCGCCGATTCCGCCACACCTGCCGCCGCAACCGCAGCCGCCAGCGTCAGCGTGTTGCTGTTCGCTGCGGTCTTCTGCAGCTGGCTGTCGGAAACAAGCAGGCTGCTGCTCTCAGGCGAAGGCGGAAGGGTCGACTGAATCGTCGTCACGCTTGGGTCGAGCGAGATTGGTGTCGACGAATCCGCTGCCGCAGTCACGGTCGCACTGATGGCCTGCGTGATCGAGTCACCGTCGCCGTCGGTTACCGTGACGTTGAAGTCCAGCTGCGCGTTCTGCGGCGTGGTCTGCGTCGTCGTGAAACCGATCGACGAGATCTTGAACGGACCGTCGCTGACATCGGTCGAGAAGGCCTGGGTGCCCGTGCTGGCGACACCCAAAACTCCACCGTAGTTGAAGTCGATCGCCGTTCCGGAGACTCCTTCATCGCTGCCCGCAATCTGCGCACCGACTATCACCAGGTTGGTGTTGCCCTGCTGGTAATCGTTGGGCTCGATGACGATCAGGCCGTCATTCTGATCGAGCGTGATGCCCGAGTAGATCCCCGGACCCGAACCCGGGCCCTTCTGGATGTCCGAGTTCTGAACCATCAGCGCTACGGTCGAGTATGTGTGTGCGACGGTGTCATAGACCTTGAGGACGACAATCATGTCTTCCGAAGTGCCGATGCCGTCGAACTTCAGGAACATCGAGGAAGCCTGGGCATAGGTTGCCGGACTGGCCAATGTTCCGGTCGGGTTGGCGCCCTGGACCAGGTTGAAGTCGAGCACCTCGCCGCCCTGGATGGTATCGCCGGCCACGCCATTTGAGTCGTTCGAGGTGGAAACCCAGCTATCTGTCTGATTGAACACCTGACCCGGGTTCCAGGTGAAGTCGCTGGCGTCCGGGTTTGGCGGAGCATCGATCGGTGGCGGGTTGTCCGCGCCGGGGACCCAATTGGTCACCTCCAAAGCATTATTGCCGGTACCCGAGCTCGGCTCGGCAACGCTGGTGAACTGCACGTAGATGTCGTTCGCAGTTCCGGCCAGGTCCTGGATTTGGGTTACCGAGATTGCCGGCTGAGAGTTGTCCAATGTCGAGGTCCCAAACTCATAGCCCTGGAACAGGGTACCCGTCGCCGTCTGCAGGATGGTGACCACCCCCTGGATCGGGTTGGCGAGGTCGATCGTGTAGGTGCCGGCGACCTTGTCGAACACCAGCGTACCGGTTTCGTGCGCGGTATTGCCGCCACCAATCGGATAATCGAAACTGAACGAGTAGTTCGCCGTGGTCGCATTCTCGGCCCCCGGCGTCAGGATCCAGTTTGTCACCGCAACACCGCCGACCGTCGCACCGCCTGTCACGTTGGTGATGACATCGTTTGACGTGTTCGCGCCATCGGCACCCAGGTTGAAGGCGAACGCACCGGTATGGGCGACGTCGCCGCTATTCTGGATGTTGATGTTCGACGCCGAAGTCATGATCGGCGCAGAGTCCTGGAAACTGATCAGGCTGCCGATGTTGACCGAGTTGGTCGCCGTATCGCTATCGCCGTCGGTCACCGTCACGGTCGCCTGGACCGCGGTATTGATGATCGACACCGAGTCATCAGGATTGGCCGCGTTCGGATGGTAGATCGAGAGATACTCGACCATGCTAACAACGCCGGTCGTCGGGTTGATCGACAAGGCGAACGCCGCCGGACCCGCCGCCGCCACGCCGGCGGTTGCCCCGACCCGGCCAACGACAACGCCGTTTTCCAGGAACAGGAAGATGTTGACGCCGGCCGTGGTGTCGAGGCCCGAGTCTACGCCGCCCGGGGCAACGCTCAGGCCGAACAAGGTCGTGCCCGCGCCGTCGGCGCCGTAGGCACTGCCGGTGGCCGCGACCAGGGCAGCAGCACTCGTCGCGAACTGAATCGGACCGGTGCCCGCAACGTCCGGATCGTCCCCGACATTCGCCACACCGGCGAAGGCCGCGATCGGTCCGGTTACGTCATTAGAGTCAACCTGGTTGCCGGCAGACTCATCGAGACTGACGGTCTGACCGGTCGTGGCGATGCCAGCCGTTGGACCATCGTCCTGGAACTGGATATGGCTGCCGATATTGACCGAGGTGGTCGCAGGGTCGCTATCGCCGTCGGTCACCGTCACGGTCGCCTGGACCGCAGTGTTTAGGATCGACACCGAGTCATCCGGATTGCCGGTGTTCGGGTGGTTGATCGACATATATTCGACCATGCTGATGAAGCCGGTCGACGGATCGATCGACAGCGCGAACGCCGCCGGACCCGCAGCCGCCGCACCGGCAGTCGCCCCGACCCGGCCAACGACAAGGCCGTTTTCCAGGAACAGGAAGATGTTGACGCCGGCCGTCGTGTCGAGACCCGAGTCAACGCCGCCCGGAGCAACGCTGAGGCCGAACACGGTCGTGCCCGCGCCGTCGGCGCCATAGGCGCTGCCGGTCGCCGCAACGATCGCCGCGGCACTAGTCCCGAACTGCGGACCCGCCATGTCGGCGTCGGTGCCCTTGTTGGCAACGCCGTTGAAGATCGCCAGCGGACCGGTGACGTCGTTAGAGTCGCCCTGATTGCCGTTGGTTTCGTCAACACCGACATTCTGGCCAGTGGCGACCACCGCTGCCGTCGGGCCATCGTCCTGGAACTGGATATGGCTGCCGATATTGACCGAATTGGTCGTCGTATCGCCGTCACTGTCGGTCACCGCCACCGTCGCCTGGACCGCAGTGTTTAGGATCGACACCGAGTCATCCGGATTGCCGGTGTTCGGGTGGTTGATCGACATATATTCGACCATGCTGATGAAGCCGGTCGACGGATCGATCGACAGCGCGAACGCCGCCGGACCCGCAGCCGCCGCACCGGCAGTCGCCCCGACCCGGCCAACGACAAGGCCGTTTTCCAGGAACAGGAAGATGTTGACGCCGGCCGTCGTGTCGAGACCCGAGTCAACGCCGCCCGGAGCAACGCTGAGGCCGAACACGGTCGTGCCCGCGCCGTCGGCGCCATAGGCGCTGCCGGTCGCCGCAACGATCGCCGCGGCACTAGTCCCGAACTGCGGACCCGCCATGTCGGCGTCGGTGCCCTTGTTGGCAACGCCGTTGAAGATCGCCAGCGGACCGGTGACGTCGTTAGAGTCGCCCTGATTGCCGTTGGTTTCGTCAACACTGACATTCTGGCCAGTGGCGACCACCGCTGCCACAGGCGAGTCGTCATCGACATTGATCGTGATCGTCGCGGAATCCGCGTCGTTATCGATATCCTTGACCTGGACGCCAATCGAGAAGTCGAGATTATTCTCGGTGTTGTCGCCTGCCTCGCCATCCAATGACGGATGCACGATCGGATTGTTCTGCGTGACCGTGAACGCACCGGTGGCCGTGTTCAGGTCAATCGTCATGACGACAGTCACGCCCTGCAGCACCTGGATTGTGTCGCCATCAACAACGTTGACGGTGAAGCCCGTCGGCAGCGTGTTGGTTCCGGTGAACGAATAAGTCAGGGTACCATCACCGCCCGAGCCATTCAGTTGTCCATTGACAACATTGCCGGGAACCGTGTCGGGATCATCGTCGCCCGGACCGTCCAAGATGCCGCCTTTGCCCGGAATGACATCATCATCCAAGCGGATCAGATCTGGATCCGGCAGCGTCGGCGTATTGTCCGCCAGCGTGATGGTCAGCGTGGCGCTGACTGAATCGCCGTCACCATCCAAATAGGTGTAGGTGAAAGTGTCGGTCGCGCCGCCGGCACCGCCGGTACGGGTGTAAGTATACTGGCCGCTGGCATCCATATGCAGCGTGCCCCACTCGCCGCTCACATCGAAACCGCCCGCCGGATTGCTGTCGGTGCTGCCGTTGAAGCCGACGAGGTTGCTGATCGCGCCAAAGCCGTCGGCGCCCGGGACATCGTGATTAGCCGCGCCTTCTGTCGTGCCCACGCCGGTGATCACATTGCCGACCGCCTCGTCTGTGACCGGATCGGTAGTGTCGGTGTCGTTGTTTGCCGATGGACCGTCGTCGAGGAAGGTGAGCTGTCCGCCGATATCGACCGCGTCCGAAGTCACCGGATCGCCGTCGCCGTCGGTCGCCGTCACGGTCACGCCGATGATGTCCGAACCGAAGTTGAGCGGGTCGTTCGGGTTCGGGTTGATCGGATGGTCGAGCGAGAGATATTGCTCCATGCTGACCACGCCGGTCGTCGAATTAATCGCGATGGCAAACGCGGCCTGGCCTGCGAAAGCCCCCGCGGCAACCACGCCGACAATAACACCACCCTGCATTACCAGGTTGATCGCGCTGCCATCCGTCAGGGTCAGCCCCGACGAAGGGTTGAGGATGCTCAGCGCATAGCTGATCCCGCCGCCAGCGGCCGGGCCGTCTGCTCCGAATACCGCATTGGCGTCGACGATTGCCGAGCCCGAGTTGGCCTGGCCAAGCGCAAGGCCGCCAGCGAGGTCGGGATCATCACCCTTCGCATAGATACCTGTGTTGATGAGCGGATCGGTTGACGGAAGACTCTCGTCAACCGTGACGGTCGCCTCCTGATTAACCGAAGGATCGATCGTCGGACCGTCGTCAAGGAAGCTGATCTTGCCGCCAATGTCGATGACGCCGGACGTCGCCGTATCACCGTCGCCGTCAGTCGCCGTGACGATGGCGCCGAGGCTGTTCGGGTCCAGGGTCAGAACATCGTTCGGATCGGGATTCACCGGATGGTCAAGGCTGAGATAAAGCTCGGCCGTGATCGTACCCGTGCTCGCGTCGATCGAGATAGCAAACGCCGCTTGGCCGTCGAATGCTCCGCCGCTGACAACGCCGACCACCACGCCGCTCGGAAGCAGGACCAGGTTGATCGCCGAACCGTCGGTAAGGGTCAGGCCCGACGAGGGATTAATGACCGAAAGCGCGAACGTCAGCGAGTCGCTGGCTGCCGGGCCGTCGGCTCCAAAAGCGGCATTCGGCACCAGCAATGTCGTGCTGCCTGAACCGATTGCCTGACCGCCAACGAGGTCGGGGTCATCGCCCTTTGCATAGGGGCCGGTGTCGATTGTTGGAGCCGCCACGGGCGGGCTCTCGTCGACGATCGCCGGGCCGTCTGCACTGAGTTCCGGATCGACGCTGGGGCCGTCGTCAAGGAAGTTGAACAGGCCGGAAACGTCGACCGGATCGCTGGTAGTAGTATCGCCATCGCCATCGGTCGCGCTCACCACCACGTCGACCGTGTCTGGTCCGAGTGGTAGCGAATCGTTGGGGTTCGTAATATCCGGGTGATCGAGGCTCAAATAGAGCTCGACCGTCGCAACACCGGTCGTCGGATTGATCGCGATCGCGAATGCCGCCTCACCTGAGTGCGAGCCCTCAGTGACCATGCCGACAATCACGCCATTGATTAGCTGAAGCTGGATCGCCGAGCCATCGGTCAGCGTCAGCGGCGTGTCAGTTCCGCCAAGCTGAAGCGAATAGGTCAAGCCGCTGCCCGACGGGCCGTCCGCGCCGAACAACGCATTGGCATCCACGATTGCCGTCGATCCGACCGCGCGGCCGATCGGACCGCTGCCGGGGACATGTTCGTCATCGCCCTCGGTTCCACCGAAGTTGATCGTCGAAGCGCCGGTCGGGCCGCTCTCGTCGACCGTAACCGCGCCTTCGCGATTCAGCTCGACATTTACGACCGGAGTGTCGTCGTCGACGTTAATGGTAATTGTCGCGGGATCGGTATCGCCGTCGGCGTCCTTGACTTCGACGCCCACACCGAACGACAGGTTGTTCTCATCCAGACCCGCAGGATGATCGATCGGGTTGTTCTGCACAACCGAGAACGCGCCCGTCTCATTGTCGAGCGTAATCGTCAGGACCACCGTTCCGCCCTGCAGGATCTGCATGTGCGAAGCATCGACCAGGTTGGTCGTAAAGCCGGGCGGAAGCGAGTTCGGACCCGCGAAGAAATAATCGAGGTCGCCGTCGCCGCCAGAGCCGACGAGCTGCCCAGGCGTACCCTGGGAGTCGACATCGTCGCCGGTTCCGCCCGGATTGCCGCCGGTCAGCGCATCATCGTCCAGAAGCACCGCGTCAGGATTCGGAAGGTCCGGATGCAGGTCGGGATTGGTGATCGTCAGCGTCGCTTGCGTCGTGTCGCCGTCACCGTCCGTCAGCGTGTAGGTGAACACGTCCACTCCGCCGCCGCCGGCATTGGGATTGACGGTATAGGTGTAATTGCCCTGCGCATCGATCGTCAGAACGCCGAACTGGCCGTTGACCGTGAGCAGACCGCCTTCGAACGTCGAATCGTTACTGCCGCCGAAGCCGCTGACTGAAGTCAGGCTGGCATTGTCGGCGCCGACCGTGTCGGCGGCGTTGGTATCGCTGTCGCCGACGTCGCCAGGCGAGGCGTCAGTCATGACGTTGCCGGTAGCAACGCCGTCAACGGTCGTGTCGGTATCGTTACGCGCCGTCGGCACGTCGTCGATGATGTCGATGGTCAACGTCGCCGTCGCCTGGTCGCCATCATCGTCGGTGATCGTGACGCTGAAATCGTCGTGCGTGTTATCGCCCGACGTATTGTCGGTCAGCGTGTAGCTGTAGAGGATATTCTGGCCGCTGAAGCCTGTGATCGTCAGGGTTCCGTATTGGCCCTGAATCACCTGGCCGATCGCGCCAGTGACGAGCACGCCATTGATCGTGACGTTATCGATGCCGTCCGGCGAGTCGATGATGATCGTCCCGGCCGTCGTCTCATCCGTGTCGCTGTTGTTAGTGGGATTGCCGTCGGCGCCCTCATCGCTGCCTGGCGGTTCGTCCGGCAAATTGCCATCGCGGCCGGGCAAGCCGTCTTCGTCAACCGAGTCGACTGCAGAAACGGAAGCCGGCTGGCCGTCGGGCTGGATTTCGATCGTCGGCTCGCGGTCCTCGGGCAGGAAGGTTTCCTGGGGCTCCGGCGGCTTATAAGTATATTCAGTCGGCGGAATCAGGTCGCCGAGCGGAACGCCCGGATCCAGCGGAGGCGGCGGAACGGCGAAATTACCGCCGCTCGACGGCGGCGTCTCGCCGGCGGCCGGCTGCGGCTCCTGGCCGATTAGCAGGGCGGCAAGGTTGGTCGAAGGAATTTCGACCCCGCCCAGCACCAGCTGGGGCACGAAAATGGCTCCGTCGACGATGATCAGCTGCGTGCCATCGGGCATGTCGATGACCAGGTTGCGGCCAACCACGCGAATGTCGCTGAGCTCCACGCCCGGCGGCAAGGTGACGACGCCGTCCGGACCCGGAACGATCTGCTGGGCATTGGCCTTGATGACGACGGGCGTCTTGCCGATCTCGACGATCAGCGACCCGGTGTCGGTGGCACCATTGTTATCCGCAAGCGTGTACGTGAAGCGGTCGCGGACATTCTCTTCGCCGCCGTTGGCCTGATAGGTGTAATTGCCCGCGGCATCGACGCTAAGCTTTCCATGCTCTCCGACAACGCTGAGCTTTCCGCCGGCGAAGCTCGTGTCTTCCCCGCCCTTACCAGCAATGGCGGTGACGTGGGCGCCGGCGGCCACATCGGCGCCAGCCGAGCCGCTCTGCGTACCCTCGCCCGAGATCAGGTTGCCCGTGGCGGGACTGCGTGAGCCAGCCGGGAGCGAATCCAGGTCGTCGTTGGCGATCGGCTGTGACCCCTGAAACGCGCCCGTGTGCGAAGCATCTTCGTACCGCATAACCACCTCTGCCCTTTTGCGCCGGGGCAGAACCCGCGACGCGTGAATCATTCGTAGCGGGGGCTGGCTGTTAACCTTTTTGGGTTAATGCAGCCGCGAATAGTCGAGACCGCCCCCGCGCTCGTAAGGCAAAAGAAACACCTCAATTCCGAATTTTTCAAGCTTGGCCCGGTCAAGACTAGGATAAGCGATGTTCAACTTTAGCGTTGCGGTCCGAATTTCATGGTTAATCTTGCCGCTTTAGTAAGTATTCATCTGGACGATTTGTGGATACACCATGAGATTAGGGAAAAACGCTAGATGTTTTGCCTGAATTATCCCAGAGTAGGCTTGCGAATAGATTCACGTAATAGGTGAAAAGTTAATTCGTGTTAAATTTATAACTTAGGTTAGCGAAAGGTTAACGGAGCGCGGTAAGCAGCCGACCCCGATTCAACGAAGATTCCGGTCGACCCAAAGCTTGTGGAAAAAATTGTGGGCCAAGCGTCCCGCTTTGGGAAAATCTGCCCTTCAGTCGAGTTCCTTTGCATGCGACTCGGCAAACCCATCATCCGGGGGCCGAGTCGAATCGGCGACATTTCAATCGCGGGTGCATCCGCCACCACGGGTCGCTAGGATGGTGAATATTCCGGGAGGGACGAGCTTGAAAATTGCCTGCATCGGCGGAGGCCCAGCCGGCCTTTACTTCGCCATTTCGATGAAGCTTCGCGATCCCCGTCACGAAGTGCATGTGTTCGAGCGAAATGCCGCGGGGGTCACCTTCGGCTGGGGCGTCGTCTTTTCCGACCAGACAGTCGAAAACTTAATGGCCAATGATCCGGTGTCCGGCCAAATTATTGCAGACGAATTTGCGCATTGGGATGATATCGACGTTCACATCCATGGGACCTGCGTCCGCTCGTCGGGCCATGGTTTCATCGGCATCGGCCGCAAACGCTTGCTGGAGATTTTGGCGGGCCGAGCCTGCGATCTGGGCGTCAACATCCACTATGAAACGGAATGCGATCCGGACCTCACTAGCTGGCGAGACTGGGACCTGGTTATTGCCGCGGATGGAATCAACAGCCGGTTCCGAGAAGCCTATGCCGAGCGTCTCGGCGTAGACATTCAGGAACGCGCCAATCGCTTTGTCTGGCTTGGAACGCCGAAGACATTCGACGCCTTCACCTTCGCCTTCGAGAAGACAGAGGCCGGCTGGATCTGGGCCCACGCCTATCGCTTCGCCGACGACTGTTCGACCTTCATCATTGAATGTTCGGAAAGCACTTGGACCGGCCTGGGGTTCGATCGGATGGATCAGGCCGAGGCGATCGCAACTTGTGAAAGGATCTTCGCCAAATACCTCGATGGCCAGCCGTTACTTAGCAACGCTGCGCATCTACGCGGTTCCGCAGCTTGGCTGAAGTTTCGCCGGATCATTTGCGAGCGCTGGCATCATGACAAGATCATCCTGCTGGGCGATGCCGCTCATACTGCCCATTTCTCGATTGGTTCGGGTACCAAGCTTGCGCTTGAAGATGCAATCAAGCTGGCCGAGGTTCTTAACCGTCCCGGCCTCGACCGCATGGAAGCGCTCGCTGAATATCAGGCTGAGCGAAACCTTGAGGTGCTGAAGCTTCAGAATAGCGCACGTAACTCAACTGAATGGTTCGAAACCGTAGAGCGCTATTTGGACTTCGAGCCCTGGCAGTTCGCCTATTCGCTGATGACCCGTTCCCAGCGCATCAGCCATGAAAACCTTCGCCTCCGCGATCGCAATTGGTTGGAGGGGACGGAGCGGACCTTTTGGGAGCGGGCAACCGGAAAGGCCAAGAATGCTTGGCCAATGTTCGCGCCGTTCAAGCTGCGTGAGATGATGCTTGAGAATCGCATCGTCGTCTCCCCGATGGCAATGTATTCGGCGACCGACGGAATGCCCAACGACTTCCATCTTGTTCATCTCGGTGCGAGGGCTCAGGGCGGTGCGGGCCTGCTTTTCACTGAAATGACCTGCGTCTCGCCCTCGGGACGGATCACCCCCGGATGCACTGGCATGTGGAAAGAGGACCATGTTACGGCCTGGCGACGGATCACCGAATTCGTTCACTCCAACAGCAAGGCCAAGATCTGCCTCCAGCTTGGGCATTCGGGCAGCAAGGGTTCGACCCAGCTCGGATGGGAAGTAGCCGATGCGCCGCTGAACGAAGGCAATTGGCCATTGATTGCAGCCTCTGACGTTCCCTGGGCGCCGGCCAACCAGCAACCGCGTCCGATGACCCGCTCCGACATGGACAATGTTCGCGATCAATTCGTTGCCGCCGTGCGTATGGGGCAGCAAGCCGGCTTCGACATGGTCGAATTACACGCGGCACACGGCTATCTGTTGTCGGGCTTCATTACCCCGCTTCAGAACAGGCGCACTGACGAATATGGCGGCAGCTTGGCGAACCGGCTTCGCTTTCCGCTCGAAGTGTTCGCGGCGATGCGCGAGGCTTGGCCGGCGGACAAGCCGATGTCAGTTCGTATTTCAGCCAACGATTGGGCCGGCCGGGAGGGGGTTACCCCTGATGAAGCGGTGCTCGTCGCCGAAGCGTTCGCGGAAGCCGGCGCCGACTTGATTGACGTCTCGGCCGGCCAGACCTGGGCCGATGCACAGCCGGTTTACGGGCGCCTGTTCCAGACGCCTTTTTCGGACAAGATTCGAAACGAGGCAAAGCTCGCTACCATGGCGGTCGGCAACATCACCGACCCCGACCAAGCCAACGCAATCCTTACCGCCGGCCGAGCCGATCTGGTGGCGCTGGCCCGGCCGCATTTGATCGACCCGATGTGGACGCTGCGCGCCGCGGCGGCCGCCGACTATCGCGACCAGTGGGTCCCTCCCCAATATCTCGGCGGGATGGCCCAACTAGTCCGCACCATGCAGCGCGAAGCGGAAATGAAGGCCGCCGAGCTCAGGGCCTGAATGTGATCCGGCAGCTCAGGGCTTGTCCACAACGACATAGACCACCGTATCGCCCTGATAGGTGGGTTTGTAATATGCCCCGCCACATGAGTAATAGGTGAAACCGCTATAGGGATAGGGTGAGCAGGCCGGGGGAAGCGCATAGTAGCGCGAACCGATAGCCGCGGCCGTCATGCCGGCAACCGCGCCAACAGCGAGACCTGCACCGACTGGATAGTCGTTCCAGCCGCCGTGACAGCAGCCATAATTGTTGTCGACGTTGACGTTGACGTTGCCGGTGTTGATGTTTCCGGTGTTGATGTTTCCCCGGTTAATATTGCCGGTGTTGATGTTGCCGGTGTTGACGTTTCCGCGATTGATGTTCCCGGTGTTAACGTTGCCCCGATTGACGTTGCCGGCGTTGACATTTCCGCGATTCCCGGCGCCAGCGCTGCTATAGTTCCCGCCGCGGCTGAAACCGCCGGCATTCATGCCGCCGCCGCCGCCGCCGCCTCGATTGAAGCCTCCACCGCCTCCTCCGCCACCGCCTCGGTTGAAGCCGCCGCCACCACCACCGCCACGACCCATGCTGGTCGATCCGCCGCGGCCGCCGCCGCCACGAGCGTCGACTTGAGCAGCGGTGAAGGCGAGAAGACTTGCAAATGCGCCGATCGCTGCGACGCGGGAAACCGTGCTGCGCATTTTACTCTCCTGATTCCTCATAGACCGCCAGTTCAATTCGCTTCGCATCCTTATCGGGAGTGAAGGCAAAATCGCTGTCGGTGAAGGCCGGGTTCACGGTCCAGTTTAGGCGCGCGATAAAGGTTGGATTGGCCGGATCGGTCCGATCGACAATTACGACCTTGCGCGGAAGCGGGCGATCGCCCTTGTCGATCCAGATTTCCCAATCAACTTCCGCTTCGCGAAAGGCGTAATGATCGGTTTCAACGCCATCGAGCGTTGCGGTGCCGGCAAGGTAGCCGGACTTGAGCGAGTCGACACGAACGCCATTTGGATCGTTCCATCGGAACAGGTCTTCAAGCGGCAGGGCGATGCCAAATCGCTTGTAGATGGTATCGAGCACCTCCCGGTTGGTGGGAGGAGCTGGAACCGTCGCGTAAAAGTCCAGTTTCGGCGCGTAGACCGTGAATTGCTTGCCGTCATAAATGAACTGGCGGCTCTTCGCGTCGCTGACATAGTCGATAACGAAGCCGTTCGGCTTGCGGAGCTTATATTTGGTTACGCCGTCGAGCTGGATCCGCTGCCCGTCATCGGTGACAACGTCCAGGCTGCCTTCGGACGTAATTGCCGCCGTATTGAGCGACGTTAGATAAGCGCTCATTCGCTTCAGCGCCGCCACCGAGTCAGGGTCGACAATGCCCTTCGTGACAATTTTGGGAGCGGCCGACTTGGGCATGGTTGTTCCGGATTTGGGTGGAGCCGCGTTGAGTGGCGCCGTTCCAATACAAAGGATGATTCCCAGGATATAAATTCGGGGACGGAGACTGGTCATGCGTCATTCTCCATGACAGGCGCGAAATCATGTTGGGCTGGGTTTTGCCTAGCACCTCAATTTCACCGCTTTTATCAGGCTAATCCCGTAGGCCGGATGGGAACTATACGGAGGTGCAGCCTGCAACCCGTTCCTATTGGAATCCTTGGACCGTGTGAGTGGTTGGGCCGGATGATCGGGAATTTTCCCTATACCCTTGGCACCCGGTTGTACGATGATGCTCCGCCATGTTCACCCAATCCTCCACGCACCCGACCGACGTCGAGTCAGGCGATGATATGGTCCGGATCGAGGGTGGACTGTTCCACATGGGATCGGATCGCCACTATCCGGAAGAGGCGCCGCGGCATCCGGTTCGGGTCGACGGCTTTTCGATCGATCGAACGCTGGTCACCAATCGGCAGTTCGCTGCATTCGTTGAAGCGACGGGACATGTCACAACGGCGGAGATTGCACCCGCTGCGGAGGACTATCCCGGTGCGCTTCCTGAAATGCTGAAGCCGGGATCGCTGCTGTTTGTGCCGACCGAATTCCCGGTCGACACGACGGACTGGTCCCAGTGGTGGACGTTCTGCTTCGGCGCTGATTGGCGACATCCTCTCGGGCCCGATAGCGGTATCGCCGATTTGATGGACCACCCGGTGGTCCACGTTACCCACGGCGATGCCGACGCCTATGCCAAATGGATCGGCAAGAGCCTGCCGACCGAGGCACAGTGGGAATATGCGGCCTGGGCGGGCATGGACGACCATGAATTCGCCTGGGGCGATGAGTTGGAGCCCAAGGGGCGTCAGATGGCCAACGTCTGGCAGGGCGAGTTCCCATGGCAGAACCTCCTGACCGACGGCTATGAACGAACCTCACCGGTCGGCAATTATCCCGCCAACGCGTTCGGGCTTTTCGACATGATCGGCAACGTATGGGAATGGACCGACGACTGGTTCCGCGCCCGCCATCCCGCGGCGAAGGACAAGCCGTGCTGTATCCCGATCAATCCACGCGGCGGACCACGGTCCGACAGCCACGACCGATGCGATGCGATAGCCATTCCGCGCAAGACGTTGAAGGGCGGCTCCCACCTGTGCGCGCCAAGTTATTGCCGCCGATACCGCCCTGCGGCACGCCATCCGCAGCCGATCGACTCCTCCGCCAGTCATATCGGCTTCCGCTGCGTTCGAAACGACTAGCCCCCGTCACCGAAGCTGCGGGTGGGGAGGGGACAGCTCCGGTGCGGGGGCTCGGATGGGTTTCGCCTATTGCTTGCGAATCCCGTCCGTATTGACGGGCGATGACGCGCGGAGCTCAATCAGCCCCTTTGCAGCGATGTTCGCCCAGGTTTCGAATAACTGCTCGAAGTCGTCGCGATTACTGACCGAAGTGCGGAGATATCCGGGGCCATTGTCACCCGCCGCGCGCCGATCGAGCCCGCGGCCGAGTAGTTGGTTGGTTATCGAATCCCTCACTTCGATTACAAAAGTTGCTTCGCCGGCATCGACGGCAAAAGTGTCGCCCATTCCAATTCCGACGTCAGGTGCCGTGACCGCTAGGTCAATCACCCCGAAAGTGACCCGCGCAACGTCGGGTCCGGGTGCGGTCGCGACGACATAGCCCTGCTTGGCAAAGGTTTCCGCGAAGATCTTGTTCAGTCCCGCCTGGGCATCCGCGATGGCCTTTTGAACCTCGCTGTCCGTTACCCGCCCGCCAAGCGTCATTGTCGAACTATTATAGTCGCGCGCCCAATTCTTCTCGAAGGCAACCTGGGCTGGATCGAGCATGACCTTGGAATAGGCGCGGAAGTCCGCGTTAGGGAGCAGGTAAACCGCCGCAAGCTTCTTGGCCTTGACTTGGACCAGGCCATCCCAGCTAGGCGGAAGCTTCGCTGCGCTCGCCGGGGCCGTAGCCGTCAGCGCCAGCACCGCCAGCATGAGCTTGATCCCGTGCATGCCCCCATCCTCCTCGTCGAGGCTATTGCACCCATTATGAATGCGTTAACGGCCACGCCCATCCGGGAAAAGCCCGATACGGCCCGTCATCCACACCCTTAGAAACTATAGGTCGCTCCGAAGGTCGGACCGTCAAGCTTCACATGCGCTTCGAAATCATTCTTGTCCTTTCGGACCGAGAAGTGCCGCCAACCTGCGGCAAGTCGCCAGCGATCGCTAATTTCATATTGGATCGTGCCCCACAGCTGCCACGAGTTGAAGTCGTTCACGCCAAATCCGCCAACGTCGCCATAAAGCGAGGCTGCCCATTTCCCGCCAAGCGGCGTTCGGAAACGTGAAGCGATCATCGGGCCTACCTTCGTTCCCGAATTCTCTCTTTTGATTTCCTGGAGTGGCCCGCTGAGCTTGACGTCCACCTTTAGCGATACAATTCGCGCGCCCGCCATGAGATCTAGCGACATCGGCCCTTTGTCGACCACGCGATATCCCACAAGATGGGTCGTCAGGAGAAGCTTTTCGTCAACGTCGGCTTCAACGGGTATCGGGCCAATGCGTCCGTCAGCGGAACTACCCAAGCTTATGTAAAACAGGTCGTGGGCCGTAACGAAACGGCCGTGCCGCGCCTCGAACGTACTCATGAGTGCGAATTTGAGATCGCCGAGGATGTCGAAGAAGGAGTCGTCGACATGAGCCTCCTCGCCTTGCGGCGTTTTGATATCCGCCTTCATGCCGGACGCCCATAGGTAGGGCGTGACCTCAAATTCCCAGTCGCTTCCTGGCCCCTCGGTAGCGGAAGCGGCGGCCAACGACGCGGCAGCGACGCTGTCAGCGACTGAATTGCCAACTTCGGCGGCCTCAACATAAGTGGTTGAGTCGTTCACTGCTCCAGCAGCTTCGGTTGAGCTTGCATCCGCGAACGCTAACTCGGCCGCCGAAGCGCCAGTGGGATAGGTGCATATCAATGCCGTCGTTATTGCCAGCCCCAGGTTCCTAAACATGCTCCCTCCATTGCGACGAATCCAAAGTTGAAAGGAGGTTAGTGAACAGCGGCCCGCAGCATCATCGGGGTAAACCCCGAAACAATTTAAATGTGAGTGATTGGCCGCTAGCGGGCTAGGTAGCCGCGCTGCCATGCTCGCCGTTTCGCTGACGCCGAGTTTGCCAGACCAGGTACCCCACGGTCATGACTATTCCCGTCAAAAGGAAAAGCAGCACGCTCAACATAACGCGAGGATCGTTGAAATTCGCATGGACGATCAGTGCGGCAATGCCCGGATGGCGGGTACCTGCCGCCATCGCTAGCGCGTCGCTGTTTGCGGGATTTGGCCGGCCGAGCCAATGTCCCGCCAAGAGCCCGGCGGCCACGGTCACGACGATAGCCAGCAATGTCCCGTCCCCGATCAGCCCGAGAATGGCACCGCCTTCCTTATAGAGTATCAGCACCGCCAGCAATCCGACTGCGATGAAACCCAAGATCATGACAAACGGGGCAGTTCGTCGAGCAAATCCGGGCGCCCAGTTGCTGACCGCCAAGCCCACCGCCACAGGAAGAAGTGTAGTGATAGCAACCATCTTCGCGACCGCTTCGACTGATATGGAGACTTCACCTGGATACAGGACACTTAGCAAAGCCAGCGTAGCCGGCACGAACAGGATCGCGCTCAAGATCAGCGCAACATAGAGGCCGATCGCATGCGATGTATCGAGCCCGCCCTTCCACATCTTCATCTGTACCAATGGCGCCATCGGGGAAACCGCCATGATGACGATTCCGGCCCTGACAAAGGGATTAATCGGCAGGATCGAGCAGATGATGAGGGCAATAACGGGTACGACAATGTTCACCGCAAGAAGGCCCTTCAGCACCAATTTCGTATTGCGCATCGCTGCCAGGACGACTCGCGGCTGGGCCTGCAAGCCAATCGACGCGATAATCAAGCACAGCGCGCCCTGAGCGACGATCGGCATCAGCTCCTTAGCGTCCACTGCGCGCACTCCTCAGTTTAGAGTGGACCAGCCTTGGCGATGATCCGCAAGATCGCGACTAGCCCGACGAGAAGCAGCAGAATGGCAACGACCATCGTGCCCGATACTTTGACGATCTCGGGATGGTGGAGGAGCTTCTCTTCGAACAGCTTTTGTCTCCGGCTCCGTCGTTCCCGGGCTTCCTGCCGATGATTGAGGATGCCGAGCGACAGGAGAATGATTCCTAGAATGATTAAAGCCCCTCCAAAGCGCCGCGGCGCCTCGGCCGGCAATTCGAGATACTTCTCCGCCAACGTATGGAAGAATGTGAAAATCGTAAAACCGAAACCGATCAGCGCCAGTGCGGTGCGGACCATCGCCATCAACGTTCGATCGCTGGCCAAGGCAGTACGATCGAACGCCATTGCGGTGCGGTTGGAAGCAAGCTCGGTTCCCGCATCTCCTCCAATCAGTGGTGACGCGGGTTCAATCTCCTGAGCCAAGGGGACCACCTTTCGCGGATTGGCTGGGCGAACGAGAACACTATCGTTCCTCGCATTTCGACCGCCAATCGGGAAAACACCCTACGTTCCGACCGATCGGAGTTAATGCCATTTGAAAGCATCATTTGAACTGGCGTCGCCAGCTAAGGAGGAAGGGTTTATCCCGATAGCGCTGGGTGTGTCGCAGGTTACGAGATTGCATATGACGAAGAATAAGACGGGTTTGCCAATGCGATGACCAGTCCGATCAGACGAATAATGATTGTCGACGATCACGGCGCGGTACGGCGTGGCGTACGTCAGCTTGTCGAAAGCAAGCCTTATTACCAGGTGGTCGGGGAAGCGGCTGACGGCCGGGCTGCCCTGGCGATAGCGCAGGAAACCAATCCCGACATAACCATCCTTGACTATTCGCTGCCGGAGCTAAACGGCCTCGACCTCGCTCACCTGCTCAAGCGGACCTTCCCGCGAATGGAAATCCTGCTCTACACCATGCATGATCGCGAAGAGATCATCATGGATGTGTTGCGGGCCGGCGTTCGTGGGTTCGTGCTCAAGTCGGATACGGAGCCGCATTTGATCGCGGCGCTAGACGCGCTTTCGATCCACCGCCCCTATTTTTCGAACGCCATTTCGGAAACGCTCCTGGAAAAGTTCCTTGAGACCAAGCCGCAACCCTGCGCGAGCAGCCTTACGCATCGCGAACGCGAGGTGGTCCAGCAGATTGCCGAGGGACGCATCAACAAGGAAATCGCGGAGATCCTAGGCATCAGCGTGAAGACCGTCGAAACTCACCGCGCAAGCGCAATGCACAAGCTCAAGTTGCGCACGACCGCCGATCTTGTCCGCTATGCCATCCGCAACAACATTGTGCAGGCCTAAGGTCCCTGAATGCCGCATCTTCACCGAATGATTTAAACGCGGCGGCTTCACACGCTAGTCGATTGCAACGCTCGCTATCAGCTTGGTGCCCTGCTTCAGTCGTCGGATCGACAATTGACCGCCAAGGCGTTCAACCCGGTGTCGCATTCCCGGCAACCCAAGCCCCTTGGATACCAGTTCGCTTGTCGCGGTCGGCATACCCCGACCGTCATCCTGAACACTGAGCTGAAGCATGCCGCCATGCTCGAGCAGCGACATTCGGACCAATCCAGCGCAGGCATGGCGATGCACATTCATCAGCGCCTCCTGCGCCACTCGCAGTAGCGCAATCGAAGCTGCACCATTGGCGATGGCCCGATTGCAGATGGATTTGAAAACGATCTTCAGACCGGTTCGATCGCCAAATCCTCGCGCAAGCGTATTGAGTGCCGCAACAAGCCCACCTTGACCTAGCTCGGCGGGATAATGAAGGTATGAGAATGCGCGAATTTCCTGGTCGATCTGCCGTACGGTTTCGCTGATCTCTTCCAGAATTTCTTCGGACTCGCCGGCATCATGCGCACGCTTCAGGTGGCTGATTCCAAGCCTAAGCGAAAGCAGCAGCTGCCCAGTTGAATCGTGCAATTCGCGGCCCATCCGCAATCCTTCATATTCCTGGGCCATCAGGCGATGTTCAAGGTAACGATCGCATTCCATACCCTGATCGGAAATCCATGCCTCTTCGATAAGGCTCGATCCCGCTACCGAAGTGCGGTCTTCGCGAAACGCGCGAGAGTCATGTGGTGCAGAAACGTCAGCCAGGCCCTCATCAAGTAAGTGCATTGGCGGCTCAGCGCGCACGCAATGGCGAACGTCGATCTCAACGGAATTTACCGACGCCGGGAGGTCCACACCATGATCCATCAACAACGCCCCCGTTGCCTTAAGGAAATGATCAAAAGTCGGGACGCAACCTACTTGGCCTAATTATCAAGCGCCTATGCCGCAAAACTTAGTGAATAACGTATGTTAATATACCAATTCATCCCCAGAGTCATGCTGATTCAGGGTCTACCATTACTCATTAACCCTAGGGGCCCTGGAGCATCGATAGGTAATTGTCCCAATGGTGATCTCGCCCTGCGAGTGCAGGCTGGTTCTATCAGGAAGCGAACGGGGCCAGCTTTATGCAAAGACCTACTGAACTGGTCGCCGCGATACTTTCGTCATTGTTGGCAACTCCTGCGCTTGCCGCGCAGGATGCGCCACCCGCAGAGCAAGCCAATGCTCCCTCAGCGCCCCAGGCCTCGGCAACTTCGCCCGACGACGCCGAGTCCCTGGCCAAGAAGCTGTCGAACCCCGTCGCCTCGCTGATCAGCGTGCCGTTCCAGGCGAACCTGGATTTCGGCGTCGGCCTCACGGACAGCGGCGACAAGATGACGCTCAATATTCAGCCGGTGGTTCCGATCGGCATAACCCAAAACGCCAACCTAATCGTCCGGACGATCGTGCCGGTCATCTTCCAAACCGACCTGCGAGGCGACGACGTTAGCGATTTCGGGCTTGGGGATACCGTGCAGAGCTTCTTCTATTCGCCCAAGAAGCCAACCGCGGGAGGAATAATTTGGGGCGCTGGTCCGGTGTTTCTCTATCCAAGCGGCACCAGCAAATATACCACGAGCGACAAGTGGGGTGCCGGCCCGACGTTCGTCGTGTTGAAACAGTTCGGGCCAACGACCATCGGCTTGTTGGCCAATCACATCTGGTCGGTGGCGGGATCCGACGCCCGCCCGGACGTCAGCTCAACTTTTCTCCAGCCATTCCTGGCCTACACGACTAAACGGGCCACCACTTATGGCCTCAACACCGAAAGCACTTACGACTGGAAAACAAAACAATGGTCGGTGCCGATCAATGTAACGGTGGCGCAGTTGGTGCGTATCGGCAGGCAGCCTGTCTCATTCACCTTGGGCGGCCGCTACTATGTCGCACGTCCAAAATTCGGCCCGGACTGGGGTGTCCGGTTCGTCACAACCCTGCTTTTCCCCAAGTGATGATAAGACCGGTGGGGATTCGCCACCGGCCCAATCGCGGAACTCGCCGGCCCTACGGCGCTGGGCTTGTGCCCATCATATTCTGCAGTTTCTTGACGGCCGCTTCGGCGAAATCATGGGCTACCGCCTTCACCGTATCGCTGGTCGAAAAGGTCGCGGGAATGTCCAGCGGATCGGGGGTCCGCCGGCGGACAGCGGTGAACAATAATTCGCCCGTCTTCCCATTATAGCCTTCGACCGCGAACAGTAGCGAGCCCGTCATCGTGCCGCTTTTCCCAATCACGCTTTTGAACGCGTTGAGACCAAGACCGATAGGCGTCGCGCGCGTAGCAGTTGCGACCCCGCCCACCGTCTTCTTGGCGCCGAGCAGCACGACACGAAGACGCAGCGTGTCTGCAGTGGGAGGACCTGACGGGGCAGGAAAGGCCGCTCCGATTTCGGACTGAAGCTCGTCCGTCATGATTGCGGCAAATTTGGTCCGGTCGTCCTGGCTGATGTCGCCAAACTGCGCATCAGGGCCTGTGTAGACCGTCGTCGGATCGACAATGACCTGGCGATATGTCGTGAAGTTGGCGTTCGGATTGACGTAAGTCCAGGACTCGCTTCCCGCCTTGTCCTGATTCATTTGCGCCGATGCAGGCAGGTTGACCGGGGCATGATCCACGGTTTGAGCAATGGCGGGAGTTGCTGTCAGGAAAAGGGCCGCCGAAACGGCAGCACAGGAAATAGCCCTTTTGGCTGAACGTTGGGTCATGGCGGTGAAGCTCCTTCGTCGTCTGGCTGGACCGAGGTCCGGATCCCAGACCCCTAATTGCGGTACGAAAGAAGCCTTACATCCTGCCCAGCCGCGCTCCATCGGGACAAATCCCTAGGTCTAGAATGCGCAGGGCTGGCCGCGCTCAACGAAATGAATGTCGGCAAAGGCGGCCCGGCCCTTGCTCTTGGTGTTATCGCCGTCAGATGCGACCGCGAGTTGGATCGGCTTTCCAGGCTTGTTGCCGAAGGCGCGACCGAAGTCGGCACCGACATCGGCCCGCTTCGTAACCCATGTTCCCGCCCTACCCTCTCCGCTTTCGGCGACGATTAGCTGCGAACGATCCGTGTAGGAGCTCCTGCGGGCGGTGCCGACCGGATGATTATTATCCCAGACATAAACCACTGCGGCGTCGGGGACGGATCGTCCGAACATGCTTCGGGCAATCTTCAGCTTGAACTTGGTTGAGCCGGAAAGGACTTCGTCGGGCATGTCGAACGCAATGTAGACCCGGGCCGCATAATCATCTCCACTCTTGCGGGTCATGTCGGCCTTGGCCACCGGAGCGTCGACATACCAGCGCCAGCAGAGCACAGGCTTTTCCGCAAGATCGACGTTGATGGGTCGGGCTAGCAGCGACATGCTACCGTCAACTCGCGCCTCAACAGCCATTCTCCCCTCTACCGTTGTGACGCGATAAGAGGTCGGCTTCTCGCCCTTTAAAGGAATCATTGCCCATGGCGCGGGAGGAGCGCCCGCGGTCGTGAAGCGCCCGACCCAGGTTGGCGAACTGGCCGTGGCCGCGACCGCGATGAGGAAGGCGGTCGCGGACTCACGCATACTGAACCTCGCTTATTTGCCGCTGGGCTCGGTCGCCCCCCGAGGCGATTCATAACCCGGCGGATATTTCTGCCAATTATAGCCGGCTTCAGCCATTTGCCTACCGGTCGCGTAAAGCTGCCGCATATAATTGGTGTCGAATTCCTCGGTATGAGGAACGTTGAAGGTTCGCGGAATGTAGGCGAGGTTGAAGTCGATTCCTTCTTTTTGGGTAGTGCTGAAGATCCTGTACAGATCTCCGATTCCCTGCGTCGTTGTCAGCGAACCGATTGCACGCGCGGCAATCGGCAAGGTCCGGCGCTCAACGCTGGCCCAGTCGGCGTCGAGCCGGGCATTGCGGATGATATAGGCGACGCGCTTGCGCTCGACCTTGGCGACACGCGAGACCGAGATTGACGGGGGAAACAGAAATACCTGCGCCATGGTCCCACCGTCGACATGCATTTCTTGATAGCGGGTGCCGTTCACTTCAACATCGATCATGACGGGCGGAAAGGCGCCGGGGATGGACGCGGAGGCAAGCAGGATCTTCCGGAACAGTCCGAGTGAGCGTGGATCCTTGCTGGCCGCGATCGCGGTCATGTTCCAGATGACCGGCTCCAGCGAGTCGAGGTTTGCGGTCCCAACTAGAAGCACGCGCCCCTTCGCATATTCGGCAGCGATCTCGTCGAGGAACGGTTGGTTGACGTAGGATGCGATGATGCTGGCGAGCGGAGAAGTATCGGCCATGCCATCGGCGAAGAAGCCCTTGATCATGCCGCGCTTTTTGAAAATGTCCTTCTGCGACGTCTGCGTGTAAACTCGTTCGAGCACGTAATCATACTTCGGCCCGAGAAATGCGAACGGCGCGATCAGTGATCCGGTGCTTACCCCGGTGACAAGCTTGAACTCCGGGCGCGTCCCGGCGGCGGTCCAGCCGTTCAGAAGTCCGGCGCCAAATGCCCCGTTGTCGCCGCCCCCCGATATTGCGAGATAGTAGGCCGGCGGCAGCGGCCCGGTCTGCCCCTGGCTAGCGAGCCAACCTTGCTCCCGTTGCATCGCCACATAAGCGTCAGCCGCGAAGGTATCGGTTTCGCGAGCAACCAAATAGCGAATCTGGCCGAGGCCCGTGCTGGCCTGTGGGATCGATGCGGTTGGAACGGCGGGTAGCCGTCCGGGTGTCGAGCAGCCCGCCAACCCCATCTGAACCGCGCCCGCGACAAGTATTAGCTTCCGCCATACGGGAATTGCCATGTTCGTTTCCCCAAGACTGATGGGATGCTGATCCGCCGCGCGGGCGTCCCAAACCATCAGCATAAACCCTGATATATTGCCGGCAGGGGAAATAATCTGACGGCGATTTGGCAGAATAGCCCCAAGCACGCGGCTACCTTGCATGCCGCCAACAAAAAATGCGCTTACTTCCCTGCTGGACCTGCGAACGGTCGAACTGACGACGCCGACCATGCTCATCCCGTTGCAAGTCAGGCCAGACTTAGCCGCCTGGTTCGCCGGCCGTTTTCTGGTCCCGCTTGCGAATGGGCAGCGAATGCATGTTTCGGTCGACTCTACTCCGGGTCTTCCCTGATATTCGTTGCCTGGAACACAACCTAACTGTTCAGCATGCAAGGAGGCTCGCGTGCGTAGAGTTGTAATTCCGAGGCAGCACTTTCGCGCTACTTGTATAGGCCAGCCCAAAGCCTTGCCCCTGCGATTGCTGCCTACCGGGTGCCGGGGATAAGGAGTGGTGGGGCTTGGTCGCCCACAGATGGGTGCGCGCTACATCGCAACCATCCTTTGCTTGAGCGGGGCCGCAGCCTGCACACAAGGACCAGACTATCAGCGACCCGTCGTTGAAATTCCTCCCGCTTACCGCTTCGAAGAAAGTGGCCTCCCGCCAGCATCAAATCCGGACTCAGCGGCTTGGTGGAATGCATTCGACGACCCAATTCTCGATGGAATGATCCGGGAATGCATCGTCAACAATCGCGATCTGAGCATAGCAACGGCCCGGGTCGAAGAATTCGACGCCATACTCATGGGAACTCGATCGCAGGCGTTTCCGCAGATCGGCTACGACGTGTCAGGTAGCCGCAAGCGCACCAGTGAGGAGATAGGGATCCCATTCCCGCCCGGTTCCAGCCCGCTCAGCTCGAGCTTCGGCGCGCTGCTAACGTCCAGCTGGGAAATCGATCTTTGGGGCCGCATCCGACGTGAGACCGAAGCAGCTCGCGCCAACCTACTCGCTACCACTGAAGCTCGCCGCGGGGTAATCCTGACCTTGGTCGCGTCGGTAATCACCGGCTATGTAACATTGCTCGATCTCGATGACCGCCTGCAGGTCGCAAAAGATACGCTCGCGGGTCGCAAGGAGTCGGTAGTTATATTCCGCAAGCGGCTCGAAGGCGGCTACATTTCCGATTACGAAATGGCGCAGGTGCAGGCGGAATATGAGTCTGCCGCCGCCGCAGTTCCCGACCTGGAACGACTAATTGGCGTTCAGGAAAGTGCGCTGTCGGTGTTGCTGGGCCGCAATCCAGGCCCCATCGAGCGCGGACGTAAATTGCGTAGCCTGGGTACGCCGGCAGTCCCGCCGAGCCTTCCTGCCGAATTGCTGACCCGGCGCCCGGACATCCTAGCAGCCGAGCAGCAATTAATTGCGAGCAATGCCCTGATCGGAGCAGCCCGCGCGCTCTACTTTCCGCGAATTTTCCTTACCGGCATTGGTGGATTGGCAAGCAATTCCCTGGGAAATCTGTTCACCGGCACGGCGCGCACCTGGACATTCACCGGAGATGTCGCAGGCCCGATTTATACTGGTGGCGGCATTAAGGCAGCGACGGACCAGGCCGTGGCCCGCCGTGAACAATCGCTCGCCGCGTATGAACTCACCATTCAAAATGCATTTCGCGATGTCGAGGACGCCCTCATCACCGTGCAGAAATCGCGCGAGTTGGAGCAATCGGTCAATCGTCGCGTCGAGTCTTTGAAACAGGCCGTGACATTGGTGCGCATACGTTATGATAATGGCTATTCGGACTATCTCGACGTACTCGATACGGAGCGCAGCCTATTTTCTGCCGAGCTTACGCTCGCTGAAGCGCGCGGAGACACCTATCGGGCGTTGGCCAATCTGTATCGAGCGCTGGGAGGTGACTGGGTGGATCAGGTCGACGCGATGGTCATCGAGGAACGCGGAGCCAAAACGGCCGCGGCGCAACCAAGATGACAGCGCCCGAAGATACTCGCGAGGTCGCAGTGGCGGATTCAGAGCAGGTCGTAGCAGCGGCGCCCGCGAACCCGGCCCGCAAGATCATCCTGATCTCCCTTTGCGTGCTCCTGCTTCTGTACATTTACCACGTCGCGGCCGACCGGATCACGCCCTACACTTCTCAAGCAACGGTGGACACTCTGCTCGTACAGATTGCGCCGGAAGTGACCGGGCAGGTGATCGAAGTCGGGGTCAAGGACAACGGGCCGGTCAAAAAAGGCCAGGTGATGTTTCGGGTGGATCCCGAGCCATTCCAGATTGCGCTGCGCAAGGCCGAAGCCGATCTCGCGGTTGCGCTTCAGGGAGCGGAGGTTTCAGCAGTTGAGATCGGGGTAGCGAAGGCTGCACTGCAAAAGCAACGCGTCGATCTCGCGGCAAGCCGGCAGCTTGGCAAGATCGTGATCGACCTGGTTGACCAGCGCGCATTGGCCGAAACCCAGGCCATCCGGGCCCGCGCCGATATTTCAAAGACACAAGCCGACGTCCAAAAGGCCGAGGCGGAACTTGAACGCGCGCGGCAAAATCTAGGAGCAGCTGGTTACGATAACCCAAATGTGAAGCAGGCGGTTGCGGCCATCCAGCAGGCACGACTCAACCTCACCAACTCGACGGTAATCGCGCCTGCCGACGGCGTAGTCACAAACCTCCGTTTGTCGGCCGGCCAATATGTCAATCAAGGCCAACCGCTTCTCAGCTTCATCGAATATGGACCGCGTTGGATTTCGGCCGCGATGCGCGAAAACCAACTCGGAAACTTGGAACCCGGGGATAAAGTAGTGGTCGCCCTCGACGACAATCCTGGCAAGCTGTTCCAGGGGCGCGTCGATAGCATTGGCTGGGGCATCGCCCAGGGCGGCGAAGCTCCCACCGGGCAATTGCCCGATGTCCAGGCAGCCAATGGCTGGTTGCGCGAACCGCAGCGCTTTCCCGTCCGGATCGTGTTGACGCCGACCGACGACGGAACGGCGGCGCTGGCGTTCGGGCGTAGCGGAGCTCAGGCCAATGTCATGGTATTCACCGACGGCGGCTCGATCCTGAACCCAATCGGCAGGCTGTACATGCGGATAATCGCCCTGCTGAGTTACCTGCGATGAGCCAGGCCATCGCCCTTAGCGGAATGGCGGGCAGTCCCATCGACATGGCCCGGATTCAGGCGATTCTCCGGTTTGGCGTTGGAGTTACCATTGCGTTTGTCCTTTCCGAAGCGATGGGATGGGCGCCGACGATGCTGGCCCCGGTGCTGTTCGCGGTCCTGGCCGCCAACCTGCCCTTCTGCCCCCCCATTAAGCTGGGTTTGGCGCTGGTTGCCGTGATGGGTGGATCGGCCTTGATTGCGTTCATCCTGCCGTCCCTGCTTAGCGAAGCGCCTCAAGTCTTGGCCGGGGCACTTGGCTTGATCGTTTTCATGGCCTTCACCGCCATGGCGCGCGGACGCGCCAAGCTGCAGGCGACGTTTCTATTGCTATGCATTTCGACGATCCCGGTGATCGCGATCATCGCTCCGGCCCAGGCGGGAGTGATGCCGCTGGCGATGGTGCGCGGAATGACAGTGGCCGTTATCACCCTGTGGTGCATGTATGCGCTTTGGCCCAAAGTCGCGCCTCGGGGCGCTCCGCCCGGAGCTTCATCAACCGATTCACCCGTAAAGACTGCGTTGGTCGGCACGGCGGTCGTAATGCCGGTGATGCTGGTCTACCTGCTTTTGGGACTGGCGAACGCGCTACCCGTCCTGGTTACAACGGTCCTGCTCGTCGCCAATTTCGACCCTCGTCAGGGCGCGATGCAGGGTCTGGCTATGATGATCGGTAACCTCATCGGCGGTCTGATCGGGCTGGTGGCCTACATATTACTGGCGGTGATGCCCTCGCTTATCACGCTTGGCCTCGTCACATTTCTGATTGCGGTCGCTTTTGCCATCCGCATCGAAAAAGGAGGGCCGGGAGCCGCAATCGCGTTGATGACGTGCAATTCCGCCCTGATCATCTTGAGCACGGCAATAGCCAACCCTTCGTCATCGTCGGGCGTGTGGATTACTCGCCTTCTGCAATTCGCGCTCGCCTGCACGTTTGCAGTCGGGATGATGATCCTGGTGTGGAGCAAAAAGCCGCAATCGGCGACAGCAGCCGCAACGCGTTGACTGCGGACATATTTCGGAAGGCAGCGCTAGCAGGAGGATTGAAGCCATGTCAGACAAAATCCACGGCTTCATGCCGGCCACTGCCGAGATGCCATCCGACAGGCAGCGGTTGTTCATACGCTATCTCACGGGTGCGCTCATCGACCTGGTCGTATTGAATCTTTTCAATGAATATTCGGACAAGGTTTCCATCCACTCGTTCACCGTATCGTTATTGGCAGCCGTGCTGTTGCAGGCTCTTCTCAAGGCGACGATCGCGGTCGAGCATCAGGTTGCCCTGTTCTTCAAAGACAGGCCCGGTGCCTTCAATACCTTCCTGCGCTTCTTCGGAGCCTGGGTCGTGCTGTTCGGGTCGAAGTTCGTAATCCTCGAGGCCCTGTCCTTTGCCTTCGGCGACGGAGTACGCTTCGAGGGCGCATTCCATGGCCTGGTCTGGCTGATCATCGTCGTCGTCACGATGCTCATCGTCGAAGAGGCGATCGTGCGGCTGTTTCGAAAGCTCGCATAAGGCCGCTTGGACAGCGCAGTTAATGGGCCGGGACCATCGGCGGCGTAGAATTCGCTCGGACCAGTATAAGTACCGATTGGATAAGGTCGGACGGGGAGTATTTTCCCCGCATGAATAGGCCGCTGTGGCCATTTGTCGGGGAGAGCTCCCTATGACGCGTCCCTACCTTGCAGCGCCAGCAATAAAACTCTCTCTCAGTGTCAGCACGGAGTATGTCGCATGAAGCGTCTCGGCTCTACGCCTTTGGCGGTCGGACTGATCTTGGCCATCGCAACCGCACAGGGCACCACTGCGCAGACGCCGCCGCAATCGGGCACTGCCATGCCGCAATCCGCGCTCGAAGATCCAATCGCGAACGAAGGCGTCATTGAGGACGGCGCAATCGACGCGCTCAAGGAAATGAGCAATTTCCTGATGACGGCCAAGACGCTGGCGATCACGTCGCAGGGGAGCATGGACGTCGTCACCAACGACGGCCAGCGAATCCAGCTCGATGGGACCACCAGCTACAAGATCCGTCGGCCAGGCTTCGTCATCGATTACGAGAGCGACATCAAGAGCCGGCGGTTCATCTACGATGGCAAGACCTTCACCGTCTATTCGCCCAAGCTAGGCTATTACTCTACAGTCCCGGCGCCAGCGACCAACCGCGAAGTGCTGGACACCATCTACAACAAATTCGGAATCCGGTTGCCATTGGAAGACTTGTTCCGCTGGGGCGACGGTTCCAATGCGGACCGGATCCAGGCGTTGAAATCTGCCTATGAGGTCGGATCGGCGACGATCGACGGTGTGCCCACCGATCATTTCGCGTTTCGCGAAGCGGATGTGGACTGGGAAGTCTGGATTCAGAAAGGGGACCAGCCTTGGCCCCGCAAGCTGGTGATCATCGACCGGACCGATCCGGCGAGGCCGACCTTCACCGCTCGCCTGACATGGCAGATGAATCCGACCTTCACGGATGCCGACTTCGCCTTTGTCCCCGACGCGAATGCCAAGCAGATCAAGATGGCCACCTATCAGGGAACGGGAGAGTAACATGCGCGGCTTGATATCCCGAGTGGCTATGCTCAGCGCTTTCGTGAGCCTCGCGGCTTTCATGGCTCAGGAAGTCGATGCCCGCGGCGGTCGCGGCGGCGGCGGCGGCGGTCGCGGCGGCGGCGGCTTCAGCCGCGGCGGATCGAGCAGCATGAGCCGTGGCGGCGGTTTCGGCGGCGGTAGTCGCGGGGGTTTCAGCAGCGGCAGTCGTGGGAGTTACGGCGGCGGCGGTAGTCGCGGCGGCTATGGTGGCGGCGGCGGCCGGGGCGGCTACGGCCAGTCCGGATTCAGTCGTGGTGGCAGCTACAGCCGGCCTTCAGGCGGATATAGCCGGCCGACAACCAGGCCCGCGGGAGGAGGCGTCGCCTCATCCCGACCCGGCGGGGCCGGAGGCATTGGTGGCGTCGGCGGCGCTGGCCGGCCCGGCGGCGTCGGTGGAGCGGGGCGTCCAGGCGGAGTTGGTGGCGCTGGTGGTGTCGGCAAGCCCGGCAAACCCGGTGGTGTCGGCGGTGTCGGTGGCGCAGGTGGCGTCGGCAAGCCCGGTGGTGTCGGTGGTGTCGGTGGTGTCGGTGGTGTCGGTGGTGTCGGCGGAGCTGGCGGCGTCGGCAAGCCCGGTGGTGTCGGCGGTGTTGGCGGTGTCGGCGGAGCTGGCGGCGTTGGTCGCCCCGGCGGCGCTGGCGGAGGAGTTCAGCGACCGGGCCAGGGCGGTGGAATCAACAACAGCGGCAATCGCATCAACAACGGCAATATCAATACCGGCAATATCAATACCGGCGACATCAACATCGACAATGACTGGGGTGGCGATTGGGACGGCTGGGGCGATTATCCGCTCGGCGCCGGCCTTGCTATCGGCGCAATGGCCGGGTGGACGGCTGCGGCGATCGGGTCTGCATATTATTCATTGCCCCCAGGCTGTTCGCCTTATGCTTATTACGGCTACAATTATTACAACTGCGGCGGCGCCTATTATCAGCCGCAATATGAGGGAGACACGGTCGTTTACGTGACCGTTCCAGACCCAAGCACGCAGGGCGCGCCTCCGCCGCCATAAGTGGGAATATTTTGTGGCCTGCCAATTCCACCACTTAATTGATGGGGGATGAGTCGCGGCGGCGATAGTCGCGGGCTAATCTGCACTTTCCACTCAATGCGGCTATTTCGTGCCCACAGCCGTTGACTTCATGCTCCGTTCCAGTTGGAGCGTACCTCTGTCCGACTTCCCTTCGTCTCCCGCATTCGCGCTGTCGAATAGTCTCGGCCGCTCGTTGCTGTGCGCACCTGTGGTGTCATCCGGGCCGCGACGTCATGACGATGTACGAGTCCCTCAAAGGAAGTGATCATCATGCATAAGTCGATCCTTGTTGGCCTTTCAGCTTTCCTGTCGGCATCGTCCCTTCATGCGGAGGCCGTCTCGCGAACCGCGGATATCGTCGGCGACGGCGGAAAGACGATCGGCGTGGTCAATGTGACCAATGCTCCTCGCGGGGTTCTTATCAAGGTCGATGTGTCCGGTCTCACTCCGGGATGGCACGGCATGCACATTCATTCGGTCGCAACATGCGCAGATGCCGGGTTCAAGGCCTCGGGCGGCCATGTGCATGGAATGGGCGCCGCGACGTCCATCCATGGGTTGCTCAATGACCAGGAGACCGATCTCGGCGATCTGCCGAACATCTATGCCAGCGCGGACGGTCATGCCGCGGCCGAGGTCTTCGCGCCCAATCTTTCCCTGGAAGAGGCGCCCGGCCGCCTCAATATAATCGACAGCGACGGTTCGGCGATCATCATTCACGCCGCCGCGGATGATCATCAGACGCAACCGATCGGAGGCGCAGGCGTTCGCGTTGGCTGCGCCGCGATCCGCTAGTCGCGTGGGTTGATCCGGGCGGTTGCAACAAGGCCGGTCAAGCCGCCCGGCAAAGCGATCTCCTCTACGCTTCGATCACTTTCGGGCACGCTGCTACGTTCAAGCTCCTGCACAAGTAGTTCGCGCGTGAAATGGCGATGGGTGGCAGTCGTCGCGAAACCCCAATCGTGCATCGATTCCGCGGCTGTAACGTACACTGCCAGGCGTGCATCGGGGCGGGCAATTCGCCGAATACCGGCAATAAGGGTGGGCACGTCGTCGCAAAAATAAAGGATGTTGATCGCCGCAAATTTATCGAATGCCTTGGGGCCGAAGGGCAGTGCCATCATGTCGCCCTTCCGAAGCGATAGGCGACCACATCGCACCGCTGCTCGATTACGTCGCCAGGCGGCAGCGATCATCGTATCCGACTGATCCAGTCCGACGACGTGGTTGGCCCGCGACATCATGGCGATGGCGGAGCCGTCACCGCATCCAATGTCCAGAACCCGGTCGGTCGGCTGCAGGTCCAGAGAGCCCACAACCGCCTGGATCGGCTTGCGGTTGGCAAAGCGCATCACTGTTCCAACAAGGCGGCCGCTCGCCCCGCTGGGGTGACGAAGCTGGCGGCCGACCGCCAGCCCCGCCTGCGCCTTCCATCGTTCAATCATTAGCCGAGCTTGGCCAGCAAGGCCCTGACTTCGGTTCGGCGCCCGGCGTCCCAGACCGGTCGGTCCGGGTTGGTCGGCGCCTGCAGTGCACGCTGCAGATATTGCCTGGCGTGAACCTTGTCGCCTTCCTGGGCGAGGAAGTCGCCATAGAAGAAATTATTGTCGAGCCCCTTTGGATCTTGCGTCAATGCCTGCTGGAAATAGGTCCGCGCTTTGGACGTGCTGCCGAAGCCAATCGGCCAGCCTGGAACCTTGTAATAGAGGACGCCCAGGCTCATCGCCGCGCCGCCATCGGCAACCTTTGGATTGATCGCATATGCCTTTGCCAGGATATCGCGCGCCCGGGTTGCTACTCCGAGTTGCTTTAGGGTCGAAGCGCGGGCCGCTTCTTCGCTTACGACGATACCTTCCCACAGCAGCGGCTCCGCCTTGCCGGGATATTTCAGCGTAACCGCATGTGCCTGCTTCTCGAGCGCGGCGAGCTGTTGGAACTGCGCGCCGCGATCCTTGATCTGGTAGCGGATATGGGCCCAGCTATTGTTGATGCGCATGACATCGGCGTCCATTCCGCCACTGTCCGCGGCCAGGGCCGGCATCGCCATCGTGCCGATGGCCAGCGCACCGAAAAATGCAACAACAGGGTTGGAAACCATCACTTAATCCTTTGCTTCGTTGGTCAATTTGCAAATAGCGCCCGCGCCTTGGCAGTCGTGCCTTCAAGGCCTGCATCGATAAGGCGGGGGCAAATCCCGTTTAGGCGGGTAAAAATATGCTCGGCGATTCCAAGGGTGACTTCCTTGCGCCGGTCGACAATTGCTCTTGCGATCCGACGAACAACTTTCGCCGGATCATCCACCTGCATTTTGGCGACTTCGAGGAAGCGATTCACCGTGGCGTCGTTGAACCCTGTGCGCACCGCGCGCGGTGCTATGTAGGTGATCGCAATTGGCGACTTGCCGAGTTCGCGGCGAAGCCCTTCCGACAGCCCGCGCAGGCCGCACTTGCTGCTGGAATAGGTCGCGAAGTGCGGATAGTTCACCGCACCCATCACGGAACCGATGTTGACGATTTGTCCGTCGCCACGCGCCTGCATCTGCGGCAGGACGAAACGCATCAAGGTAGCGGGCGCGATGAGGTTGACGACATAGCCTGTCCAGATGTTGCTCGTATCCTGCCGTTCGAACGGGCCAAAATATTGCATCCCCGCCAGGTTCACGAGCATGTCGACCCGCCGTGCGGCGAGCGTCGCACCCAGGTCGGCAATTCCGCTCTCACTGGAGAGGTCGGCGATGATGGTTTCGTCGCAATCGAGGCAATCTAAGCGATCGACGCCGATTAATTTCGCGCCATGGCCTTTCAACTCGCGGCTCAGCAAACTTCCGAGCCCGCCCGCGGCGCCGGTGAGGACGACCGCCTTCCCGTCAAGCCGCATGACGGGTCCCTTCCAGCTCGATAGCGCCGAACAACCCTCCAAATAGCCGGAACATGTCCTTGGCCATTTCTATGATCGCCGACTGATCTTTCGGATCGTCGATGCGGTTCATCAGCGCTTCGAAGAATTTCATATGATCCTGGTCGAGCGCACCATGGGAATTGAGGTATCGGAACGCGGCCTTTGGCAGCCCAAGCTTCTGCTGCACGGCGGACGCACCGTGTGACGCCATGGCGACGCTGGTCCCTTCGAGCACGAACACCATTCCGAAAAAGGCTGCCGGATTTCCGGTGCGGATGACACGATAGGCATGGTCGACCATTGCCTTGGTTGCCGGATTGGGAGCGCTTTGCGCTGCGATGGCGCGATCGCCCCCGGCGGCCTCAATGTCGTCTAGAACCCATTCCTCATGACCGGTCTCCTCGACGATATATTCGTCGAGTGCGTTAGCCAGCATCATGTTGCCGCGCGCCGCTAGGATCGCTCGCGCCTCCAGCATCAGCGGGACGGTCTGGCGCACATGGTGATATGCCTGGGTGAGGTAAGCGATATAGTCGGCCCGGCTGATCTGGCCGGTCAGGCCCGCAATCAGTTGCGGAGTCATCGCAAATCGCGCCTGGTCCTCGCTCGTTGCCGCGATCAGTCGTTGAAAGAATGGAACCACCTCTGTCTCCTTGGGATAGGCTTGGTTGATCGCCGCCCGCCGGAGGCGGCCATTGCCGGTCAGCTGTCTGTTGGCGGGAGTAAACGGGGGCACGAGCCGGAATCGTGCAGCGCGGGCATATTCGGGAAGGGCGCCATTCACCCGATCGAGGGCCGGCTGAACGTCGACAGCCGGTCCTGCTGGCACGATGAGCGCTTCCAGCGTGGCGTCGCCATCACCGCGAACCATCGCCTGAGCGACCTCCGGCTGGGCGGCCAGCAACCCCTCGATCCATTCAGGCGAAACGTTCCGTCCGAAACTGGTAACGATGAGATTGGATTTGCGACCCTCGATCCAGAGCTGGCCATCCTCGTCGATACGGCCGATATCGCCGGTCGCAAATGGACCGGGCTTGCGCGGATTCCCGACCAGGCCGAGGAACAGGGGACCGTCGATGACGATCTCCCCGTCATCGGCCAGGGACAGGCGATGCGCGCCGATCGATCGGCCGACGCTTCCCTTTGAAATGCCGATCCTGGCTTCTAGCGTGATGACCGATCCGGCCTCTGTCATCCCATAGCCTTGGCAAATCGGCAGCCCGACCGCCCGCGCCCGCCCCAAGAGGGCGTCGGAAATACTGGCACCTCCTACCGCAACCAAATTCAATCGCGGCAGGCGAACACCGCTCACCTCCATCGCCGCCACGATTGCGGACAGATATTCGGGGACGACGATCAGTGACGTCGCTTGCGCCCGATCGATGGCCCCGATCAGTGCCATCAAGTCCGGCCGCAAGGGGTCGGACAGACCGACCTGTTCTCCCGGCAGCGGAACATATGTTCCGCCGGCGATCAGCGACGCAAACAGGCCGGCCACTTGTTCGAGAAGGATTCCGAATGGCAGGATTGGCAGGTGGCGCCCCGCCATTTCGCGGCCAAGCCGGTCACAGACAGCAGTGGCGACAGCAATAAGGTGCGCCGCCGACAGGCATACGCCTTTGGGTATGCCTGTCGATCCGCTACTAAAGCTGATTACCGCCGTGCCGCTTGGAAGATCAGCCTTCGCTACCTCGCGATATCGGAGGTCGAGCTTGATTGTCCCGCAGTCGAAAGCGCAGTTTGTCACAAGCGCCACAGCACCAGCATTATTGAGCGCAGCAAGTCGTTGGGCGCTGCTGAAATAGGGCGGCAGCGGGATGATCGGAATTCTCGACTCCACGAAGGCGACGAGCAGCATCGCGCTTGCGGCCGAGTGGTCGAGAATCAGGCCGACCGGCCTTCCGTCGAAACCAAGGCAATTGATCTCGGTGACGGCGCCGGCAATGGCCACAGCGGCGCCGGCCCAGCCTATTGGCTGCACGCCATCATCGAATGCCGGATTTGTACGGCCGGCCTCGGCATGGCCGCGAATGCTATTCAGAAGGCCGGTCACGCGCAGATTCCAACAAGCCCATCGTCGAAGCCGGCCAGTTTTGGCCGGGCCGGCGCAATCAGGCCGGCGCAAACCCGCGGCGACTGGTCATAATATTGGCCCCACTTCTCAGCGCCGTTGGGCAACCGCGAGGGATCGGCATCGCAAATTTCCAAAATGGAAATCCCAAGGCGGGCGAACATCGAGCGCAGCGGTTCCGTAAGAACCGCCACCGCAACATCCGCCACTCCGTCGAGGTGGCGCGCGGTCCGGGCCCAAAGCGCGATCGTTGCGCGGCTGCGATCGGATGCGTGGGCGCCGATTTCGACGATCCGACGGCGATCGATGGCCCGGCCGAATGCGGAACTGACGACCGCTTCGATGGGGTCGTCCAGGTAATCCTCGAGGAATAGCCTCTCCGTTGATGCGACGCGAAATCCGAGCGCCGCACTGGGCCCTTTCCTTCCGCCCGGATCGACGACACAGAAATGCGGATATTCCACTGCCGGAACCGCTCCGTGGACGATCGCGTAGCGACGCTCGATCAATTGCCTAACGGCCGCAGCCTGCATTGGATATTCCCCGGCTATTTGGGGAAAGGACGACACGCGCAAGCTGAGACCTCAGCCGGACTCCACAAAAAAATTCGATCTAGAAGCTTCGGCCGACCGTGATGCCGACAGTGCGCGGCTTCAAAGGGGTACGTTGCGGCTCTGTTCGGACCCGATAGGGGTTGCCGAACGCAAAGGTGTCGGCGCTACTGTTGGCGAGGTTGTCGCCCACTAGCGCTACGGTCCAGCCTCCGCGCGTTAAGCCGAGGGAGGCATCGATAACCGCGTGTCCGCCGGTGCGGCGGTCAAGCGCGGGGTCGAAACTCAAATGCGTCGCCCCGACGTACTGCAGGCCGAGATTTGCCTTGCCTTCCCAGGATCCGAGCCTGAACTCCTGGGCCAGTTTCAATCTTGCCGATAGCTGGGGAACGACAGGCAGGCGCCGGTCATCGATTGGTTCGCCGGATCCCGACGATTCCAGCCGGGCCGACTGGAGGAGCAGGCCACCAATCAACTCCGTTCGATGCGATATTGCCCAGCGAATATCCGCTTCCACACCGTAATTCCGCGCATTTCCCGCATTACGCGTTGCGACCAGCCCGTTCGCCAGCAGCTCGTCGGTCTGCACATGCTTCCATTGCGCCGCGAATAGCGTGGCGTCGACCGACAGCGATGGAATTAGCTCCAGGCGAGATCCTAGTTCGGCGCTTGCCAGTTCATCGGCGTCATATGACGGCTGAGTGGCATCGGGCTGAATATTGATTCCTCCCGGCCGATAAGCTGTCGCCGCCCGGACGAAGAAGGTTGCGTGGTCGGTGGGGTTCCAGGCGATGCTGGCGCTGCCCGAACCCCTGACCTTTCGCTGGCCGCGAAGGCTGTCCGAACCACCCTGGCGTCCTTCGTCTTCGACCCGGCTGGAAAAGACCCTGGCACCACCGCCAAGCTTCAGCGTGGGGGTGAGTGCAACGCTCGCTTCTCCAAAAAGCGCCGCTTCGGTCACCGACCGTTTGAAGGTCAAAATGGGAAAAACGTCAGCGGAATCCTCGGCGACGATGTCCGCGTCGGTCGTCGCCTTGATCAGCGAGACGCCAGCCAGCCAATCAAACCGCCCGGAGTGCGGATTACTGACCCGGATTTCCTGATCGAACAGGCTGTAATTGCGATCGTCGTCGACTTTCGTTGGGCCGGTCGCTCCGAGCAATGCCGCCAGCGGCGTGGCATCGTAAGCAGCAACCGCCTCCTGGCGGCTGATGCTGGTGATCGACGTCACGTCAACGCCGCCAAGCGGCCCCCGCACCGTCAACATGGCGACCTTAGCGTCGAGGTCGCGGGGTTCGCGGAGGCGGTCGCTTCGTTCCAGTGGCCCCAGGTCGCCGTCGACATATTGGCTATCGCGCGCACCGCGACTTTGGGCACCGGCGGCAAGGTCGATCGTCCAGCCGCCCGGCGTCCAGCGAAGGGTGGCCCGTCCGCCACTAAGCCGCTCGTTATTGGAATCGTTGCGTCCGCCGACATTGTCGATCCAGCCGGCCTGCTGCTGGCGGTAGGCGACTGCGCGCAGCGCTAGCCGACCGCTAGCCAGCGGCACGTTGATCGCCACCGACTGACTGTTCGACAGGTCGCCGTCCTGCGTCAGCGACAATCCCCCGAATATTTGGGCCGAGGCATGGGAAGTGTCGGGCCGGTTGGTTGAGATCTTGACGATACCACCCAAGGCCCCTGTGCCGTAGAGTGGGCCTTGCGGACCTTCGAGCACTTCGACCTGATCAATATCGACCAATGCCCAGTCGGGATCGGGCGCATCATAGTTAAGCCGGGATTCGTCGAGCAGGATTGCGACGCTTCCCTGATTGAAGCCATTCAGCGGGCCATCACCGATCCCGCGGAGAAACATGCGATTGCGGCCGGGCCCCAGCCCGCTGATGCTCAAGGCTGGAATGTCGCGAGCAAGAGCGTCGCTGCCGGGAATTCCGGTAGCTGAAAATAGGCGGTCGTCGCGGATAACTCGGATTGTGGCTGGCAGGGTCGACAAGGGCGAAGGCCGTTTGAGTGCCGTAACCACAATTTCCGGCTGTGGCACGTCGCTTTGCGACGGAGCAGTAGGGATCGGCGTGGGACGAGGCTCGGTCGTCGGGACCCGCTCAATCCTGAAGCTTGACAGTCCGGTCGCGATCGCCCGGTAGCCGCTCCCCTGAAGCATCTGGCGCAACGCCTCTGAAGCGTTCGACGCACCGCGTACTTCGCGAGTGCGTATATCTGGAAGTCGTCCAGCATAGCCGACTGACACCCCGGTGCTATCGGACAGCCGTCGGATTGCCTTTGCCAACGCTCCGGCGGGAATATTGATCGGCCGCGATTCCGCATGCACGGACGCAGCGGAGGCCGGATTGCTAGCGGCCGCGAGGCTCCAGGCGAATACCGCCATCCACAGGCCTGGTTTCCACAGAAAGGATTTGGGCCAGGGCTCGGGCGGGCGACGCACCTTCGTCAATCGCAATCACTCCGCTGAAAGGCTGGTTGGCGATAGCCGGATCGACCATGACCTTCTCGCCCGAATAGCGCGAGATGTCGCGGGCCACCAGCGCCAGGGGGGTCTGGTCGAATTGCAGCTGTCCACGGCGCCAACTGGCGACCTGTTGCGGATCGACGCTCGTCATCCGGATAGTCTTGCTGGACCGGTCGGCACGGAGGCCATGCCCGGCAGCAAGGGCGATCGGCTTCGCTAGCCGTTCGGACGACACGGACAGGGAACCCTCCGCGACGTCGACGCTGACGCCATCGGCCTCATTCCCAACCGAGAATTGAGTGCCCACATCACTAATCTGGAATTCACCCGCGCGAATAATAAGGGTCCGACCGGGCTTGTGGGGGATATCGAAATAACCCGTACCTTCCAATGCCAGCTGGTCGCCCTGAACCGTAAGGTGACTTGCCGGCGCAAGCACAATCTTGGAGCCGTCGCCAAGGGCAATCTGGCTGTTCTTGCCAATCGCCGAGCGATAGTCCTGGATTGGCACGTCACGGCCGACCGGCTGGAGCGCGAAGACGAGGGCGAGGCAGGCGGCAATTGCGCCCCCGCCCATCCCAGCCCAACGGCCCCAGCGTAAAGGCTGGCTATCGTTCGCTGCTACTGGGAGTGGTTCGGGACGTGCGGCGGCAAGTCGTGTGGAATGGTCGTCAAGCTCGGCATCGATGAGGGCAAGCTCGTCATATGCCGCGCGGTGCCGCGGGTCAGCCTCAAGCCAATGGGTGAAGCCGGGCCAATCCATGGCATCATCCGGCTCGCGAACGAGCCAGTTGGCAGCCTCCTCGTAAATTCGGTCCATCGTCATGCCTTGCAGCCCGTGGCGCTGGCCACCGGACTTCCCTGATCATTGCGTTGACGTCGCGCCACGGCCATCGCCTCAGTCCCCCAGCAACCGGCGAAGATGATTCATCGCCACCGCCATATGTTTTTCGACAGCGCTCTTGCTGATGCCGAGCTCTGCCGCGACCTCCCCGTGGCTCAGGCCATCAAGCTTGTGCCTTCGCAGGACGCGCTGGGCGCCAGCGGGCAACTGGGCGATGGCATCGGCCAAGCGCCTCGCCTCGCCACTCTCCACCATGAGCTGTTCTGCGTTCGGCGAACTGTCGGAGACTTCCATCAAGGTCGAATGGAGGCCATGCCGATCGGCGGTCCATTCGCTCTCCCGCCGTTCGCGCCGGCGCGCTTCGCGAATGCGGTCGAGCACGAGATTGTTCGCCATCCGGAAAAGGTAGGCGGTGGGACTGGCAATCGGCCCAGGCTGTCCGGTGTTGACCTTTATCCAGAGCTCACTCAGCAAATCATCGGCATCAGCTTCGCTTCCGGTCCTTGCGACCAGAAACCGCCGAAGCTCGGCGCGCCGCTCTTCCAGCAGTCCTACTAGGCCTTGATGGGATTCCAGCGACATGGATGCGATCGAGCCATTGGATTTGATTAGCGGCGCCCTTGTTAGTCCGGCAAACCCCCATCGCCCAAACGGCAACAATCATCAAATTCCAACTTCGAACAGATAGTGGTTGTAGAATATTGGTCGGGCAATTGGATCAGGGCAGCCGGATGGACGGCGGAAACTCATCAAGCGCTATGTCCGCAGTGGGTCTAAAGTTGCCGTTGGGGTCGCGCCTCGATACCATCTCAATGCGCATGTTTGTGTTGATGCGGGTGCTCGGCCTCCGAGCCCGACTCTCGACTGTGACCGACCATCATACCCTGCATGCCCTTCATCATTTCATCATGATCCGCGGGGGCGTTGGCGAGCGCGGCCTTGTATTGTTCGGGTGAGAGTTTCGACAGAGTGCGGACGAATGCCACCATGTTCCAGATAAGCTGGTCATCGTGGGTACGGCCCCAGGCCGGCATGGCGCTGAGTTTGACGCCATGCTTAATGATCCAGAACTGCTGCGCGGCTGAACGGTCCGATGGGCGTGCAAGTTCTGGTGCCGGCGGATAGAGGCCTTGGCTCAGCTCAGACTTCTCCATGCCCGGACCCAAATGGCAGCCCGTGCACATTTCCGCGTAGAGTCCAGCGCCGGCAGCGATCCGTTTGGGGTCGGCCAAATCAGCGGGAGGGACAATGTCGCGAGAGTGGTGCTTGATGGCGCGCTCACGCAGCTGATTAAGCGTCTCATAAACGAGCTTTGAGTGCGGTGCGTCGGCGCCGATATTATAAACACCGACATAGATAAAAACTCCGACGAAGGCTGCCATTACTAGCAGCAACAATCCTACAAACGCGCTGCTTGGCAAATGCCGGCGCAGATCTAGAAACCTTCCTTCGGCCATCGGAACTTCCCCCTTCTTATTTCCTATCACCGCACAGAGATCATGACGCGCTCGGTTTGCGAGCGGAGTTGTGACCGACGAGGATCTTCCACTGCCCACCGACCTTTTTCAGGACGCTAGTGGTGACGCCGAGGCGCTCGGCCACCACGCCGGTCTTTGTTTCGATGCGGTATTTGTAACTCTCGGTGGCAAGCGCGACCGGCCCCTCGAAACGGACATCCACCTTATAGTCCGAGAAGCTGAAGCTCTTGAACTCCCCCAATTCGGGCGTGAGGTGATGGGCCAAATAGTGGGCGTAGGTCCCTTCGACGCCGCCGGTCTCGACGATTGCAGAGTCGGAAGTAAACAGGTGCTCAGTGCCAGTCCCGTCGAGGCGTTCAACCGCTGACTGATAGTGCCTCAGTACGCTTTTGACCGCAGCTTCGTCCGCGCTTTGTGCCGCCTTCGCCGGTGCCTCGGCTGTGGGGTTGTGACCTGCATGCTGTGCGACCGCAGGTTGGGTCGCGAGCATGGCAGCAGTGATAACAGCAATGAACTTCATTTATTCTTCTCCCTCTCCATTCTCAGAGCCAGAAACGAACGCCGGCGATCAGGTTAAACCCACGTGGGTCATCGCCTTCGGCTCGCAAGAATCGGCGGGTGTCGCCGAACGCACGCTCATATTCGACGCCGATGTATGGGGCGCAAAGCGGCGAGAATTGGTAGCGCAGCCTGAGGCCAAGCGAGGCGTTCGTAAGACCAGAGCCGATGGCAAGCTCGGGAACGTCTTGCAGCGCGAGATTGACCTCCGCGCGAGGTTGCACGATCAGCTTCTGAGTGATGCGAAGGTCATATTCACCTTCTGCACGCGCCGTGACTTCGCCCTTGTTGGATAGAAAGACTGCGCCTTCGACTTCCCACCAGTAGGGGGCGAGCCCCTCAATGCCGAGCACCAGATGGCTGCGGTTCGGCCCCGGCTGCGGGTCGTAACGGACGCCCGTCTGGAGGTCGAAGAAGGGGCCGATGGCGTGACTCCAAAGAGCTTGAACCTCGGCATGCTCGAGCTTCTTGCCCCAAGGCCCCTCGATCTCTGCCTTGGTCCAAAGCTTGTTGATGTCACCACCATACCAAGCTTGGATGTCGAGCAGATACGCATCGCGCCCCTCGCGAACGCGCGTCTCGGCGCGATCGACCAGGAACCGGCCGACCTTCGTTGTTCCATGCTCGGCGCTTAGGGTTTCGCGTGACTGGGGCTGCCCCGACCAATAGGTGTCGGCGGCCCATTCGGGTCCGGTCAGCGCTTCGGGAGGCGGCGGGCCAAGCGGCGGCGCGGGCGTCCCCATCTGACCCATATCGTGATCCTCCATGCCGGGCATCGCCGACATGTCATGGCCAGCATGCGCGTCCGCAGGTTGGGCTTGCGGCTGATCCTCGGTTGGCATCTGGTGACCAGCGTGGGGATTGGGCTGCTCTCCGGAAGGCACTGCGGGTATATCATTTCCCTGCATTTCCATTCCGGGCACGGCCGACATGGCATGGCCGGCGTGCTCGTCGGGCGCCGTGACCGGCTTCGAGGCAGCCGGCTTCCTTACACCGACTTTCCTAATCGGAGCTTTTTTCGCTGGCGCCTTCTGGGCTCCCGGCTTTTTGGCAGAGGGCTTCTTCGCCGGAGCCTTTTTCGCGAGAGGCTTCTTTTCCGGCATCGGCATGGTCATACCCGGCATACTGTGGCCGGCATGCTGAGCAACGGCTGGCGAAGCGCTCAACGCGGTCGCGGCGAAAAAGAGAACGAGCGTCCTCACGCCGCGTCTCCGTCCATTGGCCGAATCTTGACAACCCGCATCATCCCCGCGTGCATGTGGTAGAGCAGGTGGCAGTGGAAGGCCCAGTCGCCTGGCGCATCCGCGGTCATGTCCAGGTCGATGTAACCGCCAGGCAGCACCCTTACCGTGTGCTTCGACGGCTGGTGTGCCCCGTGACCATTGACGATCTGCCAAAAGTGCCCGTGGATGTGCATCGGATGCGTCATCATCGTGTCGTTTATGAGCCGCATCCGCACGCGCTCGTTCCTGGCCAGGCGGTAGGGCTCTGGGTTCTCGCTCAGCTTCTCGCCATCCATCGACCACATGAACCGTTCCATGTTGCCGGTCAGGTGGATGTCGATGCGACGGGTCGGCGGTCGCGTATCGGCATTCGGCTTGAGCGAAACGAGGTCTTTGTAGGTCAGGACCTTGTGCCCGACATTGTCGAGGCCGATGCCGGGATCACCGCTGCGGTCCATTGGCATCGGCGCGATCATGTCGACACCGGCACCGACTTTGAAGTCGACCTTGGACTTGTCGCGCATGTCGTGGACCATCGGCGTGTTACTCGCTGTGCCATGACCGGCGTGCGCACCATGACCCGTCATGCCCATATCCACCATCGTTAGTGTTGGGCGCTCGCGTAGCGGCGGCACGGCCGCGCGCATTCCGGCACGGGGCGCCAGCGTGGCCACGCCCATACCTGAGCGATCGATGCTTTCGGCGACAAAAGCGTAAGCCTGGTCCTCGGGATGGACGATGACGTCATATGTCTCCGCATTGCCGATCTGGAGTTCCTCCACCTCGACAGGACGAACATCGACTCCGTCAGCGGCAACAACGGTCAACTTGAGGCCCGGAATGCGCAGGTTGAAGATAGTTTGGGTGGCCGCGTTGATGATGCGCAGGCGCACTCGTTCGCCAGGCGAGAACAGTCCGGTCCAGTTTTCCGCGGGGCTGTGGCCATTGACCATGAAGGTGTAGGCGGCCGCGGTGATGTCGGCGATATCAGTCGGGTCCATCCGCATCTTCGCGAACATCTTGCGGTCGGTCGGCGATAGCGGATCATGCTTGTCATTCATCCTGTCCGCCAGCGTTCGCTTGTTTCGGTTGAAAAAGCCCCCTTCCTGCTTGAGCCGCGTGAAGATCATGTGCGGGTGCATAAAGCTCCAGTCGGAGAGAACGATCACATGCTCGCGATCATAGGCGACTGGGTCGGGGCCTGCCGGGTCGATGATGATCGGACCGTAATGGCCGAGCTGCTCCTGCAACCCGCTGTGACTGTGATACCAATATGTGCCCGACTGCTTGATCGGAAAATCAGAGGTGAAGCTCTGGCCGGGCCGGATGCCGGGGAAGCTAACGCCGGGAACGCCATCCATCTGGAACGGCACGAGGAGGCCATGCCAGTGAATCGAAGTGTCCTCGGCCAGCCGGTTTTCGACGGTAATGCGGACATTCTGGCCTTGCTTGAGGCGGAGCAGCGGTGCTGGGATGGTGCCGTTGATTGTGACGGCGTGCCCGAGCCGGCCGTCGACTGTAAAACCGGAGTTGGCAACGATCATGCGGATGTCCTCGCCGCTGAGCGTGCCTTGGTTTTTGGCTGCTACACCATGACTGAGCGCGCGTGCCCAGGCAGGTTGCAGGCCAGCAGCGGCTGCCAATGCGGCGCCGCCGCCAAGGAAGGCTCTGCGGCCGAGGGAAACAGAATAGGTCATGGCGTTCTCCGCGCCTAACGAGCGCCAAAGGCTGTCTTTGTTTGGAAGAAGGGGCGCCGCCGTTGGACGGCGCCCCGACTAGTTAGTGGGTGTGGCCTTCGTGCTCGGACGCAGGCGCGGCCTGCTTGGCCTCGCCCTTCTCATCCATGCATTCCATCTTGCCACCGGATTGCTTCATCTTTTCGCAGCAATCCATGCCGTCGTGCATGCCCTGCTGGTGCTTGCTATGGTCCATTTCCATTTGCTGGTGATGGCCAGCATGCGGATCGGTAGCGGGTGCGGTCTGAGCCGCGGCGGGAACAGCCAGAGCGAGCGCTAGTGCGCCAAAAATCATCTTCATTTCTTGTCTCCGTGAAATCGAATTGGGTTAAATCGACTTCACGCCAGACGCGGAGGGGGGGTCGGCAGTTCGGCCAGGAAACTGTGCTGGAACTGAACCAACGCAGGTCGCTCGATAAGCCGTGAGAAACTATGCGGTTCAAATGAAGTCATTGGGGTGACTGCAACCGCTGTGCACATCGCGACGCAACAAGACTTTTCCGTCGACTTGCCGTGATCGCCCTTGGCTGGCTGGCCGTCGCAGTGACCCTTGTTCATCATTTGGCTGCTGTGATCGGCAGGCGCCATCGCCATCGCGCTGCCGGTTTGCATCGCAAGCGGGGAGAACAGCATCGCGAACGCGATCAGAATCGCAAAGAGCGGGCGTAAATTCACGGATGGCGATATGGCGTCGATCGGCCCGATATTCAATCGAGTGTCTGCGCCGTTGATCGAAATCCTCATCATGGCGTTCCCCACTCGAGTTCGTGCAAAATCGGGCAATCCGGCCGGTCATCGCCGTGGCAAGTATCGGCCAAATGCTCCAGCGTGCATCGCATAGACTCCAGTGCAGCAGCCCGCGCATGGAGTTCGGCCGCACGAGACAAAGCAAGCTTCTTTACCTCAGCGCTCGGCCGGTCACGATCACGCCACAATGCAAGCAGGGTGCGGATTTCCTCGATCGGAAATCCCAGATCGCGAGCGCGGCCGATAAAACGCAGCGTGTAGACGTCACGCTGGTCATAGTCACGGTAACCGGAATTGCGGCGTACAGCCGGCGGGATCAGTCCAATTTTTTCGTAATGCCTGATCATGCGCTGTGAGATGCCGCTAGAGCTGGAGGCTTGCCCGATGTTCACCTGCCGTGCTCACCAGATTGTCCATGTCCATGCCCACGATGCATGAAAAGGTGCATGATCGGACAGGCTAGAAACAGCAGATAAGGCGCCAGGCCTAGCGCATGGCCCCAATGATCGCGCAGAAGCCAGAACAGAGCCGCTGATGCGACTGCCACGACCGTCATAAGGGAGAAGCCCCTGAACCGTCCGCTCATTTCAACCTCCCAACCAGACTATCCGAGCTGGACCGTGCGCAGCCGCAGCGAGTTGCCAATGACCGCCACCGAGCTGAACGCCATCGCAGCGCCAGCGATAATCGGGCTCAATAAAATTCCAAACCAGGGGTAGAGGACCCCGGCAGCGATCGGCACACCGGCCGCGTTGAACACAAAGGAGAAGAACAAGTTTTCGCGAATGTTGCGCATGGTGGCGCGGCTGAGGCGGCGTGCTCGGACGATACCGCTGAGATCGCCCTTCACTAGCGTTACGGCGGCACTTTCCATGGCGACATCCGTGCCGGTGCCCATGGCGATTCCGACATCGGCAGCCGCCAGGGCGGGAGCATCGTTGATCCCGTCACCAGCCATGCCCACGCGGCGCCCTTCTCGGCGCAGCCTTTCAACCATCGCCTGTTTTTGATCGGGCAGCACATCGGCAAGCACTTCGTCGATCCCGCCGATCTTGCGCGCGACGGCTTCGGCTGTGCGCCGGTTGTCGCCGGTCATCATGACCACGCGCACGCCATGCTTGCGGAGGTTGGCCACCGCCGCGACCGCACTCTCCTTGATCGGGTCCGCGACCACCACCAGCCCGGCGAGCTTCTGATCGATCGCGACAAACATCACGCCCTGGCCCTCACCTCGCAGCGGATCGGCTTCCGCGTCGAGCGAGGCGGTATCGACTCCAAGGGCTGCCATCATCGGCTTGTTGCCGAGCGCGACTGCGCGGTCCGCAACCTTTCCAGTCACGCCCTTGCCGGTATGCGACTTAAAATTGGCAGCCGGCACCGCCTCGGCGCCGCGCTCTTCCGCACCCTCGACGATCGCCGCGGCAAGCGGATGTTCGCTGCCCTTTTCAAGCGAGGCTGCAAGTCGGAGGACCTCGTTCACCTCGAAGCCGTTGGCGGTCACCACCTTGACCAGCCGTGGTTTGCCAAGCGTTAGCGTGCCGGTCTTGTCGACCACCAGCGTGTCGATCTTTTCCATCAGCTCCAGCGCCTCAGCGTTCTTCACTAACACACCTTGCGTGGCACCCTTACCGGTGCCGACCATGATCGACATTGGCGTTGCGAGACCGAGTGCGCAGGGGCAGGCGATGATCAACACCGCGATGGCGTTGACTAGCGCATGAGGCAGCCGTGGCTCTGGTCCAGCAAACGACCAGACGATGAATGTCAGGACTGCGATCAGGACGACCCCCGGCACAAACCAACCAGACACCTTGTCAGCCAACTTCTGGATCGGCGCTCGCGAGCGCTGCGCCTCCGCAACCATGTGGACGATCTGCGACAGCATCGTGTCGCGGCCAACGCGCTCGGCCCTCATGAGCAGTGAGCCGGTGCCATTGACCGTGGCGCCGATTAGCTTTGTTCCTTCGACCTTCTCGACCGGAATCGGCTCGCCCGAGATCATCGACTCGTCGACCGAGCTCCTGCCTTCGAGCACGATGCCATCGACTGGCACTTTCTCGCCGGGGCGCACGCGCAACATGTCATCGACATGGACGTGCTCCAGCGGGATATCCTCTTCGATGCCGTCGCGAACCCGCCGCGCCGTCTTTGGAGCCAACCCCAGCAAGGCCCGGATCGCCTTTCCGGTAGCCGACCGGGCACGAAGCTCCAGAACTTGGCCGAGCAGCACCAAAGTGGTGATTGCCGCGGCCGCCTCGAAGTAGACCGGAACTAGCCCGCCCATCGTTCGCAGAGATGTTGGAAACAGTTCCGGTGCGAGAGCGCCCACGACGCTGTAGCCGTATGCGACGCCAACGCCGAGACCGATCAGCGTGAACATGTTGAGGTTGCGGGTTTTGAGCGAGGCCCACAGCCGCTCGAAGAACGGCCAGCCGCCCCACAAAACCACCGGCGTCGCCAGCGCGAGTTGGATCCACATCGAAAGGGCCATCGGGAATGGCTCCCATCCGAACAACTCAGCGCCGAAGGTCAGGACGACCAGTGGCAGGGTCAGCACGGCGCTCACCCAGAAACGGCGGTTCATGTCGATCAGCTCGGGGTTGGGTCCCTCGTCGAACTTCGGCTCCAAGGGTTCCAGCGCCATGCCGCAGATGGGACATTGGCCGGGGCCATTGCGCCGGATCTGGGGATGCATCGGGCAGATCCAGATGGTGCCTTCGGCGGCCGCAGGCAGTTCACCGAGCGTCGGCGTTTGCATTTTCGGATGTGAGTCTTGTGGGTTGAGATAGCGGTCGGGAGCGGCCGTGAACTTGTCGCTGCATCCGGCACTGCAAAAATAGTATCGCGACCCGCCAGTGTCCGCGTGGTGAGGAGCGGCTTTGGGATCGACCATCATGCCGCAAACGAGGTCCTTCACCATCTCCTTGGTGTTATCATCGCGGCAGTGGTGCGTATGGCCTTGCGTGTGGTCCTGGCACTCGCCCATCGTCGAGACCCTTTTCAATCGACTCGCCTGCAAGGACTTATGAAGTCTGACATGATGTCAGGGTCAAACCATTGCGGGCGGTGCCTACATTCCTGGGGCCATCCCCGTCGAACTATCAAACTTGAGCCTAAGGAAAAGCTTCGCGCCTCCCAAATGCTTACCATAATCGCCCTCGAACGAGCGCGGGCCAAAATCCTTCGTGATCGAACTTCCCGCGAACAGGGAAAGGAGCTTACGCTTCAGCACAGATCGCTCGTAACCTAAGGTGAGCGCTCCAACCCATCGAAGATGTTCTGGACCATTCGTTTGCGTCAGCATGAGTTGCTCAGGCGTAATCTGCAAAAGCTCGGCGCGGCGGTGCTGGCAATTAGCCTGTCGATTGGCCTCGCCGCAGGCGGATGGCTCGGCGTGATTGCTAGAGGAAAGCCCGATCTGTGGGCCGCATGGACCAACTGGTGCGCTATCCGTCGCGTTGGCTGAATGTCCACTTTGGGTCGAAGGCGGTCATTCGGCTTATGACCGCAATGGGTCGAAACCGGTCATAAGAGATTCGGGCGAAGCGCTGGTCATGAGCCGCTGCAGTGCCAAGCGCGATTAGGCCCAAGCGATCATTGCATTGGGGAGCGTTTATGGGAACTAACGCTCTTGCTTCAATTTTTTCGCAATTTTCTAGGTAGAACTGGCGGAGACGGAGGGATTCGAACCCTCGATACGGTTTCCCGTATGACGCTTTAGCAAAGCGTTGGTTTCAGCCACTCACCCACGTCTCCGGGATCCGAGGCGCGCAGGCTTTCTGGGGGAAGGCCGAGCACGGAGGACTGAGCGCGGCTTTAGCGAACGAAGTTACCGCGTTCAACCGCCCATGGCGCCTAGCTTGCGATATTCGTCGTTGGCGGCATGAAACGATTCGATTGGCCGATCATTGGATATCTGTTTCCCCACCAAAGGGACGTCATTCCATGACCGAGATCCGCTACGCTCCACCTTCGATCGGGGACGCCTTTTCCGGCAATCGCCTGCTTTCGACCTTCCCAAACGAGCTGCGTCAATTGCTGGAATCGCGCCTGCAGATGGTCGATCTCGATTTGGGCATGACGGTTCTGCGCCGCGGGGTCGATGTGGACCACTCGCTTTTCCCGTTCGGTCCTACGATGATTTCGATGGTCGTCGATCTTGATGACGGGCGGTCGGTCGAGGTCGCGTCGATTGGCCGTGAGGGCGCGGTCGGTGGGATCATCAGTTGCGGCCGCGCTCCGGCCTTTACCCGGGCGGAGGTAATCGTTGCTGGCCCGGCGGCCAAAGTCCCCATGGCGGTGATCGAGGAAGCCAAGAGCCGTTCCGCCCATCTCCGCAACCTTTACTGCCGCTACGCGGACTATTTGCTTGCGCAGATCATGCAGACAGTCGCCTGCAATAGCTTCCATGCCATCGAGGCCAGGGCCGCACGCTGGCTGCTGACGGCACAGGACCGGGCGGGCGACAGGCTCGAACTAACCCAGGAGTCCCTAGCCGGGCTGCTTGGCGTACAACGGACTACCGTCAATGCGGTTGCCCGCGAGCTGCAGGACGAAGGGTTGATCACCACCAGGCGGGGAATCATCGAGGTGCATGATCGCGGCGGACTCGAGCGCCGGGCATGCGAATGCTATGACCGGGTCGAGCATTTCTTCGGCGACATCGTGGGGCCGAAGGGGATTGGCATAGCTTAGCCGGCCACTCGCCAGCCTATCGTCTCGCCGGCGTGGAAGGGCACCAGCCCGTCGACCGTGTCGGGTACAAGCTGGTCAGAGCGCTCCAGCGTTATCGTCCCGTCATTGAGCGGCAAGCCATAGAAACGCGGGCCGTGCTCGGACGCGAAGCCTTCGAACTTGTCGAGCGCCTTCTCTTCCTCGAACACCGTGGCATAGCTTTCGAGTGCGAATGGCGCATTGAATATACCCGCGCATCCGCAGGCCGATTCCTTGGCTTCACGCGCGTGGGGGGCGCTATCGGTACCAAGGAAAAATTTGGGGGAGCCGCTGACCCCCGCCTTTCGCACTGCCAGGCGATGCTCCTCACGCTTCAGCACGGGCAGGCAATAGGCGTGAGGGCGGAGACCACCCTGAAACAGGGCGTTGCGATTGAGATGGAGGTGTTGCGGGGTAATTGTCGCGGCAACCGTCGCGGGCGCGTCGGCGACGAACTGGGCGGCCTGCTTCGTGGTGATATGTTCCAGCACGACCTTGAGAGCGGGAAAATCACGGACGATTCCCGTAAGGATGCGGTCGATGAACACCGCCTCACGGTCGAAGACGTCCACGGCAGGGTCGGTCACCTCGCCATGAACGCATAAAATCATTCCGATCCGCTCCATTCGCTCCAGGGCCGGGTGGATGTTGCGGATATCGGTGACGCCGCTGGCGCTATTAGTCGTCGCGCCCGCCGGGTAGAGCTTGGCGGCGACCCATACGCCCTCGGCGTGCCCGCGCCCCAGTTCGTCCGCATCGACATTATCGGTCAGATAGGCGGTCATCAGCGGGGTGAAATTGGGGCCGGCGACCGAAACGATCCGGTCGCGATAGGCGACGGCCCCGTCGATGCTGGTCACCGGCGGAGCAAGATTGGGCATGACGATAGCCCGGGCGAACTGGCGTGCCGTGTGGGGCACGACCCGCTCGAGCATGTCCCCGTCGCGTAGATGGACGTGCCAATCGTCAGGGCGGCGCATGGTGATCGATTGCATATTCACGCGGGCTCCTTAGCTAAGCTGCATGCCCGCGACCACCCTCACCGACCGTGCCGTCCTCCGCCTTTCGGGCGCAGACGTCCGCGATTTCCTCCAGGGGCTCGTGACGCAAGACGTTGCAGGCGCGTTGCCGATGTGGGCCGGTCTGCTCACGCCCCAGGGCAAATGCCTGTTCGATTTCCTGGTCTGGGCAGATGGCGATGACCTGCTGATCGATTGCGAAAATGACGCAGCTGACGATCTTATCAAGCGATTATCGCTTTATCGGCTGCGCCGCCCCATTTCGATCGCTCGCGACGATAGCCTCGCGGTTCATTGGTCGCGGGACGTAAGTGCAGGCGTTGCGGACCCGCGGCTGGCGGAGCTGGGCCAACGCTGGCTTGCCCCCGCCAATGATCCGGTGACCGACTGGCCGGAACATCGCCTACGCCTTGGCGTCTGCGAAGGACGGGCAGAGCTGGGCGATCTGCTCTGGCTCGAATGCAACGCCACCGAATTGAACGGGGTCAGCTTCTCCAAGGGCTGCTTCGTCGGCCAGGAAAATACGGCGCGCATGAACTGGCGGCAAAAGGTCAATCGCCGACTGGTTGTAGTTGAGGGAGATGGCGGCGACCGGACAAGGGTTGGCTATCCCGAACTGGGTCTGGCAGTTGTGCACGCCCGTGCCGACGCCATCCCACCAAATGCCATCATTCCGGCGTGGCTGGAGGTGGCGCTTGGTGCGCCTGACGCCTAGCGGCTGCAGTCACCTGGCCGAGGTAGACAAATCCTTCTTGCGCGCGATCTGCCATAGCGCCACTCCCCCGATCAGCATCCAGATCACATTCAGCGCTGCCGAGGGCAGTGCGCCATGCCACCATCCATTAACAGTAAAGCCCGCCGCCCCGACCACATTCATCCACTGATAGAGCGCCGACTGGCCGGTCAGCTTGCCCATCGACAGCAGCAAATACGCGAGCAAGATCAACAGGGCGCCGGTCCAGCCGACAATCTCGACGAGGATCTCGGTGTAGGTCAGCTGGCCAGATTCCTTAGAACAAACTGGAGGATGCCGCCCGAGCGATAATATTCGAGTTCGTTGTAGGTATCGATGCGGCAGCGGGCGGTGATGTCGAAGGTCTTACCATTGGTGCGAGTGACCTTGACCGAGACGTCCTGGCGCGGTTCGATCGAGGCGATGCCTTCGATCGAATAAATTTCGCTACCGTCGATCTGGTAGGTGCTGGCGCCTTCGCCGTCGGCGAATTGGAGCGGGATGACGCCCATGCCGACCAGGTTCGAACGGTGAATGCGCTCGAAGCTCTCGGCCAGCACAGCCCGAACACCAAGTAATACGGTGCCCTTGGCGGCCCAGTCGCGCGACGAGCCGGTGCCATATTCCTTGCCGGCAATGACCACCAGTGGCGTACCGTCGGCCTGATACTTCATTGCCGCATCATATATCGGCATCACTTCTTCGGTAGGCGCGTAGCGGGTCATGCCGCCCTCGACCCCGTCAAGCATGCGGTTGCGGATGCGAATATTGGCGAAAGTGCCGCGCATCATGACTTCATGGTTGCCGCGGCGCGCGCCATAGCTGTTGAACTCCGCGCGGGGCACGCCATGATCGCTCAGATATTTCCCGGCAGGGCTGTCGAGCTTGATCGCGCCCGCTGGTGAAATGTGATCAGTGGTGATCGAATCGCCGAATACCGCAAGCGCCCGGGCCCCGCTTATGTCGGTCAGCGGCTTGGGGGTCATCGTCATTCCGGTGAAATAGGGCGGGTTTTGAATATAGGTCGACGTGGGCGGCCAATTGTAGGTTTCGCCACCAGTCACGTCGATCGCCCGCCAGCGATCGTCGCCATGATAGACGTCGGCATAGCGGCGGCGGAACATGTCGCTGTGGACATGGGCGTCGATCAGCGCGCGGACCTCATCGTTCGAAGGCCAGACATCCTTCAAGAATACGTCGACCCCGGCCTTGCTCTTACCCAGCGGCGTCTTGTTCATGTCGTTGCGGACGGTGCCCATCAGCGCATATGCGACCACCAGCGGCGGCGATGCTAGATAGTTGGCCCGGCAGTCCGGCGACACACGGCCTTCGAAGTTGCGGTTACCAGACAGCACCGACGCTGCGACGAGGTCATTCTCGGCAATCGCGGCGCTGATTTCCGGCGCGAGCGGGCCCGAATTTCCGATGCAGGTGGTGCAACCATAACCGACCAGGTTGAACCCGATCGCATCAAGATCCTCGCTCAAACCGCTGGCATTCAGATAGTCGGTCACCACCTGGCTTCCCGGGGCAAGCGATGTCTTTACCCAAGGTTTTGGCGTGAGGCCAAGCGCACGCGCCTTACGGGCAACCAGCCCGGCGGCAACAAGTACAGAGGGATTCGAGGTATTGGTGCAGCTGGTGATTGCGGCGATCATCACGTCGCCATTGCCAACATCGAACTCCCCGCCCTTTACGGGAACGCGGGGGGCATCACCCTTCTTGTAGGTAGCGATCAGCTCTTCGTTGAAGCGGTTGTCGACATCGCTCAGCAGCACCCGGTCCTGCGGACGCTTTGGCCCGGCGAGGCTCGGCTGGACAGAAGACATGTCCAGTTCCAGCGTGTCGGTGAACACCGGATCCGGAGTGGACGCATCACGCCACATGCCTTGCGCCTTGGCGTAAGCACGGACCAATTCGATGCGGACCTCGTCGCGGCCGGTGAGCTTGAGATAATCGACGGTCCGCTCATCGATCGGGAAGAAGCCGCAGGTCGCGCCATATTCGGGCGCCATGTTGGCGATCGTTGCGCGGTCGGCGAGGCTGAGCGCGTCGAGGCCGGGGCCGAAGAATTCGACGAAGCGGCCAACCACGCCCTTGGCGCGGAGCATCTGAGTCACGGTCAGCACCAGGTCGGTGGCGGTTATGCCTTCTTTGAGTTCGCCAGAAAGGCGGAAACCGACCACCTCGGGAATGAGCATCGAGACCGGCTGGCCGAGCATGGCCGCCTCCGCCTCGATCCCGCCGACGCCCCAGCCTAGAACGCCGAGCCCATTGATCATCGTCGTATGGCTGTCGGTGCCGACCAGCGTGTCAGGATAGGCGACTTCGTTGCCGTCCTGGTCGGTGCTGGTCCAAATCGTCTGGCCAATATTTTCAAGGTTCACTTGGTGACAGATGCCGGTGCCCGGCGGCACGACCTTGAAATTGTCGAATGCGTTCGATCCCCACTTCAGGAACTCGTAACGCTCGGCATTGCGCTGATATTCCAGCACGACGTTTTGCTCGAACGAACGCGGGGTGCCGAACTCATCGACCATGACGCTATGGTCGATGACCAAATGGACCGGGACCTGCGGGTTGATCTTCTGCGCGTCGCCGCCAAGCGACTTCATTGCATCGCGCATTGCGGCCAAGTCGACGACGGCCGGAACCCCGGTGAAGTCCTGCATCAGTACCCGCGCCGGGCGATACTGGATCTCCCGGTTGATCCGCCGCTCCTTCTGCCAGTCGACCATGCTCTGCAAATCGTCGCGAGTGACAGTGACCCCGTCCTCGAAACGCAGGAGGTTTTCCAGCAGCACCTTCATCGAGAAAGGCAGGCGGCTGACATCGCCGAGAGCAGCGGCGGCCTTTTCGAGCGAATAATAAAGGTAACTCTTGCCGCCGGCCTCCAGCGTCGAACGGGTCTTCAAACTGTCTTGGCCGGTAGGGATCATTCGCCAGTCCTCTAAGGTTGCATCGGATAGCCGCGCAGGAAGGCGGCGATTGGCCGCGCCCCTAGCAAGATTGGGACCCCAAGACAAAGGGTCGAGGGAGAAGATCGAATTCAAGCCTCGATCCGAAGGGGCCCGCAACGGCAATCCCCAGTGAAGCGCCATTGGGCAGCGACTGGCACCATGCCAGCGATCTAGATTCCAAAAATCAGTGAACCTGACGAGATGTTGACGCAATCCAGATCAATTAGCGTCAGCATAAGCTACATTTATTACATCAGAGCAGTAATTTAGGCAGTTTTTCGGCATAAATTGCTGTCCCGAAATGACTTTTGGACGCCCTACGGCTAATATCACCCTGATGCACTGTTGCCCCAGCCGAATCAGGGAGAGTGCAATGAAGGCCAGGCGTCTATTGCTCGCCACGCTTGCCGGCCTTGTCGCATCCTCGCCGGCCCATGCCGGCGAGCTGTTCGGTGGTGCTTACGCCCACGACATCGGCACGTCATTTTCCCGGAGCGGCCCCGAAGGTGGGATCGACATGCAGTTCGGCTGGCGGGGCGGACGCATTGGTCGCACACCGCTTCAGCCTTATGCCTTCCTTTCGGTAAATTCTGCGGGCGATACCCACTATGGTGCGGTTGGCCTTTCGGCCAAGTTCGGCAACCGGATCTTCGTCCGTCCCGGACTTGGCATCGCCGTCCACACCGGTTCTGCAGCAAACCATTTCGACCCCGCCAACGATGACATTGAGTTCGGCAGCCAGATACTCTTCGAACCGGAGTTCGGATTGGGTGCGCGAATGACCGATCGGTTGAGCATCGAGGCGAGTTGGGTTCACATGAGCCACGCGCACCTATTTGGCCGCCAGAATAGCGGTATCAATAACCTCGGCGTCCGCCTGACCTGGCAGCTGCGCTAAAGATATCGGAAGCCAGGGTGGTCCGACGGCTCAACCTCTTGTTGCCGAAGGCGTGCTTGGCAAGCCGGACATTGCTGCTTACCCATGCCGCCCATGCTGGCCACGCTGCCGCGGCCCAAGCCGCTTCACAGTCTTTTCGCTGTTTTGGGACTTTCGATCGCCATCCTCTGGGCGATGGGCCGGCCGCCGATCTGCACTTGCGGGTCGGTGACGGTTTGGGGCCAGGTCGGTCCAGCGCAGAGCCAGATGCTGGCCGACTGGTACAGCCCTAGTCACATCGTCCATGGCTTTCTCTTCTACTGGGCACTCAGTTGGCTATGGCCGAAGGCGAGCGTCGATCTGCGATTTCTGGCTGCATTGGTCGTCGAGGCCGCGTGGGAAATCATCGAGAACACCCCGATGATCATCGATCGCTACCGGGAGGCGACCATCGCGCTGGGCTACTCGGGCGATTCGATTATCAATTCGGCTAGCGACATAGCGATGATGGCATTGGGTTTCCTCGCTGCACGGCGTCTTCCCATTTGGGCCAGTGTAGCGGTCGTCCTGTTGCTGGAGCTGATCCCGCTCGTCGCCATCCGCGACAATCTCACGCTCAACATTTGGATGCTGCTGGCACCCAGTGACGCAATCCTGAACTGGCAGGCCGGAGCCTAGAGCTTCAAGAGAGCGGCGAGATTCTTCTCGCAGACCGGCGCCGCAAACCGGGCGACGGGACGAAGCGTCGGGCTGGAGCCGTTCGCCTCGAACGCCCGATGCGCCGCAGCGGCCTTTCTCAGCACCTTGGCAAGCTGGGCCTTGTAGGTCGCATCAAAGTTTGTGCTGGACGCCAGCAACTCAAGCATCGCCTGGTGCTCCGGCAGCGGCTGCGCAGATGGCAACAGGTCGATGCGCCGACCGGCAAAACTCAGCTGGGCACCGATTCCCATTTGGTCCATGACGACCTTTGTCGCGAACTTCTGGATCTTGTTGGTCGATCCGCGGCCTTCGGCAAAATTCGACGCTCGGACTGCGAACAGCGCGCTCGACGCGGTAAAGGCCATATAGCTTTCGGGATCCAACGCGACCGGGGCAGGCGTCGGTACTGCGGGCGGAGCGGTCGGCACCGGCGGCTGAGGCGCGGGCGCCTTGGGCGCGCAGCCGGCGAGCATAAGGGAAGCGAGCGCGGCGAACGCGCCGCCAATGCGAATGGCTTGGCTAGCGGCCAAGCATCTTCTCCGGCTTGACCACTCGGTCGAAAGTCTCCTCGTCGACCAGTTCCAATTCCAACCCGGCTTGTTTCAAGGTCAGGCCCTTCTTGTGCGCGTGCTTGGCGATCGTTGCGGCATTGTCATACCCGATTTCGGGAGCAAGCGCAGTCACCAGCATCAGCGACCGGTTCATCAGCTCGGCGATGCGTGTTTCGTCCGGCTCCAGGCCGTCGAGCGTCCGCTCGGTAAAGCTGTCCATGCCGTTCGACAGCAGGTTGATCGAGCGGATAACATTGGCGCCGATCAGCGGCTTGAACACGTTCAGCTCCAAATGGCCCTGGAGCCCGCCCACGGTGACTGCGACATGATTGCCCATCACCTGAGCGGCTACCATCGTCAGCATCTCGCACTGGGTCGGATTGACCTTGCCCGGCATGATCGAGCTGCCGGGCTCATTTTCCGGCAACTTCAATTCGCCGAGCCCGCAGCGTGGGCCCGAACCGAGCAGCCGGATATCATTGGCGATCTTCGTACAGCTGACGGCAATGGTATTGAGGACGCCGGACAGCTCAACCATCGTGTCGTGGGCGGCCAGTTCGGCGAATTTGTTGGGCGCCGACGTAAACGGCAGCTGGGTAAGGTTGGAAATTTCCTTGGCGAACGCGTCGGCGAAACCCTCCGGCGCATTAAGGCCGGTACCCACGGCAGTGCCGCCCTGTGCCAGCCGTAACACCCTTGGCAACGCCGCATCCACGCGGGCGATGTTGTCTTCGATCATCATCGCATAGCCTGAGAATTCCTGGCCAAGGGTCAGGGGCGTCGCATCCTGAAGGTGGGTGCGACCGATCTTGACGATCCTGTCCCAGCGCTTCGCCTGGTCGTCGAGCCGGGCGTGGAGCCTTTTCAGCGCCGGCAGCAGCTTCCGGTAAACCGCCAATCCGGCGGCAATGTGCATCGCGGTCGGGAAGCTATCGTTCGACGATTGCCCCTTGTTGACATGGTCGTTGGGATGGACCGGCGTCTTGCCGCCGCGCGTGCCGGTCAGCTGCTCATTTGCCCGCCCGGCAATCACTTCATTGGCGTTCATGTTCGACTGAGTGCCGGACCCGGTCTGCCAGATGACCAGTGGAAACTGACCATCGAGGTCACCTCGCGCCACTTCGCCGGCCGCCTGCTGGATCGCCTCGGCGATTTCCGGCGCAAGGCCGCCGATCCGGGCATTCACCCGCGCCGCGGCCTGCTTCACATAGCCTAGGGCGTGGACGATTTCGGCCGGCATCCGCTCGCGCTCGCCGAACGGAAAATTGGCGATGGAGCGCTCGGTTTGAGCCCCCCAATAGCTGTCGCCGGGCACCTCGATCGGGCCAAAGCTGTCGGTTTCGGTGCGAGTGTGCGTGCTCATGATCGTTCCTATGCCGTCATGCCGGACTTGATCCGGCATCTTCCTGTGCTTCCCGCCGCTAGTAGGAAGGCGGACCCCGGATCAAGTCCAGGGGTGGCGATTCAGGGGCTATTTCTTGCGCGTGAAGTCCACATTGACGACGTTCGAGCCGTCCTCTGCAGGCTCCGCAACTGGAGAATCATTTTCGGGCTCGTCATGTTCTTCATGGCCCTCAACGGCTCCATCGGCCTGGAACTTCAAACTGAAATCGACCGCGGGATCGACGAAATCCGTTACCGCGGCAAAGGGCACGACCAGCGTCGACGGCACCCCCCCGAAGCTCAATCCAACCGTGAACCCCTGATCCTCAACCTTCAGATCCCAGAAGCGATGCTGGATGACGATCGTCATTTCATCCGGAAAGCGCTCGACCAGATGCTTGGGGATCGAAACCCCAGGCATTCGGGTCTTGAACGTAATGTAGAAATGATGGCCGCCCGGCAGTCCGCCGGCCTGCTCCACCTCGTGCAGCACGCGGCCGACGACGTCGCGCAGGGCCTCCTGCACAATCTCATCATAGGGGATTAGGGACTCAGGGGTTTCCTCACTCATCGCTTTTCGTGGTAGCGAGCGAGGCCATAGGGTCAAGCGGAGTTAACCTCATCCATGCCCATCGATGCCAAGCAGCCATATGACGACCAGAATATTTTCGCCCGGATCCTGCGCGGCGAGATCCCCAGCAAGACGGTGATGGAGACCGATCACAGCCTGGCATTTCATGATATCAACCCGCTCGCCCCAATTCATGTTCTGGTGATTCCCAAGGGCGATTATGTCAGCTGGGACGATTTCACTGCCAAGGCCTCCGACGCGGAAATCGCGGATTTCGTCCGGACAATCGGCGAAGTGGCGCGGATGACCGGCGCCGATACCCAGGGCTATCGGGTCCTCTCCAACAGCGGCAAGCGCGGCGGGCAGGAAGTGCCGCATCTTCACATGCATGTCTTCGGCGGCGCCCCATTGGGGCCAATGTTGTCGCGGTAGGGCAACAAGTTAGCGGATAAGCGGCAAGGGGATTGCGCCTGCGTTCCGAGGCGCTAGGGTCCGCGGCGAACTGAAGAACCAATTCGAGGGGAGTACGAATGGCCACTGCGGCACCGCGGAGGAGCTTTTTAGGACGGATAGGGTTGCGCAAAAGCGTCGCCCAGATCCAGGAAGAAACCCGGACCAGCGAGCTGAAGCGCAGCCTGGGGCCGTGGAACCTGGTTTTCCTCGGGATCGGCTGCATCATCGGCGCCGGCATCTTCGTGCGTACCGGCAATGCCGCAGCACTCCACGCGGGCCCGGCCGTTCTGATTTCCTATGCGATCGCCGGAGTCATCTGCGCCTTTGCAGGTCTCTGCTACGCCGAGCTGGCGTCGACCCTGCCGGTATCGGGATCCGCATATACCTATAGCTATGCCACGATCGGCGAATTCGCCGCCTGGGTGATGGGCGCGCTCCTGCTGCTCGAATATGGGCTTGCCGCGTCGGTGGTCGCGGTTGGCTGGTCGGGCTATGTGGTCAGCCTGCTCGCCGACTTCGGCCTTCACATACCAGCGGCGTTGACCGGACCGACCGGGCACCATCTCCAGATGGACGGGGTCGACGTCCTCGTTAACGGCGCCCCTATTGTCTACCTCTTCAACCTGCCCGCCTTTCTCGTCTGCAGCGCCCTCGCGATCCTTCTCGTCGTGGGCGTCTCGGAGTCGGCCAAGTTCAACAACGCAATCGTCGCAATCAAGGTGACGGTGCTGGTCGCCTTCATCCTGGTCGGCGGCTTTATCATCCTCTCCAACCTGCCCGCGTACACGCCCAACTGGGACCCGTTCATCCCGCCGCCGACCGGCGAGAAGGGCGAGTTCGGCTGGAGCGGAATCCTGCGCGCCGCTTCGATCGTCTTCTTCGCCTATATCGGCTTCGAAGCAGTCTCGACCGCGGGTCAGGAAGCGAAGGATCCGGGCAAGGATATGCCGTTCGGGATCATCGGCTCGCTCGTCGCTTGCACGATCATCTATATCCTGGTTTCGATCGTTCTGACGCTGATCGTCCCCTACAAGTCCCTGAACGTCCCTGATCCGGTCGCGGTCGCGGTCGACGCCTTCGGCCCGCAGTGGGCTTGGTTCGCCAAGACCATCAAGGTTGGCGCAATCATTGGCCTGACGTCAGTCATCCTTGTGCTGATGTATGGCCAGACGCGCATCTTCTACACCATGGCCCGTGATGGCCTGTTGCCGAAGGTATTTTCCAGCGTGCACCCGAAGTTCCGTACGCCGTGGATCAACACCATGGTTGTAGGGCTCGCGGTAGCTTGCGCCGCCGGCTTCTTCGACATCAACTTCCTTGGAGATGCGACGTCGGTAGGCACTCTTGCCGCATTCGGCATCGTTTGCCTGACTGTGATCTGGCTGCGGCGCACGCACCCGGACATCAAGCGAGGCTACCGGGTACCGCTTTATCCGGTCTTGCCGGCGCTCGGCATCCTCTCCTGCTTTGCGCTCATCTTCACCGTCGAAAATCGCGTGCTGATTTTCTTCGGCTGGTATGTCGTGGCCGCCATTGCGCTCTACTTCATCTACGGCATGCACAATTCCGAGCTGGCCAAGGGTCACCCGGTGGATTCCGACGGCCAGCTGCCGGTTTATCCTGAAGATGCCCCGCGCGACGAATCCGGAAAGCCGATTATCCGGCCTTAGTCGATCGGCAATGAATTGATGGGGCGGGTCCGGAAACGGGCCCGCCCTTTTTCATTCGGCGATGAAGTCTTATCATGCGCCCATGACCCGCCGCCCGTTCACGCTCGAAGGAATCGATCATGTCGTATTGCTGGTTCGCGACATGGCCAAGGCACAGCATTTCTACGAGCAGGTGTTGGGATGTTCTGTTGACCGCGCGCTGCCCAAATATGGAATGCTTCAGCTGCGCGCCGGCGCGTCGTTGATCGATTTGGTCGACATCGGCTCGGAGGAAGGTGCCTGGGGGCGGCCCGAAATCGAGGGCGGTCGCAATATGGACCATGTCTGCATAGCTACTGGCCCGTGCGAAGAGCAGGCGATGCGCGCCCATTTGTCCCGTCATGGCGTCGCCATCGTGGAGGAAGGCATACGCTACGGTACAAAAGGCGACGGCATGTCTTTCTACATCTGCGATCCGTCGGGCAACCAGATCGAGCTGAAGGGCCCCCTGGTCGATTAGGCGAAAATGCCCTCGGCCAGCGAGGTCAGATCCTTCTCCGGCCTGGCGCCATAATGCTGTATCACCTCGGCGGCGGCGATTGCGCCGAGTTTCAGGGAATTCGCGAGGCTCAATCCACGAGCCTGGCCCGCAAGAAATCCGGCTGCGAACAGGTCTCCAGCGCCGGTGGTGTCGACCAGCCGCTCGATCGGCTCGGCCGGTACGTCGGCTCGCTCGCCTCCCGAAATCGCCGTTGCGCCAGCTTCGCTTCGGGTGACCACCAAGGTGGGCGCCAACTTGGCCAGACAGGCGATCGCCTCTTCGACATCGTTGACCATCGCCATCGAGGCCGCTTCTGCTTCGTTGGCAAACAAAATGTCGATCTTTCCATCGCGAAGAAGCTGCCAAAAGCCATCGCGATGGCGGTCGACGCAGAAGGTGTCGGACAGGGTAAAGGCGACCTTGCGGCCGGCGGAATGGGCGGCCTCGATTGCCGCCTCCATGGCAGCACGAGGCTCCGCCGGATCCCACAGATAGCCCTCAAGATAGATAATCGCTGAATCGGCAACTGCCCCCGGATCGACAGCGGTCGCCTCCAACTGCTGCGCTGCGCCGAGGAAGGTATTCATCGTCCGCTGCGCGTCGGGCGTCACAAGGATCAGCGACCGGGCGGTTGCCCCGACGTCATTTCGTGCCGGAACGAGGAAGTCGATGCCCTGTGCTTCAATGTCATGCTGATAGATTTTGCCCAACTGGTCGTCGGCCACCTGGCCGATGAAGGCCGCCTTCAGTCCAAAGGCGGCAAGGCCTGCCGCGGTGTTGCCGGCAGAACCCCCGCTGATCTCCCGGCCCGGCCCCATTGCCTCGTAAAGTCGTACCGCTTCGTCCTCATCGATCAGCCGCATCGACCCCTTGTGAAGCCCCTGGTTGGACAGGAAGGCGTCGTTGGTATCGGCAATCACGTCGACGATCGCATTGCCGATGCAGAGAACGTCGAAACGGGGCTTGGTCATCTCTTGTGAGGTCCTGCGGGGAAAGAAAGCTGCGGGGCGCCTAGCGGCGCCTGCCGATTGGGGCAAGCTTGCAAGCCTGACTCAGCGCCGCCACAAGCGGCAAATGCGTCGCATCGTCTTACTTGTCGTCTTGTTCGTGGCCGCGTGCGCCCCAAGACCTGCCCCCACGCCAAAGCCGGTCGCCACCGCACCGGCATCCTCCGGTCCCCATGACCACCGGACCATCAACGACATGACCACCAACGAGCTGATCCAGCATTTCGGTAAGCCACGACTTCAGATCGTCGAGGGCGATGGAACAAAGTTGCAGTTCAAAGGGCCTAATTGCTTCCTGGACGTCTATCTCTACCCGCCGCCCGGCGGTTCTGGTGCACCGCGTGCCACCCACATCGAGGCGCGCAATTTACAGGGCAGCGACGTCAGTGCCCAAAGCTGCGCCTCCGCGATCGAGGCGCATTAGGGCAATCATAGCCCAGTTCGCGGCGTCGGCGACCACCGGGTCGTCACTCTGCAAATGCCGCTCCACCGACGATTGCAGCATTGGGTCGCCACTATTTCCAGCGGCGATCAGGCAGTTGCGGGTCATTCGCGCCACCCCGATCCGCTTGATCGGGGATCCGGAAAAGAGTTCGCGGAACGATGCATCGTCGAGCGCCAGCAGGTCTGACAGCGCTGGCGCGAATAACTCGGCCCGGGGAGAAAAGGCCATATTGGCCTGCGCTGCCGAGGCGAAGCGGTTCCACGGGCACACCGCCAGGCAGTCGTCACAGCCATAGATGCGATTGCCCATCGCTTCCCGAAATTCATGGGGAATCGGTCCGGAATGTTCGATGGTGAGATAAGAAATGCAGCGCCGGGCATCAATCCGGTTTGGTCCGGTGATCGCTCCCGTCGGGCAGGCTTCGATGCAACGGATGCAGCTTCCGCAGTGCGGCTCGGCGGGTTCGTCGGGTTCCAACTCCAGCGTCGTGTAGATGACGCCGAGGAAGAGCCAGCTGCCATGCTCGCGGTTCAGAAGGTTGGTATGCTTGCCCTGCCAGCCAATGCCGGCCGCCGCGGACAAGGGTTTTTCCATCACCGGGGCGGTGTCAACGAACACCTTGAGCTGGCAACCCGCCTCGTCGGCCAACCAGCGCCCTATCGCTTTCAGCGCTTTCTTGACCACCTTGTGATAGTCGGCGCCTTGAGCATAGACCGATATACGCCCACGCTCCCGGGCCTCGGCCAGAGCCAATGGATCGTTCGCCGGCGCATAGCTCATCGCCAGCGCGATCACTGATTTCGCTTCCGACCATAAGCCGTTCGGGCTGGCGCGCTGCTCGGCGCGGTCCTCCATCCAGCCCATTTCGCCGTGATTGCCCTCTGCCAGCCATTCGCGCAGGCGGTCGCCCGCCTCCGGAGCAGCATCGGCGCGGGCAATTCCCCAGGCGCAAAAGCCCAGTTCCTTCGCTTTATCGAAAATCCGTGCCTTGAGGCTTGCCATGACGCGGCGACCATTTACCCTTTCGCGCCATGGGGGAAAGAGCAATCGCCGCCGAGGCCCGCGACCTCGTCAAGGACTTCGACGGCAAACGGGCCGTGGACGGGGTCAGTCTGACCGTACCCGAAGGCAGCATCACCGGCATTCTCGGCCCCAACGGCGCCGGCAAGACGACCACGATCCGAATGATGTTGGGAATAATCGAACCCAGTTCGGGTAGCCGGTCGCTGCTGGGTCATGATCGCCCGCTCGAGGTAGCGCGGGAGGTCGGCTATCTGCCCGAGGAGCGCGGGCTCTACCCGGCGATGCCCGTGGCCGAGGCGATCGCGTTCATGGGTGCCTTGCGCGGCCTCCCGCTCAAGGAGGGCCGCCGCCGGGCGCTCGAACTGCTTAAGTCGCGTGGCCATGAGGATTGGGCGAAGCAACCGATCCGCACCTTGTCCAAGGGCATGGCGCAGACTGTCCAGCTGCTCGGGACGATTATTCACGAGCCACGCTTGATCGTCCTCGATGAGCCATTCGCCGGACTCGACGCGATCAACCAGGAAAAATTGGAACAACTGATTCGCGATCAGGCGGCCGCGGGGGTTACAGTGATTTTCTCAACCCATGTCATCGCCCATGCCGAGCGGCTCTGCGAAAGGGTTGCCATCATCGCCGAAGGCAAAGCGGTGTTCGAAGGCGCGGTCGACGAGGCGCGCGGGCGCTTGAGGCCCATAGTCCACCTCCGCACACGCGCCGACGATGGGCCGTGGCGCGCCGCCCTACCTGCATCAGCCAAGAAGCTCGGCGGCGAATGGCGTTTCGAACTGCCCGCGAGCGGTCCTGAACCCTTGCTCAGGGCGCTGATCGACGGCGATGCCGGGATCGAAACGTTGAGCATCGAGCGGCCCGGACTGCACGACGCATTTATTGCCATCGCTGGAGAGGCGGCAGCGCGCGAAATGGGTCATGTGCCGAGCGCTGAGGAAGCCGCATGAAATTGCCAGAGACCATCCGCGCAGCGTTCGTAATCGCGCGCCGTGATTTTACCGCTACGGTATTGAGCAAGACCTTCCTGCTCTTTCTGCTTGGCCCCTTGTTTCCCATCGCACTTGGCATGGGCATGGTGGGAATTGGGGCCCAGGTGGACCGCAATGCAAAGACGCCGCCGGTTGCAGTGATCGCCTCGCAACATGACTTCGATTTGCTCGAGGCGGCACGGCAACAGCTTTCACCGCTGGCCGATGCGGAACCGCTCGTTGAGCTCCGCCATATTACGCCCGCCGCCGATGTCTCTCTACAGAGTTCGCAATTGCTGTCGGCCGAAGCGAATCCCGTAATTGGGGTATTGGAGGGAGGCCTGACCGCCCCCCGTCTTTCCGGCGCAGTTACAATGAGAAGCCGTACGGCGCGGCAAGTCGGATTGTTCGTCGACGAGGCCCGGCGAATGAGTGTCCAGCAGCCTGTCCAAGGGGTTGCGCTTCAAGTCTTCCCAACGACGGGAACGGCCGGACTGAAGGCCTTCACGCGCAGCATGACCGGTCGGGTCGCCCAGACCCTGTTGTTCGTGCTGACCATTTTGCTTGCGGGCATGCTGCTCAGCCAGTTGATCGAGGAGAAATCGAGCAAGGTGATCGAGGTGCTTGCCGCCGCGGCTCCGGTTGATGCGATCTTCCTTGGCAAGCTGTTCGCCATGCTCGCCACGTCGCTGACCGGCATCGCCCTTTGGGCAGCGGTCGGGGCGGGAGCGGTTGCCATCTGGACCGGTGGCGGCCCCGGTGCATTGCCGGCGCCCGCTGTCGGCTGGCCGGTCTTTCTCGCCCTTCTGCTCATCTATTTCTCGATGAGCTACCTGCTGATTGGGGCGACCTTTCTCGGCATCGGGGCCCAGGCATCGACGGCGCGCGAGGTGCAGATATTGTCCATGCCGGTGACGATGGGGCAATTGGTGCTGTTTGGCTTCGCCTCGCTCGGCGTGGGCCAGCCGATGAGCGGCCAAGCAATCGCCGCCGCTGTCTTTCCCCTGTCCTCGCCCTTTGCAATGATCGCCAGGGCGGCGGAGCAACCCATGATCTGGCCGCATCTGCTTGCCTTGGTCTGGCAAGGGCTATGGGTTGCGCTGATCCTCAAATTCGCTGCAGCAGTCTTCCGCCGCAGCGTATTGAAGTCGGGGCCGTCGCGCCGCTGGCCGTGGCAGCGACGGAAGCGGCGGCCAGCTTAGCCGATCGCAGCCCGCGCCGCTTCCTCCAGCTGGCCCATCAACGCCAGATAGGGGAAGGGACCGTGGCTGATCCGGGCCACGCCAGTCGATGCGACCTCGGCGTTGGACGGACATCCGGGATAAGTCATGAAGTTCACCGGGATCGGTGACTGGGCGCACAGCCGACCAAGCAGATCGAGATTGCCCAGCATCGGCACGAAGAAACCGCTTGCGCCCGCATCAGCATAGGCTTGGACCCGGGTGATCGCCTCATCGAGCATCGCCCCGTCATGTGTCTCCTGCGGAGCTTTAAGGAACAGGTCGGTTCGGCAATTTATGAAGAAATGGGGTCCGACCGCCTGTCGTGCCGCCGCGATCCGCGCGGCTTGGTTGCGGATTGGATGCAGGCCCTCGCCGCCTACGATCTGGTCCTCGAAGTTGCAGCCAACTGCCCCAATCCCTGCCAGCTGGGCGATATTGCGCGCGCCCTCATCCGGGTCGTTCGAATAAGCGCCTTCGAAATCGACCGTGACGGGAAGCTCGACGGCATCGACGATCCGCTTGGCATTGGCCAGCGCGAAATCGATCGGGACCTGCTCGCCATCGCCAAAGCCGTTCGCCATGGCGACTGACGCACTGCCGGTGGCAATGGCTCGTGCCCCCGACTTGGCCACGGCGCCAGCACTTCCGACGTCCCAGACGTTGAAGAGGACGAGAGGGTCGCCGGAAACGTGCAGCGCTGCGAAGCGCTCGAAAAGACTGGTTGTCATGAATTACTCCTCGCAGCCTACCTTGAGGCAGGTGGCGATACCGAACTTCCCGAATCTTGCGGTCAACAAATCAGGCGATGGCTGCCCGCGCCATTTCCTCCAGCTGCGCCATCAAGGCGCGGTGCGGGAATGGGCCGTGGCTGATCCGCGCCACCCCCGCGGCTGCCCATGTCGACTTGGGCGGCGCCCCGGGAAAGGCGATGACGTTCAGCGGCAACGGAACTTCTCGCACGACCCGCTCAATCTGCACGGGGTCAGCCAGGCGGGGAACGAAAAAGCCGCTAGCGCCCGCATCGGCGAATGCCTTGCCGCGCTCGATCACCTGGCCGACCAGCGCGTCGTCATGGCTCTCCGCCTTCAAGAATAGGTCGGTACGGGCATTGATAAAAAAGGCGTCTCCTACGGCACGGCGGATCGCCTCGATGCGTCGCACCTGCAAGTCGAGCGGATGCACTCCTTCGCCGCCGATCACCTGGTCCTCGAAGTTGCAGCCGATCGCGCCGGTGTCGGCCAGCAGAGCGACATTGCGACCGCCAAATTCAGGGTCGGTCGAATAGGCGCCTTCGAAATCGACCGTCAGCGGCAGTTCGACCGCCTCTACGATCCGCCGGGCATTGGCCAGCGCGAAGTCGATCGGTACCTGCTGACCGTCCGGCCAGCCATTGGCATCCGCGACCGGATGGCTGCCGGTAGCGAGCGCTTTGGCACCGGCCTTCACCACCGCATGGGCGCTGCCCACATCCCAGATATTGTAAAGGACCACCGGGTCGCCCGGCACGTGGAGCGCGGCGAATGTTTCGAATTTGCTTTGATCGGACATGTTTCAGTTACTCCGGTGCGGGCCCAAGTTGCTGCCACAATTCCACCTTCACTCCGTCGGGATCAAGGATCCAGGCGAAGCGGCCATAATCTTCGTCCTGACGGCCGAGTATCTCGATGCCTTTGCCCTCAAGGTCCGCAACCACGCCGTCGATGTCGTCGGCGCGGAGATTGATCATGAACGGCTTGTCGCTGGGCCCGAAATAGTCGCTATCCGCCTTGAACGGCGAAAGCAGGGTGAATCCTTCGGGGGCATCCTAATTGAACGGGAACATCGCACCCCACGCACCGCCAATTCCCAGAATCTCCTGGTACCAGGCACGCGTCGAGGATGGGTCAGCGACTTTGTAGAAAACGCCGCCCAGGCCGGTGATCCTGGCCATAGCTGCCCCCTTCTAGTGAACGAAACGGGCTACCACGTCGCGATAGCTGCGGCTCACCTTCACTTGTGCGCCGCTGTCCAGCACCAGGAAGCATTCGCCGTTAGTGTGTGGCTTCACCTGCCGCACCAAATCAAGATTGACGATTGTTGAGCGGTGCACCCGCTGGAAACGGCGCGGGTCGAGGCGTTTTTCCAGGTCCTTCATCGTCTCACGGAGGATCAGCGTATTCTCGCCCGTCTGGATGCACATATAGTCGCCTGCGGCGTCAATCCGCTCGATCGTGTCGACATCGACCCTGAAAATCTGGCCCTGGTCACGAATGTTGATCATCTTTTCGAACCGCGACGAAGATGGTGCGTCGGGCATTGTGTCGGCAAGCTCCTCGGCGGCTTCCGGCGCATGCTCGGCCAGCGCCTCCTTGAGCTGCTTGGCCTCTTCGGCCCCGCGCTTTTCGGCAAGCCGTTGGCGAACCCGATCGAGGGTAGCTGCAAGCCGATCTTCCTCGACCGGCTTCATCAGATAATCGACCGCCTGCGCCTCGAAGGCGCGCAACGCGTGCTCGTTATAGGCCGTAACGAAAACGAACAGCGGCGGCTCAACTTCCATCATTCCGGAAATGACCGAAAATCCATCGAAGCCCGGCATTTGAATGTCTAGGAAGACAAGGTCCGGCTTGTGCGTCTTGATCGCGCGGATCGCCTCGCGACCATTGGCCGCTGTGGCGATTACCTCCACATCTTCGTGCGCCTCCAGACGCAGGCGGAGGCCCTGCGTTGCCAGGGGCTCATCGTCGACGAGGATTGTGCGAATGGTCATGAATGATCCTTTTGATCGGTATCGAGCGGAATTTCGATGATAACGCTAAAACCCCCATGTTCGTTCGTTCGCGTGGCAAAGCCATGCGCCGGACCATAAGCCTGCGTCAGGCGGTCCTGGATGTTCGCCAGACCGACCCCGGTCGACTGCGCGTCGACTGGCGCACCGCCCGGGCCTGGACCGCTGTCAGCCACTTCGATCCGCACTGCGCGTCCCTCCCGCCGCGCATTAATCCAGATATCGGCACCTTGTTCCGATGAGGTGACGGCGTATTTGATGGCATTTTCGATCAGGGGCTGGAGCAGCAGGGACGGAAGCCGTGCGCCGATCGTGTCGGCGTCGATCTTGAAATGCGGCCTTAACCGATCCTCGAACCGCATCTTTTCAATCTCGAGATACAGCTTCAAAGTCTCGACTTCCTGGACCAACGTCACCTTGGCAGTCGGTTCGTTGACCAGCGTATAGCGTAGGAACGACGATAGCCGGGACAGCATCGCATTGGCGCGTTCCGTCTGCTTCAATAGAACCAGAGTCGAGATGCTGTTCAGCGTATTGAACAGGAAATGCGGGTTCAGCTGATAGCGTAGCATCGCCAGTTGGGCTGTCGACGCCTGGCTCTCGAGCTGGGCACGCTGGTCGATTTCCTCTTCCAGCAGCAGGTAATAGTTGATCCCGTAATAAAGCGCCGACCAGGCCGCGAGGATCGAGAAATCGAGGATGATCGCGCCCAGATATTCGACGCCGGCCGGCTTGGCGTCGGGCCTCAGGAAGGTGGAGTAGCTCCACGTCTCGATGAACGAAAAGGCCGCGGCCGCAAGCGCCACCGTGCCAAGACTGATGATCACCGTCCAAATCGCCCGCATGGTGATCAACCGCCGGTAGAGCGAAGCCATCAGCAGGGTGAGGGAATAGCCCGTCGCCGTCAGAAGCAGCGCGTGGACGACAAACATCGCGCCCATCGAATTGGCTAGGCCTGACAGCGAGCGCAGGATGAAATAGCCGCTCCAGCCGATCGATTGCAGCACCCAGAAGGCGCGATTCTTGTCGTCGAAGAATGGCCGATCGAGCCCGACGCCCGCCAGGATCGGCCGAGCCGGTCCCTTTCCACGTGGCCGCATGGCATGGTCCTGTGCCGCGGCCTCGGCCAGTGCGCGAACGCTATCGCTGGCCATTTCCGCCTGGGTCGCCGAGATACGGTCCATGGGACAGATATAGGCGGCAAGCGCGTAACCGCCTACCCTTGGCGTCTCCGCATCCCGGGATTAGAGTTGCCCCCAGGGAGAGTCTGGATGAACGAGCAGCACGCCAAGTTCCGATCGATGGATGAGGGCACTCAGGAGGACTGGGAGATAATCGGCCGGCACTTCATGCCCTTTGCCCATGCTTTGCCGGATCGCGTGCTGACCCATTTGAAGCTGCTTGACGGCGATTATGGCGGTTTTCCCATCGACCGGCTGCAACATAGCCTGCAGACCGCGACGCGAGCGCATCGGGCCGGAGAGAGCGAGCCCTATGTGGTCATGGCCCTGCTCCATGACATTGGCGACACGCTGGGCAGTTACAATCATCCCGATATCGCCGCCGCGATCCTAAAGCCCTTTGTCGATGAAAAGCTGCACTGGGTCACGCAGCATCACGGCGTCTTTCAGGGCTATTACTTCTTTCACTACCTCGGGATGAACCGCGACATGCGGGAAGCGTTTCGAGGGCATGAGTATTTCGAAGATACGGCGCGCTTCTGCGAGCTTTACGACCAGGCCGCCTTCGACCCTTCCTATGATAGTGCCCCGCTCGAATTTTTCGAGCCGATGGTCCGGCGCGTCATGGAAAGGCCGATCAACAGTATTTACAAGGCCGTCGGCGAAGCCGCTTGAGCTATCTTTTCGGAGTTTCTTCTTGTCCAACCGAATCCTGACGGCCGCCGCCGCGGCCCTGTTCCTGATGTCATGCCAAGCCAAGGACACATTACCACCGAAAGCCGACCTGGGGGTTGTCGCCCCTATTCTCGATGCGCCTGACGCAGTCGACATCCACAGCTACGCCAAGCCCCTGGAAGCGCGGGTCACCCATGTCGCGCTGGACCTCGATGTCGACTTCGATGCCAAGCGAATCGGCGGAACGGCGACCCTGGACATTCAGGCCAAGCCAGGCGCCAAAGAGGTCATCCTCGACGACAAGGGGCTGGAAATCGAAGCGGTCACCGACGAGGCCGGCAAGCCGCTGCCCTATAAAATTGGCGCGATTGACGAGGATCTGGGCGCACCGCTTGCCATCCAGATCGGGGACAAGCGCAAGATCGTCATTACCTACAAATCGGCGCCCGATTCCGGCGCGCTGCAGTGGCTGACGCCTGAGCAGACCGCTGGCAAGAACCACCCGTTCCTGTTGAGCCAGGGCGAGTCGATCGAAAACCGTACATGGATCCCGACCCAGGATTCGCCTGGAATCCGGCAAAGCTGGGAGGCGTGGATCTCGGTTCCGAGCGGGCTGACTGCGGTGATGAGTGCCCAGAAGGGCGACAAGGCGGACCCAACCCCGCCACCGCCGAACCGGTCGAGCTTCTATTTCAGCATGGACAAGCCCGTCGCGCCCTACCTGATCGCGATCGCGGTCGGCGATCTTTCGTTCAGGCAGCTTGGCCCGCGCACCGGTGTCTGGGCTGAGCCGGTCATGCTCGACAAGGCGGCGACGGAGCTCGCCGACACGGAGAAAATGGTCGCGGCCGCGGAAGCTTTGTTCGGCCCCTATAAATGGGGTCGCTACGACATGCTCGTCCTGCCGCCATCGTTCCCCATGGGCGGGATGGAAAATCCGACCATGACTTTCCTAACCCCCACATTTATCGCCGGGGATAAGAGCCTGGTCAGCCTGATCGCCCATGAATTGGCCCATAGCTGGTCGGGCAATCTCGCGACCAATGCCACTTGGGCCGATTTCTGGCTCAACGAAGGCATGACGACCTATGCCGAGCGCAGGATCATCGAACAGGTTTATGGACCGAAGGTGGCCGAGCAACAGGTCGCGCTGGGCCTGGACGCAATGAACAAGGCGATCGCCGACAATGGGGGACCGACCAACCCTGACACGCGCCTTCATATCGACCTCAAAGGCCGTCATCCCGACGCCGGCTTGACCGACATCGCCTATGAAAAGGGCGCGGCATTCCTTCGCACGATTGAGAAGACCGTAGGCCGGGAACGGTTCGATGAGTGGCTCAAGGGCTGGTTCAGCAGGCACATGTTCCAGCCGGTGACGACCAGCATCTTCCTGGCTGACATCCGCGAGCATCTGGTGAAGGGCGACCGGTCGCTTGAGGACAAGTTGCAGCTGGATCGTTGGGTCTATGAACCTGGAATCCCAACCAATATCGCTTTGGCCGATCCCAACGCATTTGCTGCAGTCGATTCAGCCGTGTCGGCCTTCAAGACCGGGAAACTCCCCAATACGGCTACCTGGAGCGGCTGGACGACCGACGAGCGACTGCGATTCCTCAATCGGATCGATCCGAAGCAACCTGCCGATCGGCTTGCGGCCCTCGATGCCGCCTTCAACCTGTCGCGCGCGGGCAACAATGAGCTGCGGTTCGCTTTCCTGATGCTGGCGGTAAATAATCGCTTCGACCCGGCAGTGCCGGCGCTGGAGGAATTTCTGGCGATGCAGGGGCGGCGGAAATTTGTACGGCCGTTGATTTCCGCGTTGGCAAAAGATCCGTCATGGGGGCGGCCAATTGCGGAGCGGATTTATGCCAAAAACCGCTCGTCCTACCACCCTGTGACGACCCGCGACCTCGACAAATTGGGGCTCCTCCCAAAGGGGAAATCGCCAAACCTTTAACCGCGAAGTAACGCTCTTTGGCCTATCTGCTGTCTATTCAGACAAGCGGATGACCGGATGTACGAGGCTCCAGACCGTTACAAGCGTATGATATCGGCGCGCCTGCCCGACGGCGAATCGCTGGGCGTGACGTCGCGCGAGACGGACGAAGGGAGCAGTCCGCTGCGCGACGCGCAGTTGATCGCCCGCGGCCAGTTCGCCCCTTTCTTCGCTGCCGCCAACAGTGTCGCGGCGCTGTTGATGGCGATGATTCTCTACCGCCATGTCGATGCCGCCTATCTGGGCGGTTGGGTCGTGGCAGTTGTCGGCACCAATCTCGGCGCCATGCAACTGGCCCGTACGCAGGCCGTGACCCATGTCGGTCGATCCGGACGCAAGGTGCCGAAGATACTGATGCTGGGCGATGTGGTATTTCGCGCTCTGCTCTGGCTGTCTCTCCCGATCCTTTCATTTCCTTCGATCGGTGCCGGAAGCCAGGTGGTCGCTGCGACACTTCTGGCGGGCCTCGGCATCGCTGCGCTCGGCCTGGTAGTTGTGCCCGCTTGCGTTACGGCGTGGATGGCGATCTTCACCGCCGGGCTCAGCTACGCGCTGCTCGTCGGGCGCAGTTCCGTCCAGTTCGACAATATGCTTGCCATCCTGTTCACGCTTGGCGTCGCGATTGTCGGCGTGCTTACCGTTGCGCGCTGGGCGTTCGGTCAGCTCAAAACCAATGCCGACTTCGGCTCGCAGTCGGAAAGTGCCAGCCTGCTTCTCCAGGAATATGAGCAGCGCGGCGTTGGCTGGCTGTGGCAAGTCGATGCCGAAAATCGCGTAACCTATATTTCCAGCCGCATGACCGCGCTGCTCGGTCGGCCGGCCGCACAGTTGCTCGGCCATTCCATGCCCGCTCTGCTCGGTGGCCATGCAGAGCTCGGCCGCATGCTGTTCGAAAAACAGCCCTTCAATTCGCTCGAGATGGAGTTGAAGACCGCGCGCGGCCCTCGATGGATCTCGATCGCAGGAGACCCGATCGTCGATACGGCGGGTCGCTTCGAAGGCTTTCGCGGCGTCGGCAGCGACATCACCGAAATCCGCCAGACGCAGGAACGACTGACCCACCTGGCGAACATGGACGTGCTATCCGGCCTTCCCAACCGCGGTCGGGTCCGGCAGCTTCTCGGCGAGGCACTTCGCCAGGCGACCAGCAGCAATGTGCCCTGCGCGATCATGTTTCTCGATCTCGACGGCTTCAAACCGGTCAACGACACCTTCGGCCACCCCAAAGGGGATGCAGTGCTCCAGGCCGTTGCAAAGCGGCTGTGCGACCAGGTTAGCTCCGACGGCAGTGTCGGCCGCATGGGCGGCGACGAATTCGCGATCGTCATCACCGACGCCCAATCCCGGCATAAGGTCGAGCAGCTTGCCGACAGCATCATCAAGGCTATCGCCGAGCCCTATATGATCGACCAGACCGAGATCCGCATCGGCGTGTCGATCGGCTGCGCCTTCGGACCAATCGACGGGGCCACCGTGGACGACCTCATCCTCAAGGCCGATCTCGCCCTTTATGAGGCGAAGGGCGCCGGTCGCGGCGTCGCCAAATATTTTTCGTCGGAACTGCAGACCGAGCAGGACGACCGTGTGCGCCTGGAAACCGACTTGCGCGGCGCGATCGCGGCCAAACAGTTCCATCTGGTCTACCAGCCGCTAGTCAACGCCAAGACCCAGAAACTGGTCGGGTTCGAGGCGCTAATCCGCTGGAACCATCCGCAGCGCGGCTTCGTGCCCCCCAACGTCTTTATCCCGGTTGCCGAAGAGAGCGGCCTGATGCCGGTGATCGGCGAATGGGTCATCGAGGAGGCCTGCCGCGCCGCCGCGACCTGGCCGGAGCCCATCACCGTTGCGCTGAATATCAGCCCCAAGCAGATCATTCTGCCCGCGTTGCCCAATGTCGTAAGCCAGGCGCTCGGCCGTCACCGGGTTCCCGCCAACCGGCTGGAGCTGGAGGTCACCGAAGGCGTCTTCCTCGGCGACAACGGCCTTACGCTCGACGTATTGAAGCGACTGCGCTCGCTCGGGGTCGGCATCGCACTCGACGACTTCGGCACCGGCTATTCCTCTATCGGCTATTTGAACAAGGCCGTGTTCCACAAGTTGAAGATCGATGGCAGCTTCGTGCGCGAAGCCGGTTCGCGTCCTGAAAATGTCGCGATCATTCAGTCGATCGTCCAACTCGCCAAATCGTTCCGCATGTCGATCACCGCCGAGGGCGTGGAGACGGCCGAGGATTTCGAGCGGATGCGCGACCTCGGCTGCGACACAATCCAGGGCTATTTGTTCGGCCGGCCGCTGAGTTATGAGCGCGCGAACCAGATGGTGCTTGGCCTCGGCGCCAAGCGAATGGCCGGCTAACGACTGGCCTTTCGCCAATAAGGCCGAATTTTCCGTAACTTACGTAGGTAGCCCTTGGCTGCGCGCAGGTAGCGGGTCGCATCCATCTCAATCAGCCAGGGTTGCGGTGTAGTACCGAGCAGCGCTTGCCTCGTGGCAAGATCGTTGAGGCAGCCCAGTGAATCCTGCACGCCCTCGGCTGCAGCGGCAAATTCTTCCTGGGCGCGCCCTGCGCGCCGGAACGGTTCCTCCAGGAACTGCAGCGCATAGCGAATCTTCTTGGTGTCGATGCGAAGCCGATGCCGCTCGCCAACCGTCAGTCGCGAAAGATCGGCCCCGCGCTCGTCAATCTTGTCCCAAAGCTTATCGAGCCTCCTGACGGCGAATGGGATGAGCCGCTTGCCCGCTTTCTTTCCATTCCGCCACTCACCGGTATGCGTCCAGGCAAGCAGGTCCAGGACGAAGGCGCGGAAGGCGCGTGAATCGAGCTTTCTCAGGATTCGCGCATAAAGCAGGCGACGATCACGCTCGAGATGATCCCGCGCCGGATCGCCTTCCCGCATGGTCGCCAGTATCACGTCGATGTTCCTCGCCGCGCCTAGCTCGCGAGTAAACCGCCGTAACCGGTCGCTGGCCCTAATGAATTCATCATCCTTCACCACTGGCCTGAACAGCCACAGCGCGGAACGGATTCGGCGGACGGCAACTCGCAGCTGGTGAAGTGCCTCCGAATCTCCATGACTGATGAGCAGTGCTTCATTGATCCGGAAATGTTTCAGGCAGGCGGTTACGATCACTGCAAAGCCTTCGGCGACGGTCGCCTTTTCATTGAGATCGACGTGTGTCGCCTTGACCGGCTTCCCTTGCCGTCCCTCGGCCAAGGCGAACCCGCGCTCCGACTTGGCGAGTACCCCCAGTTTCACGGGAATATTAGCGCTGATCCGCTTTGCGGTCGAAAACAGGACGGGAGCCCGCCCCGCCTTGAGCTCAAGTTCGACCTCGTGAATGGGCTCGGATGCGCCCCCGGCCTCGATCGACCCCTCATCATAGGTGATTTCGATTGTCGCGCTGTTGGCGCTTGCAATCCACGTGGACCGAGTGACTTCGGTTCGCACTAACGGCACAAGATCGCGAAATTGTCGCGCCTTGATCAGCGCGTTTAACGGTGTCCCGGCGATAGCCTCGAGATTTGGTTGCGAACCGGTCACGTCCGCCTCCCATTCGCCGCGGTCGAACAGCCCCGCGTTGTCACCGGAATGCTTGATGGTTTGGATCCATCGATCGCCTTCATGGCGGACCCGTAGGACCCATCCGCTTTTGCGAAGCTTGCCTTTAGGGGTGTCGAAATAGACTGAAGTCTGCTGAGCGCGGTGAGGTTTACGGCGAAACAGCGGATGCGATTTCAACTTGCCGACATGCGCCGGATCGATCTCCAGCTTTAGCTCGACTTCGCGGGCCATTGCTTCGCATTGGTCCTAGGCGGTCGTCCGCGCAAGGGCCGCACGGACCGCGTCCTCAAGCACCGCCGCGCGAAACGGCTTCGCCAGTATATTGGCATCGGGCGCGACCTTCCGGATCGCGTCGGTTTCATTGTAGCCCGAAACGAACAATATCGGCTGGTCGGGTTTCGTAGCCACAATGTGGGCGGCAACCTCCGCGCCCGACAGGCCGGGCATGACATAATCGATAACCACCAGGTCAGGCTGACACGCGCCGAAACGGTCGATCCCTTCGACCCCATCGGCGGCTTCGATCACGTCATGGCCATATTCCTCCAGGCTCGCGGCGATGAATTGCCGAACGTCATCGTCGTCATCGATCACCAGCACGGTCGCAGTTCCGCGGCTACGCCTCAGCTCGTGGCCAGTCTTGCCGCCACTAGCCGGTACCTCGCCGTCGCGATCGGCGCGGCGGAAATAGAGCCGGACCGTAGTCCCGACTCCCGGCTCGCTTTCGATCCGGACTCCCCCGCCTGACTGACGCGCCATGCCATAAACCATCGACAGGCCAAGGCCGGTGCCCTTGCCGACCTCCTTGGTTGTGAAGAAAGGTTCAAACGCCCTCGCCAATACCTCGGGCGCCATGCCCGCCCCGGTATCGGCAATCGAAAGCTCGATGTAGGTGCCGGGCTCCAGTTCCGGGTCATCGCCAATCCGCCGTCTTTGACTGCTGATGGTCAGGGTCCCGCCTTCGGGCATGGCATCGCGCGCGTTTATGGCAAGGTTGAGCACCGCCACCTCCAGCTGGGTCGGGTCGGCCAGGACCGGCATCAGGCGCGGGTCCAGATCAAACTCCTTTTCGATTCCTGGCCCAAGAACGTTGCGAAGCAGCGGCCGCATTTCCTCGATCAGCGGCGCGACATAAGTGGGCTTTACCTCAAGCCGCTGAACCCGACTGAAGGCCAGCAACTGCCCGGTTAGCCGAGCGCCGCGCTCGGCTGCGGCCAGCGCATTGTTGGCGTAACGCAACAGTCTTTCGTCGGTGACCTCCTTGGCGATCAAATCGAGTCCACCGACCACCACCGTCAGCAAATTGTTGAAGTCGTGTGCAATGCCGCCCGTCAACTGGCCGAGCGCCTCCATCTTCTGGCTTTGACGAAGCTGGTCTTGAGCGTGGCTCAGTTCGGCCGTTCGCTCGGCTACCTGCCGCTGCAGCTCGAGTTCGGCTTCCTTCGCTTCCGTAACGTCGCTGCCGGCGCCGATGAAACCGGACAGCGCGCCGTCGGCGCCGAACCGCGGTTGGGATACCGACCGAAGCCAGCGCCACTCACCATCGTGACGAAGGTAGCGCGCCTCCAGAGTAAATCGTTTGAGGCTCGCCTCTCCAGCGACGCTTTCGGCAATAATCCGCTCCTGGTCATAAGGATGGATCCGCTCGCGCCAATCGAGCAGCCGTGCTTCCTCTCGCGACAATCCGGTGAACTCGACATAAACGTCATTGACGAAATCGCGGGTGCGATCGAGCCGGGTGACCCACATCATCACAGGCGCCGAGTCGGCAATCCTCCGAAAACGGGCTTCGCTTTCCTTGAGCGCCCGCTCCGCCATCCGTTGCTCGGTAATGTCCTGAATCAGCAGGATCATCCCGATGACTTCGCCGTCGGCATTCGTTTGAGGAACATAATCGGCCTGAACAGCCAGAAGTCCGCGCGTCGGATGATTGAAATCCGCTGCGAACCATTGGCGCTCACCGGCAAACGCCGCTTCGATCAGGGGCCGACGAGACTCATAAGTCTTATCACCCAGCATTTCCCGCATGGTCCGGCCGAGCATTTCGCGACGAGGCCGTTCGAACCAATCGGCCAACGCCCGATTGATGAATCGATAATGTTCCGTCCGGTCGACAAATCCGATCATGATCGGAAGCGCGTCTGCGACAGCCAGTATCTGGGAGAAATCGAAGGATGCGCCGAGGTTGGGCAGCATATTGGCGACGGCCGCTGTCTCCAGTGCGTCGCTCTTCTGCCGCCGCCTTTTCACCGCTCCGCCCGTAGGCGAATCATGTTTCCCCCGGACCGCCATCAATTGACGCTGCGCCCATTTGACGCCGGAGTCACGCACCTGTGGATAAGTTTCAGGCGGGCCATTCCGCGTGCTTCGAGGCACAATAGGCGGCCGGTCGGCACAACTTAATCGAAGTGGAGCCGCCGATAGCGGCCGCGGAAATAGAGCAGCGGGTCGAGTCCGGATTCGAACGTCGCCTTCTTCACTTCGCCGACCAGTATATAGTGGTCGCCGCCTTCGTGAATCGCGCGGCGCGCACATTCGAACACCGACAGCGAATCCATCAATACCGGAACGCCATGTTCGCCAAGTGCCCAGGCCGTGCAGCCGAACCGATCTTCGACCCGGGTCGAAAAAGTAATCGACGCCGGCTGCTGGCCTGTCTGGAGCACGTTGACCGCGAAATGCTCGGCCTCACTCAGCGGTCCGGCACTCGCAGCCGCCTTGGCCACGCAGACAAGCAACAGCGGCGGATCGAGGCTGAGCGACGTAAAGCTGTTGGCAGTGAGTCCGACCGGGTGCCCCTCACTGTCGAGACAGGTGACCACCGTCACCCCGGTCGCGAAGCAGCCCAGCGCATCTCGCAAGGTGCGCGGGTCGGAGCCGGTTCGATACTCGCGGGCAACGGGGGCGTCGGTCATCGGCGCCGCCATAGCCGCCACATTCCGGCCCGTCACCCCGCGAGGCGTCGCAGGCCGGCCAGATCGAGCCGTTCCAGCTCGGCTGCTGCAGCATCCAGCGAATCCGATACGAAATAGAGCGGCTGGAAGGTGTCACTTCGATAACCGGTTGCTGCCGCATCGCGGACCGTGAAGCGGGGGCGCGGCACCTCGGCTTCAATCGCAAAATGCGCCTCGCCAAAGCTCGACGCGAGACCGGCGCCGAGGATTTTCACTTCGCCGCGCTCGCGCGCCAGCCCGAATTCGACACTATGCCAATAGAGGCGCGAGATCGTCTCGCCGAGACCATTCGCGATCGCCTGCACTCCGAGACGCCCTATGGCCTCCATCAACCGAGCGACCGGCTCATGTGCCAGCAGCGGTACGTGCCCGAAAATGTCGTGGAAGCAATCCGGCTCCTCCAGATAGTCGAGGCTGTCAGCCGATCGAATGAAATTGCCGATCGGGAAGGCACGCTCGGCGAGCATTGCGAAGAATGCATGGTCCGGAACCAGCCCCGGGACCGAAACACAGCGCCATCCGGACAGTGATTCCAACCGCTGGTTCAGGCGCTCGAGGTCGGGAATTCCAGGTTCGTCGAGCCCTAGCTTGGCAATCCCGTCGAGGAACGGCGTAACGATACGCGTGCCCAGGTACGGAACCTGCCGCGCGAACAACATGTCCCAGACGCGGTGTTCTTCCTCGCTGAAATGCGTCCAGTCCTGTGACACGAGATAGTCGCACCAAGCTGCCGGCAAGCGGTCGGCGGTCTGGGCGAAATCGGGCTGGAACATCGTAAACTCCTATTCGTGACGGCAACAAAAACCCCGCCGAAGCGAGGCTTGGCGGGGCGGTGGTTCGTTGGTCTGGGCGCGCTGCCTCAGCCGGTCTCCACCGCACTGAGATAATAATAGACCGCGCCCGACCGGAGGGTCGGCGAAGCAAGGCGGAAGGGTGCAAGCGCGGTCATCGCATGAACCCTATCGCATCGGTCGTGTGAACGAAAGATGGATATTAAGTGCGGGCGCTTGCGCCGCGCATCCCTACCGACCAAGATTACCCCATGCTTACCCAGAAGACGCGATATGCGCTTCGCGCCCTTCTCTACCTGATCGAAGAAGGTCACGGGGATGCGGTCCAACTGCCGCGGATAGCCGAGACGCAGAAAATCCCTCGCAAGTTTCTCGAGCTCATCATGCTGGACCTAAAGGCACTAGGCATCGTCAAAAGCGTGCGTGGCCCCAAGGGCGGCTATCGACTAACCCGTCATCCAAGAGGCATTTCGTTCGGTGAAGTCATCCGCGGGCTTGAAGGGCCAATTGCGCTGGTGCCTTGTGCCAGCGTCAATTTCTACAAGCGTTGCGGCGACTGCCATGATGAAGCCACTTGCGCCATCCGGCGGCTGTTTGTCCTGGTCCGCGACCGCAGCATCGACGTACTCAATTCCGTCAGCCTTGAGGACGGCGCCCGATGGGAGCTTAGGCTCACCGATGCTGACGCCGACAATAGCCATAGCGGCGACCCGCTCGCCGCCGACTGGCAAATCTGAACCCAAAACAGCGGCGAACGGAGGGCAAGGCGCGGACATCAGGACATTCGGTTGATAGCGTCAGCCAGTTTTTTGTCTCGTTCTGTAATGCCGCCGGTGTCATGGGTCGTCAGGTGGAAGTCGACGCGATTCCAGACGTTGGTGAATTCCGGATGATGATCGACCTTCTCCGCATGCATTGCTACCCGGGTGAGAAAGGCGAACGCCTCGGAAAAATCGGCGAACCGGAAGCTCTTTTCCAGCGCCTTGCCGTCCACGCTAATCGTCCACCCGTCGGGAATCTCCATGAGCCCGCCCTACCCGTCGGCCGCCCGTCTTGCAAAGCGTGGATGGCGAGCGCAGATGGCGCCAAATAAGGAGTTAAGAGTCATGGCCACTGCCACTTCCGTCGAGCTCGGCCCGCTGGGCCTTGAGAATCCGATGGGCACCGACGGCTTCGAGTTCGTCGAATATGCCGCCCCCGATCCCGAGCTGCTGCGCGGCCTGTTCACCAAGATGGGCTTTCCCGCCGTCGCCCGGCACAAGCGCAAGAACGTCACGCTTCATCGTCAGGGCGACATCAACTTCATCATCAATGCCGAGCCGGCAAGCTTCGCCGAAAAGTTCGCGGAGCTTCACGGGCCCTGTGCCTGCGCCATGGCGTTCCGGGTCAAGGATGCCAAGGCAGCCCATCAGCGCGCACTCGAATTGGGCGCAACCAACGTTGAGAATGACGTTGCCGCGGGCGAGCTCGATATCCCCTGCATCGAAGGAATTGGCGGGTCGCGGCTCTATCTGGTCGACCGATACGGGAACGGTGGTACCATCTACGACGTCGATTTCGACTTCGATCCCGACGCTGCCGAGAAAGAAGCGACCAACGCCACGCACCTCACCTATCTTGATCACCTAACTCACAATGTGAACCGCGGGCGGATGAATCATTGGGCCGAATTTTACGAGCGGCTCTTCAACTTTAAGGAAATCCGCTATTTCGACATCGAAGGGAAGATCACTGGCCTCTTCTCCAAGGCGATGACCAGCCCGTGCGGCAAGATCCGCATCCCCTTGAACGAGAGCCAAGACGACAAGAGCCAGATCGAGGAGTTCCTGCGCGAATATAAGGGCGAAGGCATCCAGCACATCGCGCTGGGCAGCGACGACATTTACCGGAGCGTCGACATTCTTCGATCGCGCGGGATTCCCTTTCAGGACACTCCGGACACCTATTATGAACTGCTCGACGAGAGGGTGAAGGATCACGGCGAGCCGACCGCTGAGCTAGAGAAGCGCCGCATCCTGCTCGATGGCGCACCAACCGAGGGCCAGGGCCTGCTGCTTCAGATCTTCACCCAGAATGTGATCGGCCCGATCTTTTTCGAAATCATCCAGCGCAAGGGCAATGAGGGCTTCGGCGAGGGCAATTTCAAGGCACTGTTCGAATCGATCGAGCTCGACCAGATCCGCCGCGGAGTGATCGACGCCGAATGAGCGCCAGCGAAGCTGACGCGCTCGCCCGGCGCGTCGCCGACACCATGCTGTCGAAGGAAGGCACAGGCCCTAGCTGGGGGCTGGTCATCGAGGAATCGCGTGAGGGATATGCCCGGGTGCGGATGCTGCTCCGCCCCGACATGGCCAACGGTCACGGCATCGTCCACGGCGGGATGATTTTCAGCCTAGCCGACAGCGCCTTTGCCTATGCCTGCAACAGCCGCAACGCGACCACAGTGGCGGCTCATGCCGCGATCAGCTTCCTGTCACCGGCCAAGGTCGGCGAAACCCTAATTGCCGAGGCAGTGGAGCGCTCTCGCAGCGGCCGCAGTGGGGTTTATGCGGTGCAGGTCAAGGCGGACGACGGCCGCACCGTCGCCGAATTCCAGGGCCTGTCGCGCGAAATTGGCGGAGCGATCGTCTAGGCATAACACTTGCCGGTTGGGGGCCACGACCCTAGGTGACGCCCATGAAAGAAGCCTTCGTCTGCGACGCCATCCGCACTCCCATCGGCCGCTATGGCGGCGCACTGAGCTCGGTCCGCGCCGACGACCTTGCCGCAATCCCGATCCGTGCCCTCAAGGACCGCAACCACCAGGTCGACTGGCTGACGCTCGACGACGTCATCCTCGGCTGCGCCAACCAGGCCGGCGAGGACAATCGCAACCTGGCAAGGATGGCCGGGCTGCTCGCAGGGCTGCCCGACAGCTCGGGCGGTGTGACGCTCAACCGTTTATGCGGCTCAGGTCTGGACGCCGTGGCGATGGCCGCGCGTGCGATCCGCGGCGGCGACGCCGAGCTGATCATTGCCGGCGGCAGCGAAAGCATGAGCCGAGCGCCGTTCGTCATGCCCAAGGCGATGAGCGCATTCGACCGAAATGCGGAGATTTACGACACCACCATCGGCTGGCGCTTCGTCAATCCGAAGATGCGTGACGCTTATGGCGACGACACCATGCCGTCCACGGCAGAGAATGTGGCCGAGGAGTATCAGATCAGCCGCGAGGACCAGGACAAGTTCGCGCTTCGTAGCCAACAAAAGACCGCTGCCGCTCAAAAAAATGGGCGGCTGTCGAAGGAAATCGTGGCGGTCACCATTCCCCAGCGCAAAGGTGATGCGATCGTCGTCGATACCGACGAGCATCCGCGCCTCACCAGCATCGACGCACTCGCCCGGCTGAAGCCGATCGTCCGGGGCGACGGTTCGGTGACTGCCGGAAATGCGTCGGGCGTCAATGACGGTGCGGCGGCGCTCATCATCGCCAGCGAGGAAGCGGCCAGGCGCCACGGCCTGACTCCACGTGCGCGCATCTTGGGCGCGGCCGTTGCCGGGGTTCCGCCACGGATTATGGGCATCGGTCCGGCGCCGGCTTCCGAGAAATTGCTTGCCCGGCTCAGCCTCAACATCTCCGATATCGACGTGATCGAACTCAACGAAGCATTTGCCGCCCAGGGACTGGCCGTGATTCGCCAGCTCGGCCTTGAGGATGAGGACCCCCGAGTGAACCCCAATGGCGGCGCGATCGCGCTCGGCCATCCGCTGGGCATGTCGGGTGCGCGGCTCGCGCTGACCGCGACCGAGGAGCTGCAGCAGGGTTCGCATCGCTACGCGCTAGCGACCATGTGCATTGGCGTCGGCCAGGGAATCGCGCTGGCGCTCGAGCGGGTGTGATGGGCGTCCGCGATATCTGGACCGTCCTCAAGGATGTTCCCGATCCGGAAATCCCGGCCGTGTCGGTGCTCGATCTTGGAATTGTCCGCTCGGTTGAAGAAGACAGGGTGATCATCACCCCAACCTATTCGGGCTGCCCCGCTACCCAGTTTATCGAACAAAGCATCCGCGATGCCCTCGACGCTGCGGGCTATCGCGACGTTGCCATCGAAACCCGGCTCGCCCCGCCATGGACGACCGATTGGATCAGCGAGGAGGGCAAGGCCAAGCTTCTCGCCTATGGCATCGCACCGCCGGATCTCGCCAAGTCTGCAACCTGCCCGCGCTGCAGATCGACCAATACCGAGGAGGTCAGCCGCTTCGGATCAACCCCGTGCAAGGCGCAATGGCGCTGCAAGGACTGTTTGGAACCGTTCGACCGATTCAAATGCCATTAGCCGCACTGGCCCCGGTGAAGCAGCTTCTGGTCCGCCAGGACAAGCGCAACCATCGCTTCGACTACGGGTCCGCCCCTTATCCCGACGCAAGGATCATGACGGCCTTTGGTCACCGCATCCATTTCGCGGCCCGACGCATCGATGCTGGGCACGGGCACACGGATCGACGAGGTCGGTTTGAATGCGACCCGGACGACGATCGCCTGCCCAGTCGAGATTCCACCGGAGATCCCGCCGGCATGGTTTGATTCGAAACGGCCGTCGGAGCGCATCGCGTCGGCATTTTCGCTTCCCTTCAATCGCGCCGCGCCGAATCCGTCGCCGATCTCGACTCCCTTGGCCGCGTTAATGCCCATGCACGCCCCCGCCAGCTTGGCATCAAGCTTGGCGTAAACCGGTGCACCCCAACCGGAGGGCACGCCCGTTGCAATGCATTCGACAATGGCGCCCAGGCTGTCGCCCGCAGCGCGCGCCTCATCGAGTATGGCTTCCCAGCGGCTTTCGTCCGCATCGCCGCCGATCTCGACCACGGCCGAGGCAATCTCAACCTCTGGAATCACGAGCCGCGCCACCGCCCCGCCGGCGACCCGCATCGCCGTTTCACGAGCCGAGGCACGTCCCCCGCCACGAGGGTCGCGAAGACCGTATTTTGCGTCGTAGGCGAAATCGGCATGCCCTGGCCGATAGGGGGCATCGATGGGATAGTCGGCGCTTCGAGCATCGACATTTTCGATCGTCATCGCGATCGGCGTACCTGTGGTGCGGCCCTCGTAAACTCCAGAGAGGATCTGTACACGGTCTGGCTCCTGCCGCGGAGAGACGTTCTTGGACGTCCCCGGCCGGCGAAGATCGAGGAAGCGTTGGACCCACGTGTCATCAAGCTCCAACCCCGGCGGACAGCCGTCCACGACGCACCCGATCGCAGGCCCATGGCTCTCGCCCCAGGTCGTCAGTCGGAACAAGTGGCCGAAGCTGTTGATGCTCATCTTAGGTCGGCCCCCAGTGCCTGCATCACCTCCGTAAAGCCGGGAAAGCTGGTGGCAATCATTTCGGCCCGGTCTACCTCGACCGGCTGTTCGGCGGCCAGGCCGAGCGCCAGGAAAGCCATGGCAATGCGGTGATCTCCCTGGGTCGCGACGTTTGCACCGCCTTGCACCTGGCCGCGTCCGAAAATTCGCAGCGTGTCCCCGTGCACCATCGCAACGACCCCGCATGCGGCGAGCCCCGCGACAATGGCGCCCAATCGGTCGCTTTCCTTGACCCGCAATTCGCCGAGCCCCTCGATCAAGCTTTCCCCATCGGCGAAAGCGCAGGCGACAGCCAGGGCAGGAATCTCATCGATCATCGCCGGGATTTGCTCGGGTCTAACGTGGCACGGCCGGAGGTGCGAATGCGTAATTCGGACATCGGCAACGATTTCGCCCGACTGCAAGCGCTCGTTGGAAAGCCTTATGTCTGTGCCCATTGCTTCCATGGTTTCGTAAAGCCCAGTGCGCAGTGGATTGACCAGCATGCCCCGGACAAGCACGTCGGACCCTGGCACGATCGCCGCTGCGACGAGCGGAAAAGCGGCGGACGAGGGATCGGCTCCAATCTTGATCTCGCACCCCACGAGCGTCCGGCGCCGGCCCAGTCGAGTAACTTGCCCACCTGGCGTCTCCGAATACTCAAGTTCGCACCCGAACCGAGCCAGCATCAATTCGGTGTGATTGCGGCTGGGCATCGGCTCGGTGATTGATACCGGGGCATTCGTTCCAAGACCGGCGAGCAGGACCGCCGATTTAACCTGGGCCGAGGCGGGCACGTTGCGATGGTCGATCCCACCCAGTTGCGTGCCCTGAACCGTCAAAGGCAGCCGATCGCCGCCCTCGATGATCGCCCCCATCCGCTCGAGCGGGACAGTCAACCGCTGCATCGGCCGGGTCGACAGCGATTCATCGCCGGTAAAGACCGCACGGACCGCCGGCATTCCTGCGACCGCACCTATCAGAAGCCGGGCAGTCGTCCCGCTATTGCCGCAGTCGATCGAACCGGGCGAGCGCCACGTACCGCCGCGAACAATCCACTTGCCGCCATCGCTGTGATCGACCCTCGCCCCAAACGCCTCAATCGCTCGCGCAGTGGCAAGCACATCGTCGCTTTCGAGCATGCCGCTGATCCGGGTCTCGCCTTCCGCCATTGCACCGAGAATCAGGGCGCGGTGCGAGCAGCTCTTGTCGCCCGGGATTGCCGCCTCGCCTGTCACGAACGAGCCCGGGGTCGCAACCAGCTTCAACCAAGCAGCTCCGCGACATGGGTCGCAAGGTCGATAGCCTGGGCGCGATTAAGGCGCGGGTCGCAGGCGGTAAGCCAATTCTTCTCCAGCTCGTCGATCGACGCCGGCCCGCGCCCGCCCAAGCATTCGGTGACGTCCAATGCACTCATTTCCAGATGCACTCCGCCACCATGCACCCCTTCGGATCGGGCAATCGCGAAGAAAGCGTCGATCTCCGCAAGGATATCGGGCAGCCGGCGCACTTTGCGCTTGCCGGTCATGCTGGTGTTGCCGTGCATCGGATCGATCGTCCAGACGACCGCCCGGCCCTCGCTCTTCAATGCGCGCATCAACGGGGGCAAAAGCTCACCGATCTTCCTCGCCCCAAAGCGCCCGATGAGCACCAGCTTGCCGTCGCTGTTGAGTGGGTCGAGCCGGTTCACCAGGTGCATCAATTCGTCGGCAGTCAGGCTAGGCCCACACTTCACGCCGACGACATTCTCGATCCCGCGCAAATATTCGACATGGGCGCCGTCGACCTGCCGGGTCCGATCGCCAAGCCATAGCATGTGGCCCGAAGTCGCCCACCACCGGCCAGCCGAGTCCCGACGAGTCAAAGGCTCCTCATAGGGGAGTAGCAATGCCTCGTGACTGGTGAAGATCGGGGCCCCGGTAGCTCGTGCTGCAGAAAGGCTGGCGGCCGTGCCGACCGACTGCATGTGCGCCCGAAGCATCCGCTGTGGATCCGCCTTGCGCACGGCCGCCTCGAACTCGATTCCGTTGACAATGTCGCCGCGGTACGCGGGTAGCGTGACGCCGTCGCGCGTTTCCTCATGCGCGCTGCGCGGCTTTGCGAACTGGCCCGCGATCCGCGCCACTTCGATCAGGGGACCATTGAGGGCAGGCTTGAGCCGTTCGGACATCGCGTCGAACAGGCCGGCAATCCCTGCCACCTGTTCGGCAACCGGATCGTCAAAGCTCTCAGCGCAGTCGCCGCCCTGAAGCAGGAAGCCACGCCCTTGGGCCAGTTCGGCCATAGCCGAGCGGAGTAGCGCCGCATCCTCGCAGGCGACCACCGGCCCTGCGCCCGACAGCCGCGCTTCGACCGCGTTCAGCAGCATTTCATCAGCATAGGCCGGCATCTGGCGGGCCGGTCGGCCGCGCCAGCTGGCCGGGAACCAGCCGAGGTTCGAAACAAGCGTCGCACTCATCGCTTCGCGCCCTAGCGCAAGCCTCGCCGCTTGCCAAAGCGCGGCGCTCCCGCTTTGCTCGCGCCTGAGGGGAAGCGATGACAATCAATTTCGACAAGGACGCGACGGTGCCGGCGGCCAAGCCCTGGTATCGGCATCTTTATGTCCAGGTACTGGTTGCGATCATACTGGGGGTGATCGTTGGCCATTTCTGGCCCGCTACCGGCGAAGCGCTCAAGCCGCTTGGCGACGGTTTCATCAAGCTGATCAAGATGATCATCGCCCCGGTGATCTTCCTCACCATCGTCACCGGCATCGCCGGCATGCGCGACCTGAGGCGTGTCGGACGGGTGGCATTGAAGGCGTTTGCCTATTTCCTCTTCTTCTCCACCCTGGCGCTGATTGTCGGCCTGGTCGTCGCCAATGTCGTCCGGCCGGGCGAAGGGCTCAATATCGACCCGTCGACCCTCGATACGTCGCAGATCGGCGATTATTCCGCCCAAGCCCATGACACCACGCTGACCGGCTTCCTGCTCGACATCATCCCCGATACTTTCCTGTCCGCGCTGACAGCCGGGCACATCCTCCAGACCCTGCTCGCGTCGATCCTGTTCGGCATCGCGCTGGCCCTGGTCGGCGACAGGGGGACAAAGATTCTCGACCTTTTGAACCAGCTTTCGCTGGTCATGTTCAGGCTCGTTGCGATCATCATGGCGATTGCCCCGGTCGGAGCGTTCGGGGCGATGGCCTTTACCATCGGCAAATATGGAATTGGGACGCTGGCGAACCTCGCCACGCTCGTCGCGACCTTCTATGCGACCGCGCTGTTTTTCGTGCTGGTCGTCCTCGGCACTGTCGCGAAACTTGCCGGCTTCTCCATCTTCAGGCTGATCGCTTACCTCAAAGCCGAACTGCTGCTGGTGCTCGGCACCTCATCGAGCGAAAGCGCCCTACCCTCGCTGATCGAAAAGCTGGAGCGAGCCGGCTGCCCAAAGTCGATTGTCGGACTGGTCGTGCCGACCGGCTATTCGTTCAATCTCGACGGCACCAATATTTACATGACGCTGGCTGCACTGTTCATTGCCCAGGCGACGGGCGTTCATCTCAGCCTTGGCGAGCAGCTGCTTTTGCTTTCGGTGGCAATGCTGTCGTCGAAGGGCGCGGCGGGCGTAACAGGCGCCGGCTTCATCACCCTGGCCGCGACCCTGTCGATCGTGCCCTCTGTACCTGTCGCGGGAATGGCGCTGATACTCGGCATTGACCGCTTCATGAGCGAGTGCCGAAGCCTAACCAACTTCATTGGCAATGCGGTCGCCACTGTGGTCGTCACCCGCTGGGAGAATGCGCTCGACCGGGAGCAGTTCGATGCCGCCCTGGCCGGAGAATTGCCAAGCGTCGACAGACTCGATCCGGCCGAAATCGCCGCCTGACACGGGGCGGCAGACCGATCAAGTTGCGCAAGCATTGCTGCATCGCACAATAATTTCTTGTGCGAGCGCGAACGTGGTATGAACCAGAGTCCGTTCCAATCGTTGGGACATATGCGGCTCTTCGGCCGCCTAGCACCCATTCGTGAAACTGAGGCGTAATGTTCGAGTCCGATTTCCTGACCAATCACGACGACGAACGCATCTCCGCGCGGTCGGCGCCGTTCCATCATCTGGCGCTGATCGGCAATGCATTGCCGCGCCGATGCGGATTGGCCACCTACACCAGCGATGTCGCCGACGCGCTTCGCCAACGCTACCCGACGATGAAGCTGGACCATTATGCGATGGATGACGGGTCGGGCGTTAGTTACCCGGATCCCATCGTCACGATCGACGCCGAAAACCCCGCCGCGTATCGCGATGCGGCCGAGCGGATCAAGGCGAGCGGGGCCGAGGCGATCTGGCTGCAGCATGAATTTGGAATCTTCGGCGGAGCTGCCGGTTGCGACATCCTTGAGCTTACCAGCGCGACGAAATTGCCTCTGATCGTCACCCTGCATACGGTGCTGGAGCATCCGAGCGACGAGCAGGAAGCGGTGCTGAACCGGCTCATCGCCCGCGCCGAGCGGACAATCGTCATGGCCAAGACTGGCGCGGAAATTTTGGAACGGCGATACGGCGTTTCGCCGGGCCGTATCAGTGTCATCCCCCACGGGGTCCCTGATCGACCGCTGCGCGATCCTGATGAGTTAAAGCCGCAATTCGACTGGCAGGGACGCAAAGTGCTGATGACGTTCGGGCTGATTACGCCTGACAAGGGCATCCGCCACATGATCGAGGCGATGCCGGCGATCGTGAAGGAACATCCAGACGCACTCTACGAAATCGTCGGCGCTACCCACCCGAATCTGGTCCGCAATGCAGGTGAAAGTCATCGCACTATGCTGATCGATCTCGCCCGCGATTTGGGCGTCGAAGATCATGTGCGCTTTGTCGATCGGTTCGTTGAACAGGAAGAGCTGCTCGACATGCTCCAGGCGGCGGACATCTATGTCACGCCCTACCTCAACATGGCGCAGGTGACCTCGGGAACTCTCAGCTATGCGGTAGCAGTCGGAAAGCCGGTCATTGCGACCCCTTACGCCCATGCGCGGGAAATATTGTCCGACGGACATGGACTGATCGTCTCCCCCGGCGATCCTGCTGCCTTGGCGATAGCCACGAACGACCTGCTTTCAAACGACGAGCAGCGCCATTCGCTGGCTCGATCAGCCTATCGCCGGGGCCGCGAAATGCTCTGGCCCCGGGTGGTCGAACGTTCGCTCGGGCCGCTGGCGGAGAAACCCAAGTCGACCGTGCGTCCGCTACTGCCCCGCTCCCCCGCCCTGCCGCTCGACGCGATCCGGCGAATGACCGACGGGGTCGGCATGCTGCAGCATGCGGTCTATTCGATGCCGGATCGCAATCACGGCTATTGCATCGACGATAATGCCCGGGCGCTAATGGTTGCGGTTCGACGGAATGACGAGGAGGCGGCCACTCTGGCTCCGATATTCGCTGCCTTCGTCCAGCATGGTTGGAATCGCGACTTGCGCCGGTTCCGCAATTTCATGGGCTATGACCGGCAGTGGCTTGAATCATCGGGCTCGGAAGACAGCAATGGCCGCACGCTGTGGGCGCTCGGCATGACGGCAGCACGATCGCCGTCCCCCGGATTGCGCGATTGGGCGCTGCAATTGTTTGAAGAAGCCGCGCCCCTCGCTGGCGAGCTTGGTGCGCCTCGGGCCAAGGCTTTTGCCGCACTCGGCGGTTACGAGTTGCTTCAGGCCAGGCCCGATCACGATCTGTCGCGATGGCTGCTCGGACAATCCGCCGAGCTGCTGACGCACTTGCATTTCCGCTACTCCCGGGACGACTGGGACTGGTTCGAGCCGGAGCTTGCCTATGACAATGCCCGCCTGCCGGAGGCGCTGATCCGGGCGGGAATGGTGCTCGGTGAGCCGTCGATGGTCGAACGTGGCCTTGCCACGCTTGATTGGCTTGTTCGACAGCAAACCGGTCCGCGCGGAACGTTCCGGCCGGTTGGCTGCAAGGGCTTCAGCCGGCCTTATGCACCGCCGCTGGCCTTCGACCAGCAGCCGGTGGAAGCGGTAGCGACGATCGATGCAGCTTCCGCCGCCCATGAAGCGAGCAAGCATGGGGGATGGAGCCAGGTGGCCCGCGACGCATTTGCCTGGTTCTTTGGCGACAACGACGCCGGCGCCCCCTTGGCCGACGCCAGGGACGGGAGCTGTTTCGATGGCCTGATGGCCACCGGGATCAACCGCAACCAGGGCGCGGAGTCGATCCTGGCGCTCCACCTCGCCGCGTTGACGATGCGGGAGAGCTTCGGCCTGACCAAACAGGCTGGACAGGAGAGCCGTGTGGAAGCAGATACGAGGACCCTCGCCGCTTCCTAGAGACTCATGATCCAATCCCAACTCCACCCGCTACGACTGAAGGCGGACCCTGCCCGAGTCGTCGTACGGCCGTTCCACCTTGCCTGGCAGGGCAATCGGTCCGACCCGGGCCGTGCGGGCCGGCTGGTTGATTCAGTACTGAAACTCGATGATCGCGAGATCGGCCGCCAGCTCAGAATGGTGATGCAGGACTTCGAACAGCGCCACTGGCAGACTCGCAAGGTCTTCCTCAACCGCTTCAAGGAGATTTGCTCCCTTCTCAACCTGTCGCTGGAAGGAATCGGCGACAAGCGGCAGCAGCTGATCGGTGCCTATTTCTGCCAGGAATATAGCTACGCCGCGGCGGCGCTGATGAATCCCAGCATTGTGCCTCACCCCGACCAGACGGGGCTCGACCGGCACACCACTCGAATTTTGCTGTCGCTTCGCGCCGTCGGCGAAGGCCATATCAGTTCGATCGCCTTTCGAGAGGGACTGGTGTCGGCCAGCGGCGGACTCCAGCTGGCGCCCGAGCCGCCGTTCGCGACGGCCGCGGACTCGCCCGAGCTGGACCAGGTGATCGACGGGCCGGTTACGGTCTACCGGCACGAAGATGCCAATTTGTCGGGAACGGTGATTTTTCCGGTTACACCGGCACAGTCCAACGGGCTCGAGGATCTCCGGCTAACCTATTTCACCCATGACGATGGTAGTCAGGAATATATCGGCACCTACACCGCCTATTCCGGCAAGGGCATTCGTTCCGAGTTGATGCGGACCTGCGATTTCCGCTCGATCGATCTTATCCCGATGACCGGCGAAGCGGCCCGCAACAAGGGAATGGCGCTGTTCCCGCAGAAAATTGGCGGACAATATATGATGCTCGGCCGGCAAGACGGGCAGAACATGTTCCTGTTGAGGTCGGACGATCTCACGCAATGGGACGGCGGCGACCTGTTGATGGGGCCGAAATATGCGTGGGAGTTCATTCAGATCGGCAATTGCGGGGCACCTATCCTTATTGACGAAGGCTGGCTGGTACTGACCCACGGTGTCGGCGCCATGCGGCAATATGCGCTGGGGGCGGTTCTGCTCGACCGCGACGATCCTTCGAAAATCCTCGGCCGCACTCGCTATCCGATCCTCGAGGCAGAGGACGATGACCGCAACGGCTACGTCCCGAACGTCGTCTATACATGCGGCGGCATGCGCGTCGGCGACCAATTGTTCATGCCATATGGCATCTCGGACAGCTCGATCGGCTTCGCCTTCCTTCCGCTGAAGGATCTTGTGGCAGCGCTGAGTTGAGCGAAGTGCAAAAGCTCGCCACCAGGATCGTCGAAAAGCCATGGGGCAGGCGCGGAATCGACCCTCGCTTCGCGGTCGAACCCGGTCGACAGGTTGGCGAGATTTGGTTTGAGCCGCCGTCGGGCCGAGAGCTCGACGTGATGGCGAAATATCTCTTTACCACTGAGCGGCTGTCGATCCAGGTCCATCCCGACGACAAGACGGCGCAGGAACGCGGTTATGCTCGCGGCAAGGACGAGTGTTGGATCGTGCTAGACGTTGCCGAGGATGCCGAGCTTGGTATCGGCACGGTTCGCGACCTTGCGCCTGCCCAGTTAATGACCGCGGCGCGGGACGGGTCGATCGTTGATCTGATCGATTGGCGGAAGCCGAAAAAGGGCGACTTCATTTTTAATCCCGCTGGAACGATCCATGCGCTTGGGCCCGGCCTCACCGTGCTTGAGATCCAGCAGGCCGTCGACCTCACTTATCGCCTCTACGATTACGGTCGCCCACGCGAGCTTCACCTCGATGAAGCGGCCGGCGTCGTCATGCCCCGCCCGCATCATAATTCGCTCGATACCAGGGTCGACAACGAAAGCCGCGTGTTGGTCGACGGACCTCATTTCGGGGTTGCCTGGTGCGTTAAGTCTCCACCCGAATTGCCCGCCGCATTGCGCGACGTGCAACTGCTTCCCATCGACGCGCCTGCTGGCGGGATCAATCCAGGTGAATGCGCCCTGGTCGACAATGACGTAGCGAGAAGCCTGAGCAGCGGGGGAACGTTCGTCCTCGCCTGGTCAACCGAACCAAGGAGCAGTTGATGGCCGAAGCCTATATCGTGGAAGCGCTGCGCACTGCGGGCGGGCGACGTGGCGGCGCCTTGCGCGATTGGCACCCGGCCGACCTTGGCGCCGCGGTACTTGACGCATTGGTCCAGCGCAGCGGCATCGACCCCGCCGCGATCGAGGATGTCATTGTCGGGTGCGTCAGCCAGGTCGGCGAGCAAAGCTTCCATATCGGCCGCAACATGGTGATGGCTTCCGATCTTCCCGACAGCGTCCCGGCCGTCAGCATCGACAGGCAGTGTGGCAGCTCCCAGCAGGCGCTGCATTTCGCCGCGCAGGCCGTGATGAGCGGGACGCAGGACATGGTCATCGCCGCTGGCGTTGAAAGCATGACGCGCGTGCCGATGGGGACGCCGGTTATCCTGCCGATGCAGGCCGGCATCGGCATCGGGCCATGGCCCAAGTCGATCAGGGACCGTTACGGCGTCAATGAATTCAGCCAGTTCACCGGCGCCGAGATGATGGCCCAGATTTACGGATTCAGCCGCGAAGAGCTCGACGCCTTTGCCTTGTCGAGCCACCGCAAGGCGGCCGCGGCGGCGGACAGCGAGGCATTTGAGCGGGAGATCGTCATCCTTGAGGGCGTCGACAAGGAAGGCAATGCGCGGCGCCACGACCGCGACGAAGGCATCCGCGCCGATGCAAGCCTTGAAGGCCTTGCCGAACTGAAGACGATTACCGCCAACGGCATGATCACCGCCGGCAATGCCAGCCAGGTCTGCGATGGTGCGTCGGGCGTGCTGATCGTTTCGGAGCAGGGACTCAAGCAGCACGGCCTCACCCCCATTGCCCGGATCGATAATCTGACGGTCACCGCCGGCGACCCGGTGATCATGCTGGAGGAACCGATCCCCGCGACCCGCCGTGCGCTTCAGCGGTCGGGGCGCAAGCTCGACGAGATCGACCTTTACGAAGTCAACGAGGCCTTCGCGCCGGTGCCGCTGGCCTGGCTGAAGGAAATCGGCGCCGACCCGGATCGGCTCAACGTCAACGGCGGTGCAATTGCGCTCGGCCATCCCTTGGGGGCGAGCGGTGCCAAGCTGATGGCGACGTTGGTCCATGCGCTTCGCGCGCGCGGCAAGCGCTATGGTCTCCAGACCATGTGCGAAGGCGGCGGAATCGCCAATGTGACGATCGTCGAGGCGCTCTGATTTCAGTGGAAATCGCGCGATTTCGGGAGGACGCGAACGTTCCTGGGATGGCCGTGACGTGGATAGGGTTCATTGGTCGGCGGTTCGCGTTCGGTAAGGCTGCTTAGCAGTGCGCTGCGGTCGAACACCCGCCGCGCCATCAGGTGCATCACCCCTTCCTTGCTCCGCTGGATCTCGCCTTCTACCTCCATCAGCCGGGCGGCCATCACCGCGCGGCGATAGCGTTCGAAATCGCGAGCCCACAGCAGCACGTTGGTGATTCCGGTTTCATCCTCCAGCGTGATGAAAAGGGCATTGCCCTTGCCCGGCCGCTGGCGGATCAGCACCACACCGGCGACCCGGATGATCGAGCCATTGCGCGCCTTGGCCGCGCCCATGCAGCTCAGCACGCCCTCCGGCTCGAACGCTCCACGCAAAAATTGCATCGGATGGCCTTTGAGCGACAGGCGTATCACCTGGTAATCGGTGACGATCTCCTCCGGCAGCGGCATCGCCGGCAGCCTGGCGTCCGCCTCCTCGCCCAGCTCCGCCGCCTCGGCCGCGGCGAATAGCGGCAGCACACCCTGCGGAGTCCGCCGCGCTTCCCATAATGCCTCGCGCCGGCCGAGCCCGATCGAGCCGCAGGCATCGGCATCGCCAAGCAATCTTAGCGCGCGCGACGGCAATCCGGCGCGCTGCGCCAGCTGTTCGACATGAGTGAAGCCCGCGCCCCGCGCCGCGACCAGTTCGGTCGCCCAATCCTCGCGGAAACCGTCGATCTGGCGGAAACCCAGGCGGATCGCGAGCGATCCATCGTCACGCCGTTCCAGCAGATTGTCATATCCGCTGGCGTTGATATCCGCGCCGCGCACCTCCACCCCATGCTCTCGTGCGTCGCGGACCAATTGGGCGGAGGCATAGAACCCCATCGGCTGCGAGTTGAGCAGCGCGCAGGTGAACACCGCCGGATGATGGCATTTTAGCCAGGCCGAAACATAGACCAGCTTGGCAAAGCTCTGGGCATGGCTTTCGGGAAATCCATAGCTTCCGAAGCCCTTGATCTGGTTGTAGCAGCGCTCCGCGAAGACTCGGTCGTAACCGCGCCGCACCATCCCCTCGACCATTTTCGATTCATAGCGATGGATCGTTCCGGCGTTGCGGAAGGTGGCCATGGCCCGGCGAAGGCCGTTGGCCTCGTCCGGCGTGAAACCCGCCGCGACGATGGCGATCTTCATCGCCTGTTCCTGGAACAGCGGCACGCCAAAGGTGCGGCCGAGCACAGTCTTCAATTCGTCGGCGGGATATTCCGGCCCCGGTGATGGCAGGTCGGCCTTCTCTTCCCCATTGCGGCGACGAAGATAGGGATGGACCATATCGCCCTCGATCGGCCCGGGACGGACCAGCGCCACCTCGATCACCAAATCGTAAAAGCAGCGCGGCTTGAGCCTGGGCAGCATATTGATCTGGGCCCGGCTTTCGACCTGGAACACGCCGATGCTGTTGCCCTTGCACAGCATGTCATAGACAGCCGGATCCTCGAGCGGGATCGTGTCGAGCCGATAATCGCCAAGCCCGTGCAGCCGCATCAGATCGAAGCTTTTGCGGATGCAGGTCAGCATGCCGAGCGCGAGCACATCGACCTTCATCAGGCCCAATGCGTCGATGTCGTCCTTGTCCCATTCGATGAAAGTGCGGTCCTGCATTGCCGCATTGTGGATCGGCACCATCTCGTCCAGCCGTCCCTCGGTCAGCACGAAGCCCCCGACATGCTGCGACAAATGGCGGGGGAAGCGTAGCAGCCGGTCGACCAGCGCCTTCATTCGCGCGATCTCGGGATTGGCGAGCGTCAGCCCGGCCTCGGCGAACCGCCCGTCCTCCAAATCATTTTCGTAGCTGCCCCAGGTGGTGCTGGCGAGCTTGGCGGTGACATCCTCCGACAGGCCCAAAGCCTTGCCAACCTCGCGCACCGTGCTTCGCGAACGATAGTGAATCACGGTCGCGGCGATCCCCGCCCGTTCCCGGCCGTAGCGCTCATAAATATACTGCATCACCTCCTCGCGGCGCTCATGCTCAAAGTCGACATCGATGTCGGGCGGCTCGCGGCGCTCTTCCGAGAGGAAACGAGTGAAGAGGAGGTTGTTCTCGACCGGGTCGATCGCGGTAATCCCGAGCAGGTAACAGACCAGCGAATTGGCGGCCGACCCGCGCCCCTGGCAGAGGATCGGCGGTTCCTGGCTTCGCGCAAAGCGGACAATGTCATGCACGGTCAGGAAATAGTTGGCGTATTGGCATTTGCGGATAAGGCCGAACTCCTCATCCAGCACCTTTCGCCATTTGGTAGGCAAACCGTTGAGAAATCGGCGGTTGGCCTCCCCAGTCACCAGATGCTCAAGCCAGCCTTGCGCCGTCCAGCCGTCGGGCACCGGCTCATGCGGATATTCGTAGCGCAGCTGGTCGAGCGTGAAGTCGATGCGCCTCAGGAAGTTGAGGCTTTCTTCGACCGCCTCGGGGAAATCGCTGAACAGCCGCGCCATTTCCCGCGGCGGCTTCAAATGCCGCTCGGCATTGGCCGCGAGCAGCCGGCCTGCCGTCTGGATCGTTGCGCCCTCGCGGATGCAGGTGACGATGTCGTGCAGCGGCCGATCGGCGGGCGAGGCGTAAAGCGCGTCGTTGGTCGCGAGCAACGGAATTCCGGTACCCTGCGAAAGCCGCTTCAGCTTCGCCACCCGCCTGTCGTCGCTTCCCGCCCGCGGCATGGCGGCGCCCAGCCACACCGTGCCTGGCCGCGCTTCGGCCAAGCGACGCAACAGGAATTCATGCCTTTTCTCGGCCATGACGATCAGCAGCAGATCCTCGGCATGGGCAAGGAGGTCGCCGAAATAGAGGTGACAATCTCCTTTCTTCGCCCGGCGGTTGCCGACGGTCAGCAGCCGGGTAAGCCGCCCCCAGCCGCGGCGCGTGGCTGGATAGGCAATGACGTCGGGAGTGGCGTCGGCGAACACCAGCCGTGCACCGACCGCCAGCTTGAAATCGATCTCGCCGGCCAGCGCTGCCCGCGCTTGTTCCTTCGCATCGTTGATCGCGACCCAGGCGCGGACCACGCCGGCGACGCTGTTGCGATCGGCGATGCCGATCCCGGCCATGCCCAGTTCCAGCGCCTTTGCGACCATGTCCGACGGATGCGATGCTCCTCGCAGGAAGCTGTAATTGGTCGCCGCGACCAACTCGGCGAAGGCGCTCATGCGAACAGCCCGTGGAGATACCAGCCGGGATCGGGCTTTTCGTCATAGAGCCCATGACGGAAGACCCAGAAGCGACGGCCGCGCGCGTCCTCGATCCGGTAATAGTCACGCGTAAGGCCGGGACGATCGACCTCGCCGTCGCGCCGTTTCCACCATAGGCTGGCGATTCGCTCCGGCCCCTCGAACCGACGTACCTCATGGAAAACGCGGCGCCAGCGGAAGCGATACGGCGGGCCATCGGGCACTTCGGCGATCACCTCGATCGGCTGGGGCGGGTCGAACAGGTGAAGCGGACGCATCGGCGGTTCGCCGGGCTCCGGGACTGGCCAAGCAGCGACCGGCACACATGACTCGACCGCCGGCAAGGCGAGCTGCATCTGCTCGGGAATGTGGGTGTCGACGGGAACCAGACGGCGAACCCGGTTACGCCCCAACCGGGTGCTCAGCCGGTCGATCAGCGCGGCGACCTCCGCATCCTTTGCCGGCCCGCCTTCCAGCTTGAGCTGCGCGGCGGCAAGCGGCTCGATTACCGGCACCGCCAGCCGGATGAGGTCGAACCCGAAGCCGGGGTCGATCGGATCGCTCAGTCCCTCGATCCGCTCCTCGAACAGGCGGACCACCAGGGCAGCGTTGCGGGTCGGCTGGCTGGTTTCGACGACCAGTGGACGCACCAAGCCGTCGCTGCGGAAAAAGGCGGCCTCGAACTGCCTCCCCCCGGCCTCGACTTGCTCGAGCTGGCGCACGGTTTCGGCGGCCAGTTCGCCCAATGTCTCCAGCGCATATTCGGTCCGTGCGACCGGTTCCGCAAAGCGCCGCTCGGCAAGGATTGGGGCGGGCTTGATGCGTGGGGTGATCGGCCTGCTGATCTCGCCCAGCAGATGGCGCAGGGCCTGCGCCGCCTCGCCGCCAAAGCGCGCCGCGATCGCCGCCATCGGCCGCGCCGCCATGTCGTTTATGGTCTTCAAACCAGCACGGAGCAGCCCTTGCGTCGCCTCCGGTTCCAGCTCGAGCGACGCCACCGGCAGCTGTCGAACTTCCGTCGTCTGGAAGCGAGCGAGGGCATGGGCCGCGAAAGGAGTAGCAGCGAAGGCATGGCGCATGGACATGCCGAGCTCGGCCATGCGCTTCTCGACATCCGCCACCAGCCCCTCCTCACCACCGAACAGGTGCGCACAGCCGGTAACGCCGAGGATGATGCCATCGGGCGAATCCACTTCGACCATTGGCGTATAGCGAATGCAGCCGTCGGCAATGCGTTCGAGCCAGACACGATCGGCGGCCTCATCGCGGTCGAAGACAATGAGTTCCGGTACCCGCGCCCTTGCATCTGCCGGGGTCATTCCTGCCGCCAGCCCCAGCGCTGTTGCCGCCTGGTCGACCGCCGCCAACCGCAGCGCAGCCTTCACCTTCTCGGTGAAGGCGAGCGGCGTCTCAGGCACTAAGCCGCAGCCCGTCCGCCGAAGCCGGTCGGTGGGAAGGAAGGGGAACCACAGCGCCAGGTAGCGCCGGTTCGTTGAAGGCAAGTCGGTCACGATCCCACTCCAGGCGCCAGCGCATCCCCGACGGGCCCGCGCGCCGGCGCAGCAATTCGATTTCAAACTGAGGCGGCCCGGGCGCATTGGCCTCCAGTACGCGCGAAGGGGCAGCGCTGACCGCCCAGCGCGTGTCGGCGGCGCTTGGGCCGGGCTCCGCCTCCAACCGCAACAGGAACAGCGTCATTCCCGACTGCTCGGCAGCGAGCGCCAGGCGTCGGCTGGCAGTCAGGTCGAGCACCGGGCACTTGCCCCAGCATTCGACGATCAGCGCCCCCAGTCCGGCGCAACGCGCCGCGTCCGCGGCGGCCTTGAGCAATGCCTTAGCGTCGGGGGCCAGGCCCAGCACCAGTGCGTCCGGATCGCCGCCCAGCTCAGCCAGGCCCGGTGCATGGAAACCGCCGCCGCGCCGCTCGGCCTCATCGGTCTTGAGCCAAAGGATCGGTCCGCCCAACGCGGCTTGAATCGCGAGCATGGCGGCAAAGCCCAGCGAACTGGCCGAATCATCGGCCTCGGCGGCGAACAGCTCGTGCACCCGTCCGCGCATGAGGCCCCCGCCCAAGGCTGCGTCGAGCGCCTTATGGCCGGTGGCGAAGCGCGCCACTTCGACCGAGCGTTCGCCCCCCGCAATCCAGGCGAGTTGTTGCCTCAGCATGGCAAGATGATCAACCGACTCGCGCATTGTTTGTTCCCTATATGTTCCAATTGCGCTTCAGGTTTTTAAGAGTCAAGCGGATGAAAATGCAGGGGAATGGCCAAGTCCCGAAATCAGCGCAGGGGCACTTGCAGCCAGCACACCACAACCTCCGTTTAATTTCGGGACACCGGAACTCAATTCACGCTGAAGTTTTTCTCACGCTTGGGGGGAGCTGCCGTTCCTTGCTCCCAGCGTGTGAGGTGCGACGTGAACAAGCAGAGCCCACGATCGGAATTCGGTGTCAGCCGCCGCGAATTAATCTCCGCCCTCCAGAAATTGCGCCGAGGCGATTTTTCCGTCCGCCTGTCGGAAGACGGTGCCGACAACGAAATCGCCATCCTGTTCAACGAGGTGGTTGGCCTTAATCAACAGATCACCGACGAATTTGAGCTGCTTTCCAAAATCGTCGGCAAGGAAGGCAAGATCGGCCATCGGGCCAAGGTTCGCGGCGCCACCGGCGGCTGGGATACCAAGCTGCGCGCAGTCAACGAATTGATCGACGACATGGTCCAGCCGACCACCGAAGTGGCCCGCGTCATCGGCGCGGTTGCCAAGGGCGACCTGTCGCAGACCATGGCGGTCGAAATCGACGGCCGGGCGCTCCGCGGCGAATTCTTGCGCATCGGCAAGGTGGTCAACACCATGGTCGAACAGCTCGCCTCCTTCGCTTCGGAAGTGACCCGCGTCGCCCGCGAAGTCGGCACCGAAGGCAAGCTCGGCGGCCAGGCCAATGTGAAGGGCGTCGCCGGCACCTGGAAGGACCTTACCGACAACGTCAATCTGATGGCTGCCAATTTGACCGGCCAGGTCCGCAATATCGCCGAGGTGACGACGGCGGTGGCACTCGGCGACTTGTCGAAAAAGATCACGGTCGACGTGAAGGGCGAGATCCTGGAGCTCAAGAACACCATCAACACGATGGTCGACCAGCTCAACAGCTTCGCCTCGGAAGTGACCCGCGTCGCCCGCGAGGTCGGCACCGAGGGCAAGCTCGGCGGCCAGGCCCGCGTCGAAGGCGTCGCTGGCACGTGGCGCGACCTTACCGAGAATGTGAACTCGATGGCCGCCAACCTGACCGGCCAGGTCCGCAACATCGCCGAGGTCACCACCGCGGTGGCGTCAGGCGATTTGTCAAAGAAGATCACGGTCGACGTGAAAGGCGAGATCCTGGAGCTCAAGAACACCATCAACACGATGGTCGATCAGTTGAACGGCTTCGCATCGGAAGTGACCCGCGTCGCGCGCGAAGTCGGAACCGAGGGCAAGCTGGGCGGCCAGGCGCAGGTGCCGGGCGTGGCGGGCACGTGGAAAGACCTGACCGACAACGTCAACTTGATGGCCGACAATCTGACCGGCCAGGTGCGCAACATCGCTGAAGTGACCACCGCGGTCGCCTCCGGCGATTTGTCGAAGAAGATCACGGTCGACGTGAAGGGCGAGATCCTCGAGCTCAAGAACACCATCAACGTGATGGTCGATCAGTTGAACGGCTTCGCCTCGGAAGTGACCCGCGTTGCGCGCGAAGTCGGTACCGAGGGCAAGCTTGGCGGTCAGGCACAGGTGCCGGGCGTCGCCGGAACCTGGGCCGACCTCACCGACAATGTGAACCTGATGGCTGCCAATTTGACCGGCCAGGTTCGCAACATCGCGGAGGTGACCACCGCCGTGGCCCGTGGCGACCTTTCCAAGAAGATCACGGTCGACGTGAAGGGCGAGATCCTCGAGCTCAAGAACACCATCAACACGATGGTCGACCAGCTCAACAGCTTCGCTTCCGAAGTGACCCGCGTCGCCCGCGAGGTCGGCACCGAAGGCCGCCTCGGTGGACAAGCCCAAGTCGAGGGCGTCGGCGGCACGTGGAAAGATTTGACCGACAATGTGAACGCCATGGCCGGCAACCTCACGGGTCAGGTCCGCAACATCGCCGAGGTGACGACCGCCGTCGCGCGAGGCGACCTTTCCAAGAAGATCACCGTCGAAGTGAAAGGCGAAATCCTCGAGCTCAAGGACACCATCAACACGATGGTCGACCAGCTCAACAGCTTCGCTTCCGAAGTGACCCGCGTCGCCCGCGAGGTTGGCACCGAAGGCCGCCTCGGTGGACAAGCCCAAGTCGAGGGCGTCGGCGGCACATGGAAGGACCTGACCGACAACGTCAACGCCATGGCCGCGAACCTGACCGGCCAGGTCCGCAATATCGCCGAAGTGACCACTGCGGTGGCGTCGGGTGACCTTTCGAAGAAAATCACCGTCGACGTGAAGGGAGAGATCCTGGAGCTCAAGAATACCATCAACACGATGGTCGACCAGCTCAACAGCTTCGCTTCCGAAGTGACTCGCGTTGCCCGCGAGGTCGGCACCGAAGGCAAGCTGGGCGGCCAGGCCCAGGTTCGCGGCGTCGCCGGCACGTGGAAGGACCTGACCGACAACGTCAATTTGATGGCAGACAATTTGACCGGCCAGGTCCGCAACATCGCGGACGTCACCACCGCCGTCGCACGCGGCGACCTTTCCAAGAAGATCACGGTCGACGTGAAGGGCGAGATCCTGGAGCTCAAGAACACCATCAACACGATGGTCGATCAGTTGAACGGCTTCGCATCGGAAGTGACCCGCGTCGCTCGCGAAGTCGGCACCGAGGGCAAGCTGGGCGGCCAGGCCCAGGTGCCTGGCGTCGGCGGTACGTGGAAGGACCTGACCGACAACGTCAACCTGATGGCGACCAACCTCACCAACCAAGTGCGCGGTATTGCCGACGTCGTGACGGCGGTCGCGCAGGGAAATTTGAAGCGCAAGCTGACCTTCGACGCAAAGGGCGAGATTGCGGCGCTTGCCGAGACGATCAACGGAATGATCGAAACGCTGTCGACCTTCGGCGACCAGGTGACCAACATGGCGCGCGAAGTCGGCGTCGAGGGCAAGCTTGGCGGGCAGGCCCGAGTCCCCGGCGCGGCCGGCCTGTGGCGCGACCTGACCGACAACGTCAACCAGCTGGCGGCCAACCTCACCAACCAGGTCCGCTCCATCGCCGAGGTGGCGACCGCGGTGACCAAGGGAGACCTTACCCGGTCGATCGCCGTGGAAGCGTCGGGCGAAATGGCCGCGCTCAAGGACAACATCAACGAAATGATCCGGAACCTGAAGGATCAGACGCTCAAGAATGCCGAGCAGGATTGGCTCAAGACGAACCTCGCCCGCTTCAGCCGAATGCTTCAGGGCGAGCGCGACCTGGCCACCATCTCCAACCTTATCATGTCCGAGCTCGCACCGCTGGTGAACGCCCAGTATGGCGTCTTCTACGTTACCAACCGCGAGGAGGAAAAGACGCGGATGGAGCTGGTCGCCAGCTATGGCGCCGAGGGCCATGACGAGTTGAAACAGCGGTTCGACCTGCGCGAAGGGTTGATCGGCCAGGCCGCCGCCGACAAGCGACCGATCCGCCTCAACGAGGTCCCGGGCGACTTCATCAAGATCGGCTCCGGTCTCGGCAAAGCCGCCCCGGTCAATATAAACATCTTGCCCGCCCTCTTCGAGGATGAGGTCAAGGCGGTCATCGAACTGGCCTCGTTCGAGGAGTTCAACGAGACTCACCACAGTTTCCTCAACCAGCTGATGGAAACGGTTGGGATCGTTCTCAATACGATCGCAGCGACGATGCGCACCGAGGGCCTGCTCGCCCAGTCGCAGTTGCTGACGCAGGAATTGCAGGCGCGCCAGACGGAGCTGACGACCAAACAGGAAGAGCTGCATGCGACCAACGAGGAGCTGCAGGAGAAGGCGCAACTTCTCGAAAATGAGAAGCGTCAGGTCGAGGCCAAGAACTTCGAAATCGACATGGCCCGCCGGGCGGTCGAGGAGAAGGCGGAGCAACTTGCGCTGACTTCGAAGTACAAGTCCGAATTCCTGGCGAATATGAGCCACGAACTCAGGACCCCGCTCAACTCGCTGCTGATCCTGTCCAAGCTGCTGGCCGACAACCAGCAGGGCAATTTGAACGAAAAGCAGACCGAGTTCGCGCGCACCATCCACAGCGCCGGCACCGACCTTCTGAATCTCATCAATGATATCCTCGATCTTTCGAAGATCGAGTCAGGCACCGTGTCGATCGAAATCGGCGACATGCCACTAGCCGGGCTCAAGCAGCATATGGAGCGAACCTTCCGCCAGCTTGCGTCGGAGAAAGGCCTCGCCTTCAAGGTCGAATTCGACGAGGCATTGCCCGCAACGATCCGCACCGACGAAAAGCGGCTCCAGCAGGTCGTCCTCAACCTGCTTTCCAACGCGTTCAAATTCACCGCCCAGGGCGGCGTGACCCTGTCGGTGCGCACGGCAACCGAAGGCTGGAGCCCAAGCCATCCGATCCTTCGGGAGGCCGAGCAGGCAATCGAAATATCGGTCTGCGACACTGGCATCGGCATTCCACAGGACAAGCAGAAGCTGATCTTCGAGGCGTTCCAGCAAGCTGACGGAACGACCAGCCGCAAATATGGCGGTACCGGCCTGGGCCTGTCGATCAGCCGGGAGATCGCCCGGCTCCTGGGCGGAGAGCTTCAGGTTCGTTCGGTCCCGGGCGAAGGGTCGACATTCACCCTTTACGTCCCACCCAATTCATTGGGCGGACCGCTGGCCATTCCCGCATTGCCGGTCGATATCGTCGCTACCGAAGCGCCCGCGACAATCAGCTATGCTCCGCCCGACGATCGCGACGAACTGGGTTCCCATCCATTCGTGCTGATCGTTGAGGACGACCCGACCTTCGCCAGCATCCTGCTCGAAATGGCGCATGAGCAAGGCCTGAAGGGTGTAATTTCCTCGGCCGGGTCCGGTACCGTTGCCATGGTTCGAAAAATGCGGCCCAGCGCGATCACGCTCGACCTCGGCCTGTCGGATATCGACGGCTTCGTGCTGCTCGACCTGCTTCGTCACGATCCCGACACCGCAGACATCCCGGTCCACGTCATTTCCGGTGCCGAGCAGGCGGCCCATGCCCTGACACTTGGGGCAGCGGAGGTCACCGAAAAGCCGGCGGATCGCGAACAGCTTGGCGCATTGTTCCGCTCGATCGCCGAAGCGGCGCGCTCGATGCGCAAGAAAAGCAAACCGTCGGCCCGCCGCGCCGCACGGCCCATCAAGCGGGAAGCGATCCCCGAGCTTGCCGGAAGCCGGATCCTGATCATCGACGACGACATCCGCAATATCTACTCGCTAACGAGCGTGCTGGAATCGCACGACGTCGAAGTGCTCCATGCCGAGCGAGGCGCCGAGGGCATATCGATCCTCCAGGCCTCGCCGGAAATCGACGTCGCGCTGGTCGACATCATGATGCCGGATATGGATGGCTATGAAACCATGCGGCGAATTCGCGGCACGCCCGAAATCGCTGGCGTTCCGCTCATTGCCGTGACCGCCAAGGCAATGAAGGGCGACCGGCAAAAATGCCTCGATGCCGGCGCGTCCGACTATATCGCAAAGCCCGTCGACATAGACCTTCTGCTGGCGCTGATGCGGGTGTGGATTGGCCGTGCCCGAACCGCTCCGGCGAAGCCCAAGCGCGCCTCCAGGGCGGCCTGAAGCAATGGGTGTGGACTCTATTCTGTTGCAGCCTGACAGGCCGGCACGCCGCCGGCTGCCCAAGGCGCGCATCCTCCTCGTCGACGACGATGAGCGTAACCTCATGGCGCTGACGGAAGTGCTCAAGGACCTGGCGCAAGTGGTCACCGCGACGTCGGGCCGGGAGGCGCTTCGCCACCTGCTAAAGGGCGATTTCGCGGTCATCCTGCTCGACGTCTTCATGCCCGAGCTTGATGGTTACGAAACCGCCAGCCTGATCCGGGAACGCGAACAGACTGCGCGGATACCGATCATCTTCCTGTCCGCGGTCAACAAGGAAACCGAACACCTGATGCGCGGCTATGCGATGGGTGCGGTCGACTATGTGTTCAAGCCGGTCGACCCGATGATCTTGAAGTCCAAGGTCGGGGTGTTCGTCGATCTCTACAACATGCGGTTGCAGGTCGAAGAGACCAGCCGCGCCGAACAGAAACTCCGCGACGCAAATTATCAGGCGCAACTGGACCGCTTGCAGATTGCGCGCGAACTGCAGGCCACGCGCGAGCGTGAAGCGGCGATCATCCAGTCGCTGCCCATGTTGCTCTACATGGAGCCACAATCTGCGCACCCTCGGCGGCCGGATTTCATCAGCGGCGATATGGCGGCGATGACCGGCTTCACCTTGGATGACGTTAGGACCGATCCTTATGTTTGGGAACGACGCCTTCATCCCGATGATCGCGAAAGGGTCCTCGCCGCGCTCCGGGAGCGCCAGTCGACCGGTCGCTTTTCGATCGAATATCGCTGGCAGTGCGCCGATGGCAGCTACAAGCATTTCCTCGACCAGTCGGTGCTTGTGAAGGATGGCGACGACGGCAATACCGAGTTCGCCGGCACCCTGACCGATGTAACCGAACAGCGCCTGCTGGAGAGCCAACTGGTCCAGGCGCAGAAGATGGATGCGATAGGACAGCTTACCGGCGGAATCGCGCACGATTTCAACAATCTCTTGTCGGCGGTCCTGGGCGGACTCCATTTCCTTGAGCGTCGCCTGTCGCTCGAGGAACGCGAGCAGTTGGTCGTCAAGCAAATGCGCCATGCCGCGGAACAGGGGGCCGAACTTGTCCGCCGAATGATGGCCTTCGCCCGCAAGCAGGACTTGGCGCCAGCCAGCATAGATGCCAGCTCGCTCTGCAAGTCGGTTGCGGGCCTGGTCGAACATACGCTTGGCGGCACCGTCGCCATTGACTGGCACTGCTCGGGCAATGTGCAGAACCTGTTTGTCGATAGGTCCCAGCTTGAACTCGCTCTGGTCAACCTCATCCTCAATGCCCGCGATGCCATGCCCCGAGGGGGCCGGGTTGAGGTCGCAATTGAAGGCGTGGATCCGAACGACGATACCATTCCGCCCGATCTTCCGTCCGGCGACTACGTCCGCATCAGCGTCAGGGACCAGGGCGAGGGAATTCCCAGCGACATCGTCAACCGCATTACCGAGCCCTTCTTCACGACCAAGGAAGCCGGCAAGGGGACCGGGCTTGGACTGTCGATGGTGACCGGATTCGTTCAGCAATCGGGCGGGCGGCTGCGCATAGGCAGCAAGCCAGGCGAAGGAGCGACGATTGAGCTGTTCCTGCCTTCAACGCCACTGCCTGCTCCCGCTGCAGAGGAACCGCGTACAGCCGAGCCCAGGCTCGATTCTACATTAAGGACCGTGCTTCTGGTCGATGACGACGACGCGGTACGGACAGTGCTTGGCGAGCAGTTGCGCGAAATGGGGTTCCGCGTCGACGAAGTCTGCGATGGCAGCTCTGCGATCGAGCGGCTCAAGGCCAATGGCGGCTATGACGTGTTGCTCACCGACTTCGCAATGCCGGGCATGAATGGACTCGACACAATCCGCTCGGCGGTGCTGCAGCGGCCGTCGATTCATGCCCTCCTGATGACCGGCTATGCCGACGAGGGCGCGGTCGCAGATGCGCGTGAAAGCGTGCCGGTCATTCGCAAGCCGATCAATCTCGATGAATTGATGCGCCGGATCGCCTGAACGGCGGACGACCGTCATCGCATTCGGTCAAAGGCTCCAATAAAGGATGTCCTCACGCATCGCCTCGGGCCGCAGGCGCGATTTCACGTCCACGAAAATGCCGTTGAGGGCCAGCATCCCGCTGACCGAACCGCCATCAAGCATGTCATAGGCCGAGTGGGGGACGGCCAGGATCAGCGCGTGAAGTTCCCGAAGCTCCTCCATCGGCGACAGTTGGATGCCATATTCCCTCTTCACATCCTTGGGATCGGCCATCGGATCATGGACCAGCGGCTTCAGGCCGAATGATGCCAGTTCGGCATAAATGTCGACGACCTTCGAATTGCGGATGTCCGGCACATTTTCCTTGAAGGTGAAGCCGAGAATTCCGACGCGAAGATTTTTGAGGGGTTGGTCATGGCGCGACAGAAGCTTGATCAGCCGCTGTGCAACGTAAGGCCCCATGCTGTCGTTAACCCGTCGTCCCGACAAGATGACTTCTGGATGATAGCCGAGCTCCTGCGCCTTCGCCGTCAGATAATAGGGGTCGACACCGATGCAGTGGCCGCCGACGAGGCCCGGCTGGAATTTTAGGAAGTTCCACTTGGTCCCTGCCGCCGCCAGCACGTCGCTTGAACGGATGCCGACCAGGTCGCAGATCTTCGACACTTCGTTCATCAGCGCGATGTTCACGTCTCGCTGCGTGTTTTCCAGCACCTTGGCCGTCTCGGCGACCTTGATCGACGGGGCCTTGTGAATGCCGGCTTCGGTGACTTCGCCATACAGCTCCGACAGGCGGTCGAGGGTCTTTGCATCCTGCCCCGCAACCACCTTGATGATTTTGTCTAGCGAATGCTGCTTATCGCCAGGATTGATCCGTTCCGGACTGTACCCCAGGGTGAAGTCGGTTCCGCACCTCAGGCCGGATGCCTTTTCCAGGGCTGGGCCGCAAATATCCTCGGTGACTCCCGGGTAGACGGTGCTTTCAAAGACGACGACGGCGCCCGGTGTCAGTACCCCGCCGACCAGCTCGCAGGCCTTGAGCATCGCCGTGAAATCAGGCCGGTTGGCCTCATCGATCGGGGTTGGAACCGTGACGATATAGATGGTCCGGTTGGCAAGCATGGCAGAATCTGCCGTGATTTTGAGAGAGTTGCGCTGCAGCTCGGACGGCGGAACTTCGTTGGTATTATCGAGCCCGCGTTCAAGCTCCGCGACACGCTTGGCATCGATATCGAAACCGACGACATCCGCCTTCTTGGAAAGCGCGACCGCAAGCGGAAGTCCGACATAGCCCAGTCCGATCACAGCAATATTTTCGACGCTCATTGGCAAGATCTCATTTCAATCTGCGCCCTACAGGGGACGCGATCATTTTGAAATCTTGCGGCCGAGTTGGGGAAATAGCGAAGCGGGAGTCAGGAATCCTCGGGGATATACGTATATTTCGGGGCCGCGAGCTCGAACAAGAAAGCATGCTACCTAAGAGTAACTCCTCAAGTCAGCAGGAAATCAGGGATTCCCCTAGCGGTAGTCAGGTGTTTGCCGGAGTTACCATTAGGGCCGAGCCCGATAGCCTCATCCCCCCGGATTGCGTGGCGTAGCCTACCCAAAAACCGAAGGGGGCGATCATGTACAAGCGACTGCTGGTGACGTCCGCATTGCTGATCGCATCGCCCGCCTGGGCCGCCAGCGACGATTCATCCCCGCCTTCAACGACGACGCCGGGGTCGGCGACAACGACATCTGCCGCAGCAGCGAGCAGCGCGGCCCAGGCTCCCGCTGCAGGGCTGACACCAGAGCAGCAGGTTCAATTGCTGCAAGAAGTTCAGGCGCTACGCGAACGGGTCCAGGCCCTAGAGGCGCGCTCGACACAGGTACAATATACCCCTGAAGCGCCGGAGCATCACAAGCTTCTCGGCGACAATAATCTCGAACTCTACGGCTTCGTCCAGCTCGACGCGATCCAGGACTTCGACCGGGTCAATCCCGACTGGGCCGCGACGCTCCGGCCATCACGTGTGCCGACGACGAGCGGCGAGTTTGGGAGCAATGGCCAGACAATCTTCAGCGTCCGCCAGTCGCGGCTTGGCGCCAAGTCCAGCGGCATGATCTCCGGCAAGCCCTATGAGGCAAAGATCGAATTCGACCTGTACGGTACAGGCGACGACGCCGGGCAGACCACGATCCGCTTTCGACACGTCTATGCCAGCTGGGGCCCGATCCTCGTTGGCCAGACCAACAGCGTGTTCATGGACGGCGACCTGTTCCCGAACGTGATCGACTATTGGGGCCCGACCGGAATGGTGTTTCTGCGCACGCCCCAAATCCGCTTTACGTTCCTCGATCGGAATGGATGGAAAGCGGCGGTCGCGCTTGAACATGCCACTCACGACATCGATTCCGGCAACCTCCGCCTGATCGACGAAGAACTGGCATCGAACATTCGCAGCAACGAAGAGCTGCCCGACCTGACCGCCCAGGTTCGCTATGCGGGCAAATGGGGCCACGTCCAGCTTTCAGGCATCCTGCGCAAGGTCGGCTACGACACTGTCGACACGCCCGATAACGATCCCAAGGGCAGCCAGACCGGATGGGGTGTCAACCTGGGCACCAGCCTCAACGCCTCGCTGGCAACTTTCCGGCTTGGCGCTGTCTACGGCAGGGGCATCGCCACCTACATGAACGATGGCGGCATGGACCTGGCGCCATCGATTTCGGTGGTCCCGGGCCCCGGAACCATCACGCTCGTGCCGAAGGCCGAGGCGGTCAAACTGCTAGGCATCACCGCCTATGTCGATCTTCAGTGGAGCAAGCAGCTCAGTTCGGCACTGGGCTACAGCTTCACCAAGGTGGACAACACCAATTTCCAGGACCCGTCCGCCTTCCATAAAGGCGAATATGCCTCCGGCAACCTGCTGTGGACTCCGGCCGACCGCATCATGACCGGCATCGAACTTTTGTGGGGCAGGCGAACCGACAACGACGGCGACAAGGGCACCGACCTCCGGCTGCAAACCAGCTTCAAGTTCAACTTCTCGAGCAAGGATATCTGGGACTGACCCAACCTTGCTCGGGTGCATCAGCGAAGGATTTTCCCCTTGGAAAGCAAGGAATTGACGATGTCGGATGCGCCGATTGATCACAGCCGCCAAGATCATGTGAAATTCCGGCGCCTTGTTGAACGGGCCCAGCGCCTTCCACCTGCTCCAACCGCCATCGTGCACCCATGCGATAAGGTCGCAATTGAAAGTGCTGTAGAGGCATCGCGCCTCAAGCTCATCGTGCCGATCCTGGTCGGCCCCGAAGCCCGGATCCGGGAAGCGGCAGCAGGCTTCGATATTGGCGAATTCGAAATCGTCGATGCAGCTCACAGCAACGACTCCGCGGCCAAAGCCGTCGCGCTCGTTCGGGCGGGGCGCGCCGAAGCCTTAATGAAAGGCAGCCTTCACACTGACGAGCTGATGGCGGCGGTCGTGGCGCGAGAAACCGGGCTTCGGACCGCCCGGCGGATTAGCCACTGCTTCATCATGGACGTCCCGGATCATGAGGATGCGCTGATCATCACCGATGCCGCGGTGAACATCGCGCCCACGCTGGAAGATAAGGTCCACATCGTTCAAAATGCGATCGACCTCGCGCATGCTCTCGGCGTGACGGATGTCCGTGTTGCGATTCTCAGCGCCATGGAGACCGTCAATCCGAAGGTACTATCCACGTTGGAGGCCGCGGCGCTCTGCAAAATGGCCGATCGCGGCCAAATTGTAGGGGCAGTCCTCGATGGGCCGTTAGCTCTGGATAACGCAATCAGCCCAGAAGCCGCCGCCATCAAGAAAATCGTCTCGCCCGTTGCAGGCCGTGCCAACGTGCTCGTCGTGCCCGATCTCGAAGCGGGCAATATGCTTGCGAAAAGCCTTTCGTTCCTCGCCGGAGCGGATGCTGCCGGGATCGTGCTTGGCGCGCGGGTTCCGATCATCCTCACCAGCAGGGCCGATGCATTGCTGACCCGGCTCGCCTCCTGCGCGATCGCACTGCTTGTCGCCGCGGCGCGGCGCGAAAGTCCGACCGCGGCAATCCAATAGAAGGATCGACGATGGCAGAGCCCATTGCAGTCATCAATGCGGGATCGTCGAGCATCAAGTTCGCCCTTTATACGGCAGGCGCGAACCAGCCGGCCGCGTTCAGGGGCCAGGTAGAGCGCATCGGCAGCGCCCCGCATCTGAGCATATCCGATCTGGGTGGAAACGCAGTCGCGGACGAGCAGTGGCCGGCAGAGGGATTTGACCACCGCAAAGCTACGAGCGTAATTTTCGAACAGGCCATTCAACTGTTGCGCGGAACTCCCGTCGCGGCCGTGGGCCATCGCGTCGTACATGGCGGCACCGACTTTGCAGCGCCAATACGGATTGACGATGAGATCATCGGCAAGCTGCGCGCACTTTGCCCGCTGGCTCCGCTGCATCAACCGCATAACCTTGCAGCGATTGAGGCCATAGCCGAAGCGGCGCCGCACATGCCCCAGGTCGCCTGTTTTGACACGGCGTTCCACCGCAACCAGCCGGAGCTTGCCCAGCTTTTCGCGCTACCTCGCGAAATCACGCAATCGGGCGTCCGGCGCTATGGCTTCCATGGCTTATCCTATGAATTTGTGTCGCAGCGCCTGCGCGAGCTTGCCCCTGGACTAGGGGATGCGCGCGTATTGATCGCGCATCTCGGCAATGGTGCGAGCATGTGTGCCATGCGGGCGGGCCGCAGCATGGCCACAACGATGGGATTCACCGCGGTCGACGGCCTGATGATGGGCACCCGCTGCGGGAACATCGATCCCGGCGTGCTGATCTATTTGATGGACGAGCGCGGGATGGGCCCGCGAGACATTGAAGACCTGATCTATAAGCGATCGGGGCTGCTCGGCGTCTCCGGAATCTCTTCGGACATGCGCTCATTGAGAGCCTCCAATGATTCCTCGGCGGCGCAGGCAATCGACTTGTTTGTCTATCGCATCGTGCGTGAAATCGGTTCGCTGGTTGCGGCAATGAGCGGGATCGACGCGCTGGTGTTCACCGGCGGCATTGGAGAGCGCGATGCCGCCACCAGGTCGGCCGTCGCAAGGGGTTGCAGCTGGCTCGGCGTGGAACTCGACGAAATGCGCAATCAGATGGGTGAGGGACTGATCAGTATCGATGAGGGCAGCTTGCCGGTCTGGGTAATCCGGACGGACGAGGAAAGCATGGTCGCCCGGCACACAGCCGAGGTGCTTGGATTGGCAGGGACCGACAAGGCCAGACCGGCGCAATCGGATGTTGCCAGCGCCCCAAATTAGACTTGGGAGCCAATAGCATAGGGATTTCACCTTATTGTGAAGAAGCGGTCCGAAGATCAGTCAGTTCACCTGATCCGATCGGCGGACTGCGGCTCGGCCAAAAATGTCGTGCGCTCTAAAAGAGGAATGGAACGATGGACATGAACGATCCCACGAGCACCCACTCCGCCATTCCGGCGCTTGATTTCACCGAACCCCAGCCCGGCTCAGACCGCCGAACCTTCATGGTGCGCAGCGCCATGGCAACGGCGATCGGTCTGCTTGGCGGCCAGGTCAATCCGCTGTTCGCCCAGGCGCCGGCCAATGCTCAGCCGGTCAAGCTCGATCCGAACTTGAACGTGGTGAAGCAATCCAAGGGCCCGGTGATGACCCTCGTCGACGAGTTCTACAAGGTCGGTCCGGGACCGTCGTCGTCCCACACGATCGGCCCGATGCGGATCACCTACGACTTCTACCAGCGGGCGATCAAATTGCCTCAGGCGCAGCTCGACCAGGCCACGGCGCTCAAGGTTCATCTATACGGTAGCCTCAGTGCCACGGGCAAAGGCCACGGCACGGAGCGGGCAGCGCTGGCTGGCCTAATCGGATATGAGCCTGCGACGATCGATCCGGTTGCCGTTCTCGACAAGATGCAGGCCGAGCCGAACAAGACCTACCCCGTCAAGCTGGGAACCAAAACAATCAATTCGTCCCTGGCCGACATCATCTATGATGCAACCAAGGGCGACTTCCCGCACGCCAACACCATGACCTGCATGCTTATGGCTGGCGACAAAGTGTTGCTGGAACAGGAATATTATTCCGTCGGCGGCGGCTTCATCGAGTGGAAGGGCTATACGCCGCCAAAGAAAAATCCGCCCAAATATCCGTATCAATCCATGGCGGAAGTCATCGCTTTCACGAAGCGTGACAATATTTCGATCGCCCAGCTCGCCATGGCCAACGAGACGTCGATTTCTGGCCGCAGCGAGGCAGAGATCAACGCCTTTCTCGACAAGATCATCGGCGCAATGCGCGCCACGGTAAAGACGGGCCTCGCGGCGCCGACGTCGACCTTGCCTGGGCCCATCAAGCTCAAGACAAAGGCAGGGGATGTCTACCGGAGCGCCATGGCTGAGCAGCTACCTGCCCGGAAAGCCATCGGTATCGTGTCCGCGGCCGCGCTCGCGGGTTCCGAGGAAAATGCGCGCGGCCATCTGGTCATCACTGCGCCCACCGGCGGTTCGGCGGGAGTGATGCCCGCGGTTCTCTTTTCCCTCGACGCGGCCGGCGCGAAGGTTTCCGACCAGAAACTGCGCGAAGGCCTGCTTGCCGCAGCTGTCGTCGGCTATCTGTGCAAGCACCACGCGACCCTCGCGGCGGCCGAGGGGGGCTGCCAGGCAGAGATCGGCGTTGCCTCGGCGATGGGCGCGGCGATGATCGCACAGGCGCTCGACGCAGCTCCGCAGATCGCTGCAAACGGGGCGGAGGGCGCGCTTGAGCATCATCTCGGGATGACCTGCGATCCCGTTGCCGGATTCGTCCAGATTCCTTGCATCGAGCGCTGCGCGTTTGGGGCCGTCAAGTCTTGGACTGGCTTTCTCATCGCCAAGGATGAGATCCCGGCCAATCGGCGTGTCGACTTCGACTCCACCGTGCAAGCCTTGGCGATTACAGCCAAAGAGATGAATTCCAAGTACAAGGAGACGTCGGAAGGCGGCCTTGCCGTGTCCCTGACGCTCTGTTGACGATCAGTGAGCGGGCCGAAGCAGCGGTCAGTAGTAACGGCGGCAGTTGCTGCCGCCTGGCTCCTGACCGCCATTTTCTATTTCTACCAATATTCGATGCGCTCGGCCCCGGCGGTCATGGTGCCGGAGCTATCGACGGCGTTCGGATTGAGCGCCGCCGGCGTCGCTTCGCTCGTCGGCCTGTTTTACTATGGCTATGCGCCGTTCAGCCTGGTGGCGGGCGTGGCCATGGACCAACTTGGCCCGCGCAAAGTGGTGCCGCTCGGCGCGGCCTCCGTTGCCATCGGTGCGATCCTGTTTTCGACCGGCGATCCCACCTTGGGCAGCGTCGGCCGGTTCATCCAGGGTGCGGGCGGCGTGTTCGCGTTGATCGGCGCGATCTACCTCGTGACTACCTTCATGCCCGCATCGCGCGCCGCGCTCCTGGTCGGCCTGACCCAGATGTTCGGGATGGCCGGCGGCTCGGCCGGACAGTTCGTCGTCGGTCCGCTCATCTCATCCGGCGTCAGGTGGGACCAGTTTTGGCTGGTCATGGGCCTTATCGGCATTCCCATTGCCGCGCTTCTCTTCCTGCTCATCCCGAAGCGGGAAGCGCCGGTCGGAAATGCGCCGCAACGCGCCGGCCTAGGCCCCGCGTTCCGGGCCATGGGCACAGTGTTCATCAATCCGCAGTCGATTTTGTGCGGATTGGTAGCAGGCCTGCTGTTCATCCCGACCACCATCTTCGATATGGTCTGGGGTGTGCGCTACCTGCAGGAAGCGCACGACCTTCCCTATTCCGTTGCCGTTTTGCGCTCGGCCGCCGTGCCGTTCGGCTGGATCATCGGCTGCCCCTTGCTCGGCTGGCTGACCGATCGCATCGGCCGCCGCAAGCCGGTCATCATCGGCGCTAGCTTAATCCTGCTTGGCTCCCTCGCGCTCATCCTGTTCGCCCCGCCCGGCCTGTTCCCGCCCTATAGCCTGGCCTTGTTGGCCGGCATCGCGTCCGGCGCGGCGATGATCCCGTACACGGTGATCAAGGAAGCCAATCGACCGGAACATAGTGGCACGGCGACCGGCGTTATCAACTTCCTCAACTTCTCATTGACGGCGCTTTGCGGTCCGATTTTCGCCGCCTCGCTTATGAAAGCGAGCGAAGGCGGCGAGCGCGGCATTGCCCATTACCAGGCGACTTTCACGCCGCTGCTTTACGGCGTCGCGCTGGCCATCGTCCTGACCCTGATCCTGCGCGAAACCGGGCCCGCCGCCCGGTCCTCGATAAAACCGGCCAAAGAGCCCGAAGCGGCCCCAATTTAGCGATCCTTGGAGGATAAAATGGCAACAACCACTCTCGACCGGCCGAAAGCCAACGGCCAGAGCGATCCGTGGACCGATTTCGCTCCGGGGCTTTGGAACAAAGAGATCGATGTCCGCGACTTCATTCAGGAAAATTACAAACCCTATTACGAAGACGAAAAGTTCCTGGCCGGACCGACCAAGCGGACGCTCGGCATCTGGAAGAAGCTGACCGACATGTTCGTTGAGGAACGCAAGAAGGGCATCCTCGACGTCTCGCAGATACCGAGTTCGATAACGGCGCACGACGCGGGCTATATCGACAAGAAGAATGAGGTCATCGTCGGGCTTCAGACCGATGCGCCGCTGAAGCGCGCGATCATGCCCAATGGCGGGCTCAGGATGGTCACATCGGCGCTCGAGGCGTTCGGTTACAAGCCCGACGCACAGGTGGTTGAAGCGTTCACCAAATATCGCAAGACCCACAATGATGGCGTCTTCGACGCCTATACCGCCGAAGTTCGCCGCTGCCGCAGTTCTCACGTCCTTACCGGGCTACCGGATTCCTATGGACGCGGAAGGATCATCGGCGACTACCGCCGCGTCGCCCTTTACGGGGTCGACCGGCTGATCGAGCGAAAGAAAGAGGAGAAGGACGCGCTCGACCACGAATGGTCAACCGACGACATCATCCGTGACCGGGAAGAACTGAGCGAGCAAATCCGCTCGCTGGGCGAATTGAAGGAAATGGCCGCCAAATATGGCTTCGACATTTCCGGACCTGCCAGGACCGCCAAGGAAGCAGTGCAATGGCTCTATTTCGGCTATCTTGCCGGCGTGAAGGAGCAAAATGGCGCGGCCATGTCGCTGGGTCGCGTCTCGACCTTCCTCGACATTTATTTCGAGCGCGACCTGGATGCCGGACTCATCACCGAAGAGCAGGCTCAGGAGATGATCGATGATTTCGTCATCAAGCTCAGGATCGTTCGCTTTCTTCGCGCTCCGGAATATGACGCGCTGTTCGCGGGGGATCCCACCTGGGTCACTGAATCCATCGGCGGCGTGGGAGACGACGGGCGGCCGCTGGTCACCAAGTCCAGCTTCCGCTTCCTGCAAACGCTCTACAACCTTGGTCCGGCGCCCGAGCCAAATCTGACCATCTGGTATTCTCCGCGGCTACCCGAACCCTTCCGGCGTTTTTCTTCGAAGGTCGCGATCGACACCAGTTCGATCCAGTTCGAAAGCGACGAGATCATGCGTCTCGTATGGGGTGACGACGGGGCCATCGCCTGCTGCGTTTCGCCGATGGCCATGGGCAAGCAGATGCAGTTCTTCGGTGCCCGCGCCAACCTTGCCAAGTGCATGCTCTATGCGATCAACGGCGGTCGCGATGAAATGTCCGGAAAGCAGGTCGCGCCGGCTACCGAACCCGTCCAGGGCGACTATCTCGACTTCGACGACGTCCTCGAACGGTTCGAAACCACAATGGATTGGCTTGCCGGCGTCTACGTCAGCGCAATGAACGCCATTCATTACATGCACGACAAATACGCCTACGAACGGATCGAAATGGCGCTGCACGACTATGCGCCCTTGAGGACGATGGCCTTCGGTATCGCCGGAATGTCCGTGGTCGCCGACAGCCTTTCGGCGATCAAATATGCGAAGGTGAAGGTGAAGCGCGACGAATCAGGTCTCATCACCGACTATGAGACCGAGGGCGAATTCCCGACGTTCGGAAACAATGACAATCGGGTCGACCATCTCGCCCGCTGGCTGGTTTCGACCTTCATGGGCAAGCTACGCAAATATCCTACCTATCGGCACGCCCGGCATACGCAGTCGGTGCTGACCATTACCTCGAACGTCGTCTACGGTAAGGCGACCGGGAATACTCCTGACGGCCGGCGGCAGGGCGAGCCGTTCGCACCCGGCGCCAACCCGATGCATGGGCGCGACAGCCACGGAATCCATGCCTCGGCGGCTTCGGTCGCCAAAATACCCTATCGAGATGCCGCCGACGGAATTTCGCTGACGACGACCCTAGTGCCGACAGGTCTTGGCCGTACGGCAAATGATCGGATCACCAACCTGACGTCCATTCTCGACGGCTTCTTCGGCTCGACCGGATACCATATGAACATCAATGTCCTGAACCGTGATACGCTGCTGGACGCGATGGATCATCCGGAAAAATACCCAAGCCTCACCATCCGAGTGTCGGGCTATGCGGTGAACTTCGTCCGGCTCACCCGCGAACAGCAGATGGACGTGATCAACCGCACCTTCCACGGAGCCTGACATGAGCGTCACTGAAACCGTAGGGCAAACGCCACTGGAGGCCGCAAGCCCGTTCGAGATGCGGGTCGACCTTGGCAAGGACGTCCCTGAAACCGACGTCCGCTCGGCATTGAAAAGCGGCGAAATTGGTTTCTTGCACTCGTTCACGACAGGATCCGCGGTGGATGGACCAGGCATCAGGCTGGTCGCCTGGACGACGTCCTGCATGTTTCGCTGCCAATATTGCCACAACCCCGACACCTGGACGCTTTCCAACGGCATTCCGGTGCCGATCGAAAAGGCCAAGGAGGAGCTTCGCAAATATGCCCCGGGGCTGAAAGCGATGCACGGCGGCTTCACTTTGTCGGGTGGCGAACCCCTGATGCAATCCCGCTTTGCAGTAAGGCTGTTCGCGGCCGCCAAGGAAATGGGAATTCATACGGCCATCGAAACCAACGGCTACTATGGCGACAAGCTTACGGACGACGAACTGGCATATATTGACCTCGTCATTCTCGATATGAAGGCATTCGATCCTGTCCAGCACAAGCGCGTGACCGGAATGGATAACGCGCCGGTCATCGAGTTCTGCGAACGCCTCGCGCACCTGAAACGACCGATGTGGTTTCGTTACGTGCTCGTCCCGGGATTGACCGACGTACCGGAAGAAATGGACCGCGTCGCGAAATTCGCGGCATCTCTCGGGGTAGTGGAAAAGGCCGAAATTCTGCCATTCCATCAAATGGGCCGTTACAAGTGGGAGCGGCTTGGCCTTGATTACAAGCTTGCCGCAACAACTCCTCCCTCGAACGAACTTGTCGCGGAGGCAGTCGCTATATTCAGGAATGCCGGGCTTGTTGCCGACTGATTGCCCTGCTCAGTAAGCTCCGGGCGCACCTCAAAGGCGGACAAACCCGCGCGGCCAATGGTCGATATCGACTTCATATTGCTCGATGGTGAAACCTTCCGGTTCCTCGGCGAATCCGGGCAGCAGCCGGGATCGCATCTCGGCTGCCTCCGCCAGGGTCCTTGAAGAATAGATACCGATAACCTTCACCCTACCGGTCTCGGGAAGGCTGTGGAGCAGTACGTATAGAGGATCCATGGCCGTAAGGTCTAACCTTTGCGCCAATGTTCGCAATGGGCCGAACCCTGCCGTTGGAAGCGCCCACTTACCGATGGTAAATATCGGGAAGCTTGAAGTTGGCGGAGCGGGAGGGATTCGAACCCTCGATACGGTTTTGCCGTATACTCACTTTCCAGGCGAGCGCCTTCGACCACTCGGCCACCGCTCCGCACCGCATCCCGATCGGCGATGCAAGGCATCGCGCATGAATCGGGAGCGCAACCAAAATGCGCCTGGAATTGGGGGCATGTAGAGGCGCTTCTCGCCAGGGGCAAGCTTGCCGCGCGGGCCCGCACGCCTCTATGGCGATCGAATGGCGCGGCGCTTCGACCACCCCCCTTCGGCCGAGGAGATTGAGGCGATCGCGCGCGATGCCCTGTCCCGGCTGCCCGAGCCCTTCTCCAGCCATCTTGCGGACGTCGTGCTGCAGATCGACGAATATGCGGAGGAGGCGCTGCTTGGGGAGTTGGGGATCGACCATCCGCTCGACCTCACCGGAGTCTATGAAGGCATTCCCATCGGGCTTCGGAGCGTCGAGACATCGGGGACGTTGCCCGATCGGATTCGCCTGTTCCGCCAGGCGATCCTTGTCGAATGGACCGAGGAAGGCGAGCCGTTCGAGCATCTCGTCCGCCACATCCTGATCCACGAAGTCGGCCATCATTTCGGCCTGAGCGATGCCGATATGCACGCGCTGGAGGAACAGGAGTGACGCCGCTGCTGAAGGGCGACGGGCTGGCGCTGGTCCGAGGTGGTCGACTGCTGTTCGAGAGTCTCGATCTCGAACTTGGCCATGGAGACGCGCTCCATGTCACCGGTCGCAATGGCAGCGGCAAGTCGAGCCTGATCCGGCTGGTCGCGGGTTTGCTTCGTCCGACGGCTGGTCGGATCGAGCGGGCCGGGGCAGCGCTTGCCGATGAGGGACTGGCATTGGACCGCGAACTGCCGCTGCGGCAGGCCCTGGCCTTCTGGAAGGGGTCTCGCCTCATCGATGCAATGACGGCATTCCACCTTGACGACCTGGCTGACGTCCCCGTTCGACTGCTTTCCACGGGCCAGGCCAAACGAGCACGGCTCGCTCGGGCCATGGCCGCCGACGCCCCTCTTTGGCTGCTCGACGAGCCCCTGAACGGCCTCGATCGCGATGGAGCCGGTCGGCTCGACGCGGCCATCGCAAGGCATCGAGAGGCGGGTGGAGCGGTCGTGGCCGCAAGCCATCTCCCGCTCAGTGGCAATTGGCTGACGCTGGAGCTCGGGCAGTGACGGGCGCGCTGATCCGGCGTGAGGTTCGTCGCGGCTTGCATGGTGCGGCCTGGTTGCCCGTCGCCTTTTTCCTCTTGGTCGCGACGATCGTCCCCTTCGCGGTTGGACCGGACGCGCGGCTGCTTGGCCAGATCGGCGGCGGGGCGCTATGGATAGCGGCGCTGACCGCGGCGCTGCTGCCGGTCGAGCGACTGGTCGAGCCCGACCGGGCCGACGGAGTGCTTGACCAGCTGGCGTTGACCGGCACCGCCGAGGAAGCGGTCGGCGGAGCGAAGATCGTCGGCCACTGGCTGACGTTCGGGCCATTGCTGCTGATCGCCGCGGTTCCCGGTAGCTTCCTGGTCGGGCTGGATGGCCCGGCGCTGGTCCGTAGCCTCGTTTCGCTCGCCATCGGCACTCCCGCCTTATCCGCCCTGGCGGTGGCGGTGGCGGCACTGACCGCCGGTCTTCCGCGGGCGGGGGCGCTGGCGGGGCTGTTGATGATGCCGCTCGCGGTCCCGCTCATCATTTTCGGCGCGGCGGCGACCGGCGACGGAGAAAGCTCGGCACTGAAGCTCGAAGCGGCGGTTGCGCTGCTGACCATAGCAGGGGCGCCCTTCGTGGCGGGCGCTGCGATCAGGGCGGCGAGAAGCTAGTCTTTCGACCAGCGGGCGAAGATTGCCGTTGGAAGCAGCAGCCCGCGCGCTTCCTCGCGCACCGCCATCTCTCCGCATTCGACTCTGCCACCAAGGTCGGCGGTCAGCTGTCTCAGCAGCTCGCCGATGCTCAGCGCCGACATGCGCACCGCATAAACGGTCAGCACCAGGAACTGGCTGTCGGCGTCGAGCAGCTTGCGGCAGTCGGCGAGCAGCGGAGCAAGATGCTCCTCAAGCCGCCATACCTCTCCCTCCGGCCCCCGGCCGAACTTGGGGGGATCGAGCAATATGCCATCGTAGCGCCGCCCCCGACGAACCTCGCGAGCGGTGAATTTTGCGGCGTCGTCGACGATCCAGCGGATCGGCCTTTCGGCCATTCCCGACAACGCTGCATTGGCGCGTCCGCCCTCGACCGATTTCTTGGAAGCGTCGACATGGACCAGCCTGGCCCCCGCATCGGACAGGAGCAGGGTGCCGACGCCGGTATAGCCAAACAGGTTCATCACCTCTCCGTCATCCGCCCGATCCACCATCCAGTCCCATTGCGGCGCCATGTCGGGGAAGAAACCCAAATGCCGAAATGGCGTCAGGCTGGCATGAAATCGGACGTTGCCCCGCGCCAATGGCCAGCTTTGCGGAACTTCGCGGTGGCGGACCCAGCGCCCGCCGCCTTCCTCATCGGAACCTGGGACGAAAGTTGCGTCGGGGGCCCATTCGCCGAGCTCCGGCGCCCACATCGCCTGCGGCTCGGGCCGGACGACGGTGACAGGGCCATAACGCTCCCACTTCTGGCCGCTGCCGCTGTCGATCAGTCCCCAGTCCTCCCAGGGTTCGGCGACAATCGTCTTGAGGTCGGTGAGGCTCATGCGGCCAGCGCGAGCTTGCCGCCGATCGAAGCCAGGGCACGCGGGCCGTTCAGCAAATTGCCTCCGGCCGCGCGAGCACTGCTGACATCGACTGCACGAAGTTCGGCCAGCATTTCGTCGGACGTCATGATGCGGCCGAATATCTCGATCGAGCGAGCCATGGAATCGGCCCGCCCCTGCGGCGTTTCAAGCGCCATCAGGATACTCGCTTCAAGCTGCGCGCGTGCGCGATTGAGCTCGGCCTCGGTAAGCTCCGCAACCGCCTGCTCAACCGTGTCGCGGGCCAGCGCCATGGCCTCGGCGGCGCGTGCCTTGTCGGCAGACAGGTTGACCGCGAACAAGCCGGTATCGGCAAATCCTTGGGTCCAGGCGTAAATCGAATAGGCCAGGCCCCGCTCCTCCCGCAGCTCCTGGAACAGCCTTGACGACATACCGCCGCCCACGGCCTGGGCGAACAGCGACAGCGCGGGGGCGGTGGGATGGGAGGCCGGAACGCCTTCATATGCCAGCGCGAGGTGCGTTTGCTCGGCTGCACGGCGGTCCGATTTGATGCCGCCGGAGAACCTGGCCGAGTCGAGCAGCGGCGCCGGCGTCGCCTCCAGATCTCCGAAAAGCGCTTCGGCGAGCAACAGGATGTGGCCGGCATCGACCTTTCCCGCGGCGCTGATCACCAGCCGTTCCGGTCGAAATTGCCCTTCCAGCCAGGCCACGCAATCGCTCCGTGTCAGGCCGCGGATGCTGGGCTCGCTGCCGAGCACCGGGCGAGCCAGCGGTTGGTCGCCGAACGCCGCGATGAACAGATGATCGTGGATCAGGTCGTCAGGTGCATCGAGGCATTCGCCCAGCTCCGACAGGATGACCAGCTTTTCGCGCTCCAGCTCCGCTTCGTCCAGCTTCGGGGCGCGAACCAGGTCGGCGATCAGCTCAAGCGCCAGGCCGACGTCCGGTGCCAGGGTCCGTGCATGAAATGCCGTCTGGTCCCGCGCGGTCCAGGCGTTCAGGCTGCCGCCGACGTCTTCGATCGCCTCGGCGATCGCGCGGGCATCGCGGCCTCGAGCGCCCTTGAAAACCATATGCTCGACCAGATGGGCGAGGCCGCCCTTGCCTGCCGCCTCCGAACGAGAGCCGACGAAGGCGTGGAGCCCGATCGCCGCCGATTGCGCGTTGGGCATCGTGTCGATGGCAACAGTGACCCCGTTGGCAAGGCGGGTCAGTTCAGCCATTGGACCCGGCATCTTCCTTCCGCCATCGGCCACGCAATGCGAGGGCGTAAATCACCACTGCGATCAGGGCGAACAGGAACCACTGGATCGCGTAGCTGAAATGATTGTTGGGAACGATATCGGGCGAAGGCGGAGCGCTTGGCACGAGACCGGGGCCCGCGGTCGCGGCAACCAGCCGCATCCGGCTGATTCGGTCCGGCGCGATGACGCCGCTGACCAGCCCGCCCCTGAAGGCGCGGCCGGCGTTCGGATCCTTCGACCAGCCAAGTTCGATCGCGACCCCCGGTCCCTCGGCGCCGGTACGGCAATCGGCGATAATGAGGTAACCTGGCTCGCCGCGTAGGCTTTGGCCCGCAGCCGTGCGAAAACCGGCTACCGACAGGCAGTTGGCGGTGGCCGAGCGAAACAGCGGCAGCGGTTCCTTTGGCGGTATCGATGGCCAACCGATCGGCGGTTTGTTGGCAGCGGAGGCATAGCGCGCGAGCAATGCCTCCTTCTGGTTGCGGCGCTCGAGTTGCCAAATGCCGAGCCCGATCATCGTCGCGACCGCCAATGCGACAAGGATGGTCGGAATGATCGGCAGCTTGTGCTTCATTCGACCAGCCTCCCTTCGCGGGCGCGGTGCTTGAATTCCTGATAAATCAGCGCGGCCTTGCCGATGCGCAGGCCCAGGATCGTCAGCCCCGCGCCGATCGGCAGCCAGATAATATGCAGCCACCACGGCGGGCTCACCGCCTGGTCAAGCAGGATGGCCCCAACCGCCACGATGGCGCCAACGATCAGGATCAGGAAAGCCGCCGGCCCGTCGCCGACATTGAAGCTGGCGAAATCCAAACCGCAGGCGCGGCATTTCGGCGCGAAGCGGGCGAGGCCCGCGAACAGCGTCCTCGCTCCGCAATTCGGGCAAAGTCCCCGGAAAGCCGCCGCCGCCAGCGACGGCGCGGCGCCGCTGGCCGGCGCCTCGCTCATCCGCCGTGGGTCGGCGCCCCCCAGCCGCCCCAGACATAGATGGAGACGAACAGGAACAGCCATACGACGTCGACGAAGTGCCAGTACCAGGCCGCCGCTTCGAAACCGAAATGGTGCTTGGGAGTGAAATCGCCCTTGTACGAGCGAACCAGGCAGACGGTCAGGAAGATGGTGCCGATGATGACATGGGCGCCGTGGAAGCCGGTCGCCATGAAGAAGGTCGCGCCGTAGATGTTGCCCTTAAAGCCGAACGGAGCGTGAATATATTCATAGGCCTGGATCGAGGTGAACAGCAGGCCGAGCGCAATGGTCAGCCAGAGCCCCTTCTTCAGGTTGTCATTCTCTCCGACCCCAAGCATGCCCCAGGCGCCCTTCAGCGCGCCGCCGCGCTGGTTGTGGATCAATGCATGATGGGCCCAGGTCACCGTGGTTCCGGAGCAGAGCAGGATGAACGTATTGAGCAGCGGGAAGCCGAACGGGTCGAGTACTTCGATGCCCTTCATCGGCCACTGCGCCGCGGCGGCGGCATCGGTGATGTGCTGCACCGCGCCATCGACTAGCTCGACCGGGGCCGGGAAAAGTGACGAAGCGAAGAATGCCCAGAACCATGCGACGAAGAACATCACTTCCGAAGCGATGAACAGGATCATCCCATAGCGCAGGTGAAGCTGGACGACCGGCGTGTGATCGCCTGCCTTGCCCTCGCGGATGACGTTGCCCCACCAGCTGAACATCGTCGTCAAAATGCCGAGCAAGCCCAACAGGAAAAGGAATTTCCCATAGGGATTGTCATGCATCCACATGACCGTCCCGCCGAAGAAGAACAGCGCCGATGTGGCACCGATCAGCGGCCACTGGTCGGGCGGAAGGATGTGATAATCGTGGTTCTTCGTCGATGCCATGAGTCTCGTTCCCTGTAGTCGCTTGCGGCTCTAGCGGCCGCTTTCCGGATTTTCCACCGGATAAAATGTGTAGCTTAAGGTGATCTCGTCGATGTGGCTGGTGGCCGGGTCGTCGCGCAGCTTCGGGTCGACGTAGAACACCACCGGCATGCGGACATCCTCGCCGGGCTTGAGCGTCTGCTCGGTGAAGCAGAAGCATTCGATCTTGCTGAAATATTTGCCAGCCGCCTCGGGAGTCACATTGAACACCGCCTGGCCGGTCGTGTTGCGCGCAGTGTAGTTGGTCGCGTGATAATAGATGGTCGTGCGCGCACCGGGGTGGATCCGAACCGTCGCCTGCTCGGGCTCGAACTTCCACGGCAAAGCCGGGGAGATATTGGCGTCGAAGCGGACGCCGATTTGACCCGCAACTGCACCCGGGGCAGCCTCGGCCTTCATCGTCGTGCCGCCAAAGCCGGTGACCTGGCAGAACACCCGGTAAAGCGGCACCGCCGCGAAGGCGAGCGCAAGCATGGCCAGCCCGAACAGGGCGGCGCGAAGCCCGACGTTGCGATTCTTCTGGGCCAGCGAGCTCATTGATTGATCGTCATCTTGGCGATGGTGATCCCGAACATCAGCACGACGAAGGCCCCAAGCAACAGGGCCAGCACTCGCGCCCGCTCGCGCTGCCGCTTACGGATAAGCTCGTCTTCGGGCCGGGGTAGCTCCCCGGGCCCAGGGCCGAGCTCATCCTCGGGCTGCGGGCTCATGCGATCACCCAGCGGTCGACGACCAATGCCGCGAACAGGCCGAACAGGTAAAGGATGGAGAAGGCGAACAAGCGCTTCTCGGGACCCATTTGCTTGGGCTCGGTCTGCTTGTTGGCAAAAACCGAAAAGGCCAAAACCAGGAAGATGGTGTTGAGCGCGATGGAGGCGGCGCCGTAGACCCATCCGGTAAGTCCCATTGCCCACGGTGCGATCGCGGCGACGATCATCGGAAGCGTGTAGAGCAGGATCTGGCGGCGGGTGCTCGTGACTCCGGCGACGACCGGCATCATCGGTACGCCCGCATTGGCGTAATCGGTTCGCACGAACAGCGACAGCGCCCAGAAATGAGGAGGCGTCCAAAGGAAGATGATCGCGAACAGCAGGACCGGAAGCGCACTGATGTCGCCCGTCGCAGCGACCCAGCCGATCAGCGGCGGGAAGGCCCCCGCTGCTCCGCCGATGACGATGTTCTGGGCGGTCCGCCGCTTCAGCCACACGGTATAGATCAGCACATAGAACAGGATCGACACGGCCAGGATCGCGGCGGCCAGGTGATTGGCGGCGAGATCCATCAGGATGACCGAGAAGACGGCCAGTCCTACACCAAAATGAAGTGCGGTCTGGCGGGTCATCCGGCCGGCGGGAAGCGGCCGACTGGCGGTCCGCTTCATCTTGGCGTCGAGGTCGGCTTCATACCATTGGTTGAGCGCACCGGCCGCGCCCGCGCCGAGCGCGATGCACAGCACGGCAGCAAAGCCCAGCACCGGATGGACCGGGACGGGCGCCGCCAGCAGTCCGCACAGTCCGGTGAACACGACCAGGCTCATGACGCGCGGCTTGGTCAGCGCGAAAAGATCGCGCCAATCGGCCGGAAGGCTCTGGTTGTGGGTCAGGGGAACGCTGGTCACGCGCGTGCCTATAAGGGGTCGACCCAAGAGAGGAAAGGGGCAGCCTGACAAGGACTTGGGGGGCGGCCGGCTTCGCCCGGCAATTGAGCAAGCCGATCGCCCACGGCAATTGGAAAAACGGATGCTCCCGGGTCGGGAGAATGCCCGATGGGCGGAACCGCCCGGGCTTGTTACGATTCTATTACAAGTGGGGATGTAGTGCGCAGGAGCAACTCGATGACACTTGCCGCCCGTCTCAGGAGATGGCTTGTGTTGCCCCCGATCACGGGCATCCGGGCAATCGGCTGGACCCTTGCCGCCATCGCGGTGCCGACCCTTGGCCGCGTCGCAGTCGACGGCCACGTTACCGGTGTTGGGTTTACGCCATATTGTCCTTTCGTGCTGCTTTCCGCGGTCCTGCTGGGCTGGAGGCATGCCACGGTTGTCGCACTTGCAGCCGCGGTGATTGGCGACGCCTTGTTCGTCGGGCCGCGCTTCCAATTGATTGAGGCACCGACCGATATATTCGGTGTCGTCGTCTTCCTTGGAACTTCATGCCTGATGATCGGCCTGGTGCATGCCATGAGGACGCTGATGCAGAATGGTGGCAGGCCGGCAACTGCTGTCGATGGCGTCATTTTCAGCCAGGAGCGCGGGCAGGCCTGGGCTAGCTGGCCCGGCGCGAGCTACTACATTCGACTGGGGCCGCAGGACCAGGTGGCCGAGATGATGAAGGATTACCTGGCGCAGCAGGAGCTTGCAAAACGCCTCAACGGCGGCGCCCGAGCGAGCCAAGCCACCACCCCGACGTTTTGATCGAACGCGCAGAAGGACCAACGAAAAACGCCCCGGCCGAAACCGGGGCGCCTTCGTTTTTCCAACCTCGTTCGAAACCTAGTCGATCTTCGGAAGCGTTTCGAACTGGTGGTACGGCGGCGGGCTGCTGAGGGTCCACTCAAGCGTCGTCGCGCCCTCGCCCCAATAATTGTCGGGCGCCTTCTTTCCGGCCAGCATCGACCAGATCATGTTGATGAAGAAGATCACCATGCCGACCGCCATCACCATATAGCCGATGGTCGAGATCTTGTTCCAATAAGCGAACGCCGGCGTGTAGTCCGGGATACGCCGCGGCATGCCGTCGAGGCCGAGGAAATGCTGCGGGAAGAAGATCAGGTTCACGCCGATGAACATGATGAAGAAGTGCAGCTTGCCCAGCAGCTCATTGTACATCCGGCCCGTCATCTTGCCGAACCAGTAATACCAGCCGGCGAAGATGGCGAAGACCGCGCCAAGGCTCAGCACATAGTGGAAGTGCGCGACCACATAATAAGTGTCGTGCATGTAATTATCGACGCCGCCGTTGGCGAGCACGACGCCGGTCACGCCGCCGACGGTGAACAGGAAGATGAAGCCGATCGCCCACAGCATCGGCGTCTCGAAGGTGAGCGAGCCGCCCCACATCGTCGCAATCCACGAGAAGATCTTCACGCCCGTGGGAACCGCGATGATCATCGTCGCGGCGGTGAAATACATCTTGGTATTCACGTCCATGCCGATGGTGAACATGTGGTGGGCCCAGACGACGAACCCGACCACGCCGATCGCGACCATGGCGTAGGCCATGCCGAGATAGCCGAACACCGGCTTGCGGCTGAAGGTAGCGATGACCTGGCTGACCATGCCGAAGCCCGGCAGGATCATGATGTACACTTCGGGGTGGCCGAAGAACCAGAACAGGTGCTGGTAAAGCACCGGATCGCCACCGCCCGACGCGTCGAAGAAGGTCGTCCCGAAATTGCGATCGGTAAGCAGCATGGTGATCGCGCCCGCCAGGACCGGCAGCGCCAGGAGCAGCAGGAAAGCGGTGATCAGCACCGACCACACGAACAGCGGCATCTTGTGCAGGGTCATGCCCGGTGCGCGCATGTTGAAGATGGTGGTGATGAAATTGATCGCGCCAAGGATCGAGCTGGCGCCGGCCAGATGGAGCGAGAAGATCGCCATGTCGACGGCGGGGCCGCTGGAGCCGGAGGTCGATAGCGGCGCATAAACCGTCCAGCCTGTACCTGCGCCAAGCCCGGTTCCGCCCGAAACGAACGACGAACCCAAAAGCAGGATGAAGGCCGGGACGAGCAGCCAGAAGCTGATGTTGTTCATGCGCGGGAAGGCCATGTCCGGAGCGCCGATCATCAGCGGCACGAACCAGTTGCCGAATCCGCCGATCATCGCGGGCATCACCATGAAGAACACCATGATCAGGCCGTGGGCGGTGATCAGCACGTTCCAGTGATGCAGCGCCTCGTCGAAACTGGCGCCCGCGCCCGCGCCGAGTGGCCATGCACCGGTCAGGATCTGGATTCCAGGTTCGGCCAGTTCTGCGCGCATCACGCCCGAAATGGCTCCGCCGATGATCCCCGCGACGATCGCGAAGATCAGGTACAGCGTCCCGATATCCTTGTGGTTGGTCGACATGAACCAGCGGGCGAAGAAGCCCGGCTTGTGATCCGCGTCATGATGGGCGTCATGCGCCTCATGGGCTTTCAGCGGAAGCGCGTCGGCGGGAATGGTGCTCATGTGTCTCTCGTTTCCGCTAATCGATTAATTCTGGGCCACTGCGGCTTGGTTGGTCGCGGGCTGCTCGACCGCGGCATTGTCGGCCGGAGCCGCTGCCGCCTCGGCAGTCGCCGGGGCTGCGGCTTCCGTCGCCGGCTTCGCGCCCTTGGGCGTTCCACCCTTGGATGCGACCCAGGCGTTGAACGTAGCTTCCGGAACCACCTCGACCGCGATCGGCATATAGCCGTGGCGCGCGCCGCACAATTCGCTGCACTGGCCGAAATAGACCCCCGGACGGTCGACCTTCACCCAGGTCTCGTTGAGACGGCCGGGGTTGGCGTCGATCTTGGTCCAGAAGGCCGGGACGGCGAAGGCGTGGATAACGTCGTTTGAAGTGACGATGAACTTCACGATCTTGCCGGCCGGAATCACGATCCGCTCGTCAACTGCCAGCAGCGGGGGGCCGTCGGCGTCGGTGCGATAGCGTTCGCCGGGCTTCGCGTCCTTCTGCTCCTTGAGCTGGTTGGACACGATCTCGAAACCGCCATTGTCCGGATATTGGTAGGTCCAGTACCACTGGTTGCCGATGACCTTGACGGTCACATCGGCCGGCGGCGGACTATATTGCGCGCGGATCAGCCGGATCGACGGAATGGCGATCGCCACCAGGATGAGCACGGGGACCAATGTCCAGACGATCTCGATCGCGGTGTTATGGCTGGTGCGCGAGGGGGTCGGATTGGCGCCGCGGCGATAACGGAAGATCGTCCACAGCAGCAGCGCCAGCACGAAGACGCTGATCACCGCGCACATCAGCAGCAGCCAGTGATTATGGAAATCGGCGGCCTGCTGGCCGACCGCGGTGACCTGGTCCTGCACGCCCTTGCGGCCGTCGGGAACGCCGATGCCGGGCGTCGGCGCGGCATAATCGATCGACGGGGCCGGCGTTGCAGCAGCTGGCGCTGGCGCCGCGGCGGCCGGGGCAGCAGCAGGAGCTGCGCTTGTTACTTGCGGCTGGGCAGCTTCGGGCGTCTGGGCGCCTGCCGCTACTGGTGTAAGTCCGGCTGCCGCCAGGGCGATTGCCCATCCCATCAGTCTCATCGTCACCCCGATTGATTCGGTTGCAAAGAAAGGCCCGCCGAGATGCGGCAGGTCCCGAATTTGGCGGCCTTATAGGCGGGACATTGCGCTCCCTCAAGCGGCGGTTGCGGGTCGGGCGCCGCGGGCCTATTTCGGGCCGCGAATTCGAAGGAGATAAGCGTGACCGACGAGGAGATTTTGGCGGAATTCCGCGCTGCGGACGCGCTGCTCGAAGGTCACTTCATCCTTTCCTCGGGCCTCCGCAGCCCGCGATATCTGCAATGCGCGCGGGTATTGATGGATGGCGCGCGGGCCGAACGGCTGGCCCGGGCGCTCGCCGCGAAGCTGCCGGCGGAAATCCGCGATTCCATCGATGCGGTCGTCTCGCCGGCCATGGGCGGGGTGATCATCGGCCATGAAATGGGACGCGCGCTGGGCAAGCCCGCGATGTTCGTCGAGCGGCCTGACGGTGCATTCCATCTTCGCCGCGGCTTTTCGCTGAAACCGGGCGAGCGGGTTTTGATGGTCGAGGATGTGGTGACCACCGGCCTGTCGTCGAAGGAAGCGATCGCGGCGATCGAGGAAGCGGGGGGCAAGGTAATCGCCGAAGCCAGCCTCGTGGACAGGTCGGGCGGCGCCGTTGACCTTGGCGTTCCCTTCGTTCCGCTGATTCGGATCGACGTGCCCACCTACGACGCAAACGACCTTCCCGCGGAGCTGGCAGCGATTCCGGCGATCAAGCCCGGGAGCCGCGCCGCTTGAGCACTCGCCTTCGCCTTGGCGTCAATATCGACCATGTCGCGACCATCCGGAATGCGCGCGGCGGACCGCATCCCGACCCGGTCCGCGCGGCGCAGGCGGCGGCGGCGGCGGGCGCGGACGGAATCACCGCCCATCTCCGCGAAGACCGGCGGCACATCACCGACGGCGACATTGACCGGCTGATGGCCGAGATCGACCTTCCGCTGAACCTGGAAATGGCGGCAACCGAAGAAATGCTGGCGATCGCGCTGGCCCATAAGCCACACGCCGCCTGCATCGTCCCCGAAAAGCGCGAAGAGCGCACCACCGAGGGCGGGCTGGAGGCTGCCGGCCAGTTCGATGCCCTGCGGCCATATGTCAGCCACCTTGCTGACGCCGGCATTCGCGTGTCGCTGTTCATCGAACCGAGCGAGCGGCAGGTCGATGCCGCCTTGCGGCTCGGCGCTCCGGTGGTCGAATTCCATACCGGGCGCTTCGCCCATGTCGAGGGCGAGGAGCAGGCGGCCGAATTGAAACGAATCGCCAACGCCGCCGCACTCGCCGCCAAGAACGGTATCGAGCCGCATGCAGGCCACGGCCTGACGTTCGACAATGTCGTCCCCGTTGCCGCCATTCCGCAACTGGCCGAGCTCAACATCGGGCATTTCCTGGTCGGCGAAGCGATCTTCACCGGGCTGGAGGCAAGCGTGAGGCGGATGCGTGCGCTGATGGATGAGGCTATGCCGGAACGCGGCTTGCTGGGGGCGAGCCGCCATCCTGCCCCCGGCCGGACTGCTCCGTCATGATCCTCGGTATTGGCTCCGACCTGTGCAACATCGTGCGGATCCAGGCTTCGCTCGACCGTTTCGGCGACCGCTTCTTGAACCGCGTCTTCACCGATATCGAACGCGCGAAGGCTTCCCGGCGCCCGCACACCATCGCCGGCACGCTGGCCAAGCGCTTCGCTGCCAAGGAAGCCTTTTCAAAGGCGGTCGGTACTGGATTCAAGCGCGGCGTGTTCATGAAGGACATTGGCGTGGTCAATGCGCCGTCGGGCGCTCCGACCTTGCAACTTACCGGAGGCGCTCGGGCTCGGCTTGACGCCATGGCTCCGCCGGGCCACGCCATCGAAGTGCATCTGACGATGACCGACGACCACCCCTGGGCGCAGGCATTCGTGATCCTTTACGCCCGCAAGATGGAGCCCTGATTGTCCGAGAGTCCCAAGCCCGTCACCGCCACCGCGGCGGCGGCCACGGCCACCGAACCTGCAAAGGAAAGCCACCGCCAGGCAATCTGGCGGGAGATCAAGGGCCTGTTCTGGGTGCTGGTCGCGGTGCTCGCCTTCCACAGCTTCATCGCCAAGCCCTTCTACATCCCATCCGAATCGATGATGCCCAATTTGCTGACCGGCGACCGGCTGGTGGTGACGAAATTCCCTTACGGCTGGTCCTACGTCTCCCCGACCATTCCCAACCCGGCAGCGATCTTCCGCAATCTTGTCCTCCGCCGGGCCGAGCCGTGGACCATAACCTTGCCGTTCACGAAGGGGCGGTTGCTCGGAAAGCTGCCAGAGCGCGGGGATGTGGTGATCGTCACTCCGCCGGGCGGCAACCAGGACTATATCAAAAGGGTGATCGGCTTGCCGGGCGACACGGTCGAGGTGCACAACGGCCGACTGATCCTGAACGGCAAGCGGGTCCAGGCCCAGGTACGACCGCCGGCGATGATTCCGGTCGATGCCAATGCCCCGTGCGGCATGATGCAATTCTGGGGCCGGCGCATCGAAACCAGCGAGGGGGCCTTCTGCCGCCTGCCGATCGTCCGGGAGACTCTCCCCAACGGCGTTAGCTACGACACGATCGACGACGGCCAGAGCCAGGGCGACGACTATGCCGCGGTCCGCGTTCCTCCGGGCCGGGTGTTCCTGATGGGCGACAATCGAGACCATAGCGCCGACAGCCGCTTCAGCCTGGAGGACATGGGACTCGGCGGTCCAGTGCCGTGGGAAAATATCGGCGGCCGTGCCGAATTCATCACCTTCAGCCTTGACGGCACGACGATTTATACCAACCCGCTGACCTGGTTCCCCGCTTTCCGGGAAGGGCGGGCAGGCAATTCGCTCCACCCGTCCAGGGAGTAAGCCTTGAAGAAGACTGACGAGCCGTCCGCCGCAACTGCCGAACGGCCCGGTCCTGCCGATATTTCGGACGTCGCCGTCATTGCCGAGGTTCGCCGCGCGGCCGTCTGGATCGGCATGGCTTTGCTGGTCGCCGGGGTGATCGTCCTGTCGCAGCCGATCCTGTTGATCATCGGCGGCATGGTGTTCGCAGTGATCCTCGATGGCGGCACCCGCCTGCTCGGCAGGGTCCTGCCGATCGCTCGTGGCTGGAGGCTGGCACTCGTTACGCTCGCCGGCTTCGCTTTCGTCGGCTGGGTATTCTATTTCGCCGGAACGACCCTGATCGGCCAGGCAAGCGAACTTAGAGAAGTGGTCACGCTGCAGTGGGACCGCCTGGTCGGCTACGCGGTCGAAATGGACCTGATGCCGGCCGAAGGTGCTGGCCTGCACAGCTTCAGCCAGCAACTCCTTGGCGGGGTCGGCCGCCTGACCAGCGCCGTAAGCACCGCAATCGGCGCCGTGACGTCGATCCTGATGATCGTCGTCATCGGCATCTTCGTCGCGATCGAGCCGCGCCTCTATGACAAGGGCGTTGCCTGGATGCTGCCGGTCGGCAATCGCGGCCGCTTCTATGAAATCAGCAACCAGGTCGGGTTCACGCTGAGGCGGCTGATGTTCGGCCGCATTGTCGGAATGTTGTTTGAAGGCGTGTTTACCTGGCTTTTGCTTTGGGCGGGCGGCGTTCCGATGGCGGCGCTGCTCGGTCTGTTGACCGGCCTGCTCGCCTTCGTCCCCAATATCGGTGCAATCATCTCCGGCGTGCTGATGGTCGCCGTCGGTTTCTCCGCCGGGCAGGGCGAAGGCCTATGGGCAATATTCGTCTATTTCCTGGTGCAGAACGTCGACGGCTATCTGGTGGTGCCCTACATCGCACGCCGCACCGTCGACCTGGCGCCGGCGCTGGTCCTGGCCGCACAGCTGTTATTCGGAGCGCTGTTCGGGGTGTTGGGCCTGCTGCTGGCCGATCCGATTGTTGCCACGATCAAGGTGGCGCTGGAAAAGTTCAGCGAGACCAATAAGCCGCGTATCGCCGCGGACGACGGCTAGTCTTACTGGCCCTGCGGAACCGCGCCGGCTGTAAGCGCAGCGTTGGGCACGACCTGCAGGACATGGACGTCGAAGGACAGGTCTTCATTGGGGCCGATCGGGCTGCCCTGAGGCGGGTTCTTGCCATAGGCCAGGCGGCCAGGAATAAGGATCTTGTAGCGGCCGCCCTGCTGCATCCGGATCAGCGCCTCGCGAAAGCCGGGAACCACCTGCATCACCAGGAACGGCGCCGGGCCGCGTCCGTCGGTCGTATCGAACACCGTGCCATCCTCGGTCCGGCCGGTATATTCGATGATCACTCCATCCAGCTCGCGGATCAGCGGCCCGCTGCCCGCGGCCACGGTGTCCACGGTGACGGTCTTGAACTGGCCGGCGCCAAAGTAGGCGATGCCATAGGCCAGCCCGATCAGCGCGGCGACGGCGAGCCACAGCTTGATCATCGTGCCCTTCGCGACGGGACGAAGCGGAACTTGGGTAACCGACATGTCTGCCCTCGCGGAAGAAAGTTAGGCGAAGCCTCGGTAAGGCTTAGCGGGCGCCTTCGCGCTCGATCCGCTTGCGCTCGAGCTTGCGTGCGCGGCGAATCGCGGCAGCACGCTCACGGGCGCGCTTTTCCGACGGCTTTTCGTAATGACGGCGGAGCTTCATCTCGCGATAGACGCCCTCACGCTGCAGCTTCTTCTTGAGCGCGCGCAGCGCCTGGTCGACATTGTTGTCGCGAACGATGATTTGCATAAAAGCCGTCCAACTCCCTTAAAGTGCACCCGAATTCGACCGGGCAAGCCCGGCGAAAAGACCGGGACATCCGGCCATGATTCCACTGAGCAATGAACATGGTTCGCAAACGCCCGGGGCGCGTGCGGAGGCGGCCCCTTAGCAGCGGCTTCCCTTCATTTCAAGGCGTTGCGGGTTCCGCCGGGAACGATGAACCGTTGGCTTGGCGGGACAAAAGCCGGTGCGGATGCAAGACAGTTATCGGCGATTAACCTTTTCGCAGGTATAAGGGTTCCTTCAACCGGAGGGTGTGGATGTCGTTGAATCGTCGGGAAATGTTGCGGCTTGGGGCGGCCGGCGCAGGGGGACTCCTGCTGTCCAGTGCTGCCAGCTCGCAGATATTGTTGCCGTCAAAACTGCCGCCCGCGATGGCCCCAGTCGACCCTCTGGCGCCGGTTGCAGCCGCGCCGACGACACCGCTTGGCATCGATTCGGCGCTGTTCCAGCGGGCGAAGGCTGCGCTTGATTCGCACCGGATCGCGGCTCGCGATTCGATTGGCATCGTCGATTTCACGCTGGCTTCGCGCGATCCTCGCTTCCACCTCGTCAACCTGGCGAGCGGTCAGGTCGAAAGCTTCCGGGTCGCACATGGCCGGGGGTCGGATCCCGACCACAGCGGCTTTGTCGAGATGTTCTCCAACCGGCCGGGTTCCGAGGCGACGTCGAACGGCACCTACACCACCGGCGAATATTACCATGGCAAATATGGCCTCTCGATGAAGGTGCACGGTCTCGACTGGACCAACAGCAATGCCGAATCGCGCGCGATCGTCATTCACAATGCCTGGTATGCCGAGCCGGAGATGATTGACATCCACGGCAAGCTCGGCCGTTCGGAAGGCTGCTTCGCATTCAGCCGCGCCGACCAATGGAAAGTGATGAGCAAACTCGCGGGCGGGCGGATGATCTACGCCGACAAGCTGGATAGCTCGGCCGCCTAAAGCTCGCCTTTCGCATGTAGCTGGAATCAGAAAGGGCGGCCCCCACGGGGGCCGCCCTTTCTATTGCGCCGGGCTTACTTGGCCGCGACTTTCTCGCCGGCCTTGTGAGGGACCTCGCCATCGCCTTCGAGGAGCGCCGCGATCACTTCATTGTCGCGCTTGTAGAGGTCGGTGTAGTTGACGATCGTCCCGTCGGTCAGCGCAGCGACGCTGAAATAGACGATGTGCACCGGCACCGGCTTCACGAAATTGGCCTGGACAGTCTTTTTGGCCGTGAGTGTCTCCTGAATCTTTTCAGGGGTCCATTCGCCATTGTCGTCGCCCAGCAATTCGGTCGCCAGGTCAAGGACATGCTCGGTGCGGACGCAGCCATGCGACAGCGCCCGTATCTGGCTGTTGAACCGGCTCCGCGCATTGGTGTCGTGGAGGTAGATATTATACGGATTGTACATCACGAACTTGAGCTGGCCGAGCGCATTGCTCGGTCCCGGCGGCTGGCGCCAACGCTGCACCTTTCCGTCCTTGCCCTTGACCGACACATATCCCGGCTTGCCCGCGACTTCCTTGGAAATGCTGGTCGGCACTTCCCACCACGGATTGAGGATCACGCCCGTCGCCATCACACTCAATTGCGGCGTCGGCGTCTTGATTGCGCCGGCAATCGCGCGGTGCTTCCAGCGGGTAACGCCATTTTCGACCAGCGTCGCATGGAATGCCGGCACGTTGACGATGATATATTTGTCGCCAAGGTCCCGCGGCAGCCACCGCCAACGATCCATGTTGAGCCGGATCTTGTTGATCTTCTGGACGTCCGTACGCGGAGCGACTGCAAGAGCCGTGCGCAAGGCGCCATATTGCGGATGGGTCGGAAGCAGGCTGTTCAGCACCTCCGGAACGCGGTTGGTGACCAGCGCCGCCTCCAGCAGCTGGCGCTGCCGGACGTCGTCGATGTCCTTGTCCTCGACGAACCAGCCAATTCGCGCGTCGCCCCGCACATGGCCAAGTGCCAAGTCCGATGACAATTTGTTGAACCGGTCGGTCGCCGCCTGGGCCAGCGCCAACGGATCGCCCGAATTCATTGCCGAGGCCAGCCCGGCGGGATCATAATCCGCCGGGGATAGTCCCTCGCGCCCGATATTGTTGATGTAATTAAGCAGCGATTGCGCCTGCTGGACCTGCCACAGCGGTGGCGGTGGCGGGGGCAGCGGCTCCGCCGTGGGCTGGGCAGGCGCCGGGGCCTTTGCTCCTTCCGGCAGCGGAGCGATCGGGTCGACCGCCTTGCTCGGCTGCGCCGTAACGGGTTTGGGGGCCGGCGTGGCGGCCGGCTGGGCCGCAAGTGACGCCAGCGGCACCGAGGCCACGACTGTGAACATCGCCAAATGGTTCCAACGCGCCTTCGTCACTGCAGCTTACCCCTCGCAACCAACTCAACGCCCCAGCGTCAATATAGTGCCTTACCTAGCGCCCCCAAGCTTACACAGGATGAACCGGCGGGACCAGAGGCCGCGGCACGGCTCGGCGCGCGAATCCGGCCGCGCCAACTAATCCTTAAGCAGTTGGGAAGCATAAGATTAATCCGAAGCAGGGAACGAATGGGAAGGGGCGAGATGTCATCGCGGTTCCAACTTCATGGCAACATGATACCGCGCACCGTCAAGCGCGTGTTTGACGAGCGGTCCGAAGAGCGGATCGAAGCGGAGTCGCATGCGGCTGTCCTGTCGTTCAGGGGGCACAATCACGTCGTCACGCTGGTCAATCTGTCGCGGTCGGGTGCGATGATTCGCTTCACCGGCGACGCGCGCATTGGTGAAACCGTTTCGCTTCAATTGCTTGACCGCGGCACGATTGCGGGTCAGGTGCGTTGGCTGCGCGATGGGCGGATGGGCGTGTATTTCGCCGTTCCGCTGGAGTAGCGCCGTGGAGATGAGCTTTCGGATGATCAAGGCACGGATTGAACAGGCCCGTGATCCAAGTGACCGGCGACGTACCTCCCGCCACCCGGTCGAGATCGGCGCGCGCGTCCGTGAACTTGGCAGCGAGGGATTCGAAGCGCGGGTCCTCAACATCTCCGAAACCGGATTCATGGCCGAAGCCGAAGGCCATTTCGATGTCGGCACGCGCATCTGGCTGATCCTGCCCGGTCGCGAGCGTGCCAATGCACTTGTTCGCTGGATCGCGGGAAGCCGAATCGGCGCCGAATTCGCCGAGCCCATTTCGCTCGAAGGGCTGAACGCCTAACTTCGTGCGAGCGCGCGCTTCACCGCCGGCGTAATTCCCGAAACGATCCGCTTCACGCCGGCAAAGGTGGGATGCATTCCGTCCGCCTGCTGCATGCTCTTCTCGGCCGCCACGCCATCCAGGAAGAAGGGATAGGTAGCGACGTCATGCCGTCGGGCCAGCGCAGGATAGATTGCATCGAACCGCGCGACATAGGCGGGATCGAGATTTGGCGCTGCCCTCATTCCCGTGAACAGGACATTTATGCGGCGACGTTTCAGCTCCGCCAGCATCGCATCCAGATTCTTGGCCGTAAGCTCGGGATCGAGCCCGCGCAGCATGTCGTTGGCGCCAAGCTCGAGGATCACCAAATCCGGTTTGCGGTCAAGGCCGTCGAGCGTCCAGCCGAGCCGCGCCTTGCCCGCCTCGCTGGTGTCGCCGGAGACTCCCCCATCGACGACCGTCGCCGCAACCCCGTGGCGGCGGAGCGTCGCCTGCAACTGGGGCGCGAAGCCAAGTCCCTGGTCGAGGCCATATCCGGCGGTCAAGCTGTCGCCGAATGCCAGCACCAGCGGCCGTTGCGGTGGCGGACCGGCACCGATCAACATGATCGACAGAAGGGCGGTGGCAATCGACCGGCGGATCATGGCGCGCAAGGTGGGGCCATTGTGGCTGCGGAACAAGCTCCCTAGCTACACCGGCCATGACCGAACCCTTGATCGCGCTCGACGACGTCCGCCTGACCCTTGGCCAGGGCGATGTCCGCACCGAAATCCTGAAAGGCGTCAGCCTGACGCTCGAACCGGGCGAAAGCGTCGCCGTGCTCGGGCCTTCGGGTTCGGGCAAAAGCTCGCTGATGGCGGTGGTCGCCGGGCTTGAGCGGGCCGACTCGGGCTCCGTCAGGCTGGCCGGACAGGATATCGGCGGCCTCGACGAGGACGCGCTGGCCAGGCTGAGGGGCCGTTCGCTCGGCATTATCCTGCAGGCCTTCCATTTGCTTCCGACCATGACCGCGCTTGAAAATGTGTCCGTGCCGTTGGAGCTGGCGGGCGCCGACGATCCGCGCGGCCGGGCAGCCTTTGAGCTTGAAGCGGTCGGTCTAGGGCATCGCCTGAACCATTACCCGGCGCAATTGTCGGGCGGCGAGCAGCAGCGTGTCGCAATCGCTCGCGCCACCGCCCCTCGCCCACATCTGCTGCTGGCCGACGAACCCACCGGCAACCTCGACAGCGCTACTGGCGTGGCGATCATCGACCTGTTGTTCGATCGGGCCGGGCATGCCGGCGCAGGCCTTCTGGTCATCACGCACGATGCCGCGGTCGCCGCCCGGGCGGCGCGAGTATTGCATATGTCGGACGGGCGCCTGGCCACGTGAAATTACCGTTACGCCTCGCGCTTCGCGACCTGAGAGGCGGGCTTTCAGGGCTCGGCTTGCTGTGGCTATGCCTCGCCGTGGCGATCGCGGGGCTGGCCTCCGTCACCAGCCTCGCCTCTTCGGTCGATAGCGCCATTGCCGCCAATGGCCGTCAGCTGCTGGGCGGTGACCTTATGTTGTCGGTCGCCCAGCGCGACGCCGGCGCGGACGAACGCGCGGCCATCGACGCGCTTGGACGATCGTCGAAGAGCGTCACGACACGCGCCATGCTGGTCGCGCCCCAGTGCCGAAGCCTGCTTGCGGAGCTTTCAAGCATCGATGCCAATTGGCCGCTGGCCGGCAAGGTGGAATGGGTCGGTGGCAGCAAGCGCCCGGCAGGTGCCGAGGTGGCGATAGGGCATGAAATATCCGAGCGGCTCGACATCGGCATCGGCGACGATGTCCGGATCGGCCGTGCCACATACCGCGTCTCAGCAATCATCGACAAAATGCCGCGCGCCTCCGGTTTCGCGTTTGCGCCGCCTGCATTGATGGACGAAGCCGGGCTGGCGAAGAGCGGGCTGATCCAGCCCGGCAGCCTCAGCAGTACCAGCTATCGAATCGTCCTGCCGCCTGCCTCCGACGCCGATGCCGCTGGCAAGGCCTTCCAAAAGCGCTTCCCCGAGGGCGGCTGGCGTTCGACCACCCGCGACGAGGCTGGATCAGGCACGCGTCGCTTCATCGATCGGCTGAGTCAGATGCTGCTGCTTGTTGCCTTGTCGGCATTGGCGATCGGCGGGCTCGGAATGTCCAGCGCGACCGCGGCCTTCGCCGCTTCTCGCCGCTCGACCATCGCCATACTAAAGCTGGTCGGGGCCGGCCGCTCGACGGTCAATGCAATGTTGCTGGCCGAGATCGGCCTTATCGCCGGGCTCGCTATCCTGGTTGGGTTGGCCGCTGGGGCAATGGCCCCGGCGCTGGTCGGCAAGTTGACCGCAGCGCTGCTCCCAGTTGCGCCGGACACTTCGCCGCAATGGGTTGCGCTTGGCCAGGCTGCGCTGTTCGGAGTGCTGATCAGTTTCGCCGCAAGCTGGCGAATGGTCGCCAACGCCGGCGACACAAGGCCGGCCAGGCTGCTGCGCGGAGATGTCGTCGATGGCGAGCCGCTGCGCTGGCAGACCTTCATCCTTCCTGCCTCGGCGCTTGCGACGGCGGCTGCAATCGCGATCGGCAGCGCAAGCGACCCCTGGTTCGCCGCAACCGGCTTGGCCGGAATCGCCGTCCTTTGCGTCCTCTTTGCGCTGCTGGGACTGGCCATCCGGCGGATCGCGCGCGGAGCGAAGCATCTCGGCAGCCCGATTACCCGTCTGGGCATCGCGGCGCTCGACCGGCCGGGTGCAGCCACCGGGCGGCTGGCCGTGTCGCTTGGCCTTGGACTGACCTTGCTCGTCACGCTTGCGGGAACCGCCTCCAGCATCCTCGCAGAGATCGATACCGCGGTGCCCAGGCGCGCGCCCGCCCTGTTCCTCGTCGATATCCCGCGCGCGGAAGAACCGAAGTTCCGCACTATTGCCGCATCCGAACTGCCCGGCGCTGACCTTCGCCTGGTTCCCTCGCTTCGCGGCCCGGTAACCGAGGTCAATGGCGTGCGGGTCGCGGACATGCGCAATATTCCCGAAGGTGCTTGGATCCTCCGCGGCGATCGTGGGCTGACGTTTGCGCGCGACCTTCCACCGGCCAACCGGATCGTCGCCGGCCAATGGTGGCCAAAGGATTATCGGGGCCCGCCGCTGGTCAGCATCGACGTCGATGCCGCGACAGCCCTGAACCTTAAGGTTGGCGACACGCTGACGGTCGCCATCCTCGGCCGGCCGATCGAGGCCCGGATCGCGTCGATGCGGGAAATCGACTGGCGTAGCCTCGGCTTCAACTTCGCCATCATTTTCGCACCCGGCGCAATCGAAGCTGCACCTTATACGCTGATGGCAACCGCCTCCCCCGCAAATGGCCGCTCGACGACCGCGTTCGAACGGCGGCTGACGACCGAACTTCCGATGGTCAGCGCGATTCGCGTCTCCGACGTCGTCGTCCAGGTGAAGACATTGCTCGAATCGATCGATGGTGCGGTGCGGATTGCGACCGGATTCGCCATTTTGATGGGGATGATCGTTCTGGCCGGATCGGTTGTCGCTACCCGCCGCCAGCGATCGCGCGACATCGTCCTGTTGCGCCTGGTCGGCGCGACCAGAGGTCAGGTGGCGCGAAGTCAGCTGATCGAGTTCGTGCTCCTGTCATCGGTGGTCGCGGTTGCCGCCTTTGCCAGCGGGGCGATCGCTGCGTGGCTAGTCGTCGTACAACTGTTCGAATTCCCGTTCAGCCCGGATTGGGCGAGCCTCGCGCTGATACCGCTGGGGGCGATTTTCCTCGCCGTTCTGGCCGCCTTTGCCGCGGCGATTCCCGCTCTGAACGCCCGTCCCGCACAGGGACTGCGCGAACTCTGACCTTTAAATCGATGCAACCCAAGGCAGGTTTGGTCGTTCAATCGATCCGAAAGGAACGTCTTATGGCTTCTGTCCCGACGCTGAGCGACCTCCAGATGAGGCATGACCCGGCCGGACGCGGATATCATGTCGTTTATCGCGAACATGAAGTGAATCACTGCCCTGGATGCGGGCGCACCCAGTGGCTGATCGGCCGCATGTCGGCCGAATGCGCCTTCTGCACGACGGCGCTGCCGCTGGCCGAGGCCAGCATGCGCCACCACAACGCGCCCGTGGTAATCCAGCATCGTAACCGGGTGACCGCCCCGGCCTGGGCCGCCTAGCCCGCTGGAACCGCCCTGACGGGCACATTGATATTGCAGAGATCTGCACCGCCGGCAGGACGAATGAAGAAGTCGTCCTGCCGGTTTTTTCGTGCCTGCAGATAGGCGGCGAAGGACGGTCCGGCGAGATATTCGAACAGGGGCCGCTCGGCAGCCGGCAATTCCGTCGCCAGCCGTGCCTTGACGATCGGCACGTCGAACGATCTTTCCTTGTAGAAGCCGAGCGCCTCGGTCCCGCGTGGCAGCGACGAAAGATGTTCGATGCCCGCTACGATCCGCCCGACCACGGCGATATTGCGGTCGAGATGGCGCGGGGCATGGCCGATCACGGCATAGAGCTCACCACCGGTTCCGGTATCAGGTGACAAATCGCGGCCGACGCCGACCATTGCATAGCAATGGGCTAGGTTCGCCGTGCCGGCCTTCGGATCATAGGCGACCGGCCATCCGCCCGAAAATCCCGCCGCCGGGGCGTAGGCATCCGGGGAACCCAGCGGCGTAATCTGCAGGCCCTTGCGCGCCCGATGATATTCGGCCGGCGGCTTTGCAGCCACGCCCGCCGGAAGGGGCTTGTCGCTCTCATTATTGCCCCACTGAACAACATAATTGTCCTGGACCCGGTAGATTTTCGCGCCATCCCACCAGCCGCCCCGGGCCAGCGCGCGGATGTTGGCGGCATGGACCGGCGCGAAGGCGGGGGCGAGCTGCATCACCACCTTGCGGCCGCCTTCCAGCTCGAAGACGACCAGGTCTTCGGCGGAGATATCGCGCCAATCGGCCTTCGGCGCCCCCGCGACAATTTCGCTCGGCGTCCTAGGCTTGGCGGGAGGCGCGGCGGCAATCAGGGTAACGAGGGCAATGGCGGCAAGTCGGCGCATGGGGGGCCTTTCATTTTGTTTCGGAAGCGAACATTGCCGCCTCCCCATCGGCGCGCAAGCCCGCTAGATGGCGCACATGTATCTAGCCACCTTGATGTTGCTCGGCTCAGGCGAGTTGGGCCGGGAATTCGCAATCGCCGCCAAGCGGCTTGGCTGCCGGGTGATTGCCTGCGACCGCTACGACGATGCGCCGGCGATGCAGGTTGCCGACGCGCGCGAAGTCTTCCCGATGCTCGACGGCGCGGCGCTCAGGGCCGCGGTCGAGAAGCACCGGCCCGACTATATCGTGCCCGAGATTGAGGCGATCGATACGGCAACCTTGGGCGATCTGGAGCGCGAAGGCTGGCACGTGGTCCCGTCGGCGAAGGCGGTGCAGCTGACCATGAACCGCGACGGCATACGCGACTTCGCGGCGAACGAGCTTGGCCTCATCACCTCCCGCTTTCTGTTCGCGGAAACGCGCGAGGAGGCGATCGCCGCTGCATCGACCATCGGTCTCCCCGCAGTGGTCAAGCCGGTGATGTCGTCGAGCGGCAAGGGCCAGAGCGTCGCCCGCACAGCGGACGAGCTTGGCACGGCGTTCGATTATGCAGTCGCCAACATGCGCGGCGACCGGCCCCGGGTGATCGTCGAGGAATTCATCGCATTCGACTATGAGATCACCCTGCTGACCGTATCGACCAGGGATGGCGTGCTGTTCTGCCCGCCGATCGGACACCGGCAGGAGAGCGGCGATTATCGCGAAAGCTGGCAACCGGCGCCGATGAATGACGCCGTGCTCAAGTCGGCGGAGGACCAGGCTGCCAGGGTGGTTACCGCTCTCGGCGGCCATGGCATTTTCGGTGTCGAATTCTTCATTGCCGGCGACCGCGCAATCTTTTCCGAGCTTTCGCCGCGCCCCCACGACACCGGCATGGTCACGCTGATCGGCCAGTCGCCCAACGAGTTCGAGCTGCACCTGCGCGCCATTCTCGGCCTGCCCATCCCGGCGATCGAACTGGCGGGTCCGGCGGCCTCGGCGGTCATCCTCGCCGACCGCGAGAGCCACGACTTCGGCTTTTCCGGCGTCGCGGAAGCGCTGGCCCAAGGCGAACCCGGCAATCCGGTCGATCTCCGCCTGTTCGCCAAGCCCAACACGCTCAAGAATCGGCGAATGGGGGTGGCACTCGCGCGCGCGGACTCGTTGGAAGAGGCCACGGCGCTTGCTGTCGAGGCCGCGGGCCGCGTCAGCATATTTTATGCATAACGCCTCATTTTTGTCTCGATGCTTTATGTCCGCTTTCGACCCATGGCGGTCATTAAAGCGAGCCGCAGAACGATGGTCGTCCGCTTTCCTTGCAGACGTCCGGTTGCGAGTGCGACTGCTTCCAGTAGGCGATCAGGCGTAACTTCTGGAGGACGGCTGGAAAGGCCGGATCGTTCAGCACTCCGCGCATGCTCCGGCGCCAGAACAGCCACGGCCTGTCCGCGGCAATCTGCAGCGCCTCGTGACTTGCTCCAAGCGCCCCAAGCAGCACTACGACCTGGTCGCGTTGCTCCTCCTTCGGAAGCGCCACGAGGAGGCTGATCGCTTTCAGCTTCTGCTGCGGATCATTCGCCGCGAGCGCCCGATAGCCTGCAAGCAGAGCGGCACGCGAAGTGTCCGGCATCTCAAGTTGCGTCTCCTTGAGAGCTACGATTGCAGCCGCATAGTTGCCCGTTTCAGGGCTGACATTCAGGGCGAGCCACGCCGCGAAGTTCGGATCTTTGCTGAGATCGATCGCAGCCTCGAAATGGTCCTTGGCCTCTTCGGTCCTCCTCACTGCCAGCAGCGCGATACTCAATGCCAGCTGAGAGTCAGGCCAAAGCGCCAACATGTCCGTTGCGGCGCGGAATTGATCGACCGCATCGTTCATGCGCCCGACGTTGTTCAACATCAGCCCGTAGCCGTAATGCTCGCATCCGCAATCGAGCGGCTTCGCCGCGATCGCCGCCCTGTACAGGCTCTCTTGTTCCCCCCAGGCGTAGGGATCGATCAGATATGTCTTGCGATCGAGGGCCTCGCTGTTGCGTGGGTCGAGGGCCAAAGCCTTTGCGGCGGCGCGGAGTCCTTCGGCTCGCAGTTGTTCGGCGCGTCGCTCGTCCGGCTCATCGAAGGCAGCCTGCATGAAGCCCGTCTGGACGGCGGACCACCCCCAGGAGAAATCGGGAAGAGCGGCGACGACGCGCTGCGCGGGAAGGAGCGTCTTTGTGCCGCCGTAAGCCCAGGATTCCTGGCAGTACTGCATGTAATCCTTCAGCACCCGATCGGGCAGCGGCTTGCGATAGGTCGACGCACCCGACAGGCCGCAGCGCACCACGATCCCCGCATCAACCGCGACCTTGTGAGGGATCTTCGCGACTTGATCGTCGGGATAGTCGACGCTGTCCGACCACAGAATCGTCCCGGTGCGCTCGTTCTTGAACTCAGTGATCACACGAACGGAGTTGCCGATACGGTGTACTGTTCCACCGAGCGCATAGGCGGGCGCACTTCCCGGCTGGGGAGCAGGCGCAGTCGAGACCCCGATCACGCCGTCAGCGTTGAATGCCGCACTGATCTCGGAGTTGAGAGCGTCGCGCATAGTCGCGGGCAAATCCGCGGAGAGTGTTTGGAAGCCGGCCAAGCGTACCGTCATGCTGTGCGCTGGTGCATGCGGTCGAAGCCACCAGCCGGCAACAGTCAGCAACACGAGCATGCCGGCTGCAGCTGCGATGGCGAGGAAACGTCGAGACGGGAAGGCTGAGCGGGTGGGAACGGGAACACCGGTTGCTGCGTCCCCCTGATTCGCACCCGAAGTCTGCGCGATACGGCTGACAAGGGAATCGATTGACTTGTCCCAGCCGTTGAAGGCGTCGATCCATTGCCGTGTCGAAAGCTCGTAGGCGAAGGCATCGCTGGGCTCGACGTTTTGCAGTCTCAGGGCGATGACCTGCACATGATACCGGCTAGCGAGCGACAGCTCCTTCTTGATCTCGTCACTCTTGTTTGCCGCCCATGAAAAGACGAGGACCACGGCGCGGGTATTGCGAAGCGCTTGGACTATCGCTTCCTGGTAGTTCTCGCCCGGGGGAACATCCCGGCTCGAGATCCAGCAAGGAGTGCCGCGGCTCTCGATGGAATCACACACCGCCAGGGCCTGCTGGCGATCGGCCGTCGCATAACTGATGAACACGGGCCCGGCCCTGCGGTCGACATCGGCTCGTTTCGATCGATTCACGGCTTGCCCCCTGCCGGAGATCAAGAACTTACGGAAATATCCTCAGAATGAGAAGCCAAGCGGTGTGCCGCTTAAGAATGTCCGCTTTCCACCCATAGCTGCCATTCCTCCTATTGCATAATTATTCATAGATTTGCATATGGCGCGCATGATTCGCGCCGCGATCCTTGGCGCCTCCGGTTATGTCGGCGGCGAGTTGATGCGCCTCATCGCTGGCCACCCGGCGATCGAGGTCGGCGTCGCCTTCGGCGCGTCCAACGCCGGCCAGAAGGTCACGGCGGTTCATCCGCACCTCGCCATTGCTTATCCGGGCGCGGCACTTGCCGCCTGGGATCCGGGCCTCCTGAACGGCTGCGACCTGATCCTGGCCGCCTTGCCGCACGGCGAGACCCAGCGGCTGGCCGACCAGTTGCTGGCCCCCGGGATTCCCTTCGTCGATCTCGGTGCGGACTTCCGGCTAAACAGCGCCGCCGAATTCGAACGCTGGTACGGCGAGCCTCATAGCCGCCCCGACCTGCTCGAGACCTTTACCTACGGCCTGCCTGAATTCTTCCGGGACGAGATCAGCCACTCGAAACGGGTAGCTGCGCCCGGTTGCTATCCGACCGCCGCCAGCCTCGCGCTCCGCCCCCTGGTCGAGGCGGGCGGCATCGACCGGCAAGGTATCATCGTCGACGCTGCGTCAGGCGTCAGCGGCGCCGGCCGCGCAGCCAGTGCCGCCACCCATTTCTGCGCCGTCGACGGCAATTATCGCGCCTATGGCCTCATCAATCATCGGCACACGGCGGAGATGGAAATGGTGTCCGGCGCCAGCGTGCTGTTCACCCCGCATCTCATGGCCGCCAGCCGCGGCATCCTGGCCACCTGCTATGCCCGGGCAACGGGCCCGTGCGACCCGCTGGCCATCCTTCGCGAAGCTTACGCCGGTGAAAAGTTCGTCCACGTCGGCGAAACTCCGCCTGAGACGAAATGGGCAACCGGCTCCAACGCCGCCTTCCTGACCGCCCGCCATGACGAGCGGACCGGCACCGTCCTCGCCCTCGCGGCGATCGACAATCTCGGCAAGGGCGCGGCGGGCCAGATGATCCAATGTGCCAATTTGATGCTCGGCCTCGACGAGGGCGCGGGCCTGTCCAATATGGGAGTTTATCCGTGAGCGTGACCCTTGCCGAAGGTTTTGTCGCATCGGGCCTGGCCGCGGGCATCAAGGCCGCGGGCCGCCGCGACGTCAGCCTGCTGGCAACCGATGGCGGCAAGCCCGTTCCTGCCGCCGCCGTCTTCACCCAGAACAAGTTCCGGGCGCCGCCGGTCGAAGCCAGCCTGGAGCGGCTAAACGTTTCGGGCGGCTATGCGTCCGGCGTGATCGTCAACAGCGGCAATGCCAATGCCGGGACCGGCGCCAAGGGCCGGGCGGATGCCGAGGCGATGTGCACGGCGGCGGCCGAGGCGGTTGGCTGCGATCCGCGCGATATGCTGGTCTGCTCGACCGGGCTCATCGGTTACCGCCTGCCGATGCGCAAGATCCTGACCGCCGTCCCCCGGCTCGGAGAAACGCTAAGCCGCGACGGGCATCGCGACGCGGCCAAGGGCATACTCACCACCGACACCCGGCCCAAGGAGGCCGAGGTTGTCCGCAAGGATTATGCGGTTGGCGGCATGGCCAAAGGCTGTGGCATGCTGGCTCCCAACATGGCGACCATGCTGGCGTTCCTTACTACCGACGCAGAGCTTGCGCCCGACGAACTGAAGCCGATCCTGTTCCGAGCGGCCGACGCCACCTTCAATGCGCTGATCACCGACGGCGCCACCTCGACCAACGACACGGTCATGCTGTTCGCCAGCGGCCGCAAAGGCCGGCCGGCCGACCTCGCCCGTTTCGAGGACGATGTGCGGCAGGTGTGCGAGGAACTGATGCTTCAGATGGCGCGCGACGCGGAGGGCATGACCAAGCTGGTGGTCGTCCGCGTCACCGGGGCGGCCAGCGACGCCGAGGCGCGGAAGGTTGCCCGGTCAATCGGTAACAACCAGCTGATCAAATGCAGCTGGTACGGCGCCGACGCCTATTGGGGCCGGCTGCTGGCCGAAGCGGGGTCGTGCGGCGGGGAGTTCGAAACGGAACGAACGAGCGTCAGCTATGGCGGCATCAAGGTTGCCGAGGCGGGCGTCGAGATTCCCCATGAGGCGGAGGCAGTCCGAGCCCATATGAAGGACGAAGAGATCGACATCCTGATCGACCTCGGCCTCGGCCGTGGCACAGGCCGCGCCGTCTCCGTCGACCTCGGTCCCGGCTACATCAAGGAAAATTCGGCGACGTCATGATCAACACCAACGATACCGCCCGGCTGCTGATCGAAGCGCTGCCCTACATCCGCCGCTTCACCGGCAAGACCATAATCGTGAAGGTTGGCGGCCTGCCGATGACCGATCCCGATCGCGCTCGCAGCCTCGCCAAGGATGTGCTTCTGCTCCATTCGGTCGGCATTCGGCCGGTGTTGGTCCACGGCGGCGGTCCCCAGATCGACGAACAGATGGGGCGGCAGGGCAAGGCGGTGGAGCGGATCGACGGCCTGCGCGTCACCGACGCCGAGGCACTGGAGATTGTCCGGATGGTACTGGTCGGGAAGATCAACCGGGAGTTGGTCAGTGCGGTCAACGCGCTGGAGCCTGTCGCGGTCGGGGTTGCCGGCGAAGACGGCCGCCTGCTGGAAGCGACGCAGGTCGATGCCAGGCTGGGCTTTGTCGGCAAGGTCGGCAACGTCCGCGCTGGGCTTCTCCGCGCACTGCTTGACGACGGGCTGATCCCGATCGTCTCGACTGTCGGAGCCGACCCGACCGGCCAGCCCTATAACGTCAACGCCGACGATGCCGCCCGCGCAATTGCCGTCGCGATGAAGGCGGAGAAAATCATCTATCTCACCAGCGCGCCTGGCCTGCTCGAAGATCCGGCAAATCCCGCTAGCCTGATCCACCGGCTGACCGCCGCGGAGGCGCGTCGCCGGATCGCGGATGAAAGCGTCACCGGCGGCATGATCCCCAAGCTCCTCGCATGTGCCGAGGCCGTGGAGGGAGGGGTCGGCAGCGCCCATATGATCGATGGGCGGGCCGGGCATGCTATCCTGGTCGAATTGTTTACCGACGAGGGCGTCGGAACGATGGTTTGTGGGGAGTCGGGCTAATGACCAGCAAGACCCAGCGCCAGCGGATGATCGCCGACTGGCTGCGCGAGCATCGGGTCGGAAGCCAGGAGGAAGTGGTCGGCAGGCTGTCGTTGGCCGGAATCGCCGCCACCCAGGCCACGGTTAGCCGCGACCTGCTTGAACTGGGTGCGGTCAAGCTCAAGCGCGACGGGTCGATCCGCTACGTAATGCCCGACCAGGTCGAGCCGGGCCACGCCGCCGCAAAGCTCGACCGGCTGCTGGCCGAATGGGTCGACGCCATCATCCCCGCCGGCAACCTGCTGGTGCTCAAGACTCCGCCGGGATCGGCCAATCTCGTCGCCAACGCGCTCGATGCCGCGGGGCTGGATGAAGTGGCGGGAACGTTGGCCGGCGACGACACGATTTTCGTCGCTCTGGCCGATGGAACCAATCCCCATGCGGTGGCCGAAATGTTGCATCGACGACGGGCGGGAGCCTAATCGTGTATCGGCGCGTTGCGCCGGATGAGGAGTAAAACCGATGATCCGTTCCGCAACCCTGCTGATTTCAGCGACGCTGCTCGCCTCATGCGGCCAAAGCGACAAGCCCGCACCGCCGTTGCAGAACGACATCATGGTCCGGAGCGAGGCCCAGCAACGGCTATTCGACTTGAACGACCTCGACCGGGCGATCGCGCTAAAGCGGGCCATCGCCGATCAGGGCCTGCGCTGCACCCGGATTATTTCGACCGGCTATGTTACCCGCTATCGCGATCTGGATATGTGGTCCGCCACCTGCAGCGACGACCGCCAATGGGCGCTGTTCATTGCCGCCAACGATAGTGTTCAGGTGCGGCTGTGCGACGATAATGAGAAGATTGGGCTTCCCGCCTGCAAAGTTAAGCCCGGCACCGAGGGCGGTACCGGGCTTGATAATTCGGTCGAGAACAAGGCGAGTTAGTTACTGATCAGTCGCACTTGCGGGTTTCCTTATAGTCGCCGGCAGCCGACTTTTCCTTGATCGTCACGCATTTGCCCTGGCGTATTTCTTCGCGCCAGCTGCCGTCGGCGTTGACTTGGCGCTGTCCCTTGGGGACGCGCTTGCCATCCTTGATTTCCCAATTGAAGTCCTTGGGCGTCGCCTGGTCGCCCGTCGCGACCTGGGCGTATGCGGCGCTGGCCGCAGTCGCGGCAAGCGCGAAAACTCCAATTCCAACTATAATCTTCAACGTGCGAGGCATTTCACCCACTCCTTGCCTGCATCTCTACCCAATTCGAGCTTAACGCGGGCTGACGGCCATGTTCACGCAATAAAACGCCCGAATCGCCCGGCTTATCCACGCAAAAAGCCCCCGCCCGATAAGGGCAGAGGCTTTTGGAGGATTATCTGTGGTCAGCCCTGCCGAACGCGGTCGGCAAAGCTAGCCCAGAGCTTAGCCTTGGCGCGCTTTGAAGCGGCGGTTCGTCTTGTTGATGACGTAGGTCCGGCCGCGACGGCGAATCACCCGGCAATCGCGGTGACGCGACTTCAGCGACTTCAGGGAATTGCGAATCTTCATGGCCGGAACGCCTGCCTTCGTGTTTCTTGGGTTGTCGGAGGTTGTAAACCGGCGGACCCCCTATGGCGGCCGCCGCCCCAAGTCAAGGTTTGGAAGCGATCACAACCGGGGCGCGTGGTCCCTGCGGATCGTACAGATCGCCGAAATAATCTCCGCGAAGCCACATTGGGCGCTGCGCCGCGTCGGCCATTGCCCTGGCAATGCGGTAGTTGAGCAGCGCATAGCGGGCACCTGCGTTCCAATCGATCTTCTGGGTCAAATCGTCCTGCGGCGAGTGATAGATTTTCCCAAGATAGGCGTCCCAATAGGCCTTCCCGCCATTGGCATGGCCGGTCATCAGCAGCACAGCCGGAACGCCGCGGCGGACGAACATATAATGGTCGGAACGGGTGAAGATCGCTTCCTGCGGCATCGGATCCGGGTTCACCGATATCCCCATCGAGCGTCCTGCTTCGGCCACCGTCGCACCGATGGTCGAATGATCGGCTCCGAACGCCGTTACGTCGGTGAAGGGATAAAGCAGCAGCGGCATGTCGAGATCGACCAGCCCGACGATGCTCTCCGACGGGACTGTCGGATGATTGGCGAAATAATCGGCACCCAGAAGTCCGCGTTCCTCCCCGGTATTGGCAATGAACAGGACCGAGCGCTTGGGCCGTACCGGCTGGGCTGCGAACTGCCGGGCCGCCTCCAGCATGGTGGCGACCCCTGCGGCATTGTCGAGCGCGCCATTATAGATCGCATCCTCGCCCGGCTTGGCGTCGGCCTTCACCCCAAGATGATCGAGATGCCCCATCAGCACTACATGCTGCGCGGCAAGCGCCGGGTCGGAACCTTTAAGCAGGCCAACCACTTCCGGGCTCGTATAATCCTCCCACTTGCTTTCGGCGTCCACCGCCAGGGTCGGCGCCAGCGGGAAACCGCGCAGCCGGGCCTTTGGGTCGGCTTTGGCTTTGTTCCTTATGTCAGCCAAGGATTCCGGCGCGCCTTCGAACAATCGCGTTGCCCAGTCGTTTGAAATGCTGAGCTGGAGTTGGAGGCCTGCCGGGACGGACCCCGCCCGCCCTTGCGCATCGACCCAGTCAACCAGCGGGCGCCCGCCCCGCCGAACCGGATCGAGTCTTCCTGCGGACCCGTTGTTCCTGGACACCTCGACAAAGCCGATCGCACCGGCCGCGGCGGCGACCTGTTCCTTGCTGGCAATAAGATGAGCCTCGACATCGCTCGGCAATCCGACGGGCGTTCCCGACAGGGCGACGACGATCTTTCCATGCACGTTCAGCCCGCGATAATCGTCGAACCCATAGCGCCGATCGCGAAGCCCATGGCCGACGAACACGAACCCGGCGGAAAGCCGGCGCGCCTTGGCAGTGACGCTGGGACGCAAGGCGGCATCCTTGCCCGGCTCCAGCGCAACCTGCTTTCCACCGATCGAAAGTGTCAACCTCGGCGGATTTTCGAACGAGGCGCGGCGGAACGGCACAGCCTGGAACCAGCTCCCTTTTTCGCCCGCGGGCTCCAGCCCGATCGCCCGAAACTGAGAGGCGACATAGTCGGCGGCGATGGCATAGCCCCGGGATCCCGTATCGCGTCCCTCGAGATTGTCCGAGGCAAGGAATTCGACATCGGCCTGCACCCGGCGAGCGACATCCTGGCCGAGCGAAGTGGGAACGGTCTGGGCCGATGCCGGATAGACAAGCAACAGAAGGGCGGCGGCAAGCAAACGCATCGAAGAACTCCGGGTAATATTGGGCGTTGATCGCCGCTAATTGGCGGAGGGCTAATCGACCGCGCGCTTGCGCGCCAGTGTTGCGGCCCGCCGTTCGTCGAATGGTCGGGTTTGCCGTTCGGCGCGCGCCGCACTATGAGGCCGCGCTTGTCCACCTTTGCCAGTCACTAGGGGCTTTCATGACCATCACGATTTCAAGCGCATTCGACGCCGGCAACATTCGCGTCGTCGAGGAGCGAGGGGACACGATCGACCTGGAACTGGTCAAGGATCACATGAGTGATTTCCACCAATGGTTCAATTTCCGCCTGGCGGGCGCCGGCGGGCGGGAAGTCACCTTGCGGATCATCAATTGCGGCAACTCTGCCTATCCTGACGGCTGGCCCGATTATAAGGCCTGTGTCTCGCTCGACCGCGAGGATTGGACCCGAATTGCCGGCACCAGCTACGCGGACGGAATTCTCACCATCCGCTTTGTCCCCGAAACGGATCTCGTCTGGATCGCCTATTTCGCGCCTTATTCGATGGAGCGGCATCACGACCTTATCTCGACTGTCGCCGCACTGCCCGGGGTCGATTACCGGAGCCTCGGCAAGAGCCTGGACGGCCAGGACATCGACTGTCTGAGCATCGGCGAAGGCGATTGCACGGTTTGGCTCTACGCCCGCCAGCATCCCGGCGAGACGATGGCCGAATGGTGGATGGAAGGCGCGCTCGAAAAGCTGACCGACCCCGACGATCCGATTGCCCGCGTCCTTCGCCGCGATTGCACCTTCCACGTGGTTCCCAACATGAATCCCGACGGGTCGCGCCGCGGCCACCTCAGGACTAACGCAGTCGGCGTAAACCTCAATCGGGAATGGCACGCCCCCTCCGCCGACAAGAGCCCGGAAGTGCTGTATGTCCGGGGCGCGATGGATCAGTCCCCGCCAGATTTCGCCATGGACATTCATGGCGACGAGGCGATTCCCGCGAATTTCCTTGCCGGTTTCGAGGGGATCCCCTCGATCACGGAGCGCCAGTCCCGGCTGTTCCACCTGTTCAGCGAAACGCTGGAACGCGTCTCACCCGACTTCCAGACCCGCAAGGGCTATGAGGTCGCCCGACCCGGTGAGGCGAACATGTCGATGTCCACGACGCAACTGGCCGAACGCTTTGGTTGTGTGTCGATGACGCTCGAAATGCCGTTCAAGGACAATTTCGACTTGCCCGACGATGTCTATGGCTGGTCGCCGGAGCGCAGCAAATATCTTGCGGGCGCCTGCCTCGACACGCTCCACGCCATCCTGCCCGAACTGAAGAAGGCCAAGGCGGAGCGCGCGCATTCGGAGAAGGTCGACGCCTGATGCCGACGCTCGTCCTCCTGCGGCATGGACAATCGCAGTGGAACCTCGAAAATCGATTCACCGGATGGTGGGACGTCGATCTTAGCGAGAAAGGCATTGCCGAAGCGCGCGAAGCCGGCCGGATGCTCCGGGACAAAGGCTTCGAGTTCGACCGCTGCTTCACCAGCGTCCAGACCCGCGCCATTCGCACGCTTCACCTGGTCCTGCACGAGCTCAGGTCGTTGTGGCTTCCGGTCGCCAAGGACTGGCGCCTCAACGAGCGCCACTATGGCGGACTGACCGGGGTCAACAAGCAGGAGATGATCGACAAGGTCGGTGCCGAGCAGGTCAAGATCTGGCGCCGCTCGTTCGACATTCCGCCGCCGCCGCTTGACCCGGACAGCCCCTACCGGCTGGCAGGCGACCGCCGCTATGCCGGCATAGCGATCCCCGCCACCGAAAGCCTCAAGGACACCATCGGCCGGGTGCTGCCATATTTTGACGCCGAGATCGCGCCAGCGCTGAAGCGGGGCGAGCGGGTCATGGTCTCCGCGCACGGCAATTCTCTGCGCGCCCTTGAGAAGCATTTGTCGAACATCGCCGATGCCGACATCGTCTCGCTCGAAATCCCGACAGGCCAGCCGATCGTCTACGATCTCAATGACGATTTCACCGTTCGCGATCGTTATTATCTGAGCGAGCGTTAGCCACCGTTGCCAGACGCCTTCCGCGGGAAGGACTAAGCGGCGGCCTTCACCCGATACATCGCCTTGTCGGCGCGGGCGAGGACGGTGGCGGCGGTATCGCCCTTTTCGATCAAGGTCACGCCGATCGCCACCGACAGCGGCATTGGCGATCCTTCGAACAGGCATTCCTCGTCGGCGATAGTCTCGACCAGCCGCTCGGCAGTCTCCAGCGCGCTCTTTTCGTCGGCATGCTCGAGCAGGACGCAAAATTCGTCGCCGCCAAGCCGGGCGACGCAATCGGTCGCACGAGTTCCCTCGATCAGCTTTTCGGCAACGGTGACCAGTGCCGCATCGCCGCCCATATGGCCGAAACTGTCGTTGAGCTGCTTCAGGCCGTTCAGGTCGACGAACAGCACCGCCGCCGGGGTATCGTGGCGGTTGTGGCGCGCAATCATCGTCTCAAGCTCGCGCATCATGCCGCGACGGTTGGCGATCGGAACCAGCGGGTCGCGGTGAGCCAGGCGGTCGAGTTCCTCGACTCGCGACTCCAGCCGGGACACCTCGCCGCGCAGACGAGCAATCTCTTCCAGCAACTGCGCCGGATCGCGCTGTTCCAGAGCGACGTCGTGCATCGTTCAACCCCCGCTTACCGGCCAAGCCATAGTCGAGATTCAAGACAATGTGGATTCCCAATCGGGCGCTGTCCCGGATTGCGCCATCCGCCCGGCCCCTTTAAGCCGCCTGTTCCTCTTAGCTTGGCGCAGGGAAGTTCGAATGGCCGATCCAAAGATCGGGATCATCATGGGCAGCACTTCCGATTGGGAAACGATGCGGCACGCGGCGGAAACGCTCGACGCCCTTGGCGTGCCCCACGAAGCCCGGGTGGTGTCGGCTCATCGCACGCCCCAGCGGCTCTACGATTATGCGCATGAGGCCAAGGGACGCGGGTTGAAGGCGATTATCGCCGGCGCCGGCGGCGCGGCGCATTTGCCGGGCATGGCCGCATCGATGACCGAATTGCCGGTGCTTGGCGTGCCCATCGAAAGCAAGGCCCTCAAAGGCATGGATAGCCTCCTCTCGATCGTCCAGATGCCCGCCGGGATCCCGGTCGGAACCTTGGCGATCGGAAAGGCGGGAGCGATTAACGCAGCGCTCCTCGCCGCGGCAATGCTGGCCAACGGCGATGACGCGCTTGCCGCCCGCCTGGCGGCCTGGCGCGCCCAGCAGACCGAGGCCGTTCCCGAGCTTCCTGAGTGACCTTGGCCGAATGATCCTGCCACCCGGCTCCACGATCGGCATATTGGGCGGCGGCCAGCTCGGCCGGATGATGGCGATGGCCGCGGCCCGGTTCGGCTATGAATGCCATATCTTCGACCCGCATTACCGTCCCTGCGCGGCCGAGGTGTCGAAGCATTTCACCCGCGCCGCATTCGATGATGTGGAGGCGCTTCGCCGCTTCGCCGACGAATGCGCCGTCGTCACCTATGAGTTTGAAAATGTGCCGGTCGAACCGCTGGCCGTCCTGGGGTCGAAGCTGAAACCCGGCACAAGAAGCCTGAAGATGGCGCAGGACCGCGCGGTCGAGAAGCGCTTCCTCGACCAATGCGGCGCGCGGATCGCACCATGGCGAGAGGTCGACGGGGTTGACGACATCGTCGCCGCGCTGGACGCGCTCGGATCGCCGATCCTCCTGAAGACGCGCCGCCTCGGCTATGACGGCAAGGGCCAGGCCTGGGTCGGCCGGCCGGAAGAGGCTCCTGCGGCATGGGTGGCCGTCGGCGGCCAGCCGGCGGTGGCCGAAGCGAAAATGGCCTTCGACGCCGAGTTCAGCGTGATTCTCGCCCGCACCGAGGCGGGCGAAGCCAGCGCTTTCCCGCTAACCCGCAACCATCATGACGGCGGCATCCTGCGCACGTCGACCGTCCCCGCGGGGCCGGAGATCGAGGCATCGGCCGGTGAGGCGATCGCGGCCGCCACCGCAATCGCAGAAGCGCTTGGGCATGTCGGCGTGCTGACCGTCGAATTTTTCGCCTGCGCTGGCGGCGCGGTGGTCAACGAAATGGCGCCGCGCGTTCACAATAGCGGCCATTGGACCATCGAGGGCGCCCATACGTCCCAGTTCGAACAGCATCTGCGTGCGATCCTCGGCCTCCCGCTCGGCGATCCGTCGCTGGTGTGCGGCAGTGCGCAGATGGAAAACCTGATCGGCCCCGACGTCGATCGTTGGGCCGAACTGGTGGCGGAACGGGGCGCCGACCTCCACCTCTACAACAAGGGCGAGGCCCGGCCCGGCCGAAAAATGGGCCATGTCACGCGGCTGAAATAGGTTGCCGCGGGCAAGGCGCGATTATCGCGCTGCGCCATTTCGGCACGACTAACTTTGGATAATTGCCTGTCTGCAATTATCTGATATTATTGGAAATGTCGATCCTCGGGGAGGGCGAACCGAAGCCGCGTTTCCTGCAAATAAGGGGGGGTCGGATAGGGTTCCCGGCTGCACCCCTGTGGCCGGGAACTTTTCCTGATTGAGCTGGATGCAAGCGGTCCACCTGACCCGACATTTGCTCCCTGACCCAAAAAATGACAGATTGACGTCGGGGCCTGCGCCGATTTGCCGGCGCGGGCGTTGGAGGGGGGATAGGCGGTGCAGCCTGTACGGCTTGTATTGTTGTTGCTCGCTGGCCCGCGCCAGGGCGAGAATGATTTCCTGGAATTTCCCTCCATCGAAGACGCCGTTGCCTATGGGCGGGAACTGTATGGCGAGCGCCGGTTCCAGCTTGACGGGATTGAGGACGCCAACGGCAAATCGCTCATGGCGTTTGACCATTTGAACGATCTCTGCCGTTCGCCGCCTTCAATGCCGCAGCGCCGGTACGGATAAGTCGCCCCGTTTCCCGGCGGGCGGCCTATTCCTTCATCTCGATCCTGACGCCGTTCTTGGCCCATTCCTTGTCGACATCGACGCATTGCGTGTCCCAATCGTCGCATTGATCGGCCCATTCCTGGCGGGTCCAGCACTGCACGGCCTCAAGCCGGCTGCCCGTATAGGGCCCGACGCGGAGGCAATATTGGGTCCCGGGGGTCTCCGTCGCGGGCAGCGTCTCCGGGATCGGCTTAGGCGTCGTTGCCGACAGCGGCGAAGCGGCGATGATGAAGCCAAGGGCGATGGCCGACAATTTCTGTGCCATATCGTATCTCCTTGAATGGCAACGCTGGCATCCAGCGCCGGATTAGCGCTTATTCGACTTGGATGCGAGGGCCGTATGAGCGATGATGTCCCGGGCAATGACAATTGACCGGGTTGCCAAGCAGGCATAGACGAGCAGCCCGGCCAGCATAGGGAGCGGAAGTTGAACGCGACCGGCTTTATTCCTGCGTTAATCGCCATTGCTGCGCTTGCGGCTCAGCCTGCGCAGGCTCAATTTCTCGGCATCGGCCCGAAGAAAAGCGACAGCTCCACCACCACCACTAGCCAGCAGCAATGCCAGCCGTCCGAGGCCCGCAAGCAGCGCAACAGCCTGTTCGGATCGATCGCGGGCAGCATCGCGGGCTCCGCGCTCGGCCGGGCCGGCGCCGGCGGAGCGGTGGTCAGCCTCGCCGTTCCGGTCGGAAGCCTGCTGTCGACCGCAATCATCGAAAAACTCGACTGCAAGGAGCAGGTCCAGGCGGCGGAAGCCACCAACAATGCGGTTCGCGGCGGTGTCGGCACCTCGTCGACCTGGAAGAGCGAAACGCGGGCCAATGTTTCGGGGACTTCGACCGTCACCGGCGAAGACAAGCTCGCCGATGGCTCCAGCTGCGTGACCGTTACCGATGTCATCATCGTCGATGGCGAGGAAACGACCGCTCCGAAGCGGATGTGCCGCAAGCCCGGCGAAAGTGGCTATGTGCTGGCGGCGGCATAGCCTCGGTCGCCTCGCGGCCCTGGCTGCGCTGGTTTCGGCGGTTCCTGCCGCGGCAGCGACCGATCCCGTCAACCCTACATGCCCTCAGGCGCCCGGCTGGGCGACCTTCAGGGAAATGCGCTTCACGCTCGATGCAAGCGGCGGCAGCCGTGTCCTGCGCGCCGAAGGAGTGATCGATGACGGCGCCGCGACCCGGCTGGCGGAAGCGCTCACCAAATATTCCCCGGTTGAGGAAATCTGGTTGAGTTCGCCCGGCGGAAATGCCCTCGTCGGCAACGAGGCCGGGCGCCTGATCCGCAAGGCGATGATCCCGACCCGGATCCCGTCGGGTGCGGCCTGCTTCTCGGCCTGCAATTTCCTCTTCATGGGCGGCCCGATTCGCTCGGTCGACGCCGGCGGGCTGTTCATCGTCCACATGTTCACCCACACCGCCAACCGCGCGCTGATTGAAGTCGAAGTCTCCAAGGGCAGCAGCGCCACCGTCGACCTGATTGGCGAGATCGAGCAGGACTCGGCCGTCCTGGCGACCGAAGACAATGATTTCCTCATCCGCATGGGGGTCTCGCGGAAGTTGCTGAGCGACGTGATGTATCAGCAAAAGGCGATCGAGACGCAGGGCGAGGACCGCTCGACGCGGCGCTGCCTGACCACAGAGGAACTGAGGCGCTACAACGTCGTCAACCTTTGACCGGCAGCCTGTCGCTAACCTCCATTCCGCGCGAATGACGAAATTGGCTTATGGCCGGTTTCGACCCATTGCCGACATTAGCCCAAGCTAAAAAGGCCTGCCTCTTTCCAACTAATTTAGCGGATTAAGCGATCAATGGTCATGGCACTGGGCACAATCAGCAGCGAAAGCAATGAGTAAACTTCTGTTTTGCTCAGATGCATTAACACAAAGTAAATAACTATGTTAGGAAGGACCCCGATGCGGTGCCGCTGGTATTCACGAACCGGTAAGCCACGGGGGAGGACTGGTGAGGTTCTGGCTAACCATAGCTGCCGTGGCACAGATCAACCCGGTCAACTTCTCAACCTATATGTGCCTCGACAGCACCATGTTCGCCCTAAGCGCCTCGAACGAAATCGCTATCGTCCGGTTCCAGGATGGAGAGTATCTGTTGCCTAGGCGCTCCTCCACCATCGCGATCAAATATGCGTCTAAGGAAGCGACGCTCTACCTTGACGGCGAACTTGCGGCGTTCGTGGCTGACGACCGGCCACTCCCTGGCTGCCATAAGGTGGAAGCTGGTGAGCGAGGATAGGGTGAGCCCATTTCCGACCGCGTCCGGCCGTCCATTGCGTACCTTCGCAACCCGAGCGACCGTAACCTGGCAGATGGGGATAAACGTCACCGTATTTTGAGCCTTCAAAGCAGCTAATCAGGGCAATCCGACCATGAATGATGGCCAAGTTTTTATCGATTATTACAATATTTTGCAGGTCAGTCCGGATTGCGACGCAAAAATCCTGGAATCCGCATATCACTATCTGGCGAAGAGGTACCACCCTGATCACACGCGAAGCGCGGACACGAAGAAATTAAATGAAGTGATTGAGGCGTACAGGGCGCTCAGGGATCCCGAACGACGTGCCGATTATGACCTTCTCTACTCACAAAACATGGGCGAAACGTTCAATTCCCAATCTAGCGACGATGTAGAGATCGGCGAAAAATCTGCATTGGACGACGCTGACGATCATGCCCGCATTCTCACACTTCTATACAGTAAAAGAAGGGAAAGTGCTCAAAATGCCGGTGTTGTCGGTTATTATATTCAGGACATGTTGAAATGCTCGGATGAACATTTTGAATTTCATAAATGGTATTTGAAGGAAAAGGGTTTCATTGTGCTAACCGAGCAGGGAACTTTAGCAATCACCATTCAGGGCGTCGATCATGTGATCTCCATGTCCCGAACCACAAAGGCAGAAAGATTACAGATTACCCAATCGACTGACCCCAGGGGCTGAACAAGATTGTCGGCTGGGTGAGGGCGCCATTAGCGCCAACAGCCCCCTGCCAGCAGAGTAAACGTCCTTAAGACGCGAAGGCTGGATCGAGTTAATGCCGCTTTCCACCCATTCCCGATATAAGCCGCTATGGCAGCTTTCGACCCATTGCTGTCATTGGATCGAGTTGGACTGTTTAAGTTTGATTGGAGGGGCTACCCCGTTTCACGACTTCCAGTGAGAAGTCGAGGAGACCTCCAATGACAGCGACCGCGATCACGCCCGCAACCGAGCAATGGCTGGACGGAACGGGGGGCAAGATCTTCACCCGCCATTGGGAGCCGGAAGGTGCGGTAAAGGCCAACCTGGTCCTCTGCCACGGCGTCAATTCGCATGGCGGCCAGTACATTCGCGCAGGTGAGACTTTCGCCGCGAGAGGCTTTGCTGTCACTGCGCTCGACCTACGCGGTCGCGGAAAGTCCGACGGCGAGCGCTTCTACATCGACAGCATCGACGACTATGTCTCCGATTTGGCGCTGGCTATTGAACTCGGACGCTCAAAACATCCCGACCTGCCGCTTTACTTACTTGGCCACAGCGCCGGCGGGGTCACGGCGGTCACTTATGCGCTCGACCATCAGGACAAGCTCGACGGGCTGATTTGCGAAAGCTTCGCTTTCCGCGTCTACGCGCCGAACTTCGCCTTGAAACTGCTCGAGGCTGTCGACCACATCGCGCCGCACGCGCATGTGCTGAAGCTCAAGATGGAGGATTTTTCACGCGATCCTCAATGGGTCGGACAGCTCAACGCCGATCCACTAACAAAGGACGAAGTTCAGCCAGTAGGAACGGTCGCCGCTTTCGCCCGCGCCGGTGAGCGCTTCGAGCGCGAGTTCGAACGCATCACATTGCCGGCTCTGATCCTCCACGGCACCGCAGACAAAGCCACACGTCCTGACGGTAGCCAGGAGTTCTTCGACAAGGCCGGCTCAACCGATAAGACGCTAAAGCTCTACGAAGGCCATTATCACGACTTGTTAAACGATCTCGGCCGCGAGGAGGTGTTCGACGACATCGTGACGTGGATTGATGGGCGAGTAAGGCAGCACGTCGAAGTGGAAATGCCCGTGGCAACGTGAGGGTCGCCACTGCAAGTGTCCGGCTTTCCACCCGTTCCGGCCATTAACCGACTGTCCACTCTCCACCCAAAGCGGACACTGGCGCGACCGGCGCCGGAGTAAATCAGGCGCAGTCCGTCCTCCAGATGCGAAGCTGGCCGGCCTTCGCCGGTCGCTCAGCGCGCCTCGATCACCTCGACCGGAATGCCCAGCTTGTCGAGTTGCGGCTTCACCTTGGCCGCGTCGCCGACCACGACCCATATGAAGCCGTTGGGATCGATCGCGCCGCGGATCGCCTGGTCCAGGCTGGCCGCGGTGTAGCTGCGATATTTGGCGGCCAGCGTTTCCTGGTAATTGGTCGGTCGCCCGAACAGGTCGTTGGACATCATCGCCGACAGCACCGCACCCGAAGTCTCATATTGGCCGGGAAGCGCATTGACCCGATTGGCGATTGTTCGGCTCAGCTCTTCGCCGGTGACGCCCTTCTTGCCCAGGAAGGCCGCGAAATCGTCGTTCAGCGCCTTGATCGAATCCCCGGTCCGGTCGGCCTGGACCGGCGCGTTGATGACATAGGGGACCGCCTTCTCGCTGAGCTGCGCCGAACCGCGCACGCCATAGGACCAGCCCCTGGCCTCACGCAGGTCCATGTTGATCCGGCTGAGGAAATTGCCGCCCAGCACGTCATTGGCGCTTTGCAGCGCTTCGATATTGTTGCGCGGATCGGCCGGGGTGATCTGCCCGCCGGAAATGACCGACTGCGGCGAATCCGGGCGATTGACCAGCACGATGCGGGCATGGGTCGGCCGTGCCGGAGGGGCAGTGAACTGCTTGATGCCCGCCGGGACCGACGGGGTCGCCCATTTGCCGAACTCGGCCTCGATCAGTGGCTGGATCTCGGCCAGCGGCCGGTCCGACACGACGAAGATCTTCATCCGGTCGGGGCGTAGCCATGCGTCCTTGAAGCCGACCAGTTCGTCACGAGTGAAACGCTCGGTCGCCGCCGCATCGCCTCCGGCCAGAGTGGCGTAGGGATGGTTGTCGCCGAACAGCAGCGCCGGAAGAACCCGCTGCGCAATTCCGTTCGGTTCCTTCTTGATCTGGGCGATGGCGGTCAGCCGCTGGGTACGAACCCGCTCCAGCTCGGCCGGATCGAATGCCGGATTCTTGATGATATCGCCCAAAAGCGCGAGCGACGGCGTCAGGTTGGCGGACAGGGCCGACAAGGTTACCGACGACCGATCCAGGGAGCTTCCCGTTTCGATGCTCGCGCCCAACCGCTCTTCGGCCTCCGCGACTTTTTGCGAACTCAGCGTCGTGGTGCCTTCATCGAGCATCGACATGACCATCGACTGCAACCCGCGCCCATTGGGTGCATCGGCCGCATCGCCGGCATCGAACGACAGCGCCAGCTGGGTCACGGGCACGGCATTCCGCTGCGCATATTGCAGCTCGACCCCGTTAGACAGGCGGACGATCGTCACGTCCGGGAAGTCGAGCGCGCTAAGCGAACCGACCGGCGGAAGCTCGCGCTTCGGCCCCGGCTGGGCCGCCCGTGCATTTTTGTTGACCTTCTTGCCGCCCTTCACCGTGACCGACTTGGCTTCCTCATAAGGCGGGCGCGCCCCCGGCTCGAGCCGCAGCGCCAGTGCCGGCTTGGTCAGCCATTGGCCCATCGCCTGGCGAATGTCGGTAGGAGTGACCGAAGCATAGGTGGCCAGGTTCTTTGCGTACCAGTCGCTGTCGCCGGCAAAGGTCTGTCCCTCGGCCAGGGTCACCGCCTTGCCGCCGAAACCGCCGACCTGCTCCAGCCCGCGGATCCGTCCGCCGACCTCGGTCACTGACGCGCGGCGGACTTCGTCCTCGCTCGGTCCCTTGGCGATAAAATCGGCAACCAGCTCGTCGAGCCTTTTCTCGACCACCGCCGGGTCGATCCCCGGCTTGACCGTCGCCGAAACGGTGAAGATGCCGACCCGCTGGAATGCATAGAGGCCGGCCGACACCTGCGTCGCCAGCTTCTCGTTGCGCACCAGCACCTCGTCGAGGCGCGAACTGGCAAGGCCGCCCAGCACCGATCCGCCGACGTCCAGCGCGACCAGCTGCGCGTCGAGCAGCCCGGGGGTAGGCCAGTAACGCGACACGGACGTCGTCGCGACATTGTCCTTCATCACCACCGACTGGGGCGCAGCCAGCGTCGGGACCGCTGCCTGGGCGACATTGTTGACCGGTCCGCGCGGGATCGATCCGAAATATTTCTCGACCAGCGGCCGCGCGGTTGCTGCGTCGATGTCGCCGGCCAGCACCAGCACCGCATTGTTCGGGCCATATTTGTCGCGGAACCAGTTGGCGACCGAGTTCAGGCTGGCCGCATCGAGATCGGCCATCGATCCGATCGTCGAGTGGTGATAGGGGTGCCCGACCGGGAACAGCGTCTCCAGCACCTTGTAGAAGACCAGGCCGCCCGGGCGATTGTCGCCCTGGCGCTTTTCGTTCTGGACCACGCCCCGCTGGTTATCCAGCACGCCCTGCGTCACCGCGCCGAGCAGGTGGCCCATGCGGTCGCTTTCCATGAACAGCGCCCGCTCCAGCGCTCCGGTCGGGACCGTCTCGAAATAGTTGGTTCGGTCGAACGAGGTGGTGCCGTTAAGGTCCGTCGCACCGATCTGCTGCAGGTAAGTGAAATAGTCGCCCGGCAGATTCTCGGTGCCGTTGAACATCAGATGCTCGAACAGGTGCGCGAAGCCGGTCTCGCCCTTCGGCTCGTCCTTGGACCCGACATTGTACCACATGCTGACCCCGACAACCGGAGCCTTGCGGTCCTCATGGACCAACACGGTAAGGCCGTTGTCGAGCACGAACTTCTCGTGCGGGATCGTCACTTCCTTGACCAGCGAGGTGACCGGAACGGGCTCGGCCGGGGCCGGCGCGGCCGCGACTGCTGCCGGCGGAGGAGCGACTGTCTGGACGGCGGGAGTGGATGCGCAGGCCGCGAGCAGCGAAGCGCTGGCAAGCAGAAGGGACAGGCGGCGATCGGCTAAACGCATGAAATCATTCTCCAATGGATTTGGCTCGAGCCTTAGTCGCGCGCGGGTGCGATGCAACTTTGTTCGATAAACGGCGGGTCTCGCTCGACCGGCGACTGGAACGCGGCGTCAGGGCTGCGGAAGGTTGCCGAGGAGGTCGCCGAGCCCGAATTTCTTCTTCTTTTTCTTCGGCGGCTGGCCGGGCTGGGCCTGGCCATCCTGCATGGCGCCCATCGATCCCATTCCCCGCATCAGCGAGGCGGTGGTCTTGTAGCGCAGCCGCGCCGCCCATTTCGGCGCCTTGGGCGCCTCGGCGAAAAAGACCTCGGGACCGTAGCCGATCATCATGATCATCCCGCCCGGGGAGGCGTTGGCGACCTCGGCGGGGAGCAGGCACTGGCTGGCGGTCGGCGGCAGGGCTGCCCCGGCAGCCACCAGCTTCTTTACCTCGGCGGGCGGTAGATAGTCGAGGTTGGCGGACATTGCCGCCTTGTTGGCGGAGCTCCAGACGATCACGTCGCCATTCTCGGCCCCGCCGAACATCGCCAGCGCATAGCCCGTCGCCTGGGACGCCGGGCGCCAGCCGAGCGTGATCGCTCCCGAAGGCAGGGCAGCGCCTTCATTCAGCCCCAGGTCGGGCATGAAGTCCTGCCCGGCGGCGAGGCTGAAGGCGATCGGTGGCGAATAATTTCCCTCGATGCGGTGCGCGCCGAGCAGCGAGCCCTGCACCGGCACCGCGCGCGAATCCCGCTCGTTGGGCCATTCGCCATAGCTGGCCGACTGCCCCGGCCGCGGCGGCGTCGCCGCGCGGCCCATCGCCGCCATCGCCGCCATGCCCGGCGGCACCTGGCCGGCGGCGAGCTTGGAGAAATCGATCACCGTCGGCTGGCCGGGGCCGACATGCTCGCCGCAGCCCCAATAAATCAGCATCCGCCCCTTGGGCCGCTCATATTGGTACGGCGTATCCGGTGTCTCGCGCACCGGCTTAGCCGCGACCGGCGTCACCAGCGGCAGGCTCGGCCCCATCTGCAGGCCCGGCGGGATAAAATGCTGGGCGCTCGGCGCGGCTGCGGCCTTGTCGCGTGAGGCAAGGCGAAGTTCGAGCGCGTGCGCCACCGAGGAGCCGCCCTGCATTATGTTCATCATCTGCGCCATGTTGGGCCGCGCGCCTGGGGTCATGCCCGCGCCCATCCCGCTGCTGGTCGCGACATCGACCCAGTAATTGGCTATCGGGGGCGGAGGCGCAGCGGGCGTCGCCGCATAGGCCGCTGCCGAAACCGCCACCGCCATCGCGCCGGCCGAGAACCAGAACTTCCTGTCCATCATCGCCCCCAATTTGGCGCCTCGCACCTTCGGCCAGGGTGGCCGGCGAGGCTGTCGGGCCCAAAGTAGCGGGGTGGCCGGCCGATTGTCACCCCCGACTTAACCTGCGGCAGCAAAAGACGGCAGCCGGCTTGCGGAATGGCGACTTGGGCCGCGGGCGGTGACACTGCGGGCACCAGATGCTAGGCGGCGCACAAACCCCTACAGGCAAAGCTCGCAAATTGACCATTACGCAGAAAAAGATACGTAATTTCAGTATTATAGCCCATATCGACCATGGGAAGTCGACGCTTGCCGACCGCCTCATCCAGCGCACCGGCGGCCTCACCGACCGCGAGATGGTCCGCGGGCAGATGCTCGACAATATGGAGATTGAGCAGGAGCGCGGGATCACCATCAAGGCCCAGACCGTCCGCCTCAACTGGAAGGCGAAGGACGGCGAGACCTACGAGCTCAACCTGATGGACACGCCCGGCCACGTCGACTTCGCCTATGAGGTCAGCCGCAGCCTGGCCGCCTGCGAGGGCGCGCTGCTGGTGGTCGACGCGGCGCAGGGGGTCGAGGCGCAGACGCTCGCCAACGTCTACCAGTCGATCGAGCATGACCATGAGATCGTGCCCGTCATCAACAAGATCGACCTCCCCGCCGCCGAGCCTGAGAAGGTCCGCGCGGAGATTGAGGACATCATCGGCCTCGACGCGTCGGAAGCCGTCCTCGCCAGCGCCAAGAGCGGCATTGGCATCGACGAAGTGCTGCAGGCGATCGTCGACAAAATCCCGCCGCCCAAGGGCGACCGCGACGCGTCCTTAAAGGCCATGCTGGTCGACTCATGGTACGACCCCTACCTCGGCGTCGTCATCCTCGTCCGCGTCATGGACGGCACGATCCGCAAGGGCCAGCAGATCAAGTTCATGGCCGCAGGCACCCTGCACCTGGTCGACCGGGTCGGCTGCTTCCGCCCCAAGATCGAGCAATTGAACGAGCTCGGCCCGGGCGAGATCGGCTTCATCACCGCGCAGATCAAGGAAGTCAGCCAGACCGCGGTCGGCGACACCATCACCGACGCGAAGAAGCCCACGGCGGAGGCGCTGCCCGGCTTCAAGACGGTCCAGCCGGTGGTCTTCTGCGGCCTGTTCCCGACCGACGCCGCCGATTTCGAAAAGCTCCGCGACAGCCTCTACAAGCTCCGCCTCAACGACGCCTCCTTCAGCTTCGAGATGGAGACCAGCGCGGCGCTTGGTTTCGGCTTCCGCTGCGGCTTCCTCGGCCTCCTCCACCTGGAGATCATCCAGGAGCGGCTGACCCGCGAATATGACCTCGACCTCATCACCACCGCGCCGTCGGTGGTCTATCGCATCGCGCTTTCGCATTCGAAGAATGAGCCGGCGCAGACCATAGAGCTGCACAACCCCGCCGACATGCCCGACCCCAACCGGATCGAGCTGATCGAGGAGCCGTGGATCGAGGCGACCATCTATTCCCCCGACGAATATCTCGGCGCGATCCTGAAGCTGTGCCAGGACCGGCGCGGCATCCAGAAGAACCTGACCTATGTCGGCCACGGGTCGAGCACGCGGGCCCAGCTGACCTATGAATTGCCGCTCAACGAAGTGGTGTTCGATTTCTACGACCGGCTGAAGTCGCTGTCGAAAGGCTATGCCAGCTTCGACTATCACCAGATCGGCCACCGCGAGGGCGACCTCGTCAAGATGAGCATCCTGGTCAATGAGGAGCCGGTCGACGCATTGAGCATGATCGTCCACCGCGGCAACGCCGAAGCCCGCGGCCGCGGCATGGTCGAGCGTCTGAAGGAACTGATACCAAGGCACTTGTTCAAAATCCCGATCCAGGCCGCGATCGGCGGCAAGGTCATCGCCCGCGAGACGATCAGCGCAATGCGCAAGGACGTCACCGCCAAATGCTACGGCGGCGACGCGACCCGGAAACGGAAGCTGCTGGAGAAGCAGAAGAAGGGGAAGGCGAAGATGCGCGAGTACGGCAGCGTTTCAATCCCCCAGGAAGCCTTCATCGCTGCTTTGAGAATGGGCGAAGAGTAAGGCGTTCCGCTGGCACGTTAGTGCCGATGGCACGGCGCGCCGTTTCGGCTAGGATGCTCCCCACCGGGGGGCATGAACGATTTGAACAGCTGGCCGAGCAACCTGCATCGCATTGCCCTTCGCGCGCTGGCCTGGGCCGTCGCCGCGCTGTTCCTCTGCTCACCGGGGTTCGCGCAGGACCTTGAGCCGCGCCGCTGGAGCCAGCTTCCGACCGGCCAGAATTTCCTCAGCCTGACCTACGCCCACACCAACGGCGACATTAACGTCGATCCGACGATCGGGATCGAGGATGCGAAGATGAAGGTCGACACCGCGCTTGCCGGCTATGTCCGCGGTTTCAAGCTGGCCGGCAGGTCGGCGCGGATCGAGGTCAGGCAGGCCTGGCAGACCGGCCGCTGGGACGGCATCGTCAACGGGCTCCCGAAGACGGTCGAGCGCGACGGATTTTCCGACACCATCGTCCGGGTGGCGATCAACCTGGTCGGCCCGCCGCCGCTCGCCGCCCGGGAATATGGCGCCTATCTCGCCACGCATGAGAGCGAGACGATCGTCGGCGCGGCGATGGCGGTGCACCTGCCCACCGGCGAATATTTCGACGACAAGATAATCAACCTCGGCAACAACCGCTTCACCTTCCGGCCGCAGCTGGGGATGCAGCATCGCCGCCGCAACTGGACCTTCGAAGCCACCGCGATGGCGTGGATCTACACCGACAATGATGACTTTTTTAACGGCAAGCGGCTGGAACAGGATAACTTCTACACGCTCGACGGCACCGCCATTTATTCGTTCAAGTCCGGCATCTGGGCAGCGGTGAGCGCCGGCATCGGGGTTGGCGGCCGGTCCCGGATCGACGGCATCCGCAATAACGACCGAAGGAAGGACGTCGGCTGGGCGATCGCCGGCGGCTTCCCAATTTCGCGCCAGCTGGGGGTCAGGGTCCGATATTTCGATTCAGACCGCCTCAACTTCATCGGCAATAACTCGCAGACGTTCAGCATCGGGCTGTCGGCGTCCTGGCAGTAGGGAGATGCTCGGAAGGGCGTGACCGCGAAATGCTGTGGCGGCGACGCGACCCAGAAGCGGAAGCTGCTCGAAAGCAGAAGAACGGGGCGGCGAAGAAGCGGGAGTACGGATCTGTTTCGATACCCCAGGATGCTTTCATAGCCGCACTCCGAATGGGTGACGAAGGCTAGCCCACTCGTTCATCGGCGTGGAGCCATTAGCCTTGGAATTCAGCTCCTATTCGTCGTGGACAATGAGCCCTGAAAGCCGGCCGGTCGCAGATTACGGGGATGGTCATGCGACTCGCATAACCAAATAGGTTCGTGTAGGACAGCACAAATCGCCGAGCACAAGACGATAGGCGCGAAGCGCCACATCGGCTTGTGTCGAAGAGTCGATTTGAGCCGGCCGACGACCGGCAAGGCCGTGTCGATCGACGTCACGGGATTCACTCCCGTGACGCCCCCACCCACATACGCAAATCCCCCGATTGGCTTACCCGTCGAACCGGCTCATCCTGCAGCGAATGAAAGGCACCCACCTCCTAGGAATAAGCGCCGCCATGTCCGCGCTGCTGATCCTCGCCGCATCCAAGACCGATGCCCAGGGGCACCCGGCGGGCACCGGCCCGCGCAACAATTTTCCGAGCCATCACGGCGGCAACATGCACGGGCTAAACAGCGGCATCTTCGTCGTCGAACGGGAAGTCCCCGTCATCGTCGAGAAGGAGGTCGTGCGCGACGAAAAGCCCGCCGAACCGCCGGTGGCCGTCGCGCCGCCGGAGCCCCGGAAACCCTATGTCATCGGCAGCACCTACGCGTCCCTCCCCGCCGGATGCATGAAGATGATCGATGGGGGCGCCACTTACTATTACTGCGATGGCGGGTGGTATCAACAGTTGGGGGGAGGCCGGGACGCCCAATATCGAGCAGTCGCGGCGCCCTAAGCCGCCGCCTTCTTCCCCATCACCGGCTCCGCGCCTTCCATCTCCGTCAGGAAAACGCGAATCTCGTGAACGACCCGGCTCAATGCCGGCCGGTACACGGCAAATCCCATATGATGCGTGTCGATCTCGACCGCCTTGTCGACCTCGGTCGCCAGGCCGCGGGCGGCGGCGGGGGCGACGATGCCGTCCTTGCGCGACCATAGGGCCAGGGTCGGCACCGGGGGCTTGCCGCCGATCCGCTCGAACGGGGGGACGTTGACGTCGTGGCCGGCGACCCGCTCGTAAAATTCGCGGACATTGGTGTTGGTTTTCAGGTTGCCGGAAAATGGCGATCCAAGCGTGACCACCGCGCGGACCTTTTCGGGGACACGGGCAGCCAGTTCCCGGGCGAACATTCCGCCCAGGCTCCATCCCACCAGCAGGATCGGGCGGCCGTCCCAGATGGCGTCGAGGCGGCTGGCAAGCAGCTCCATCGTATTGGCCTTGGCCCCGCCATTGACCCCCAGCAGCCAGGGGTGGGCGCGCCAGCCGGCCCGGGCCAGCGCGCGGCGAAGCTCCATCGTGGTGCGGTCGGTGGCAAGGAATCCGGGGAAGACCAGCGCGGGCGGTCCGTCCTCCGGGCCGCGGGGACCCAGGGGTCCAAGGCCGCTCAAAAGGCGCGGGATATGCCAGGCGACCTCACGCCAACGGCCCCAGTCCGACGGAGCAACATCGTCGGGGCTTCCGCGGCCACTGACGGGCGCGAGCGGGTAGCGGTCCCACTTCATAAGGTTAACAATGGGGTGAATACGTTAGCGAAACAAGAATCCGGGCCGATTAGGTGAACGATTTCAGGAAGCTGTCGATTTCTTGCACTACAAGCCGCGTCGTCCGCCGCGAAACACCGAACGCCATGTGGGTGCAATCCAGCTCCACCGAATGATCGCTTTCATGGGCCAGGCCGCGGGCGGCGCGGACGGCGATGATGCCGTCGTAGCGCGACCACATCGCCAGGGTCGGGACCGGGGGCTTGTCGGTGACTCGGGCGATCGGGGGTTCGTCGACCTTGTGCCCCGCGATCCATTCGTAGAGCCGCCAGACATTATTCTGGTGCGGGTCGCCGCTGAATGGGCTGCCCAGGGTGACCACCGCCCGGACTCGCTCCGGGTGGGCGCGGGCGAGTTCGCGCGCGAACACTCCGCCGAGGCTCCAGCCGACGACCAGCACCGGCTCTTCGGTCGAAACCTGGTCCAGGCGGTGCTTCAGCTGCTCGATCGTGTCGTGGCGGGCGCCGAGGTTCCAGCCGCGGTCCCAGCCGTGGGTGCGGAAGCCTGCCTCCGCCAGCGCCCTGCGGAGCTCCATCGTCGTGCGGTCGTCGGCGATAAAGCCGGGGATGACCAGCGCCGGCGGGCCGCCCTCGGGGCCGCGCGGGTTCAAGTGGCCGAAGCTCCTGAAGATGCGGCTGCCCAGCCACGCCGCCTCGTGCAGCCGCCGCCACGACGGCGGCGGGAGCTCGTCCCTCGGATCTCCGTCAGAGATATTCATCACCGCCCATCAGCGGGCGAATCGCCTCGGGCAGGCGGACGCGGCCATCGGCGGTCTGGTGATTCTCCAGCAGCGGGACCAGGATACGCGGGGAGGCCAGTGCCGTGTTGTTGAGCGTGTGGGCGAAGCGGACCTGCCCCTCCTTGTCGCGGTAGCGGAGGTTGGCGCGGCGGGCCTGCCAGTCGTGCAGGGTCGAACAGCTGTGAGTCTCGCGATACTTGCCGAGGCTCGGCACCCAGCTTTCGATGTCGTTCATCCGATATTTGCCAAGGCCCATGTCGCCGGTCGAAGTCTCGATCACCTGGTAGGGGATTTCAAGCGCGGCCAGCAGCTGCTCGGCCAGGCCCAGCAGCCTGGCGTGCCACTCCGCACTAACCCCCTCATCCGCCTCGCAGATGACATACTGTTCCACTTTGAGGAATTGGTGGACCCGCAACAATCCGCGGACGTCCTTGCCGGCGCTTCCCGCTTCGCGGCGGAAGCAGGGGGAGTAGCCGGCGTAGAGGATCGGCAGCCGGTCGTGCTCGACGATCTCACCCGAATGGAGCGAGGTCAGCGCGACCTCGGCGGTTCCGGCCAGCCACAGGTCGTCGTTGGGAAGCTCGTAGGTTTCTTCCTTATGGCCGGGGAATTGGCCCTGGCTGAGAAAGGCCTGTCCGCGGGCGATGGCCGGGACGGTGATCGGGGTGAAGCCGGCCTCCGCGATCTGCTCGAGCGCCCAGCCCATCAGCTTGGCCTCGAGCAGGGCGAGACGGCCCTTCAGGCAATAGGTGCGACTGCCCGAGACCTGGACGATGCGGCTGAGTTCCGCCCAGTCGTTGCGTTCGATCAGCGCGACATGGTCGAGCGGCTGGAAGGTGAAGGCCGGGACTGCGCCTTCCTGGCGGACGACGGTGTTGAAGCTTTCATCGGGGCCGACCGGCGCGCCTTCCCAGGGGATGCCGGGCAGCCTCAGCATCATCGCCTTCAGCGCCGCGTCTTTTTCACCGAGCTCGACTTCGAGTTCAGACGCGCGGGCGCCGGCCGCCTTGGCCTCTGCGCCGAGCGCCGCCTTTTCCTCGGGCGCGGCGTCCTTGAAGCGGGCACTGATCGCGTTGCGGCTGGCGCGAAGATTGTCGATCTCAGTCTTGAGCGACCGAGCGTCACCCTCCAGCGCCAGCAGTGTATCGACGTCGAGGTCGACGCCCTTGTCGCGGATCGCGCGCTCGACCGTTTCGCGGTTGGCCTTGATGAAATCCATTGCAAGCATGGCTCGGCCAGTTGCGCGAAAGGCGACGCGCGCGCAAGGGCTGCGCGATCAATCGGCCGCGACGTCGATTACCAGCTTGCCCAGCGCCTGGCCGGATTCGAGCTTTGCGTGCGCCTTGCCGACCTCTTCCAGGGTAAATCGCTCGGCGTCGATCAGGGGCCTAAGCCGGCCTTCATCGACCAGCTTCGCGGCTTTCGCCAGGATACGGCCATGCTCCTCCCGCCCGATACCGTAGAGCAGCGGGATCAGCATGAACACGGCGTGGAGCGACAGTCCCTTGACGTGCATCGGAGTGAGGTCGGCGGAATAGCTGGCGACGATGACCGCGACCTGTCCATTGAGCCGGGCGGCTGCAAAGGAGGTGGCAAGATCGCTGCCCCCGGTCGAATCAAACACCGCGTCGAAGCCGCGCCCGCCGGTCAACCGATCAACGTAGGCCTCGACCGCTTCCGATCGGTAGTCGATGATCTCATCGGCACCGAAGCCTTGCGCGATCGCTGCCTTTTCGGGCGAAGAAATGGTCGTCGCAACCCGAGCGCCCCGCGCCTTGGCAAGCTGGATCGCAATGTGGCCAACGCCGCCGGCGCCGCCATGAACCAGCAAATGGGTGCCTTCCCCGACCCCAAGCCGGTCGAGCGCTTCCCAGGCGGTGATTGTGACCAGCGGAAGCGCCGCTGTTTCCCGAAGCAGCAGACCTTCCGGCGCCTTGGCGAGCAATCGCGCATCGGCCAACACCAGTTGGGCATAAGTGCCGGGCGAGCCACGGACCCCGCCGACGCAGCCATAGACTCGATCGCCCACGTCGAAGCCGGAAACATCCGCGCCCACCGCCACTACTTCGCCGGCCATGTCGCAGCCGAGCAGGGCGGGAAGTTCCGGCGAAGACGCATGGCCGATCCGCCGGATTTTGGTGTCGACCGGGTTCACGCTGGCGGCGGTAACCCGCACCAGCACTTGACCTGCAAGCGGAACGGGGTCGGCCAGTTCGGCCGGCTCGAAACTGTCGGGACCGCCGCCATAAGCGGACAAAATCATGGCCTTCATCGTCGTCTCCTAGTGATGGACAACGGGCCATTTCTACTGTTACTTATTGATTCGCAAGAAGTTACAATAAAAGCATATACTATCATAAAAGGAAGTATTGGATGCGTCCCAAGCGTTACGACTGGCGAACCGGCTGCTCGGTCGAGGCGACGCTGTCAGTTATCGGCGGGCTGTGGAAGGCAGTTATCCTGTTCCATCTGCTGGAAGGAAAGCGCCGCTTTGGTGAGCTTTCGCGACTTGTCCCCGGAACGACGCAACGGATGCTAACGCTGCAATTGCGCGAGCTGGAAGCGGACGGCGTCATCAGCCGCACGGTTTTCCCGGAGGTTCCTCCCCGGGTCGAATATGAGCTGACCGAATTCGGCCGATCGCTCGAGCCCATCCTGCTGACGATGCGCGACTGGGGGCTATCATTCCAGTCGCGCCGCCTGGGCGAACCTAAGCCAGCGAAGGACCTCGCCGCCTAGCCCTTGATGCGCGTCACCTGGATGTGCGCCACCCGCCAGCGCCCGTCGATCCGCACAAACGTGTCGGCGTAGCGGATTCGGCTGCAAAAGGGGACGCCATCCGAGGTCCCGCACAGGTTGACCTCCGCGCCTACCACCGCCGCGTCGCGTCCGAGCGGGACGACCGTGCGATCGATCAGCGAAATCGGGTCGAAGCGATCGCCCGGCGCAGTCCAGCCGGTGATGAATTCCTTCTTCCCGAGCCGTTTGCCCGAACTGTCGATAAAGACGAGGTCGTCGAGGACAATCCGCCCGATTGCCGCGCCATCCTTGGTAAGTTGCGCCCGGTCGAACGCGTCAGCGGCGGCAACGATCGATATGTCTTTGGCTGGCGCAGCCGCCAATGGCAGAGCGTCCAGTATCAGCATGGCAAGCAACGGCAATTTCATACGAGCGCTCCCGATGGTCCGGGACAGGAGGTTCGCCGGTTGAATTTTGTAAAGCGAATGTCCGGCGAACGTTCAGTTCTGCCAGACGAACGCTGGCAAGCGGCCGCATCTGCCGCTAACTCATGCGCACCAACTACGGGGAAATCCATGCCATCCGGACTGATCGCGCTGCTCGACGATGTGTCGATGATCGCCAAGCTGGCGTCTGCCAGCCTCGACGACGTTGCCGGCGCAACCGCCAAGGCCGGGACCAAGGCTGCTGGCGTTGTCATCGATGATACTGCGGTGACGCCGCGCTACGTCACCGGCCTGACGCCGGACCGCGAGCTGCCGATCATCTGGAAGATCGCGCTCGGCAGCCTCAAGAACAAGCTGCTGTTCCTGTTGCCAGGGGCGGTCGCCCTGTCGGCATTCGCCCCGGTCCTGATTACGCCATTGCTGATGATCGGCGGTGCGTACCTTGCCTTCGAAGCAACCGAGAAGATCGTCGAGGCCATACTCCACGATCATCATCATGAAACCGAGCTGCTGCAGGCGGATTCCGCCAAGGAATTGGAGGACCGGCAGGTCGCTGGTGCAATCCGAACCGATTTCATCCTGTCCGCCGAAATCATGGCGATTGCCCTGAACGAGCTCAGCGATCTTGGGATCGCGGAGCAGGCCGCCGCGCTGGCATTGGTTGGCCTGGTGATCACGGTTGCGGTCTATGGCGTCGTCGGGCTGATCGTGAAGCTGGACGATATCGGCCTCCATCTCGCCGAGCGAGCCAGCCGTACCAGCAAGGCGGTGGGACGGGGCCTGGTCCATATCGTGCCCAAGCTGCTCACATCGCTGTCCGGCATCGGTACGGCGGCCATGCTGTGGGTTGGCGGCGGCATCCTATTGCACGGCATCGAGGAGCTGGGCTTCGAGCAATTGCCGCACGTCGTGCATGATGCGGGGCACGCGATCGCCTCTTGGTTCGGTCCGCTCCATGCGATCGTGAAGTGGTTATCGGATGCGATCGCCGCATCGATCATCGGCGTGATCGTTGGCGGGATCATAGCCATCATCGTTCGCCAGCTCACCAAGCATCCAGAACAATTTGTGGTCGACGCCTGATGCACTGGTTGCTCGTCTTCCTGGGCGGCGGGTTGGGAGCTTTGGCGCGACATGCGACCGGGCGGGCGGGGCTAACGCTGTTGGGGCCCGGCTTTCCCTGGTGGACCCTGGCAGTCAACGTCTCGGGAAGTGTCGCAATCGGGTTGCTGGCCGGATTATTTTCGGCGTTCGAAACAGGTCATTATGCGCGGCTGTTCCTAATCACTGGCTTCCTCGGCGGGTTCACCACTTTTTCCGCCTTCAGCCTAGATGCCTTGACCTTATGGGAACGGGGCGAGCCGATGCAGGCGGGATTCTATGTGCTGGGAAGCGTCATCCTGTCTTTGATCGGGGCAGCACTTGGGCTGATGTTGTCGCGCCTCGCTTGAGGCTACTTGTCAGTTGCAATTCGCATACCCATTTCCGGCAAGCCCGCGACGCGAAGGAGTAAAGATGGCCGACGCCCCTGACAAAATCCCCTCTCTCCCTGCCGAATATGTTCCGCCCAGAGTGTGGAGCTGGGACCAACCGAGCGGCGGCCAGTTCGCCAGCATCAACCGGCCTATCGCCGGTCAAACCCACGACAAGGCGCTGCCGCTCGGCGACCAGCCGCTGCAGCTATATTCGCTCGGCACGCCCAATGGGCAGAAAGTAACCATCATGCTCGAGGAGCTGCTCGCGGCAGGTCATGCGGGTGCCGAGTATGATGCCTGGTACATCGATATTGGCGAAGGCGAGCAGTTTGGGTCGGGCTTCGTCGAGCTAAACCCCAATTCGAAGATCCCGGCGCTTCTCGATCAATCGAATCCCAACCAGCCGCAACGCGTGTTCGAGAGCGGATCGATCCTCCTCTATCTGGCGGAGAAGTTCGGCGCCTTCCTGCCCAAGGACCCGGCCAAGCGGACAGAAGCATTGAGCTGGTTGTTCTGGCAGATGGGGTCGGCGCCCTTCCTCGGCGGTGGCTTCGGCCACTTCTACGCCTACGCACCGGTCAAGATCCAATATGCGATCGACCGATATGCGATGGAGGCCAAGCGGCAATATGATGTCCTCGATCGGCATTTCGCCGAGCATCGGTTTGCCGCCGGCGACGAGTATAGCATCGCTGACATGGCTATCTGGCCCTGGTACGGCGGTATTGCATTGGGCCAGGCCTATGGCGATGCCGCGAGCTTCCTGTCCCTGAAGGATTATCGCCATTTCAACCGGTGGGTTGACGAGGTTGCGGCGCGGCCTGCGGTCCAGCGCGGACGGCGGGTCAACCGTAAGCCAAGCAACGATCCGAGTTTTGTGCCGGAGCGACATAGCGCCGCCGACCTGGGCTGATGTCATATGCGTCTGGCGCTGGTTCCCCTACGCGGCGGCGACCTCAAGGCCGGCTCCCTCACTATCGGGTCGCCTCCGTTTATTCGCCTTGCGGAACCAAAATGACCAGGTAGCCAAAAGCCCGAGGATGGTCAGGCCGAGGCCAGACAGGGTCATCGTCAGTTTCCAGGCGATGCCTCCAACCCTGGCACTGTGGACCGGCAGGAATTTCTCATAGATTGACGCCGCCCGGCTGCTAGTGGCCGGATCGTCGATCTTGATCAACCTGCCCGAGCCATCGAACGTTAGGTTGGTCCGGCCTCCGACGGACCATTCAAACGGCTGGCGCATGCGGACCGACCAGGGCTGGCCGGGTTTGGTCGGTGCGTTCAAACGGCGCAAAGCGGCGTCGGGAAAGCGGGCCCTGGCTTCAGCCAACAGTGTCGCAATCCGCGCCGGGCCCTTGGTTGGCGCAATCTCGGGTGGCTTGGCCCGTGCTTCAATTTTGCCGAACGGACTTAATACCGCTGCAGCCGCTTCCTTGAATACCATGCCAGTGCCGGTGAGGAAGCTGAGCAATAGAAGCGGCGCGACGATGATCCCAAGATCGCGATGATGGCTGACGATCGGCCCTGGCTGAAATCTGCGGGGCAAAAGCCGTGGCCGCCAGTTACGGCGGCTGCGCCACCACAGGATCGATCCGCTGATGACGAACAGCAGGCCGAATACTCCGGCCCAACCGGCGACGAGCTCTCCATTATGGCCTGCAAACAGGTGATGATGGAGGTCGAAGATCCATAATTCCGGCCGTTGCCATTGGCTCGACCATGACGCCACCATCGTGCCATCCTGCGCGATGTAGGCGCCGGCGCCACTATCGCGGGTAACCAAATGGAGGCCGATTTCTGGGCTGGCGAAGGTGATGCGGGTCGCGCCCCTGGCTACTTCGCGCTCTGCGATGACACTTAGCACTTCGATCCGTTCGACTACCGGATCGTGCGTGCCGGTCAGTGAAATCCACTCGCTTTCCCAAACGAGGATCGCGCCGGAACGGCCGAGGACAGCGAGTAGCAGGCCAATGAGCCCGCCGGACCAGCGGTGAAGGAACGACAGAAATTTCATGAAAACTCGAACGGAGAAGGGATACCCTATTCGCTTAGTCTAGATGCGAATGATTATCAATAACTATCGACCGCGTTCATCTAAGGTCAAGCTGAAGGCACCATTTTCGTCACATTGGCCTGCCAAGAGGAACCCATGCGTAAGTTCTTCATCACGATCGCGGCCATTGTACTGGCGTCGGCCCCGGCCTCGGCCCAGGCCATCGAGGGCAAGTGGACCAACCCCAAGCGCACTGTCGTCGTGCAGGTTGCGCGCTGCGGCACCGCCTATTGCGGTACGGTTGTCCAGGCCAGCGAAAAGGCCAAGGCCAAGGCGCGCAAGGGGGGCACCGCCAACCTGGTGGGCACGCAGATCTTGACCGGGCTCAAACCGATCGGCGACGGGCGCTTCCGCGGGCGCGCATTCGTTCCCAAACGCAATGCCCACGCAACCGCTACGGTCCGCCAGCTCGGCGATGACTCCATGCAGGTCCAAGGTTGCATCCTGGGCGGCCTCCTGTGCGACAACGAGCGCTGGACACGGGTGCCGAGCTAGCCCCAATCTATCGGCCGCTTGCCGATAACGCTTAACATGCGTTAAGTGCGCGACGCTGATCCCGCATCTGTAGCGTCCCCATGGGAGACTTGGCCGGCCTGCCAACGGGCAGGCTGCACTGGCGCGCGGGCGCCGAACAAGGGGCAAATGAAATGAAAATAGGGATAATCTTTGCGGCGGCCGCCGCATGCGCAATTGCGTCACCGGCAATCGCCCAGGATGCGCCACAGCATATTGTGTCGTTATATCGCGCGGCTCCGGGCCAGCAGGTGGCCCTTTTGAAATGGATGGCGCAGCAAGACCGCGCGGCCGCGGCAGCGGGCGTGGCAGCGTCCCAAATCTATGTTCATACGTCGGGCGACAGCTGGGACTATCTGGTGATCAATCCCGTGACGACTAAGGCACAGGACGATGCGGTCGATGCAGCGGCGAAGAAGATGGGCATTGCGTCCGGGCCTCGTGCCAGCATCCAGTTCCGAACGATGATCGCCAGCCACACTGATACAACGTCCAATGGGCCCATGACCGCAGCCCAGATCCTGGCGACCCTAGGCGAACAATAGCGCCTAGTCGAGCAGGCGGAAAAGCTGGCCGGTTTCGCCGGCCAGCACCGCTGCCTGCAGCGCGGCCATTTCATCGGCCCAGTAGCGGTCGGATTCGAGGCGCGGACTGATCGCGCGAACCTTTGCGTGGACGGCCTGGAGCTTCGCCGAAGTCTTGAGCGGAGCATGATAGTCGACACCTTGCGCGGCGGCGATCAGCTCGACCGCGACGATGCCGGCGACGTTCTTCGCAATGCTCGCAGCCTTGCGCGCGGAGATTGGGGCCATAGAGACATGGTCCTCCTGTCCCGCCGACGTCGGCACGCTGTCGACGCTCGACGGGAAGGCTAGGCTGCGGTTTTCGGCGACCAGTGCGGCCTGCGTCACCTGCGGGATCATCAGCCCCGAATTTACTCCGCCATCGTCTGTCAGGAATGCCGGGAGCCCACTCATCTTGGGGTCGATCAGAACCGCGGTGCGGCGTTCGGACAGGCTCCCCACCTCGCACATCGCCATGGCGATGATGTCGGCGGCGAAGGCGACCGGCTGGGCGTGGAAATTGCCGCCGCTGATGGCGATGTCCTCATCCTCGAACACGACCGGATTGTCCGTCACCGCGCCGGCCTCGATGGTCAGGGTGCGGGCGGCGTTGGTGAGCAGGTCGAGCGCGGCGCCCATGACCTGCGGCTGGCAGCGGAAGCTGTAGGGATCCTGCACCCGGCCGCAACGGAAATGGCTCTCGACGATTGCGCTGCCGTCGAGCAGTTCGCGGACAAGCGACGCGACGCGGATCTGGCCGGACTGGCCACGGACTTCGCTGATTCGCGGGTCGAACGGCTTGACCGAACCCTTGAGCGCATCGACCGACAGCGCACCGGCGGCGATGGCAGCGCCGAATACCCGCTCGGCCATGAACAGCGCATCGAGAGAGATGGCCGTCGAGGCCTGGGTGCCATTGATGAGGGCCAGGCCTTCCTTCGGGCCAAGCTCGAGCGGCTTCATTCCGAGATGATCGAGCGCTTCGCGTGCAGGGAGAACTTCACCGGCGACGTCGATTCGCCCCTCCCCCATCATGGCGGCGATAAGGTGGGCGAGCGGGGCGAGATCTCCGCTGGCGCCGACACTGCCCTGAGCGGGGATAACCGGCATGGCGTCCCGGTCGAGCAAGCCTTGCAGGGCATCGATTACCAACGGCTTCACGCCCGAATAGCCGCGGCCGAGGCCGAGCAGCTTCAGAACGATCATCATCCGGACGACCTGGCGCGGCAACGCATCGCCGAGCCCGCAGCTATGCGACAGGATCAGGTTGCGCTGAAGCTCGGCCAGCCGCTCTGCAGGGATACGGGTGTTGGCGAGCAGGCCGAAGCCGGTGTTAATTCCATAGACCGTCTCACCCCCCGCAACGATGCGATCGACCGACGCAGCGGAGGCGCGGATGCGGTCCATGCTGGCGTCGTCGAGTTTGACGGGCGCGCCCTGCCAAAGTTGGCGGAGGGTCGCGAGGTCGATGGCTTCGGGGTTCAACACGTTCATGCGCGCGCGTCTAGGAGATTTGGGCGGCGAGGAACAGCGGGCTATAGCGGGAGAAGAGGCGGAGGGACGAAAATGGCGACATCAGAGGAAGACCGTAGAGCGCGCGGACCCGCGATCATCGCCGCCGCTATCGTTGGCGCGGCGCTGATTCTGTCATGGGGCAATTCGCGGGGCGAACCACGCTACCAGATCGCATCTACCGGAGACTCAGTGGTGCGCATGGACACAGACAGCGGCGAGATGATCGCCTGCAATGCCCAGCGCTGCAGTCGAGTCCAGCCGCCCGACCGTGCCAAAACATTCGGCCCGCTGACAATCGAAGTCGGTGACGATGCGGAAAAGAAGGCGCCGCCCGCGCCGTCCAACTAACTGATCATCGGCAGGTCCAGCCCCTGCTCCTTCGCGCAATCGATTGCGATCTGATACCCGGCGTCCGCGTGGCGCATAACGCCGGTGGCGGGATCGTTCCAGAGGACTCGTTCGAGCCGGCGGGCGGCATCGTCGGTCCCGTCGGCGACGATCACCACGCCGCTGTGCTGCGAATAGCCCATGCCGACCCCGCCACCATGATGGAGCGAGACCCAAGTCGCGCCGCTGGCGGTGTTCAAAAGTGCGTTCAATAGCGGCCAATCGCTGACCGCATCGCTACCGTCCTGCATCGCCTCAGTCTCGCGGTTGGGGGAGGCGACGCTGCCGCTGTCGAGATGGTCGCGGCCGATGACGATGGGGGCGGAGACTTCTCCGCTCCTCACCATTTCGTTGAAGGCGAGGCCGAGGCGGTGGCGCTGGCCAAGACCGACCCAGCAGATGCGCGCGGGAAGCCCCTGGAAGGCGATCCTCTCCTTAGCCATGTCGAGCCAGCGGTGGAGCTGCGGATCATCGGGGATCAGCTCCTTCACCTTGGCGTCGGTCTTAGCGATGTCCTCGGGATCGCCCGACAATGCGGCCCAGCGGAACGGGCCGACGCCGCGACAAAAGAGCGGGCGGACATAGGCGGGGACGAAGGCGGGGAAGTCGAACGCGTGCTTGAGGCCCTCGTTGAAAGCTTCCTGGCGGATGTTGTTGCCATAGTCGAAGGTCGGAATGCCCATCTTCTGGAAGTCGAGCATTGCCTGGACGTGGACCGCCATCGACTCGCGCGCGGCGGCGGCGACTGCGGCGGGATCGCGTTCGCGCATTTCGATCCACTGGGCGACGGTCCAGCCGGCCGGGCAATAGCCGTTGGCCGGGTCATGCGCCGAAGTCTGGTCGGTGACCGCGTCGGGGCGGATGCCGCGCCGGACCATTTCCGGAAGTATTTCGGCGCAGTTGCCGAGCAGGCCCACTGAAGTGGGTTCGGTCGCCTTGGCGACGATGTCCAGCGCCTCGTCGATGCTGGTCGCACGATGATCTAGGTAGCGGGTTTCGAGGCGCTTTTCGATCCGGCTGTCCTGGACCTCGACCGCAATGCAATGCGCCCCCGCCATCACCGCGGCGAGCGGTTGCGCCCCGCCCATGCCGCCTAGCCCGCCAGTCAAAATCCACTTGCCCTTGAGGTCGCCGCCATAATGCTGGCGGCCCATCTCGGCGAAGGTCTCGTAAGTGCCCTGAACGATGCCCTGGCTGCCGATGTATATCCACGACCCGGCCGTCATCTGGCCGTACATCATAAGCCCCTTGCGATCGAGATCGTTGAACTTTTCCCATGTCGCCCAGTGGGGGACGAGGTTGGAGTTGGCGAGGAGCACGCGGGGCGCATCCTTGTGGGTTCGGAAGACGCCGGCGGGTTTGCCTGACTGGATCAGCAAGGTCTGGTCTTCCTCCAGCCGCTCCAGCGTCTCGACGATCTTGTCATAGCAGGCCCAGTCGCGCGCGGCGCGGCCGATGCCGCCATAGACGACCAGGCTTTGCGGGTCCTCGGCGACCTCGTCGTCGAGGTTGTTCATCAGCATCCGCACCGCAGCCTCGGTGGTCCAATGCTTCGCTTTGATGTCGGAGCCCCGCCGCGCGCGGATATGGCGGCTGTTGTCGCGTCGATTGGTGGTCACTGGTCCCTCGTCATTGCGAGTGCAGCGAAGCAATCCAGCATCGCCGACTCTTCTTGGATTGCTTCGTCGCTGCGCTCCTCGCAATGACGACAAAGGTCAAGAATCTTGTCCGCAGAAAATCCGCCGCTCCGGCCCCGGCATGCCGATCCAGTAGCCCAGCTCCGATAGCTCGCTAACCCGCCAGACACAGAGGTCGGCGGCCTTGCCGGCTTCGATTGTCCCGACTTCATGGGCGAGGCCTAGGGCTCGGGCGGCGTTGATGGTCATGCCGGCGATCGCTTCCTCTGGTGTCAGGCCGAACAGGGTGCAGGCCATGTTCATGATGAGCTGCGGGTTCAGCACCGGCGAGGTGCCGGGGTTGCAGTCGCTGGCGATGGCTACGGCCACGCCCGCGTCGCGCAGCAGATCGACCGGCGGTTTCTTCTTCTCATTGAGCGCGTAGAAGGCGCCGGGGAGCAGCACCGCGACCGTCCCCGCGGCGGCCATTGCCTTTGCGCCCGCCGCGTCGAGATGTTCGAGATGGTCTGCCGACAGCGCCTTGTAACGCGCGGCCAATTCGGCGCCCTTCTGGTTGCTAAGCTGCTCGGCGTGGAGCCGGACCGGTAGGCCATTAGCGCGAGCGGCGGTGAAGACGCGCTCGACCTCCGCGGGGGTGAAGGCGATGGACTCACAGAATGCGTCGACGCTGGTGGCGAGACCGGCCTTGGCGACCGCCGGGATCATCTCCTCGGCGATCATTTTCACATAGACATCGCGCGCCGGGCCTTCCTTCGCCTCGGGCGGGAGCGCGTGGGCAGCGAGCAGTGTGGTGACGACCCGCACCGGCTCGTCGCGGCCGATGGCGCGGGCGGCGTTGAGCAGGCGGATTTCCGACGCGGTGTCGAGTCCATAGCCCGACTTGATCTCGATGGAGGTGACGCCGCCTTGCATCAGCGCGTGGAGGCGGCGGCGGGCGGTGTCACGCAGCTCGTCGGCGCTGGCGGCCTTGGTCGCCGCGACGGTCGAGGCGATGCCTCCGCCGGCCTTGGCGATCTCCTCATAGGTGGCGCCGGCGCGGCGCATGGCATGTTCGTTGGCGCGGGTGCCGCCGAACACCAGGTGGGTGTGGCAGTCCACCAGCCCAGGCGTGACCCAGGCACCGCCGCAGGGAGTGACTTCCTTTGCCCGGAATCCGGCGAGCTCGGTGCGCTTGCCGACGCGGACAATCTTGCCATCGGCGATGCCGATCGCTGCATTGGGGAACAGGCCCAGCGGATTGCCCGGCGACGCGACCATTGTCGCGACATGGCAGTCAGTCAGTAGCCGATCCCACATGCCGGGTGGCATTGGGCGGCGAGAGTGCTAGCGTCAAGCGCATGAGCAGCAGCTGGCCCAATCTTTCCGAACTGATTGTCGAAAAGGGCGCCGACGCGCCGGTCGGAATGGTCGGAGTCCCGCTCGATGCCGGGTCGGTCACTCCGGGGCGGTGCGACCTGGCGCCGGGCGTGCTCCGCGCGACCCTTCGCCGGATCGGACGCTATGACGTCGAGACCGGCAAGGAATTGTCGACCCCGATCGCCGACCATGGCGATGTTCCGATCGCGGGACTGTCGATCGAGGAAGCTGCGCCGTCGATTGTCGCTGCCTGCAAGGGGAGCGTCGAGCGGCACGAACTGACACTGCTTATCGGCGGCAACAATGCGGTGACGCGGCCGGGCGTGCATGCGCTCGGCCTCCCGCTGGACAAGATCGGGCTGATCACCCTCGACGCCCATTTCGACATGCGCGATACGTCGCAGGGCCTGGGCAACGGCAACCCGGTGCGGGCGCTGCGCGAAGATGGGCTGCCGGGGGCGAACATAGCCCAGATCGGGCTTGCTCCATTCGCCAATTCGGCGGCCATGCACCGCGACGCGATCGATGGCGGGCACCTTGTCGTGACGATCGCGGGAGTGCGAGCGGAAGGGATCGACCGGGCGGTCGGACGAGCGCTCGATCATCTGCGTCATTGCGAAGCGCTAGTCGTCGATTGCGACATTGACGTGATCGACCGGGCCCAGCTGCCCGGGGCACCGGGAGCGCGGCCGGGCGGGATGGCATCCCATGATTTCTTCATTGCAGCACGAACCTTGGCCGCCGATCCGAGAGTCCGGCTGATCGACCTTACCGAATGGGATCCTCCGCTCGATTCCACCGACCTCAGTGCGCTGACCGCCGGCCGCTGGGTGGCCGAATGCCTGGCCGGCTTCGAGCAGCGTTGAATAGTTCACCGACGGCTTGATCGCCCGGGCCCATGACTGCAGCTTGTGCGCTGCAGCAAGGGGGCAGGGATGCAGGTCAACAGCGGCGACACGGCGTGGATGCTGACCGCGACGCTGCTGGTGATGATGATGCTGCTTCCCGGCCTCGCTCTATTCTATGGCGGGCTGGTCCGAGCCAAGAATCTGCTGTCGGTGATGAGCCAGGTGATGGGTGTCGGCGCGGTCGCCATCCTCGCCTGGGTCGGCTGGGGCTATAGTCTCGCTTTCTCAGGCACCGGTCACATTGTCGGCGACTTGGCCAAGGCGGGCCTTAAGGGGATCGACGGCGATTCGGCGTGGGCCCTGGCAACGCCGGGAGAGGCGATCCCCGAGCTTTTGTTCACATGCTTCCAGATGAGCTTTGCCGCAATCACAGTGGCACTGGTTGTTGGCGCGTTGGTCGAGCGGGTGCGCTTTTCGGCGATGTTGGTCTTCGCATTGCTGTTCGTGACCATCGTCTATGCGCCGATCGCGCACATGGTCTGGGCGAACGACGGCTTGATCTTCCAGACCGGGGCGATCGACTTTGCCGGCGGAACCGTCGTGCACATCAACGCCGGCGTCGCGGGCCTCGTCGGAGTAGCTTTCGCCGGGCCGCGCATCGGTTTCCTGAAGGAAGCGATGCCGCCGCACAGCCTGGCGCTGGTGCT
>NZ_JAKFGM010000002.1:0-365000 GCF_021502585.1 Sphingomonas cremea | reverse complement strand
ACAATGTCAAAGAGCCGACGCGTCTCTGCCCCCGGGTCGTTGGTTCCGGGCGTCGGTAGCCGACAAAGAGAGACACGAACACGGTGGCGGTCCGTGAAGGCCGCCGCCGCTGCTGTGAGGGGGCATATATGGGGGGTGCCACGGACCGTCAACAGCCTTTTTTTCAAAAATCCGATACCGATCGGTCTGGGTTCGGAAAAACCTCGGAAATCCGCGGGTTCCGATCCGGTCACGCGGTTTGGATATAAGTCCGTAGGGCGTCCGCCTCGGCTTCGATCCGCTCGATTCTATGCTTCACCAGGTCGCCGATCGACACGATTCCGCGAATCTCACCCGATTCAACCACCGGCAAATGGCGCATCCGGCGCTGGGTCATGGTCGACAGAGCGGCGAGGATCGGGGTGCCCGGTTCAACTGTCACCGCCGGCGAGCTCATCACCCGGTCGACGGGCCAGTCTAGCGCATCGGGACCATGGTCGGACACGCAGCGAACCAGGTCGCGTTCGGAAAAAATGCCGCAGATCCCGCCTTCGTCCAACACAGGCACCGCTCCAATACGCTTTTCAGCCAGCAACCCTACCGCGTCCTTGACCGGCGTACCCGCTCTCACGGTCGCCACTTCGTTGCCCTTGGATGAAAGAATCGTCGCGATGGTCATCGCTGCCGCCTTCCTACGAGACCTTAAGACTGCATGTGCGCGTTGAAAGTCTCACTTTCAACCGCCAAAGGGAAGATATGTCCGTTCATGACCAGGCGCCGCCGCTCGCCCCGCTCAAGCAGCAATTCCTTAGGATCATGCGATGGGCTGCGCTCTTTTCGTTGGCGATCGCCGCCTTGGCCGTGGTGCTGGTTGCGCGCGGCGATTCGTCCGTTCACATTCATATGCTGATCGCGACCGCGCTTGGGGTCGGCCTCACCGTCATGCTCGGCATCGCATTGATGACCCTGGTCTTCCTCAGCAACCGCGCCGGCCACGATGCCGACGCCGCCGATCACAAGCAGAGAGACGAGAATGACCCACGACCCTAAGAATCCCGTCCTTCGAGTCGTCCCCGGGCCAAGCGACATCAACGCCAACGGCCATATATTCGGCGGCTGGGTGCTCAGCCAAATGGACATCGCCGCGGGCATCGTTGCACGCCTCCGATCGGGGGGACCCGTGGCGACTGTCGCGATCGACCGGATGGAGTTCATCGCACCAATCCATTTGCGAGACCTGATCTCCGTTTATGCCGAGGTTGAAAGCGTCGGTCGAACGTCGATGAAGGTGCGGATCGAGGTGATGGCCTGGCGCGATAGCGGTTCGGTCCACGTCAAGGTGACAGAGGGCTTGTTCACTTTCGTCGCGATCGACGAGGAAGCACGCCCCCGGCCGGTCGAACCTCAATCGAAATGATGAAAGGCCCCCGTCCGAGGACGAGGGCCTTTCGGCTGCTTCGGGAAAGAAGCCTTAGAATTCGAGCTGGGCGCGGACCGCAGCCGTATCGACGCCATATTTTCGATTGTTGACAGCGTCGTTCGAGTTCGGATCGACCGTGGCAGCGGCCGGGCCGCCGGTGACCGAGACGTGACCGTATTGGGCCATGAAGCGGATATAATCCATCGGACTCCAGATCAGGCTGAGCTGATAGCCAAGCTGCTTGCCGCCATTGACATAGTAAGGCGCGGCCACCGACGAACTGGCATCGTCGACCCGATCGCTGAGGTCGACATAATCGAGCCGGCCGTTGAGCTGGATCGCGCCCCAGCCGCCCTTGTCGAACGGCTTTAGCACCTTGGTGCGGTCCCACTTGCCGCCCTTGTAGCCGCGGGTTTCGCCGGTCAGGAAATACCCCATTTCGAAATAGCCGCCCCAGAAGCTGGGATCGCCATTGTAGAAGGTGGCTCCGCCGGTACCGTTGTTGTCGCCGAATGTATGGCCAGGGTTATAGCCATTGACCCACAATTTCTGCACTTCAGCCGCGGCATGCAGGCTCTTGTGGATCGCCCCAAGTTCCAAGCCGGCAACATAGTCGCTGCCGGATGCGATCGCGCCGGTGCTTACAAAGCGCTGGTCGGTCAGCTGGGTTAGCGGGCGCGCACGATAGAGCCCCTGTTGCTGGTCGCGTTGATTGGCGCGGTATTGGAAATTGGCGCCAAGGTGCAGGCGGGTATCGCCAAGCATTGGCGAATAGGTTCCGCGAACCGCGACCTGCCAGCCGGTGCGGGTAAATGATGTGTTGTTGATGGGCTGGCTGAATATACCGGCGGTCAGCGTATATTTGTCGGTCTTGGGGTCGAGCAGTGCCAGGCCGATACCTAGGCGGCGATTATAGTTGAATGCATCGGTGAACGAAGCCCGTTCGAGCATGCTCGTCACCTTTGAGCTGGTCATCGTTTCGAGGCTCGATAGCGGATAGAAATTGCCGATGGTCACCTGGAACGGGCTCTCGGGCGGCTGGTAGGTCAGCACGATATCCTCATAGTCGACCGTGCCCTGGGCTAGATTGAATTCGGCCTTGTAGCCAAAGCCGCCGGGCAGCGACCCCTGGGCGCCAATCACCAGGCGCCGCGCCCGGGTGTTGAAGCCAAGGTTGTTGTAATTGATCGTACCAACCGTGCCGTTCAGTTCATTCCCGTCGGGAAAGCCCGTATAGCCGGCATCATACTGAATCAGTGCCGTCGGCTTGAAGCTGAAACCGCTATCCTTGTCGGCGAGTTCCGGCGCGCCCTTCCATGACGGCGCGGCCTTGGCCTGCGCGGCCTGAATCTGGGCAATCGATTCCTGGAGCGCTTCTACCTGCGCCTGAAGCAATTCGATCTTCGCCTGGGCTTCGTCGAGGTCATGCGCCTCTGCAATGGCTGCTTCGGCCGTCGCATCCGACTGGTCGGGCTGCGGCTCAGGCTCCTGTGCCAGTGCGGCAGTGCCGATGAAGAGAGCGCTGCCAGCAAGCAGCCCGCGAACGATGGTAGTACGCTTCATTTTATTCCCTTTCCCCCCAACCTCACCGACTGGGTGAGGCGGTTGCAGGCCATCTCGTGGAAGGCGCGCATTACAGTTGCGTGTCGAACGTTAGGCCTACTTCAACTCGGCGAACTTCACCGGAGTCAGGTTGCGCGCTGCAAGCTGAGCTCGTGCCCGGACCGGCGCCGGCGCCGCGACCAGACCACCGGCCAGCATGTAGCCCTTGGGTCCGATCGCGCTTTCCTTGGTCATCTCCGCGACAAAGGCACGAATAGCCGGAATTGCCCGAACGTGCGCATTTTTTACGTAGATATATAGCGGACGGGCGCCAGGATATTGGAACGAGCTGATCGTCGCATAGGTCGGCTGGACACCATTGATCGAAACGCCCTTGATGCTGCCGGCATTCTCTTCGAGGAAGCTATAGCCGAAAATCCCCAGCGTGCCCGGATTGGCGCCCAGCTTCTGGACGATGAGGTTATCGTTTTCACCAGCCTCAATATAGGCGCCGTCTGTGCGCAGGCCTGTGCAGATCGCCTTGAACTTGGTTTCGTCTGATTTCTTGAGCGCCGCCATTGATGGATTTGCTTCGCACGGCGGGGTCAGCAGCAACTCTCCAAGCGCGTCCCGAGTGCCCGACGTCGTGGGCGGCCCGTAGACCCGGATCGGGATGGCAGGCAGCTTGCCATTGACGTCCTTCCACGTCTTGGCCTTGTTGGGCTTGCCGAAGGGCGTCTTGGCGATCGCAAGATATAGATCGCGCTGGGTAATGCCTGCGATCGGAGTGCCCTTGGCAGTGGCGATGGCGACGCCATCCAGACCGATCTGGATTTCGGTCACATCCTTGACACCGTTGGCGGCGCAAAGCTTGGCCTCCGATGCCTTCATCCGGCGCGATGCATTTTCGATGTCGGGGAAGCGCTCACCAACGCCAGCGCAGAACAGCTTCATGCCCGCGCCCGTGCCGGTCGACTCGATGATCGGCGTGCCGAGCCGGGGATTGGCGCGAGCGACACGCTCAGCACCCATTTTGGCGAAGGGGTAGACGGTCGACGAACCGACGGCGCGCAGGCTGCGCGCGTCGGCCATTGCCGGGATGGAGAACATCGTCGCCGCAGCTGCGGCATAGAGTGAAATCTTCGAGGTCATGGTTCACGTCCCTAAGGGCGGACAAACGCGGCCGCCGACGGGACCCAATTAGGAGCAGGCCACGACGCATTCGTGACTTAATTGTTTCACTTTGGTGACGACCGGAACTGTGGCTCTTGGGCATGAAAAAAGGGCGGCTGGATCGCTCCTGCCGCCCTGATATGTCACTTAAAGGCTGTCCGATCAGGCCGCAGGCGCAATCTCGTTGCCGTCGTCGTCGACGCGCGGTTTGCGCGTCCGGCGGCGGGGCTTGGGCGCTTCATCCTCGGCTTCGGGGACTGACGCGCCGATGGCTGGCGGCAGGACGCCAAGCGATATCCGCTCTTCGCCTTCCGGCTCTTCGTCCCGGCGGGCGCCGTTGGCGCGAGCCTGTCGGTCGCCCCGATCAGGTCGGTCGGTCCGGTCATCGCGCTCGAAACGATCGCGACCGCGGTCACGGCGAGGACGCTGACGGGCTTCGACCTCGCCTTCCTCCTCGTCCGACTCGGCTTCTACGGTCATCTCCTCGTCGCCATCGGCTTCATACCCATCATCGTGGCGCGGGCGGCGCTGCGCCTCCTGCTGCTCGAAACGCGAGCGGCTGTCCTCGAGCACACGGAAATAGTGATCGGCATATTGGAGATAATATTCGGTCTGGACGCGGTCGCCGGCGAGCTGCGAATCGCGCGCAAGGCTCTTATATTTTTCCAGTAATTGGGCGGCATTACCGCGCTGGCGGTTATCCTGGCGGTTGCCGCCGCTATTGCCGGTCATACCCTGCGGACGCTGTCCACCGCGGCCACGACGACGGCCGCCTTGACGATTGTTGATCAAGTTTTGGTTCCCTGTCGCACTGGCGCCGGCCTCAACCGGTCGCCTAAATCTTCCCTTCAGCGGAAGTGTGTTCCCGTCGCGGCGGACCGGCCCGCGCGATTGCGCAAGTCGACCCTCCCTTTGCCGTCAAACGCATATGCGAGAGCGCGGCGATGTCGTCGGGGGTCGGTGGCGGGGGCGCATCGGTTTTTAAGGGAGCGGCCCCGTCCCTGCACACTGATGTAATGATGGTGGACGGAAATTCCAAGCGATTTCGACCTATGCCTCGATCAACAGGGCGCGAGGCCGGCCGCCGAGGTCGCGGGCCAGCGTGGGATGCGGCCCGTGTTTCTCGAACAATTTTGTAGCGCTGTCCGCCTGGTCGTACCCGATCTCGATCGCCGCCAGTCCCCCGGGCGCAAGCAGGCGGCCAATCTCGGGTGCCAGGCGTCGATACTCATCGAGTCCCTCCGGCCCGGCAAACAAGGCCTCGGCGGGCTCATAGGCAGCTACTCCGGGTCCTACGGGGCCCCCCTCCGCTACATAAGGCGGATTGCACAGGATGAGATCGAAGCGCTCGTCGACCCCTTTCGCCCAATCGCCGATTCGAAACTCGGCTCGATCCTGCACGCCAAGCCTGGCCGCATTGCGACGTGCATAATCCAGCGCCACATCCGATGCGTCGATCCCGACACCCGTGGCGCCGGCCCATTCGTCCAGCGCCGCAAGTAGCAAGGTTCCCGGCCCGGTACCCAAATCGAGGACCCGATTCGGTCCGGTCGTTCCGGAAAAATGCTCGACCGCTGCGGCGATAAGGGTTTCGCTGTCAGGACGGGGAACAAGCGCGCCGGGGCCGACTTCAAGGTCGATCGTCCAAAAGGCGCGCTGGCCGGTGATATAGGCAACTGGCTCGCCTGCCTGCCGCCGCTCGACGAAGCCGTAGAAATCCGCGGGAGCTTCTCCCCTGGGACTGTCGAGGATCAACCGGTCGCGGCCGATCCCGAGAGCCGCCGCCATCAACAGTTCAGCGTCGAGGCGGGGGGTGTCGCTGGTTCGGCCAAGCTGCTCGGTCGCTCGCGACAGCGCGCGCGGTATGGCGGTCACGCCTCCTCGAGACCCGCCAGCCGCTCGGCCTCGTCCTCGGCGACCAACGCTTCGACCAGTTCGCCAAGGCCCGGGCCTTCCAGGATGGCGTCTAGCTTGTGCAGCGTCAGGTTGATCCGGTGATCGGTCACTCGGCCCTGCGGGAAATTATAGGTGCGGATACGTTCGCTTCGGTCGCCGGACCCGACCATCGATTTGCGGGCGCCGGCACGTTCCGAGGCAAGTCGCTCCCGCTCCAGTTCGAACAAACGGGTGCGCAAAACCTTAAGCGCCTTGGCCTTGTTCTTATGCTGCGACTTCTCATCCTGCTGGATGACAACCAGGCCGCTCGGAAGATGGGTGATCCGAACCGCGCTGTCGGTGGTGTTGACGGATTGGCCGCCCGGGCCAGACGATCGATATACGTCGATCCGCAAATCCTTGTCATCGATCTGCACATCGACTTCTTCCGCTTCCGGTAGCACCGCGACCGTCGCCGCCGAAGTGTGGATCCGCCCGCCGCTCTCCGTCGCCGGAACGCGTTGGACGCGATGGACTCCGCTTTCGAACTTCAGCTTGGCGAAAACGCCCGCACCGTTGATCGATGCGACTGCCTCCTTGTAGCCGCCAACGTCGGAGGCCGATGCGCTGATCAACTCGAACTTCCAGCCCTGCTCCTCGGCGAAACGCTGGTACATGCGCATCAGGTCGCCGGCGAACAGCGCGGCCTCATCGCCGCCGGTACCGGCGCGAACCTCGAGCATCGCGGCGCGCTCGTCAGCGGCATCCTTGGGCAACAGCTTGACCGCCAGTGCGCGCTCGGCCTGAGGCAGCTTCTCTCGGATTTCCTCGGCCTCGGAAACCGCAAGTTCCTTCAGCTCCGCTTCCGACGTTGAATCGGCGGCGAGCCCATTGAGCACTTCCAGCTCGGCACGCAGTCTGCGCACTTCGCGGGCTGCGGCAGCGACTGGTTCGATCTGCGCATATTCCTTCGAAAGGCGGACGAAGTCTTCCGGCGCGAGGTTCGGCGCGGCCATCGCCTCGGCCAATTCGTGCTTCTTGGTCTCGATCGAGACGATTCTGTCGAGGGAAATTTTCATGACGCCTACAGCCCAGCCAGAAGTGCTTCGGCCCGAGGCTGGTCGCTGGATTTGACCCGGCGGGTGACGATGCCGTCGGCAATGCCGAGCACGATAATTTCCCGTGCGCCCTTCTTCACCGCCCGATCGAACCGTTTGCGCGGCGAGCCAGTTGAGAACAGTTCGACCGACAGGCCGGAGGTCCGAAGCCGGGATGCCGAGGCCATCGCAATGCCAAGCGCTGCATCATCCTCAACGACGATGGCGACATCCATGACCTCGGGTGCCGGAGCATCGATCAGCATCGCCAGCCGCTCGATCCCCGCCGCCCAGCCAATCGCCGGCGTGTGCGGTCCGCCAAGCTGCTCAACCAGGCCATCGTAGCGCCCGCCGGCGATGACAGTGCCCTGCGCGCCAAGGCGGTCGGTGACGAATTCGAAGGCGGTATGGCGGTAATAATCGAGACCGCGCACCAGATGCGGGTCCAGTTGATAAGCTACTCCCGCCGCATCCAATCCGGCACGGACTTCGCCAAAGAAATCTTCTGCTTCTGGCGACAGCGCAATCGTCGGCGCGGAGTCAGCGAGAGGCCGATCACGGGGGTCCTTGCTATCGAGGATCCGAAGCGGATTCCTTTCGAGCCGTTCCTGGCTGTCCTCACTGAGTTCCGAACGATGAGCAGAGAAATGCTCGATCAGGGCCGAGCGCCACGCTTCACGGCTGGCGGCGTCGCCCAACGTGTTGAGCTTTAGGGTCACACCATCGATGCCAAGCTCCGCCAGCAGCTGCGATCCAAACGCCAGCAGCTCGACATCCGCCTGGGCCTCGGCAGCGCCGATGATCTCTGCGTCGAGCTGATGAAACTGGCGGTAGCGTCCCTTCTGTGGGCGCTCGTAGCGGAATGCTGCGCCATGGGTTGCGACCCTTAGCGGTGCAAATTGTTGCCAGCCCTCGCTCAAATAGGCGCGCGCGATTCCGGCGGTGAATTCGGGCCTCAGCGTGATCGAATCACCCGAACGGTCATTGAACGAATACATTTCCTTGGACACGACGTCCGTCGTCTCGCCCATCGTGCGGGCAAACACCTGGGTCGGCTCGATCAGCGGCACTTCGACCCGCTTGAAGCCGAATAGGCGGCGCACGCGATCGAAGGCGGCGACCACTTCATGGAAGCGGTCGGCCTCTTCGCCGAGTAGGCTCTGGGTGCCCCTGACGGGCTGCGGCGTCGAACTCATCGAAAGGGCCTGTAGCATTTTTGCGTTTGCAGGGAAGCGCTACCGCTTTAGAGGCCCGCCCATCATGAATATCGACCTGATTCCCGTGGGGCCCAATCCCCCGCACAGCATCAACGTGCTCATCGAAGTGCCGATCGGCGGCGAGCCGGTAAAATATGAGTTCGACAAGAAGAGCGGAGCGATCTTCGTGGACCGCATCCTCCACACGCCGATGCGCTATCCGTGCAATTACGGCTTCATCCCGCAGACTCTTTGCGACGACGGCGATCCCCTCGACTGCCTGGTGATGACCCGCTGGACGCTCCAGCCCGGTTCGGTGATTGCGTGCCGTCCGGTCGGAGTACTCTATCTGGAAGATGAAGCCGGCGGGGACGAAAAGATCCTGGCAGTGCCGATCACCAGCGTGTCGCCCTATTACAAGGACGTCGAGGACTATACCCACCTGCCGCCGATCGTGGTCGAGCAGATCGAGCACTTCTTCACCCACTATAAAGACCTTGAAGCCGAGAAGTGGGTGCGCGTCGGTAAATGGGGTGACGCGGCGGCCGCGCGCCAGGTCGTGCTCGATTCGATTGCCAAGGCCGACGCCGTAAAGGCCTAGCCGTTGGGACGGCTTTCGCCGCCCGGGACCACTCCCCTGCTGGAGCCGATCAGGCCGTAAGCTTGAGCGCGGCGATACAGGCGACAATCCCAAGGATGAGCAGCAGGCGAAGCGTTGTCGTCGGCTCGTCGAAAAACGCCATTCCGACCATCACCGTTCCGACCGCGCCGATCCCGCCCCATACGGCATAAGCCGTGCCCATCGGGATCGAGCGCGCAGCAAGTTCCAGCAGCCCCATGCTGATCCCGACCGAAACAAGAAAGGCCAGCGTCCAAGGAACGTTGCGAAAACCTTCGACGAAGCGCAGCGACGTGGTGAACCCAACCTCGAACATGCCGCCGAGGATCAGCCAGAACCAAGCCATTTGCACTCCTTCCCGAACCGCTGGACGGGCAGCGACTTTCGTTTATCTTCATGCCTCATGGCAGCCACGCGAACCATCGGCAATCGCCTCGCCCCGCCCAAATTCATCATCTTCTTCGTCGTGCTGGCGGCGGGCGGTGCGCTGGTTAGGTCGGTGCTGGCGCCGGCACATGCGGCAATGGTTGCCTTCGATCTCGCCGCGGGGATTTTCCTGCTGATCTGCTTGCCATTGCTGCGCCATGAAGCCGCGGCAATGCGCAAGGCCGCTCGTGAGAACGATGCCAATCGTGTGGTGATGCTGATACTGACCGTGGTCCTGTCGCTGGTGATCCTGGTCACGGTCGCCGGAGAATTGGCTGGAGAAGGGCACCCCTCACCGGTCGAGAAGCTGCTGGTGGCGGCGACTCTGGTACTTGCATGGACGTTTGCCAATACCGTCTACGCACTCCACTACGCCCATCTCTATTACAGCTGCGGGAAGGCCGGCGACATGCGCGGGCTTGATTTCCCCGGCGATCGGGATGAGCCCGACTATTCCGACTTCGTCTATTTTTCGTTCACGCTGGGCATCGCACTGCAGACGTCAGATGTCTGCATCAGCTCGCCTCGGATCCGACGGATCGTGACGGGTCATTGCGTAGCTGCGTTCGTTTACAATCTTGGCGTGCTCGCACTGGCAATCAACATCCTCGCAACGCACTGATGCTTCAGGCTGTCGCTTCCAGTGCGGGATGTTCAACCTTGCGCGTCCGTGCCGCGACAAGACATCCAGCGACAATCAGCGCCGCACCCGACAGGGTGAACGGTGACACCGTCTCGTTGAACCGCAACCAGCCGAGCAGCATGGCCCAAAGGAACGCACTATATTCCGTGGTCGAAAGATAGGCGGCGCCGGCACGTGCATAGCCCCATCCGAGCAGCATCAACGACCCGATCGCAAGGGCGGCTGCAAGGACCAACTCTCCCCAATGGCCGGAAGGTATCGGTGGCGCTCCCATTATTGGAATGGAGGCCAGCAGGACGCCGCCAATCACAAGGTTCTGGAAGAAGGCAATCTCGATCGGTCCGGCATGCTGCGCCTGCTGGCGCATAACGATGATGTTGAAGGCATAGATCAGCGCTGATCCAAGAATTGCAAAGCTACCGAGAAGCGCCGCCGGGCCGAGATCGGCCTGTGCCTGGCCAATGAAGATAATGACGACCCCGGCGAAGGCAGCCAGCGAGCCGCCTACGGTCCGCTTGCCGATCGGCTCGTGCAGAATCAGCGCGGCCAGCACCAAAGCGATCAGCGGGGCGATGAATGTCAACGCGACGGCCTGCGCCATTGGCACTCTCGCTAGGCCCCAGAAGAACAGGATGGCCATCGGCACCATCATCGTGCCGCGTAACAGGTGCAGGCGCAGGGCAGTGCCCCGCGGCCAAGGATTGCGGGTGGCAAAGTAGGGGACAGCTGCCATCGCGATGCCAATCAGGCATCGCCACAGCAACGTCGGATAGGTTCCGATCGCCAGCGTCAGCCCCTTCATCACCATGTCCATGATCGAAAACAGCGCGATTCCCGCGACCGCTGCGGCATAGGCGGGTAGGGGGGTATGCGGCGCGCTCATCCACGCCATTTAGCCGAAGCGCGCTCCCGCGCCAGCCCTGGCGTCCGGACGATCAGCGGAAACATGTAACGAGCATTTGACCGTCTATTCGGCGGCTTCACCGATGCGGCTCACTCGCCCGATCTCCAACTCGTCGACGCGAAGCTTGCGAATATGCGCCTTGCCGATCCACAGGCGTCCGATCGCAAGTGCGCCGAGTGCCACTGCACCCATCGCGAGCGCCCCAAGCGCCGCCGCTCCCACTAAACTTGATCCGGAGGCGGAAACTCCGGTCGCGGCAGCGCCCGTCGCCGACGAACGGACGACAGTCTTCATTCCGCTGCCTCGAACGCGGCCTGCGCTGCCTCGATCTCGGCTGCCTTTTGTTCGACAAGACGAACGATATGGTCGATCATCTCCGCGTCTTGGACATGGTGATCGGTGACGCCCGAAAGATAGACCATATGCTTGCCCTGGCCGCCGCCGGTGATGCCGATATCGGTTTCGCGGGCCTCGCCCGGACCGTTGACGACGCAGCCCAGCACCGAAAGAGACATCGGCGTGCGGATATGCTGCAGCCGTTCCTCCAGCTTCTCGACCGTGCGGATCACGTCGAAACCTTGCCGGGCGCAGCTTGGGCAGGAGACGACCCGTACGCCCCGACTGCGGATGCCAAGGCTTTTGAGGATCTCGTAGCCGACCCTCACTTCCTCCTCTGGTTCGGCGGACAGCGAAACCCGGATCGTGTCGCCGATCCCGGCCCAGAGCAGCGAACCGATCCCGATCGCCGACTTGACCGTTCCGCCGACAAAGCCGCCCGCCTCGGTAATGCCCAGATGGAGCGGACAATCAACCTGGCCTGCCAGTTGCTGATAGGCGGCGACTGCCAGGAACAGATCGCTGGCCTTCACCGCGACCTTATATTCGCGGAAATCATGATCCTCGAGGATGCGGATATGATCGAGCGCGCTTTCGACCAAAGCCTCAGGACAGGGCTCTCCATATTTTTCGAGCAGGTCCTTTTCGAGGCTGCCGGCATTGACCCCAATACGGATCGCGCAACCGTTCGCCTTCGCGGCACTGATCACTTCACGCACCCGCTCGGCCGAGCCGATATTGCCTGGATTGATGCGCAGGCACGCCGCGCCGGCATCCGCGGCCTCTAGCGCGCGCTTATAGTGAAAATGAATATCGGCGACGATCGGTACGTTGGCGGCGCGAACAATCTGTCGCAACGCTGCGGTCGATTCGACGTCCGGACATGACACCCGGATTATATCGACTCCCGCTTCCTCGCAGCGCCGGATCTGATCGATCGTCGCCCTGGCGTCCGAAGTCGGAGTGTTGGTCATGGTCTGCACCGTCACCGGCGCATCACCGCCGACGGCGACGTTACCGACCATGATCCGGCGCGATTGACGGCGGTCGATGTCACGCCAAGGACGAATTGAAGACATGCAGGCGCATATAGTCGCTGACCTCATTGCGGCCAACCCAAGCCCCGATTCGCCGTGGTAAACGGCACATGTTATGGGAGGTTTACGAAACTAGAGGCGGGGTGGCTGAATGGCCGAGCTTGCCCAATTGACGCGATCCATTCGGGGGGCTGCTTTCCGCTCGCGGCGTCCTGCGCCCCAGCACCGCTACATGGCATTCCTTAGTTACAGCCACGACGACGCCGAGATGGCCGACTGGCTTCACGAAGCGCTTGAGGAATTTCACGTTCCGCCTCGGCTGGTCGGCAAGTTGACGGACCACGGGCCAATCCCAAAGCAACTCGCGCCCATCTTTCGCGACCGCCACGAGCTGGCTGCAGCCAGTGATCTGGGCGAAGAAATTGAGGAAGCTATCGCAGGGTCGCGCTTCCTGATCGTGCTTTGTTCGATGTCGGCAGCGAAATCACGCTGGATCGACGAGGAAATTGCCTGCTTCAAGCGCCTACACCGCGAAGACCGCATCCTCGCGGCAATTATCGACGGGGAACCGTTCGCCAGTGATGATCCTGGCCACGAGGCGGAAGAATGTTTCCCGGCGGCACTGCGCGTCCATTTCGACCGTCGCGGAAGACCTACCGCACAGCGCGCGGAGCCGATCGCCGCAGACCTTCGAGATGGCGGCGACGGACGGAAGATGGGGCTGCTAAAGATTGCCGCGGGAATGATGGGCGTTGGCCTCGACGATCTCGCCCAGCGCGAGGCGCAGCGGCGACATCGCAGGCTCTACGCCATTACCGCGGCCTCGGTTGCCGGAATGCTGGTGGCCAGCGGCCTGGCCTACACCGCAATCGATGCACGTGACGAAGCGCGTGATCAGCGGCGGGAGGCCGAAGGATTGATCGGCTTCATGCTTGGCGACCTGCGCGACAAGCTGGAGCCTGTCGGACGCCTCGACGTGCTCGACGCTGTGGGGGCGCGGGCGCTGGCCTATTATGAGAAGCAGGACAAGACCAGCTTGTCGGACGAAGCGCTGGCGCAACGATCGAAGGCCCTTACGCTGATCGGCCAGATTGCCGCATCGCGCGGCGATCTTGACGGGGCGTTGCGCCGCTATCGCGAGGCGCTGGCCGGCACTGCAGAGGAATTGCGCCGCTTCCCCAATGACCCGCAGCGCATGTACGACCATGCCCAGAGCGTATTCTTTGTCGGCGAGACTGCCCGCTTGCGCGGCCAAATCGATGAAGCCGCGGTCCAATTTCGCGAATATCGGCGTCTTGCGCAACGGATGATGGCCCTGCAGCCCGACAATCCCAAATGGCAGCTTGAGGGGGTCTATTCGGCAAGCAACCTGGGGATCGTTGAGCTTCAACAAGCGAAATATGTTGCCGCGGTCGAAACCTTCCAGACCTCTGTAAGGGCGATGGATCGGTTGCTGGCCGCCGAGCCGAACAATGTCGAATATCTGCAGCTCATGGAGAATGCGCTCGCCTATTATGCCGATGCGCTTGACCGCGCGGGAAAGCTCGACCTCGCTATCCAACAGCGGGAACACCAGCTTTCCTTGCTCGCGCCCTACCTGGCCCAGGATCGACCAGACGCGAACTTGCGGCAGCATGCCATGATCGCGAACATGCATTTGTCGCTGCTACGATTTGCGCGGGGCGAAACCCAGTCGGCAGTACAGAATGCAGCTGCTGCAGTGGAAGTCGGCCGGCAACTGGTGGAACTCGAACCCGCTAATGCCGACTGGAAAGGCAGAAGCGCGGATACGCAGCTGAACCAGGCTCTTCTTTTGCTTCGCTCCGGCCGAATTGGCGACGCCGGGCAATTAGCCGAAGCGGGGTGCGCCAAAACAGACTCGTTGATGGTACGCGACCCAAGCATTATCGCATGGCGCGACGGGGATCGCGAATGCCTTCGGCTGCGTGCAGAGATGGCCATGCGCGGGGGATCTCGCGCCGAATCCCTGGCTATTGCTCGTCAACTTCTAAATTCGATTCGTGCCGACAACCCGCAAAGTCCAAAGGAACGGTTCGCTCCGGCGCAGGCGCTAAAATTGATGGGCGACCTGCAGTGGCTGGCTGGCGACCGGTCAGGTGCAAGGGCATCATGGACAGCCGGTCTCTCCGTCTGGCCAAAGAACCTTGCCGAGACGCCGCGCCAGCTTGCTGAACGCGGTGAAATGCTGCGCGGTATCGGACGGCGTGCAGAAGGAATGCGGATTGCATCGCAGTTGGCATCAATGGGTTATCGCCAATCGCTCAGCGACCGCGCCAAACTTTAACCAGCAAGGAGCAGGGGGTGCATCATGCCAAAAGTAAAAGACATGGACATCGACGTGATCGTGACCAAGGCCAGCAATCCAAAAGGAGTCACGTTCGAACTGGATGACGGAAACGGAAAAACGCAAAGCCTGGATTTCAAAAACGACAAGCATCCCGGGATCATAATCTACTTCAACATCGTCGACCCCGATGAAACCGGCCTAGTGTTCAAGCCGACCCCGTCCAATGCGTTGTGGGTTGAGTCTCAGGGTACGCCACCGGCATGCCCTACGTCGCCTTCCACATGGAATCAGTTCGTCCCCCTGAGTGTCGAGCGGAGCGGCAAGCAGCTTATCGTCTACAATCGCAACAAGGCGCAAAAGCAATTTGCATTCACATTTTGGTTTGAGTGGCCGGGTGGGAAGTCCGTCGACTATGACCCGATCGGCAACAACCAGAACGGTCAAAGAGAGTAGAGCGGCGAACTTGGCGCGCGAGGCCTCTGGTCATTCCGGGCATTTGGGGGCAGCCTCATTGCATCGTGACGAACGTTAAGCGAGCAGGCGAGATAGCCCGCGTACCAAGAGCAGGCGTGCAATCGAGCGCGCCGCCGCGTCCGCCGTTTGCCTTGAGCCTTGGGGTCACCGGCCACCGATCAGCGTCACTCGGTGAAAACATGGCCGACGTGGCGTCGCGCATTGACGAGGTGGTGCGTGAGATTACCGCGACGGCAAGCGAGTTGTTCGCTGCCAATGCCGACTGGTTCGCCGAGGGGGCGCCCCGGTTTTCAATAGTATCGCCGTTGGCCGACGGTGCCGATCAGATTGCGGCCAATGCCGCCACCGCCAACGGCTATGGGTTGCAGGTCGTGCTTCCGTTCCCGCGTGAGCAGACTCGGCGCGATGTCCCTGAAGCATATCGTGCCGACTTCGACCGGCTTGCCGACTCCGCGTCGCGCTTCCTCGAATTGCCCGGCGACGCGACCGATCCGCTCGATGCCTATGTCATGGCCGGCAGGGCCATAGTTGCTCAATCTGACCTGCTGATAGCAGTCTGGGATGGCGAAGTGCCGCGCGGCCGTGGCGGTACCGGCGAAGTTGTTGAGTTAGCGCTGTCTCGTGGAACTCCGATCGTCCACGTACCGGTCGACCCGCGCAAGCCGGTGTCCCTGCTTTGGAGCGCTTACGATCCGGCAGTGCTTACTTTGCACAGCGACTATGTCGACCGCCGTCCATTCGACAGCGATCATATGGCTGCCCTGCTCGAACTGCTGCTGGCGCCGCCCCGGGACATGCGCGAGCGAGCTTATCTGGCAACATTCTACAACGAACGTTCACGTCAATTCCGGGCAAGGGTTGAATATCCACTTCTGCTGGCGACGGCCGGGGTCTCAAGCTTCGGGGCGAAGGATTTCCGAGCGACCCGAACCGCCGAACTGCGTGAAGCAGAATGGGAGCGATATTGCGAGGCGTGCGCGGATCGCCACGGCGTGAATTTGCCGCTCGACCTGATTGGCGACGCCAATAGCTGGAGCGACCAGCTGGCCAACCATTTCGCCCAAAATTACCATAGTGGCCATGTGCTCAATTTCAGCCTGGCTGCGCTTGCGGTCGTTATCGGATTCGCCGGGTTCATGCTGTCCGGATCGAAGCTGCCGCTGGCAGCGATCGAATGCGTGCTGGCGCTGATCATCATCCTCAACACGCGCTTCGGAATCCGCCACGAATGGCACCGTCGCTGGCTCGATTATCGCCAGCTGGCCGAACGGCTTCGGCCGCTAAGAAGTTTGAAGTTGCTTGGCATCGCCGCGCCCGATCCTCCCGGAAGCCCGACTAACCCGGTCGCCCGTCGCTGGATCGATTGGTATGCTGCCGCGGTATGGCGGGCAAGCGGATGCCCAGCCGGCAGGATTGCTCCGGAAGCCGTACCGGCCCTAGCCGAATCGATCGCGGCGCACGAAGTCGACCCGCAGGTCGAATATCATCAGGCACAAAGTCATCAGATCATGCTGCTCGACCACCGGTTGGGGAAGATCAGCTCGGCCATATTTTGGACGATCTTGCTAACCTCTGCTGCGACAATTGTCGCGTTGCTGCTTGCACCTGACTGGGTCGAGCGCTTGCAATATTGGCTGACCCTGGTTTCGGCCGGACTGCCGGCGATCGGCGCGGCAATTTTCGGGATTCGCTTCCAAGGTGATTTTGGCGGCAGCGCGCTCCGTTCGAATTCGACCTCCGCATCGCTCGCCGGGCTGGCGCGGGAGTTGCGGTCCGACAAGATCGGCCTGATGCGTGCTGCCGACTTGGGCGAGCAGGCCGCGCGAGCGATGTTTTCCGACCTGACCGAATGGCGGCGCCAAATTTAAGCAAGGGTCCAACTCGGCGAAGCAATGGCCTTAGCCGGCGCTGCTGGGCGATTTTGGGGGCCGGCCGCGACGAGCTGGTGTCGGCGCATCGAGCTTGATGCCCCTGGCTCTTAGCGCCTCGCGCAACAAGCACTCCACTTGGGCATTGACGCTTCGAAGCTCCGCGGCGGCGGCGCGCTCAACCGCCACCCACAATGCAGGATCGACCCTCAATGGGTAGGCTTTGCGCTCATCGCCCACCGGCCCGTCCCTACTGGTAGAGCGTGCCAGTATTTACGACAGGCTGGGTGTCGCGCTCGCCGCAGAGGACCACCATAAGGTTCGACACCATCGCCGCGCGTCGCTCATCGTCCAGATGCACGACATTCTTCTCACTCAATGCATCGAGCGCCATCTCAACCATGCCTACCGCGCCGTCAACCAAAGTGCGGCGGGCCGCCACGATTGCCTGCGCCTGCTGTCGGCGCAGCATCGCACCGGCGATTTCCGTGGCATAGGCCAGATGGGTGAAGCCGCATTCGTCGATTGTAATTCCGGCTACCGCGAGGCGGGCGATCAATTCCTTCCTCAGCTCGCCGCCAACCTCGTCATGGTGACCGCGAAGGGTCACCTCGAGATGTTCGAAATCGTCATACGGATAGCGCGAGCCGATCGTACGAATTGCAGCTTCGACCTGGACCCGGACGAACTCCCTATAATCGTCGACGTCGAACAGTGCCTGTGCGGTGTCGACCACGCGCCAGACGATCTGCGCTGCCATCTCGATCGGATTGCCGCGCAGGTCGTTGACCTTGATCTTGTCGCTGATGAAATTGTTGGCGCGGACCGATACCTTTTTGCGCATCAGCCAAGGGAGCACCCAGCGCAGGCCGGTCGCGCGGTCGGTGCCCTTATAGTCACCGAACAGGGTGATTGCCGCTGCCTGGTTGGGTTGGAGCATGTAAAAGCCGCTGGCGACAAAGATCAGAACGAAGGGCGCTACGATGACTGTCGCCAATTGAAGAGGGCCTTTGTTGTCGCTTGCTAGTTCGAGGATGGCCCAAACCTGCGCGATGAGCGCCAGCAGCAGTACAAAGAGCATCAGGTAACCGCTTGCCGTCGAGGCCGAGCGCTCCCGACTGCTGTTCAGCGCAATCACATTCGACTCGGTCATCAGTCTCTCCCTTTATTTGATATCAAATTAATATCGTATTACTCACCGGTCAACTGGAATTGCAATCGTCCCCGCGCTAGGGCCTGCCGATGAGCTGGAAACTGGTTATCCATGGCGGATCGGGATCGATGCGTCGCGGCGCGTTGGCGGCCGAGCTGGATGAAGCGGGACGCATTGGCCTCAGCGCATCGCTCGATGCCGGCGAAGCGATCCTTTCGGCAGGCGGCACCGCGCTTGACGCGGTCGAAGCAGCGTCACGCGTTCTCGAGGAAGATCCCTGCTTCAACGCCGGGCGTGGCAGCGTGTTGGCATTTGACGGCCATGTGGAGCTGGACGCATCGATCATGGACGGCCGAGACCGCCGCTGCGGCGCTGTGGCAGGCCTGCGCTCGACCCGTGCACCGATCAGCGCTGCCCGCGCGGTAATGGAGCAAAGCCCGCATGTCCTGATGAGCTATGAAGGCGCCGATGATTTCGCCTGCGAGGTGGGATTGGAGCAGGTTCCCAACCGTTGGTTCGTCACGGCCGAGCGGCGTCGCCAATTGGACGAATTGCTCGCGCGCGGCAGCGAAGCGTTCGATGCCGACATCAAATATGGAACGATTGGCGCGGTTGCCGTCGACGCAAATGGCCATGTTGCCGCGGCCACCTCAACCGGAGGACTGACCGCCAAGCGTTGGGGCCGCATCGGGGACTCGCCGCTGATTGGAGCCGGCACCTATGCTGACGATCGCGCTGCTGCGGTCAGTGCCACCGGCCTCGGCGAGATATTCATCCGTGCCGCCGCCGCCCATGAGCTGTGCGCGCGCGTCCGAATGAGCGGTGCGGAACTCAAAGAAGCGTTGGATGGGGTGCTCGCCGATATCCAGGCGCTCGGCGGCAATGGAGGATTGATTGCCGTGTCGCCTGAGGGGGAGGCTGCCTGGGGCTTCACGACTCCAGGAATGTACCGAGGCATGGTTGGGCCCGAAGGCCGCTGCGTCGCAATTTACGACGAGGAGTCGGAACGATAAGGCAAAGCCTCTCGCGCCCACTCGAGCTCCATCCGAACCGCTTCACGTTCCCGCGCAAGGAAGTCGGCGACTGCTCGCCGGAAATTGGGGTCCGGAAGGAAATGGGCCGATGGCGTCACTACCGGCTCATAGCCGCGCGTCAGCTTATGCTCTCCTTGCGCGCCGGCCTGAATGGCGGCCAGGCCATGCCTGATCACCCATTCTATCGCCCGATAATAGCTTAGCTCGAAATGGAGGAAGGGACGTTCTTCTGTGGCGCCCCAGTAGCGTCCATAGAGTGTATCGGCGCCGATAAAATTGAGCGCTCCGGCTACTGGCCTTCCATCGTCAAGGGCCAGAAACATCAACGCCGCTTCACTCATTGATTCGCCGATCCGCTCAAAGAATTCCCTTGTTAGATAAGGTCGTCCCCACTTGCGCGCGCCGGTATGCTGATAGAAGCGCCACATGGACGCCCAATGATCGGCGCCAATATCGGAGCCTCGCAGTTCGACGATTTCCAGACCTTCGATCGCCGCTTTCCGTTCCTTGCGGATTGCCTTGCGCTTGCGGCTGGAAAGTCGGCCCAGGAAATCGCCGAAGCTGGAATAGCCACGGTTGAACCAATGATATTGCAGCCCGTCGCGCCGCAGCCAACCGCGCGCCTCTGCGGCCCTTAAATCATCGTCAGTGAGGAATGTGATGTGAGCGGATGACAGTCCGTTCTGCACCGTGATCGTTTCCAGGGCGCCGAGTAACGCGAAACGGTCGTCCCCAAGCAGGCGCGGACCAACACATGGCGTGAACGGTACCGCAACCTGCAGCTTGGGATAATAGCTACGCCCTGCGCGCTCCCAGGCATCGGCCCAGCCATGGTCGAACACATATTCGCCCTGGCTGTGGGTCTTCAGATATGCCGCCGCGGCCGCAACGGTGCGCCCGTCGCGTTCAACGAGGATCGGCAATGGGCTCCAGCCGGTGCCGGTTCCAACGCTTCCGGATTCTTCAAGTAAAGATAGGAAAGCATGGCCGACGAATGGGTCGTCCCGGCCCGCCAACGCATCCCATTGTAATGCCGGGATCGCCGAGACGCCGTTCGCAATCGTCGCGACGATTTCAGATTCGCGGTCTGCCATCGCTTTCCCAGATAAGTGCGTCGGCGTGAACTTCACCTGTCTCGCGGTCGGAAGGCGTGCGGATCGTCCAGCTGTAAATCCATCGCTGGCGGCGAGCTTTTGCAACCCATGTTCGGCCAAGCACGGCGCAATCGATAGCGAGAAAATGTGGCGACGCCTTGAGGGTCGACCGCCACCGATCGAGCGCCGACGCTCTTGAGGAAATGATCAGGCCGCGCCTGGCATGAGGCGCGTGACGGGCGAACCATTTGCCTACCCCCGGTTCGAAACTCATCACGCCGACCTGTCCGGCGTAATTGGCCAGTTCGTCGGAAACGGCGGATGAAATCCGGGCCGAATTGCCGCCACGGCATTTAATTTCGATCAAGATTGGGACCCGGCCCGCAGTCAGCTCGAGCAGTTCACTGAGCAGCGGTATATGCTCGCCGCTGTCGTAAAGTTTCTGGCCGGCCAGAACCGCAGCGGTGGTCGACTCCACCGCGAGGGCCGAAGCGCAAAGCCGGCGGAGATCATGATCGTGAAAAACCACGACCTTGCCGTCGCTCGACAGCCGCACGTCGCACTCGATCCCGGCGCCCGCCTCGATCGCGGCGCGGAAGGCCGCGAGGCTATTCTCGGGAACTCCCGCCCCGTGGAGCCCGCGATGCGCGAACCCCATCGGACCTGGGTCCAGTGGGTCAGGGCCGAATTTGGACGACCGCATCCACCTCGACCGCGACGCCGAGCGGCAGAACCGGCACGCCTACCGCGGACCGCGCATGACGCCCAACCTCGCCGAACACCTCTTGCATCAACTCGGATGCACCGTTGGCGACCTTGGGCTGGTCGATAAAGTCGCCGTGACTGTTAACGAACACGCCCAGTTTGACGATGCGCTCGACCCGGTCGAGCGAGCCAAGCGCGGCCTTGATTTGGGCAAGCAGCATGATGCCGCAGCGGCGCGCGGCAGCCTGTCCGGCCTCCAGCTCCATATTCTCGCCCAGCCGGCCTTTGATGAGGCTGCCGTCCTCGGCGAAGCTGATCTGGCCGGAGATGTGCAGCAGGCCGTTGGCTTCGACTGCAGGGACATAGGCGGCGACCGGAGCGGCTGGCTCGGGAAGCGTGATGCCGAGTTCGGCAAGGCGTTGTTCGATGCTCATGGCGCGCGCTTGGCCCCGTCGCTGGCGCTCGTCAACCCTCGTGCCGGTGGACTGCGAAGCCCGCCCAGCTTTGCGTGGTCGGCATCAGCTCGATCGCGTTGATGTTGAGGTGAGGCGGCAAGGTCGCGACCCACCAGATGGTCTCGGCAATGTCCTGCGCGGTCATCGGGTCCATGTTTGCGTAAAGCGCGTCGCTCGCCGATTGATCGCCACCGGTGCGAACCAAGGTGAACTCGGTTTCGACCATGCCGGGCTCGATCGATGTGACGCGCACTCCGGTGCCGGCGAGATCGCAGCGCAGGCCCAGCCCGAACTGGCGGACGAAGGCCTTGGAGCCCGCGTAAACCGCGCCGCCCCGATAGGGATAGGTGGCGGCTACCGATGAAAGGTTGATGATCGCGCCCTTACGCTCAATCAGCCGTGGCAGCAGCGTACGAGTAAGAGCCACCAATCCGGTGACATTCGTATCGATCACGACATCAAGCGGTTCCTGGCCGGCATCCTGCAAATTGCTCATTGGCGGCGCGAGCCCGGCATTGTTGAGCAACAGATCGATGCCGCGATAACGCTCCGGCAAAGCATCGCGTGCCGGCCCGAAATCGTCGGGGCAGCGCATGTCGAGCATCATCGGGTAGAAAAAATCGCCCAATTCGGTGGCTAGTTCGTCGAGCCGGTCGCGGCGGCGACCAGTGCCGACGACCTGCCAGCCTTCGGAAACGAATTTGCGCGCTGTGGCCGCCCCGATTCCTGCAGTAACTCCGGTGATGAAGACCGTTTTGTTCATTTCGCACCTAGTCGTTCGATGATCCATTCCGACGCGGTCTGCCAGTCGTCAATCCGCGCATGGGCATGCTCGGCGGTGGGCACGGCAGGAGCCAGCCTCGGCTCTGCTACCATGTGCAGCCGATGCACCTCGGGCGCATGCTTCGCGACCGAGGCATGATGCACTGGCAAATCGTCAACGAAGGCGGTCGCACCCGCTCCATATCGCTCGATAATTGCGCGCGCCGGCACGCCCTTCCCGCCGCGATTGCACACCACCTCATGTCGGATGCCGTGGCGGGCAAGCTGGTCGACCCGCCAGGGATGAGCCTCGTCGCCCAAATTGGTGAGGATTACGATGTCAGCAACTTCGCCGATCCGCCCCAGCGCATCGACCGCTCCCGGAACGAGCGTCTGGCGATGCATTTCGCCCCTGAAGAACTGCTCGAGCAATGGCCAGACACGGTCTTCGGCGACGGCCTCACCCGTAGAATTGTCGGTCATCGCCCCGCCGAAACTGCCTGTCTCGAACGCAAAGCGGATCCCGTGCACCTCGCCAAGCCAGGCGTCAAAATGGGACACCATGTGAAGCAATACTTCGTCACAATCAGTGATCAGAAGCGGCCGCTTCATTGCTCCAGCCTCATCCGTGCCATGACCATTAATTCCGGTGTTGTTCCAATAATTTGAGCAACTTCGACGAGATCCGGTTCATGCGCTTCGAGGAAGGCCAGCGTCGCAGCAAGCAAACTCCGTTCTCCTGCGCGGGCGCGAAGTTCGTCAGCATCCAGCCCGGTGAGGTCGAGGAACCGCAGCGCGCGTCGTTCGTCGGTCAGCGTCGCGGCTAGTGCGGCGAGGGCGAGCGCCTCGGCGTCATTCGGCGCTTCATTTGTGTGGGGGCTCAACATCGCCTATCTTCGGAAACTGGAAATCGGGGGGTAATCGAGTGGCTAAGATCCTTGTTGTCGAGGACAACGCCCTCAACATCAAGTTGTTCTGCGACCTGCTCTCCGCGCATGGCCATGAGACGGAGCCGGTCACCGACAGCCGCGACGCGCTGGAAGCCGCGCGCGCGTTCAAGCCCGATTTGGTCATCACCGATATCCAGTTGCCCTATGTCAGCGGGATCGAGCTGATGGAGATGCTTCGCGCTGACCGGGAACTGAAAGACGTGCCGATCATGGCCGTAACAGCCTATGCCGCGGTTGGCGACGATGAGCGGATCCGGGCGGCAGGCGCGCAGGCTTATGTGTCCAAGCCCATTTCGGTCATTCGCTTCGCCGAGACCGTCGACCAGCTGCTCGAAGACGGCAGGGTTGTCGAAGGATCGAGCCACTCCAGCCAGTGAGCCGGGCTGGGCAGGATGATCTGCCGGTTGTGGATCGGCGCCACTTCCGGGCTCGGCTCGGCGGTAAGCAGGCTGAATGCTTCTCCAACGTCGGGCGAATTGCGTGTCACCGCTGCGATCCCCAGCAGACCGCCCTCCACCGATGAGAATAGCCATCGGTCCTTGCGCTTTGCCTTCGGATCCTCGGGCGCGGTAAACTCGTAAAAGCCATCGGCGATTGCCAGGCAGCGATTGGAAAAGCTGCGCCCTTCCGAGCGGAGATTGAACACCGGCTTGCCCTGCTGGCCAGGCCAGCTCCAGCGCCGCTCGACCATCATCAGCCCGTCTTCACTCATTTTCACGATCGGTGCGCGATCGGTGATTCGGATGTCACGCGGCTCAAGATTGGGAATGCCTTCAGGGAAGCTCAGCTGCAGCCCCATGTCGGCAAACAGCCGGCGTATGGCGTCGGCCCCTTTGTGCAAACGATAGAGATTGCACATAGCCTGCCGCCCCTTCGCCTAGTCGAACAGGCTTGAAACGCTACTTTCGTCGGCAATGCGGTGGATCGCCTCACCGAACAGCGGCGCGATCGTCAATCGGCGGATCCTGTCGCCCTCACTCAGCCCCTCGCGGTAAATCGTGTCGGTGACGACCAGTTCGGTCAGCACGCTGGCGCCAACGCGGGCCTCGGCTGCTCCCGACAGGACGCCATGGCTGCAATAGGCGATGACCTCAGTTGCCCCTTGCTCCTTCAGCGCTGCCGCGGCGTTGCATAGCGTTCCCGCCGAATCGACAATGTCGTCGACCAGCACGCAGCAGTGGCCCTCTACGTCGCCGATGATGTTCATGACTTCGGATTCGCCAACGCGCTCGCGGCGCTTGTCGACGATCGCCAGCGGCGCATTATCGAGCCGCTTCGCCAGGCTGCGCGCCCGGACCACGCCGCCGACGTCAGGCGACACGACCATCAGATTCTTGTTGGCGTAACGGGCCTGGATGTCGGCAGCCATAACCGGCGCGGCCCAGAGATTGTCGGTCGGGATGTCGAAGAAGCCCTGGATCTGCCCGGCGTGGAGATCCATCGTCAGTACCCGGTCGGCGCCGGCGACGGTGATGATGTTGGCGACCAGTTTTGCCGAAATCGGGGTGCGCGGACCCGGCTTCCGGTCCTGCCGGGCATAGCCGAAATAGGGGATGACGGCAGTGATCCGCTTGGCCGAGGCGCGCTTCAGCGCGTCGATGCAAATCAACAATTCCATCAGATTGTCGTTGGTTGGGAAGCTGGTCGACTGGACCACGAACACGTCCTCACCGCGGACATTCTCCTGGATCTCGACGAACACTTCCTCGTCGGCAAAGCGCCGGACGCTGGCCTCGGTCAGCGGAAGCTCGAGATAGTCGGCGATCGCCCGCGCGAGCGGCAGGTTCGAATTCCCGGCGAGCAATTTCATTTGTGACGATCCCGTGTCGGTGGCCCCAGCGCCCCTTAGAAAGGGGCGGGCGATAGGGCAAGGTTGCCATGGCAGGCTCAATCACTAAATCGGTCCTGTGACCGATCGCCTGCGCATCGCCCTCTGCCAATTGAGTCAGCGCGTTGGCGACCTGGCGGGAAATGCCGAAGCGATTCTGGAGTGGCGGGAAAAGGCCGCCGCGGAGGGTGCCGACCTGGTCATGGTGCCCGAATTGCAACTGATCGGATATCCGCCCGAAGACCTGGTGCTGAAGCCTGAATTTGTCCGCCAGACGATGGAACAGGCCGAGCGACTCATCGATTCCACGGGCGATGGCGGTCCGGCGCTGCTGTTCGGCACCGTCCACGCTGAGGACGGAATGAATTTCAATGCCGTGATCCTGACCGAGGACGGCCAGATGATCGGACGAACGCTGAAGCACGAGCTGCCCAACTACGGCACCTTCGACGAGAAGCGCATCTTCGCCAATGGGCCGCTGCCGGAGCCCATCCTGTTCCGGGGCGTGAAGCTGGGCATTCCGATTTGCGAGGACATTTGGCGTGAGGCCGTTTGTGCGCATCTGGTCCAGGCGGGTGCGGAATTGCTGCTGGTCCCCAACGGCAGCCCCTATGAGAATGACAAGGACGATCAGCGGCAGCGCCTGGTCCGCAGCCGGGTAGTCGAGACCGGTCTCCCAATAATCTACCTCAATCGGGTCGGCGGTCAGGACGAATTGGTGTTCGACGGGTCGAGCTTCGTCACCAACGATGACGGAAGTATCGCGGTTCAAATGCCGGATTTCGAGGAGGCGATGGAGCTCACCGATTGGGTTCGCACCCCCAATGGCTGGCACTGCGAACCGGGCGTTAAGGCCAGTCTCTCGCCCTACCCAGAGGATATGTACCGGGCGATGATGGTCGCCCTTCGCGATTATGTCGCGGCCAATGGCTTTCCCGGAGTTATCCTCGGCCTGTCGGGCGGCATCGACAGCGCGCTGTCGGCCGCGGTGGCCGTCGACGCGTTGGGCGCCGACAAGGTGTGGTGTGTGATGCTGCCGTCGAAATACACCGGCGGCGAGAGCCTTGAGGATGCAGCCGAATGTGCCCGGCTGCTCGGCGTGCGCCATGACGTCATCCCGATTGTCCCCGGGGTTCAAGCGCTCGATGAGATGCTCGACCAGGCCTTTGCGAACACGCCGCCGGGCCTGGCTGAGGAGAATATCCAGTCGCGCCTCAGGATGGTGACGTTGATGGCGCTTTCGAATCGCTTCGGCCACATGCTGCTGACCACTGGCAACAAGAGCGAAATGTCAGTCGGCTATGCAACGCTCTACGGCGACATGGCTGGCGGCTATTCGGTGTTGAAGGACGCCTACAAGACGACCTGCTTCGCCCTGTCGCGGTGGCGCAATGCCAATCGTCCGAAGGGTGCGCTCGGTCCGGCGGGGGCGGTGATGCCGCAGCGGGTGATCGACAAGCCGCCAACTGCGGAGCTCCGTCCCAACCAGAAGGACGAAGACAGCCTGCCGCCCTATCACCTGCTCGACCGGATCCTCGAAGCGTTGGTTGAAAGGGAGATGTCCGTCACGGAGGCCGTCGCACTCACCGGGGCAGACCCCGACATCGTCGCCGATATCGAGCGGAAACTGCTCCGCGCCGAATATAAGCGCCGCCAGGCCCCACCCGGGGTCAAGCTCGGTAGCCGCAATTTCGGCCGCGACCGGCGCTACCCGATCACCAACGCCTTCCACACCAGCTAGCGTCAAACGCTGGATCGCCTATAGGCGGGCCATGACCGTCGTTACACGTTTCGCGCCATCGCCAACCGGCCGGCTTCACGTCGGCAATATCCGTACGGCGCTTCATAATTCGCTGTTCGCGCTCAAGCATGACGGCCGTTTCCTTCTTCGGATCGACGACACCGACCTGGAACGATCGAAGGAAGAATATGTCGAAGCGATTGTAACCGATCTCAATTGGCTCGGCCTCAAGGCTCATGCCATGGTCCGCCAGTCGGAGCGCTTCGCACTTTATGAGCGCGAGTTCGACCGACTGAGGGCGGCCGGCCGAGTCTATGCTTGCTATGAAACCTCTGAGGAGCTCGACCTCAGACGCAAGGTCTTGCTGGGCCGTGGCCTGCCCCCCGTTTATGAGCGAAAGGCCGAGGGGTCTCCGGTGCCTGAAGGCATTGCCCCGCACTGGCGGTTCAAGCTCGATCACGATGCGCCGATCGAGTGGGACGATTTGGTACGCGGCCACCAGAAGTTTGATCCGAGGCTGATCAGCGACCCTGTAATTCGCCGCGCCGACGGCAGCTGGCTCTACCTGTTGCCGAGCGTGATCGACGACATCGACCTTGGCATTACCCATATCGTCCGCGGCGAGGATCATGTGTCGAACAGCGCCGTGCAGTTGCAGATGTTTGACGCGCTCGGCGCGCGGCACCCCCATTTCGCGCACGAAGCACTATTGGTTGCGGCCGAAGGAAAGCTGTCCAAGCGGCTCGGCTCGACCGGAGTCGATGCGCTTCGTGATGCGGGGATCGAGCCGATGGCCCTGCTGTCGCTGTTAGCCCGATTGGGTACCTCCCAGCCGGTCGAACCAAAGACCGGCCTCGCCGTGCTTGCGGAGGGCTTCGACTTTGCTACCTTCGGCCGAGCGCCCGCCCATTTCGACCTGAATGAAGTCGAGCAGCTCAACGCCAAGCTGCTCCATCATCTCGACTATTGCGAAGTAGCGAACCGCCTGCCTGAAGAAGTGGGCGAGGCCGAGTGGCTCGCGCTGCGCGGCAACCTCGCGCACTTGGGAGAGGCGGCCGATTGGCTGGCGGTCCTCAATGGCGCGATTGATCCTCCGGAAGTCGTGCAAGACGACAAGCCGCTTCTGGCCGAAGCGGCTCGCCTTGCCGGGGAACTCGATTGGGCCGGCGATCCGTGGCGGGAGTTGACCGATGCATTGAAGGCTTCGACCGGGCGCAAGGGCCGTGGGCTGTTCCACCCATTGCGTAGCGCGCTCACCGGGCGTGATTCGGGTCCTGAGATGGGACCGCTTATCAAGCTTATCGGCCAGCAGCGGAGCATCGATCGGCTAGTGGCTGCCGCCAACTAGCTGAAAGCGGGGCACATCCTTCCGAGGAGGAAGCCACGCTTCAACTCAGGCTGTCGATCGACACGCGCGGCCGGGTGACCGTGGTCGAATCGATCGGCCCGGCCGACCCCGGCTTCCTTGAGGCGGCACGACGTCACATCCTTCGTGCCTGGCGCTACAAGCCGGCATTGGAAGATGGCGTGGCCGTTCCCTCGTCCACGGTCATCAATCTCAGCTTCCGGTTGGAGGACGTGTGAGCATCGCGGTAGCGCGGGGCTGGCAGTATCCGCCTCCCCGCCCTATCTTCGCGGACATGGCAGTCTTTCCCCCGATGTTCGGCCCGCGTGCGGCTTTGGCCGACCTAAAGGCGTTTCTTCGCCAGCGCAGCCGAGAGCAGGTGATCGCCGCGGCGCTGGCGGTGCTGGTGACAATCATCATCCTCATCATTTTCTTCGTCGATTCGAAGATCAACACCGCGGCCCCGCCGACCGTTGTCTTCGTCGAGAATTATCCGGCCACTCGGACGGACGCCGAAATCAAGGCCGACCAGAAGAAGGCTTCCGAGGAGCGGCGCAAGGCTGAGGAAGCGAAGCGCAAGCAGTTCCAAGAGCTCGAGAAGAAATTCGGCATTGAGTGACGCGTCGCTGATGCGTGAGGCGGCACGGCTGGGCGAAGCGGCCCGCGGCCGAACCGCCCCCAACCCCAATGTCGGCTGCCTCATCGTGCAAAGCGGCAAGATTGTCGGCCAGGGAGAAACTGCGCCAGGCGGACGGCCTCATGCCGAGGCGGTGGCACTGAAACAGGCGGGTAAGAAGGCCAAGGGCGCGACGCTTTACACCACGCTGGAACCCTGCGCCCATGCCAGCGACCGCGGCCCGACCTGCTCGGCGCTGATCATTTCGGCCGGAATCGCCCGGGTCGTGATCGGCATCAAGGATCCCGATCCGCGCACCGCCGGCCAGGGCATCAAGATGCTGAGAAAAGCCGGGATAGACGTGAAGTGCGGGGTAGCGAAAGACGCCGCGCGCGCCAGTCTGTCCGGCTATCTGAGCCGGATTGAGCGAGGCCGGCCGCGCATCACGCTAAAACTGGCGCTGTCGATCGATGGCAAGATCGCACTCCCTTCAGGGGAATCCAAATGGATCACGGGGGAAGATGCGCGCGCCCATGTCCATCTGGAGCGTGCCCATAGCGACATGATCCTGGTCGGGCGCGGCACCTATAATGCCGACCGGCCGAAGCTTGACGTGCGCCTACCGGGCCTCGAAGACTGGTCTCCACGTCGGGCGCTGTTGACTCACGGCGATACTGTTGAAGGGTGGGAAATCCTTTCTTCTCCGCAGGATGTTCATCGACTTCATGACGTCAACGACCTGTTGGTCGAGGGCGGATCGGCCACCGCGACGGCATTCCTTTCCGCTGACCTGGTCGACCGTATCCTGATCTACCGTGCTCCGATCCTTGTCGGAGAAGGCAAGTCCAGCGTTGGGTACATCGGCCTGGACGCCATTGCCGACGCTCATGGGCGGTGGAAGGCGGCCGACGGCACCGGCCTTGGCATCGACCGGCTCGAAGTCTACGAGCGCGTCCGCGACGAGGAGGCGGGCTAGTGTTCACGGGAATCATTACCGATGTCGGCACGGTTCGCTCGGTCGAACAGCGCGGCGACCTCCGCCTGATCATCGGCTGTTCCTACGACATGGACACGGTCGACCTCGGCGCCTCGATCGCTTGCTCTGGCGCCTGCCTGACAGTAGTGGACAAGGGCGATGACTGGTTTGCGGTCGATCTTAGCCAGGAAAGCGCATCGCGTACCGCGCCGGGGCTGTGGACCAAGGGATCGCGGCTCAACCTCGAACGTGCACTGCGCGTCGGCGACGAGCTCGGCGGCCATATCGTCACCGGCCATGTCGACGCGGTGGCGACTGTCACCAAAGTCGAGGAAGTGGGCGGAAGCCTTAACGTCACAATCGAAGTGCCACGCGCGCTGGGCAGCGCCATCGCCCCCAAGGGCTCGATCGCGCTCGATGGCGTCTCGCTTACCGTCAATCAGGTTGAAGACGCAGGAGACGCAACGCGCTTCACCGTCAACCTCATCCCACACACAGCCAACCACACCACATTGGGTGACATCGCAGTGGGTCGGAAGCTCAATTTCGAAATCGACGTGCTGGCGCGATATCTTCAGCGAATGGCTGAGGCGCGAGGATGACCCCCACAATTACCGCGTTCGAAAGCTCCCCTGACCGAGGACGGGGACTGGCGCGGGACATGGCGGTTCGCTGGGCCTTGGAGGAAGTCGGACAGCCTTACGGCGTTCGGCTGGTTTCGTTCAAAGAGATGAAAGCGCCGGCGCATCTCGCGCTCCAGCCGTTCGGGCAGATTCCGACCTATCAGGAAGGCGATCTGGCCCTGTTCGAGTCCGGCGCGATCGTGCTGCATATCGCCGAGGGCCATCCCGGCCTTCTTCCCGGAGGAGCCGATGGCCGGGCGCGCGCGATCGCCTGGATGTTCGCCGCCAAGAGTACGATCGAGCCCGTCATCGTCGAGTGCGAGGTCGCCAAGCTGATGGAAGGTGACAAGAAGTGGACGGCAGAGAGGCTGCCGATGATCATCGACCGTATCCGCGACCGGCTGCGCCGGCTGTCCAGCCGGCTGGGCGATGCCGAATGGCTCGACGGGCCGTTCAGCGCCGGCGACCTTTTGATGATTAACGTATTGCGCCGTCCTGGCGCGTTTGCGCTGCTGGACGAATTTCCGAACCTGGCCGCCTACGTCGCCCGGGGCGAGGCGCGGCCGGCATTCAAGCGCGCATTCGAAGCTCAACTCGCGGTTTTCACAAATCAGGCAGCGACTACCAGCGCATAATGTGATTTCTCCCTAAGTTATGATGCATTCCTTCTAGATTATCACATTCTGGTGTGATAGCGGCGCGGCCATGTCCACAACCCTAATCGATAAGCTGACCGCCCTCGTCGACTCCGGCGAAGCGAGCCGCAGCGGACTGGCGCGGGCCGCCGGCCTTCATCCCAACTCCCTTCGCAAGCTCGGCGCTTCCGACTGGAATCCTACGGCCGACACACTTGTGCGGCTGGAGAAGCTGCTCGATGGCGGGGTCCAGGAGGTACTGGTCGGCGCGGAAGCGATCATCGACGAGGCGCGCAACGGGCGCATGTTCATCCTGGTCGACGACGACGACCGGGAGAATGAGGGCGACCTCGTTATCCCGGCGCAGATGGCGACGCCCGACGCGATCAACTTCATGGCGCGCCACGGCCGCGGGCTAATCTGCCTGGCGCTCGGCAAGGAACGGGTCGACCAGCTTGGCCTGGAGCCGATGGCGCGGATCAATCGCACCAGCATGGAAACCGCCTTCACCGTGTCGATCGAAGCGCGCGACGGCGTGACCACAGGAATCAGTGCGGCCGACCGCGCGCGGACCATCGCGGTGGCGATCGACGCCTCGAATGGGCCGGATGCGATTGTTTCCCCCGGCCATGTTTTCCCGCTGGTGGCGCGACCTGGTGGCGTGTTGGTTCGCGCCGGGCACACCGAGGCGGCGGTCGACGTTGCGCGGCTGGCCGGGCTCAATCCAAGTGGAGTAATATGCGAGATCATGCGCGAGGACGGGACGATGGCCCGGCTCGACGACCTGATGGATTTCGCCAAGGTCCATGGCCTGAAAATCGGTACGATCCGTGACCTCATCGCTTACCGTCTGAAGAAGGACCATATGGTCAACCGGGTCGCGGAGACCCGCTTCACCAGCCAAACCGGTGCAAACTGGACCGCGCAGGTGTTCCGCGACAAGGCCAGCGGGGAAGAGCAATTGGCGCTGGTCCATGGCCATATCGATCCGGCCACGCCGACTTTGGTACGAATGCATTCGATCGACCTGTTCGCCGACCTGTTGGGCGAACATACGCAGCGCGCTGGCCTGCTCCACGGGGCGATGGCGATGATCGAGCAGGAGGGGGCGGGCGTGATCGTCGCGCTGCACGCCGCGGCGCCGGGATCGCTGACGATTGCAACCGACCTTCGCTCCGGCAAGACGCCGGAAGGCGGCGGTACGGCGCTGCGCGCCTATGGCATCGGCGCCCAGATTCTGGCTGCGCTGGGAATCCACGACATGATCTTGCTGTCGAACACGCGCCACGCGCCGGTCGGCTTAAGCGCCTATGGGCTGGCCATCATCGAAGAGCGCTGTATCACGGTTCCGGAGAAATAGATTGGCCCATGTCCTGATCGCCGAGGCGCGCTTTTACGCGCACCTCAATGACATGCTGCTGGAGGGGGCGCGGACGGCGATTGAGGTCGCCGGTCACAGCCACGAAACGATCACCGTCCCCGGTGCCCTGGAACTTCCGGGCGCGATCGCCCTGGCGGCGGAAAGCGGCCGGTTCGACGCCTATGTCGCGCTTGGCGCGGTGATCCGCGGCGAGACCTGGCATTTCGAGATTGTTGCCGGCGAAAGCGCGCGCGGACTGATGGCCTTGACGATGGACGGACTGGCAGTCGGCAATGGGATTTTGACGATCGAGAATGAAGCCCAGGCAATTGCGCGTGCCAACCCCAGACATGCCAACAAGGGCGGAGGCGCAGCTGAAGCTGCGCTCGCACTCCTCACCCTCAAGAACAGCTTTAGCTGAGAGCAAGCCACACTTCGTTGCGGCGGAGCGGGCCGGGAATCATCGGCGAATTGTAAAAGGCATATTCGGGTTCGCCGCTGCTCCTCTCGCCCCGCTTGGCGAGCCAGCCGCGGAGGCGATCCTCCTGTTCCCTCAGCAAATTGTCGGTTGCCCGGCCCGAGAAGCTGACCACCGCCACCTTGCGCGGCGGAAGCTCGACCAGCTGGATGCCATCGGGCGGTTCGGGGAGTTCCTCGGCGCTCCGTCCCGCGGGCATGACGAACCGGGTCCGCCAGGCGGCTCCTTCCAGGTCGTCGTCGAATAGCGGAGGGTCGCTTGCCATTGGGTCCCCTCCGTCCTGAACCACAGGGACTGTCATCTCGAGTTTCTCGCCGTCGCGGGACTTTGCGAAGATATAGTCAGCAAGAAGCGAAAAACCCCTGTCGAGCGCATCGCGTCGAGAACCCTCGACCACCGTCTCGGCGACGGTCAGCGGGGGATAGTCGCGAATCTGATGATCACCGTCGGTGACAAGCGGGCGATAGCCGGGCTCCTCCGTCGATTTTTCGCGGAAGTAATAAAGGGCGGCGCCGCCGAGCAGCGCCGCTCCGACGCCCAGGCCGGCAAGCACATCCTTACGCATGTTGGTCCTCCTGCTATCGGCAAGTGGAACCGGTCAGGCGGCCTCCTGTTCCCCAAGCGTTGGATAATCGGCGTAGCCCTCGCGTCCCTGGGTGTAGAAAGTAGCGACATCCCACCGATTGAGCGCGGCGCCCGCGCGCATCCGATCCACCAGGTCGGGATTGGCGATGAATGGCCTGCCAAAGCTGATGGCGTCGGCAATGCCTTGGTCGAGCTTGGCCTGGGCGCTGGTCCCGTCATAGTCGCTATTCAAGACCAGCTTTCCTTTGAAGACCTTGCGGATCGATGGGCTGACCGCGGCATCGTCGGTCGCCCGGAAGGTCGATTGGGGACCAGGTTCTCGCAGCTCCAGCCAAGGCACGCCGAGCCGCTCGAGCTCTGCGGCAGCGGCGGTAAACAGCCCATGATTGTCACTGTCGTTACAGCCTTGCACTTCGCCATTGGGCGAAAGGCGGATTCCGGTGCGGCCGATTCCCGCTTCGGACGAGACCGCGTCGACGACCTCGCGCATGAAGCGCAACCGATTCTCTACCGGCCCGCCATATTCGTCGCCGCGAAGGTTGGTTCCGTCCCGGAGGAATTGATCTACCAGGTAGCCGTTGGCGCCATGGATCTGCACCCCGTCGAAGCCGGCGCGGATCGCATTGCGCGCGGCGTTGGCATAGTCGGAGAGCGTCGACTTGATTTCGTCCCGGGTTAGTGCCCGCGCTTCGACATAAGGCTGCTTGCCCTCATAAGTATGTGCATAGGGTGGCGCCGTGGTTGCCGAAGAACTGACCGGATGGCCGCCGCCGACACTGGGATGGACCACCCGGCCCATGTGCCACAGCTGGGCGACGATCCTTCCGCCCGCCTCATGCACCGCGTTGACCACCGGTTTCCAACCTTCAACCTGGGCCTCGTTCCAAAGGCCCGGTGCGTAGGGCCAGCCAAGGCCGATGCGACTGATCCCGGTCGCTTCGCTGATGATCAGCCCGGCCTCGGCGCGCTGAGCATAATATTCGGCCATGACCGGGGTCGGTACCGCTTCCTTGGTGGCACGGCCTCGGGTCAGCGGAGCCATTAAAATCCGATTGGCAAGCATAAGGAGACCCATCTCGACCGGGTCGAAGAGCGTCGGCATAAGGCGGCTTCCTAATAGCTGAACGGCAGAGATAAGTGGCGATTCGCAACTTGCCAAGAGACCATGGCTGGGCCTTCGTAGCGCTGCTCGTCGGCAATCTCGCGCTGGCGGGCGGGCCGTTCCTCGTTCGTCAAAGCGGGGTCGGGCCGATTGCGGCGGGATTCTGGCGGCTGGCGCTGGCGCTTCCTTTCCTGTGGACGATCGCCTGGATGGTTCGGCAGCCGGTACACCTGCCGCGCAAGGCGCTAACCGTCGCAATCGCCTTCGCGGCCTTCTTCTTCGCGGCCGACCTGGCCGCCTGGCATGCCGGGATCCTGCTGACAAAGCTCGGCAACGCCACCTTATTCGGCAATATCTCCAGCTTCTTCTTCGCGGCCTGGGGCCTGTGGCTGGTCCGCAAATGGCCGTCAGCGCTGCAAGCGCTCGCCTTGACCCTTGCCGCGGCCGGCTGCGGCCTCTTGATGTGGGGCAGCGCCGAATTGTCGGCCGCCAATTTGCGTGGCGACCTGCTCGCGATGCTCGCCGGCCTGCTCTACACCGGATATCTGATCCTGGTTGAGCGGACCCGCGGCGAACTCCAGCCATTGCCCCTGCTGTTCCTTGCCAGCCTGTTCGGCGCGATGGTCCTTCTCCCTTTCGCAATTGCCGCCGGGGAGACGATTGTCCCGGCCGACTGGACCGGCCTGGTCGCACTGGCCCTATGCAGCCAGGTCATCGGCCAGGGCCTTCTGGTCTATGCTCTCGGCCATGTGCCTCCCTTGGTGGTCGGCATCGCCATGCTAACCCAGCCCGCGCTGTCGGCGCTGCTCGGTTGGATCTATTATGGCGAGGCCTTCACCGCGCGTGACTGGACCGGTGCGGCAATGATCGTGATCGCCCTCATCCTCGTACGAATGAAAGGCGTCGCAGTGACCCGCTTGCGCGAGCCGATTGTCGCGCCCAATTAGGCTAAATGCCGACTCCGCTGGAAACGCTGCGACTGAAGCTTGCCCTTGCCGTGGGCCAGAATGCCGCATTTGACGGCTGGAACCATAAGGCGGTGACCAGTGCCGCGGCCGATCTTGGAATCGACCCGGCCCAGGCGCAGATCGCCTTCCCCAAGGATGCGCCGCACATGATCGATGCGTGGATCGAAGGCGTCGATGCGGCAATGGAGGCGCATTTCACGCCCGAGCGGATCGCATCGCTCAAGGTTCGCGAGCGAATCCGGGCGTTGATTTGGTACCGGCTGGAAACAATGGCCCCGGCCCGGGAGGCGGCGCGTTCCGCCCTGTCGATTTTGGCCATGCCGCAGAATATCCCGCTGGCGCTGCGTATTGGATGGCGTTCGGCCGACATCATGTGGCGCCTCGCCGGCGACACGGCGACGGATTATAATCATTATTCGAAGCGGCTGATCCTGTCCGGCGTCTATGGATCCACGCTGCTCGCCTGGCTGGACGACCAGACCGAGGGGTGGACCGAAACCAGTGCCTTCCTCGATCGGCGCCTGGCCGGCGTAATGAAGTTCGAGAAATGGAAGGCGTCGTGGAGCGGCAATGAGCTTCATCGGCCGAGCATTACCCGCTTCCTTGGCCGTCTGCGCTATCCGGCTAAGTAGATTCCCGGGGCTTCCCTTGCACTCCTGTTATTGATAATCGCTTGCAAATGGCCGTTCCGCTTCTCTCGCTTGATCAGCTGAAGCTAGGCGTCCGCGCTCGAATCGCGGCCGTCGACTGGTCGGCGCTCGGGGAAAGCGAGGCTTGCCGGCTGAGGCATTTCGGCTTTGACGAGGGCGTATTGATCGAGCCGCTCCACCTTGGGCCGTTCGGCCGTGACCCGCTGGCCGTGCGAGTCGGCCGGATGACCGTCGCCATCCGTCGCGCCCAGGCCCGCGCGGTACGCGTCACTACCGAGGCACCATGAATCCAGTTCCGCTGGTCGCGGTCGCCGGCAATCCCAATGCCGGCAAGAGCGCGCTGTTCAATGCGCTGACTGGCGCCAGGCAGAAGGTCGGCAATTATCCCGGAGTGACGGTCGAACGCCATGTCGGCCGCACGACCTTGCCCGACGGCGCTCCGGTCGAGCTGGTTGACCTTCCGGGCGCCTATGGCCTTGACCCGACCAGCCCGGACGAGGCGGTGACTCGCGACGTCCTGCTGGGCAAGCAAAAGGGCGAGAGACTGCCCAACGCGCTGCTGATCGTCGTTGATGCATCCAACCTCGACAATCACCTTCGCTTCGCGCTCCAGTTGATCGACCTCGGATTGCCGACGGTCGTAGCGCTCAACATGATCGATCTGGCCAAGCGGGATGGGCTGGAACTCGACGTCGGCAGGCTTGAGGCAGAGCTGGGCGTGCCCGTCGTCGAAACAGTCGCAGTCCGCAAACGTGGGCTTGCCGAAATCATGGCTCAGCTCAACGAAATGCTGATCGCACCGCGCAAGATCCGCGCTGGCGAAGGGCCCAGTCATGACCCGCTCGCGCTCCAGCGGCGTGCACGCGAAATCGCGATGGCCGCGATTATTCGCGAGACGCCGGTACGACGAATCACTCATCGGCTCGATGGTCTTCTGCTTCACCCGATAGCCGGCCCCATCATCCTCGCGGCCGTCCTGTTCCTTATGTTCCAGGCAGTCTTCTCCTGGTCCGTGATCCCCGCCGATGCGCTTGAGGCCGCTACTTTGTCCTTGGGTCAGGCCATCGGCGACGTGTTGCCGCATGGTGTCTTTCGCTCGATGCTGGTCGACGGAGTGTTTGCCGGCGTCGGCGCCGTGATCGTCTTCCTGCCGCAGATATTGATCCTGTTCCTGTTCATCCTCGTCCTTGAATCGTCCGGATACATGGTCCGCGCCGCATTCATCATGGACCGGCTGATGAGCCACGCGGGCCTGTCGGGCCGCGCCTTCATCCCATTGCTGTCGAGCTTCGCCTGCGCCGTCCCGGGGATCATGGCGACGAGGACCATTGACGATCCCAAGGACCGGCTGACGACAATTCTCGTCGCCCCGCTAATGACCTGCTCGGCTCGCCTTCCGGTCTATACCCTCATCATTGGCGCCTTCATCCCTGCTCGATCGCTTGCCCCCGGCATAGGCCTCCAGGGGGTCGTGATGTTCGGCCTTTATCTCTCGGGCATTTTCGGTGCGCTGCTCGCTGCAATTGTCCTCAGCAAAACCGCAGTTAAGGGGGGCGGCGGGGCGTTCATGATGGAACTGCCAAAGTACCAGTTACCGCGGGTGTCAGACGTTGCGATCGGCCTGTGGCAGCGGGCGATGATCTTTCTCAAGCGCGCCGGAACCATCATCCTTTCGACCACCATCATTCTGTGGGCGCTTGCAAGCTTCCCCCAAGCCGGGCCGGGCGAAAAACAGTCTGACGTGTCGATCGCCGGGCACATCGCCGACGGCATTCACACGGTCGTTGCGCCGATCGGATTCAACAAGGATATCAGCATGGCGCTGCTACCCGCCATGGCAGCCAGGGAAGTGGCGGTAGCGGCGATCGGCACCGTCTATTCTCTCGATGCGGGAAATGACCAGGGGCTGCAGACGCTCGAGCAGCGACTCTCCGGCCGCTGGAGCCTGGCAACCGCGCTCGCCTTCCTCGCCTGGTTCGTGTTTGCGCCGCAATGCATCTCGACGATCGCCGTTACCCGCCGCGAAACTAACGGCTGGAAGTGGCCGATATTCATGGTCTCCTACCTGTTTGTGCTCGCCTATATTGCAGCGGGCGCAACTTACTGGACTGCCGTCGCATTCGGGCTTGGCTGACGCTTGTGCCAAGCCGCCGTGCGGCTTAACGCTCTCTTCAAACAAGCATTTAGGAGAGTGGCATGGCGGGCGTGAACAAGGTGATCCTGGTCGGCAATCTGGGTGCCGATCCCGAGGCGCGCTCGCTTAACAATGGTGGCGAGGTCGTAAATATGCGCATCGCCACATCGGAAAGCTGGAAAGACCGCGACGGCCAGCGGCAGGAGCGGACCGAGTGGCACAATGTCGTGATTTTCAACGAGAACCTTGGCCGAGTCGCCAAAAGCTATTTGCGCAAAGGCTCCAAGGTTTACGTCGAAGGCCAGATCCAGACCCGCAAATGGCAGGACCAGTCGGGTAACGATCGCTACACGACCGAGATCGTTCTGCAGCGCTTCCGCGGCGAACTGGTACTGCTCGACAGCCGCGAAGGCGGTTCGGGCGGCAGCTTTGGCGGCGACGATTATGGCAGTTCGAACTTCAGCGGCGGCGGTGCAAAGCCCCAGTCGCGGCCCCAGCCGGCGGCGTTCGACACCGATCTTGACGACGATGTCCCCTTTTAGGCGCCGCTGCCTCCAAGCTTGGCCTTCAGCGCCGCCAAAGCGGCAAATGGGCCGGCTTCTTCTTCGCTGATCACCCCTGCCTCCTTTAGCGCCGCTTCCGCGCTCGGGCTGCGGGGGTAAGGATCGAGCGCGAGTGCAAGCGAATCGGCAATCGCTGTGCCAAGGTCGATCGCGGCGCCATCGTGGAACATCGTATCGAGATCGGCCGCGCCAAGCTCGATCTCCTCGTCGGCAGATCCAACCTTGGGCTCGGGCAGGAAAAGCAGCTCGAACGGTTCGTCGACATGGGCAGGCACCGAATCGCCCGTGGCGACACAGGCTTGTTCAAGCGCGGCCTTTAGCCGGCCGGTGGCCCGAACTTTCTCTCCATCGCGCGAGAGCACTGTGTGCGCCTCCAGCCGATCGAGCGACAGCAGCCCAAGCCGGCTTGCAATCGCGCTACACTCCTCGGCATCGGCGGCCAGATCCAGCCGGTCTCCGTCTCGAATCCGGTCGAGTGAAAGACGATGCGCGAAATCGCTCATCCGATCCGCCCCTCGAGCAGCTCTCGATCTCCGATTCCGCTCAGCCCTTCGTTGAATCGCCTTAGCGCTTCGGTCGAAAAGGTCAGCGCGGCCTCCGCATCGGGCGGGTTGTCGCGATAGATGCTGAAGCGAACGGTATCGTTCCAATCCAATTGGCCCTCGCGGGCCCGGCGCCACTGATCGACTCGCGCGGCGAGCGCACCGACCATGGATCGCACCTGCTTGCCGATCGAAGGATCGCCGAATCCTTCCTCGCGCATCTGAGCATCCATGTCCGCAATGAAGCTTTCGGTGAGTGCAACCGATTGGCGCACCGCATCTTCATCGCCATCTTCAAGCCGCAGAATCGTCAAAGCTGTTAAGCTCGACAGGACCGCGAATCGACCGTCCATCGTGTCGGCAACCGAACCTTCTCGATACCAGGCCGGGCGGCGCGCCTCCGCCACCACTGCGCCATAAAGCGCTCCGGCATCGGCCCCTTTCGGACGCAGCATCGCCATTAATGAGCGCATCGCCATTCTCCTTTCGCCGCGTCTGGCTTGCGCGAGCCGCGCGGGTCCGCATATTGGGCCTCGGCGCGCCAGTGGACAAGCGCGATCCGACGGAGAGAATTTGAATGGCCAAGCGCAGCACAGCAGCGATCATCGCAACCGGACTCGCGCTCAGCGCCTGTTCCGCCGGAACCCGCGATCATCGTGGCTTCGTGATCGACCCGACGCTGGCCGAAGGGATCCAGGTAGGCGTCGACAACAAGGACTCTGTCGCCAAAACGCTCGGCCGGCCGACCTTCACCGGGCAGTTTGATCCCAACGAATGGTATTATGTTTCGCGCGACACGGTCCAGCTTGCGTTCCGCGACCCCAAGGTCACCGACCAGAAGGTTCTCCGGGTCAGGTTCGACCAGGCCGGCAACGTCACTTCGGTAGAAAAGACCGGAAAGGAATTGATCGCCAAGGTCGAGCCGACGGGCGACAAGACCCCGACGCTGGGCCGCAAGCGCAGCTTTTTCGACGAGCTGTTCGGCAACATCGGAACGATTGCTCAGCCCGGGCTGCCCGGCTCCCAGCGCCAATAGCAAGGCGCGGCTTGCCGCCGCGCAGCCTGCCGCCTAAGCCGTCGCGCATGACCGCGACCCCAGCCGGCATGACCTATGCCGAATATCTGAAGCTCGACACTTTGCTGTCAGCCCAGCACCCGATCAGCGACCTGCACGACGAGATGCTGTTCGTCATTATCCATCAGACAAAGGAGCTTTGGCTGAAGCAGATGCTCCACGAGGTCGGATTCGCATGCCGCCTGGTTGCCGAGGATAAGTTTGCCGAGGCCTATAAGGCGCTGTCGCGCGTAAGCCGCATCTGGACGGTAATGACGCTGTCGTGGGACGTATTGGCGACCCTGACGCCAGTGGATTACAGCGCGTTCCGCGACGTGCTTGGGACCTCTTCGGGATTTCAGTCGGCCCAGTTCCGCGAGCTCGAATATCGACTGGGGATCAAAGATCCCAAATTTCTCGGCTTCTACGAAGGTGGAAGCGAAGGTCATGCGCGGCTGGAAAGGGCGCTGGCCGATCCGTCGTTATGGGATGAGGCCAATGCGGCGCTGGTTCGCGCTGGATTCGACATAAAAGGCGAAGGCGCGCTGAAGGCGGCATGGCTCGAAATCTATCGCCGCCCTGACGAATATTTCGGGCTCTACCAGCTCGCGGAAAAACTGGTCGATCTCGACGATTCGCTCGCGGCATGGCGGCACAAGCACATGCTGACCGTCGAACGCATCATCGGCATGAAGACCGGGACCGGGGGTTCGGCCGGTGCGGCCTATTTGGCGACGACATTATCTAAGCGCGCTTTTCCCGAGCTTTGGGCCTTGAGGACTGAGCTTTGAGCTTCAAGCCATTGTTCAGCAAGAGCCTGGGAAGTGCGCCAGGACGGCTGCACTTCGCCTCCCACAGCCATCATTTGTGGCCTGACGCCTCGTTCGAAGGCCAGGTCCAAAGTTGGGAAGATGCGGCAGCTCAGGCCGATCACAAGTGGGACAAGATTATGGGCGAGGTCTGGCCCGAAGCGCAGGCCAATGTGGCCGCGGAGCTGGGCAGCGGTGATCCATCTGCAATAGTTTTTGCTTCCAACACTCACGACTTCCTGATCCGCCTCGCGGCAGCGTGCCCACGCCGTACCGGGAGCCCGTTGCGTGTATTAATGAGCGACGGCGAATTCCATTCGGCCCGGCGGCAAATGGCGCGCTGGGCGGAAGGTGGCGATATCCGGCTGACGAAAGTGGCCGCCGATCCGTTCGGTGATTTTTCCGCCCGCTTCCTGGACGCCGCACAGGTCGAAGAGTTCGACCTGATCCTGGTGAGCCAGGTGCTTTTCAACAGCGGCCGCATTTTTGGCGATGTCGAGGACTTGGCCACGCTAGCTCGACCCGAGGGGCCGTGGGTCGTCATCGATGCTTATCATGCCTTTATGGCGATCGAGGCTCCGATCACTCAGACGATTGCCGGATCGGCCTTCGTTCTCGGCGGCGGGTATAAATATGCAATGGCGGGCGAAGGCATGGGTTTCATGCATTGCCCGCCGGGCTTCGGCGAGCGGCCGCCGATTACCGGCTGGTATGCGGAATTCGGCGAGCTGACGGCTCCTCCTGGAAGCAGTGTCGGCTATACCCGGGATGCGATGCGCTTCATGGGTGCGACATTCGATCCGTCGGCATTGTACCGGTTCAACGCGATCCAACGGATGCTGAAGGAAAATGATCTTACCACCGCCAGAATCGCGGCTCGGGTTGCCAATCTCCAGTCCCGTTTGCTCGACCGGATAGCAGGAAGCGCCTTTGGCGAATGCGATTTGCTCAATCCGTTGGACGGAGGACCGCATGCACGCTTTCTCGCATTTCGCAGCCCCGATGCGCAGCGTTGGTGCAGCGAATTGGATGCTCAACACATCGTGACCGACGTTCGCGGCGATGTGCTTCGAATCGGTTTCGGCTTTTACCAGGACGAGAAAGATGTCGACGCGCTGGCCGTGGCGGTGCGCCAACTAAGCTAAGGCTCCAGTCCTTTGCGGAGCAGCGCATTGGCGTGAGCGGCAACCTGGTCGGGATCCTCGGCGGCCCACACGCCGAATCGCAGACCGAGGAAAACATTTATTCCCATGATCGCCCAGGCGCGCACCTCATTGGCCAGTTCACCATCGTCCCGGATTTCTCCCTTGGCCGTTGCATCCGCCAGCCGCGAGGCGATTCGCGAGGCAGCAGTTTCATAGTGGGTCCGAAATCCTGACGGGTCGACGAACTCCGCTTCGTCGATGATCCGGTAAACCTCCTTATTATCGACAACGAAGCGCAGGTAAGCGGCCAGCCCCCGCCGCTCTCGGTCAATGCCGTCAGTCGACCCTTCGAGGAGGGGATAGACATAGTCGCGCACCTGCCTGGACATGTCCTGGACCAGCGCCGCGAACACCGCCTCCTTGCTGTCGAAATAAGTGTAGAAAGTTCCCAGCGCGACCTTTGCCCGACTGGTGATTCCAACGATTGAGCTTTCGTGAAAACCCCGTTGCCCGAACTCGGCCAGTGCCGCATCGAGAATCTTGCGAAGGGTCTTCTCCCCGCGAGCGGTGCGCGGGGCCTTACCCCTGCTTGCCTGTGAGGATGGTTGATCCACGGTTACGATCGCTACCGCCCCATGCCCTGCCTTGTCCACAACCGCTCCCATAGCGTCACTTTATTCTCCAAGTTGAAACTCGGTTCAACTTTCATTATGGTTTCAATCAAGGCTTAAAGACCGGGATGCCCGGCGGGCCACTGATTGGGGAGGAAATCGATGTCATTCCGGACTGTTATAACTGCACGTGCGTTGCTTTTGACTTCCGTGGCTGCCTTAACCGCTTTGCCGCACGCGGCATTGGCTCAAGTCCAGGAACAGGCCGCAGCCGACGACGCTGCCCAGGCCGACCAGCCTATCGCAGGTGAAGCTCCGGAAGAATCGGGCGATATCGTGGTCACTGCACGACGGCGCCTGGAAACACTCCAGGACGTGCCGATCGCGGTCACTGCCTATTCCGGTGCCCAGCTTGAACGAGAGGGCGCCATCGACATCACTGATGTTGGCGACACCACCCCCAACGTCACGCTCGAAGTTTCACGCGGCACCAATTCGACGCTGACCGCCTTCATCCGCGGTATCGGCCAGCAAGACCCGGTCGCCGGTTTCGAGCAGGGCGTCGGCATTTATCTCGATGACGTTTATCTCAACCGCCCCCAGGGCACTGTGCTCGACATTTACGACGTCGAGCGAATCGAAATTCTGCGCGGACCGCAAGGGACGCTTTACGGCCGCAACACGATCGGCGGTGCGGTAAAATATGTTACCCGCCGCCTTTCCGACCAGCCCGAGCTAAACCTTCGCGGAACAGTCGGGAACTATGGCCAGCTGGATGCGACGGCCAGCCTGTCCTATCCCATCGCCGATATATTCAGGGTGGGCGTGGCAGGTGCGCGGCTGACTCGCGACGGCTTTGGCGTCAACTTCACGACCGGCAAGGAAAATTACAACAAGGACGTGCTCGCGGGCCGCATCTCCGCCGAGATCGGCCGGGACGATAGCGCAATGCTACGTCTCAGCGGCGATTACACAAAGGACAAGAGCGACGCTCGCGGCGGCCACCGGCTGATCACCAGCCTGCTCACCGGCGCGCCGGTGCTCGACAATGTATACGACACGCGCGGCGGACTGGATGACCTTAACCAAGAAGTGACCAATAAAGGCGTCGCCGCCCATGGCCAACTTGAGGTTGCCGATGGGTTCACGCTGAAGTCGATCACCGCTTTCCGGAAGGACAAAAGCACAACGCCGATAGATTTCGACGCACTGCCGTCGGTCGACGTCGATGTGCCCGGTATCTACAAGAACAAGCAGTTCAGCCAGGAAGTGCAGCTTGAGGTCGAGCGCGGCGCGCTGTCGGGCGTGGTTGGCGCCTATTATCTCGACGCCGACGCGCAAACGATTTTTGATGTGCGCCTGTTCACCACCTTCAATGGGTTCACTGCCTTCACCGACAGCGACGTCAACACCAAGACATGGGCGATCTTCGGCGACTTTACCTACGACATCACCGATCAGATCTCGATCTCGCTTGGAGGCCGATACACCAGCGACAAACGCCACGCGACGGTGCTCCGCCAATCCTATCTCGGCGGTGGCTCCACAGTGTTCGGCGGTGCGGGGATTCCGTTCGGCCTGCCGACATCCAATTTCGACGGAAGGCGCAAAGACACGGATTTCACGCCCCGCGCATCGGTCAGTTACAAGCCGAACGAGAATCATCATTTCTACGCCAGCTATTCGCAGGGCTTCAAAGGCGGCGGCTTCGACCCGCGTGGGCAGTCGACCCAGGCGCCCGACCTTGATGGCGATGGTGTCGATGCCGACGACATCTACGAATATATGGCCTTCGAGCCCGAGCAGGTGACCAGCTATGAACTGGGCTGGAAGGGCAGCTTCTTTGACAAGCGAGTGTACACAAGCGTCGCCCTGTTCCATGCCAAATATAAGGACATGCAAATCCCGGCGTCGGTAGGCTGCATCGTAAGCGGGTTTCCCAATTTCTGCGGCCTGACCAGCAACGCCGGCAAAGCGCGAATTCAAGGCGTCGAATTTGAAGGCAGCGCGCGGCTATTCGGCGACCCGGGCGCGTCACGCCTCAATTTCTCCTGGTCGCTGGGCTATCTCAACGCCGACTTCAAGGAGTTCATGACCTTCGTCAATGTCGACGAGGACAACAATCCGGTCCCGCTGCAGGAAGTGGACGTCGCCGACTTCCGCAAGATTCAAAATACGCCGGCATGGACCGCCAGCGGCACGCTCAACTACACGGCGCCGCTCGCCGACGGCACACTGAACCTCAATTCGACGCTGAGCTATCGCAGCAAGAGCCAACAGTTCGAAATCCGCACGCCCGGAATCGACCAGAAGGGCTTTGCGCTGCTCGATGCCAGCATTGTCTATGAGCTTCCCGGGGACCATTGGACGATGGCTCTGCACGGCAAGAACCTGACCAACACCCGGTACAAGACGTCAGGCTACAACTTCATGTTCCAGAATCCCTACACCGGAGAGTTCATCGGCAACGGCATCGCTCCGGGATTCCCATTGGGCCAGCCCGGTCTTGACCCGGCGCTCGGCCGCGAAGGCATTTTGACAGCCTTCTATGGCAACCCTCGGCAAATCATCTTCACCGTCGGCTACAAGCTTTGAGCGGGGATGCCCGGGGTGCTGGTTCTGACCAGCGCCCCGGGCAACTTGGAGCCACATCCATGCCTACCGATTACATCGAACGACGCTGGGCGTCCCGCGACGGGCTGAGCCTGTTCGCTCGCGAATATCCTGCAGCTAGTGGAGAATCGCTGCTGCCTGTTATCTGCCTCCATGGATTGACTCGAAATTCGAAGGATTTCGAGGACATAGCACCCATCATAGCCGGATTGGGTCGAAGGTTGATCGCTGCTGACGTTCGTGGTCGCGGCCAGTCGGACCGTGACCCCAAACCAAGCAACTACCAGCCCAAAATCTACGCGCGTGATGTCGTCGACATGATGTCGGCCCTGGGCATTCCCAAAGCGGTCTTCATCGGTACGTCAATGGGCGGGATTATCACCATGATGCTGATGGGCATCCGGCCAAAGGCGGTTGCTGCGGCGATCCTGAACGACGTGGGTCCGAAAATTGCACCGGAAGGTGTCGCCCGGATCCTGGGCTACGCCGGCCAGAGCGTCGACATCCGCGACTGGGATCAAGCGGTCAATTACATCCGGCAGACCAATGCCGTGATCTTCCCCCACTATGGCGATGACGACTGGCGTCGCTTTACCGAGCGAACCTTCCGGCAAGGGATTTCGGGACCCGAACTCGATTATGATCCGGCCATCAAAGGGCCGATCAGCAAGCCGCCGTCCAGACTGGCGCTGTGGCTCACAGGCCTACTGTTCCGGCGGCTGGCACGAAGTCGTCCGACCTTGCTGATCCGCGGTGGAATGTCCGATCTCATATCGCCCGAAATCGCTCAGTCGATGCAAAGCATCGCGCCCAGGATGCAACGTGTGGATGTCCCCGGGGTCGGCCATGCGCCGATGCTCAATGAGCCGGAAGCGGTTGACGCCATCCGCAAGTTCCTGCGAACGGTTCCCTAACGGATCGAAATCGACCGCACTGCCAACGCTGAGAGGGTGAAGCATATGGATCAGCAGAAGCAGCCAAGTCGTTCGGTCCAGGCTCGCATTCTCGCACTCCTGCTGCTCGCTTACATTTTCAACTTCCTCGACCGGCAGATCCTTGGCATCCTTGCCGGGCCGATCATGAGCGATCTCAAGCTCAACGACGCCCAGTTTGGAGCTATCGGCGGATTGGCCTTTGCGCTGCTTTACTCAGTGTTGGGAGTTCCGCTGGCGATGCTTGCGGATCGCACCAGCCGAAGCCGGGTCATTGCCGGAGCGCTGGCAGTCTGGAGCGCCTTTACTGCACTGTGCGGGACAGCGGCCAGCTTCGGGCAACTGTTCCTATTTCGGCTCGGTGTCGGGATCGGCGAAGCAGGCGGCGTCGCACCGGCATATGCACTGATCGCGGACTATTTCCCGCCCGCGCGGCGTGCCCGGGCCCTGGCGATATTCTCCCTCGGCATTCCGTTGGGGCTCGCTGGAGGCACGTTGATCGGCGCGTATCTGGCGGCGTGGATCGACTGGCGGGCCGCTTTCCTTACGATGGGTGTTGCCGGCCTCGTGCTGGCCCCGATCATGCTGCTATTCGTGCGCGACCTTCCGCGCGCAAAGCCAGCGCCGGACGAGCAGGTTCCCCTGTCGCGCGCCTTCCCGATCATCGCCCGCAAGCCGACTTTCTGGCTGATGGCGGCTGCCGCCTCGTGCAGTTCGCTCGCCGGTTACGGCCTTGCCCTATGGACGCCGTCGGTGCTGGAGCGGAGCTTCGGCTTTGGGCTGATAGAGCGCGGCCAGTTCCTGGCATCCATCTTCCTCATTGGCGGGACCGCCGGCGTATTCGCCGGAGGCTGGCTTGCCGACCGCCTAGGCCAGGCGGATCGCCGCTGGTACGCGCGCCTTCCGGCGATTGCCTGGTTGATCACCGCCCCGACCTTCGCGGTCGGTTTATTGGTCCCTGATCCCTGGGTGGCCTGGCCATTGCTGCTTATTCCCAATGCGCTCAACATCCTTTGGCTAGGACCAGTGACGACGGCGGTACAGCATTTGGTTTCGCGGCCCATGCGTTCGACGGCATCGGCCAGCTTCCTTCTGATCAACAATCTGATCGGGCTTGGGATTGGGCCCACGCTGATCGGTGGCCTATCGGTATTGTTCAAGGATCGTTTCGGGACCGAGGCACTGCGCTATGCCGCGGTCAGCGTCGTCGGCTTCTATTTGGTGGCGGCGTTGCTCATGCTGCTTGCAATCAAGCGCCTCCGGCAAGACTGGGTCGAGGAGGACTCCGCTTGAAAGCTTCCGCGAAGCTGAACGCCAGGTAAACGGGGGAACGGGTGCCTTTGTTGGCCGTTCAGGGGTCCGAAGGAGATATTCGATGTTGAAATGGATGCTAGCCGCCGGCGCGGCAGCGCTGGCCATTACTTCACCGGCCCAGGCCGACCCGAAGGGCGGCAGGGGAGGCGGCAATCAGAACCATGCCGGCCATGTCGCCAAGGCTCAAAGCAGCAGCGGGGGCGGTCAGCGAGTCGATCGCGGCAATGATCGCGGCGGAAACCATCAAGCCCATAGTTCGCAACGCGCCGAACGCACTCAGTTCGCCCAGCGTGACGAAAGGCAACATGGCGGCGGCCACGGCAAGGTCCAGACCGCCGATCGCGGCAGTCACGCTAAGAATGCGAGGCTTGAGGGCCATGGTGGCAACCGCGGCAAGAATGCCGTGAGACAGGAAGACCACGGCGGCGATCGCGTGCGGACCGGGCGCGTCGACAACAATGTAAGGGTCAACGGCCATAAGGGTCGCGACAACGACATCCGTGTCGCGCATGTCGACCGCGACGTTCACGTTATGCGCGTCGACCGCGATTTCGACGGAGTTCGCTTCGTTCCGCGCTGGAACGACCATGGCCTCTCCCGCGGCTTCATCGACGGCTGCCCCCCGGGCTTGGCCAAGAAGGGCAATGGTTGCCTTCCCCCGGGCCAGGCAAGGAAGTATGTCGGAACGCCGCTGAATGCGGCACTTCGCGCCAACACGCTCGGCTGGCCGTACCGCGAATGGTATCGCGACGACGATCGCTACCTGTATCGTTGGGACAATGACTATATTTATCGCGTCAACCGCGGCGACGGCCTGATCGCTGGGCTGTTCCCTTATGCCAACCGGGATTATTATTACTACCCGATGGGGGTGCAGTATCCGGCCGACTATAATTACTACAACGTCCCCTACCAGTATCAGACCTACTATCCGGACAATGGCGACTATTGGTACCGCTATGGTGACGGAGCGATCTACCAGGTCAACCCGGGAACCGGGCTGATTCAAGGTATTGCGGCGTTGCTCACCGGAGTTCCGCTGGGTGTCGGTCAACCATTGCCGCCGTCTTACGGCGTCTACAATGTACCCTTCGCCTATCGCGACCAATATTACGATACGCCGAATGACTGGTACCGTTACAACGACGGCTACATCTACAGGGTCGACCCGGCGACGCAGCTGATCACCGCCATCGTCAGCGCGATCGTTTAACGTGTAAGCGCCGCGCGACGAGCTTCGTCGCGCGGCGCAGCTTCGACTAAATCAGGGAGAATAGGGCATGACCCTGCACAAATTCACGACTGGCGTCGCCATGGCCGCGCTGCTTGGACTTGGCGCTTGCGAGAAGGCCGCTAAGGAAGAAGCTGCCCCCACCAAGGCAGCCAAGGAAGCCGCCGGCGACTCTACGATCGCCCAGGGTCTTGGCGACGCAATCAAATTCGCCGCCGCAGCCAAAGCCGCGGGCGTGGACCTGACTCTGGGGGGGCCGGGGCCCTACACGGTGCTCGTTCCGACCGATGCCGCTTTCGACAAGATGCCGGCGGGCGCACTCGATGGATTGATGAAGCCCGACGCCCGGGCCGAGCTGACCGGCGTCCTGAGCTACCACGTCCTGCCCGGCGCGATCCTCACCGCCGACATCGCAAAGGCTGTCGAAGCCGGAGGTGGCAAGACACAATTGCAGACGATGGGCGGCGGCACGTTAACGGCGACCAAGGACGGCGACGCGATCGTGCTGTCAGACAGCGCAGGAACCAAAGCGCGGCTCATCGGGGCCGACGAGAAGAAGTCCAACGGGGTGATTCACCGCATCGACGCGGTGCTGATGCCGAGCTGAGTTAGGGAGCGGATCCTTGCGCCCCCCAAGGTTCCGCCCCCGTCCCCCATTTTCCCCTTCCGCGTAGCCCGAGCCTCGCTATAACGAGTGCCAATCACGCGTGAAGGGGCTTATCCGCAATGAAGGCGACGATCGAACGGGCGACCCTCCTGAAGAGCCTGGGCCATGTCCAGTCGGTGGTCGAGCGGCGCAACACCATCCCTATTCTCAGCAACGTGCTGGTCGAAGCGAGGGAAGACGGGTCGATCCGCCTGATGGCGACCGACCTCGACCTACAGGTCGACGAAAGCGTTCCCGCCCAGGTCAGCCAGGCCGGCGCAACGACGGTGTCCGCCCACACATTCTTCGACATCGTCCGAAAGCTTCCCGAAGGCAGCCAGGTCGAACTCTCGGCCGCCGAAGGCAAGATGCAGGTCGTTGCCGGACGCGCCCGCTTCAATCTTTCGACACTTCCGCGCGACGATTTCCCGGTGATTGCCGAGGGCGAACTTCCAACCCGCTTCGAACTTCCCGCCCAGACGCTTCGACAGATCATCGACAAGACGCGCTTTGCCATATCGAGCGAGGAAACTCGCTATTACCTGATGGGCATCTTCCTCCACGTCGCGGACGAGAAATTGAAGGCTGCGGCGACCGACGGTCACCGTCTCGCCCGAGTCACCGTCGACAAGCCCGAGGGCGCCGACGGGATGCCCGACGTGATCGTTCCCAAGAAATGCGTCGGCGAATTGAGGAAGCTGCTCGACGAGGTCGAGGGCACGGTCGAAGTGTCGCTCTCGCCCACGAAAATTCGCTTCGGGCTCGGCAATGCGGTGCTGACCAGCAAGCTGATCGACGGCACCTTCCCCGATTATAACCGCGTCATCCCGACCGCCAACGACAAGCTGCTGAAGCTCGATCCAAAGAGCTTCATGGCGGGCGTCGACCGCGTTTCGACCATCGCCAGCGAAAAGACCCGTGCCGTCAAGATCGCACTAGATCGCGACAAGGTGACTCTTTCCGTGACCAGTCCCGAGAACGGGTTAGCCGTCGAGGAGCTCGCCGCCGACTATGGCTCGGACGGGCTCGAGATCGGTTTCAACGCCCGCTACTTGATGGACATCCTCCATGAGATTGAGGGCGACACGGTCGAAGTCCACTTAGCCGACGCTGCCGCTCCGACCCTGCTCAGAGAGAATGACAAGAGCTCGGCGCTTTACGTGCTGATGCCGATGCGGGTGTGACGGTCTGCCGTCTGTGGCGCGGTTGGGCCACCCGCGAAAATGCCGGCGCCTATGAACGCATCGTGCGGGGTGAGGTGATCCCTGGCATCGAGGCACGGAAAATTCCCGGCTTCCGCCACATCGACCTTATGCGCCGCGACCTTGACGACGAGGTCGAGTTCCAGACCCTGATGTGGTTCGACAGCCTGGATTCGATCAAGGCGTTCATGGGTGAGGATTATGCCGTGAGCCATGTGCCGGCGGCCGCACAGGAAGTACTCAAGCGTTTCGATAGCCACGCCGCCCATTTCGAAGTGCTGGACCGGAGGCCGCAGACCGGCCAGTGAGCGGTTCGTGACCGCGCTGACCCGCCTTTCGCTGACCGACTTTCGCAATCATCGCGACGCGTCGTTGGAGACCGGGCCGGGGTTTGTGCTTCTCTCCGGACCCAATGGCGCGGGCAAGACCAACGTGCTGGAGGCGGTGTCGCTGCTGACCCCCGGACGCGGGTTGCGGCAGGTGCCGATCTCGGAAATGGCGCGTAGCAATGGTGCCGGCGGGTTTGCGGTGGCTGGGAGGCTGGAAAGCGGTACCGAGCTTGGCACCGGGACAATCCCCGCCGCGCCAGACCGCCGCCTGGTACGGATCAATGGTGCGGCATCTGCAGTTAATTCGCTAAGCGAATGGCTATCCGTGCTGTGGCTAACGCCCGCAATGGACCGACTGTTTACCGACAGCGCCGGCGGCCGAAGGCGGTTTCTCGACCGTCTGACGCTGGCGCTCGACCCCGGCCACGCCAGTCACGCAGCTCGATATGAGACCGCAATGCGCGCACGCAACAAGCTGCTTGTCGATTCTGAAACAGCGGACGCATCTTGGCTAACCGCGCTCGAGATGCAGATGGCCGAGCATGGAGCGGCGCTTGGCGAGGCACGGAGTCATACAGTTACTGCCTTAAGCGAGGCGATGGCGAACCTGCCCGACGACGATTTTCCGCGCGCCGCACTGACACTTGAAGGCTGGCAGGAAGGCGACCTTGCCGTTGCACTCCGGGCCAACCGCACCCGCGACGCGACAGCCGGGCGGGCGATAGAGGGCCCCCACCGCCAGGACCTGATCGTCACGCATGTGGCCAAGGATCAACCCGCTGCCCGTGGCTCTACCGGAGAGCAGAAAGCGTTGCTGCTTGGCTTGGTCCTGGCCCATGGCGAGCTGGTCGCGAGACGCCGCGGCCAGCCGCCGATCCTGCTGCTTGACGAGGTCGCGGCTCATCTCGATCCCACTCGCCGTGCCGCACTGTTCGCCCGCCTGGATGGCCGTGGCCAAGTGTGGATGACCGCCACCGAGCCAGCATTGTTTGACGCGATTGGCGATACGGCGAGCCGCTTTCATGTCGACGCCGGAACGATTTCGCCCGCCTGACTGGACTTTTTTAACTTTGCCCCTATATTGCACCGCAACACGAGACGCCTAGAAAGCGGCGTGATCGGTCTCCAATGGAGGTCCCGGCCCGCGTCTCGACCCAGCTTTCATGCTCTCCTTTCACGCGGGGTGCTCAACCAAACCCCGGCGAGTCCGTGCCAATCAAGGCGCGGACGTTCGCCTTGCATATTGGACTCATTTCTTGACCAAATTTACCGACCTCGGGCTTTCGAAGCCCCTACTCGACGCGCTGGCGGCTAAAAATTACGCCGTACCGACGCCGATCCAGGCGCAAGCCATTCCGACCGTGCTTACCGGCCGCGATCTTCTGGGCATCGCCCAGACCGGCACTGGCAAGACCGCGGCGTTCATGCTGCCTTCGCTCGACCGGCTCGCAAACCCTCGAGTTCACCCCATTGCCAAGCGCATTCGGATGCTTGTGCTCGCTCCGACCCGCGAGCTCGCCTCGCAGATCGCCGAAAGCGCCCGCACCTATGCGCGCAACATCAACCTTACTACCGGCGTCATCTTCGGCGGCACCCCGCCGATGAAGAGCGTTCGCGAAGTGGCTCGTGGTCTCGACGTACTCGTCGCCACCCCCGGCCGCCTGCTCGACCTGGTCGACCAGCGCGCGATCGACCTCAGCCGTCTCGAAATTCTCGTCCTCGACGAGGCCGACCAGATGCTTGACCTCGGCTTTATTCATGCGTTGAAGCGGATCGTCCAGCTCGTCCCCAAGACGCGCCAGACCCTGTTCTTCTCGGCAACCATGCCGAAGGCGATCAAGCAGCTGGCCGACGCCTATCTGACCAACCCGGCTGAAGTGTCGGTCACTCCCGCCGCGACCACGGTCGAGCGGATCGACCAGAGCGTTACCTTCGTCAATCAGGCGGAAAAGGCAGCCCTGCTGACGCTCTATCTCCAGACCAAAGAGATCGAGCGCGCGCTGGTCTTCAGCCGCACCAAGCATGGCGCCGACAAGATCGTCCGCCAGCTGACCGCCGCGGGCATCGGCGCCAATGCCATTCACGGCAACAAGTCGCAGCCGCAGCGCGAGCGGGCGCTGGCCGCCTTCAAGTCCGGCCAGATGCCAGTGCTTGTCGCGACCGACATCGCCGCGCGCGGGATCGACATCCCGGGCGTCAGCCATGTCTGCAACTTCGACCTGCCCGACGTGCCCGAACAATATGTCCATCGCATCGGCCGCACAGCGCGCGCCGGGGCCGACGGCATCGCCATTGCTTTTTGCTCGGACGATGAGCGCATAAACCTGCGCGATATCGAGCGGACTACGCGCCAGAAGCTTCCCACAGCCCCGCTGCCCGACGGCTTTATGGCGGCTGTCCAGGCGCTCAAGGCACTCAAACTGCCGACCCCCGCTCGCGGTGAGCGTGGCGAACGTGGCGGCGGGCGCCGCGACGGCGGCCATCGTCATGGCCGTCCCTCGGGTCCGCGCGTTGCAATTCAGCCGATTGGCGATCGTCGCCATGGCGAGCAGCGTTCGGATCAGGGGCAGCGTCGTGACGGCGCGGTGCGCAGTGATGGCCAGCGCCATCCGCAGCGCATCGGCAGTCATCCCGCCCATCGTCCCGAGGGTGGCGCCGGCAAGCGCCCGTTCCGCGGCCGTCGTGGCGGCGGAGGGGGCCAGGGCCGGCCGAACCGCGCGCAGGGCTAAACCTGCAAGCTTGACCCTTGCCGCGAGCCGTCCTTCGATTGTGGGACGGCTCGCGCTTTACGCGCGTGCGCATACGCGCGCGCGATTGAGTGAGACTTTTCCGACTTTCCGCCCTATCTGAGAACCATGGCAACCGATCCCAACCAGAATGAATATGGCGCCGAGAGCATCAAGGTCCTCAAGGGCCTCGACGCGGTGCGCAAGCGCCCCGGCATGTATATCGGCGATACTGACGATGGCTCTGGCCTCCACCATATGGTGTTCGAGGTCAGTGACAACGCTATCGACGAGGCGCTGGCGGGCCATTGCGATCGAATCCTGATCCAGCTGAATCCCGATGGTTCAGTTACCGTTGAAGATAACGGTCGCGGAATCCCCACCGGCATTCATGCCGAGGAAGGCGTATCGGCGGCCGAGGTTATCATGACCCAGCTTCACGCTGGCGGTAAGTTCGAAAACACCAGCGATGACAATGCCTATAAGGTGTCGGGTGGACTCCACGGCGTCGGCGTCAGCGTCGTCAACGCGCTCAGCGAATGGCTGGAACTGACAATCTGGCGCGACGGCGAAGAGCATTTCATGCGCTTCCGCAATGGCGATGCCGAGGCGCCGCTCAAGGTCGTCGGCCCGGCACCGGCCGGCAAGAAGGGCACGAAAGTTACCTTCCTCCCCAGCCCGGCGACGTTCAAGATCACCGAGTTCGATTTCGAAAATCTGGAACATCGCTATCGCGAGCTCGCCTTTCTGAATTCGGGCGTGCGCATTGTCCTCGCCGACGCGCGCCATGAGGAGCGGGTCGAGCATGAGCTTTATTATGAAGGCGGGATCGGAGCGTTCGTGCGCTACCTCGATCGCACCAAGACTCCACTGTTCCCCGACCCGATCGCCATTTCGGCGGTTCGCGACGGCATCGGAATCGACGTCGCGCTCGAATGGAACGACAGCTATTACGAGAACGTCCTTCCCTTCACCAACAACATCCCGCAGCGCGACGGCGGCACCCACATGGCCGCCTTCCGCGCCGCGCTGACCCGCACGATCAACGGCTATGCCGACAAGTCGGGGATGCTGAAGAAGGAAAAGGTCACCCTCACCGGTGACGACATGCGCGAAGGCTTGACCGCGATCGTCTCCGTCAAGCTGCCCGACCCCAAGTTCAGCAGCCAGACCAAGGACAAGCTGGTCAGCTCCGAAGTTCGCCAGCCGCTCGAGAGCCTGATGAGCGACAAGATGAGCGAATGGCTGGAGGAAAATCCGGCCAACGCCCGCTCGATCATCCAGAAAGTAATCGATGCCGCTGCGGCGCGCGAAGCCGCCAAGAAGGCGCGCGAACTGACCCGGCGCAAGGGTGTGATGGACATCGCTTCTCTACCGGGCAAGCTTGCCGACTGTCAGGAACGCGACCCGGCATTGAGCGAACTGTTCCTGGTCGAGGGTGACTCGGCCGGCGGCTCGGCCAAGCAGGGTCGCAACCGTCACAACCAGGCGATTCTTCCGCTGCGAGGTAAGCTCTTGAACGTCGAGCGCGCGCGCTTCGACCGGATGCTGTCGAGCCGCGAGATCGGCACGATCATCCAGGCGCTCGGCACCGGGATCGGGCGCGAGGAATTTAACCTCGAGAAGCTGCGCTACCACAAGATCGTGATCATGACCGACGCCGATGTCGACGGCGCGCACATCCGCACGCTGTTGCTTACCTTCTTTTATCGGCAGATGCCCGAGCTCATCGAGGCCGGTCACCTGATGATCGCCCAGCCGCCGCTCTACAAGGTGGGACGTGGCCGGTCTGAGGTCTATCTGAAAGACGACGCAGCGCTCGACGAATATCTTGTCGACGCAGGGCTCGAGGGTCTGGTGCTCGACGGCGGCGGTGGCCAGCGTTCCGGCGCCGACCTGCGCGGCTTGGTCGATCATGCCCGGAGGGTGCGTACGCTGATGCGATATGCGCCGAAGAAATATGATCCGGCGATGCTCGAGGCGCTTGCGCTGCGCGGCGCGCTCGATCCCAACATCGACAAGGCCAAGCGCGCTGCGAATATCGGCAAGGTCGCCGAATGGCTCGGCCGGGGCGATCTGGAAGCGGTCTGGTCGGGAGAGGTGGCCGCAGAGGGCGGTTATCTGCTCAAGCGGCTGTGGCGCGGCGTCACCGACGCCTTCATCATCGAACCGACCTTCCTCGCGTCGGCTGAAGCGCGCAAGTTGCATGCCCTCGCCGCCGAACAGGTCGAGACCTATGCCCACCCGCTTGTTCTGCGCACCCTCAAGAAGTCAGCGCAGGCCGAGCCGGTGGAAGGCGACGAAGCAGAGGAGCAGGAGACCAAGGGTAAAACCGTTCCGGTCACCCGCCCGTCCGAGCTGCTCGACGCGGTGCTGGCAGCCGGCCGTCGCGGCCTTTCAATCCAGCGTTATAAAGGTCTGGGTGAAATGAATGCCGAGCAATTGTGGGAAACCACGCTCGACCCGGCAAACCGATCTCTGCTTCGAGTGGAAGTTGCTCAGGCGGATGTCGCCGACGAAATTTTCACTCGCCTGATGGGCGACGTGGTCGAACCGCGCCGCGAGTTCATCCAGGAGAATGCGCTTTCGGTGGCGAACCTCGACGTCTGAGGAACCCGGCCATGCGGCGATGGTTGGCGAAGCAATGATTGCTGCCCAAACTATCACCGTCGCCAGCTATAATATGCGCAAGGCGATCGGGACCGACCGGCGGCGGCGGCCCGAGCGGGTGCTCCACGTCCTCCAGGAAATCGACGCCGATGTCGTCGCGCTTCAGGAGGCGGATAAACGTATCGGCGGGCGCGGGGCGGCAGTACCGCACGAGTTGATCGACGATCATGGCCTGTACAAGCCGGTGCCATTCCGAGTGCGCCACCGCCGTACGCTGGAGAATTTTCCGGGCGTCAAACATGCGGAGCGGCTGCTCAACGTGAACACCCGAAACCTGGGCTGGCACGGCAACGCCCTGTTGGTGAAGAAGCATGTCGGTGTGATCGATGTCGCTGCGCTCGATTTGCCGACGCTCGAGCCTCGCGGAGCAGTCATGGCGGAGCTACTGTTTGGCGACCGGCCAGTTCGCATCGTCGGAATGCATCTCGATCTCAGCGGCCTTTGGCGGCGGCGCCAAATGCGGGCGATCCTCGAAGCAATCGCCAGGCGCCCGCAGAAAATGCCGACCATCCTGATGGGCGATACCAACGAGTGGCGTGAGGCCGGCGGCTGCCTCAAGGAATTGAATGGCACTTATCGCGTCGCCCCGACCGGGCCGAGCTTCCACGCTCGCCGACCAGTCGCGGCGCTCGACCGGATCATCGTCGGCCACGAACTGGCGATTGAGGCGGCCGGAGTCCACGCCAGCTCGGAGGCGCGCAAGGCAAGCGACCACCTGCCGATCTGGGCGCGAATAGTCCTTTAAGCCCGCTTGCCTTCGAGCGCTTGTTCATTAACTAGCGCAGCCGACGCCAAAGCTAGGGTTGCGTAGATGATTACCAACTGGATTGCCGCCGCACTCGCCATGACTTCGACTGGCTCGATCTGTCCCACAGGCTTGTTCCATTCCCCCACATCGCATGAATATGTAGTGATCACGCAGCCCCAAGCGGGCAATCTTCGCTTCATGTTTGGGGATGGTCGGCGGGGAAGCCTGGCCGCCGACGATAGTCCACTGAAATGCACATCCGGGAAATGGGTCGCCGGCGACAATGCTGCCAGCCCACCATGGTCGATGGTCGCCCTTCGCATGGAAGCAGCAGAGTTCACCAGTCATGGAACCAAGCTAAGTGGCACATTGATCGAGCCGCCGGGCGGGCCCCATCCCCTGGTAGTGCTGGTTCACGGTTCGGAGCGAACCTCTCCCCTCACCAGCCCATATCCATATATTTTCGCGTCTTATGGCCTAACCGTGTTTGCCTATGACAAGCGCGGCACCGCCAAGTCCGCAGGCGAATATACTCAGAACTTCGAATTGCTTGCCGACGATGCGGCGGCGGCGATGAAAGCTGCACGACGGCTTGCCGAAGGTCGATTTGACAGAGCAGGGTATTTTGGCGGTAGCCAAGGCGGCTGGGTCGCGCCGTTGGCTGCTACACGCACTCCTGTCGACTTTGTCGCAGTTGGTTTCGGCCTAATCGAAAGCCCGATCGGAGAAGATCACGAACAAGTGCTAAGCGAAATGCGGGCAAAAGGTTATGGCGCTGCTGACCTAGCCGCAGCTGCGGAGGTAGCTGAAGCCACGGGGTTGCTGGTCGGATCCAATTTCACAACCGGCTTTGACCGCTTGGCTGCGGTAAGGCGTCGATATGGATCGAGGCCCTGGTTTACCGAGATTCAAGGGGAATTCACTGGTGATGTCCTTCGGGAGAGCGAGGCAGATCTGCATCGAATCGGACGGCCACTATTCGATAACCTAGAGTTGATTTGGAACTACGACGGACCGACCGTGATTCGCCGGGTGAAGGCGCCGCAGTTGTGGGTGCTAGCCGAAGCGGACCGTGAAGCACCTTCAGAAACCACCCTTGCCAGCCTGCTGAAGATCCGCGGTGCGGGAGCCGATCTTACGATCTATAGCTTTCCGGACACCGACCATGGCATGGCCGAGTTCGTCGAAGCGGCGGACGGCACACGAACTTACACGCGTATAACTGATGGCTATTTCCGACTGTTGGCAGACTGGATTAAAGGTGCGAGGCCGGCAACTTACGGCCGCGCACGCAAACACTAGCCCTATCCGCCCACCATTTTCCGCTGGCGCCGTCTCTGAATCGATGAGCCGATGCCCATCGCCTCACGATATTTTGCTACGGTGCGGCGGGCGAGGTCGAAGCCCTGTTCCTTGAGCAACTCGACCAGCGTGTCATCACTCAATATTTCGCGTTCTTCGGCAATCAGCTTGCCGATGGCGGCCTTGACCGCCTCGGCGGCGGCGCCCTCGCCGCCTTCGCTTGCGACGCCCGAGCCGAAGAAATATTTGAGCTCGAACATGCCCCGATCACAGGCAAGAAACTTGTTCGACGTCACTCGGCTGACGGTCGATTCATGCATTTCGATCGCCTCGGCCACCTTGGCGAGGGTCAGCGGGCGGAGTGCGGATACGCCGTGCTCGAAAAAGCCCTGCTGCTGTTTCAATATTTCAGTCGCCACCTTGACGATGGTCCGGGCGCGCTGGTCGAGAGCTTTAACCAACCAGTTGGCGCTGGCCAGGCAATCTCCCAGCCAGGCCTTCGACGCCTTGTCCTGCGGCCCTCGCTTCAACTCGGCGTGGTAGCGGCGGTTGACCAGGACTTGCGGCAGCGCGCTATTGTTGAGCTCTACCAGCCAGCCCGTCTTGGTTTGCCGGACGAAAACGTCGGGCGTGATCGCCTCCGGCTCCTTGGTGACGAAGCGGCAACCGGGCTTGGGGTCGTAGGCGCGAAGTTCGCGCACCATGTCGGCAAGATCCTCTTCGTCGACACCACAGATGCGGCGAAGGTCCGCCATTCGCCCTTTGGCGAGCATGTCGAGGTTGGCGATCAGCCTAGCCATCGCCGGGTCGTAGCGGTCGGCGGACTTCGCCTGGAGCGCGATGCATTCTTCCAAATTTCGTGCAGCGATCCCCGGCGGATCCAGTGACTGAACGATGGCCAGTGCGTCCTCGGCCTCCTTAAGGCTGGCCTCCAGTTCCCCCGCGATCACCCGGAGCGGCGTTTCAAGATAGCCGGTTTCCTCAAGCTCATGGACGATTGCTTCGGCCAGCCGCCCCACAGTCCCACCTACCCCGTGCAGCTGGCTCATGAGATGCTCGGCAAGCCCTGCCTCGCCGCCTTCGAGCCGATCAAAATCGAACGCTTCCTCTCCGCCGGACACGCCGCCGACGTCGGCGAAACTGTCGGTCTCCAGCGCGGCCTCGCGCCAGTCGACATCGACCGGGCTATCGTCGGCGCCACCGAGTCTGCCGATCAGCTCGTCCGATCCAGTTGGATCGGCGGCTTCCTCACCAATCTCGCGGTCCTCTCGAAGAATGACTCCTTCCCCGGCGCCTCCCTCGCCCGGTCGAGCCTCAAGCAACGGATTCTTGGCCAATTCCTCGGCGATGACGGCCTCGATTTCGAGGTTGGACAAGGCAAGCAGCTTGATTGCCTGCTGCAGCTGCTGGGTCATCACCAGCGACTGTGAAACGCGAATATCGATACGCGGGCCTAGCCCCATGGCTGCTACACTCCCGCGCTAGAGCGCGAAGCTTTCGCCAAGGTAGAGCCTCCGCACATTCTCATCCGCGACCAGGGCCTGCGGGGTGCCTTCGAAAAGGACCTGCCCATCATAGATGATGCAGGCGCGGTCGACGATGTCGAGCGTTTCACGAACATTATGGTCGGTGATGAGGACGCCAATATCGCGCTGCTTGAGCTCGCAGACGAGGTCGCGGATATCGGCGATGGAAATCGGATCGATCCCGGCGAAGGGCTCGTCGAGCAGCATGATCGACGGCTCGGCGGCCAACGACCGCGCGATTTCACATCGCCGCCGTTCGCCGCCTGAAAGCGCCATTGCCGGGGCGTCGCGAAGGTGGGCGAGGCCGAATTCCCCGAGCAGTTGCTCAAGCCGAGCCTCACGCGCGTTGCTGTCGGGCTCGGATATTTCGAGCACCGACAGAATATTCTGTTCGACAGTCAATCCCCGGAAGATCGAGGTTTCCTGCGGCAGATAGCCAAGCCCGAGGATGGATCGCCGGTACATAGGCAAATGCGTAATGTCGCGCCCGTCCAGGAAGATACGCCCGGCATCTGGACGTGCCAGGCCCATCACGGAGTAAAAGCAGGTGGTCTTGCCCGCGCCGTTGGGACCGAGAAGGCCAACGACCTCGCCGCGCTCAACGTGGAGCGAGACATCATGCAGTACCGCCCGCTTGTCATAACTTTTGGCAATCGAGCGCACTTCAAGTCCGCGCATCGCCGTTCCAACGGCGGCGGCGGGTGCCTCGAAGAGCGCGGCTTCGTTCATTGCTTCGAATTGCCCTTCGGGACGGTAAAGCGGCCGCTTACCCGTCCTCCACCCTGATTCACGCCGCGCAGTCCGCCGTCCATTACCGCGCGACCCGTATCGAGATCGATCGTCAACCGCCCGCCGCTCAAATAAGAGCCGCCACGTTCGAGCCGGACATTGCCGACCATGGTGATCATTCCCTCGTTAAGGTCGTATACCGCGAAATCGCCGCGCGCCGTTTCACTTGGGCTGGTTACGGTCACGCCGCCACTGGCATCGATCCGATTAATGTCGATTCCGTCCTGGCTTGCATAGGCCACCGTCAGCCGTGCCGTGCGAAGCGAAAGCTCGCCTTGGCGCGCAAGTACATTGCCCGCGAAGATAGCTCGATCCACCCTGTCTTGCACCTCCATCCGGTCAGCGGTCACGTCGACCGGCGCCTTACTGTCATGCCCTTTGAGCGCCGAAATACCTTCTTGGGCTTGGGCCATCCCTGCGCCCAGGAGGCCGGCAGCAATCAGGCTGCATGCGATGATCCGCTTCGACTTCATGAAGATCATCTGACTGCCCCCTGCTCGATTTTCAAGCGGACTCCGCGATCGAGCCGCACTATGCGCTCGTCCAGGTCGGCACTCAGCTGGCCCGCCTGAAACTGCCCAAGCTTCATAGTCCCGCTGACCGGACCGCTCGATTGCATCGTACGCTTGTCCAGATCGACCCGCACGTCACGCGTCAGCAGTCGATAACCGTCCGGCCCGACCACCGCGACTGGCCCTACGACCTGTACCTTTTCCTGTTCGATATCGTAGCTGCCTTTCATCGCCGCGATACTCAGTGGTCCCCGCGCCAGGTTCAGTCGCGCCCGCATCCCTTCGATCATCACGATCGGCACATTGCTTGACTGCTGTACCGCGCGATCGGCGACGATTTGGAATTTCTGACCCTTATTGTCCTCGCCGACATAGCTCGCCTGCTCGACCCTCATCCGCTCTCGCGCCTCATCCACTTTATTCTTGTCCAGAATGAAGCTGACGTCCCCGCGCTTCTCGAATGGGGCGATGGCAAGCATGAAGACAAGCACGACGATGATTATGGGCAAACCGTACTTCATCGCACGGATCACCATGTCGTGGCGGCTCCCAGGTTCGGCCCAGTAGCGCTTGATCTCCTGCTTTCGATGAGCGGCTTCAGACAAGGTGGTTCGGCTTATCCATGAGCGAAAATATCGTCTTCCGCCCAGCCGGCGAGGTCGAGCAGTGCCCGCGCGGGCAGGAAATCGAAGCAGGCTTGGGCCAATTCCATGCGATTCTCACGGTGGAGCCGCTGGTCGAGCTGCTCCTTCAACCGGTGAAGGTAGCGCACATCGCTGGCGGCATATTCGCGCTGCGCGTCGTTGATCTCGGAGGCGCCCCAATCGCTGGTTTGCTGTTGCTTCGACAGGTCCGTGCCAAGGAGCTCCTTCACCAGCTCTTTTAGTCCGTGACGGTCGGTATATGTCCGGATCAGCTTCGATGCGGTCCGGGTGCAATAGAGCGGAGTAGCCATGACGCCGAGATAGGCGCGGATGATCGCTACGTCGAAGCGTGCGAAATGATAGAGCTTGAGCCGGTCCGGGTCGGTCAGCAGCGCCCGGAGGTTGGGCGCAGAATAGTCGCTATCCGGGCCAAATCGAACCAAATGCTCGTGCGGCGATCCATCGCTCAATTGAACCAGGCACAGTCGGTCACGGCCCGGGATGAGACCCATCGCCTCGGTATCCACCGCAATCGTCGCACCCGGGGCGAACAGATCGTCGGACGGAAGGTCTTCTTCGTGGAAATGGATCGCCATAACAGTCCCGGTCTTCTACTGGCCGCCGCCGCCTGAACTGGCGGTGACGGCTTCGATTTTCTACTTCTCTAGTCGCATCAGGGTAGCGCTTGCCAGCCTTAACCATGGAGTCTCTAGGATAAGCGCCAATTTTCCTGTAGAGACTCGCACCGTGCGTGCGGACCTACCTCGCGGGCACGGCCGGTTGCGCCATTGGCCCAGCGCGTTGGTTTTTTCGATTTGGGGCACGAGAGAGTTTAGATTTCATGGGTTTCGATCGAGGGCGTAAGGGTGACCGCGGTGGTCGCGGCCGTGACAAGCGCGACAGTTTCGGTGGTGGTGAAGAGTTCGCAGGCGCAGGCTTTGACCGTGGCTTCGGTGACCGCGGCGGCTTTGCCGGTCCCGGCGGCGGCGGCTTTGGCGACCGTGGTGGCGGTGGCTATCGCGGCGGCGGCGGTGGCGGCTATGGCGGCGGTGGCGGCGGCGGTTTCCGTGGAGGCGGCGCCGGTGGCGGCGGTTTCCGCGGCGGCGGTGCGGGTGGCGGAATGCCTCCCCAGGTCGTTGGCGAGGGCAAAGGCGTCGTCAAATTCTTCAATCCGCAGAAGGGATTTGGATTCATTGTCCGCGACGACGGCGGCGAGGACGTGTTCGTGCACATTTCGGCGGTGGAGCAGGCAGGTCTGACCGATCTCGCCGATGGCCAGCCGCTTGAGTTCACGCTGGTCGATCGCGGGGGGCGCGTCTCGGCGACCAACCTCAAGATCGATGGTGAGCCGATGGAAGTCGTTCGCTCCGCCGCTCCGCGCGAAGGCGGCCGCGAGGGCGGAGCCGCTGGCGGCCCGCAACGGCAGCTGACCGGCGAAAAGGCTCAGGGCACCGTCAAATTCTTCAACTCCATGAAGGGTTTTGGCTTCATTAGCCGCGATGACGGCCAGCCGGATGCATTCGTTCACATCTCAGCAGTCGAACGCGCCGGCCTGCCGACAATCAATGAAGGCGATCGGTTCGAATTCGACATCGAAGTCGATCGTCGAGGCAAATATGCAGCGGTGAATCTTCAGCCGCTGGCTTAACGCTCACTTCTGAGCGGGGATAAAGGCCCGTCCGGCGCCGAGCCGGGCGGGCTTTTTCGTAGCCGGTCAGGTCGCCATTGCCAGCAGCGTATCAATGCGGTCCGCCTCATGCGCTGGCTTATCGGTCCGGATTCGGCTTATCCTCGGAAAGCGCATCGCAAGCCCGGATTTATGTCGCGTCGACCGGTGGATCGAATCGAATGCGACTTCCAGCACAAGGGTCCGCTCAACTTCCCGCACCGGCCCAAAGCGGTTGACGGTATTTTGCCGGACGAAACGGTCGAGCCACTTCAATTCCTCATCCGTGAAGCCGAAATAGGCTTTGCCCACTGGCAGCAACTCATCGTCGCCTGCCCAGCAGCCAAAGGTATAGTCGCTATAATAACTCGACCGCTTGCCGGAGCCTCGCTGAGCATACATCAGCACGCAGTCGGCGGTCAGCGGATCGCGCTTCCATTTATACCAGAGACCCGTCCGGCGACCCGCGACATAGGGCGAATCGCGGCGCTTGAGCATCATTCCTTCGACCCCCTCGCCACGCACGCCGGTACGCAGGTCCTCTAACGCCTCAAAATTGGCGGCGTCGATCAATTGAGACAGGTCGAAACGTGACGGGTCGAGCCTTGGGACGAAGGCCTCCAGACGGGCCCGCCGCTCACTCCAGGCGAGGGAGCGCAGGTCCATGCCGCCGTCAAACAGCATGTCATAAAGGCGAACAAAGGCTGGATATTGGCCCTGCAGTTTGGCGCTGACACTCTTCCGACCCAGCCGCTGCTGCAACGCATTAAAGCTCGCGGCCGCCCCACCGTGCATTGCCGCCCCTTGTTCTTCGCCACGCACCAGCAACTCGCCGTCAACAACTGCTGGCACCGCGAAGGCGGACGCGACGTCCGGGAAGCTGGCGCTGATGTCGTCGCCGGTCCGACTAAAAAGCCGAGTCTGTCCTCCGGTGTGAACGAGTTGAACTCTGATGCCGTCCCATTTCCATTCGGCAGCATATTCCTCGAGAGAGACGCGCGTCTCGTCGAGCGGATGGGCGAGCATGAACGGCCGAAACGTCGGCACATCCATGGTAGTGGGCTGCGGCCCCCTGCCCTCGCCCCATTCGAATAGCTCCCGATAAGGTGGGCGCAATCCGTGCCACACCTCCTCGACCTCATCGACATTGAGACCGAAAGCGTCGGCCAACGCCTGCTTTGCAAGCCGAGCGGATATACCCACCCGCAATGCCCCAGTGGCCAGCTTGAGAAGCGCGAATCGCCCCGATGCATCGAGATGGTCGAGCATTGAGGCAAGCGTCGCAGAAGCATCCGATCGGCTTGCAAGCCGCAGCCGATCGACAGCGTCCGAGATGCGGATAGTGCCGTCGTCCAGCTCGCCGACTTGCCCCTCCGGTGCCGGCCACAGCAACGATACCGTTTCGGCCATATCGCCAACATAGTCGCGGCTCATTGCTAGCAGCACCGGGTCGACCCGTTCTTCGCCTAGCGCCCGAACTTGAGCCGGCTTAACCGCCGGAATGTCGAGCGTTCCGGTCAGTGCGGAGAGCGCGACGCCGCGGTCGGGATCTGGCGTTCCCTTAAGATAGTCGCCGATCAGCTTGAGCTTGCTGTTACGCGAGCGGGTGTAGACGAGGTCATCGAGCAGCTGGGAAAATGCGCGCATTACCCCGCGACAATGCGCGAGGCGCAATGTGGATGCCTAGTGAATCCGTACAGCCAGGGCGGCGAGGATCGATTCGCGATCGTGCGCGGCATCCTCGCTCATCAGGGCCTCATCCATATGCTCAAGGCAAGCTCGCGTCGCCGCGACATGGCCGGGCATCAACGCGTGGTGTGCGCCATAATCGGCAAGGCCTTCAAGCGCAGCGAGGCCATGCTCCGTTGCCAGCGCCCGGATGGCCTCCATTTTCGCACAAATATCGACCGGCTTCAGTCGAGCGACGCGCTCCTCGATCTCGGCGATCCGCTCGCCAATGCGGATGCGGACAATGTTCAGCGAATCGAGCGCGGCCATGGATGATTCTCCGTTCACCCGTGAAGCCTCGCCCAAATTGGTTAACGGTGAGTCAAAGTCCTGTGACGGCTCCGTGAAACTTGACAAAGGATGCCGTGCTCGCCATGGAGCCGCGGTTCGGGCGGTGCCTTACGGCCCGCCTTCATTTTTTCTAGCGCTACAGGATTCTCGCGATGGCCAAGCCGGCAACCGTCAAGATCAAGCTGGTCAGCTCCGCTGACACTGGCTTCTTCTATGTGACCAAGAAGAACCCGCGCAACCAGACCGAGAAGATGTCGTTCCGCAAGTACGACCCGGTCGCGCGCAAGCACGTCGAGTTCAAGGAAGCCAAGATCAAGTAACCCCCTAGGTTACCCTCGCCCTTGCGGGGATCGAAGCTCAATCATTCGGGGCGGTCCGGTAATCCGGGCCGCCCCATTGCTTTTGGGCGCACAGTTGGCGCCGGAACATGACCGACCTTCAAAGCCTGCAGCGCAAGAAAATGGAGCGGGCGAAGGGATTCGAACCCTCGACCCCAACCTTGGCAAGGTTGTGCTCTACCCCTGAGCTACGCCCGCTCGACATGGCGGACCGGATGAAGTCCGGTCGGGTGGAGCGGGCAGCTAGCAACTCCGCCGGACCCATGCAACCCCTAACCGCCCGGCCTTGCCCACTGCTTGGCCTGGGCCCATATCGCAAGGCCATCGAACGAGGAGCAAGGCGTGGCGACATTGGGCGTGAGCGAAGATGAGCGCGCGGCGATCGAGCGGTTCGAGCGCGAAGTCGTCGAGCCGTCGATGGCCAGCCTCGTCATCCTCGATTTCTGGGCCGAATGGTGCGGCCCTTGCAAGCAACTCGGTCCGGTGCTGGAAAAGGTCGCGGCGGATTATGCTGAAAAAGGCGTTGTCCTGGCGAAGGTCGACGTCGACCGGGACAAGCTGATCGCGGCCCAATTCCGGGTCCAGTCGATCCCGACAGTCTACGCGATCTTCCAAGGCCAGCCGATTGCGGACCTCACCAATTACCGCACCGAGGCGCAGCTGAAGCGCATTCTCGATCAGTTACTGGGCCAGTTGCCCGTCAAGGGCGCGGCGCAAGACCTTGCCGCCCAGGTCGAGCCGCTAATCGCGATGGGCGAGCAGGTGCTCGGTGAGGGCGACGCACACCGGGCCGAATCGATCTTCAGCCAGATTCTCGAAATGGATCCCAAGAATCCCTCGGTTATCGGCGGCCTTGCCCGGGCAATGATAGCTGCCGACAAAATTGACGAGGCGCGAACATTGCTCGATTCCCTGTCGGAGGATGAATTCAAGCACCCGGCGATTGGTCGAGCACGGGCAGCGCTGGAAGTTGCGGCTACTCCTCCGGCCGATGTGACTGCCGAGGAAGCGCGAGTTAGCGCCAATCCGGATGATCATGAAGCGCGCTTTGCCGTCGCCCAGGCACGTATGGCGGCTGGCGACCGTGATGCCGCAGCGGATGGATTGCTGGAGATTATCGCACGCGACCGGGATTGGAATGAAGGCGCGGCTCGCATTCGGTTGCTGCAAATATTGGAGGCGAGCGGTCTGGAAGACCCATGGGCCAGGGCGCAGCGTCGTCGGCTATCGGCCTTGCTATTCACATGATGGGAACCAAGCCAGCGCGAATCCCCTTGTTCCCGTTGGCCGGAGCGATCCTGCTTCCGCGTTCCCAGCTGCCGCTGCATATTTTCGAACCGCGATACCGCGAAATGGTGCGTGACGCGCTAGCCGGGCCGGGACGGATTGGAATGATTCAACCGATCCCGACGTTGGGCGACGGGGATTCGTCGCAGCCCGAACCCGTGCCCCTGTTTCACGCAGGTTGCCTCGGAGAGATTGTTGCAGTGGAAGAGCTCGATGACGGACGGTTCAACATTGTCCTTCATGGGTCAAACCGTTTCCGGCTGATCGCGGAGCGCGACCTCGGTACCGCCTATCGCCAGGCCGATGTGGATCTGGCTGCGTTCGACGATTCGGAACCGCCGCCGTTGGCGCTGGCGCAGCGCGCGGATGTCGAGCGAGAAGCCAAAAGGTTCGGCGACGCGTTGGGCCTTGCAGTAGACTGGTCGGCGGTCGGACAGCTTGACGATGAGATGCTGGTCAACGCCATCGCCCAGGTCGCGCCATTCGATGCCGGCGCCAAGCAGGCCCTGCTCGAGGAGCCGACGCTTGCCGGCCGCGCCGACCTTGTCGTCCAGTTGATGCAGTTCCAGCGCCTGGCTCCGGGCGGCGCGGATGTCGGTCAGACTTTACAATAAGGTTAGATCGGAAGGCCGCGAAGAAGCAGCGGCAAATCTCCGCTGGTGCCCCTCGCCTCTGCCATCAACCGGTCCTTTACGGGGCCGATCCGGTTGATAAGGCTCATGCCGAAGCGGCGGACCTTTGACGCGGTCTTGCCGGGAACCCCATAAATGCGCGTCAGGCTGTCGGTCGCCAGGCTGACCATGAAAGTGTCCAGCCCACGCCAGCGTTGGAAGCGATCCAGAATCTGATGGTCGCCCAGGTCGAGCCCCAGCCGTGCCCCTTCCACCAACACCTGCGCCAGGGCGGCGGCATCGCGGTAGCCGAGATTGACGCCCTGGCCCGCAATCGGATGGATCCCGTGGGCCGCGTCGCCGACCAGCGCCAGCCGATGGTCAGTGATCCGAGCTGCGTGATGAAAACCGAGCGGATAAGTCGAGCGCGGCGCGAGCAGCGATATCTTCCCGAGGAAACCGCCCATCGCGGCTTCCGCCTCGTACGAGAAATCTGCATCGCTCAACGATAGGAGCCCCGGTGCGTCAACTCCAGCCACCGACCAAACGATCGCCGACCGGTGACCCCCGTCGTCATCGGTCATCGGCAGAAGCGCGAACGGCCCTTGCGGATAAAAAATTTCATAGGCGACATGGTCGTGCGGCCGTTCATGCCGAAGCGTCGAGACGATGGCCGAATGGTCATATTTCCAGCGAGCAACCCGGATGCCGGCGGCCTCGCGCATCGGCGAATTGCGGCCTTCGGCGGCGACGAGCAGCGGCGCCCCGATCACTCGCCCGTCTTCCAGTCGAACCGTTACGCCGAAATCACCCCGCTCCACGGCTGCAGCCTTGGCCTTCCACATCAGCCAGATATTCTTGCCCTTCTCGGCGCGGGCCAGCAGCGCGGCACGCAAATGGCGGTTCTCATTCATCCAGCCCAAGGGCTCTTCATCGTCGCCCGGATCGAATGCCAGCCCGCCTGGTTCGAGCCCGTCGGCGACCTCGATCCGTCGAATAGGACAGCCCGGCACGGGAAAATGATCGCTGATACCAATCGTGTCGAACATGCGCTTCGAAGATGAGCTAAGCGCACTGGTGCGCCCATCGAACGCAGCATCCTTGCGCAGTTCGGGATCGGCCGGGTCGACGACGATCGAGGAAAGGCCGCTGGAATCCAGCGCCGCCGCCAGTGCAAGGCCAACCAGGCCACCGCCCAAGATGATTACGTCCGCCCTGTCCATGCGCCTTCCCTAGTCGTCGCATCGTGACGAGGGAAGTCTTGCCCCCGAGTCCGGCGACAGGCACTATGGGATGCGCAATAATGCTGGGGGAAGTGACGTCATGGCGACCGCCGCACAGCGGGCACAGAAGAAAGATTTGGGACCCGACTGGCGCGAAACGTTGGCGGCCTCGATCCGGCGATTTGTGCGGCGCACGGTCGGGCTTGTGCTGATTGGACTGTCGATCGCGCTAGGCGTGGCGCTGGTCACTCATTCAAGTGTCGACCCAAGCTTTACGACCGCGGCCGCAGGACCTCCAACCAATTGGCTTGGCCCATTCGGAGCCTATGCCAGCGACGCTCTCCTATTCCTGTTTGGGCCTGCCTCTGCGCTGTTCCTGCCGCTGGTCGGTTTGATCGGGCTGAGGATGGTGCGCGGGGTCGATATCGGCTCAATGCGACGGGCGCTGCTGGTGGCGGCGCTGGGGGTGGCACTGATCGGGGTCGCGCTCGGTCTCTACGCCGGATCCGCGGTTTCCGGCCTTCCGGCGGGATATGGCGGCGCGCTTGGCCTGGCCGGCGCCTACGGCGTCGATTCCGCCGTGCGGCTGGTCGGCAATCCGTCGATCGAAGGCCCACTGCGGCTGGCACTGATGGCGATACTGATATTGAGCGGCTTCGTGATTGGCTGGCTCGCGCTCGGTATTCGGCCCGAGGAGAAGCAATGGGCGGCGGACAAGCTGCGCCGCGACACCAGTCCGGCGCCGCGACCTCGCCGAAGCCGCGAAGCGCCAGCCGACGACGAGGAGGGCATCGCTATTCCACCTCGTTCGCGCCCAGCAGTCGCGGTTGCCGACCCTGCCCGACCGATCGCGGCGGCTGCCAAGTTGGGGCCGAAGCGGGGTAAGGCGGGCGCGCTTCCCGGCCAGGCGAGCCTCGCGCTCGGCGACAATTACCAGCTGCCTTCGCTCGAATTGCTGGCAAAGCCGCCAGAGAAGCCCAAGGGCCATATCGACCGTGCCGGCCTCGAGCGAAACGCCCGCCTGCTCGAAAGCGTGCTGGAGGATTTCCATGTTCGCGGTGACATCGTCGAGGTCAGGCCAGGGCCGGTTGTAACGATGTACGAGCTGGAGCCGGCCAGCGGGATCAAGGCCAGCCGGGTAATCCAGCTGGCCGACGACATCGCCCGCAACATGTCGGCACTGTCAGCGCGCGTTGCCACAATCCCAGGACGGAGCGTGATTGGAATCGAGCTTCCCAACCAGAAGCGAGAAACCGTGAGCCTGTCGGAACTGATCGGCAGCCAGGCGTTCGAAGATCAGAACATGTCGCTACCGCTGATCCTGGGAAAGAATATCTCGGGCGATCCGGTGATTGCCGACCTCGCGCCGATGCCCCACCTGCTCGTCGCCGGCACTACCGGATCGGGCAAGTCGGTCGGCCTCAACTGCATGATCTTGTCCCTGCTCTATCGAATGAGTCCCGATGAGTGCCGGCTGATCATGATCGATCCGAAGATGCTCGAGCTCAGCATCTACGATGACATCCCCCACCTCCTCTCTCCTGTCGTCACCGAGCCGGGCAAGGCGATCCGCGCCCTGAAATGGACGGTCGAGCAAATGGAGGAGCGCTATCGGATGATGGCCAGCCTGGGCGTTCGCCAGCTGGCCAGCTTCAACGCCAAGGTGCGTGATACCAAGGCAAAGGGATCAAGGCTCGGAAGGCGAGTCCAGACGGGCTACGACGCCGACACCGGCCAGCCCGTCTACGAGACCGAAGAGCTGGAATATGAGGTATTGCCGCAGATCGTCGTCGTGGTCGACGAGTTGGCCGACCTGATGATGACGGCCGGCAAGGAAGTCGAGTTCCTGATCCAGCGGTTGGCTCAGAAAGCGCGCGCCGCCGGCATCCATTTGATCATGGCCACCCAGCGTCCCTCAGTCGATGTCATTACGGGCGTGATCAAGGCGAATTTACCAACCCGCATCAGCTTCCAGGTGACGAGCAAGATAGACAGCCGGACGATCCTCGGCGAGCAGGGCGCCGAGCAATTGCTGGGCAAGGGCGACATGCTGTACATGCCCGGCGGCAAGCAGATCATCCGCGTCCATGGCCCGTTCGTCAGTGACGAAGAAGTTCGGGCGGTCGCCGACCATTGGCGCAAGCAAGGAAGCCCCGACTATAACCAGGCGGTGACCGAAGAGCCCGAGGACGGCGGCTATATGTTCGATGGCCAGCCGGTCGGCGATGACGATCCAGAAACCCAGCTTTATCGAAAGGCGATCCAGATCGTCGCCGAAAGCCAGAAGGCCTCCACCAGCTATCTGCAGCGCCAGCTCCGTGTTGGTTACAACAGTGCCGCCCGGTTGATCGAGCGAATGGAGAAGGACGGGCTGGTCGGCCAGCCCGATCATGTGGGCCGCCGCGAGGTGCTGATTGACACCGACGGTCATCCAATCTGACCACTTTCGACCCTGAACCACAGGGAACCGGCAGGTTCAGGGCGCATTCAATGCGCAATGGCCATCACTGGCGGCAAATAATCAGGAGTTTGAAATGAGTTTCGCCAACAGTATCGCGCGCGCCGTCGTTCCGGCTGCACTGGTCGCGACGGTAGTAGCCCCGGCACCGGCGGCAACTTCCGGAGAGCTTAAAACGGTCGAAGCAAGCCTTGCCTCGACCCAGTCCATGACCGCGGACTTTCTGCAAACCGACGGAAAGGGCCGGCAGTTGGCCGGAACGCTTAGTCTCAAGCGGCCAGGAAGGATTCGCTTTGCTTATGGCGGCGGCGTCAACATGTTGCTGGTGGCCAACGGCAAGACTCTAAGCTTCATCGACTATGACGTTGGCCAGAAGTCGAGCTGGCCTATCGCCAAGTCTCCGTTGGCAGTATTGCTCTCGCCCAACCCCGACCTAGGTCGGATCGCGCGAATCATGCCGGCCGAGAGCCCAAACATCATCGTGGTTCGCGCGCGCGACGCCCGCCGGCCCGAATTCGGCACGCTGGTGATGGCCTTCCAGCGAGCGCCGGATGCTCCGGGCGGCCTGCGCCTTGAAGGCTGGACAGCGATCGACGCTCAGAACAAGAAGACAACCGTTCGACTTTCGAACCAGCGCTACAACGTCGCAGTGCCTGACAGCGCCTTCAATTATGCCGAGCCGAAGCGCAAAAAAGCGTAGCAATCGAAAACGGTTAATGCTGGCGACAGTTTTGCCGGTTTATATAGGAGCGTGATCGTCGCTAACCGGGGTTTCCCCCTGTTACCCGGGTCAATCGGCGATTACCTTGCGTGACGAACGCTTGGTCGGCCCTTGCTCCATGCCCCCGGAGCAAGGGCCTTTTCATGCCAGTCCGGGGGACTGGCATGAAAAGGTCCTCCTTCACACGGCTGTATAGGGCGCTACAGGACTTTCCGTGACTACGCTCAAGATCGCTTGCTGGAACATCAATTCGGTGCGCGCCCGCGCGGCCATCGTCGAACGCCTGCTCGACGAGGAGCGGCCCGATATCCTTTGCCTGCAGGAAACCAAGGCCCAGGACCATGTCTTTCCCGCGTCCTTGTTTCACTCACGCGGCTATGTGCATCACGAGCTCAACGGCCAGAAAATGCATCACGGCGTCGCGATCCTGTCGCGGGTCCCGCTAGGCGACCCCGGTCGTCACGACTGGCAGGACAATGGCGAGGCGCGGCATGTCGGTGTTCGGCTCGAGTGCGGCATCCGGCTTGAGAATGTATATATCCCCGCTGGAGGAGATATTCCCGACCGCAACCTCAACCCCAAGTTCGGCCAGAAACTCGACTTCATCGAGCGAATGACCCGCTGGTCGGAGAAGTTGGCTGAGCCGACCTTGGTCGTCGGCGATTTCAACATAGCGCCGCTGGAATGCGATGTCTGGAACCATAAGGCGCTGCTCGACGTCGTCAGCCACACGCCGATCGAAGTCGAGACGCTTGGCAGTCTGCGGCAGGCGCATGATTGGGTTGACCTCGGCCGCCGGTTCATCCCGGCACCAGATCGCAACTTTACCTGGTGGAGTTACCGCGCCCAGGATTGGGCGGCGAGCGACCGCGGCCGCCGCCTCGACCATATGTGGGCTTCACCCCAGCTTGCGCCGCAAGCGATCTCCCACCGCGTGCTGGAGTCCTGCCGCGGGTGGGACCGGCCTTCCGATCACGTCCCGCTGATTCTAGAGCTTGAGGTGTGAGCAAGCCTTCATCGATCGAGCAGGCAATCGCTGCGCTGCAAGCGGGACGGCCAGTAAGGGTAGGGCAGGCCAGCATGTTGTCGGTCGAGACTGCCGGTGAGGCGATGCTTGATTTGGTCGACCCGGATGGGTGTGCTCCAATGCTTCTCAGTGGTTCCCGTGCCATGGCCCTTGGTCTAGGCAATGCCCATGACGCCGCTGGTCAAATTGGACCGGTGGAGGTTCGCCATTGCGAATGGCTCGATCGTGACGCGGCGCGGGCGCTGGCCGATCCGGCGCTTGATTTTGACCGCGGGCCAATCGGACCGCTGGAAGCCATTCCCGTCGACAATCCCGACTGCGCCCGGGCGGCATTGACGCTGGCGCGGTTGGCCGGGTTGCTACCGGCGCTTTGGCTCGTTGATTCCGATGCCAATATCCGGATCGATCCGGCGTCGATTGCCGAAGCCACCGATGCGCCGGTGGCGACGATCGTTGCCCGGGCCAAGCTGCCGTTGGACGATTTGCCGCCAAGCCAGATGGTCGCCTTCCGCGATCCCGCCAGCGGCGAAGAGCATGTCGCACTGGTGATCGGCGCGTTCGGCGGGAAACCGCCGCTCGTCCGCTTGCACAGCGAGTGCCTCACCGGCGACGTGTTCGGCAGCCTCAAATGCGACTGCGGCCCACAGCTCAAGGAAGCGCTGCGCATCCTGGGTGCCACCGGTGGGGGCATACTGCTTTATCTTCGCCAGGAAGGCCGCGGAATTGGCCTTGCCAACAAATTGCGAGCCTATGCGCTCCAGGACCGTGGCCTTGACACGGTCGATGCCAATCGCCGGCTAGGGTTCGCCGACGATGAGCGCAATTATGCCATGGCTGCGGCGATGCTCCGTGCATTGGGTATCGACCGGGTGCGGGTGCTGACCAATAATCCTAACAAGATCGCTGGCCTCGAGCATGAGGGGATCGAGGTCGTCGAGCGGGTGGCACATCATATGCCCGCCAATCCGCACAATGCTGATTACCTGGCCACCAAGCGCAAGCGCAGCGGTCACCTCGACTAATTGTCCAAGCGGCGGACCGACTGGCGCAGATTGGATCAGTCTTCGAACAAGGCCGATCCCACGCGGACGACCGTCGCGCCGAGCATGACCGCGGTGGCATAGTCGCTGGACATGCCCATACTTAGACCCTTGACGCCATGACGCCGCGCCAATTCTGCGAGCAGCGCGAAATAGGGGCCTGGCTCAACCCCTAACGGGGGCATCGCCATCAACCCGGCCAGCGGCAGGGGCGAAGCTCGGACCTCATCAAGAAATACGGGCAAGTCGGCGATTGGGAGGCCCCCTTTTTGCTCCTCAGCGCCGATGTTTACCTGAACATAGACCTCGGGAAACCGCCGCGCATGTTCGCCGGCCGCCACCAGCCCCTTGAGCAACGATTGACGGTCGAGCGAATGGATGACGTCGAACAGCTCGACCGCTTCGGCCGCCTTATTCGATTGAAGCCGGCCAATCATGTGCAGCTTGATGGTGGGATGCACGGACCGGAGTAATGGCCATTTGTTCGCTGCCTCAGCGACGCGGTTTTCACCGAAATCGGTGACGCCGGCGGTGATTAGCGGCTGAATTTCCTCCGGATTACGCTGCTTGGTCACGGCAACCAAGGTCACATCGCCCGGATCGCGCCGAGCTGCCTTGGCGGAGCGCACGATGGACGATCGAATGTTGGCGAGGCGGGTTGCGGCATCGGTCATGCGGCGCGCTATAGGAAGCCGCATGACAGTGAACCAGCCCCAATGGCCGCGCGACTGGCTGATGACCGATGAGCGGATGGGTGATGGATTGTGGGAGGCAATCGGCCGGGTTCCACAAGGGACGGGCGGAATTGTCTTCCGCCATTGCAGCCTTGTCCCCGCGGAACGCCTTGAGCTTGGCGAAAGAGTCGCAGAATTGGCCCGCGCTCGAAAACTGATGCTGGCGGTGGCCCGCGATCCCACTTTGGCAGGGCGGCTCGGTGCCAGCCTGGTTCACAATCCGTCAGAAGCAGGCGATTTACCTTTTTCCCGCTCGGTTCACGACGAGTGCGAGGCGCGAGCGGCCGGTAAGGAAGGGGCGCATCTAGTCTTTATCTCCCCGATTTATCCGACACGTTCACATCCGGGTGGGGCTGCGCTGGGAGTCGATCGCGCCGCCAGATTGGCAAGGCTCGCCAATTGCCCAGCAATCGCACTGGGTGGGATGACGTTTGGCAAATTCTGGGAGCTTGGACCCGCATTTCACGGATGGGCCGGGATCGACGCCTGGCTGGAATCTTAGGCCTTTAGGCGATTAGAATTTGAAAGCGGTTCCGACGTAGACGGCCTTGCTGTCGCGATGGTCCTCGGCCAGCGCCGGGATCTGATCGCGCTCGACCTTGTATCGAACGCCGCCGGTCAGCGCGATATTTCGGCTGATGCTGTAGGAAGCCCCGACGTCAACCGACATGCTGTCCGGGCGTGCCAGCGGGGCGACGCGGCTATCATTGCGCTCGCCGCCGACCGCGACTCGACCGGTAAATTTCTTCAGATTGTAGCTGACACCGACCACCGCGGTTTCACGCGTGCCGATCACCGGATCGGGGCTGCTCGAGCGGGCAACGTCGCCGGCAATCGCAAAACGCTTCCAGCCTACCGCAAGGCCAAGGTCATATTGAGCCGGCGCCAATCCCGTTGGGGACGAAGCAACCGCGACCTCGACCGGCCGCGCCGGAGTCGCAACGCCGCTGGCACGAACCGCGACTCGAAGCTGCGATGGACGCCCCTTGGCCGCAGCCGGTGTAAACTTGAAATCGGCAATCGAAGTATTGCGACCGGCGAACATCGCCGCCAGCCGGGGATCCGCGGACGCCGGAGTAAAGGTAGAAATCTTGTCGAAACTCAAGGATATAGCGGGCGGACGCTGCTTGGCCGCGGCGGCCAGCCCGATCGCAGGGGTCATCACCATAGCGGCAGCGGCCAGCGCGAGCGCCAGTTTTCCTCCTGCCATGGTTTCCCTGTTGGTCACGAAAAAGACTCCTGTTCATCATGGATATAGTCTTCCGAACCTGTCGGTTCCATGACTCAATTTGATTCAGACGCCCCCTGTTGCGCAGAGTCCACAAGATTCGCTGAGCCTGTCCCAAATTCTGTCGCTTGCCGGGACGGTGGCAGCATCTATAACGCCCCTTGAACGACGCCCTTTTTGCTCGAAGAGAGAGTTTATGTCCCGTCTGACCCTTTCACTTGCCGCCCTGATCGTCGCCGGCGTCGCCCTGCCGGGGTGCACCAGGAATAGGGAGCTTCCGACGGAGCTTGCGCCTTCGCGGATGACGTCGATCGGCGTCAACGCCTATCTGTGGCGCGCGGCCGTTGATACCTTGTCATTCGCCCCGCTGATTACCGCGGACAGCAATGGCGGGGTGATTGTCACCGATTGGTATGCCAATCCCACCACGCCGGGCGAACGAGTAAAGCTGACGGTATCGATCATCGACCAGGATCTTCGGGCCGATGCGCTCCGCGTCGCGGCCAGCCGCCAGGTCAACCAGAATGGAGTCTGGGTCGATGCGCCGGTGGCCGCCGCCACCGTCCAGAAGCTTGAGGATATCATCCTCACCCGCGCCCGCGATCTTCGCCGCACCACAGTCGGCGGCTAAGGTTATCGCCTCATGACCGACCGCTTCGACCCGGCGGTTGCCGACCGGCGCTGGCAGAAGCGCTGGGCGGAAGCCCGAAGCTTTCAAGCCGACAGCAATTCGGCCAAGCCCAAGTCCTATGTGCTGGAGATGTTCCCCTATCCTTCAGGGCGCATCCACATGGGCCATGTCCGCAACTATACCATGGGCGACGTCCTTGCCCGATTCCGCCGCATGCAGGGCTATGAGGTTCTTCACCCGATGGGTTGGGACGCGTTCGGCATGCCTGCCGAGAATGCGGCGATGGAAAAGAAGGTCCATCCGGGCACCTGGACTCGCCAGAACATCGCCACCATGCGCGAACAGCTGCAGCGCATCGGCTTCGCTCTCGACTGGAGCCGTGAGCTCGCGACCTGCGAGCCCAATTATTACGGCCACGAGCAGTCGCTGTTCCTCGACCTGATGGAAGCGGGACTCGTTTTCCGTAAGGAAAGCGAGGTCAATTGGGACCCTGTGGACATGACCGTGCTTGCCAACGAGCAGGTCATCGACGGCAAGGGCTGGCGTTCCGGCGCGCCGGTCGAGCGCAAGAAATTGAGCCAATGGTTCCTGAAGATCACCGACTTCGCCGAGGATCTGCTTGAGGGTCTCGGAACCCTTGACCAATGGCCGGACAAGGTTCGGCTGATGCAACAAAATTGGATTGGCAAGAGCCGCGGCCTGCAATTTTGCTTTCGGCTTGCAGGAACCGCTCCTGGCGGCGCCTGCGACATCGAAGTGTTCACGACGCGCCCCGACACCATCTTCGGGGCCAGCTTCGTCGCCATTTCCCCAAGCCACCCGATCGGCGAGGCTCTGGCGGCCGAACGGCCAGAAGTCGCTGAGTTCATTGCCAGGGCCAGGGCTGGAGGGACCAGCGCCGCCGAGATCGAAACCGCCGAAAAGCTCGGCTTCGATACTGGCCTTGAAGTATTACACCCGCTCGATCCCGACTGGCGCCTGCCTGTGTGGATCGCGAACTTCGTGTTGATGGACTATGGCACCGGCGCATTGTTCGGCGTGCCTGCGCATGACGTGCGCGATTTTGAATTTGCGAAGAAATATCACCTGCCAATCCGGCGAGTCGTCGCGGATAGTCCAAGGGGGGCCGACGAGCCGGTCGTGGAGGCGGAGCCGGGGGCCGGGATCGCGGTCAATTCGCGATTCCTGGACGGTCTTGCGAGCGATCAGGCGACGGCTGAAGTCATTAAGCGCGCGGAAGCCGCCGGATGGGGCGAGGGCAAAACCCAATATCGCCTGCGCGACTGGGGAGTATCCCGCCAGCGCTATTGGGGCACGCCAATCCCGGTGGTCCATTGCGAAGAATGCGGGCCGGTAGGAGTGCCGCGCGACCAGTTGCCGGTTGTGCTGCCCGAGGATGTCAGCTTCGAGCTTCCGGGCAATCCGCTCGATCGCCATCCGACTTGGACAACGGTCGATTGCCCCAAATGCGGGGCAGCCGCGCGTCGCGAGACCGACACGCTCGACACCTTCGTCGATTCCAGCTGGTATTTCATTCGTTTCGCCAGCCAGCCTGACAACCGCCCATTCGACCGCGCGGAAGCCGAGAAATGGCTTCCGGTCGGACAGTATATCGGCGGGGTGGAGCATGCGATTCTGCACCTGCTTTACGCCCGATTCTGGACCCGTGCGCTCGAGCGGATAGGCAAAATCGGCATCAAGGAGCCGTTTAAAGGCCTATTCACCCAAGGCATGGTCACCCACGAAACCTACGAGAGCCTCGACGGCCGGTGGCTCAACCCGGATGAGGTTGCAGTGGCCGAAAATGGTGCTTTGGTCGAACGTGCGACCGGCACCGCGGTCCGGCTCGGCCGGGTCGAGAAGATGTCCAAATCGAAAAAGAATACGGTCGACCCCGAGCCTATTCTCGACCGTTATGGTGCCGATGCCGTGCGCTGGTTCATGCTTTCCGATTCCCCGCCGGAGCGCGATCTCGAATGGTCTGAAAGCGGAATCGAAGGCGCTGCCCGTTTCGTGCAGCGAGTTTGGCGGCTGGCCTTGGCACCTAAAGGAAATGACGGTCATGATGCGGCGCTGTTGCGCAAGCTTCACCGCGCCATTGCCGCGGTCGGCGAAGCGATCGAAGGGCTGCAGTTCAACAAGTCGGTCGCCGCTCTCTACGAGCTGGCCAGTGCGATCGAAAAGGCGAAACCTTCGGCTACCCGCGATGAAGCCATCAGGACGCTGCTGCTGTTGATTGCGCCAGGCGCGCCGCATTTGGCCGAGGAAGCCTGGGCCGCACGGGGCGAAACCGGAATGATCGCTGACGCCTCTTGGCCCGCTTTCGAACCTGGCCTGCTGGTCGATGACGAGGTGACGATTGCCGTGCAAATTAACGGCAAGCTGCGCGACACGATGACGGCGGCGCGGGGCCTTAGCCGCGAGGATGCCGAAGTGCTCGCGCTTGCCTTGCCCAAGGTGCAAGCGCAATTGGGCGGCGGGACGCCGCGCAAGGTGATTGTGGTTCCCGACAGGCTGGTCAATATCGTCGCATGATCCGCGCGCTTGCCTTGGCGATGATGCTAGCTCTCGGGGCCTGCGGGCTTAAGCCAATGTATGCCGGTGGATCGTCGGGGCAGGTGGCAAGCGGGCTTAGCGCCGTTCAGGTGGCGCCGATCCCGGAGCGAGCGGGATGGCTGGTGCGAAACGCGCTGGTCGACCGGATGGGCGGCGAAGCCACCAATCCCGTCTTTCGGCTCGAAGTGGAGCTTGACGACAATTTGATCGCATTCGGAATTCGCGGGGACAGCACCACCACCCGCGAACGCCGCACGTTGCGTGCACGCTATCGGCTGGTGGAGATTGGGACCGGGGAAGTCGTGCTGGATGCTACCGCCGGTTCTGACGCCGGCATTGATGTGGTGAGCTCAGAATATGCGACGGTAGCGGCTGAGCAGACAGCGCAGGAAAGGCTTGCGACGGTGATCGCCGACCAGATGGTTTCGCGTATCTCACTTTACGTCCGCAACCGCGCTTCGGGGCAATGAAAGCCGTCAAGGCCAGCCTAGCGAGCGCGCTGGAGCGACCCGATCCAAAGATTCGCTTTTATTTATTCCATGGCCCCGACGAGGCCGGATCGCGCGCTCTTGCTATGCAGCTGCTGAAGGGGCTCGGTGACGCAGAGAAATTCATCGTCCTTGGTCAATCGATCAAGGCGGACCCGGCCGCCCTGGCCGATGAGGCCGGTGCAATGGCGCTGTTCGGCGGAAAGCGCGCCATATGGGTCGAGCCCGCTGGCGACGAAATTGCCGAAGGTGTTGGCGCCTTGCTCGATGCACCGGCCAGCGAAAGCGCGGTGGTGGCGCTGGCCGGCTCTATCCGAAAGACCTCTGCGTTGCTGAAGCTAGCCGAAGCTCATCCGGCTGCGCTGGCTCATTGCTCTTATGTTCCGGAGGGGCGCGACATGGAGAGAGTCGTGATTGAACTGGGACGGAAGAATGGTCTGCGGATCATGCCGGCCATTGCCCAGCGGATCGCCGGGGCCACTTCCAATAACCAGGCTATTGCGGCTCAGGAGTTGGGCAAGTTCGCGCTTTATCTTGGCGCGGATACGGCAAATCCCTGCGATCTCGACCAAGAGACGCTTGACTTGCTGGGCGCCGATTCTGCTGAAGCCGATGTTATGCGACTGGGCGATCTGGCGTTGGCCGGGCGGATGAACGAGTTGATCGACGAGCTAGGTCGATTGCCAAGCGGTGGAAGCGAGGCGATTCCCGTGCTTCGCTCGCTTCAGCGTCGTTTGCTGATGCTGGCTCCGTTGCGCGCTCGCGTGGAGCAGGGTCAGAGCGTCGATAGCGTCATGACGTCAATGGGCAAGTCTCTGTTCTGGAAAGATAAACCGCTAATTCAGCGGCTTTTGTCGGTTTGGTCGGCGGAGCGGCTCACAGAAGCTGCGGCGCGGGTGTCGGCGCTCGAACGCCAGATCATGCTGCGCCCGCTATCCGACGAGGCGGCGCTTGGTGAGATGCTGGTGACCCTGGCTCGAGCGGCGCGACAGAAAGGCTAAATTGGTTCGCCGCTCAGGCGCTGGCAGATCAGGTCGAGTTGATCGAGCGTGCTATAGTGTAATGATACCGAGCCACCGCTCTTTCCATGGCTAACCTTGACCCTTAATCCCAGGAGATCGCTCAACTGGCGCTCGAGGGCCGAAAGGTCGGCGTCCATGGGGCGAGCGGCGTTGCGGGCCGATGCACGGCCAATGTCATGACCTGGGCCAGGCCGGACTTTCTTTGCCAAATGTTCCGCCTGGCGGACCGACAAATCGCCATCTACGATCTGCAGCGCCAAGGCTTCGGGATCCGGCGCAGTCGCGACGGCGCGAGCGTGCCCCATACTGATATCGCCTCGCAGCAGCATTAAGCGCACTGCTTCGGGCAGATCGAGCAGCCGCAAAAGATTCGCGACGTGACTGCGCGACTTTCCGACAAGTTTCCCGATCACCTCCTGGCTGTGGCCATATCGACCGATCAACTGCCGGTATGCCTCGGCTTCCTCGATCGCATTGAGATCTTCGCGCTGGATATTCTCGATTAGAGCTATCTCAGCGCTCGATTCCTCATTTACCTCGCGGATTAGCGCAGGAATCTCATGCAAACGTGCTTTTTGCGCCGCGCGCCATCGCCGCTCACCGGCAATGAGTTCAAAACCATCGCCACTTACGCGGACGAGGATCGGCTGAAGCACGCCACGTTCGGCTATAGAAGCCGCGAGTTCGTCGATCGCCTGCTTATCAAAATGTTGGCGAGGTTGCGATGGATTCGGCCGAATTCGGCCGATTTCAATCGCCCTTACACCGTCAGCCGAAGGCGATGTGCTCGCCTTCGCCGGCCGAACCGCCTCATCGATCAACGCGCTTAGGCCCCGCCCCAATCCGGTGGCTTTCTTCATGCGGCCTCCAGTGCGAAACGCGGCAAGCGCGTAATGATTTCACGGGCGAGCTTGATATAGGCCTCGGATCCCGGGCACTTCAGGTCATAGATCAATGCCGGCAAGCCATGGCTTGGCGCTTCTGACAGCCGCACGTTGCGCGGCACAACCGTGTCGAACACGGCACTTCCGAGACAGGATCGCACGTCTTCGGATACCTGCTGCGACAGGTTGTTGCGCCGATCGAACATCGTAAGCGCAACGCCAAGGATCGATAGCTCAGGATTGAAGGCCAATCGAATGCGCTCCACCGTCTGCAGGAGCTGGCTTAGACCCTCAAGCGCAAAGAATTCACACTGTAACGGCACGAGTAACTGACGTGACGCCACCAGCGCGTTGACCGTCAACAAACCGAGTGATGGCGGGCAGTCGAGCAGACAAATGTCCCAGCGCCCCTCCGGCACTTCGTCGAAAGCCTGCGCCAGTCGATGAGTGCGGTCGTCCATCCCCACCAACTCGACTTCGGCACCCGACAAGTCGACCGTCGCTGGCACAAGATCGAGTCGCGGAACCTTGGTCGCGACCGCAGCCTCGACGATGCTGGTCTCGCCCAGGAGAACGTCATAGCTCGAATGTTCGCGAGCTGCCTGGCCAACGCCAAGACCGGTGGAGGCATTGCCCTGCGGGTCAAGGTCGATCAGGACCACTTTCCAGCCGATTGCCGCCAACGCCGTCGCCAGGTTTATAGCGGTAGTGGTCTTGCCGACCCCGCCCTTCTGATTGGCCACTGCGACGCGGATCATTGCTTCCCCCTCCGCTGGACATTTTTGGCAACGACTATTGCCGCTCCACTATGTGTCTGGCTCGGTACCAGGCAGAACTCACCCTGCCACGTCGCGCGCGCCTCATCCAGTTCCGATTTTGCCGATTCGCCCTTAGGCAGGATCCATTTCGTTTCAGCGTGGGCCAAATGACACGCCATGCCGAACAGTCGTTCCAGCCGCGCCACGGCTCGAGCGGTGATAAAGTCGAACTGGCCCGAGAGTCGTTCGACCCTGCGCTCCTCCACCGCCACGTGTTCCAGACCAAGATGCTCGATTGCGCCGCGAAGAAAGTCGGCACGAAGCCGGCGCGGCTCGACAAGGGTCATGGGCGTCCCGCCGAGGATGGCGATCACCAAGCCGGGCAGCCCGGGGCCAGATCCGATATCGCACCAACTCCCTCCCCCTTGCGCCACGCCGAGAAGCTGGGCGCCATCGAGGATATGGCGGTTCCAAAGGTCGGGAATGCTCTTCGGTGCGATCAGATTTTGCCTATTATTCTCGGCAAGCAAAAGGTCCGCATAAGCTCGGAGACGTTCAAATGTTTCACGTGAAACGTCGCGGTTCGCCGCCGCGCTCAGCACTTCGATCATGCGGCGTTTCGCATCAAAGCGAAATGCAAGGCAGACAAGGCCGCAGGCGTGATACCGGGGACGCGGGACGCCTGGTCGATATCCGCAGGCCCAGCTTGCTCAAGCCTTTCGCGCATTTCAGTCGAAAGCCCCGGGACCCGGTCGAACTCGAAACTAATAGGGATCGCGAGCTCACAATCGCGGGAGCGCGCCGCTAGCTCGTCCTTTTGACGCGTCAGGTAGGGCGCGTAAATGGCGTCATCGATTGCTTCATCGATTGCCGCGATGTGGCCAAGCATCGCACGGACGGACGCGCTTGCATCTTCACGCCTTACCCACTCGGACAGCGGCTTGCGCGCGGTATCGTCGAGTCCGAGCTCGCTTCCGATCACCCGAACCTCTAGCTCGCCCGCCGCCTGAACCTTCGCTTCAAGGCGGTGGCGAACCAATGCTTCCTGTTCTGAGTCGAGGACACCCAGCTCCAATGCCAATGGGCCCAAGCGAGAAACTGCGTTGTCGGCGCGAAGATGCAGGCGATACTCAGAACGCGCCGTTAGCATGCGATACGGTTCGCTGACGCCCTGCAATGTAAGGTCATCGGCCAACACTCCAATATAGCTAGCGCCCCGATCGAAACGGACCGCGGCAACGCTGAGTGCAACCGCAGCTGCGTTAAGCCCTGCAACTAACCCTTGAGCGGCCGCTTCCTCGTAGCCGGTCGTCCCATTGAGCTGACCGGCGAAGAATAATCCAGACATTTCCCGGTGTTGAAACGTCGGTTCAAGCCGGCGTGGGTCGGCATATTCATATTCGACCGCATAGCCCGGTTGAACGATCTCAGCTCGCTCAAGGCCCTCTATGCTGCGCACCAACTCTATTTGGACGTCGCCCGGTAGCGAAGTTGAAATTCCGTTTGGATAGACAAGCGACGTATCGAGGCCCTCAGGTTCCAGGAAAATCTGGTGGCCATCGCGATCGCCAAACCGATGGACCTTGTCCTCTATCGATGGGCAATAGCGAGGTCCTCGGCCTTCGATTGCCCCCGCGAACAACGGCGATCGACCCAAACTCTTACGAATGACGTCATGACTTCGCTGATTTGTGCGTGTTATCGCACAACTGAGTTGCGGCTGGGCAGTCGGGTTCGCTCGCAGGCCCATCGTCCAGGGCATGCGATCGCTTGGCTGCGCAACGGTTCGCGACCAATCTATCGTGCGCCCGTCCAACCGCGGTGGCGTCCCAGTCTTGAGGCGCCCCTGAGCAAGACCAAGCTCTCGGATCTGCGCGCCCAAAGCTGTCGCTGCTTGGCCGCCCTGCCGGCCACCGGTCCAACGCTCTTCGCCTCGAAACATCGTCGCTCCGAGAAATGTCCCGGTGGTCAGCACGACTGCCTTGGCTCCAATCGTCGTCCCGTCGGCAATTTCGATGCCGCCAACAACGCTTCCAACCTGCCGCAGCGCCACCGCTTCGCCCTCAATGAGCGTTACGTTTGACCTTACGACCAAGTCGGCAACCGCGCGGCGATAGAGACGCCGATCGGCCTGAACGCGGGGTCCGCGCACTGCGCTACCCTTGCTGGCGTTGAGCATCCGGCGGTGTATCGCGGCGCAGTCGGCGGCGCGCGCCATGATTCCGCCCATCGCGTCCACTTCGCGCACCAAATGTCCCTTGCCCACGCCTCCGATCGACGGATTACAGGACATTTGGCCGAGATCGTCGGCGCGGAACGTCAGCAACGCGACGCGCGCGCCCCGGCGCGCGGCCGCGCAAGCCGCTTCGCATCCGGCATGACCGCCGCCGATGACCAATACGTCGAACATCGCCTGCCATTACAGGCAGTGCATTGCCCATTCAACGCAGAGATGTTTCACGTGAAACTGTCTATCTATTTGCCGAGGCAGAATCGGCCAAACAACGCGTCAAGCAAATCCTCGACACCGGCCCTGCCCGAAATCCGATCAATAGCCAGGCGCGCATTTCGCAATTCTTCAGCGATCAAAACCGCATCGTTGAGCGCGACTGCCCGGCCCAACGCAGCTTGCCCGTCGGCCAGAAGGTCATGTTGGCGCCGATCGAGAGCTAGTTCATCTCCCTTAGGGAGAAGGTGACGAGCGCGATTCATGAGGCAATCCGTAAGGGCGTCCAGACCCTCTCCGGTTACCGCCGATACTTGGACGCCTTCACCTCCGTCGGCGGCCAGGTCGGACTTGGCCGAGACGAGGATCAATTCATCGTGGGTCGGCGCCTCGCCTGGAGAGCCGAGCCAAAGCAGTAAGTCCGCTCGCCCCGCCTCATGTCGCGCCCGGTCAATTCCAATTGCTTCGACGGTATCGTCCGAATCACGCAGTCCAGCTGTGTCCACCAGTACGAATGGTACGCCCCCGATCGCAATCGGCACCTCGATTACATCACGCGTCGTCCCAGCTATCGGCGTGACAATGGCTCTTTCAGATTGTGCTAAAGCGTTGACCAAACTAGATTTTCCGGCGTTAGGCGGGCCTGCGACGACAACCCGTACGCCTTCCCTCATTGGCTCGACGCGGGGGGCAACGACGAGCTCGGCCATCTCGGCCGAAAGTCGCTTGATATCGGGCATGAGCCCAAGATCGAACTCTCCGTCTTCCTCGTCGGCGTAATCGATCGCAACTTCTGTCCGTGCCGACAAAGCAAGCAACCGGTCACGCCAATCCTCCAGACGTGCCCGTAGCGCGCCGCCAGCGCGCGCCATGGCCGAGCGCCTCTGCAGCTCGGTCTCAGCCGCAAGCAAGTCGGCAAGCCCCTCTGCTTCGGTTAAGTCGATGCGGCCGTTGGACATCGCTCGGCGGGTGAACTCCCCGGGCTCCGCCATCCGGACCCCGGTGTGGGAAAGCAATGTTTTTATCAACGCATCGACCGTCGCTCTACCTCCATGACATTGATATTCCACGGTATTTTCGCCCGTCGCGCTAAAAACACCATCGAAGCGAAGTATCAAGGCCTCATCGATGAGCGAACCGTCCCGTGGATCGATGAGCCGCCGTAGCGAGGCTTGACGTGGTTCGGGTAGACTCCCGGCAATAGCTTCCGCGGCGGCGAAGGCCGCGGGCCCGCTGGTGCGCACGATGGCAATGGCCGCAGGCGGTCGGCCGCTCGACAAGGCTACAATCGTATCAATTGAACTCACGCCGCCTGCAATCGCAGTCGCTAGAGTAATCCGCAACCGTTCAGGCGAAGAGCCTGCCCAGTCCGACTTCGGGGTGGATCCAGCCGTCATAGATCATCTTGAACGCTACATAGACGATCACCAGCAGCCCCACATAGGCGATCCAGCGATAGCGCTCGATGTAGCGGGCAATCAGATTCGCGGCCAAGCCCATCAGGGCGACCGCGAAGATCAGGCCGACAATCAAGATCCCGGGATGATCGCGCGCCGCACCGGCAACCGCCAAAACATTGTCGAGGCTCATCGACACATCGGCAACTGCAACCGCCCAGACCGCTCCGGCAAAGCTCTTAGCCGGCCGCAGTCCCGAATGCTCGTCGCCAACAATTTCCTCTGACCCCGGCGATTCCCCTGCGTGGCGAAGATCGCGCCACATGCGCCAGGCGACCCAAAGCAGCAACAAGCCACCGACCAGGATCAGGCCGATGATCTGCAGGAGTTGCGTCACAATCAGCGCGAAGATGATGCGCAGAACCAGCGCCGCCAGAACGCCGATCAGGATAACCTTGCGCCGCTGTTCGACGGACAGGCCGGCGGCAAGCGCGCCAACCACGATGGCGTTGTCCCCCGCCAGCACCAGGTCGATCATCAACACTTGCACAAAAGCCGAAAATGCCGTCGGCTCGGTAATGTTGGCGAAATCCTTGACTATCGCGGCCCAGATATCGGCCGGGCTGCCAAATCCCGTCGACACGGCGGAAAGCGTCGTCAACATCAGTTCGAACAATTTGTCCCCCTGTCCTCGGTGGCGATTACCGGTCCAAGCCGGTCCGTCGGAATTTGTTCCCGCTTAGGCGAACCCGAGCGCGTTTCTCAAGCCGAGTACATGCTCGCCGCCGACCCAACCCTCGAAAATCATGTTGATCGCGACATAGAGGATTACGGCAAGCCCGATATAGTTGATCCAGTGGTGGCGCTGGATCAGCCGGGCTACATAATTGGCAGCCAGCCCCATGAACAACACCGAAAAGCAGAGACCGATGACCAGCAGCGCGGGATTATCGCGCGCGATCGACGCCACCAGCAGTACGTTGTCGAGGCTCATGCTTAGGTCGGCTATGGTGATCTGGATCGCCGCCTGAAGGAAGGTTTTCGTTGCGGGTATACCCTCGACTTCCACGGTCGAAGGATCATCGATTGCCACGAGTTGGCGCGGATGCAGCTCCTGCCACATATTGTAGGCAACCCACAGCAACAGCAGGCCGCCAGCGAACACCAGGCCGGTAATCTTCAACAGTTGCGTGGCGAGCAAGGCAAAGGTGACGAGGAAAGCCAGCGCCATGCCGACGCCGAGCATCAACACTCTTCGACGGTCCTTGTCCGGCAAGCCGGAAGCGAGCGACCCCATGATGACCACATTGTCGCCGGCCATCGTCAGATCGCCGACGATGATCTGGCCTAGCTTTGCAAGGCCGGAGGCAGTGAATACCGCGGAAAAGTTGAGGCTGGAGAGCACGACCGGGTGAACGCCCGCGTCCGGTTACTGGTTCATCGAGGCGAAAAAGTCCTCGTTGGATTTGGCGTCCTTCATCTTGTCGAGCAGGAACTGCATCGCATCGACCGTACCCATCTGCATCAGGATGCGGCGAAGCACCCACATCTTCGACAATGTGCCCTGCTCGACCAGCAGCTCTTCCTTGCGGGTGCCGGACTTGCCGACGTCCAGCGAGGGGAAAATGCGCTTATCGGCAACCTTGCGGTCGAGCACGATTTCGCTGTTGCCGGTGCCCTTGAACTCTTCGAAGATGACTTCGTCCATCTTGGATCCGGTATCGATCAGCGCCGTAGCGATAATTGACAGCGAACCGCCTTCCTCGATGTTGCGCGCGGCGCCGAAGAAGCGCTTCGGGCGCTGCAGGGCATTGGCGTCGACGCCGCCGGTGAGCACCTTGCCAGACGAAGGAACGACGGTGTTGTAGGCGCGACCGAGACGAGTGATGGAGTCGAGCAGGATCACGACATCCTTTTTATGTTCGACCAGGCGCTTGGCCTTTTCTATCACCATTTCGGCGACCTGGACGTGACGCGAGGCCGGCTCGTCGAAGGTTGAGCTGATCACCTCCCCGTTGACGCTGCGCTGCATGTCGGTGACTTCCTCCGGCCGCTCATCGATCAGCAGCACGATCAGGAACACCTCGGGATGATTGTCGGTGATCGCCTTGGCAATATTCTGCAGCAGCACGGTCTTACCGGTCCGCGGCGGGGCCACGATCAGCGCACGCTGGCCTTTGCCCAGCGGCGAGACAATGTCGATCACGCGGGCCGACTTGTCCTTGACTGTCGGATCCAGCGTGTCGAGCCGAAGCTTGCTGTTCGGATATAGCGGGGTGAGGTTGTCGAAGTTGACCCGGTGGCGAACCGCCTCCGGATCGTCGAAATTGATCTGACTGACCTTGGTCAATGCGAAATAGCGCTCGCCATCCTTCGGCGCGCGAATCTCTCCCTCGATCGTGTCACCCGTCCTCAAACCGAAGCGGCGAACGACGTTGGGAGCGACGTAAATGTCGTCGGGTCCGGCAAGATAGTTTGCCTCCGGGCTGCGAAGGAAACCGAACCCGTCGTTGAGCACTTCAATCGTGCCCATGCCGTTGATCTCGGCGCCGCTTTCCGCGCGCACCTTGAGAATCGAGAACATCAGGTCCTGCTTGCGCATGGTCGATGCGCCCTCGATCCCCATCTCCTCTGCCATTGCGACGAGATCAGCGGGGGTTTTCTGCTTGAGGTCCTTGAGATGCATGAAAATTAACTTTCGAACGAAAATATTTTGGAATTTGAAACTCGAACGGCAGGACGCCGTGAATGGGGACGACAGGGCAAATGGTCGTACCGGCGAGAATGGGAAATCGGGCCGATACAGCCGTCTTGATCTAGCGCTTAAGTCGCCGAGAGGGGCGAAGTCAACGGCTTAGAAGGGGCGAACGATTACTAAAACAACGATCAGGGCGGTGATGATGCCCGGCACCTCGTTCATCAACCGAAGCTTTTTGTCGTCCAACTCGCGGTGGCCGTTCGCCAGCTTGCGACCGTAGCTTCCGATCCAGCCCTGATAAGCCGTGAGGATCAGCACCAGGAACAACTTGGCCAGAAACCATGGCGTCCCGAACAGGTTGAGGTGTATCGCGAGCATCAAACCCAACACCCAGACGATCAGCATCGCCGGATTGAGAATGATGGTCCGAGCCTTGTCCTCCCGCTCGATCCAAGCCCTGTCCTCGGCCGATCCTGGCGTCGCAGCCTGATGATGGACGTAATAGCGCGGAACGATAAACAGGCCAGCGATCCAGAAAATCACGAAAGTGACGTGAGCTGCCTTCACCCAAAGATAGGCGGCGCCCAGGAAACCCTGATATTCAGAAAGCCCCATCCCTAGCCCTTCACCAGCGCAACCAGCTCCTCGACATGCTCGATCGGCGTCGTCTGCTGGATCCCATGGCCCAGGTTGAAGATGTGGGGCCGGTCGGCAAGCGCGTCAAGGATCCGCTCCACGGACGTAATCAGTGGTTCGCCCCCGGCGACCAACGCCAATGGATCAAGATTGCCCTGGACCGGCAGTCCGACCGGAAGCTCGCGATGAGCCCAAGCAGGATCGACCGTTTCGTCGAGTCCGATTGCGTCGACCCTCGTCTCCGCGGCATATGCCCGCAACTTGCCTCCGGCGCCCTTGGGAAATCCGATGATCGGAGTGCCTGGATGCCGGCGCTTCAATTGATCGACGATCCAGGCGGTACGGGCAATCACATGGCGCTCGAACTGCGCCGGCGACAAGCTTCCCGCCCAGCTGTCGAACAGTTGCACCGCATCCACGCCCGTTTCGATCTGCCGCGAAAGATAATCAACCGTGATACAGGAAATGACGTCGAGGATGGCATCCAACTTGCCCGGGTCGGAATAGCCTAATTGGCGCGCTTCGGCCTGGTCCCGGCTACCTTGGCCCGCAATCATGTAAGTTGCGACAGTCCAGGGGCTTCCGGCAAAACCGAGGAATGTGGTCTCGGGCGCCAATTCGGCCTTAACTCGCCGCACAGTCTCATAAATCGGATTAAGCCGTTCCATTTGCGGCGAAAGGTCGCAAATGGGCGCATGGACCAGCGGAGGGGAAAGCCGCGGCCCCTCGCCGGCGACGAAGGTCAAATCCATGCCCATCGCATGCGGAACAACCAGAATATCGGAAAACAGGATCGCACCGTCGAACGGGAATCGCCGTAAGGGCTGTAGCGTGATCTCGGCCGCCGCCTCGGGATCATAAGCCAGGTCGAGAAACCCGCCCTTGGTCGCACGCAGCGCGCGATACTCGGGCAAGTAGCGGCCCGCCTGACGCATAAGCCACATAGGTGGAGGATCACGACGTTCGCCACGGAGCACGGCAAGCAAGGGCTTGTCGGGGCGACCGGTCGCTTGCTTGGATGGGTCGGGCAAGGGCGAGGCCAACCTCTATTCTTCCTTATATATAAGATTAGAAGATTGATGGAGTAGATGGGGCGTTGGGAGTGGGATTTAAGCGCGCCTCCCGACTTTGCCAACAGGCGCCGATTCGGCGCGAATCGCCAGCTGTTGGCGAGTCGCCACAAGACTCTCCCATGATTCACAGGCTGTGGACGATGTTTTTCCCCTGTGGGCGGAGTCCTGAATCCGTCGCGGGCGGAATCGGACAGATTGAAGCCATTGGGTCATCCCCGGCTTCGCGCTAGAAAGATGAGCGACTTTTCCACAGACTTTTCCCCCGGAGCCTTATGTCTTTGATATTGGCCAGTAACAGCCAAATTCGCCGGACGATGCTAGAGCAGGCCGGAGTAGAGTTTGCCGTCCGCGCACCCGATTTCGATGAGAATCAGGCCAAACAAGCCCACTCCCTTGACGGCGAGAAGCTGGCTCGGCTGCTCGCCGAGGGGAAGGCTGCATCGGTCACGGTCGGGCCGAACGACTGGGTGATTGGCAGCGACAGCATCGTCATCGTCGATGGTGTTCGCTATTCAAAGCCACGCGATCGCGATGAGGCCGCCGCGCATCTTCGTGCCTTTTCCAGTCGAACGATGCTGTTGTCGAGCGCTGTGGCGCTTGCCGGAGGCGGCCATGTCGACTGGACTCATGCGGAAACCGCCCGGCTCGAGGTCCGCCCGATGAGCGAAAATTTCATTCAGGCCTATCTGGATGCTGAGTGGCCCGCGGTTGGGCTTTGCGTGGGCGTGTTTCGGATGGAAGGCCGTGGGGTCACGCTTTTCGAAAGTGTCGAGGGCAGCCACTTCACCATTTTGGGCATGCCGCTGCTTCCGCTGCTTGGTGCGCTTCGTGCGCGGGGCGTGCTCCAGTCATGAGTACCGGCCCCTTTGCCGAAGTTATCGGCGATCCCATAGATCAAAGCCTGTCGCCGGCAATTCATGGCTTTTGGCTCGAAGCCCTGGGAATCGACGCCCGATACGGCAGACAGCGAGTCACCCGAGCGGAGTTCCCAACCTATCTAAACGAAAGACGCACCGATCCTGATTGGCGCGGCTCCAACGTGACCATGCCGCTGAAGCTAGACGCGGTCGCGCTGGCCGACGCTGCCGCCGACCGAGCCGTCGCAGCCGGGGCGGCCAATGTGCTGATGATGCGCGAAGGTCGCCTGGTTGCAGCAAACACCGACGTCGGCGCCATTGCAGCGCTTGTTGCCCGATTGAACGACGCCAAGGCGCGGATGGGAAGCATCACATTGCTGGGCAATGGCGGCGCTGCCCGGGCGGCGCTGGTGGCACTGAAACTGCTGGGATTGTCTGTCGTGCGGATCCAGGCGCGTGACCTTGGTGAGGCGGTGAAGCTGGCGGTCGAATTCGGGCTTGAGGCCGAGCCTACGCCATTTACGGAGCAGATCGTCAGTGACGGCCTGATCAACGCGACTCCGCTTGGCATGGCGGGACAGGAATGCCTCAACTGCGACTTGTCGCGCATGCCGGTCGGCGGCTGGGTGTTCGACATGGTGACCAGCCCCGGTGACACTCCTTTGGTCGAGGCAGCGCGGGTGCGCGGCCTGTTGGTGATCACAGGCCTTGAAATGCTGGTGGAGCAGGCGACGACCAGCTTCAAACTGTTCTTCGGCCAAGATCCCCCGCGTGACCGTGACGGCGAACTCTGGCAAAGGCTGAGGCAATGATCACGCTCGCCCTCACCGGGTCGATCGGCATGGGGAAGTCGACCGTCGCCGCAATGTTCGCCGAGGCTGGGATTCCGACTTTCGATGCTGATGCCACCGTCCGCGACTTGCAGGGACCGGGCGGTCGGCTGGTGCCCTTGATCGAAGCGCGCTTTCCCGGAACGACCTGCGAGGGTGCGGTCGTTCGGGAGGCTCTATCTGCGGCGGTGCTCGGCGATCGGGACGAGTTGGCGGCGCTGGAAGCGATCGTTCACCCCGCGGTGCACCATGAGCGGACCCGCTTTATCATAGAGAATAGCGACGCTCCGGCACTTCTGTTCGACATTCCACTGCTGTTCGAGACTGGCGGCGACGCAGCATTCGACAAGGTGATCGTGGTCTCCGCCTCACCCCAATTACAGCGCGAAAGAGTGCTTTCCCGGCCCGGAATGACGAAGCGGAAGTTCGAGCAGATTCTCTCCAGGCAGCTTCCGGACGAGGAGAAGCGGGCGCGAGCCGACTTCATCATCGATACGTCCGGAAGCATCGAGCAAACTCGCGCCCAGGTCCATGCGATCCTAGCTTGTCTCGGCCTCGCAGCGGGTGTTTAAGGGGGTCATGCGCGAAATCGTCTTTGACACGGAGACCACGGGCCTTTCCCCCGCGGGGGGCGACCGCATTGTTGAAATCGGCTGCATTGAAATGGTCGGCCGGGTAGAGACCGGGCGCCACTACCATTGCTATTTCAATCCGGAACGGCCGATGCCGAGCGAAGCCGAAGCCGTGCATGGCCTCAGTGACATGTTCCTATCGGACAAGCCTCGCTTTTCCGACAAGGCGCAAGAGCTATTGGAGTTTATCGGTGACGCGCCTCTGGTTGCGCACAATGCCAGCTTCGACTTCGGCTTTCTCAATCATGAGTTGGAACGCTGCGGCCAAGAATCGATCTGCCTCACTCGGATGGTCGACACGCTGATTCTCGCCCGCTCCCGCCACCCAGGGGCAAAGCACAGCCTCGATGCGCTTTGCACACGCTACGGAGTAGACCGCTCGCACCGGGTCAAGCATGGAGCGTTGCTCGACGCCCAATTGCTCGCCCAGGTCTATATCGAACTGACCGGCGGGCGGCAGATCGGGCTCGGCCTGATCGCCGACAGTCCACGCGTCGTGTCGGCGGAGCTTTCGTCGGACGCGGAAGTGCGCGTCCCCCGGCCGCCGCGCCCCCATATGGCGGGGCCGGAGGAAGTGGCGCGGCACCGCGCCTTCCTGGCCAAAATTGTGAATCCCTTGTGGGATCGGTTTTTCGCTCCCACTTCGGAACGCGGCACCGCTTGACGCCGTTGGCGCCAGTGCCGTTGGAGTTGAAAGGAGAGCCATTATGGACATTCGGGTCGCGGGTCATCAGGTCGCTACCGGAGAGTCGCTGCGTTCCCATGTCTCCGACCGGCTGTCGGCGATCGCCGACCGCTATTTTTCCCGCGCCGTGGCCGCCAACGTTACGTTCGGGCGTGGCCCTTATGAAGACTTCACCTGCGACATCGTCGCCCCGGTCAACCAGGGCGTCGTGCTCAAGTCGTCGAACAGGGCCAATGATGCGCATGTCGCGTTCGATGGCGCCGCGGACAAGATCGAGCGGCAGTTGAAGCGCTATATGAGCCGGCTGCGCGAGCGGCGAGGAGAGATTGATGGCGCGGTGATCGAGGAAAGCGCTGCCTATACGGTCTTCGCTGCGCCAATGGACGAGGAGGAGCCGATCCCGCCGGCGCCCGCAATCATCGCCGAGACAAAGGTCGATATCCCCGAAGCCAGCGTTTCCGATGCGGTGATGATGCTTGACCTACGGAACACCAATGCACTGATGTTCCGCAACCCCATCAGTGGCCAATACAACATGGTCTATCGCCGGGACGATGGAACAATCGGCTGGGTCGAACCATCGTCGAAGTGACAATGACGGCCATGGTCGGCTAACGGCCTAGCTAGTCTCTGTCCGCGCGTTTTCGCCTGTCCTGGGTATTATTCAATGCAGCTTTCCCAATTTCTCGACTTCGAAGCGATCCGCGTCGACCTAGCGGCAGGAAACAAGCGCCAGCTTCTGAACCAGCTCGCGCAGATCGCTGCTGCGCGCCTGTCGCAAGATCCGTTGCTGATCGCAGACGCCATTGCCGATCGCGAGCGGCTCGGCTCTACCGGGTTCGGCGGCGGAGTCGCGATTCCCCATGGCAAGCTCGACAAGCTTGACCGGGTATATGCGTTGGTTGCGCGGCTGGCGGCCCCGATCGATTATAAAGCCATCGACGGAGCGCCTGTCGACCTGGTGTTCCTGCTCCTGTCGCCGCCCGATGCCGGGGCTGAGCATTTGAAGGCACTAGCTGCGGTCAGCCGGCTGGTCCGGCATGCCGGTATCGTCGAAAAGCTGCGCGGCGCGCGCAGTCGCGACGCGATGGCCGCGGTGCTGATCGGCGCAGAGGAACGCGATGCCGCCTGACACGGCGCCCACGGGGGAGGAGGCGCATTTGCGGTCTCTCGAGGCGCTATATGCCTCGGCACCAATCAACCGCCTTTTCGAATCCCGGCTTTCGCTGCCCGAGGCTGGGCGGAGCGAAATACGCTTTTCGGTTTCGCCGGAAGCCTTTCATGCGGCGGGGGCGGCCCATGGCACGCTCTACTTCAAGATGCTCGACGATGCCGCTTTCTATGCCGCCAACAGCCTGGTCAGCGATCGTTTCCTTTTGACTACCGCCTTCAACCTGCATTTCACCAAGCCGATGCGCGCAGGTGAAGCGCGCGCCGAGGGTCGGTGGATTTCGGGCAAGCGCAGGGTTTTCGTCGCCGAGGCCCGCATCGTGGATTTCGAAGGCGAGGAATGTGCCCGCGGAACCGGGACCTTCATGCGCTCGCATATCGCCTTGTCCGGTCTCGACGGCTACCGCCCGGGCTGATGTCGGAACGGCTTCCGGCACAGCTCGAGGCATCGGCTTTGGTCCGCCAGGCGGAGGCGGGGGGCGGGTACGGGACCATTGTCAAACGAGGTGATCCCGATCGCGGCGCGCTGGTCCTGGTTATAACCTGCCGCGGAGAGCATCATGCCTTCTTGGAACGCGCCTTAGGTCCCGACGGCTCGTACCGCTGGCAGCAAGTTGGGCCCGCAGCCGGAGCAGAGACAAAAGCTTTGGCGGATTGGAGCCAAAAACGAGTCCGGTTTGATGAAGATCTATGGCTAATTGAACTGGATATCCCGGACCCGCAACGTTTCATCGCTGAAACAACGTCTAAAGGTTGACCGGACGGAACCAATCCGAAATCAGGTGCTGCAACAACCAATGCGGGGGCATCCGCACATCGGCAAGTAGGTCGTAATTGAGATGCCACGCAGTCGGGGAGCTACCCTCGGCGAGAGCTGTATAGAGCAGCACGCCAAACGGTCGGCTCACCGCCCAAGTGACGGTTTGCATGTTTGTGTCGTTTCGTTCCGCCTTCACGGTGATCGCCGCCCTGACCGCCTCTTCGGTCGCTCCGGCCCAAGTCAATCCGGCCGCCGAGCCGTTGATCGCCGAAGGCTCCAATGATGTTTCAATCGCTGTCGAACCCGCGCAATTAGGCGCCGAGGAAGCGACAGATCCGCTGGCTCCCACGGCAGGTGACGGTCAGCCGCAAGTGGCGGACCAAGTGGCGGACGAAATCTCACCCGACGCCACTCTGGCGGAGAAGGTTGCCAAGCTGCGCAGCTCCGATGCCGGAAGCCGCGAACTCGAATGCCTCGCCGGCGCTATCTATTTCGAATCCAAGAGCGAGAGCCTGCAGGGGCAGCTCGCGGTCGGCCAGGTCATTGCCAATCGGGCTGCCTCGGGCCGATTCCCATCCAGCTATTGCGGCGTTGTCTACCAACGCAGTCAGTTCAGCTTCGTCCGCGGCCACTCGATGCCGTATATTCCACACGCCAGCCAGGATTGGCGGGATGCGGTTGCAGTCGCCAAGATCGTTGACCTTCAGCTACATCCGTCGCCGATGGGCAAGGCGCTATTCTTCCACGCCCGCCGAGTATCTCCGGGCTGGAAGCTGACACGGGTGGGTACGCTCGGCAATCACGTCTTTTACCGCTAGGGTTTCCAGCGGGTCCAAGGCATCCTTGCCAATCCGCCGGATTGGCTGCGGCCACCTTTTGTTCTACTAGTCGGGAATGGCATCCAATCCGATTCCCGACTGCTTCATAGACGCTTCGCCAATTGCAGCGGAAGTAGCGCGCGGCGTGACTCGGCTGCTTTGCCGACACGACCTGTTCGCAATGTGCGAGGTGCCGTTGCCCAATGGACGCCGCGCGGATTTGATGGCGATCGGGGCGCGGGGGGAACTGACGATCGTTGAGATAAAGGTCAGCAAGGCCGATCTTCTCGGAGATCAGAAGTGGACCGATTATCTGGAATATTGCGATCGATTCTTTTGGGCGGTGCCGCAGGCGCTGGCGCATCTGCTCGATGAAGCTCGCTTCCTTCCCGATCATGCCGGCTTGATGGTCGCCGATCGCTACGATGCCGTGGTCCTTCGCGAGCCCTCGACCCGACCGCTTGCTCCGGCCAGGCGCAAGGCCGAAACGTTACGCTTTGCTCGCCGGGCGGCGCGGCGATTGTCCGCCCAGATCGACCCCTCCCTCGGCGACGCCTCTTAGTTCAGTTTGGGTCCCGCGACCGGTTTCTTGGTCGATTTGACCGTATCGATCAGCTTCAGCAGACCCGGATTACGCGTGTCGCGTTTGGCGTAGTCGCGCGCACTATAACCCGCCGAGTGATCGGCCTTGTCGGGATTGGCACCGGCTTTCAGCAGCAATTCCATCACTCGCGGCTGCCTCTGCTGCACCGCCACGATCAACGCGGTTTCGCCACGGCGATTGGTCGTGTCGACCTTCGCCCCAAGCCGGATCATATAGTCGGCGGCTTCCTCGAATCCGATACTCGCGGCAACGATCAATGGCGTGTCGCCCTTATTATCACCGATGTTCGGGTCGGCCCCCTTCTTTAGCAGATAGCCAACCCAATCGAGCTCGCGCTTGCGAGTTGCGATGTGAAGCGCCGTATCGCCCTTGAAGCCGCGATAATTCACCACTCTCAAACCCGGATCCTCGAGAAGCGGGATGGCCTTGGAATTGTCGCCATCTTCAATGGCCTTGAGAAAGGTCTCACCTTCGGAGGAACTTCCGAACTGGGCCAATCCGGGAACGGCTGCCGTCACCAGTGCCATTGCCAATCCTGCCTTGACCCACCGACGCATCATCTAATCCCCAGGAAGCATGCCTTGATCTGGCCGCCTTGGCGGACCAAGGCTGAGTTCAACATGAATAGCGCAAAAGCATTTTGGGAAAAGCCTTTGTCGTCGCTCGACCGTGGCGAGTGGGAAGCTCTGTGCGATGGCTGTGGGCGTTGCTGCCTGCACAAGCTGGAGGATGATGAAACCGGCGAGCTATTCCCGACCAATGTGGCCTGCAAGCTGCTCGATCGCCGCGCTGGCCAATGCACCGACTATGCGCACCGCAAGAAGTTGGTTCATGACTGCGTAAAGCTCGATCGAAACAAGCTGGATGAGTTGGAATGGCTGCCCACGACCTGTGCCTATCGCCTCCGCTGGGAAGGCAAGCCGCTCCCCGACTGGCACTATCTCATTTCAGGCAGCCGTGAGACGGTGCATGAAGCTGGCCAGTCGACCCGGGGCTGGACGGTCAGCGAAGTCGATGCAGGCGAGCTCGAATGGCACTTGGTTGACCGCCCGCTCTGAACCATTGAGCCTCGCTGGCCTTGCCTGGCCGGTCGAGCTTCGGCCTCACCCCAAGGCCCGGGCAATGCGGCTTCGGCTCGACGAGGTCCGCGAGCGATTGACCCTGACTTACCCCCGGAAATTGAGTCGTCACATTGTACTCGAATGGGCGCGCGGCCAAGAGGAATGGGTCGATGCGCAGCTGGCTCAGCTCAGACCTGGAGAGCCGTTTCGCGCCGGCGCCACAATATTGTTCGAAGGCCGAGAAATTCGGCTGCACTGGGAAGAGGGACTGCCACGAGCGCCGCGTCTGGAGGGCAATCAGTTGAGCTCTGGCGGTCCAGAAGCCAGCTTTGCGTTACGTATCGAGCGCTTTCTTCGAATCGAAGCTTTGGCTCGGCTAAGCGCCGAGACGGCCAATGTCGCGGCGCGCGCCGGGGTCAGCATCCGATCCGTGGCCGTTGGGGATGCGTCCAGCCGATGGGGAAGCTGCTCGGCTAGTGGCGCGATCCGCTACAGCTGGCGACTTATTCTCGCCACGCCGCGCTTGCTGCGGTGGGTCGTGGCCCATGAAGTGGCACATCGCCGGCATATGGATCATGGCCCCGCGTTCCGCCGGCTGGAGGCGGAGCTTTATGATGGCGACGTCGCCGCCGCTCGGGCCGAATTGCGAGCGTTAGGGCCGCGGCTGAAGCGGATCGGGCGCGGGCTCTAACGGCTGCTGTTCTGGCGGCGGATTGCGGGGGGCCGGTTGCGGGCGGTTCTGCGGGTTGCGCCGCAGTACCTCGTCCAGCCACTGTTGATCGACCTGACTTCCGCCTTGCGTAGGTTGAGGTTGAGCTTCCGGCGCCAGCGGATTGGCAGGCTGGCGCCCTATCGGGTTGCCGTCAGCATCGACCAGCGGCGCTGAATCCACATAATTCATTCCCCAAGCCTCCTCGTCAGGCTCGAGTTGCCAGTCGGGCATCGGCGCCTTGGTCTCGAATTGCTCGACCGGCCGTTTCGCAACCGCAACCTTCATAAAGTCCGCGAAGGCGCGGGCTGGCGCCGCACCGCCCTGCAGGCCGCCAACTGGGCGCGCATCGTCGCGACCCATCCAAACGCCCGTGGTCAAGCCGCTCGAAAAGCCGATGAACCAGCCGTCCTTGTTTGATGTGGTGGTGCCTGTCTTCCCGGCAACTGGCCGGCCGATTTGAGCCGCCCGCCCGGTGCCGGAAAGAACGGCAGATTGCAGCATGTCGGTCATCCCGGCAGCCACCCATGGCGCGACTAGGACGCGCTCCTCATTTGCCTGGTGCTGGTAAAGCAGGCGTCCATCGGCGGTAACCACCTTGCGGATGGCGTAAGGCATGACACTGACGCCGCGGTTCTGAACGGCGGCAAAGGCACGGGTCATGTCTATCAACCGAACGTCGCTGGTTCCGAGCACCATCGATGGGAAGGTCGAAATGCGGCCGGAAATGCCGAATCGCCGGGCCATGTCGGCGATAGTGCCGAAGCCGAGCGCATCTCCTATCTTGGCACTGATGGTATTGATCGACCGTGAAAACGCCTCTCGCAGGGTAACCTGCCCGACGTAGGTGCGGGTGGAGTTGCGAGGGGTCCAGCCGTCAATCGTGACGGGCTCGTCGACAATTGTGTCATCGGGTTTCATTCCGGATTCGAGCGCGGCCAGATAAACGAACAATTTGAACGCCGATCCTGGTTGCCGCTCCGCCTGGGTGGCGCGATTGTAGATGGAATCGACATAGTCGCGACCGCCGACCATTGCCCTGACCGCACCGTCGCGGTCGATCGCTACCAGCGCTCCCTGTGCACCCGGCGGAGTATAGCCGTTGATTGCCCGATCGGCTGCCGACTGCATGCCGGGATCAAGAGTGGTCCAGACATCAATTGGATCGCTGGTTTCGTCGATCAGCGTGTCGAGCTGCGGCAATGCCCAGTCGGTGAAATAGCGAACGCTGTTCTGCTTGGCTGCCGGCTGGACTTTGATCTCGGCGGGATCCACTCCGACCGCCGCGGAGGCCGGAAGGAAACCGTTTTCGACCATAGAATTCAGCACCACGCCGGCGCGCCCGCGCGCAGCTTCGACATCGGCAGTGGGCGAATAGTTGGAGGGCGCCTTTACCAGCCCGGCGATAATCGCCGCTTCGCCCAGGCTCAGCCGCTCGGCGCCATGGCCAAAGAAGGTGCGGCTGGCGGCGTCGATGCCGTAAGCGCCGCCGCCGAAATAGACACGGTTGAGATAGAGTTCGAGAATTTGGTTCTTTGAGAATTTTCGTTCCAGCGCCAGCGCAAGGATCGCTTCCTTGACCTTCCGGCCGAAAGTCCGGCTGTTGGTCAGGAATATGTTGCGCGCCAGCTGCTGCGTAATGGTGGAGCCACCCTGCTTCCAACTGCCCGACTGGATCCGAACCTTGAATGATCGGGCGACGCCGATTGGATCGACACCAATATGGCTGCGAAAACGCTTGTCCTCCACCGCGATCATCGCGCTCCGCATCGTCGGAGGGATTTCGTCATAGTTCAGCCATCGGCCAAAGCTTGGGCCAAGCGAAACGAGCAAGGTCCCGTCGGCAGCCCGCACGCGAACCATTTGGCCTAGGTCGGAGCGCCGGCTCAATTGCTGGTAGTCAGGTAGCTGGGTCATCGCCACCGCGACGGCAACGCCCAGGCTGACCAGCCCGAGAAAGCCGATAGCGAGAGCCCATTTCAGGACCGAGACGAAGATTCCCTTGGCGCGGGACGGATTGGAGCGGGCCATTGGCGATAGGTTCCTATTGGCTTGCGCCACTTCCGACAAGCGCCGGTTCGACCGGTGCCCAGATCAGCGCTTTCTCCAGAATGGAGGATGAAGCCACCGTTAACCTTGTTTCAACGCTGCTCGCCTAGCGTCGTGTAATGATGGGCCGGACCTCTGTCCTTGTTGCCATGGTGCTGGCTGGCTCCACGGGCCTCACAGCGCCTGCCTGGCCGCAGGACGTGACTGCACCTTGTCGCCTGTGCGCGCCGGGGGATGCCGTTGTTGCCAGCAAGCCAGCCGTGCCGGTCCGGCTGGACGTCGAAACCAGCCTCGATTTCGACAAGCTGATCCAATTGGGCTCGGGCGATGGCAGTTTCGAGCTTGCTCCGGACGGTTCCCAGAGCGTTGGTGGATCGGTCGCCGCGATTGGCGCCCGGGCGATGGTTGGCGAGGTGGTTATCCGCGGTGAGCCGGGGCGCCTGGTTCGGATCGATCTGCCCAGCCGGGTCGAATTGTTCGGACTTGCTGGCGGGACGATCCGCCTCGAATCAATCAAGTCCAACCTCCCGCCAATGCCGAGACTCGACGGCAATGGGCGCCTAAGCTTCCGATTCGGAGGAGTCTTGAGGGTTTCGGGCGATGTCGATGGCCTGTTTCGTGGCGAAATACCGATCGACGTCGACTATCTCTAGCTGCCTCACGCAACTTGGTCCGTTGCGAAGGAAAGCTTAATCGTCCGATAACCATATCATTGAGCAAAGCTGTAAGCAGGCAAGGTTAATGAGGGACCCACGGGTGGACGGCTTAATCGTTCGGCCAGCCGCCATGCTCGGAACTAGTGGGGAATCTTATCATGACTAAACTCATTCGCCTGGCGGCGCTCGCCGCTGCTGTCACTGTCGTTGCGACACCGGCCGTAGCCGCTCCGGTATCCGCTAGCCCGACTGCGTCGGCCAATGTCCGCATCCTGAAGCCGCTCGAGCTTCGCGGTATCCGCAACCTCGACTTCGGTACGATCGTCGTTGGCGCAGTTGTCGGCACCGACACCGTTTCGATCACCCAGGCCGGCGTCCTGACCTGCGGAAGCGGAGGCCAGCTGACCTGCTCGGGCACCGTTGCTTCGGGCCAGTACAACGTGCGCGGCTCGAACAATGCCGTCGTGACCATCAGCGCGGTTGCGTCAAACCTCAGCAACGGCACCACCAACCTGCTGTTTACGCCTAATGCACCGGCGACGGTCACCTTGACCAGCTCGGGCGCTCCTGGCGACAACTTCAATGTTGGCGGCTCGATCGGCCTTACGGCCGCGACACCTGAGGGACTCTATACGGGCGTGATGAACGTCACCGTCGATTATCAATAAGACGGACCAGACCGCCCGGCACGCCGGGTAGGGAAGAGGGGGCCTTCGACAAGTTCGACGGCCCCCTTTTTTCATCATCGGTTTCTGCAGATGGTTAGCCGAATAATAACCATTTTGGAGCCATTCTCCTCCCAACCGTTTTGGAGGAAGTTTCATGGCTCGTTTCGCACTCGGCCGCTTTGCTAGGATCGCGCTAGTTGCGCCTGCGCTGATCTTCGCCGCGCCGCCAGCCCAGGCAGGCGGCGGCGACTTGCTCGTCGCTCCAACACGCGTGGTTCTGGACGGTCGCCGCGGGACTGAAGTGGTCCTGAACAATATCGGAAGCGAGGTCGCCACCTATCGGATCTCGGCCGAATTCCGCCGGATGGGTCCCGATGGGAAGCTGATCGACGTCGAAACGCCCAACGCCAAGGAGCAGGCTGCGCAGGAAATGGTCCTCTTTGCGCCCCGCCGAGTGACACTTCCGCCCAACCAGCCACAGTCTATCCGCCTTTCGGCGCGTGCCCCCGAGGGACTGGCAGATGGCGAATATCGAGTTCATTTGCTGTTCCGCGCCGTCCCGCCACCTGAACCTGTGGCTTCGCCGCAGAAAGTCGAGGGGATCGCCTTCAGGCTCATCCCAATCTACGGCGTCACCATCCCGGTCATCGTCCGCCTCGGTAACCTCGAAGCGAAGGCCGCGATCTCCAACGTTCGCAAAGTCACAGAGGATGGAAAGCCGGCCATTGCTCTCGACATCAGCCGTTCGGGCGATCGCTCGACTTTTGGCGAGGTCCGCGTCCTCAAGGCCGGCGTATCGGACCCGATTGCCCTCGTCCGCGGGGTCGCCGTCTATACAGAGGTCGGTCAGCGATCCGTGACGATCGCCATCGATCCGGCCCACGCCGCTCAGGCGTCGGGCCAGGTGACCGTCCAATATGTCGAACCGACCGATACCGGCCCGGTGACCATCGCCGAAACCACTGCGGTGCTGCGCTAAGACCGGCTGGAAGGCGAGCGGGACTTTCCGATGCGGCGGCCAACCCGCTGGTTGCGCAGGGTTTTCACCTGCGCCGCTCTCGCTGCGGCGGGCGCGGCAGCCGCGTGGGCCGCAAGTCCGGTCGGTCCGGCCTGGACGGCCGATCCCGAGGAGCAGTTCCTGCTCGACGTCAACATCCGGCAGCTGCGCCTCGGCGATGGCGTACGCGCATATCAGATTCCTGAAGGCACCTGCGTAATTTTCGGGGATTTCCTGACGACGCTGGATCTGCCGATGAAGATCGACCTGCAGGCCAAGCGGGCTTCCGGATGGGCGTTCCGCGAGAATCATCGGATTGAAATCGACCAGGCGGCAGGCACCGCTCGTTACGGTGACCAACTGGAAAGACTTGCCGAAGGAACGATCCGCGAAACGCCCGAAGGCTGGTGCGTAGAGACCGCCGCACTTGGCCGCTGGTTCAAACTGGGGGTCAAGCCAATCACCTCCGGGTCCGTATTGTTGCTCGAATCCGAAGCCAAGCTGCCGGTCGAACTCGCCCGAGAGCGTGAGGAGCGCGCGGCGCGGATTCGGCCGGCAGCGATGCCGATCGAAAGCCTGCCCAAGGTCCGGCTGCCCTATCGACTGTGGCGCGCCCCAGCGCTGGATTTCATCGTGAATGCAGGCGTGACTTATCAAGCCTCGACCGGGATGCAGGTCGATCGCCATGCCTCGGTTGTTGCTGCCGGGGAAATCGCGCGACTGTCCTATGACAGCATGTTGTCGACTGACGAAAACGGACGTCCGCAATCGCTCAGATTTCGCGCTTATCGCTCGGATCCCGACGGCGGCCTTCTTGGCCCGCTCGATGCTACCCATTTCGCGGTCGGCGATGTGTCTGGCGTGTCGAGCCGGCTCATTCCGGGAGCCACCGGACGTGGGCTGGAAGTTACCAACCGGCCCTTGTTCAACCCTGTCGCTTTCGACCGCACCCGGTTCGAAGGTGATCTGCCCGCCGGTTGGGACGCGGAGCTCTATCGCAACGGAGAATTACTTGCATTTAGCCAATCGGACGGGTCACAGCGCTATGTCTTCGCAGACGTTCCGTTGGTCTACGGCGACAATCGGTTCGAAGTTATTCTCTATGGACCACAGGGCCAGCAGCGAAGCCGGCTGGAATCGATCAATATCGGCCAAAGCCAGGTTCCGGCGGGCAAGACCTGGTATTGGGCAGGAATAAGCCAGCCGGGCCGCAATCTTTTAAGCGATTTCGTCGGCCGCGATGATGGCGGAGGCCCGCCGATCGACAGTGAACCAGCGGACTTCACCAGACCTGACCTGCAGGCGGCGGTCCAGATAGAACATGGCCTAGACAAGCGCACCTCGATTGGGGTGCTTGCTGCCATGTTGCTGGCAGACAACGAGAAAATGACATTCATCGAGGGCTCAGTGCGCCGCTCGATCGGCTCGGCCTTGGTCGAGACGGCGCTTGCACGCGATAGCAATGGCGGGATTGCGGCGCGGGCGCAGGCTGTCGCGCAAATGGGCTCGGTCAATTTCAGCGCCGAAGCGCTTCTGGCCAACGACTTTGTCATCAACGGGGAGAAGGAGAAGCGCTATCGCGAGGCCCGGCTATCCGTCGACGCCCCGCTTAAGATCGGCCATCGCAGCCTTGCCGCACATGGCGACGTACGCCTGGTCGACCGCGGCCAAGATAACAAAACCCTCAATGCATCAAGTCGATTGTCGACTAATTTCAACGGCTTCAACCTGTCGACGCTGGTCAACTGGCAACGCTGGCTGGGCAGCAGCGATCCGCCGCAACAGGACCGGCTGGAGGTCGGGCTGATCGGCACGGGACATATCGGCGAAGTCCGATTGCGCGGCGGTACCGCTTGGGAAGTCAGTCCCCATAATCGTTTCCGAAGCGCCGAGCTCAGCGCCTACTGGTCGGCATCGGACAGGGCCGATTGGGAAGGAGTGCTTGCCTATGATGCGGCCGCCAAGCGCGGTCGCGCGCGAGTCTCATATATTCGGCGCTTCAGTACGCTCGCCGCGGCGGCGTCGATCGAGGGCGGGACCGATGGCAGCTTCGCAGCCGGGATCAACCTGAACTTCTCGCTCGATTCCGCTGCTGGGGGCTTCAAGCTCAGCAACCAACGACTGGCTTCCACCGGAACCGTCGAAGCGCGTGTCTATCGAGACATCAACGACAACGGCAGGCGCGATCAGGCGGAGCCATGGGAAGAGGGAGCGATTATCACTACCGGTCAGCGCGTCTCCGATGTTGCGACCAACAAGCTAGGCGTCGTTCGCGTCGGCGGTCTGCAGCCATATCAGCCGATCGCAGTCGGTATCGACACCTCCAGCCTACCCGATCCATCGTTGACGCCAAGAAAGGCATTGCAGGTGGTCGTGCCTCGCCCCGGCGTTGCCGCAATGCTCGAAATTGGCCTGGTCGGCGCCGGCGATATCGAAGGAATGCTCGTCCAGGATGACGGCCGAGGTTTCGAAGGGCTCGATGTCGAGCTGTTGGATGCCAGTGGCCATGCGGTCGCGACCGCGCGCAGCGACTATGACGGATTCTTCCTGTTCGAACGGGTTGCCTATGGAGCCTATCGCCTACGCCTCACGGCGGACTCTGCGAAGGCCGCCGGAGTCGATGCCTCCATCCCCAAGACAGTCGAAATCAGCGCGACCAAGACTGTCGTTCGGCTTGGCGCCATCCGGATCCAGAAGGCAGCGCGAATTGCTATCGCCGAACCGGCCGGCGGGCCAACCCTGAACCCGCGTTAACCAAAAGTCGTCTGGGACGACTTCAGTCTCGCAAGTGCGAGATGCCCGAAGGCAAATCATTCTGTTCATTAGAAAAATGGTGCGGTCGAGAAGACTCGAACTTCCACGGGCTTTCGCCCACAACGACCTCAACGTTGCGCGTCTACCAGTTCCGCCACGACCGCACTCGTGAAAAGGCAGCGCACCAGCATTGGGGCGCTGCCCTGGGTAGGGCGCGGCCTCTAGCAAAGCGAACACTTGCTGGCAACGGCCAACGGCCGACCCAATTCGGGACATTGGTAAACAAGCTAGTAACCATGTCATGCAGATTGGGTTATGCCCCCCCCATGATCGGCCCTGCACTTCTACTGGCAGTCGCGGTTTCGTGGGGAACGGATCCGGCACTGCCTGCCCACGCTGGCTCTTCAACCTTCACGCCGTCGAGCAATGTAACTGCACAGGCCACCGCCAGTGTTCGCATTGTTTCAGGCATTAGGTTTGGGCGCGACTATACCCGCGGGCTGCCCCCGGAAGCGATACGCAGGCCAGTCTCGCTGACCGACGGTACCGGCCAAGCATTCCAGGCAGAATTACTGGAATTTCAATAGCTTACGACGTCATTGCTCCAGCGTGACAGTCAATTCGTCACCGCCCTTGGGAACGTCGACCTCTGCGCTATTGAAGCTGGCGCTGCTGCGCGGGGCGAGCACGCGCGCAGGCGGTGCAATGGTCCAGCGATGGACGAGAGTCCTGGTCGCCTTGTCCCGCAATTCGGCGCGGATCGGCGGCACATTCTGCTCTTTGTCGGTAGGATTGATTACCCGTCCGCTGATCGCGACCAACTCATTCCCGCTTTCCAGCGGCTGGCGATCGCTGGTCGTGATCATCAACTGAAGCGGCGTGGCACCGGCCTGGGCAATTCCCGCCCGTGCCTTCCATTCGGAGGGCGCGAAAAACCAGAAAGCCGCTGCAGCTGCGATGATCACCGCCAAAATAGCAAGCAGAAGCGGCCAGCGCCGCCGTGGCGCTTCGCCATCTTCTGTGATGGGCGCATAGCCGACAAAATCCTCTTCCACGGACGGCTCTTCGACGGACGCGGGCGCCCGCCACTCATCCGCGACCGCCGGTGCTTCTTCCATTGCAACATTGTCACCGCCATGGAGGACCGGGGGTTCGGTGACCGGCTCCTCCGCAACTTCTCCCCAGGCCGATTGTCCGCCATCATCAATGTCGGATTGCGGCTCTTCGGCGACCAGGCTTCCCTCCGCGGCTGCCTGCAGCGTTTCGGCGACCGGCTCACCAAAGGCCTCCGGCGGCGTTCCGCCGAAATCGATATCGGCGGCGGTTGCCGGTTCTGCGACCAGCACCTCCGGCTCCTGATGCCAACTATGCTTGCATGAAGCGCAGCGCACCTGGCGGCCGCCTGGCGGAATGGCGTCATCCTTCACCACATATTTGGTGTCGCAGGCGGGGCAGGTCAGGATCATTTGGGGTTGGTGCCTCCCGAAAGCGTTAACGTGGATAAACAGCAATGCTCGTGCCTTGGCAAGGCGGGGCGCGCCGTGCCACATCGGTGTCGGGGCAAAGGGAGCGGCGTTTGGCTAACACGATCGTTGAATTCGACCGGGTTGGACTGCGCTACGGCACGGGTGCCGAGGTGCTGCGCGATCTCGACTTTCGGCTACGCGAAGGCACATTTTATTTTCTCACTGGCCCCTCGGGCGCGGGCAAAACGTCGTTGCTCAAGCTGCTTTACCTGGCACAACGGCCGACGCGTGGCCGCATGTCCTTGTTCGGGGACGAACTGGCCGACGCGCCTCGCGACGCGCTGCCGGCCTATCGGCGCCGGATCGGGGTGGTGTTCCAGGATTTCCGGCTGATCCGGCATCTGTCCGCATTCGACAATGTCGCACTTCCGCTACGCATCGCCGGTCATGACGAGCAGCAAGTCGAGGGGCCGGTGCGCGAGATGTTGGCATGGGTAGGTTTGGCGGATCGCGCCAGCGCCCGCCCGCCGACCCTGTCGGGCGGCGAGCAGCAGCGCGTCGCAATCGCCCGAGCGGTTATCGCCCGGCCGGAAATCATCATCGCTGACGAGCCTACCGGTAACGTCGACGCGGCGATGGCCGAGCGGATCCTGCATTTGCTGACCGCGATGAATCGGCTGGGAACCACGGTGATCGTCGCGACCCATGACCTCGGCCTCATCGCCGCGACCCCGGGCGCCCAATTGATTCGGCTGGAAAATGGCCTGCTGGTCGATCCGACCGGCGCACTGAAGCATCCGCCGGGCGCACCCACGCGGGAACTCGGCCGATGAGTTTCCTGGTCATCTCCGAGCCCGAGCGGCGGCTCATTCCGTCAAGCGGCGTACGCGGACCGGTGCCGCTGCTTATCGCGATCATGACATTTGTCATGGTCGTCGTCGCCGCTACGGGGTTGGCGCTCGTCAACAGCGCCGCGGTGGTCAAATCGGGCGTGGAGCATCGCTATTCCATCCAGATCGCCGACGGGTCGGCCAAGGCTCCGGCGGCCATGGCCGCTGCACGGTCTGCACCGGGCGTGATACGCGCCAACCAGGTCCCGCCCGATGATCTGCGTCGGACGCTCGAACGTTGGCTTGGTCCTTCCGGCGCCGAGGCCGACCTGCCATTGCCCGCGATCATCGATGTCGACGTGGCACCTGCCGCCGACCCGAACAGGATCGGGCAAATTATCGAACGAGCCGTTCCGGGGGCGCGTTTTGTCGCTCATCGTGCCAGCCTGGCGCCATTGCTCCAGGCTTTGACCGGACTGACCCTGCTGGCATTCGGGCTAGTGATGCTGATCGCGATGGCTAGCGCTGCTGCGACGATCTTGGCGGCGCGGGGTGCACTCGACAATCATCGCGCGACCATTGAAGTCATGCACGGAATTGGCGCCACCGACCGGCAGGTCGCTCGCCTTTTCGTACGGCAGATCGCCATCGATGCCTTGTTGGGTGGTCTCGCCGGGGCCGCTGTGGCCGGGCTGATCATTGCCTTGATCCTCGGCGGAGCAAGTACCGCCACCGTGCTCGCGGGGGCGCCGCCGATCGGTTGGAAAGACGCGTTGCTCCTCGCCTTGCTGCCCCTGGCCGTGGCGTTGCTTGCAACGGTGGTTGCCAGGGCAGCGTTGCTCAGGGCATTGCGCGAGCGCCTATGATTGCCCGCCTGCTTTCCTTCTTGGCTATCCTTTACGTCCTCGGTTTCGCACTGTTTGGGGTAACCCTTGGCAGGCCTGCTCCCAAGGACGCGCCAAAGGTCGACGCGATCGTTGTCATCACCGGCGGAAAGGGCCGAATCGAATATGCTGCCGCCCTGCTTGCCGACGGCAAGGGCAAACGTCTCCTGATTGCTGGAGCCGATCCCTCGGTTCGCAAATCTGACCTGGTCAGGCGCCTCGGCGGCAAGCAGATATTGTTCGATTGTTGCGTCGACCTTGGCTCGGAATCGGTCGACACGCGCTCCAATGCCGAGGAAGCAAAGCGCTGGATTGAACGGCGGCACTACAAGAGCGTTCGACTGGTGACCAGCGACTGGCACATGCGGCGCGCGCGCTATGAGTTTAACCGACAGCTTGATCGGGACGTCAAGATCATTCCTGACGCGGTCCGGACGGAGCCCAATTTCATGACCCTGTTTGGCGAATATAATAAATATGTGCTGCGCCGGCTTAGCGTCTGGCTCGACATCTGATGGACTTGCTGCGCTCCCTGTTGTTCGTGCTCCTCTTCTATCCCGGCACGTTACTTTACGTGCTGACGGTGATCATCGTTTCACCGATCGGCGACGCGCCGGTGCAGGCCGTGGTGCATGCATGGTCTCAGTTTCACCATTGGCTGGTGCGAAACGTGCTTGGGATCCGCATCGTCTGGGATGGCGCGATTCCCGACGGCCCCTTTCTGATCGCGGTCAAGCATCAATCGATGATGGAAGCGGTCGATACGCTCCATTTCGCCCAATGCCCGGTGGTCGTGATGAAGCGCGAGCTGACCGTCATCCCCCTGTTCGGCTGGGTGACCCGTCGTTACGGCGTAATCGGCGTCGACCGCGAAGCAGGTGCCAGCGCGTTAAGGACAATGATGGCCGAAGCCAGGGCTGCCGTTTCCGGCGGGCGTCCAGTGATCATCTTCCCCGAGGGCACGCGCGTCCCCTACGGCACTTCGCCTCCCCTTCGACCCGGATTTGCCGGTCTTTATCGAGCGCTTGGATTGCCCGTCGTGCCCGTCGCGCATGACGTGGGTCGCCTGTGGCACAGGGGTTTCGTCAAGCGCAGCGGCACGGTTCATTTCAAGGTCGGCGATGTGATTCCGCCGGGGCTCAAACGCGATGATGTCGAATCACGGGTTCACGCCGCGATCAACGCGCTCACCCCCTAAGCTGCGCTCCGAGCTTTTCGGCCGACGCGACGATCCTCCGCGAAACCTCGATGATTTCTGCATCGGTGAAGCTCTTCTCGCCCGGCTGGAGAGTGACTTCGATCGCCAGGCTCAATCCCTGTTCGCCTTCGTAGCGGTCGAAGAGACGCGCATCGGTGATCAGCGCCTTGTCGGCACCTTTGACAGCGCGAACCAGCGCATCCGCAGCTAGGCTGGCTGGAACGATGAACGCGAAATCGCGGGTTACCGCCTGCAGTGCCGGCGGAGTGAAGGCGGAGCGGGCATGCTCACTGGTGCGCGGCGCGGGAATCGCATCCAGATAGATTTCGGCCGCCACCGTTCCCGCTGGCGTGTCCAATTCCCTTGCGACCCGCGGGTGCAGTTCTCCGAAAGCGGCGAGGACATTCTTTCCAAGTCCTAGCGTCGCCGATCGGCCGGGGTGCCATGTCTCGCCCGCGCCCATTACGAGCTGCAGGTTGGCAACCGGCGCGCCGGCCGCTTCCAGCAAAGCGATCACTTCGGCCTTTGCATCGAAGGCATCGAAGCCCCTGGCCTTTCCGGACTGCCAATTGCGCGGCTGACTGTCGCCGGCAAGCAGCAGGCCGACGGTCGGGCGTTCGGCGTCGGAAAGGTAGCGACGCCCGACTTCGAACAATCGAATGCTGGTTGCGCCGCGATCCTCGTTGCGTCTTGCCGCGGCGGCTAGGCCGGGAATCAGCGAAGGCCGCATGTGCTTCATTTCCTCGCTGATTGGGTTGGCGAGGATGTGGGCCGAACCCCCGAACAGTGCCGCTTCCTTTTCGCTGACGAAGCTCCAGGTCACTGCTTCGTCGAGGCCGCGCGCCGCCGCCGCACGGCGAACCCGGCGCTCGACCAGCTGCGATCGGGTCGCGGTCGGTTTGGCGACGCCTTCCTGGCGCGGAAGCGCAGTCGAAGGAATGGCGTCATAGCCTACAATCCGGGTCACTTCCTCGACCAGGTCAGCGGGGCCGTCGATGTCGCGGCGCCAGCTGGGCACCGTCGCTTTGCCGCCATCGATCCGAAATCCAAGGCTCTCGAGTATCTCTTCCTGTCGGCCGGCCGGTACGTCGAGTCCACCAAGCGCAGAGGTGCGCTCGGGATCGAAGGTGACTTGCTTGTCCTCGACCGGCGGTTGGCCCGCGCGGGTCACGCGGCTAGCTTCGCCGCCGCAGATGTCGAGGATCAGGCTGGTGAGAATCGCCAATCCATCGTCGAGGAAGGCGGGGTCGACGCCGCGCTCGAACCGGCTGCGTGCGTCGCTCGTAAGGCCGAGCTTCTGGCCCGTGCGGGCGATAGGTTCGGGAGTGAAATAAGCGACTTCGAGAAGCGTCGCGGTGGTCGTCTCGCTGACCCCCGAATGCTCGCCGCCCATGATTCCGCCGATGTCGTGGACCTGGGCTTCGTCGGCGATGACGGTCATCGACGAATTGAGCTCATACTCCTTCTCATTGAGCGCCATGACCTTCTCGCCGTCCTTGGCACGGCGGGCGACAATCGCACCCTTGAGTTCCTTGAGGTCATAGGCGTGGCTCGGCCGGCCGAGGTCAAGCATCACATAGTTGGTGATGTCCACCAGCGCGGAGATCGGCCGCTGTCCGGCCGCCTTCAGCCGGCGCTGCATCCATTCCGGGGACGCGCCGTTGGTCAGCCCACGCACCGTGCGCCCGAAGAAGGCCGGGCAACCTTCCGCGTCCTCGATACGGATTTCGACCGGGTTATCGAAGCTGCCTTCGATTGCTGGGACATTGAGTGGTTTCAGCTTCCCCAGGCCCGCCGCGGCTAGGTCGCGGGCGATACCGCGAACGCCCATGCAGTCCTGGCGATTGGGGGTGATCGCAACGTCGAACACCGCATCGTCGAGCCCGGCATAATCGGCAAAGCTGATACCCACCGGTGCATCGGACGGCAGTTCGATGATGCCATCATGATCCTCGCCCAGCTGGAGCTCGCGCGCCGAGCACATCATGCCGTTGCTTTCGACCCCGCGGATCGACGCCTTCTTCAGGACGAAGTCGCTGCCCGGAACATAAGTACCCGGCCCGCCAAACACGCCGACCAGGCCGGCGCGGGCGTTGGGTGCGCCGCACACGACCTGCAGCGCTTCCCCATCGCCGGCATCGACCGTTAGAACCTGCAGCTTGTCGGCTTGCGGATGGCGCTCCGCGGTGACGACGCGCACGATACGGAACGGCTTCAGAGCTTCCGCGGGATTTTCGACGCCTTCGACTTCGAGCCCGATGCGAGTCAGCGTCTCGGCGACCGTCGCCGCATCGGCGTCGGTGTCGAGATGATCCTTGAGCCACGAGAGGGAGAATTTCATGCGCCTACTCCGCCGCTGAGCGTAGGCACGTCGAGGAAGCTGAACCCGTAGTGCTTCATCCAACGGAGGTCGCCGTCGAAGAAGGCGCGCAGGTCGTCCATTCCATATTTGAGCATTGCCAGCCGATCGACGCCGGTGCCAAATGCGAAGCCCTGCCACTCATTGGGGTCGAGCCCGCACGCCGCGATGACGCGAGGGTGGACCATGCCGCTGCCCAGCACCTCCATCCAGCCCTCACAGCCGCCGACTACGCGGCGGCCCTTCTCGATCGACCAGCCGACGTCGACCTCGGCTGACGGCTCGGTGAAGGGAAAGTAGCTCGGCCGCATCCTGAGCACGATGTCGTCGCGTTCAAAGAAGGCCTTGAGGAATGTCTCCAGCGTCCATTTGAGGTGGCCCATGGTGATCGCCTTGTCGATCACCAGCCCCTCGATCTGGTGGAACATGGGGGTATGGGTGGCGTCGCTGTCGCTGCGATAGACGCGGCCCGGAGCGATCACCCGGAACGGCGGCTTGCCATTCTGCATCGTCCGTATCTGAACCGGTGAAGTATGGGTGCGAAGCACCATCGGCCATTCGTGCTCGCCCGCCACATAAAATGTGTCGTGCATCGCCCGCGCCGGATGCGTTTCGGGAATGTTGAGCGCAGTGAAATTGTGCCAGTCGTCCTCAATCTCGGGACCTTCGGCGACTGCGAAGCCGAGGTCGGCGAAAATCTCGGCAAGCTCGTCCATTACCTGGCTGACGGGGTGGACTGAACCTTTGGGATTTTCACGTGCCGGAAGCGACAGGTCGAGCCGCTCGGTCGCCAGGCGTCGATCAAGCTCCGCATTTTCCAATGCGGCTTTCTTCGTCGCGATGGCTTCCGTCACAGCTTCGCGCAAGGCATGGATTTTCGGTGCCTCGGCCATGCGAGTATCGGCATCCATCTTTCCGAGAGACTTCAGCAACTCGGTGACCTCGCCCGACTTTCCCAGCGCAGCAACGCGCACCGCATCCAGCGCGTTAAGGTCGGTGGCTGCGGCGATTTCTTCGCTAAAACGGGCCTGGAGCGGGTGGAGGGACACGTAAGATTCCTTGGGCTGAAGCGTTGGCGGGCTTAAGCAGGGAAAGGGGCCTGAACGCAAGGAGGTGCGAGATGAGCGACGAATGGCCTGCCTTCGATGTCGAGCGCGATGCGCCGACCTTTGCGCTGCTTCACCTTGCCAGCCAGATGCTGGGCAAGCTGCGCGTTGCCCATGCGCCGTGGGCCAACCACGGCTGGCATGTGACACTGCTGCCAGTTGCCGAAGGTCTGGCGATGCCGCCGATTGCCGCCGGGGGCCAACGGTTCGAACTGATCATCGATCTTTGCGCGCACGCCATTGCCCTTCGCACCAGCAAGGGCGTTCGTGACAAGCTTCCGCTTCAGTCGACGAGCATCGCCGCCTTGCACCATGATCTTATCGACATGCTCGACCGTCACGGGCTTCCGTCGAATTTCAACGGCCGTCCGAACGAGGTCGCCGATGCAATTCCCTTTGCCGAAGACGATCTGCAGCGCTCTTACGATCGCAATTCTGCTGAGCGGCTACGCGACGCGCTTGCGCGGATCGTTCCAATCTTCGAACGGTTCCGCGCCGGTTTTGCCGGTAAGGCCAGCCCGGTGCATTTCTTCTGGGGAAGCTTCGACCTGGCTGTAACGCGCTTTTCGGGGCGCTCTGCGCCGCCCCACCCCGGCGGCATCCCCGGCCTGCCTGACCGGGTCACGCGAGAAGCCTATAGCCATGAGGTGTCTAGCGCGGGATTCTGGCCGGGCGGAGTTACCGCCGCCGAACCAATCTTCTATAGCTATGCCTATCCTGAGCCAGACGGCTTCCGGAGCGCGATCATCACGCCGGCCCTTGCTCGGTTCGACGAAACGCTCGGAGAGTTCGTTCTGCCCTATGAGGCGGTCCGCGCTGCCGCTGATCCCGATGCGGCGCTCACCTCGTTCTTGCAGTCGACGTACGATGCCGCAGCCAATCTCGCCGGCTGGGACCGAATTGCGCTGGAGCGGGAACCGGTCGCTCCCTAGCTGGCGCAGCTCCGTCCGGGGGAGCGTCTGAGCAGGCCGCGCAGCTGCGCAAGATGGGCGAGCAAGCTAGGCGGGCACGAACGGGTAGGGCGAAATAGTCTTCTTCAGTCGGTCGACGGCAAGCATCCTCCCCGCCGGGGCGGTCGCGCGATAGCCACAGTCGAGCCGTGGGCAAATGGCGCAGGCTGGGCCGACGGGAGTTACCGGCGCATTGGTAAGGTCATAGCCCTCGGCGCAGGACAATTTATGCGCATGGCGAATATCGCAGCCCAAGCCGATCGCGAGCAGCCCGCCCGACAAGTCGCTCTTGATCGGCCGCTCGATTGTCCGCGCCACCGTAAAATAGCGGTGTCCGTCGGGCGTCTCGATCAACTGGGTGACGACCTGCCCGGCGGCCTGGAAAGCGGCGTGCAAATTCCAGCGCGGACAAGTGCCGCCGAAACGAGAGAATGGAAATTGGTCGCCGGCGTAACGCTTGGAGATATTACCCGCGGGGTCCACTCGAAGCATAAAGAAGGGGACGCCTCGCGCCCCGGGCCGGCCCATCGTGGTGAAGCGGTGCGCCACTTGCTCCACATTCGCGCCGAATTCGCCGCACAACCGGTCGATCGAATAGCGCATTTCCTCACATGCTTTGAGGAAGCGGCCGTAGGGCATCATGATTGCGCCGGCTGCATAGTTGGCAAGGCTCATGTGCAGCAACTGGGCGACGCCGTCGTCGGGCGGGGCCGCCTCGGCGACCATTCGGTCGAGAACCTGCGCGAACTCTACGAGAGCCAGCTGATAGGCGAGTGCGAATGTACGGTTTTCGGCGCGCAGTTGCGATGAGATCAGGAATTGCCGACGGTCAGAATCATACAGCTGGCTGATGTTGCCCAGCTCGTCTTGCGGGACCACCCTGGCGGCGATTCCCCAAGCTTCTTTCAGCCGCCGCCGCATTGGCTCCGACATCGACAGAGGATCGCTAAGAGCGCCGCCCAAAGTTTCGGCGCACGCCTCCAGTTCCGGATAATGATTGCGATGCTGCTGGATGTAATCGCGCACCCAATTCTCGGGCGTCACCAGCGCCCGGACATCGCCGGCGCTGGCGATGCTAGGGTTGCGCCCGGCTTCCTTCAGCGCGGCATAAAGGCGCGCAATGGCGTCGGCCACCGCGGGGACGTTGTGCGCAAGCTCTGCAAGCTCATAGCGGGGGACATCCAGATCATTGAGAAGCGCATCGGAAAAAATCTCGCCTAATTCGTCAGGCCCGGTTCGTGCCCCACCACCGGACGCGAACGAGCGTACGTCTATCTCGTAACTGTCGGCCAGCTTCAGCAGCAGCGCCGCCGTCACCGGCCGCTGATTGCGCTCGAGATGGTTGAGATAGCTTGGACTAATCCCGAGGCTAATCGCCATGTCGGTTTGCGACATTTCCCTGTCGCGACGGAGGCGGCGAAGGCGCGGCCCAAGAAAGAGTTTCGACGTGGACATAAGGCCGAGTCTGTCAATCTATCCCAAACATCACAAGTCAAGTTATGACAAGTCGACGCTTTTTGCCGGTGTGCCCGGCGCGCTTCTGTGTTGCATTGCACCATCGAACCGCGACCGCGCCGGAGTGAAGCTACGATGACAAGTTTTGACCAATATGTCCCGGCCCCTCCAGGCCGCTTCGACGGGATCGAACGCCCGTACAGCCCGGACGACGTGCTTCGCCTTCGGGGATCGGTGCCAGTCGAGCATAGTTTGGCGCGGAGGGGTGCTTTGCGATTGTGGGAGCTGCTGCACCGCGATGAACCGGTCCGTGCCTTGGGAGCAGTGACCGGTAACCAGGCGATGCAGATGGTCCGTGCCGGCCTTGAAGCCATATATCTTTCGGGCTGGCAGGCTGCGGCCGACGCCAACACCGCTGGCGCCATGTACCCCGACCAATCCCTCTATCCGGCCAATACCGGGCCGGAGCTGGCGCGGCGGATCAACCGCACGCTGAGCCGGGCCGACCAAATCGAACATATGGAAGGCGGCGCGAAGCGCGACTGGTTCGCTCCGATCGTCGCCGATGCCGAAGCAGGGTTCGGCGGGCCGCTGAACTGCTTCGAGATCATGAAGGCCTATATCGAGGCAGGCGTCGCGGGCGTTCACTTCGAGGACCAGCTCGCGTCGGAAAAGAAGTGCGGCCACCTTGGCGGCAAGGTGCTCATCCCGACGCAGGCAGCGATCCGCAACCTCGATGCCGCACGGCTGGCAGCCGATACCTGCGGCGTGCCGACGGTCCTCGTCGCCCGCACCGACGCCGAGAGCGCCAGGCTGATCACCAGCGACGTCGACGAGCGCGACCGGCAATTCCTGACCGGCGAGCGCACGCCCGAAGGTTTCTTCCGATTGAAGGAAGGAAGCGGCCTCGACCATTGCATCGCCCGCGGGCTAGCCTTCGCACCGCACGCCGATGTGCTTTGGTGGGAAACCAGCCATCCCGACTTGGGCGACGCGCGAATTTTCGCCGAGACGGTGCATCGCCAATATCCGGGCAAGCTGCTCGCCTATAATTGCAGCCCCAGCTTCAACTGGGCGGCCAAGCTCGACGCCGACACCATTGCCAAGTTCCAGCGGGAGCTGGGGGCGATGGGCTACAAGTTCCAGTTCGTAACCTTGGCGGGCTTCCACAGCCTCAACCATGGCATGTTCGAACTGGCGTCGGGCTACCGCGACCATGGCATGGCGGCCTATTCCGAATTGCAGCAGGCCGAATTCGCTTCGGAAGAGCGAGGCTATACCGCCACCCGTCATCAGCGCGAGGTCGGCACCGGCTATTTCGACGCCATCGCCACCGCCATCTCGGCCGGCCAGGCATCGACCGTGGCGCTCAAGGAATCGACCGAAACCGCGCAGTTCATTGCGGCCGAATAGAGGAGGAGCAGATGGGACAGCGTTACTGGGTCATTGGCGGCGAATATCGCAACTGCCAATTCGATGAAGTCGTACCCGGCACCGAAGAGATAAGCGGGCCGTTCCCTGATGCCGTTCGAGCACGAACCGAATGGCAGCGACTGACTTTCCGCGACCGAAGCCAGGCCACGACGCGCTATGTGATCACGCAGGAAGCGCGCGTGTGAATGAGGTGATCGATCGGCCGCAGGCCGTGGCCGCGCCGTCGTCCCTCCACGGCGCGGCCGAAATATTGACTGAAGAGGCGCTTGGCTTCGTCGCGGAACTTCACCAGCGGTTCGATCCGCGGCGGCTGGAATTGCTGGCGCTGAGGATCGAGCGGCAAAAGAGGTTCGATGCCGGCGAGCTGCCGGATTTCCCGGAAGCGACGCGGGACATCCGCGAATCCGATTGGACCGTCGCGCCGATCCCAGCTGATCTACAGGACCGCCGCGTCGAGATCACGGGGCCAACCAATGCCAAGATGGTGATCAATGCGCTGAACTGCGGCGCCAAAGTCTTCATGGCCGATTTCGAAGACGCGACCTCACCGGTTTGGGACGAACTCATCCAGGGCCAGATCAACCTGCGCAACCGTTGGCTGGGCAAGCTCGACTACACCGATCCCGACACCGGCAAGCAGTATCGCGTCGGTCCTACCCCCGCCGTGCTGATGGTCCGACCGCGCGGTTGGCATCTGCTTGAGCGGCACGTCAGCGTCGATGGCTCGGCCGTTGCCGGCGCGCTGTTCGATTTCGGACTCTACCTCTGGCATTGCGCCAGGTTGGCACTCGACGCGGGCTCCGGTCCCTATTTCTATTTGCCCAAGCTCGAGAGCCGGCATGAGGCCGCGCTATGGGGCGGCGTGTTGGCCTTTTCGGAAGAACGGCTCGGCCTGAAGCGCGGCACCATCAAGGCGACCGTGCTGATCGAAACGCTGCCCGCTGCGTTCGAGATGGACGAGATTCTCTACGAGCTTCGCGACAACATCGTCGGGCTCAACTGCGGCCGCTGGGACTATATTTTTTCATACATCAAGCGGCTCGGCCGCTCGCCTGACCGGCTGACCCCGGACCGCTCGGCGATGACCATGGATAAGGCCTTCCTCGCCGCCTACTCGCTGCGCCTGATCGCCACCTGTCACCGCCGCGGAGCCTTCGCCATGGGCGGCATGTCGGCCTTCATTCCGGTCAAGGGCGACGAGGCAGCAAACCAGGCAGCGCTCGACAAGGTCCGCGCCGACAAGCTGCGTGAAGTCATCAACGGCCATGACGGCACCTGGGTCGCTCACCCGACACTAGTGTCGGTGGCGATGGAAGCCTTTGCCGCGATGACCGACTCGAGCCAGCTGTCGAAAATCCCTGCGCACATCCCCGGCCGAGACGAAATGCTCGAACTCCATCAGGGCCCGCGAACCGAGGCCGGCGCGCGCGAGAATATCCGCGTCGCCGTCCAATATATTGCCGCCTGGCTTGGCGGACGCGGCGCAGTTCCGCTCTATAATCTGATGGAGGATGCCGCGACGGCCGAGATCTGCCGCGCTCAAATATGGCAATGGCTGCGATTTGAGGCGCCGTTCGATGACGGGAGCCGCTTCAGCCGCGACCTGTTCGAGGATTGGCTGGCCGACGAGCTGGCCGCGCTCGGCGACCCGCCCAACGTCAAACCCGCCGCGCGCCTTTTGCACGAGCTTGTCACGGCCGACGAGTTCGAGGAATTCATTACCTTGCCCGCTTACGATTCTCTTCAATAAAAAAGGGCGCCAGGATCACTCCCGACGCCCTTCCTTTTCTCGTAGCCTTAAAGCTTACGCCGCCTTGGGCAGCGCCGCCTTGGCCTGCGCGATGATCGCGCTGAACGCTTCGGCTTCGTGCATCGCAATGTCGGCCAGGACCTTCCGGTCGAGGTCGATATTGGCCAGCTTCAGCGCGTGGATGAACTGGCCATAGGTCAGCCCCTCGGCGCGAACCGCCGCGTTGATGCGCTGGATCCAGAGAGCCCGGAAGCTCCGCTTCTTCACCTTGCGATCGCGGTAGGCGTATTGCCCGGCCTTCTCGACGGCTTGGCGGGCGATGCGAATCGTGTTCTTGCGACGGCCGTAATAGCCCTTCGCATTTTCCAGGATGCGCTTGTGCTTGGCGCGCGTGGTAACGCCGCGCTTGATGCGTGCCATTGTTCCGCTACTCCTTAATTGAGGCCGTAGGGGGCCCAGAGCTTCACCCGGGGCGTGTCTGCGCCGGACAAGACTTCGGTGCCGCGGTTCTGGCGGATATATTTGCTGTTGTGGCTGATCAGCCGGTGGCGCTTGCCGGCAACGCCGTGCTTGAGCTTGCCGGTTGCCGTGAGCTTGAAGCGCTTTTTTACGCCGCTCTTGGTCTTGAGCTTGGGCATTTTCGTCTCCTTGTTGCCCGCGCAAGTTTCCCTGGGGGGGCGACGTTATCGAACTGCCACGGCAGCCCTAACTGGCCGGGCCGTTCGTTTTTCCAACAATCTGGAATGCCGGGCGCCTATAAGGGCAGGGCCCGGCGAAGGCAAGGAGTGAGTCGAATGGACGATCTTGAGCTCCAGGAGCCGACTAGCGGCCTGACGCCCCATCTGGCCATTGGCGGCGGCAAAGCCGCTGCAGCGATCGACTTTTACAAGCGCGCGTTCGGCGCCGAGGAGTTGATGCGCCACGCCGCCGATGACGGCCGGTTGATGCACGCCCATTTGAAGGTCAACGGCCATTCGCTGATGATGCACGACCATTTCGCCGAGCATCACGGCGGTCAGCAATTGCCCGACCCGGCCGGGGTCATGCTCCACCTGCAGGTCGGTGATCCCGACCTGTGGTGGAATCGCGCGGTCGAGGCCGGAGCCGGTGTTGTCATCGAATTGGCCGACCAGTTCTGGGGCGACCGCTATGGCCAGCTCCGCGATCCGTTCGGCCATATTTGGTCCATCGGCGCGCTCAGCGCTCCTGCGACGGAATGATTCGTTAAAACAGGCCGGTCGCGGGCAGCGACTGCCACAGCATGTAGCCGGCTACCGCAAAGATCAGGGCTGCAAACAGTCGGGTCAGTGCGCCGCGCCGGGTTGAAAGGTGCGCGGCGAGCCGCCCTCCGCCGACCGCGCCGATCAATCCGCCGCCTATGAAGGCTCCCGCGACCGGCCAGTCGATCAGGCCCGACAACGCATAGCTTGTGGCGGTCGTCACGCCGAAGCTGGTGACCGCGGCCAGGCTCGTCGCCATCGCGTTGAAAATCGGCATTCCGGTCGCGGCGACGAGGCCGGGCACAATCAGGAAGCCGCCGCCAATGCCGAAGAATCCTGACAGCAGGCCGGTGCCAAATCCGAACATCACCAGTTTGGGGGCGTTTTCACGGCCCAAGGCGACATGCGGGTCACCATGGCTTTCGCCTCGCCTGAGCATCATCACGCCGACCACGACCATCAGCCCGGCGAATAATGCCAGCAGGGCGTGGCCATCGAATGCCTTGCCCGCGATCGATCCCAGCGCCGCGCCGGCAACACCGGCGGCGGCAAAGACCAGCCCGCAGCGCCATTTGACCAGCCCGGCCCGCGCCTTACCAACTAGCCCGATCAGCGCATTGGCCGCGACTCCGACGGCGCTTGTGCCGATGGCAAGGTGTGGGTCCTTGATGCCAACCAGATAGACCAGGATCGGAACTGCCAGGATCGATCCGCCACCGCCGACTAGCGACAGGCTGAACCCGACCAGCGCGCCGCCAAAGGCGGCTAGGAGCAGCATCGAATCAGCCATTCACCGTGCGCCGGTTCCAGGGCATCAATGCGAGCAGGCGCGCCATGCCGCAGAAGCCGGTGATCCCCGCGAAGGTCAGCCCGGCGCCGACGAAAATTGCGAGTGCGATCCAGGCATGCGAGGCCAGAATCGATAAGAGCGTACCAAGCAGCACGAGCAAACCTGCCGCGATCATCACTTGCCGTTGCATCTCGATCGGCGCGCCGCGAGCTTTCTCGACCGGAAGGCCGGCGTTGCCCCAGGCGGAAATGCCGCCCTCAAGAATGTAGCAGTCCCTTCCGCCGGCCGCTTCAGCGAGTACCGGCGCGGCCTGCCCGGTGCGCATACCGGAACGGCAGTGAAAGATCAGCACGTCCCCTGTCGCCGCGTTCGGCGAAAGGCGGTCCAGCGGGACGTTCAGCGCTCCCGATATGCGTTCACGCGCATGTTCGTCAGGCGCCCTGACGTCGATCAGCGAGGCGCCGGCATCAATCAGCCGATGTGCTGCCGCGGGGGAAATTGTCTTGATGGTCATTGCAGTTCGATCCTCATAAATCGGGGCAATAGAGGTCATGGAGCAGCGCGAGCAGGCGGGCCGCCTTCTCGTCGGCAATGTGGTAGAACAAAGTCTGTGCTTCCCGGCGGAAGTTGACGATGCCCTCTTCACGCAAGCGGGCGAGATGTTGCGACAGGGCCGATTGGCTCAGCGTCATCCGTTCGCCGAGCGCCGACACGCTCAGTTCGCTTGCCGCCGCAAGATGGCATAGGATGAGGAGGCGTTGCTCATTGGCCAGTCCACGCAGCAAAGTTGCAGCCTTTGTGGACTGAAGGGCCAGCGCCTCGATATCCACGACAGGTAGGGGTGCTTCTTGTATTTCCATGTTTGCTAATTTAGATATGACTAATATAAAGTCAATGCCAAAGGGATTCAAAAGCAATGGCTGATGCCAAGATTCAGGCCTTCTTCGACGAGCCGACCAATACGGTAAGCTATCTCGTCTGGGATCCAGCTACGCTACGTGGAGTGGTGATCGACCCGGTTCTGGACTTCGATCCGGCCAGCGGGGTGGTTGATGACGGCTCCGTCAACGAAATGCTCCGGGCGGCAATGGAGCAGGGGATCGCCATCGAATGGATCCTCGAAACCCACGTCCACGCCGATCACCTGTCAGGCGCGCCGCTGATCAAGGCTCGGACCGGGGCCAGGATCGCGATCGGCGAGCATGTCCGCGAAGTGCAGAATATCTTTCGCCCGATCTTCGGCGCCGAGGATGTGAAGGCCGAAGGTGGCGATTTCGACCGGCTGCTGAAGGACGGCGACCGGCTCGAGGTTGGCGGCCTCGCAATCGACGTGCTTTATACGCCAGGCCATACGCCGGCCTGCGTGAGCTACAAGATCGGCGACGCCGTGTTCGTCGGCGACACATTGTTCATGCCTGACTACGGCACCGCTCGGACCGATTTCCCTGGTGGAGACGCACGGCTGCTTTACCGTTCCATCCACAAGCTATTGTCGCTTCCGGCCGAAACCCGTCTGTTCATGTGTCACGACTACAAGGCGCCTGGCCGCGATCGATATGCTTGGGAGGCCACCGTCGGAGACCAGCGCCTCGCCAACAAGCATATTCATGACGGCGTCAGCGAGGATGAATTTGTCGCCATGCGGCTGGAGAGGGATAAAGGCCTGTCGACGCCGCGGCTGTTGATCCCATCGATACAGGTCAACATGCGCGCGGGCCGGCTTCCACCAGCGGAGACCAGCGGCGTGCGCTATTTGCGAATTCCAGTAAAGCTTCGCGAAGGGTTACCCGCCAGCGATCTCGGCTAAAGGCTGTGGCCGAAACGGCACTGCAAGATCTGATCAGCCAGATTCGTCGCTCGAAATGCTAACAACAGATAACAAAAAGCTGTAGTTTTCCTCGCACGCCGCAACCAATGCGGAGCAGGGGCAAATGCTGATCGATTGCGCCAGGGTTGCGCCGGAGGCGGTTACCGCGGACGTCGCCATCGTTGGATCGGGCGCCGCTGGGCAGGCCGCCGCGCGCCGCCTGCTGGCACGGGGATGCAGCGTCGTTTTGATCGAGAGCGGTGGAATCGACCATGACGAGGCAGCAGCCGACCTTAACCGTGGTGACATTGCAGGTCAGCCCTACCACCCGCTTGAACATAGCCGCCTGCGCTTCTTCGGAGGCACGACCGCCATCTGGGGCGGGCGCTGCGCCCAGTTGGATGCAATAGATTATCAGCGGCGCGAATGGGTGCCGCACAGCGGTTGGCCATTCGGTCCGGCCGAAATTCAAAGCTACCTTGTCGAAGCGCGCGCACTGCTTGGTGTCAGGGATGTCGACAACGCCCGGGTGCCGCGTCCGCCACTGCTCCAGCGACTGTCAAACGAAGAGCTGGACGTTCGTTGGTGGAGTTTCGACCCGGCCTTCGATCGCTTCACGATCGATCGGGCCGGGGATCTGCAATCCGATCCGCGCTGCACGCTCCTGGTCCATGCTACGGTGAGGGAAGTGATGCTGGCGGGCGATGCCAGCTCGGTCGAGCGCCTGGAGGTCCGCACCGCCGCGGGGAGGTCGATCGATATTCGTGCTCGCCATTATCTCCTCGCGGCGGGCGGTATCGAGAACCCCCGCATATTGCTCGCCTCCAACTCGGTTACGGCAAATGGTATCGGCAATGCCTATGATCTGGTCGGTCGATATTTCTTGGAACACCCGCACGCTCGTGGCGGCCGCGTCATCGGCCATGCCGACTGGAACTGGTTGTCCGCGTTCGCCAAGCGGCGGATCAACGGCATTGAAGTTGCCCCCGCGCTAACCCCGTCGGAATCGTTGCAGAAGCGAGAAGGGCTGCTCAATAGCTCGATTGCCGTCGCGGTCCGTCAGCCCGAATCGGGCAGCCACTCCATGGCCAAACGTGCTTATCTTCATGTGAAGCATCGCACCGCACCAAATCGTCGCGGTCGCTCATTGTGGCGCACCACGAAGCGACTGGTTCGAAATTATACGGGTCTTGCCGGACCGCTGCACCCTTGGCTGATGAAGCGGCTGAGCAACCTGGACTTGGCGCTGGTAGTACGAGCCGAACAGGCTCCCAATCCCGACAGTCGCGTAAAGCTCAACGGAGACAAGGATGCGACAGGCATGCCGCGGGTGACACTTGATTGGCGGCTATCCGCAATCGATGTCGACAGCGTCGCCGGTTTGGTATCTGCGCTCGGTCGGGAGTCGCGCCGGCTAGGTCTCGGCACTGTCGAACCCGCGAGTTGGCTGGCCGCATCGGAAAAACGCTGGGCCAGTGACGAACTGATCAGCGCTCATCCAATCGGTGGATTCCACCACATGGGCACGACCCGAATGGCGGCCGACCCGCGCCGTGGCGTCACCGATGGCTGGGGCCGGGTGCATGGCATCCCCAACCTGCACATTGCCGGCAGTTCGCTTTTTCCGACGGGCGGATGGGCCAATCCGACGCTGGCCATTCTCGCCCTCGCACTAAGGACCGCCGACCGCATCGCAGACGACCTTCGAATGCCGCGTATGCGGGGGGTTGGCGCGATGGGCGCCGAAGGCTCCGTTGGCTGACGTGTTTTGCGACGAAGTTTAAAGGGTACGGCGCGCCTCGTGACTGGCCATCACAGCTCGCGTCACTGCCTGCATCAGATCTTGTGACGCGCCATCGGCTTTATTGGGGACCGTCATGATCGCCATGGTGTAGGTGGTTCCATCCGGCGCAGTGAGGATGCCGATATCGTTGATGCCTCCGACCCGCCCTTGGAAGTCCTGGCCGGTACCGGTCTTGTGACTCCATTTCCATCCCGGCTTGAGCGCAGCTCGCACTCGGAGCGCGCCTGTCTTGGTCGAGCCCATCGTAGCCAACAGTCGCTGGGTGGATGCGGGCGATAGCAATTCACCCTTCTTCAGGCGAGCCAGCGCCAACGCGACCGAATGCGGTGCCGCACCATCATAGGGATCGGCAATGTATCGCTCGAACGAAGCGCGCCGAACCGAAGCTGGAAGTGCGCCGCGCGCCTTGTAGAACGCGTCGCCAATGGAATAGCTCTGGCTCCAGATCAGGCCCGCTATCTTCGATTGGAGCGCCCTTTCGCCTTCATAGAAACGGATGGAACCCAAACCTTTTGCCGCGATCATATCGCGCACCGCCTGGGGTCCGCCGACCGACCGCATCAGCTTGTCGTTGGCAGTGTTGTCGCTCTCTGTAATGGCCGTGAACAATAGGGAGCCGAGCGTCGTGGTGTGGCCGCCGCCAAGAATCTTGGTGCTGATGGGCTGGTGGAACAGAGTGAGATCGTCGCGACGCAGGGTAACTCGGTCGTTCAGGCTGATCCGTCCTTTATCGACCGCATCCATCGCCGTGATCGCCACCCAAAGTTTGGAACAGCTTTGCTGGGGGAAGAGAGTGGTGGCATTATAATCGGCTTGCCAGCCATCGGTCATCGAAACGACCGAAATCCCCGCGATGCCATTGAACGAACGGCCAAGGCTGGTGATTCTGTCGCGGAGCGCGGCGGGTGCAATACGGGGCGGAAGCTGCCGCAGGGCAGGTTGCTGAACCGTCGACTGCGGCTTGGAGGTGTCAGGAGGAAGGGGCGCAAGTGGATCGCCATTGGACGGCTGGCCATGCGCAAGGGCGGTCAAGGCAACCAGGCCCGCACCGGTCAGGAAGCGGCACAAATGCGACGTCATGGCTTCAAAACCCCCTTGAACTTCGACAATGTCGCCAATGCTTTAGATCAACCGGGCTGAACCAAAGCTTGCCTGCAGATTCGCAAATAGAAGGCCGCTTGCCAACCCCGTTAACGCGGTGGAATTGGCGGAATCGGCAAGGAGGGGCTGCCCAAAAGTGCCGCCGATTCAATCTCATCCAGCGCCCGGTGAACAGTAATATAGCGGCGGGCACGGACGATCCATTTGTCGGCATTGGCTGCCCCGGGCAAGCGCATCGTCTCGGCCAGCGCGGCATCGACTTCGCCAGCCTTGAGCCGCGCCAAAGCCCGATCGACCCGAGCCTGTGGTTGGGGTGATGGCGTGTCAGCGCGGTGGATGGAAACAATCGTGCCCAATTCGCGTCGAAACGCTTCCCACCAACCCTCCTCTGGCCCGCCGCCGCGCAGCGCCGGTTCCAATGCCTCATATTCCGCGACCAGGCTGTCGAGCCGAACCGGGTCGCGCGAAGCAGTGACGATGGTAGCCACTGCCGCCTGGTGGGCTGTTCCGAAGCGCTGGACCAGCAGGGGCTCAAGATATCCGAGCGCCACGCCGCGGTCGATTGCCCGGCGTGCGGCGAAAGCGACGAGCATTGCATCGGCCCGGCCGGCTGATCCGGCCGCAGCCTGAGCTTGGCTTTCAATCGCACCTAATCGTGACTCGATGCTCGCGATACGGGCGGAGTCCGCGGCCGCCAGCGGGTCGGCGACGACCGCGGTCGCGGGCGGTGGCGGGGTTTGACGGACCACTTGTAGCGGCTGTCGCGGTGTGATCCCGAAAAAGCGCGCGCCTTCTTCCCAGCGCGACAGGCCCCAGGTCGCAAGTGCGGCGCCGGCAATGAGCAACAATAATCCCAAGGCGAAGCGCGCGGTCCAGGAAGTTGCTTGACGAGGATGAGCAGAGGTCATTGTGGCGGCATTGTGTGACACAGCATTGCAGCGAGGGCCAGCACTGCCGAATCGTCTGGCTGCACCGCAATTTCGATCCGCTCCCAGCCGGTCCCGCAAGCCTCCGCGGCAGCGGCACTGATTGCGGCGATTGCGGTGCGAGCACGCCTGCCTGCGAGCTCCGCAAGCCTGGACCCGGCGCGAGGGCTATGCACCGCCACGACCATTCCTTCGAGCGAAGGCAGGGCGGGTGCCTGGATGGGGATCGATCTGTAGACAATTCGGATAGCAATCCCCTCCCGGGATTGTACCTCCCGCCGATCTTCGCCTGCCAGCCACAGCAACCTTAGCGACGTCGGAAGGCCGGCAAGCAAGTCGGTTAGATCTCCGCTCCCAATCGATCGGACGTGAAAGCCCGCGCCCCGGGCGGCGGCCGCGGTCGCGGCGCCGACGGCATGGATCGGTAAATGTCTTAGCGCTTCAAGGCCGGTTCCGCCGTACCTGACTGCGTTCGTACTGGTTAAAAGTAGGCCATCATAGCCTGCTGGGTTGGGCGCGATCCAATCGACAGGCTCTACGCGAAACAGTGGACAGGGCACGACGTCCAGCTCCATTGCTTTCGCCCGCTCCACGCTGGCCGATAGGCCAGGCTCGGGACGTAGCAGGAGTAACGTTCTCATTGTCCCTCGAACAAGCGGCGAATCTCAGGCGGTGCCCGTTCGAGCATCGCCTGCGCAAGCGATGCAGGCGATTCCAGGTCGCCGACCGCAAAATGGGCCGCTTCCGCAATTCGATGGCGGCCGTCCACGCTGAGTATCTCGCAGCCAAAGTTGATCTGATTCCCCTCGACCTGGGCGTAAGCGGCCACAGGCGAGTGGCAGGTTCCGCCTAGCGCGCGGCAAAAGGCACGCTCGGCCAGCACCGCAAGATGAGTGTCGCGGTGGTCGATCGCCTTCAGCAAGGCTGCCGTCATGGCGTCACTGGCACGGCATTCGATGCCGATCGCTCCTTGCGCCGGCGCTGGCAACAAGTCCGAAACCTCGACCGCCGCTCCCACTTCCCTGCGCCCCAGCCGGTCGAGGCCAGCCGCCGCAAGCAGGGTTGCGTCAATGTCGCCCGACGCCTGCTTGGCCAGCCGGGTATCGACATTCCCGCGGATCGACGTGGTGCGGATATCGGGTCGAAGTCGCCTGACTTGGGCACTTCGTCGCGGTGAGCTGGTGCCGACCACCGCTCCTTCCGGCAAATCGCCGATGGACCCCGCGCCGATCAGACGATCGCGCACATCGGCGCGCTCGAGCATGGCGGCAATTACCAATGTCTCCGGCCGCTCACTTTCGACATCCTTCATCGAATGTACCGAGCAGTCGGTTTCCCCAGCCAGCAGCGTGAGATCGAGTTCTTTGGTCCAGAGTGCCTTGCCGCCGACCTCAGCCAGCGGCCGGTCCTGAAGCCGATCGCCGCTGGTCTTCACCGGCATAATGACCACCGATCCGGTCGGCCAGCCGTGGACCTTTTCCAGCGCTGCCGCGACCATATGCGCTTGGGCCAATGCCAGCGGCGATCCGCGAGTGCCGATGGTAAGGGTGTGCTGGGTCATCTTTGCCGCGCTAGCGCAAAGCGGGGGTTTGAGGCAAAGGCTTGGCGGAATGGCACTGATCCTCGCCCTAGAATCCTCCTGCGACGATAGCGCTGCCGCTCTGGTCGGCAGCGACCGGCAGATCCTGGCCCAGGCGGTAGTGGGGCAAAATGATGTCCATCGTCCATTCGGGGGCGTGGTTCCCGAAATCGCTGCCCGAGCCCATGTGGAGATACTCCCCGGCCTTATTCGACAGGTACTGCATGAAGCCGACATCGCCATTGGAGAGGTCGATGCGATCGCCGCGACCGCCGGCCCGGGACTGATCGGTGGAGTGATGGTAGGATTGCTTGCGGGCAAGGGACTGGCCCTGTCGGCCGGCAAACCCTTGATCGCCGTCAACCACCTTGAAGGGCATGCCCTGAGCCCCCGTCTGGTCGATAAAGGGCTGGAATTTCCATATCTTCTGCTTCTAGCCAGCGGCGGCCATTGTCAGCTGCTGGAAGTGCGGGGGGTGGGCGATTATCGCCGCCTCGCCACGACGATCGACGATGCCGCGGGCGAAGCGTTCGACAAGGCTGCGAAGCTGCTTGGTCTCGCATATCCGGGTGGCCCGGCCATCGAAGCCTTGGCAAAAGATGGCGATCCGCAGGCGGTGCCGCTGCCACGGCCGCTTGTGGGGACAAAAGAACCCCACTTTAGTTTTGCGGGGCTAAAATCCGCGGTGCAGCGTGCGGTGGCCAGCAACGAACATCGACCCGAGGATATTGCAGCCAGTTTCCAGCAAGCGGTTGTCGACTGCTTTGTCGACCGAACCAAGCGAGCGCTCGATGCTTCGGACGCGCCGAGCCTGGTGGTGGCTGGCGGTGTCGCGGCCAATGCCGCGGTTCGCTCAGCGCTTCGGCAGTTGGCGGAAGACCATGGCCGTCGCTTTTCCGTACCGCCCGGCTGGCTGTGCACGGACAATGCGGCGATGATCGGCTGGGCCGGGGCGGAGCGGTTCGCTGCAGGACTGGTCGACGGGCTCGACGTTCCGGCGCGGGCGCGCTGGCCGCTCGATCCTGAAGGCGAAAAGGTGCGGGGCGCGGGGGTAAAGGCATGACGATCGAAAAGCTGGCGATTGTCGGCGGGGGAGCCTGGGGAACCGCGCTGGCACAGGTCGCCGCGACTGGCGGGCGCGAAACGCTACTGTGGGCATTCGAGGACGATGTCGTCGCCGCCGTAAACAAGATCCATGAGAATCCGATCTATCTCAAGGGACTGAAACTGAGCGCTGCAATCCGCGCGACCAGCAATTTTTCCGACCTGAAGCAGGCTGATGCCTGGATCGTCGTTACCCCGGCCCAACATATGCGCGCGGTGCTTGGCCGCTCGCCCTGCCCGAAGATGCCGTTGGTGCTGTGCTCCAAGGGAATTGAGGAAAGCTCGGGCAAATTGCTTCACGAGGTCGCGCGCGAAGTATGCCCGACCTCGCCTGTGGCGGTGCTGTCCGGGCCGACCTTCGCTCATGAGGTGGCAGCTGGCCTTCCGACTGCGGTAACTCTTGCGTGCGAGGACAGGGATTTGGGCGAAGCCCTGCGAAGCCGGATCAACCTTCCCGCCTTCCGCACCTATTGCACCGACGACGTTGCTGGAGCGGAGGTAGGCGGAGCGGTCAAAAATGTGTTGGCGATCGCCTGCGGCGTGGCCGAAGGGCGGGGGTTAGGCCAAAATGCCCGCGCCGCCCTGATCGCGCGCGGCTTTGCCGAAATGACCAGATTCGGGCTGTCGATGGGGGGGCGGCGCGAGACGCTGGCGGGACTGTCCGGCCTGGGCGACCTCGTGCTCACCTGCTCATCGACCAGCAGCCGAAATTTTTCGCTTGGCAAGGCAATTGGAGAGGGGAAGAGCGCGGCGGAGTTGATGAAGGACCGCCGCACGGTCGCGGAAGGGGCGCACACGGCGCCGGTGCTTCATCGAATTGCCATGGATCGGAATATCGACATGCCGCTTGTGGCGGCTGTCGTCGAACTGCTCAGCGGCAAAGTAAGCGTCGACGAATTGTTGAAGACGATGCTCAGCCGCCCGCCGGGCGACGAGGAGGATTGATCGCCCGCTCAGAAATCGATGGCGATCCCCTTTTTCTCCCAGTCACCATAGCGGGTGGGGTCAAGTCGTTCGTTTTCGCCGGCCGGTTTGTCGGATTCAACCGCCATTGGTGCCGGCACAGGCGGCGATTTGCTGAGATAGGCCGGGGGCTTCACATGCTTTGGCCGTTTCATGCTTTGCAAATGATGCCTAAGTGGCGCCATGCCAAGCCCTGAAGGCCTCCCCGCGCGTCAAGCTGCTTTGCGCATCCTCGATGCGGTGCTCCGGCGTGGGCAGACGATGGAGAATGCGGCACAGGCAGGGCGCGGGCTGCCACCTGCCGACGCCGCCCTGGCCTCAGCCATCGCTGGGGAGACGCTGCGCCGCTTGCCCGATCTCGACGCGCTCATCGACGGAGCGACCCGCCAGCCTCTGCCCGACGACAGCAAGGCGCGGGCAGTATTGAGGCTGGCGCTGGCGCAGAAGATTGGCCTTGGAACGCCCGATCATGCGCTGGTCGCGACCGCGCTACCGCTGGTCGACGGAGGTCCGCGGCGACTGGTGCATGGGGTCCTCGGAACCCTGCTTCGGAAGGGCCTGCCGCCGCTGGATGCGCCCCGCCTGCCCGATTCCGTCGAGCTTCGCTGGGGAGCCGCTTGGGGTGAGGAAATCGTCCTAGCCGCGCGACGTGCCATCGGTCATCGCCCACCACTTGACCTGAGCTTTGCGAGCGATGGGGTCTGCGCCGCCTTTACCGAAGGCGTATCGCTTGCCCCGCGCCATCGACGCATTGCAAATGCCGGGGCCGTCGCCGGCCTGCCCGGTTTTGGCGAGGGCGGCTGGTGGGTCCAGGATCTCGCGGCGTCGCTTCCCGCGCGTTTGGTTCCAGCCAACGCCAAGCGTGTATTGGATGCCTGTGCCGCGCCGGGTGGCAAAACAATGCAATTGGCCGCCGCCGGTCACGACGTAACCGCTCTGGATCGATCCGAAAGTCGTCTGGCCCGACTTTCCGACAATCTTACGCGCACCGATCTCAAGGCCGTGACGGTAGTAGCGGATGCCTTGGAATGGACGGTGGATGCTCAATTCGACGCCGTCCTGCTCGATGCACCCTGCTCGGCCACCGGCACGTTCCGTCGCCATCCCGAAGTGCTGTACCGGGCCCGCGCCGCTATCATCGAACAATGTGCAGCGATGCAGGCGCGACTGCTCCGCCAAGCGGCAAGCTGGGTTCGGCCCGGCGGCGGAAGCCTCGTCTATGCCGTTTGCAGCCTCGAGCCGCATGAAGGCGAGGACCAGATCGAGGCTTTTCTCGCCGCCCATGCCGATTTCCGGATCGAACCTGCCTCGACATTGGTCGACGGCGTGACGCCACATTCTCGTGGCTGGCTTCGGGTTCTACCCGGTATGATTGAATCGGCAGGCGGGCTCGACGGCTTCTTTACGGCGCACCTTGTCCGGCACGCCTAATCCCGTCTAATCGGGCCCATGGCCCGCACCCTGATCTCGCCCTCGATCCTTTCCGCAGATTTCTCCAAGCTGGGCGATGAGGTGCGCTCGATCGATGCGGCTGGCGCCGACTGGATTCATATCGACGTGATGGACGGGCATTTCGTGCCCAATATCACGATCGGCCCGGGCGTAGTGAAGGCGCTGCGCCCACACAGTGCGAAGCCGTTCGATGTCCATTTGATGATTTCGCCGATCGACAATTTCATCGATGCATTCGCAGACGCCGGCGCCGACATCATTACGGTCCATCCCGAAGCTGGGCCACACCTTCATCGCACGATCCAGCGAATCAAGGCACTGGGCAAGAAGGCGGGCGTATCTCTTAACCCTGCGACACCGGCCAAGATGCTCGATTATGTCCTGGAAGAAATCGACCTGGTGCTGGTGATGACCGTCAATCCCGGCTTTGGAGGCCAAAAGTTCATCGCAAGCCAGCTCCGCAAGATCGAATCGATTGCAAATCAGGTCGCCAAGAAGGATTTGGTTGTCGACATCGAGGTTGACGGCGGGATTGACGCCGCCACTGCGCCGCAAGCGATCGAAGCTGGCGCGACCGTGCTGGTCGCCGGCACTGCGGCCTTTCGAGGCGGCCCCGAAAATTACGCCGCAAACATTGCCGCGCTTCGGGGAGGGGCATGAGCGACGACGTCGTCGGCCGGCTCGCCAAAGGCTCGCTTCTTTCCCGCCTGTTCGGATCGGGCCGCGCGCCGCTGAGGCTAGTTGCGGTACCGCGCGACCATGTGCTCGGAGACCGTGCGAGGGGCGATGCGCTGGTCGCGGGCCGGCATGTGCTCGGCAGCGAAGAATTGGCCCTGGCCGACATCGACTTTGCTGCCATAGGCACTCGCGACCCCCTAGCGCGGGAGATGCAGAGCTTTGCCTGGCTGCGCGATTTGGCTGCCTCGGCAAGCCGGGACAAGGGCGCGCGCATGGCGGAGGCCATCGCCGGACGCTGGCTCATCGCTCATGGGACGCGCGTCGACGAGGCCTGGGCACCTGAACTGTGGGGCGAGCGGATTCTCTTTTGGACGGCCTATGCGCCTTACATCCTCTCCAGCCGTGATGCGGGCTATCGTTCGGCGTTACTCAACACGCTGGCTCGCGGCGCAAAGCACCTCGATGCTGGCGCCGACAAGGCTCCTCCAGGCCTGCCACGCATTACCGCCTGGGCGGGGGCCCTGACGGCTTCGCTGACCTTACAGGGCGCGCAAAAGCGCCTTTCGCACTCGGAATCCGGGCTGATGCGAGCGCTCGCCGCGGCGCAGTTCGAGGATGGCGGGCTGATGAGCCGTAGCCCGCAGGAACAAATGCTGCTCGTCGATCGGCTGGGCCTTGTCCGGGCGGCCTATTTCGCGGCCAAGCAGACCCTGCCCGACGCGTTGGAGAATGCCGCGGCCGCGGCCCTGGCGGCGCTTCATGGGGTCACCATGGGCGATAACGCACTGTCCAGTTGGCAGGGCGGGAACCCGGGCGATCCGGCGCGACTCACGGCACTGGTCGATGGTTGCGGCCTCCGCGCACGGCCGCTCCGGCAGGCGCGCGGCTGGGGCTACCAGCGACTATCCGCATTAGGCACGATCATCGTTGTCGACGCCGCACCCCCGCCTCCGCCGCGGATGGCGGCCACGGGGTGCGCTTCCACCCTGGCAATCGAGATGAGCGATGGCGCCCAGAGACTGGTGGTCAATTGTGGTGGCCCCGGCCCTGTGCCGACGGAATTGCCCCCCGAACTGGTCGAGGCGTTAAGGACTACTGCGGCGCATTCGACGCTGGTGCTCGACGACACAAATTCGACCGCGATCCTTTCGGATGGAAGTCTCGGCAAGGGCGTCGCCGACGTGGTGATCGAGCGCAGCGAGGACAATGATTGTTCGCGCATCGAGGCCAGTCATGACGGCTATGTGAAGGGTTTCGGCCTGATCCACCAGCGCCGCCTCAGCCTAGGCAACGACGGGAAGGAAGTGCGCGGTGAGGATCGGCTCACGCCCAAGGGGCGTCGCAAGATCCGCGAGGCAGCGCCCTTCGCCATTCGCTTCCATTTGGCGCCGGGTGTCGAAGCAACCGTCACCGCCGACGGAATGGGTGCGATCTTGCGTTCGTCAGGCGCGCCACCATGGAATTTCCGCTGCCGTGGAGCGATGCTTCAGGTCGAGGACAGCCTGTTCATCGATGGCCATGGTCGTCCGGTCCCGACCTTGCAACTGGTTGTCGTCGGGGAAGTATCCGCTATTGGCGGCGAAATCGCCTGGCAGTTCCGCCGCTCGAGCTAAGGATCTTCAAATGACCGATATCGTGCCCATCCGCAGGGCGCTCATTTCGCTTTCGGACAAGAGCGGGCTCGACCAACTGGCAACCGGCCTAGCCAACGCCGGAGTCGAACTGGTCTCGACCGGAGGAACGGCGGCTAAACTTCGCGAAAATGGCTTCGCAGTCCGTGAAATTAGTGAACTTACCGGTTTTCCGGAGATGATGGACGGACGGGTCAAGACGCTTCACCCCAAGGTCCATGGCGGCCTGCTGGCGGTACGCGACAATGCGGAACATGTTGCGGCCATGGCGAAGCACGGCATCGGTGCGATCGACCTGGTAGTGGTCAACCTCTATCCGTTCGAAGTGACCGTGGCGAAGGGCGCGCCGCGCGACGAGATCATCGAGAATATCGACATAGGCGGCCCGTCGATGGTCCGTTCGGCGGCCAAGAACCATGACTCGGTGGCGATTGTAACTGACCCGGCCGACTATGCCGAGCTGCTCGATCAGCTCGAACGCCAAGGCGGTACTGACCTCGCCTTCCGCCGCAAGCTGGCTGCCAAGGCTTATGCGCTAACCGGCGCATATGATTCGATGATCGCCAGCTGGTTCGCATTCGCCGACCAGCAACAGTCTTATCCCGATATGCGCTTCATCGTCGGCAGGAAGGTGCAGGAGTTGCGATATGGTGAGAACCCGCACCAGAAAGCGGCGCTTTACCTGCCAATGGGGCCTACCAGGCCCGGCATAGCGCAGGCGCGACAAGTCCAGGGCAAGGACCTCAGCTACAACAATCTCAGCGACGCCAATGCCGCCTTGGAGCTTGTCGCAGAGTTTCGCGACGGCCCGCCGACGGTGGTGATCGTCAAGCATGCTAACCCGTGCGGGGTCGCCAGTGGCGAGAACCTCCTTGACGCCTGGAACCAGGCCTTGGCCTGCGACAACGTCTCAGCGTTCGGCGGGATTGTGGCGGTCAACCGGCGGCTCGACGGAGCGACGGCCGATGCGATCTGCTCGATTTTCACCGAAGTTGTGGTAGCGCCCGATGCGGATGACGCGGCGATCGCCGCATTTGCCCGCAAGAAGAACCTGCGCTTGCTTCTGACCGGTGGCTTGCCCGACCCGGCTCGTACCGGGCAGACAGTGGCTGTAATTGCCGGCGGGATCCTGGTTCAGGATCGCGACAACGGCATGCTGACGCCAGACATGTTGAGGCAAGCATCAAAGCGCGCGCCGACCGAACAGGAACTGAAGGATTGCCTCTTCGCCTGGACTGTCGCCAAGCACGTCAAGTCCAACGCAATTGTTTACGCCAAGGATGGCGCGACTGCGGGGATCGGGGCCGGGCAGATGAACCGGCGAGATTCGGCGCGGATCGCGGCAATCAAGGCGCGAGAGGCCGCCGAAGCCCATGGCTGGCCTGAATCACACACGGTTGGTTCGGCTGTGGCCTCTGACGCGTTCTTCCCTTTCGCTGACGGGCTACTTGCGGCGGTTGAAGCCGGAGCGACGGCAGTGATCCAACCCGGTGGCTCAATCCGCGACGACGAGGTCATCGCTGCCGCCGATGAGGCGGGCCTTGCGATGCTGTTCACCGGAATGCGTCACTTTCGCCACTGATTTTGCTTACCCGCAGGAAGGCACGTTCAAAGGGGCGCGTCGCCCCCGGTCGATGGGTCGGGCAGCGAAAGATTCTCGATATCTGCTTTCTTCATTCGGAACAGCTCGCGATCCTCGGGGCCGAATCCCTTGAACCACAGCACCGCGCCGAAAGCGGAGAGAATGGCGGGGATGCCGAAAATCAGTTCGGCCCACTCGGGAAGTCGAATGGCAATCTCGCCGACGGCCACCGCCGCCGCGGCTGCCCAGACCAGCGGCCAGCGCCAGCCGGACACTCGATGGCCGAGTATGTGGCTGAGGAGTCGAGACTTGATGATCGCAGCTAAACCCAGCGACAGCATGAGAGCAACGGCCGGCCCCGTGGCCTGCCACATCACCGGCCAACCCCAGTGGCGCATCAGCAGGATCAGCCCGGCCGCCAGACCAGCCTCCAGCAGGATCATGGATAGGCTGATCATCATGTTTCTATGGCGGGCGGTGTAGATCAAAGCAGCCTCACTGACTGCGGCCGTGGCGGCGACGACTTCGGCCGCAAGCAGGAAGCCGAGGGCCGCGGTTCCGGCGACAAAGCCGGCGCCAACCAGGCCCATCACTGCTTCACCGGGAATCCCCAACGCCAAGGCTACTGCACTCTGGGCGGCGATAACCCAGAAACCGACTTGCCGGATTTGCTTGGCGACCGCCGCCTTGTCGCCCTCAGCCAGGTTGCGGCTGATTACCGGTCCAAGGATCGGGTCAAAGCTCGTCTTCAACTTGGCCGGCAGCGACGTTACTTGCTGGGCCACGTAATAAATGCCGACCACTGCCGGAGAAAAGAACAGCCCCATCACCGCAATATCGACACGGCGCGAACCCCATTCGACGGCGTCGGCCGCGGCGACCGGCAGGTTTCGCCGTGCCATGCGCCACAGGGCGACGGGCTCCGGGTGCCAATCTCGGGGCAGGCCGTAGTTGCGAAGAAACGGGATCATCGACGCGATTGAAGCCCCGACCATCGACAGGACATAGGAAATGATCAGGCCGTCTCTCGTTGAAATGAACGACCATACGAAGGCGGCGATGGAAATGGTCCATGGCTCGACGACCGCTCGGGCGCGGACCGTCGAAGCGACGTCATGGCGATAGGCTAGCGCGGCCAGACTGATGTCCGACCAGGCCAGTGCAATCACGGTCACCGGAAGCAGCCATTCCAATCCCGTTATCTCGCTATTGGGAAACATTGCCTGCGGGAAAGTCATCAGGATCGCCATGGCAATTGCCGATCCGACTGCGGCGACGATCAAGGCGTCCCATACGACACAGACGTGCGGTTTGTCGGTCTTCGCCAGCTGCTGGGCGAGACCGCGCTTAAGGCCAAGCGTCGCCAGTTGCGCGGCAAATTCGACGATCAATACGGCATAGGCGAAACGGCCAAGTGCTGCCGCGCCATAGATTCGGCCCGCGATAAAAAGGAATGGCAGTCGCGCCATCAGGCGCAGGACGAACCCAAAGAAGTTGATCCGCCCGCCTCTCGCCAGCGCGGCGAGGTCGGCTGACGGAGCCGTGTCGATCACAGTAGCCTGGCTCAATGCGCCGCGCCCCAGTTGAGGCCCCAGCCAACCTCCACATCCAAAGGCACGTCAAGCTTGATCGCCGGCTCTGCGGCATGGGCCATCGTCTGGCGGACAACTTCAGCCGCGACCTCTTCCTTACCTTCGGGCACTTCGAACACCAGCTCGTCGTGGACCTGGAGCAGCATTTTGACGTCGCTCAGGCCCGCGTCTGCCAATGCCGCGTCCATCCGGTTCATCGCCCGCTTGATCAGGTCCGCGCTGGTCCCCTGGATCGGTGCGTTGATCGCCGCGCGCTCCGCACCCGCACGAAACTGGGGGTTCGGCGCCCGGATATTGGGGAAGTGGGTCTTCCGCCCGAACAGGGTGCGGGTGAAACCCTGTTCGCGCACAAAGGCCAGCGTCTGGTCGATGTAATCACGGATACCCGGGAAGCGGGTGAAATAGCGGTCGATGATCGCTTTGCCCTCTTCCCGCGGAACACCGAGCCGTCCGGCGAGGCCCCAGCTCGAAATACCATAGAGGATGGCGAAATTGACGGTCTTGGCCTTGCCCCGGGTGTCGCGGTCGACGGACCCGAACAGTTCCTGCGCGGTCAGGGCATGGATGTCCTCGCCCTTGGCGAAAGCATCCTTCAACTGGGGAACATCGGCCATGTGAGCGGCTAGGCGCAGCTCGATCTGGCTATAGTCGGCGCTCATCAGAACATGACCGGGCTCGGCGACGAACGCGTCGCGGATCTGGCGGCCAATGTCGGTGCGGATCGGGATGTTCTGAAGGTTGGGCTCGGTCGACGCCAGCCGGCCGGTCTGCGCGCCCGACAGGCTGTAACTGGTATGGACCCGCCCGGTTTCGCGGTTGATCTGGGCCTGAAGCGCGTCGGTGTAGGTCGACTTGAGCTTGGTCAGCTGCCGCCAGTCGAGCACCAGCCGCGCCACTGGCACTCCCTCTGCAGCCAGTCGCTCTAGTTCGGTGACATCGGTGGAATATTGGCCGCTCTTGCCCTTGCGCCCGCCCTTGAGGCCGAGCCGGTCGAACAGGACCTGCCCAAGCTGCTGGGGCGATCCGATCGTGAAAGGGCCCTCCGCCGCTTCATAGACCCTCTGTTCGAGAGCTGCGATTTCCGTGGCGAAAGTGCCCGACAGCTTTGCCAGATAGTCGCGATCAACCTTGACCCCGCGCCGTTCCATCTTTCCGACAGTGGCGATCAACGGGCGGTCGACCATCTCATAGACCTGGGTCGATCCCTCGGTCGTCATTCGCGGCTTCAGGCGCAGCCACAGTCGAAGGCAAATGTCGGCATCTTCGGCGGCATATTCGGTCGCCGCGTCGAGCGGTACCTTATCGAAGCTGATCTGCTTGGCCCCAACCCCGCAGACCGATTTGAAGCTGATGCACTCATGCTCGAAATGGGCCTGGGCGAGTTCGTCGAGCCCATGGTTCGACTTACCGGCGTCAAGGTCGAAGCTCATCACCAGCGTGTCATCATAGGGCGACACGTTGATTCCAGCCTTGGCGAACATGACCCAGTCATATTTCAGATTATGGGCGATCTTCAGCACTGCCGGATCCTCGAACAGCGGCTTCAGCTTGCCCAGGACCAACTCGGCCGAAAGCTGCGAGGGAGCATCCGAATAAAGGTCGCCGCCGACATGGCCGATCGGAATGTAGCAGGCCCTGTTCGGCTGGGTGGCGAGGCTGATCCCCGCCAGCCTGGCGGTGATATTGTCGAGGTTGTCGGTCTCGGTATCGATCGCGACATAGCCCTGGTGCCTTGCCTCCGCGATCCAGCGATCCAGCGCTTCTTCGGTGACGACGGACTCATATTGAGTTCGGTCGACGACGATCTTCTCCGTCTCGGACGGCTTTGCTGAAGGCGCTGATCGTGACGCCATGACGTCAATTGGCCGCGCCCCGCCGCTCGACGCGCCACCGCCGCCGACGCGGTTCAAGAGCGACTTGAACCCCATATCCTCCAGGAACTCCTTGAGCGGCTCCGGCGGAATTCCTTTCAGTTCGAGGTCCTCGAGCGGTTCGGGCAACGGGCTATCGCAAATCAGCTCGACCAGCCTGCGGGACAGCCTTGCGGATTCGGCATGTTCGATAAGGTTCTGCTTCAGCTTCGGCTTGGTGATCTGGTCGGTCGAGGCGAGGACCGTTTCCAGGTCGCCATATTGCTGGATCAGCTGCGACGCGGTCTTGGGGCCGATACCGGGAACGCCAGGCACATTGTCGACGCTGTCGCCCATCAGCGCCAGCACGTCGCCGACCTTTTCCGGCGGCACGCCGAACTTCTCCAGCACCTGGTCGCGGCCGATGCGCCGGTCATTCATCGTGTCGAGCATGTCGACGCGGTCGTCGTCGATCAGCTGCATCAGATCCTTGTCGGAGCTGACGATGGTCACCTTCCAGCCGGCGCGAACGGCGGCATAGGTGTAGCAGGCGATGATATCGTCCGCTTCCAGCCCATTCTCCTCAATGCAAGGGATGGAAAAGGCGCGGGTCGCGGTCCGGATAAGCGGGAACTGCGGGACCAGGTCTTCGGGCGCCGGTGGCCGGTTGGCCTTGTACTGGTCGTACATCTTGTTGCGGTGGGTTTCCTCCGACGCGTCTAGGATCACCGCCATATGGGTCGGGCCGTCCGCCTTGTGCAGCCCGTCCGCGAGCTTCCACAGCATTGCGGTATAGCCGTAGACGGCGCCGGCCGGCACGCCATGCCGGTTGGTCAGCGGCGGCAGGCGGTGGTAGGCGCGGAAAATATAGCTCGATCCGTCGACGAGATAGAGGTGGTTCTGGTCTGCCATGTGCGCGCCTGCTCTAGCAGGGTAAACGCGCGATGCCAGCCTGTGCGGGAGTATTGACCATGGGTGAGAAATTCGAACGCCACCGGCAGCCGTGGACCAGCGACGAAATCCAGAAACTCCACCGGCTTGCCGGCAAGGGAATGAGCCTGAAGGCGATCAGCAAGGCAATGACCCGTAGCGAGGAATCGATCCAGGCGCGGGCCAAACAGGACGGGCTGAAGGTGAGCAAGCTGCGCTAGGCGCGCACGCTCCATTGACCGCCGCATTCGCTCATCCCGCGGCAGCTTCCAACCGCACGGGCAGCCAAGTTAACCTTTTCTAAGAGTGACGAGCGCAGACCTGTTCGTTGACAACGAACGGAGACTGATATGGGCGCGCCCGATTCTGGCATGCAAGCGGCCGAGCAGCCGACGGCTGAAACGCTGCTCACCGCGTTCAGGACGATCGGCACTGCCGACCGGCTGAAGCATGAGAACATGCTCGACTATTGGCTTTCCATTCGCGGCGACAAGGAATTTCCTCCGCTTCACGATCTCGACCCGCTGGAAATTACCGATGCCGGGCCTTGTTCGATTCTCCTCGAGCTCATCGGGGGCGGGCAGGACGCCGAGATTCGTCATCTCGGGGATGCATTGCGCGAGCATGTCACCGTCGATCGAATCATCGACGCTCCCAACCCCTCGCTCCTGTCCTGCATCGCCAGGAAGCTCCCAATCGTTGCCATCTCACGCGATTTCCTGGCCTTCGAGGACAGTTTCAGCAGCTCGGCCGGAACGACACGCTGCTGGGTGACCCTGCTGCCCCTCAGCTCCTGCGGTTCATGGGTCGACTATGTTTATGCCTTCGTCAGCGTCGAGGCGATCGACGGAGAGGACATCGAGCCCGTCGAAGTCGCCGATGCCGAAGAAGCACCGCCGGTAGATGAGCCGGCACCAGAGGTAGTTTCAGATGAAACCGAGGTCGCAGAGGACGCCACCGTTGAGGAGCCCGAAGCGGACGCCACGGTCGAAGAGCCCGAAGCGGCGGACGGCGTAATTCCCTTCGCGATCGAAGAACCTATCGATCCGCCAGAAGAAACCGCCGCGCCGGTTGAGGCTGTCGATGGCGGTGACGAAGCGGTGGCGGAAGAGTTTGTCGAGCCTCCGGAAGCCAAAACCAAGCCGGGGTTCGCGAAACTGCTCGACGACTTCGGCAACCTGACCGGTTTCTACGGCCAGGGAGTAAAGATCGACCCGGTCGTCGAGGCTGACCTGCCGCCCAGCGAACCTTCGGCCGTCGAACAGCCGTTCGACGAACCAGAGGAAGCCGCACCGGCGGACGTTGAGGAACCGGCGCAGGAACATGAACCCGCGCCACCAACATTGGAGGGACAGTTGCAGAGCAAATTGTCAGAAGTCAGGGCCATGGCCGACGAGGCTCGAATGGCCCGGTTGCGCGCCATTGCCGCGATGCATGAAGGCCTTAGCGCCGCTTATGATTTCGCAATCGATGCCGAAAGCAGCCCGGAAGAATATCTGCGGCTGGTCGAGGCGCAGGGCCTGAAGATTCAGCTTCGCGCCCCGATGGCGCCGGTGGTCAAGCTGACCTTCGGCGACTCATACGACGCCGCCACCACCGCGGACCTCGAAGCCGTCCTCGCCTGGGCGTTAAAAGAAGAGCTGCCGCGCGGCTCGCTTGCCGCGCAGATCGAGCAGGCGGGCGGGATTTCGGAATTGCTGGAGCAAGTGTCGCGACCTTCGTGAGGCCGCGACCAAGATTTGAGGCCTGAATTATTTGTTGGCCGGTCGCGCCTTTGGCGCCGCGCTTCGGCGCAGCCCCTCGACGACCGCATTTTCGGCGCATTGGCGCGAAATATCCGCGAGGATGGCGATATCCTCATCGCTGGCCTTCCTTGCCAGCCAATTGGTCCGGCTCGCGATGGAGCGCAGCTCGCGAATAGCCGCGTCGGGCAGCTGCTGCTGATCCTGCACAAGTCGATCGAACACCGCCTGGGACAGGGGCGTTTCGAATTCCAGGCCGATGAATTCCTCACAGTGCCAGGCGACCCGGCAGTGCTGGCCCTCGATGCCGGCGATGGCGAGCCATACCATCTTGTCGTCGGTGACCACGGTCGAACATTCGATGCGGCATCCATGGATGGACATGTCGATTACCCGGGCCGGCGCCTTGCGAACACCGTCGCGCATCGTCGCGCTCAGGTGCAGCGCAGTCCTGTCCGCGCGCCTGCGTTCAGTCCGTCCTTCAAGCTGTTGAGCCATGGCGAGTTCACTCCTCGTCCATTGTGAAGCAGGAAGAGTGAACAAATGGTTCGCGGAAGTTGCATCCAGTTCGCCCCCAAGGGCGCGGACAGGGGCTTTCGCCTTATTGGGGTTCTAATGGCAGCTTTCGACCCATTGCGGACATTAGGATATCGCGTTCACGATCCTGATCCCAAGTCCCAAGTTGAAGTCGATGGTGAGCAGGAGCAGGCAGACCAAGACGGCAAGGTTAGCCATTCTCCCCCTGATCAGAATCCCGGCCAACTGCAGCAAAAAATAAAGGACGAACATCGAGTAATCATACTGCCCGAAGCCGCGAATGCCGAAGGTTCCCATCAGCCAGCTTCGGCCCAGGTATGTGAGTAGGTTTGACGCAAGCACGAGACCGAAGACGAAGCTTTTCTGGCGGAAGTAATGATTGTCCAGATCGGTCCTTGCCGCATCTCCCTCAGGAAAAATCCAACTGCCTGCAACATAGTAAAAGCTGGATACTAACAGCCCGAATGCAAGCGTCAGGGGATTGACCGACATCGCATCTTGCAGCGTCCAGGCCACGAGCCAGAAGCTGGAAATGTCGAACATGAGCCAAATGGCGAGGAGCGGAGTCAGAAGGCCTAGCCGAACGTCCTTATAACCGTCCAGGGCGGCATTATGTCGGCGTCGGATCGACCTGGCGAAACCCGTTAGTATCTCAGCCAGCGTTAGGCCAAGAACGACGGCATATAACGAGAAGACCCAGTTGAGATTATCCATTGCTCTCAGCAGTACCCCATGTCGAGGGGTTGGCAATGGGACCCAGTCGTGCACCGGTCGATTGCTTCATCGCCTAACGACCGCTTTCCACCCATTCCGGTCATTAGCCACTGCAAACGCTTGTGCGCCGGTAACTTCAATAGACGCCGCCTCAGGGTTGCTTGGTGCGAAGCAGCATCGACGTGTCGTAGCCTAGGCCCTTCGCACGATCGATCAGCTTCTGGATTTCCGCTTCTTCCGGCGTGGCTTCGCGGTTCAGTATCCACAGATAACGCCCGGACGGCTCGCCCACGATTGACCAGCCGTAGTCGTCGGCGTGATCGAGCACCCAATAGTCTCCGTAGAAGGGACCGAAAAAGCTGACTTTCAGCTTGGCCTTGGTTTCGCCATCAACCACTTTGGCACGACCGCGTGCCTCGCTCGACTTGCCGCCAGGCTTCCGGCACCGGTTGAGCACGTCGATTTTGCCATCCGCCCGGAGCGAATAATCCGCGGTGACGCCTTCGCACCCTTGCTGGAAGCTCTGCTCGTACCGGGCAATTTCGTACCAGCGGCCGAGATATTTCTGCAGATCGACTGACTTATTGGGCTGAGGAACGGAACGGTTTCCGACTGGGTGCCGGGAAACAAGGGTCGAGCATGCCGCTAGGCCGATGGCTGCCAGCCCAATACCACCAAGGGCCAATAGTTTTGACGTTCGTTCCATCCCCACCGAACGTCGAAAGCGATTGGTCGTTCCTCCGTCGTATGCGCGAACGACGGGACGCAGGCTTTCGACCCATTCCAGCCATAGGCCGAATGTCCGCTTTCGACCCATTGCGGTCATTAAGAAGGCGTGTGAAACGACCCCATGGCAGACCATTGTTGCGAAATGATGCGGTCCAACGTTGAGAACGAGTGCGACCTGCATCCCGATAGATTTGAATGTCCCGACGCTCTCGTAAACTACGGCCAGCGAACGGGCGGGTATGGTTTAATCATTCACGACGGGGGTTGCTCCGTCATCTCAATAGCCTTTTGTCCCTGGTGCGGAACGAAACTGCCGAAACGCTAATGGCCGTTTTCCACCCAAAGCGGACACAAGCTAAGTCATTGCCACCTGCAGCGAAGGCGCGGGGAAGCAGCAGTCAGGGACACCGGTCGGGCAGCAGCAGCTCCAGTCGATTGCCCTCCGGCGTCGCCGAATAATCGCAGATTCGCGCCCATGACCGGACGATGTCTAGTCCGGCGCCACCACCGCCTTCAGGCCGCTCCCCTCGAGGTATCGCGGAACGCGGGTCGAAAGGGTGGCCGGGATCGACAATAGTGACTCGGGTACCTTCAGGCGCCCGAGCCATGCTCAACTCCACCCTGTCCTCGTCCGTCAGTCCGCCATGTTCGTAAAGGTTGGCGACCAGTTCCTCGATTACGATGCAGAGCCGGGCGCAATTGTCGTGCGTCAACGATTGCGCCTCGCCGAAGGCCCGCGCCGCTCCCACCGCCTGCAGGACCGCATTACGGCCTTTCAGCCGGCAATTGACCGGGCCCGAATTGGATTCGCGCTTGTTCATCGGATTCGCTATGTCACGTTACCGAAACGGTTGGGAGGCCCACTGTGCTTCGCTCATCCATTGGGATTGGACTGATCGCCATAATGGCCGCAACGCCGGCCATGGCGGAAATCGCCCGCATCAAGCAGAGCAGCGGCGCCGCTTCCGTCCAACGGGGCGCCCAGCAATTGAAGGCGTCGCCGGGACTGCAGCTGCTGGCCGGCGACAAGCTGGTCACCGGCAAGGATGGCCGGATGAGCCTTACCTTTGTCGACAATACGCGGTTCGCGGTCGGGCCCAACAGCCAGGTCTCGGTCAGCGATTTTCAATATGACCGAACCCGCCAGACGGGATCGTTCGTCACCCAGGTCGACCGTGGCTCCCTGGCCGTCGTTTCGGGCAAGGTCGCCAAGTCGAATCGCGACGCGATGAAGGTCCGGACGCCCAATACGTTGCTCGGCGTCCGGGGCACCAAGTTCATCGTCGAGGTTCCGGATTGATGCGCGCCGGTATCGCCCTTGCCGGCCTGCTGCTCGGCGGATGCGCGACTTCGTCGCTCGTCCTTCTTCCGGACGATGAGGGTCACCAGGGGTCGGTTGCCGTGCTGGAGGTCAAAGGCCAGCCGACTGACGCCGTCATCGCGGACGGCAACAGCCGCACCGCGCTGGGCAACAAGTCGCCGACCGCCAAGCCGCTCGGCAACAAAGGACTGAAGGAGCAGGAGGCCGCCTTGCTTACCGGCCTGCCACCGCCGGCGCGCAGCTTCACGCTCTACTTTGAACTGGGCACGGTTACGCTGACGCCCCAGTCGACGACCGTGCTGAACGCGCTCCGGGCCGAGATCGCGGGCCGGTCGGGGCCGGAGGTTGAGGTTATCGGGCATACCGACACGGTCGGCAGCGCGGATGATAATGACATATTGTCGATGCGGCGGGCGGAAGAAGTGTTGAACTGGCTGGCCTCCCAGGGCTTTGACCGCTCGATCATGTCCGCGGTCGGCCGCGGCGAGCGCGAATTGAAGGAGCCGTCCGTCGACAATTTCGACAGCCCCATCAATCGCCGCGTAGAGGTTATCGTCCGCTAGCCAAGGTAACGCACCGCCATGACCGTCAGGTCGTCGGTGGCTTCGGTCCCATCCTCGAACTCACGAACCTTCACCCGGATATTCTCGCAAATCTCGACCGCGCTGCCGGTCTTCGCCCGGATTTCCGACAGGATCCTGTCGCTGCCGAATAGCGCACCTTGTGCATTTTGTGCTTCGGTCACGCCGTCGGTCACCAGCACCAGCGTCTCGCCGGGCCGCAGCTTCAACGCCTCCCGGGGATAGGGGAATTCGGTGATCGAGAAGGGTGGCCCACCATCCAGGCGCACACGGGTCGCCTCCCCGGTGGCAGAGATTAGCAGCGGGTCTTCATGGCCCGCACAAACCATCCGCACCTCTCCCGTCGCCAGGTCCAGGATGCCGAGGATCATGGTGACGCTCATTGCCTCGCTATTGTCCTTGAGCAGCTCGGCATTGATAGCTTCCGCCATGGTGACCGGATCGGCTTCCATGCGCGAAAGCGCGGCACTGGTCAGTGCTTTCGACATGGCCATGAACAAGGCTGCCGGAACGCCCTTTCCCGTGACATCCGCGATGGCAAAGCCGATCCGGTCGTCGGCGATCTTCATGGCATCGTAGAAATCGCCGCCAACCGACTTGGCGGGTTCCAGCAAGGCATCGATATCGACCCGCGGATCGAGGTTCCTGAGCCGGGAGCGGGGCGGCACCATGGCGATCTGGATGGCCCGGGCGGCGTGCAGCTCGCCTTCGTTCTCGGCCGCGACAATCCGCTCCTGGACCAGGGTGTCGCGCAGCCGCTCCCGGTCGATCCGTGCCAGTGCGAAAAGGCCTAATGCAACGCCGGCGACCGCCCCGCCCCCAACCAGCAGGGGGCGTGCGGGATCGAGCAGGAGCTTGGCATTTGCAAAGGCAAACCAACTGAGGATCGGCACGGACAGGAATATGGCGGCAACGAAGATTCGATATGCCCTGCCGAAAATCGCGCTTCCCAGGGCGAGCAGCGCGAGCAGTGCCGCCGCCGCCCATTCCGCCGGGCCGGCCCAGGCCGGTCGCTCAAGCCATCCTCCCCGCAGGATTGCATCCACTGCCTGCGCCTGCACCAGCGGTCCAAATTCCTCGGCCCCGATCGGAGTCGCTGCGATGTCCGAAGTGCCGTCCGCGGACAGGCCGATGAGCACCGCCTTGCCAGCGAATGTGTCGGGCTTGAGGTGCTTTGCATCCCCCAGAACGTCGGCGGCGGAGATGATCTTGTCCGCCGGAAAGGCACCGAAGTGAAGGCGCATTCGGCCTCGGTGGTCCATGGGGATTCGACGGCTATCCAAGCCGATACTGCTCCCAGCCACCGCGATGGTCTCGGCATCCAACGCATCGCGCGCAATTTCAAGGGCGAACCCTGGCCGCGGCTTGCCGGCGGCGCGCATCACCAGGGGTATGCTGCGGACTATTCCATCGCTCTCCGGCTTGACGTTCACCAGGCCATGGCCAAGCGCGACGTCATCCAACTCGGGTATGGCGGCCAGCTCTGCCGGCCAGCTGTCGACGGCCTTGGGAAGCGTGCCGTCAATGGGGGCATCGGCAATGGGCGCTTGACCCTCTGGCGCCTCGTCTACCCCGGCGTGACCGAGCACGACCGGCGCCGCGCCAATGACCTTGCCGAAAAATTGGTCCATCGGTTCCAGAGCGCGGACCTTGGCCGCGATGTCCGGGTTGAGTTCCGGGTAGAGCGACACGAAGTTCGCTGGCCCTAGCTGGTCATGTTCCGGGAAAAAGATGTCGAAGGCGATGACCTTGGCCTTCCTGGCCGCAAGCTCTTCGGTCAGCCGGGCAAGGTAATAGCGGGACCAGGGCCAGGAACCGACCATTTCGATGCTTTCGTTGTCGATGAGCACGACACGTACGTCGGACTGCGAAAGGTCGCGCGGCCGGAATTCCTGCCAGCTGTCGAAGACGCCGCGCTGCATGCGCTCGCCGAGCGTAAGGGTGATGAATACCGCAATAAGGCTCATGGCCAACCAGGTCAGGAAGACCCGGCGCCCCGTCAGTTTGCGCTTAGACGCGGACTTCAAGCCCGTCATAGGAACAAATAACTTCCAGCGGTGATCCTTCGCGGGTCAGCTCCTCATAGCGGATGCTCTCCTCGTGCATCCGCTGGATATCTTCATCCTCGTAGGTCGGCTCATGATGGAACAGCGCAAGCTTCTTGGCCCCTGCCTCATGGCACAGGTCGACGGCGACCATGTTGCTCGAATGGCCCCAGTCCTCCTTCATCGAGACGCTTTCGGCGAGCGAATACATGGTGTCGAAAACTACCAGGTCGGCATTGCGGAAAAATTCGATGAACGCCGCCTCGACGTCCATCTTGTCCAATTTATGCTCGCTATCGGTACTGTAGATGACGGCCCGTCCATCGGCATCGGTGAAGCGGTATCCGTAGCTGTCGTGCGAATGCTGCTGAAGCTTCGTCTCGATCCGCACGCCGTCGACCTCATGGCTTTTGCCAGGGGTCAACTGCTCGAATTCGATATTGGCGCGCAGCCAGTCGAACGGCACCGGGAATGAGATTTCCTCCTGCTGGCGTCGAAGCGCTTGCTCGGCGTCAGGATGGGCGGCGTGAATTCGGATCGTCGCTTCGGGGTCGAACGAAGGCGCGAAAAAGGGGAAGCCCATGATATGGTCCCAATGCAAATGGGACAGGAAGAAGTTGTAGGTCTTCTTGTGCCCGGCCGCGTTCCTCCGCATCGAATCCAGCCCGAACGACCTTAGTCCGCTGCCCATGTCGCAGATGAAATAGGATCCGTTTCCGGCTTCCAGCTCGACGCATGACGTTGCCCCGCCATAATGGCTGCCTGCCGCGAAGCTTAATTCCCGATCGACGAAACGTTCCGCGTCGGCGCTGTTTTCGAACCGACGTCCATCGGCGGCGACCAAGGCGTTGGCGATCTTGTGCCTGATCGCCATCGCTGTGGGCGCGACCGGGAGCGACCCGCGAGTACCCCAGAATCGCACAAGCATTTGGACCCGCCCCCTTGGCTATCGTCGAATTTCTATCGTCTCGGTGATGGTGAACAATTTGTCGTAGCGGCTGATCGCGAGGATTTCCCGCATCACTTCGTTAGGTGAAGCAAGCGAAATGGTTACGCTGGCTTCCTGGCCCTGGCGCTTTGCGACCGTCAGCACGCGAAGGCCACGCGATGACATATAGTCCAGCTTCTGAAGGTCGATGATCACGTCGCCCAGGCCGGACTGCTGAGCCTGTTGGATGGCTTCGCTGAGTCCGGCCCCGAATGACTCCCAGCTGGCCTCGTCAACGCGGCCATGGACGGCGACGATGACCGCGTCCTCTCGGCGATCAAGGAAATAGTCCATCCATCGTCCTTTCGAAGTACTCGAACGCGACTGACCGGTTGTTACCTGTAACTCCGGCTTCAACGCAAATCTGTCGCCGGTAGGGACCTAAGGCACCAGCACAGTATCGACCGCCTCCGCGGCCATGTCCGGATAATCGAGCGTGTAGTGAAGCCCGCGGCTCTCATGGCGCGACAGGGCGGAACGGACGATCAGGTCAGCGACCTCCAGCAAGTTACGGAGCTCGATCAGGTCAGGAGTCACGCGGAAATGTTTATAATATTCCGTGACTTCCAGGCGCAGCATGTCGATCCGCCGCTTGGCCCGCTCCAGCCGCTTGGTCGTCCTGACGATGCCCACGAAGTTCCACATGAAGCGGCGGATTTCCCCCCAGCATTGCTGGATCACCACTTCCTCGTCGCTGTCGGTTACCCGGCTTTCATCCCAGGCCCTGATTGCCGGCGGTTCATGCAACTCGTCCCAATGAGCGAGGATGTGCTTCGCTGCACCCTCGCCGAACACCAGGCATTCAAGTAACGAGTTGGAGGCCAGGCGATTGGCGCCATGCAGGCCCGATTGGGTAACTTCGCCTGCTGCATAGAGCCCAGGCGCGTCCGTCTTTCCGTCGATGTCCACGACGACGCCACCGCAGGTGTAATGCTGCGCGGGTACGACCGGGATTGGCTCACTGGTGATATCGATGCCGAGGCCGATCAGCTTTTCGTAAATATTGGGGAAGTGACCCTTCACGAACTCCGGTTCGCGATGACTGATGTCGAGATGGACATAGTCGAGGCCGTCTCGCTTGATTTCATGATCGATGGCGCGGGCGACGACGTCGCGCGGGGCCAGTTCGCCGCGCTCATCATAGTCGGGCATGAAGCGGTGCCCGGTTACGGGATGCTTCAATATCCCGCCTTCGCCGCGCACCGCCTCGGTGATCAGGAAATTTTTGACCTCAAGATTGTACAGGCAGGTCGGGTGGAACTGCATGAATTCCATGTTGGAGATGCGGCAGCCCGCACGCCACGCCATGGCGATTCCGTCACCGGTCGCGCCCCTCGGCGCGGTTGAATAGAGGTAGGTGCGGCCGGCTCCGCCGGTCGCCAGCACGGTGGCACGTGCCACCAGCGAATCAACGCGCCCGGTCCCCCGATTAAACGCATAAAGTCCATGTACCTCCCCGCTCGTGGTGAAATCGGCGGCGTGCCGGCCGGTAATGAGGTCGATCGCGACCATGTCGGGAATGAGGGTGATGTTGGGATGGGCCGCGGCGGCCTTTTCCAGCGCCTGCTGAACCGCCCAGCCGGTCGCATCCGCGACATGGACGATCCGCCGGTGGCTGTGTCCGCCCTCGCGGGTAAGGTGAAGTCCGCCATTTTCGGTGGCGAAGGGAACGCCCAGTTCGGTCAACCGGGCGATCGCCGCCGGCGCTTCGCCCACGACATGTTCGACGATCGCCAGGTTGTTGAGCCCCGCCCCGGCGATCATCGTGTCGCGAACATGCGCTTCGAAGCTGTCGCCTGCCTCCAGTACTGCGGCGATTCCGCCCTGGGCCCAGCCGGTCGCGCCTTCGTTGAGCTTGCCCTTGGCGATGACTCCGACCCTGAGCGTGGGGGCAAGGTTAATCGCCGCCGTCAATCCCGCCGCGCCCGATCCGACGACGAGCACGTCAAAGGCAAGCGCGGTCAAGCTGCGGCCTCCCGCGTCAGGCTCAGGAACACATCCTCAAGGTCCGGGTCGCGGGTTGAAACGTCGATGATTCCAAGCCCTTCACGCTGCAGGGCGGCAAGCACATCGCCGGCATTCACCTTGTCCTTGCGGTAAGTGATTTCAATCGTCCGCGGTCCGGTAATGTCGATCCGTTCGAAGCACGCGGCGTCTGGAGGACCGTCAAGGTCGCGATCGACCTCGACAACCACAGCCTTGTCCTGCGCCTTGGCAATCAGCTCGCGGGTCGGTTCGTTGGCGATCAACCGGCCGTGGTTGATGATGGCGATCCGGTCGCACAGCTGCTCGGCCTCCTCGAGGTAATGGGTGGTGAGAACTACCGTGACGCCTTGCTTGTTGAGGCCCCGGACATAATCCCACAGCTGCTGGCGAAGCTCGATATCGACTCCCGCGGTTGGCTCGTCGAGCACCAGGATGGGCGGCGAATGGACCATCGCCTTGGCCACCAGCAGGCGGCGTTTCATCCCGCCCGAAAGGGTACGGGCATATGCGTTGGCCTTGTCGGTCAGATGGACCGCGGCAAGCAGCGCATCGGTGATCCGTTCCGGCTTGGGAACTCCGTACAGGCCCGCCTGGATTTCCAGCGCTTCGCGCGGGGTGAAGAAAGGATCGAACAAAATCTCCTGCGGCACGATGCCGATCGACCGCTTCGCGTTGCGTGGATGTTCATCGATATCGAAGCCCCAGACGGTAGCGCTGCCGCCCGATTTCACCACCAGCCCGGCGAGGATGTTGATCAAAGTCGACTTGCCCGCGCCATTGGGACCGAGCAATCCAAAGATCTGACCCCGCGGCACATCGAAGCTGACCTGGTCGAGCGCCTGCTTCGGCGGGCTGCCCTTGGACCGATAGGTCTTGCACAGTTCCGTGATGCGGATCGCGGGTTCGGGCGTGCCGGTCATGGCGATTCGCATAGCCGCGCGTGAGCGGGCGCGAAAGCCGAACTGGTGAATGACTTATTTACCTTACTCATCATCCTCTTTTTTTAGTTAACCTTGATAAACATCCGGGCATGTTCCGTGCGGCCCGAGTTTCGGCGCTAATCAGCCTCTTTTCCGTGTCGCTTCCAGCAGCGGCGGCGGCTGCGCCCGTGCAAGCTTCGCCGACGGCCAGCGCCCAGGTCGTGTTGGTGCGGCCGCTTACCCTGGTGCGGACAGCCGACATGGATTTCGCGCTGCTGGGCGTGACGACCGGCGGCACCGCGACGATCGACCCTGTGACAGGCGCCATGTCCGTTACCGGGGGCCTGATCCACCTTGGCGGAACGCCTTCACCGGCGCGCTATTCCGGGGCTGCATCTAAACAGACGGTGGTCAATATTAAGGTCCCCAAAGCACCCGTGCTGATCCGGAGAGTCGGCGGCACCGAGACGCTCAGCGTTAGCAATTTCACCCTGGATGGCCAGGACAAGAAGATATTGGCGCAGCAGCAGAGTTTCACTTTCGCGGTGGGCGCGCAGATCGCGGTGCCGGCGGGCACGGTGGAAGGGCTTTATACGGGGCAGATCGACGTTACGGTCCAATATCCCTGACGGCCAATAGGATAAATTTCGCTGGTTAATTTCCAGGCAACGCAATGCATTGAATCGACGGTCATTCCTTTGGGCCATTGTCTGCACGATCCGCAAAATCGGCGGCGTGGGGAAGGACCGGAAATCGTGAAGCAATTCATCCCGCCATTGGCGATTGGCGCAGTCATGGCACTGGCCGCTCCCGCACAGGCCGCCCCTGTAGCGGCATCGCCGTCGGCGCAGGCCCAGGCGCTGATCCTGGTCCCGCTGACCCTGACCAAGGTCGACGACCTTGATTTCGGAACGGTCATTTCGTCGCCAATTTCAGGGACGGTCGTGATTCCGGCGGACGGAAGCGCACGCTCCGCCGCCGGCGGCGTGACGCTGGTACCCTCGGACCCCGGATTGCGCGCCCGGTTTGCGGGAGCTGGTTCGCCCGGCAGGCTGGTGATCATCAACGCGACCAATCCCGGCACGCTCAGCAACGGGCTTGGCGACACGGTCACGATCCTGGCGCTGACACTAGACGGCTCGCCGATCCGGACGATTGACCCGACGACCCGCGCCTACTTCTTTCACGTCGGTGGGATCCTGCAGATCAACGCCAACCAGGCAGAAGGCCTCTACTCGGCGCAGTTCGACGTCACCGCCGAATATCTCTGAGTCCAATTGAAGCCGCGCACCGGCGTTGCTAGGGCGGGATCATGTCCGACATTCCCCCGCCAGAGGTCATTCGCACCAAGCACCACCGCGTCGCCTGCGACGGTTCCGGGCAGGTTCCTCCTGCCCTGGGACATCCACGCGTTTATTATGTGATCGACGAGGCTCTGGGCTTTGTCGATTGCGGATATTGCGACCGCCGATTCGTCCTCGAGGGCGGCCCGGCAGACGAGCCGCAGGCCTCGTGACCGGCGCCCCGCGCGAGCTTCTTTATCGCGGAATCGATCCCGCCGAGGCCGCGGCGCTTGCGACCAGGCATTTGTCGCGCCACGACGATGGCGAGCTGTATCTTCAGTATCGAGTGACCGAGGCATTTGGTTTCGACGACAGCCGGCTAAAGACTGCCGACTTCCACACCGGATCGGGCTTCGGCCTGCGCGGAGTAACGGGAGAGACCACCGCTTTCGCCCACGCCAATGAGATCAGCGCTGCGGCGATCGAGCGAGCAGCGCAAACGTTGAAGCTTCTCGACCCGGCAAAGGGCGCACCATCGGAACCACCGCCGCGTACCAATCGGGCAATGTATGGCGACGACGATCCGCTATCGGCGATCCCGTTCGCGAAGAAGGTCGAGCTGTGCCAGGCAATCGATGCAGCGGCACGCGCCCGCGATCCACGGGTGGCGCAGGTCAGCGTGGCATTGCAGGGCAGCTGGTCGGTGGTAGAGATCGTCCGGGCCGGCGGATTCGCCGCGACCGACATCCGGCCGCTGGTCCGGCTCAACGTTTCGATTGTCGCCAAGCAGGGCGACCGTCGCGAAACCGGCACGTTTGGGATCGGCGGGCGCCATCTTTATGACCAGCTGTTCGATCCAGCGACCTGGAACCGCGCGATCGACGAGGCACTCGCCCAGGCGCTGGTCAACCTTGAGAGCGTGCCTGCGCCTGCGGGAGAGATGCCGGTGGTGCTAGGCCCTGGCTGGTGCGGTGTGCTGCTGCACGAAGCGGTTGGTCATGGCCTGGAGGGGGACTTCAATCGTAAGGGCACGTCGGCCTTCTCCGGCCGGATCGGCGAGCGGGTCGCAGCTCCAGGGGTCACGGTTGTCGACGAAGGCGCAATCGAAAATCGCCGCGGCTCGCTCAGCATCGATGACGAAGGCACGCCGACGGGCCGTACCGTTCTGATCGAAGGCGGTATTCTCAAGGGCTATCTGCAGGATCGGTTGAACGCCCGGCTGATGGGCATGGAGCCGACTGGAAACGGCCGGCGCGAAAGCTTTGCCCATGCGCCGATGCCGCGAATGACCAACACCTTCATGCTCGGCGGAAAGGACGATCCTGCGGAGCTTATAACGAGGGTCAAGGACGGCATTTACGCCAAGAGCTTCGGCGGCGGGCAAGTCGATATTACCAGCGGCAAATTCGTTTTTTCCTGCACCGAGGCTTATCGGATCGAGGGCGGTAAGTTGGGCGCCCCGATCAAGGGTGCAACTTTGATCGGCGACGGGCCAAGCGTGCTGACCCGCGTCAAAGGCATCGCCAACGACATGGCGCTCGACGAAGGCGTCGGCATCTGCGGCAAGGCAGGGCAGTCGGTTCCGGCGGGTGTCGGACAGCCAACCCTTTTGATCGATGGACTGACGGTCGGCGGCACCGCCGCGTGAGCCTGGTCGAACTCGCCCGCTACGGCACGCGCGTGGAAGCGGAACTTGCCCGGCTCGCGCTTGAAGCAGAAGGGATCGACGCGGTTATTTTCGATGCCGAGGCGAACAGCTTTTTCGGCGGAGGCGGGCTGATCAGCGTCCGGTTGATGGTGCTGGCAGACGACTTCGATGACGCGACGGCACTTTTGGCCGACGACAGGCGCTCCTAGTCCCGTAGCAAATGCGCTACCGGCCCCAGGTCGAACCCGGCCTCTCCGGCCAGGCGATTAAGTTCATCGCGCGACATGCCGTCCTCGCTCTTGGCCACAGCCCACGCCAGCGCAGAGCGATTGCCAGACCGGCAGAAGGCGAACAGCTTGCCATCGCCGGTTGAATGAATGGCCTCCCGCATCGCTTCGACGTCGGACGGCCCCATTCCTCGTGCGATCGGGACATGTCGATATTCGATCCCGGCCGCTTTTGCCGCGGCTTCGATCTCGTCTCCACACGGCTGACCGACATCCTCCCCATCAGGACGATTATTCACAATCAAGGTCACGCCAAGCTGCTTGAGCGCAGGCACATCCCCGGGGCTAATCTGCCCGTTGACCAGCGTCTTTTCGTCAAGCTGCCGGTGCATGTTCGACCTCCTTCGCCAGAGCGATCGCTTCCAGTAGCGACTCGCCGTGACGTTCCAGCTTTGTATCGCCGATCCCTTCGATGGCGGAAAGCTCGTTCAACGACGACGGCTTTCGGGCTGCAGCTTCGCGCAGCGTCGAATCGTGAAAAATGACATATGGCGGCACGCCTTGCTCCTTGGCGCGGTGGCGCCGCCATTCGCGCAGTGCCTCGAACAATGGATCGTACGGCAACTCGGGGCTGCTCGAGCGAGCCCGCCGCACCCGCTTTGGCGGGACGGCGATTACCAGCCGCTCGTCACCCTTCAGGATCGACTTGGCCCCCGGACCGAAGCTTAGCCCGCCATATTCGTCTGCACGCAGCGCATCGCGGGCCATTAACGATCGTGCCACGGGCCGGACCAGCGCCAGCTCGTCCGCATCCATGATTCCGAACACCGACAAGCGATCATGGCCGAACTGGCGGACCTTTTCATTGTCATCGCCGCCAAGCACCGCGGCTAGGTGGGCGACGCCGAACCGCATTTCCGTCCGAAACGCGGCGCTGAGCAACTTCTGCGCCACGGTGGTCACATCGATCGTTGCCGGCGGCTCGAGGCAATTGTCGCAATTGCCGCAGCGCTCGGGCGGCTCCTCGCCGAAGTGACGCAACAGAATCGCACGGCGGCAAGTCGCGGTTTCGACGAAGGCGGCCAGCGCATTCAATCGCTCGCGCTCCTGCGGTCGGCGTTCGGGTTCAACCTCGGTCTCGATGCGGCGGCGGGCGCGGGCGAAATCTTCCGCGCCCCAGAAGAGCCAGGCTTCGGCCGGGTCGCCGTCGCGCCCGGCACGGCCCGTTTCCTGGTAATAAGCTTCGATCGACTTCGGCACGCCGGCATGGGCCACGAAGCGGACGTCGGGTTTGTCGATGCCCATTCCGAAGGCGATCGTCGCGGCCATCACCATTTCCTCGCTGTCGACGAAGGCGGCCTGGTTGCGCTGGCGAATCTGGGGATCGAGCCCGGCATGATAGGCAAGCACGCGCCGATGCGGTGAATCGAGCTGTTCAGCCAGCTTGTCCGCCGCATTGCGGCTCGGCACATAGACGATCCCTGGTCCCGACTGGGCGGTCATCAGCGACTTGACCTGCTTGGTCGCGCCGTCGCGGGGACGGACATGATAACGAATATTGGGCCGGTCGAAGCCGGCGACGATCAGCCCATCTTCGGGAATGCCGAGCTGCACCAGAATGTCGGCGCGAGTGCGCTTGTCGGCTGTCGCAGTGAGCGCCAGCCGAGGCACGTCGCGATGCTGGTCGAGCAGGGGCAGCAGCAGTCGATAATCAGGCCGGAAATCATGGCCCCATTCGGAAACGCAATGTGCCTCGTCGATCGCAAACAGAGCGATGTCGGCTTCCTGCAACAGCCGTTGGAAAACATCGGTCGTGGCTCGCTCGGGCGCGACGTAGAGCAGGTCGAGTTGGCCATCGCGTAGCGCATCGCGGATGGCCCGCGGATCCTCGCTGGCGCTGGTCAGCGCGGCGGCACGAAAGCCGAAGCCGTCGGCGCTTCGCACCTGGTCCTGCATCAGCGCGATCAGCGGGGAGATAACGACAGCGGTGCCGTGCCGGGCCAATGCCGGCAACTGGTAGCAGAGTGACTTGCCAGCGCCGGTCGGCATCACGGCCAGGGTGTGCTGCCCCCCGATCGCGCGCTCGATCACCGCCTCCTGCACGCCGCGAAAGTGGGAAAAGCCGAAACGGTCGTGGAGAAGCTGATGCACGCTGGTCACAGAAACACCATTGCTGCGCATCAGGCGACACGCAAGCTTGCGCGGCGACTCTTCCGCCTGCCATGGACGAAATTGTGACGGTGCGCGTAAATATGGGCGTCGACGGGAAGGGCGACGCCATCTCGATCGATTTGGAGGAGCTTCTCGCGACCCGCCTGCTCGTCCAGGGTAATTCGGGAAGCGGCAAGTCGCACTTGCTGCGGCGGCTGCTCGAACGAAGCGCGGGTCAGGTACAGCAAGTGGTGATCGACCCCGAAGGCGACTTTGTCACGCTGGCCGAACGCTATGGCCATGTGCCGGTCGAGGCCGCCGACCATAGCGAGAGCGACATCGTCCGGCTCGCCGGCCGAATCCGCGAACATCGGGCGTCCGTGGTGCTCAGCCTGGAGGGGCTGGAAGCCGAAGGGCAGATGCGCTGTGCCGCCGCATTTCTGGGCGGCCTGTTCGATGCCCCGCGCGACCATTGGTATCCGGCGCTGGTGGTAGTCGACGAGGCGCAGCTATTCGCCCCGTCGGGTGGCGGGGAGGTTGCGGAGGAAGTCCGCCGCGCCTCACTGTCGGCCATGACCAACCTGATGTGCCGCGGCCGCAAGCGCGGACTGGCAGGCGTGATCGCGACGCAGCGGCTCGCCAAGCTGGCCAAGAATGTCGCGGCAGAGGCTTCAAACTTCCTGATGGGCCGCACCTTCCTCGATATCGACATGGCCCGGGCCGCTGACCTGCTCGGTATGGAGCGGCGCCAGGCCGAGGCGATCCGCGATCTCCCGCGCGGAACGTTCCTGGCCCTTGGTCCCGCAATTGCCCGCCGCCCGGTGGCGGTGGCGATCGGCGAGGTCGAAACCAGGGCACGCTCAATGAGCCCCAAATTGACCCCGCTCAATGCTCCCGTGGAAAATCTGCAGGAACTATTGTTTTCCAGCGCTGACGAACCGGCTCCACCGCTGCCAATCGTCGCATCGGAGCCGCGCCCACTACCTTCGGAGGCCCTGCTTCAGGCCATGGCATCCGGTATGCCGACACGGGCCGAACCAATGCCCGAGAAAAGTGCCGACGAAGCCGCGGCGATCATCGCCCAGGTCCTTTGTGCAATCGTTGAGGATGTCCACAGCGCCGCCCGGTCGGCTTCGGTCCTGCTCCAGGATTTCACCGTCCGCTGCCGAATGGCTGGGCTCGCCCGTCCGCCACTCGACCTCGCCGATTTCACACGCCGCCTGTCGATGGCCCGCGCCGGCATTTTCGATGGAGGTGACGAAAGCTGGGCGCCTGCACTCGAAGCCGCGCGCTCGCTTCCCGACGACATGCTGGGTCCGTTCCTGCTGGTCGCTCGGGCCGCCCGTGAAGGCGCACCCTGCCCGTCGGACGAAGCGATTGCGGCAAGCTATGGTACGGCTTCGCTTGGCCGCGCCCGGCGCCTGCTGCAGTATATCGAGAGCCGCGAGCTGATTGTCAGCCGCGTCGATCTTTCCGGCAAACGATCGATAGCGATTCCCCGCTTGGGTTGGGCCACTGCCTCGGCGTAGGCTGCTGCGTCCATTTCCCCCGCCGAGCATCCCCGGATGTCGCCCTACTCGTCGTCAGCTACCAATATGCTGAGAAACGTTCCCAGCCCAATGACCAATAGAACAGCCATGGCCGCGACGGGCCAGTCGGCGTCGATGAATGGATCGACGATGGCGTCCAGCAGGTCGAAGATGACGAGAAACGCCACGACGATCAGTGACGCGAGCCACACCAAAGCCCGTCCGAGGCTCTCTCGCTTAAAGGCAATGAATGCACCGGCCACGCCGGCCACGGTCGTTCCTGCCACCGCCCAGGCCGTCCAATCCTTCGGATATTGATCCCTCAGGAACGCAATGACGGCCAGAAGCGCAATAGCAGTGGCGATGGCGGCCCAAATTGCTGATCGTGCGACGGATAAAGGTCGACCCATATTTCAATCCTAGCCTCGGTCACGTCGCTTTCCACTCGTTGCGAACAGAGGAGTTACTTTGCTTCTTCCTCTTCCAGCTCCCGCTCCGCCGCCTGCCGCGTCCACAGTTCGGCGTAAAGCCCTCCCTTGGCGAGCAGTTCCGCGTGTGTGCCGCGCTCGGCGACGCGGCCGGCATCGAGAACCACGATCTGGTCAGCGCCAACGACGGTCGACAGGCGATGGGCGATGACGATGGTAGTGCGGTTGCGGGCGACCCCGTCGAGCGTCGACTGGATCGCTTCTTCGGTACGGCTGTCGAGAGCCGACGTGGCCTCATCGAGGATCAGGATCGGCGGATCTTTCAACAAAGTACGGGCGATTGCGACACGCTGCTTCTCGCCACCGGACAGCTTCAGGCCTCGTTCGCCAACCATCGATTCATAGCCTTGTGGAAGTGCGGCGATAAAATGGTCGATCGAGGCGCCGCGTGCTGCCTCCTCGATCTCATCCTGATCCGAACCTTCGCGGCCGTAGCCGATGTTGTAGCCGATCGTGTCGTTGAACAGCACCGTGTCCTGCGGAACGATGCCGATCGCGCCGCGCAAGCTGTCCTGCCGAACCTTCGCTATGTCTTGCCCGTCGATGGTGATCCGCCCGGCGGTCGGGTCGTAGAAACGGTAGAGCAACCGGGCGAGTGTCGACTTACCCGCGCCCGACGGACCTACCACCGCCATGCTGGTTCCCGCCGGAACGTCGAGCGTCACGCCCTTCAAAATGATCCGCTCGGGTTCATAGCCGAAGGCGACGTCCTCGAACCGGACATGTCCGTCAGTGACGACGAGCGCCTGCGCCCCCGGCACGTCGACCACTTCGGCGGGCGTGTCGGTCAAATCGAACATCGCCTCCATGTCGATCAGGCCCTGGCGGATCGAGCGATAGACCCAGCCGAGCATGTCGAGCGGCCGGAACAGTTGCATCAGCAAGCTATTCACCAGCACCACATCGCCGGGCGTAAAGCGGCCCTGGCTCCAGCCCCAGACGGTAAAGCCCATCGCGCCGGCCATCATCAAATTGGTGATCAGGCTTTGGCCGATATTGAGCCACGCGAGGCTTACTTCGTTGCGCACAGCGGCGCGGGTGAATTGCGCGATCGCCTGGTCGTAACGCCGTGCCTCTCGTTCCTCGGCGCCGAAATATTTGACCGTCTCATAGTTCAGCAGGCTGTCGACCGCCCGCCCGATCGCCTTATTGTCGACGTCGTTCATCTCGCGCTGCAAGTGGGTGCGCCAGTCCGTAACTTTGCGGGTGAAGGCAATATAGATCGCCACGATCAGGAGTGTAGCGGCAACCAGCCCGGCACCGAACTTCAGGTAAAAGATGACACATATTGCGACCAGCTCGATGACCGTCGGCGCTATATTGAACAGCAGGAAATAAAGCATCATGTCGATGCTCTTCGTTCCGCGCTCGACGATCTTGGTCAGGCTTCCGGTCCGCCGTTCGAGGTGGAACCGAAGTGACAGCGAATGGACATGGCGAAACACTCGAGCCGACAAACGCCGTGCGGCATTTTGCCCGACCTTTTCGAACAGGGCGTTGCGAAGATTGTCGGCAAGTACGCCCCCGAAGCGGGCACCGGCGTAAGCTATTACCAGCATCAGCGCCGCCATCCAGGCTGCGCGCTCACCGCTCATTGCATCGACTACGGCCTTGTAGGCGAAGGGCATTGCGAGCGTAATCGCCTTGCCGGCCAGGACCAGAACGACGGCGATGACGACCCGCAGGCGAAGCTCCATGTCGTTCTTAGGCCAGAGCATCGGCAGGAAGCGCCACAAGACCGCGAAACCGCCCTTGGGCTTTTCAGTTTGGGGCGGGGCGTCTCTCATCGCGTCATGAGGTAGGGGCCGGCGCCCCCATCCGCAACGGATGCGACGAACCGATTGGAACAGGGCGGTTTCCTCGCCGTTATCGACTCACGTCCTAACGGAGACATGACATGGGTCCGGGTTTCTATGTGATCGCCATTCTTGGGTGCGCCGATGGTTCGGCTGCCTGCGCTCCGGTAGCGACGATCCCAACCCGCTACGAAAGCCGTGACGCATGCCTCGCTGCGACTGGTCCGGCGCTGGCGGCGAACAATGATTTCGACTTCCCGACCCTGCTTGCCCAATGCCGGCCTGCCAAGGCCCCTGCGGCCGAGCACTTGCCAGCTCGCGCGCCAAAGGGCTCGCTCCAAGGCTGATTCCGGCGAAATTGCCGACGGCCAAGTTGGGAATATTCACTAATTATTCGCGCTTCGCACCGGCAGATCGTGCGCATCCAGCCTCAGCATTATTGATAAATAACGATAAAAGTCAATTGGCACACTCCCTGCAATGAAGATTGCGAGCCCAATCGGGGGTTCAAAAAAGGGAGTAACAGCAATGACCTTCTCATTCGTCGACAGCCGCCAGCTCGCAGTCAGCCTGGCCGGCGCCTTCATCACTTCGCTTCTGTTCGTGAGCGCCGCAACCTCGCTGCCGATCGCCTGAAGTGCCATACCTTAAGAAAGACAAGGCCATGAACGGTCGTTTTATGATCAACCCCGCCCGCGCCAAGGTCATGGGCGTATGCGCCGGCCTCGCCGATTGGATGGGCGTCGATGTCCTCGTCGTTCGCCTCGGCGTCATCATCGCCACGCTGGTGACCGGCCCGGTCGCGGTTCTGATCTACATTCTCACGGGTTGGCTGGCCAACGACGACCGCTAAGCGGCCGGGCCAGCCACCCTTAACATCTGTTTTTCTTACCCCAGCTGTGGCAACATCGCCTGCGACTGGAGTTTCGCGATGGAACGACAAGGCGACGAAGTTCATCTCAACGAAACGGAAGCGACCGCTGGCGTGAAAGCTCAGGGCGTTCGCTATGTCCTTGGATTTTCGTTGCTGCTGGTCGTGATTGCAATGTCGCTTATCTGGATACTCGGCTCGGTTCTCCACTAGGCCCGCAGACCTGCCGCTGGACAGGCATGCGCGGCATCGTCCATTCCGAACATCATGACCGTCGCGGCCGCTCCTGCCCCCCCTCCTTTGCTCAATCCGCTCGAACGGTTCATCCGCTGGTTATTGATTGGCTGGTTCCGCCGAAGCGGCTGGACCATCTCCGGCTCCCTTCCGCCCGATCGCAAATTTGTCATCATGGGCGCGTCACACACTTCCAACTGGGACTTCCTGGTGTTCCTCGGCGCGGTGCACGCGATCGGCCGACAGATACGTTTCATCGGCAAGCACAGCCTGTTCAAATGGCCGATAGGGGGATTCATGCGCGCACTGGGCGGCGTTCCGGTCGACCGGAGGGCGCCCCAGGACCTTGTCAGCCAAATCGTTGCCCAGTTCAATGCGAACGATGACTTCATCCTTGTAATCGCGCCCGAAGGCACTCGCTCGGCGACCAAAAAGTGGAAGACCGGCTTCTATCAGATCGCGCTGAAGGCGGGCGTACCGATCGTCTGCGCGGGGCCCGATTATCCATCCAAGCACGGTGTGTTTGGCCCCGTCATCCGCCCAACCGGGGATTATGAGAAGGATTTGAAGCCTGCCTTCGCTTTCTTTCGAACGCTTGTCCCGCGCCATCCCGAACGGGCCGCTTTCCCCGACGGCTGCTAAGGGCTAGCGTAACAATCATCGTAGCGCAGGAGACGACCGATGCGTGCCTACAGCTCCCTATTCTTGCTCGCCGTGGCCGCTTTGGCTCAACCGCTTTCGGCCGCGCTTCCGGTCGGGGCGAAGGCGCCGGAGATCCGCACGATGGGCGCGCTTGGCGGGAAAACCTTCAAGCTCAACCTGAAGGAACAGCTTCGCCATGGCCCGGTCGTCCTCTATTTCTATCCCAAAGCCTTCACTCAGGGATGCGCGCTCGAAGCCAAGGCGTTCGCCGACGCAATGCCGGAGTTTCGCAAGGCAGGCGCCAGGGTGATAGGCATGAGCGCCGACGACCTGGACACTTTGAAGCGCTTCTCGACCGAGGCCTGCCGCAGCGCCTTTCCCGTCGCCAGTGCTTCCCCGGCCACGATCAAAGCATATGATGTGGTGCTGAAGCAGAAGCCCGAACTTTCCGATCGAACCAGCTATGTCATCGACCGCGGCGGCCGGATTGTAATGGTTCATTCTGAACTGGATTGGAAAGACCACGTCGCAAAGTCGCTGGCCGCGGTACGCGAGCTTCAGCGCTAAACACGTTTCGGAAATTCATCGGCCTGCGGAAAACTTATGTCTGAGCAGGACCAATTCGGTTAACCGATACGGCGATTCCGGACCTGCCGGCGTCGGTTATGCCGCCGAGTCGGGATTTGTGCTTGTGGCGCAATTCTGTCCTTTTTCAGCACAAGCCCTACTCAAAGTTAACCGTCTAAGTTACTGTGCAGGCACAGTTTTCGGTTAATTTCAGTCTCCTGTCGTTAACCTCTTCCGTTAACGAACAAAGAGAGTCACCCTAACGACTCTTTTTTGGGGATGACGGGAATGTCCTTGATAAGAAGCTGGTTCGGAGTTGCAGTCGCCGGCGCCTGTATGGCGGCCGCGGCGCCTGCGACGGCGTTTGGCGTCGAGGCCGCGGCCACCCCGTCAAAGTCCGACGCCTATCGTCCGCTGATTCTCGACCGAACGGCGGCGCCGGCAAAAGCAGTTGCGCATCCACTGATCCTTTCGCGCCCGGCTAGCCCGGATGTGTTCGGCACGGTCGCGCTAAATGCTGGGGTGACTTTTTACGATGCGCGTTTCCGGCGGGTAGCAGCGACCGATGCGAGGGACCCGCTGGTGCAGCAGCTGGCGGCGGGGGCCGCCAGCCTTGATTCTTTGGGCAAGCTCCGGCTGGTCCAGCAGGAAATCAACGAGCGCGTTCACTGGGCGCATGATCTCGATAATATGGGCGTCGCCGATTTTTGGGCCAACGCCGGCGAGACACTTCGCCGCGGGACCGGCGACAGCGAGGACATCGCCATCGCCAAGATGCAGGTGCTGAAGGCGGCCGGATTTGATCCCAAGGACCTCTATATCAGCATCGGACGCCATTCGACGCGCGGAGCTCACATCCTGCTCCTGGCGCGCACGGCCGCCGGCTGGTTCGCCCTTGACGATCGCGATGGGGTGCAGACGCCGGCGCAGAATAGCCGTTTCACGCCAATCATGACCCTTGGCCAGGGGATGAGCTGGATCCATGGCCGCCGGGTTGGAACGCGGGTCGCCAGCGCGAACACGAAGCCCAGGGCGAAATAAGGGCTGCGTCTCGCTATAGGCGCCGGCATGGCAGGCGATCCATTTGATCTCGAACGGTTTGGCGCCGCGCAGGCGGACGGAGTCTTTGAGCAGGCGCTGGCCGAGCTTCTGGACGGCCGCAAGCGAAGCCACTGGATGTGGTTCATCTTTCCCCAGCACCGCGACCTCGGCCGCAGCTCGACCGCAAAATTCTACGGGCTGAGCGGGATTGAGGAGGCGCGGGCCTATGCGGCCCATCCGCTACTGGGTGAGCGGCTGCGCCTTTGCGCCGAAGCGATCTTGCCGCATCTTTCGATGTCGAGCCCGGAAGAGATTCTCGGCCCCGTCGACGCGCTCAAGCTGCGCTCGTCGATGGCGATATTCGCGGAGGCGGTTCCTGACGAGCCGCTGTTCGCTGCAGTCCTCTCTTCGGCCGGCGGTTCGAAAGTTGATGCCGGCAGCGTAGCGAAGGGCTAAGGCAACGTCAGGGCATACCGCCCTTGCCGGGAGACGGACATGGCCAAGGGTCAGAAAAAGTCGAACAAGGAAATCCGCAAACCCAAGGCGGAGAAGAAGAAGTCCATCGCCGCCAACCCGTCGCGAGAGGGCGTCGTCCGGGGCCTTGAGAATTTCAAGAACTGACGGCGTCGCCGCATGAGCGACGAGGAATATGTTTATGACGAGGCGAGCGGAGAATGGATTCCCCGCTCTCGGCTTGCCTCGCCGCCCGCCGCGGACGAGGGTGTCGTCGTGCGCGATGCGGTCGGCAACATATTGGCCGACGGCGACCAGGTAACCCTGATCAAGGACCTGACCGTCAAGGGCGCTGGCCAGACGTTGAAGCGCGGGACGCTGATCAAGTCGATCCGCCTGACCGGCGATCCTCAGGAAATCGACTGCAAATATGAAGGCATCAAGGGCCTGGTGCTGCGCGCGGAGTTCGTCCGCAAGCGGTAGCTTCTCGACGCGCTACGGCTTGCGGCGCGCGACCAGCTTGATTTCGACCAGTCCGTTGTCAGGGACCAGCCGGTCGATGTCGATCGCGGTCCAGGCAGGGAAAGGTTCACGGATGTAACGGTCCTTGACCTTTCGGAAGCCGTTGAACTGCGCCGGCAGGTCGGTATGGAAGGTGGTCATGTCGACAACTCCGTCGAAGCTGGAGCCCGAGCGGTCGAGCACATCGCCGAGCATCTTGAACGCCCTGTCGTAAGCGGCTTCGGCGTCGGCCATGGTTTCGCCCTTGCGCAATCCGGCGACAACGCCCGACAGCCACACCCGGTCGCCGTCGATCACCGCTTCGGCAAAACCCCATTCGGTGAAGAATTTCCGGACCTCTGGCCGATCGGGCATGACGACATTTTCCGGCCGGCGAGCGAACGGCGGCTCGGCCGGCGCGGTGGCGGCGGGTGCTGGCTGCGCGGCGGCGCTTGCCGCGGCAGCAAAGATGGTCAGGCTAAGCATGGAAGGGGCGCTCCAAAATAATCGGTCGCCGCCTTGCGCATGTAATACACTTCTCGCGAGCCGCCTTCGACGGACGCAAGCGGTGGCTCGACCAAGGGCGGTCGGCGGCTATCCGGTCATTCGGGCGCGTTTAGGCTGCTTTGTTGGCGCTTGGGCAGGTCGGGGTGGAGCGTTTCCCAGCCGATCTTCTGTTCCAGCCAGATCTCGACGCCGGGCGGGAAAAAGTCGGCATCGTCGAGCGTGCCGGTGGTGATGTCCATATGATCGGGGCGCGAGGAACGGCGGTAGCCGACCAGGCTTCCGCACTTGCCGCAGAAGATCCAGTCGATACCGGGAGAGGAGGAGTAGGCCGTGGCCTCCTCGGCCAGCCATTCGAACTTGTCCTTTTCGAACACCGCCCAGGCGACATTGGTCCCGCCGCTTGCCCGCCTGCACGATCCGCAATGGCACAGCGTCGCCGCGACGGGGTCGCCCGTAACGCGATATCGGATTGCCCCGCACAGGCAGCCGCCCTCGGCCGATGCCCGCCTCATCGGCCGGCCACCAGCAGTGCCCCGTGCGCCAGGATCAGGGCCCATAGCGCGGCGACGATGATCTGTCGGCGCCGTTCCAGGGCGGCGACCAGTAGCAGGCCGATGAATATGCCATTGGCTACCCACCACCAGGCGCTCGCCACATGGGTTATCAGCGCGACCCGTATGAAATAGACGAGGTTGCACGCCGCGATCGCCAGCAACGCCACCGTCCGGTTGTCCATGAAATGATCGTCGAGATCCCGGACGTGGGAGCCCCACGACGGAAAGACCATCGAGGCAGCGAGGAAATAGGCTGCGCCGACCACCAGGACGAGCAGCAACGACGCGCTGGTCGCCGTGATCGAATGGCGGATTTCCCACGATCCCTGCCAGAACATGGCCAGGTTGATGAGGATCAGCGTCCCGAGGAGCGGGGTCAGCCATCCGATGTGGATATCGCGCTTGCTCTTGAGCGCCTGGGCGAGGCCGGCCAGCATCTCGGTTACGGAAAGGCCGATGAGAAGTGCGAACAGGGGAAAGACGAATTCGAATTCGGTCATTGCGCTGGTGCCCCAACCGTCGGACCGCGAAGAATACACTCGAGGTTGGAGCAAATTTCGACTGGATAGGACAGCTTTTTCGCCCGGGACGTGTCATGCCCCGCCGATGCCATGCGAGAATCGATGAGCGCCATCCGCATCCTGGTCGACGCCGACGCCTGCCCGGTGAAGGATGAAGTATATCGCGTCGCCTATCGCCGCGAGGTTCCGGTGCGGGTGGTCAGCAACAGCTATTTGCGCCTTCCCGCCCATCCCTTGATCGAGCGGGTGGTGGTCAGCGACAAGTTCGACGCCGCCGACGACTGGATCGTCGAGCAGGCCGACGCGAAAACGGTGGTGATCACCGGCGACATATTGCTCGCCGACCGCTGCCTGAAGGCCGGGGCGGCGGTCATAGGCCACAATGGAAAGCCGTTCACCGGTGCGTCGATCGGCACTGCAATCGCGACGCGGGCGATCATGGCGGACCTGCGGGCGGGGGGTGATGCGGTCGGCGGCCCGGCGCCGTTCGCAAAGGCGGACCGGTCGCGGTTCCTGCAGGCGCTGGATGAGGCGTTGGTGCGGCTAGGCGGTTAAGTGCCGTCGAACGCGTCGAGGATCGGGCAGGGCCCCTTTTTGCCGGAAGCACAGGTGGAGCGGAGCCGTTCGAGCGCGGCGCGGGATTGCTCCAGTTCGGCAATACGATCGTCGAGCGCGGCGAGTCGCTCGGTCGCCAGCGCTCGGACGCGGACGCGGTCGTCAGTTCGGTCTAGTGCGAGCAGCTCGCCAATCTGTTCGAGCGTGAAGCCGGCCGCCTGAGCGCGGCGGATGAACCGCAGTCGGCGCACATCTTCGTCACCGTATCGCCGGACCTCGCCCGGCGGGCGGGCGGGCTCGATAAGGAGTCCGCGCCGCTGGTAATAGCGGACCGTTTCGACGCCAACGCCCGCTGCTTTCGCGAGGCCCCCGATCGTGTCCGAACTTCTCGCTTCTTGCCGTACCATGGTACGGAAAACATAGCGGCGGATCCATTGTACTGCAAGCGGTTGGGCCCAACCCGCCACTCAACAGTGCGTCAGATTTCCGCTAAGTAAATGGCCGCCGAATCGCATTCTCCGAGGAGTCTCGCGATGGCGATTAACGCGGTCATCGATATTTCCCATCATAATGGCACCCGCCTCGATTTCGCCAAGGCAAAGGCTGAAGGGATCATAGGCGTCATCCACAAGGCGTCGCAGGGGCAGGCGAACGTCGACCCCATGTACCGGACGAACCGCAACCGGGCGCGCGCAGCCGGCCTGTTGTGGGGGGCCTATCATTTCGCGACCGGTTCCGACGGCGTGAAACAGGCGGTCCATTTCCTCAATACCGTGGGGGATATTACCGACACGCTCCTGGTGCTCGATTTCGAGCCGAACCCGTCGGGACCATCAATGTCACTTGAGGAAGCGCGGGCATTCAATACCCACGTTTTCGGACAGACCCAACAATGGCCGGGGCTTTATGCCGGTCATTATTTAAAGGAACTACTTGGGACCCATTCCGATCCAGTGCTTGCCAAGAGCTGGCTTTGGGTTGCCCAATATGGTCCGACGCCGGTGGTGCCGCCCAACTGGCCGACATGGACGATGTGGCAATATACGGATGGGGCCGCTGGGCCAGTGCCGCACCGGGTCAGCGGCATCGGTCGCTGCGATCGCGACAAGTTCAACGGAAGCGAAGCGCAACTGAGGCGCCTGTGGGGCGTGGCGGCCTGATCCTGTCCGAACTTTTCGCTTGATTCCGTACCATGGTACGGAAGCTAATAGGCCTTTAGTCCGCTTTTGGACAGAAGGAGAATTTCAATGATTTCCGTGACCCACCTCACCAAGCAGCAGCTCCAGGCCGCCAAGCGCGACACCCGCGGCGGTTGCCAGTGCAAGCCGTGCACCTGCAAGAATTGCGCTTGCTGATTTGACGAGGGCCGCGCCTGTCAGGAGGCGCGGCCCGCTTCTTCCCCCCAAATCACCGCCCCAGTCGCCGCACAAGCGCGCCAACCAGCAGTCCGGGCACGATCGCGACCAACGAAAACAGCGCGGCAAGGATCAGTTCGAACGGCCAGAGATTATGATCCGTTGGGTCCTGTGCCGTTTCGACCACGACGCGGATCGCCACCGCCGCCGGGAAGGCCGCCAGCATTATCCAGAAAATCCGCGACAGGCGCGCGATGCCCGACGCCGCCAGCATCGCGGTCACCGCGCCAAGGCCCACGAAGCCGGCCAGCACCAAAGGGTCCGAGAAAAAGTCGGCGTTGTAGGGCAGCCGCCAATAAGGGACGCCGGTCAGCAGCAGGCCCGCCACAAATCCCAGGGTGAGCCACAAGTTTTTTCGATCGATCATGGCCGCTGCGCCAGCCCCGGCGCAGACATCTGGGCCGCAATGGCATGTGCTGCCTCCATTGCAGCGCTCTTCGCCGTCGCACCCGGCGCGCCTTTCACCTCGACCAGCAGCGCGATGTAGGGCGTGGTGCCGATGTTCAGCGTGTCGTGGAGCGGGGAGAACTCGCCCCAATAAGTGTCGCCGGCCTTCTCGTCATAATCCTTCTGAGAGCCGTCCGCCTCGGTCACGCGGATCTTCGCGCCTGACAGGACATGGCCGACGCGTGGCGGATGCGTGTGCCAATGGTCCAACGCGCCGGGCGGCAGCGTATATTGCAGCACCCGCACCTGGTCGTTTTCGAGCAGGAGCTTGAAATTGTCCGGGGAGGAAATGAGGCCATCAACCGGACCGCTGGTCGCGGGCGGCGGCTCGGCCATGGCGGCGGCCGGAGCGAGGACAAGCAGCGCGGAAGCAGCGGCATTTGCAAGCGTCGATCTCATGGGACTCCCTCTAATCGCGAAACAGCGATGGCAGGGATTTATCGCAGGTCGGTAGCCGACGCTACTCAGCCGCCGGCAACTAGGTCTCCATCGCCCCAGCCGCCAGCCGCTTCCGTTCTTCCGCCTTGCGGGGGAGGAAATTGACCCGGGCGATGCCCTTCATCTCTTCCATTGTTGCTGTACGTTTGAAGGTTGGCTCCGGAGACCAAACCGTTTCAGGACGAGCTGATTTCAGGGGCTAGTCGCCCTGCTCACGGATTTCGGCCCATTGCTCTTCTTCCCACTCCGCAACCTCTTTTGCTTGCTTGAGATCGGGAAGTTCTGAGTTCGGCGAAATGCCGACAAGGGCTTCAATCGAAATGAGAGTGTCCTGGATTCCCTCAACGGCATCAAGAGCCGGGTGAAGGACGGTAAGAACGCTATACGTGAACGGGCGCTCTTCCTTTTCCTCAAGTCGAGGCAGCCAATAGCGAGCGTCCTCGTAAGCCGAGTAGAATTGCACGATCCCAAGTAATAGGTGGGCGGGCAATTTCCCGATTTGAGATGAGAGGCCCTCATAAATGGGCGCAGAAGGCATTGGAATCATCTCAAAGAGATGTTCGTCAAAGGGCCTGTCTCGACGGCCCATTCCGTGTTGGACAAATCTCTTGGCAACTACGTTAGCCATCTTGGCTGCCTGTACGCGAAGCATGATGATCTCGGCGTATAGGGCTGCAGCGATCGACTTCACCTCTTGCAAGCGCAAATGCTCGTCGCGCGCCCGGTTCAGGCGGAATCCCACTAATGCGGCAACCAGAACCGTCACGATGCCCAGAAGGTACCCAATGACAGGTTGCCAAGTTTGGACAGCTGTCATCTTCTAGAGCATTTCGGCTTGGATTAGCGTCGCCTCCAATTCGTCCGATCCAACCCCTCGGATCAATCCGCCAACAATAGCCCCACGACGCACTCTGTTTACCCGATCGTTCGACGCCTGAAGAGCAGCCTTATAGTACGTGGCCGCTAGCCGGTTTCCCTCGAAGTCGCCGCGGTCAACTGTCTCAAAAAACGGCTGCAGTACGTTGATAACGTTACTCGGTTGGAGTTCCAGCTCCTCTTTGCACTGGGCCAAATACAGCTCCACGAATAGCGTGTACAAATCCGCCTTGCGCCAGACGCGACTGTGCTTATCGAATCCGCATTCCTCGATGAAAGACGCAACATTATCCAGATTACTTCCTAATTCTGCCGAATTTGGAAGTTCGTCGTTATAAAACTCAAGCATCCTCTCAAATAGATCATCTCGATTAGAATAGCCCGCCATACATGCTATTATAATTGACAGAGCAAACCGCAAATCTCCCATTCTGCGGTAGTCTGCTGCATTGAAGACGCGATGATCTGAAAAGAAATTTATTTGAGAGAAACGGTCAGCAAATTCCTTAAGTTCGCCGCGAAAACGTGCGTTATGAATTTCGATGTCTCTCAGTGAGTAGCTTGTCGCGTTAATTCTTCGGAAAACTTCGACGAGCTGATCAGCATTGACCGCACCCAGGTCCCTAACGGCAACATCGTATTGAAGGAAAGCAGTCTTTTTCTCTGGGGAAAGATCCCTATAAGCAGGGACTGTTGTCAACTTCAAATCAGGGTCTGCATCAAAATATTGAGTAATAGTGCTAACCCGCTGCAGGCCATCAACCAACAGTTGGGTTCCTTCGCCCGTTTCTAGGTTGACGTCGCCATCAGCAACGTAAATTTCTGGAAACGGATATCCCTCAATAATGGAATCCAAAAAGTGATTTTTATCTGAAATCTTCCATACAAGGCGCCGCTGAAACTCAGGTCGAGGGATTAGTTTTTCCTCTTTAACCATCGTGATCAGCTGACGAATTTTCCAATTGGTTGGGGACGTTTTCATAAGTCCGCTCCGGATAATGCATCGCGTAGGCTACGCATTTGATATTGTCGAAGTTGCTCAAGCGAGTAAAAAAGACCCGCTCTAACCTTCCGCCTGCCGAACCTAATATCCGCTGATAAGCCAGCGAAAATGGGGAACCATTTGCGGCAGTTCATCAGTGCACCCGAATTAGGAAAATGGTCTGGCCTTAGCCATCCGCTCACGAGATATGGTCCGAGCTTCTTGTGCGCCAAAGGAAACCAAGGGCGGTTCGCTGCAAATGCAGACAGTTCGAACCAGACTAAATCGAAAATTTGAGGTGAGAGGACGGCCACATCTATGTCAGATTCTACGCTGAACGGACGGAAACGTGGACGAACATTGCCATCCTCGTCGCGCTTCTCAATCAACGAAAACCCCAGCTTAGCAGACCCAGTTACAATGATTTTGATGGCCTCGTCGTCTAAGCCATATGAATCTGCAAGCTTTTGACGAATAAGGTTGAATTGGTCCTCAGTTACGTGAGCTGCGCCATCCGCCAGTAAGAACTCATCGGCCAGTTCTTGAAGGCTATCCGCTTGCAAGCGTTGTTTGAATTCTTCGACACCAATCATGAGATAAGCATCGTTGCAGAGCGAAAATAAAATTCAAGTCTCGCAATAGGTGTTATTCTGCCGGCAGGTAAATCTCCCCGCCCTCGTCATGGAAGCGTTTGCTCATTTGAGCCATTCCGGCCTCGGCTTCCTGCACGCGCCCTTCGACAAGCTCAGGACGGACCGATGAGTTTTGCTCCTGGAGCCGTGCGAATTCCCTGACTTCGGCGCTGATCTTCATTGAGCAGAATTTCGGGCCGCACATGGAGCAGAAGTGGGCGGTCTTTGCACCTTCGGCTGGCAGCGTCTGGTCGTGATATTCCTCGGCGGTATCGGGATCGAGCGAGAGGTTGAACTGATCGCGCCAGCGGAAGTCGAAGCGGGCGCGGCTCAGGGCGTCGTCGCGCAGCTTCGCGGCCGGGTGGCCCTTGGCCAGGTCTGCGGCGTGGGCGGCCAGCTTGTAGGTGACGACGCCGACCTTGACGTCGTCGCGGTCGGGCAGGCCGAGGTGCTCCTTGGGCGTGACGTAGCAAAGCATCGCCGTCCCGAACCAGCCGATCATCGCCGCGCCGATGCCGCTGGTGATATGGTCGTAACCCGGCGCGACGTCGGTCGCCAGCGGCCCAAGCGTATAGAAGGGCGCCTCGCCGCATGCCTCCAGCTGCTTGTCCATATTCTCCTTGATCTTGTGCATCGGCACATGGCCGGGGCCCTCGATCATCACCTGCACATCCTGCGCCCAGGCACGCTTGGTCAGCTCGCCCAGCGTGTAGAGCTCGGCGAATTGCGCCTCGTCATTGGCGTCGGCGATGCTTCCGGGGCGGAGGCCATCGCCCAGCGAATAGGCGATGTCATAGGCCTTCATGATCTCGCTGATCTCGTCGAACTTCTCATAGAGGAAGCTCTCCCGGTGATGGGCTAGGCACCATTTGGCCATGATCGATCCGCCGCGGCTGACGATGCCGGTGACCCGCTTGGCGGTCAGCGGGACGTAAGGCAGGCGGACCCCGGCGTGGATGGTGAAATAGTCGACGCCCTGCTCGGCCTGTTCGATCAGCGTGTCGCGGTAGATCTCCCAGGTCAGGTCCTCGGCGATGCCGCCGACCTTCTCCAGCGCCTGGTAGATCGGCACCGTGCCGATCGGCACGGGCGAGTTGCGGATGATCCATTCGCGCGTGTCGTGGATGTTGCGGCCGGTCGAAAGATCCATGACCGTGTCGGCGCCCCAGCGGATCGCCCACACCATCTTCTCGACCTCCTGCGCGACGTCGCTGGCGACCGCGCTGTTGCCGATGTTGGCGTTGATCTTGACCAGGAAGTTGCGGCCGATCGCCATCGGCTCAGACTCGGGGTGGTTGATGTTGTTGGGGATGATCGCGCGGCCGCGGGCGACCTCGTCGCGGACGAATTCGGGGGTGACGAAATCGGGGATCGACGCGCCCCAGTCGTTGCCGTCGCGGGGACCGGCCAGGGCGGCCTCGCGGCCGAGATTCTCGCGGGCGGCGACATATTCCATTTCGGGGGTGACGATGCCGCGGCGGGCATAGTGCATCTGACTAACATTGTTCCCCGCGCGCGCGCGCAAGACCCGGCGGCGGACGTTGGGGAAGGGCTGAACCCCGCCGGAGCGGTCGGGGCCGGAGAGGCCATTGTCCTCCGGCCGGACGTCGCGCTGCGTCACTTCCTCGACATCGCCGCGCGCGCGGATCCAGTCGCGGCGAAGCTCGGGCAGGCCGGCCATGATGTCGATGCGGGCTTCGGGGTCGGTGTAGGGGCCGCTGGTGTCGTAGAGGGTGACCGGAGGCTCGCCCGAGGAAGGCTCGAGATCGACCTGACGCATGGCGACGCGGTTCGGGCCGACGTAAATCTTGCGGCTGCCGCGGATCGGGCCGGTGGTGACCTTGAGTTCGGTGCGGGCGGGAATGTCGGCCATCGTCTTCTCCATAAGCGGAGGGATGGCGCCGATGGCGACTTCCCTCCCTACGCCGGTTTGATCCGGATCAGGTTCGACGGGTCGCAGTCATGAACTGCCTCTCAGCCGCTATCGGCTCCCCGGGGATGACTGCCCAATAGGCGAGGCGGCGCCGGAACGCCAGAGCGCGAGCGGGAGCTACAGCAGCGTCTGGATCGCTTCGGCGAAGTCGTCGCACAGCGCGCGGGTGCCATCGCGATCGTAGTGGAATTCGTCGATGAAGCCGATGTTGTTGGTTCGGCCTGGGCCGGCCAGCGGGACGCCGAGCGCCTTCGCGACGGAAATCCGCCGATCGGAATAATCGCCGACGAACTTCTTGTGGATGGCGAACTGCCGCTCCTGCGCGGCGTTGATCGCCTTGCCGAGTTCACACTCAAGGTCGGTTGCGCTCGGTTCGGTCTTTTCGAAAAAGGTCGTGTCGTCGCCAAGCACCAGCGGAACCTTGTTCATTCGACAAAGCCGCGCGATCGCCCCGATCCACAGGGCTGTGAACGCCAGCAGGGGCTTGATCTGCGCATCGGGTGAGGTCCGCCCGCCGCGCTCTTTGATCACCTGCCGCATCTGCAGGAGGTTGGGCGAGCCGAAGATCGGATCGGCGACAGAGGTGTAGCAGAAGTTGGTAAAGTCCCCGCCGCTGATATGGACGACAGCGGCGGGCGGGCGCGGCGCCCGCGCCATAAAGGCGGTCAGGATCGCAAAGAGATTGCGGCTGTTGCCTTCGGGCAGGCCGATGTTCGCGAACGGGAAGCCGAAGCGCTCGGCCAGCAACGAGGGCATCGTGTTCTCGTTGCCGGCAAGGCCGAACCCGTAAACATTGCTCGGCCCGAGCACGAGCCCATAGCGTTCGCTCTGGAGGCAGTCATGGGCCGACAGCGCTTTGCCACCGAAGACGCTGTGCCGAAAGCCCGCGGCGTCCGTCGAAAAGGAATCGCAGCGGATATTGGGTCCGTACGTAATCACGTCGCCGCGATGGACCCATCGGCGGTTGCGGATGAATTCCCGCACTTCTGGGCGAAGGCGCATGATCGTCTGATAGTTCGCCACGGGCGGTGCTTTCGAAGAATCGACTGGAGGCGGCGCCTATTTCTTGGCGCGGGCTTTCTGCTGCTCCTCGACGCTCAGCGTACCGTCCTTGTTGGTGTCTGCGCGATCGAACTGGGCGACGGCGGGTGCGCGGCTTTCGGCTGCGCTGATCTTCCCATCCTTGTTGGTGTCGAGGCGAGCAAGCATCGGCGCGGCGTTGGGCTTTGGCAGCGGCTGCGCGACCAACTGCGCATTGTATTCCTTCAGGGACAGCGAGCCATCCTTGTTGGTATCCATTTGACGGAAGGCGGCCTCGCGCTGGTTGATCATCTGGGCCTTGCGGGTCCCGATGGCCTTGGTTTCCGCAACCTCGATCTCCGACTTGTCGATGAACCCGTCCTTGTTGGTGTCGTTCGCGGAAAAGCTACGGTCGACGCGCTGGATATAGGCTGCCTTGGTGATCGGCTGCGGCGCCGCCGGTTTGGCTGCGGCCTGGGCAAAGGCGGGGCCCGTGGCGGAGGCGAGGATCGCAATCATCAGCAATTGTCTGTTCACACTAACTCTCCATCAAAATTGCATGGGTGGCGATGCGCCGCGCAACCGCGGCGAGATTTGTCATCGGGGCGTCGACGCAGCTCGCTGTTCCTCGGGGCTTAAGGCGCCGTCCTTATCGGTATCGAGCCGGTCGAAGTTTGCCAGCGGGGTCGCGCGAAATTCGTCCTGACTCACTTTCCCGTCCTTGTTCACATCCAGCTTCTGGATCATCTCGGCCGATCCGGCCAGATGTGGAGCCGGTGCCCCCGCCTTGACTTCCGCCAGGCTCAATTGCCCGTCCTTGTTGGTGTCCAGCCTGGTAAATTCAGTTTCGATGCGCTTGGCCGCGGCGGCCTGGACCTGGGCGACGGAGCGCGCCTGCGCTGCTTCGACCTCCGACTTGCTCAACGTCTTGTCGCCATTGGTATCAAGCGTCTTGAAGCTGTTGTCGAGCTGGGTCGAAAGCTGGTTCCGGGTGACCGACTTGGCCTCTCCTGAATTTGAAGGCGTCGACGGCGCTGCGGTAGCCGGGGCGGCCTGCGAGGCGGCGACCGCCGGGGCCGAAACGAGGGCTGCCGAACAGCTCATGACGAGAAGAAAAGCGGTACGATGCAACACGTTGACCTCCGAAACTATGGCGTCGAGCAGGCCCTTGGATAGAGCAGCCTTGGCAAGACGTCGATGCTTTTGGGGATGCTTCCGGCAATCCCTGCCGACCCATGCTGCAGGCGGCGCCTAACAGCAACAGTTAAGGATTGATTGCAATCTGGATTGTTTATTTCCGCAAGTTTCGTTTGACGTTTGCCCACATGCGTGATTATCAAACATCATTGGCAAGCGCCCTCTGCTCGGTGGGGCTGCTGTGGCTTGCGGCCGGCGAATCGCGTTTGCGATCGTTTGCTGTGCGTCTCGGCATTCCTTTGGGAGCGCGTGCTGTGTGGGCCTTCGAGGGCAGGTCAAACAGGGGATTAAAGATGACGAGCTTCAACCGCCGCATTGCACTTTTCACGGGCGCATCCATTTCAGCACTTGGCGCGGCGTTGCCGGCACAAGCTGCGACCCAACCAGGCATCGGCGCGTTAATTGTCGGGCCGAATGTCACCAACAATACGCTCGTCATCAGCAACATTGGCGACGACTTCGACTTTGGCGTCTACAATAGCGGCGGAGGTTTCCCTGCCTCCACTGTCAACAGTGTCCTGACCGGCGAAGTTCGATATGTCGCGACAGCAGTCGGGCCGCAGCCAACGTTCGCCGGGGACGTCGGCATGAGCCTCATCAACGACGGCTCCGTACAGATTGCTGCCGAAGCGACGTCAGGAACCAATACCGCCAACGCACTTGTGCAGACCGGTGTGTTCGAGCAAGGCAATGCAGTAGGCAATGCGTCGGTAGACCTAACCAACGCCGGTTCCCTGGATATTCATGCCCTCGCGACAGCTCCGATAGGCACATCCCCTGATGCCTTCGCCACCGTAAACTTCGGTATTGTCCAGGACGCAAATGCCGGAAGCGCGGCAGCCATTACGCTTAGCAACCTGGCCGGCGGCGTGATCAATATCGGCGCCGACGCATCCGCAAACGGCTCGTCTTTCGGCACCTTTGCCTCCGCAAGCGTCGGAGTCGGCATTTCGCAGAATGCGTCGGGGAGCGTCGCGTCTGCGGCACTCGACAATGCAGGAACTATCGATATTTCGGCGGGTGCGACCGCCGTTGGCGGTGCATCCGTGTTCGCGCATGGGACCGTCGGCACCGGAATCGGCCACTACGCACTGGGTTCGAGCGCAAGCGTCTCGCTAACCAACGATGGCGACATTGGCATTGATGCTTTCGCGGCTGCAGTCGGCACTGCCGGGTTTGTTTCCGCCTCCGCGCATGTTGCCACGGGGATCAAATCCGGCGCGGTTGGTGCAACAGCAGCCGCTTCGCTCACCAACAACGGCTCAATCGATCAGAGCGCAGTCGCACTTGCCAAGTCAGGGGCCACTGCCCACGCCATTGCCAACGCCGGTCTCGTCATTGCGCAAACTGCAGTTGGCTCTTCGGCCAGCGTCAGCCTGACGAACGCGGGCACGATCGACGTCGCTGCGATCGCCAGCGCCGCCGGCACCCTCGCTGCATTGGCGAGCGCCAGCGTACCGGGCCTCGTGCAGAACGCGAGCGGCATCTCTGCCAGCGCTTCCCTGGTCAACGACGGCACGGTGAGCTTTGACGCGTCTGCGAATGCTTCCGCCACTGGCATCGGCGGGGTCGCAACGGCGAACGCCAATGCTGACGGCGTCCAGCAGAATGTGACAGGCGTGACGTCTGCCGACGCGAGCTATGACAATAATGGCACGCTCAACGTTTCAGCCCTTGCCGACGCGGGCGCCTACGCCACGGCGAACGCCAATGCGTACGTAAGCTATGCGATCAGCCAGAATGCCAGCGCGACGGGGATCGGCGATGCAGTCGCTGGGATCACCAACGACGGTACGATCAACGTGCTGGCCGATGCGAGTGCCCATGGAACCAAGAGCGGCACTTCCGCCACCAACGCGAACGCCAATGCGACGGTCAACGATGGCCTTGTCCAGAATGTCACTGCGGCAGATGGCAATGCGAGCGCGAGCATCTCCAATGTCGGTACACTCAATATCGACGCAGTCGCGAACGCAGTCGCCTCCTCGGCCGCAAATGCGTATGCTTTGGTCTCTTCGGCCATCGACCAGGATGTAACCGCGACAAGCGGCGACGCCACAGCGTCGATTACCAATGACGGAGCGATCGACGTCGACGCAGTAGCCGGCGCAATCGGCGCCACGGCCAATGCGACGGCAACAGCCTACGGCGTATACCAGTCGGCCGTTGCGCACGACGGCAATGCCTCCGCGACGCTCACCAACAATGGCGACATCTCAGTTGGCGGCAGCGCCAATGCCGACGGATCATCGGCCAACGCAAACGGCTACGCCTACGACGGCGTTGCACAATATGCTTCCGCGACGGCTGATGGTAACGCCTCGGCGTCGCTGACCAACAACGGCAGCATCGGCCTGACGGCCATTGCCTCAGCAGAAGGCGACACGGCGAATGCTTATGCTTCCGCGACGAATATCATCGTCCAGGAAGCAAATGCCACTGGCACTGGAAATGCCTCTCTAACGCTCGTCAATGCGGCCGGCGGAACGGGAACCGCCGCTTTCTCTGGCGTACTCAGTGCGCAGGTTAATGCTACGGCCCATGGCGTAACCATTGCTAATGCAACTGCGTACGCATCAGTCCTGCTCGACCAGAGCGCAAACGCCCAGAGCGGGGCAGCGAGCGCCAGCATCGACAACCAGGGCACGATCGCCGTAGAGCTCGGCGCGAACGCGGTCAGCACGGGAACGGCTTCGGCCAGCGCCACGCTTGAGGCGGCCATCAGCCAATATGCGAGCGCGGATGCCGGCGGATCGGCATCCGTTGACCTGACCAACAGCGGCTTGATCGATGTCGCACTCGACGCGACCGCCCAGGGCGGCGCCGGCGCCAGTGCCCGAGCGACGATCAGTTCGGCGATCAATCAGACTGCCTCGGTGACTGGCGGCACGGGCGCCGCGTCGGTCGAACTGACCAACAGCGGAACGATGGACTTCTCGGTCCATGCGCTGGCTAATGCCACCCTTAACACCGCCGACGCACTTGCATCCGCCTCGATCAACACCGGCATCAGCCAAAATGCGACGGCGGCCGACGGCAATGCCAGCGTTGCCCTGACCAACGACGGAACGTTGACCTTCTCAGCTCTGGCAACCGGAAATGCACAAGGCTCGGCTGACGTCCAAGCCACGGTTTCCGATGTGATTGACATGGTTGCTGTCGCGTCGGGCGCCGGCGATGCCAGTGTCGCGCTCGCTAATAGCGGCTCGATCAACATGTCGGCGACTGGTAACGCAACTGCCGTCACCTTTGCGGATGCCAGCGTCGAAGTTGATGACGGCTTCGACCTCAGCGCCACGGCCAATGGCAGCGGAAACGCGTCGGCAAGCTTGACCAACAGCGGCACGATCACGCTGGCTGCAGTCGCTCACGGCGCCGGATCCAGCGCCGACGTAGACGCTTCCGTGTTCAGCGCAGTCGAAGTATCGGCTAGCGCGAATGGCTCGGGCAACGCGACGTCGTCCTTCACCAATAGCGACACCGGTGTAATCGACATAAGCGCGGTCGCAAGCGCGACGGCTACCTTGGGCAACGCTAACGCGGCAGCCAGCATCACCGGCGGTATTTCGCAAGATGCGTCCGCAAACACCGGCGATGCGGTCATTACGCTCACCAACGACGGTTCGGTCTCACTTGCTGCATCGGCGGTAGCCAACGCCACCAATACGACAGCAGGAAACGCAACTGCGGTGGCTACTGCTAGCGAAGGCATCCAGCAATTTGCCTCGGCATCGGCTGGCGGCAACGCGTCGGCAGACCTAGTCAACAACGGCACTGTCACCCTGAATGCCGTGGCGTCCGCCAATGCGGCGTTCGGCTATGCTGACGCCTCAGCGCTAGTCGACAGCGGCCTGTCGCAGACGGCACAAGCCTTCGGCGGCGGTGATGCCACGGTAACGCTGACCAATAGCGGCACCCTCGACCATACCGCGACTGCGGTTGCCCACGGCGGCACCGGAGCATCGGCTTCGGCAGAGGCTGAGAGCGCCATTTACCAGACGGCAAGTGCAACCGGCGGCGGTGATGCCTCGGTCACTCTGACCAATAGCGGCACGATCAATATCGGCGCCTTCGCCGATGCAGTCGGCGCGAGCGGGACGGCCCTTGCCTACGCACATATCGACTCTGGTATTTTCCAGGGAGCCTATGGCTCGACCGTGACGCTGGATAACAGCGGCACGATCAATATGGATGCGGTTGCCAATGCGACGGCATCGACCTTCGCTTCGGCGACGGCGGCGATTACGGGTATTTACCAGTCAGCAACCGGCGCGACTGCTAGCGCAAGCTTCACCAACAGCGGCACGGTCACGTTCGACGCGAGTGCCAATGCCAGCGGCTCATCGGCCGTAGCGCAGGCGACTGTCAACGACGGCTTGCTCCAGGACGTTAGCGGGACTGCGGCTGGTACGGCTTCTGTCACCAACAGCGGTGACATCACGGCCAACGTCGCAGCCAACGCGATCGCGGCGACAAATGATGCCCAGGCTTCCGCCTCGGCGTTCTCGTTGATTGCCCAGGATGTCACCGCACCGGTCGGGATTGCCTCGGTCGACAATAGCGGCACGCTGACGATTGACGCGGCGGCTTTTGCGAGCGGGGCTGACGATGCAATTGCAACTGCAGGCGGCACGGTAGTTTCGCAGGACATGGATGGCGCGACACAGACCGCTACGATCGACAACAGCGGCTCGATCACCGCGACCGGCGCAGCCACCGCCGTGGCCGGCACAGTTGGCACCGCGAACAGCGCCACGGCGACGGTCTATGTTGCTGGCTTCGGGCAGAACATAAACAGCACCGCCGCAGGTGTATCGAACATCACCAACAGCGGCAGCGTTTCGTTGAACGCGGTCGCCAATGCGACTGGCGATGAATATGGCCAGGCAACCGCTACGGTCACCGGCATCTACCAGAACATGAACGGTCTTGGGACGCAGCTGGTGAACGTTGACAATAGCGGCAGCTTTACCGCCGCAGCGACGGCCGTAGCGAGCGGAGCTACCGGTTTTGCCAGTGCCGTAGTCTACGCTGACGACATCGACTTCAATAGCGGCGTCGGTGGCGAGATCGAGTTCGACAATAGCGGCGATTTCGCAGCCTCGGCGATTGCGGTCTCGCCCGGCACCGCAAACGCCTTCGCGGTCGCCGTCTCGGGCCAGGCGTACGGCACGGCAGGGGCGATCCTCACCGGCACCATCGACAACAGCGGCAGCATTTCAGCGATCGCCAGCGCAGCCGGCGGGACTTACACGACGGTTGTCGGTGTCGGAACCACGGCCACGACGCTTGTCGGTGCCTTGAGCAATGCGACGGCTACCGGCATCTACCTCGAGTCCGCCGGCAATACGATGACCGTGAACAACTCGGGATCGATCAACGTCGATGCGATCACGGCCAATGGCGACTCGGTCACCGATCCGCTTTCGCCGGGTGGTTACGCATCCGCCAACGGCATCCTCGTCACCAACAATGGCACGAGCAACGGCGGTGCCAACCTTTTCACCCTCAACAATTCGGGCGACATCATCGTCCGGGTGTCGGGTGACGGCGGCGCCACGTGGCATCGCGGGATGGCGGTTGATGTCGCATCCGCGCCGAACAACAGCGTTCTCAACCTGCTGGGCGGCGGCAACATCTACGGTAACATCGACATCGTCTCGGGCGACGTGATCAACGTCGACAATGGCGAGACAAGCTTCGACGGCATCGTCAACCCAGAGTGCATGCCGCCGGTGTTCGATGGAGCAGCCAGCTCCTGTGGCCAGGGCACGATGAACATCACCGGCGACGGTGCGCTGTTCCTGCGCGATCGCCGGGTCTCCGGCCCTGCCAACACCTATGACGGTCCGTCCTATGTGTTCGTCGACACCTATAACCAGGCCGCCGGCGGAACGATCATCTACGAACTGCAGCCAGCGGCTGGCGGAACACAGGCGATCGGCACATATCCGCAGATATTCGCCAACACGGCGAACATCGACGGCAACCTGGTTGCACGGATCACGACGCCGAATGGCTTGTTCGCGAATAGCTACTTCTGGAACAACGTCATTGACGCCAACACGCTCAACGGCACGTTCGACAGCTGCACGCTGGGCGGAGCATACGGCAGTTCGCCGCTGCTCGGCCTGACTTGCACCTACGACGCAACCGAGAACGTCGACCTCGGCCTTACGCGCACTGCGTTCGACGCGGTCGCCGGGCTGACGGACAACGAGGAAGCCGTCGCGGCTGCGATCGAGAATGTATACGGTGTCGGTCTGACCGGTCCGTTCGGCAATCTCGTTGCCGAGCTGTTCACGCTCAATCTGGGCAACCTGCTCGATGCCTATGACCAGCTGAGCGGCGTTGAGTATCCGAACTACCTGCACGCGGTTCGGAACAACACGTTCGTCCAGAACACCTTCGTCAATGACCAGCTCGACTGCGCGATCGACCTGCGCGGAATCGAGAATTGCAGCGATCCTACCTACCAGGGTCGTGTCTGGTTCATGGGCGATTACAACTGGGGTAAGCTTGACAGCAACAACAACGCCATCGGCTACGACGGCAATCACTGGGCGGGCACGCTCGGCGGTGAATACCGGATGGGCCACTTCACGATCGGCGCGTTCGTCGGTTACCGCCACCTGGATGTCGACTACCCGGATGCCCTTGTCGACAGCAAGATCAAGGGCAAGGGTTGGCAGCTTGGCCTGACGGCCGCCTATGATGTGGGCACCTGGTATGTCCGCGGCATCGGCAGCTACTCGAGCCTTGACGGCAACAGCACCCGAGACATTTCGATCGGGACGATCGAAGGCTCGGCCAAGGGCGATCCGGACGTCAATGTCTGGTCCTTCTATGGTGAGGGCGGATACCGCTTCAATGTCGGGTCATCGTCGTGGGTGACGCCGTACTTGGCGATCGACTACACCAGCATGAAGCTGCAGTCGTTCACCGAAAACGGCGGAACCGGCGCGGATCTCCACTTCGGCAGTCAGACCGAAAGCCAGACGTCCGGCGTGATCGGCGTCAAGTGGACCGGCAACTACAACGGCATCATTCCGGAAGCGAAGATCGCTTACCGCAACAACTTTGGCGGCGATCTCGGCGTCGATGCCGAGTTCGCGGACGCCCCGTCCGGAAGCGACTTCCGCAAGGAAGAAAATCGCAAGAATGGTGCCTTCATGGCGGGCCTCAGCCTTGCCGGAGCGCTTGGGTCGAATGTCTCTGGCCGGATCGGCTACCTGGGACAATTCAACAGCGAGTATAAGGACCATGCGGTTTACGGGTCGATAGCGTTGGCCTTCGGCGCACCTCCGCCTCCGCCTCCGCCTCCGCCGCCGCCGCCGCCGCCGCCTCCACCGGCGACGCAGACTTGCCCGGACGGTTCGGTGATCCTGGCGACGGATACCTGCCCGCCGCCGCCGCCGCCTCCGCCGCCTCCGCCGCCTCCGCCGGAGCCGGAACGCGGTTAAGCGAACGAGCAGCCAGTCTGAAGCCGATCGGGAAGTGACGAATGGACTGATCGGCAACAGGCAGGGCAGTTAGTCAGAAAAGAGAAGAGGGAAGCAATTCCCTCTTCTTTTTTCTTGGGGCCTGCGAATTTTTGATTAGAGTTCAAAACCATGAGCAACACCAAGACGGCACAGCGCAATCCGCAAGGCGCGTCACCAGCCACCCCGAAAGCCGCCATCCCCGGCGGCAGTCCCCTCGATCAGACGATTGCCAAGGCCCAGCAAGGCCGGGTGAACGTGACCCCGGCCAAGGCCATCGCCATGGCTGGGAAGCTGTTCAGTGACGGGAAATATCGCCAGGCGGAGCGGGTATGCCGCCAGATTATCGAGGCGAGACCGGCCAATGCCGACGCCCATAATATCATCGGGGTTTGCCTGAATGCCCTGGGGCAGTCGAAGGAGGCAATCGCGTCGCTTCGCCGTGCCGTGAAACTGGCGCCTCAAGCGGCGAGCATTCACGCCAACTTGGGAGAAGTTCTTCGCCAGAGCGGGGACCAGAAGGAAGCCGCCAAGGCGCTTGAGGCCGCAATCAAGATCGATCCCAACAATTCCCAGGCGCTGAACAATCTAGGGATCATCCGATACGATCAGGGGAAATATGAGGAAGCGGTCGAACTGTACCGCCGAGCGGTCGCTAATCGCCCCACGATGGCGGAAGCGCTGAACAATCTTGGCAATGCGTTGCGCATGACGGGCGACATTGATGGAGCGATGCAGGCCTATCAGGAAGCGCTGACCCACCGGGAAATTTATCCGGAGGCGTATAACAACCTCGGCACGCTGTTGCAGCAGGATAAGAAACTTGATGAAGCCGAGCATGCGCTGAAGAAGGCCATTGGGCAGAACTCGCGCTATGTCGAAGCACACAACAATCTCGCCCTGCTCTATTCGGCGCAGAAGAAGGAGGTCGATGCGCTACGCATTCTTGGCGATGCGCTGAAGTTCGCTCCCGAAAATCCCCAGACATTGCTGATCACCGCCCGCATCCAGAACCGGCGCAACAATCATCAGGCGGCCGAGCAGGCGACGCGGGCCGTACTCAAGCGCGATCCGAACAATGCCGAGGCTTTGACCCTGCTTGGTCAGGTCCTACACGAGACTGACCGCTACGACGAGGCGATCCAGGTGCTCGCCAAGGCGGTCGAGCAGAAATCCGACAATCCGGAGGCGCTCAACTTCTACGGCGTGGCGTTGAAGTCGGTCGGACGCCTCGACGAGGCGCGCGAATTCATCCTGAAGGCGCTCAAGCTCAACGACACGATGTACGGCGCCTACGCCAACCTCAACGACCTGGTCGATTTCTCGAAAGACATTGGCGACGAGCTGTTCAACCGCATGGATGCGATCTTCGAGGCGTCTTCGAATCTTGAAGCCGAGCACCTCCTTCCGCTGCATTTTGCCTATGCCAAGGCACTTGAGGACCGCGGCCAGCATGCCAAGGCGCTGGATCATTACATCGTCGGCGGACGCATGAAGCGCGCCCAGCTCGACTATAATGAGACCGAGACCTTCGGTTTCTTCGACAATATTCGCGCGGCCTTCCCGAAGGAAGCGTTCGCCAATCGCAAGTTTGCGGGAATCGAGGATGAGCGTCCCGTCTTCATCATCGGAATGCCGCGATCCGGGTCGACCCTGGTCGAACAGATATTGTCCAGCCATCCGGACGTTTATGGCGCCGGGGAAGTCAAGTATTTGAGCCGCGCCCTTGGGCAGCTGCGCGATCGCTTCCCTTCGCTGCCAAAATATCCGCAGATGATGGAGAAGATCACCCCGGCCCAGCTCGACATCGTCGCCAAGAATTACCTGGTGGCGCTGAGCAACGGCGCCGGCGATGCCAAGCGCATCACCGACAAGCTTCTGACTAACTATTTCTTCGTCGGGCTAATCCACCTTCTCTACCCGAAGGCGAAGTTCATCCACACCGCCCGCGATCCGGTGGACACGTGCCTCAGCGGCTTCACCAAGCTGTTCAAGGACGACATGCCGCACAGCTATAACCTCGCCGAGCTGGGCCGCTATTACCGGAAATACCGCGAGTTGATGGCATATTGGGACAAGGTTCTTCCCAAGGGGACGATCCATACCGTCGTCTACGAGAATGTCATTGCCGACACCGAGAAGGAGGCAAAGGCGCTGATCGACTTCATCGGCCTCGACTGGAACGACAAATGCCTTGAGTTCCACAAGTCCGACCGGCCGGTGAAAACCGCTAGCGTCGCCCAGGTGCGCAAGCCGATCTACAAAACCGCGGTGAAGCGCTGGAAAAAATATGGTGACGGGCTGAAGCCGCTGGCGGATGCAATTGCGGGCAAGGACGGCTAAGCGCAGGGCAACCGGAGGAATCGGTCTTCCGTCTGGGTAACTGAATGCGAGCGCTTTCCCATCTCGACCGGCTTGAGGCCGAGAGCATCCACATCATGCGTGAAACCGTCGCCGAGGCGGCGCGTCCGGTGATGCTGTATTCGATCGGCAAGGATAGCGCGGTGATGCTTCACCTCGCGAAGAAGGCATTTTATCCAGCGCCGCTCCCGTTCCCGCTGCTCCATGTCGACACCACCTGGAAGTTTCGCGACATGTACGCGCTCCGAGACAAGGTGGCGGGCGAGGACGGTATCGAGCTGATCGTCCATAAAAACCCGGAGGCCGAGGCTCGCGAGATCAACCCGTTCGACCATGGCCCGCTGCACACGGATCTGTGGAAGACGGAAGGGCTGAAACAGGCGCTCGACATGTTCGGCTTCGACGCTGCGTTCGGCGGCGCCCGGCGCGACGAGGAAAAGAGCCGGGCGAAAGAACGCATCTTCTCATTCCGCTCAGCCAGCCACCGCTGGGATCCCAAGCGTCAGCGGCCCGAACTCTGGTCGCTCTACAATGTTCGCAAGGCGCCGGGCGAGTCAATGCGGGTGTTCCCACTCAGCAATTGGACCGAGCTCGACGTCTGGCAATATATAATGCGCGAAGGCATCGAGATTGTTCCGCTCTACCTGTCGGCACCGCGGCCGGTGGTTGAGCGTGACGGCTTGTTACTGATGGTCGACGACGATCGCTTCCGCCTTCGCGACGGAGAGAAGGTCGAAACCCGTTCCGTGCGGTTCCGGACGCTTGGTTGCTACCCGCTTTCAGGCGCGGTCGAAAGCGAGGCGGATACGATCGAGAAGGTCGTCCAGGAAATGCTGCTGGCGACAACCAGCGAGCGGCAGGGCCGGATCATCGACCGTGACGCCGGCGACGGCTCGATGGAGAAGAAGAAGCAGGAGGGCTATTTCTGATGACCCTCCACCTAGCCGCCGAGCGCGACCTCATTGCCAGCGATATTGCTGCATATCTGGAGCGGCAGAAGAGCAAGGAGTTGCTACGCTTCATCACCTGCGGCAGCGTCGATGATGGTAAGTCGACCTTGATCGGCCGCTTGCTCTACGAGACGCGTCAGATTTTCGACGACCAGATGGCCGCGCTCGAAGCCGACAGCCGCAAAGTCGGGACGCAGGGGCAGAAGATCGATTTTGCGCTGCTTGTCGACGGTCTCAGCGCGGAGCGCGAGCAAGGCATCACCATTGATGTCGCCTATCGATTCTTCGCCACCGACAAGCGCAAGTTCATCGTCGCCGATACCCCCGGTCACGAACAATATACGCGCAACATGGTCACTGGCGCGTCGACGGCCGATCTCGCGCTGCTGTTAGTCGACGCGCGCAAGGGCGTGCTGGAGCAAACCCGGCGCCATTCGATCCTGGCCAATCTGGTCGGCATTCGCCGGCTGGTGTTGGCAGTGACCAAGATGGACCTGGTTGATTATGACCGCGACTTGTTCGATGCGATCGTTGCCGATTACCGGGCCTTCGCGGAGAAGATCGGGATCGCGGAGTGGATCGCCATCCCCGTGTCAGGCCTTGGTGGGGACAATGTCGCCGCGCCGGGCAGCGCCATGGCATGGTATTCAGGTCCGACCTTGCTCGAGCATCTAGAGACGGTGCCGATCGATAGTGCGGCGGACGAGGTCAAACCGTTCCGAATGCCGGTGCAATGGGTCAACCGGCCCGACCAGAATTTCCGCGGCTTTGCCGGTCAGGTTGCAAGCGGGCGCATCGCGCCGGGCGATGCCATCAGGATTCTGCCGTCCGGGCGCATGACCAAATTGGCCCGGGTCGTGACAATGGATGGGGATTTGCAGGAAGCGGTCGCCGGCCAGTCGGTTACCCTGACCTTGGCCGACGAGGTCGATTGTTCACGCGGCGACGTGATCGCAGCCGCCAAGGACCCTCCGCACGCCGCCGACCAGTTCGAAGCGACGATCGTTTGGATGGCCGACGAGCCGCTGACTCCCGGTCGCGGATATTGGCTGAAGCTCGGAACGCAAACCGCAACGGCAACGGTGGCCCACCCCAAGCACCAACTCAACGTCAACACGCTTGAGGAGTTGGCCGCGAAGACACTCGAGCTGAACGCGATCGGGGTCGCCGAAGTGACTACCGACCGCGCACTGGTGTTTGAGCCCTATCGCGACGATCATGGCGGCGCGCCCAATCGCGCGCTTGGCGGCTTCATCCTGATCGACAAGCTCAGCAACGCGACTGTCGCCGCCGGAATGCTGCATTTCGCGTTGAGGCGGGCGGAAAATGTACATTGGCAGGCGCTTGATGTCGGCCGGGAAACCCATGCGCGATTGAAAGGCCAGAGGCCGGCCGTGCTTTGGTTCACCGGCCTTTCCGGCGCGGGCAAGTCGACGATTGCCAACCTAGTCGAAAAGAAGCTGGCGGCGCTTGGCCGCCATACATTCCTGCTTGATGGCGATAATATTCGCCACGGGCTCAACAAGGATCTGGGCTTCACCGAGACCGACCGGATCGAGAATATCCGCAGGGTGGGCGAAGTTGCGAAGTTGATGTCCGATGCCGGCCTGATCGTTCTCACCGCCTTCATCTCGCCATTCCGCGCCGAGCGGGAGATGGTTCGGCACATGGTGCCTGATGGCGAGTTCTTCGAAATCTTCGTGGACACTCCGTTGGGCGAAGCCGAGCGGCGCGACGTCAAGGGCCTCTATGCCAAGGCCCGCGCCGGCGAATTGCCCAATTTCACCGGAATCGACAGCCCTTATGAGGCGCCAGAGGATCCCGAGTTGAGAATCGATACGACTCAACTCAGTGCCGAACAGGCAGCGGAAAAAATCGTCGAGACTTTGCTGGCCCGCGGCTAGCGCGAGATTCCAGCGGCCTTCATTTCGGCAGGGGTCACCACTCCGTTCCTGTCCGTGTCGAGCCGGTCGAAATTGGCGAGCGTGGCCGATCGATGCTCGACCATGCTGATCTGACCGTCGCGATTGCTATCTTCTTGGATGAGCATCGGCTGCGCATCGGCGGCGGGGGCAGGCGCCGTCAGCTTGGCGAATTCGGATGCGCTGAGCTGGCCATTATTGTTCGCGTCCAGCTCGGCGAACAGGGCGCGGTTGCGTGCCTTTGCATCGGCGTCGGCTGAAGCTTTCTGATATTGCTCGATCTCGGCTCGGCTCAGTTGTCCATTCTTGTCGGTGTCTATCGTTCGAAACTGGCTGTCCATTTCGGCAATGAACTGCGCGCGCGGGATCGGTTTGATGGCGCCGGTTTGCGCTCTAGTCATTGCAGGAATAGCGAGGATCGCCAGTGCCAGGATGATGCGTGACATCACCAGCGCTCTTGATTGGGCCAGCTCCAAGCGCCGCCCGTCAATCGCCCTTGCCGGGCTCCGGCGAGAAATATTTGTCGTACTTGCCTTCCTCGCCCTTGTGCTCGTCGGCATCCGCAGGAGTCTGGTCGTTCTTGCGGGTGACGTTGGGCCATTGGGCCGAGAAGGTCGAGTTGAGCTCGAGCCATTTTTCGAGCCCGCCTTCGGTATCGGGCAGGATCGCTTCGGCCGGGCATTCGGGTTCGCAAACGCCGCAATCGATGCATTCGTTGGGATTGATGGCGAGCATATTCTCGCCCTCATAGAAGCAGTCGACCGGACAGACCTCGACGCAGTCCATATATTTGCAGCGGATGCAGGCGTCGGTGACGACGTAAGTCATGGTGAAAAGCTCCCTCTTCCTGCCGTTCGCTAGGTCGCGCCGCCGCCCTCGTCAATCTCCTCATACGCAAGGCGTGCTTCGCTGGCGGGCCCACGCCGGGCAGGCAGGGCCATAACGCGCAGCACGAGCACCCGGCCTCGCAATGGCAGGGCAATGACCGAACCCACATGCACTTCGTCGGCGGTCTTGATGGCGCGCCTGCCGTCGATGCGGGCATACCCGGCCTCGATCAGCCCTTGCGCAAGCGTCCGGCTCTTCACCAGGCGGATGAAGAACAGGTAGCGGTCGAGACGCAATTCAGCGCTTCAGGCCAGCCAGCGCCGCGAAGGCGTTGCCGGGGCGCGGCCCCTGTGGCTCGCGGCGGCGCGGGCGACGGTGACCGCGCCAGGCCCACGCCTCACCCGCGGGAACGAAGCCGATTTCGGCCATCAAGTGGCGGACAGTAGCCTCGTCAAGGCCGAGGCTAGTAGCCAACGCTTGATCGACGGGATCCTCTCCGCGATGTGCGCGAACATGATGTGCGTGGGTCGCAAGCCGGTCGGCCAGGTCGATCCTCAGCCATTCGGTGCCGAGGCGGCGAAAGGCCAGTGCCGCGCCGCGCGGATCAGCGCTTCCGTCTAGGGTTGCAGCAGACGGAGCCGGCAAGCGTGGCATCGATTGGCCGGAACGCACTGCAAGCAGCGCCGCTCGCCATTGCTGGGCAGCGGGCTTGAGTAGTGACTGGATATAGACATCGAGTGCGCCGAGGCGGACGCGTTGCCGATGCGCGGCGTGACGGTCGGCCTTGTCGAGCGCGGCCAGCTGCGCGGCAATGGCGCGACGGGGCAAATGCCCGCCCGCGTCGACCAACATTGCGGCGAGTGCACGGACTCCCGGGCTTGCGGCAGGGTCAGCTGCTGCCTTGGCCAATTCCTTCAGGGCCGGAAGATGGCGTGCTACCTGGGCCTCAACCCATTGCTCCAATCGGGCGCGAAGCCGGGTGCGGCGGCCCGCAGACAGGCGGTCGAGCGCGCGCGCAGTTCGCACCGCAGGCTCAAGCAGCGAGCGACCTGGGGCAAGCCTGGCGAGAATATGCCCATCCCAGCCGATGGCGAGCCCGCCATCTTCTTCCACAAGCCGGAATTCGGAGTCGGGCGCCTGGCACAAGGCCGCCGCCCGCCGGTCGAGCTCCTCGCCCAGACGTCGCTCCGCAGCGGCCAATAACAGCCTTTTGTCGGCCAATCGCGCCGTTGGGTCGACCCTGAATTCGAAGCCCGCCAGATGTCCGATTGGCTCCGGACCCACGCTGACCTCGCCATCGGCGGCAACGGTCACGGGCAGCGCATCGGCACCGCGCGCTCCGATGTCGCGGACCAGCACCGCGGTGCGGCGGTCGACGAAGCGCTGGGTTAGCCGCTCATGAAGCGCGTCCGACAGCCGGGCTTCGACCGCGCGTGTGCGCTCGGCCCATTTCGCCGGATCGGCGAGCCAGTCGGAGCGCTGGGCGATATAGGCCCAGCTGCGGATTCCGGCGAGCCGGTCGGCCAGCGCCTCGATATCCCCTGCGACATTGTCGAGCCGGGCGACCTCGGCGGCGAACCATTCGTGCGGAATATGCCCGCCCTCGCCGATATAGCTGAACAGCCGGCGCACCATACGCGCATGATGCATCGGTCCGACTTTGCGGAAATCGGGCAGCCCGCACACCGCCCACAGCTTGCGTGCCCTGGATCCTCGCGTAGCGGCGATCGCCGGATCCTCGGCGAGCAGCTTCAGCACCGCAAGGTCGATCGCCAACGGGGCGGGTCGGAGCAAGGGGTCGTCACTGCGTGCCTCGAGGCTTGCGATCAGGTCGTTGACGCTGGTGAAATCGAGGTCGGCGCTGCGCCAGTAAAGATGGTCCAGCGGGCGGAAGCGATGCTCCTCGATCGCATTGATTTCTTCGTCAGACAAGGCGGGGCCGGTCTCGCCCCCCAATCCCAGCGTGCCAAAACTCCCGTCGCGCTGGTGGCGCCCGGCGCGACCGGCAATTTGCGCCATCTCGGCGATGGTCAGGCGCCGGTCGCGGCGGCCGTCGAACTTTTCGAGGCCCGCGAACGCTACATGGGAAACATCCATGTTGAGGCCCATGCCAATCGCGTCGGTCGCGACGAGGTAATCGACCTCTCCCCGCTGAAACATGGCGACCTGGGCGTTGCGGGTGGCCGGAGACAGCGCGCCCATGACCACCGCCGCTCCGCCCTTGAAGCGGCGCAGCATCTCGGCCAACGCGTAGACCTGCTCGGCGGAGAAGGCGACGACAGCGCTTCGCGGCGGCAAGCGCGACAACTTGGTGGCGCCGGCGTAGCGAAGAGTCGAAAAGCGCGGGCGGCTGACGATCTCGGCCTCTGGCAGAAGTTTCCGGATCAGTGGCTTGAGCGTGTCCGAACCGAGGATCAACGTTTCCTCGCGGCCGCGGGCGCGGAGCATCCGATCGGTGAAGACATGGCCGCGCTCCGGGTCGATGCCCAGCTGTGCCTCGTCGATTGCGGCAAAGGCGAAATCGCGGCCGGACTCCCGGTCGTCACTGGGGTCTCCCTGAACCGGCATGCTTTCGGCGGTGCAGAGGAAGTAGCGTGCCCCCTGGGGCACGATCCGCTCCTCGCCCGTGATCAGCGCGACATGGTTGGCGCCCTTGATCTGGACCACCCGGTCATAGACTTCGCGGGCCAGCAGGCGCAGCGGGAAGCCGATGACGCCCGAGGAGTGGGCGCACATGCGCTCGATCGCCAAATAGGTCTTGCCGGTGTTGGTTGGGCCGAGAATGGCCCGTACAAGGCTGTCGCGCGGGGCGGACATGGGGCCAATTTGGCACAGGCGCCGGGAAGCGCAAGCATCAACGGCCCCATTTATTTGACTTTAACCCTTTTTAACCATGACAATGGCACCCGTCGCGGAGGAGTCGCGCGGGGTCGACTTCTTGGACGGGGGCAGTGCCTTGCTGGACATGCGCGCTGAGTGGAGGAACGTAGGCGGGGCCGCGGCCCTGGCGCCGGTGCGATCCTCTGGGCCCGGCTTTGGCCGCCGCCGTCGACGCTGGCGCGACATCGATCTTGTCGTCGACCTAGGCGAGGACGTACTTTCGCGCCGCTGGTGGCGCGGTGTAGCCACGCTTACCCTGTTGTGTGCGACGGTTGCTTTCATTGCCCCCGCTCCGTTCGAGCCGCTGCCCGCTGCACCCGCAGATCGGGTCAGCGCCGCCGACGCCATGCAATATCGCGACATCGCCATATCGCCGCTGGGTGCCGGATCCCGCACCGGCGGGCGAATGGCGGCCAATGGGCTGGTCGAGCCACTGTCCCAGGCACCTGACCGCCCCAACATCGAATTGTTCGCAAAGCTTGGAAGCGGCGACAGCGTCGCCGGCCTCCTCGCCCGCGCCGGCGTATCCTACGCCGAGGCCGGTGAGGCTGCGCGGCTGATCGGCTCCGCCGTTCCGGGCGGAGTCATTCCCGGCACCAGCTTTGCGATTCTGCTGGGCCGCCGAAGTCCAAGCGGCGTTCGCCCGATCGAGCGGATCGCGCTTCGTGCCGGGCTCGACCTAAATGTTGCCCTGACGGCCGGAGCAGACGGCTTCAAGCTGACTACCACCCGAATCGCGATCGACAATACCCCGCTTCGGATTCGCGGCCGGGTTGGCGATGGTCTCTATTGGGCGCTCCGGGCATCGGGGGTCTCCCCGCAGGCTGCCGGCGAATATTTGCGCGCCCTGGCCAGCCAGATCGATGTTGGCGGCCAGGTCGGGCCTGACGACCGCTTCGACCTGATCATCTCCAACCGCCGCGCCGCGACTGGGGAAAGCCAGGAAGGCCCCTTGCTTTTTGCCGCTATCGAGCGCGCCGGGGCCAGCGACGTCAAGCTGATGAAGTGGACCGTCGATGGCCGCACCGACTGGGTCGATGCCAATGACGCGGGCCGCCAGGTATCGGCGATGGTCTGGCCGGTGGCGGCGCGCATCACTTCGGGCTTTGGAATTCGGATCCACCCGATACTGCGTTTCGCCCGCTTCCACCGCGGAATCGATTTCGGCGCCCATTATGGCGCCCCGATTGTCGCCGCGTCCGATGGACGAGTGACGGGCGCGGGCTGGGCGGGCGGCTACGGCCAGCAGGTCCGCATTGCCCACGCCGGCGGGATTTCAACCAGCTATAGCCATATGAGCCGGATTATCGCCGCGCCCGGCAGCTTCGTCCGCCAGGGCCAGCTGATCGGCTATGTCGGCTCGTCGGGCCTGTCGACCGGCCCGCATCTTCACTATGAAGTTCTTCGCAATGGAGCGGCGGTCAATCCGCTCGGTGTGAGGTTCGCCAGCCGGGCGTTGCTCGAAGGCCAGCAGCTAGAGCGGTTCAAGGCGCGGCTCGCCCAGCTGATGGCCATCGGAACCCAGGCGCCGCCGGCCCAGCCGAAGGGGTGAGCTCACCCAAGGGCCAATTGGCCGCCTCTCACCCAGAATCGCCACCTTCTATTCTGTTCAGTCAGCGTCGGCATATCAGCTGTTCGCCCACACGAATCGCTCGTTCATCTGCAACCAGCTTCCCACGCCATTTGCCTCGAACAATCTGCGCCCGCCTCGCTGGGAGGAAGGGAGTATCGCTGTGTTGTCTAGGATCATTGCGGGCTTGGTCGCCAGCGGTCTGTTAGCCGCGCCCGCGCAAGCCGGTTTTGCCGAATATAAGGCTACTGAAACGCAGGCTGGCCTGTTTGTGGGTGCGCAATTCAAGCTATCGCTGGGCGGCAGAACGGCCGCCAAGCCGCGAGCCGTTTTGGCGCTTGCTCCAACCTCAACCCGAGTATCGAGCCGAGGCATGGTCCGCACCGACATTGGTGAGGGCATTGCCCTGGACTTCACCTCCAATTCCAAGCCGACACTAACCCTGGCGGGCGTTCGGGCCGATCGAGCATTGGGCATGTCGGGATCGCGGCGGCCCGGTGACAATAACAAGATGGGGCTTTCCACTGGAGCGTGGGTTGGGATTGGAGTCCTGGCCGCGATCGGAGTCACGACGCTCCTGTTCGTCGATTATTGCCACGACAAGGAATCAAGCCTCTGCGGCGATTCAGAGTGACGTTGGCGGCAGTTGGGAGCGGTTCAGGGAGCTGTTTGCGCCGCTAATGTGATCGAAATTCGGGCGGCGCGCGTTCAGCCTAGGGGTTTTTGAACGCCAACCCTTTTTACAATCCTTGGAAATTTGCCCGCATCCCCTTGCAATGCGCTGACTATGCAAACGCCCTTGGGCGGCTAGAATCGGTTAGAGTGAGAGGAAATTCCCCAAGTATTTCGGGAATTCTCCAATAGTTGGATGTCCGACTATAAAAAAAAGACGCGCGCGCGTGGGAGGGCTGCCATGCAAGATCCGATTTACCGGGAAGCATACCCCCGGCTTAGCGTGTTCGAGGCCGGGCTCAGCAACCGGGTGAACGAGGTCGAATTCGACCGCTGGCTATGCCGGTTCTGGGGCCCAGGAAGATGCGTAGGCGAGTTGGTGATCCTGGCGCGGACCGAGAGCACCGTCGCAATCGACTATTGGTTTCACGGTCCGGAGTATCTGCGGGGGAGAGACCTTATTTCCCTGTCCCTGGTGGCGGCGCCAAACGGGATCGACCCGACGCGGCAGCTCTTCGGCTGCGACGACTGCAAGCAAGGCCGCGCCATTCTTGCCTTTAAACGGGGAGTCTGGCGGTGCTGCGATTGTCATGGGCTGGGCTACCGAAGCAAGCTGATCGATCCTCAAGTGCGTGTTCGGGAAGAGCTCGCCGAGATCGATGCCAGGATTCCTGGGGGCAGGCGACTCAGGGGCATGCATGGGCGCACCTTTCGCGAACTGCGAAAGCGGCAGGCTGCGTTGCGTGCGCAGCGCGGGCCCTTTTGCGAGGTCTCGGAGGCCCACCGCCAGGTGATCCGAGCAGAGTGGCTCGAAGTCGCGAAGGTCGAACATATGGTGCACCCGGGCTACGAAAAGGCCGGAGACAAGTTTGTCAAAGTTGTGCGGCCGTCGTGGGCAGACGACCCACCGGCGCCCGCTCCGGCTCCAGTAGCCGCGAAGCCCTAGCCCGACCCCGACCCGCGCCACGATCTGTTGGGCCCCACCGACGATTCCTACTGGAAGCGCGTATGAGAGTGACCCGCTCATGGCTGCTGCCATGGCCCGGTGATCACCGTGGCGGTGGCGGCAGGTTCCGCCGGGTCCGGGCGACCGTCGAGGATCGCGGCATAGCGGGCATAGAGGTCCTGCTCGCGCTGCGCCTCGGCGGCGAAGGCCTGCATTGAAGCCTGGTGCCAGGCTTCGAGGCTGTCGAACTGGTCGGGCCGTGGCATCGGCGGATATTCGAGGCACTCGGCCAGCAGCTGCCTCAGCATCCGCACCAGCGCCATCTTGCCCTTGCCGCCGGCACCACAGGCTTGGCCCATTCGGGTGCAGCGGGCTTGCCTGGGCTCGGCGAGCGAACCCCAGATATGGGCGACGGCGACAAGCAGCACCGATTCGCCCTGCCAGCAGTATTGAGCGAGAAATTCGCGGCGGTGCTCGTCGTTGGCCAGAGCATAGACGGTCAAGTCGATGGGCTCGGGCTCCCACGCATACCATGCCGTCTGCAAGTGCTTGGGCAGCATTTCAAGGCTGATCTCGCCCGATACTATGCCGTCATTCAGCTCCGCCATGGTTAGATGGTCATACATTGTCCCGGCCTTGGCCACGGTACGTTCTAAGTGGCTGTAATTACTCGTAACTCCGTTCGCTTTCGACTTCAAATCGGCCGCGATGAGGAGCAGACAGCGGCCATGAACGCATGGCACCCGAGTCGCTGAGGCGGGTCGTGGCCCTGGCCCAAAGCTGCCTCCGTTACGCGGAAGCCGAGCTTCGCCGGGCGGGGGTGGACCGGACCTGCCGGGGCCAGCTGCTGGTCGAGCAGCTGCGCCGGCTGGCCGAGGCCCTCGAGGAGCGCGGGTGAGCCATGCGGCTGATGACGGGAGGGACGCATGGGCGATATTATCGAACTCAAGGCCCTGTTTGCCGGGGAGCGGCGCGAGCAGGCCTCGCGGCCGTTGCTCGACTGGCCACGCCTCGAGCAGCTGGGACTGGACGAGGGGGAACGGGCGGGACGGCTGGCCGGGATCGGCGGCAGCGATGCCAACATCATCCTGTCGGGCGACCGCGACCGGATCCTCGCGCTGTGGCGGGAGAAGCGCGGCGAGGCCGAGGGCCCTGACCTTGGCGCCAACCTGGCGGTGATGCTCGGCTGCTGGACCGAGCCGTTCAACCGGCTGTGGTACGAGAAGCTCACCGGCCAGCGGGTCGACCGGCTGGCGGTCGCCCTCACCTGCCCGACCAACCCGTGGCGGCGCTGCACGCTCGACGGCTACATCGTCGATAGCGACACCATCTGGGAGGCCAAGCACAGCAACGCGTTCGCCAAGGCCGAGGAGGTGCTCGAGCGCTACATGCCCCAGCTCCAGCACAACATGGCGTTGGCCCGGGTCGAGCGGGCGATCCTGTCGGTGATCTTCGGCAACCACAAATATGAGCTGTTCGAGGTGGCGTCCGACTGGGTTTATCAGATCGAGCTGCTCCAGGCCGAGGTCGACTTCTGGGACTGCGTCCAGACCGGGCGCGAACCGGTCCCTGCCGTTCCGCCGACCCCGCCGAAGCCGATCGGGGTGCGCGAGGTCTGTCTTGAAGGCAACAACGCCTGGGCCGCGGCGGCGGCCGACTGGCTCGCCAACCGCGATGCGGCCCGGCTCCATGCCAGCGCCACCAACGAGCTCAAGCAGCTGGTCGAGCCCGATGTCGCCCGCGCCTTTGGCCATGGCATCGAGGCCAGGCGCAGCAAGGCCGGGGCGATCACCATCCGCGAGCTTGGCCAATGACCCGGGCCATCACCGCCCCCCATGTCTATCGCGCCATCAACGCGATCACCGCCGACTTCGCCCGGGCCGGCATCGCCAAGGCCCACACCAATCTTATTGAGCAATACCAGTATCGCTCGATCGACGACGTGCTCAACCGGCTGGCGCCGCTGCTGGCCCGGCACCGGCTGTGCGTGCTGCCCCGAGTGCTCAGGCGCCAGGCCGAGGACCGGGCCGGCGACCATGACGCCGTGCTGGTCAGCGTGCGGCTCAAGGTGGCGTTCGACCTGGTCAGCGCGCGTGATGGCAGCAGCCACGTGGTGCAAAGCTGGGGCGAGGCGCTCGATGCGGGCGACAAGGGCACCGCCAAGGCGATGTCGGCGGCCTACAAGAGCGCCATGCTCGAGCTGTTCTGCGTCCCCGTCGCCGGCGAGGATGCCGATGCCTCGAGCCATCGCGTGAAGGCCGCTGCCCGCGCGGTCGAGCCAGTCCAGGGCTGGCCGGCGTGGAGCGACGATATCCTCGACATGATCAAGGTGTGCGAGAGCCTCGACGCGCTGGACCGGGTGCGAACCCGTCAGGGCCAGCTGCTGGCGGCGCTCAAGCGCGAGCGGCCCGAGCTTTATGCCCGGATCGGCGCGGGCTTTGCCGATCGCGGCCAGCAGCTGGCCGCGCCAAGGCCGAAGCCGAAACCCGCCGCGAAGCAGGCCATGGAACCGGTCGATGGCTAGTCTTCGCCTGCCCGACCGGGTGCGGACCGAAAGGCGGCGTGATCCGTCACGCTCCTGCCCGGCTCACCGCGCCTGGGTCCGCCGCCATCATTGCTGTGTACCCGGCTGCAGGCGCCTGCCGATCGAGTGCGCCCATGTCCGCACCCGCACCGATGGCGGCACCGCGCTCAAGCCCTCCGACCGCTGGTGCATCAGCCTGTGCCGCTTCCACCATGCCGAGCAGCATCGGCTCGGCGAACCACGGTTCGAGCAGAAGCACCGGATCTGCCTCACTGACCTGGCCGAGGCCTTTGCCCGGCGCTCGCCCCACTATCGCAAGCTGGACGATCCCAATCTGAGGAAGGAGTTGTGAAATGGAAGAGTATGACAGGCTGATGAAGCAGGCGGCCCGATACCGCGAGCTTGCCAACGACTGCGACGGGTACCAGCGGCGAGAACTGATTTGGGCCGTCCAGGACCTGGAGGCGCAAGCAAAGCGCCTAAAACAAGCGCTCGACGATCAGTCATCGAAGACCGATCGGGCGACCTAACCAAGCCCCTGGAAGCTGCAATCGGGGATCGTTGGCTTTGGACTCGCTGGGCGGAAACGGTTGGTGCTTTCGCGCCACGCGAAATGCCATCGCGGAGCACTAAATTGTGTTCGGCTCTTATGGCCGCTTTCGACCCATTGCGGTCATTAAAGTGCCGGCGCTTGCGCCGCGTATCCCTACCGACCAAGATTACCCCATGCTTACCCAGAAGACGCGATATGCGCTTCGCGCCCTTCTCTACCTGATCGAAGAAGGTCATGGGGATGCGGTCCAACTGCCGCGGATAGCCGAGACGCAGAAAATCCCTCGCAAGTTCCTCGAGCTCATCATGCTGGACCTAAAGGCACTAGGCATCGTCAAAAGCGTGCGTGGCCCCAAGGGCGGCTATCGACTAACCCGTCATCCAAGAGGCATTTCGTTCGGTGAAGTCATCCGCGGCCTTGAAGGGCCAATTGCGCTGGTGCCTTGTGCCAGCGTCAATTTCTACAAGCGTTGCGGCGACTGCCATGATGAAGCCACTTGCGCCATCCGGCGGCTGTTTGTCCTGGTCCGCGACCGCAGCATCGACGTACTCAATTCCGTCAGCCTTGAGGACGGCGCCCGATGGGAGCTTAGGCTCACCGATTCTGACGCCGACAATAGCCATAGCGGCGACCCGCTCGCCGCCGACTGGCAAATCTGATCCACAAAACAGCGACGAACGGAGGGCAAGCTGCGACATTTCGACTGCTCATTATATTGTCTATCTAATTACTAGGGTATAACCAATCTGGGCAATGACAGGGGCAACGTCATGACCAAGGTTCGCACACTCCTCGGCCTAGCTTTCGCTCTTTCACTGGCCATTCCAAACCGGGCTCCGGCTCAATCGGTCCAACTGCTCAACGTCTCCTACGACCCTACCCGTGAGCTCTATCGCGACATCAACGCGAACTTCACACGTCAATGGGAAGCCCAAACCAAGCAGAAGATTGTCATTCGCCAGAGCCATGGCGGTTCCGGCAAGCAGGCCCGCTCGGTGATTGACGGCCTTCAGGCGGATGTCGTCACCCTTGCCCTCGCCTACGACATCGACGAAATCGCGCAGCGGGCGAAGCTGATTGCTCCCAACTGGCAAAGCCGCCTGCCGAACAACAGCGCGCCTTATTACTCGACGATCGTATTCCTGGTTCGGAAGGGGAACCCGAAAGGCATCAAGGATTGGGACGATCTCGCCCGTCCCGGCATCAAGGTCATCACGCCAAATCCGAAGACCAGCGGCGGCGCACGATGGAATTACCTCGCTGCCTGGGGCTATGCTCAACGCAAATACGGGTCACCGGCCAAGGCGCGAGAATATATGACGCGCCTGTTCCGCAACGTGCCGGTGCTTGATTCCGGCGCGCGCGGCTCAACCACGACATTCGTTCAACGCGGGCAAGGCGACGTATTGCTCGCTTGGGAGAATGAGGCATTCCTTGCCGTCAATGAACTCGGCCGCGGAAAGTTCGACATTGTCGTTCCGTCCATTTCGATCCTGGCCGAGCCGCCGGTCGCCGTCGTCGACAAGGTAGTAGACCGCAAGGGGACGCGGCGCGCTGCGGAGGCATATCTCAAATATCTCTACACGCCCCAAGCTCAGGATATCATTGCCAGGCATTACTACCGGCCGCGCAACCCGCAGGTGGCAGCTAAATATAAAGCGCGCTTCCCCAACGTGTCGCTGTTGACCATCGACCGCCATTTCGGCGGCTGGGCGCGGGCGCAGAAGACGCATTTCAACGACGGTGGCCTGTTCGACCAGATCTTCGAGAGCGCCAAGCGCTGACCGGCGCCAGATTTTTCGCCAAATTATTCAACCGCAAAAGGGGGCCCAAATGCGCTTACTGCTCCTGGCCGGGGGTTCGTTCCTTGCGCTTTCCTCGCCTGCATTTGCGCAGGGCCAATCAGAAGAGCCTCCTGCCGAGACCACAACGGACAGCCCGATCGATAGCGTGGTCGATGCCGACGCCACGCCTGCTGTCGAAGCCGCAACGCCGACCGGAGATCCGATCCTCGACCGCTTGAACGCACTCGAGGCGAGGGTCCGCCAACTGGAGGCCCGCAATGCAGAACTGGAACAACAGGCGGAGCTGAACGAAGGGCGGCTGGAGACCGTTGAAACCCGAGCCGCAAAGGCAGCGCAGTTTAGCTGGACGCCGACGATCTCCGACCCGTCGGGCAATTTCAGCTTCAGGCCACGGGGCGTAGTCGAAGCGGACGTGGCGGCGTTCATCGAGCGCAAGGGTGGCTATGACTACAATAATGGCACGGCATTTCGCCGCGCACGCATCGGCTTCGAGGGCACGGCGTATAAATATTTCAACTATCGGGTGGAGATGGACTTTGCCGGCAATGCGGTAAATCTGACCGACGCTTATCTGCAATACTCCAAGATCCCGAAGACCCTCCTGACGTTCGGACAGCACAAAGCGCCATTCGGCCTCGAGTCCAACAATAGCGACAATTTCAACATGTTCCTCGAACGCGGCATGTTCACCAATGCATTTGGGAATGTCGGTGCTGAACGTCGGATCGGCCTGTCGGCAGCATACGCCCCCAAGGAAAACCTCAACCTCGCCATCGGCCTTTTCGGCGACAACGAAAGCATCAGTCGTTCGAACAGCACTCCGGTTACGGATACCCCCGACGAAAGTTGGGGCTTCAATGGGCGAGCAACCTGGGAGCCGATTTTCGACACCGGAAAGATCGTCCACCTCGGCCTATCGGGCTATTATCGTATGGCGCTTAAGTCCGGCGACACACAAGACGCAGTCCGCCTGTCCGATCGACCAAACGTCCGCGTCGACAATGGCAACATCGCTGACAGTGGAGTCATCACTGGCGTGCGCTCGTTGAGCTACGGCGGCGCAGAGGCCGCGGTCGTGCTTGGGCCATTTACCGCGGCCGGCGAGGTTGGCCGTATTTGGCTAGATCGACCCGATCTCAGCAACAAATCCTTCACCGGCTTTTACAGCTATGTGGCCTACATGCTGACCGGCGAAACGCGCCCGTTCAGAGGCGGCAATTTCGATCGGGTGCGGCCGTTCAAGGAACTTGGTAAGGACGGGCTCGGCGCGTTCGAGCTGGCTCTTCGATATGACTCGCTCGACCTTTCGAATACGCCGGTCGCTGCCCGGGCAGGCAACGAGGCCGAAACCATCACCCTTGGCCTGAATTGGTATTTCAATCCCTATGCCAAACTGATGTTCAACTGGATCCACTTCCGCGGCGACAACACGCCTCTGGATCCCGACGGGTCGAAGACGGAGGGCGATGCTTTCGCCACGCGTCTCCATTACGACTTCTGAGCCAAGCGGTATGGGAATGGCCCGCACCCTTATACGCAATCCCTCCCCGCTGCCGGGGTTGGGCCTTTCCCTTGGCATTACGATCTTCTGGCTGTCGTTCATCGTTCTCATTCCGCTGTCGGCGGTATTCATCCGTAGCTGGGGAGGCGGATGGGACGCATTTTGGGCGGCAGCGGGTACACCACGGGCAATTGCATCTTACAAGCTGACGTTCGGCGCCGCGCTTGGCGCGGCTGCCGTCAATGCCCTGTTCGGGCTCCTCATCGCCTGGGTCATCGTCCGCTACCATTTCCCGGGCAAGCGGTTGTTCGCGGCGCTGATCGACCTGCCGTTCGCGTTGCCAACCGCCGTCGCAGGGATCGCGCTGGCAGCACTCTATGCCGATACCGGCCTGATCGGCGCGCAGCTCGCTCGGCTCGGATTGGCGGTCGCCTATAAGCCGACGGGTGTCGTCGTGGCGCTGATCTTCGTCGGCCTTCCCTTCGTCGTTCGAACGGTCGAGCCTGTCCTTGCGGAAGTGTCGCGCGAAACCGAGGAAGCTGCCCTGACGCTCGGCGCCTCACGGTGGCAGACTTTCGCCCGGGTTATTTTCCCCACCATCGCGCCGGCACTGGCGACCGGTTTCGCGCTGGCATTCGCGAGGGGAGCCGGGGAATATGGATCGGTCATTTTCATCGCCGGCAACATGCCCTTCGAATCAGAAATCGCACCGCTGCTGATCGTCACACAGCTGGAGGAATATGATTTCGAGGGCGCGACCGCGATTGCGGCGGTTATGTTGGTCGTTTCATTCGCGATCCTGATGGTGCTCAACTTGCTGCAACATTGGCAGCAGAGGCGTTCAGCCTGATGCGCCGTGCTTCGCATCTGCGCGAGCCGGCGGCGATCAAGGCGCTGCTGACCCTGGTGGCGCTCGCCTATGTCGCTTTAATGCTGCTGTTGCCGCTCGGCGCAGTGCTCAGTCAGGCGTTCGCCGACGGTTGGCGAGGCTGGCTCGCCGCCGTGACCGAGCCCGACGCGCGTTCCGCAATTCGGCTGACGTTGCTCGTGGCCGGAATTTCCGTGCCACTCAACATGATCTTCGGAATCGCGGCGTCCTGGGCGATCTCCAAATATGATTTTCGTGGCAAGTCCATCCTGATCACCCTGATCGAATTGCCCTTCTCGGTCTCGCCGGTCGTCTCCGGCCTAGTCTTCGTCCTGCTGTTCGGAGCCCAGGGCTGGTTCGGTGGATGGCTGCAACAGCATGATATCGAAATTATCTTCGCGCTGCCCGGACTGGTGCTCGCGACGGTCTTCGTAACCTTCCCATTCGTCGCGCGACAATTGATCCCGTTGATGACAGCCCAGGGTCGCGGCGACGAAGAAGCCGCGCTCACGCTCGGCGCGTCCGGTTGGCAGACCTTTTGGCACGTAACCCTCCCCAATATCCGCTTCGGCCTCCTCTACGGCGTGCTGCTATGCAACGCTCGGGCGATGGGGGAGTTTGGGGCAGTCAGCGTCGTATCCGGCCACATCCGCGGCGAAACCAACACCATGCCGCTTCATGTCGAGGTGCTCTATAATGAGTATAACTTTATCGCCGCCTTCGCGGTCGCTTCCCTCCTCGCCCTCCTCGCAGTCGTCACTCTCGCCCTCAAGAGCGCTCTTGAATGGCGATATCGAGCCGCAATTGCGGCGAGAAGCTGACATGTCGATCCGTATCGAAAATGTGTCGAAGAACTTCTCTGCATTTGCAGCACTTAACCAGGTGTCGTTGGAGATCCGCGACGGCGAGTTCGCAGCGCTGCTTGGACCTTCGGGGTCCGGCAAGACGACCTTGCTCAGGATCATCGCCGGACTGGAAGTTCCGGAGTCGGGCGAGGTCTGGTTCGGCAGGAAAAATGTGACCGAGGCAGCGGCCGCCTCACGGGGAATCGGTTTCGTATTCCAGCATTATGCGCTGTTCGGTCACATGACGGTGGCGGAGAATATCGGCTTCGGGCTTACCGTCATGCCCCGCGCCTCGCGCCCGTCCAAAAAGGATATCTTGCTTCGCACTAACGAACTGCTCGACCTGGTTCAGCTACCCGGAATTGGCGGCCGCTATCCGAGTGAGCTTTCAGGTGGTCAGCGGCAGCGCGTTGCACTGGCCCGGGCGCTCGCGCGCCGACCGCGAATCCTGCTTCTCGACGAACCGTTTGGAGCGCTGGATGCCAAGGTCCGGCGCGAGCTTCGGGGTGCTCTGCGTACGATCCATGACGAGTTAGGGCTCACTTCCATCTTCGTCACTCACGACCATGAGGAGGCGTTCACGCTGGCCGACCGGGTCGCGATCCTCAATCATGGTCAGGTAGAGCAGTTCGAGAAGCCCAAGAGAATCATGCAAGACCCTGCATCGGACTTCGTGCGCTCATTCTTGGCCTGACCGGGAAAACGCTATGTCTGCTTTCCACCCATTGCGGCCACTCAACGTTGGGACTGTAGCTGCCTCTGGATTGCTGCCACCGTGACGTCCGCGATGTGTTGAACCAACTCCCTGCCAGTCTTGGCAATGGAGTCCGGAGGTGCCAGCTTCACGCGATTTATGGAGTCCCGGCCGGCAGCTTGCCTTTCCGCGAGGCGGATCGCTGTAGGATCGACTGCCATAATGATTGATTCCACGCTCAACTCGTCGTGAATGCCCTCGTCCACTTCCTGAAAGCCACGAGCCCGCAACCAACGCGAACGGTCATCCCAATCGTAATATTCGGGCACGAAGAGTGCTCGATCTCCAGACGTACGCCACAAGTCGTCGAGTTGCTTGGCGACGATGTTCATGCCGTCCTGATTGTTTTTGCTGTCGCCAATGAAAATCACATTGCGGAAGCCATGCGCGTGCAACGAGCGCGCTATGTCCTTTAGCAGAGCTTGGTACGTCGACTCCTCCAGACTGATAGTCGAAGGATAGCGCATGTGACTTGTCGGAGGATCGATCTGACCCTCCGGGACGAACGGAATGATCGGTGCAACGAGCGCGTCGCCTAGCTTGCGGGCAATTGCTTCCGCCGTCGCTCGAAGAATCAGGTTATGCTTCCCAGCGGCGACATAGGGTCCGTTTTGCTCGACACCGCCCGTCGGGACAATGACGGTCTTCTTTCCACTGGCCAGCGCGTCGCGGACCTCCATCCAGGTCAGCTCTTCGATCCATACGCTATCGCGCGTCGCAATCGGCCGTTGCCCCGCCGGATCTGGCGCAAGACCTCTTTCGCTCATACCGGGCCGCGGCGGCGTTTGGGCCTCAGCCGGCACAGTGAGAATGAAGCTGCAAAGGATCAATGACGGATATCGCATAAGACCCCCATTGTGAGGAATCTTAGCATTGCCGATCCGTTGTGTCGTTAACGTCCGCTTTCCACCCATTCCGGTCATAAGCCGCTTATGACCGCTTTCGACCCATTGCGGTCATTAGCGCGCCGTGTGACACAGCCGCCCGGGGAGCGATTGCATGGGGACGTTCGACTATATCACTGTGCTGGTGGCCGTGGTCGTCGGCCTAGCCATAGCTGACCAAGCACTCAGCCTGCACAGGCTCCTTCGTGATCGCCGTCGTGTTCAATGGGACTGGGTGGCGCCGCTCGCTGCCCTTCTGATCCTGACGGAGCTTTTCAATTTCTGGTGGCAGTGGCGAGGGTTCACCGGATCAACCCTGGGCGACATCGCACCCTACTTCCTTGCGCTGATCGTGCTGTTCCTGACAGCGGCGATCACTCTGCCTGACCAAGTGCCCGAAGGCGGCATCGACCTGGGCCGGTATTTTGACGAGAACCGAGCCTATTTCTGGGCGCTCTATGGCACCTACCTTCTGGTCTACATACCGTTGATCGTGCTGCGAAAGATTGAAGCCGGCCGTTCCGCCTCGGAAATCCTGCAAGACCATTACTTCGATTTCATTTGCATCGTGGGCTATTTCGTCATGACCCGCGTCAAGCCACGCTGGATCAGCGGCGCGGTGATGATCGTCACGCTGGCCTGGCTGATCTGGGGTTTCGACTGGTGGAACCGCCCGCTGGCCTCGCCAGCCTAACCAGTCGCTATGACCGGTTTCCACCCATTGCGGACATTAGCAAGCTAGCGGGCCGCAGCAATCTTTAGCGTTCCATGCGATATAGCAGGCTGAGCGAGACTGCCGTTTCCAGTTGGCCAGGAGCGACGATGCCTCCGCCGCGCTCGGGTGCGGGGGGTGGCGGTGGCGGCGGGGCCATGGCGTTGCCAACCTGAGCGCCCGTCACGATCACGTCGGTGCCGCGATAAGATACGCCCTCTTCTACCGAAAGCAGCCGGACCGAGGCGTAACCGTTATTGCGGGCATATTCCGTGGCTTCGGCTTGGCCGCGTGCCATCGCACGGATGCGCGCCTCCTTCCGTAAAGGCGCTGGGTCGGAAATGGCGAAACTCGGCCCGTAGACGGTGTCCGCGCCGGCGGTCGTCAGCGCATCGAGCAGCGACGTCAGCTTTTCGATATTGCGCGTTTTGATCAGCACCGAATTGCCGGCGATATAGCCTATCAGCGTCTGCTTTCCGCGCCCGCCTGGTTCATTGTCCCAACGATAGTCGGGATTGAGCTGAATGCCCTGCGTCTGAATATCGCGTTCGCGGATCCCGGCAGCGCGGATCGTGGCGAGCAGCTTCTCCGTCTTCGCCTTGTTGAGCGCGACCGCTTCGGTGGCTGTCGCCGCCTTGGCTTGCGTTCCGACCGTCATGCTGGCTTCGTCCGGTGGCGTCTTCAAAGATTCCTGGATGTTGACGCGCACCAGCGGCGTGCTCGCCATTTCGGCGATGCTGGCGGTCGGCGCCTGCTGAGCAATTGCCATCGCTGGCAGCGCGGACGCGGCCAGCATGCCCGTCGCCATAAGTGCTTTCAAACTCGCCATGAATATCTCCCTCAACACCACACGGGTTTTGGCGCCGCTAATAAACGCACCGCAAAATGAACCTAAGCCAAATACAAAGCGGCCGGTCGCGCGAACTTGCATGGTCGACCCAATGGCCGCTTTCCACCCAAAGCTGCCTTAGGCGAATGCCTGCTTTCGGCCCAGCGCGGACGTTACAGGCGCGACGAACGCTTAAGGCTTGGGCCGACGGTGGCTAGTCGTTTCGCGGTGTAAATTGCTTGAGATTGTCTGGGCCCAGCTTGACCACACCATAGCTGGATGCGGGAAGCTCGTTCCAGGCGCCCTCAAGGTCCCCAAGCGGTTCCGACACAACCATCCTCGATTCATCCGAAAGCGCTTGGAAAGCGGGAATTTCCGGATGTTGTTCGCGCAGGGTCGAAACCTTTGTCGAGAAATATAATGTCGGAGGCTGGCCCTCGCTTGAGTAGCGAAAGGCCCAGACGTCCAGGCCATTGCTGACGGCAACGCTCATCCGGACCGGATGATCAATGCCGGCGCGCCGGCAGACCTGTTCGATGAAACCGACAGCGCGCTCCACGCCGAGCGGCGGGTCGTCCTCCAACCCGAAGGTCAGCGCGAGAAAGAAGAAGGTTTCGGTATCGCTCGAGCCTTTGACGAAGGGATAGAGGTCGGGGGCAATCGCCAGTGTGAGGTCGCGCTTGACCAGACCGAAGTTGGCAATCTGCCCGTTGTGCATCCACAACCACTTGCCGTGCCGAAACGGATGGCAATTGGTGTATTGAACGGGTGAGCCCGTCGACGCCCGGATATGCGCAAAGATGAGGTGCGATTGGACTTGCCGTGAAATCTCGCGCAGGTTCTGATCGTTCCACGCGGGATCGACGCCCTTGTACAGCGCCGGATCATCATCGTCGCCGTACCAACCGACGCCAAATCCGTCGCCATTGGTCGTGTTCGGCCCGAGCTTGGCGTGGAGGCTTTGGTCGATCAGCGAATGCTTTGGCTTGTAGAGAAGCGCCTCCAGCGGGAGCGGTGTTCCAGAATATGCGAGCCAACGGCACATGACCATTCACTCCTGACCGACCGTGATGATTTTCCAAGACAGCTAATGGCCATGCGGAGGAAGAAGGAAATCGAGTGAAACCCTGAGAAGCGGCCGCCATCCGTGGCGCTATGTCCGCTTTCGACCCATTCCGGTCATTAGGAAATGCCCGCCCGCTGCGGTAAGGCTCAGCCGGGAGGGCAAGCAATGATCTTCAAGCGCGCCGTAGCGAAGCTGCGGGCCCAGGACTGGGTCGCGATCGCCATTGAATTGGTCATCGTCACGGCAGGCGTGCTTCTCGCACTTGCCGCGCAGCAATGGGCCGAAGATCGCAGTTGGGACCGCAATGTCGAGGCGACTAGGTCCGCGCTCCGTGCCGAGCTCGCCGAACACTATGACTATGCGGTCGAATATCGCGTTATTTACCCATGTCTACAGGCACAGATTAGCCGCTTGCGGGACCGCGTTTTGGCAAGTGGTTCAACATTGGACCCGGCGCCTGTCTTTTCGGAAGACTATGATTTGCATTACGTCCTGCGATTGCCGGGAAAGATTTATCCAGCCGACGCATGGGAGGCGGCCGTGAGCGACGGCACGATCCGGAGCTTCGATCCGACGTTAAGGCGTCAACTGGCGGGCCATTACGCGCTACTCCCGGAAATGGCGGAAATGAACGCTGAAAATAACGCGGTTGAGCCGGCATTTGTCGCTCTGGCCCACCGCTTACCGCTGGATCCGGGAGTTCGATACGCGATCATTAAGGATATCGAGCGAATACGAGGCCGCCTCGAATATCTGGATATGATTCAGGGCAATGTGATCGATAATATCAAAAAGGCCGGAATGCTTCCGGCGCCAGAAAATGCCGAAAGGCTTACCAAGCGCTACGGGAGCTACAAATTCTGCAAGGCGCACGGCCTGCCGATGCGGTCGTTTAAAGACGCAATGCAGGCAGTGCCGAATTAACGTGTTCTAATGACCGCTTGCCACCCATTGCGGTCATTAGCCAACCGTGAGAGCCACGGTCGAGGAGTTGATATGCGTCGGCCTCAGTTAGCCGGTCTTAGGCCGCCAACGCCACCTTGGGACTTCCTGGACGCGCGCCGGTGACCCAGCCGTGCCAGGCGATGCCAACGCTGGCGATGCCGGTCAGGAGGAGCAGGAATGGCAGATTAATATAGGAGACGCTGGCGAACATCGGCGCCCAAGCCGGTAGGCGCCCCAGCGTCTCGAAGGTGATTTCCTGCGCCGCGATGAAACCGGCGGCGATCAGGAACGGCCGGCCATGCTTGGGCGCCTGACGGTATAGGTAAAGCGCTATGGCAAAAGCGATGAGGTTTCCGCCAGCCATGGCGTAGGAAAAATTCTCATCGGATCTCAGGAACGGGATCCCGATAGCGAGCAACCGGAAGCCGATCGGAGAGATCACGAACAGCAATGTCGCCAGCATATAGCGGGCATGGAGCTGGACCTTGTGGCGATATTTAAGCCCCGCCCAGAACAATAGGGCAAAGCCGATATTGGCCAGCGGATCGAACCAGCCGAACTGCGCAATCTGCCTGCCTTCAAGACTATTGAAATCTCCGGCCAGGGTCGTCGCCTCGACATGGATGACCCACATTCCCGCGACCAGGAAGAATGGGAAGAGAATGAAGGTTGCGAGGCCAACTTTGCGGTGCAAGGCGAATTGATCGTGGTGGATCGTCCAGCTCTGCAAGATGGCGAGGATCATCCATAGGACGGCGCTTGCCGCATGGGCGTGATGGGCCATTAATTTGGCCGGTAGCTTCGCGAAATATCCGGGCCAGAAGGCAACGAAGGTCAGCGCGAGCAGCGCCAGCACGTAAAGCCAAGCTTTGCGGTAAGGCATTGGCCCCCTTTTCACCGGACATTTCGCACCATGAGACAGGAACCACAAGAGGACCCCGGAGCGTCGGCTGGCCTATGTCTGCTTTCTACCCAAAGCGGACATTCGGCAAAGCCTTTCGGGGATGACGCTTGCTAAACTGTGGGTTTTGCGGTCATTCGATAAGACATGGTGCCGCTAAAGCCCGACTATCTGATGGCGATTGCGACGCAACTTGGGTCGGTGAGCGCCTTCTTCGGAGGATTTGCGGCAACGATGCTGGCACTGTTTCTTACCGTCGGACGAAAGTCGCGAGGCTCGCTCGTCGCCGCTCATGCGTCGGCGGTCGCCGCTGTGTCGTTCGTCATCGCAGTCATGGCCTCGAGCGCGTTGATCGCAATTGCGCACCCCGATGCGCCGCCTGTTACGGCCGCGCGTTCGACGGCGGCAATTCGGCCGCTACTGGCCATCAGCTTTTCGATCGGCATGGTTGCGCTGCTGGCCGCTATTGCGGCGTCTGGATGGAGCCACTCAAGAGCGATGGGATGGACAACGTCGATTATCTCAAGCGTTGCCATCATTGCGTTCTTTCTGTTGGTGAAGTGACCGAATGGCCGTCCGCTTTCCACTCATTCCTGCCGTTAGCGGCGTTATGGCAGCTTTCGACCCAAAACGGACATTACGGCAGGTGTCATTACGCGACCGGCTCGTCAAAGATGGTTTCGATTGAAAGGCCGAATAACCGTGCGATTTTGAATGCAAGCGGCAGGGACGGATCGTGCTTGCCAGTTTCAATGGCGTTCACCGCTTGCCTCGATACCCCTAGTTGCGCACCCAGATCAGCTTGGCTCCACGCCCGCTCTGCTCTCAATACCCGCAAACGATTGTTCATTGCGTGGCTCCTGCTCGCCCGATCATCGCTCGGTCTCGAAAGACTCATCGACCATCCAGCTGAGCACTGCGACGGGGATCACAACCGCGTACAAGAAAACGCCCCAGAAAAGGCCGTTGAATTGGTCATAGTTGACGGGAACCCAGCCCCCATGGTCGCTTGCAATGGCGGCGTAGATCACGGCCACGAGAGCGAGCGCTGTGAAGCCGCCATAGGCCAGGTTCATCGCTCGGCTACGAAGCTGAAGCTCATACTCGTCCAGTTTGCTCGGCTGCTCGGCGACAATTCGTTGCAAGGAAGATTTCACGAGAGCCGCCGCACAAATCAGCGCGGCCAATATGAGCGCGTAGCCGCCTAAGCTTGCCGGGAGCGACTTCTTCGACAGGTCGAGCATCAGCGCGCCTGCTGGGTATGCCGCTAGGGCAAACAGCGAAAGCGCGCGAGCAGCGCCAACAGGCAAATTCGAAGCACCGGCCTTAGACCGATAGAACAGCATGATGTTCTCCTGTCAAATATGACTGACACATTGTCAGCATTACCTTACATACAAAACGCGAGAACCGATGTCAACACTACCTGACATCCATGCTTTTTAAGATGGCCATTCTCGTCATTTCAGGACTCGACTCCCCCGCAGGTCAAAGCCAATTACGCCGTGAGAATTGACTGCCGGGGGCAGGGATGAGTTACAGCTTCAAACGACAGTGGCCGAGCTTAGCTATGCGAACCGGTGTTCTCCCGTTTCGAGCGGCTATGGGCAGTGAAGCTGAAATTCTCCTGATACGTCGTCACGGACATATCCATTGGTCCATCCCAAAGGGCAAACCGATTGCTGGTCGAGAACTCCACGAGGCCGCCGCGATTGAAGCTTATGAAGAGGCGGGCGTCACCGGCAGGGTCTGGTCAAATGCGTTGGGTAGCTATCTTCATGACAAGACCCCAAAACTCTTTGGCGAAAGGCCCAAGATCGTTGAGGTCATCACGTTCGCTCTCGAGGTAGTATCGGTTGAGCTGCAGTGGCCCGAAATGGATATGCGTGAGCGGCAGTGGGTAAGCATCAAGCATGCGGCGGATCTGGTGAGGCCAGGGCAGTTGCGCGATATGATTAAGGCTTTTGTGCCCGAACGGGTTCTTGAAGCGCAATCGGACTAAGACACGCGGCCCAATGCTAACGTGTGCATTCCAGCTTTACCGATCAGTGCGAGCCTAATCCCGCCGATCTCCCTGACGCCTATCTCCCTTCCGGCGGTCGCCCTCTGGCGGCATCTGACTTGCATCGCCGTGCTTGCGCCTGTCATCACTCCTGCGGCCCTCGCCAGTGCGACGGTCGTGCGATTCCTTGCCAACTTCAGCCATGGGTCTCCCCTCCCTTTTGACCGAGCGTTAGGAGGAAATGCCCGAACGCCTTGGGTGTCAAGCTAATGTCCGCTTTCCACCCATTCCGGTCATTAGCGGTTATGACCGCTTTCGACCCATTCCGGTCATTAAGCTAATGGTCGCTCTCGATCTATTGCACACATTTAGACCCGCAATAGGCCGTCAATTCGGAGGGAAACGGCGGGCCGATGGCTCTCTTATGGCGATTTGTGCTCGACTTTGCCTTTGCGGCTGGTCGACGCCATCTTCTTAAGCTCCTTCTCACTCATCGATGAGGCCATCGACTTCGATGCGCCCTTGAGCTTGCTCTTCGGCGTCTCGCCGCGTTTGGCCGAGAGGGCCGCACCGGCGGCTTTCTGCTGTGCTGCGGATTTCGCTGGCATAAAGACTCTCCTTGGATTGGCGGGGGTGAAACGCTCGATCCGGAGGATGGCTTCGATTATAATGCGAGTTGCCGCGTGCGACCACTTGGTGGGAGCCGCGTCAGGGTATCTGATATGGCAGCTTCCCACCCAAAGCGGTCGCTAGCGCACCGCCTGGGTCTGGAGGAATAAGCCTCCTGGAGCGGCCAGAAGGGCAACAGCCGACCAGTGCTTCCAACTCGGAGTTTGAACGCGCCTAAATCCAATAGCCGTCGCAACGGCTGCGCCGGCGAATAGCAGTAGCAGGCCATCTATCACGTTGGCGTCGTCGCCACCGAAAAATGTCCGCACAATGAAGGCAGCAAATCCAGATAGGACAGCGCTTAACGCAAGCGCGGTAGCGAGAAGGCTTCGCCCAGCCTTGGTCCAAGCCTCTGCAACGGCGTAGTCATTCGCTTTCATGGCGACTTTCTCGCCCATTTAATGTCCGCTTTCCACCCATTCCGGTCATGACCGGAGTCGACCCATTGCGGTCATTGATTTAGAATGAGATGGTTCCGTGCGGGGGGCGAACCGTATGGGCAATTTTGAATTTGTCTTTTCGCTGTTCGGGCTGCTGCTCGGGCTGGCGCTGGCCGAGGTGCTGGCCGGGTTTGGGCGCGCAGTGGAGACGCGAGGCAGCGTTCAGGTCGGGTGGCTGACGCCATTGCTGGGATTGTTCGTCGCGCTCGACTTAATCTCATTTTGGGGCGTTGCGTGGACGGTCCGCGGCACCATCCCAGCAAGTTACCTTAGCCTGTTTTGGGGGTTCGTGTTGACCGCCATCTATTATCTGGTAGCGCGCCTCGTTTTTCCACGCGATCCTGGAAAATGGCCAGATTTCGACCGCTATTATTTCGCGCACAAACGCCTGATCCTTAGCGGCGTACTGCTGTGCAACCTGCTTGCCATCGCAGGCCAGTGGGCGCTCGGCCTCCCCCCATTCGCAAGCCCGGGCGACTGGTTCTCGGTAGGCCTGTTCTTTCCTCCGCTCGCATTGGCAATCTGGGTGACTAAAAAGCGCTCGAACCTGGCGCTTCTTGTCATCCTCTTGATCTACTATTTGCTCCTGGCCCTGCTTCCTCACCTGATTTCCCAATGACCGCTTTCCACCCAAAGCGGACATTGAATTCGACGGGGAATTCATTCGGTCCCTCCACCTAGGTCGCTTTGTCGATGTCGCTTTGAAGATCCCGAGTCAGTTGGTCGACTGTACTATAATCCCTCATGAACGCAGCAACGGCGGCGCGATGCCATCGCAGCTTGCCGATCAGCTCAGGGTGGCTACGCAGCATAGCAGCGGCCTCTGCGAATTTCGCGTCAGCTAGTGGTAGGTCACAAGTTCGGGGCAGGCGAACCGTAAGCGGTCGCTCCGGGACAACCTGGTCGTCGCAATTTGCGCGGATGGCATCCTGGATGTCCTCCGGGATCACCTGCCGAACATCTTCACGATATGCCGTATTAGTGACGACTGAGTCGATTTGGTCGTAGCTGATCGTCATAAGTGTCGTGAGGCCCAGGCGTACATCCGCATCGTTGATGTCACGCAGTTGGTCGCTTCCGAATATCGAGGCCCAATTTTCCCCATTAAGCCCCCAGGTATAAATCTGGCTTGCTTGATAGGCAGCGATTACGAATTGCTCGTTGCTTACGTTCGGATCGCGCCGCCAGCCTGCGAATGCACGGTCAGAATAATCGTGTGTCGTTGCGTAATAGATTTTGGCCGCGGCGAAAAAGTCGGTGAATGTGTTGAGAGCCGGCTTGAGTTCGACGAGCAGCTGCGCCGTCTCGCGCTTCTGGAGCCGCCCCTGGTTCCAATTGGACACCTGCGTACCAACGAACACACCAACAATTACGATCGCCAGATCGAGCCCGACTGCCGTCCAGTTTTGTGTCTTCAGGTGGTCGACGATGCGGTGAAGGAACATCCGATTCTCCGGTCGCTCCAGGATCGGAAATGCATCAACCTGCCCGCCTCCGATTCGGCGAACAATCTGCCCTACATTGCAAGCAATTAATAGCGAGCCCTCGAGAATGCACTATCGTGGCATCATTCCGCCTAAACCTGCCTCAGTTTTCGTGTTCGCTCCCTTCATCGCTGACAGAAGGGCGACTGGTTCCTTCGGCGCGATGCTCGAAGGCTTCTGCGCTTCGCGGAGTGAAGGCCTGCGGATCGTATCGAAGGATAAGAAGGATCGAGCCGGCCACGGTGAGAATGGCAATGGCCCAACCAAATAAATTTGGGGGCCTCGCGTTAGCCGCTCCGGGGTGGCGAGGTGCGGGCTTGTACCCGCTAATCATTGCGCGGATCAGGCTCTCCCGCTCCATCGCAGACATGATGATAACCGCAGCGACATGGATACCGACCATGGCGAGGAGCGTCCATGCGATGATTTCGTGGAACTCCTCTGCTCCTTCGCCGCCGAACGCTCCCGTCCACACGGTGGCTGCAGCAAGTGCAAGTAGGATGAGGACTGCGACGGCGCCTAGCGGGTTATGGCCGAGCGACGCCTCGCTTTTGCCGCGGAGTAGCCCAGAAATGTGATCGGCAATGCGAACAGGGCGGATGAAATCCGAAAAGCGGCTGTGTTCTCCACCAACGAAGCCCCACACGCAGCGAAAGGCGATCAACACGGCGACAACCCAGCCAGCCAGGACGTGCCATTGATTGAGAACGCTTTCCTCTTCGGAAGATAAAAACGCGATCGCAATGGCGATCACGAGGGTCCAATGGAAGAGGCGGAGCGGGAGGTCCCAAACCCTCACTTTGTCCGTGGCTTTTGCCATTCGTCGTTCCCAGTCGGTGAACTATGCGCTTTGCCTAGTCAGGGGCAGCTAGCCATACGCAATGGACCGTATGTGCAACCGTCCACCCAAAACTCAGCGACGGCCATTTGCAGCCGCCTAACGTACCCGATAGCCTTGGCCGATGAAGCCAAAACTGCTCACCACAATCACGGACTATTCCGCCAAGCTCTTTTTCGCCGACGCTCTGGCTGGAATTACCGTGGCGATGGTCGCGCTCCCGTTGAGTATCGCCATCGCCATCGCGTCGGGGGCCGAACCGGCGGCAGGACTGGTCACGGCGATTGTTGGAGGCCTGCTGATCTCAGCCCTGGGCGGAAGCCGCGTCCAGATAGGCGGTCCCACCGGCGCCTTCATCGTCGTCGTCTATGGTGTGATCGATCAATTTGGGTTTGACGGCCTGTTGCTAGCAACTTTGATGGCCGGTGTGATCCTGCTCATTGCTGCCATGGCCCGCGCCGGCAGCTTAATCGCACTGATTCCAGAAGCGGTAATTGAAGGGTTCACGATTGGAATTGCGCTGATCATTGCAATTAGCCAGCTCAAGGATCTGTTCGGACTTTCAATCGCCAGATTGCCCGCCGACTTCGTCGACACCGTCCCCGCCCTGTGGGCTGCTCGACATTCGGCAAGTCTGGTGGCTGCCGTAATCGGCATTGCCTCGATCGTCGCGATCGCGCTTTTGCGAAGGCGGGCGGGCTCAATAATTGTTATCGCCCTGGCATCCGCCGCAGTCGCCCTGTTCACGCTCCCGGTGGAAACGATCCACTCTCGCTTCGGCGACCTTCCCAATGGACTGCCGTTTCCGTCGCTTCCTGCAATCACCCTCGCGCGGATGAGCGAGCTACTTCCATCGGCCCTGGTGATCGCGTTCCTGGCAGGGGTCGAATCCTTGCTGTCAGCGATTGTTGCCGACCGAATGATAGGCGGTGCCCACCGCTCCAATGCCGAGTTGCTGGCGCAAGGTGCAGCCAACATCGCTTCGCCCTTGTTTGGCGGCCTTCCTGCGACCGGTGCTATCGCCCGTACTACAGCCAATGTGCGGGCCGGCGGGCGCACGCCAGTCGCGGGCATAGTTCATGCGCTTGCAATTCTGGTCTTCGTCGTCGCTGCTGCTCCGCTCGCCGGGTATCTGGCGATGCCCGCTCTTGCCGCTCTGCTCATGGTAACGGCCTGGTCGATGAGTGAACCCCATCGCTGGCGAGAGCATCTTCGAGCTCGTCCCGCCGACCGATTCCTCCTGCTGCTAACCATGATCCTGACCGTGGTCAGCGACTTGACCGTGGCGATAGCTGTGGGAACGGCAATCGGCCTCGCTCAACGCCTCATCCGCAGGGACGTGGAGCCCGCTGAATGGACACCGCCCGATCGATAGTTCCTGAACCGCGCTTGGACGGGCATTTAAGGGCTATGGCTCGGTCTATTGGGAAGGGCGTTGCAGGATAGGAACACCGCCTGCGGCCTTGGGAGTAGTCACAAACCCCAATATCTTTGGGGCCGCCGGAGGTGTAGATTTGCCACATCGCTAGCAGTGTTCAGAAGCGCGCTAGCGGCTGAGAGACATTGTTAGTCGCGCTCCCGCTTGATGAGGGAGCAGATCGTGCCGATGGACAACGACCCCGCAATGGACGTTATCGTCTTCAGTTTGCTTGATGAAGCCGTGTGGGCCAGTTGGCCGCCTGCCTCCGAAGCAGTAAAACTGGGACCCAGCGATGCTGTAATATACATGATGCGAGACTTTCTCGCCCAATGTGACCTTGCAGAGGGATTTGCCCTTCGTAAGGCTAACAAAGGCTAGCGTTCGCTTCCCGTCCCTATGCCCGAATGACCTAGGCCCGCTGCTTGGGCTCTATACGACAGGCCTTCACGCAAAAATGATGGAAAGCCCCCAGCTGTGTGGGCAACCGAGGGCCCTCCGTCTTGCCGCGTAACAGAAGGTGGTTAAAAAAGCCTATGTTTGCAAAGACGGCAAAGGCCCCGCCGGCAAGAGCAATCCGACGGGGCCATCACACGCTGAATGGGGACAATCAGCAACGACAAAACGCTTACGTCGCTTGGGTCGTTCCTAGTTGTGCCTGATCATTTCCAGGATTGATTGCGCCCCCTATTTCCCATGCCCGCGCCAGCGGCGGACGGTGCGCTGGATGATGCCTTCCTCGTCGCCTGTTTCGCGCCAAGCGGCGGCGAAACTGGGGTCGGACGAAGCCGGGCGTCGTTCCGGTTCGAGGTCGTCGAACCGCACCCGGATCGGGATGGCAACGCCTTCGCCGCATACGATGCATTCGCGGTTGCGGAGCGCCGGGATGGCATCGAGGAAGCCGCGCGCGCCTTCCGGCATCGCGGCACGGACGCAGGCCTGGTCGCGGTCGTTGTTCAAGCGCATCGAGATGATCGTGCCGCACTGCGACAGCACGCCTTCGGCCAGATCGGACGGACGCTGCGTAATGAGGCCCAGCGAAACGCCGTACTTGCGGCCTTCCTTGGCGATACGCTCGAGGATCTTGCGAACCGCCTGGCCGCCCGCATGCTCGTCTTTGGGGACGTAACGGTGGGCCTCTTCGCAAACCAGCAGCAGCGGCCGCTGTGCCTCGGTCCGCGACCAGATGGCATAGTCGAACACCATGCGGGCAAGCACCGAGACCACGACCGACGTGACCTCAGACGGGACGCCTGAAACGTCGACGATCGAGATCGGCCGGCCATGACTTGGGAGGCGGAACAGCTTGGCGATGAAGCTGCCCATCGTGTCCGACACCAGCATGCCCGAAAACATGAAGTTGTAGCGCGGATCGGCGCGCAGCTCGTCCAGCTTGTTCTTCAGGCGCTGGTAAGGCGTGGTGTCGCCAGCACGATCGAGCTTGCCCATCTCCGCCACCAAGATCTGGTTGAGATCGGTCAATAGATAGGGGATCGGCGAATCGACGGTGACCTTGCCAAACTGCTCCGATGACTTGGACTTTGTCCGTGCGCTGAGCAGGCACTTGGCAAGGATATCGGCATCGCGCTGCCGTTCCGCACCATCGGTCGTCAGCATCACCTCGCAATGCTCTTCAAAGTTCAGCAGCCAGTAGGGCAGTTGAAGATTGTCGACGTTGAACAGCTCGCCGCAGCTCTTGAACGCCGCGGAATATTCGCCGTGCGGGTCGATCATCACGATATGACCCTCGGGGCTGAGCTCCGAGATACGATGGAGGATCAGCGCGACCGAAGTCGACTTACCGGTACCGGTTGATCCCAGGATCGCGAAGTGCTTCGACAGCATCGGGTCGACATAGAGAGTGCCGCGGATGTCATCGGTCGGATAGACGGTGCCGATCTCCACGTGAGGGCTGTCGTCGGCGGCAAAAATGGCGCGCATGTCTTCGGTGGTGACGGGCAGGATTGCCTGGCCCGGAATCGGGTAGCGGGTCACACCGCGACGAAAGCCACTAAGACCGCCCCCGGAACGCTGCGTGCCTTCGCCAAGGAAGTCGACATTGGCAACTACCGTGCCGGGCTCGTCGCCGGCGCGAAGGGTGCGGACGTTGGCGACAAGCCAGCTGTTGGCGACCTTCATCTTCACCTGGCTACCAACCTGGCCCGACATGGCGATCGAAGGGTCGCCATGGGCCTGCAATTCCAGCAGCCGCGCGGCGTCCATCACGACGCGCGAACCGGACCCGGCGATCTCAAGCACCTGGCCGATCGGCGGGCAGGCATCCCGCGAGGCGGAGCTGGCGCCAGCGCCGCCCTCGCTCTCGGTATAGTTGCTCATCTCGTCGAGAAAATGCCTCAGGCTCGGTTGATCGTTCATACGCGCAGACGCCCTCGCTCAATCGTTACGGTTGCGGCTGGATTAGCCTAACCGGGTTAAGATTGGATTTAGGGCTAGAATCTGCGTCGGAAGGCGAGAGCTGCGGCCCAGCCGAGGCCAAGCGACAACATCACCGCGGCAAGCCCGTACAAAAAGCCGTGTCGCCGCGCCGCCAGCGCGACGTAGCGTTCGAAACCCGATTTTCCGATCTCGATCTCCTTGGTGGCGGCGGCGATCACCTTGCCCTTGTCCACCAGGAATGTTTCGGCGGTATAGGTGCCGACCGGGACCTGGCTGGGGATGGAAATGCGGGCTCGGTAAAGCACCCCCTCGCTGATCTCCACGCCATGCGGATTTTCCGCGTACAGTCCGTTGCGCTTTCGGACATCGAGCAAGCCAGCCTCGAATCTCCGCTCCTTGTCGGGTAGTGCGCCCCCGCCGGGCGAAAGCTGCAAGTCCTGCAAGCCCAGTTCGTAGATTGCGGCGGTCCTTTCATCGACCAGCTTGCGCACCGGTGCCGACGACGCGACCGCATAAAAGCTCGGCGCCGAACGGAAGCGGTTGGAATCGGCGTTCATCCAAATACCTGCAATTTTCGCCTTTTCGCGCATCAGGATCGGCTCGACTGGACCCTTCAGCACGACGATAACGTCGGCAGGGTGCCTCGGCACGCGTCCGCCGGGATAAAGAATTGCGCCGAACAGCAGCAACTGCGCGCCGGTGAAGCTGTAGCGGATTTGAATCGACCGGGCGCTGATATCTGGCACCAGCTTGGGCTCGGCCTGGGCCATCAGGATCGGCGCCAGGCCGAGCAGGATAAACGCCCGCCTCACAGATATTCGATCGTGAAGATCTCGTCGGGCCGCCAGGTTAGCCCAAGCAGCATCCGCAGCGCGACCATCAGGATAATCGCAGCCAGCGCCAGGCGAAGCAGGTCTGGCTTGAGCCGGGTGGCGAGCGCAGCGCCATATTGGGCGCCGATCACGCCGCCGATCAGCAAAAGCCCAGCCAGGACGATGTCGACGGCCTGGGTCGTAGTTGCGTGGACCATCGTGGTTACGGCGCTCACGGCCAGGATCATCACCAGGCTGGTCCCGACGACGACGCGTGCGGCCATTCCAAAAAGATAGATCATCGCTGGGACGAGAATGAATCCTCCGCCGATCCCCAACAGCACGGTCATCACACCGGCTAAGAATCCAAGAGCGAGCGGCGCGAGCGGCGAAATGTAGAGGCCCGAAGCATAAAAGCGCCAGCGGAGCGGCAGGCTAGCTACCCACCGGTTATGGCGTGGGCGCTCCGTTCGCTCCTCTAGCTTGACCCAGCCCAATGCGACCAGCGCATCTTTCAGCATCAAGCCACCGATTCCCCCGAGCAGGAGGACATAAAGGAAGCCGATGACCAGGTCGATTTGGCCGGATGACTGGAGCAGCCGAAACAGGCCGGCACCGACCAGGCTGCCGACCGCGCCCCCGGCAATCAGCACGGCACTCATTTTGAAATCGACCCCTCCGCGCTGCCAATGGGCATGCGCCCCGGACACGCTGGCGCCGGTGATCTGGGTCGTCGCGGACGCAACTGCGACGGTTGGCGGAATGCCGTAGAAGATCAGCAACGGAGTGGTGAGAAAGCCGCCACCAACCCCGAACATGCCGGACAAGAGACCGACCAGACCACCCAGCGCGACCATCAGCAGCGCATTGACCGACATGCCGGCTATAGGGAGGTAAATGTCCATGGTGCGTCGTGCTGGCAACGCTAGCCGCAAATGAGCGGCAAAACCAAGGCAACAAGAATTCTCGAGGACTATGGCGCCAATATTCGCCTCGACCGCCAAGTCTGGCGTGCGGCCGCACCGTCCGCTTTATCGATCCCTTAACCACGTTGCCATTAGGCCATTCCGATGTTGGAGGAAGTCGGCGGCCAATGAAGCACGCGCGCGAATTGGTGCTGCCTTGCGCGCTATGCGCCATGACCTTCGCGGTGGCCCTGGCCATGGCGATTGCCGGGCGGGTCACGGGGACACAGATCCTGATCGATTATGTGACGATCAGCTTGGTGACCAGCGGCCTGGCGTTCCTCATCTGGATGCTGATTCCGTGGCTCCGCGGCGCCGACCTTCGCCAGGCCGGCCCGTTCAAAGCCGCGTCCATGATGCTTCGCGAACGCTGGCTGCTGCTGATCCTGCCGCTGGCGATCTTTCCCATCTTCATGACCGGCTTCACGGTGTCAAAGATCAGTTTCCCGCTGTTCACCGGCTTTCATTGGGACGGCTTCTGGACCGCGGCCGACGCGTTTCTGTTCAATGGCGATCCATGGCTGGTGACCCACCGGCTGATCGGCGTCCGGGGGACTCAGGTCATCGTCGTTTTCTACACGCTGATCTGGGCCCTGACGCTGGCCTGGGCGCTTCCTTTATACAGTTTTTCGGCCAGCCCCCGCGCGGTCATCCGGGCATATACCGCGCTGATGGCCACCTGGTTCCTGGTCGGAGTGGTCGGCGCCGCCGCTTTCTCCTCGGCCGGGCCGGTATTTGCCGACCTGGTCGATCCGGCGCTTGGCGAGCGCTTCGCACCGCTGCGCCACTCGCTGGCCGCGCTCCTGCCGCCCGACGACACCATCATTCAGTCCCAGGCCTATCTTCGCCACCACTTCTACCTCCGGGAAGCGGTTCGCGCCGGCGGCGTGTCGGCGATGCCCTCGATGCACCTTGCCGACTGTACGATTCTCACCCTCCTCGCCTGGCACAGCAGGTGGTGGCGCATACCGGCACTGATCCTGTGGTCGGTCATCTGGGTGGGATCGGTTCATCTCGGCTATCACTATGCGCTCGACGGGATCGTCGGTTCGGCAATGGCGGTGCTCGTCTGGAAGCTGACCGCTCCGATCGCTATCCCGGCGGCAGTTCAGCCTCGGCAGAAGCTTGCGGCGGCATGAAGCGGGCCACTCTTGCAGGGTAGGGATTTCCCGTCGCTCGACTACGTGGCACAATCCAAATAGGCCGATTGTTCGTGGGGGGCGGATTGGACGACATCTCGACCAAGCGCGCCTTGGCATTTCCGGCGCTTCTGGCGCTGGTCATGCTAGCCGTTGCCAGCGCAATCAGCCTGCAGACCGGGGTAAGCGGCTGGCGCGTGTTTGCTCCCTACCTCGGTGCATGGGGAGCATCGACACTTTTATCGATGTTGGTGTGGATGTTCGTGCAAGTTCTCGTCCTGCTTCCGACCCGCGCCGACCACCCTCTTCAGGCGGTCTTGCGAAGGGTCCGAGAGCCAGCGCGGGTGGCGCTGTTGCCCGCGTTTATCTTTCCACTCTTCCTGGGGGCGTACACCTGGGCCAAGTGCTCCATTCCGTTTACAGTCGGTTATGGCTGGGAAGAGGTCTGGGCAAACGCCGATCGCATGATTTTCGGCGAAGATGCGTGGCGCTGGGCGCACTCCGTTCTCCCCGAGTTTCTCGCCTCCGCTATGACCTTCTACTATGCTGTAATATGGGGCTTCGCGCTTGTATTCAGCGGGACATTGATCAGCGCATTCGCAAGCCGCAGGTTCACCGCAACCTATTTCACCGCGCTTATGCTTTGCTGGCTGATTGGCGGAACTGCTATGGCCTATTCCATTTCAGCTGCCGGGCCAGTCTTTGCTCATCTAACGGATCCAAATCTCGCGGATCGATTCCTGCCGCTTCGTGTCGAGCTTGGTCGTATATTGGCAAAAGATGACCTAGTCCTGAAGTCACAACGATACCTAGCCATTGGCATGAACATGAAGATTGCGCTGAAGGGGGGAGGAGTTTCAGCCATGCCGTCAATGCACATTGCCACTGCCACAATTTTGGCTCTCATGGCATTTAGGACGCGCTGGTTCCCGCTAGCGCTATTATTTTGGGGGCTGACTTTCTTCGGTTCAATTTACCTTGGCTATCATTATGCAGTCGACGCTCCTGTAGCAGCCATCGCCGCAGTATTTTGTTGGATAATTGCGCGCAAGATTTTTGCAGTTCCAAGTCAATCAATGACGGACGATTCGCGCGAGGCACTAGCCTCTTCCTGAGGGTCAGTTTCGATCTTTGCCGGCGCGACCTGAGCAAGTTCGAAGGCCGTTACCAACAGAGGTATGATGTTGAGACCACCAAGATAGCCAATAACCGCGACTATTTTCCCTCGTGCAACAGCCCAGGCCAAAAAGGGCACCAATGCCGCAAGGTCATAGATTACTGCGTATGGGGAGGCGAGTAAGCTCCCCGTTACGATTGCCGCGCTCCGGATCAGAGGGTCACCATCGCAGCAATAGATTGCAATCCATGCACCAAGGGTAGCACCTAAAATTAGAAACGGGACCGGCGGAAGGTGCCAAAGCACAGCAACTGAAGCAGGAGTGATTGTAACGTTTAGTACGCCGTTCCTCACGACGATTGACCGGAAATGATCGAGAGAGCCAAGCCATGCCGCCCACGTTTCGATGCCGAACATTGCCACAGTCAGAAGCACGAGGCTGATTAACACTATGCCGCCCCAGATTATCGCGGAATGATCTTTTCTAGCGGCAAGTAACAATGGGGCCATCAATACGAGTTGGGGCTTGACAGATGCGGCTATCGCCAAAGCACTACCGGCGGCGATCCGACTATTAACGGAACAGGACCATAGAATTAAGGCCCCAAGCGCGACGGAAACTTGGCCTGTAAGTAGGCAATACACAACGGGTGGGGCGATCAGTGTTAGGGTGAGCGCCGATCTGTCCAAGTGGCGGCGGCTGGCAGCCACTAGCGCAGCCACACTAGCTACAATCCATAGCGCGTAGGCTGGTCCCTTCGATAAAAGGCTTAATGGTGAAATCCACAGCAGCATCGTCGGCGGATAGGGAAAATTTAGAGACGCGCGGTGCTCATAGGCTGATGAAATGGGTCCATTTGCGACGCGCCAATAGACACCAAAGTCCATCATAAATAAATCGATATGCCAAATGCCAACAAAAACTATAAAGACGATCGCTGATAAAGAAGCGATGCAAATACTGGCCAACTTTAAGATGTAGCGAGTGTACGAATCCACTAAAGTCCGCTGTAGGGCGCAGGAGCAAAATTTATTCAACTAACGCAATCCGTTTCAAAGTCTTTCTTCCGGAAAACGATTCCAAAATGATCCAAAGATTTTCCGAGTTCATGGAAGCGGACTCACATTTTCCGAATGATTTCCCAATTTCTGCAAACGTCTAAAGTTTAATCGACTACTTCGAAGCAACAGCCTCGGCGCCAACTTCCAACACAAAACTGCTCCCCCCGCACCCACGATACCGTCGCTGAGATAATGCCAGCCTAGGGCGATAGAGCCAGCAAAAATTATGACCCAAAAGGTCCAAATCGCAACAGCTGCCTTTCTCCAGAATCGGCTGATGATCATTGAGGCCCAGGTCGTTGTCGCAACATGGATCGACGGCATCGCAGAAATGCCGTTGCCGATCGAAGTGTCACGTCCGAGGTAGGAGTGCCAAAGATATTCCGAAGCGGTGTGGGCGATAGGGGCGAGTTCCCGGGTGCGTAAGGCCAGTGCGCCAAACTCACGTGTATTAACGAGCCGATCATAGAAAATCGGGCCGCCCGAGGACAGGAGGTACTGACCTGATACGCCAATCAGGCCGACTGTAAGAAAGTAGGCCATCATTGCCTGAGCCTTAAGCCGCGACGCGGGAAGGACCAAGGCCAACATCAGCGCAAAGAATTTTACCGGCGCCCAGGTTGTGTAAAGCACGTCGAGCAGATGGATGAATCTATCGGGGATGATTCGCCACGCATCGGTTCCAAGCACTGCCCGGTCGAAGGCAGCCAAGGGCGGATCTGCCCAGTAGGGAATTGCCCAAGGCAGCATTTCCTTTAGCCAGGTGAGTGCAGCAATTTGCAGCGCGACCAGCTGAAAGCCCAAAAAATAGGTAACCACTGCTGCAGGATCGGTATCTGCACGCAAACGCTCAATTGGCCCTTCCTCCCCCTCTCGCCACATCCGCCAAAGCCGATGTAACAGGATTGCTAAGCCGCCAATCGACGACAGGACCAACGCCATAATCATGTAGCTGAACGTTTGTGGGCGCCCGGCGAAGCCGGTCAGTTGACTAATAAAAATTGCCGAGAAGTATTGCAGCAATAGCAACACAATCGCAGGCATGACCCAATCGGCATCTCTCATCGCCTTTACCTATCACCTGCTGCGTTCATGTCGCTCACCGAGCTGCACGCGTTTCCGACTGGCACACCTGATCCTGACGGTGGCATGATGGCTCATCGGACATTCCCTGCTGCCATGTAATGCCAACCTGCGGAACCCGGGAAGAGGATGGATCTTTTACTCCGGAGTAAGGTTAACACCGTACCTCTTCGTCATGACATTCTACCGAAACAACGCGCGAGCAACTTACGCGAGAGTCCATCAGCGGCTGCGGGCCAAGTCTACAGCGCTCCTGCTTTCAATCGAATCTCGCCTGCCGCGCATAATGACGATCTGGGTTGGTGTCGCGATCCTCGCTTGCGCCCTTCGCGTTGCGGTCAGCCCAATTCATTCGGTACCCGACCTTTCGACATTCCTTCCCTACATTTTGCTAGTTGGCGCGCCGCTGGCTTCGATGATGCTAGCCTTGCATTGGTTTAAAAATGGCGACGGTCTGCCTCAACCGCGTACGCGCCTTGCCCGTTACGGGCGCTGGCGCAATGTCGAACGGGTCGAGGCGCAGCAGCATCCGCTTTATGGCAGCAACGGTATTATGGTCTCGCTGCTGGTCGGGATGCTCCTCAATGTGCCCGTCCGCGCGCTGGAATATCTTGCGGCGATGCCGGCGATTGCCGGAAATGTTCCGCTCTGGCTATCTACGCTCCGTTTCGTAATGACCCTAGACGTCGTCTTGCTATCCAGCCTCTATACCATTGGCTTTGTCGCGGGGTTGCGCCGCGTACCGCTGTTCCCGCGCTTGCTGGTTGCCATTTGGTTGATCGATATCGTCATGCAGTTGGGCATTGCTACCGCCGTTGCCGGGACGCAGGGCCTTCCTGGACAGGTTGCCCGCGCGTTGCATGCGTTGCTCGACGGTAACGTCAAGAAGGTGCTGATTAGCGTCTGCCTGTGGCTACCTTACTTGTTGATGTCGAAGCGGGTGAATGTGACATTCCGCCATCGGGTTGAGGTCTAACTCACCACCCTTCATTCCGTCATTGCGTGTCGCGATAGCGGCGCACTCGCATTGACGAACAGAGAACATGCGACTCGGGGACCGGATCCCAAAATGCGGGGCAAAGGCTTGGCTCCGGCGACCCTTAACTTTCGATAATTGGCTGTTTCCCGCCCCCACCTGTCCAGATTCGAGACAAGGGCCCGATCATCGAATCTCCGCCATATCGGCCCTTCTCCATTGAAAAAATGGCAGTTTCTCGAGCCATTTACCGCAATCGCGATTAGGCCAGGGTGTTAACTTGGGTTAAATGGATATGCTTGACAAAAAGTTAAGCTAGGCAGACGTTTCAAGGGTCTAGCGGCTGGGGGGCCGCGGAAACATGATTGCGGGGGCTGTTGATTGATGACCCTCCCCGCCCGTTTGAAATCATGAGTGTCCGCCTCCCCTGGCGCTGACCATCCATTCGTCCCGGCTGGGACGGGGGGATCAACAGTAAGGGGACGGACAATGAAAACTTTCATTAACATGCTTCGCGACGACCGTGGCGCATCGGCAGCGGAATATGCGCTCATTCTCGCCATCATCGGCGCCGTTATCGCCATCGCGGCGCTGACTCTCAGCGGCGCAATCGGTAACGCTATGAACAATACGGCTGACTGCATTAATACTCCTACTTCGACAGTCTGCTAAGTTTATGGGCGGTCGCGTCTCGGCGCGGCCGTCCATTTTTCTCGCTCGGGTGGGCCGGGCCTGTGTTATGTATGAGTGCGTAGCCTTCAGCGGGGGACCGGGCTGATGAAAAGGCAGACATTAATTGCGCTAGGCGTCGCCATCATTCTCGGCGTGCTCGCCGTATTTCTTGCCAACACCTATTTGACCGGGCGCGAGAAGCAGCTCGCCGCATCGCCCGAAGGCATGGTTCGGGTCGCGGTCGCCGCGATGCCGCTGGACTATGGCGTTGACATCACACCCGACAAGGTCAAGTTCGTCAATTATCCGGCGACTAGCCTACCGCCGGGCGTTTACAAGTCTCTTCCGGAACTGCTGCCGATGGGCAAGCGCCGCGTCGCGCTTCGCCCGATCCAGGTCAACCAGCCGCTTCTGGCCGCCGATCTTTCGGGCGAAGGGCAGAACGCCTCCATCGCCGCGCTGCTTCCCGACGGAATGCGCGCAGCAACGGTCCGCATCAACGACATCTCCGGCGTCGCCGGTTTCGTCAAACCGAACGACACGGTCGACGTGCTGATCACCCGTAACGCGATCGGACCCGACGGCACTGACCGTGGCGAGCAGGTAACCGACGTGCTTCTTCAGAACATTCGCGTCATTGCCATGGGCCAGGATGCGGTCGGCGCCGATGGAAAGCCCAGCTCCACACGCAACGCGACGCTGGAACTGACTCCGCTCGACGCGCAGAAAGTCGCGCTCGGCCAGCGGCTCGGGCAGCTGAGCTTCGTCCTGCGCAAGCCGGGCGAGGAGCAGAATATCCCGCAGGTGGAGACCGTCAGCCTCGATGACCTGCGCTACAGCTATTACGGATCGCTTCCGCCCGGTTCGCGGCCCTCCGCCGCCAATCCGGTGCCGGGCAGCAGCATGCTTCCGCCGCCGCCAGAACGGCGCGCGCAGGTTGCTCGCCTGACCCGGCCGCGCTCGCCAGTCGTGCGCAGCGCCGCACCGATGGCCAAGGCAACTTCAACGATCAGCGTAACCCGGGGAACGGAAACCAAAGACTATGAGGTGGGGGGCTATGTTCGCTAGGACCATGAAAGGAGCTGCGCTTGGCGCCTCCATCGCCGTCGCTGCATCCGTCTTTGTGTACGCGGCTCCGGCCGCGGCGCAGATTACCGTCAGCGAGGCCGACGAGGTCCGCGCCGGTGAACTGGCCGTGCCGCTCAATAAGAGCCAGGTGCTGCGGTCCGATCGGCCGTTCGCCAAGGCACTGATCGGCAATCCTGATATTGCCGACATCCTGCCGCTTTCCGACCGCTCGCTCTATGTGCTTGGCAAGAAGATGGGGACAACCAGTCTCACCCTCTACGACCGCGGCAACGCGCTGATTGCGGTGGTCGACATTGCTGTCGGGCCCGACGTGATCGGCCTTAAGCGCCAATTGTCGGAATTGATGCCGAACGACCAGGTTGGGGCACGAATTTCCAATGAGTCGCTCATACTAGAAGGCGTCGTCAGTAGCGGGCCGGCAGCCGACAAGGCTGTCCAGGTCGCCGAATCCTATGCGCCGGGCAAGGTCATCAACCTTCTTTCGATCGGCTCGTCGCAGCAGGTCATGCTCGAGGTCCGCTTCTCGGAAATTAAGCGCGGCGCGCTCAAGGATCTCGGGTTCAGCAGCTTCGTGACCGGCAGCGGCAACAATGGGTTCCAGGGCGCGATCGGAGGAGGGGCCAGCCTGACTCCCTCTCTCGGTTCGACCACCGTCACCACAACCGATCCGGTGACCGGGGCTGTTACCGAAACGACCACGCCCAATCCGCCGACGCTCTCACTTGGCTCGATCGTCGACAGTTTCGGAATCCTGTCGCGGGTGTTCCATATTGGCGGATTGAATTTCGACGCGACGTTTAACGCGCTTGAGCGGAAGGGCGTTGTCACCACCCTGGCCGAGCCGACGCTGATCGCACTGTCCGGTGAGACTGCAAGCTTCCTCGCCGGCGGCGAATTCCCGATCCCGGTATCCCAAAGCGGAACCAACGGCGGAGACGCCGCGATTTCAGTGGAGTTCAAGCAGTTCGGGGTAAGCCTTGCCTTCACCCCGACCGTGCTGGCCGATGGCGTAATTAACCTGGAAGTGGCGCCGGAAGTCAGCTCGATCGACCCAAGCGCCTCGGTAGTCATCAACAATCTACGGGTTCCGGGCCTGCAAACCCGCCGCGCCCATACGACGATCGAATTGCGCGATGGGGAAAGCTTTGCGCTGGCGGGCCTGATCCGAAAAGACTTCCGGGACACGATCCGCCAATTCCCTGTCCTCGGCACCATTCCGATTATCGGCACCCTGTTCCGCTCGACTAACTTCGAGAAGGAAGAGACCGAGTTGGTGATCATTGTCACGCCGCGGCTGGTGAAGCCGGTACGGGCGGCGGCGATGAAAGTGCCGACCGACCACGCGACTCCGCCTGACGAGGCCGAACTGTTCTTGATGGGCCGGACCGACGGCGGTGTTGGGGTCAATCCGCTGGAGCCAACCGGGACATCGCCAGTCGGCCGGCCGATTGGCGAACCGTCCCAGGCGGCGCCCGTGCAACCGATGCCGCCGGCGGGCGGCGGCATGGCCGCGCTCGACCCCACCAAGCTGGAGAAAGAATATGGTCATGCGTATTGAGCGCCTCCTGATCGTCGCCGGCGTGGCGCTTGCTGGCACATCGGCCTGCACGCCGGTGGATCCCGGTTTCGGAGAAGCGCTGAAATATGACATGGCCGTACAGACGGTCGATCCCGACCCGGTTTATCCCGCTGACAGCCTGCAGCCCGGTTATCACGGCGAAAAGGGGCAGAAGGCGACCGAGCGTTACCGCAAGGGCCAAACCAAGCCGCTGAGAACGGAGAGCACCAAGTCGGGCTCGGGCAGCGGCGGCTCCGGTGGGTCTAATTAAGGATGACGTGGCATGATGCGGCGTCTCTTCGACATTTGGGGCGATAAGAGCGCAGCAGTTGCGCCTACCGTAGCCCTGTCGATGCTCGCGCTGATCGGCGCCGGTGGAATTGCCTTTGACTATGCGCGCCTCGCGACCCTTGATACCGAATTGCAGCAGGCCGCCGACCAGTCAGCGCTGGCCGCAGCGACCCAATTGGACCGGGCCGATGGGGCCCGCGAGCGAGCTCGCGACGCGATTACTTCCGATGATAAAGACCGGCTTGCCGAAAACCTGACCCGATTTGCCAATGATAGCGACGCTGACGGCACGGCGGTCGAGATAGAGACGATCACCTTCTGCAGCGAATTCGATGATTCCATCCAGGACAATGCCGCCGCTTGCGAAGAAGTCGCCGATGGCGATGCCGCGGGCGACAGCGAATCCCGCTACGTAATCGTCACCACCAAGGTCCGCGCCGCTAATTATGCGCTGACGCCGATCGTCGGCGCCTTCGCCGGTGATGTCTCGGCCACCGCGGTCGCGGGCATCGAATCGTCCATTTGCAACGTCGCGCCGCTGCTGGTCTGCGCTCCGTCCGACGATTTCCCGACCCCTGAAGATGTCGGCAAGGGAATTGTCATGAAGACCGCCGGCGGCAACGCCTGGGCTCCCGGCAATTACGGTTTCCTCGACTTCGGCAACGGCAACCCGGCGGTGCTCAACGCGCTGCTTGGGAACGGCCTGAACGGGTGCCAGAACACGGACGACAATGAGACGGAGCCCGGCAACAAGAACGCCACCGACGCGATCAATACGCGGATGGACGTCTACGCCGGCAGCAACAAGAACGATGCCAGCAATTGCGTTCCCTCAACTGGGGTCGCCTGTCCCGCGCAAGATACGCGCAAGGATATGACGCAGGACATGACGTTTGAAGTGCGACTTTCCAGTACGGCAGCACAGCCCGCCGGCCCAAATTGCGGGGCCGCAGCGGGCGGAAATGTGAACTCCGGAGGCAAGACATCATACGCAAGCGACTTTGCACAAAATGGTGCAGCCAGGCAGTTCGGACGGGACACTTGCCATTACACCGGCTCGTGCCCGACGGCGGGGGGAGCCCAGAACTTCGGTGACGGAAACTGGGATCGGGCCGGGTATATCGCCGCCAATCACCCGGGCGAAACGGCAGCGACCATCGCAGCTGCGATCGGTGGTGGGGCGTCCGCCGGGACGCTTACAAGATACCAGGTCTACCAATGGGAAATTGCCAACATGGGCAGCGGCAAGCTCGACCCGCTCCAGATTGGAACCGCGGATGTCAGCTCCAAGCTTCAAGGAGGCAATCGAACTTGGACGATCGTCAAGAAGTGCGCGTTCAACAAGCCAAGGTTTGCGACTGTCGCCGCTACTACCGTCAAAGATCGACGTGTCCTGCCGATCGTAGCGGCCAATTGCGACAATCTGAAAGGAAAAGGATCCGCGTTTGAAGATTATGTGATCCTGCGCGTTTTCGACATATTCCTCACCGAACCTTCCTTGCAGAGAACGCAGGCCCAAGTCCCTGGAGCGACGATTAGCCCGGTGACCGACGACAAGGAAATCTATGGTGAGGTTATCGGTCCCGCGCAGCCCGTCGGTGGCAGCGGAGGCTTCCAATATTACAGCCGCAGCCGGCCGTACCTGGTGCGCTGATGAAATGGCGCAACCCCTTTGCCCAGGACGGCGGCACCGCGGCGGCGGAAATGGCGATGGTATTGCCATTCCTGCTGGTGCTGATGTTCGGCAGTGCCGAGCTCGGGAATTACTTCCTCGACGAACACGGGCTGGTCAAACAAGTCCGTGATGGCGCGCGCTACGCGGCGAGGCTTCCGCTGGAAGCAAATTACACTTGCCCAGGGGCAACAGTTAGCTCGGGGGCGGAGACCTTGATCGCGAATGTCACCAAGACCGGTACCGTCACCGGTGCGGGGACGGGACGGTTCGGCGCCAGCTATTGGGCTCGAAATTGCGGGAGCGGGACGCAGACGTTGACCATCACCGTGCGCTGCGTATCCAACGACGATTATGACGGCATTTACCAGTCGCTCGCCGGCGACATTCCGGTCGTCAAAGTCAGCGCGGCAGTCGGCTACCGTTCGGTGCTGGGTTCGCTCGGACTGCCGACGGCCAACCTTTGCCTGCGCGCCGAATCCGAAGCTCCGGTGATCGGGTCATGACCTTGATGCTCCACCATCTTCTCGGCGATCGCCGTGCTGCAAGTGCCGCCGAGTTTGCGCTCGTCCTGCCGCTGCTAATCCTGTTGCTGTTCGGGATTATCGATACCGGCCGCTTCTTCTGGCAGCTCAACGAAACCGAGAAGGCGACCCAGATGGGCGCCCGGATGGCAATCGTCACGACTCCGGTCTCGCCGGACCTCGTCGAAGCAAGCTATGTGGCTGGCACGGTCAAGAGTGGCGACCTAATTCCGTCCAGTGCATTGGGAACGATCGAATGCAACAGTGGCGGCTGCCTGTGCAAGGTGGACCCTTGCCCGTTCTCTAACAGCACCGTCGACACTACCGCGTTCAACACGATCGTTACGCGAATGTCGCAGATGAACCCGCTGATCAGCCCAAGCAAGGTCGTGATCAGCTACTCAGGTTCGGGCTTTGGCTATGCCGGCGCCGCCGATGAGACGATGGATGTCCAGCCTCTTGTCACCGTCACCGTTCGGGACATGCGATTCAAGCCAATTGCCTTGCTGGGCTTTGCCGGATGGAATCTACCGGCGGCTTCCGCGACGCTGACCGCCGAGGATAGCTCGGGGACTTTTTCGAATTGAGGATGTTATGAGCGTGCACACACCTGATCGACCCAGCGCCCAGTGGATGGCCGACACCGGCCCCGCTCCCGTGCGCCTGTTGCTTGCCGGTGTCGAAGGGGAAGCGAATGAGCTGGTCGGCGCCCGCGCATCCGGCTTCCCGCTGGAGCTGGTGATCGTCGACCCGTCCGCTACGGTTGATTCGTCGGTCCTGTCCGGGGCAGCGGCGGCCGTCGTCCAGGTCAATGCCGACGACAAGACATCGGTCGCCCGGTTCGAGCAATTGGCCAAGGGGCCTGTGCCGCTGATCGCCGCCGCCTATGAGCCGCCAATGGCATTGGTTCGTGCGCTGGTTCGCGCAGGGGCGCATGACGTTATTCCATTGCCGATCGACGCCGAAGAGCTGGAAACCGCACTCGACCCGATCCGCCGGATGGTGTCGGAGCAAGGCCCGCGACAACGCGCCGGTCAACACAAGATCGTCGCGGTGATCAAGAGCGAGGGCGGCGTCGGGGCGACTGCGCTTCTCGGCCAACTGGCCACCCGTTTCGCTGCAGACGAAGCAGCCGTGGGTCGCCAAGCGTGCCTGATCGACCTCGATGTGCAGTTCGGCGACGCCGCGGTTCAGCTTGGGCTTCATCCCAAACTGACATTCAGCGACTTGATCGATGCCGGAAAAAGGCTCGACGGCGGACTGATGCGATCGATCGCCGTACAAGATTCAAGCGGCCTTCACGTGATCGCAGCGCCACGCGATATCATGCCGCTGGAATCGCTTAACAGCGACCAGCTGCTGTCGATCGTCGATCTCGCCACGGACGAATTCGGGACGGTATTCATCGACTTGCCCGCCAACTGGACCAACTGGTCGCTGTCGTTGCTGGCACGGGCGGACCTCGTGCTGATGGTCACGCAATTGCGGGTGTCCAGTCTCCACCGCGCCCGGCGCCAACTTGACCTGCTGGCATCGCAGGATTTGGACCAACTCGATGTGAGGATCGTTCTCAATCGCACGGAAAAAGGCCTGTTCCGGACCCTTGGGCCCGCCGACGCGGAGCGGGTGCTGCGGCGCCCGATCGCTTTCACCGTCGCCAACGACCATCAGACGATGAGCATGGCAATCGATCGCGGCGTGCCGATTGCGGAGGTCAAGCGCAAGTGCGCGCTTGGCAAGGACATCGACACGCTTGAACAGGGCGTCACCGCCGCCCTTGGGCTGGAGCATTAGTCATGTGGCAGATCCGCAAGCCCAAGGACCAGATATCGCCTGAAGAGGTCGCGGAGCGGACCGAGCATGACCGGCGCCTGGATGCGACTGGTGACGCCGGGGCATTCACGACCGTCGATCTCCATACGGACCTGAAGGTCGAGCTTCACCAGCGCCTGCTGAGCCTAATCAACCTCAGCGCGCTCGACACTATGTCGCGGGAGCAGATTGAGGAAGAAGTCGGAGACATCGTCCTCGAGGAGCTCGACAAGCAACGCCATGCGTTGAACCATGCCGAACGGCGCCAACTGGTTGACGACGTTCTCGACGAGTTGCTCGGCCTTGGCCCGCTCGAGCCGCTGCTGAAAGACGGAACGATCACCGACATCCTGGTCAATGGCCATGACAGCGTGTTCGTCGAGCGCTTCGGCGTGCTTGAGCCGTCGCCGGTTCGCTTCAAGGATGAGAAGCATCTCATCCGGATCATCCAGAAGATCGTCTCCGCTGTCGGCCGCCGGGTCGATGAATCCGCGCCGATGGTCGATGCCCGCCTTGCCGACGGAAGCCGCGTCAATGCGGTGGTGCCGCCACTGGCGCTCGACGGCGCGCTGCTGTCCATCCGCAAATTCGCTAAGACGCCGATCAGCATGGCGCGGCTCATCGAAATCGGATCGGTTCCGTCTCAGGTCGCTGAAGTGCTGAAGGCAGTTGTCGCTGCCCGGCTCAACACGCTGATTTCGGGCGGAACGGGCTCGGGCAAGACGACCATGCTCAACGCCATGTCGGCGTTCATCGACAATCGCGAGCGGATCGTGACCATCGAAGACTCCGCTGAGCTGCAGTTGCAGCAGCCCCATGTCGCACGCCTCGAAACTCGGCCCGCGAATATTGAGGGCAAGGGTGAAATCCTTCAACGCGACCTGGTCAAGAACTCGCTGCGCATGCGGCCCGACCGGATCATCGTCGGCGAGGTTCGAGCCGGCGAAGCATTCGACATGCTGCAGGCCATGAATACCGGTCACGACGGTTCGATGACGACGGTGCACGCCAATACTCCGCGCGACGCCCTGTCACGCGTCGAGCAGATGATCGGGATGAGCGGTATCGACGTGCCGGCACGTTCAGCGCGAGCGCAAATCGCGTCGGCAATCCACGTCGTTGTCCAGGTCGCGCGTCTGAGTGACGGCCGGCGCAGGCTCGTCAGCCTGTCGGAGATCAGCGGCATGGAGGGCGACGTCATCACCATGCAGGAAATCTTCCGCTTCCGCCAAACCGGAATATCGTCGGACGGGATGGTGCAGGGCCGGTTCGAAGCCAGTGGCATCCGGCCGCGCTTCCTTGAGCAGGTAATAGCGCATGGCGTGACACTAGCGCCCGACCTATTCCGACCGGACAGGAATTTCGAAGCATGACCGGCGTCTGGCTCAAAGCAACCGCCCTGATCCTCATCTTTGCCGCAGTCGTATTCGCGGTCGAGCGGATCCTTTCGAGCATCGTCGGCCGCCGACTGGAAAGCCGGGCCATCAACCAGCGACTGGATATGATCAATCGCGGAGTGGGGCGCAGCGAAGCGATGCAATTGCTCCGCCGTCGGGCAAGCAGCCTTCCCGAAGGCCTTCCGGAAATAATCGCACGGCCGGCCATCGCCTTCGAAAAGACATTGATGGCCGCCGGCGTGTCGATGCCGACCGGCAGGCTGATGCTAACCTTGCTGATCGCTCCAGCGTTGATCTTCGTCGTCATGATCCTGTTCATGGCGATCAGTGGGGCGGCGCTTGGCGGCGGCCGAATAGTGCTTCTTGCAACCGTCGCATTCGTGATCGGCGCGGGCATCCCGATGCTCTACTTCCAGGTCCGGGCCAACCGGATGCGCAAGAAGATGCAGGACCAGTTCCCGGTGGCCCTCGACGTGTTTGTTCGCGGCCTTCGTGCCGGCCATCCGATAGCCGCGGCACTCGATTTGCTGACAGTGGAAATGCCCGACCCGATCGGCAGCCAGTTTGGGATCGTCGTCGATGAGGTGACCTATGGCGCAGACTTGCGCGATGCATTGTCGGCAATGGCGGATCGCTGGGACCTTGAGGACATGCGGATGTTTGTCGTCAGCCTTGCGGTGCAGAACGAGACGGGCGGCAACCTGGCGGAAATCCTGGAAAATCTGAGCCAGGTGATTCGCGAACGAGCGTCGATGATGCTGAAGGTCCGGGCGCTTTCGAGCGAGGGACGGATGACCGGGGCAATGCTGACCGGCTTGCCGATCGTCGCCTTCACCTTGCTGTTTCTCGGCAATCCCAGATTCTATCTCGACGTTGCCGACGATCCCGCGTTCATGCCGGGATATGTCGGGCTGTTGATTCTCTATACCATCGGATTTGTTTCGATCCGCAAAATGATCGACTTGAAGGTGTAGCGCGTCATGACCGAATTTCTTTCCAATGACGCCGCACGGATGGCCCTATTGTTCCTGCTGTTCGTGGCGGTGGTCGGGGTCACCTTCGGGCTCACGATTTCGGTAGAGGAAAGGCGCGCGGTTCGACAGCGGCTTTCCGGCGCGACCGGGCATTCGACGGAACAGGACGGCGTGGCGCCAGGCGCAGGACTTCGGGTTCACGATGCACGCGGTGCCTGGATTGCGCTGGTCACGGCGATCGAAAAAGCGGGCGTTCCACTGGTCGACACCAAGGATGCGACCCTGCGCAGCAGGCTGGTCGCTGCGGGCTATACCAAGGGTCACGCACCGCGCACCTATTCGCTCATTCGGCTATTGATGGTTATCGGCCTGCCCCTTGCGACCATCGCCTTCCTTTGGGCCAGCGGCAGTTCGCCGTCGGCAATGAAGCTCTACATCGTCGGCATGATTGCAGCAGTGGCCGGCCTCTACCTGCCGAGCTTGTGGATCCGCGCCAAGGCCGATCGGCGGCAGCGTGAGATTATTAACGGCTTCCCTGATGCCCTCGACCTGATGCTCGTCTGCGTCGAAGCCGGACTGGGATTGGAAGCGGCCTTCAGCCGTGTCGGGATGGAAATGACCCGTTCGCACCCACTGCTTGCGGAGCAATTGGGGGCCGTGGTGCTGGAGCTTCGCGCCGGGCGAAGCCAGGAAGACGCGCTTCGGCGGATGGCCGACCGCTCCGGCGCTGACGATATTCGCGCCTTTGCAACGCTTCTGATCCAATCGCACAAGCTGGGATCGAGCGTCGCGCAGACGCTGCGCGTCTACGCCTCGGAAATGCGCGAGCGCCGCCGGATGCGTGCCGAGGAAAAGGCGCACCGGCTGCCGGTGCTGCTGTCGATACCGTTGGTGTGCTGCATGTTGCCTGTGATGATTGGGGTGCTGATGCTTCCCGCCGTGATCCGTACGATCCGCGCGGTGATGCCAGCCTTGGGGAATTGATATGATCAAGCGCAGTAGCTGTCTCCTTTATGCTGTCGCCGCAGCGGGCCTTGCTTCGTGTGCTACCGGCAACGTCGAAGTTCGCTCGATCAAGCAGCCGCTTGCGGTTGGCCGCCAGCCTGCGAACTTCCGCGTCGGCGAAGGCAATGCGCAGCTGGCGTTGGGCAATGTCGGCCTGGCGGTCGAAGCCTATCGCAAGGCGCTGCGGGAGGAGCCCGATAGCGTCGACGCGATGCTCGGACTCGCTGCCTGTTACGATCGGATGGGCCGAACCGACCTGTCGCGTCGCCACTATGAAATGGCATTGGCGGTCAATCCTGCCGATACGAAAACTTACTCGCTGTTCGCCCAGTCCCTGGATGCGCAGGGACAGCGTGAGGAAGCCGCACGGGTCAAGACTGAGCTGGCGGCGCGCGTCGTCGCCCCCGAGGCGCCGCGCGAAGCGCCTGGCTCGGTTCCCGTGCTGCCGCCGCCGCCGGCGCGGAGCGTGACGGTCGCCCTCGCACCGTCGCGTCCCGCGCCGGTGGCGGTTGAGCATCCTGTTGCTCCCCTTCGCCTTGAGCGTCTGTCGATGCGAGAGGTGGCGCTGGTCACCAGGCCCGAGCCCCGCTGGGAAGCGCGAACCGTGACCCGCACCGCCACCAGCACGACGATCCGCTTCGAAAAGAAGATGCAGCCCGCCGTAACCCTGCTCAATGCAGCCCGGGTCCAAGGCCTTGCGGCTCGCACCCGCGCCTATCTGGCGGCGCGCGGCTTTGCCGCCGCAAAGATCGGCGATGCTCCTGCGGTCCGCAGGCAAAGCGTCATTCTGTTCTCAGCCCCGGATGCGGCGAGAGCCGAACGGATCGCCGCTCAGTTTGGGTTCGCGCTCGAACGGCAGGAAGGTGCCGAGGGAGGACTTACCATCCTGCTCGGCCGCGATGCGGCGCGAGAGATCGCGTCTAGGCGCACCGCATGATCCTCGGGCTGGCGCTGGCCCTGGCACTTGCCGATTCAGCCTCGCCAGCGCCGCTGCCGGAACCAGCGGCACAACAGATTTCACCGGCCATTTCACTGAGCGAAGCTGGCCACGCCATCGCGGCGGGGCGCCTAGATCAGGCCAAGGCGATGCTCGCTATCGCGGTGGCGGCAGGAGCCAAGGGCGATCCGGTCGATCGGCTGCTTGCCGACCTTGCCTTGGCGCGTGGTGAAAACGAGCAGGCGCTCAATCTCTACAAGGCGCTGCTTGGTGTGCATCCGGACGACGGGCTGTTGCTGGAACGCGGGGGCATAGCAGCGCTTCGACTGGGGCGAGCCACCGAAGCAACTGCGCTGCTCGACCGGGCGACGCGCGTGCCCGCCGCCAGCTGGCGCGCATGGAACGCGCGCGGAGCCGCCGCCGACCGCCAGGGTCGCTGGGCCGAGGCCGACGCCGCCTACGCCCGCGCCGCTGCCATCGATCCAAAGCGGGCCGAGGTCCCCAATAACCAGGGCTGGTCGCTGATGTTGCGCGGCCAATGGGCGGAGGCGCTGATCTTCTTTCAACGAGCGTCGGCGATCGACCCCGCGCTGCCGCGCCTTGCCAACAACTTGGAATTGGCGCGTGCGGCGGTCGGTGCGGACCTTCCAGCCCGGATGCGGGGCGAGAGTGACGAGGCCTATGCGGCGCGACTCAACGACGCGGGGGTGGTCGCCGCTGCGGACGGCCAAACCAAGCGAGCCGAAGCAGCCTTCGCCCAGGCGATTGAGCTGCGAAGCCGCTGGTATGCCCGGGCGGCCGAAAATCTGGCGGCGCTGGGCGTTTCTAAATGAATCTCCTCGCGTTGGCTCCTCAATGGCTGGCGATCGCGCTCTTCATGCTGCTGCTGGCCGCCGCGCTTCAGGACGGCTTGCGTCTTAAGATTAGCGATTGGATTTCGGGCGCGATCGCCATCGGAGCCTTTGCCGCGCTTGCGCTTGACGGCCCGATCATTGGTCTGTGGCAGAATTTCGCCCTGTTCGCCGCGATGCTGGCGGTCGGGACATTCGCGTTCGGCCGCGGCTGGATGGGCGGCGGCGACATAAAGCTGTTGGCGGCATCAGTGTTGTGGTTCGACCTGTCGAACGGCTGGCGCTTGCTAGTGGCTATCGCAATCGCGGGCGGCGTCGAAGCGCTTATCATCATTGGGCTGAGGCGATTGAAATGGCCTGACTCCGTCCGTGCGCGGGTCTTGATGCTTCAACCCAGAGGGGGCATTCCCTATGGGATCGCGATCGCGCTGGGCGTTGCGTTGATGGGCTGGTGGTTGCGCAATTGAGGATATTGGCCGCCGCATTTCTGTTCATTTCCGTACCACTCGCCGCCGCGCCATCGATCGTTGCTGCACGGGGGCAGTGGGCGGCCCTCAGTTCGGGGCGGACTTGCGAGGCGGCAACGCGCTCGTTGGGCGCGGTCTACAAGGATCGCCCCCCGGCCCGCGCCAGTCTGTCGTTCGATGCCGGTGGACCACGGCACGGCCAGTTCGCCGCCCGGCTGAGCCGAGTCCCGAGGGCAGGAGCCAGCGTCATGCTATACATTGGCGACACGCCGTTCCTGCTGATGACCCAGGGCGACATGGCCTGGAGTCGCGGCCCGGGGCAGGAGCAGGCGATCATCGCCAGGATGCGGGCGAGCGGCGGAATGCGGCTCGAAGCCAGAAGCCCCGGGGGCGGGCGGATCGTCGACCGCTACAGCCTCGACGGCGCGCCGCTGGCCATCGACGCGGCGGCCGCCTGCGCGGCGGCGCTGGCAAATCGCTGAGTTTTCACGTAAAGGCGCCCGCCTGCCATGAGCGCCGATACTAATTTGATGCCGATCCCCGGCCCCATCGATCCCGTGCCCGTTCCGCGCGCGGCCGTTCAACGCGCCGACGGCAAGGTCGAATTGGTCGGCCTGCCCAAGGAAGAAATTCGCGCCGCGCTGGAATCGGCCGGGCTCGATCCGAAACAGGCGAAGCTCCGCGCAAAACAGATCTGGCACTGGATCTATAATCGGGGGGTCAGCGACTTTTCGGCGATGACCGACATCGCCAAGGCGCAGCAGCCGTGGCTCGCGGAGCGGTTCACCTTGACCCGCCCGGAAGTGGTCGAGGCGCAGGTGTCGACCGACGGCACCCGCAAATGGCTGCTCCGCACTCACGACGGTCATGATTTTGAGATGGTGTTCATCCCCGACGCCGACCGCGGCACGCTCTGCGTGTCGAGCCAGGTGGGGTGCACCTTGAATTGCCGCTTCTGCCACACCGGGACGATGAAGCTGGTCCGCAATCTCGAGCCGGCGGAGATCGTCGGACAGGTTATGCTGGCTCGCGACGCGCTGGGCGAATGGCCGAGCTCGCCCGAAGGCCGCATGCTGACCAACATCGTCATGATGGGAATGGGCGAGCCGCTCTACAATTTCGACAATGTGAAGCAGGCGCTGAAGATCGTCATGGACGGCGACGGCCTCGGCCTCAGCAAGCGCCGCATCACCCTGTCGACATCGGGCGTGGTGCCGATGATGTCGCGCGCCGGCGAGGAAATCGGGGTCAACTTGGCGGTGTCTCTGCACGCGGTGACCAAGGAAGTCCGTGACGAGATCGTGCCGATCAACAAGAAGTACGGCATCGAGGAACTGCTGTCGGCCTGCGCCGCCTATCCGGGCGCCAACAACGCCCGCCGCATCACCTTCGAATATGTGATGCTGAAGGACAAGAACGACAGCGACGCTGATGCTCGGGAACTGGTCAGGCTGATCCGCCAGTACAAGCTTCCGGCAAAGGTCAATCTGATCCCGTTCAACCCCTGGCCCGGCGCGCCGTACGAATGTTCGACCGACGAGCGGATCCGCGCGTTCAGCAACATCGTCTTTGAAGCCGGAATTTCCGCCCCAATCCGCACACCACGAGGCCGCGACATCGACGCCGCCTGCGGTCAGCTGAAGACGGCGGCGGAAAAGAAGAGCCGGGCGGAGCGAGACCGGGAAGCGGCGGCTGCTTAGTAATATACGAAACGGCGCAGCAGCGCGAACGTGACCAAGGGTGTTACGAACACCATCGGAATTGTCGGCCACCAAGTGGGACCACCCAACTGCTTCACCAACATCCAGACGTGAAACTGATTGATCGCGAACGTGACTAGCGCGACGAGCAAGAAGCGGCTGGCTCGGATATGATGGCGATCCCTATCGCCATGCCCCCTGAAGCTAAACGCGCCATGCGTTATGTAGCTGACCGCGCCAAATAGGATGACCACGACGGTCAGCGATATCATCGGATCGACGCCGGCGAATTCTGCTAGGCCCCAATAGCTCGCCGCGACCGCTAAGGTGATGGCCAGCCCTGCAACGGCATAGCGCCCCATCTGCAAAACTGTTGTGCGGATCGCTGTGGGTAGCAGCCGTAAAAGCGAGTCTACCGCCTCGCTTCCGGAACTTAAGTTACTGTCCATGCCGTCACCCGGAACAAAGGCGCCAAGGGCAAAATGGTTTTGGCGGCACGCCTGATCATCATCTCGGCGGCAGCCGCCTCAATCGCATGGATATTGGTTTCGTGATAATGGCCCTCAAAGCCGGCGATCTTTCTACCCAATTTATAGAGCCGGTTTTCGGTCGGCCCGGAAAGAATCAAGGCCCCGCCCGGCGCGAGCTTCGCTACAAGTTCGGCAAGCAACTCCCGAAAGTCAGTGTTATGTTCAAGGGAGTCGATCGCGAAAATGCGGTCGTATGCGCCAACTGGCGCTTCTTGTAATGTCGTGCGCTTGGCTGCGGGCAGTTGCTTTTTCAAAAAGTCCGCAGCCGCATCCAGGCTTTCGATAAATTCATACTGCACGCCGTCCGCTAGTAGATGACCTAGCTCTCCAATCGAGGAACCAAAATCTAATACCCTCTTTGCAGGCGGGCGCACCTTCTTGGCCATGTCGGCGGCCGCGAACAGCCGTAGCCAGCTGACGTAGGCTGCGGCCGGATTCGGATGGCAATAGGATGGGACGCAGCTTTCTTCCCAAGCCTCGAAATCCTTCTGATAGCCAATCGCTTCGCGCAATAGCCGCTGCCGGTTTCTGATATGCGCGATCCTGCCCTTCATTTACGCCTCGCTTCCCGACCCGGAGTGAAAATCGTTGTTTTGTGAACCAACCGCTTGTGGATTGGCGCGTCGGGCACGGACGAAACGTCTTGCGCCAAAAAGCTCAAGACGAACTGGATGCCAACCAGCACTGGCAATGCACTCAGCATGACGGTGCCCGCGGTTGCGGGCTCTCCGGTTCTCAAGCTGTCGATCCATTGGGTCACGCCGTAGGTTGCACCCAATGCCACCAGCAACAGGCCTGTCGGCAGCACCACCGAGCCTAAGCTGAAATTCCGAAGCACATAATTGTAGAACAATCGCTTCAGGAAGTTTCGGGCATGTAGAAACGGAAAAGTGACGAGGCAGCGCCATACGTTCAGATGGCTCGTTTCGTCCTCGTATACCGTCTCCAATGGCAGCTCGATAACCTTCGCCCGGAGAATCGCCAGCCGAAACAAGAGGTCAGATTCGAAGAAATATCGCTGATGAAGCTTTTTCACCGGGATCAATCGCGCAACGTCGGCATGGATCGCGACATATCCGTTTGCGGGGTCGAACAGGTTCCAATAGCCGGTCGACAGCTTCGACAGAAAAGACAATCCGGCGTTTCCGACCAAGCGAGTCCGCGGCATAGCCAACACGCGCTCGATGTCGAAGAAACGGTTTCCCTTCACATAGTCAGCTTCGCCGTCCATAATTGGTCTGGCGAAATCATCCACGAAGGCTCCGTTCATTTGCCCGTCGCCGTCGACCTTGACGACAATTTCGGCAGAATCTTCAAGTGCTTTGGATAGCCCGTCGACGAACGCTGCGCCTACCCCGCCATTCCTGCTTCGCCGTACGCCACGGACACGTGGGTCACTCTCGGCCAATCGCGATATGACCGACCAGGTTTCATCATCACTGCAGTCGTCTACGCAGTAGATTCGCCAGACGTCGAACGGGATGCTTTCAATGACCGCCTCGATGCTCTGCTCGACATTGAAGCTAGGGATGACCACTGCGATCCGCGCTTGCTCTTCGCGCTTCATTTCGTCGGACCTCCCGGTGGCAACGGATCAACGCGAACAAACTGACGATAGCCACTAATTCGCTCGATTTCTCTATAGTGCGTCCAGATCGACCGGAACGCCGGGTCTTCCTGATAGAAAGCGAGAATATCGAACTGCTTGGGCCCGACGGTATGACGGCCGGCGTCCGTATCAATCATTACGAGATCCGGTCCTGACGCAAGATCATGGAGAATGAAATCACGTGCATGCCGTTCGATCGCTGCACGGTCTCGGTATTGCGCCGTCTTTGCCCGTATTTGAGCGACCGCGGGCAGGAACCAGTGACTGTTGGTCCGCGAAACATACCGCGCAGGCGTATAAATCGCGGCCGGGAAACTCGGATATGGATGCACCGATACGATCAGGAAACCTCCATTGTCCGCGTGGGCAGCGATCGATGATCGGATCCGATCAATTTCTAGCGCCCTGGCACCGCCTGGCCGATTGTCATTCCACCAGCCAATTACCGGGCGATGACAGACAAACGTGAGCATCGAAAGGCAAATGACTGCTAGCGTCCGAACCAGCGCGCCCCCGGAAGTCGCGAAGTTAGCAAGCAAAACGGAGGAAAAAATGCTGATGGGCAATAAATGGTATGGATAGCCCTTATGTTGGATCAGGTATGAGGCAATCACACCGAACAGCGCCGCCGAGAGAATAATTCCTGTCCCGTCGCGCCTAGCGAACGCATACGCAACAAACGGTGCGGCTGGCAGGAGATGCAGCCGGAGCGGGTCCACGACCTGTTTCCACGGTAAATCAAAAGACCAGTAAATTTCGCGGGCAAGCGGCACGGCCTGCTGCAAATAGGGCTGCTCAAAGGCAAGCAACTCGATGGCGTAAGTTGCGGCGACTAATCCCATGCCGACGTTCTCGGCGCGTAGCAGCCGTGCTTGCCGCCGACTCAATATTTGCACAAAGAGTTCGACCAGGATCGGAACCGCTGCAAAGTAAGGCTTGAGGGCCACTCCGACGCCGGCAACTATACCAATAATGAGCGCCACAAGTCCGGCCGAGCATCGTTCCGGCCCAACGCGCCGGCTGGCGAGCGCCAAATATGGCAACACGGCGATAGCCAGCAAATGCTCGCGCTGACCGAACTCGCGTGCAGGAAGAATAAGTAGCGATAGGCCAGCGACCAAGCAGAGAATGATCGTTTGGCTCCGCGATCGGCCCACCGCCAATATTAGGGCGAAACTGGCGGCTGAAATTGCCCCTGCAAGTGCGACCGCTATCCGAAAAGTCCAATCCAGCGGCACTCCCAGCCAGCTAGCGATCGCAGTCGTGGGCATAGACAAATACCACGCGAGCGGTGGATTGGGCTCAATTACGTCGATGCCCCACCTTGCTCCCTCCAATATCTCGCGAGATCCCCACAACACCCAGGCGACATCGTGATTGGGGTAAGTGCTGAGCTGCAACAGCAGCCCAGCTGCAAGGACCGGGACGAGGCATGCCAATAACCCCTTGACGCCGACCGTCGGCCGGTGACCGGGCCCAGTAGTAATGTCATCTGGCGCGAATACCGACCCTCTCCACGGGAGCCGCGATCCAGCTGCACACTTCAGAATTTCGAACTGCATTGGCCCCCTGAACCTACTCACTAACATGCTCATACAATTGGGCAATGGTGCGAACAGATCGTCACATCGTTGCGTGGCAAGATCAGCACCACTACCCAATAATCCTTACTTATCTCACTGCCGACTTCAGTCGCACCGGTGGTCGGCTTCGGCCGTCGGGAATTGCATCAGAAAACAGCTAGCAAAATTTCCCTCGGTGAATTCGACTCTTGTCGGTTGGCACGGTGCACTCCGAGGCTTAAACGCCGCCGCCTAAGCCGCCACCCTGCTGGGCGGGGGCTCGTGGCTTCAACAATCAGGCTTTTCGATGCGCATTCTCCTGACTGGCGGTGCCGGATATATTGGGTCCCATACCGCGCTCGCGGTCCTGGATGCCGGGCACGAGCCGGTCCTGCTCGATAATTTCAGCAACAGCGTGCCCGACGTGGTCGACCGGCTTGGCGAGATTGCCGGACGTCCGCTGACCATCGTCAACGGCGACGTTCGCGATCCTGGCCTTGTCCGCTCCACCCTGGCGGCGGAGCGGATTGATGCCGTGATCCATTTCGCCGCGAGCAAGGCCGTGGCGGAGTCCGTTGCCGACCCCCTGTCCTATTACGCCAACAATGTAGGGGGGACGCTGGCAGTCCTGGAGGCGATGGAGGCTGAAGGCGTGCGCAGCTTCGTCTTCAGCAGCAGCGCGACGGTTTATGGGGGACCCCAGCGGCTTCCCTTGGACGAGGACCATCCGACCCAGGCGGTCAACCCCTATGGCCAGACGAAGCTGATGTGCGAGAATATGCTGATGGATCTCGTGCGTGCCGATCGAGGCTGGCGCGCATCCATCCTGCGTTACTTCAACCCGGTCGGTGCCCATTCATCGGGACTGATCGGCGAGGAACCGACCGGCATCCCCAACAATCTGATGCCGCTGGTTACGCGCGCTGCCCTCGGCGAAATCGACCGCCTTCAGGTTTACGGAACCGACTATCCGACACCCGATGGGACGGCGGTCCGCGATTATATCCATGTTGTCGACCTTGCGCGGGGCCATGTCGCGGCGCTGGACGCGCTGGGCAAGGGCGAAGCGCTGCAATTGTACAATCTCGGTACCGGGCGCGGTACCAGCGTGCTGGAGCTCATTGCGGCATTCGTGCAGGCGACCGGGGCCAGCGTGCCGCATGTAACCGCCGCCCGCCGTCCGGGCGATGTCGCCGCGATGTACGCCGCGGTTGGGAAAGCCGAGCGGGAACTGGGCTGGCGCACCATGCACGACCTCGCCCAGATGTGCGCCGACAGTTGGCGATTCGCGACGCGGCCCAAATGACCCCAATGGAAGTTGTTGGGCGCGCCAAGGCTTGAACAGCGCCGCCTGACCGGCCAACCTGCTATCCAAAGGGAGCGCAGGGATGAGCTTGATTGGTCGGTTAATCGGATCGCTGCTGGGGCAGGGGCAGATCACGATCGTCATGCCCGACGGCAAGCGCAGCACATATGGTCCCGGCGGCGGCAAGGCGCTGACGGTCCGCATCACCGACCGCAAGGTCCTGTTCGAACTGGTCCGCAATCCGCGCCTGGCGGTCGGCGAGACCTATATGGACGGCCGGCTGATCGTCGAGGACGGGACGATCCTCGACCTGCTGGAGCTCATCACCACCAACAACCGCTGGGAAGACGGCGGCAATGCGCGCAAGGCGATCAAGAAGGGCAAGCTGCGCTGGAAGCGGTTGTTCGGCCGCAACCGCGCCGCCAAGTCGAAGCGCAACGTCGCCCACCATTATGACCTTAAGGACGAGCTGTACGAGCTCTTCCTCGACGACGACCGGCAATATAGCTGCGCCTACTTTACCGACCCCGGTAACAGCCTGGAGCAGGCCCAGGCCGACAAGAAGGCGCATATCGCGGCCAAGCTCCACCTGAAGCCCGGCCAGCGCGTGCTCGACATCGGCTCGGGATGGGGCGGGACTGCGATCTATTTGCACAAGGTTGCCGGTGTCGACGTCACCGGCGTCACCTTGTCGGAGGAGCAGCTGAAGGTCGCGCGACGGCGAGCAGAGGAGGCGGGCGTTTCAGAGCATGTCCGTTTCGAACTGATCGATTACCGCTCGGTCACGGGCACGTTCGACCGGATCGTGTCGGTCGGCATGTTCGAGCATGTCGGCGCGCCCCATTATGTCGAATTCTTCGCCAAATGCCGGGAGCTGCTGGCCGAGGACGGGGTGATGCTGCTCCACACCATCGGCAAATATGGAGCCGCGGGCGCGTCCGATCCGTTCACCGACAAATATCTCTTCCCCGGCTATCATGTGCCCTCCCTGTCCGAGATGGTCACGGCCAGCGAGAAGGTGCGGCTGATCGCCAGCGACGTCGAGATGCTCCGCCTCCACTACGGCTATACGCTGCGCCATTGGCTGGAGCGCGCAACCAAGGCGCGCGACCAGATCGTCGCCATGTATGACGAACGCTTCTTCAGGATGTGGGAATTCTACCTGGCCGGCGGGATCGTCGCCTTCGAAAATGGCGCGATGAACAATTACCAGATCCAGTATATCCGCGACCGCCGCGCACTGCCGATCACCCGCGATTATATGGCCGAGGCCGAGGCGAAATACCGGGGGAATTAGGCGGATCGAACAAAGGCCCGGCGCCACTTATAGCGCCGAGCCTTTGCGGGGGTTCAGTGTTGGACGCGGCTCAGCCGGTCGTCTTTTCCCCGTGCATTTGCTTCATCATCATCGGCCGGGCTGCGCGGCGCTCTTCCGGTGTGACCTTGCCGTCATGGTTGGTGTCCATCTGGTCGAAATGCTGAAGCGCCATCGCCTCCGCCTCGGCCTCGGAGACCTTCCCGTCCTTGTTGGTGTCGGCCATGGCGATCATATGCGCGCCCATGCCACCCATCCGGTGCTCGTGGCGCCTGCCGTCCTTGGCCTCTTGGGTCGCGTCCTTGCGCTTGTCGCGCATGGCAGTACGGCGTTCCATTCGTTGCTCATGTCCCTTGGCGAATTCGTCACGGCTGATCGAGCCATTCTTGTTGGTATCGAGCCGATCGAAAGCGGCGTTGGGATCGCCCATTGGGCCTCCGCCCATCTCCATTCGATGTTCGGCCCATTTGCCCTGGCCCTCAGCGGCTTCGGCGGTGGTAATGACGCCGTCCTTATTCTGGTCGAGGCGGGCGAAATGGTCGCGAACCATCGCCACCGTTTCGGCGCGGGTCATAACCTTGTCGGCCATCGGATGGGCCATTGGCGCAGGCGTTGCCGGCGGTGGCGACGCGACCGGTGCGGTTTGGGCCAGGGCTGCCGTCCCGGCCATCAACGCGGCAACAGGAATCAGAAACTTCTTCATGGGTCATACCCTCATCTACAGGAAGTGAACCAGGCTAGGCCGCTGACCATGTATGGCGCTTGAACGGCGGTGGTGATGGTGGCAAGGCGCGCGCCATCAGCCGCCCCCTAAAAGAAGCACAAAGGAAACTGTCAAATGGCCGACAAGATCAATCGCGTCGTGCTCGCCTTTTCAGGCGGCCTCGACACGAGCGTGATCCTGAAATGGCTGCAGCGGACCTATGGCTGCGAGGTCGTGACCTTTACCGCCGACCTGGGGCAGGGCGAAGAACTTGGCCCGGCGCGTCACAAGGCCGAGCTGATGGGGGTCAAGCCCGAGCACATCTTCATCGACGACCTGCGCGAGGAGTTCGTCCGCGACTACGTCTTTCCCATGATGCGCGCCAATGCGCTCTACGAGGGGCTATATCTGCTCGGCACCTCGATCGCCCGTCCGTTGATCGCCAAGCGGCAAGTCGAAATCGCGCGCCAGGTCGGCGCGGACGCCGTCAGTCACGGCGCGACCGGCAAGGGCAACGACCAGGTCCGCTTCGAGCTCGGCTATTATGCGCTGGCACCGGACATCAAGGTGATCGCCCCGTGGCGGGAATGGGACCTGACCAGCCGGACGGCGCTGATCGATTTCGCCGAGAAGAACCAGATCCCCGTGCCCAAGGACAAGCGCGGCGAAAGCCCCTTCTCGACCGACGCCAACCTGCTGCACACCTCGTCCGAGGGAAAAGTGCTCGAGGACCCCTGGGCCGAGGTGCCTGACTATGTCTATTCGCGTACCGACGATCTGGTCCAGGCGCCCGATACGCCCGAGGAAATCACCATCGATTTCAAGTCGGGCGACGGGGTCGCAGTAAATGGCGAGGCGTTGTCGCCAGCCGCGCTGCTGACCAGGCTTAACGAGTTAGGGAAGCGGCACGGCATCGGCCGTCTCGACCTGGTCGAGAACCGCTTCGTCGGCATGAAGAGCCGGGGCATGTACGAGACGCCGGGCGGGACCATCTATCACGCTGCCCACCGGGCGATCGAGCAGCTGACACTCGACCGGGGCGCCTCCCACCTAAAAGATGAACTGATGCCGCGCTATGCCGAGCTGGTCTACAACGGCTTCTGGTTCTCGCCGGAGCGCGAGATGCTGCAGGCGGCGGTCGACCACAGCCAGGCCAAGGTCGACGGCACGGTGCGGATGAAGCTCTACAAAGGCGGGGTGCACATTACCGGCCGCAAGTCGCCGCACAGCCTCTACAGCGAGAAGGTCGTGACGTTCGAGGACGATGCGGGCGCCTATGACCAGCGCGACGCAGAGGGCTTCATCAAGCTGAACGCGCTACGCCTGCGCCTGCTTGGAAGGCGCGACCGCAGTTGATCCAGGCTGCGGCCCCTCCATCACGGCCTGGCGCCGCGAGGCCCTGGTGGGAAGGGCGGCCGTTCGTCGCGGCCATGGTGCTGCTCGCCTTCGTTCCGTTCATCTATCCGCAAATTCCGCCGATCGTGGACATTGGCGGGCACATGGGCCGCTACAAGGTCGCGGCCGACGTGGCGCACAGCCAGATGCTGCAACAATGGTTCACCTTCCATTGGCTGCCGATCGGCAACCTCGGCGTCGACCTGCTCGTCGTGCCCTTGTCGAAGCTGCTGGGAATCGAGCTGGCCACCAAGCTCGTGGTCATGTCGATCCCGCCACTGACCGTAGCGGGAATGCTGTGGGTCGCGCGCGAAGTTCATAATCGCCTGCCGCCGACAGTCGCTTTTGCGCTGCCCCTGGCATTCGGCCACCCTTTCATGTTCGGCTTCGTCAATTTTTCGCTGTCGATGGCGCTGGCGATGCTTGCCTTCGGCCTGTGGCTGCGGCTCGGCCGACTGGGCAAGTCGAGGCTCCGGGCCTTGCTGTTCGTGCCGATCAGCTTCGTCGTCTTCTTCGCGCATACGTTCGGCTGGGGAACGCTCGGCCTGATGTGCTTTTCCGCCGAGGCGGTGAGGCAGCATGATCGCGGATGGAGCTGGTGGATGGCAATCATCCGGGCTGCCTACCACGCCTCGGTAATGGCGCTGCCGGTTCTGCTGATCCTCGTGTGGCGGAGCGAGGCCACCGGCGGGCTGACCCATCGCTGGTTCGATTGGGAATATAAGTGGGAATATCTGCTCCGCATGTTCCGCGACCGGTGGGAGACATATGACATCGTTTCGGCGGGGATAGTTTTGGCGGTGCCACTCTTCGCGCTGGTGCATCCCCGGCTGACCCTGTCGCGCAACCTCGCTTTTTCCGGACTGGTGCTGGCGGCCAGCTATGTGCTGCTCCCGCGGATCGTGTTCGGCTCCGCCTATGCCGATATGCGACTGGTCCCGTTCGCCGCGGCAATCTTCATCCTGGCGATCCGCTTCAAGAAGGAAACGCGCTACCCGCTGGCGACCTGGCTGGCGATTGCGGCAGTGGGTTTCATGCTGGTCCGGCTGGCAGGGACGACGGTGAGCATGGCGATCGCCGGCAAGCGCCAGGCCGAACAGCTGAAGGCACTCGATTACGTCCTGATGGGCTCGCGCGTCGCGGTGTTGGTATGGGACAAGTGCGAGCAATGGCCGCTGCGCAGATCGGACCACCTCGGCGCGATCGCGACCGTTCGGCGCGAAGCCTATACCAACGACCATTGGCCGATGGCCGGAGCGACGCTGATGACCGTCCGCTATCCCGCGGCAGGCTGGTTCCAGCGTGATCCGTCGCAGATCGTCCGCGATCCCGGCTGCCGGCATGAGGGCTGGTCGGTCCATGCAGCGCTCAATAATCTGCCCCGCGATGCCTTCGACTATTTGTGGCTTATCGACATGCGCCCCATACCGCGGACCTGGGTAGAAGGCTGGCGGCCGGTATGGGCAGGCGAAGGTTCAATCCTGCTGGAGCGCGAACCGCTCAGCGGGGGCGGCGAAGCACCGCCACCAGCGACACGCCCAGCGGCATCGGTACCCGCCCAATCAGCGACCGTTCCAGCCCAAAGATAAGGTCAAGGGCCTTGTTGATCGCAGGGGACGGCATGGCGTCGTCGCTGTCGTCCTTGCCGGTCAGCTTGCCGATGGCCCGGACCAAGGCGATCGGCGGGAATAGCAGGCTGTTGAAGGGTGAAAGCAGCTCGATGTCATAGCCTGTGTCGAGGGCCAGCTTGCGGATCTCGCCCTTGCGATAGCGGCGATGATGATGATGGGCGACGTCGTGCGCGCTCCACATCCAGGGATTGATCGGTACCGTCAGCAATAGCGCGCCGTCGGGCTTCAGCCGCTCGTGAATGGCAGCCAGCGATCCCTTGTCGTCGGGGACGTGTTCGAGCACGTCCAGGAGCGCGATCATGTCATAGGAGTGGGCGGGGAACATCGACAGATCGGGCAGCGCTGCCTCGACTACCGGCCGGCCGAGCCGTTCGCTTGCAAGCTCGCGTGCTACCGGGTCAAGCTCGCTGGCCTCGATTTCTCCGAAGCGCGACAGCATGGCAAGGTTGTGGCCGGTGCCTGCGCCCAGTTCGAGGATGCGAGCGCCCCTCGGCGGCTTGACGATCCGCTCGATAACCCCGTCCAATATTCGGCGCCGCGCCGTGAACCACCAGTGCCGGCTATCGAGCTGGGCCATTTGCTCATAGACTTTGCGCTCCATTAGAGCCCCGGTCCGTCAGCGTCGCCGATGCGTTCGCGCACGACATAGAGAGGCCGGCCCTTGGTCTCGGTCAGGATCCGGCCGACATATTCGCCGAGCACGCCGAGCGAGAGGAGCTGGAGGCCGCCGAGGAACAGGATCGCGACCATCAATGAGGCATAGCCGGGGACCTGGATTCCCGAGATCAGCGTTCGGATGATGATGAAAACCGCATAGCCCAGCGCACCAAGGGCGACGAGCGCCCCGAGGTAGCTCCAGATACGCAGGGGAATGGTCGAGGCCGACGTGATGCCGTCGATCGCCAGAGTCCATAGCTTCCAGTAATTGAACTTGGTCTTGCCGACCTTGCGTTCCTCGCGATGGTAGCTGACCGCGGCCTGGCGGAAGCCGGCCCAGGCGAACAGCCCCTTCATGAAGCGATTGCGTTCCGGCATCTGGCGGATGACGTCCACGACCCGGCGGTCGAGCAGGCGGAAATCGCCGGCATGTTCCGGGATCTTGTCGTTCGAAAGCCAGTTATGCGCGCGATAGTAGAAGTCGGCGGTAATCCGTTTCGGCAGGCTGTCGCTCTCCCGGTTATCGCGGACGCCATAGACGACGTCGAAGCCGTCGCGCCACTTGGCCACCATCTTCGGCAGCGCCTCGGGCGGATCCTGGAGATCGACGTCGAGCGGGACCACCGCTTTCCCACGAGCCGCGTCGAGCCCGGCCGAAAGCGCCGCCTCCTTGCCGAAATTGCGCGACAGCGAAATGCCGCGAATTCGCGGGTCGGCGGCATTGGTCTTGCGGATCACTTCCAGCGTTGTGTCGCTGCTGCCGTCATCGACGAACAAAATTTCGAATGAGCGGGCGACCGGGTCGTCCATTGCCTCAAGAACCGGGATCAATCGCGCGAGGCAAGGGCCGATCGCCGCCTCCTCGTCCTTGACCGGCATGACCAGGCTGAGTTCGACGGTGCTCATGCGTAGACGAAGCGGCGATGGAGGGCGAAGGTCAATAGCGGCGTTACGAAAACCATCGGGATGGTCGGCCACCAGGTCGGACCTCCCAATTGCTTGACCAATACCCAGATGAAGCCCTGGTTGACCAGGAATCCCAGCACGTTGATGGCGAAGAAACGGCCCATCCGGACATGATGGCGATCGCGTTCGCCGTGTCCCTTGAAGCTGAATTCGCCATGGGTGACGTAGCTGATGCCGGAAAAGATAATGAAGACGATGGTATAGCTTAGCATCGGATCCACGTGCAGAAGATCCGCGATGGCCCAATAGCTTGCAGCGGCGGCAAGCGTGATAGCCAGCCCCGCCAGGGCATAGCGAACGAGCTGGAGCAAAACCGTCCGGCGCTCGGGATCGAGTGAATGTAGGGCCGACTGGATCATCGGCTTGCTCTCTAGTGGCTTGCCGCTAGGACACAATCTTCGAATTTCGGCCGAGTGTTTGCGGGGTGGGATGACCGAAGATCGTTTTGCGAAGTTGCAGGCCAAGGTGGCCGATCCTTTCTTCCGTCACTGGCGGTTGATGCTGGTCCTCGCCTGGCTGACCTATGTCGTGGTCGTCATCGCTGGCCGGTCGGGTTCCATTCATGCTTTCGCCTTGCCCGATACCGACGATAATCTTCGATTGGCCCAGGTCCGGGCGTGGCTGGGCGGGCAAGGCTGGTTCGACCTCACCCAGCATCGCTTCGACCCCGCGCACGGGGGAGGGAATATCCACTGGTCGCGGCTGGTCGACCTGCCGATTGCCGGAATCATCCTGCTGATGAGGCCACTGGTGGGCGGCGCCGATGCGGAACGGATCGCCGTGGCGGTGGCACCGCTGCTGCCATTGCTCTTGCTGATGTTCGCTCTGGCTTTGACCATGAAGCGGCTCGTCAGCGAAAAGGCCTGGCCGCTGCCGCTAATCGGCCTGTTGTCCGCCTATTCGACCATCGGCATGTTCGCGCCGCTCCGGATCGACCACCATGGCTGGCAATTGGCCCTGCTCGGCGTTGCAATTGCCGGAATGGCCGACCCCAGGCGCGCTCGCGGTGGCGCGGTGCTCGGCATTGCAAGCGGGCTTTCGCTGGCAATCGGCCTCGAAATGATGATTTACCTCGCCTTGCTCGGCGGCGCCACGGTGCTGCTGTGGGTGGCCGATCGCGAGCAGCGCCGGCGGCTTGCGGCTTATGCAGGTTCGCTGGTGGCGACGACTTGCCTCGGTTTCTTGATCTTCGCTTCCTACGCCAATCGTCACGCGGTGTGCGACGCACTGTCGCCGGTGTGGCTTAGCGACGCGGCCCTCGGCGGGGCGGCAATGTTTGGGCTGGCGCTACTCAGACTTGAAAGCTGGAAAGCTCGGCTTGGCGTGGCAGTGGTCGCTGGCGGCCTCCTGGCCGGCTTCCACGCCTTGGCCTGGCCGCACTGCCTGCAGCGGTTGGAGGGGGTCTCGCCCGAAGCGACGACGTTGTGGTTGGACCATGTCCGCGAAGCCCGGCCCTTCTATCGCCACGGGTGGCGAATTGGCGGCACCGCGGTGGCACTGCCAGTCACCGCCCTGATCGGCTGGGCGTTCCTGGTCTGGAAGGCGGCCAGGTTGGGACCGGACGGCCGCGACTTGCTGTACCGGACGCTGGCCGTGGCGCTGCCATCGGTTGCCGCCCTGGCGCTTCTGTTCTGGCAGATGCGGGCAGCCCCCGCGGCCCAGATGATGGCATTGCCCGCGGCGACGGCGCTCATCGTCCTGTTCGCTGGGCGCTGGATGGAGTCTCCCAAGCTATGGCTACACGCAGCGGCGGTCGTGCTGGTCCTGTTGGGGGTCGGAGCCGCGGTTCCGGTGGCGCTGCAACTCATTCCTCAGGAAAGTCAGGGCGGAGTGAGGGCCAAGGTCGCCCAAGCCAATCGGCTCTGTCCCAGCCTGGCGGCGCTAGCGCCGATCCAGCGACAGCCCAAGGGAATGGTCTTCACCTTCATCGACCTGGGACCGCGCCTAATCGTCGCGACCCATCATGACGCCGTCGGCGGACCCTACCACCGCAACGACCAGGCGATCGCCGATGTCATGAAGGCCTTTCGCGGCGACGAGGCACAGGCGCATCGCATCATCCGCGAATATCGCAGCGATTATCTTCTGATTTGCCCGAACATGTCGACGGCAACCATCTTCATGGCCGAGGCACCGAAGGGCTTCTACGGTCAGTTGATCAAGGGCCAGGTCCCGTCCTGGCTGCAGCCGATCCCGCTGCCCAAGAATTCGCCGTTCCAGATGTGGAAGGTCGTGGGTTAGGCCCCGGCCAGCCCGGGCAGGCTTCGCTCCAGGCCGTCAATCACGAATTGGGCTGCGAGCGCGGCAAGGATCACCCCAAGGATGCGCGTGATCATCGCCTCCAGCTTGGCGCCGATCAGCTTCATCAGCGGCCCGGCAAGCAGCAGCGCCAGGAACGTCAATACAATGACTGCCGTCATTGCGCCGAGAACAATCAGCCCCTCGAAAGTGCCGTTGGCGCGAGCCGACAGCAGCATGATCGACGCGATCGATCCCGGCCCTGCGATCATCGGGATGGCCATCGGGAAGACCGAAATATCGTCGGCCTCTGGCGTGCCTTCAATCTCCTTGGCCCGTTCCTCGCGCCGCTCCGTGCGCTTTTCGAACACCATCTCCAGCGCGATGATGAACAGCATGATTCCCCCGGCGACGCGGAAGGCAGACAGGCTGACCCCCAGCGTCCGGAGCAATGGCTCGCCCAGCAGGGCAAAGAAAACCAATATGCCCCATGCGACGGCGGACGATCGGATCGCCATCTTTCGGCGATGCGCCAGGGTAGTGCCGCTAGTCAGCGAAGCGAAGATCGGCGCGCAGCCGGGCGGGTCGATGATCACCGCCAGCGTCACGAAGGCCGTGGTGAACAATTCGATCATTGGGCGGGACCGACGTCATCGTTCAGGACAGCGTCCCAACTGCTCCCGTTCCATAGCAGCACTTCGAGCGTCCGGCTCCCGTCGGCGCGGACGAACCAGCGCCAGGCCAGGGTGCCATCGGCGCTTTGTCCGCTGCCAGACGTGCCGCCCTGCGTCAGTCCGAGCTTCGGCGGCGGTGCCTGGGGCGTCTTGGCGCAGTTCGCCACGCGGGGCTTAATGTCTCCGCCCTCGGCCCTCATCGTTTCAAGGCCGTCGCCGCCGTCGTAAATCCATTTCCAGCTGCCATCGGCCTGGCGCTTCCAAATGGTGGTGAAATAGCCGACCGCCTTGCCCCATTGGCGCACCCAGGGACCGGTATTGACCGCATAACTACCATCGCAGCTGACGAAGCTCTTCCCTGGCCACCAATATACTGAGACCGGCGGGTCCGCCCGATCTTTCAGGAAAGCCTGGGCGTTGACCTGCTGCGGTACGAACATCACTGCATCGTCGGCGGCATATTTGCGGAACGCGGTCCATTGGCCAAGCTTCTGCGCATCGGCGATGAAGGCGCGTTCGGCGTCGAGCGCGGTCATCGCCGGGCTCGCGGCGGCAAGCAGAAGGGCTTCGATCATAGGTCCTCCGGCAATTGATAGCCGTCGCGCCGTGCGGCGGAGACGAGCGTGTTGCGGATGAGGCAGGCGATGGTCATCGGGCCGACCCCGCCGGGCACCGGCGTGATCGCGCCCGCGATTTCCCGCGCCGAAGCAAAGTCAACGTCGCCAACGAGCCTGCTCTTGCCGTCGTCGCCCTCGACGCGGTTGATGCCGACGTCGATCACCGTTGCATGGAGCTTCAGCCAGTCTCCCTTCACCATATTGGGCCGGCCGACTGCGGCGACGACGATGTCGGCCTGGCGCACGACCGCCGGCAGGTTGCGCGTGCGGCTGTGGGCGATGGTCACGGTGCAATGCTCGGCCAGCAGCAGCATCGCCACCGGCTTGCCGACGATGTTCGAACGGCCGATGACGACCGCATGCTTGCCCGCCAGGTCGCCGAGTTCGGCACGTAGCAGCTTCAGGCAGCCCAGCGGTGTGCAGGGGACGAAGCCGGGCAGGCCGATCGCCAGCCGCCCGGCGTTGACCGGATTGAACCCGTCGACATCCTTGTCGGGATCGATCCGGGTGATGACCTTGTTCGCGTCGATCTGCGGCGGCAGCGGAAGCTGGACCAGGATGCCATCGACCGCGGGATCGCTGTTGAGCTGATCGACCAGAGCCAGCAGCTCTGCCTCGCTCGTATCGGCTGGAAGCTTATGCTCGATGCTTTGCATGCCCGCTTCGACGGTCGCCTTGCCCTTGGATCGGACATAGACGGCCGAGGCCGGATCTTCGCCGACCAGGACGACAGCCAGGCCCGGCGAACGGCCAGTGGCGCTGCGGAATTTCGCCACTTCGGCGGCGACAGTGGCCCTCAAGCTTGCTGCGGCGGCCTTCCCGTCGATCAGCCGTGCCGTCATAATATCGTGGCGCCGGTCTCAAGCATCAGCCCCTGGTTCAGGCGCCTAAGGATCTGGATGGCGAGGATCAGCACGATCGGCGAGAAATCGATTCCGCCAAAGTCGGGCATGATCTTGCGGATCGGTCGATAGAGCGGAGCAGTCAGCCGGTCGAGCGCGTCAAGCACCGTGCGGACGAAGTTGGAGCTGGTGTTGATGACGTTGAACGCCACCAGCCAGCTGAGGATGATCTGCACGATAATGACCCAAACGAGGATCTGCAGGACCATGTCGACGATGCCGAAGAGTGCGTAATACATGGGGGAGGCTTAGCCGTCCTCGCTTTGGCGCACAATCTCGACCTTCTGCTGTTACGGGGCGAAGCGCTCGCGCTCGGCCTCGGCCAGAATCAGGGCGAAATCTTGATCGGGATCGGTCCATTCAGCGAGGGGCGTCCAACCGCCGGCCAGCAGCAGCAAGCGGGCGCCGCGTGGGCCATACTTGTGGCTGTTTTCGGTGTGGATCGATTTGCCCTTGGCAAAGTCGAAGCTGCGGTCCTCGATTTCGAAACTGACATCGCGCATCGCGACAAGGTGCATCTCGATCCGGCCAAGCATGTCGTTCCACCGCGCCTGGTGACGGAAAGCGTCGACGGGGATGTCGGCGCCCAGCTCGCGATTGATCCGTCGAAGCAGGTTCAGGTTGAACTCGGCAGTGACGCCCTCCGGGTCGTCATAGGCGGCGATCAGGCGGTCGATCGGTTTCACCCGGTCCATTCCGATCAGCAGCCTTGCGCCAGTGCACAGGATCGTCCGGAAATGGCGGAGCAGGTCGGTCGCGCTTTGTGGCACGAAGTTGCCGATGGTTGATCCCGGGAAGAAGCCGAGGCGCGGCAGGCCACCGATTGCCACCGGAAGCTCAACTTCCTGCGTAAAATCCGCTTCGACCGGATGGACGGGGATTCCCGGAAATTCCGCGTCGACGCGGGCAGCGCTTTCCCGGAGATAGTCGCCCGAAATGTCGATCGGCACATATGCCTTGGGCTTGGCCGCGCGGAGCAGAATCGGCGTCTTGGTCGAGCTTCCCGAGCCAAATTCCACAACCGCGCTTTCCTTGGGGAGGAGCCGGGCGATCTCGTCGATCTTCGCTTCAAGTAGGGCCGTTTCGGTACGCGTCGGATAATAGCTTGGCAGGCGGGTGATGTCGTCGAACAGCTCCGACCCGCGCCGGTCGTAGAACCAGCGCGCGGGGATCGCCGGAATCGGTTCCGAAAGACCGTTGAGCACATCGGCGCGAAACGCCGGATCGACCTTTTCAAGCGTCTTGAGCAAGGCGCACCCCCGTAAATTGCCAGCGGGCGGCCGGCGGGAAGAAATTGCGGTAGCTGGGTCGCGAATGGCCGCGTGGCGTGGCGCAGCTGGCTCCCTTCAGCACGAACTGCCCGCACATGAACTTGCCATTATATTCGCCGACGGTGCCGGCCTCAGGCTTGAAGCCGGGGTAGGGAAGATAGGCCGATCCGGTCCATTGCCAGACGTCGCCATATGGCCCGCCGCCAGGGCGGGGCAGCACCGGTGCCGCACGATCCAGCTGATGCCCAATCATCGGGTCGGCGGAGGCGAAAGCGTCCTCCCATTCAGCCTCTGTCGGCAGTCGAGCTCCGGCCCAGCGGGCGAAGGCATCCGCTTCATAATAGCTGACATGATCGACCGGCGCGGCGCGGTCGACATCCCGGCAGCCGGCGAGGGTGAAGTGGCTGCCATCCTCGTGCCAGTAAAGCGGCCGCTCGATACGCTCGCGCTGGACCCAGTCCCAGCCTTCGCTGAGCCACAGGCCGGGCGTCCGGTACCCGCCATCGGCGATGAAATCCGCCCATTCGCCGTTGGTGACGCAACCGTTTGCAATGCGGTGGGGGTGAAGCAAGATCTGGTGGCGCGGCCGCTCGCAGTCGAAGGCAAAGCCATCTTCCGGCGCCCCGATTTCCACCAGGCCTTGGCGGCCTTCGATCCAGGCCAGTGGTTCGACTGCATGGCATGTCGACGGCTGAAGCTCGCCATAGGCCGGCTCAAGCGGATTTTCGGCGAACGTGGCCAGAATGTCTGTCAGCAACAGTTCCTGGTGCTGCTGCTCATGCTGGATTCCGAGCTCGACCAGCTTAAGCGCCTCCCCGGGCAGGCCTGGCAGGCTGCGCTGAAGCGCAGCATCGACCGATTGGCGCCAATCGCGCACTTCGTCCAGGCTCGGGCGGCTGATCATTCCGCGCCGCGGCCGGGCATGGCGCTCGCCCTCACCTTCGTAATAGCTGTTGAACAGGTAGGGCCAGCGATCGTCGTGCAGCCGATGGCCCCCAACGAAATCGCGCAGGATGAAGGTTTCGAAAAACCAGGTTGTATGGGCCAGATGCCATTTGGCCGGAGAAGCGTCGGGATGCGGCTGGATGGTTGCGTCGGCGTCCGAAAGCGGCGCAGCGAGGTCGAGCGTCAGCGCCCTAGTCGCGGCCAGGCGCGTAGAAAGACTTGGGCTTTGCATTTCGTCGGATCGCGCCATTCAAACCCCCTAGGGGACTATAACCGTTCTGGGCCCGTTCTGTTTCAATCAGGATTCGCGAGTGGCTCCCGGCTGCCACAAAACATCGCCGCCCCCTGACGCTGCCCAAAGTCGTGCGGCAACGAACAAATGGTCGGACAGGCGATTCAGGTAGGCCAGCGCATGCTCATTGACCCGTTCCACTTCCTTCAGGGCAACCGTAGCGCGCTCGGCCCGGCGGACTACGCCGCGAGCCAGGTGGAGCAGCGATACTGCCATCGAACCGCCGGGCAGAATGAAGCTGGTCAGGGGCGAGAGATCGGCGTTCATCGCGTCGATCTCCTCCTCCAGCCGGGCGACTTGGCGCGGAACGATGCGCAAAGCATGTCCTTCGAATTCGGTGCCGAATGGAGTGGCGAGGTCGGCGCCCAGGTCGAACATTTCATTCTGGATTCGGCGCAGCCGGTTGGCGAGGTCGTCTTCAGGGAGCGCTGCGATCGCGACGCCGATGGCGGAATTGGCCTCGTCGACCTCACCAATCGCGGCCATTCGGGCGCTGGATTTGGACACGCGGCTGCCGTCGACCAGCCCGGCACTGCCGTCGTCGCCGGTGCGCGTGTAGATTTTATTGAGCTTTACCAGAAGCCTAGCCTCGGCCGCCGCCGGCCATGGCCAGGATGAGGACCACGATAACGATCGCGACGCCCTGATAGAGGACGCGCTTTTGCATGTAGCCCTGCTGGACTTCGCCGGTGACGTCCTTGCCGTTGGCCATGGCGATCACGCCGCGGACCAGAACGTAGACGACGGCACCCATGGCGGCCAACAGCAGGATGAAGAGAAATGTGTTCATGATGCGACTTATCTAGGCCTGCGACAGGCGGAATCCTAGGGGCAGCTGGCCCTCCAGCAATTGGGCGGCAAGTAACCGTCCATCGACGCCTTCGGCACGCATCGCCGCCAGCGTCGGCGCGAGATCGCGCTTGGCAAGACGGCGGCCGTCGTCATGGGTGACAAGAGGATGGTGGAGATACGTTGGTTGGGGCAGTGCCAGCAGGCGTTGCAGCAGCCTTTGCGTCGGCGTCGAGGGTCGCAAATCCTCACCGCGCACGACCAAACTGACGTCGGCATCGGCATCGTCGACCACGCAGGCGAGATGATAGGATGAGGGCGCGTCCTTGCGCGCGAGGACGGCGTCGCCGAAATCGCTTCGCTTGCTTTCGAACCGCTTGCCGTCTTCCTCCATCCAGTGGGGCAGGCCCGCGATCGCCAGCGCCTGTTCGGCGTCGAGACGCCAGCAGTGCGGCGTTGAAGCCCGCCGTTCCGGATCGTCGGGCAAAGGGCGGCAGGTGCCTGGATAGGCGCCGCCGGCATCGCCGTGGGGCGCCGTGAGTGACTGGGCGATTTCGGCTCGGGTGCAAAAGCAGGCATAAACCAGCCCGGCCGCCTTCAGCCGATCGAGTGCCTGTTGGTAAATTTCGGTCCGCTCAGACTGGACTTTTGGCTTCCCATCGACGGTTAGCCCCAGCCATTGCAGGTCCTCGAAAATGCCGTCGACAAACTCCGGCCGGCAGCGGCCTGGATCGAGATCCTCGATCCGAAGCAGGAATTTGCCCTGGCTGGCCCGGGCATGGGCATGGCCAAGCACCGCCGAAAAGGCGTGGCCAAGATGAAGCCGTCCAGAGGGCGAGGGGGCGAAACGTGTGACCTTCAGGACTCACTCCATGCCAAGGCGAACGCGGTGACTCTTGACGATGATTCGCCACTTGTGGTGTCATGCCATCGTCACCTCGGGTTGGCATCCGGGGTCGCAGACGGAAAGACGGGCTTTGGCCGCCGGTCTCCCGCCAAGGTCCCGCCGCCTGGCAAGCGACGGGATAGTGCGACAGGCCGGAGGCGCGGCGTTCGTAAGCTGGACGAACGTACGGAGAAAATTGCGCCGTGTACCATCCTGACCTGCTTCGCCATCCGGACAGCTGTCCAGCGCTGGTGCTCAATGCCGACTATACCCCGCTGAGCTACTATCCACTGTCGCTCTGGCCATGGCAGACCGCGGTCAAGGCGATGTTCCTGGAACGGGTCGATGTCGTTGCCCATTATGACCGGGAAGTGCACAGCCCCTCCGCATCATTGAAATTGCCGTCCGTTATCGCGCTTCGGCAGTTCGTTCGGCCCAATGAATATCCTGCCTTCACCCGGTTCAACCTGTTCCTCCGCGACCGCTTCCGCTGCGTCTATTGCGGCAGTCACCGGGAATTGACTTTCGACCATGTCGTGCCGCGCGCGCAAGGCGGGCGGACGAGCTGGGAAAATGTCGCGACCGCCTGCGCGCCTTGCAACCTAAAGAAGGGCGGACGCACACCGCGCGAGGCGAAGATGCATATCGAGCGGGAGCCGATCCGGCCCACAAGCTGGCAACTGCAGGATCATGGCAAGAGCTTTCCGCCCAACTATCTTCACCAAAGCTGGCGCGATTATCTCTACTGGGATGTCGAGCTCGAGCCTTGATGCCTAACTGCCCGTTAACCATTCTGGCGTAGCGTCGCGGCATGCAAATCGAGCAAGCTCCGCCTTCCAATCACGGCACCGGCGCCGCACGCCTGCTGATCGTCGAACCGAACCGCAGCGCGCTCGGCGTACTCGCCAAGCGGCTTGGAGAGCTCGGCTATCGGATCATCGCCTGCGAGAGCGCCGGAAATGCAACGGCTGAAATGATCAGGGTGCCGGTCGACCTCGTCCTCGCCGAGCTTCGGATGGCTCCAGTTAGCGGAGTCGAGCTTACCCGCCGGATCCGCGATGACACGATGCTCAAGGATACGCCCGTCATCCTGATCACGGGCAGGAGCGATAGTTCGGGCGCGGTCGACGGCTTTACGTCCGGGGCGGACGATGTGGTCGCAAAGCCATTTCATTTCGAGGTCCTCGCGGCGCGCATCGCCCGCCGAATTGCCCGCGCCCGATCGGTCAAGGAACTGAAGAACGACAATGCCGCGCTTGATGCCCGGGTCATCAGCCGAGCGATCGAGCTGGGCGAAATCAAGGTTGCGCTGGAGGCAAGCGAGGCGGAACGGCTCCGCTTGCAGAGCTTGGTCGCCCGCTCCTAACGCCGTTCGAGAAATTCCTCGATCGCCGGCCGAAGCTCGTCGCGTTCCAAGGCGATGGCCAAATTGGCGATCACATAGCCGGCCTTGTCGCCGCAATCGTAGCGGACCGCATCGACCGTCAGTGCATGGAACGGCTGCTGGCCGATAAGCTGGGCCATGCCGTCGGTCAGTTGAATCTCACCCCCAGCGCCCTTCTCGCCCTTACCGAGAATGGCCATCAGTTCGGGCTGGAGAATGTAGCGGCCGACGACGCCGAGGCGGGACGGCGCCGCTTCGGGGCGGGGCTTTTCGACCAGTCCACGGACTTCGGTGGCCGCACCTTTGCTCCCCCCGGGCGTGATGATGCCGTAGCTGCCGGTCTTGTCGGCCGGAACCTCCTGGGCGCAGAGGATATTGCCGCCCAGTTCGGCATAGGCATCGACCATCTGCTTCAAGGCCCCCGGCTTGCCGACCATCAGGTCGTCCGGAAGCAGCACCGCAAATGGTTCGTCGCCGACGATATGGCGGGCGCACCACACCGCATGGCCCAGGCCCAGGGGTTGCTGCTGGCGGACCGAAACAATCTCGCCGAAATCGGTGCGGGAGGAAGCAAGTGCATCCAGGCTCTTGCCGGCGCGCTCCATCGTCGCTTCCAGCTCAAAGCCCATATCGAAATAGTCGACCAGGCTCGACTTGCCGCGGCCGGTAACGAAGATCATCTGCTCGATCCCGGCTTCCCGCGCCTCGTCCACCGCATATTGGATCAGCGGCCGGTCGACGACCGTCAGCATTTCCTTGGGCATCGTCTTTGTCGCGGGAAGAAGGCGTGTGCCGAGCCCCGCAACCGGGAAGATCGCCTTTCGAACGGGCTTAGGGTTCATCGGCGCGGTTCGTCCTGATTGTCGGGGCCGGTCGTGCTGGGGGTCGAAGGCTGCTGCGAGCCCACGGGCGGAGGCGCGGCAACGCCGTCGGGCGGAGGCATGTCGAAACGGTCCGACTGGCGGGCGGCGCCCTTCTTGTTGAGTTCATCGACCCGGTCCGGATCGGCCTGCGGGGGCAGCTCAAGCAGTTGCTCGGCAGTCAGCGGCTGACTGGCGAGCGCGGGCTTTTGCGGCAGGGCTTTGCCGGCCGGCGGTGCGAGTTCCGCCGTCCGCCCGCATGCCGCGAGAAGCAGGACCACGACAATTAGAGGCAGGCGGTTGGTCATTTCCCCTCCCGCGCGGCGATTTGGGCACGCGCCGCGGCGATTGCCTCTCGTACCCGCTCCGGCGCGGTCCCGCCAGCGGAACGGCGCGCGGCAGCGGATGCCTCGACCGAGAGGCGGGGCAAGGCGCGTTCATCGATCCTCGGGTCGACGGCGCGAAACTCTTCCAGCGTCAGCTCATCTAGTGCCTTACCCGCCGCTTCGGCAGCGGCAACCGCACGGCCGGAAATATGGTGCGCTTCGCGGAACGGAACATCGGCTTCGCTTACCAGCCAGTCGGCGAGGTCGGTGGCGGTGGCGTGGCCGGCGGCAGCGACCGCGCGCATCCGCTCCGGCACGAACTCCAGGTCGGAAATCATTCCGGCCATGGCCGCGAGGCTTAGCTCCAGTAGGTCGTGCGCGTCGAACAGCGGCGGCTTGTCGTCCTGCAAATCCTTGGCGTAGGCCAGCGGCAGGCCCTTCAGCAGTACCAAAATCGCGACCAGGTCGCCGATGATACGGGCCGAATGACCACGAACCAGCTCGGCCGCGTCGGGATTGCGCTTGTTGGGCATGATCGACGATCCGGTCGACCAGGCATCGGGCAGCTTGACGAAGCCGAAGGGCTGAGAAGCCCAAAGGACGATCTCCTCGGCCAGCCGTGACAAATGCACCGAGCACAGCGCGGCGGCATGGAGATAGTCGACCGCGAAATCGCGGTCGCTGACCCCGTCGATGCTATTGGCGTTTGGCCGATCGAAGCCGAGAGCCCCGGCAGTCGAAGCGCGGTCGAGATTGAATCCGGTGCCGGCCAGCGCCGCGCTGCCCAGCGGTGATTCATTCATCCGCGCTCGCGCATCGACGAAACGACTGCGGTCGCGGGCAATCATTTCGCGATAGGCCATTAAATGATGGCCAAGCGTCACTGGCTGGCCCGATTGCAGGTGAGTGAAACCGGGCATTACATCGCCGGCATGCTCTTCGGCCCTTGCGATAAGTACGCTCTCAAGCGCGTCCAGCCCAAGGACGGCCTCGTCGATCGCGCGGCGGACGAACAGCTTGAAATCGGTCGCAACCTGGTCGTTGCGCGACCTGGCCGTGTGAAGCCGGCCCGCTGCGTCGCCGATCAGCTGGGACAGGCGGTGCTCGACATGCATGTGGATGTCTTCAAGCGCCAGGTCTTCCTGAAGCTGGCCCGCCTCGATCTCCGCGGCGACTTGCAGCAATCCCTCGTCGATTGCCTTGGCGTCTTCGACGGAAAGGATGCCCTGCATGGCAAGCATCGCGGCATGGGCGCGGCTGGCGGCGATGTCCTCGCGCCATAATCGCTTGTCGACCGAGATAGAGGCATTTATCTCGCGCATCACCGCGGCCGGGCCGCCACCGAAGCGCCCGCCCCACATTGTATTGGAGTTGCCCGTGCGGCTTATCGTCTGTCTCCTGTTCGCGCTGACGCTCGCCGGTTGCGATAGGCAAAAGGCCGAAGCGCCTCAAGCGCCTGTCGCCGAAGAGCAGTCGGGCAAGGGCCTCGACCTCGGTCACAAGGGGGAGATTGCACCCTCGGTCAAGTTCAAGAATCCCGATGGCGGCGACTTCGACCTATCGAAATTCAGGGGGACGCCGGTACTGGTCAACCTTTGGGCCAGTTGGTGCGCGCCATGCATCAAGGAATTGCCGACACTTCAGCAGTTGGAGTCAGCGCAGGCCGATGAAGGGAAGCTGGGTGTCATCGCCGTCAGCCAGGACCAGGGCGAGCAAGGATCGGTCGAGGCCTTCCTTGCCGAGCGCGATATCGGTCGTTTCGCCGCCTACCACGACCCGGACATGAAGCTGACCGACGCACTGAAAGTCCAGATCATGCCGACCACCATCCTCTATGACGCCGAGGGGCGAGAGCTATGGCGTTATGTTGGCGACCTCGACTGGACCAGCAAGGAAGCAGCTACGCTGCTTGCCGAGCTGGACCAATCGAAAGGGCTTTGATCAGCCGGCCGTCGATCGCCGCCAGACCGAGGGCAATCAGGGCCAGTCCCGCGAAGTCGCGCGGCTCGATAACCTCGTGTAGCACCAGTGATCCAAGGAAGATCGCCACCGGCGGGACCAGCAGCGTAACCAGCAAGGCATTGGTTGCGCCGGCCCGATCGATCAGCCGGAAGTAAAGGATATAGGCGAAGGCACTGCAGACCACGGCCAGCGCGGCGATCGCGCCGACCGCCTTCAGCGACGGCAGCGCCTCGAGCCAGGGCCGATCGACCAGCAATGCCAGCGGCAGCATGACCAGCGCACCGGCCGTCAACTGCCCGGTGGTCACCGAGACGGGCGAAAGTCCCATCCCGCGATAGCGGCGAGCCCAGACCCCGGCGAACGCGTAGCAGAGCGCCGCGGCGACGCAGGCGAGCTGGGCCAGCACATTGCTGCCGAGCGAGCCGAGCAGGGCAGGTCCGATCATCACGGTCACGCCGGCAAAGCCGAGCACGACACCGGCCAGCTTGCGACCGCTCAGTTTTTCATCCTGGGTAAACAGATGGGCGACAACCACGCCCCAGATCGGCGTCGTTGCATTGAGAATGGCGGCCAGGCCGCTGGCGATGTGCGTCTGGCCCCAGCCGAAAAGAACGAAAGGGATCGCGTTGTTGAAGAGTGCAAGCACGAGGATCGATCCCCATACCTGTCGCGGAAGGCCCGCCGACTCCCCGCGCCACCAAAGGAACAGCCACATTGCCGCCGCGGCCGTGGTCAGCCGCAGCCAAACATAGGTCAACGGCGCAACCTCGTGCACCGCGACGCTGATGAACAGGAACGCCGCGCCCCAGATCAACGCCAGGGCAATCAGGGTAAGCCAATCGGATCGGTTCATCAGGGTCCGGATCATCGGCACCTCGTAGGCGGCGGCCGGCTGCACTTCGTCCTGCTGGTTGCGTTCAAACAATTTTTCGCTGAGCGTGGCCATTGGCAAACTCCTGTTGCCTTATGGCATGTAGAAAGAATGCCCTCTGGCAGCCAACCAAAGGGCGCCGACGAGCTATAAGCAGGACTTATCGGTTAGTCGCGGAGTAGCTCGTTGATTGACGTCTTCGAACGGGTGCGCTCATCGACCCGCTTGACGATCACCGCGCAGGCAAGCGAAGGGCCGCCCTTCTCGCTGGGCAAGGTTCCGGGGACGACCACCGAATAGGCTGGCACCCGGCCATAGATTACTTCGCCGGTCGCGCGGTCGACGATCTTGGTCGATGCGCCAAGGAAGACGCCCATCGACAATACCGCGCCTTCCTCGACGATCACACCCTCGGCCACTTCGGACCGGGCGCCGATGAAACAATTATCCTCGATGATTACCGGACCGGCCTGCAGCGGTTCGAGCACGCCGCCGATGCCCGCGCCGCCGGAAATATGGACGTTCCGGCCGATCTGGGCGCAACTGCCGACCGTCGCCCATGTATCGACCATCGCACCTTCCCCAACCCGCGCCCCGATGTTCACGAAACTGGGCATCAGCACCGCGCCCGGCGCGACATAGGCGCCCCTTCGGACGATCGAGCCGGGGACGGCGCGAAAGCCTGCCTTGGCGAAGCTGTCGGGGCCCCAGCCAAGGAATTTGGACGGCACCTTGTCCCACCACGGCGCGCCTCCGGGGCCGCCGGGGATGGATTCCATTGGGTTGAGGCGAAAGGACAGCAGCACTGCCTTCTTCAGCCATTGGTTGACCCGCCACGCGCCGTCGATCTTCTCGGCGACGCGCTCCTCGCCCGAATCCAGCCGAAGGATCGCCGCCTCTACCGCTTCGCGCACTGCCCGGTCGCCGGTATCGAGCGTCTCGCGCTTCTCCCACGCATCCTCGACGATTGGTTGCAGCGGATCGGTCATTCATCATCTCCAAGCATTTCCTCAAGCCATTCGCCGACATTCGCGATGGCGAGGTCGATATAATCGGGGTCGTGCGCGTGATTGCCGCGTTCGGAGCCATTGTCGACCCATATGGTGGCCATCCCAAGCATTTTGGCCGGCTTCAGATTCTGCGCCATGTCTTCGATCATCGCGGCGCGGGCCGGATCGATGCCGAAGCGGTCGAGAAGCAGCTGATAGCCATGCTCGTTGGGCTTGGGACAAAGCTCTGCGGCATGGATATCGTGTAGCTCGCCAAAATGCTCGCCGACGCCGAGCGCGTCGAGTACTCGGCGGGCGTAAGGTTCATCTGCGTTGGTGAACACCAGCTTGCGGCCCGGCAGTTTCGCCAGTCCGCGTGCAAGCCGGTCGTCCCGGGCCACCCTGTCGAGCGGAATGGCGTGAACATCCTCGAGGAAATGATGAGGGTCCACCTGATGCTCGCGCATTAACCCCGCCAGCGTCGTTCCGTGGTTATGGAAATGCGCCTTCTGGACCCGCTTTGCCTCCGCTGGGTCGCAGTCGAGCAGCCGTTCGATATAGGCGCCCATCCGCTCGTCGATCAGGTCGAACAAGCCGGTGGACGCGGGGTAGAGGCAGTTGTCGAGGTCGAAGATCCAGTCCGTGACATGACCGAGCAGAGGGGCGAAGCGCGAGTTCATTGCGTCCGCGCCTCTAGACCCGCTGATCGATCCGGCAAAATGAAAGCTTTTGCCGAAGAGCTATCGGTCAGGCGGCGGGCGGTGCCCTGCGGCCGATCCCCGGGATGAGCATCCCGACCCGGGCACGATATTCCTCATAGTCGCGTCCAAAGTAGCTCACCAGGTCGCGCTCCTCATGGGCTATACCGATCAGGATGTAGACCGTCATTCCGCCCGCGAAGAGCAGGTGGCTGTAGGTCATATGCGGCGTCGCCCAGAAGGCCAGGATGAACCCCAGGTAAAGCGGGTGACGGACATAGCGGTAGAACAAGGGCTGGCGCAGCCTAGGCGGCGGCGTGGCTCGCTCCCGGCCATGGAACCAGGCTTGCTGCAGTCCGAAAAGCTCGAAGTGATTGATCAACCAGGTGCTGACGAACAGCACCGTCCAACCGACGAAGAACAGCACCCAAATGGCCGGTTCAATAGGCGCGCCGCGAAAGTCCCAGAGCGAGCCGGGAATCGTGTGCCAATAGCCCAGCAGGATCGCGAGCATGGCGCTTGCAGCCAGGACATAGGTAGAGCGCTCGACCGAAGGGGGAACGAGTTTCGTCCAGCTTTCCTTGAAAACGGGTCGTGCCATCAGGCTATGCTGCATCCCGAACAGGGCAATGAGCAGCAGATCCGTGAAGATCGCCTGCCCCAAGCCGGTCCCTTCAAAGGCGCGATTGACGGTCGTCGGCCCCAAATCGAAGTCGGCGACGAATGCGATCAGCCACAGGAAGGTAGCAAAGAAGATGAGGTACGCGATAAGGGCATAGCCCAAGGCCAATATGCGTTGCATGGCGCTCCCCCTCTATTGAGCGCCTGCCGTCCTACCAGAAATATGACGCAAAGAGAATCAGAGGTCCAAACGGTTGCAATATTGCCGTAGATCAATGTACCGGCGCGCATCGTCCATCTCGCAAAATGAGGCTGTTCGCGTAGGCTTGGCGAGTCCGATTGCTGTTTCATGGCGGAATTTCAGGGCTTTCGCCGGGCAAGAAGGAAAAGTGAATGAGCTTTTCGGCACTGACTACCGCCATCGCGGTCGCCGCTGCACCGGTACCCAGCAGCGGAGCGCCGGCTACAGTTGCTGCGGCCGGCTTCGAGTCGACTACTCTCGATCCAGCTTCGCCGCTTGTGGAACCCGCGGCCGGATCCGTTGGCGTGCCTGTGCCGGCTGCGCCGGCCCAGTCGATGGAACCAGCGCCGTCTACCGAACCGACCGAGTCGACGGTACGGGACTCATTGGCGCAATTTGAATCCAAGGTTCCGGGCCCCGCCGCAGTACAGGGCGAGATAGTCGTCACCGGGCGTCGTCCGAGCCCTGGCGACCCGCTCGAGGAACTCAACTCCACAGCGTTCGAGGCCACTCAGTCGGTCGACAAGGCAATCGTTGCCCCGGTCGCATTCGCGTACAAGGAGATAATGCCCCGCCCGGTCCGCATGGGCCTGCGCAACTTCCTCCATAACCTTGGCGAGCCCATCGTCTTCCTGAACTACATGCTGCAACTCAAGCCGGGCAAGGCAGCAGAGACGTTCGGGCGCTTCGCAATCAATACGGCCATTGGCGGCGCCGGGCTGATCGATGTCGCGAAGCGAAAGCCCTTCAACCTGCCCCATCGCCGCAACGGTTTCGCCAATACGCTTGGCTATTATGGCGTAAAGCCGGGACCCTATTTCTATCTGCCGCTTATCGGCTCTACCACCCTACGTGATTTTATCGGCAACCGCGTGGATATGTTCCTTTTGCCGATGGCGTTCGGAAGGCAGTTCAACAGGCCGGAATTCGTGATTCCTGTCGCGGTGCTCAGCGAACTCGACCATCGCATCGAATTCGACGACGAGTTGACCGCGATCCGGGCGACGCGGGACCCGTATGTCGCCGCGCGCACCTATTATCTGCAAAAGCGGCAAGCCGAAATCGACGCACTCCATGGTCGCAAAGGCCCCACCGTCCCGGTAATAGTGCCGGGTCCGGCATCAAGCGATGCGGCGCCGGCACCGATACCACCCGCGCCCGTCGAGGTTATTCCCCCAAGACCGGACCTCATCCGCCAATAGCTGCGATATTCTCGGACCGGCCCAGAGACAGGCCTCAGACGGTGAAGCTTTCGCCGCAACCGCAGGCGCCTTTTGCGTTGGGATTGTCGAACACGAACCCGGCAGCAAAATCATCCTCGCGCCAATCCATCACGCTGCCGATCAAATAGAGGATCGAGGCGCCGTCGACGTAGAAGATCCCGCCGGGCGTTTCGATCTTCTCGTCGAACCTATTCTCCTCGGTGACATAGTCGACAGAGTAGGCGAGGCCCGAACAGCCGCGGCGCGGGGTGGATAGCTTGACCCCGACCGCTTCTTCCGGCGCGCGGCCCATCAGCGCGGCGATGCGCGCTTCTGCTGCGGGAGTGAGAGTGATCGCGGCGGGGCGCTGGCGGCTCTTGGTACTCATCACAGCATTCCCAATTCAAGGCGCGCTTCGTCGCTCATTTTTGAAGGATCCCACGGCGGGTCCCATACCAGTTTCACCTCTGCGTCGCGGATTCCTGGGACGGAAAGTACTCGAAGCTCTACTTCGCCCGGCATCGATTCCGCTACCGGACAGTGTGGGGTGGTGAGGGTCATGGTGACGACCGCGTCGCCATCCTCGCTGATCGCGACATCGTAGATCAGGCCTAGCTCATAGATATCGACCGGGATTTCGGGGTCGTAGATCGATTTCAGCGCCTCGATCACCGCTTCCTGAAGCTCGCCACCCGCACCGCCCTGTTCGGACTCGGGCTTCTTCTCGGACAGGAAGCCGGCGAGATAATCGCGCTTGCGCTCGAATTCGGGGGTCACCCGGGCGCGCGGAGGGGAATCGACGCCGTCGACTTCCTCGATCTCGATCTTCTTTTCCTCGCCCATGGTCATCCAAAAATCCGTTTCACCTTGTACAGGCCCTCGACCAGCGCCTCGATATCGGCCGCATCGCTGTGCGCGGCGAAGCTGGCGCGGGCGGTCGCAGGCACGCCGAGAATGTCCATCAACGGCTGGGCGCAATGATGGCCGGCGCGGATCGCGACGCCCGCATCGTCCAATATGGTGCCGATGTCGTGGGGATGCACGCCGTCGAGCCCGAAGCTGACAATACCGGCGCTGTCTTCGGGCCCAAAGAGGGTGATGCCGGGAACGGTGCGCAGGGCGGCGCGCGCCTGCGCGACCAGAGCACTTTCATGGGCATGGAGCGCGTCAAGGCCGATGCCCTGGGTCCAGTCGATCGCGGCGTGGAAGCCGACCGCGCCGACGATGTGCGGAGTTCCCGCCTCGAACCGCGACGGGGCGGGGAGGTAGGTGGTCTTCTCGAAGGTCACCCGGTCGATCATCGCGCCGCCTCCCTGCCATGGCGGCATGGAGTCGAGGATTTCCTTACGCGCCCACAGCGCACCGATGCCGGTCGGGCCGTAAACCTTGTGTGCCGAGAAGACGTAGAAATCGCAGCCGATCGCGGCGACGTCGACCGGGATTCGCGGCGCCGCCTGGCAACCGTCCAGCAGCAGCTTGGCTCCGACCTTGTGCGCGATTTTCGCGGCGCACCTGGCGTCTAGGATCGATCCGAGCACGTTCGACACATGAGCGAAGGCCACGAGCTTGTGCTGCTCGGTCAGGATCGATTCCGCGGCGGAAAGGTCGATGCGACCTTCGGGGTCAAGCGGGCAGACGTCGATCACCGCGCCAACCCGCTCGGCGAGCAGCTGCCAGGGTACGATGTTCGAATGATGCTCAAGGCCGGACAAAAGGATCCGGTCGCCCTCGCGCAAATTGGCGAGGCCCCAGCTTTGCGCGACCAGGTTGATCGCTTCGGTCGCGCCGCGGGTGAAGACCACCTCAAACTCCCCGCCACCGATCAGCGCGGCGGTGGCAGCGCGGGCAGCCTCAAAGCTGGCGGTCATCGCTGCCGAGCGTTCGTAGACGCCGCGGTGGACTGTCGCATAATCATGACCATAGGCGCGGGTGATCGCGTCGATCACTGCCTGCGGCTTCTGCGCGGTGGCGGCACTGTCGAGGTAGTGCCAGCCGGGCGGAATTGCTGGAAACTGGTCGCGCACCGCAAGGATGCTGTTCAAAGGCGTTTGGATATTCATGCCGCCACCTTGTGCAGCGTCGCGCGCGCCAGATCGGCGATGCCGAGATCGTCGCCGTCGATATCGCCCCACAATCCACCCACGAAGCCTTCGAGCAGCAGCGCGCGGGCGCTTGCCGGATCGAGGCCGCGCGCGGCGGCGTAGAACAGCTGGTTCCTGTCCAGCTCACCGACCGTTGCGCCGTGCGCGCATTTTACATCGTCGGCGTAAATCTCCAGTTCCGGCTTGGCGTTGGCGGTCGCGCCGCGGTGGAGCAGCATCGCCTTCACTGATTGTTCGGCGTCGGTCTGTTGTCCTTCGCGCGCCACTTCGATCTTGCCAAGGAAGCTGCCGGTCGCCTTGTCGCCCAGCACGCTGCGCACCGTCTGATGTGAAGTCGCGCCGGGCGCGATGTGACGCAACGTCGTGACAATCTCCAGCGTCGAATTTCCGCCGCCGATGTTCGCGCCGTACAGTGCGAAGTCCGCGCCTTCGTGCATCGTTACGTCAAGCTCGAAGCGGCCGTAACGCGGCGCATTATTGAGTGCGAAAATACGCGCAGTCGCGCCCTTCTGGAGCGTCATTTCAACGCGCCGGATATCCACTTCATCGCCGCTCGGGAGCCAGATTTGCTGCAGCCTTTGCTGCGCAGCAATTTCTACCCGCTCCGGTTGCGCAAGGCCGTCCCAAACATCGCGTAATGCGTCGATGTCGGCATAGCGATACGCCTCCAGCTTTCGGGTCGGAAGTGCGGTCATGCCGCGGCCTCCGCATAACCTTCGCGTTCCAGCTCGTGGGCCAGTTCGGGTCCGCCGGAACGCACGATCCTGCCCTTTGACAGGACGTGCACCTGGTCGGGCGTCACATAGTCGAGCAGTCGCTGGTAATGGGTGATCAGCAGAACCGATTTTTGCGGGTTGCGCATGATAGAATTGATGCCTGCGCCCACCGCTCTCAGCGCATCGATGTCGAGTCCGCTGTCGGTCTCGTCGAGGATTGCGAGCTTCGGGTCCATGATCCCCATCTGCACCATTTCGGCCCGCTTCTTCTCGCCGCCGGAGAAGCCGACATTGACCGGGCGCTTGAGCATCTCCGCATCCATCCCGAGCAGTGCTGCCTTGTCCTTGGCCAGTCGGATGAATTCGGCGCCCGACAACTCTTTTTCACCGCGCGAGCGGCGCTGCGAATTGAGGCTCTCGCGCAGGAACTGGAGGTAGGAGACGCCGGGGATTTCGACAGGATATTGGAAGCCAAGGAACATCCCCGCCGCGGCGCGTTCGTGCGGTTCCATAGCGAACAGGTCGCGGCCGTCGAACGTCGCCGACCCCTGCGTCACCTCATATCCCGGCCGCCCGCCGAGCACATAGGCGAGCGTCGACTTGCCTGCACCATTGGGCCCCATGATCGCATGGATCTCGCCGGTCGGGACAGTCAGGGTCAGCCCGTTAAGGATCGGCTTGTCGGCGACGGTCGCGTGGAGGTTTTCAATCTTGAGCATCAAAAGGCCTTCACAATCCACGAAGTGACGTCGGCGCCCGCGTCCCGGTCTTCCGCGATCCGCAGATAGTCGGGCGAGTTGAGGAATTTATCGGCGGCTTCCTCACTGTCGAACCGCAGCACGACGATCTTTTCAATGTCCGAACGGGGGCCAGACATCTGCAGCGGCTCCTCGGCGGCCGCCAGCACTGCGCCGCCGCTGCCTTGAAAGACGGCCGGGAACGCCGCGGCATAGCGGTTGTACCGATCCTTGTCCTTGAAACGGATCGTTGCCACGACGAGCGCCCGCGACATCAGCCGACACTCCCTTCCAAACTGATCCCCAGCAGCTTCTGCGCCTCAACCGCAAATTCCATCGGCAGCTGCTTCAGCACCTCCCGGGCGAATCCGTTGACGATCAGGGCCACCGCGCTTTCCGCGTCGAGCCCGCGCATCTGGGCGTAGAACAGCTGGTCCTCGCTGATCTTCGACGTGGTCGCTTCATGCTCGATGGTCGCGGTCGGGTTTTTGACCTCGATATAGGGCACGGTGTGGGCGCCGCATTCGCTGCCCAGCAGCAGGGAATCGCACTGGGTGAAGTTGCGGACATTCTCCGCGCCCGGAAGCACCCGCACCAGCCCCCGATAGGTGTTGTTCGACTTGCCGGCGCTGATGCCCTTTGACACGATGGTCGAGCGCGACCCCGCACCGATATGCACCATCTTGGTGCCGGTATCGGCCTGCTGGTAATTGTTGGTCAGCGCGACCGAATAAAATTCGCCGACGCTGTCCTCACCCTTCAGGATACAGCTTGGATATTTCCAGGTGATCGCGCTGCCGGTCTCGACCTGGGTCCAGCTCATTTTCGATCGCGCGCCGGCGCACAGCGCCCGCTTGGTGACGAAGTTGAAAATGCCGCCTTTGCCCTCGGCATCGCCCGGATACCAGTTCTGGACGGTCGAGTACTTTACCTCGGCGTCCTCGTGCGCGTAAATTTCGACCACCGCGGCATGCAGCTGATTTTCGTCACGCATCGGCGCGGTGCAGCCTTCGAGGTAGCTGACGTAGGCGCCCTTCTCGGCGACGATCAGCGTGCGCTCGAATTGGCCGGTATTCTCGGCATTGATGCGGAAATAGGTGGAGAGCTCCATCGGGCAGCGCACGCCCTCGGGAACCAGCACGAAGGTTCCGTCGGAAAAGACCGCGCTGTTCAAACAGGCGAAATAATTGTCGCGCTGCGGCACCACGCTGCCGAGGTACTTCTTCACCAGCTCGGGATATTCGCGGATCGCTTCGCTGATCGACAGGAAGATGACGCCCGCGGCCTTCAATTCCTCCCGGAAAGTGGTCGCAACGGACACGCTGTCGAACACTGCGTCGACCGCCACCTTGCGCGCGCCCTCGACCCCGGCGAGCACTTTCTGCTCCTCGATCGGGATGCCCAGCTTTTCATAGACGCGCAGGATTTCCGGATCGACCTCGTCGAGGCTGCCGACCTTGGGCCGGGCCTTGGGCGCGGCATAATAATAGGCGTCCTGGTAATCGATCTTGGGGATGTCGAGCTTGGCCCAGTCGACTTCTTCCATCTCCAGCCAGGCGCGATAGGCTTTCAGGCGCCAGTCGAGCATCCATTCTGGCTCGCCCTTGCGCATCGAGATGAAGCGGACCGTGTCCTCGTCGAGGCCCTTGGGCGCGAACTCCTGCTCGATGTCTGAGGAGAAGCCCCACTCATAATCCTTGGCCAGCGCCTCGCGGGCTTCGCGGTTGGTGACTTGCTCGTTCACTGCGCGAGCTCCTGGAGGCTGACCGCACCCAGCGCCCCGCGAACCTTGTCGCCGACAATCCCCATGTGCGGTTTAACCCGGCAATGGGCGTCAAGCGCGCAATCCGTGCGGCCCTCGCTGCAAACCGTCATTGCGAACGGCCCTTCGACCGCTTCGACAATGTCTGCGAGAGTGATTTCGCCAACCGGCCGGGCCAGCGCATAGCCTCCGCCTGCACCGCGATGCCCGACCAACAGGCCATGGGCTGCCAGCCGCTGCATCAGCTTTTGCGCCGTCGGAAGCGGCACGCCGGTGTCCTGGCTGAGGTCGGTCGCGCTAAGGCGCGCGCACGGCTCGCGGCGGGCGGCCGCGGTCATCATCACGACCGCATAGTCAGCAAGATGGGTGAGTCGCATCGTCTAATCGGAGCTTTCCAGTCCGATTTAGGCCGATACGTCCATTTTCGCAACCCTTGCGGTGGGCTACTTCACCCGCGCGATCCACTCGTTGACTCGCACTTCCAGCATATCGAGCGGCAAGGAGCCGGAGAGCAATATGGTGTCGTGGAAGCCGCGGTCGTCATATTTGGGGCCGAGTTCCGCCTTGGCTTTCGCCCGCAGCTCCTCGATCTTCAGCTTGCCGACCATGTAGGAGGTCGCCTGGCCCGGATAGACGATATAGCGCTCGATCGCCTTGACGATCCCGCCCTTGGCGTCGGCACTATTGTCCTCGACATATTTGATTGCCTGTTCGCGGGTCCATCGCTTGTGGTGGATACCGCTGTCGACGACCAGTCGGATGGCACGGTGAAGCTCAAGCTGGAGCCGGCCGAAGTCGCGGTACGGGTCCTGGTAGAGGCCCATCTCCTTGCACAATTTCTCCGCGTAGAGCCCCCAGCCTTCATCGGTTGCGGTATATCCGCTGAACTGGCGGAACGGTGGAACCGCACCCTCGGGAAGTTCGGCCAGCAACGCGCCCTGGAGGTGATGACCGGGGATGCCTTCGTGGCAGAACAGCACCTCGGACTCGATCGAAGGCATGTTCTTCATGTCGTAAAGATTGACGTAATAGATGCCCGGCCGCGAACCGTCGGGCGGCGGGTCATTATAGAAAGCCTTGCCGGCCGACTTTTCTCGGAACGGCTCGACCGGCTTGATCAAAAGCTCGGTCTTGGGAAGACGCCCGAAATAACGCGGAAGCTGGGCCTGGACCGCAGCCTGCGCCTTCTTGGATTCGTCAAGATAGGCCTGCCTGCCGGCCGGCGTGTTGGGATAGTAGAATTGCTTGCCGTCGCGGATATGCGCGAAGAACTGCTGCAGCGTCCCCTTGAAGCCGACCTTGTTCTTGATCGCTTCCATCTCGCCATGGATGCGCGCAACCTGCGCCAGGCCCAGCTCATGCACCTGGTCGGGGGTTAGGTCGGTCGTCGTGTAATATTTCAGAAGCGCCTGATACTGGGCGGCGCCATTGGCGAAGCGCCAGACTCCATCGTCGGTCCCGGCGCGGGTTTGCTGATCCTGCAGCATCGCGATCAGCCGCTGATAGGCCGGGCCCATCGACCCAATCAGCGCGTCGTGCGCTTCCGCGATCAACGCGGTCTTTGTCTCCTGCGGGATGTTGAGCTTGCCGACCTTGGCCTTGAAGTCGGCGTAGACGTCATTGTCCGCGCCGGTGGTGAATGGCGCGCCGGTGATCAGGTTCTTTGACTGCTCGATAACCTGCGGGAAGACCCATTTGGGCGGAAGGACGCCGAGCTTCTCTCGCTCGATGCTCTCCGCAACCGCCTGGTCGATATAGGGCCCGGTGGCGCGAATGCGGCTGACATAATCGCGCGCATCCTGCTCGGTATCGACCTTGTGAATGTTGATGAGTAAGGCGGGAATATCGGATTGCGCCCCATTCATCTGGTCGAACACATAGGCGTAGCGACGATAGGGGAAGATGCTGGCCGATCGCTGGTTGCGGTAAAGGAGCAGGTCGTAGCTCAGCTGGTCCTCGGCCGAGAGCGTGGCGCGATTGAACCGGGCAACCATCTCGTCGGCGGTGCGCTGGTCGAGCTCGCGACTGGCGATCGCGGCTGCGTCGGTGAATTGGTCGAGCTTGCCGTAATCCTGGTCCTTGATCCCGCGATAGGCCTTGGACATCGGCGAAAGCGCCAACTCGGCCTTGTCGTAATCCTCGAAGAATTTCTTGAGCGCCGCAGCCTGGTCTACGGGCGCTGGCGGAGCAACGGCGGCAGGAGCTTCGGCCGCGATCGGTGGGGCTGGAATTGCCTCTGGCGCAGTTGTCGCGCAGGCGGCGAGAAGCGCAGTGGAGGCAAGGAGGGTGGATCGGATCAAGGCTATGCTCCCGTTGGATGAGTTGCGCGCGACCATGGCGGCGCAGCCGCTGTCCGCAAAGAATTTTCGATAAACGGCAGTTTCGTCACCCTGAACTTGTTTCAGGGGCCATTTTCGTGAAGTGCAGCGAAGTCTCCGGAATGGATGCTGAAACAAGTTCAGCATGACGGCTGCAGGAAACGACGGTGCTGTACAAACTCCTTCGCCCTTTCGCCTTCGCACTCGATGCCGAGACAGCTCATCGAGCTACGATATGCGCCTTGTCCCTGGCCCCGCGATTGCCATTGCCCGCTTTTGCGCCGGAGCTGGCGAGCGAGGTTGCAGGGCTTCGCTTTCCTTCGCCGGTCGGTCTCGCGGCGGGCTTTGACAAGGATGCGGAGGTACCTGACGCGATGCTGGGCCTCGGCTTCGGCTTCGTCGAAGTGGGGACGCTGACCCCTGAGCCCCAGCTTGGCAATCCCAGGCCGCGCCTTTTCCGGCTGAAGGAAGACCGGGCGGTGATCAACCGGATGGGGTTCAACAACCAAGGCCAAGCGGCCGCGCTGGATCGGCTTAGCAAGCGCGATCGGCGCGGCGTAGTTGGAGTCAATATCGGCGCCAACAAGGATAGCGCCGACCGCATCGCCGATTACGCAGACAGCGTTCGCCTGATGGGGCCCGTCGCGGATTATCTGACGGTCAACGTCAGCTCTCCCAACACGCCGGGCCTCAGGAATCTGCAGGCTGGTGGCGAACTCGTCGAGTTGCTTGCTGCGGTGCGCGACGCACGTACATCCGGAGTTCCCGTCTTCCTGAAGGTCGCTCCGGACCTTGAAACGGGTGATCATGAGCGGATCGTCCGCGCCGCAGTCGATCATGGGATCGACGCGCTGATCGTGTCGAACACCACGATTTCGCGACCGCCGCTGAAGTCCCCTTACGCTAACGAAACGGGCGGTCTCTCGGGCCGGCCGTTAAAGGCGCTGGCGCTTGAACAGCTTCGCAAGTTTCGCGTCGCCACGGGCGGCCAATTGCCGCTGATCGCCGCCGGCGGGATCGAGAACGGCCATGACGCTTGGGAGCGGATCACCGCCGGGGCGTCGCTGGTCCAGCTCTACTCCGCGATGGTCTATGAAGGTCCGGGCATTGCCCGTCGCATCGCCGAGGAGCTGAAGGTCCTGCTCGGCGTGAGCCAAATGATCAACATATCCGAGGCGGTGGGAAGCGACGCGGGTTAGCGGCTCAGCAGCAATACTACGCCTTCGCGCCGCGGGTCGTAGCCGCCATCGACCCGGCCATCGCGGATCATCACCGCATGAACGCCGCTGTCCTCGCCCTGCCCGGGCTTGAGGTCGACGCCCTTGGCCTGAAGCGCGGCCATCATCCCGGGACTGAATTTGGTCACCTCGCCGTTGAAATTACGTCCGCGTGCGACCAGGTTCGGCGCCGCCAGCGCCTGCTGGACCGGCATGCCCCAATCGATCGCTGCGACCATTGACTTGGCGACATAAGCGAGGATCGCATTTCCTCCGGCCGACCCGAATGCACCGGCGAAACGCCGATCGCCATCCAGCAAAATCAGCGGAGTCATCGACGAGCGAGGACGCTTGCCCGGCGCAACCGCATTGGCGGCCGGCCGGCCCTCTGTGTCTACCGGCGAGAAGGAGAAGTCGGTCATCTGGTTGTTGAGGAAAAAGCCGTCGACCATCCGGCCGGAGCCGAAGATGCTTTCGACCGTAGTGGTCATCGACACGATGTTTCCTTGGGCATCGCGGATGATGAAATGCGAAGTTCCGGTCGGCTCATAGGTTCGGTCGGTACCTGCCACGACGGCCTCGGCGGGGTTGCCGGCCACTGGCGGCGGGCCGACGGATTCGCCGATAAGATTCGCCCGCTTAGCAATATAACCGGGCGCCAGCAGCCCTTCGACCGGGACATTCACGAACGCCGGATCGCCGACAAAGCGGTCGCGGTCGGCATACATAATCCGGCTAGCCTCGGCGAACAGGAACCAGGCCTGTGGGTCGCCGGCTCCGCGCGATGCAATGTCGGTCCGCTCTAGCAGCATCAGCAGCTGCAGCAGGCCGACGCCGCTGGATGGGGGCGGCGGGACGCAGGCGAGATAGGCTCGATAGGGACCGCACAGCGCCTCCCGCTTCACCGGCCGATAGTTGGCGAGGTCGGCCATGGTCATCGATCCGCCGAGCGGTTCGGCGCGGGTCCGTGCCACGATGCGAGCGCCGGTCTCGCCGGCATAAAGTGCCGCTGGGCCCTGGCCAGCCAGCCGGCGGAGGAAGTCAGCGTAGGGCTTGTTCGCCAGCCGGTCGCCCGCATTGAGAAGCGTGCCGTCCGACTTGGAGAAATAGGCTATTACATCGGGGGCGTGGTTCTCTGCAAACTCGGCGTGGATCATGCGGTGGAGTCGGGGGCTGACGATGAAACCTTCGTCCGCGGTCCGCTCGGCCGCACCGAACAACTCACGCCAAGCTAGCTTGCCATGTTCCTGATGAGCCAGCGCCAGCATCTTGACCGCACCAGGCACGCCGGTAGCCCGGCCACTCAACACCGCCGTGTCGAACGGCAACGGTTTGCCGCCGGGCCCCAGGAACATGCCTGGTGTCGCTTGTGCCGGTGCAACTTCACGGCCGTCGTAAATCATGATCTTGCCGGAATTGGCATCATAGTAATTCATGAACGCGCCACCGCCCATGCCCGAGCTTTGTGGCTCGACCAGTGACAGCATGGCTTGCACTGCGATTGCCGCATCCACTGCGCTACCGCCGCGCCGAAGCACCTCCAGTCCAGCATTAGCCGCCAGCGGATTGGCCGCGATGACAAAGGGTTGAGCTTCGACCGCGGCCGCGATGCCGGCCGGAGGAGGTGGAGCGGCGCAGGTGGCGAGGACGGCAGTAGAGAGGGCGATGAGAAATCGACTGACAAGTGACATAGTGACTGACCTAGCGCGGGTCCTCGCTGGCGTCCAACCGCCGCCTGTCGCCCTGCTGGCCAACAGCGGCTGATCGGCTAAGAAGAAGAAAATGCCGGCAGTCGGTCGGAGAGGATATCATGGCGAAGCAGCTCGAACATTTTCCTAACCTGGTCACAATGTTCCTGACCCGCGCCAGGGAAAAGCGCGATCGGCCGTTCCTTTGGAGGAAGATAGAAGGGCAATGGCAATCGATCAGCTATGCCGAGGCGGCGCGCCAGGTCGCCACGTTGGCTGACAGCCTGAAACGCATCGGCCTCAAGCCTGGCGACCGCGTGATGCTGGTCAGTGAGAACCGGCCGGAATGGCTGATCGCCGACCTCGGCATCATGGCCGCGGGCTGCATCACTGTTCCAACCTACACCACCAACACTACCCGCGATCACCAGCACATCCTCGCCAATTCCGAAGCCAGTGCGGTAATCGTTTCGACCCAAAAGCTGGCGCGGACCCTTGTCCCGGCGGTGCTGTTCGCATCCGAGTGCAAGCACATCATCTCGATCGATGATATCATCACTGGCCAATCGCCCGACGTCGCGACCTTTCATCATTGGAAGGACCTGATCTCGGGCGGCTCGGACATCGGCGCGCTCGAAAACCGCATGGCCGAGGTCAAGCGCGGCGACCTCGCCTGCATCATCTACACCAGCGGCACGGGCGGTGCTCCGCGAGGAGTGATGCAGCACCACGGAATGATCCTGCAGAATGTCGAAGGCTGCATCGACGTCATCGCCAATGATTTCGGCTGGGACGACGAAGTCTTCCTTTCCTTCCTGCCGGCCAGCCACGCCTATGAACATTCCGGCGGACAGCATTTCCCCGTCGCGTTGGGCGGGCAGATTTATTACGCGGAAAGCCTGGAGAAGCTTGCCGCCAATATTGAGGAGGTCAGGCCGACGATCATGGTCGTCGTCCCCCGCCTCTTCGAAATGCTGCGCGCCAAGATCATGAAACAGGTTGAAAAGGACGGCGGCGTTCCCGCTTACCTGATGAGCCGCGCCCTATCGATCGAAGGCAAGCGCTATGCCGGAAAGTCGGTGCCGTGGGACTTGCCGATGAACGGCATTTTGTCGCTCACCTTGCGGCGAAAGGTGCGCGGAAAATTCGGCGGGCGAATGAAGGCGATGGTGTCGGGCGGTGCGCCGCTCAATCCCGACGTCGGCCTCTTCTTCCAGGCAATGGGACTGCCGATGCTCCAAGGCTACGGCCAGACCGAGGCTGGACCGGTTATCAGCTGCAATCGGCCGAGCGCGGGTATCCGCATGGAGACGGTCGGGCCTCCGCTCAGGAACACCGAGGTGCGCATCGCTACCGACGGCGAGATCATGGTCCGCGGCGAAGGAGTGATGAAAGGCTATTGGCGCAACCCCGACGAAAGCGCGCGGGTGCTCCAGGATGGCTGGCTGGCGACCGGCGATGTCGGTCACTTGGACGGCAATGGGCGGATCGTCATCACCGATCGCAAGAAGGATCTGATCGTCAACGACAAGGGCGACAACGTCTCTCCCCAGCGGGTTGAGGGGATGCTGACGCTGCAGCCGGAAATCCTCCAGGCGATGGTTTATGGCGACCGCCAGCCGCACCTTGTCGCCTTGCTCGTCCCTGACCCTGAAGAGATGAAACGGTTCAATGGCGATCAGGCGGCGATCACCAAGGCGATCTCTAAGGCGGTGGATAGGGTCAACGCCGATTTATCGGTCATAGAAAAGGTGCGTCGCTTCATCCTCGCCGATGAACCATTTACGGTCGAGAACGATCAACTGACCCCGTCGATGAAGATCCGCCGCCACATCATCCGGACGAACTATGGCGAGCGATTGGACGCCTTGTACAAGCGCTAGGCCTTAGTTGGATTTGGTGTAGGGTATGAATGGGCTGAACACGCAGGACCCGCCCGCCATTCCCGTATGAGTGTCAACAAGGCGATTGATGTCCCCGCTGCATAATTGGGTAGTGCCAAACTGGCGGGTGACCAGAGTATAGATGCCGCCCCCCAAGCCGTTACAACCCCCGCGCGGATTCTGGACGTAAACGGTATCTCCGTCGCGGAACAGGATGGTTTTGTCGTCGATGATATCCATGTCGTTCGTGCGCCAGTGCGGTAGGCAATTGACGGGGGCACCAGGCGTGCGGCCGGCCAATGCCTCATCCAATTCTTTTTGCGCCTTGGGGCTGTGTACTGCCTGATCTGGCGTGGTGGCGCATGAGCCGAGCAAAGCGGCACTACCAACAGCGACGAGAATAGAAGTCCTAAAGTTCACGACGCCTCTCCTTGGGCAATTTCCAGCGACCCGGTTTCAACCCGCCTTCCGATAGGGAACGAAGGGGCCAAATATGCAGCTGCCTGCAAAGATACCGGATACGGGGTCGACGACCTCGCCGATGTCGCCTTCGCAATATCGCGTGGAGCCTACCTGGCGCTTGACCAGCGCATAGCGGCTGTTGCCGAGACTGGGGCATCCGCCCTTCGGCTTTTGGACGTAAACCGTGTCCCCTTCGCGGAACAGGATGGTCGTATCGTCAATCACGTTCATCTGCGCACGTCCGCGCAGGTTGGCGATGCAAGGGACAGGTTCTCCCCGCGTGCGGCCTTTAAGCGCGTGGGCGATCTTCTGCGTGGCCTCGGGGCTTGGCGATTCCTTTGCCGGAAGGGGCGAAATGGACATGGCAGTGGCCATACCGCCGAGCAAAAACCAGGTGGAGATTCGAAGCTTCATCGCGACTCTCCTCGTTTGTTTCGCCAGTATAACGCACCAGCCTGAACTTAGGCCGAACGATAATCGTCCTTCGCGCGGCGCAAATCCGCGAATTGTTCGACGGTGCGGGCAAGCAGGAAGGGGTTGGTCGCCCGCTCAGCCGCAACCGTCGTTGGCACGGTCGGCCGATTTGCCGCCCGCTCCTGCTCTATATGACGGAGCCGATCGGATATTTCCTTGCTTTCGGGGAAAGCGTGGGCGGCAAAATGGGCGTTGGCGAGCGTATATTCGTGGGCGCAGTAGAGCCGGGTTTCCGGCGGAAGCTCGGCAAGGCGATGCAGCGAGACATGCATCTGCTCCGCGCTGCCTTCGAACAGGCGGCCGCAGCCCATAGCGAACATCGTGTCGCCGACGAACGCCACTGCATCGTCGCTGAAAATATAGGCGATGTGGCCGACCGTGTGGCCGGGCACTTCCCATACTTCCGCCTCATGTGAGCCAATTCGGATGCGGTCGCCTTCGCCAATCGCCTTGTCGAGCCCTGGAACCCGGCCGTTCTCGCCGGCCGGGCCAATGATCGTCGCTCCCGTCACCTGTTTGATCGCGAGGTTCCCACCGGTGTGATCCCCGTGCCAGTGGGTGTTGAGAATGGTAGTGATGCGCCAGCCGCGCCTGTCGGCCTCGGCAAGGACGGGGGCCGGGTCGCCGGGATCGATCACCGCAGTCTCGCCGCTGTCCTCGTCGTGAACCAGCCAGAGATAATTGTCGGCGAAGGCCGGAACAGCAACAATTTCGAGTGCAGAAGACATTACCAATTCCCCGTATTAGGCATCGACGCCCAGGGTTCGGCGGGCTCGAGATGGCCCTTTTGCAGCAACTCGATCGAAATTCCATCGGGCGACCGCACGAATGCCATGTGGCCGTCGCGGGGCGGCCGGTTGATGGTCACGCCGCCGTCCATCAACCGCTGGCAGGTGGCGTAGATGTCATCGACCCGAAACGCCAGGTGGCCGAAATTCCGGCCACCCTGATAGCCTGACTCATCCCAATTGTGGGTGAGTTCGACCTCGCCTCCGTCGTCGCCGGGAACGCCCATGAAGATCAGCGTATATTTGCCCTCGGGCACATCGATCCGCCGCCGTTCCTCAAGCCCATGCAGTTGAAAGAATGCAACATTGGCTTCGGGATCGGAAACTCGAAGCATGGAATGGAGAAATTTCACTTCGGCTATACTCCGTTCATCGCTATATATGCACGGTTCGTCGACGGTCGTGACCGGCAATCGTGCCGGTGGCCGTCAATCGAGACGACGAACCGAGAGAGTCGTTCCATGTTCGAGCGATTTCAAGGTGACCGCGCCGCCTTATTGGGCGCGGTGGGCATTTTCTCCGTGGCAATGGTGGGTAGCGGTTATTTGCTCGGCGACGGGTTGCGCCGTGCGAAAATGGCCGACCGGTCGGTCAGCGTGCGCGGCGTGTCGGAGCGCGACGTGGTTGCCGACCTCGCTACCTGGAACATCAGCTTTTCAGAGGAGGGCGACACGCTGGCCCCTGTGCAGCAAACCGTGGAACGCCAGGCATCGGCGGTGCGGCAATTCTTCCGCCAGGCCGGTTTCAAGCCTGACGAAATCCGCGACACCGGGATCAGCGTCAGCCAGCGTTATGACGAGGACCGCAAATCCGATCGAGTGACGGTCAGCCGATCGTTGCAGCTGAAGAGCCGTAGCGTGATGGAAGTGCAGGCCGCCTACGCACGCCAGGCCGAGTTGATTCGCGCCGGCGTACCGATGAGCTCCAGCGACGTCGTCTACAGCTTCACCAAGCTCAACAGCATCAAGCCGGCAATGATCGCCGAGGCGAACCAAGCGGCGCGTCGCAATGCCGAGCAGTTCGCGAAGGATAGCGGTGCCGGCGTCGGCGCGATCAAGAACGCGAGCCAGGGCTATTTCTCGGTCGGTCCGCGCGATGGAGATAGCGACGAGGAAGGCGGATCGGGCGGGTCCGGATCGCCCTTCCAGAAGGTCAGGGTAGTGACGACCGTCGATTACGATATCGACGCCGGCTGATCCTAGTCGCCCTTGCCGCCCTCACCATCGCCATCGGGCCTGGTCGCGACCTGGTTGGTGACGGTGAGCGGCGCGTCGGTCATGCTGAGTGCCTCGCGCGCCGCTTTTCCGGCTGGGCCCTTGGGGTCGGCAGCCATGGTTTTCGTCCAGTAATCGCGCGCCTGGGCGTCTTCGCCCGCGGCCTTGGCGACATGGCCAGCCTCGAACAGCACCTCGGGCGAATCCGGGGCCATGGCGAGCGCCCGGTTGATGGCTGATTTGGCGGTGGGAATATCGTCCTCGCGGATGGCAAGCGCCGCGGAAAAGAACCACAGGTAGGGATCTTCGCTGATCGTCTTCGCGGCCTCGGTCACCTTGGCGCGGGCGGTCTCTAAATCGCCCTGCGCTTCTGCTGCCCGGGCGCGATCGAGCAGCGCCAAACCATGCTGTTCCGCCTGTAGACCGGTACCGGCCAGCGCCTTGTCCAGGTCCAGCGCTGCCTTGCCCGGCTGGCCTGCCGCGATCCACAAATTGCCGGCAGCCGCTAATGCCTGGTCGCGCCGGACGGGATTGCTCTCCGCCAACTTGGTCGCAGCCTGTTCGAACAGCGCTGCGCCATCGGCAAAACGGCCCTGCTTGTTGGCCTCGATGGCCCGGCACAGCTGGCTGTCGACATCTTCCGATACGGGGCAATCGATGATGTCCGCCTTGGGGTAAGGCAGTGCAGGCTGCGCCGACGGTCCGGCGATCATTGCCGCGGCAAGTAAAAGAATCATGCAATTCGCTCCGCAAGGCCATGGAGCTCGACCAGGATCGCGTGGATCTCGTGCGGCTCGCTCAGGCGATGGCCGGCACCTTTGACCAGTCGAAGCTGGACATCGGATGAACGCAGGTCGGCCATCAGCTTGATCGGAACGCCCATCGGCACTTCCGTATCCTGCTCGCCGTGCACCAGCCGGATCGGGATGGTGAGGTCGATCGGACTGTACAGTAGCCGGTGTGCAGATCCGGATTCCCAGAAGCCAAGCCAGGTCACCGACGGCTCCGGGCCATAGGGATTGGGGCGCTCGAGCTTGCCATCGCGGCGCATCGTGTCAACTTCCTCCTGGACGAAGCCCCAATCGGTAAAGTCGGGCGCGGTGGCGATACCGAGCAGCGCCTTCACCCGCTGGGGGCGCTGCATCGCCGCGTGAAGCGCAAGCCAGCCGCCCATCGACGATCCCGCGATGATCAACGGCCCTTCGCTAAGCAGGTCGATAGCGGCCAGCACTTCTTGCAGCCAGCGACCGAGCGTACCGTCGGCGAAATCGCCGCCACTCGATCCCGTGCCGGAATAGTCGAGCCGTAGGCAGCCGAGCTTGCGAGTCGCGCAATAGGCGTCGATCGACTCTGCCTTGGCCCCCTCCATGTCGGATGCGTATCCGGGCAGGAACAGCACGGTAGGATGGTCAGCTTCGGGCTGGCGGAAGCGATAGGCGATGCGCCGACCGTCGCCGGGATCGAAATAGGCGAGCTGGGTGGGGATGATTTCTGGGACTTGCATGCCGCCTCCCTAGCGTCCTGCGCCGGGAAGGGAAGCGGTTGAGAGAGCAGGGAGTCCCCGCTAGAGGCCTTCCCATGTCCGAGATGTTCAAGATCAAGCTGCCCGACGGTTCCGTGCGCGAAATGCCCGAGGGTTCGACTCCGGCCGACGTTGCCGCCGCGATCGGCCCAGGCCTCGCCAAGGCCGCGTTGGCGGCGAAGATCGACGGGGAGTTGCGCGACCTCAATCGCCCGTTCGAAGGTGATTCTAACCTGGCGCTGGTTACCTCCAGGGACGAGAAGGATGCGCTCGAACTGGTCCGGCACGACTTCGCCCATGTCCTCGCCGAGGCGGTGCAGAAGCTTTATCCCGGCACACAGATTACGTTCGGCCCGGCGACGGACGACGGCTTCTATTATGATTTCGCTCCTGCGCCCGATCGCGGACCGTTTACCGACGAGGACCTGCCGGCGATCGAAGAGAAGATGCGGCGGATCATTGCCGCCGACGAGCCGCTGATCCGCGAAGTGTGGCGGCGCGAGGATGTCCGCGCGCTGTTCGAACGCCAAGGCGAGCGGTTCAAGGCGGAATGGGTGATGGAGCTGCCTGAGGGCGAGCCGATCACCATGTACCGGTCGGGCCAGGGCGAAAATGCCTGGATCGACCTTTGCCGAGGGCCGCACCTCGCTTCGACCGGCAAGCTCGATCCGCAGGCATTCAAGCTGACCCATGTGTCGGGGGCCTATTGGCGCGGCGACCAGAATAATCCGATGCTCTCGCGCATTTACGGCACCGCCTGGCTCAACAAGAAGCAATTGGCCGAACATCTTGTCCGGCTCGAGGAAGCGGCCAAGCGCGACCATCGCAAGATCGGGCGGGAGATGGACCTGTTCCACCTCCAGGCCGAAGCTCATGGCAGCATATTCTGGCACCCGAACGGTTTCGTCATTTGGCGCCAGCTCGAGGCCTATATGCGGCGCAAGCTCGACGCCGCCGGCTACAACGAGATCAAGACCCCGCAGCTGATGGACGCAAGGCTGTGGGAGCAGTCCGGCCATTGGGGCAAGTATCGCGAGAATATGTTCGTCGTTCCCGACGAGGTTCCCAATACCGAGGAGGAAGGCCCGGTCATCAGCGGGACGGGCGACTGGATGGCTTTGAAGCCCATGAACTGCCCGGCCCACGTCCAGGTATTCAAGCAGGGCATCACTTCCTACCGCGAATTGCCGCTCCGGCTGGCGGAGTTTGGCTGCTGCCATCGTAACGAGCCGCATGGCGCGCTCCACGGCATCATGCGGGTTCGCCAATTTACCCAGGACGATGCCCATATCTTCTGCCGCGAAGATCAGCTGGTCGAAGAAGTCAGGCTGTTCTGCGACCTGCTCGACGGCATCTACAAGGATCTCGGCTTCGACGGCTATGCCATCAAGCTCGCGCTCCGGCCGGACAAAAGGTTCGGCAGCGACAAGATGTGGGACTGGGCCGAGCAGGGGCTGCGCGATGCGGTGGCGGCGACCGGCCGCGCCACGCCGGAGTTCGGCTGGCAAGAACTTCCGGGCGAAGGCGCCTTTTATGCGCCCAAGCTCGAATTTCACCTGACCGACGCCATCGGACGGACCTGGCAGTGCGGGACCCTACAGACCGATACGGTGCTGCCCGAGCGGCTGGACGCGACCTATATCGGCGAAGACGGCCAGCGGCACCGGCCGGTCATGCTCCACCGCGCGATCCTTGGCACGTTCGAGCGGTTCATCGGCATCCTGATCGAGCACCATGCCGGCAAATTCCCGCTTTGGCTGGCGCCGGTGCAGGCGGTGGTCGCGACCATCGTGTCCGACGCGGATGATTATGCGAAGATAGCGGTAGCCAAGCTTGAGGCTGCCGGCCTGCGTGTCGAGGCCGACCTTCGCAATGAGAAGATCAATTACAAGGTCCGCGAACACTCGTTGGCCAAGGTTCCGCTGCTCCTCGTCGTCGGCAAGCGCGAAGCGGAGGAAGGCACCGTCGCCGTCCGCCGGCTCGGCTCCGACGAACATCAGAAGGTAATCGGCCTCGACGAGGCGGTCGCCCTGTTCGCCGCCGAAGCCGTCCCGCCGGACCTGAAACGTTGATCTTCGGGGCCACGCCGGCTCGTCGCATAGCGAAAATCGGGCGGTTGAGGCCGCTTGCCCTTTTCATTGGGGCGCGAAAGCCCTAACTCGCGCACTTAACCAACGACTCTAGGAGACGCAGCTATACCACCGCCCAATCCGCGCCGCTCTATGGCGCCGCCGACGATGACCGGCCCTCGCTACAATCAGTTCATCCAGGCACCCAAGGTGCGCGTGATCGACGAAAATGGCGAAAATCTGGGCGTGATGTATACGCGCGAAGCTTTTGAACAGGCGCAGGAAGTGGGCCTCGACCTGGTCGAGATCAGCCCCGGTGCCGATCCCCCCGTCGCCAAGTTCCTGGACATCGGCCGCTTCAAATATGAAGCGCAGAAAAAGGCCAACGAGCAGCGCAAGCGCCAGAAGACGCAAGAGATCAAAGAGATCAAGATGCGTCCGAACATCGACGACCACGATTATCAGGTGAAAATGCGCAAGGTCTTCGAATTCCTCGAGGAAGGCGACAAGGTGAAGCTCACCCTGCGCTTCCGCGGGCGCGAAATGGCCCATAACCAGCTTGGCATGGCCGTGCTCCAGCGGGTCGCCGAAGACACCGCCGAAAAGGCCAAGATCGAGCAGCATCCGCGCATGGAAGGCCGGCAGATGCTGATGGTGATTGCGCCAAAGTAACGACGTGAACCCCTCAGGTTAAAACAGGCGCGGCTTGCCCCTACGGCAGCCGCGCCTTTTTCATGTTGCGCTGCGACATGTGACATTTCTGTCGCAAGTGGGCTGCATTTGATGCCCAAACCGGGCCGCTCGCTTTGCAGTCGCCCCCCACTCGACTAATCCTATCCCAAACAAAATAAGTCTGAACGGGGAGGAAATATGATGCGCAAGTCGATGTGGCTGCTCTCGGCTGGCCTGGCGGCGATTTCGATGCCGGCCTATGCGCAAGACCAAGCGCCCGACACCGCCCAGCAGGACACCGGAGCGGTCGATGCCGCCGCGGTTGACCAGCAAACGGCCGACACCCGGGCCCAGGGCGACACCAGCGAAATCGTGGTCACCGCCACGCGCCGCAACGAGGCGCTGTCGGATGTTCCCCTCGCCGTATCCGCAGTTACTGCCGAAACCCTTCAGAATTCAGGCGCCAGCGACATTCGCCAGCTGACCCAGGTCAGCCCGTCGCTGCTGGTCTCTTCGACTTCATCGGAAGCCGGCGCCGGCGTTGCTCGTATTCGCGGCATCGGTACGGTGGGCGACAACCCCGGCCTGGAAAGCTCGGTCGCGGTATTCATCGATGGCGTCTATCGCTCGCGTACGAGCGTCGGCCTGACCGAGCTCGGCGCGCTCGATAGGATTGAAGTTCTGCGCGGACCGCAGGGCACGTTGTTCGGGCGCAACGCCTCGGCGGGCCTGATCTCGATCATCACCGCCAAGCCGAAGTTCAGGACCGAGGTCGGCGGCGAATTGACGGTTGGCAATTATGACCTGCGGCGCGCTGAGGCTTACGCCACGGGCGGGCTCAGCGACACGGTCGCGGCGCGCATCGACGGCGTGTGGATGAAGCGCGACGGCTTCCTTGAGGACGATATCTCCGGCCGTGACGTCAACAACCGCGACCGCTGGCTACTTCGCGGCCAACTTTTGTTCGAACCGTCGAGCGACCTGTCGTTCCGGCTGGTTGCCGATTACTCCAAGCGCAACGAGGAATGCTGCGCTGCGCCCTTCCTCCCCGCGCATGATTTTACGGCGGCGGGGGATCAGCCGTCGACCATCGCGACGATTGAGCGCGCCCTGGGGGCGATCATCAACGATGATCCGTTTGACCGCGACGTGTCGATCACTCCCGGCCGCAACTACCGGTCGGACGTCAAGGATTATGGCCTCTCGGGCGAGCTAGTCTACGACATGGGCTGGGCCGAGCTGACCTCGATCAGCGCCTATCGCTACAACAAATATATCCGCGGCCAGGACGCCGACTTCAATAATCTCGACATCCTGTTCCGGGATGACGACGGCGGCGCTTTCAACCGTTTCAAGACGTTCACCCAGGAACTCCGCCTGCAGGGCGAAGCGTTCGGGGGCAAGCTCGACTGGCTGGTCGGCGGCTACTACGCCAATGAAAAGCTCGCCGTCGATGACAACCTCCAATATGGCCAGGATTATTCGCGCTATGCGAACTGCCTTGCCGGGGCGAGCTTCGGAGTTGCAGGGCTCCTTGCTCCTGGCGTTTCGCCGACATGCTTCAATCCGCTAGTCGCTCAGGGTGTCCGCGACACCCCCGTGGCTGGGCTAGTTGCGCAATATAACGCAGCCGTTGCGGCGAACCAGTTTACGCTGGCAGCCAATCTCGCGAGCCAGATTACGGCGCTCGGAGCGTTCGCAAGGCTCAACAACACAGGCCTTCCTGCCGGTATTCCGCCGGTCAACTTCAGCGGCGCGCCGTTCGGAAACAGTGGCTTTACCAACCTTGCCATCGCCCTTGGCGGACCGGCTTTCATCGGCAGCACGCTCAACGGCGCGTCGCTTGATGACTCATATCGGCAGACGAGCAACAACTGGGCGCTCTTCACGCACAATATCTTCGACATCACCGACACCATCAGCCTGACCGTCGGCGCCCGCTACACGCATGAGCGCAAGAAGCTTAAGGCTGACTTTAGCGATAACAACGTCCTCTGCACCGTGCTGTCCGGCACGAGCCTGCAGCAGCTTCCGTGCGTCATTCCGAGTGCACCCGGCGGCAGCTTCGAAATTGATGACAGCAAGTCTGAAGGCAAGGTTTCGGGAACTGCAGTGCTGAGCTGGAAGCCCACGGAAGAGCTGCTGACCTACATCAGCTACTCGCGCGGGTATAAGGCTGGCGGGTTCAACCTTGACCGCTCGGCACTTTGGCGGGCGGTTGCGGTGCCGACGACGGTTCCGGCGACGCCTCCGACAACGGTCTTCACCAATCCACCTTTGTCGGGCAGTGGCGCCATCTGCCTCAGCGCCGCGCAGAAGGGATGCCAGGGCGTTGTCGCATCCGGTGCAGATCTGGAATTCAAGCCGGAGATCAACGACGCGTTCGAACTTGGGCTGAAATATAATGGCCGCGGCCTCGACGTGAACGTGGCTGTGTTCCGCCAACTGTTCCGCGACTTCCAGCTGAACACGTTCAACGGCCTCAATTTCGTCGTCGAGAACATCAATGCCTGCAAGGACGACCTTGATGGTGCTGATGAGGACAACAATTCTTCGACGGGTGCATGCTCGGGCGGCACGAAAGCCGGCGTCAAGAGCCGCGGTGTCGAGATCGAGGTGTTCACGCGGCCAATGGCCAACCTCAGCTGGAATGCCGGCTTGGTCTACGCCAACACCCGCTACCGGAACAATCTGGTCGGGGCGAATGGCCGGGCGCTGACCAACGCCTTGTTCCAGTTGCCGGGCCGTCGCCTGTCCAACTCCAATGAATGGACCGCGACCAGCGCCATCACCTGGACTCCTCCAATCGGTGGAAGCGGCCTGCGCGGCCTGGTTTATGCCGACGTTCGGCACATGAGCCAGTTCAACACCGGTTCGGATCTCGACATCGAAAAGACCCAGGACGGGTTCACCACCTTCAACGCCCGTATCGGCCTGCGCGGGGCAAACGATGTTTGGGCGGTCGAGCTGTGGGCGCAGAACCTGTTTGACAAGAACTTCATGCAGGTGGCGTTCGACGCTCCGGTACAGGGATCGGGCACTCAGCGCGGCGTAGAGGCGGGCTTCTACCCCCGTTCGACCCAGCTGTTCGGCGCCTTCCTCGGCGAACCGCGGACCTTTGGACTGACGCTGCGTGGCAAGTTCGCGCCGCCGCCGCCCGCTCCGGAGCTTCCGCCGCCCCCGCCGCCGCCTCCGCCGCCCCCGCCGGCGACGCAGACCTGCTCGGACGGCTCGGTGATCCTGGCGACGGATAGCTGCCCGCCGCCGCCTCCGCCTCCGCCTCCGCCACCGCCTCCGCCGGAGCCGGAGCGCGGCTAAGGCTTGGGGTTCCGCAATTGGAAAGGGCCTCGCCATCCGGCGGGGCCCTTTTTGTTTGTCGGGACTATTCGGCGCTTGCTACCACCAGAAGGCCGCGCCGCAGTTCGTTCGCTTCATCGTCTGACAGCTTCCGCCCAGTCCCTGACGTAAGATAGAAAACGTCGACCGCTCGCTCGCCATATGTCGCGATATGCGCCGAATGGAGCTGGTGGCCCGCTACATGGATGACATTGGCAAGCCTTGCCAGGAGCCCGGGCCTGTCACGGGCGTTGACTTCGACAATCGTGGTTCGAGAAGACGCCTTGTCGGAGATCAGCACGCGCGGAGCGACGGCGAAGGCGCGTTCCCGGATCGGAAGATGCTCGGACTTGGGGAGCGGCGGCTCAGCCGAAGAGCGCAGGGCTTTCTCGACAGCGGCTGCCAGGCGTTTGCGCAATCGCGCGTCTTCATACGCCTTGCCGCGCCCGTCGGTGACCAGCAGATTGTCGAGCGCCATGCCGTCACGCGTGGTGTGAATCCGCGCATCGACAATTGATGCGCCCGCTCCGCTCAGCGCCGCCGCGATCCGATAAAAGAGGCCGGGGCGATCGGGAGCAAAGACCGAGATCCGCGTAGTGCCCGACACTGGGTCGGGCTGTGCCACGACCGAAGGCTCGGGATCTCCAAAATGCGTCTCGGCGGCGGCGACCTGGAGCGCATTGGCTAGTTGCCATTCATGGGGCTCGGCCAGCCAATAACTGTCCGGCAGCCGGCGGACATGGGCCCGTGCGGCCGATGCCTTCCAGGGCAGGGCATCGGTCAGCTCTTTCTGGCGTGCCGAAACCTGCTCCGTCCTGCCACGCTGCTTGTGTCCCAGCCGCAATCGTTCTTCGGCCGCGTCGAACAGGGATCGCAGCAACCGCCGCTTCCAGTCGGTCCAGGTGCTCGGGCCGACAGCTCGAATGTCGACAACGGTAAGCATCAGGAGCAGCCGGAGCCGCTCCGGGCTTTGCACCTTGGCGACGAAATCCTCGACCGTCTTGGGGTCCGTCAGGTCGCGGCGAAAGGCGGTGTTGGACAGGAGCAGGTGATTTCGGACCAGCCAGGCCACGGTCTCACTTTCTGCCTCATCGAGCCCGAACCGCGGGCATAGCTCCATCGCCACGTCGGCGCCGAGCTCGCTATGATCGCCGCCGCGACCCTTGGCGATGTCGTGCAACAGCACCGCGACATATAGCACGCGGCGCGACGCAATCTGGCGGAACAGCGCGGTCGACAGCGGATGATCCTCCGCTAGCTCGCCTCGCTCGATCCGCGACAACAGCCCGATCGCGCGGATCGAATGCTCGTCCACCGTATAATGATGATACATGTCGAACTGCATCTGGGCGACGACACGACCGAAGTCGGGAACGAACCGGCCGAACACTCCGGCCTCATTCATCCAGCGAAGAGAGAGGTCCGGCTTCTCTGGGGCGGTCAGAACATCCAGGAAGTAGGCGTTGGCGCGGGGATCGTCGCGGACCTGGTCGACCAGGCGCGCATCGCGCGACGCGGATCGCATGGCGACGGGATGGATTTCCATGCCCTCTCGCGCAGCCAGCGCGAACAGTTCGACCAGTCGCGACGGATCGTCTGCGAACCAGCGATCATTGGGAATCGACAGCCGGCCCCGGTCGATCGTGAAACCATCGAGCCGCTTGGGCCGCCGCCGAAATGTTGGAAGCGCGAAACGGCGCCCGCGCTCGCCCATCTGCTCGTCCAGTTGCGCAAGGAACAGCCCGGTGAGGTCGCCAACCGTCTTCGCGTTCAGGAAGTAGAATTGCATGAAGCGCTCGACCGCCGACTTGCCCGGCCTGTCGGCGTAACGCATCGCCGCAGCGATCTGGCGCTGCATGTCGAAGCCCAGCCGCTCTTCCGCCCTGCCTGCCGCAAGGTGCAGGTGACAGCGCACCGACCAGAAGAAGCGCTCGGCGCGCTCAAAGCGCCGGAACTCGGCGGCGCTGAATAGACCCTTGTCGACCAGCTCGGCAGGGCTTTCGACGCCGAACACATATTGGCCGATCCAGTAAAGCGTGTGGAGGTCGCGGAGACCGCCTTTGCCGTCTTTGACGTTGGGTTCGACCACGTAACGGCTGTCGCCCATTCGGCGGTGGCGCTCGTCACGCTCGGCAAGCTTGGCGGCGACATAGTCGCGCGCGGTGCTGGCAACCACCTCGGCGCGGAAACGGCGCATCGCATCAAGGTGAAGTTGTTCGTCTCCCCACAGCCAACGGCCCTCAAGCAGCGCGGTGCGGATGGTCATGTCGCCCCTCGCTGCGGCGACCACCTCGTCGATCGTTCGTACCGACTGGCCGACCTTCAGCTTCAGGTCCCACAATATGTACAGCAGCGCCTCGATAGCCTGGCCGCACCAGGCGGACCCGGGACTTGCGACAAGGAACATCAGATCGAGGTCGCTGTAAGGCGCCATCTCGCCCCGCCCGGTGCCGCCGAGCCCCACGATGGAAATCCGGTCCATTTCGGCATTGGTTGGCCGCGGATGAAGTCGCTGGACGACCAAGTCGTATGCAAGGCGGACGATCTGGTCGGCCAGGAAGGCGTAGGAGGCGGCGATTACGCGGCCGCGCCCAGGCTCGGCAGCCAGGCGGCCGGCAATTTCGGCGCGTCCGGCGTCTAATGCGGCGCGGAGCACCACGGTCGCCTCGCTGCGCAGCATGGCATCGGGCAGCGCGCTCAGCTGCTCGCCAACGGCGCGGCGATCGATGATCGCCCGCCGGTCGTCGATCAACGCAAAGCGCGGTGGCTGTTTCATCAGCCGTCGGCAGCGAGCCGCTTCAGCGCGTAGAGCGCCTCAAGCGCTTCGCGCGGCGTAAGCGCGTCGGGTTCAAGCGCCGTCAGCGCCTCGACCAGCGGATCGATGATGGGCGCCTCGACCTGCTGGCTGGCAAACAGTGGCAGGTCATCGAGACCTGCCGCGATCCCGCCGGTCGCATCGCGGCCAGCCTCCAGCTTGGCGAGAACCGACTTGGCCCGGGCAAGGACTAGCGGCGGCAGGCCGGCCAGCTTGGCAACCGCGATGCCATAGCTGCGGTCGGCCGGACCGTCGCCAACCTCGTGAAGAAGGACAAGATCGCCTTTCCATTCGCGCGCACGGACATGGTGCAGCGACAGGGCTTCGAGCCGGTCGGCGAGGCGGGTCAGCTCATGATAGTGCGTCGCGAACAATGTTCGCGATTTGACCTGGTCATGCATCGCCTCGACCACCGCCCAGGCGATGGCAAGGCCATCATAGGTGGAAGTTCCGCGACCGATCTCATCCAGAATGACCAGGCTATTGCTAGTGCCTTGTGCAAGGATCGCAGCAGTCTCGACCATTTCGACCATGAAGGTCGATCTGCCGCGGGCAAGATCGTCGGCCGCACCGACCCGACTGAACAACCGATCGACGATGCCGATCTTGGCCCGCGCTGCCGGGACATAGCTGCCGGCCTGGGCGAGCAGTGCGGCAATCGCCACCTGGCGGAGAAATGTCGACTTGCCGCCCATGTTCGGCCCGGTGATCAGCCACAGCCGGTCATTGAGCCCCAAAGTGCAATCGTTGGCGACAAACCGTTCGCCTTCTTGCGCGAGCGCTTCTTCGACCACGGGGTGACGCGCCGCGTCCAGTTCAAGACAGGGTTGCTCGGTCAACTGCGGCAAGCACCAGCCGCCTTCGGCTGCGCGGGTCGCATTGCCGGCAGCGACGTCGATCCGGGCAATGGCATCGGCGGTTGCGGCAATGCGCGAGGCGGAGGCCACCGTGAGAACCGTCAGCTCCTCGAAATGGGCTGCCTCGGCGGCCAGGGCGTGCGCCCCCGCCTCCACCACCCGACTTGCTTCGGCATGGAGGTCGGGTGAGTTGAAGCGGACGACACCGGCCAGCGTCTGACGATGGGTAAAGCCCGAATCGGGAGCCATCAGCCGGTCGGCGTGCCGCGCGCTGACCTCGATGTGATAGCCCAGCACGGCGTTGTGGCGGATTTTCAAGGCCGCGACCCCGGTCGCCTCGCGATAGCGCGCCTCAAGTGCGGCGATGGCGCGGCGGCCGTCGCTGCTCGCGGAGCGAAGCGCGTCCAGTGCGGCATCATAGCCCTCTGCGATGTAGCCGCCCTTTGAGGCGTCTAACGGTGGCGATTCGACCAGGGCGGCACCCAGGCAGTCGGTGAGCGCCGAATGGCCGGCAAGGTTGGGCAGCAGGGCGACAAGCAGGTCGGGGAGATCCGGCTCGGCCTCCAATTCGGCTTTGAGCGAGGCGCTGGCCCGAAGCCCATCACGCAGTAGAGCAAGGTCGCGTGGCGAGCCGCGACCGGCGACAAGGCGACCCAGCGCACGACCGATATCCGGCATGGCCTTCAGCGCATTTCGGGTTCGTGTCCGGCGGATCGGCTCTTCGTGCAGCCATTGTACCAACGCCAGCCTTGCCTCGATCGCGCGGACATCGGTTAGCGGTGCGGACAGATCTGCGGCGAGCAGGCGGCGGCCGGGGGCGGTGACGCAGCGGTCGATACAAGCCAGCAAGCTTCCCGCAATGGTGCCGATTTGGGTCCGGCAAATTTCCAGGCTGTCGCGGGTCGCCGGGTCGATCGCCATATGCTCGGCCCGGGCGATCCGGCGCGGCGCCGCAAGAAAGGCCGCCGCATTCTTCTGCGTGGCGTCGAGATATGCCAGCAGTCCGCCGGCCGCGGCGAGCTCCGCCCTGCCGGGTGCGCCGAACCCGTCCAGCGTCGCGATGCCGAACCGCTCCTTCAGCGCCCGCTCGCCGGCATGGCTATCGAATCCGCCCTTGCCCGGGACGGTGGGGATGGCCGGCACCTTGTCAGCCGCGATGACCTCGGCGGGCGACAGGCGCGCCAACTCGGCCTGAAGCTCGCCGGGGCCGCAGGCGACCAGCTCGAACCGTCCGGTCGATATGTCGGCGGCGGCGATCGCCCATTCCTCGCCTGCCCGGGCAACGGCTGCGAGCCAGTTGGCGCTGCCTGAATCGAGCAGCGTTTCCTCGGTCAGCGTTCCGGGCGTGACCAGGCGGATGATCGCGCGCTCGACCAGTGCCTTCGATCCGCGCGCCTTTCGCGCCTCGGCGGGGCTCTCCACCTGTTCGGCGATGGCCACACGGTGGCCGGCCCGGATCAGGCGGGCGAGATAGCTTTCGGCGGCATGGACGGGAACGCCGCACATCGGCACTGCCTCACCGCCGTCCGATCCGCGCTTGGTTAGCGCGATATCGAGGCAGGCGGCAGCCGCCTTGGCGTCGTCTAAGAACAGTTCGAAGAAGTCGCCCATCCGATAAAAGAGCAGCGCATCGCCGGCCTCGGACTTGAGGCGGTGATATTGCGCCATCATCGGCGTCTGCTGAGGAGTGTCGCTGCGAGCCATTCTGCCAAGTCGTAGCGGCAAAGAGTGCGCCAAGCGAGGGTGACTCTTTGCGCAAAACGTCGTTAAAGCCCTCTGTAACAGGAGAGAGAATGAGCGAGAGCAACGTCAAGTTCACGCGCGACGAGGCGCTGGATTTCCACAGTCGCGGTAGGCCCGGCAAGATCGAGATCATTGCCTCCAAGCCAATGGCGACTCAGCGCGACCTGAGCCTCGCTTACTCCCCTGGCGTGGCGGTCCCGGTCGAGGAGATCGCCGCCGATCCCGGTAAGGCATATGACCTCACGGCCAAGGGCAATCTCGTCGCCGTCATCTCCAACGGCACCGCTATCCTTGGCCTCGGCAATCTCGGCGCGCTTGCCGCCAAGCCGGTGATGGAAGGCAAGGCGGTGCTGTTCAAGCGCTTCGCCGACGTGGATTCGATCGACATCGAAGTCGACACCGCCGACCCGCAGCGCTTCATCGAAGCGGTCGAACTGCTCGGCCCAAGCTTCGGCGGGATCAACCTGGAAGACATTGCCGCACCCGAATGCTTCCTGATCGAACAGGCGCTGAAGGAGCGAATGAACATACCGGTGTTCCACGATGACCAGCATGGCACCGCGATCATCACCGCTGCCGGCCTGATCAACGCCTGTTACCTGACTGATCGAAAGTTCAGCGACATTCGCGTCGTGGTCAACGGCGCCGGTTCGGCAGCCATTGCCTGTACCGAACTCATCAAGGCGATGGGGGTGCGCGGCGACCATGTCATCATGTGCGACCGCAAGGGCGTGATCCATAAGGGCCGGACCGACCTCGACCAGTTCAAGTCGGCCCATGCGGTCGAAACCGACCGGCGAACCTTGCACGAGGCGCTGAACGGCGCCGACGTGTTCCTGGGCCTGTCGGCCGGGGGTGCGCTGAAGGCCGAATGGGTGATGGAGATGGCGCCAAGCCCAATCATTTTCGCCATGGCCAACCCGGACCCGGAGATTACGCCGCCCGAAGCGAAGAAGGCGCGGCCCGACGCGATCATTGCGACCGGCCGGTCGGACTATCCCAACCAGGTCAACAATGTCCTCGGCTTCCCCTTCATCTTTCGCGGCGCGCTCGACGTGCGGGCGACCGGGATCAATGAGGAGATGAAGATTGCCGCCGCCAATGCGCTGGCCGAACTGGCCCGGGAGCCGGTGCCTGAGGAAGTGGCGGCCGCTTATGGCGGTGTCAGCCATCGCTTCGGCCCCGACTATATCATCCCGGCCCCGTTCGACCCGCGGCTGATTGAGATCGTGCCCCTCGCCGTCGCCAAGGCGGCAATGGACAGCGGCGTCGCGCAAAAGCCGATCGCCGATATCGACGATTATCGACGAACGTTGCGGGCGCGGCTGAACCCGACTGCATCGGTGCTGAGCCTTGCCTATGAAACGGCCAAGGCCAATCCCAAACGGGTGTTGTTCGCCGAGGGGGAGGAGCCGAATGTGCTCCGCGCCGCAATCGCCTTCAAGGAAGGCGGCTATGGCACGCCGGTGCTGGTCGGACGCGAGGCTGTCTACGACATGCTGGCTGAACTCGGAGTGGACGATCCCAAGAGCTATGAGGTGCTCAACAGCCGCAATTCGCCGCTGGTCGGCCGGGCGGTCGATTATATCTACGCCAAGCACCAGCGCCACGGGCTCCTCCGCCGCGCGGTCGAGCGAATGGTCAATCAGGACCGCAATACCTTCACCGCGGCAATGCTCGCCTTGGGCGAAGGCGACGCGATGATCACCGGCACCACCCGCCCCTTCAGCCAGTCGCTCAACCAGGTCCGGTGGGTGATCGATGATGAAGACGGGCCGATTCCGTTTGGAATCCACGTCATCGCGGCGCGCGGCGGCCGGACCGTGCTGATCGCCGATACGGCGGTAACCGAGCGCCCGACTGCCGAGCAGCTGGCGGGCATCGCCATAAGATCGGCGGCCTTTGCCCGGCGGATGGGGCAGGAACCCCGCGTTGCTTTCATCAGCTACACCACTTTCGGCAATCCCCCTGGCCGGCACATCGAGGAGCTGCGTGACGCGGTAAAGCTGCTCGACACGCTTCAGACCGACTTCGAATATGAAGGGGAGATGGGCCCCGACGTCGCGCTCAACCATGAGATGCAGGCCAAATATTACCCCTTCACTCGATTGACCGGCCCGGCCAACATCCTGGTCATGCCCGGACTCCAGTCGGCCAACATCTCGTCGAAGCTGGTGAGGGCGCTGGGCGGCGAAATCGCGCTCGGACCATATCTGATGGGCATGTCGCTTCCGGTGCAGATCGCGCCGATGACGGCGACCACGTCGGACCTTGTGACACTTGCGGTGCTTGCGGGCGGGGGCGCGGACGCCATCCGCAAAGTGCCTTCGCGGCGGGCGAAAGCCTAGATTCGCTCGACCTGGCTAACGCCGTCGGCAGCGCGGAGTGCAGCGATCAGGCTGTGGAGGTGGGCCAGGTCATGGACTTCCACGTCGACGTGGAAGGTGTGGAAGCTGCCGTCGCGGTGCGCGAGCACCAAGTTGACGATATTGGCCCCCTTGGCGCCCATGATGCTGGCCATTTCGCCCAACGCGCCAGCAATATCGCGCAGGATCACCACCAGGCGGGCCGTTCCGCCATCCGATTTGTCGCCCCACGCCAGGTCCAGCCAATCGGCGTCGACCCCGCTGGCGAGCTTGTCGCAGCCGATGACATGGACTTCGATGCCTTCGTCCTCGCGCCTCAGGCCCACGATGCGGTCGCCAGGGATAGGGTGGCAGCAGCTGGCAAGATCGTAGGCAACGCCGGGAGTCAGCCCCTTGATCGAGATGGCGGTGCGCTGGCCTAACGGACGAGTAGCGACGTCGCCGCCGGCGGAACCGGGCATCAGCGCTTCCATCAATTCGAAGTCGGAGATGGAGCGGCGCGCGATCTTGATCATCAGCGCGTCGCTGTCCTCGACCTTCAATGTCTTCACCGCGCGCTTCAGCGCATCGGCGCCAAGCGGGGCGGGAAGCCGTGCGACAATCTCGTCATAGATTTTGCGGCCGAGTTCGATCGTTTCGTCGCGTTCCTTGTGGCGAACGAAGCGGCGGATGCCGGCGCGGGCCTTGCCGGTGACTACGAAGCGCAGCCAGCTGGGCTGCGGATGCTGGGCTTCGGAAGCGAGGATTTCGACCTGGTCGCCATTGTCGAGAAGCGTGCGAAGCGGGACCACCCGGCCGTTGACCTTGGCGCCGACCGTCTGGTCGCCAAGGTCGGTGTGGACGGCATAAGCGAAGTCGACCGGGGTCGCCCCTTTCGGCAACTGGATCAGCTCGCCGCGCGGGGTGAAGGCGAAGATGCGGTCCTGGTACATCGCCATTCGGGTGTGCTCGAGCAGCTCCTCGGGACTACCGGCATGGTCGAGGATTTCGACCAGGTCGGAGATCCAGGGCACCTTGGTCTCGTCGCTGGGGCGACCCTCCTTGTAAGCCCAATGCGCCGCCAGCCCGCGTTCGGCCTGGGCGTGCATGTCCTTGTCGCGGATCTGGATTTCGATGCGTGACTTGGAATCGTGGATGACCGTTGTGTGGAGCGATCGGTAACCGTTGCGCTTGGGGGTCGAGATATAATCCTTGTAGCGCCCCGGAACCATCGGCCAGCGCTGGTGGATCAACCCAAGCGCCTGGTAACATTCGTCGGGGCTTCCGACGATGACTCGAAAGGCCATTACGTCGGACAATTGCTCGAAGCTGATGTGCCGCTCGGCCATCTTCTTCCATATCGAATATGGATGCTTTTCGCGCCCGGTGACCTCTGCTTCCAGCCCGTGGTCAGCGAGGTGTAGCTGCAGGCCTAGTCCGATCCGGTTGACCAGGTCTCCGCCAGCCTCGTGAAGCTGCTGCAGTCGCCGGGTGATCGATGCATAGGCGTCCGGCTCCAGCTGTTTGAAAGCCAGGCCCTGCATCTCGTTCATGATCTCATACATGCCGATCCGCTCAGCGAGCGGCGCGTAGATATCCATCGTCTCCTTGGCGATGCGGCGGCGCTTTTCCTCCGACTTAATGTGATGGAGGGTGCGCATGTTGTGCAGCCGGTCGGCAAGTTTCACCAGCAGCACTCGGATGTCGTCGCTCAGCGCAAGAAGGAACTTGCGCAGATTTTCCGCGGCCCGCTCATTTTCCGACTGCGCCTCGATCTTGCTGAGCTTCGTGACCCCGTCGACCAAGCGCGCAACGTTGGCGCCGAACAATTTCTCGATCTGCTCGGGAGTCGCGACCGTGTCCTCGATCGTATCGTGGAGGATGGCCGTGACGATGGTTTCATCGTCCAGCTTCAGGTCGGTGAGGATGCCCGCAACTTCGATCGGGTGGGAAAAATAAGGGTCGCCCGAGGCGCGGACCTGGGCGCCATGTGCCTTTAACGAGAAGACGTAGGCGCGGTTGATCAGCGCCTCGTCGGCGTCGGGATCATAGGCCCGGATCTTCTCGACCAGTTCATACTGTCTCAGCACCTGGCCAGTGTGGGGAGCGCACCCACTGTTCGCAAGCGCGAAAAAAAGGGCCAGCCCGGCGATGCTGCCAAGCCGGCCCTCGAAGGAGTCGCGCGCGTGCGGCGCGGCTCGGGGAGGTTAATTGACCTTTGCGAGCGCAGTGGCGGCGCCGTCCTTGGCCGAACCATTGCACTTGGCGAGCTGGTCGGCGGCGAACGCGCGGCCGTCGGCAACAAAGTTTTCGAGCTTGCCGGCGCGCTTGGCGAGGTCCTGGCAGAGCACCAGCGGTCGGCTTGCATCGGTCGATCCCTGGCAGGCGTCGGGGCCGCAGGTCCAGCTGATGTCCTTGCCGATGATCTTGGTCTGGGCAGGCTTGGCGACCGGCTTGGCGGTATATGTTCCGGCCACGGCCGGAGCCGCGAGCAAGGTGGCGGCGGCGAAAACAGCGGCGAAGCGCTTCATGAAGACCTCTGTTGATTTGCGTTTCGGGATGAAACCTTTTATCTCACTCTGGTTTCAACTTGCAACTGTTATTTTCTGTTCAATCGTGCATAAATGGCGTCGGAGAGGTCATCAGCGTTGAATCGTCACCAGGCCGTAACGGCCGAACCTGACATTGAAGCATTCAAGGCGGCCGCGCTTCGTTGCCCATTGCCGTCGGCGGTTGAGCTGATCGGCGAAAAATGGGCTTTTCTGATCCTTCGGGGCGCGCTGAACGGGCTCGAACATTTCGAGCAGTTCCAGGCCGGCCTCGGCATTGCCCGCAATATCTTGTCCAATCGCCTTGCCAAGCTGGTCGAGGGCGGCATTCTCGAGCGCAGCCACGATCCGAATGACCGGCGGAAGGTCGTCTATTCCCTGACGCCCAAGGGCGAAGCACTGCTGCCAGTCGTACTTGCCCTGCGCCAATGGGGCGAGGATTGGGGTCATGGCTGCCAGGAGATTTTTCTGGCCGACAAGCGCGACGGCAAGCCGGTGCGCCGAATCTGTGTCCAGGCAGCCGACGGGCGTGAGATCGGGCTTGGTGACATGATGTGGGTCAACCGTGTTACCGGGGCCAGCATCAAGCATCCCGGCTGACGCCGAAACGAAAAGGGCGACCCGACGGGCCGCCCTTCAATCGCGATATCAACTAGCCTGCGATCACTCGTAATCGCCACCCGACGGGGTCGGACGCGGCGGAGCGGCGGCGGTGAGGCGCAGAGCCTCGGCCGATTCGCTGAGGCTCGCCAACTCATCGGTCTCATCGTCCTCGTCGACGCGGACGCGCTGCAGGTTGGCAACGATCGATTCCTCGAGATGCTTTGGCTTCACCGTCTGCTCGGCGATTTCACGCAATGCCACGACCGGATTCTTGTCGCGGTCGCGATCGATGGTGAGATCGGCACCGCCCGAGATCTGGCGAGCGCGCTGCGCCGCCATCAATACCAAGTCGAACCGGTTGGAAACCTTGTCGACACAATCTTCGACCGTCACGCGCGCCATTGTCGCTCCGCTTTCTTCATCGGGCTGTGGGAAGTGCGCGAGATAGGGAGAAGGGGTTAAAGAGTCAATGAAATCGCGCCGAAACTCTTGCTCGTCCTTGCCTTGCCAGCGCCCTGCACTCGCTCCAAGGATGCATTGATGGCCGACGCCGCCCAATCAGATAAGGACCGAGGCCTGCTGGTCGACGGCAATCGCCTGACCCTCCATCCCGAGGGGCCTGAGCGGCTGGAGGCCCTGCTAGGGCTGATCGACGGAGCCGAGCGGTCGATCCGCATGCTCTATTACATCTATCGCGACGACAAATCGGGCCACCTTATCCATGAAGCGATGGAGCGGGCGCTCGATCGAGGGATCACGGTGTCGCTCCTGATCGATGGCTTCGGATATGATGTCCCGCAACATTTCTTCGATCCGCTGGTCGCCAAGGGCCTAATGCTCTGCCGCTTCCATCCCAGCTTCGGGCGGCGGTACCTCATCCGCAACCACCAGAAGCTGACCCTTGTCGACGACATCAAAGTGATGATCGGCGGCTTCAACATCGAAGACAGCTACTTCGGCACCGTCGAGGAAGGCGCATGGCGTGATCTCGGACTGCTGGTCGAAGGTCCCGCGGCCGCGCGTCTCGCGCCTTATTATGACGAGTTGATTGCCTGGGTGCTCACCAAGGGCGCCAGGATCCGCGTGCTGAACCGCATCGTCCACCGCTACAGCGAGAGCCACGGCAAGCTCCAATGGACCTTCGGCGGCCCGACCCGCGGACTTTCGCCCTGGGCGCGGGCGACCTCGCGCGACCTGCTATCGAGCTGCGACGTTGAAATGATCGCAGCCTATTTCGCGCCGACCTGGGCGATGCTGCGACGGATCGGGCGGATCGGGCGAAGAGGCAGGGCGCGGATCGTCACCGCCGCCAAATCCGACAATCATGCGACCATCGCCGCCGCGCGCTACACCTACAAGAACCTGCTCCGCCGCGGGGTCGAGATATTCGAGTATCAGCCGACCAAGCTCCATTCCAAGCTGGTGGTGCTGGACGACATCGTCCACATCGGCTCGTCCAACTTCGACATCCGCAGCCTTTATCTAAACCTTGAGATGATGCTCCGGGTCGACGATCCGGCCTTCGCGATGCTGCTCCGAACCTATTTCGAGCATGAACTTGCCGACAGCCTGCCGATCACTCCGGCGCTTCACCGCAAGCGGTCGGGGTGGTGGACCCGGATAATCCAAGCGATCAGCTTCTTCCTGGTGACCAGTGCCGATTATACGATCACTCGGCGGCTGAATTTCGGGCGCGTTTAGGCGCGGTCGCGCCAGGCCCAGAACAGGGTTGCGGGCGGAACGTTGATCCACTCGAAGCCCCGATCGATCCGCTCGAAATGCGGGGCAATGAAATCGCGCACCTTGGGACTGAACTGATAAACCAGGAAAGCGCCGCCGTTGCGGATCGCGCGGCCGGTTGCCGCGCCGATTGCCTCGCCGACACCCGGCGGAAGGGTCGAGAAGGGCAGGCCCGACAGGACATAATCGGCATGGTCGAAGCCATGCTCGGCGATGATCTTTTCAACATCCGCGGCGGAACCATGGATGGCGATGAACCGGTCGTCGTCGATGTCGCCGTTGAGATAGTCGATAAAATCATTGTTGGTGTCGATCGCGATCAATTTCGCATCGGGACCAAGCCGTTCGAGGATCGGGCGAGTGAAGGTCCCGACGCCCGGTCCATATTCGACGAACAATTTGGTCGCCGACCAGTCGACCGGCTTCAGCATCCGGTCGATCAGGATGCGGCTTGAAGGGATGACCGATCCGACCATCACCGGGTGCTTGAGGAACCCTCTCAGGAACTGCCAGCGCGGGCTCTTGCGATCGCGGCCGGCACGCAGGCCGTGGCGGCGCTTGCCGTTCAGCTGAGTGGCTCGAGTGGCGTTCAAGACGGGCTCCAAAAAATTCGCGAGGGCCCAAGGCGTTGGCAAATCGGCAGGCGCTTGGCAAGGCAAATGGGCTGCTATCACGCACGGTCTGGCGACCCGAGGGAGAGGTGAGGACGACCTTGCCGGAGGGATGAGCTGACCCTAGGGCGGCATCATGCAGCTGGTTCCTTCCCGCCCTCGCGTCGCCGGAAGCGCGCTCACCACGCCGCATTTCCTCCTGCTCTATGCCGCAATGCTGGTCGCCGCGGCCGGCAACACTGCGCTGCAATCGGTCATGCCAGCCATCGGGCGTGAAATCGGCATCTCGGATTTCTGGGTGACGGTTTCCTACACCTGGTCGGCGGTATTGTGGGTAACGCTCGCCCCCTTCTGGGCGCGGCAGAGCGACCATCATGGCCGCAAGGCGCTCACTTTGCTCGGAGTCGGAGGCTTCATCGCGTCCATGACCCTGTGCGGACTGGCATTGCTTGCTGGGCTTGAGGGCGTGCTGGCCGGCGGCCTGACCTTCGCCGCCTTTGCCGTTTGCCGCGCGCTGTACGGCTCATTGGGCTGCGCGACCCCCAGCGCGACCCAGGCCTATCTCGCCGCGCGCACCCGGCGTTCGGCGCGAGTCGAGGCGCTGTCGGCACTATCGAGCAGCTTCAGCCTTGGGACGATCGTCGGCCCTGCGCTCGCACCGCTATTCGTTCTTCCGATCGTCGGCCTTGCCGGTCCCTTGTTCGCCTTTGCCGCCATTGCGGTGGTGGTATTCGCCGCGATCCTGGGCGGCCTGCCCGACGACAAGAAGCCGCGCCACGGGAGGCGGGCAGGCCATGGCGCGGCCATGAGCTATCCGTCGCTCGGCAGTTCGCCAACCGGCGCCAGCGTCATTGCCGCCACGTCGCCCAAGGGGCCGCGGCTCAAATGGAACGATCCTCGCATCCGCAACTGGATCATTGCCGGGGTAATTGCCGGCCACGCCCAGGCGGCGACGCTCGCCTGCCTGGGATTTTTCGTGATCGACCGCCTACACCTGGCGCCGCACGGATCGGAAAAGTCGATTGCGATCGTGATGATGGCGGGGGCTGCGGCGACCCTGGCGGCCCAATGGGCCTTGATACCTCGCCTGCGCCTTAACCCTCGCGCGCTGATCCTGTGGGGCGGCCTGATTGCGGCGGCGGGGCTGTTGGTGACAATGGCCGCGAATGAGCTTTACGGGCTGGTGCTCGGCTTTGGCGTCGCCAGCCTCGGCTTCGGCTTCACCCGCCCCGGCTTCACCGGCGGTGCGAGCCTTGCCGTTCCGCTGGCCGAGCAGGGCGGCGTTGCCGGAGTGGTCACCGCAGCGAATGGGATCAGCTACGTTGCCGCGCCGGGCATCGGCATGCTGCTCTATGCCGCCGATCCCCACTGGCCGTTTGCGGTTGGCGCGGCGCTGCTCCTCGGCCTGCTGCTATGGGGACGTCGGCAGCTAGCTGCCTGAGCCTGGCTTGGGCTCGACCTTGCCTGGGCCGCGAGGACGAAGCATGCCCGGCAGGACGAAGCCAATCCCGCCGACCGGCTTCACCGCGTCGGATTTCAGCGTTTCCTGGATACGGGCATAATCGGTCAGCATCTCTTCGGTGACCGAGGCCCGGGTTTCCGACAGCGCAGCTTCGAAATCGGCTTTCGTCACCTCCTTGCTGTCGAGGGCGCGGCGCAGCGCGGTAAGGCCCGCGCGGCGCACCAGGTCTTCCAGGTCTGCGCCAGTGAACCGCTCGGTCCGCTGGGCTAATGACTCCAGATCGACGTCCTTGGCCAACGGCATGCCCTTGGTGTGGATCGCCAGGATCCGGCGGCGTCCGGCAGTATCGGGCGTGCCGACATAAATCAGCTCATCGAATCGTCCGGGCCTTAGCAGCGCGGGGTCGATCAAATTGGGCCGGTTGGTCGCGCCGATCAGCACGACATTGTTGAGCTCCTCCAGCCCGTCCATCTCGGCGAGAATGGTATTTACCACCCGCTCGGTGACCTGCGGCTCGCCCATCCCGCCGCCGCGGGCAGGAACCAGGCTGTCGAGCTCGTCGATGAAGATGACGGTCGGTGCGACCTGGCGGGCGCGGGCGAACAGTCGGGCGATCTGCTGCTCGCTCTCGCCATACCATTTCGACAAGAGGTCGCTCGACTTGGTGGCGATGAAATTGGCCTCGCTCTCGCGCGCCGTTGCCTTGGCCAGCATGGTCTTGCCGGTACCGGGCGGACCATAGAGCAGGAAACCCTTGGCCGGGCGGATGCCGATCCGCTTGAACGCATCGGGGTGCCGGAGCGGCAGCTCTATGCCTTCGCGAAGCTTGTCGCGCGCTTCATCCAGCCCGCCGACATCGTCCCAGCCGATGTTGGGCACCTGCACCATCACCTCGCGCATCGCCGACGGCTGGACGCGCTTCAGCGCATTGTCGAAGTCGTGGGCCTCGACGGACAAGGTGTCGAGAACCTCGGTCGGGATAGTGTGGTCGGCAAGGTTGAGCTTGGGCATGATCCGCCGGACGGTTTCAAGCGCTGCCTCGCGGGTCAGTGCAGCCAGGTCGGCGCCGACGAAGCCATAGGTGCGGCGCGCCAGCTCATCCAGATTGACCCCGTCGGCCAGCGGCATTCCGCGGGTATGAATGCCCAGGATTTCCCGACGGCCATGCTCGTCGGGGACGCCGACCACGATTTCGCGATCGAAGCGGCCGGGACGGCGCAGTGCCTCGTCGATGGCCTCGGGCCGGTTGGTCGCGGCGATGACCACCAGGTTCTGCCTGGGCTCGATCCCGTCGAGCAGGGTGAGCAGCTGTGCGACCAGCCGTTTCTCGGCCTCGCCACTAACCTGGTCGCGCTTGGGCGCGATCGAATCGATTTCGTCGATGAAGATGATCGACGGCGCGTTCTGGGAGGCCTGCTCGAACAATTCGCGCAGCTTCTTCTCCGACTCGCCATATGCCGATCCCATGATCTCGGGGCCGGCAATGTGGAAGAATTGCGCCTCGCTCTCATTGGCGACCGCTCGCGCCAGCAGCGTCTTCCCCGTTCCGGGCGGGCCGTGCAGCAACACGCCCTTGGGCGGGTCGACCCCAAGGCGCTGGAACAGCTCCGGATGACGCAAGGGCAGCTCGACCATTTCGCGAAGCTGGTCGATCGTGTCCCTCATCCCGCCAAGGTCGTCGTAAGTGACGTCGGCGCGCCGCTCGCCTTCCTTCTTTTCGGTGAATTCGGAAAGCAGTTCGACCTGGGTCTTCTCGTCGATGTGGACGATCCCGCGCGGGGTGGTCGAAACGACCGTCAGCCGGATTTCCTGAAGCGCGAACGCCGGCGCATTGAGCAATTGCCGGATATGCTCGGGCATGTCGGCATTGACCCGCTGGTGCCCGGAGGTCGACACGGTATCGCCCTCGCAGAACGGCCGTCCTTCGAAGCTGCGCTTGAGCGCTTCGGCCGAGCCCTGGAGGCGGATATTGTTCTGGGCCGGGGCAAAGGCGACGCGCGTTGCCGGCTTGCTGGCCGCCTTGTGAACCTCGACGAAATCACCCGAGCCGACTCCGGCATTGGCGCGTTGAAGGCCGTCGAGGCGGATGATGTCGAGCCCTTCGTCCTCTCCGTAAGGCCGGATGGCGCGGGCGGCCGTCGAGCGCTTGCCGACAATCTCGATGACGTCGCCTTCCTTGAGGCCAAGCTCCTCCATCAGCTTGAGGGGCAAGCGCGCTACGCCGCGTCCGCTATCAGCTGGGGGCAGGTTGGCTACCTGCACGCGCCTGACCATTGTATCGACAGTCGCCATCCGTTGCCTCTCCAAACATTGCCGGAAAACTGGCCCAAAACGGGCTCCCATCAAAGTACTACTTTGATGGGGTCCCCCGCCGAATATGGGAACGGCGGCGGGGCGTTGAGGTTCAATCTGGGGGCGGAACGAGCCAAAAAAAAGGCCGGACGTTGCTGCCCGGCCGGAAGTTCAGGAGAGGATGCCTCGAAAGGCGAGTTATTTATCGCACTGCACAATCGACTTCGCAAGTGCGAAATCGCATGTGCGAGATGAATGACGATTCAACTTGATTGCACGGGGAGTGGCGAACGGGGTCTAATGTGCTAGGAAAATGCTTGAGTTGGGGGTCGTCCGCCGAATGGAACGCCGACTAAGCGCAATTTTGGCCGCCGACGTGGTCGGTTACAGTCGCCTGATGGGCGCCAACGAAGTTGGCACGCTCACCAGCCTCAAAAGCCATCGCGCCGAACTCATCGACCCTTCGATCTCCGAGCATCAGGGACGCATCGTCAAGTTGACGGGCGACGGCATGCTGATCGAGTTTCCAAGCGTTGTGAATGCGGTCGAATGCGCCACGGAAATCCAGCGGGAAATGCCGGTCCGCAATTCTGCGATCGCCGAAGACCGCCGGATCGAGTTTCGCATCGGTATCAACCTCGGCGACGTAATCGTCGATGACGATGATATATTTGGCGACGGGGTCAATGTTGCTGCACGGCTGGAAAGCGTCGCCAAGCCAGGTGGCGTCGCCGTGTCGCAATCGGTCCGGGACAACGTCGGCAATCGGCTTGAACTGACTTTCGAGGATATCGGTGAGCAGCAGCTCAAGAATATCGAATTTCCGGTGCGCGTGTACAACGTGCTTCTGGGCGACGCACCGTCCCGCTCGCAGAGCGCCGCGCAGACGGTTGTCGCCGACGCCGACAAACCGTCGATCGCGGTGCTTCCGTTCAACAATATGAGCGGCGATCCGGAGCAGGAATATTTCTCGGACGGGATCTCCGAGGACATCATCACTGACCTCAGCAAGGTTTCCGGCTTGTTCGTCGTCGGACGAAATACCAGTTTCGGCTACAAGGGCATGTCCCCGCAATTGCAGAAGGTCGCATCCGATCTCGGCGTAAAATTCCTCTTGGAAGGCAGCGTTCGCAAGGCGGGGCAGAGGGTGCGGGTCAACGCCCAGTTGATCGACGGCACCAACGGCGGGCACCTCTGGGCAGACCGCTACGATCGCGACCTGACCGACATTTTCGCCATCCAGGACGAAATCACCCAGTCGATTGTCGAACAGCTCAAGATTCGGCTCTTACCCAAGGAAAAAAAGGCGATCACCCAGGCCCCTACAGCGGATGTCGAGGCCTATAATTACTACCTAAAGGGCCGCCAGTTCTCTCACAATTTTACAAAGGCATCTCTCTTCTTGGCGCGCGAGATGTTCGCCAAGGCAGTCGAAGTTGATCCCAATTATGCTCGTGCCTATGCCGGGATGGCGAGCTGCGATTCGCGGCTCAAAACCTGGCATAAGGTTCCGATCGACCTCGATGAGATATTGTCGATCGCGGCCAAGGCGCTTGAACTCGATCCTAACCTCGGCGAAGCTTATGCGGCCCAAGGCGAGGCACTGAATGCCAGCATGCGCAAGGAAGAGGCCGCGGTCGCCTTTGAGCGTGCCCTCGAGCTGGACCCCAACAACTTCGAGGCGCATCTGTTTTATGCGCGCTTTTGTGTAACCCAGGGCAATTTGGAGCAGGCTGCCGAACATTATATGCGCGCTCTCGAAATTCGGCCCGATGATTGCCAGTCCCCGCTCCTGCTTGAGCAGGTGCTGCGCAGCCTCGGCCGCGGCGACGAGGGAATGCATTATTTACGGATGGGGGTGAAGCGCGCGGAGGAGGAGCTTCAAGTTCACCCCGAAAGCAGCCGCCCCGCACAACTTGGCGCCTGCGCGCTCGCCCAGCTTGGTGAGAAGGAGAAAGCGCTGAAGTGGCTCGAACGGGTCATGATCATTGACCCGAACGACAACGGTGCCCGCTACAATGCCGCCTGCACATATGCCGTGCTGGGCGAATTCGATCAGGCCATCGACCTTCTATATGAATGGGTGAAGGAGGCTGGATCGGAACAGAAAAACTGGTTCTTGCATGACGCGGATCTTGATGTGATCCGCGACCACTCGCGTTACCCGGCATTGGCCGAGGAGGTCGGGCGGATAGGTGGGAAGCCGGTTACAGCTTGATTGTTCCAGCAATTCGACGGACCCAACTTCGCGGGAAGAAGCGGTGGGCTTGTGCAGTGGCCTTGTTGATCATGCCGGGCACGACGATGGCCTGGCGTTTCTCCAGCCCCGCCAGCCCCGCCCGGACAACGGACGCGGAAACGGCCGCCATGTCGACGAACAGCTTCGCTGAGGGACCCGAGGGCTTGAACCCGGCGACTTCCCCGAACTCCGTCGCGGTTGGTCCGGGGCAGAGCGCGCTGACGATCACGCCGTGCCGTTTGACTTCTTCATGCAGCGCTTCGCTGAAAGACAGGACAAACGCCTTGGTCGCGAAATAGACCGCCATGCCGGGTCCCGGCTGGAATGCGGCGGTCGAGGCGACGTTAAGGATCGCACCCGACCTCCGCTCGACCATGCCGGGCAGCACTACATAGGCAAGTTCGGTCAACGTGCCGCAGTTCAAGTCGATCATCTGTCGCTGGCGCTTGCCGTCGAGCTCCGCGAAGCGGCCCGTGAGTCCGAAGCCGGCGTTGTTGATGAGCAGCTCGACATGCTCGCCATGCGCGGCGAGTTCGGCCATCAGCCGGTCGATTGCGCCGGGCAGGCTCAAATCCTCGCCAATCGAGCGCGCATTGCCAAGCTCGGCCGCCAGCGCGTCCAACCGGTCCTTGCGCCGGGCGACGAGGACCAGCCGCTTGCCCTTCGCCGACAATTGCCGGGCGAAATCGACGCCCAGCCCGGCCGAGGCGCCGGTGATCAGCGCGACGCCTGCGGCCATTTAGGCGACAGTCGCCTTGACGATCTTGCCGGGCTCGCGCGGGGGCTCGCCGACCGGCAGGGCATCGACATATTCCATGCCGCTCTCGACCTGGCCCCAGACCGTATATTGGTTGTCGAGGAAGCCGGCATCGTCGAAGCAGATGAAGAACTGGCTGTTGGCGCTGTTCGGGTTGGACGTGCGCGCCATCGAGCAGGTGCCGCGTACGTGCGGCACATCGTTGAATTCGGCCTTGAGGTCGGGGAGCTTGCTTCCGCTCATTCCGGTGCCGGTCGGGTCGCCGCCCTGGGCCATGAAGCCCGGGATGACCCGATGGAACAGCACTCCGTCATAAAAGCCGTCCTTGGCCAGCCCGGTGATCCGCTCGACATGGCCGGGCGCAACGTCGGGGCGGAGCTTGATGACGACATCGCCGCCGGTAGACAGGGTGAAGGTCAGGGTATCGGCGTTGGCCATCTTATCGTCCTCGGGTATGGAAATGAGGCCGCCATGTAGGCGCGCGGGCCGGGTTGCGCCAGTGGGCCCACGGGCATAGGGATGCGCCACGAACAGCAGTCCGGCGAGGGGAACAGGCGCATGAGCGACAGCGACATCATCGCCACCCCGCCGCATGAGCCGGGTCACCCCCAGGAAGACCGGGTCCACGACGAAGAGGATCGGCTTCGTCCCGAATTCGTGCGTGAAGTCCTCGACGCGGTCGCCGATGGCGATGACGAGACCGCGCGCGCGCTGGTGTCCGAGCTTCACCCGGCCGACATTGCCGACCTGATCGAACTGGCGCCGGGCGACGAGCGTGCCGACCTGATCGAGGCGCTTGCGGGCATCGTCGATGCCGACGTCTATGCCGAGCTTAACGAGCACGTCCGCGAAGACATGATCGACGAGATGGAGCCGCAGCAAGTGGCCGATCTCGCGGCCCAGCTCGACACCGACGACGCCGTCGCCCTGATCGAGGACCTTGAGGAGGACGAGCAGCGCGCGGTGCTCCGCGCGATGGAGCCCGACGATCGCGCCGCCGTCGAAGAGGCGCTGACCTATCCGGAGGAGACCGCCGGTCGCCTGATGCAGCGCGACCTGATCGCGGTGCCGGAACATTGGAAGGTCGGCCAGGTCATCGATTATCTCCGCTCGTCGGACGAACTGGCCACCGATTTCTGGGAAGTGTTCGTGGTCTCGCCCGACCACCATCCGGTCGGGACCTGCAAGCTTTCAACCATTCTCCGCTCTTCGCGCGCGATCCGGGTGAGCGAAATCATGTCGCGCAAGCAGACCTTGATCCCGGTCGACATGGATCAGGAGGAAGTGGCACTTCGCTTCCAGAAATATGCGCTGATCTCGGCCGCGGTGGTCGATCCCAGCGGCCGGCTGGTCGGCATGATCACCGTCGACGACATCGTGCACATCATCCAGGAAGAGGCCGGTGAGGACGTGCTGCTGCTGTCCGGTGCCGGTGATGGCGACATCAACGAGCCGATCGCGATGACCGTCCGGACGCGGCTGACCTGGCTGATAATCAATCTCGGCACGGCGATTCTGGCCTCCAGTGTGGTTGGCTTTTTCCAAGGCGAGATCAGCCGATTTGCACTGCTGGCCGTATTGATGCCGATCGTCTCGGGGATGGGCGGCAACGCCGGCACCCAGACGCTCGCGGTCGCGGTGCGCGCGCTGGCAACCAACCAACTTACCTCGTCCAACACGATGCGGATGTTCGGTCGGGAACTGACCATCGCCCTCTCCAATGGCTTGTCGCTTGGAATTCTCATCGGAACGGGCGTCGGGTTGATCTTCAGCAATCCGCTGCTGGGCGTTGTGATGGGCTCGGCGATGGTCATCAACAATCTGATAGCGGGCCTTGCCGGCATCCTTGTCCCGGTCATGCTTGATCGCGCTCAAATCGACCCGGCGGTCTCATCCGCCGTGTTCGTCACAACTGCCACCGACTGCATGGGCTTTTTCAGCTTCCTCGGCCTTGCCGCATTAACCGGTCTGACCGGCTAGCTGCTTGAATTTCCGGCGCAATCCGGTCACTTGATTCTGGTGCCTCTCCACCTCACCAAGGTCGCCGTCGGTTGCGCCAGCGTCGAGGCGCTTCAGAACCGCATCGCCCGGCGTGCCAGCAAGGGCGAAGTCCGGGTGCCGACCCGCATGCGGCCCAAGCGGATGGAGGAGCTGGTGGGCGGCTCGCTCCACTGGATCGTCAAGCACCGCATCGTGGCCCGGCAGGAGATATTGCGCTTCGAAGATCGCGGTGACGGGCGGATCAACATCGTCTGCTCGGCCGAGCTCAGCATCGTCACTCCCACGCCCAAGCGAGCGCACCAGGGCTGGCGTTATCTCGAAATATCCGATGCGCCCAGCGGCGAGGACGACGGCAGCGGCCTCAGCGAACTGCCGCCGGCAATGTATGCAAAACTGGCTGCGCTAGCGCTGGTTTAGCCGGCCGCGCTCACTCGCATCCGGTAATTACGGCGGATCCCTTCGCGTTGACGGTGCAGGCGGGCTTTCCGCTTATCGTCACCGACGAAGGGCCGAGCGCATCGATCTTGGCGGTCTCGGTCGCGGTTACGCGAATCGTGGCGGGGCCTTCGGCGCCGATTACCGCATCCTTCACCGTCAACCCGTCCGCCTCCAGGGCGGAGGTGCCGCGGACGATCGCGGTCAGCTTCTTCGAATTGCCGCCCAGCCGGGCACTTCCCGCGCCCGAAATGCCGACCTTGACGTTGTCCGCGTCGGCGTTGTCGATCTTGGCCGAACCCGCACCCTGGATGGCAAGGTCGAAGCTCAGCCCTTTCACCCGATCGATGTGGAGACCGCCGGATCCATTGATCCAGGCGGTGCTCAGGTCATGCGTGCCAACCTCGATCGTCACGGGCCCCTGGGCTTGCCCCGGATAGCCGCCCCAGCTGCCGCTTCCGGCCCTGACGACAAGGGTGCGTCCCTCGACACCGATGGAAACGCCGTCGAGGGAAGCGGCCGGGCCGATCGCTCGCCCATAGGGTGAGACGTTGGTCCGAAGCTCGACCTGATATGGCCCGTCCAGGCGAATTCGGTCGAAGTCGGTGATGGAATAATTGCGCTGGCTGTTGGGCGGCGTAGCGGCGGCAGGCAGGCTGGCGAGCGCTAGTAGCGCAAGAATGGGCATGCGATCGATCATCCGCCCATCCTCGCGCCAGATGGTTAACGAAGCGTCAAGTTCACCGCCCTAGCCGCAGCGGACATTGCCCGATCCCGCCTTGGACACCTTGCATTTCGCGCCGCCCGTCACCTCGACATCGCCCGATCCCATGATCGACACATCGGCGCTGTCGCTGGCGTTGGCGGCGACATTGCCCGATCCCGCGATCGATATGTCGGCGCTTCGGCTGGCAAGCCCGCCGGCGCGCAGGTCACCCGAACCGGCGATCGACAGGTCGACGCTGTCGGCCTTGCCCGCTGCATCGACATTGCCCGATCCGGCAATCGACAGCTTGACCTTGCCGCCGGAAATTCCATTCACCTTGAGGTCGCCCGATCCTGCGACGTCGCCGTCGAAATCGCCGTCGACCTTGTCGACATTGACGCCGCCCGATCCCGCGATCGACGCCCCGTGGAGCGCAGCGGCATTGACCGTGAACACGGCCTTGCCGCTCTTCCAGCTCCAGCGGATGCCCTTATGCTTCTTGGGCATGATCTTAAGCGTGTCGCCCTCGACCACCACATCGGTCTCGGCCAGCAGGTTCTCACCGCCCTTGGCGGTGATTCCGCCTTTGCCGCCGGTCACGACATTGACCTCGTAGGGGCCCGCCACCGCCAGCTTGTCGAACGCCCCGACCTGGTAGCTGCGGGTGACCTGCGGGCCCGGATCTCGCTCCTCGGCATCGGCCGTAACATGGCATGCGCCGGCAAGAAGCGTGACAATGGCAGCGGTGGCGAAACGAACGGTCATGAACACTCTCCTTTTAGCGTATTGCATATATAATACACCAATGCAGGCGGGAAGCGCAACGCCAAAGAAGGGCGCCTTCTTCGACCCATTGCGGAAATTCGCTGCGCCGACCACTGTGATGTAAGGTTGCGGCGTATTTCATAAGGCTCCCTCGCAATGGACGATGACCGTGTCGAAGCGTTGAGCAAGGTTCCCGCGATAACGCTCGGTTTCTGGGTTATCAAAATCCTGGCGACGACCCTTGGCGAAACGGCTGGCGACGCGGTCACCATGAGCTGGCTTGGTGAAACCACGTCGCACCCGGTGCAAAACGGCTATTTGATCGGCACTGCTATTTTCGGTGCGCTGCTGGTCATCCTGGTCTGGGCGCAGATCAGGGCACGCGCGTTCAACCCCTGGCTGTACTGGGCGACCATCGCCGCATCCACCACCGCGGGGACCACCTTGGCGGACTTTGCCGACCGCTCGCTCGGCATCGGCTATGTCGGCGGCTCCCTCTTGCTGTTTGCCTGCGTCGCCGCATCGCTTTTTGCCTGGCACCGAGCGCTTGGAAGCGTCGATGTCAGGACCGTGGTCAGCCCAAAGGCGGAAGCTTTCTACTGGATAACCATTACATTTTCCCAGACGCTGGGCACCGCGCTTGGCGACTGGGTTGCCGATGCTGGCTTGGGTTACTCCGGCGGCGCGCTGCTTTTTGGGGCGGCCCTGGCAATGCTGAGCATCGCCTATTTTGGCACGAAGATAAGCCATGTCTTTCTTTTCTGGGCCGCTTTCATCCTCACTCGACCCCTGGGCGCGACGGTCGGGGATTTCCTCGACAAACCTGTCGCGAATGGCGGGTTGGACTTTAGTAGACCACTGGCGTCAGCTGTCCTTGCCGCTGCGATTGTCGCCCTGATCTTGCTCGTGCCGCAACGGGCCGGAAGCCAGCCTGACGGGCAAAGGGCCACGGCTTCCTGACGTTCGTTTGCGATCCATTGCCGATGCATGAGGTTGGCCCGCTCCGAGGGACTTGAACCCCCAACCTCCGGGTTCGAAGCCCGGCGCTCTATCCAGTTGAGCTAGGAGCGGATGCCGATTGGGCCGCTTTAAGGCAGCCGGCGGCCACTTTCCACCCATTGCGGACATCAATTCGCCCTGGCCGGAACTCGGGATACGCCCCGGAGTTGCTTATGAGCAAACACCAAGGGAAGGCCCGTCATATGGGCAGGAAGTTGCCGTCGCATCTGGTTGTGCTGGGCCATCCGGGGCCGAACAGCTTCAACGCCGCCATTGCGGACCGTTATGTCGATACCGTCCGCACCGCCCATCATGATGCAGTGCTGCGGGATCTGTACGCGATCGGGTTCGATCCGTTGCTGAAGGAGGCCGAGCGGGCGGCCAACGGCGCCGAGGGGGCGTCAAGCGATGTCAAGGCTGAGCTCGATATGCTCAGGCAGTGCGACGTACTGACCTTTGTCTATCCGCTGTGGTTCGGAATGCCTCCAGCGATCATAAAGGGGTACATCGATCGAGTGCTGGGCGCCGGCTTCAGGATCGATGACCTCACCCGGTCCGATTATGGGCTGCTTCGCGGCAAGCGGCTGGCGGTCATCACCACCTCCGGATCCGGGCTTCCCTGGCTGGAGGAACATGGCATGTGGGTTTCGCTCCGGCAGTCGTTCGATGAATATCTCAAGACCGTCTTCGGCTTCGCTCACTGCGACCATTATCATGCGGATTCGATCGCGGATAATCTGAGCTCCGGCGACGCGGAGCGCATTCTCTACGAGGTTGGGGAATTTGCCCGAACAGTCTGTGCCTCCGCGGCGGCACTGCAACAGGCCTGATCGGCGGGAAGCAATCGCCAAAGAAAAGGGCGCCCGGTGAGGGGCGCCCTGATCGTTCGGCAATGAAGCTGCGCTTACGCGGCTTCCTTCGCCTTGTTGTGGATGGCCGCAGCCTTGTTCAGAATCTCGAGGATCTTGACCAATGCCGACTTCTCGTCGGTCTGCTCCATCGCCCCAAGCTCGCGCGCCAGGCGCGATGAGGCGGCTTCGAAGATCTGCCGCTCCGAATAGCTCTGCTCAGGCTGGTCGTCGGCGCGGAACAGGTCGCGGGTCACTTCGGCGATCGACGTAAGGTCGCCCGAATTGATCTTCGCTTCATATTCCTGGGCACGACGCGACCACATGGTCCGCTTGACCTTGGGCTTGCCCGTCAGAGTCTCGAGCGCGTCCTTCATTGTCTTGTCGCTCGACAGCTTGCGCATGCCGACCGAGTCCGCCTTGCCCACCGGCACGCGAAGCGTCATCCGCTCCTTTTCGAACCGGAGGACGTAAAGATCGAGACGAGTTCCCGCGATCTCGGTGCTTTGGAGCTCGACCACCCGGCCAACGCCATGCTTGGGGTACACCACATAATCGCCAACATCGAAGCTAAGGGCTTTCACAGCCATTCCGTCACCTCTCTCAATGTCCACTTGCATCACGTCTTTGCGCACCGTATCGCCCCCCAACAGCGACCCCCCGGTCCGATCATGACTTGCGTGTGAACTTGGTCCTGTATGAAGCAACCGCCGCAGGTCGCGACGGCTGATGACAATTATATAACAGAAAACGAATCAAATTTCGAGTCCCAGTTGCCGGGGCCCGGACTCCTCTTCCTCGATGATCGAATGAAGCCCTAAACCCAGCAATCTTATGCCCTTGGCTACGGGCAGAAGCGTTTCCAAAAGGGTCTGTCCGGCGGCCTCGAACGCGGCTTGATCGGGCACCGGCGAAACAAAACTCTTCGACCTCGTCACCGTGGTGAAATCGGCGAATTTGACCTTTAGCGTCACGGTTCGGCCCCTGACCTCGGAGCGCTCGATCCGCTGCCAGGCATAGCCGGCAACGCGGGCCAGCTCGCGCCGCAAATCTTCCGGATCGCTATAGTCGACATCGAATGTCCGCTCCGCGCTGACCGACTTATAGGGCCGGTCCGGCTTCACTTCCCGCTCGTCGATCCCGCGTGCGATTCGCCAGTACCACCGCCCCGACGAACCGAAATATGCCTCCAGTTGCTCGATCGGCCATTGGACGAGATCGGAGCCAGTATGGATGCCCAGCCGTTCCATCTTCGCCGCGGTAACGGGCCCAACGCCGTGGAAGCGCTTTACGGGCAGCATCGCGACGAATGCTGCGCCTTTGTGTGGTGGGATGACGCACAAGCCGTCGGGCTTATTCTGGTCCGAGGCCAGCTTGGCGATGAACTTGCAGTAACTGACCCCGGCCGACGCGGTAAGGCCGGTTTCGGCCTTGATTCGGGCGCGAATTTCCTCGGCGATCGCCCTGGCCGTGCCAAGGCCGCGTCGGTCCTCGGTTACGTCCAGATAGGCTTCGTCGAGCGACAGCGGTTCGATCAGGTCGGTATAATCAGCGAAGATGGTGCGGATCTGCTGCGACACCGCGCGATAAACGTCGAACCGCGGCTTGACGAAGACCAACTCGGGGCAGCGGCGCTTGGCGGTGACCGACGGCATCGCCGATCGCACGCCGAACTTGCGTGCTTCGTAGCTGGCCGCGGCGACAACCCCGCGATGCCCGCCGCCGACCGCCACCGGCTTGCCCTTCAGCTCCGGATTGTCGCGCTGCTCGACCGACGCATAGAAGGCGTCCATATCGACATGGATGATCTTGCGGGTAGGCGGGTCGGTCACGGCCCGATTTTCCTGTCCTACACGCCCCGTCCGAGTCTAGCGTCCATCCACGATGGTGTGCCGTTTTATCCGGAACCAGTGCCCGGCCAAAACGCCTTCCGATCCCGCTAACTTCACAACTTTGGCGTCTGTCTCCATGAAATTAGTGAAGCTAAGGACATCCGAGACCCTGCTTCCCTTGCGCGCTCCAATCTGCTTAAGGGCGCGCCCATGAACATTCATGAATATCAAGCCAAGGAACTGCTCGCCAACTTCGGTGTCCCGGTTCCCGCCGGCCATGCCGCGATGAGCGTCGAGGAGGCGGTCGAGGCTGCCAAGCAGCTCCCTGGACCGCTGTGGGTGGTCAAGGCGCAGATCCATGCCGGCGGCCGCGGCAAGGGCAAGTTCAAGGAACTGGGCCCGGACGCCAAAGGCGGCGTTCGCCTCGCCCGGTCGATCGACGAAGTCCGCCAACATGCCGAGGAAATGCTTGGGCGAACGCTGGTTACGATCCAGACTGGCGCGCAGGGCAAGCAGGTGCAGCGCCTCTACGTCACCGACGGCGTCGACATCGCCAAGGAATTCTACCTAGCATTGCTGGTCGATCGTGCGACCGGCCGAATTGCGGTCGTTGCCTCGACCGAAGGCGGCATGGACATCGAAGCGGTCGCTCACGACACGCCCGAAAAGATCGAAACGATCACCATCGACCCGGCGACCGGACTGATGCCGCATCACGGCCGCGCGGTTGCGTCAGCGCTGGAATTGTCGGGCGACCTCGCCAAGCAGGCTGCCAATGTGCTTGCCAAGCTTTATGACGCCTTCCTTGGCACCGACGCTTCGCAGATTGAGATCAACCCGCTCGCGATCACCGATGACGGCAAGCTGATGGTACTCGACGCCAAGGTGGGCTTCGACAGCAACGCCGAATTCCGCCACCCCGACCTGGAGCAGCTGCGCGATATCACGGAAGAGGATCCGATGGAGGTTGAGGCCTCCAAGCATGACCTCGCCTATATCAAGCTCGATGGCGACATCGGCTGCATGGTGAATGGCGCCGGCCTCGCCATGGCGACGATGGACATCATCAAGCTGAACGGCATGTTCCCGGCCAACTTCCTCGACGTCGGCGGCGGCGCCAACAAGGAAAAGGTCACCGCGGCGTTCAAGATCATCCTCTCCGATCCGGCGGTGAAGGGCATATTGGTCAACATCTTCGGCGGCATCATGCGCTGCGACATCATCGCCGAAGGCATTGTCGCCGCGGCCAAGGAAGTGCAGCTGTCGGTGCCGCTGGTAGTCCGCCTCGAAGGTACCAACGTCCAGCAGGGCAAGGACATATTGGCGATGAGCGGCCTGCCGATCGTCGCCGCCAACGACCTCGGCGACGCCGCCAAGAAAATCGTCGAACAGGTCCGCGAAGTCGCCTAATTCAAGGGGTTCAAACCGATGAAGCTGCTCGTAGCCGTCAAGCGAGTGATCGATTACAACGTCAAGCCGCGGGTCAAGATGGATGGCTCGGGCGTCGATCTCGCCAACGTTAAAATGTCGATGAACCCGTTCGATGAGATTGCGGTCGAAGAAGCGATCCGCCTCAAGGAAAAGGGCGCCGCGACCGAGATCGTCGCGGTCTCGATCGGTCCGGCAAAGGCGCAGGAAACGTTGCGCACGGCGCTCGCCATGGGTGCAGACCGAGCTGTGCTGGTCCAGACTGACGAAGAGGTCGAGCCGCTCGCTGTCGCCAAGATTTTGAAGGGCATCGCCGACGAAGAGCAGCCGGGGCTGATCATCCTCGGCAAGCAGGCGATCGACGATGACAGCAACCAGACCGGCCAGATGCTGGCCGCGCTGCTTGGCTGGCCGCAGGGTACGTTCGCGTCGAAGGTCGAAATCTCCGGCGGCGACGTCAATGTTACGCGGGAAGTCGACGGCGGGCTTGAAACGGTGAAGCTCTCGACACCCGCAGTGGTCACCACCGATCTTCGCCTCAACGAGCCTCGCTACGCCTCGCTACCGAACATCATGAAAGCCAAGTCGAAGCCTCTCGCGACCAAATCGCCCGGCGATTATGGGGTCGATGTCGCGCCGCGGCTGGAGACGCTGAAGGTCGTCGAACCGGCCAAGCGGACCGCGGGCATCAAGGTCGGCTCGGTTGATGAGCTGGTGGCGAAGCTGAAGGCATTGGGAGTGGCCAAATGAAGACTCTGGTTCTGGTCGAACATGACGGCAAGCAGGTCAAGGACGCGACACTCGCCGCTGTCACTGCCGCCTCGAAACTTGGCGAAGTCCATTTGCTGGTCGCTGGCAAGGGCGTCGGCGGGATCGCCGATGCCGCATCCAAGATCGCCGGTGTCGGCAAGGTTCATGTCGCCGACGGCGCACATCTGGAACATCAGCTGGCCGAGGATGTCGCGCCGGTCGCCGCCGCGCTGATGGGTAGCCACGACGCTTTTCTCGCGCCGGCTACCACCACCGGCAAGAACGTCGCGCCGCGCGTCGCCGCGCTGCTCGACGTGATGCAGATCTCCGACATCCTTTCGGTCGAGGGCGAGGACACTTTCACCCGCCCGATCTACGCCGGCAACGCCATCGCCACGGTCAAGAGCAAGGATGCCAAGAAAGTCATTACCGTTCGCGGCACGGCCTTCGAAAAGTCCGCAACCAGCGGCGGTTCGGGCGCTATCGAGGCGGTCGACGCCGGCGGCGGCTCGGGCAAGTCGAGCTTTGTCGGTGCCGAGCTTTCGAAGTCGGAGCGGCCCGAGTTGACCAGTGCCAAGGTGATCGTCTCGGGCGGTCGCGCGTTCGGCTCGTCCGGCGACTTCCACGCGCTGCTCGACCCGCTGGCGGACAAGCTTGGCGCCGCCGTGGGCGCCAGCCGCGCCGCCGTCGACGCGGGCTATGCGCCCAACGATTACCAGGTCGGCCAGACCGGCAAGATCGTCGCTCCCGAAGTCTATGTCGCGATCGGCATTTCCGGCGCCATCCAGCACCTTGCCGGGATGAAGGACTCCAAGACCATCATCGCCATCAACAAGGATGAAGAAGCCCCGATCTTCCAGGTCGCGGACATCGGCCTGGTCGGCGACCTGTTCCAGATCGTACCGGAGCTTACCGAGAAGCTTTAGGGCGTTCAGGGCGGACGCTTAATCGGGCTGGTCGGCGGAAAATAGCTCCGTCGCATCCTCCTCGTCGTCCTCGCGGCTGGGCGCCGGAGTGGACAGACGAAGAATTCCATATCCTACGACGGCCGACAGGAGCGAGCCCGCAAGGGTTCCTAGCTTGGCTGCATCGATGAGCGCCGCATCGTCGGTGAAGGCCAAGGCGCCGATGAACAGGCTCATCGTAAAGCCAATCCCGCATAGCGTCGCCGCGCCGTAAAGCTGGCGCCAGCTGGTCCCATCCGGGGGAGGGGCCAGTCCCGTGCGCACTGCGACCCACACCGCTCCAAAGATGCCAAACTGCTTCCCCAGGAAAAGACCGGCCAAAATTGCCAGCGGCAGCGGTTCGGCCAGCATCCCCAATCCGCCGACCAGCGCCACTCCGGCAGAAGCAAAGCCGAAGATGGGAACGACGCCGAACATGACCCAGGGATGGATCGCATGTTCCAGGCGTTTCAGTGGAGAGGCCGATTCGCCCTTGCCAAGTGGAATGGTCAGCGCCGCAAGCACCCCGGAAATGGTAGCGTGAACCCCGCTCGCCAGAACCAGCAGCCACAGCAGCACGAAGCCGACGATGTACGGCCACAGCCGGCGTACGCCGAACTGGCCGAGAGCGGCCATTCCACCTGCAAGTGCCAGCGCTCCGCCAAGCGCCAGGACATTCAGGCTCTTCGTGTAGAACAAGGCGATGATCAGCACCGCGCCGATGTCATCGACAATGGCGATCGTGACCAGCAGCAGCTTGATCGAGGCGGGAGCGTTACGGCCGAGGATCGCGAGCACTCCGATCGCGAAGGCGATGTCGGTCGCCGCGGGGATCGCCCACCCTGGGGTCAGCGCGGAATCACCGCCGATCATCGCCAGGTAGATCAGTGCCGGTAGGGCCATTCCCGCTACCGCTGCGATGATTGGCAGTCGCCGTTCGGCTGGGCTCGACAGTCGGCCGTCGTACCATTCGCGTTTCACCTCAAGGCCTACCAGCAGGAAGAAGATCGCCATCAGCCCGTCGGCGATCCATTCGTGAAGCGACATCTGGCCGAGGCGCGGCATCGCTGGACCCAACTTCAGGTGGAGCAAGTCATTATAGGCGGCGGCGAAGGGCCCGTTTGCGGCGATTAGTGCGGTCGCGGCGGCCGCAACCAGGAGCAGTCCCGCCAATCTGTCGAGCTTCTGCTGCTTTTCGGCGGGCGCGGTCACGCCAAGCCGATAGCAAGCGGGGCGCGCCATGGTCGAGGATTATCGGATGATCGCCATCCAAGAAGCGCGCCGAAGAAGAATTAATCCGACGAAGGTGCGCATTGGCCTAGAATACAGCAAGTCAACCTTCCGCGAGCTGCTCGAGCCGCCCGAGGTCGGCGACGCGAAACGACTGGCGGCCGGTGAGCTGGATCACTCGGGCAGCCTTGAGCGCGCTAATCTCGCGGCTCACTGTCTCAATCCTGAGACCGAGATAGTCGGCGATGTCGGCGCGCGACATTGGGAAGCTAATATCCTGATCCTCAACGATTGGATGGCAGCGGCCGGCGAGTATCAGCATGAACGAGGCGACGCGCTCCGTCGCGGTCTTGCGACCGAGCAATACCAGTTGCTGCCGCGCGGCAGCCAGCTCGTGCGCGGCCACGGCGTAGAGTCGCCGCTCAAGCGCGGGATTGGCCGCAACGAAGGCATCGAACTGGCGACGCGGGAATCTGCAGAGCGTCGAGGGCGCGACCGCTTCGGCGGTGAACGCATGCTCCTCCTCCAACGTAATCCCAAGGAAGTCGCCAGGAAACAGGAAGCCGGCGATTTGCCGGCGGCCGTCGGGAAGTAGCTTTGACAGACGCAACAGCCCGCCGGTGAGGCTATAGACATTTGCCGCCGCGTCGGCCTCGAATACGACAGTCTCGCCAGCCGCGTAGTGGGCGATCGGTCCGCTCTTCTTGAAATCGCGTAGAACGGCGGGCTCCAGCACACCGCACACGGCAAGCTCTCGCACGGCGCAATCGAAACATGGATGGTCCCGCTCAAGCTCCGGTACCGGTGCCGCCCTGGTTGCCATGCAATGCCTGTCCTCGATCAAAATTTGCAGACATGAGGCAGATCAACGAATTGCCCCGCATCCCGTCGGATATGCGCATAAATGGCAACCACGGCGTCATATAAGCCGCAATTCTACGTAGTCGGGCTGGGTCTGGCAGAGGCCGGCGCGGCCTATCCGATTATCCGGGCGATCGCTCCCGAAATAAGTCTCGATGACTGGCTCGACTATGTCAGGCGTCGAGGCCGCGAGGGCGGGTTTATCGGACTATTTGATGAAGGCGGAACGGTGGTTGGTCTTGCCAGCTATCGGATTTGTGAGCGGCTTCGCCACGGACGGGTGCTCACGCTCGACGATTTCGTGACGTTCGAATTGAGCCGGGCCGCTCCCGCTCGTGCCGCGCTGATGGCTGCGGCCGAGGATCGAGCACGCCTATTGGGCTGCGCGGGGATCGAGGTCCGTACTGGCGCCCGGGGCCTCGCCGGCACCGGTAGTCGGAAGGCCGGCGGTTGGTTGACTCTTGGCTTGACGCTGGACTCGGTAATCTTCGTCAAATCGCTCTGACGCATCCTAGGGGCGGGGAAGGCTCCCGAGTGCGAGCCCGGGAGCACTTCACACCTTAGAACCGCATGCCGACGCCAACGCCCGCAACGATCGGATCGAGGCTGACGTTGACCCGGTTGACGAGGTTTCCGGTAGTCAGCTTCGCCTTGGTGTCGATGTCGATATATTTGATGTCGAAGTTGAGGAACACGCGCGGCGTGATGTCGACGTCGAGACCTGCCTGGACCGCATAGCCAAGGCTATCGTCCAGATTCACGTTGGTGTGGCCGATTGCGTTCTCGAGCCCGTTGCTGGCGTCCTCATTGTAGAAATGGGTATAGTTGATTCCAACGCCGACATAGGGGCGGACTTTGGCCTTGGGCGCAAAGTGATATTGCAGGGTAAGGGTCGGCGGCAGGACCCAAGTGTCCGCAAGCTCGCCGATCGGATCGAGACCGCCCTTCCCGTTGATGTTGTGCTTGGTCGTCGCCAGAATCAACTCAAGCCCAATATGGTCGGCTACGAAATAGGTGAAGTCGAGTTCCGGTGCGAAGGAGTTGGAAACCGACACCTCGTCGTTTGGAAAAGCCGGTTTGATGCCGCTGGAATTCTCCGTCGGCGCGACCAGGATTGCCCGGGTGCGGACCAGCACGTCGCCCGCTTCAGCATAAGCCGGTGAAGCGGCAACGGTCGCGGCCATGCCCGCGGCAATCGGAAAAAGCAGTTTCATTGGTGTGCCCCCTTAAGATGGAGCACAGGCAACTGAACGGCGGGCGGCATCCGGTCCTTGATCCACCTCAAATATGCGCGGCGGCTAGTTCGGCTTCGGTAAGGGCCGGCGCCCGCCTTCCACGTGTCGGCCTGCCCAAATCTCCAAAGCTCAGTCGCATACGTAGGATTGCGTAAAGCGTGCTGCGTCGCCGCGAGATTAAGCCCCGGCCCGAACATTGTGCAGCGGGACTTGGGGCCGACCATGGATGACGTGCTACTGAAAAGCGGGGGCTGGCTGCTCATCGGCTTGATCGCCGTCCTGACAATTGCCGCCTCGGCCGACTTCGGCTTTTCGGTCCATCTGGCGATTATCGCCGCTGCAGCATTCGTGATGCTGGTCGTCACGCTCCGCAATGCGGACTATGGCGCCATTGCGACAGGCGTTCCCAGCGTAGTTGTCGACCACGGCCGCTATGATGACGATCCGGTTCGTTGGGGGGTGCTTGCCACCCTTTTCTGGGGCGTCGCGGGCTTTGTGGCGGGCCTCTACATCGCATTGCAGCTGGCATTTCCGGCGCTCAACCTCGGGCTCGAGTACACCAGCTTCGGTCGGCTGCGGCCGCTGCACACATCGGCGGTCATCTTCGCGTTCGGCGGCAATGCACTGATCGCCACCAGCTTTTACGTCGTCCAGCGCACGTGCCGTGCGCGGCTGGCATTCCCAAGCCTCGCCCGCTTCGTCTTCTGGGGCTACCAGCTGTTCATCGTGTTGGCTGCTACCGGCTATTTGCTCGGCATCACCGAGAGCCGCGAATATGCGGAGCCCGAATGGTACGTCGACCTGTGGCTGACGGTCGTCTGGCTGTCCTATGCGGCGGTTTTTATCGGTACCATCGTCAAGCGCCGCGAGCCCCACATCTACGTCGCCAACTGGTTCTACCTGAGCTTCATCATCACCGTGGCAATGCTGCATGTGGTGAACAACCTCAGCATCCCTGTCAGTCTCGCCGGTTCCAAGAGCTATTCGCTATTTGCGGGCGTCCAGGACGCGCTGACCCAGTGGTGGTACGGCCATAATGCGGTCGGTTTCTTCCTCACCGCCGGTTTCCTGGCGATGATGTATTACTTCGTGCCGAAGCAGGCCGAGCGGCCGATCTACAGCTATCGGCTGTCGATCATTCACTTCTGGTCGCTGATCTTCCTCTACATCTGGGCTGGTCCGCACCACCTCCATTACACCGCGCTGCCCGACTGGGCGCAGACGCTGGGCATGGTGTTCTCGATCATGCTGTGGATGCCCAGCTGGGGCGGGATGATCAACGGCCTGATGACCCTCAACGGCGCGTGGGACAAGGTCCGCACCGATCCCATCATCCGAATGATGGTCCTGGCTCTGGCGTTCTACGGCATGTCGACGTTCGAAGGGCCGATGCTGTCGATCAAGGCCGTCAACTCGCTGTCGCACTACACCGATTGGACTATCGGGCATGTCCATTCCGGCGCGCTCGGCTGGAACGGGATGATTACCTTTGCGTGCGTCTATTATCTGGTGCCGCGCCTGTGGAGCCGATCCCGGCTCTATTCGCTGCGCATGATCAACTGGCACTTCTGGCTCGCGACGCTGGGGATCGTCCTTTACGCGTCGTCGATGTGGGTCGCCGGCATTATGCAGGGCCTGATGTGGCGCGAATATGGGGCGGACGGATACCTCGTCTATTCGTTCAGCGAAGTCGTCGCGGCAATGCAGCCCTATTATCTGATTCGTGCTGCAGGCGGGCTTCTGTACCTCAGCGGCTTCGCGATCATGATTTGGAATGTGGCCCAAACAATTCGCGGCAATTTGCGGGATGAAAAGCCGCTCAACGACGCAACGTATAACCCCGAGGCTGACCGCCCGCTGCCGCAGATTGCGCGCGCGGGGGTTCGGAGCATCCGTTCCGGCGGCAGCCCCGATGCTGCGGTAGCGGCCGCAGAGTAGGACAAGTCATGGCAAGCAAGATATTCAATCACGGGCGGATTGAACGGAACGTCACCATTCTTGCAGTGCTGTCGCTGCTGGTGGTTACGGTCGGTGGAATCGTCGAGATCGCGCCTCTCTTCTGGATCGATTCGACGATCGAGAAGGTCGAGGGCGTTCGGCCATATACACCGCTCGAACTCGCCGGCCGCAACATCTACGTTCGTGAGGGCTGCTACACCTGCCACAGCCAGATGATCCGCCCGTTCCGCGATGAGACCGAGCGATACGGGCATTACAGCCTGGCTGCCGAAAGCATGTACGATCACCCGTTCCAATGGGGATCCAAGCGAACCGGCCCGGACCTGGCGCGCGTGGGCGGTCGCTATTCCGACGAGTGGCACGTGCAGCACCTCAAGGACCCGCGTTCGGTCGTGCCGGAATCCATCATGCCCGGTTACAGCTTCCTGGCCGATCGCGAACTGACGACTGGCGACATGAGCGCGCATCTGCGGGCACTGTCCCGGACCGGCGTGCCATACAGCATGCAGTCGATCGCCAAGGCAAATGAGGATCTCACTGCCCAGGCCGATCCCAATGCCGACGCCGCCGACCTGGTGAAGCGCTACCCGAACGCCCAGGCGCGCGACTACGACGGCGACCCGTCGCGCATCACGGAAATGGATGCGCTGGTCGCTTATCTGCAAATGCTCGGCACCCAGGTCGATTTCAAATCGGCCGCTCCGCAGGAGCAGGTGCGGTGAGCTACAACGAGCTTCGCCACCTCGCCGATAGCTGGGGGCTGGTCGTCATGGCCGCAATCTACCTCGTGCTGGTCGGTTGGGCCTTCCTGCCGCGCAATCGCCAGCGCAATCGCGATGCCGCAACCATGATCTTCAAGGACCCCGACCATGGCTGATGAAAAGAAGCGGATCGACCAGCCGACCGGGACCGAGACTGTCGGGCACGAATGGGACGGTATCGAGGAGCTCAATACGCCGCTGCCGCGCTGGTGGCTGTGGACGCTTTACGCGACGATTATCTGGGCGATCGCTTACACCATCTTCTACCCGGCCTGGCCGATGGTCAGCAAGGCGACTGCAGGAGCGCTAAACTGGTCGAGCCGAGGCCAGCTTGAGCAGCAACTTGCCGCCGAACGTGCAAATCGAGCTCCGATCTTGCGGGCGATCGCGGCTACGCCCATCGATCAACTGGCGGCGAAGCCGGAACTGATGCAGGCGGCGGTCGAAGGTGGCCGGGCTGCATTCCGGGTCAACTGCGTCCAGTGCCATGGATCGGGCGCCGCGGGCTCGAAAGGCTATCCCAATCTCAACGACGATGACTGGCTTTGGGGCGGCGACATCAATGCCATTCATTACACTATCGAACATGGAGTGCGGAATCCGGGTCATGGTCAGACGCGCATGTCCCAGATGCCGGCATTCGGCCGCGATGCCTTGCTTCAGCCAGCGGAGATCGACGACCTGACGGCCTATGTGCGGACGATCAGCAGGCAACGGCCGCTAGACAATTCCGCCAAGCGAGGCGCGGCATTATTCCAGGCGAACTGCGCCGCTTGTCACGGAGCAGATGCGAAAGGTAACCGCCAGTTCGGCGCGCCCAACCTGACCGACGCCATCTGGCTCTACGGCGGCGATGACGACAGCGTTCGCAAGTCGATCCATGACGCCCGGTTCGGGGTCATGCCGCGGTGGGGCGAGAAGCTTGATCCCGCGACCGTCAAGATGCTTGCCGTCTACGTGCATTCCCTAGGTGGCGGCGAGCGTGAAACATTGCAGATCGCCCAGACAGGAAAATAGGCTGGCGTGGACCCAGTCCAAAAAACCGGCGCATCGATGAACGACCTTTCGACCAGCGAGGCGACCAGCCTCTATGCCAAGCGGCAGCCAGTCTATCCCAAGGCGGTGGATGGACGATTCCGCCGCCTGAAGTGGCTGGTCATGGCTGTGACGCTCATCATCTATTACGTCACACCCTGGTTGCGCTGGGACCGCGGCCAATATGCACCCGACCAGGCGGTGCTGATCGATCTCGCCCATCGCCGATTCTATTTTGGACCGATCGAGATCTGGCCGCACGAATTCTATTATGTCGCTGGCTTGCTGATCATGGCCGGGGTCGGCCTGTTCCTGCTGACGTCGGTCGTCGGCCGTGCCTGGTGCGGATATGCATGCCCGCAGACCGTATGGACCGACCTGTTCCAGCATATTGAGCGCTTCATTGATGGCGACCGCAATGCGCAGATGCGCCTGGCCCAGGCCCCCTGGTCCGTCGGGAAGCTGGCGCGGCGCACCGGCAAATATGCCGTATTCCTGCTGCTTTCGCTCCTCACCGGAGGCGCATGGATTTTCTATTTCGCGGATGCGCCGACTTTGGCGGGAAGGTTCATCGCTGGCGAAGCGTCCAGTATCGCCTACGCGACGGTTGCGCTGCTCACCGCGACGACCTTCATTTTCGGCGGCTTCATGCGCGAACAAGTGTGCATCTACATGTGCCCGTGGCCGCGCATCCAGACGGCGATGCTCGACGAGAAATCGTTGATCGTCACCTATAAGGACTGGCGCGGCGAGCCGCGTGGCAAGGGACGGCGAACCAATGTGGCCGCACCCAAAGCCTTGGGTGACTGCATCGATTGCGACGCTTGCGTCGCGGTTTGCCCAACCGGAATCGACATCCGCAATGGGCCGCAGATCGGCTGCATTACATGTGCGCTTTGCATTGATGCGTGCGATTCGGTGATGGGCAAGATCGGCAAGCCGCGCGGGCTGATCGACTATGCGACGCTGGACGACTGCAAGATCGAGGCCAAGGGCGGCACGCCGAAGCCGATCATGAAAACCATACTTCGCCCGCGGACATTGGTCTATTTCGCGTTGTGGTCGTCGATCGGGCTTGCGATGCTTGCGGTGCTCGCGGACCGCGCCCGGCTCGATATCAGCGCCCAGCACCAACGTAACCCCGCCTGGGTGCAGCTGTCCGACGGCCATGTGCGGAACAATTTCACAGTCAAACTGCGCAATATGGAGGCGCGGCCGCGCGAGATGTCCGTCAGCTTGAACGGACTTCCGGGTGCAGTGATGTGGGGCGAGGGCGGCAGCCGCGAGACGGCGAAAAGGAGCGTTCGAACTACCGTTCCCGCCGATGCCCTCGCAAAACTACCTATTTTCGTCGCCGCCCCCGGTAGTGGAGAAGAACGTCAGAGTTTCGCCTTCTCGGTCCGGTCGATCGATGGCCTTGAGAGCGACAGCACCAAGGCCGTGTTCGAACGGCCAAACTGAGATTGGGGCACTACGTGACGAAGCGCTTCACCGGCTGGCATTTCACCGCGATTATCGTCGGCTTCTTCGGCGTGATCATTGCCGTCAACGTCACCATGGCGATGTTCGCCACACGGACCTTCGGCGGAGTGGTGGTCGAAAACAGCTATGTTGCCAGCCAGGAATATAATGGCTGGCTGGAAGCGGCGCGCAAGCAGAGTCGGCTGGGTTGGGAAATCAAGCCGGGCCTTGACGCGCAGCGCCGAGTCCTGGTGTCCGTCAACGTCGAGGGCGCCAAAGTCAGCGGCTTTGCCCGCCATCCGCTCGGCCGGGCGGAGGACCTGCCACTCACCTTCGGAGACGATCTGCGTTCGGCCCAGGCGCTTCCGCCCGGGCGCTGGGCCATCCACTTATTGGTCCGACATGGCAAGGATGAGGCTCGACTGATCGAGGTTGTGCCGTGACGGCGCTGACCTCGGTCGCCGGCGAACCGCTGGAGCGCACCATCTTTGCGGTTCCCGGAGCCCATTGCGCCGGCTGCATGGCCAAGATCGAGCGCGGACTGGATACCCTGCCAGGCGTGGTGTCGGCGCGGCTGAACCTTACTTCCAGGCAGCTGTCTGTATCCCATGCACAGTCGGTTGAAATCCCAGAACTTATCGCCGCGCTTGAGCGACTTGGATTCGCAGCCCAGCCGCTGTCCGGCGCGACGGCGGGCAGGCAGGATGGCGAAAGCCGCGCGCTGCTTCGTGCAACCGCCGTCGCAGGCTTCGCGGCCATGAACATCATGCTGCTCTCGGTGTCGGTCTGGTCCGGCGCCGAGGGTGGCACTCGGGACCTGTTTCACCTCCTGTCCGGAATGATTGCCATTCCGACGGTGGCCTATTCGGGCCAACCATTCTTTCGCTCGGCGTGGAGCGCCCTCAGGCATGGCCGGACCAACATGGACGTGCCGATTTCGATCGGCGTGTTGCTGGTCACGGCACTTAGCCTGTTCGAAGCGCTGACCGGCGGCCCGCACGCCTATTTCGACGGCGCCGTGATGTTGCTGTTCTTCCTGCTGGTCGGGCGAGTGCTCGACAGCGTCATGCGCGATCGCGCGCGTGACGGTGTGGCAGCGCTCCTCAAACAGACGGCGGCAGGTGCGCTCGTTATCAGTGAGGATGGTGCCAGTTCATGGCTCCGCGCCGAAGAGCTGCGCAGTGGAATGCGGATGATCATCGCCGCCGGCGAACGGCTTGCCGCGGACGGTATTGTCGAAACCGGGTCGAGTAGCCTCGACCTGTCGCTGCTGACCGGAGAAAGCGCGCCCCGGCCAGTCGGGCCCGGCGGGTCGGTCCACGCCGGAACGCTAAATCTCGCTTCGCCGCTCACGGTTAGAGTGACGGCGGTGGGTCAGGACAGCAGCATTGCCGAAATTGCACGATTAATGGGTGAAGCCGGGCAGGGCCGGTCGCGCTACGTCCGGATCGCCGACCGTGCGGCGCGCCTCTATGCTCCAGCGGTCCATACGCTGGCTGCGTCGTCTTTTGTGGTCTGGATCCTGCTCGGCGCCGGTTGGCACCAGGCTCTGCTGATCGCGGCAGCGGTGCTGATCATCACCTGCCCTTGCGCGCTTGGCCTCGCAGTTCCCACCGCGCAGATCGTCGCCGCCGGATCGCTGATGCGGGCCGGGGTGCTGGTCAAGGACGGCTCCGCCCTGGAACGTCTGGCCGAGGTCGACCGGGCATTGTTCGACAAGACCGGTACGCTGACGCTCGGCCGGCCCGAACTCGTCGATGCCGCGGCCTTGGCGCCCGGCGTTCAAGCCATTGCACTCGCACTTGCCCAGCACAGCCGCCATCCGCTTGCCGAGGCGGTCCGCCGGGCATTTGAAGCGAAAGGCGTGGCTCCGGTTGCGCTTTTCGAAGTTCAGGAGGAGCCGGGCTTCGGTATTTCTGCCTCCTGTCGCGGCGAACGAGTGTCGCTTGCACGCGGGGAAAGCAATGACGGCTTGTCCACCTATTTCACTCGTGGAACCAATAAACGGGTACGACTTCGCTTCGAAGATCGACTGCGTCCCGAAGTAAGGGAAGCCATTCATCGCCTGCACGATCTTGGCATCGAATGCTCGGTGGCCAGCGGCGACAGTGGCCCTTCGGTCGCCACCGCAATTCGGGGATTGGGCCTGACCGCCCAAACCGGCATGCGGCCGCAAGACAAGCTCAACCTCATCGCCCGCCTCCACGCCTCCGGCCATAACGTGCTGATGGTCGGAGATGGGCTCAACGATGGACCGGCACTTGCTGCGGGCCATGTGTCGTTGGCGCCTGGATCGGCGAGCGACGTTGGCCAGAACGCCGCCGATGCCGTGTTTCTCGGCGACAGCCTGCTTCCGGTGGCGAAGGCAGTGGCTGCCGCGCGCCGGACCATGCACGTGGTTCGCCAGAACTTCGCCATCGCCATCGGATACAACGTCATAGCCGTGCCGCTTGCTTTCGCGGGAATGGTTACGCCGCTGATCGCGGCGCTCGCCATGTCCGGATCGTCGTTGATTGTCGTCGGTAACGCCCTCCGCTTGAGGAATGCGGCACGATGAGCGGCCTCACCTACCTCATCCCCATCGCCCTGTTGCTCGGCCTGGCCGGGCTGGCCGCTTTCTTCTGGGCGATGCGTTCCGGCCAGTTCGAGGACATGGACGGTGCCGCCGCCAGAATTTTGATCGAGGACGAGGATTTATGACCGGCTGGACCTACCATCCCGAACTGTTGGCGACGCCGGTGCCGCGCTACACAAGCTATCCAACTGCGGCCGAGTTCTCCCCGGCGGTTGGGCGCAGCGACATGGAAGCGGCGCTTGATGGAATTGCGCTCGACCAGCAACTCTCCCTTTACGTCCACATCCCATATTGCCACGAGATTTGCTGGTACTGCGGCTGCAATACCGGCGCTGCCAATCGCACGCAGAGGTTGGCGACCTATCTCGAGACGCTGGAGGCCGAAATTGGCCTGGTCTCCAAACGGTTGGCGGGGCGCGGCAAAGTGCGGCGAATTTCTTTCGGCGGCGGTAGCCCCAATGCGATCGCTCCCGATCAGTTTGCCAAACTACTAACCAGCCTCCGTTGGGCGTTCGACGCGCATGACGCCTTGCTTTCCATCGAACTCGACCCCCGCTCGCTGAGCGATCCCTGGTTCGATGCGATAGCCGCGGCCAGTATCGAGCGCGCGAGCCTTGGCGTGCAGACGTTGGAGCCGGCGGTCCAGCGAGCCATCGGCCGGTTACAGCCCTTCCGCCTGATAGAGACCTGCGTCGAAAAGCTGCGGCGCGCAGGAGTGCGCTCGCTCAATTTCGACCTGATGTACGGCCTGCCGCATCAGGGACTGGACGAACTGGAGCGGACGCTGCACGCCACGATCGCGCTTCGGCCGGAACGAATAGCATTATTCGGCTATGCCCATGTCCCGCACCTCATTGCGCGGCAGCGGCAAATCGATGGGAGTGCCCTGCCCGATGCCGAACAGCGCTTTGGCCAGGCCGAGCTCGGCCATCGTTTGCTCGTTGCGGCAGGGTACGAGCCGATCGGTTTCGACCATTTCGCGCTGCCGGATGATCCGATCGCAATTGCCGCGGAGGAAGGAAGGCTGAAACGCAACTTCCAGGGCTTCACCGACGATCAGGCCGAAGTGCTGATCGGCCTTGGTGCGAGCGCCATCAGTCAGTTTCCGCATCTGATCGTCCAGAACGAGAAAAATGCCGGCCGCTATAAGGTTCGGGTTTCGTCGGGCCTTTTGCCAACGGATTGCGGCGTGGTCCGTACCGAAGAGGATCGGCGGCGAGGGCGGATCATCGAACAATTGCTGTGCAGTGGCAAGGCCGAGTTGGGCGGCCTTTGCGATCAGCATATGCTGGAGCGGCTGCGCCCATTCCTGGATCGCGGCCTGGCAACGCTTGAAGGCAGGCGGCTGCGCCTTCCCGATTTTGGCCGGCCTTATGCCCGGGCTATCGCATCATTGTTCGACAGCTATCGGCAGCCTGCCTCCCGGAGGTTCAGCAGCGCCATATGACGGCCATCGCTGCTCCACTCGGGATATTGGCTTGCCTGTCGATTGCAGGAATGGCGTATGGCTCGGTGATTCCCGGTGCACATGAAGACATTTGCTACGGCGGGCGCGAGGCGCCGAAACGGCAGCCCGAGCAACCCGCCGGATGCCATGCCGTTTTCGCGTGCGCGGAACATCGCAAGCATCGCTGATTGAATTGCCGCGATTTGAGGATTTTAAAGACTACGGGATGGTGCCCAGGGGCGGGATCGAACCACCGACACTGCGATTTTCAGTCGCATGCTCTACCAACTGAGCTACCTGGGCCCACGGCAAGCGCCGGTCGGCGCCGCGAGCGAAGGCGTCCCTAGCGGTCGCCCTCGTCGCTGTCCAGCCCGTCCTGATCCGCTGGTGGGCCAGGAATCCGATAGCCTTCGCCGAGCCACTTGAGCAGGTCGCGATCCTTGCAGCCGCGGCTGCAAAAGGGGGTGTGTTCGGTGGACGGCGGCTTGCCGCAGACCGGGCAGGGTTTAGGCGCGTTCGGCATGCCCACCCGACATGGCGAGTGTAGGGTCGCTGCGCAAGGTCACGAGGCCGCCGGTGCGGCGGGAGAGTTGGTCCAGCCAATCAGGCTTTCGGTTGAGTTCGGCAATCACCGCGGGGTGCGCCGCCACGCGAATGGCGCCGACTTCACGGCTAGCAGCGCGGAGCAGTGCCCGGGCCTCGAACGATGGGCGGTCGGCGGCAAGCTCGAATAGAGAAGCATGGGCACGCGGCCGGACGACCTGCAGAAATCCGAACCCGTTGACTGACGTTCGCTCGAACGGCTTGGGAAGTACCGCATCGACGGCCTCGGCCGCTGCCTGACGAAAGGCCTTGCCGTCGACCGTCGGCAGGTCGACCCCAATCGATCCGCCGACGCCATGACGCCGAATTGCTTCGGCTGCAGCGCGCGCCCCCGCAATCGCAAGCTCAGCTGGCGGAAGTTGGCCATCGACGTCGATCAAGGTCATCGCCGGGGTCAGTGAAACGCGCAATTCACCGCCGGGGAAGGCGATGATCCCACTACGCGCCTCATCCAGTATATCCAGCCAACCGGAGTCATCCAAATGCTTGCCGGAATCGACCGCGGTGCCAACCAATGCAGGCGCTGCGCGCGACGGATCGCTGCTTGCGCGGGCAAGCGGTCGCTTCCAATTCTCCAGACCGCCCAGATCTTCGCGGGTGACCTCGATCCGCAACGCCGCGCCCTGCGTAGTCCCAGGTGCACCCTTGGGAAGCAGATATTCCTGCCCATCCGCGACTGCGACCGCATTGCGCCCAACGCTCTTCAGCCTTGCCTCGAGGATGGTTCCGGCTGGGGTCACCCCCTCCCGCATGATCCGCGCCTCGACGATTCGGCCGCCCTCCACCAACACCGCGCGGGTCTCGCCAATCCCGCGCTCGATCAGCCAATCAGGCAATCGGATATCCAGCCGATTTGAGGAGGTGCCGAGCCTCGGCTAGCGGCAGGCCGACGACGTTGGAGTAGCTGCCGGCGATATGGCGGACATAGACTTCGCCATAGCCCTGCAGTGCATAGCCACCGGCCTTGCCTTGCCACTCGCCATGCGACGCGTAAAAATCGATTTCCTCGTCGGACAGCCGCTTCATCGCGATCATCGTCTCAACCAAGCGGGATCGGGTCGTTTCGCCGGGAATGGCCAGTGCGACGCCGGTTAGCACCCGATGGCGGCGGCCGGATAGCAACTTCATGCAGGTCCGCAGAGTTGCCTCATCCTCGACTTTGGGCAGAATCCTCCGGCCAACGGCGACAACCGTGTCAGCGGCAAGGACCAAGGCGTCGGGATGGCGTTCCTCTACCGCCTCCGCCTTCTCGATCGCCAGGCGCAATGCGTGGTCGCGCGGAAGCTCGCCCTGAGGCACGCTTTCGTCGATATGGGCCGGATCGACCGCGTCGGGTGTGACTCCGATCCGTGCCAAGAGGTCGAGGCGGCGCGGGCTCGCCGAGGCGAGGATGAGCTTCATCAGGCGGCTGGGCCGGGGCCTCCGCGCCCAGGCATGAAGCGATAGGTAATGCGGCCCTTGGTAAGGTCATAGGGCGTCAGTTCGACCAGCACCTCGTCGCCGGTCAGAACGCGGATGCGGTTCTTGCGCATCTTGCCCGCGGTATGGCCAAGGATCTCGTGTCCATTCTCCAGCTCGACGCGGAACATCGCATTGGGCAGCAGCTCGACCACCCGTCCGCGCATCTCGAGAAGTTCTTCCTTGGCCATTCAAATCCTTTTCATGTTCTAAATGAGTTGGCGGCTCATAACCGCAGAGCGTGCCAATGAAAAGGCGGGCGGAAACCGAAGCTTCCGCCCGCCTGGATTGCCTTGGGCCGAATTAGCCCGCGACCTGTCCCGCCAGCGCCGCCAGCAGGAGCAGCGCGACGATGTTGGTGATCTTGATCATCGGGTTAACCGCCGGGCCAGCCGTATCCTTGTAAGGATCGCCCACCGTATCGCCGGTGACCGCGGCCTTATGCGCTTCGCTGCCCTTGCCGCCGTGGTTGCCGTCTTCGATGAACTTCTTGGCATTGTCCCATGCGCCGCCGCCCGAGGTCATCGAGATGGCGACGAACAGGCCGCCGACAATTACGCCCAGAAGCAGTGCTCCGAGCGCCGCGAAGCCCTGGGCCTGGCCGGCAACGGCAGTGATCACGAAATAGACGACGATCGGGGCGAACACCGGAAGCATCGAGGGTACGATCATCTCCTTGATCGCCGCCTTGGTGACCAGGTCGACGGTCCGCGCATAATCGGGCCGCGACGAACCATCCATGATGCCGGTGTTTGTCCGGAACTGCTCACGCACGTCCTTGACCACGTCGCCAGCAGCACGGCCGACGGCTGTCATGCCGAGGGCGCCGAACAGATAAGGCAGCAGCGCACCAAGCAGCAGTCCGACGATGACGAACGGATTCTCCAGGCTGAAGTCGACATTCAGCCCGGGGAAGAATTCGCGCAGGTCGGTGGTGTAGGCGGCGAACAGCACAAGCGCGGCAAGGCCAGCCGAACCAATAGCATAGCCCTTTGTCACGGCCTTCGTAGTGTTGCCGACTGCATCCAGCGCATCGGTCTTGTCGCGGACGCTGTCGTCCAGGCCCGACATTTCGGCAATTCCGCCGGCATTGTCGGTAACCGGGCCATAAGCGTCGAGTGCAACCACCATCCCGGCCAGCGCCAGCATCGCGGTCGCGGCAAAAGCGATCCCCATCAGTCCGGCGAGTGCGTAGGCAATGATGATACCGGCGCAGATCACCAGCGTCGGCATGGCAGTCGATTCCAGGCTGATGGCCAAGCCCTGGATGACGTTGGTGCCATGGCCGGTTTCGGAAGCCTTGGCGATCGATCGAACCGGCCGATAGTTGGTGCCGGTATAATATTCCGTGATCCAGATGATGAGGCCGGTGATGATGAGGCCCAGCAGCATGCACCAGTAAAGGTCCATGCCGGTAAAGCGGGTCGTGCCCGCAGTCATCGGCGCATTCAGGTCGCCGAGCGCATATTGCGTGGCGAAATAGATCGCGACCGCCGAAGTCACAGCGGTCACGCCGAAGCCCTTGTACATCGCACCCATGATGCTCGTGCCCTTGCCGAGCCGGACGAAGTAGGTGCCGAGGATCGAAGTCAGGACGCAAACGCCGCCAATCAGCAGCGGCAAGCTCATCAACGGGAGCAGTGCGTCACCCGCGCCCTTCATCAGCAGCGCAGTGAGCACCATCGTAGCGCCGACGGTGACGACATAGGTTTCGAACAGGTCGGCGGCCATGCCGGCGCAATCGCCGACATTGTCGCCGACGTTATCAGCGATGACCGCTGGGTTACGGGGATCGTCTTCGGGAATTCCGGCCTCGACCTTGCCGACCAGGTCGGCGCCGACGTCTGCGGCCTTGGTGAAGATGCCGCCGCCAAGGCGGGCGAAGATCGAGATCAGTGACGCACCGAAGGCAAGCGCGACGAGGCTGTCGACGACGATCCGGTCGCTGGGACCATGGCCCGCAATGCCGACCAGATAATAGAAGAAGCTCGCGATCGCGAGCAGGGCGAGGCCGGCGACTAGCATGCCGGTGATGGCACCTGCGCGAAAGGCCATGGTCAGGCCTTGTTGCAGGCCCTGGCTAGCGGCCTCGGCGGTGCGGACGTTGGCGCGGACCGAAATGTTCATGCCAACGAAGCCGGTGGAGCCTGACAGGATGGCGCCAAGGACAAATCCGCCTGCAGAAAGCGGTCCGAGGAAGATGAAAACGATGATCGCCACGACGACGCCGACGACCGTAATCGTCGTATATTGGCGGCGGAGGTACGCGGATGCGCCCTCCTGGATCGCCGCGGCGACCTCCATCATTCGTGCATTGCCGGCGGACGCGCGAAGCACCTGCTGGCTGGTAAGGATGCCGTAAAGCAGCGCAACGACGCCGCAGGCAATCGCAAATAGTACCAGGTTCATGTCGGTGAATTCCCCTATTCGACCAATAGGCTGCGCCACCGGTTGGCGGTCGCGCCCGTTATAAGCCGGGGAATGTGTAGCGGGGTTTCAGGCGGAGGCAACCCGCCTGATGTCAGGCGGTTAGTGAAGCAGCAGCGCAGTCGCCATTCCAGAGGCCAGGCCAATAAAGGCGATGACCCATTGGCGGAGGTTAAGTGTGATGTTCATAACCCAGCTGCTCCGGCGTCGGAACTTCGCCCATAGCGTCGAGCAAGGTCAGTTCCTTGCCCTCGGTGAGCGTCCCGATCCGGACAAGGTTGGTCCCGGAAGGTAAAGAAAGACTTACCGCAGGGTCGAAATCGGCCGGAAGCGCTGCCAGAAGGGCGTAATCGTCGCCGGCGGTTGCCGCGGAGAGCCGGGCCTTTCGGTCCGATCCCCGCTCGGCAATGAAACCTCGAGAAAGAGGCAGGCTGTCCAGGTCGATCCGCGCTCCACAGTGACTTGCGGCGCAAAGTCGGGAAGCATCGAGCAACAGTCCGTCCGAAACGTCCATCATCGCACTCGCATGAACCGCTAGTTGGCGTCCGGCGGCAAGTTGCGGCACTGGACGGCGATAGGCTTCGACCATTGGCCCTTCCGCGTTGATATCTGCAAGCAGGGCAGCCAGGCCTACCGCCGCATCGCCCAGCGTTCCCACCAGCCACAGCCCGTCTCCCGGGCTCCCGCCGCCACGCGATGGAATGTGCGCGCCGCCGCGACCGATGGCGGTCAGGCCCAGGACGCGCGGAGCATGCAAAGGAAGGGCAATGGTGTCCCCGCCAACGAGCGGAAGTGAATAGGCTTCACAGGCGGCGGCAACACCCGAAAGGAATCGATCTTCCCAGTCTCCGTCGCCGCTGATCGTCACGCTCATCAGTGCCGCAACCGGCTCAGCGCCCTTGGCCGCAAGATCGCTGAGGTTGACCGTGACCAGCTTCCAACCAACTGAGGCCGGAGGGTCGTCGGGAAGGTAATGCACTCCTTCCGCGATCGTGTCATGGGTCAGCACCAGGTCGCCGACCACCGCCACATCGTCGTCAAGCCCGCGCGCGGCAGGATGCGTCGCCAGCGCGCGCAACCGCTCGATGAAGGCCAATTCGCCGATGCTCATTACACTGCTTATAGACCCGTGACGCGGGAACGATGGAAGCCCCTAGGCGGCGGGCCGGGCGACCTTCGCTATGGCGTCAAGCAGGCCGTTGACGAAGCCTTTCTCGCGCTTGTCGTAAAAGGCGTCGGCGACGTCGACATATTCGCTGATCACGCTTGCGACCGGCACGTCGGGCCGGGCAATCAACTCGTAGGCGCCGACGCGGAGGATCGCCTTCATCGGCTTGTCGAGGCGTTCGAGGTTCCAACCTTCGGCAAGCCGTTCGGAAATCAGCGCGTCAATCTCTTCGCGGCGAGCGAGTGCGCCAGACACAAGATCGTCGAAGAAGCTGATTTCGGCCTCTGCGTAGGTGTCGCCCTCGATCGTCGCGCCGAGCCGATGATGGTGAAATTCATGGATCAGGCGCGCGGGTTCCGTGCCTTCCATTTCCTGCTGGTAGAGCGCCTGCACGGCGGAAAGCCGGGCGGCGGAGCGCGAGATCGAGCGAGTCATGATGGCCGGGGCCTGTAGCGGGTCACGCCGCCGCTAGGAAGGGGGCCAGGGCTTCGGATACCTGGTCCGGCGCCTCCCACGGTGCGAAATGGCCGACGCCTTTCAGCGGAAATACATCGACATCGTCGCCAACCTCGCCGATTCCCTCAAGCTGGACGGGCAGAAGCGCTTTGTCTTCCATCCCCCAGATCACCCGCACCGGGATCTTGAGCTTGGGCACGCCGCGCCCGACCCACGCGGGCATCGAAGCATGTTCGCCGGGCGTCGGCACGACGATATGGCTAGCCCGATACCAGTTGAGCATGGCGGTGAGTGCGCCCGGCCGGCTCCAGTCGTCGATATAGCGCTGGCGCTCCTCGGCAGGGATCTTGGCCAGATCGACATGCTTGGAGAAGCTCTTCTCGAAGAAAGTCGGGAATCCCATTGCTTCGATCCCCGACTCCAGCTTCGGGTCGCGGAAGGCGCGAATATATTGGGAGCCGGCCCGCTGCGCCTCATCCTCGATCAGGCTTCTCTGGAAGATCAGCGGGTGAGGGGAATTGATGATGGCCAGCCGCTCGATCCGTAGATCGCCGCGCAGCGCCGCCGCCCAGGCGATCGCCCCACCCCAATCATGGCCGACCAGCGCGAAGCGGTCGATGTTGAGCGCATCGGCCAGCGCGAAAATGTCGGCGATCAATGCTTCGGCCGCATAGGCCGCGACGTCCTGCGGACGGTCGCTCTGACCGAAACCGCGCAGATCGGGCATGATCAGGCGGAAGCGGTCATCAAACCGTGCTGCTACTTCCCGCCAGGTGCGATGGGACTCTGGAAAGCCGTGGACGAGGACGACAGGCGGGGCATCGTCCGGTCCCGCGAACGCCACGTTCATCGTGATGCCGGTTGAAAGCGGCACCCGCCTCTGCGGCAATTCGCCGCTCACGGATAGGTGACCGTAAGCGGGATCTCCGGGAGAGGGATGAACTCCTCCTCGTCGCCCGGGACCAGGGGGAAGCGGCGGGCCTTCCAATCCTCCTTGGCCTGGTTGATTCGGTCGCGGGAGGATGAAACGAAGTTCCAGAATACGTGCCGCTTGGTGACGAACGCCTCGCCGCCCAGCAGCATGATCCGGGATGGACTCTCAGCCTTGAGCGTCATCGCCTGTCCGGGGGCGAGAATGTAGAGCGTGAACGGTTCGAGCCGGTCGCTGTCGAGGCGCGCATCCCCTTCGACGACCATCACCGCCCGCTCATCGGCCATTGCGTCGATCGGGACGCTGGCCCCGCTTGCAAGGATGATATCCGCATAGATCGTTTTGCTATGCTCGGTGACGCCGGCAGTCCTGCCCCATAGCGTTCCCATCAGCACCCGGGCCGAGACTCCCTGGTCCTCGACCAGCGGCAGGGCACCTCCGTCGACATGCTCGAACGCGGGAGCGATTTCCTCCTGTCCGTCGGGCAGCGCAAGCCATGTCTGCATGCCGTAAAGGGAAGGTCCGCCAGATCGTTCCAATTTCGGGGAACGCTCCGAATGGACGATGCCGCTGCCAGCGGTCATCAGGTTGATCGCGCCCGGCTCGATCACCTGGTGGCTGCCGATGCTGTCGCGGTGCTCGATCGCGCCTTCGAACAGATAACTGACTGTCGCAAGGTTGATGTGGGGGTGCGGGCGGACGTCCATGCCGTGCCCCGGCTGAAGCCGGGCGGGACCGAACTGATCAACGAAGATGAATGGCCCGACCATTGTCCGGCTTTTCGCCGGAAGCGTACGGCGGACCTTGAAGTCGCCTAGGTCATGGGTGACCGGGGTGATGGTTTCCATCGGCTATTCTCCTGGGGCCAGGGCGCGGATTGTCAGCGCATGGACGCGATCGCGGAGCAGTTCGTCGAGCGCGGCGTGGACCCTGCGCTGTCGCTCAACCCGGTTCAGCCCGGCGAAAGCTGAGCTTTCGATGATGAGGGCGAAATGACTCTCTCCGCGCGGATCGTGTCCGGCATGGCCGACATGCTGGTAACTCTGGTCCTCCAGATCGAGGCGGGTGGGCGAGAGCGCGGCAGTCAGCCGTGCGATCATTTCCCTGGCGACAGGTCCGGTAGCAGCGTCGGGCATCGTTACTATATAGAGGCGTTTGAAGCGCGAGGAGCAAGTGGCGGAACGGCAAACTAAGTGGCACGGACGTGTGGAGGGAGCCAATGCGCGCTGCTCGGCGCCCGGCTGTCGCGAGCCAGGAGAGTTCCGGGCACCGTTGAAGCCGGGCGACTTCGACGGCCCCGGATCATGGCGCTGGCTGTGCCTTGAACATGTCCGAGAGCACAACGCGCGCTACAATTTCTTCAACGGCATGACATCGGAGGAGATTGAGGCGGCGCAATCGCCGATTGCCGGCTGGGATCGGGCCACGCGGGCGTTCGCCCACGTCGGCACCGACCGTGGTCCCGCATGGCGAGACTTCGCCGATCCGCTCGACGCCATCGCCGCACGCTTCCGCCCGGAAGTGCGTCGGCGCGCCGTCGATCGCTTCACCGCTGCGGAGCGCCATGCGTTGGGCGTAATGGGCCTTGACGACGATGCCGACCGAACCGCGCTCCGCCGCCGCTACTCGGAGCTTGTCCGCCGCTACCATCCCGACCGAAATGGTGGTGACCGCAGCCATGAGCGCAAGCTTGGACAAGTGATCGAAGCCTATCAGACCCTGAAAATCGCGCGAGCATTTGCATGACCCATCTCCGGCTTTGGCAATTCGAGGTGCCCGAGGAACAGGAGGACCGGTTCGTCTCGGCCTATAAATCCGATGGCGATTGGGCAAAGCTCTTCGCAACTGCCCCGGGCTTCATTCGGACCGACTTGTGGCGCAATGGGGACGGCGTCTACCTGACCGCCGACCATTGGGAGTCTTACGAGGCGTTCGAACGGTTCCAGGCATCCCAGGGAGATGAGTATCGCAGGCTCGACGCGGAGCTTGAAGGCCTTGCTATTGCCGAAACCTTCCTCGGCGCATTCGACCTGGTCCGTTAATCGCGCTTCGACTCGAAATGCGCCCACCGCTCGCGCCATCCACCGTGGAACGAACCCCATTCCCATACGGATACGATGACAAACAGGCTGCTTGCAGCAAGATGAAGCGTAAGTGGTTGTGGATTAACTAGAACCGCCCAAAGTCCGAGCAGGGCGAACAGCCCGAGGCCAACGAGATGGGAAAGCGGCCAATAACCTCGGCTGTTGGTCATGCGCTTGAATAGCCCGGCGCCGGAAACGAAAAGCATGCCGCCGCCGACAAGTGCGGCAATGAAAAATGGCTCCAGATGTCCGGTCGGATGGGTCAGGACCCGTTCGTCCGCGACGGCGAGCACGATGATGCCGGCGATGATCGGGATATGGCCGTAAGTATAGGCTTGGCGCGCAATCAGCCCGGGCCGCCCGTCATGTTCGATGAGCTCGGTGCCCCGGCGCGCGCCGACATCGAAATACATCCACCACATCGCAACCGAGGCCACGAATGCGCTAAGGAACGCAAGGATCGTCGCTTTGGACGGCTGGATTTCGGCAAACGTCGCTCCGGTGACAATGATGCCTTCGCCAAGCGCAATGATAATGAACAGGCCGCAGCGTTCGGCCATGTGCGCGCCGCTGATGTTCCAATCTGCAAAACTCGATCGACCAATGGCCGGAACGTAAAAGAGCGTGAATGGCCCGGCATATTCGAGGGCGAGGGCCGCTACCCACCACAGCAGCCTCCGCATGGGATCGGGATCCAGACCGCCTGCAATCCACAACACTCCGGCCGCAATGAAGTAGAGCGTGGCCCTGGCCATGTTCGTTGATGTGCCGCCGGGAAATCCCTCTCTGGCCCATGCCGTGTAAGCCGTTCGTCCGACCTGGATGGCGACATATGACAAAGCGAACAGCCAACCATAATCGCCGAAGGCGTCGGGTATCGCGCTGGACATTACCAGGCTGAGAAACATGATCCCGATCAGCACCAGCCGAACGGGGGCGCAGCCGGGATCGAGCCAGTTGGTCGCCCAGGCTGTATATATCCAGGCCCACCAGACGGCGAGGAACATGACCAGGGTCTGCAACGCGCCGGCGGGAGTATGGTGGGCCAGCAAATAGTGCGACAACTGGGTAACGGCGAAGACGAAAACCAGGTCGAAGAACAGCTCTAGCGGACTGACGCTATGATCAACCTGTGCCTGGTCGTCGCGGAGATGATTGGGCCGTGCCATGGCCGCATCAGGCGCAATTTGCGGCCCATGCGCAAGCCCGCAGCCCCCGATCAGTCGCGGTCGGGGGCGCCAAGCGGGAAATATTGGCGGTAGGGACGACCCTCGTCGACCGCCCGGGCGACCACGGGGTGGGCGAGGACCCGGGCGCGATAGGCGGCGAGCCTTGGCCTCGACGGTCCGATTTCCTCGACCCAATCGGCGTAGAATAGCGACGGAGCTGCGGCGCAGTCAGCCAGCGTGAACTCATCGCCAGCCGCCCAGGATCCTTCGCTGAGGTTCGCCTCCAGCCAGTCGTATGCCAAATTCAGGTCGGCACGCGCCTGGCTAGCGCCATAAGGGTCCTTGCACCCTTCGGGGCGAAGAATATCGAGTCCCGCTTTCTGCATATTTCCCATGACATAGGTATCGAAGAAGCGGTCGAGAAAGCGCGCTCGCCGACCCTGCTCTCCGTCGGGAATCCACCGGTTGGGACCAGGATGACGTGCCTGCAGATGCTCGATGATCGGGGTCGATTCCACGACCGTCTCACCATCGTCGACCAGCAGCGGAAACTTCCCGAACGGCCAGCGCCTTTTCAACTCGGCGAAATTCTCCGCATGCTCCTCGTCCAGCATGCGGTAGTCGAACGGCGTTCCGTCCGCCCACAGCGCGATCAAGACTTTCTGGCAATAGGAGCTGAATGGGTGGGCAAACAGCTCCAGGCTCATGCAGGTACCCCTTCGATGGCAGCCTCGATTTTGGCGACGTCGATTTTGCGCATGGTCATCATTGCCTCGAATACCCGCTTGCGGGCTGCCGGGTCGGGGTCTCCCATCCCGCGCATCAGGGCCCGCGGCACGATCTGCCAGGAGAAGCCCCATTTATCCTTGCACCAGCTGCAGTCGCTTTCCTGGCCGTCGTTGCCGACGATCGCGTTCCAATAGCGGTCGGTCTCCTCCTGGTCCTCGGTGAAGACCTGGAAGCTGACAGCCTCGTTTGGTTTGAAATTGGGTCCGCCGTTCAGGCCGAGAAAGGGCTGGCCAAGCAAGGTGAACTCCACTGTCAGCTCATCGCCTTGGCTGCCGCCGGGATAATCGGAGGCCGCCTTATATGGCGTGCCGACATGGGTATCGGGGAATGTCGACGCATAGAATTCCGCCGCCTTGCGTGCCTCGCCCTTATCGAACCACAGGCAGGTGACTAGTTTATTGGCCATCGTCATTCCTCCTCAAGCCTTGCCGACCAGCGAGAATTCCGCACCTTGCGGGTCGCGGCCGACAATGATGTGATCGCCGGTCGGCACTTCGTGCGGGCCCATGGTGACTGCCCCGCCATTTGCCTTGACCGCCTCGGTCGCATCGGAAATCGACGGCACGCGAATATAGTAGCGCCAGCCCTGATACTTCTTCCCTTCAAAGCCCTCATCCTGCGGACGAAACACTGCGCCAATGGTTGTCGCGCCAAGTGAGAAGAAGCGATATTCACCAAGCTCACCCATCGGCATGAAGTGGTCGCTGGCCCAGCCGAATAGCTCCCCATAAAATGCACGGGCAGCCATCGGGTCAGGCGTCATTAGCTCGTTCCATCCGACGCGCTGCAATTCGGTCGGAGAAAAGACGTCGCTGGCCCTGTCCTCTTCCCCCTCTGGCGGGATCGGCTTCATCACATAGAGTGGATTGCCCTGGGGGTCGGCGATCATTGCGATCCGGCCTTGCGGAATGTCGAACGCGGGCATCAGCGTCTTGCCGCCCTTGGCCTCGATCTCAGCCGCCGTCGCGTCGACATCGTCGACCCCGACATAACCCATCCAGATCGGGTGCGCCCCATGCTCGCGCATTTCTTCGGTCAGTCTCAGCACCCCGCCTGCATTGCCGCCGTCGCTGCGCCCGATCATGCGATAGTCCTGGCCGCCGCCGATGGGCTCTCCGATGATCCATCCTGGAACGACAGCTTCATAAAAGGCTTTCGAGCCGTCCGGGTCGGGGCTCATCAACTCGTACCAGATATGGCTGCCTTGCAGCGAGGTTCGCGAATCCTCATTCGCGGCAACGCGCGCCGGCGCGTCAGTGACGTCGGACATGATAGTTCCTTTCATTACTGCGTAGGCGCGTTTCAGGCGTGCGCCGGTTCCTTGGATTTCGCCGTGTCGAAAATTGGATCGAACCCGCCCCAGAACATGCGCTGGCCGGCAAACGGCATGTCGCCTTCCGGCTTCATCCGCTCGTCCTCCATGATCTTCTTCCAGCCCTCGTCGCGGGTGGCCTTGTCGGGCCATTCGAGGAAGGAGAAAACGACCGTTTCGCCATCCTCGGCCTTCACCGCGCGATAGAAGTCGGTGACCTCGCCTTTCGGCACATCGCTGGCGACCGCCTCGACGTCGCGGAGCGCGCCATGTTCGCGGAAGATCTTCGCTGCCTTCAGGGCAAGGGCCTTGTAGGCATCGAGCTTGCCATTAGGCACCGGCACGACGAAGCCGTCGACATAGGCTCCGCGCTCGGTCCCTTCCTCAACGATCGGGTCGAATCCGCCATAGATCATGCGTTTGGCGTCGAATGGCATGCTGGCGCCAAATGCCTTCATGCGCTCGTCGCTCTGCATCTTCACGTTGGCGGCATCGCGGGTCGCCTTGTCCGGATATTCGAACCAGGAGAAAACCACCTTCTCGCCAGGCTGGGCGTCCACTGCCATGCGAAAGTCGGTAACCTTGCCTTCCGGCACGTCACTGTCCCACGCCTCGACGTGGCGTTTCACCCCGAACTCCTGGAAGATCGGCGCCGCGTCTTTGGCACTCTTGCAATATGCTTCCTTGTTGGCCTCGGGGACAGGTACGATGAACCCTTCGAAATAGGTCATGCGGTTTCTCCTTCCATTTGATTGGCGGCGAAAACGGCCAGCTGATCGGAAAGGGCCTGCTTGAAGGCCGGCCGGGCCTCGCCGCGTTTCACATAGGCGGCGAGGTTGGGGAATTCGGCTACGATGTTGGTATGCCGGAGGATCCGCAACACACTGATCATCAACAGGTCACCGATGGTGAACCGGTCCTCAAGCCAATATTTGTCGCCGAGCCAGTCGGAAACGCGCTTCAGCTTCAGCCGGGCAAAGTCGGCAGCTCCGGGACGACGCAATTTTGCCCATTCCTCCTTTGGAAAGAATAGGTCGATTGCCGCCAGATTCTGGATTGCGGGCTCGACGCTGTTGAGCGCGGCATATGCCCACTGAATGGCCCGAAACCGGCCCTGCGGGTCATGCGGGAGCAGTGCCTCGCACTTCTCGCCGACATATTGGACGATGGCGCCGCTTTCGAAGATGTGGACATGGCCGTCGCTAAAGCAGGGGACCTGGTCGAACGGCTGTTCGCGCAGATATTCGGGGGGTCGCTGCTGGTCGAGCAAGCGGACTCGATATTCGAGCCCGCCTTCCTCCAGCACCCAACGGGCGCGTAGGTCGCGAACCAGTCCTTCTGCGAAAGGCGGGACCCAGCGAAAGGCCGTGATCTCAATGGCGGCTTCGGGATTGACCGGCATCGCTCAGGCCTGCTCGAACGCCGACGCGCCCTGTTCGGCGGCCTGCGGGTCCATCCACATGATTTCCCAGTGATGACCGTCCGGGTCTTCGAAGCTTCGCCCGTACATCAAGTCTCCCATTTCCTGCTTCGGACCCGGATCGACCTTGCCGCCGGCCGAAGAGGCCTTGTCGATCGTCGCATCGACGTCCGCGACGCTGTCAGCCGACAAGGCGAGCAGCACCTGGCTGGTGCGATGCGCGTCAGCAATCGGCTTGCGGGTAAACGTCGAATAAAAGTCGTGAGTCAGCAGCATGACCGAAATTGTGTCGCTGAGGACGATCATCGCCGCCCGATCGTTGGAAAATTTCGGCTCCCTCCTCCCGCCGACCGCCTCGTAGAAGGATATGGACCGGTCGAGGTCTGTGATCGGCAGGTTTACGAAAATCATCTTTGGCATGGCGAATTTTCCCTCTTTGCGACTCGATTCGCCTTGCATCATGATCCGCTAAGTTATAAATAACAACTATGCAGTTAGAAAAGGTAACTAATACGCGACGAGATGACGACAAAAGGCGATATGACGATGCTTGCGCCGCAGCCCATGGGATGGACCTGATCGGAGAGCGTTGGTCGATGCCATTGATCCGCGAATTGCTTTTGGGACCGCGCCGCTTCGGCGATCTAAAAACGAGTTTGAACGGGATTAGTGCCAACGTGCTGACCCAGCGGCTCGAAGGTTTGGAGGCCGCAGGCGTACTGGTTCGCCGCCGCCTCCCACCCCCGGCGTCGGTTCAAGTCTATGAGCTTACGCCTTGGGGCTATGAGGCAGCGCCCATCTTCCAGGCGCTTGGGCGCTGGGCTGTGAGAAGCCCGCGTCACGATCCGATGCGGCCGTTCAGCCCGGTTTCGCTGATGTTGTCGTTGCGTACGATGTTGACTGCGGGCGCGACCGGCGACTTGAAGGCTCGCATCCAGTTGGAAATGGGCGGCGAGCCCTACTTCTGGATCCGCAAGAAGGGCGAGGTGATGATCGGCCGCGGCGAAATTGACGATCCCGACCTCATCCTTCGCGGATCGCCCTCGCAGATTGCCGGGTATGTTTACGCCGGAGCACCCCTGTCATCCATCGAGTTCGCAGGCGATGCGAATTTGGCCGCCCGCCTGCCCAGTCTCTTTCCATTGCCGGAAAAAGCACAGCCAACGGCCGCTTGAGGCGTTCAGCCGAAGCGCTTAAGGCCGATTCCATGACCGACATTCCCAACATTGCGCCCGAAAGCCGTTCGGACACCATATTGGCATCACCCGACAAGATGGTGAAAATGCGCGACCTGTTCGGGGTCGACAGTGACCTTGAAATCCCGGCCTTCAGCGAGGCGGACGAGCGGGTTCCCGACCTCGATCCGGCCTATGTCTTCGATCCCGACACGACGATGGCGATCTGCGCCGGCTTTGCCCGCAACCGGCGGGTCATGGTCCAGGGTTATCACGGTACCGGCAAGTCGACCCACATCGAACAAGTCGCCGCGCGCCTCAACTGGCCCACGATCCGGATCAACCTAGACGCCCACATTAGCCGCATCGACTTGATCGGCCGCGACGCCATCGTCGTTCAGGACGGCCAGCAGGTTACCGAGTTTCGCGAAGGCTTGCTTCCATGGGCCTTGCAGCATCCGGTTGCGCTCGTGTTCGACGAATATGACGCCGGCCGTCCCGATGTGATGTTCGTCATCCAGCGGGTGCTCGAGACCGACGGCAAGCTCACCTTGCTCGACCAGAATCGCGTGATCCGGCCAAATCCGTGGTTTCGCCTGTTCGCAACTACCAATACGATTGGCCTTGGCGACACGACCGGCCTCTATCATGGAACCCAGGCGCTCAATCAGGGCCAGCTCGATCGCTGGAACATCGTCGCGACGCTCAATTACCTTCCTGCGGAGACGGAAGCGCAAATCGTCCTCGCAAAGTCGGGCGAGTATGACAGCGAGGGGGGCAAGGAAGCGGTCGGCAAGATGGTCCAGGTTGCCAACTTGTCGCGCCAGGGCTTCATCAACGGGGACATCTCGACGGTCATGAGCCCTCGAACGGTTATCAGCTGGGCTCAGAACGCGCTGATCTTCGGCGATGTGGGTTTCGCCTTCCGGATCAGCTTCCTCAACAAGTGCGATGAGGCCGAGCGCCCGCTTATTGCGGAATATTATCAGCGGGTGTTTGGCACGGACCTGCCCGAAAGCCTCGCCCACCGCGTCTAGGCGAAAAATCAGCCCTCGTCGCGTTGGAGCTCGCGGAGGCGCTCGGCCACGCGCTCGTCGAAACTCAGGTGGCTGTCCGATTGGCCGTTACGCGCGGCCGAACGGCGTCCGCCGCCCGCCACGAAGCCGATGAAACGCATGAATTTCACTGCGTTGAAAACCAGTCCCAGAACCAACGGGACGATGACCAGCAAGATCGTAGTCGAATCCATCACGATGACCTTCGCGTCGATGAGTCGCCATTTTGCACCGCTGCGCCTAACCAAATTGCTAAGATGGATGGCGTTGACCTCGGTGGAGGCCGGCGTCACAGCATGATCGGCAAATGACCGTTCCAACGCCTCTCGACCGTTTCCGCACCGTCCTTGCCGGGGCGGTTCGGGCGATTGCGCGCGATGCCGAAGCCGAGGTGGTGTTCGCCTCGGATGCGAGCGGCCAGTCTCCGGGCAAGGTTGCTCGCGTCGTGTCGCCGGGCCCGGGAATGGAGCCGCGGCTGGTGGCCGAAGCGCGTGGAGCTGCCGATGCGCTGGCGCTTCGGCTCCGATATCATGATGCTAAGTTGCACGCGGCGCGCGCTCCCGTTTCCGACAGCGACGCTCGTGCAGTGTTCGACGCACTGGAAACGGCACGGGTCGAAGCGCTTGGTGCCAAGGCAATGGACGGGGTTCGCGCGAATTTGAACGACTTGGCCGAGGCGCGCGTCCGGCTCGACTCGATTACCCGCGCCCGTACGGCCGAAGAAGTGCCGCTGGCGACCGCGGTCGGACTTCTCGCGCGCCAGCGGTTGACGGGGGAGGCTCCGCCCAAAGCGGCACAGGCGGGATTGGATCTCTTGGCTCCGTGGATTGAAGAGAAGGCAGGTGCCGAGCTCGACGCGCTGGCGCTGACGATCGACGATCAGGCTGCATTCGCGACCTTGTCCCGCCGACTGCTCGAGGATCTCGATCTCCCGATTGAGGAGTCCGCCGACCAACAGCCCGAGGAGGGTGGTGACGAAGATCAGGGAGAGGACGAAGGGCCCGACGAAGCTGACGAAGCCGAGACCGAGGGCGGCGACTCCGGCGGCGAGATGGAGATGCGTTCGGAGGAGACGGAGCGCGACGAAGGCGAGGACGAATCCGCCGACAGCGAAGCGGATGTCGACGAGGGCGAGGCGACCAGCGGCCAGGAAGCGTCCGACCAGGCCCGGGCCAATGCCCAGCGGCGCAATTGGATCGACGAGCCGGTCACCGACTACAGGCCATTCACCACGCGGTTCGACGAAATGGTCACCGCGGCCGAGCTGTGCGACGAGGAGGAACTCACCCGCCTCCGCGCTTATCTGGACCAGCAGATGACAAGTCTTGGTGGGGTCGTCACCCGGCTCGCCAACCGGTTGCAGCGCCGGCTGATGGCACAGCAGGCGAGGAGCTGGGACTTTGACCAGGAGGAGGGGATGCTCGACGCGGCGCGATTGGCGCGCGTCATCACCTCTCCCGGCCATTCGCTGAGCTACAAGATCGAGCGCGAAACCGAGTTCAAGGATACGGTTGTCAGCCTGCTGATCGACAATTCAGGGTCAATGCGGGGCCGGCCGATCTCGATTGCCGCGACCTGCGCGGATGTCCTCACCCGAACGCTCGAGCGCTGTGGGGTGGCCACCGAAATCCTCGGCTTTACCACGCGAGGCTGGAAAGGCGGCCAGAGCCGCGAGCTGTGGCTTTCCGAAGGGCGCCCGCCCAATCCGGGGCGCCTGAACGATCTCAGGCACATCGTCTACAAGCGTGCTGATGAGCCATACCGGCATTCGCGCAGAAGCCTCGGCCTGATGATGCGCGAGGGATTGCTCAAGGAGAATATCGACGGCGAGGCGCTGCTTTGGGCGCACAGCCGCCTGCTCGCGCGGGCCGAGGAGCGGCGCATCCTGCTGGTCATCAGCGATGGCGCGCCGGTCGACGATTCGACCGCCTCAGCCAACGGCGGCACCTATCTTGAAAAGCATCTGAGGCAAGTGATTGGCTGGATCGAAGGCCGGTCGAGCATTGAGCTGGCGGCAATCGGGATCGGGCATGACGTGACGCGATATTATTCCCGCGCTGTGACGATCATGGACGCCGAACAATTGGGCGGCGCGCTGATCGAGCAGCTCGCAACCCTGTTCGAAAAACATTGATCGCTATTGGAAGGGCAGTTGGGCCCGGAGCAATTACGCCGCCCCGGGCCCCCCTCGATACGCGACGCGAGGGATTTATTCCGTCGTCACCGACGTTCTGGGCACGGGGAAAAAGGGGGAAACCCCGTCCATGAACGGGCTTATGAGCGATTCGCGGTTGAACGAGGCTGAACGATTTTTGCAGCGATTGTTCAGGAAAGTCCATTTTTTCAACATCTTGTTTATGGCTGCAGCAGTGATTGGAGCCTTTGTTTCGATCCACGCCTTGCCAAATCGCAAGCCGCAGCCCTCCCAGACTGTAACGCTTTCCTATCGTCCCGTTGCGCTGCCGAGCTTTTCGGGACCCTTGCGGCTTGCGGGCGCGTGGAATGTGAGGGCTGGCGATTCGCGACTGACCGGCCTTTCGGCGCTGGCCATTGATGGCGGCCAATTCCTTGCTGTCAGCGATCTTGGCACCGTGATCCGCTTTGATCCGCCGTCTGCGCGTGTGCCCCGGGCTTCCTTGACCGACCTAAGTGTCGGGCCGGGCCCGCAGGGCAAGAAGTGGGCGAGGGACGCGGAATCATTGGTACGCGACCCCAGGGGGCGCGGCTGGTGGGTTGGCTATGAGCAGCGCCATTCCCTGTGGCTCTATGACGACCAATTCGCTCGCGGGCTGGCCGCGATCGATCTCAAGCGGCCCGACTGGAGCAATAATCGCGGTGCGGAAGGCCTGGTCTCAAATGGCGACGGCCTGATGGTGCTGGCCGAAAATGGCCGAGAGGCGATGGGTGTTGGAACCTGGGGAGTTTCCCGCCTTCCACTTATAGCAGGCGCCGAAGTTGCCGACGCCGCCCTTGCTCCCAATGGCGGCGTTTGGCTGTTGCTTCGGTACAAGGGCCGGAAGGGCATCAGCCAATCGATTGCGCCACTGATCCGCAAGGGCTCAGCTCTTCGCGCCGGCCCTGGCTGGCCGCTGCCCAAGGCCGCGTTCGATAATTATGAGGGAATGGTGATCGTGCCTTTGGCGAAGGGGGGCTGGCGTTTCTGGCTGGTAACCGACGACGGCCACCGTTTCATGGCGCGGACGTTGCTGGTCGCACTCGACCTCCCAAATTCGCCGGCCCCAGACACGACAAAAGCCCGGCGATAAACGCCGGGCTTTCGCGAAAACCGTCAGTCGAAGTGCCTTAGGCCGCGGCCTTTGCCTTCTTGGCCAGCTCGCGCTTGAGCTTTGCGGCGCGGGGCGAGAGCTTTTCCTCGCTGGTCTTGGTCAGCCAATTGTCGAGCCCGCCGACATGCTCGACCGAGCGAAGACCGTGCGTCGAAACGCGCAGCTTGATGCTCTTCTCGAGCGCTTCCGAGATCAACGTGACATTCTGCAGGTTAGGCAGGAAAGTCCGCTTGGTCTTGTTGTTGGCGTGGGAAACATTGTTGCCCACCTGCCGGCCCTTGCCGGTCAGCTCGCAAATGCGCGACATCGGTCACTTCCAAGTTTGAGGTGAGCGCGTATGCGCCCGGAAAGCGCCGCCCGATACTAGCGCAATGCCCGTCCGTCAACCTTGGCAAGAGCGAATCGGCAACCGCCGCCGCCTATGAAGCGTTAGGAAACATCATCGGCAACGAGAAAGAGATTTTATGCGTACCATCCTGCTGATCCTGATCGTCGCCGTAGTTGCGTTGATCGTGGCAATTCAGACCGGCTTCCTCGACATCAGCCAAACCCGGGCCGCGCGGGCGCCACGGGTCGAGGCGAGCGACGGCGCGATTCGGGCCCAACCAGGGCAGCCGCCAGCCTTCGAGGTGCAGACGGGTTCGGTCGGTGTCGGTACGCGCGATGCCAATGTCGCCATGCCCAAGGTAGAGGTGAGGCGCGGCGATGCCACCGTCAAAGTGCCCGTCGTCGAAGTTCGTCCTCCGGCAGAGCCACAGCAGAACGCTGCCCGCTGATATATTGATAAGGCGCCTGGAGGGCATGACAGACGCGCCGCCGCACGGTAGCGCTCGATCCATCATGGCTTTTCCGCTTCCTCCGCCGATGCGCCGCGCCCTGGACCTGGCCGCAGTTGCAGCGGACGCCGGTGAAGTCCCCGTGGGAGCGGTGGTTACGCTTGGCGATGAAATTATCGCCGAGGCGCGCAACTCAATGCGGGGCAACTTGGACCCCACCGCCCATGCTGAAATGGTCGCCATCCGCAACGCCGCAACCCGGCTTGGCCGTTCGCGGCTCGATGGCTGTACATTGTGGGTGACGCTGGAACCCTGCGCCATGTGTGCCGGCGCGGTCGCGCTGGCGAGGCTCGATGCGCTCAGATTCGCCGCAGAGGACCCCAAGGGCGGCGGGGTTGTTCATGGCGCCAGGGTTTTTGCCCAACCGACCTGCCACCACCGCCCCGACGTGCTGGGCGGGCTGGGCGAGGAAGAGGCAGCCGCCCAGCTCAGGACTTTCTTTTCGGATCGTCGCGACAGAAGCGGGGCTTAATAGCCCGGCTGGGTGACCGGAACGACCTTGATCTCGACACGCCGGTTCTGGGCGCGGCCCTCTTCGGTGTCGTTGGATGCAATCGGCTGGGATTCGCCATAGCCGCGGATACCCATCCGGGCCCGGGCAACGCCACCCGACGCGAGATAGTCGGCGACCGATTGGGCGCGGCGCTCCGACAAGGCTTGATTGTAGGCATCGCTGCCGGTCGAATCGGTATGACCCAGCACGTCAATATAAGTCTGGTTATAGCTTGCCAGTGTGCGCGCGACCTCGTTCAACGTTCCTTGCACTCCCGGCTGCAGGGCATAGCTGTCCACGGGAAAGGTGATTCCGGCGGGCATGCGCAAGACCAGTTCGTCGCCAGTGCGGATCACATCGACCCCGGTACCCGCGGTTTGGCGCCGCAACTCCGCTTCTTGCCGATCCATGTAATTGCCCACAGCGCCGCCTGCGATCGCGCCAATGCCGGCGCCGATCATCTTGGCATTGCGGTCGTGGCTGCCGCCAACGAGGTCGCCGAGCAGGTAGCCGCCGACCGCACCGCCAAGGATTCCGACGGCTGTACGATTGATGGTCTGCTGCCCGGTATATGGGTCCGTTGTGCAGGCAGTGGCGACCATCGCGCCCGACAGTGCGAGCGTGGTCAACAGGGGTGAGCGACGCATTTAAACTCTCCAATGGGGAAGATTGATTTGGCCTTGGAACGGTGGGTCGTGATGATAGTTCCGCAGGCATATCTATGTAGTACGCTTGCCGGAAGCGCATTTTGACGGCATGGAATCCATCCTGAAATTATGAGCGACGCGCTCCTTCCCTTTCCCTGGTTCGACCTGGTCCTGATCCTCGCCCTGGTCGCGTTGAACGGGGTCCTGTCGATGAGCGAGCTGGCGATCGTTTCGGCGCGCGAGGCCCGGCTAAAGGCGATGGTCAAGTCCGGCTCGTCCGGCGCACGATATGCGCTGGACCTAGCCTCCGAGCCAGGTCGCTTCCTCTCGACGGTGCAAATCGGCATCACGTTGATTGGTATCCTCGCCGGAGCCTATTCGGGAGCCAGCCTCGGCGCGCCGGTCGGCGAAAGGCTGGCACTGCTGGGACTCGATCCCGTCACGGCGAAGAGTGTCGGGTTCGGGCTGGTGATTGTTGTCACTACATTCGCCAGCCTGGTGATCGGCGAGCTGGTCCCGAAGCAGTTTGCGCTCCGCAATCCTGAGGGTATTGCTGCCATAATGGCTCGGCCGATGTTCTGGCTGAGCAAGGTAACCGCTCCCTTCGTCTGGTTGCTGGACCAGACTAGCGCGCTGATTTTCCGCCTGTTGGGCCTCAACCGTGAAAACAAGAACATGGTCACGGCCGAAGAGCTCCATTTGGTGGTGGCCGAAGCGCAGAATGCGGGCGTTCTCGAAGAGAGCGAACGTGCAATTATTTCCGGAATCGTCCGGCTCGCCGACCGGCCAGTGCGCGAGGTCATGACGCCGCGCACAGACATCGATTGGGTCGATATCAACTGCGGCCCCGACGAAATCCGCGGCGCTCTTGCCGAGACCCCTCACAGCCGCCTTCCTGTGGCTGACGGTTCGGTGGACAATATTGTTGGCGTAGTTTCCACCCGTGACATGCTGACTGCCCTGCTCGACGGGCGTGAAATCAACATTCGCGATTTGACCCGCCCGGCGCCGGTCATTCCCGATCTCATGGATGCGATGGATGCGTTGGCGGTACTGCGCTCGGCCGAAGTGCCGCTGGCACTCGTTCATGACGAATATGGTCACCTCGACGGGATCGTTACGCCGGGCTCAATTCTGAGCGCGCTCGCCGGAGCATTCGCTCACGACCTTGACGAGGGAGAGGATCCGCCCTGCGTAGAACGAGAGGATGGTAGCTGGCTGGTCTCAGGCGCCGCCAACGCCGACATTTTGTCGGATCGTATTGGCGTTTCCATGCCCAGCGACCGCGACTATTCGACGGTCGCCGGATTCGCCCTTTCGGTGCTGAAGAAAATTCCGGAAACCGGCGAACTGTTCAAATTCGATGGCTATCGATTCGAAATCGTCGACATGGATGGGCGCAAGATCGACAAGCTGCTCGTCAGTCGGCCTAGGCGCCGCAAATCCGAAGACGAGGAAGTGAAGGACGAGGCGCCGCCAGCGCCCTGATCAGCTTAAAGGCTGCCGAATTTCGCTTCATATCCGTCGATGTCGCCGCCCGCGAGAAACTGGGCCTGTTCCACGATCCTGTCGCGGGCGAACCGGCCGCGAAATGGACCCATTGATTCGTCGAGTACCTCGACCTGGCTGGGCGATAGCTTGGCGATCTGATCGAAACGAATAATTCCTCGCTGATTGAGCAATTCCGCGAACTTGGGACCAACGCCTTTCAGCTGCCTTAGGTCGTCTGGAGGGCCGGACGCGCCTGGTAGTTCCTCATGGACCCTTACACCAAGGATGTCCCCAACGACGTCGGACGCAGCGGCCGCGCCACTGTCGGTGAACTGCCGTCCCTCCCGGCTGGCCATGGCCGCCATGGTCATGTGCGGGCGGACGGGCGTTTTGTCACTTAGCCGGACTCGCTGGCGGGGTCGGAATACTAGGTAGCCGACCAAAATCCCAATGATCAGCGCGACCAGGAAGATCGGCCAGTAGGCTTGAATGAATGCCATGTCCTCAGATCCTCTTCTTCCACTGGTTTGCGCGGCGCCGAAGCTCGGCAATATAAGCCAGGAGCATGCCCAAGGCGAAGCCTGTCAGGCCAAACATTTGTGCTTCGATCGCAAGGGGAATCATCGAGCCGTCCTTACTTCCTGAGGCAATGAAGCCGGATCCCAGCGCACATCGAGAACGCCTGGCGTCTCATCAAGGATACGCACCAGCTCGGCTCGCTGGAAATCATCGGCCGGGCCGCTAAGGATCAGGCGGCGCTCGAGCGGATCTCGTTGCATTTTCGCTTGGATCATCGGCAGTTCGTAATGATCAAGCGTTCGTCGGGCGCTGACTTCGGCCTGGCGCGCAAGCCGCTCGCCTGCGCCCAGCGGCCCATGCCACAGGGAGTCGATGGCAAGCACCGAGGCAATGCCGAGAAGCAGGATCCGCCGCCGCGTCACGACGCGCGCTCCAGCTCGCGCCAACCAATATCGCGGCGATGGAAACCGTCGGCGAAATCGATCGCGTCGACTCCCTCATAGGCCCGCTCCCGCGCCTCCCCCAATGAGGAGCCGCGCGCCGTCACCGCGAGCACGCGCCCCCCGTTCGCGACCAGCTCTCCGTCCATCTTGGCCGTTCCTGCCTGAAAGACCGTGACGCCGCTTATCGATTCCGCCGCATCAAGTCCGCGGATTACTCCGCCTTTTGCAAGCGTTCCCGGATAGCCTTTCGCGGCAACGATCACGGTCATGGTCGTTTCATTTGAAAGTCGCGGTGCCTCAAATTCGGCGCCGGTGGCCACCGAGTAGAGCAGCGCTGCAAAGTCGCCTTCGATACGCGGCATGATCGCCTCGCACTCCGGGTCGCCAAAGCGGACATTGTATTCGATCAGCTTGGGTCCTTCGTCCGTCAGCATCAGCCCGGCAAACAGCACCCCGCGGAAGGGACTTCCTGCCTCGGCCATGGCGCGGGCGGTGGGCTCGACAATCTCGCGCATTGCGCGTGCCTCAAGATCCGCGCTGAGAACTTGGGCAGGAGAATAGGCCCCCATGCCCCCCGTATTTGGACCGGTATCACCCTCGCCGACTCGCTTGTGGTCCTGTGCCGACGCCAGCGAAATTGCGCGCCGACCGTCAACCAGCGCGAAAAGGCTCGCCTCCTCGCCCTCAAGATATTCCTCGATCACCATTGGACCGTCGCCGGCCGCGCGGATCGCATCTTCTGCTTCGCCACGCGTCATCGCCACCGTCACGCCTTTGCCCGCCGCCAGGCCATCGGCCTTAATCACGACCGGTATCGAAAAACGGTCGAGCGCCGCCTTTGCTTCAACTTCCTTATCGACGCGAACATAGGCGGCTGTCGGAATGCCTGCCCGGGCGCAAAGATCCTTGGTGAAGCCCTTTGACCCCTCAAGTTGGGCAGCGGCTGCGCTTGGACCGAAGGTTGCAATGCCAGCTTGTCGGGCAACATCTGCTACGCCCGCCACGAGCGGCGCCTCGGGCCCAACGACGATCAGGTCGATGGCTCGTTCCGCGGCCAGGGCCAGCACCGCTTCGGGATCGCAAGGATCGATCGCAACGCAGTCGGCCCATCGAGCAATGCCGGGATTGCCTGGGGCGGCGACCAGCGCGTCGCAGCTAGGCGATTGCCTAAGCCGCCATGCCAGCGCATCTTCGCGCCCGCCAGAACCCAGCAGCAGGATGTTCATGCCTCTCCCCGACGACCTCGATCCAACCGGCCTCCTAGCCGAGCAGAAAGGCGGCGACAATTCGCCTCCCCTGTCGGTCAGCGAACTGTCGGGCGCCTTGAAGCGCACGGTGGAGGCTGCCTTCGGCCTTGTCCGGGTTCGAGGCGAAATTTCGGGCTGGAAGCGCCACGCTTCCGGTCATTGCTATTTCACGCTGAAGGATGAGGCGGCCTGTATCGATTCGGTCATTTGGAAGGGACAGGCGGCAGGACTCGCCTTCCGGCCTGAGGACGGGGCCGAGGTAATCGCTACCGGCAAGCTCACCACCTACCCGGGAAGGTCGAAGTATCAGATCGTGGTCAGCCGGATGGAGCTGGCAGGCGAGGGTGCCTTGATGGCGCTGCTCGACAAGCGGCGTCGCGCTCTTGCCGCGGAAGGGCTGTTCGATGAGTCGAAGAAGCGCAAGCTGCCTTACCTTCCCCGGGTAATTGGTGTCGTAACTTCGCCGACAGGTGCGGTGATCCGCGATATCCTTCACCGGCTCGAGGACCGCTGCCCAACCCATGTCATCGTCTGGCCGGTCCCGGTCCAGGGTGAGGGAGCGGCTGCCAAAGTCGCCCAGGCGATTCGCGGCTTTGCTTCTTTCGAGCCGCGCCCTGACCTTATCATCGTTGCCCGCGGCGGCGGCTCGATCGAGGATTTGTGGGCATTTAATGAGGAAGAAGTGGTTCGCGCCGTGGCCACCTCGCCCATTCCTTTGATTTCCGCGGTTGGGCATGAGACCGACACCACCTTGGTCGATTTTGCTGCTGACCGGCGCGCACCGACTCCGACAGCGGCGGCGGAAATGGCAGTGCCGGTCAGGTCCGAGCTCGCCGCCTGGCTATCTGAACTCGGCCATCGCCAATCGGCTTGCGCAACACGCAATACGTCGCGTGCCGCCGAACGGTTGGAGCAAATCGTCGGTCGCTGGCCCGAAGCGGCCAATCTGTTTGCTCCATTCGCGCAAAGAGTCGACGATGCCTCGGATCGCTTGCCGCGCGCATTGTTGCAGCGGACTGCGCATGCCCGCGCCGACCTCGCCGCCGTTGCGCCACGCCTTCAGTCTCGGTTGCTGGCCGAGCGAGTCGCGCGGGGACAGGAGAAATTGGCCGCCTTGTGGCGGCTCGCTGAACTGGCACATCCCGAGCGGCCACTTCAGCGCGGTTTCGTTAGGGTAACCGACCGGGCCGGAAAGACGTTGGTACATGCTGCGGACGCCCGCGCTGCCGTCGCCGTCGATCTTCACTTTGCAGACGGGCGCGTCGCTGCCCATATTGGCGACGGGGCGGGTCCCGTTCCGTTCCGTCCGGCACGACGGGTTGAGCGAAAGGGCACATCGTCCTATCCGCCCGGACAGCCGGGACTGTTCGATTCCGAGGAATGACAAATGTTGATGGGTAGCTCTCGCGAAGCCAAGCTCCACTATCTTGATGGCACCTTCCGCTTGCTTGCGGCAGGGGACCATGTCCGCTGTGCAATAACCAGCATCGTCATTCCGCTCGACGAATTGCGCTATTGGTCGGTCGAGCGTCAGGAAGCCTATGCCGACGCCGCGGCAAGCCTGGAAGCGGAACGTCGGGCCGGCAATATGTAGCGGTTAGTTGATCCGCTCGACCTTTACGCCAGGCTGCTTGCCGACACTCAGGATGAAGCTGCCCAATGCACCCTTCTTGACCACGACCTTGTCGCCGCTCTCGGGGGGGAGGGCGATCGGCTTTCCGTCCGTCTGTGACCAACGGCTGCCGTCCGCCAGTCGGAATATGTAGCCGCCATCGGCGTTGAATGCAGTCGAAACGATCTCGCCTTCAATCTGTTTGACCTCGACCGAATCGTCATCGCCGCCAAAGATGCCGAGATCGGGGATGGAGAAGCCGAATAGTCCGCGCTTGGTTTTGCGCACTGACTCCCGGTCGTAGACAACAATGTCTTTCTTCGCGACGGCTTCGCTGATGCCTGCGGCAGCCTTGTCGTAACACGCCAGTCGCTCCGCGCTTTCCGTGATGCTTTGGCATGCAAGCAAGGCGTTGACCTGCGGCGGGGGAGGCGCGGCCTCGGGTTGCTTGGCGGCAACTCCTGCCGCTGCCAGGAACATCGCCGAACCGATTGTACCCAAACTGACTTTCACCCACGCCCGCATGCCGATCTCCGTCCCCGTCGAATGGCGATACCTTAGGCTTAGCGGGGCGGCCCGGACAAGCAGCCGACTGTTGCAGAAAGACTACAGAGGGTCGACAACTCGACAGACGGCGGTCGCACTGCGTTGCGTTGGTTTGTCGCTTTCCCCTATTCAACCCGACAGTTCGGCAGCGTCTCACTGCTGTACACGTACGGCCGCGCAACGGTGCGGCCCATAAGGGGAAGACTTTTATGAAGCTCGATTTTCGTCAGCGGCTGCTTGCCACGACCCTGATGGTCGGCGCGAGCGTGCTTGCCTCGCCCGCCTTTGCCCAGGAC
>NZ_JAKFGM010000001.1 GCF_021502585.1 Sphingomonas cremea | reverse complement strand
ACTCGAGCGAGGCGGACGAGCCGGCGAGGCCATAGGTTGGGACGTCACCGATATCAGGATCGGTGGAAGTCAGCGTTCCTGTGACGTTGGGGAAAACATCATTGGCAGCGGTATCGCTGATGGTCGCATCGGTAACGGCACGCAGAACCACGTCGTCGTTTGCGCCGGTGATGTTGATCTTGACGGTCGCCTCGCTGAGCGTGCCGTTGCCAAGGCGGATTGCGTAGACGAATTGGTCGCAAAAGACCTGTCCGGCGCCCAGCGAGTTTACGTCAGCTCCCTGGCCGGGGATCCCGGATCCGTCGGCGATCCGATATTCGATCTTGCCATTGTTGATGCGGACCCAGTTGCCGCCCAGGGTCGCTTCCCATGGCGAAATGCCGCACGAACTCACGTCTTTGGCGAGCAGCTCATAATCGGCGGTGATCGGGTTGCCATCTCCGTCTTCGACCGAGAACAGGCTTTTGGCGCTTCCGCCCAAGTCGTTCGACATGACGTCGAGAAAGATGGTGTTGGTCGCGATGTTGTAGAGCGTCGCGTTATTCCGAAGCGTATCTTCGAGAAATGCGTAATAGTCGTCTTTTGCCTGCGGCGTGTTCGTGAACGATGTCGTCGAGCCGCCGCCCGTCATTTGAGTAGCCATGTCCAAACCCCCGATATGTCCCGATTTCGACTCGGGCTTTTATTAAATTCGTATTAACTATGATTGATTTACGAATTAGATCAAAGAACTAAGCGAGGTTGTTGTCCCAAATCGAGACCGGTGGCGTCCTGGTTAGTTCGCAAGCGACCGGTTTTGCACCATGAGCCCGCACTTCTTGCCCCCAACACCCCTTTGGGCTATGCGCGCCACCGTCCGGCGGGTGCAGTGCGCTCGCGGAAGCCCGTCTCCTGGCGAGCGCGTAGGTCCGAGGCCCAGCGGGTCCGGCACCTGACGCGCTTTTTGCCTTAGGCGGCTTTCGCGCGTTCCGTCATCCAACGGATGCTTCACCGGCATGGGGCCGGCGAGGCGGCAAGGGTTTCTCAAAGCCCGCCAGATGGAAAGCCGACCATGGTGGTCCGGCTGGCGGCCGAAACGCTTAATATTTGAAAGAAGTTTTTCTTTATGGCCACTACGGCATTTCCCAGCCGCGACGATTTCGCGGCGCTTCTCAATGAATCACTCGGCGGCGAAAACGAAACCTTCGAAGGCAAGGTCGTCAAGGGCATCGTCACCGGTATCGAGAATGACCTGGCGGTCATCGACGTCGGCCTGAAGAGCGAAGGCCGTGTCGCGCTGCGCGAATTCGCCGCGCCGGGCCAGAAGGCCGACATCAAGATTGGCGACGAAGTCGAAGTCTATGTCGACCGGGTCGAAAATGCGCAGGGCGAAGCGATGCTCAGCCGCGATCGCGCCCGCCGCGAAGCCGCTTGGGACAAGCTGGAAAAGGAATTCGAAAAGGGCGAGCGCGTCGATGGCGTGATCTTCGGCCGGGTCAAGGGCGGCTTCACCGTCGATCTTGGCGGCGCCGTGGCCTTCCTTCCGGGTAGCCAGGTCGACATCCGCCCCGTGCGCGACGTCCAACCGCTGATGGACCTGCCGCAGCCGTTCGTGATCCTGAAGATGGATCGCCGCCGCGGAAACATCGTGGTTTCGCGCCGCGCCATCCTTGAGGAAACCCGCGCCGAGCAGCGTTCGGGCCTGATCCAGAGCCTCGAGGAAGGCCAGGTCATCGACGGCGTGGTCAAGAACATCACCGACTATGGCGCCTTCGTCGATCTGGGCGGAATCGACGGCCTGCTGCATGTCACCGACATCAGCTACAAGCGCGTCCAGCACCCGAGCGAAGTCATCAACATCGGTGACACGGTCAAGGTGCAGATCATCCGCATCAACCGCGAGACGCAGCGCATCAGCCTTGGCATGAAGCAGCTCGAGAGCGATCCGTGGGCCGGCGCCGCCGCCAAATATCCCGTCGACGGAACCTTCACCGGCCGGGTCACCAACATCACCGAATATGGCGCGTTCGTCGAACTGGAGCCGGGCATCGAAGGCCTGGTCCACGTCAGCGAGATGAGCTGGACCAAGAAGAACGTCCACCCGGGCAAGATCGTCAGCACCAGCCAGGAAGTCGAAGTGAAGATCCTGGAAGTCGACGAGGAAAAGCGCCGCATTTCGCTTGGCCTCAAGCAGGCGCAGTCGAATCCCTGGACCGACTTCGCCGAGAAGCATCCGGTTGGATCGACCGTCGAGGGCGAGGTCAAGAACTCGACCGAATTCGGCCTGTTCATCGGCCTCGACGGCGACGTCGACGGCATGGTCCACATGTCGGACATCGCCTGGGGCGTTTCCGGCGAGGAAGCGCTGGCGCTTCACCGCAAGGGCGAGACTGTCAAGGCGGTCGTGCTCGACGTCGATGTCGAGAAGGAGCGCATCTCGCTTGGCATGAAGCAGCTTGAGCGCGGCGGTGTTGCGGTCGGCGGCGGTGCATCGGCAGGCGGCGTGAACAAGGGCGAGACGGTTACCGTCTCCGTGCTCGAAGTTCGCGACGGCGGGCTTGAAGTTCAGGTCGGCGATGATGGCGCGACCGGCTTCATCAAGCGCACAGATCTTGGCCGCGATCGCGACGAGCAGCGTCCGGAGCGGTTCCAGGTCGGTCAGAAGTTCGACGCGCTGGTCACCGGCTTCGATCGCTCGAAGAAGCCTAACTTCTCGATCAAGGCGCTGCAGATCGCCGAAGAGAAGCAGGCGGTGGCACAGTACGGATCGTCCGACAGCGGTGCGTCGCTTGGCGACATCCTCGGCGCCGCGCTGAAGGAAAAGGAAGCCGCGAAGAAGAAGAAGTAGGCTTCGACCGTAAGCCATTGCTGGCGGGCGTTTATCGTCCCACAGCGATACGAAATGGAAGGGCGTGGATGCAGTGTTGCATCTGCGCCCTTTTCCTTTGGCGAACAGGCTGATACGCAAAGCGCCAACGCCGGGGGGCGGCGCTTCGAAAATTAAACAAATGCGGGGACCTTAATGATCCGTTCCGAGCTGGTGCAGAAGCTGTGCAGTGACTTTCCCGACCTCAGCCAGCGCGAGGTTGAAAATGTCGTCAGCGCGCTGTTCGACTCCATTACCGACCAGCTTGCCAAGGGCGGCCGGGTCGAGCTGCGAGGCTTTGGCGCTTTTTCCACGCGCCAGCGAGATGCGCGCATGGGTCGCAATCCGCGCACCGGCGAAGCCGTCGACGTGGAAGCCAAGCGCGTCCCCTATTTCAAGCCGGGCAAGGAAATGCGCGAGCGGCTGAACTTAAATGGTGAAGTCAGCGCCGAATAGTTGCGCTCCCGCCGGTCCAGCGGCAGGAGAAGCTTAGCGGACGTGGCGGAATGGTAGACGCTGGAGACTTAAAATCTTCTGCCCCTAGAGGCGTGCGGGTTCGAGTCCCGCCGTCCGCACCATCGATAGCTGCATTAGATCCCAGGGATCGGCATTGCTTGCGGTCAACCTTGCGCAGTTGGCGGCAGGCGACCAATTTCACTCCGGCGTGGAGAAAAAATTAAGCAATCCCGATTAATTCTCGGAGTTGTGGGTAGTAATTCGTCAGGAAAGTCCGCGTCGCGGGACTGGAGTAAGTCGCTCGCCAATGCCCGGCGGGACGTGTTGGTCCTTGGCATCCTGATCGCCGCCGTCGTCCTGTTGATCTGGAACGGTAGCGAATTCTTCCAAAAGCTGACCAACGCCCGCAACGGGCTTGGACCGAGCCTGAAGATCGCGCTGATTGCGCTTACCCTCAATGTCGCGCTGATCCTGTTCGGCTGGCGCCGTTACGTCGACCTGCAGCATGAGACGGAGATGCGGATCGAGGGCGAGGAGCGGGCGGCCCTGATCGCGTCGACCGATGGCATGACCGGCCTGCTCAATCGGAAGGGGTTCGCGGACCGGGGGGAAGAATTGCGAAATCGCGCAGCTATCGACGGGCAGCAATTGGTGATCTTCTCGCTGCAGCTGCATCGGTTCAAGGCCATCAACGATCGCCACGGCTATGACGTCGGCGATCGAGTGCTGCGGATGATTGCATCGGCACTGGAGCAGATGGCTGGACCCGATGACCTGGTCGCGCGCCTTGCCGGTGACGAATTTGCGATTGCCCTTGCGATTGCGCCGGAGAAGCTGGCCGAGATCGAGCAATTGGCCGAGCGGGTGCTTCGCACGGTGACCAGGCCCATGGAGGCCGAGGGCCGGCTGGTGCAGGTAGGAGCATTTCTCGGGATCGCTGCTTCGGACCCGGGCGAAGGACAAATTCCCGACTATCTTCGGAGGGCCGACATTGCGCTCGACCGGGCAAAGTCGAGCTGTTCGGCCCGGCCGGTCTGGTTCGATGAAGGCATGGAGCGCGCGCTGATCGTCCATAGCGAGATCGAGCAGGGGATCCGCTACGGTCTGGAGCATGCCCATTTCATTCCCTACTTCGAACCTCAAGTGGAACTGCTGACCGGGGAGATCGTGGGTTTCGAGGTGCTGGCGCGCTGGGATCATCCGCTAAGCGGCCTGATCGAGCCCGATCGCTTCATTCCGGTCGCCGAGGAACATGGCCTGATTGGCCGCCTGTCCGAACAGGTCATCCTTGCCGCCCTGATTCAAGCAGCCAATTGGGATCCGGCGATCAAATTGTCGGTCAACATTTCTCCGTCGCAACTTACCGACAGCTGGCTCGCCCAGCGCATCGTGCGGCTGCTGGCGGAAGCGGGTTTTCCGGCCGAGCGGCTGGTCGTCGAAATCACCGAAAGTTCGCTATTTGCCGACCTGGACCTGGCCCGGACGATCGTCACCAGCCTCAAGAATCAGGGAATCCGGCTCGCTCTCGACGATTTCGGAACCGGCTTTTCATCGCTTGCCCATCTTCGGTCGCTGCCGTTCGACGTGATCAAGATCGACCGAAGTTTCGTTTCAAAGCTGGTCGACGATCCGGAAAGCGCGGCGATCGTTCGCGCCGTTACGACGCTGGCCGAGGCTATTCGGGTTCCAGTCACAGTCGAGGGCATCGAGGATGCTGCCACTCATGCGGCGGTCGCCGGCTTCGGCTGCGCAGTCGGCCAGGGCTGGTACTTCGGCAAGCCGATGAGCGGCGACCAGGCGACAGCGTTGCTGCGATCGCGCCATAGCGTGCCAACGCCGACAGTTTCCGCCCGCCGAAGCGGCTGAACTTCGATCATTGCAGGACTATATCGTCCCGTCGTGGGACGCGTGGATCAGTGTGCCGGTTGGAACCGTTGATGCCTTGGTAAAAAAGGCGTTAAGTATTTCCCATGCTGACCGACGAAACTTCCGACCGCCAGCTCCAATCCAGCCGCTTTGGCCGGAAGGACAACTATGCCGCCGCGGCAGTCGCTGCTCCGTCGACCCTAGCCGACGATATCAGGCTCTTCGCCATTACCTTTGTCGGCGGCTTCCTATTCATGACGGTCTTTCTCGCCTGAATTGGCCGCGCTTAGTCGCAGGCAAGATGAAGCTTCCAACCAAGCCATGCCGCGACAAGGCTGGCCAGGGCGACGATCAGCAGGCTGTCGGCGACGGTCACGCCCGCCTGAACTGCCGCGGTCAAGATCAGCGTTGCCGCGACCATAAGGCCCGAATTGACGATATTGTTGGCGGCAATGGTGCGCGCGGTTTCCGCCTTGGGGACGGTGGTTGTCAGAAACGCGTAAAGGGGGACTACGAACATGCCGCCCGCAATTGCGACGCCCAACAGGTCAAGGACAATCATCCAGGCATTCGGCAGGGCGAGGAATGCGGATAAATCGCGCAATTCAACCTCAGCCGCCGGCCAGCCTTTGATGCGGCGATATAGGTCGAGGACGAAAAGTCCCATCAAAAGGGCGGATGCGGGAGCGTATTGGGCGCCGACCTTCCCCTTGAGCAGGCGGTTCACGGCAATCGAACCGATCGCGACGCCGACAGAAAAAGTAGCCAGAAACAGGGTGGCGACGGTCTGGTCGGCGCCAAGGGCATTTTTGACCAATGGAGGGAATTGGGCGGCAAGCACTGCGCCCATAGCCCAGAAGAAGCTGATCGCCATTATTGCCAGGAACAGCCGGGGGATATGCATGGTCGCCTTCACCAGGGTGATGGACGCCCGCAAAATATGCCAATCCATTCCGCGCGCCGGAAAGCCGGGAATTTCCTTGTCATGCGCGGGCAGGGCGGCGGGGACAAAACCTCCAGCGAACCGGCCGATCGCCGCAACCAATATTACCGCCAATGCTGCCCATTCCGCATGGTAGCTGCCGTCGGGCCTCTGGAGGACCAATATGCCACCGAGAATCGTTCCGCCCAGGATTGCTATGTAGGTACCCGCTTCGATCAGCCCGGTTCCGCCAAGCACCTCATCGCGTTCAAGGTGCTGCGGGAGAATGGCGTATTTGATCGGGCCGAAGAAGGTCGAGTGAATGCCCATGGCGAACAGAGCAAGCAGCAGCAGCGGAATGCTATGAAGGATCAGGCCGGCAGCGCCGGCAAGCATGATCAATATCTCGGCATTTTTGACGATCCGAACGATCAGCGCCTTGTCATGAGCGTCAGCGAGCTGGCCGGAAAGGGCGGACAACAGGAAAAAGGGGGCGATGAAAAGGCCGCCGGCGATGGCGCTGAACGTCGCTTCCTGCTCCGCGTCGCGATAGATGCCATAGATGACCAGCATCACCATCGATGTACGGAATAGGTTATCGTTGAAGGCGCCCAGAAACTGAGTGACGAAAATCGGCAGAAATCGCCGAGTCCTCAAAAGATGCGCACTGTCCTGCATGTCGGCACCCACGCTGATAGCGGCTCAGGCCACACTCGCAAGCGTGACGTTTTGGGTCTGTCCAATCGTTGCGCCTTGCCTTAGCCAGTGTTGCGATGCTGACGCTGCCCAACCTGCTGACCTTGTCACGGATCCTGGCGGTGCCGATCCTGGTCTTCCTGCTGTGGCGTCCGACGCCGATCGACTATGCAATTACGTTCGTCCTCTACTGCATGGTCGGAATAACCGATTATTTCGACGGCTACCTGGCTCGCGCGCAGGGGCGCATCTCCCGGCTGGGGCAATTCCTCGATCCGATCGCCGACAAGATCATGGTGGCGGCGGTAATCCTGATGCTGTCTGCCAGCCGCAAGATGTCCGGCGAACCGGTGATACACGGACTCCATATCATCCCGGCGATGGTCATCCTGCTGCGTGAGATCATTGTCTCCGGCCTCCGCGAGTTTCTTGCCCCGCTGAACGTGTCGATGCCGGTCAGCCGGCTGGCAAAGTGGAAGACGACTTTTCAGCTGGTTTCGCTCGGCGCGCTGATCCTGGGCGGAGCTTTTCCGAACGACCTGTGGGTCCACCAGGTGGGGCTTGCCACCCTATGGACCGCGGCCGTGCTTACCCTGGTCACCGGCTACGATTATCTTCGGATTGGCATCAGACACATGGACTAATCGAAATTCTTGCTCGCACTGAGCAAGTTTAATCGTTTCCGCCGTTCCTTCCGCGGGCCTAGGGCTAATCCGAACGCAAACCAGAGGAGAGGCAGGACCATGGACGCAAAGACCGGTGAATCGATGGGTTGTCCGATGGATAAGCCCTCCACCGCGCGCTCGCTACTCGGCCGCCAGAACCGCGACTGGTGGCCGCAAGCGCTGCCGATCGACATCCTTCATCAGGGCGGCAAGTCGCCGGACCCGATGGGCAAGGATTTCGATTATGCCGAAGCGTTCAAGACGCTCGACTACCAGGCATTGAAGCGCGATCTCACGGCGCTCATGACGGACAGCAAGCCATGGTGGCCTGCTGATTATGGGCATTACGGCCCCTTCATGATCCGGATGGCCTGGCACGCCGCGGGCACTTATCGGACAGCTGACGGGCGTGGTGGAGCGAATAGCGGGCAGCAGCGGTTCGCGCCGCTCAATAGCTGGCCGGATAATGGCAATCTGGACAAGGCGCGGCGGCTGCTGTGGTCGGTCAAGCAGAAATACGGGAAGAATATCAGCTGGGCCGACCTGTTCATCCTTGCCGGCAATGTCGCCATCGAATCCATGGGCGGTCCGATCTTCGGCTTCGGCGGCGGGCGTGCGGATGTGTTCGAACCTGAGCGCGACATTTATTGGGGCGCCGAGGAGAAGTGGGTCAGCGAGGGCGCCGAAACGCGCATCCAGCCCGACCGCGAGTTGGACCTGGAGAATCCATTGGCGGCGATCCAGATGGGCCTGATCTACGTCAATCCCGAAGGGCCCGGCGGCAATCCCGATCCGCTGCAGTCGGCACGCGACATAAAAGTGACGTTCGAGCGCATGGCAATGAACCATGAGGAAACCGTCGCGCTCACCGCCGGCGGCCATACGTTCGGCAAGGCCCATGGAGCGGGCGACGCGAGCCTGGTCGGCGCTGCGCCGGAGGGCGCAGATATCGCCCTGCAGGGGCTGGGTTGGGCTTGCAGCTTCAAGAGCGGGATGGGCGAGCACACCATCACTAGCGGGATCGAAGGCCCGTGGGTGAACACGCCTACCCATTGGTCGGAGAATTATTTCCGCCTGCTGCTCGACTATGACTATGAACTGGTAAGGTCGCCGGCCGGCGCGCAGCAGTGGCAGCCGATCAACCAGCGCGAAGAAGACATGGCGCCGGCAGCGCACGATCCTTCGAAGCGCGTGCCGACGATGATGACCACCGCCGACATGGCGCTGAAGATGGACCCCGAATTCCGCACGATTTCGGAGAAGTTCCGCAACGACCATGAGGCCTTCAAAGACGCCTTTGCTCGCGCCTGGTTCAAATTGACCCACCGTGACATGGGGCCGAAGGTCCGTTACCTCGGCCCGGAAGTACCGGCCGAGGACCTGATCTGGCAGGACCCGGTGCCGGCCGGAACAACGCCGTCCGCCGCAGATGTCGCGGCGTTCAAGGCGAAGATCCTGGACGCGGGCTTCAGCATTGGCCAGCTGGTCAAAACCGCCTGGGCATCGGCGTCGACCTACCGCCGGTCGGACCATCGCGGCGGCGCCAACGGTGCGCGCATCCGCCTCGCGCCGCAGAAGGACTGGGCGGTCAACGAGCCGGATGAGCTCGCCAAGGTCCTGGCCAAGATCGACGAACTGCGCGGCGGCCTGTCGATGGCGGACGCCATCGTCCTTGCCGGCACCGCCGCGGTCGAGCAGGCGGCTAAAGCTGCCGGCTATGCCGTTGACGTGCCCTTCACCGGCGGGCGCGGCGATGCGACGCAGGACTGGACCGACGTGGATAGCTTCGAGGTAATGGAGCCGGCGGCTGACGGTTTCCGCAATTACCTAAAGACGAAGCATTCGGTGCGGACCGAGGAACTGCTCCTGGATCGCGCTTCGCTGCTCGGACTGTCGGCACCGGAGATGACGGTGCTGCTGGGCGGCCTGCGCGTGCTGGGTGCCAACCATGGCGACAAGCCGCATGGGGCCTTCACTAGTCGCAAGGGGCAACTGACGAACGATTTCTTCGTCAACCTGCTCGACAACGACACCTTCTGGGAGGTGGTCGACGAAAGTGGCGACGAGGAGTTCATCGGCTACGACCGCGGCGGCAGGCGCGAAAAATGGCGCGCAACCCGGACCGACCTTATTTTCGGATCGAACAGCCAGTTGCGCGCAACTGCGGAAGTCTATGCCGAGAAGGGCAATGAGGAGAAATTCGTGCGCGACTTCGTGGCCGTATGGACGAAGGTGATGAACGCCGATCGCTTCGATCTGGCATAGCGAACGCGGGATCAGGCGGAACCGGACTCGGCCAAAGCGGGCGTTACCTGCGGCGCGGCTGCGCCGGGTGAGGCCGGTTTGCCTGTCGCTGGGATTCGAATAACAGAGGCGGCGATTTGACGCAGCGTTTCGGCGAGCATCTGGAATTCGACTTCGCGCGGGCTCGACCGGCGCCAGACCAGCGCAATTCGCCGGAAGCCATGGTCGGACTTTAACGGCCGCACGTCGACGCCGGTCCCTTCGAGAATACCTGCGTCGATCGCCATTGCGGGCACGAACGTAAGGCCGAGGCCATTGTCGACCATTTGAACCAGCGTATGCAGCGAGGTCCCCATGATGGCCGCCTCGGCACGCAGTTCGGGCCTGTTGCACGCAGACAATGCATGGTCCTTCAGGCAGTGTCCGTCTTCAAGCAAGAGCAGCCGATTCTCATCGATCGTGCCAGGGTCGACCGCCGCTTCATCGGGAGCTTCGCCTCGGGGAAAGGCGACGAAAAGCCGGTCGTCGAACAAATTGGCCTTGTCGACCTCGCCGCATGCGTAAGGCATGGCGAGAAGTACGCAATCCAGCTGGCCGCGGTGGAGGGCATCGCAGGCGGCCTGGCTGGTTTCCTCCCGCAGATACAGCTTCAGGCTGGGCCATTGATTCCGAAGGCGCGGCAACATGGCCGGCAACAGGAACGGGGCGATGGTCGGTATGACGCCCATTCGCAGCTCGCCATGCAGCGGCTGACCTTCCGCGCGGGCGATGTCGGCCAACTCCTCGCATTCGCGAAGCACCCGAACCGCCTTGTCGGACACCTTTAGGCCCAAAGGGGTAAAGCGAACGACGCGCCTGGTCCGCTCGACGAGCGTCACGCCAAGCAAGGTTTCCAGCTCCCGAAGTCCAGCGGAAAGCGTCGATTGAGTAACGAAGCTGGCCTCGGCCGCTTTGCCGAAATGCCCATGCTGTCGAAGCGCGACCAGATATTGCAGCTGCTTAATTGTCGGAAGATAGGCTGTCATCGATAAATCCAATCAATCCGATTGATATAATGAACTTGAACGATTACGGCCAGCGACTTAGATGCTGCAGTGCACAAGTATAGGAGTAGTAGTTAATGCTGACCGTTGGCGACAAATTGCCCGGCCTTTCCGTTCCAGTTCAGCAGGGTGTCGCTGCGCTTCCCGCAGGGGAAACGCTCGACCTCGGCAAGACCGACGGCAAGTGGAAGATCCTCTTCTACTGGCCCAAGGATTTTACCTTCGTCTGCCCGACCGAAATCGTCGGCTATGGCGAATTGAAGAATGATTTCGCGGACCGCGACGCCGTATTGATCGGCGCCTCGACCGACACCAGCCACGTCCACTTCGCCTGGCGCAAGTCGGATGAGCAGCTGGCGAACGCCGACTTCCCCTGGATCGCGGACAATTCGAAGAAGCTGGCCGAGGCTCTTGGAATTCTCGACCCGGAAGAAGGAGTGGCTTATCGCGCCACTTTCATCATTGATCCGGACAACGTGATCCAGCATGTCACGGTCAATGGGCTCAACGTCGGCCGTAACCCTGCTGAAACATTGCGGGTGTTGGATGCGTTGCAGACCAACGAACTTTGTCCTTGCAACTGGAGCGAGGGTGAAGATTTATTGAGGCCGGCGGCCTAACAGCCGGCCACGAGAAACTGCTGCATCCGCGACGCGAGCAGCAGCGACGGCGGGGGCGTTCTCCCCTATAGAGCCCCCGCCGTCAAACCTCCCGGATTTGGTTCGAGAGCGCGCGTCTTAGGTGATTGCTCGATATAGCCCGAAGCTGCTGGTGAGTGTGAGAAGCGCCCCGACGAACGTTAGTAGCCGGTCGGGGTTAACCCTTTTGGCGATCCACGCTCCAAACGGGGCGGCGATAACGCCGCCGATCAAAAGTCCCAACGTCGCTCCGGTGAATGCAGCCCAACCCAGAGTCGCGATGAAGGTAGCTGAGATGGTCACGGTCAGGAAAAATTCGGCGGTATTGACCGTACCGATGGTTTTGCGCGGATTGCTGCCCTGAACCAGCAGGTTGGACGTGACGATAGCGCCCCAGCCACCGCCGCCGGCCGCGTCGAGGAAGCCGCCGATGACGCCCAGCGGGGCGACGATCTTTGGCTGGCGCTCCGTATGCCGGTGCATCACGCCGCGATAGAAGAGATAGCCGCCGAGGCCGGTGAGATATGTCAGCACAACAGGCTTGGCGGCCTCGGCGCTGATCTGGGTCAAGAGATAGGCCCCGGTAATCCCCGCGAGCACGCCCGGAATGACGATCCTGAAGAACAGCCGCCAATCGACGTTGCGATGGGCGACGTGGCTGATTCCGGATACCGCCGTGGTGAACGTCTCCGCAGTGTGCACGCCGGCCGATGCCGCAGCAGGAGGGACGCCAAGCGTAATCAGCAGCGTGCTGGAAATCTGCCCGAAGGCCATGCCCAGGGCGCCATCGATCATTTGCGCCGCAAATCCAATAAGGATGAAGGGCACGAGGACGGCTGGATCCGCCAAAAAATCCGTGGGAATGTGCTGTCTCCGCCCTGTTTATATTACGTTACCTGCCGAAGATGTTGCGGTGCGACAAGCCATTCCGGCGCGCAGAAAAGGCTATTCGGCTTTTCATTACGGCCCAGACACCTTAAATTGGGGGTAAGTTGATCGAGGATGTAACGCTTGGCTTCGACCCTTGTTGATTATCTGGACTCGGTAAAGGCCCGCGACCCCGCGGCCCGGTCCCGGTGGGAGATTTTGCTCTATCCGGGGGTTTGGGCCGTGGCCTTTCACCGCGTCGCCCATTGGCTTTACGGCGGAAAGCTTTTCTTCCTGGCCCGTTTTGTGAACCATTTTTCGCGAATGGTCACCGCAATCGATATTCATCCAGGCGCGAAGATCGGCGAGCGCTTCTTCATCGACCACGGGTTTACCGTGATCGGAGAAACTGCGGAAATCGGCGACGACGTCACCATCTATCAGTGCGTCACGCTGGGCGGCACCAATCCGTCAACCGGTGTCGGAGGGAAGCGTCACCCGACGTTGAAGTCAGGCGTCGTCATCGGTTCCGGTGCGCAGGTATTGGGGCCAATCGAGGTCGGCGAGGGCGCGAAGATCGGCGCCAATGCCGTGGTTACCAAGGATGTGGAACCCGGAGCGACGATGGTGGGCATCCCGGCAAGGCCGGTGCCGATCGACGCCGTCCATTACAGCCCCGGATTCGTGCCGTATGGAACTCCGTGCGGCGAAGACTGCGATCCCGCTCGCGCACGCCAGTGCGAGCTGGAAGAGCAGATTGAGGCGCTGCGCCGCGAAGTCGCCGAACTTCGCCCCCGTCGCCAGTCCGAGCCAAAGGTCAAAAGCGCTTGAGCGTGGTGACGCCGTTTCCGCATCCGCGGGATCGGCGTCCTGTTGCCGCATTCGACCGAGCGGAACTGCAGCGGATCCTAGACCTTTACGGACGAATGGTCGCGGCCGGTCACTGGCGCGACTACGGCCTGTGGTTCGACCCCGACGTGGCGGTGTTCGCAGCGTTTCGCCGTTCGGCCGAGCGGCCCGAGGTGCGGATAGAAAAGCGCCCCCAGCTTCATTTGAAGCAGGGGGCGTACGCATTGGTTTCCGAACATGGAGCGGTGCTCAAACGGGGCCATGAACTCCATGGAGTCCTGGCCCCGCTCGAGCGCCGGCTCATGCGGCTGGTTGGGGAGTAGCCTGCCGGTCGATCAGGGGCAGCTTTGCCTTCAGCGCTTCCGGCAACTGGCGAACGACCAGCGATCGCGACTGATGCCAGAAAGCCGATAGCAGGAGCAGGGCCGAGCCGATCACCAGCGCCGTTAGCGCAATGTTGAGCTCAACCGCACCGACCTGCTTGAACAGCTCACTCAGCGCGTAGAGGACATAGGCCAGCGCGGAGACGAGCAAGGCGCGACGATCGATCGCAAGCGCCGTGATTCCGAGCACGACGTAAAGCGCAATAACGATCAGGCCCTCGCTGATCGTTGCCGTACCGTCATTGAGGCCGAGCAAGGTGAAGACCGGATGGACGATCATCGGCGCCGCCAGCAGGTGGAGCCAGAAGGCGACATCGGAGCGGCGGGTGACGCGCGCCGGATCGGACGAATCCCAGCGCATCGCGAACAGGAACACGCCGATGCCGAGGACGAGGACGAAGCCGAGCAATATGTCTTCGCGGTTAGGTAGGTTGCCGATAACATATGCAAGGAAGCCCATCGCCATACCGACTACCGCTGCTGCTCCGGCGGCAATGGTGATTGGAACCCGGAACTGCTTCCAGTGCATCCACGCTCCGAGCGCGGCAATTGCCGCCGATGCCGCGACAACAATTCCGACCGCAGGTTCATTATTCTCGAAGAAAGCAGCGCCAATCACCGAGCCGATCGTCAAGGCCGCAGTTGCGAACACACCGCCTACGAATGACAGCAACAGCAATATTGACGGGAGTGCCATTCGGCGCTTGGCCGTGAAGAATAACGCGAGGCCCCAAGCCGTGGCTGCGATCGCCGCTGGAGCGAGGAAACTTGGTCCGTCACTTCCATGCTCGTTAACGATTAGCCCCATCGACTGGCCGATCGATTGACCGATCCAGCCGACCGCGAACAGCAGGATCGCGCTGGCGATCGAAACGAAGATGTCGTTGAAGCCGGTGATTAGCCGGAAATTTTCTTCGTCGGCAGCGGGTGACGCCCTCTGGCTGTCGACGAAGGCGCGAAGCGAAGCGGCGGCATCGGCGCTGAGCGCGCCGGCAACAACGGCCTCGTCGAGATCGTTCTGGCTATACATGAACAATATCCTCCCTGATGCGCGCTAAGTCGCACAGGTGTATTATTGTGTCAATACAGTCAGTCAGGAAGGGGTGGCCGGCGCCCTATCAGGGGGTGGGGGTGGGCGCCGGCCGAGCTCGGTAATTCAGATAATCAGCGGCAATGCACCCGGCTGCGATCGATCTCGCGGCCAACCAAGGCACCTGCGGCAGCGCCAAGGATGGTGCCGGTGGCGCGTTCGCCGTGTGTATCGATCGCGCGACCGAGCAATGCTCCTCCGGCCGCTCCGACGATCATGCCGGTGGTGCCATTGGGCCGCTTGCAGCGATAACGGCCATGGGAGTCCCGCCAAACTCGGCCTTTATAATATCCATCATTGGCGACCGCAGTGCTGGGCAATGCCGGAATGGTCAGAGTGGCGCCGGCAACGACCAGCAAAATCCCCCGCATATTTACTCCTAACTGTCGGTTGTGGCGGCGTCACGCCACGCTTGAGAGCTTGGTTTCATGAAGCCCTGGCAATGCCAAGGCGCGTTTACCGGTTTTGCAGCGGTTTACGACGAACGGTTGGGCTTCGAACGTTGGGAGACCTTGACGGTATGCGCAAGCTTTACGGTGGTGAGCTTGAGGTGCGCTTGCCAAGGGCGGCGGAGGCGAGGATAGGGCGGTTCGATGGCATCGCGCGGGGAACATCTGGTTCGTTCAGGGCGGCTTTTCGTCAATGGCAGCGGCGTGCTTGGGCGGATTGCCGCTCCGGCGTTTGCCGCGCTGTTGGACGAACTTCATGGACGGCTGGACGCGGGTGGGATCGAAGCAACGCTACCTGACGGTTCGCAGCGGCGGATCGGCTTTCACTCGCCTGGCCCGGTAGCGGTCGTCCATCTGCACAGCTGGTTGTCGATGGTCCGCCTGGCGACATCGGGATCGGTGGGATGGTATCGCGCCTGGGAACGGGGAGAATGGTCTTCACCCGATCCCGTGCCGTTGTTCGATTTGTTTATGAGGAACGCAGCACCGCTTGGGGAGGTCGGCCGCGCCAAGGGATCGGCGCGCTGGTTTAATCGTCTGATGCACCGGCGGCGCGACAATGATCGGCGGACCGCCCGGCGCAACATCGCCGCGCATTACGACCTGGGCAACGATTTCTATGCGGCCTGGCTGGACTCCAGCATGACATATTCGTCGGCTCGGTTCGCGCCCGGAGACACGCTGGAGCTAGCCCAGCGCCGTAAGGTAGCGACGCTTCTCGACCGGCTCGATTTCAAGCCGGGAGATCGGCTGCTTGAAATCGGTTGCGGGTGGGGAACGCTGGCCATCGAGGCGGCGCGGCGCGGTGCGAAAGTGGTTGGGCTGACTTTATCTGCGCAGCAGAGAAGTTGGGCAGAGAAAAAGATTGCCGAAGCTGAACTTTCGGACCGGATTGAGATCCGGCTGCAGGATTATCGGGAGATTTCCGAACATTTCGACGCGATCGCCTCGGTCGAGATGGTCGAAGCTGTCGGGCAGCGCTGGTGGCCGGCCTATCTCGATTCAATTGCGCGCAACCTGAAGCCGGGCGGACGCGCGGCGCTGCAATATATCAGCATCGATCATTCGTTGTTCGACGGCTATTCGAAGAATGCCGATTTCATCCAGGCTTATATTTTCCCTGGCGGAATGCTGCTCAACGAGCTGCGGTTCGAGGCCTTGGCCACAGAGCGCGGGCTGAGTTGGGAACAGCGAGAAGGATTCGGCCAGGACTATGCCGAGACGTTGCGCCAATGGCGGCTGCGCTATGATGCGGCGGTTCGGGACGACCGGCTGTCTGGATTTAGCGAAAAATTCCACGACCTTTGGCGTTACTACCTGATGTATTGCGAAGGTGGCTTCCGAGGCGGCGGAATTGACGTCGCGCAGGTGACGATGGTCCGCCGCGGATGAGGGCAATAGTCGATCCGACCAATGCGTTGGACCGTGGGCTCGCCGCAATCCGCCAGCAGTTTCAGGTTCCGGGTAGTTTTCCCCCGGATGTGCTGGCGGCTGCGGAGGCGGCCGCCCGGCGCCCGCCGACGGAACATGTCGATCGAACCGATGAGCGCTTTGTGACGCTTGATCCCGCTTCGTCGACCGACTTGGATCAGGCCTTCGCGATCGAGCGCAGCGGCAACGACCTGCTGCTCCATTATGCGATCGCTGATGTCGCCTGGTTCGTGGACGATGGCGGCCCAGTCGATGCAGAAGCATGGCGGCGGGGGACAACGATCTACCTTCCCGATGGCAAGGCGGGACTTTATCCTCCGATATTGAGCGAGGGCGCAGCCAGTTTACTGCCGGGCGGGCCGCGGCCGGCGGTGATCTTTACCGTTCGTGTCGATTCCGATGGTGAGGTTCGCCTTGACGGAGCCGAGCGGGCGATTGTCCGGAATGCCGCCAAGCTCGCTTACGACAGCGCGGAGCCGGCCGAACTGCCCCCGGACTTTGGCGAATTGGCACAGCGGATCGCGGCAGCCGAGGCTCGTCGCGGCGCGGCCAGGGTCGATCCGCCGGAGCAGGAGGTAGTTCCGCTGGGCGAGGGCCGGTACGAACTGGCATTTCGGCCCATGACCCGATGCGAACAGAGCAATGCGGCACTGTCGCTAGCCGCCAATATGGCCATTGCGGACGCGCTTATCGAACATCACACGGGATTGTTCCGGGTGATGGGCGAGCCTGACAAACGCGCGATCAGGCGGCTGAGGCATACGGCGAAGGCGCTTGGCGTCGACTGGCCCCAGCAAATGACACTCGATGCCTATGAACGGACTCTGGACCACCGCGATCCAAAGCAAGCCGCGTTCATGCTCGCGATTCGTCGGGCCGGGCCGCCCGCGGCCTACATGCCCTTCACCGAAGGCGTGAAGCCCTGGCATTCGGCCATGGCTGCGAGCTACGCGCATGCCACTGCTCCGCTCCGCCGCTTGGCCGATCGTTATGTGGTGCAGGCCACGCTGGCCGTCGCCAATGGCCGGGCTGTTCCGGAGACGGTGACCCAGGCTTTCCCGAAACTGCCGCAGGTCATGGCTCGCGCGGATGCACGGAGCGCACAGGTCCAGCGCGCGGCGGTCGATCTTGCCGAGACGGTGATGCTACACGGCCATGAAGGCGAGAGCTTTTCGTCGGTCGTCACCGACATCGACGAACGTGGCGCGCGGATTCAGCTATGCAGCCGTCCCGTAGTCGCCCGGGTGGATGCCCAAGGCGTTCAGGCCGGCGAAGACTTGCAGGTGCGGCTGGTGTCTGCCGATCCTGACCGCCGCGAGTTGAGGTTCGCGCGCGCCTGATCAGGCGGCGCTGTCGACCCTGGTGCGGGAGCCTGTCGGCGCGTCGCCGAGAAGATGTTCGACGATCGCCGCCGCCACGACTTCGGGGGCCTTGACCGCTTCCGGTTCTTCGCCCGGGAAGGCGAGCTGACGCATTCGGGTGCGGGTAGCGCCTGGATCGATGATCTGCACGCGCAGGCGCCCTGCGTGGGCGGTTTCGTCGGCATAGGCGCCGAGCAAGGTGTCGAACGCCGCCTTGGACGCGCCGTAGCCGCCCCAGAAGGCGCGCGGTTCTTCGCCGACCGACGAAGTGATGCCGATAACTTCGGCCTTGTCGGCGCGGCGGAGGAGAGGGTCGAACGCCCCGATGAGCGCCTGGTTGGCGAGCACGTTCAATTTGAAGACGCGCTCCAGCTCCTTGGGGTCGAGATGCTCGACAGGCGAAAGGCTGCCCAGCATTGCGGCGTTGAGGACCAGGATATCGAGGCTGCCCCAGCGCTCTGCCACGGCCTGGGCCAGCTTGCCGATATTCTCGTGATCATTGAGATCCATTGGCGCGATCGTCGCCGTTCCCCCGGCCGCGTGGATCCTTTCCTCCACCTGCTCAAGCGGTGTTGCTCCGCGTGCCGTAAGGATGACGTGAGCGCCGGCCTCGGCCAGCGCTTCGGCGGTGGCGGCGCCAATGCCGCGGCTTGCACCAGTGACGAGCGAGAGCTTGCCGTCGAACGGCTTCGGGTCGGACATGAATTCCTCTTAGCGGCTGGCGACGAGCGATAAAGGCTTGGGCTTGCCCTCTACATCGCAATCGGTGAGCGTGGTCGGATAGTCGCCGGTGAAGCAGGCATCGCAGCGCTGCGGCGCGGCCCCATCGCGCTGGTCGCCGAGCGCACGGTAGAGGCCGTCGATCGAGATGAAGGCGAGGCTGTCGGCATTGATGTAGCGCGCCATCTCCTCGACGTTCATTTGTGACGCGAGCAGCTTCGAGCGTTCGGGCGTGTCGACGCCGTAGAAGCAGCTGAACTTGGTCGGCGGCGAGGCGATGCGCATGTGCACCTCCTTGGCCCCGGCATCGCGCATCATCTGAACGATCTTGAGGGAAGTCGTGCCGCGGACGATGCTGTCATCGACCAGCACCACCCGCTTGCCGTCGATCAGCGCCGAATTGGCGTTGTGCTTCAGCTTGACGCCCAGGTTGCGGACGTCCTGGCTTGGCTGGATGAAGGTCCGTCCGACATAGTGGGAGCGGATGATGCCCAGCTCAAACGGGATATCCGCTTCCTTGCTGAAGCCCAGAGCGGCGGGCACGCCGGAATCCGGCACCGGCACGACGATATCGGCCTCGACCGGGGCTTCGCGGGCAAGTTCCGCGCCGATGTTCTTGCGCACTTCATAGACCGAAGTGCCGTCGACGATGCTGTCGGGGCGCGAGAAATAGACATGTTCGAAGATGCAGGGGCGGGCCTTGGCCGGCGCGAAGGGCCGATAGCTGCGGACGCCCTGGCCATTGACGATGATCAATTCGCCCGGCTCGACATCGCGCAGGTAGGTCGCGCCGATCACGTCGAGCGCGACGGTTTCGGAAGCGAAGATGGTCGCCTCGCCGAGCTTGCCCATGACGAGCGGGCGGATGCCGAGGGGATCGCGGCAGGCAACTAGACCCTCGGGCGTCAGGCAGACCAGCGAATAGGCACCTTCGACCTGTCCCAACGCATCGGTCAGTCGATCGAGCGGGGACGAATAGCTTGAAGTCGCGACCAGGTGGATGATGACTTCGGTATCGCTGGTCGACTGAAAGATCGAGCCGCGGCGGATAAGCGCCGCGCGGAGCGTCATGGCGTTGGAGAGGTTGCCGTTATGAGCGACCGCAAAGCCGCCTTCTGCGAGGTCGGCGAACAGTGGCTGGACGTTCCGCAGCGCGGTCTCGCCCGTGGTCGAATAGCGGACATGGCCGATCGCGACCTTGCCCGACAATTTTCGGATGATGTCGTCGCGGTCGAAGTTGCCGGCGACATGGCCCATGGCGCGGTGGGCGTGATAGTTGGTGCCGTCGAAGCTGACGATACCTGCGGCTTCCTGCCCGCGATGCTGAAGGGCATGGAGGCCGAGCGCGACGAAGCTAGATGCGCTTTCCGCGCCCCAGATTCCGAAAATGCCGCACTCCTCGCGGAGCTTGTCGTCGTCAAATGGGTTGGTCGTCAGCATGAAATGTTGCGAATCCCTGGGGGCGATTGCGGCGCCTATAACCGCATGTCACCGATTTGTCGCCTTTCGCCTTGCGGCAAGCTGAAGCAAGGTAGGGTCATGCGACCCATGATTCCAGTGGCACTGTTACTCGCCGCCTGCTCGCAGCAGGTGAAAGATCCTTCAATTCCTACAGGTAGTTACGCCGGGCAAGGCCGGGATCGGCTGTGCATCGCTGGAGAAGCGGGCAATTATCGCGGCGGGCTGATCGCTTTTGGCGATGGCGAGACCAACTGCAGTGCGAGCGGCCGCCTATTGGCCGAGGGCGGGAAATATGTGCTCGTTCCGCGCGGAGAGGGCGATTGCCGTATCCCGCTGGAGATCAAGGCTAATTTGGTGAGAGTTGGCCAGCCGCCGGCGGCCTGCGCCTATTATTGTGGACCGGGCGCCGAGATGGCCGGGCGGGCATTTAACAAGGCGGACATGGGTTCCCAGGCCGTCGACCTGGCAGGCGATCCGCTCTGTTGACCTTTACGGAAACGTAAATTAAGCGATGGCACATGCTTCAGCACAAGACCCACTATTCGATTGGCGAGCTGTGCGACGAATTCGACGTAACCGCTCGCGCGCTTCGCTTTTACGAGGATGAGGAGCTGATCGCGCCCGAAAGAAGGGGCACGCAGCGGCTCTACACGGATCGCGACCGAGCCCGCCTGGCGTGGATCCTGCGCGGCAAGCGGGTTGGCCTCAGCCTCGCTGATATCAAGGAACTGCTCGACCTTTACGACATCGGCGATGATCGCCGGACGCAGCGCCTGAAGACGATCGAGCGCTGCCAGGCGCAGGTCGATAGCCTCAAGCGCCAGCGGGTCGACATCGATGCGACGATCAAGGAACTCGAGGGCTTCATCGAGCTGGTGAAGGCCCAGACCGCCGAATAAGCCCGATCAGGAGAAGATGATGCCCATTTACAGCGCGCCAGTCCGCGACACCAAATATGTGCTCGATCACATCGTTGGGATTCAAAACTACTCGAACCTGCCGGGCTTCGGCGACGCTACGCCGGACCTGGTCGAGGCCATTTTGACTGAGGGCGGGCGGTTCTGCGAGGAGGTTCTGCAGCCCCTGAACCGGGTAGGCGACGAAGAAGGTTGCACCCGGCATGACGACGGATCGGTGACGACACCGACCGGATTCAAGGATGCGTGGAACCAGTTCGTCGCCGGGGGGTGGACGACCCTCCACGCGCCGCAGGAATATGGTGGACAAGGACTGCCTTCCGTAATCGCCACCGCGGTCGCCGAATATCTGGGTTCCGCCAACCACAGTTTCGAAATGTACAATGGCCTGACCCAGGGCGCAGTCGCCTCCCTGCTGGTAAAGGGTTCGGACGAGCTCAAGCAGAAATATGTGCCCAACATGGTCGCGGGCCGCTGGACCGGGACGATGAATCTGACCGAGCCGCATTGCGGCACCGACCTTGGCCTGTTGAAGACCAAGGCCGACCCCAATCCCGACGGCAGCTATTCGATCACGGGTACGAAGATCTTCATCTCGTCCGGCGAGCATGACCTGGCCGAGAACATCATTCACCTGGTGCTGGCCAAGATCGCCGGCGCTCCGGACAATGTGAAGGGCATTTCGCTGTTCGTTGTGCCCAAGTTCCTTGTCAACGAGGACGGGTCGCTGGGCGAGCGCAACGGGGTCAGCTGTGGCTCGATCGAGCATAAGATGGGTATTCACGGCAATTCGACCTGCGTGCTCAACTATGACGGGGCCAAGGGTTGGCTGGTCGGCGAGCCGGAGAAGGGCCTTGCCGCAATGTTCATCATGATGAATGCGGCGCGGCTGGGGGTTGGGCTGCAGGGCCTGGCGCAGGGCGAGGTCGCCTATCAGAACGCAGTGGCTTATGCGAAGGACCGGCGGCAGGGCCGGGCCCTGAAACCCGAAGATCGCGATCCGAACGCCAAGGCGGATACGCTGTTCGTCCATCCGGATGTCAGGCGCATGCTGCTGGAAGCCAAGGCGTTCAACGAGGCAGCGCGGGCACTGATCCTGTGGGGCGCTCTGCAGGTCGATCTGAGCCGGAAGGCGCAGACTGAGGAGGAGCGGCTTGCCGCCGACGACCTGATTTCGCTGCTGACGCCGGTCATCAAGGGATATCTTACGGATCGCGGGTTTGAGGTTGCGGTCAATGCCCAGCAGGTCTTCGGAGGACACGGCTATATCCGCGAATGGGGGATGGAGCAGTTCGTTCGCGATGCCCGCATCGCCCAGATCTACGAAGGCACGAACGGCGTCCAGGCGATGGACCTGGTCGGTCGCAAACTGGCCAAGGACGGAGGGCGCGGCGTGCGCGCTTTCTTCGAATTGGTCGGCCACGATATCGCCGAAGCCAAGGCCGCGGGCGATCCGGCGGGAATTGCCGAGCCGCTGGAGAAAGCAGTCGGACATTTGCAGGCAGCGACCATGTGGCTGGCCCAAAATGGAATGGCCGACCCCAACAACGCCGGGGCAGGCGCCTATGCCTATATGCAGCTGATGGGCCTCGTCAGCCTTGGCTGGATGTGGCTGAAGATGGCCGGCGTCTCAGGGCGGCTGAAGGGCGAAGGCGCAGAGGATCAAGCTTTCCATGAAGCCAAGATTGCCACGGCACGCTTCTTCGCGGAACGGGAACTGGTGGTGGCCGGAGCGCTTCGCCGCAAGGTCGAAGCTGGGGCGGATAGCCTTATGGCGTTACCGCTGGAGGCTTTCTGATACGTCGGGCCTAGCTGGCGACCTTGCCCTGACCGACGTACCATGGGCGAAGCATCGTGACGTCATTCGACTTTGGCGGCTTCACCGAGAGACGCGCAAGGTCGAAATGCTCGGTGAATTGAACGCCAAACTTGCCGGCCTGCGCCCAGCGAACGGCGCCGACAACGGGCCCGACGCCGACGATGTCGATCGTCAGGCTGTCACCAGGGGTGACCGGCTGATCGCACTCGACGAGAGCGCCCATGGCGGAAATATTGCGCAGTCGGATTTCCGTCGTCCGGCCGTTGATGGCGGCAATGGCCCGGCGCATCAGGCGCTGCCGCGGTTCGCGAATGCACTGGAAGCCGTCGGCTTCGACACGGCTGCTATTGGCCAGTTCGCGTGCTTCCTCAGCTGGCATGGGCTTGCCGAAAATATAACCCTGGACCTGGCTGACGCCGAGTTCTCGAATAAGGAACAGGTCATCGTGCGTTTCCACGCCCTCGGCCGTGGTATCCATGTCGAGGCTGTCGGCAAGGGTGACGATTGCACGGATGATCGCGCCGTTCCGCTTGGTTGTGGAGGCGGCACCGCGAACGAAGCTCTGGTCGATCTTGATCTTGTCGAACGGTGCGTTCTTCAAATAGCCGAGCGAGGAATAGCCGGTGCCAAAATCATCGAGCGCCAGCCGCACGCCGAGCGATTTCAACCGGGCGAAGGTGCCGGCGGTGGCGTCGCTATCGGCAAGGAAGACCCCTTCGGTAATCTCCAGCTCCAACCTTGAGGGCTTGAAGTCGAAGTCGGCCAGCACTGCCGCGATCGTATCGCAGATGTGGGGATCGTTGAATTGTATAGGCGAAAGGTTGACAGCGATTCGAACCTGTTCGGGCCACTGGGCGGCTTCCGCGACAGCCGAGCGAAGGACGAATTCACCAATCTTGCCGATCATCCCGCATTCTTCGGCGAGGCCGATGAACTTGTCCGGCGAAATTGGACCGCGTGCTGGATGATTCCAGCGTACCAGCGCTTCAAAACCGCTGATCTCTTCACTCGCGGCCCGGACAATCGGCTGATAGGCGATCGTCATTTCCTGTCGCTCGAGTGCCTGGCGAAGGTCGTTTTCGAGGACCTGGCGATCAGTCGCCTCGCTATGCATCGATGCTTCGTAGAAGCAGTGTTTGCCGCGGCCAGCCGCCTTGGCAGCGTAGAGCGCAAGGTCGGCGTTTCGGATCATGCTGTCCGCGCAGCTACGCCCCGGATCGCCGATGGCAACGCCCACGGAGGCTCCGATGACTACCCGGTGACCTTCGATCATATAGGGACGTGACACCTGCTCGATGAGGGTGCGGGCCAGGCTTTCCAACAGGCCCGTCTCGACCGTGCCGGGTAGGACCGCCTTGAATTCGTCGCCACCTAGCCGTCCGACTTGTCCATGATCGCCCATGACGAGTTTGAGGCGATCGGCGACTTGTCGCAGCAGCGCGTCGCCAATCGGATGGCCGAGGGTGTCGTTGACGTTCTTAAACCTGTCGAGATCGATCAGGAACAGCGAGCAGCCTTTTCGCCGGTTGGTAGCATTGCGCAGGGCCTCGTCGAGCGTTTGACGCATCAGTGCCCGATTTGGCAGCCCGGTCAGTGAATCGAAGCGGGCGAGTCGGCTGATTTCCTGTTCCGAGCGGCGCTGCTCGGTGAGGTCGGTTCCGATGCCGCGGAAGCCGAGGAAACGGCCGCGGCCGTCAAACAGCGGGTTGCCGGACAGGGACCAGTGAATATCTTCGTCGCTCGCGGCGCGCACGATCACGTCACTGAACGGGAAGCGCGCGGACAGATGGAAGCCGAGCGTGCGTTCCTCGCGCAGGCTGTCGGGCGAACCGCTGTCAACCGACAAGAGGTCGGTGAACTGCCGGCCGAGCAGGTCTTCGGGATTGCATTTGAAATCGTCGGCAAGCTGCTGTGAGACATAGGAAAGAGTGCCTAGGTTGTTTGTTTCCCAGAACCAGCCACGGCCGCTGTTTTCGAATTCGTCGACGAACTGCAAGGCCTTGCGCGCCTGCGCCTCCAGCTGAAGCCGGGCGCGAGCATTGGTCAGCACCGTTCGGGCGCCGGCCACGCTGTAGGCAATGTTGACGAAGGCGAGGAAGGTGATGCCCGCCAGCACTTCCGGCTGACGCGAAACCGCGGTCGCACCGGCCATTGCAACCAAGGCGTTGACGATCGCGACCGGCGGAGAGGAAATGGAAACAATGGTCGCGGCGCTTAGTCCCGCCCCGAAAGCGAGCGCGATAAAACTCTCGCCCGGCGCATGGCTGGAGGTGCTCAGGCTTAGCCCATAGGCCATCCATAGCGCCCCGCTGATGCCGATATAGATGCAAAGGCCCCATGACAGGATCCGTGGCGGGACGCGGGTCCGATCTCGATACCAGATGGCGGCGAACGCAAGACCGTCAAACAATAGAGCGGCCACGACCGGCACGAGCGGATTGTCGCTAAGCGACGCACCGGCCGCGGCAGGATGGAGCAGGAGGCAGGCGAGGCCCCAGACAAGATGGGTCGCCCCAAGCAGGGCAGGCGCAAGGTCGAACATGGCGACGCGCTGCGCCGCCAGATTTTCGTCATCGATCGTTTCAGGCGCCCTGAGATCGAACGTCAGCGCGTCCTTGACCGATGCCCTTTCATTGATCCTGTCGCCGTCAGAAACGGCGAACCTTGCCCTACGCATCGCCCGAATATGCCCCTTCAGGCGTAAGGGATTAACGGCAAAGGATTAACGGACGGTCAAATGGAGGCGGTTTTCGGTCCTTTAACCTTGTTCTTCGGGAAGGAAATCCGGCACTGACAGATAGCGTTCGCCGGTGTCGTAGTTGAAGCCCAAAACCCGCGGATTTTTGCCGAGCTCCGGCAGCTTCTGGGCAATCGCCGATAGGGTTGCTCCGGAGGATATCCCTACCAGCAAGCCCTCTTCCCTTGCGGAGCGGCGCGCCATTTCCTTGGCATCTTCAGGCGCGACCTGGATGACGCCGTCGAGCACTGAGACATCCAGGTTCACCGGGATGAAGCCGGCGCCGATGCCCTGGATCGGGTGTGGAGAGGGCGCCCCGCCCGAAATAACCGGCGACAGCGTCGGTTCGACTGCAAAAACCTTTAGCGAAGGCCAGGCCTGCTTCAGCACCCGCGCGCACCCGGTGATGTGGCCGCCGGTACCGACGCCGGTGATCAGCACATCGATTGGTTGGTCGCGAAAGTCGCTCAATATTTCCTGGGCCGTGGTCCGAACATGGACGTCGACATTGGCGGGATTATCGAACTGTTGTGGCATCCAGGCGCCGGGTGTTTCATCGACGATTTCCTGTGCCCGGGCGATCGCACCCTTCATTCCCTTTTCACGCGGTGTGAGATCGAATTCCGCGCCGAATGCGAGCATCAGCCTGCGCCGCTCGATCGACATGCTGTCAGGCATGACCAGGATCAAGCGATAACCCTTGACTGCGGCGACCATGGCGAGACCGATGCCGGTGTTGCCGCTTGTGGGCTCGACGATCACCCCTCCGGGCTTGAGCTTTCCCGACCGCTCGGCATCGTCGACCATCGACAATGCAATTCGATCCTTGATCGACGCTGCCGGATTGGATCGTTCCGACTTGATCCAGACTTCCGCCTTTCCGTCGAACAGGCGGTTGATGCGGATGTGGGGCGTGTTGCCGATGGTTTCGAGGACGTTGGCGGCCTTCATGCTATCGTCTCCTTTTCAGCTGTAGCACCATCGGGCGGGCCGAAGCCGGTTGCAAGCGGTCAGGCGCCTCCGGATATCACGGTCGCTTCCTCAGGGGGCGGATCTGTCAATGCGAAGCTGCGGGCGCGACGCAGCTCCGGGAACCACAAGGCCCAAAGCAAGGTCACGCAGATTGCGGCCACGCCCCCAGCGACTGTGGCGGCCACGGGTCCGAGCAATGCAGCCGTGAACCCGCTGCGGGTTTCCCCAAGCTCGTTCGACGCGGAAATTGCCAGCGTGGAGGCAGCTGCGACCCGGCCGCGCATTTCGTCGGGCGTGTGCAGCTGAATGAGCGACTGGCGAATATAGACCGAGAACATGTCGGCGCCGCCGAGCAGGGCGAGCATCGCCAGCGACAGGAAATAGGATTTGGAGAGGCCAAATACGGCGGTAGCCGCCCCGAACACCACGACCGCGGTTAGCATCTTGACGCCCACATCGGTGCGAAGCGGTCTCACAGAGAAGAAGATGGCTGTTAGCGTCGCGCCTGCGGCCGGCGCCGCCCGGAGCGGACCAAGGCCGTCCGCGCCGACCTGCAGGATGTCGCGCGCATAGAGCGGAAGCATTGCCGTGACGCCGCCAAGCAGCACAGCGAACAGATCGAGGGTGATTGCGCCGAGAACGAGGCGATTGCGGCGGACATAGGCCAGGCCGTCGACCATTTGCTGCCAGGGGGTACCGGGCTTCAGGGCCGATCGGGGGATCGGCCGTATCGTGAACAAACACAGGGCGGAGAATGCGAACAGGAATGCGCTCAAGGCATAAGGCAGGTGGGGTAAGACGTCGTAAAGTATGCCGCCGAGCGCAGGGCCGAGGATCGCCCCAGCCTGCCAGGCCGTCGAGCTGAGCGCGATGGCGTTGGGCAATATTTCGCGCGGCACCAGATTGGGCGCCATGGCGCCAAGCGCGGGGCCGGCAAAGGCGCGGGCGACGCCGAGCAGCGCGGCCACACCGAACAGGATAGGCAGGCTGATGAACCCGCCCCAAGTCGCGCCGAACAGGATAAGGGCGCAGACAAGTTCGAGGAGGATAACCGCCCGGGCGACATGACGCCGGTCGAGCCGGTCGGCAACCCAGCCGCTTACCGGCGTCAGGACAAACAATGGGACGAACTGGACCAGCCCGATCAGCCCCAGCTGAAATGCGGCTTCGCGAATTTCCATGGTGGAGCGGGCAATATCGTAGACCTGCCAGCCAATCACGATCACCATCGCCATCTGACCGATCGTCGTGGTCAACCGCGCCAACCAGAAGGCTCGAAAATCGGGAATCCGTAGCGGTTCGGGGATCAAGGACATCGGCGCGCGGTAGCGATGGCAAGCGCGCTAGGCAACCGAGCGGCGGGCCGCTAGCAACAGCTTCATGGCCAAGCTCAAAAGTCGATATGTCTGCCAGGCGTGCGGTTCGGAACAGCATCGATGGCAGGGGCAATGCCCCGACTGCGCGGAATGGAACACGCTGGTCCAGGAAGCGAGTGCGCCGACGGTATTTTCGGCCAAGCATGATCTACGCTCCGGCGGGCGGGCGGTTGATCTGGTCGGGCTGGACGCTGTTGTGGCGTTGCCCGACCGGATGCGGACGGGAATTGCGGAGTTCGACCGCGCGATAGGCGGCGGAATCGTGCCCGGATCGGCGATGCTGCTGGGCGGCGATCCGGGCATCGGTAAGTCGACGCTGTTGCTGCAAATAGCTGCGGAGCTCGCTGCTGCAGAGCGCAGGGTGGTCTATGTTTCGGGCGAGGAAGCGGTCGACCAGGTGCGACTTCGCGCGATCCGGCTGGGGCTTGGAGGGGCGCCGGTCCAGCTGGCGGCGGCAACTTCGGTGCGCGACATATTGACGACCGTCACTACCGGCGAGTCACCGGCATTGCTGGTCATCGATTCGATCCAGACCATGCACAGCGACTTGATCGAAGGGGCGCCCGGGACGGTCAGCCAGGTGCGCGCATCGGCCCAGGAGCTGGTGCGCTTCGCCAAGGAGCGGGGCACGGCGGTGGTGCTGGTCGGTCATGTCACCAAGGACGGAACCATCGCGGGTCCGCGAGTGCTCGAGCATATGGTCGACACGGTGCTCGGCTTCGAAGGCGAGCGCAGCCACCAATATCGGATCCTGCGCGCCGCCAAGAACCGCTTTGGCGGGACCGATGAGATCGGCGTATTCGCGATGGAGGGCGGTGGACTGAAGCAGGTCCCCAACCCGTCGGCGCTGTTCCTGACGCAGCGCGGCGAGGCGGTTAGCGGGACCAGCGTATTTCCGGCGCTGGAAGGGACGCGTCCGGTACTGGTCGAGATACAGGCCCTAACGGTCAGGCTGGCAAGCGGGGCGACGCCGCGCCGGGCGGCGGTGGGCTGGGACAGCGGCCGGTTGGCGATGATCCTTGCCGTTCTGGAGGCGCGTTGCGGGATTAGCTTTGCCACTACCGAGGTATATCTCAACATCGCAGGCGGCTATCGGCTGAGCGATCCGGCGGCTGACCTTGCGGTGGCGGCGGCGCTGGTCTCGGCGATGAGCGAGCGGCCGGTGCCGCAGGATGCGGTGGTCATGGGGGAAGTCGCTCTATCGGGCGAAGTCCGGCCCGTAGCTCATGCCGGCTTGCGCCTGAAGGAAGCGGCGAAGCTGGGCTTTGACCGGGCGTGGGTGCCAAAGGGAACCGAAGGCCCCAGCGGCATTGCTCTGACCCGCTTCGACCGGCTTCGCGAGCTGGTCGATCAGATTCTCGGCCGATAGGGGGCTGGCGGAGGGCCGCGCGGGACGCTAGCCGGAACCGATATGACTGCGCTCGATATCTTCGTCATCCTGTTGCTGGGCGGAGCCGCCCTAATCGGTTTCGTCAGGGGCTTTACCCATGAGGTGCTGGCACTGCTCGCCTGGGTGGCGGGAATTGCCGCGCTAAAGCTGTTCCATACGCCGCTCCAGGAGCGGTTGGTCGAGACGGTGGGAACCGAGGCCGGGGCCAGTGCGGTTGCCTTCGCGCTGCTGTTCCTGCCGGCCTATATCGCCGTGAAGCTTTTTGCCCGGGCGATCGGGGGAAGGGCCCGAAAATCGGTACTGGGTCCTGTCGATCGGCTGCTCGGTGGCGGTTTCGGGATGCTCAAGGGGATGATCGGGGCGACCCTGTTCTTCCTGCTCGCCAACCTTGCGACCGACATGATTTATGGCGGCGATGCCGACCGCCCCGAGTGGATGACCAGTTCGCGCACCTATCCGCTATTGAACGCGACCGGCCGCGCGGTGGTCGACTGGGTCGAGACGCGGCGGCACCCGGGAGTAGAGCTGTGATCCGCCTGCATGACACACTGGCGCGGGCAAAGCGCGAGTTCGAGCCGCAGGATCCGAAGCGCATCACCATGTATGTGTGCGGACCAACCGTCTACGGCCGCGCCCATATCGGCAATGCTCGGCCTGCGGTGGTGTTCGACTTGCTGCGACGAGTATTGGAGCATGAGTATCCGGACGCCGAGGTGATCTATGCGCGCAACGTCACCGACGTTGACGACAAGATCATTGCCTCGGCGAGCGACGAAGGCGTCGACACCTCAGTTATCACCGAGAGGTATGAGCGCTTCTACCTAGAGGACATGGGTGCGCTGGGCGTCGTGCCGCCGACCATCGCGCCGCACGCGACCCAGGAAATCGGGCCGATGGTGGCGATGATCGAGGAACTGATCGCCAAGGGCCATGCCTATGAGGCGGAAGGTCATGTGCTGTTCCATGTCCCGAGCGATCCCGACTATGGCGCCCTGTCGCGGCGTGACCGCGAGGCGATGCTGGCGGGGGCACGGGTCGAGGTGGCCCCCTACAAGCGAGATCCGGCCGACTTTGTGATGTGGAAGCCGAGTGGCGATGGAGTGATCGGCTGGGACAGCCCGTGGGGATGCGGGCGGCCGGGCTGGCATATCGAGTGCTCGGCCATGATCCGCTCTCACCTCGGCGAGACCATCGATATCCACGGAGGGGGGCTCGACCTCATCTTTCCTCACCATGAGAATGAGATAGCGCAGAGCCGTTGCGCCCATGATGGCAAGCCGCTGGCGCGATATTGGGTGCACAACGGCTTCGTCGACATGGGCGCGGAGAAGATGTCCAAGTCGCTCGGCAATGTGATCACGGTCGATCAGCTATTGCATGACGGCCATCGCGGCGAAGTGCTGAGGCTAGCGTTGCTGTCAGCGCATTACAGGCAGCCGCTGCCCTGGACCGAAGGCTTGATTGCGCAATCCAAGACGACACTCGACCGGCTCTATCGCGCAGCAGGCGATGCTAGCTCGGGCGAGGTCGATCGTGGCGTGGCCGAAGCGTTGGCCGACGATCTCAACACGCCTTTGGCCTTGTCCAGGCTGGTGGCGATTGAAGATCCGGGTTCGCTCAAGGCATCCGCGCAGCTGCTTGGCTTGCTGTCGATGAGCACGGAGGAATGGTTCCAGGGCAAGGGCGACGCCGGCGATATCGAAGAGCGAATTGCGGCGCGGACCGCCGCAAAGGCGCGGCGCGATTTCGCCGAAGCCGACCGGATCCGTGATGAGCTGAAGGCCGAAGGCGTGCTGTTGGAGGACAGCGCCTCCGGCACCACATGGCGCAGGGAATGAATGCGCCGCCCTATACTCGTGAAATTCTGCGCCTGGCGGCGGCGATTCCCTACCTTGTACCGTTCGAAGAACTGGAAGTAGCGTCCGAGCGACGCTCTCCGACTTGCGGCAGCCGGATGCGGGTCGCGGTTGAGCTCGATTGGGCGGACCGGGTGAAGAGGCTGCGTCAGGCGGTAGAGGCCTGCGCTTATGGACAAGCGTCGGCGGCATTGATGGGCGGCCACGCAATGGGCCGGAGCGCGGAGGAGATTGCGTTGGGACTAGCCGAGCTCGAGGCCTGGCTCGCAGGCAAGGGCGACCTTCCGACCGCATGGCCCGGCCTCGAGGCGCTGGCGCCCGCTCTGTCCCGCAAGGGACGGCACGGAGCGATTCTTCTGCCGTTCCGGGCGCTACTCGCGGCAATCGAGGAGGAGCGATGAGCGCGGAGGTCCAGGCACTGCAAACGACCAGTACGATGCTTGAAGGCGGGGCGATCATGCTCGGCACCGCGCTGGTTTTCGTCATGCTGTTCCGCAAGCTCGGGCTAGGCGCGACCCTGGGCTATATCGTCGGCGGAATATTGATCGGGCCGCAGGTGCTCGGGCTCATCGCCGATCCAGAGCAGATGGCGAGCATATCCGAAATCGGTATCGCGCTGCTGTTGTTCATCGTCGGCCTGGAACTGCAACCCAGTCGATTGTGGCGCCTGCGCAAGGATATATTCGGGCTGGGCCTGGTCCAGGTCGTGCTGTGCGGACTGGCACTCAGCCTGTTCATCCATCTGGCTTTGTCGGTCACGCCGGCCGCCGCCCTGGCGTTGGGCCTGCCACTGGCGCTTTCGTCGACCGCCCAGGTGTTGCCGATGCTGCGATCGGACAATGAGCTAAACACGCCGCAGGGCGAGCGGGCCTTTTCAATCCTTCTGTTCCAGGACCTGTCGATTGTCCCGCTGATCACCATCGTATCGGCAATGTCCCGGGTGCCGCGCGATCCAAGCGACCCGAGCGGCTGGACGCTCGCGCTGTATACATTGGGGGCGATTTTCACGCTGGTGGCAGTCGGACGGCTGGTGCTCAATCCGATGTTTCGGCTGATCGGCCGGCTTGGCGAGCGGGAGTTGTTCGTAGTCGCCGGTCTGTTCACGGTCATCGCCGCGTCGGCGCTGATGCATATGCTCGGCCTGTCGGTTGCCCTCGGCGCATTCATCGCCGGCGTGATGCTGGCCGAATCGCCCTATCGCCACGAGCTGGAAAGCGATGTCGAGCCGTTCCGATCGATCTTGCTCGGCCTGTTCTTCCTGGCGGTCGGAATGCTGCTCGACCTTGCGACAATCGCCGCGAGGCCCCTGCTGGTGGTCGGGATGGCGCTGGCGGTGATCGTCATCAAGGGGCTGATCATTGCCGGATTGGCGCGCACTTTCGGAAATAGCTGGCCGCGGAGCTTCAGGCTTGGGCTGCTTCTCAGCCAGGCGGGCGAATTTGGATTTGTTCTGTTCGCCCAGGCGGCAAGCGCACAGCTGATCCTTCCTGAAGCCGCCTCGTTATTTGGGGCCGTGGTGACGCTGTCGATGGCGACGACGCCATTCCTGATGCGCTTCATCGACTGGCTGGAACGGCGAGAGGAGCGGGGCGGTGAAGGCCTGGAAGGACCGGAATTGTCGCCAGAAACCAGTGTCATCGTGGTCGGTTATGGCCGCTTCGGGCAGACCGCGGCGCAAATGCTGATGGCCAAAGGCGTCGGCGTGACTCTGATCGACAAAGAACCGGAGATGATCGAGACCGCCGGAAGCTTTGGCACGAAGGTCTATTATGGTGACGGGATGCGGCTCGATTTGCTGCGCATCGCGGGCGCAGAGACCGCGAAGGCCATCCTCTTTTGTAACGACAATAAGGACGGAGGCCTGACGCGCGAGGCGGTTGCGCGAGTGCTGGAGGCGTTCCCGCAGGCAGCGGTGATGCTGCGTGCCTATGACCGAGTGCACCTCATGTCATTTGACGGGCTCGACCTGAATTTCGCGCAGCGCGAGTTGTTCGAAAGTGCCGTGACCATGGGCCGGGCGGCGCTGAAGGCGGTCGGAATGGCGCAGGACGAGGTCGAGCGGGTCGACCGGGAGTATCGGCTGCGCGATTGCGAGCGACTTGAACGTCAAAGCGCCACGGGAGACTTGCGAGCAGGGCTTGAACGATCCTTCTCTCCTGACCGGGCGCTCCCGGACGTTGAAGCTTAGGAAGCGCTATCGAGAAATGCCGCAAGGCGCTGTGTGTCGACGGCCTGCTCAAGGAACGCGCGCCCGATCCCGCGGGTGAGAACCAAGGCGCAGCGGCCCGCACTATTCTTCTTGTCGCGGCCAATCCAGCGAGTGAGTTCCATTCCGCGCTTGCTCAGGCCGATGTCTGCGAGGCGTGTTGGCAAGCCGCAGGCGGAGAAGTGGCTGGCGACCCGTTCCGTATCGGTTGCCGGGCAAATTCCAAGCTCTGACGACAAGCGGAAGGCGAGGACGATGCCCAGGGCAACTGCCTCTCCGTGAAGCATGGCACCGATTCCTCGCTCGGCCTCGATTGCATGGCCGAAGCTATGGCCAAGATTGAGCAATGCCCGCCTGCCGCGGCGGTCTTCGAAATCTTCCACAACGATCCGAGCCTTGGCCCGGACAGCGCTGGTAATCGCCTGATGGCGAAGATCCCGATGTCCGGCGAGGACGCCCCGGCCGTTTGCCTCGCACCATGCGAAGAAGGCGGGATCGTCGATCAGGCCATATTTGACGACTTCGGCATAGCCTGAGCGAAGTTGCGTGGGATCCAATGTATCGAGGAAAGCGGGGTCAGCAACGACCAGCGCAGGCTGGTGAAACGTGCCGATGAGATTCTTTTCGCCAAATGCGTCAATCGCGGTCTTGCCACCGATCGCGCTATCAGCCTGTGCGAGCAGCGTCGTTGGCAGATGGACGATCGGGCAGCCGCGCTTGAACAACGCCGCCGCCAACCCCGCGAGGTCGCCGACGCTTCCGCCACCAAGCGCAACGATTGGCGTGTCGCGGGATGCGTTTCGCTCGGCGAGCCCGGCGAGCAGCTGGTAAAGGTTAGTCCAATCCTTGGCTGATTCTCCCTCCGGCACGAGAATTGGGTCGGCGCCGAGTGCGTCGGCGATGGCCGTTCCATGCAAGGCAAACACCCTCGGTTCGCTGACGAGGATCGGTGCGGTGCCGCGAGCGAGATCTTGAATCCGGTCAATGCTGGCCTCGACAGCACCAATCAACACCTCATAACTGCGTTGGGGAAGGTCGACCCGGATAACGGTCATTCGCCGATATGCTCGCGAATTGCAGCGATAATTGCATCGACAACGTCGCTGTGGGCGCCACTGCTGCTTCGGACGTGAATTTGCGCTTCGGAATAGCTGTGGTGGCGCTCCTCTGCGAGGCGGGCGAGGATCTCGGCCCGATTGCCCTTTTTCAGCAATGGCCGGTTGTCGCGCCGGGCCGTGCGCTCCGCCAACACCTCAATCGGTGCGTCGAGCCAGATGGTTATTGCGCGCTCGTTGAGGAGCTGCCGGGTGCGGGGATCGATGAACGCGCCGCCTCCGGTCGCGATGACCCTAATGTCTCCTTCGACCAGCCGGGCGACCAGCCGTCGCTCGCCGTCGCGAAAGTCATGCTCGCCATAGCGTTCGAACAGATCCGCGGTAGTGGCCCCCGACGCTTCCTCGATTTCGACGTCACTGTCGACGAACGGTAGGCCAAGGCGCTTGGCAAGCCGGCGGCCAACCGTCGATTTTCCCGCGCCCATCAGCCCAACGAGGACAATGGGGCGATCAAGTAGGTCTGTCAGCTTTTGCACGGTTCGGGGCTATACATAGAGGCTCAAGGTCGGGCAAAAGCCTTTCTCCTAATGCCACCCGAAGCGGAGTTACCATGCCTCGAGGCCTGATTTTCCTGATTGTCGTTGTGCTTCTGCTGGTCGGCGGAATGTTCCTGCTGTCGCGGAGTGCGGAAGAGGTCCCGGTACAGACGATGGAAGCCGACGTTTCAAGCAATGCCGCTGCAAACTAAGCAACTTTTGATCGGCGGGGCGGCGCTTGTCGCTGCCATCGCCATCCCGGCGATCGCACAGGATCGACCGGAATCCATTTTGCCGCCTGGCTTCGGCGACCCCGCGACGCCGGCGCCGGAACCGGCGACGAACGAAAGCCAACCGGCCGCTTCGACCGCATCCCGGCGTCCGTCGATCGAAGACTCGATCGTTGAAATGGTCGATTCGCTGATCGGAGAGGAATCGCAAGCCGCGGCTCCCGTGCGTCAGGTCGAATATCCCAATTTCTCGAGGCGTGATCCACGGTTTGCAGGCACGCTCGACCCGGAAACCGTTGGAATCGGCATCAGGCCATGGGGCGCCGCGAGCGGCAGGGCGCTAGAGATTTTGATGCGGCGGATGGATACTCCATTCGCTTCGCGCTGGGCGCAGATCGGCCTCCGCAACGTCCTGCTTGCAAAGACGCCGGGCCCATCGGACGTCAATTCAGCGGATTGGGCAGCGGAACGGGCCTGGTTGCTGCTTCGAATGGGCGAGGCCGATGCCGCGCGGTTGCTGATCGCGAGTGTCGACACCGATCGATTCACCCCCAAGATGAGCCAGGTCGCGCTTCAATCAGCATTGGCGAGCGGCGATCCATCGGCGATGTGCCCCCTTGAAGAGAGGCTAGGAAAGCTGGAGCCCCGGGTATCCGGTGTGGTGGCGGCAATCTGTGCCTCTCTTTCGGGCGACGGCGAGCAGGCCGCAGCGGATATCGAGGCGGCGCGCCGCCGGGGCCGGGTCGGCGGGATCGACCTCTCCCTGGCCGACAAGGTCGTCGGCGCCGGAGCCGAAACGTCGCGCGCGGTGACAATCGAGTGGGAGCCGGTCGATCGGCTCAACAGCTGGCGCTATGGACTATCTACCGCGACTGGCATGATGCCGCCGGAACGGCTGATCAATGCGTCGAGCCTTCAGACCCAGGCGTGGCTTGCCCGGGCGCCGATGTTCTCGGCGGCCCAGCGGTTGCCCGCGGCGCGGATCGCGGCGGCGCTCGGTGTTTTTTCGAGCCAGTCGCTGACGGATCTTTATTCGACCTATTATGATTCCGCCGATCCCGACGAGTTGGGCGGAACCGACGCCTGGCAGTTGAGGCTAGCCTTCATCGGCAAGGACCTGGATGCGCGACTTGCGGCGATGAGGGTCATTTGGGGCAATGCCCAATCGCCGCTTGATCGAGTAGCGGCCCAGGTGTTGCTGGCGCGGCCCGCTAGGCGCGTGGTGCCTGATGCCGAGCTTCAGTCGGATGCGCCTGACCTCGTCGCTTCCCTGCTTGCCGGGGGATTTGACCGCGAGGCCGCACGCTGGGCGCGGACGATTGGCGATATGGATGACGAGCCGGCCGATAAGGTATGGGCGATGTTGGCGCTGGGCGCGCCAGATGCACGCCCGCTCGGGATTGGTGCTGCCCGGATCGAGGAATTTGCCGATCGCGACCAAAGCGAGGACAAGCATCGAACGGCATTGCTGATCGCGGGCCTGGCGGGGCTAGGCAGGATCGATGCCCGGACCGCCGGGAGGCTCAACGCAAAATATAAGCTCGGCCTTGGCGCCCAAACCGGATGGTCGCGAATGATCGACGGAGCCATGCAGCGCCGGCAGGCTGGCACTGCCATGCTGCTGTCGGCCAGCGCGTTGCAGGGCCGCGAATTTGATACGGTCGAGGCGGTATATCTTTATCATTCGGTCAATGCCCTGCGGCGCACCGGCCAGGACTATCTGGCGAGAATGATCGCTGCTGAGGCGCTGGCGCGGACGTGACACCTGACGACCGGGCGCTGGTCGATCGCTTCTGCGACATGCTTGCGGCAGAGGTTGGAGCCTCGCGCAATACATTGCTCGCCTACCGCCGGGATCTGGAGTCCACGGTCGAGGCCATCGGTTCACTGGAAAAGGCCGGGACCGGCGAATTGACGCAGCTGGGCGAAGCCTGGGCCGATCTGGCGCCGTCCACCGTTGCGCGGCGCTCCGCCGCACTTCGCCGCTTTTACGGTTTCCTCCTCGATGAGGGACTGCGCCCGGACGATCCGTCGTCTGCATTGCCGCGCCCAAGCCTGCGGCGGCCACTGCCCAGGATACTCGATACGGGCGAGGTCGAGGCGATGTTTGCGGCAATGGGAGAGCGCGCAGCGAGCGGTGAGCCGCTGGCGCTTCGCAATCTGGCCTTGCTCGAACTGCTGTACGGCTCCGGCCTTCGAGCGACAGAGCTGGTTTCCCTACCGCGACGCGCTGTTCGGCCGAACCAACCATTCCTGATGCTTCGCGGCAAAGGGGATAAGGAGCGATTGGTGCCCGTTTCGTCGCGCGCCGCCGAAGCGGTGCAGAACTGGCTGCCGCATGTCCCCGACGGCAGTCCATGGCTGTTCCCCAGCGGCAAGGCCCATTTGAGCAGGGTCCGATTATTCCAGGTCGTCCGTGCCATGGCGGCGCTGGCGGGGATCGCCCCGGATCGTGTCAGCCCGCACGTGCTCCGTCATGCTTTTGCCACTCACCTGCTGGCCGGCGGCGCGGACCTGCGCGTGCTCCAGTCCCTCCTCGGTCACGCGGACATCGCAACGACCCAAATCTATACCCATGTCGATGCCGCGCGCCTGGTAGAGCTGGTGAATGCGCGCCATCCGCTGGCAACCGGGATTGGCCAGGGCGTTGGCGTTGACGGATGAGCCGCCGCCGCTTACCCCGCGCCGCCAATGCTGACCTATCTTGAATTTGAAAAGCCGATCGCTGCGCTCGACCAGCGGATCAATGAGTTGCGCGACACCGCCACCGCCGGTGACATCGACATCGAGCCCGAGGTTGCGCGGTTAGAGGCCAAGTCCGACAAACTGCTGCGCGAGACCTATGCCAAGCTGTCGCCGTGGCAAAAGACCCAGGTCGCCCGCCACCCCGAACGTCCGCACTTCAAACATTATGTCGCTGGGCTGACAGACGATTTCATGCCGTTGGCCGGCGATCGAGCCTTCGCCGACGATCCCGCGATTATCGGCGGACTGGCGCGGATCGAGGGCCGGCGAGTGATGCTGATCGGCCATGAAAAGGGCGACGATACCGCCAGCCGCCTCAAGCATAATTTCGGAATGGCCAAGCCGGAGGGGTACCGCAAAGCGATCCGTCTGATGCAGCTGGCCGACCGGTTCGGCCTTCCCGTCGTCAGCCTGGTCGACACGTCGGGCGCCTTTCCGGGGGTCCAGGCGGAAGAGCGCGGCCAGGCCGAGGCAATTGCCCGATCGACCGAGCAATGCCTGGCCATGGGCGTACCGATGATCGCCGCAGTCGTGGGCGAGGGCGGATCGGGCGGAGCCGTAGCGATCGCCGCGGCGAACCGGGTCCTGATGTTCGAGCACGCCGTTTATTCGGTCATTTCCCCAGAGGGCTGTGCTTCGATCCTGTGGAGGACCGCGGACAAGGCAGCCGATGCGGCCGAGGCGATGCGGGTCACTGCCGGTGATTTGCAGGCGCTTGGAGTGGTGGATCGCATCGTACCCGAGCCAATGGGCGGAGCGCACCGGGCGCCGGCAGAGGCGATTGGAAATCTGAAAGCGGCGATCCTCGAGGAATTGGATGGCCTGGCCAAATTGGATCGCGCCCAGATTCTCGATCAGCGCCGAGCCAAGTTCCTAGCTATCGGCTAACACGCACGGAACCATCGTTGCCGAATTTCCGTTCATTCGCGGGAAATCCGCTGTCGGCGATGGAGTTATTGATGCGTACGCCTTTTTCCCTGCTCGCCGCGGCTGCGGTGTTCGTCGTGCCCGCTGCTGCGCAAGTCCAGCAGCCCCGCTACCTCAATCCGCGGGACGTCCAGGAAGCTGCCCAGCAGCATAGCGAGGTACTTGCGGAATTCGGCGGTGCCGAGACGGGCCCGCGTGCCGCTTATGTGGAAGGCGTCGGACGTCGCATCGCGGCATATTCCGGCACTGCAAATGCCGGCCAGGTCTATCACTTCACAACGCTGAATAGTGCGGTCGAGAACGCTTTTGCCGTGCCTGGCGGCTATGTCTACATCACCCGTCAGTTGATGGGGATCATGAACGACGAGTCCGAACTGGCGTTCGTCGTCGGCCATGAAACCGGACACGTCGCCGCCAATCATGCCCAGGCTCGACGCTCGGCGGCAAACAATACTGCGATCCTCGGAGTATTGGGGCAAATCCTTGGCGCGGTGGTGGGCAACAATGCCTTTGGCGGGCTCATTTCTCAGAGTGCGCAGCAATTTTCCAAGCTGCGGCTGCTGAGCTTCACCCGCGATCAGGAATATCAGGCGGACGTACTCGGTATCCGATACATGACGGCGGCCGGATATGATCCAAACGGCAGTGCTGGGATGCTTGCCCAGCTGACCAGCACATCGGCCCTTGAGGCGCGTATCCAGGGGGACAAGAACCGCTCGACCCCGGAATGGGCAAGCACCCATCCCTTGAGCGAGAATCGTATGGCCCAGGCGGCGCAGATCGCGCGTCAGACCGGTCGGGCCGGGAATGGTATTCGCAATCGCGATCTGTTCCTGGCGCAGCTGGATGGCGTGATGGTCGATGACGACCCTGCACAGGGCGTCATCGATGGCAGAAGCTTTACTCATCCAGACCTTAGACTGCAGTTTTACGTACCCACCGGCTATCTGATGCAGAACGGGACGCGCGCCGTTACGATTCAAGGCTCCGGCGGCCAGGCCCAATTCTCCGGCGGCCGTTTCTCGGGCGGGATGGACGCATATGTCGCGCAGGTCTTGCAGCAGCTCACCGGCGGGCGCGTGCAGCTTGCGATGGGTCCGATGCAGCGGACGACAATCAACGGAATCCCTGCATCCTACGTGGTCGGGCGGGCCAACACCTCTTCAGGCGGAGTCGATGTTGGGGTCTTCGCATATCAGTGGGACCCGAACACCATCTATCACTTTGTCACCCTGACCAAAGCAGGACAGGGCCTGGCGCCGTTCGCCCAAATGTTCGACTCGCTTCGAAGGATAAGCACCGCCGAAGCTTTGGCTATTCGGCCGAGAATCATCGATGTGGTAACAGTGGGGAGGGGCGATACAATCCAGTCGCTTGCCGGACGAATGGCTTACAAGGACTTTCAGCTGGATCGATTCCTGACACTTAACGGCTTGGCCGCCAGCAGCCGGCTGACCCCCGGTCAGAAGGTCAAGCTGGTCGTCTACGGCAATCGGCAGAGTTAGTTCGAAGCTTCGGAAACTTTCTGGTCAAGCTTCGACCACATCCCACCGGCTCCCCCGCCCAAAGAGCGGAGCGCGCCCATGATCGCAATCGCAATCAGGGCGACGATCAAGCCATATTCTATAACGGTCACGCCCCGCTTGTCCGAGCGAAGCTTGCGACCTATCGTCCGGACAGCGAGCACGCTACCCTCCTCTGGTCTTGGTCCACGAGGCGGGTTTAGCGCCGAAACGATTAAGATTTGATTGGCGGAACGAGGTTAACTGGCCGCTTTCCGCGATTATTTCGCCCAGGCAAGGAAATGCAGAATTTCCACAATTTCCTCGGTGCGACCCTCATTCCCAAGCGCTGAAAACGCCATTCGGGCTTCGAGGGCTTCAGCCTTTGAAAAGGCCGGCGGCCGCTCGGACAAGATGCAGGTGGCGGCCATCGAACGAAGGTCGCTGACGAGACTGCCGAGGTTCTCGTAACGAAGCCGGACCCGGTCGACATCAATCACCGGCATGGCGAAGTCGGCGGCATTGAGCAGCTGCCCCAGCGCTGCCGGTTCGATCCGCGGATGCGTGCGTCCCACGACCCTACCCGCTGAGCGGCCCGCTTCGATAAGGCTGGCGCGCAAGGCCGGCAGGCTGTTGCCGCCAACAATCGCGCCAATCAGCGGGGCATCGGAACGGAGCGAGCGGCAGATCAATTGCAGGGCCCGCTGCACGTCGTTGACCGTGTCCAATGTGCCGATCGCGACGCAGAGGTCATATTGCCGCTCGCCGAAATCGTGGCGATCTTCTTCGGCCTGCGATCCACCGGCCCGCGTTGCGAACGACGCGCCTGGGTCGATGACGTCAACCTGCGTGGAAATCGCACGTAGCCGTTTCGGCCAGTCCACGGACGGGCACCCAAGCAGTAGCGCTCGTGCGAATGGCCGCGAAATATCGCGCAGCCGATCAAGGCAATCTTCAAATGCGCGATCGTACAGGAATGAATCCGCGCCAAATCTGGCGGCACGGTCGCGCCGCAGCACACGGAGATTACGGTCGAACAAGTCTCGGGTCACGGCGGCGCTTGTGCGGCCCGCGGACGCAGGCGACAAGGGGGGGATGACAGGCGACCTTACCCGTCCGATCCGCAATCTGGCCAAGCTAATTCTCGATTTCGCTTTACCGGCGCGCTGCGCCGGTTGCGCGGAGATCATCGACGAAGTCGGAGCTTTCTGTCCTGCCTGTTGGGGCAAGATGGAGTGGCTCGGCAATTCCGGCTGCCGACAGTGCGGCTTGCCGCTGGCCGGTACGGAAGCCGACACCTGTGGCCGCTGCCTTGCCGATCCGCCCAAGCTGGATCGGATGCGCGCAGCGGTTGCCTATGACGATCTACCTCGATCGGTGGCGCTACGCCTTAAATATGGGGGGAAGGTGGCGCTAGCCCGGACGATGGCCCGTTACATGGCACCGTTGAAGGGCGAATGGGAAAGTAGTTCGGTCATCATCCCCGTGCCGCTGCACAGATGGCGACTGTGGAGTCGCGGATTCAACCAATCCGGCCTGATGGCGCGCGAATTGAGCAGGACATGGGGCCTGCCTATGCACAGCGAGTTGCTGCGGCGTGTAAAGCGGACGCAGCCGCTGAAAGGCATGAATCATGCCCAGCGTCGCAAGGTCGTCTCGGGCGCCTTCAAACTTGCCGACGCCGATCGTGTCAGGGGAAGAACCGTCATCCTTGTCGACGATGTGCTGACCAGCGGCAGCACTGCCGAAGCCTGCGCCAAAGTGTTGCGGCGTGCCGGGGCAAGCCGGGTCGAACTGATTTGCTGGGCCAGGGTGGTTCGCCCGGCGCAGCTGATGCGTTAACCCTTGGAGAAATTCGATTCGCGAAGGAGGGCCGAGTTGGCCAAGGTCGAGATTTACACCAAGATGGCTTGCGGCTTTTGCTATCGCGCCAAAAAGCTTCTCGAAATGAAGAAGGTGCCTTTCGAGGAATATTCGATTGACCTTGGCGGGGCCAAGAAGTCGGAAATGCTGGAGCGATCAAATGGCCGGATGACCGTGCCGCAGATCTTCATCAACGGTCGCCACGTCGGAGGTTGCGATGAGCTGATGGCGCTTGAGTATCAGGGCAAACTGGACGAATTGCTGGCCGCATGAGTCGCGTGCGCATCGCCCTTTACCAGTCGCAAACCGGGATCGATCCTGCAGCGAACGCCGAGCGCCTAGTGGGCGCAATTCGCGATTCTGCCGCCGCAGGGGCGGCCATGCTCTTCACCCCGGAAATGTCCGGAATGCTCGACCGCGATCGGGGCAGGGCACTAGGCAAGGCCAAGATTGAAACCGAAGATGAGGTGCTGGCCGCGGTTCGGGTGGCTGCGAAAGAAGCGGGAATCTGGGTCCATCTAGGTTCGTTGGCACTCAAGGGTGAAGGCGGAAAGCTGGTCAATCGTGGGTTCGTGATCGACGACCAAGGCGAGGTGCGGGCGCGCTATGACAAGATCCATTTGTTCGACGTCGACCTGCCGACCGGCGAGAGCTGGCGCGAATCCGCCTTGTACCAGTCCGGCCGGGAGGCGGTCGTGGTGCCGGACACGCCAGTCGGAAAACTTGGCCTCACCATCTGCTACGACCTTCGGTTCCCGGCCCTGTTCGAACGGCTGAGCGAGGCTGGCGCCGACATGATCACCTTGCCAGCCGCATTTACCGTCCCCACCGGACAGGCGCACTGGCAGGTCCTGCTTCGGGCGCGGGCGATCGAATCCGAGCTGTTCGTGGTTGCGGCCGCGCAGGCGGGCCGGCACGAGGATGGGCGGGAAACCTACGGGCACTCCATGGTTGTCGACCCGTGGGGCGAGGTGTTGCTGGAGATGGACGGGGAGCCGAAGCTTGGCTTTGCCGTGATCGACCTCAGCCGCATCGCGGACGTAAGGGCTCGCATTCCCGTCCTGCAGCATCGTCGAGAAATCGGACCGGTCGCGGGCCAATAGATATCCGCTCACCTACGTAGTTCAGCGGATGGACCGCCGTCTTTGCACCCTCTAGGCGCGGCTCATCCGGTTGAGAGGAGCGCTGAATGCGCAAAGCTGTTCTCGCAGGTCTGGCGGCCATAGCTGTTTCCATGACGTCCCCCGCGCGCGCCGACGGCTACTATTACAATCAGCATCATCATCATGATGATCACGATGATGCAGTTGCCGGGGCGGTCGTGGGCGGGCTGATCGGCGCGGTGATCGGCTACGGGATCGGCGGCGGCTATGGATACCGCGGCTACCGCTCGGGATATGGCTACGGATATCCCGCATATGGTTATCAGCAATATGGGTACGTGCCTTATGGCTATGCTGTGCCGGCCTATCCTTATCCCCCGGTCGGCTATGGCTATTATGGATACCGCCCAACCTACGGCTATTACGGCGGCTATCCGGGATACCGGGGTTATGCCGGCGGCTACGGCTATCGTGGAGGTCGCTACGGCAACCGCGGTGACTACGGCCACTATCGCCGCCACCACTAGCGACCACGTAATTGCTGCAATCCGCGCTGCTCCATCTCGCTGGGGCCGTGGTCGATTGATTCGAGTGGCGCGCTTTCCTAATGGGAGTGCGAATGGCTCCGTAGCTCAGCAGGATAGAGCAACGGTTTCCTAAACCGCAGGTCGGGGGTTCGAGTCCCTCCGGGGCCACCATAAGTTATTGAATTTGCAAACAAGGGGACAGACGAGATGCTGGGCCGGCTTTTCTGGGATCACCCGCAGTCTCTGGGGATGAGCTGGGCGGAGCATGGCGCGGGTGCGGTGGTGATCGGCGCGCGGATGGTCGGCGCCGGCCTGGCCTGCGTCATCCACGCCGCGGTCCCAGCCCTGTTTACACAGACCGCGGGGCGGACGATCATGAGCCTCCACGACCATATGATCAGCCGCAAGGCCGGCGCCGCCAACCCCAACGCCTGGCCCGACTATGAAATCTGACGGCTTTGCCGCCGACGTCGTCATCGTCGGCGGCGGCTTTTCGGGAACGATGCTGGCCGCCGAGCTGGCACGCCGGGGCGTGAAATCTCTGTTGATCGAAGGCAATGGCCGCGCGGGCCGCGGAACAGCCTATTCGACCGACGAGGCAGCGCATCTGCTCAATGTTCCCGCTGGGAAAATGGCTGCATGGGCGGATCGGCCGGACGACTTCGCCAAGGCGGTGAAAGCGGAAGGCTATGGACCGGGCGACTTCGTGCCCAGAAAGCGGTTCGGTGACTACTTGCGCTCCACCCTCGACGCCGCGCGTTCTAGCGGGCTCGTGGCGACGGCGGAACGTAGGGCCGTTGGAGTCCAGCGACTGAACGACGGTTGGTCGGTAGGGCTGGATGACGGGTCGGAAGTCGATGCACGGGCGCTAGTGCTTGCACAGGGCAACCAGCCGCCGGGAACTCTCGGATTCGCGCGCTCGATCCCCGAGCATTTGTTCATCAACGACCCGTGGAGCGACGGGGGCCGGGCGGCGGTGGCGCGGGTTGCCGCCAGCGGGGCGGATGTGCTGATCATCGGGACCGGCCTGACCATGGTCGATGTGGTGCTGAGCCTGGATGAGGCGGGGCATCGCGGGCGAATTGTCGCGCTGTCGCGGCGCGGACTTGCGCCGAGGGGCCACTCCGCATTCGATTCCGCTCCAGTCGATCTGGACGATGTCCCGCAGGGATCGGTGCTGGGCCTGTGGCGCTGGCTCAGGCGGCGCGGCGCGAAAGTTGGCTGGCGAGCAGCGGTCGATAGCTTGCGGCCGCATAGCCACGCCTTGTGGCAGGCGCTCGATGACGGCCAGCAGCGGCGCTTCATTCGCCATGCGCGGCCGTGGTGGGATGTTCACCGGCATCGCATCGCGCCGGAAGTGGCCGCGCGGATCGCCCGGTTGATCGGCGAGGATAGGTTGGAGATTGTCGCCGGACGGATCGTCTCGATGCGCGAGGAGGAGGGTGCCCTGTGGGTCGAAATTGCACGGCGGGGCGCTTCCGCGCCCTCCGGCGGTGAGCCGCAGTCCTTTGCGCTGACAGTTAACTGCACCGGGCCCTTGGGGAGCATCGCGGACAGCGGGGACAAGGTTCTGCAAGACCTGTTCAAGGCCGGGCTGGCGCGGCCGGACGGCCTTGGCATGGGGCTCAAAGTCGACAATGGCTCGCGCGTGTTGGGTGCGGAGCAGGCCTGGGCCCTGGGACCGCTGACCAAAGGGAAGTTTTGGGAGATTGTCGCGGTGCCTGATATCAGGGGGCAAGTCGCGGCGGTTGCGGCCGATATTGCCATGGAGCTTGAACATGCCGTGCAGTCCTGAAGATGGCGACCTGGTCCAAGGGGCGCCCAAGGTCGCGGTCCCCGATGACGTGGCGGAGGCGGTGCGAACCTTGATCCGCTGGGCAGGCGACGATCCAGACCGCGAGGGGCTGCTCGATACCCCTAAGCGGGTCGCCAGGGCATGGCGCGAATATGCGCGGGGCTATGCCGAGGACCCGGCGCATCATCTTTCGCGGATCTTTTATGAGGTAGGCGGCTATGACGAGATCGTGTTGCTGAAGGACATTCCGTTCCAGTCGCATTGCGAGCACCATATGGCGCCGATCATCGGCAAGGCGTCGATCGCCTATTTGCCGGCCGATAAAGTGGTTGGAATCAGCAAATTGGCGCGGGTGTTGCACGCTTTTTCGCGCCGGTTGCAGGTCCAGGAGCGGCTGACCGCCGAGGTCGCCGACTGCATCTGGGACAATCTGAACCCCAAGGGTGTCGCAGTGGTGATCGAGGCGAGCCATGCCTGCATGACCGCGCGCGGGGTGGGCACGCCTGGCGTGATGATGACTACCAGCCGGATGATGGGCTGCTTCCGCGAAGATGAGCGGAGCAGGAAAGAGGTATTGGCCCTGATGGGTTACTAGGGCGCTTAGCCCAAAAGGGGGAACCGCAACCTTCCTCCTCCGTTACCACCGGCGTTACGCGAATATATTCGAGGCGTTCGCTGAGCGCCGGCGCGGACCTTATTGCCCCGGCGGCTCCTGTTCCTCTTGCCTGACGAAAGGGGAGGAAGATGACGCACATTGGCTATCACAGCACTTTCCATCGGGCTTGGCTTGCAACCGCGGCGTCGGTCGCGATCGCGCTGCCGGCGGGGACGGCAGCGGGCGGGGTGGTTTCAATCCCGTTCAACACTGCCAATTTCAGCAACCCGCTAACCATCGACAATAAGTTGCTGCCGATGGTGCCGGGCACGACGCAGACCTACAAGGCCGATGGAGCCGACGGCTGCGAAGTGGACGTGGTGACGGTGACCAATGAGACCAGGGCGATCGCAGCCGGCGTGACGGCCCGGGTCGTGCGGGACCTGGCTTACGAGGATGCCGAATGCAACGGCACGCTACATTTGGTCGAGAGAACGGACGATTGGTTTGCACAGGATAATACCGACAATGTCTGGTACCTGGGCGAACATAGCGAAAACTGTGACGGGCCGAGCAATTGCACCTTGAGCGGCGGCTCATGGGAAGCCGGGGTCGATGGCGCCAAGGCCGGCATCATCATGCTGGCCCACCCCAAGGCGGGCGACCAATATCATCAGGAATTTTACGCGGGCCATGCCGAGGACGAGGCCAAAGTTAGCGGTGTCGGCGTGACAGTGAAGCTGACGAGGGACGACGCTTTCCCGCCCGGCACCTTCACCGGATGCCTGAAGACCAAGGAGTGGTCAGACCTGGATACGGGATCCATTGAGCAAAAATATTATTGCCCCGGCATCGGAAATGTCGCGGTCGACGAGCATCACGGCAAGATTCTCCGTGCCGAACTCGTCGATCCGGACGCGGGCGCGGCCGCGAAATCGGATGCATTCCGGTTCCGTACGGTGCCGCCCCATCGATAAGGGAAAGTAGAATTAGAGGGACGCCCAGCCCCCCGGCCAGGCGTCCCTCGGGCGGCGCAAATAACATAGGTTAAGTTTATTTGCGAATCCGCCCACCGGCATTGGCCAGCCGACGTTGACGGCAACCTTGAGGAGATAGAGATGAGCAGCAACTTCAGTTCAGGAACCATCGGTTTCGCGCTTGGGATAGCCTTGGCAGCAGTGGCTGCGAAGGCGGCGCAGCCCGCGCAGCACGAGCATCAAATGGCACCGTCAGCGCAGGGCGCACCCGCTCATGGCATGGACCAGATGCATCAAATGATGGCCGACCCTGCGAAGCATCAGCAGATGATGGAGCAGATGGCCCAGTGCAGGGACATGATGTCCATGATGGTGGAGCATATGAAGTATGAAGGTATGAACAAGGACCAGCCCGCCCCGCATCAGTAGGTAAATCTAAAATTGAACTCGTCGCAATCGTAGCGAGTTTCCGATGACCGCTTTCCACCCATTGCGAATGGGCCGTTAAACAGCATCTATTTTTTGAGCGAATGCGTTCCGAGCGATGCCGCAAATTCAGAGAGTGCCGCGGCAAAGCGATCAGGTTGATCGAGGAACACCGCGTGCGCCGCGTCTCCGATCTCGACGAAACGTGCGTTTGCAATCTGCTTCGCTTCTTCTCGCTGCTCGGCCAACTCCTCCGAATTGCTGGAGGCGATGATGAGGACCGGGCAATCGATATTTGCCAAGGCCGGCGTTCGATCAATTCCAAACATATCCGCCACGAGCATGGCGACCCCTATTGACGGCGGTGTCTTCATGCCTGTTGCGATCGCCCGATCAACCAGGCCGGGCGGTTGCGGTTTGCTGATGATCGCTTCGAACATACCGCGCAGATATTCCTCCTGATCGGTGGCGTAGCTGGCCAGTAGTCTGAATTGGAAGGCAGCCTGCTCCGGACGCGCAGCGATTGATTTAGCGCCGTTGGAAATAGTCGCATCGACAAGGACGATCCCGGCGATATCTCGCGTGCCGTAGAGCGAGACATAAGCCGCAATATCCTGCACAGCTTGCGACCAGCCGACGAGTATCGGCCGGCTGACCTTTCTCTCAGCCAATAGCGCGTGGAGGTCCGCCGCGCGCTGCTCCGGCGTATTGCCGCTCGCTACCTTGGTTGAGTCACCTTGCGAACGAGGGTCGAAGGCGATGACGCGATAGGCATCGTCAAAACGGTCGATCTGGCCCTGCCAGATATCGGCGCCAGCGCTCCAGCCGGGAATGAATATGATTGGAGGCCTTGAATTTGCATCGCCGCTTTCGGTGACGCGAAGAGTGACGCCAGAAGCCACCGGCACCCGGCTTTCAACTGAAGCGTAAGCGGGCCCTGCAAGAGCAACTCCGACGGTCGCTCCCGCGAGCAGCGCCAAGAACCCAATGCTGACGGCAATTTTCACGCTGGACTCTCCGACAAAAAGGGCATGCACCCGGCAACCGCGAGCTGCCTTCAGCAAGACAGCGCGCTTCTTCTGGACACAACTGCGCGGCCATTGAACGCCGGAAATATCTCGCCGAACGTCGGCCTCCATATCGATCCGGATTGATTGCCCGGGCTTAATCCCTTGTCCGTCTTGGACGCATTGCGGGCATTAGAGCTCAGTCAGCTGCGGACTCTTTAGGCGCGGCACGATTGCCGAGCACATAACCGGCGATTCCGCTGAGGAGGGCTATCACCGCCTCGCCAGCGATGACTCCAAGAAGGCCAAGCAGCGAAGCAGCCAGGACTATAAGGATAATGGTCGCCAGTTTCGGAATATCGGTTTGCTGCAATATCCGGGCAATGCTCGCGCCGGAGAAGTTTCCCTTCCAGAACATGGTTGAGTAGACAACGGCCGCACCCGCGATGAGTATTCCGAACGCAATCAGCATGAGCTGACAAAGCGTGATGATGAAGTTCAGTAGCTCCGGGGTGACTCCATTTGGCATGATCGGTCTCCTCCACCCAGTTCGCGGGCTTACCCGATTGGCTTTGAAGTCTCCAACGGATTTACGGACAGCCGGAGCCGGAGCCGGAGCCGGAGCCGTGCCGCCTAATGTGCGCTTTCCACTCATTGCGGACATTAGCTCATCTGTTAGCGTTGCCGTTTCGAGAGGGGGTGGATCATGCTGAAGCGCCGTGACGTCCTTGCCGCCGGGCTTGTCTTGCCGATGGCCGCGCAGGCGGCACCTGCGAAACATCATTCGCAGTCCCGCGTCCCTCTGGTCGGCGCATGGTCGCTGATTGATGCAATGACGGTTCAAAAGGACGGAAGAACGGGCCCCTGGAATGATCTTCCTCGACCTTACAGCGGACTCATCGTTTACGAACCGAACGGCATGATGTCAGTGCAGATCGCGAGTGCCAGGCCGCCGTTGCCGGAGGATGTCGACTTTAAGAATTTGCCGGCCGATCAGCAGCTTGCCTATCTCCACAGCTACTATGCCTATTACGGACGGTATGAGTTCGACCGAGCGAAATCTGTGGTCACTCACTTCGTGGTTTCTTCCCTCGATCCGACAGAGATCGGCATTGATTATCGCAGGAAGGTGAAGCTCGTCGGAGATGTCGTCACACTGACAACCATACCGCGTGCCACTTCCACATCAGGCAGCCACAATGTTTTGAGTTGGCGTCGGGTCTGACTGAGGTTCGTTTCAGTTCGTTGGCAACGTCCGATTTCAGCTCATTGCGGACCTAAGCGATGCGGGACGACTGGCCGAAACTATTCGTCCGCTTTGCTGCGCAGCGGCGCTGCCAGCCTTAGCTTGAGTGCGGCGATCTCCTCTTCTTCGAGCTCTTCGATTCCCGCCAGTTCCTTGCGAGCCAATTTCTCTGCGCGGAGCAACTCGTCAAGCTTTGCATGCATGGCTACGTCGCGGCGACGATCATCTTCCTCTCGCAATTTTTGCCGATTGAGAACCATCTGTGTGAGTGTGATTGCCAGAATGGAAAGTGTTGCCGTCAACACATCAGTGGGTAGGCCAGTGGCCCACCACAGGATGCAAAAGGCAATGACCCCAGCTTGGCAAAGCGGTTGCGCGGCAGCATCAGCGACGAAGCTGGAAATGGAATGACCTGCCTCCGCTATTGTGGTCGCTAGTCGCCGCCGCACCATAAGGTCCCGCCATTCCGTGAGAATGGCAAACTGAACGAAGGCCGACCTTCGAACCATACGTGGATTCCCGGACGAAACACTTGCCGCCTCAACCGGAGCAATGCGCCTATAAAGGGAATCAGGCTGCCAGTTGCTCCAGTTGCTCGCTTGCTTCGAGCCAGCGTGCTTCCGCTGCCTCCAGATCCGCCGCGAGCTTTGCACGACGACGGCTGAGTTCGGTCATTGGCAGCGACGCCAAATCTGGCTCGGCGCTAGCGGGATCGAACATCGCTCGGTCGAGCGCCGAGCATTGCGCGGCGAGCCGGGCGCTGGCCGCTTCGGCCTCCGCGGCGGCCTTCCTGAGCGCGCGCGCGTCCTCGCGTGCTTTTGATCCGGCCTTGCGGTCGGCCTTCGAGATCTTCGGCTTTCGCTCCGCCTTCGGTTGGTTACGGCCGAGGACGAAGTCGATATATCGTCGATGCTGCCGGCATAATCGACCGCCTCTCCATGATCGACGAGTACCAGGCGATCGGCGGTCAGTTCGACCATGTGGCGGTCGTGGCTGATGAGGATGACGGCGCCATCATAGCCGTTAAGCGCCTGGACCAGTGCTTCACGGGCATCGACGTCGAGGTGGTTGGTCGGCTCGTCGAGGATGAGCAGGTGCGGTGCATCGCGGGTGATCAGCGCCAGGGCCAGGCGAGCGCGCTCGCCGCCGGACAGCTTACCAACCAGCGTCGTGGCCTTTTCGCCTGAAAAGCCGAAACGGCCCAGTTGGGCACGCACTGCACCTGGGGTCATCCCCTCCATCGCCCGGGTCATGTGCTGGAGCGGGGTATCGTCGCCGTGCAATTCTTCGACCTGGTACTGGGTGAAATAGCCGACGCGCATCTTACCGGAGGCGTTGACGGCGCCTTCCATCGGCTTGAGCTGTGCGGCCAGCAAGCGGGCGAGGGTGGTCTTGCCGTTGCCGTTGCGGCCGAGCAGCGCGATGCGATCGTCGGGATCGATGCGCAGGTTGAGCCGCCGCAGGACCGGCGTGTCAGCGGCATAGCCGACCGATGCCATGTCAAGCGTGATCAGTGGCGGCTTCAGCTCCGTCGGGCTCGGAAAATCGAAACTGAGGCTCGGGTCGTCGACCAGCGCGGCGATCGGCTGCATTCGCGCCAGCATTTTTGCGCGGGACTGGGCCTGCTTGGCGGTCGATGCCCGTGCGCTGTTACGGGCGATATAGTCCTGCAGTCGGGCCCGTTGCGCGTCCTGTGACGCGCGCGCAGCGGCGATCTGCGCGGCGCGCTCAGCGCGCTGGCGTTCGAAGCCGTCGTAATTGCCGGAGTAGAGGCTAATCTTTCCGCGTTCCAGGTGGAGGATGGTATCGACGACATTGTTGAGAAGGTCGCGTTCGTGACTGATCACGATCAGCGTGCCGGCGTAATTTTTCAGGAAGTTCTCGAGCCACAACGTGGCTTCAAGGTCGAGGTGGTTTGACGGTTCGTCGAGCAGCAGCACGTCCGGCGTTGAGAAGAGCAATGCCGCGAGCGCGACCCGCATTTTCCAGCCGCCCGAATAGCTGTCGAGGGGCAAGCCCTGCATTTGCTCGTCAAATCCAAGGCCCAGGAGGATACGCCCCGCCCGCGCAGGCGCGCTGTAGGCATCGATCGCGAGCAATCGATCATGGATGTCGCCAAGCCGGTGAGGGTCCGTGCAGTGGTCGGCCTCGGCCATCAGGTCCGCGCGCTCGAAATCGGCAGCAAGCACGGTTTCGAACGGAGTCGCGGTGCCGCTCGGCGCTTCCTGTGCAATATAGCCGAGCTTCGTGCGCCGAGGCATTTCGATTTCGCCCTCGTCGGCTTCAAGCTGGCCAACGATGACTTTCATCAGCGTGGACTTGCCGGCGCCGTTCCGCCCGATCAGCCCCAACTTGCTTCCCGGCGGGATCGCAGCGGTGGCGCGGTCGAGGATTGTACGCCCGCCAAGGCGCACGGTGATTCCATTGATGGTCAGCATGGCGGCGCACCTAGCCGCCAATCGTGGCAAACCCAAGACGTATAAGTGTGGAATTCGGCCAGTCGGCTAATGACGACTTGCGACTTGAAGCCAATGCGAAGGGAAGGGCGCCGCACATCGCTGCGGCGCCCTTCGTCAACTTATCGTGACCAAACCAATTCCTGGAGCAGCATATCGCCTCTCAGCTTGCGATATGTGGCGCGGTGCCCGCTACCAGCCGCCGACTGACGCGTAGATTGCGCCATGAACGCATTCATTTCCTTTTCGCGCTGAATGTCTTCAGCGGGCGTAGACACATGATCGAAAATCGTGACGAGATAGAGGTCGGGCTCGCCATCCCGGGGATTGACGTTGGCAAAGATGCGATAGCCTTTGATCCAGCCCTTCGAAACCGAGAAGTCATTCCGCTTGCGGAACTCTCCGGCCAGGAAATCAACATAATCAGGGAAATGCCCATCATCGACGGAGATCGCTGCAACGTCCCAATATTCCCCGGACTTCAGCGGCAGTTCCTGGGCAGGGGCCGGAACGGCAAATGCCATTGTTGCTGCGCCGAGCGCAGCCAAAACCAACTTTCGCATAGATTTGCTCCCTCTTGCGGAAAGCTGACGCTTCCGCAGCTCTTGGGAACGGCATCGCGGTTCAAAGCGGCACGCCTACTAGCGGCGTCGTTCCTCGACCGGCCAAGCATTTTCGTTAATTTAACGCAAGTTTAATTTCAGGAGGGCATCTCGGCGCCTAGGGTGCCCCTCGTTCCCGGGTTATCCTAATTGCTAGCAGTGCGCTCCTATTTCCCTGAGCAGGCGCTCGCGATCCTCATCCGATGATAGCATTCCGGCAAGCCTGCATCCCAATTGCCTGACAGTGCCAGAGGTCTTGCTTTCTTCCCTAACCACGATCGTCGCGATCGGGCCCAGGAATTTGGTCAAGGCAGTTGCAATCCTCTCTAGCTCGAACGGGGAGATGGACTCTGTTTTCGCTGCCGGGTCCATCGTTGCCACGGGTCTTTCGTCATCGGTCGCACCGACGACCCGGGGCGTCATCGAAACGAATTGCTCGCGATCCCTATCATTGGGGATATGCCGTGCCAGGAGGCTGTAGATATCCTCGATCGACGTGGCGCGGGCGGCCGCGCGATCGACCAATATGGAAGCGATTGGTCCCATCACTTTGGCGAGGTGGCCTTTGACCGAGGCCAAGCTCTCCGGATCCGGCGCCGGCGGAGGCGAGTTTCCGGACACGATGCTTCTGATCTCGGCAAGGCACTGCTTCAGGGCGGACGCATAGCTGGCGGTCGCGTCGATCAGGTGCATTCGCGTCAAACGCAGAGGCAATCTGCACGGCTCGATCATCACCGGCAGGATGGTCTTGCGCAAATCGATCGAAAGACTGATCTCGTCGGCGACATTTTCGGAAGCGACCGAGCGGGGCGAAAGTAGCACGACAACGCAGCGACAGCCGACAATGGCGCGCTCGACTGCGCGGTCCCAATGCTCGCTGGGGCGGATGTCGAGCTGATCAACCCAAGTCGCGACCTCCGCGGACCGGAGATCGTTGGCAAAGCGCAAGGCGAATTGTTCGTCGTTGCGGGAATAGCTGATGAAGCAGAGGTCCTTCTGGGCTGCGCCGGCGAGCGACATTCGACTAACCCTGTCCAAGCATACGAAATGCCTGGATGATGCTGCGGTGCATCCTGGTGAAGGATGAGCTCAATCGGCCGAGCTCGTCGGAGCTTTCATAGACATATTCGGGTGCATCGAGATCACCCAGGCTGACTGCTTCGGCGGCCGTCGTGATTCCTTCGATCGGCCGGATCACAACGAAATGCAGAAGGAGATTGATGGCGATAAACAGCATTACGAGGAAGGCGCCGAAGGGCACGACGAACAGCCGTCGAATATGCTCGGCACGGATCAGTGATGCGTTCATCGGCACCGAAACGACTTGCGCGGCAATAATATCATTGGGCTTCCATCCGAACCCGTTCTTGTCACCATAAATTTCGACCATTGAAGCCGGGGCGCTGGCCGCAGTACTGTGACACTCCATGCAGGCGGGCTTGGCCGCAATCGGGCGGGAAAGTACGATAAACCGCCCCGTCGGCGTCGATCGCACGAGCGAAATTTCTTCCTTCGACGGGCTGGCCCGGAATTGCTCGATTATGTCCGCCTCCCAGTCGGAAGCGCGATCTTGAGGATTGGTGGGGTTCAGGGCGGCTTCGCGATAGGTAAATTCAGGATTCTTGGAGTGTATCACGTCGGCGCTCCGCTTCGCTGCATAAGCTGACACCGCTTGAGGATAGAACTGATGTTCGATCCGATCATTGAGCAGCGGTGTGATCTGCTCCGACGTGTACTTTCGGGCGCCAGACGCGCTTTCCATCATGATGCGGGCACTTTGGAGGACTTCGTCCCGGGCCACGCCGTCAACCAGGGGGTTGGCCGCAAGCACGAACAGGCCGACTCCCACGATGGCAACCGCAAGCACCATCAGGTTGAACTTGGCGCGAATTCCCAAAGGAGATTTCCTTTTCCGGGAGCGCCGAAGATTCGGGGCCCCCGCGTAAAATGCCAGATCGGCAATCCGAGCTTAAGTTCACGAATTGAAGGAACCCGCTACAAATTCTATAGCAATGGGCATCCGCGCGTCTGAATGCTTGTTACGACCCCGCGCCAGGAATGACCCTTTATGAATTATGGACAATTTTGTCCGATTGCCAAAGCCACCGAGATTCTCGGGGAGCGGTGGACGATCCTCATCGTCCGCGAATTGCTCATGGGCGGGCGACGGTTCACCGATCTTCAGAGCGGCCTGGGCGATATTTCACCCGCGCTGCTTACGACCCGGCTGAGGTCTCTTGAGCAGCAAGGGCTTGTGTCGCGGCGCCGGATCAGCGGCCAGCGAGGGTATGAATATTTCCCTACCGCGGCTTGTGAGGCGCTGTTACCGATCGTCGTTTCGCTGGGCGAATGGGGACTGACCTGGGCTCGACACATGCTCAACGATGACGATTTCGACATCGATTTCCTGATGTTTTACCTGGGGCGAAGTGTCGATCCCGAACGGTTGCCGGGTGGCGCAACCGTGATTCAATTCAAATTTACGGACCTTAAGGAGCAGCGCGATTGGTGGCTGCTGATCGAAGGCGAAGACGTGCAAATCTGTATCAACCGGCCCTCGCGCGATGTGGACGTCTTTTTCACGACCACGGTTAGAACGATGCACGATGTCTGGATGGGCGATCGGACCTATCGAGAGGCGATCGACGCGGATGACCTGGTCATCGAAGGGGAGCCTGCCCTGACCAGGAATGTCAGCCGGTGGCTGCGCCCTAGCGTTTTCGTGTCAGCGCCGCGTAGCCCGGTCCCTCCGTCGCTTCTGGCATCGTGACTTGGTCGGAGGGCAACCAGACTATGCGGGAACGAATATCTGGTAGCGGCGAAGCCATGCCGGAGTGATCTCCTCGCCGGACGGCGGCTAGGGCCCACGCAACCACTGCCTCTCGAAAGCCAAAGATGCTTTGTTCAATCCCGCTTCTTCTGTCGCTTCGGCCGCTCGAACGGTAGAACTTCACCGCCATCCTGCTGGTTCAGCAAGTCGGCTATCCAGCGCGATAATTCCGCCTGGCCATAGGGCTTGCCGAGCCTCGGAAATTGGGCGCCGGGGCCTTCCGCAATGGTGGAGTAGCCCGTCACCAGCAGCACCTTCATGTCCTTTGCCAGCGCGGTGGCATGTTCGATCAGTGCGACTCCATTCATACCCGGCATCAGGAAATCCGAAATCAGCAGTTCGACCTCAACCCCGGATCGCAACATGCGCAGCGCTTCGGCACCGGAACTTGCCTGAACGACTTCATATCCCAGATCGGTAAGCATTTCGGCTGTCCCAGTCCGGACCATGTCCTCGTCGTCGACCAACAAGATGGTCGCCGCCTCTCGGGCCAGCGTCACGGTCGCCTCATCGCCGACTTCCGTGGCAGGCGTGTCTGTCGAAACCGGAAGCCAGATCGCGGCGGCGGTTCCCTCGTCGGGCTCGCTCTTGATGTCGAGCATGCCGCCCAACTGGGCAGCAAGGCCGTGTACCATCGAAAGGCCAAGCCCAGTCCCCTGGCCAACGCCCTTGGTCGAAAAGAAGGGCTCGATCGCCCGTGCGAGCGTTTCCGGGCTCATTCCCGTTCCCGTGTCTCGAACGGTAATGCAAACATAGTCGCCTGGCGGCAGCCTGTCGTCAGTCCCAACAGTTTCGGATAGCGCCTCGATCCAGAGTGTTCCCCCCGAAGGCATGGCGTCGCGGGCATTGATGGCCAGGTTGAGTATCGCCAGTTCGAGCTGATTGGGGTCGACGCGGGCAGGCGGGAGTCCCGGCTGGCTGTCGAAGCGGACCTTGACGGTCGGGCCTATCGATCGCTGCAGCAGGTCGGTCATCCCATCCAAGAGGACTCCAATTTCCACCGCCCTCGGCTGGAGGTCCTGCCGCCTGGCAAAGGCCAGGAGCCGCTGGACCAGCGTACCCGCACGGCTGGCGGCTTGCAGCGCACCGTCGATCAAGCGGTGACTCTTGTCGCCCGCGGGAAGCCGCCGTCGAAGCAGATCGAGGTTGCCGATTACCGGGGTAAGCAAATTGTTGAAGTCGTGCGCCACGCCCCCGGTCAGCTGGCCGAGTGTTTCGAGCTTTTGGGCCTCGTGCAGCTTGGCGAGCGCGGCCTCACGCTCTCGAGTCCTCTGGTCCACCCGGGCTTCAAGCGTCTCGTTGGCGCGCTGAAGGTCGACGCGACTTTGCCGCAGATCTTCCTCTATGGCCTTTCGCTCGTGAATATCGTCGGTCGTGCCATACCATTTGATGATGCTTCGGGACCCGTCACGCCGCGGCATCGCGCGCGAATGCATCCAATGCCAGCCGCCGTCCTTCATTCGAACGCGGGCTTCGACGTCATAAGGGGTGCCGGTTGCGCAGCTATGTGACCAGGCGGCCATGACCGGCCCAACGTCATCGGGATGAATTGCGAAATTGACATCCGTCCCGATGCCGGTTCTGCCGGTCCATTCGAACCAGCGCGGAGACATTTGGTCGACTTCGCCGTCGGGCGCCGCCGTCCATGCGACCTGAGGGTTCAGCTCGACCGTATGGCGAAAGTGATCCTCGCTCTCTTGAAGCTCTTCCAATCGCGCTCGGGCGTCATATTGACGCCTGCGGGCACGCAGGGCGGATTGCCCGAGGCTGACCAGTGTGGTCGGATGAAATGGCCGCTCCAGGAAGGTGACGTTGCCGAGCGTGTTGAGAAACCGCCCGGCGTCGGGATTGCGTTCCAGGCCTCCGCCGCGGTGAGTGAGGAGCACGAAGGGCATATCCGACCATTCGGGCTGCGAATTAATCCAGGCGGACAGGCCGCGAAGATCCGAGCCAAGGAAGGCTTCCTCCGTCACCAGCACAAACCCCGCACCCGATTCGAGTTCGGCGACCAGCGTCTCGATACAATCGCAGGAAACGCTCCTTATGCCTGCTTCCAGAAGGACGCCGGCGGCAATTTCGCTGTCGCGGCCAATTGGAGCGAGGATGAGCGCCCGTTCGGGCCGTGGCTTTCTCACGCAAGGCCGTCGTTCAATAGGGTGTTTTCACCGATCCATTCAGGCACCCCGCGAAGAACGCCCTGGAAGTTCGTCAGAGGTTCACCTAGCGTAATGCCGTCGGACCCGATCCGATATTCGCGGATCGTATCTTCATGCGCGCTGGTTCTCTTCTTGATGATCGAAATGGCGCGCCTGACCCGCCCGGCCGCCTCGAAATAGCGAAGGAGGACGACCGTGTCGGCGAGATAAGTGACGTCGACCGGCGCTTGCATGTCCCCGACCAGGCCGTGCTGCGCCACGGTCAGGAAGGTGTTCGCACCCTGGCGATTCAGGAACTGCAGAAGCTCGTGCATGTGCAAGACCAGCTGCTTTTCCTCTGGCATCGCCTGCTGGTAGCCATTGAGGCTATCGATGACGACGGTACGCGCGCCCAGACTTTCGACGCACGATCGTACTCGTTGCGAAAATTCGCCCGGACTCATTTCTGCGGCATCGACCTGCTCAATCAACAGGTTTCCGCCATCCTGGAGTGCCTGGAGGTCGATCCCGAGGCCCCTGGCCCGCTCGAACAGCAGCCCGAGTTCTTCGTCGAAAATGAACAACGCGGCTTTTTCGCCGCGCTCGACCGCCTGGACGGCAAAGGTCAAGGTGACGAGCGATTTGCCGGTTCCGGCCGGTCCGAGAACAAGGGTACTGGAACCGCGCTCGATCCCGCCGCCAAGCAGCTTATCGAGCGCCGGACTATTGCTGCTGATCGTTTCGCGTTTGAACTCGGTGCGATGCTCGCCGGAGACGAGCCGCGGAAATACCCGCACTCCGCCCGTCTCGATCACCATGTCGTGATGGCCTCCGCGAAAGCGCTGGCCGCGATATTTGATCACCCGCAGCCGCCGTCGTTCCGCGCCATAGTCGGGTGCCGTCTCCTCCAGGCGGATGACTCCGTGAGCGACGCTGTGAACGGTCTTGTCGAGATTTTCGGTAGTAAGATCGTCGAGCATCAGCACGGTCGCGTCATTGCGCGAGAAATAATGCTTAAGCGCCAGCACCTGGCGCCGGTAACGCAGCGAGCTTTGAGCGAGAAGGCGGATTTCCGACAGGCTGTCGAGGACCACTCGCTTCGGCGACTTGCCTTCTATCGCCTCGAAGATCCGCTTGGTCGTCTCGCCAAGTTCAAGATCCGATGAGTAGAGGAGGCTTTGCTGTTGCTGATCGTCGAGCAGGCTTTCGGGGGGGACGAGTTCGAAGATTGCGTTGGGCGACCCGAACGTCCAGCCGTGCGACTCCGCCGTTTCGCGCAACTCCTCTTCGGTCTCGGAAAGAGTGATGTAGAGCCCGGGCTCGCCATGCTTGGCGCCCTCCAGAAGGAACTGGGCAGCAATGGTTGTCTTGCCGGTGCCCGGGCTTCCTTCCAACAGGTAAACCCGCCCGCGGCGAAAGCCGCCTACCAGGATGTCGTCAAGGCCCTCGATCCCGGTCCCGGCTTTCAAACTTTCTGATTTCATTCGGACAAGTAACGCTCAGGCCGCGAAAAGTTCCGGCTGCTTGAAGGATGAAAGTGCCGCCGGAGGTCGCGCTATCCACGCGCTACCGTCTGATTTTCACCATATCTGGTTCAATTTACGCCGTCGGGGTTAAGCCCGATACGGCCCGCACGCGCGCTCGGCTATTGGCCGATCAGTTCTTCATGATTGGTTCGACTTACGGGAGATCGCCATGCGCTTCGTTATAATTGCTGCCGGACTTCTGCTGGCATCGCCCGCATCCGCGGCCGATCCCATCCAGGGTGAGTGGATTGTCCAGGGCGGGGGAAGCAAGGTTCGAATGGGCGTATGCCCCGGTGACGCCAGCCTGCTGTGCGGCGTGGTCTCGTGGCTTCCCGCCGCCGAGACCAATGACCTGGACTCCAAAAACCCCAATGCGGCGCTGAAGGGCCGGCGAATCCTCGGATCGCAGACTGTCATGGGCTTCAAGCAGTCATCGCCCGGCAAATGGGCCGGCGGCAAGCTGTACGATCCGGAAACCGGCAAAACCTATTCGGGCAAAATTTCGATGAACCCGGACGGCACGCTCAAGGTCCAGGGCTGCGTCATGATGATTTGCGAGGCGGAAACCTGGAAGCGCGACTAGATGAACCTAGCCCCGGCTTTAAAGCGGATTTGGCGCCTTGGATTTCGTCTTGCCGCGCTGGCCGTCGCTTTATGCGCGGCAATTTTGGTTGGATTTGCAGTCTATGCATCGAGCACGCTGCCATCATTGCAACCATGGCATACCGACATTTTGGCCCAAGAGTTTTCGGCGCAACGGGACGGCAATCTCGACTTCGACGGCTACCTGAAGCTTGAAGATCGGCTGTTTGCCGAAATGCGTAACCGCGCGGCTAGGTGGAACGTAAAGAACGAGGCTTATATCTATAGCCGGTTCAATCCAGCCAGCCGGGTGAACCGCCTTGTCGCGGGCGCGCCATTCAACCGATCGTTCCGCCTGAGGCAACCCGACGCCATCGGCCATGCCCTGCTGATACATGGTTTAACCGACTCCCCCTATTCCATGAAGGCATTGGCCGAGTCCCTTCACGCGAAGGGATTCGAGGTGACGGTCTTGCGAATGCCCGGGCACGGCACATTTCCTTCGATGATGACCAAGATGACCGTTCGAGACTGGACGGCTGCGGTGCGGATCGCCGCGCGCGACGTCGCAGCTCATACGCCTCCGGGCCAATTATTTTATGTGGGCGGCTATTCCACGGGCGGGACCCTGGCGCTGGAATATGCGCTCGACGCTTTGGCTGACCCTGCGCTTCGGAAGCCCGATCGCGTCCTGCTGATTTCCCCGGCCATTGAAATTACGAAGGTCGCCGACGTGGCGAACCTGCTGGAGATTCTCACGGTAGTTCCGATCCCGCAGCTCCAGAAAGCCCGCTGGCAGCAGGTGGCTGTCGAATATGATCCCTACAAGTTCAATTCCTTTCCCATCAATGCGACGCGACAGGTCAACCGGGCAACCAAGATCTTGCAGTATGAGCTGGAAAAAGCGGTCGAAACCGGCCGTATCGGAAGGATGCCGCCGGTCATCGCCTTTCAGTCGGTAGTCGATGCGACCGTCGGCGCGGAAGGCGTGGCAAACATCCTGTTCGCCAAATTGCGCGGGCCCCAGCACCGACTGGTCCTGTTCGACGTCAATCGACACGATGCCTTGGGAAGCGTGCAACGGCCCGCCGCCGGCGCCTTGATTAATCGGCTGGCGACTGGGGCACGTTCGTACACGCTGGATGTCGTCAGCAATACCAGTAGCCGGGATCGCCGGGTCAGCGTCCGCCACATGACGCCGGATGGCAGCGTCGCCGTGCAGGATACTGCACTGCAGTGGCCGGAGACTTTGGTCTCGGTTGGCCACGTCGCCCTGCCGTTCCCGCCGAACGACCCGGCCTACGGGGTTCTTCCAGGCAGCGGGCGCAATGGCCTGCCCAGTATCGGCACCTGGCTATATCGGGGGGAGAGCGGCGCGGTCACCGTCGATCTGGGGTCGCTGACCCGCCCGCGAAGCAACCCTTTCTGGGCTTTGATCGACGCGGACGTCAGGGCGTCCGTCGATTCCGATTTGGTCGCTACTCACCATTAGCGGCCACCCGGTTCGTTGCCGGTCCTAGGTGAAAATCCCTTGGTCAAATCTAAGGGATTCGATCGATGGTTGCCTTGCGGCACTATGACCATGTCGTATTCGACCCATCGCCTGGCCTTGCACGCAACTAAGATGCCGTCGAAGCAATCCGCGCCATGAAATGATCAGTTCGTCTTGGTCATTGGAGGCGCCTTCCATTTCCCGTCGAGCGCTTCCTGCTTGGGCCAGTAAAGGCGCATTGCCGAGACGAACGGCCCCTTGGGCGCCGGCAGCCAGTTGGGCTCCTTGTCCTTCCCCGGCGATTCATTCTGGATGTAGAGGGTGATGCCGCCATCAGGATCTTTCACCAGTTGCGGCAGCATCGGCGAGTTGATCAGGTAGCGGTTGATGGGGTTGGCTACGAGCAGGCTTTTCGGCAGCTCATACATCGTCAGCGACCAAAAGGCGTTTACGGGCGGCAGCTGGCCGGGGCCAAAGTGCACGGTATATTTGTTGGCGCCATTGAGCTTCTGGCCGGAGGCGTCGACCGCGTACATCGGGTACATGGCCTCCTCTTTGGAGTTGCCGTAAATGCCGAGCACTGCGGCCGCCATGCGGTACAAATAATTATCCTTGAGGGAGGTGCGCGTGCCGAACAGGTCCCCGGACGTCACCTTCCCAGTTTCAAGCTCCGTCTTCTGAAGATTGGCGAGATCGGCCCAGGCGTCGGCCATTCCCTGTTGATAGGCAGCTTTCAGTTCGGGCGAGAGCGAGCCCACGTCCAACGTCTTACCGGCAGCAATTCCCGCCCGGGCGAAGCGCGCACGCACCGCCTCCTCAGATGGAACGGTCGGAGCGAATTGCATGACGAAGTTGAGGATGTTGAAGAATTCAAGCGAGGTCTTCTCCTCGTCCGGGGTCAGCGGCTTGATGAAGTTGATCGGCGGCGCGGCTGTCGGCGCCGGCTGTCCCAAAAATGCGGAAAGCGGCTGCAACTTATAGCCGGCCTGGATCTTCTTCACATTGTCGAGATCGGCGGGATTGAAGAGTTGCGTGCGAATAACGGGGGACACGAGATTGGTCTCAGACCGAAAGACTTTCTTTATCCCCTTGGGCGTCTCACCCTTCCAGCCTGGCCCGGCGATGACATAGCTGCCGCCGTCGTTGCCGGTCGTGCGGCTGCCGATATAATCGAAGTTGAAGGTGTAGGCGTCGATCAGCTGGACGCTGTAATAGCGCCCTTTCTCGATCGGCGGCACGGTTAGCACCATGGGTTCGGTACGCAGGTCCAGTCCGGCAAAGGAATAAGGCGTATCCGAATTGGGGGTCTGAACTGCCGTGTCGGCAGGGGTGTATACTCGAGGAATATTGACGAGCGTGTTCAAGGGCGCCTTGTATTCAGGATTGGCCTTGTCGACGAAATAGGCGTGCTGGATGCGGTAGCTGTCCACCATCGGGAAGCCGTAGATATAGGCTTCCTTGGCGATCGCCCGCACCTCGGCAGGGGTAATGCCGCTCTCCGCAACCTGCCCGCCCGGGCCAGCTTGCTTGCATGCCGGCAGGAGCTGGCAAATGGCGACCAGGGCCAGTCCGGTAACAACTGTTCTGCGGGTCAAGGCTGCGGTCATGGGGCTCTCCTGGATCGGTAGGGTAGGCCCAGGGGCATATTTCAGCGTCGGGTTCTGTGCCTATCGGGCAAATCCCCTAGGATGACGTTCGGAAGAGATTGCGGGCATTCCTAAAGGGTCATCAGTAGCTCGGCGGGACAGGGCATGGCCTTGGCCGGCGTCGTTACTCGTTGCCGCAAATTTCCGGCGACAAATCGCGACTGCGGGGAACATAGGCTGGCGTTATCCGAATGTGGCGCGCCCGGCGTCCTGTTCATCGGAACTGGTTCAGTAGGAATGATGGCGAGCACTCTCGTGCCCTGCCGGAGTCGGTGGATCGAAAGCTGCCCACCCAATAGTTCGGCCCTTTGCCGCATGCTCGCCAACCCGACGCCGCCGCGAATTTCGAATGTTGGGCAGGAGGCAACGCCCAGGCCGTTATCGTCAATGGTCAGCTGGATCAGTCCCGATTCAACTTTCAACCTAACTGCAATCCGCGATGCGCGAGAATGCCGATGGACATTGACCAAGGCTTCCTGGGCAATCCGGTACAATCCCTGACCAACGGCATGGGAAGCTCCAGCTGCTTCGGGATCAATTTCCAGTTGAGCCTCGATCCCGGCCCGCTTGCCAAATCCGGTTGCAAGGGAATGGATCGCCTGAGCCAGACCGCCGCCATCCAGCTCCTTCGGGTAATGGAGGAATGAAATGGTCCTGATTTCGCTCTCGATCGCATGGATCGTATCGGTCATTTCATCAAGCAGGCCACCAGGCGAATGTTCGGAATGCGCGCTATGCAGCTGCAAAATATTCAGGCGCAGCACGAGAAGCAGCTGGCCGGTCGAGTCGTGAAGCTCCTGCCCGATGCGGCGCCGCTCGGCGTCCTGCCCGCGAAAATAGCTTGCGATACTGTCGTCCGACATCGGCGATCCATCGGCCATCGCGCCCACCCTTAATCCCAAACCTGATGCCCCTGCGTCTCAGGATTAAGGAAAAGTTACCAGCCTGACCCACGCGAGATTGTCCCGTATGTCCCAATCGGTCTTTTTGTGCTGTTTAGTTGACGCACGTTAGTATCGGTTGGGGGGGGTGGGGTGGACAGCCAGAGAGCCAAGGCGTTCCTGCTAGAGCAAAGTTGGCTGAGCGGAACGCCGACCGAGTTTCGGGACGCTGTCGTGTCCGCATGTTACTTTCGTTGGTACGATTCGGGTCAGACGGTTGCCTATGCCGGGATGAAGGAGTCGGGCATTTTCGCAATTGCTTCCGGCTCGATGGCGGTAACTTCGACGAACGGACCAAGGGACGCCAAGCTGACTTACATCATGGGGCCTGGCATCTGGTCAGGCATGGTTCCATTGTTCACTGGAACCGCCCGCACCGCCACCCACGTCGCGCGGGAACGAACATTGATCGCTCATCTAGAATCGAGCGCGATCAAGCGAATGCTGGATGAGAGGCCGGTGTGGTGGCGGCATTTCGGTTACCTGGCCACGATATTCTCGGAAGCGGTGGTGGGCTTTGCTTCCGACTTGCTCATCCAGGACAATCGGCGCCGATGCATTGCGGTCCTGCTGCACAGCGCCAATCTGCGGTGGGGCGCGGTGCCCGAGGGTCCAATAATCGTGCAGGTCAGCCAGGATGAGCTCGGAGCGATTGGCGGCCTTTCCCGAAAGACCGTCGGCCGCGTCTTAAAAGACCTGGAACGGCAAGGACTCGTTGCGGTCGGATACCGGGAAATCCGCATTATCGATCCCGGCCTTTTGCGACATATCGCCGATGGCGATTAATCTTGGCGTGCTGGCAATAGACCCAATGAGTTCTGCGGAGACTATGTCGCGACGAGTTCAGCGAACTTGTTGAGGTCGATGTTGCCTCCGGAAACGATGCACACGATTGGGCCTTGCCCTGCCTGGCCGGTGAGTGCGGCGGCAAGCGAAAGTGCGCCTGCTCCCTCCGCGATTGTCCGCGACTTCTCGGCAATCAGGCGCATGGCCTCGGCGGTTTGCTTGAGCGAGATGGTGATCGTCCCGTCCGTGACCGGCCGCATCCGCTGCCACATCCGTTCGGTGACGCTTTTCCCACCTGCACCGTCGACAAAGGAAGCTTGCCAGTCGGGGAACTTACGAGGGCCGCCTTCGCGCAATGATAGGGCATAGGGAGCGGCTGTTTCGGGCTCCGCGCCAAGGACGGTGACATCCGGGCGTCTCGCTTTGATGGCGCTGCCGACCCCGCTGATCAACCCGCCGCCGCCGATCGCGGCGATCACGGTGCGAACGTCTGGCGCGTCCTCCAATATCTCAAGGCCCATGGTGCCGTGGCCGGCGATGAAATCATGATTGTCGAAAGGATGGATGAAGGTCGCATCGAGGCCGGGAAATTCATGGCTTTCCGCAGCTTTCCAGGCGTCGTCGTAGGTCACCGGCACAATGGTCGCGCCGAGCGCCCGCATGCGATCGAGCTTGGTCTGCGGCGCTGTCTCGATCGCAACAACGGTGCAGGGAATGCCGATCTGCCGCGCGGCATAGGCAACGCCTTGGCCGGCATTGCCCGCGCTAATCGTCCAGACACCGCGCGCGCGCTCGGCGTTGGAGAGTCGTGCAACGGCATTCGTCGCGCCGCGAATCTTGTATGCATTGGTTGGCTGCAGGTTCTCGAGCTTCAGGCGAATGTCCGGCGCGCCGTCGCCCATCTCTAGTTTCACCAACGGCGTACGAAGCACGGTTCCCGCGATCCTGGCGCGCGCCTGCCCGATGTCGTCGATTGAGATCGGCCGTACCGGTTCAATCATCTTCGTTCCTCGCTAATCTGCATCATCCACAGCCGCAGTGCCGTCCGTCCAGCCGTAAGCCAGCAATTGATCGCTTTCCACCAATTGTGGGGAGAAGAATTCCGGCTCCTTCACCCGATCACCGAAAGCCTGGCGGTCGGCCGCTTGCGAGATGATGCGCCTTTGACCGCCTGGCTCAGGATGCGGCGGAACGTCGGGCACTCCATGTGACTTGGTGCGGGGCAAGCAACTGCGTGGCGCAGGCCGTCGCGCATGGCGGTCAGCTTTTTGATTAGCCGGTCCAGTTCGTCCGCTTTTTCCGCAAGTTGCTTCCGATCGATTCTTGGACGTCCGTCTTGTGCGAACATGCTCGCCATTTCGTCGAGCGAGAAGCCGGCGGCGCGGCCGATCCCGACAAGTGCGAGCCGCTCGAGAACCGCGGGCTCAAAAACACGGCGCAGGCCACGCCTGCCGATCGACGAGATCAGCCCCTTTTCCTCATAGTATCGAAGCGCCGAGGCGGGCACTCCGGAGCGTTTTGCCACTTCCGTTATATCCATGCCGAGTTTCCTCTTGACCTCAAGTGAACTTGAAGTGGCACAATGCCTTCGCTGCTTCTGAAACACAAGCAAGAGGAAATGAAATGGACGTTCAGCGCCAGGCGTATGCAGAAGGCCCAGGAAGCGCGATTGGCGCACCCGCCGTCAACTGGGCGCTGGCCAGCCTTTCGCTTGCGATGCTGCTTTCATCGCTTGGTACCAGCATCGCCAATGTAGGCTTGCCCTCGCTTGCCGATGCGTTCGACGCTTCGTTCCAGAAGGTCCAGTGGGTCGTTCTCGCCTATTTGCTGGCGATTACTACCCTAATCGTCGGCGTCGGACGGCTCGGCGACATCATCGGGCGGCGGCGGCTGCTTCTGGCAGGGATTGGCCTGTTCACGCTTGCCTCGGGATTAAGTGGAATCGCGCCCTCGCTCGGGATGCTGATTGCGGCACGTGCGGTTCAAGGCGTTGGGGCGGCGATCATGATGGCCCTCACCATGGCCTTTGTGGCTGAGACGGTTGTGAAGGAGAGAACCGGGAGCGCCATGGGCATGCTCGGATCAATGTCCGCAGTAGGGACCGCACTTGGCCCGTCGCTTGGCGGACTCTTGATTGCCGGGTTCGGTTGGCGGGCGATCTTCCTGGTGAACGTCCCATTGGGTATCGTCGCCCTTGGGTTTGCGTATCGCTACCTGCCGATCGACCGCGTCGCGGCCAAGGCCGATCGACCCGGCTTTGACGTCGCGGGAACGGTTCTGCTTGCGCTGACGCTCGCCGCTTTTGCACTCGCAATGACGATTAGGAGGGGCGAATTCGGGCTGCTCAACCTGGCCTTACTGCTGCCTGCTATCCTTGGCGTCGGCCTCTTCCTGCTTGTCGAGGCGAGGGCTGCCGCGCCTCTGGTCCGGCTGGCAATATTCGGCAATCCGGTGATGAGTTCGAGCCTGGCCATGAGCGGACTCGTCTCGACGGTGATGATGGCGACGCTGGTAGTTGGTCCATTCTATCTCTCGCTTGCGCTCGGGCTTCGCGCGGCAGCCGTCGGACTTATCCTTTCTATCGGCCCGATTGTCGCGGCACTGTCAGGCGTACCGGCTGGCCGGAGCGTCGATCGGTTTGGTGCGCAGAGGATGACCATCGCTGGATTGATCGCAATGGCGGCCGGTTCTCTCGGCCTGTCCATCATTCCGTCGAGCTTCGGAATTGCGGGCTACGTCGGCCCAATGACGGTCATTACCGCCGGCTACGCGCTGTTTCAGGCGGCCAACAACACCACCGTTATGTCGAACGCTCTGACTGACGAGCGGGGCGTGATTTCGGGGATGCTCAACCTATCGCGCAATCTTGGACTCGTTACTGGCGCGTCGGCCATGGGAGCGGTGTTTGCATTCGGCTACGCGACGAACGACATCACTACTGCGCGTGCCGAGGCAGTGACCACCGGTATGCAGACGACCTTTGCAGTCGCGACCATATTGATCGTAGGCGCAATCCTTATTGCAGTTGCATGCGGTGCATTGGCACGGTCGCGAAGTATGGCGATGGCGGGCGGCTGATATCCGCTTTCAACTGAGCGATGACGTCAGTTGAAAATTCGCTGCCATCCGACATTGGAAATTCACACGGGTGTCTACTGATTTGCCAGCTATCGCAGCGCCTGCTGCACCTGTGCGATAGGCTCTACGACAAATGACACGTTGTGAAAGGCCTCGCTGGCGATTGCGTCGGCTACCGCGCGCGTATCCTTTGTATTTGATCCGACGACGATGATCCTCGTGTTATGATCCTCCATAGGCAGCCGGCCATCATCCTTGGCCTGCTTCATCACCCCTTGGTCCTTCCCGGGAAGGAGGCCACTAGCCGCAATATTGCGCGCTCCCAAAATGGTACCGGCCTTGTACGCAGCCGGTTCTCGCGCATCAATCCAAACTGCCGTCTTGTCACCAGTGATGTAGTGCAATGCGGCTAGGTTCGTTTGCATTGCCTCACTTGAAAGCGTGCGCCAGCCAGGGGCCCCAAGTTGATAGCGCCTTACATTCGTATACCCGGCTCCTAGCAGCTCGGTCGCGAGCCGCTTTGTCTTCCCGCAAAACGGACCATTGCAATAAAGAACGAGGGCCTTCTCCTTCGCACCACCCAGCAGGCGTCCGACCTCGGCTACGTCAGAGATGTACAGGTGGGCGGGACGGCCGGGCTGCGGCGCAACGTTCAGAGCACCGGGTATGTGACTAATCGCATATTCCATCGGAGGTCGCGCATCCAACAGAACAGTGTCGCCGTTCTTTATAATTTGCTTCAGTTCCTGCGTGGAGACTTCTGCTGTCTTCTGATTGGCCTCACCCAACGTCGCGTTGAACACGTTTTGAGCTACAGCGGATGTCGCCCCTAGCAAGATGATTGCGGCCCAAGCGGCACAAAGCTGGCGCATGATTGCCTCCTTTGCTTATCCAATGAACGGTCATTTCACCCCGAAACTTGCATGCTCATTCCAGAAATTCCTCCACCACTCGCGCATATTTGGGCCAGCCGGGGTCGGTTTCGAGAAGGAGGTGGTTGGGACTTTCGACGGCAATGAAGCGGGCGCCGGGGATCCGGGCGGCCAGCACCCGACCGGCTTCGAACGGAACGACCGCGTCGCGCGTGCTGTGGCCTACCAGGGTCGGGGTAGTCACCTTGCCGAGCAGGTCACGCACGTCGATCCTTCCGAACACCCGCTGCAGCTCCGCCGCGTTTTCCGGCGACGTGGTGACGCGCTGCATCTCATTATACCAATTGGCCTGCTCCTTGGTCGCTTCGGGCAGGTAAAGTGAAGTGAACATCTGGCGATAGGCGGGGTTGTCCATCGCCCAGCCCTGGAGGGTCAATTCAATCATCATTTCGCGCCGGGTGATCTCCTCAGGGTCGCCGCGGTGGACCCAGCCGAACGCGTAGCCGCCCCATAAGTGCATTTTCCTGACGCGTTCGGGATGGCGGACCGAATAGGCGATCGCGACCGCGGCACCCTGGCTGATCCCGAGCAGATCGAAGCGGTCGAGGCCGGCGGCATCAACAACGCTTTCGAGGTCATTGACGAACGCGTCGAAGTTGAGCGGCGCGTTCCAGTCACTGAGACCATTGCCGCGCTCGTCGTAGCGCCACAACGAACGGATGCTGGAAAGCGCCTTGATCCAGTGTCGCCACAGCGGGCTGGCGAGGTCGGCCTCTAGGTGATTGAGCCAGTTGGCTGCCTTGACCAGCGGCGGGCCCGAACCGGTAACCGCATATGCAAGCGTGGTTCCGTCGCTGGCGGAGCAGAAGCGAATGTCTTGCTTCAGCGGTGCGGGCTTCAGGGCTGAAGACTGGACAGGGACCGGCGCGTCGCGAAGCACAGCAGTTGCCGGGATTCCGGCATCGCCGAGGCGGCGGATGGCGAGCGAGCGCTGCTGCTCCGCCTCGCCATCGCGGCCGGCGGCGTCGAGCAACCTGATCAGCGCCTCGTTGGCATCTAGGTCGTGCGGGCTCCGTTCAACCCAGCCGCGGACGTAGGGGAGCAGCCTGTCGGGGGCTAAGTCGCGCGAGACGAGCTCGGCGGTAACGCGGTCGAGCCAGGAGCGGGCGTCCTCGCATATGGCGATCCGCCAGGCGTTGAATTCGTCGCAATTGGCGAGGTCGAGATCTTCGAGGAACAGGCCTGTGGCCGCCGAGCAAAGCTGCTCCAGTTCCTCGTCCGAGCGGGCCAGGTCATGGTCAATTGCGGATCGAAGGTCGAGATAATCGACCGCGATGCGGCTCGTATCGAGCGTTGCGGTTTCGCGGTCGGCGACTATCGCGTCGCCAAACAGGCCGCGAAGCTTGCTCAGGCTCCAGCGGAGCGCACCTTTGGGGTCGTCGGGGATCTCCCAGAACAAATGGCACAGCCGGTCGCGGCGGACCGGGCGGGACTCGGCCGCGAGATAGCCGAGTAGCGCGCGAGTCTTGCGCGAGGCGGGGAGCGATAAAGGCTCGCCCTCGCGGATGACCGCCATTGGACCCAGCAAGCGCAGTTGCATCGACATCCGCCCCACCGTGGAATCGGACAATGGCGCCGAAGGACCGCCATTCCAACGCTTTTTACCACGGCTGCTTCCACCTTGAAGGCCCAATCGAGCGATGCGGACGAGATGGGGTTCGCTTCAACGGAGCAAAACCATGTTCATTTCCACCTACGGCCAAGACCGGTTGGCCTGCGCGTTCGGCGCGCTGACCTTTGCCGGCCTGTCGCTCGCCGCCGCACTCTATCCCCTATTCTGAACCGGCAAAGGAGTGACATCATGTTTCATGACTTTCGTTATCCGGCGATCCTCGCCGCCTCGACCCGCGCCGCTTGGCAGATCGACGATGTGATCAGCCCTGATGCGGAACTCGATTTCAAGCGGCCGTTCCTGCCGGAGAGTCTGGCCCGGACCGCTCCGCTGCCGATGCTGTCGGGCAAGGAGCGGCTGACCCTGAACCATATCCGGGCGCACGACTATCTGTGCCTGTTCGGCCTGGTCGAGGAATTCATCCTGCCCTTCGTGATGGATCATATCCGTGCCGAACTGCCGGCTGCCGACGACCATCGGATCCGTGCGATGCTCAACTTCGCGGCGGAGGAAGCCAAGCATATCCAGCTGTTCAAGCGCTTCCACGAGACCTTCACCAGGGACTTCGGAATCGATTGCGAAGTGATCGGCCCGCCGGAAGCGGTGGCCAAAGTTGTGCTGGCCCATGAACCGCTCAGCGTCGCGCTGTTCATCCTGATGATCGAGTGGATGACGCAGAGCCATTATGTCGGAAGCGTTCGTGCGGATGCGAACCTGGATCCGCTGTTCGCCAACCTGTTGCGTTGCCACTGGATCGAGGAGGCGCAGCACGCCAAGCTGGACACTCTGATCGTAGAGGTGCTCGCAGAAGGGATGAGCGAGGAGCAGATCCGCTCGGCCGTAGAAGGCATGATCACGATCTGCAGCTTCATGGACACCGGGCTGCTCCAGCAGTCCAAGTTCAACCTCGATGCGCTCGAGCGGGCGACCGGACGGACGTTCAGCGACGATGAGCGCAGGGCGCTGGAGGATCAGCAGCACCAGGCGCTTCGCTGGACCTACATCGGGTCGGGCCTTCGCCACGAGAATTTCCGGGCGACCCTGGGCGCGCTTTCGCCGGACGAGCTGAAGCGCATCGACGCACTCGCCCCCAGCTTTTGCTGAACTTACCCAAGGATAAAATCATGTTGAGTCCGATCATGAAGAGAATCGTCAACGACATTGACGTCGACGCGATCGAGGCGTTCGTCGCCGATGCCAGCGCCAACCCCGAGAATGCGACATTGGAGTTCGGAGTGACGACCCGCTGGACCGGCCAGCTGCGCAGCGAAAGCCGCCCGGCGCCGATCGTGATGGGCAATGGCGAAACGATCGACCGCGATTTCGCGATCACGGCTGACGAGCCCGAGCAGATCTTCGGGAGCAATGAGGCGCCCAACCCGCAGGAACTGCTGTTGGCGGCGCTCAATGCCTGCATGACGGTCGGCTATGTCGCCGGCGCGGCCAATCGCGGGATCAGCCTTTCCAAGCTGGAAATCGAGACCCGGGGCACGCTCGACCTGCGTGGCTTCTTCGGCCTCTCGGACGCAGTGCCGCCGGGTTATCCCGCCCTGGAATATGTGGTGCGGATCGCCGGCGACGGCACGGCGGAGCAGTTCGCCGAGATCCACGCCGAGGTGCAGGCGACCTCGCCCAATTTCGACAATCTTGCCCGCGCCGTTCGATTGAACGCGACGCTCCAGGTGGAAGGCTAGGCGAGGCGGGCGCCGCCCTTCCCCCCACCCCGGGGCGGCACCTTGCGACGGGACCGGATTTCCGTGGGAAGCCCGGTCCCGGCTTTGCAGTTGGAATTAGGCCCGCCGGAAGGCACGCACCGGCGGGCCTGTCCAAGGACCACAAAACGCGTCGGGCCAAAGAACGCCATTCGCGTCGCTGCGTTCCGCAAAAAGAAAACCCCCGACTGTCGGGGGCCAGTCGGGGGTTCTTCCCTGGGGGTGGCATGTTCTCCCCCTCATGCCGAAGAGCTTCCTAGGGTCGTTGGCGACCGGGCAGAAGCTATCTTTAGTTAGTATCTTTGCTTTGGCGGGTGGGGCAAGATGGCGGACTCCGGACGATCAAATCGCCAATGGGAGCCTGCAACCGAAGGCCGGCATCGCAGGGGGAGAAAGCCCATGGCGCCATCGACCCGCCGGAGTATATAAGCACGGACCCCAAAATGGCCCTGCTCCATAAAGTTGCCGCGCAATTGATGCGCCAGATTCCGAGCTCCAAGGCGTTCGGCCTAGCCGGCTATTGGCGCGACCTTGACCGACTCGACAGCGCTGACGTGGCGCTGGTGTCTTTTCCAAAATCGGGCCGGACCTTCGTCCGCGTCATGCTGGCCCGGCTGTATCAAAAGCAATTCGGCATCGACGAGCGCGAAGTTTTGAAGTTTGCGACGCTCCGCGAAGCTCCTCTCGCGGTTCCGCGCATCCTGTTCACCCACAACGGCGACGCGATGCGCCGGCCCGGCAAGATCGCCATCAATCGTAAGGCATATCGGGGACGCAAAGTCGTTCTCCTTGCGCGCCATCCGGGCGACATCATCGTTTCGCGCTATTATCATTTGAGGCACCGCAGCCTTGATCCCGCTCGTCAACGGCTTGCCCAACAACCGCTTGAGGATTTCATCTGGACGAAGCACGGCGGCATCCCATCGATCGTGCGTTTCCTCAACCAGTGGAAGGTGTTGTCCGAACAGCGCGGCGATATTTTGATCCTGCGTTATGAGGATTTCCTAAGCAAACCGGAGCTGACCCTGCGCGCGCTTTCCGATTTCGTCGGGCTGAAAAGCAGCGAAGCAGACATCACGGAAGCGGTAGAGTTCGCACGTTTCGACAACCTCAGGCAGAAAGAGCGCGAGGGGTATTTTTCATCGGGGCGGATGGGCCCCGGCAGGGCGGGGAACCAGGAGTCATACAAGGTGCGTTCCGGGAAGTCCGGTGGATTTCGTGCCAAACTAAGCCCGGACGAACAAAGCCGCGTGGAGGCATATTTTGCCAAGCACCTGGACCCCTCATTCGGCTATTCGGGTTGCTCGCCCCTCATTGTCACAGCCGTGCATCGGGGCTTGGCAGCGGAGACGAGATAGTCGCTTTCTGCACATTGCGGATATTCAGCCAACCCGGCGGAAAGCGCACCAGTTGAATGCCTGTTTCGCACCCCACGGGGTGACATGCACTTCTCGCCATGCGTCAATGAGTTGCAACGACTCCCCTAGAGCGTCGGCCAGGCTTGCCGGATCATAGCGCCGCACTGGCAGCCCGCTGCACCGTTCTGGCCCATCGAGCGCAAATGTGGCGACGATTGCCAGCGCACCTGCAGCAAGTCCCTTCAAGAGTGCTTGACGATAGGCCACGTGTTGTTTGGGTTCAGTAAGGAAATGGAAAACGGCCCGGTCGTGCCAAACGTCAAACTTGCGGGCCGGTGTCCATTCAGTGATGTCGGCCACTTCCCAATGGACCCTGTCTGCCATCGGCCCAATCCGTGACTTGGCAGCTTCAAGGGCGGGCGCGGCTATGTCTAACACGGTGATGTCCTGCCAGCCTTGTTCTAGGAGCGCGTCAACAAGGTTCGACGCACCGCCGCCCACATCAATGAATGCCGAGGACGGGTGCGCTCCAAATCGGCTGAGCGCACGGAGCGAAGGCTCAGGAGAAGCCTGGTACCAGCTCACCTCTGTGGGGGCTTTCCCCTCGTAGACATGGGTCCAGTGTTCTTGGTCGTTGGAAGTCATCACTGCTTGTCTATAACAACGGCGTGTCCGCTTGCCACAGGCCATACTTGCGCGCACACTTACCTGCCCCCTGCAAAGTTCGCGGAGATCGCTATGCGCACGCGTCACTGGTCCAGGTTATTGTTCATTATCGCGCCACTGTTCCTGAACGCCGGATGCCAAACGGCAGAGCAGGAACCCACGCTCGATGAGGTGCGATCAATCGCTGAAAAGTATCGCGATGTGAACGTCGCCAAGGCCGAAGGCTTTACGACCGACAACAAATGCGTGACCGCCGAGATGCTGGGCCATCCCGCAGCGATGGGCACAATGGGATTGCACTACGTCCGCCGCGATATGCTCGGGCTTCCTCCCAAGCCTGCGCCGCCTGGCAGCGGGCGCGTTCATGGCACCGGCACGCACACCGATTTCCGCCAGCCGGCGATGCTCGTGTACGAGCCTCAGCCCGATGGCTCGCTACAACTGGTAGCCGTCGAGAATTTGGTTTTCGCGTCGGCGTGGCACCAAAGGAATAAGGAGCCGCCGACATTCCATGGCCGCACCTACCCTTTGCTAAAGGACGACCCGAACACGAAAGTGGATGAGGCGCACGGATGGGAGCCGCACTACGAGCAGCATCTGTGGGTTTTCCGGGACAATCCGAACGGCGCTTACTCGCCCTTTAACCCGAAGGTGACCTGCAGGTACCACAAGCCGCCTCTGCCAGCGCCGCAGCCGATGTAAGGGGGTTGGAGCATCGTTATGCGGTTTCTTCACAAAAGTTGAACGGCCGGACCGTTCGGCGCAAAATGGTCGCCCAATAGGGGAGCTGGATGGCATCGCTGTTCCTAAGCTACTCGCGCGAGGACGCCAGCCAGGTTGGTCCGCTAGCGGCTGCACTGGAGGGTGAGGGCCACAAGGTCTGGTGGGACCAGCATATCTCGGGCGGGCAAGTATTCGCCGACGCGATCGAACGCGCATTGGAGTCCGCCGATGTCGTGATCGCGTGCTGGACCGAAAAGTCGGTTCGCTCCGGCTGGGTCCGTGACGAAGCCGCCGTCGGGCGGGACAAGAACCGGCTCGTTCCGGTGAGTCTCGACGGCTGCCTGCCCCCGTTGGGCTTTCGCCAATATCATACGATCGACCTCTTGAGCTGGAATGGGCAGCCGCAATCGCCCGCGCTCGTCCCGCTCAAGGTGGCAATCGCAGAAAAGACCGGCGGCATGGCGCAGCCCAAAGCGGCATTCCCGGCGCACGGTTCCGGTTCGCGCACTCGTATCATGTCGCGCCCCTGGGCTCTTGCCTCAACCGCCGCGCTCCTGCTGCTTGCCGGGGGCGCCTTCCTTTATGCCCGCGTTTCGGCGGGGTCCGGCAATGTCGAGCCAAGGGTTGCAATTGGGCAATTCTCCCTGGCCTCCACGGACCTACCTCGGGAGACTCCAAATATGCTCGGGCAGGAAATCGTCGCCGCCTTTGGCGCCGAGAATGCCGTCACCGTGATCTCGCCTGCCGACCGTAAGGCTGGCGCGAAGGCGCCCTTCGTTATGGACGGAAGCGTCAGTCGGCTCGGCCCCGCCGTGCGCTACACGGTCAATCTGAAGAACCAGCGCTCAGGCGTGGTTTTGTGGTCCAACGCATACGAGCACGAAGCCGCCGACGCTGTTGCTGCTCGTCAGGCCGCCGTGGGCGCAAGCCAGGTCGTGCGCTGCGGATTGTGGGGTGCGTCCTCTTACAAGAAGCGCATGTCTGACCAGGCACTCTCTTTGTACTTCAAATGGTGCAACGAACATTGGAGCGGATCGACAAACGAAACGGCGGAGCTGGACGCAGCAAGGCGGGTCACGGTCGCAGTACCTGATTTCTCCTTCGGCTGGTCGGCACTGGCTCTAGCGGCCGTACCACTCGTCGCATCACGGTCGGCCGAAGCAAATCAGCTGCGCACCGAAGCGGATGCCGCGGCGCGCAAGTCGATGCAGCTGGATAGCCAAAACCCCGAGGGGTACATGGCGCTCGCGGGGCTGCTTCCGCTAGACCGTTTTGTCGAACGAGAGGCCCTGCTGAAGAAGGCGCTGAGCGTGCGGCCGACTGAGTGCGGTTGCGAGCGTCAGGCCTATGGCGATTTCCTGGCGTCGGTCGGGCGAATGGAGGAGGCCGTAGAGGAATATGAGCGGGCGCGCGACATGCGGCCGCTGGCTCCATTCAGCAATCTCCGTTTCGCTCAGGCGCTCTATATGACTGGACGCAATGACGAGGCTGACCGGGTTCTCAGCTCGACATTCGAGCTTTGGCCGGATGCGACGTCGCTTCGCTTGCTTAAGATCAAGTCCGCCTTGTGGACCCACCGCTATGATGAAGCGATTACTCAGCTGAGCGCGCCTGACCTCCCGCTGACCAGCATTCAGCGACAGACGCTAGCTGAAGCATTCGCGGCCTTGAAATCCGGGAACCCCGCGCTTCGCGCCAAGTCGGTCGTCGACCTCGAAGGCTTTGCTGGCGACACGCGCTACAATGACAAGGTCGTGGTTGGAGTGCTTGCAGCGCTTGGCGCTCGTGAATCAGCGCTCAAGGCTGCAGCAAATCTTGTACGCACCCGCGGCCTTTTCGACGCGGAAGTGTTGTTTGAGCCCAACATGGCCTTGGCGCGCGCGGAGCCCGGCTATGCCGATCTACTTCGTAAGCTCGGGCTCATCGGCTATTGGCGCTCGACCCCAAACCCGCCGGACATTTGTAGGGATGCTGCACGTCCTCGCTTCTGCTCGCTCGCGTAACGAAAGGAATGGCGATGAAACATCTTGTGCTGCTGATGGCGCTGGCGGCCTCGGCCTGCAACAGCGAACCGCGGGAGGGCGCAGCTTCGCCCGAGCCCCGCGAGCCGAATGAGGTGCTTGTTACACAGGCACCCAAGAGTAGCGCTCCATTGGTACTGCCAATGCCCAAGGACCAGGCAGAGCTGGATCGCATGATCCTAGCCGGCTACACGCCGCACGGAAATCATCTCCATCCCCCAGGCGTCAAGAAATGCCCGCTCGCACAGGAAGGCAGCGAAGCGGTGATGTAGTTTCGGGATGATGACCGCAATCCAGCCATTCCGGTCATTAGCAGAATGTCCGGTTTCGACCCGCCCTGGCCCGCAATGTGCGCGATTTCGGCCTGGCGGGGGATGGGCTGATTACGACCCTCCCACGCTCGCACTTAGAGTGGCCAGAAGCTCGTCGAGTTGTTCGAATTGTTCGGGCATGCCGTCTTCCATCCCGACGATGGCGTCGTCGAGCGCTTCCTTCGATGGATAGAGTTCGCGCAGGGTCAGCAGCGTCTTGTCGCCCATTTCCTCGAAGGTCACCGTGGTGACCGCACCGTCATCACCTTCTTCATTCGTCCAGACGAGGCGCGAGTGAGGTACTACGTCGAGATATTTGCCAAAGAACGCCATGGACGTTGAGGCATCATGGCCGAACTCGACACGGTAACCTCCGCCGGCGCGTACATCCATCTCGCAGGAAAGCATTGGAACGCCGGCCGACTTCGGCGCCCACCACCGCATGAACAGATCGGGCGTCGTCCACGCCTCGAACACGAGGCTCGCCGGGGCGTCGAAGGTTCGCGTAACGACCAGCTCCCGGTCGGATCTCCGTTCGATTGTCGTGCGGCTATTCATCGACCTTCTCCCTGCGTTTCAATTCCTCGACAACATTGTCCAATGCGTTGAAGCGTGCGTCCCAGAGCCGGCGATACGCCTCGATCCATGCCGCCTCTTCCTCCAGTCGGCGCAGGCCTAGCTTGCAGGTCCGCACGCGCCCGACCTTTTCCGTCGTGACGAGTCCCGCCCGCTCCAGGACAACGACGTGCTTTTTCATGCCCGTGAGGGTCATGTGGAATTTCTCTGCAAGCTGCGTGATCGAAGCCCCTTCACGCCCGAGCTGCTCCAGAACGCCGCGTCGGGTGGCGTCCGAGAGCGCGGCAAAAGTGGCATCAAAAGGAGGCATATTACACTGAACCATATGGTTCAGTGTTTAACCCATGGCGTGACGGCGTGCAAGGGGAGGACGCTTTCGGTTCAAAGCCGACGTTAGCGCGGAGAATGCTGGAGGGCGGTGCGAACGCTTGCCAGCCACCCAACGCATGCTAGCCTTGCTGGCAAAAGGGGGGGCGGAAATGAAAGTAACCTGGCTTTTGACAGTTGCGGTAATGGTTGCGGCGCCGGGTTATGCACAAAGCGGCCCGCATACGATGCACGCGGACATGGCCGCTCCGAAAACGCCCATGCTGCTTGAAGGCTATGGCAGCGGCGGGTTCAAGATCACGACCGCCAATCCAACGGCGCAGGCCTATTTCGACAATGGCATGCAGCTTGCCCACGCCTTCGCTCACAAGGCGTCGATCGAGGCCATGACGGAAGCCGTACGGCTCGATCCGCAATGCGCGATGTGTCTGTGGGGCGAAGCTTGGGCCTCGGGGCCCACAATCAATTTCGGGAAGAGTGAGGATGAGACGGCGAAGCTCGCCGAAATGGCCGAAAAAGCGGCGGAGCTCGCCAAGACGAATGGCACCGACCGCGAACGCGCACTGATTCACGCGCTCCAACTGCGTTACAAAAGCGGCGGCGTTGCCAAGAGAGGCGATCTCAATTTCGCAAGGGCGATGGCGGCGCTCGCCAACCGCTATCCAAACGACAATGAAATCGCGGTGATCTCCGCGGACGCATGGCTGATGGCGCCGGCGGATAATGCAGAGGAGTGGAAGCTCAACGCGGGCCTTGCGATGCCGCTGCTGGAAACTGCGCTCAAACGCAACCCTGACGATACCGCCGCGATTCACTTCTACATCCACGCGACCGAACTCGCCGGAGTTCCCGCAAAGGCGGAACCCTTCGCCGACCGACTGGCTGGGCTTGCGCCCAAGGCTAGCCACCTCGTGCACATGCCCAGTCATACCTATTACTGGGTCGGCCGTTACGAAGACGCGGCGAATGCCAACATGCGCGCGGTCGAACTGGGTATCGACAATGCCAAGCGTCTCGGCCTGCCGCCACCCGACGGCGTATGGGGACTGCCGTATCACTCGCACAATGTGACCTTCGGCCTGGGCGGAGCGCTTGAGGCCGGAGATGCCAACATCGCCTTGCGGCTAGGTCGCCCCCTGGTCGCGAGATCGCAGGAACGCAAGGAGGCTTCGCCGGCAAGCCAGCTGATCGCTGCAAACGGATATTACGCCATGGCGCGCTTTGCAGATCCGGCTGAGGTCTTGTCTCTCCCCAAGCCGAAATTGCCTTTTCTCGAGGCAGCCTGGCACTATGCGCGCGGAGAAGCCTTCGCTCGCCGTAATGACATAGCTGGGGTTCGCGCTGAGGCCGCCGCAATCCATGGAGTCACCGGCGAGCTGAGCAAGGACGATGGGTCGCTACAGGCCCAGACCATGACCTTTATTGCCAGGAACGTCCTGATCGGCAGGGCCGCGATGATGGAGCACCGCCCGAAGGAAGCGGCCATGGCCTTCGCGCAGGCCGCCGAGCTCCAGGAGAGCGACGATTTCAGTTCGTTTTCCGACCCGCCAGCCTGGCACTATCCAATCCGGCGCGATTTCGCTTCGGCGCTATTGGCAAGCAACGATCCGGTGGCCGCCCGGCGCGAGGCCGAGGGCGCGCTCAAATATCGCCCGAAAGACCCTGGAACGCTTGCTCTATTGGAGACGCTTGGGGCCGCCACTGCCGCGCGCTAGTTGGGCGGCAACGACGTCATTCCACCGGCCTTGGATGACCGCTCGGTCCGGCCGCGCGCCCGCTTTCCACCCATTTCTGCCATAAACGTAATGGCAGCTTTCGACCCATTCCTGCCATTAGGCTCTGGGTCGCAACCACCACCAAATGAGCGCGCAAGTGCAACCGTAAAAGGCGCATAAGGCGGCGCCTGTTGCCCCACTTTCAGGAAAGATGATGAGGCCTGATAATGTGCCAAATGCCGCACCAGCTAATCCGAAACTAAGTGCATTTTCTGCCTTGAGCCGATGTAGCAAATACGTGGAGGGTAAGCCGAGGACTATAAGACCTACGAGGATGAAAGGGGCCGTAATCGCGGCCATGAATGCAGCGCGCGCCAAGGGCGGCCCCATCGCATAAAGGTCTGGTGCGACGAACAGTTCATAGAGCCAATTTTCAACAGCTCCGACGATTGCAGTGAGTAGCGTCGTAGCAACTACCCGAGCCACCAAGTAAGCAGCGGCACGGCCAATGGGCTGTCGTTCGGCGGAAGCATTCATTGGGCCAATCTTGCACGCCTAATGGCAGCTTTCCACCCAAACCTGCCATTAAGCTAATGACCGCTTTCGACCCATTGCAGACATTAGGAGGCTGGGTAAGGGGGCTGGCTACCTGATATTGCCAGCCTGCCCCTCGAGGAGGCCGACTTTTTCCAGGGTCGCGAGAAATTCGGTGACTTCCTCAATCGGAACAGGGGCGATGGTTGAAGACAAGAAGTCCCGAATTTCCTGGACGTTGCGGGTCCCGTCGACCAGATTCAGCGCTTCATAGGCGAAGCTTGCCGTGTCGCCCGGACCCTCCCGGTCGAGTAGGGCAGGCCGCGGCAGGCCTAGTTTTTCGAGCTGGCTGTCCAGCCAGGAATAGCCGAAGCCAGTCATCGGCCCCTTCGGACCGGCTTTTCGCCGGTAGATCAAAGCACCCGACCCTTGCGTCGCTGCCGCCGGAGCAATGGCCGCTCCGACCATCTCGGTGCCATTTGCCAGTTGAAGTCCAAATCGCGATAGTGATTGCGCTTCGGCGACGTCGGCATTTCGAGAGTAAAGGTCGACTAGGGCGGCGTCCGCAGGCGCCATGGCAGCTGTCTTGCGCAGTTCGGCGGCGTGGCGATCCAGCCGTTCCGCATGCATCATCCGATCGAGCGCGGGGACGTCGTTCTGGCCGAGGTTGGCAAGATACCATCCGGCACTAGCGCCGATGAAAATCGCTCGTTTGAGTTTGGTCGGGTCGAGATTCTCGGGAACGTCTCGCTGGGTGTGGATGAAGCGATCCGGCCAGTCAGCCAGGTAGATGACCGGAATGCGCCAGCTGCTCTCGGCCCAGACCGTGTGATCGCTACCTTCGGTAAAACCGCCGACTTTCGCCTGCAGTGGCCGCTTGCTCCCCTCGGAATCGAGCAGGGGCCAGTCGGCGGCGCCGGTATCCGCGTAGGCCAGCGACTGGCCGTTGACCCACCTGGCGATCGCAAAGGCCACGTCGTCCACGAAACTCGGGAGGCTGGGAGGCGAGCCTTCGACACGGAGGATCGACTTTGTCTTTTCCGTGTCGCCCCCGATCATGTCGAGGTGGATCGTGGCGAGCGTGCGGCTGGCAAACTCTGGCCGCGCATTGAGCAACGAGATGGTGCATTCCACCTCGCATGGCCAGATGAAGCGGATCGTCCGTTCGGGCTTGGGTAACTTCCCTTCCGCAATCAGGCGGTTCAGGACCCGGGCGATTTCCAGTTCACCGGCACAGCCGCTGGCATTGTCGTTGGCGCCCGGCGACGGATGATCGAGGTGGCAGGAAAAGACGATCTCGTGCCCGCGGTCCTTGCCGGGAATGACGGCGGTGGGAATGAGATAGGATCCCGGCGACCTCCCAGCCTCGACACGGGCACGTAGCCGAACCTGCTGGCCGTGACGGAGGCGTTCCTGCCATTCATGCGCACGGGCCGGCGACACCATGAATGCGAAAGCCGGGTTCTTCCAAGTATCGAGATGTCCCCAGCGGATCAGGCTCTCGTCTTCGCCCCACCAGCCCTGCTTCTGATTCTGCGCCCAGGAGACGATTCCGGCAGCGCCATATCTATGCACCGCCAATCCGGCCGCCGCCTCGGGCTGGGCGGAGACCAGGACCAGCTTTCCGCGAACATCCTTGCCCGCATAATCCGCCTCAGTGGTACCCGTGCCGACGTCGACCAGGTCGGCATTGGCGCTTCCGCTGATGCTGTCCTGGGCCAGGGTGATCGGCTGGTCATTCCACGAGGCCACCCGTTCTGCGTCGGCCCAGGCGTTGCCGTTACGGCGCTGTTCCCAAAGCTCCGCGAAGCTGGCGTTCCATGCAGGCCGCGCGCGCTGCGTTCCGTAGAAAATCTTTCCGTCGGCCGGCAGGGCGATGATTTCGACCTCTTCCAGCCCGTAGCTGCGGAGGCGGTCGCGGATCAGCTCGGCGGCCTGACGATAGCCTTCGGACCCGCGCATGCGATGATGAAGTGACAGGAACTGGACGGTCCGCTTGGCAGCCGTCCCCGAAGCTTCGGATGAGATCAATGATGCGGAAGCGGCATCGATTAGCGGAGGCCGTTCCTGAGCTGCGGCAGGAACTGCCATCATCGAACCAGCAAGTAGCAGCAGTTTGCGCAGCATCGACCCATCCCCCTATTCGCTACAACGTTATGCTGAGCCCGGAGCGATGACCAGCGATGTCCGCTTTCCACCCATTCCGGTCGCAAGCCGAATAGCAGCTTACGACCCAAAGCGGACGTTAGGGTTTGTCCTCGAATGCCAAGCTTTTGGCCAAGCGCGTTTGCGCATGATTGCGCGCCGGACTATCCGCGAACCTTGGCGGCGACTGCCGGATCAAAGAAGGGACGAAGGTGAAAATCACCCGCATTGCATTGTGCGCGGCTGTATTCCTCATGCCGTATCAGGCGACGGCACGTGAGAGGGCCGACGTGCTCATTCGCCATGCAGCCGTCGTGGATGTCGAGCACGCCCGTATCATTCCAGATCAGGCGATTGCGATCGAGGGAGACACAATTCGCGCTGTTGGCCCGGATCGTTCCCTGGCCCGCAAGTTTGCCGCACCGCGCACAATCGATGCGGCCGGCAAGTTCGTCATGCCCGGCCTGTGGGACATGCACGTTCATTTCGGCGGCGAAGAGTTAATCGGAGAGAATAAGGCCCTCCTGCCGCTCTATGTGGCTTTTGGAGTCACCACGGTCCGCGATTGCGCGGAGGATATCAGCGCCTCGGTTCTGGAATGGCGGTCCGGGGTGGCCGAGGGCCGGCTGCTTGGGCCTACGATCTACACGTCCGGGCCGAAGCTCGAGGGCTACAAGCCGATCTGGAAGGGTACAATTGAGGTGGGAACGCCCGCCGAGGTCGATGCAGCGCTGGATCGCCTGCAGGCAATGAAAGTCGACTTCGTCAAAATTACCGACAACACGTTGAAGCCCGAGATATTCCTGTATGCAGTGAAGGCCGCCAAATCGCGCGGCCTCAAGACCTCGGCGCATACGCCCTATGCCCTGACCATTGAGCAAGCCGCCACGGCCGGGCTCAACTCGGTCGAACACCTAGATTATCTGATCAAAGCAGGCTCGCCCCAGGAAGCGTCCATCGGTGCCGACTTTGCAGCCAAGAAGCTGAACTATGGCGAGGCCTCCGACAAGTTCGTCGAGACCTTCGATCCCAACTATGCCGTCGAGGAATATCGGCGGCTGGCGGCACTAGGCGTTTACGTCACGCCCACGCTCAACATGAGCCGGATTCTTGCCTATCTCGACCGGGAGGATCACTCGGGCGATGCCGCCCTTGCCTACGTCGGACCGGGTTTGCGCAAGACCTACCAATGGCGGGTCGAACGAGCCGCGAAGGCGACTTCGGCCCAAGTCGAGGCGAGACACCGGGAGTATGAGCTTAGCCTTAAAGTGCTGCCGATGCTTCGTGACGCCGGCATCCCCATCCTCGCAGGAACCGATGCCGGCTATCTCAATAGCTTCAACTATCCCGGCGAAGGCCTCCACGAAGAGCTGGAACGCTATGTGGAGGCCGGGCTGACGCCCCAGCAGGCGCTGGTCACCGCGACTATCACCGGCCCCGCTTTCCTGGGGCATAGTGACCGGTACGGCGGGCTGGCCGATGGAAAAGCCGCGGACATCCTCGTTCTCGACGCCAATCCTCTCAATGACGTAAAAGCCACGCGTGCCATCCGCGGTGTCATGCTCCACGGACAATGGCTGGATCGCGCTGCGCTCGACAAGCTCCTGGCCGACGCGAAAGCGACAGCCGCGCGCTGAGACTTAAGGGAGGGGCCCGCTTCCGCTTTCCGCCCAAAGGGGACGTTAGAGGGCAGTTATAAATTATGGCCGGCCGGATCGGTTGTACCGAGCATGATGCACCGATCCGGCCGCCGATATTCAGAGCGATCGGATAGCGATGGAGTTCAGCACCCAGGCTGAATCGATCGAAATGTCGATGCTGACGTCGTTTATCCACGAGTAGATCCGGTCGGACAGGCCGACATAGACCCATAGATTCTGCCCCGCCGGGAAGGCCATGCTCGTGAACAGGTTTACGATGCGACGCTCGCCCGGTGTGGCCTGGACGCTTGTGCCCGGGAAGCTTTCCCCGTCACCGGAGCAATCCAGCCCCGCGACGAACCAGTCCTGGCTGACCTCGTTCGCTGGGTCATTGTCTTCCCAATTCCAGAACACCGCCGCGATCAGGCGCCCACGCGTGGTCGCGTGGAAGTCGGACCAGCCCCATTCGTCGTAGGTCGACACGTGGTGCCGGCAAAGCAATGCGGTGAGGTCGGCCTTGACCTGCAGGATGCCGGCCTTGAGCGTCTTGAACGGCACGAGGTAGCCGCCCTCGCGATAGGCGCAGATGAGGTCGATGTCTCCGGCGTCATGGTTATGCGCCGAGAGCCGCGCGCCGAACCGCGCCATGCTGCCGTCGAGGTAGGAGAAATTCTCCGTGACCGTCCCGTCGCCGGAAGCCTGGTTCTGTTCGAACCGGTCCCACGATCCATCATAGGCTGGGAAGAACAGCTTTTCCTTGTCGGGATCCGGGGGGAAGAAAAGGATCGGCGGCAGTTCCAGCACGTCGGCCAGGCTTCCAACGACATTTTCGTGAATGTTGAAGGCGGTGTGGCCCTTCACGATCTCGTTGAACCTGCCGTGGAGCCTTTCGTGAAGGCTTTTCAGCCGGATCAGGTCGACGCCATATTCGCGTGCCTTGGCGAGCGACTGGAATCGCTGGCCCGGTCCACGCGGATCTCCGCCGCGCACGATGCTTCCCCGAATCTTCTCGCGCACTTCGGGCGAGAGGATCTCGCGCTGTTCCGCCGCAAACTCTCCGCGCAAGGCGTCGAGCTGGTCGGTCGTCTTGCGCCACTCCGTTTCACGACTGCGCTGGTGGATGGCCTGGAGCCGTTCCAGAAGCAACTCATCCGCGCGCGTGGTCGCCGGCGCGGACGTTGGGCGTTCTAAGGTGTCCTGAGACATAAATCTCTCCTTCCAACGAGAGACTCGGCACGTGCGCTTATAACATGGATCAAGTCTAAACTGCCTGTCGAAATGTGCCCCTGCTCGCCGAGCGTAACGGCAGATTTCGACCCACTGAGGACATTAGGGGGTCCCACCCAAAGCGGAAATTGGCGCCCAAGCCATGAGGGCCTGGGCGCCAATAGCTGAATTAGCTGGCCTTCGATGCCTGCTGCTTTCGATATTCCGGTAGCGGCAGGCCGCCTTGGGACCAGTCTTCTAGTTCGACTTCCTGGAAGATCACCCAGGTCCGGTCGACCTGCTTGTCGAGCACGTCGAGCAATAGCTGGCTGATCCCCTTATAGATCGCGGCCTTCTGGTCGGCGGTCACCCGATCGACGCCAGGCAAATTGCCCTCCCGCGTCACCTGAACGGTTACCATCGGCATGGTCTCACTCCTTCAAATTCAAGCGCTTAGTGACCGGCGACCTGGCCGCCGTCGACGTGCAGTATCTCGCCCGTCACGAAAGGAGCGTGGTCGAGGTAAAGGATTGCATCGACCACATCGGAGACCTCGCCCAGCCGGCCGACCGGATGCAAAGTCGCCAGGAACTCATGCGTTTCGGGGGAATGCATCGGCGTCTTGATGATGCCCGGCGACACGGCGTTCACGCGAATTCCGCGGGTGGCATATTCGACCGCCAGGTTCTTGGTCGCCGCCGCAATTCCGCCCTTTGTGAGGGAGGCGAGAACCGAGGGGACCTGCGAAGTGGGGTTGTCGACCAGCGTGGTGGTGATGCTGACGATATGGCCGCTGCCCTGCTTTTCCATCGCGGCGATCGCCGCCTGGGTCGTGTAGAAGAAGCCGTTCAGGTTGGTCGACACGACGTCGGCATATTGTTCGGCCGTATAGCTAGTGAATGGGCTGGCGATGAAGATGCCGGCATTGTTCACCAGCGTATCGATGCGGCCGAATGCCTTTTGCGCCGCTTCGATCACCTTGGGCCCGGTGGCCGGATCGCCAATGTCGCCGGCAACGGCCAGGACATCGGGGTTGTCGGAAGGCTTGATCGAACGAGACGTGGCGACAACGCGGTAGCCGCGTTCCAGGAAGGCTTCGACGATGCCCGCGCCGATACCCTGCGACGCGCCGGTAACGACGGCGACCTTGCGTAAATCATTCATTTTGCACCTCGACGATTAATTGATCAGGCGCCCGATTGCGCCGCCTGGCCTATCTAATTGACGCCATGTGGCGTGCGAATAGCCGACGTGAGGCAGGCACTCTTCCGATTTTCGCAATAATAGTTATGAAGGGGTGGTGGACCGTATCGATGCAATGAAGGTGTTCATCGCCGCGCTCGACGAGGGAAGCCTCGCCGGAGCGGGAAGGCTGCTCAAGCGGTCGCCGGCCGCGGTCAGTCGCGCGATCGCCTTCCTCGAAGCCCATGTCGGGGTCGAGCTGCTCCATCGAACGACCCGCTCGATCCGGCTAAGCGAGGCGGGCGAACGCTATGCCGTGGCATGCCGCCGAATCCTGACCGAGCTGGAAGAGGCGGAAATCCTGGCCGTCGGAGAGAAGTCGGCGCCAAGGGGACTGCTGACATTGTCGGCTCCGCCGATCGGCGGCGAGGACATATTGCGGCCGATCGTCGATGAATTTCTCGACGCCTACCCGATGGTCTCGGCCCGGCTTCTGCTGCTCGACCGGACGGTCAACCTGGTCGAGGAAGGCGTGGACGTTGCGCTGCGCGTCGCCCAGCTGCCGGATTCATCGCTGATCGCCACGAAGGTCGGCAGCGACGTGCGCCGCGTCGTGGTCGCCTCCCCCGAATATCTCGCGAGCCGGCTGCCGATCGTCGAACCCGCCGACCTCGCGGGGCACGAAATCATCGCCTTTACCAACTTCGGCCTGGACAGCTGGAGCTTCGCGCCGCCGGCAGGCTCGACCATCCCGCGGACGGTTTCGTTTACGCCCCGCCTGACGGTGAATAGTGTTCGGGCGGCAATGGCTTCGGCAATCCGGGGGAGGGGCCTCACCCGCCTCTATTCCTATCACGTCGCCGAAGCGGTCAAGAATGGCGAGCTCAAGGTGGTGATGGCGAGCGCCGAATATCCGGCCCTTCCGGTCCACCTCCTTACCCCGAAGGGTCGCGTTTCCGTACCGAAAGTCAGGGCCTTCCTCGACTTCGCAGCCCCGCGGCTGAGGTCGATTTTCTCGAGGCTCGCGAACGAGGCCCGCGCCCTCAGCTCGTTCGATTATGCCGAGCGCTGAAACTAGGCGCCGCCGAGCGTCCGGGCGAGATCGTAGATGTGCTCAATTCCGTCATAGAAGCTCTTGGCGGGGATCCGCTCGTCGAGGCCGTGTGCGAACATCTCGTCCGGCTTGATGAATACGCCCGACGAAGCCCAGGTCGGAATGCCGACGGTTCGATAAACCATGCCGTCCGTGCCGCCCGACTCCAGATAGGGAGAGAGGGCAACGCCCGGATATGGTTTGTGAATGGACTGGGCGATCGCGCGTTCGATGTCGGGACGCAGCTCCGAAACCGGGCTAGCAAAGGGTGCGCCCACGACCGTCACCGCGATCTTCGGGTCTGCGACGACATTGCTCAGCTGCTGGCGAACGTCGTCGACCGTAACTCCCGGAAATATGCGGCAGTTGACCGTGGCGGTCGCCTTCTGCGGCAGCGCGTTTTCCGCATGCCCGGCGCTGAGCATGGTGGCGACGCAAGTCGTGCGCGTCGTGCCGACGAATTCGGGGTCACCCCAGATTGCATCAGCGGCGGCACTGTCCGCCGGATTGGCGGCAAAACGCCTCAGCGCTTCGCCCGCCGGCCCCGGAGTGACTTTGCCGACGGCGCCCAAATAGGCGCGCGTTAGCTCGTTCGACATGACCGGGAAGCGGTACTCGCCGACCCGCGTAACCGCCTTTGCGAGGTCGTAGATCGCGTTGTCGGCGCGCGGGCGCGAGCTGTGGCCGCCGGGATTGGTTGCCGTCAGCTGGAACGTCGCAAAGGTCTTCTCGGCACCCTGCACGAGGTAGATAATGGGCTTGCCGTCGGGGGCCAGAATACCGCCGCCGGCGTCCGTGTTGATCGCATATTCGGCGTCTTTCACCCATGGATGAGCGGCGATCTGGCGCGTCGTGCCGTCAGCCTCGTCGAGCCCCGTTTCTTCATCGCCAACAAAGGCGAAGACAAGGGTCCTGCGCGGCTTCACGCCTTCCTTGTGCAGGCGAAGGATGGTGGACATGAGCGCGACGACGCCCGCCTTGTTGTCGAGCGTTCCCCGGCCATAAAAATAGCCATTCTCTTCAATCAGCTTGTACGGGTCACGCTTCCAGTCCTCAGGCCGCGCATCGACCACGTCCATATGGGCCGAAAACAGTATGGGCTTCGCGTTGCGGTCGGTGCCCGGGATGCGCACCAGCATGCCGACGGTTTCGCCCTTCGGCAGCTTGGCGATGTTGTCGGAAGCAATGCCGGCATCGCGCAACATGGCTTCAAGGTAATTGGCCATTGCCGGCACCTGGGCGTTGCCCTGCGACGTCCTGAACTCGACCACCTTTGCGAAAATCTGCCGCGATTGGACCTGGTCCGCGTTCTGCTGCGCGGCCAATGAGACGGTTGTCGCGGCAAGTGCAGCGCCGACCGCAAAGCGAAGAAATTGTGGCATGCGACCTCCCCCAATTACCGGGGCAGACTAGCGCGTCGGCGAGCAATGTCGATTCACGGTAGCAGGCATGCATGCCCTATCGCCGGTTATCCAGGGCCCAGTCTGCTAGTTGGTGGATCCGTGTGTCGGAGGTTCGGGCGAGATCGGGCTCTCGGCTTCGATTTCTGCAAGGAGCGCCTCTTCCTGGGCCAGCAGCTGCGTCAAGGTAGCTCTTTGGCGCTCGTCCGCACAGGTCTCCAACTGTTGCCGGAAGCGTTTGATGTTTTCCCGCGCGATATACTTTTTCACGGCGCTTCTCCCGCAACCCGAGCGCTGCAATGTATAATCCCGAAACGGTCCTAAGCACAGCATGTGTAATTTATGCCCGCTGTCGATCAATTACGGTAATTCAATTGTTTATGCGCGAGGCGGCATTAAACGGGTGCCGATTCACCATCTGCGACACGGCGAAGCGATGCAGGATCAAGGATGTCAATTTGGTTGTAATGGCGCGCCACAAGGCCATTTAATTCAAAGTCGCGGAGGATAGCATTTGCGGTCTTGCGCGACAGATTTGCAATGGCGGCGAGGTCGGTTTGGCTGACCGAAGCAAACGCTGGTGCCTGGCCTTGAAAGCGACAGTCGGCAATCCGCAGGAGCGTTGCTGCGCAGCGCCTATCACTTTCCCGTATAAGCAGATCAGCGACGATGTTTGCGGCAACCTCTCCATAATAAAGCGCCAGGCGAGCGAAGTGTTTCCACCGCCCTGGATTTTCACTTAGCAAAGCTTCGGCTGCCGATTTCGTGGCGACAGCAGCATAAACCGGTGTGCGGGCAACAGTAGCGTTGTCCGTTGGCCGCCCGGCGATCAAGGGCACGTAGCCGGCCCACCAGCCGGGATGGCAGATATGGGTAAGCGGCGTGTCTGGAGGGCCTAGTGACGTAACCACTGCAGCCGATCCGGATGCAATACCAACCAGCGGAGCGCAGATATCGCCAGCGGATATCAACGTTTCTCCGGGTTCGAAGTGCCGCCACCGGCAAATTCCCAAGAGCGCTTCCTGAAACTCGCTGTCCCTGTCCGACAACCAGCCCCTGCTTTTCAGGATTGCCGCACCTTCCGCAGGGGAGGAGCTGACCGAAGCTTCAATCAGGAATTCCGCGCGGTTTGACATCAATTGGGACGTTTTGGACAATTGTGTTGTGAAAGCAAGTTAGACGCTCGTCAGAACAGGCGGGAGGCACCCAGATGAAATCGAAGCTTAGATCCTTGGCGTTCTATTCCATGACGGCGTTGACGCCGGTCGCGGCAGGGACCCTGTCAGCCGCGCCGGCCCAGGCACAGCAGGCGGCCCGGCCGAACATCCTCGTCATCATGGGCGACGACATCGGCGGCTTCAATATCAGCGCCTATAACCGTGGCATGATGGGCTATCGTACGCCCAATATCGACAGCATCGCGAACGACGGGTGCCTGTTCACGGATTGGTACGCCCAGCAGAGCTGCACCGCAGGACGCGCGGCATTCATCACCGGCCAATCGCCGATCCGGACCGGCCTGACCAAGGTCGGTTTGCCAGGCGCGAAGGAAGGCATGACGGAGGCGGATCCGACGATCGCGACACTTTTGAAGGCGCAGGGCTATGCGACCGGCCAGTTCGGCAAGAACCATCTTGGCGACGCGGATTCAACGCTGCCGACCAACCACGGCTTCGATGAGTTCTTCGGCAACCTTTACCACCTCAACGCCGAGGAAGAGCCGGAGAATGTCGACTATCCGAAGAACCCCGAGTTCAAGAAGCATTTCGGACCGCGTGGCGTGATCCACAGCTATGCCGGCGGATCCATCACGGACACCGGTCCGCTGACCAAGAAGCGAATGGAAACGGTCGACGAGGAAGTCACCGGCGCGGCGCTCGGCTTCATGGAAAAGAGCGTGCAGGAGGGCAAACCCTTCTTCGTCTGGTGGAACTCCACCCGAATGCACATCTTCACCCACCTGAAGCCGGCGTCGGAAGGGCGGACCGGACAAGGGATCTATGCCGACGGCATGGTCGAGCATGATGCCATGGTTGGGCAGCTGCTGGCCAAACTGAAGGAGTTGGGCGTCGATCAGAATACGATCGTCGTCTACACCACCGACAACGGCGCCGAGACATTCACCTGGCCCGACGGCGGCACCACCATGTTCCGAGGCGAGAAGAATACCCAATGGGAAGGCGGCTATCGCGTGCCCGCGATGGTTCGCTGGACGGGGGTCTGCAAGCCGGGCACCGTCGTCAACGACATTGGCAGCCATGAAGACTTCCTGCCGACCCTGGTCGCCGCAGCCGGCAACCCCAACGCCACCCAGTCATTGCTGGCCGGCCAGAAGATCGGTGAGCGGAATTACAAGGTACACCTTGACGGCTACGATCTGGCGCCTGCCATGCGGGCGCGGAGCGAAGGCCGCACCGACGTCGCATGGCCTCGGCAGGAGTTCCTGTACTGGACCGACGACGGAAGCGTTGCGGCACTGCGTTTCAACGACTGGAAGATCACATTCCTCGAGCAGCAGGCCGAAGGCTTGAAGGTCTGGCAGGAACCATTCGTCCAGTTACGGGCACCCAAGATCACCAATTTGCGGATGGATCCGTTCGAGCGCGCCGAAGAAGAAAATGCGATGGGTTATCAGCGCTGGTACATGGAACGCATGTTCATGATCGCGCCCGCCGGTGCATATGTCGGGCGTTGGTTACAGAGTTTTCGCCAGTTCCCGCCTCGCATGAAACCAGGCAGCTTCAACCTCGACCGGGTCATGGAGGAAGTGTCGAAGCCGCAGGGTACGGGTAGCTGATAGCGGCGCTGCCAGCGCCTGCTACAACAAGGCATTCCTTAACCCGTGAGGGAATGGTGTGCATCCCGGGCGGGCGCTGCATCGCAGGAGGGGGCGGGGCGTAACTTAGAAATATCGATCCGCCCTCGATTCCGACCTGTCATGGCGGCTTGGACAATTTCCTGTTGTGCTGCGGGGCCGCCTCAGCGCACGATGCGGTGCTATGCCCGACAACCATGCCCCGCGCACGATCAGCACGACCAAGTTCTGGCAGGCATATGGGCGTCGTCGCTACGCGATCCTATTCTATGCGTTGCTGCTGATGCTTGTGGCCGAGCCAGTCGCGGCAAGCTTCAACACTCCGCCAATCGTAATCAAGCTGCTGGTCGCCACCTGCCTCTTGCTCGCCGTGCTGCCCAACGCGACCAAGCGAAGCCGGCGCTTTCTTATCGGCGCCATCCTGTTGCTGATCCTGGTCCGCCTAGTGTCAGAGCGTGACGATGTCCCGATCCACTTCGGCATAGTGCTTGCCTTGTTTGCACTGACGGGGTTGGTCGCCGCCGGCGGAACGCTTCGCTTCGCAGTGACATCCCCGAAGGTCGACGGCGAGACGATCCACGCTGCCTTGAGTACCTACCTGCTCGCCGGCCTGTTCTTTGGCGTTCTCTATTCGGCCATCGAATTCAGTTGGCCGGGCAGCTTCACGGGGCCAGACAAGTTTACCGATTCCAGCGCGACCTATTACAGCTTCGTCACCTTGGCGACGCTGGGTTACGGCGACTTCCTGCCTCGCTCGGAACTGGCGCGAGGCATCGCCACGCTCGAGGTCATTGGCGGACAGCTATATCTTGCGGTCATGGTCGCTCGCCTCATCGCTGCATTCGAATTGGTAAAGAAGCCCTAGCGCCGACCTACGCAGCCATCTGCCCGGCATGGGCTCGCTCGATTTCCAGTTTAAGACCGCTTTCCACGCATTGGGCTCATCACCCTGCGCGAAGTCGAAGCAGGCACAGCTGCCAACTACTCAATGACTATTGCGAGCCAGCCGCTTTTTGAACCGCTTGGCTCATCTGGGGGCGCGCGCTGGCCCACGCTTCGTCCCTGCAAGGCTTAGTCATTTCCTCGCCATAAGAGGGTATCGGTGTCGGAATAGCGCACATCTCCATGACAGCCTGGTCGACGCGTTTTTCCATCGCTTGCTGACCGGCAGCAGATTTGAGATCCAGGTCACCGATGTAGACGGACCGCATCAGCCGATCACGCGATGGCGGCAACCCTCGAACGACAATAATCTCATGTTCTTGAGCAGTTGTTTCCGGCACCTGTGCGACTGCCGGGCTTGAAGTCGCAGCTAGACCAATCAGCGCCAACAATGCGAGTTGGGGATTTGGCATCTAACGTCTCCCTTCCTGTATGCTTCAAATGCAGCCAAGGGCACAGGGCCGAATATACGGAATTCCCCGGAGTCAGCAGCCAACAACTGGCTTCTGCTTTTGTCGGTCAGCTTATGGAACCACGGCATCTTCAAGGCGCGTAATTGAGCGAGACAAAATCTACCGGCACAAGGACGCCATCGGCCACGAAAAATACGACTTATTTATTGAATTTAATATCCGATTTCCGCGCTTTGCCCCCGGAACGGGAGATTAATTCCCGCCGCACGCGGCTTGCGTCAGGCAACTGATCCTCTGGGCCTTTTCGGTTTCGTCACGATCTTGCCGGCGTTTTTCTGCCCATTCGGCGCGCGTCGCACAAACGCGTTTGGTCGCAAGCCTGCTGCCGACCGGCTTAATGGTCACTCAGACCTTTTCATTGGGATCGGGCGGTTTCTTGGCCGTGTCGGGTTGGGCCACGGCATTGGTTGCCAAGAAAAGGCCGGTTGTGGCCAGCGCTGCCAAGGGAGGCCTGCCAAGCATAGGAACCTCCTTGCAAGCGGGCATTGGCGCACGGCTCATCCGAGTACGCAACCTCTATTCGACAAACGTGAGTGGGACGTTGCCGCTCCGTCCTAGCCATGGGCTAACGAAGCGCGAACTGAGTTCATGGCAAGCCGCCCCGGTTTCCCGAGGCGGCAGCCGTTTCATCGTGGAGGCAAGCGGGGCCTAGGCGGATGCGTGCCCCTGGCTATGCAATCGGTTGGAGCGATGCATCATCGCGGCTTCGTCGACCATTCGGTCCGGCAGGCCCGCGTCGGCATCGACCGGTTCAGCCTCGCCCGCCGCGACCTGACGGTCGCGCTGGTCGAAGAAGGCGGCTCGCTTCAGCCGCTTCTTCAGCGAAAGTGAAGGGTTGTCGGGAGTCGGGCCGCGCATCGCGCGATCGACATGGCTCTCGGTAGAGCCGCTTCCTGCATTTTGCATGTTCATCGTCATCATGAAGACACAACAACCGCCGGGGCGCCTTGGTCCCACGTTTCCGACGACGCGAGGGTCGGCAGCGCCAGGCCGACGACTTCGTTTGATCGGCAATTTCTGGATCTGATCAGGGTTTGCCCGGATTATTGGGCCATTAGCTGGCGGCTAACCTTCAGGGAGGGGAAGGCGCGCCGGGGCGGCCGGGGCGGACCAAACCGATCGGAGCCAAACGCCCCGGGGAGAGCGACATGCTGCAAAGCTTCGAAGAATGGCTTGCGACGGTACCCCTGTGGATGTTCGCATTCATATTATTCGGCGGAATGTTTGCGTCCTCTGCCACCGGAACCTGGCTTCGCAAGCGCCTTGACCGAAGCAAGGGAACTGATGGGAAATCCCGGGAGGAGGAAAGCGGCCAGCAGGCGCTGATGGTTTCGTCGGTAATGGGGCTGCTGGCCCTGCTGGTCGGCTTCACTTTTTCGATGGCGGTGGATCGTTACGACGCGCGGCGCCTCAACGTGCTGTATGAAGCAAACACCATCGGCACGACATATTTGCGCAGCCAATTGCTGGAGGAGCCGCACAGGGCGCGATTGAGCAAGCTGTTGGTTGATTACACCGATGTGCGCATCGATCTCGCCACCGCGACGCGACGTCCCGATGCGAAAAAGCTTTCTGAAGAAAGCGACCGGCTGATCGCCGACTTATGGACAGCCACTGTGGCTGCGTTTCCATCGATGCGGCCATATGATTTTTCAAACTCTTACCTGCAGGCGATGAACGCGCTGATCGACATGGACTCGGCCCGACGGGCCGGCCGTTCGGCCCATGTGCCATCCGAGGTATTCCTGGTCCTTCTCCTCTATCAGTTCGTCGCGGCGGGGGTGGTCAGCTATGTGCTGATCCGCCACCGGGGACGGGGGATCGCGATTTTCCTGTTCATACTGTTCGGGATCGCCTTCCTTCTGGTCCTCGATATCGATCGGCCAACCAGCGGCGGGATCAAGGAATCGCAGCTGCCGATGCTGCAGCTTCGTGAGTTCATGAAGGCCCAGCCGCCGGAGTCGTTCGATCGGTTCAACCTGCCCGCGAAGGTCCCACCCGAGGCACAATGATCAAAGGAGCGCGGGAGTACAGCGCTGATTGAAAGGGCCGATAATGGACAGCGTCGAGAAGCAGGAAAGCCCCTTCGATACACCGGCATTGGAACTGGCTTCCTGCCAGGCATCGCTTGCATTCGAGCGCACGCTGATCAGCCTCGATCAATCCTTGATGGGCGCGGTCCGAACGTCTTTGGCGCTGATTACCTTTGGGTTCGCGATGGTTCTGTTCTTCCACGAGCTGAGCGGGCAAATCGGCGTCAACCTACGCGTCCCCGCACGCAATTTCGGGCTGGGCCTGGTGGTGATCGGGATAGGATTGGTGCTGATCGGGCTGCTCGGGCATCAAAAGCGCTTCACCGAACTGCGGCACAAGATGGACGACCTGCATAGCAGGAAGCTGCTGATCGAAGGCTGTCCCTATAAGCATTCGCCAATTGCGATAGTCGCCCTGCTGCTTTTACTCGCGGGCCTATTCGTCATGGCGGGGATTGTGGTGCGAATGGGGCCGTTCAAATAATATTAGTGCGAACCATATCGGTAAAAATATCTTGACATCGTCACGCTGATCTGGCACATCATCATATTGAGAATTGCGAGTCGGGCCGGCCTTCCAAGGTTCGGCCCGTTTTTGTTGGCGTTCAGGCTGGAGGGGCGAAGTTTGGCGAAAGGGCTGCAGCTCGGGGGAAGCAAGAAACCCCAGATGCGGGTGCCGGAAGGCCGTAGCTGGACCGCGAAGAAGGAGCGCATGTTCCTCTCGTCACTGGCCGAGACCTGCAACGTCAAGCTGTCGGCCAAGCACGCAGGCGTTTCGCACAATTGTGTCTATGAGCGTCGCAACAAGAACGCCTCGTTCCGTGCCTCTTGGGATGCGGCGCTGGCAACCGGTTATGCGCAGCTAGAGATCATGATGCTGGAGCGCGCGCTTCACGGCGTGGAGAAGACCGTGGTTACGCGAAACGGAACGACGGTGGTGATGCGCGAATATAGCGACCGCACGGCGCTGGCCCTGCTGCGGATGCATCGCGAAAGTGCGACCATCGCCAACGAGAGCGTGGACGATGGCGAGTGGCAGGAAGCGCGAGATCGGATTGTCGCCAGGCTGCAGCGGATCAGGGAGCGCGACCAAGAGGTTGAAACGAAATCGGCGGCGGACCGGGTCGAGCTGGTCCGCTGGGGATTGGGTGGGCGATGAAGCCCAAATTGGGGCCCCAGGATGCATTATGCCTGTCGCGGATGAGCCCCGAGCAGCTGCAGGAGCTTTTGTCGAAGTGCCGGCCCAGGGGCCTGCTGTTGCTCGATGCCGCATTCGAAATGTGGGCTTCGAAGGGGCAGATTGCGCCGAGTGGCGACGGCTGGCGGGTTTGGCTGATGATGGCCGGCCGCGGGTTCGGCGCTCTTCCCGGCGGCCAACCTTGGACTGTCGCTGGGCTATCCCTCTCTAAAATGGAAGGAACTGCACATCGGTTCGGCCGGGGGGATCAAGGTTGACGGGGCGAAGGTAGTGGGAGCGCAGGGCGCAGCGGTGCCCGACGCCAGCGGCGGGACGACGGTCGACGCCGAAGCACGAGCCGCGATCAATTCACTGCTGGCGAAATGCCGGGCGCACGGACTGATCGCGGCATGAAGCGACCCGTCGCATTAAGAAGCGGGCGCTCGACGAGGAGGAAATAGGCGATTCCGGCAGCCATGCCGGCGGCAAGTGCGCCGACAAGTACCAGGGCCCAGGATCCCGCAAACAGGCGCCCGGCGATGGAAATGGCAGGGCCGTGAACGAGGTAGATGGAGTAGGAGGCTGCGCCGAGGAAGATGAGCCAACGGGGGACAGCCAGCCTGCCGGTGGCTTCGGCCCCGACCATCCGCCAAACGAGGAGGGCACAACTCGCACCAACCAGGATCGACCACTCCCTGGACATGCCGATGGCAAGCCAGAGCAACGCGGGAATCGCAGCGAAAGGCAATGGAGGCGGGCGTCGGTGCAGGAACGTTGCGACACCAACGCCCATCAGGAATTCGAGATTGACGATCGCGAGCGGGATGGCGTCCAAGTGGAAGACGGCCGAGTTGAGGATGATGGCAATGCCCCAAATTGCGAGGGTGAGACCGACGCGATTGCAGAACCATGCCACCCCAAAGACGAAATAGAACAGGACCTCATGCTGTAGCGTCCAGGCCACGGTCAGTGCGGGCGACGAAATGGGCAGAAGGGTCAGTGTCGCAAGCCATGACCAGCTGCCGTCACGGCCGCCAATGGCGGGAAGGAACGCATAGATTAGCGCGATGGCGAGGCCGATCGGCAGGTAGGGGATGTAGATCCGCCTGGCCCGCGCGGCGGCATAGGAGCGCGCGGTCTTCGAGCGGCCGACGGTCGAGTGATAGATGATGAAACCCGACAGGACGAAAAAGAAGTCGACCCCAAGGTAACCGAGTTCGAGCCAGCGCTGGCCCGCGAACGGGCCGCGAAAGTCGCGTGCCGCCAAGGATGCATGGTGGATGACAACCGCGATTGCCGCGATCCCGCGCCCCGCCTGCAGGATTTGAATGGTGGCGCTACGGGACGACACGACGGCCCAGCCTAGTGGCTGTCAACCGGAGGTCAACCGGCCGGAAGCAGATGCCGACCGCCCAGTAAAAGGAGACGAGCGAATGGCCATTTCCGCCAATGCGATTGGCGACGCCAGTATTTCCCAGCCTGCCCCGAAATCCGGCGGCAGGAAGGTGGCTCCAAATCGGAAGCTGGTTGCGCTCGGCGACCGGCATGCCGTGCCCGAGCCGCGCTGACGACATCCAGATATCCAAGGAACAAGCATGACGCTTTTGCTCAAGGACCCGGAGGCGACGCTCGATTACAGCGTCGACTGGGGCTGTGAATATCTGGCGGGCGACGCGCTGGCATCAAGCGACTGGGCGATCAGTCCCGCCGAAGTGGGCGGTGTGTCGGTCGTCAGCAGCCGGTTCGACCTTCTTATGGCCGCCGTGCAGGTCGAGGGAGGGATCGCCGGCCGGCTGTATCGGCTGGCCAATCATGTGGTGACGGTCGAGGGGCGTGAGGACAGCCGGTCGATCATGTTGCGCGTGGAGAAACGCTGATGATTGCGACCAATATTGCCGAAGCGGCCGTCAGAATGGCCGAGGCACAGGCCTATGCGCGGGTCGAGACGGGCGAGGAGGAAGCGCGGCCGGCGCCCTGTTGACCGCCACTGCCCATGGCGTCGGCGACGTGCCGCCCTTGCCAAGTGCGCAGCGATTGGTGAGTGGCGAGAGCCAGCGCCCAATATCGCCTTGTCATCTCAAGGTGTTGCGCGAAAGCACCGCGCTCCATTTGCAATGGACCCGTCGCAGTCATCGAGGATGGAGTTGGGTCGATAGCGCAGGCGACGCTGACGACCCGTTCGCCGAGCTTTACCGGCTGACGATTGCCGGGCCGGCGGGGCAGGTGTTGGTCGAGTGCGCCACATCTACCGCGAGCGTCAGTCTGAGCGAACTGCCGGCCGTACCGGGCCAAATGGTTACGCTAAGCGTGGCGACAGTCGGACCAATGGCGCCGTCACACGTGGCGTTCGCAACCTTCATGATTTGAAAGGCACGACATGGATCAAACCCCTCGCTTCGCATTGCCGCATCTGTACCCGGGACAGACCCAGAAGGAATGGTTCCACAATGAGGCTCTCCAGCGCATCGATGTACTGCTTTGCCCCGCGGTTGACGGCCCAGCGATGACCTCGCCCCCCGCCAGTCCCGCGGTCGGCGCCTGCTTCCTGATAGCCAGCGGAGCGACCGGGGCGTGGGCCGGAAAGGACGGGTCGCTGGCCGCCTTTACCGACGGCGGGTGGCGGTTCGTTGCGCCGGTCGAGGGAGCGCAGGTGCTGGACCGGTCAAGCGGGCAATCAGTCATTTACAGAGAGGGAAGCTGGGAAACCGGGATCGTCCGGGCGCAGGAGATACGCATCGATGGGCTGACGATCCTGCGCGATCGCCAGCCGGCAATCGCCGATCCGGCCGGCGGAAGCATCGTCGACGGCCCATGCCGGGCGGCGGTGGCAGCGATGCTGACCGCACTTCGAACCCATGGCCTGATCGCCTAGCGGGCCAATGCTGGGGGCATGGCGGACGATGTATTCGCAAGTGCGGCATTTGGGCAACAGACTGGAGAATTGTAATCTTGCACCGCAACGGACCCTCTCATAAGGTGTTCGGGCAGTTCTGTTTCGGAACTCACGTGAAAGGGGATATCTATGCGGAAGCTGGCCATTATGGCAGCGCTTGCTTCGACCGCGCTGGCGACCCCAGCTGTCGCTCGCGACAATAGCTGGTACGTCGGCGTCGAAGGCGGCGCGATGATCGTCGAGGACACCAGGCTCGACTTCGATATCGACGACGGCGAATTCGTCGACAGTATCAACGATGCAGTCATTGTTGATTATAACACCGGGATCGATCTCGACCTTGTTGGCGGGTACGACTTCGGCGGGTTCCGCCTTGAAGGCGAACTCGGCTGGAAGCGGGCTTCGGTTGGCGACGTGACGTTCGCCGGTCCGTTGGTCGACAGCACGTCGGACTTTACGTTCAATGCTGACGGTCATGGCAATGTCCTGTCGGCAATGGTCAACGGCCTGCTCGACTTCGGCGACGACGATGGCTGGAGCGGCTACGTTGGCGGCGGTATCGGCTGGGCCAAGGTCAAGTACAGCTTCGACACCGACGATATCCTGAGCAGCGATGTCAGTGACAGCGACACCGGTGTCGCGTGGCAGGCCATCGCCGGCGTCCGTCGGGCGATCAGCCAGAACATCGACCTGGGCGTCAAGTATCGCTTCTTCAACACCACGACCATGACGTTTGGCGACAGGCATGATGGTGGGCGGCTTGAAGGCCGGTATCGGTCACACTCGCTGCTGGCGAGCTTGATCTACAACTTCTACACGCCGCCGCCGCCTCCGCCGCCGCCTCCGCCACCGCCTCCGCCGCCCCCACCGGCGACGCAGACGTGCCCGGACGGCTCGGTGATCCTGGCGACGGACGCATGTCCGCCACCGCCGCCGCCGCCGCCGCCGCCGCCGCCTCCTCCGGAACCGGAACGCGGTTAAGCCAAGCAGGCTTAGGCTAAAAGTTACCCCGGGAGCGCTTTGGCACTCCCGGGGTTTCTTTTTGCGCGTTGCCCGGGGACATGGTGCGCCCTAAGCCTTGCCGGTAATGATCAGCGAGGCGAGCCATATGTTGAAGCAGTTGATTGCCGGATCCCTCTTGGTTGCGATTTGCGGGACGGCCGCGTGCCAACAACCCGCCGCGGCGCCGATCGGTGAGACCCCGGCGCAGGCTACCATGCCGGTTCCCTTTCCGATTGCCGGGCCGAACGGTGAGCCGCGCGGGTTCGCCAGCTTCTTCAGCGATGGAAAGCGCACGGCGATCAAGGTCGAAGCCGAAGGACTGGCACCCGGCGCGCACGGAATCCATCTGCATTCGGTGGGGCGCTGCGACGGCCCTGATTTCAAGAGCGCGGGGCCGCACTGGAACCCAGCGGGGCGGCAACATGGGCATGATAACCCGCAAGGCGCGCACCTGGGCGACCTTCCCAATTTGGTGGCAGGGGCGGACGGCAAGGCGACCGCGAGCTTCACGATCGAGGGGGATATGGCTGATGCGGACGGCACCAGCCTGGTGATCCACGCCAAGCCTGACGACAATAAGACGGACCCAAGCGGCAACAGCGGCGACCGGATCGCCTGCGCCGCACTGACGACGCCGGCTGGCCAATAAGAGCGGGATGAACTCGGCAAGGATCATCTTCTACGACTGGCCCTATTCGCCCTTCTGCATGAAGGTGCGGGCGATCCTTGATTACAAGCAGCTAGAATATGAGCGGGTGAACCCGGTCGGGCGCATCGGTGCGATCCGGCGGCGGGGCGGAATTGGCAAGGTCCCGGCGATCGAGATCGATGCTGAGCTGATCGTCGATAGCACCGACATTGCCCATGAGCTCGACCGGCGCTTTCCCGACCCGCCGTTGCTACCAGTCGATCCGCGAGAGCGGGCGTTATGCCATGCGATCGAGGATTGGGCCGATGAGAGCCTCTATTTCATCGGGCTCTATTATCGCTGGTATGAGGCGGAGGGACGCAAACCCATCCCGCGCGCATTTGGCCAGTCGCCGATGGGGCGGATTACCTATCGTTTCTACCTGAGGCGGATCCTGGGACAGCTGCGCGGGCAGGGGACTTCGCGGAAGGCCCCGGAGCATGTGGCGCGCGACCTGGAGCGTCATTTGGACGCGATCGAGGCGATGCTGACGCCGGGGCCATATCTTTTGCCGGAGCCCCATAGGGGTGCTCACTTGTCCCCCGAACAAGCTGCGCGCCCCTATCTGTGCGATTTCGCGCTGTGGGGGCAGCTAAATTATCTGAGCCGCACGCCGGTCGGCGGGAAGGCGATCAAGGGACGACCGGCAATCCAAAACTATTTCGAACTCATGGCCCTGCGCTAGCAATCGCTATTTGCCGAGGCACTTCTTGCAGGGAGTGTCGTCCAACTTGCAGCCGTTGTTGGCGCGGCAATATTTCTGCTGCTCGGTCAGCACACGCTTTGACGATGGCGAAGACATGCCGGAGGCTTGCGGAGCTACCTGGGAAGCCGGCGGTTGCCTCGGCTTGTTGTCTCTTGGCTGTGCCACGGCGGCCGTGGCGAGCGCCGAGGCGGCGCAGGCCGCGACCAGGCAGGAGGCAATCGCCCGCGTCAGGGGCGTCAGCATTGCGCCACACATGGAGCCGACTTTTTCTCCACAACAGTGCCGTTGAAGGTGTCGACGATCTCGTCGAAGCAGCCCTCCGGCGTTTGAACACGGCGCAGGAGCCGGCGGCTGTCGAGGAACTTCTGACAGAGCACGGTCGCGGTCTGGGCGCGATGGAACATCGATGCGGCTGGCCTGGAAAGGCCGAACGGCGCCAGGCCGGACAATGTCGTGGCACTAGCGGTCGGGATGACCGACGCTTCCGACGGTGTAATTTTCACCACCACGTCGTCGAGCGCCAACCAGCGCATGAACCGCTTGTTATCCGGCGTCACGGCCTGCACGAAAATGTCGCCGCTATTGCAGATCGTCGCATCGATCTTCACGTCGTTCGGGCTGTTATACCAGGCAAAAGGTGCGGCGGAGCAGCTGAGATTGCGCTGCCATAATGCCGCTTGCTTGAGTGCTTCTTGCAAACGATCCTGGGCGACGTTCAAACGATGCGCCTGATATTTTTCGATCCACTGCGGCACCGCAGTGATCAGGGCGATCGCCAGCGTCGGATAGACAAGGATCGATTGCCAGACGCTTCTTCTCGATCGGCCGCTACTTGTTTGTCTGGGCTTATTCGCTGCGCTTGTGGCCATTGGACCCTCCCAAGCCTTCCGAGCGCTGTATTAAATAGCAGGTCACGTCATTTTTGTGAACTATAGGTTAACAAAAACAATGAGGCCGGACGGCGGCGGCCCGTCGCCTTATCGGTTGCAGTAGCTTATGATCGGTCGTCGGGGGCATATGAAAACACTCCGCCATAGCGCCTCGATCGCTTCGCTCTCGCGATGCTGCGGCATCGCCGAGGCTTGCTCGCTTACTCCATATGAAGCTGCGGCTAGGCGCCGCGCCGTGGTCGGTGTCTCATGACTCCCTTTGAATTCGTATTCTCGTTGCTGGTGATCCTGCTCAGCCTTGCGCTGGCCGAGGTGCTTGGCGGGCTGGCGCGCGTGGTCAAGCGGCGGCCGAAGATCAGGGTCGGCCTGGCGACCTGGCTGCTGGCGACCTGGGTGACGACCGAAACGATCCTGTTCTGGAGGGTCGTGTGGCGGGCCCGCGATTTCCTGACCGACCAGTCGGCGGTGCTGTTCGCCGGATTTATCGTCACCGCGGCCTGCTATTTCGCCGCCGCCCTGGTGTTTCCCGACGATCTTGAGGGGCGAACCAGCCTCGACGATTATTTCGCGCAGGAGAAAGCGAAGGTGATCGGCGCGCTGCTCGCGGCCAATGCGCTGGCGTTCGGGTTGCGCCCTGCCGCCATGGGCTGGGCGTCGTGGAGCTACATCGAATGGTGGGGTTGGATCCTGCTCTGCTTGCTCTTCGCGGCGGGGATCGTGGCGATCGTGACTAAGCGGCGGACCTTGGCGATCGCCGGCCTGGCGGTGCTGGTCGCGATCGACCTGCTCGACCCGATCGAGAGCATCATCGTGCGGAACTAACGCTCCGCCGCCGCGCAATGAGTGGAATTCCACGGAAATCCGGCTAATCTTCGCGTCATGCCGGTGAAGGGATCATGCCATTGCGGCGCCGTCCGCATAGAAGTGCCGCATGCGCCGGAGTGGGTGGGATCGTGCAACTGCTCCTTGTGCACCAAGACCGGCTGGCTGGTGGCTTATTACCCCGATGCGGACGTCAAGGTGGAGGGGGAGACCGTCGCCTACGTGTGGGGCGACCGCATGATCGGCATCCACCACTGCCCCACCTGCGGCTGCGGGACGCATTGGAAGACGCTGGGCGAGGATTTCGGCAGGATGGGCGTCCATGCCCGGCTGCTGGACGGGTTCGACGCGAGCAAGGTTGAAGTGAGACTGTTCGACAACGCTTGAAGCTGTCGCTGAGGGGAGAACAAGGGCGGCATTGACGTTTTCGCAACCGAGTGGGCATCATTTGTCCGCAATGCCTCCTGAAATACTCACGCTAATCGATCATCCCTTGTCGCTGATCGCAGTATTATTTGTCGGCGCACTTGCCGGGATGATGGTCGAGCAATTTGTCAGCAAGCAACGCCGTGAGGCGTGGAAGCGCAAGAATGAATGGCGCTGGAAGAATAAGGGCAAGGTGAAGGCAGGGCCGTGGACGCCGAAACCCGACGCGGCGCCGGCCAAGGTCCCCGATGCAGCGGACCAGTTGCGGACGGTAATGAAGGCCGATTTCAAGGCGCAGCCGCTGCTCAACAAGAGCGAGACGCGGCTGTTCAAGGCGTTGGACAAGATGGTGATCGAGATGCGCCCCGGATGGCAGGTGATGGCGCAAGTCAGCCTGGGCGAAATCCTCAAGTGCGAGGACAAGGACGCCTACCTCTGCATCAATTCAAAGCGCGTCGACCTGCTGATCGTCGATGGCGACTGCAAGCCCATCCACGCAATCGAATATCAGGGCAGAGGGCACTTCAAGGGCGCGCACCACACCGCCGCGCGCGACGCGGTCAAGAAGGAAGCGCTGCGGCGGGCGGGGATTGGTTATGTCGAGGTGGTTGCTGGTGACACGCCTGCGGAATTGCGGCGAGTGGTGGAGCGGTTGGTGCGGCAATGATCGTCTGCCTGGGATGGGGCTCGCTAATTTGGCGACCCAAGAAATTACCTCTTGTGGATCCTCATCCGCTTGCCTGGAATCCCGACGGACCGAAGTTACCAATCGAGTTCCTCCGCCAATCAAGCAATGGCACTCTCACATTGGTCATAGATAAAGGCGCGGCGCCCCTTCCGGTACTTTGGGCTCCTTTACGGACAGCCAACTTGCAGGAGGCAGTGGAAGCCTTGCGAAGGAGAGAGCGTGCGCCAGTTGACCGAGTAATTGGACGTTGGCCGAGCAACAGCAGCTACGAATTTGCCAATGTCATTGGAGAGTGGGCGCAAGAGCGGGAACTCAAGGGCGTCGTCTGGACCGACCTAAAGGCTCAGTTTGATGGGAAGCGCGGCGTGGGGCCCTCGCGGGTTGAAGCTATTGAATATCTCAACGGTCTGTCGCGGTGGAAGCGTGTCCTTGCTGAAACGTATGTTCGTCGAGCGCCAATGACGATCGACACACCTTACCGCCGCGCGATCGCGCAGAAATTGGGTTGGCAGCCAGTTCCATTGACGCAACCCGTTGAAGACGCATAGCCTCTGCCCTGCTCGGGTAAGGGGGTAATGCGTGCTGGAGAAAACTGCCGTCGACCGAGCGTTGCTGCATTTAACATCCCTCGGCGACACCGACATTTTTCCTTCGCCTTTCGAGTTCGTCTTCTATTCTGAGAAGTCCGAGGAAATTTCGAAACGCGTATGCGAACTTGATCCGTCGAAATATGCACCAAAGAGTTGCATCGAGATTCTCTGCCCCAAGCGAGAACTCGCCTATCGAATAGCGCAGCAACTCTATCCAGCTGACACCTTACTTTACACTAGCGCTGTCATTCAGATTGCACCTTCAATCGAGGCAATGCGCCTTCCGATTGAAAAGGGACCATTTTCATATCGATTCATTGAAAATCCGGAGGAACCTCGCCTCTTTTCAGAAGCTTCCGGGTTTCACGATTGGCTGCTTCATGTTCGAGACGTTTGTACAAACAGCAATCCGTTCGCCGACGTGCGATACGTAATTGAAACCGATATCTCGGATTTTTACTCGCACATTTACTTTCATCGCCTAGAGCACGTTTTGGATGATTGTGGCGCGCCAAATATCGTCCGAAAGATCATCGAAGGTATTATCAAGCACAGTCGAGCAAGGCAGTCGTACGGGCTTCCTGTCGGTACCTCGGCGTCACGGCTTCTAGCCGAAGGTCTACTGAACGATACCGATCAGATGCTGGCCGAACGATCCAGCGGTTACACACGCTACGTCGATGATTTCAGGATCGTCGTAGACCATCAGAGCGCAGTTCACAGTACACTCTGCAAGCTGGCAGAACATCTCATGCTTACCGAAGGATTGGCTCTCAATGCTAGTAAGACACGAACATATAGCACTGATGAGGCAGTAGAGCAGGTTGAGAGAAAACTCTCCGACGTGTTTAACGATGCTGAACTCGCGTCCCTAAACAAGTATATTCGACAAGTTTATGACGATGAAGAGGTGTCCGTTGAGGAAATAGAGGACGTAGAACCAGAAGCTCTTGGGCAGAAGCTCGTAGAGGTATTATCAAGAGACTCAACAGATTATGCAGCCGTCCGTGTCATCCTCAAGGCGCTTAGGGCGGTTGAATATCCAGATCCTTTGGGGTTGATTGAGAGCACATTCCAGCTTCTCTACTACGTCCCGCGAGACTATTGCATACTAGTTGGAGCTTTTGCCCAAAGAAGCAGTGACCTGGCGCCAGAGATCGCCGAAAAAATGGTCAGTTTGCTGGAGACACAACCGTTCTCTGAAATGACGCTTTCACGGGTCTGGGTTACTCATCTCTTTGTTTCCCAGGCGCTGCCGATCACTCGAGCACTTCTCAATAGACTAAAGTTATCGGAATCGACGCTTGAGAAGCGTCAGAGGTTGCTCCTGCTTGGCGTTCTCAATGATCGTAATTATTTTCGGGAGAGTAAAACCAGGTTCGACGAAGCTAGCGATTGGGAAAAGCCAGCGTTACTCTTTGGAGCGTCCTGCCTTTCAAAAGGCGAATACGCTACCTGGCTGAACACGGTCAAAGGACACATCACAGACCCGTTCGGCGATATCTACCGAAGCTGGCTGGAAACAAATCAAGGTGAGTTGTTTTCAAAGCTAAAGGTTCAGTTTGCCGTGAAATCCAAGGCTGAAAGAATAGCAGAGTTGTTCGACGACCTGCCATTCTGAAGCGAACCTGATTTCTACCTACTTCGCCGCCAGCAGGTCCGGCTCGTCCGCCGCAACGCGTTTGGCGCGTTTGCTCGGCTTGGGCACCTTCACCGGTTCGGAACTGACGGGCGTTTTCGCCAGCGTCTCCCGCAGATACTGCCCCGTGAAGCTCCGTTCGTTCGCCGCGACCGCCTCCGGCGTTCCCTCGGCGACAATCTCCCCGCCGTTGACCCCGCCGCCCGGACCCAGGTCGAGGACCCAATCCGCCGTCTTGATGACGTCGAGGTTGTGTTCGATCACGACCACGGTGTTGCCCTGCTCGACCAGCGCGTGGAGGACGTCGAGGAGTTTGCGGACGTCTTCGAAGTGGAGGCCGGTGGTGGGCTCGTCGAGGATGTAGAGGGTCTGGCCGGTGGCGCGGCGGGACAGTTCCTTCGACAGCTTGACCCGCTGCGCCTCGCCGCCGCTAAGGGTCGTCGCCTGCTGCCCGACCTTGATGTAGCCGAGGCCGACTTCGGCCAGCATGGCCATCTTGTCGCGGATGCCGGGGACCGCCTTGAAGAATTCGACCGAGTCTTCGACCGTCATGTCGAGCACGTCGGCGATGCTCCGCCCCTTGAACTTCACCTCCAGCGTTTCGCGGTTGTAGCGCTGGCCGTGGCAGACGTCGCAGGTGACATAGACGTCGGGGAGGAAGTGCATCTCTATCTTCAGCAGGCCGTCACCGGTGCAAGCCTCGCAGCGGCCGCCCTTGACGTTGAAGCTGAACCGGCCGGGCTTGTAGCCGCGGGCCTGGCTTTCGGGGAGGCCGGCGAACCAGTCGCGGATCTGGGTGAAGGCGCCGGTGTAGGTCGCTGGGTTGGAGCGCGGGGTGCGGCCGATCGGCGACTGGTCGATGTCGATGACCTTGTCGAGATGTTCGAGCCCGGTGATGCGGTCATGCTTGCCGGCGAGGATGCGCGCGCCGTTCAGGGTGCGGGCGGCGGCGGCGTAGAGTGTGTCGATGGTCAGCGACGACTTGCCGCTGCCCGAGACGCCGGTGATGCAGGTGAAGGTTCCGAGCGGGATGGACGCGGTAACGTTCGCCAGGTTGTTGGCGGTGGCGCCATGGACGGTGAGCTTCTTGCCGGTGCCCTTGCGGCGGACCCCGCGCATCGGAATGTGGCGGCGGCCGGAGAGATAGTCGGCGGTGAGGCTGTCCTCACAGGCGAGCAGGTCGTCGAGCGTTCCGGCGCAGACCACTTCGCCGCCATGAACGCCCGCGCCGGGGCCCATGTCGATGACATGGTCGGCGGTGCGGATCGCATCCTCGTCATGTTCGACCACCAGCACGGTGTTGCCGAGGCCGCGAAGGCGCTTCAGCGTTTCGAGGAGGCGATCATTGTCCTTCTGGTGGAGGCCGATCGACGGTTCGTCGAGGACATAAAGCACGCCCGACAGGCCCGAGCCTATTTGCGACGCAAGGCGGATGCGCTGGCTCTCGCCACCCGACAGGGTGCCGCTGGTGCGGTCGAGATTGAGGTAATCGAGCCCGACATTGTGGAGGAAGCCGAGGCGCTCGTTGATTTCCTTGAGGATGGCCTTGGCGATTTCGTTCTGGGTCGGGGTGAGGTGCCGGTCGAGGCTGGTGAACCAGGCCAGCGCGTCGGCGACCGAGCGGCGCGACGAGAGGGAGATATCCTCTCCGGCGATCTTGACCGCCAGCGGTTCGGGCCGGAGGCGGGCGCCGCCACAGGTCTCGCACGGGTGCGACGCCTGGTACTTGCTGAGCTCCTCCCGCATCCAGGCGCTTTCGGTCGACAGCATGCGGCGCTCGAGATTGCCGATCACGCCTTCGAACGCCTTCTTCACCTCATAGGATTTGCGGCCGTCGACGAAGCGAAGGGTGACGGGCTTGCCGCCGGTGCCGCGGAGGACGACCCGCTGGGCGTCCTCAGGGAGGTCCTTCCACGGCGTATTGAGGTCGAAATCGTAGGCGCGGGCGAGGCTGCCCAGCACCTGCATATAATAGGGGGAGGGCGGCTGGCTCTTGGCCCAGGGCACGACCGCGCCCTTGGCGATGCTGAGCGAATGGTTGGGGACCACGAGGTCCTCGTCGAACTCGAGCTTCTCGCCGAGCCCGTCGCAGGCAGGGCAGGCACCCTGCGGTGCGTTGAAGCTGAACAGCCGGGGCTCAATCTCGGCGATGGCGAAGCCGCTGACGGGGCAGGCGAATTTTTCGGAGAAAGTGATGCGGCCCTCGGGCGCGTTGGTGGCCAGCACCTGTCGCTCTGCCGCCGCTTCAAGGGCCGCGGCGACGCCGGTGCGCTCGCTTCCGGCAGGGTGGGGCACATCGGCCGGGTCGAGGTAGGCGAGGCCTTCGGCCAGCTTCAGCGCGGTCTCGAAACTGTCGGCGAGGCGGGTTTCGATGCCTTCGCGGATGACGATGCGGTCGACCACCACCTCAAGGTCGTGCTTGTACTTCTTGTCGAGCGCGGGGGCTTCCTCAATCTCATGGAAGACGCCGTCGATGCGCACGCGGGTGAAGCCGGCCTTCTGCCATTCGGCCAGTTCCTTGCGATATTCGCCCTTGCGGCCGCGGACGACCGGGGCGAGCAGGTAATGGCGCGATCCTTCGGGCAGCTTCATGGTCCGGTCGACCATCTGGCTGACTTGCTGCGCCTCGATCGGCAGGCCAGTGGCGGGGGAGTAGGGCACTCCGACCCGCGCCCACAGCAGGCGCATATAATCGTAGATTTCGGTGACGGTGGCGACGGTCGAGCGCGGGTTGCGGCTGGTCGTCTTCTGCTCGATCGAGATGGCCGGGGAGAGGCCGTCGATATGCTCGACATCCGGCTTCTGCATCATCTCCAGGAATTGGCGGGCATAGGCGGAGAGCGACTCCACATAGCGACGCTGTCCCTCGGCATAGATGGTGTCGAAGGCGAGACTGGATTTACCCGAGCCGGAGAGGCCGGTGATGACCGTCAGGCTTTCGCGCGGGATCTGGACGTCGATCCCCTTGAGGTTGTGCTCGCGCGCGCCGCGAACGGTTATGTGAGTCAGCATGGTTCCGTTATTTGTTCCACATTTGTTCGCTTGTCGCAAGTGCAACCGCCGCCAATAACGCTCTGCCGCAACGCGATTTCCGCGTCAAAACAATCATGTTCATCGAACGCAGGGCGTCTCTCGTCGATGGCCGTTAGATTCGCTGCCGCGAGCGTTCAGAGTCCCGCGTTCACGAATCCAGACAATCAGATGGGGGTCATCATGAGTGTTGCAAGGCTGCGGAATTTCCGCGCTGTCCGGAATTTGTTGCTTTTGGCGGCTGCGGCGCCGCTGGCGATGGCGGCGCCAGCCGCTGCGGCCGAGACGGCGGCTGCCGCCACCGACGGAAGCGTCCGTTTCGGAACCTGGGGCGTGGACCTCAGCTCTCGCGACCTCAAGGCTAATCCCGGCGACGATTTCGAGCGCTACGCCAGCGGCGCGTGGATGGATGTTACCGAGATCCCGGCCGACAAGTCGCAGAACGGCGTCGGATCGGAGCTCAGCGACCGCAACCAGGAACGGCTGAAGGAGATCGTCACCGGCGCTCCGACGGACAGCCAGCTTGGGGCGCTTTACGCGAGCTACATGAATGAGGCGCTGCTCGAGCAGCTTGGCGCGGCACCGCTGATGGCCGACCTCGCCCGGATCGACGCGATCAAGACCAAGGCCGACTTCACCAAGTCGATGGCAAGCAGCTTGTCCGACTTTGGCGGGACATTGTTCGCGGCTGGGCTGCTTCCCGACCCGGCCAACCCGACCATCAACATCGCCTTCATCGGAACGGCCGGGATGGGGCTGCCCGATCGCGACTATTACCTGCTGGACAAGTATAAGCCGCAGCGGGATGCCTATCGCGCCTACATCCAACGCACGCTTGAGCTGACGAATACGCCGAACGCTTCGGCAACGGCGGACGCGATCCTGGCGTTCGAAACGGAGATTGCGAAGCTGTCCTGGCCTCAGGCCGACCTTCGCGACCTCGATAAGCTCAACAATCCGATGACGCCGGCCCAGCTTGCGGCCTATGCCCCGGGCCTCGACTGGGATCGCTACCTGACGGATACCGGGGTCGTGTCGCCCAAGCTGATCGTCGGCGACAATACGGCGGTGAAGGCGCTGGCGGCGCTTTACGATAAGACGCCGCTCGACACGCTCAAGCTTTGGCAGCGGTTCAAGGTTGCCGACCAGGCTTCGGATTATCTGTCCAAGAAGTTCGTCGACAGCCGGTTCGAATTCACCAAGAGCCTGACCGGAGCAAAGGAGCTTCGCCCACGCTGGCGCCGCGGTATCGGCCAGATCGACGGCCGGCTCGGCGAAGTACTCGGCGAGACCTATGTACGGCGCTACTTCTCGCCAGAGTCTAAGGCGATGATGGAGCAGCTGGTCATCAACCTGAAAAAGGCAGCGGCGCTGCGGATCCAGGCCAATAGCTGGATGGAAGCCGCGACCAAGCAGGCCGCGATCGCCAAGCTCGACAAGATGGACGTGATGGTCGGCTATCCCGACAAGTTCCGCGACTATTCGAAGCTGGTGATGAAACCGGACGACCTCTACGGCAACGTCAAGCGCAGCGCGGCGTTCGAGTGGGACTATCAGCTCAGCGATCTGGGCAAGCCGGTCGACCGGAAGAAATGGTCGATGAGCCCGGCGACGGTGAACGCCTATAATGGCGGGCTGGAAAACAAGATCGTCTTCCCGGCCGGGATCCTCCAGCCGCCTTTCTTCGATCCGGAGGCCGATGCTGCCGTCAATTACGGTGCGATTGGCGCGATCATCGGCCATGAGATCATGCACGGCTTCGACGACCAGGGGCGGAAAATCGACGCCACGGGCGCAATCCGCGATTGGTGGACGCCCGCCGATGCCGCGCGGTTCAAGAAGCTGACCGATGAGCTCGGCAAGCAATATGCGGCCTATGAGGCGGCGCCGGGCGTGTTCATCAACCCCGACCTGACGATGGGCGAGAATATCGGCGACATGTCCGGCCTGGAGGTCGCTTATGAGGCGTATAAGATTTCGCGCGGCGGGAAGCCGGCGCCGGTGATCGACGGCCTGACCGGCGACCAGCGCTTCTTCCTGTCATTCGCCCAGGCGTGGCGCGGCGAACAGCGGGACGACGCGATCAAGACGCAGGTCGCTTCCGACCCGCACAGCCCGCGCCGGTACCGCGTGATAGGGCCGACCCGGAACCTCGACGCCTGGTACACGGCGTTCAACATCCAGCCCGGATCGAAGTTCTACATCCCGCCGGAGAAGCGCGTCAGGATTTGGTAGTCTCGCGAGCTTGCCAACCTCATGGCGCACGCTAGCGTGGGCGCCATGAGGAAATCTCGTCTTGGGCTGATTGGCCTTTCCGTCCTGCTGGCGTCCTGCGCCACAGTGCAATCTCCACAAGCGGCAGCTGACATCATCCTGCGCGGCGGGACGATTTACGACGGCTCTGGCGGGACGCCCTATGTCGGCGACGTCACGATCAAGGGTGACCGCATCGTCTGCGTGGGACGCTGTGCGGGCTCCGCGAGGCAAAGCATCGATGCCCGCGGGCTCGCGGTGGCGCCGGGTTTCATCAACATGTTGAGCTGGGCAGGCGAGACGCTGATCGCCGACGGGCGCGGGCAAAGCGACATTCGGCAGGGCGTGACTCTCGAGGTGATGGGTGAGGGCGAGTCCATGGGTCCCTGGAACGCCGAGATGAAGGCCAAGGAAGCCGAGCGTCAGGGCGACATCAAATATAACATCGATTGGACGAGCCTTGGCGAGTATCTCCAATATCTTGAGCGGAAGGGGGTTTCTCCAAACGTCGCCAGCTTTGTCGGCGCCACCACCGTCCGCGTACATGAGTTGGGCGAGGGCGACGTTGACCCGACGCCGGAGCAACTGGCGAGGATGCGGGCGCTCGTCAGGAAAGCGATGGACGAAGGGGCAATGGGGGTTGGCTCCTCATTGATCTATGCCCCGGCCAATTTCGCCGAAACGCCGGAGCTGATCGCGCTTACAAGCGAGGCCGGGCGCTGCGGCGGCATGTACATCAGCCACATGCGTGATGAAGGCCCCAAGCTGATCGAGGCGATCGACGAGCTGGTGCAGATTAGCGAGAAATCTGGCGCACCGGCGGAAATCTATCATTTCAAGCAATCGGGGCGCGAGAATTGGGGCAAGATCGACGCGGCGATCGGTCGCGTCGAGGCAGCGCGGGCTCGGGGCCTCAGGATTACGGCGGACATGTACACTTATCCGGCGAGCTCCACCGGCTTTGACGCTGCGATGCCGCTGTGGATCCAGGCCGGCGGGATCGAGCAATGGGTCGAGCGGCTCAAGGATCTGGCGCAGCGGGCGAAGGCGCTAGCTGAGATGAAGCGGCCGGACGCGTCGGAGAATAGCAAGCTTGTTGTCGACGAGCCGGACAAGGTGATCCTCGTGGGGTTCAAGACCGACCAGCTAAAACCGCTGACCGGCAAGACGCTAGGCGAAGTGGCGCGGAGCCGCGGGAAATCGCCCGAAGAGACCGTTGCCGACCTGATCGTCGAGGACGGGACGCGTATCCAGGTGGTCTATTTCGGAATGAGCGAAGAGAATGTCGCACGCGAAATTACGCTTCCGTGGATGAGCTTCGGGTCGGACGCGGCGGCAATGGCCCCGGAAGGAGTGTTCCTCAAGTCTAGCACCCATCCGCGGGCCTATGGGAATGTCGCGCGTTTGCTGGGTAAATATGTTCGAGACGAACAACGAGTGCCGTTGGCCGAGGCAGTCCGGCGCCTCTCAGCTCTACCGGCAAGCAATCTGGGCATAAACGACCGAGGCGCGCTCAAGCCCGGCTATTTCGCCGATATTGCGATATTTGATGCCGGCAAAGTTGCCGACCGCGCAACTTTTGCCAAGCCGCAGCAATATGCCATTGGCATGGTCCACGTTCTGGTCAACGGCGTCCAGGTGCTTCGCGACGGCGAGCATACCGGCGCTATCCCTGGACGCTTTGTGAAAGGGCCCGGCGCAGGGCGCTGTCGTTAGCCCAGCGGATATTCCGCTATCGCCTCGTAATAAGCGCCTTCGTGGCCGAGGCGGCTTTCATAGAGAATGAAGTGGTCAATCGTCTCGGGAGGGGCGCTGAGGCCGGCATGCGCTTCGAGCCAGGCCATAGGGTCGATGGCGGCCTTGCGTCGACGTGCAAGCGTGATGTGAGGGAGGAAGGCGCGACGATCTGGTACCATTCCAGCACCGACCAAGGCCCGGTCGACCTTCTTGTGGAGCGCTTCAAGCGGCTCACGCTCAGTCGCCCGAGCGAACAGCATGCCCTGGCGGCCCTGATCGAAAAAGCCGACTCCGTGCAGCCCGAGATCAACTGTCGAGGCGTGGATTGAGGCCAACGCGGATGCAATGTCCTCCGCCATCGGTCGCTCAACCTCCCCGATGAAGCGAAGCGTGAGGTGCAGCTGATCCTCGCGCTGCCAGGCCCAGCCGGGCGGGCCGCCGGCGATGGCGTCGAGGCAATGGCGGCGGAGGACGACCGAAGGCCGGAGCGCGACGAACAGGCGATGCATGGCGATGTCGTTAGTCGAATGGCCGACTTGCGGCGACCGGTTTTCCTTGAACAAGGGGCGAACATTGCCGATATATCGCGGAGTGAAGGCCTTTCCTTCACGAAGGAGTGAAAATGCAGAACCAATTTGACCCGCGCACGACGACAGGCGGATTTGATCCGGCCGTGTCGGTCGGCGTCCCGCGCGCCGCACGCGATGCGGGCCTTCGGTCCTACATGCTCAGTGTTTACAACTACATGGCGTCCGGTGTGGCGCTGACGGGCATCGTCTCCCTATTGTTCGCACCCTATGCGCGCGAAGTATTGATCAACGCCAACGGCACCGGCCTATCGGGCCTCGGCTGGCTGATCACCTTCTCGCCGCTGGCGTTCGTGTTCGCGATGAGCTTTGGCATCAATCGAATGTCGACGGCCACGTTGCAGCTGATGTTCTTTGCTTTTGCGGCAGTGATGGGCCTGTCGATGTCGACGATCTTCATCGTCTACACAGGCGTGTCGATTGCCCAGACCTTCTTCGCGGTGACCGCGGCGTTCCTGGGCCTTAGCCTGTACGGCTATACGACAAAGAAGGATCTGTCGGGTTTCGGCACTTTCCTGATCATGGGCGTGATCGGCCTGTTGGTGGCGATGGTCATCAACATGTTCCTGCGCTCGCCAGCGATGTATTATGCGATCAGCGCGATCGGTGTCCTGCTATTCGCGGGCCTCACCGCCTATGACACGCAGAAGATCAAGTCGATGTACGCCTATGTCGCGGGCACTGACATGATGGGCAAGACTGCGATTATGGGCGCGCTGAACCTCTATCTCGACTTCATCAACATGTTCCAGTTCCTGTTAAGCTTTATGGGCGACCGCCGCTAAAGCCTATTGCATTGGACAGGTTGGAGGGCTGGCGGAAACGCCGGCCCTTTTTCCATGGGCCGCCCACGGATTTGGCTCGGGCTCGGCGACTCTTATCAAGCGGTTCCGATCGCGATGAAGGAAGGGTTCATCCCGGCCGTGAACAAGAAGGGTGGTATCCAGGATATAACTCCAGGCGCCATCGTCGTGAAATTCGACCTCGATCCGATATGAATCCGTCCGAAAGGCGAGATCGAGGAACGACGTCGAGCAAATGCCATACTCGGTCTGTCCGCGCTCGGCCGTAAGTATGAGCTTTGCGGAATCCGGTTTGGCATGCCCAGCGGCGATCGCCACTTGTCCGCGCGGTATGGCTACCGTCTGGAGGACCAGGCCGGTCGCTGGCTCCCACAGCCAATAGCCGACCTGGTCGTGAAAGGTGATTTGCTCTTCCGGCGTATTGATATGGACATGGTAGCGCAGGCCATAGAAGAGCTGCGGCCCGTTGGCCTGCGCATCGATCGGCTGCATTTCGATGCGCTCGTAATATTCACGCTGCTCAGGGCCTTCGGCCTTTGGATTAATGTCTACGCCGCGACGTCCCTCCCAAACCCCCGCCAGCCGGCGCAGGGGCCCGAGATTGGCGAGAGTTTCAACCGCGACATCTTCTGGCTCGGTAAAGATGTCGGCCGGAATATCCATGCGACTGCCCTCCAAATTCGAATGGGGCAGTCATAGCTCAGCCTCCGGCCGCAAAGGAAGGAATGCCAATCGACCGTTCGCATCCGTCTTGCTCGTCAGGCCAGGCATTGCGCCTGGACAAGCGCGAGTTGAGGAACAGGATGGGAAGCTTCAGGAGCAACAACTCCGAATGTATGAAGCCGTCAATCGCGCGTTCCCACCAGCTCGACTGCCGCCTGCCGTGCGCTTCAAGCCATGCATCATATGGCGCCCAGTGACTGGGTTCGTCCTGCTCGATGATACGAAAGATCTTCATCAATCCCTTTTCGGCGCGAACGATCGGATGTCGAAGCAGGATTTGCACCTGCCGATGCCCACGCTTTTCGGTTAGCGAAATGACGCGGCACATCCGTTCGAACAGTCCGTCATTCGCAATGATCCGCAAGGGATCCAGGTCGTCGATCTTCGACCCGAACATGATTCCGACGAAGCGATCAATATGTCCGCAGGTCCGGTCGACGGCAAGTGGCATGATGCCGCGCCGCTCGAACCAGCTTCGAAACATCAGATAATGTTTGCGCTCGTCAGTGCGGTGGCTTTCGATCGTTGATATCAGCGCGTGATCGTCGGGCCAGCGTGCCCGCACCGCCGCCAGAACGCGGTCGATCGCAGTGTAACCCCGATGTTCGTTGTAGATGTAAATCGATCCGAGCAGATCGAGATATCGGCGCTGAAATCGCTTGATCATCTTGCCTCACTTAGTGGGATAGCATGTCGTCAACGAAGCGTGCGACTGTCGGCTCCGCAATCAGCTCATCACGTCTGCCGGGAGGCGCGCGGCCACGCGCGCTCGATCCTGCCTGCCACAAACCAAATCGCGAGCATGCCGGCGGCTCCGGCCAACCCGTCACTCCCATAGTGCCAGCCCAATTGCACCGAAGCGACCCAGACAAAAATGAAATAGCAGAATGCGACTGGCATAGCGCGGGGCGCCAGTGTCCGCGCGGCGAGGTAGATCCACAGGCTGATTGCGACATGAAGAGACGGAAAGGCCGAGATTCCGGCAACCAGTCCCGGGCGGCCGCTCGCCAGTGCGCCCCACATTGCGTCGGATTCGGCAAGCACGACCCAGGCGCCGCGGGCGCGGAGCATCTCTCGAAGCGGTTCGAACTGGTTGCCGCCGAAGATGCGGTTATAGAAAATTGGTCCCGCCGACGAAAAAGCTGCAGCTGACGCCACCCCCAGCGCGAACCACGCCAGCCCATAGGCGATCAACGCGCGGGACTTTGCCTGCGATGGCGCCGCTAGGATGACGCAGAATAGGGCAAGTGACTGAACCGGAAGCCAGAAGCCGTATATTCGATCAACCGGGATCAGCGCCCAACCCAGGATGCGGTCAAGCAATAGCCAGAGGTCGGCGCCAAACAGGCTCGCTTCAACCGACGCCAGCATGGGATCGAGCCAGAATGCGACTTCAAAAGGGATCGCATATTTCAGCGGGAGAAAGAGGCTTGCCCCAACGCCGACCAGCAAGGTGCCTGCAATGACACCGGGCCATGGCGCTTGCTGCGAACGTGGGCGCACGACCAGGCGGATCACAAATGCCGCCGCAAGTGCTGAAAATGCCAGCATCAGGTAGGTGCCCAGCAACGGCATGGGCGCGTAGCCCGCACTCCAGCTGATCGCCCACCATGCGGTCTCGGCCAGCGTCAGTACCGCCATCACCATAAGCCAGCGGCGGTCCTCACCGAAATTCGGTGTCATGTCAGTTACTTTGGTGTCGTGAATATCCGTTCTCTCCGGGCGCGAAGCCCAACGATGCAAAGTGCAAGCTTAGCTGAGCTCGAGATGGCTGCAATGGGCGGGCGGGGATCGATATTTCGAGCCAACCGACGATGCACGGAACGCTGTTAAACCGATCCAAACGGAGCATGGGCCGAGTTGGGGGCGCGATTTTCCGTGCAGGGCGAAAGATTGCTATGCCAAATGGCGCCTCAAAAAGCACAGGGTTCGCTGCCACGCCAGGTTTGCCGCCGCCCTGTTATAGCGCTCGGCCGACGTGTCGTTGTTGAAGGCGTGGTTGGTGCCGTCATAGTTGAAATAAGTGACGCTTTTGCTGGCCTCACGCAGCGCCGTGATCCACGGGAAGGCGGTCTGGGCTACTCGGTCGTCCAGCCCGGCGAGGTGAATCATTAGCGGAGCCTGGACTTTCACAGCCTCAGACGGATCGGGAGCGGGGCCGTAATAGGAGACCCCGGCATCGAGTTTGTCCCCGGCAGCGACCGCGAGCCGATTGACGAAGGCGCCGCCCCAGCAGAAGCCAACCGCGCCGACTTTGCCACCGCGGCTCGATTTGGAAAGCTCCTCCAGCATCGCCGCCGCTTCTGTCGTCGATTTTGCGAGGTCGAGCTTGCCGATCGCCTCGCGCGCAGCATCCTCATTGGCCGACGTTCCACCCGACGGAGACAGGAAGTCGGGCGCCACAGCCCGGAAGCCTTCGAGCGCGACTCGCCGCGCCACATCACGAATATGGTCGTTGAGACCGCGGTTCTCATGGATCACCAGTACGCTCGCCTTGAGCGAGCGAGTGCGGGGCTCGGCGACATAGGCCTTGTAGCCAGCCGGCCGGTCGAACGTCATCGAACGGGTGGTCAGGCGCTTGTCGTCGGGAGGGACGATTGCCGCGGCGGCCGGACTCGCGGAAATTGCGCCGATAAGGCTAGTCGCGGCAGCAGCACTGCCGGCAATCAGCGTCAACTGGGCGAAGAAGTCCCGCCGACCCATGCCGTCGTGAGTGAAGCGGTCATAGAGATCGATCGCCTGCCGAAGCTTGTCCGGATTCATTGGCGCCCCTCCAAGTATTTCCGACTCAGCCCGCGGCCTGCATCTCCGAGATCAGCTGATTGTCCTCGGCCTTGCCGCGCCGGTAGGCTTCGCGCTGCGACAGGCGATCGGCGTAGGCTACGAAACTGTCGCGCTTTGGCAGGGTGCCGAATTGCGTCCCCCACATCACGGCACTGCCGACATAAACGTCGGCGGCATTGAAGCGGGTGCCGCAAATATAGTCGCGACCCGCGAGGTGATCTGCCAGTGCATTTACTGCCAAGTCGTAATGGCCATAGCCGAACATGCGCTGTTGCTGCTCGCTGCCTTCGAACCCCGCTGCCTTGTTTGTCACCGCCTGTTCCAGAGGCCCGGCAGCGAAAAACAGCCAGCGATAATAGTCGGCCTTTTCCTCCTCGCGCGGTCCGAGACCCGCTTCAGGGAAGACATCCGCAAGATAGGCGCAAATCGCAGCCGCCTCAGTCACCACTCGCCCCTTATGGACGATGGCTGGTACCTTCATCATTGGGTTGATGGCCCGATACTCGTCGCTCTTCATGCTTGAAGTATAGTCGAGGATCTCGGTGTCGTATGGCGCTCCAATCTCCTCCAGCATCCAGCGGATGATCTGCCCTCGGCTCATTGGGTTGGTGTAGAATGTCAACTCACTTGCCATGACGGGTCTCCTTCCCTCGGATTGGATGAATGGCCGGCTCGCCAACATAATTGACCAGCCGGCACATTCGTTTCGTTCATCCACGCTCGCCTGGCTTGGCCGGCGCAGCGGCCGGCTCGCCTCGCTCGCTTGCCGTAGCGTCACGCGCGGCGCGGAATTCACTGTCAGGGCTCCAGTTGGGCCAGTCGTTGCTATTGGCGAGCCTCAGGCCGACGGCGTGCAGCAACTCGGCATCCTGGGCCATCCCGGTGAAATCCCAATCTGGCGAAAACTCATCGTCCGGCTGGTGATACATCTTGGCGGTGTAGTTGGCCTGCCAGGCTTGGTCCCGCGCGCTACCGCCGTCGACCAGGTCCTCGCCGGACTTAAAGCTCATCGCGGGGATGCCGATCTTGGCCAGCGTGAAATGGTCGGAGCGGAAGAAGCCGCCGGTTTCCGGGTGCGGATCGGGGGTATAGGTACGACCGCGCTTTGCGCCCTCCTCGACGAGTATGTCGAGCAGACCGAACTTTTGATTGCCGCGGATCGTGAAGTCGCGCGCCGGACCAAGCACACCAAGGACGTCTGTGTTGATCACGCCGGCGGTCTTGGCCGCCGGATAGAGCGGATTGGCGGCGTAATATTCGCTGCCCAGCAGCCCCTTTTCCTCCGCCGTGACCGCCATGAACACGACAGACCGTTGAGTCCGCGGTCCGGACGCGAAGGAGCGACCTTGCTCGATAAGCTGGGCAAGCCCGGTGCCGTTATCGATCGCGCCGTTATAAATGCGATCGCCGTTGGCGTCCGGCTCACCGATGCCGAGATGGTCCCAGTGCGCGGTATAGATGACCGTCTCGTCGGGCCGTGCCGTGCCGGGCAGCAGCCCGACAACGTTGTGCGAGGTGATAACCTCCGTCTTGGCGTCGCCATGCACGTCGAGCGTGGCTTTCAGGGGAACCGGCTTGAAGTCCTTCCGCTTGGCTGCGGCCTTCATCGCCTCAAAGCTGGTGCCGGAAGCAGCGAACAGCTGCGAAGCGAGATCGCGCTGAATCCAGGCTTCCAACAACGGATGCTCGGCCCGCGGGTTCTTGCGGACGATGTCGAACATGGCATTGGTGTTGGAGTTCTTGACCGTTGCCCAGCCATAGCTGGCCGGTTCGGTCTCGTGGATTACCAATACCCCGACGGCACCCTGCCGGGCACCTTCCTCATATTTGTAGGTCCAACGGCCATAGTAGGTCATCGCCTTGCCGCCGAAGTTGCCTTCACCACCTTCGAAATCGGGGTCATTGACGAGCATGACGAGGATCTTGCCCTTGGCGTCGAGCCCCTTGAAATCGTCCCAGCCTCGCTCGGGCGCCTTGACTCCATAGCCGACGAAAACCAGCTCGGCCTTGTCGATCATCATCGACTTGTCGCCGTTGGTCGGGGCACGGACCGCGATTTGGTCGCCTTGCGCCAGGGCCGTCGGCTTGCCCGCAATGTCGATGCTGACGTGTGGCGGCGCGACGAATTCGGAGCGGAGAAGCGGGACCGCCTGCGTCCACACGCGTTTGCCGTCCTTGATGTCGCCACCGGGTTCCAAACCCGCCTTGGCAAACTGATCAGAAAGATAGGCAACCGTCTTTGTCTCGCCTGCGGTTGCCGGCGCGCGTCCCTCGAAGGCGTCGGAGCCCAGCGTTTGGACGTGAGCCGAAAGCCTCGCCGTATCGAAGGTCGCGGTCTGGGCAGCGAGCGGCGTCGAGGCAAGCAACAGGCCGAGCGACGAAATCAGGGCAAGGTTACGCACGTGTCGGTTCTCCTGGTGGAAAGGGATCGGCGCGGACCTTGGTCGCGCCGACCGTCAGCCGTCAAGCGAACGGATTACTGTCCCGCCCGTTCCGCGGTCTGCGGCTCCCTGCGGGTGCGATATTTGTCGAACCAGGCGATGATTGCCGCCGCCTTCGCCGCAGATTGGGACGGACGCCCAGCGATCCCGCCGTGGCTGGCGTTGGGGACCTTGACCAGCATGGTTGGGACGCCTCTCAGCTTGAGCGCGGAATATAGTTGCTCGGCCTCGCTAACCGGGGTGCGGTAATCTTCCGCGCCGACCACGACCAATGTCGGCGTCTTGACATTGGCCATCAGGCTGAGCGGCGAGCGCGCCCAATAGGATTGGTAATTTTCCCACGGCAGCGCACCCATCCAATAGGGCCCGAAGAACTGAATCCCGTCGCTGGTCAGCGACATGCTGGTCCAGTTGATTACTGGCTTTTGCGATGCGGCGGCGCGAAAACGATCCGTCTTGCCGATCAGCCAGGCGGTAAGAATGCCGCCGCCCGATCCGCCGGTCACAAACACATTTTCAGGATCGGCAATGCCGCTTCCCACCGCGGCATCGACAGCCGCCAACAGGTCTGCGGTATTGCTGTCGGGATAGGTTTTCTCGATGCCGTCGGCGAAGGCCTGGCCATAGCCAGTCGATCCCCGAGGGTTGGTGTAGAGAACCGCATAGCCAGCAGCCGCGTACAGTTGATAGTCCGTCGAGAAATGCTGTCCGTAGGCGGCATAGGGTCCGCCGTGGATTTCCAGGATCGTCGGCACCCGCTGGCCATCCTGGTAGCCAGGCGGAAGCAGGATCCAAGAAGGCACCGGCGATCCGTCCGGCGCCGTAACCGCGAGGGTGCGCAAAGTTCCTAACGACTTCCCCGACAGGGCCAGATCGTTAAGCCGCGTCAACTGTCGCACCTTGCCGCCTGTCGCAACCGCCACATCCGGGGGCCGGCTGACGCTGTCGGTCGTGAATGCGACCGTTCCGTTCCTGGCAAGGCTGAATCCGCCGCCGGCATAGGGCCGGTCGAGGCCACCCCCGGCCACGTCACTGGCTATCCGGGAGACGCGGCCGTCGAGGCCGATCCGGCTGACCACCACCGATCCAGCTTCCTCATAGGAAGCCACGATCGAATGCCCGTCGGACGCCCATTCGAATTGGTCGATCGAGCGGTCGAGCGCAGGGGCAACGCGGCGCGATCCGCCGCCGTCGGCGTTCATCACATAGAGGTCGCCCTGTTCGAACCCCTTCTTGTGATCATCGAAACCGACATAGGCGATGAGGCGGCCGTCGGGCGAAACCTTGGGCGCGTTGTCCGGCCCGCGCCGGTCGGTCAGCGTGCTGACGGTGCCGCTGTCGACATCGAGCCGATAGACTTCGCTATCGTTGGCGATCATCTCCCAATCAGGCTTGCGCACCGCGCTGAACAGGATCGCACGACCGTCCGGCGTCCATGCGGGATTGCCGTCGTGATAGGCGCCGAAGGTAAGCTGGCGCGGTGCGCCGCCCAATGCATCCACCACGAAAATATGATCGAAGCCGGGCTTTACATAGCCGCCATCATCGGTGCGGTATGTGACCTTGTCGATGATCTCCAATGGCTTCGCCCATTCCGCTCCCTCCGGCTTTGGCGGCGCGGATCCAAGCTTGGCGCCCTCGTCCGGCACCGTCATCAAATAGGCGATACGCCGGCCGTCAGGCGACCAAGCGATTCCGTTCGGGCTGTCGGGAAGTCCAGTGATGCGCGCACACTGACCAGTGTCCATCCAGCGCACGAACAGTTGGGGAGCCCCACCTTCGGAGGTCGAATAATAGGCCAAGCGCTTGCCGTCGGGCGACCAACGCGGGCTCATATGATTGCCCGAACCGGCTACCAGTGGCCGCTGATCGCCGGTGGTCGTATCGATGAGCCAGATCGACGATCGGGCGCGGTCGGTCATGATGTCGTTCGACCTGCGCACATAGGCGATCGAGCGACCATCGGGGCTTATCTGCGGATCTGACGCAGCGGCGAGGTTGAACAGATCGCCGCCACTGAATCTGGGATCCGGCGCATTCGCCGGGGCCGCGATTGCGGTCCACGATGTGCCCAACGCAAGCGCAGCCAGCGCGACTCGCCAATGATTCATGAATTACCTCCCTTGCTCGGGCGGCAACAAAGCAGAATGGCGTCGTCGCACAAGAGGCTGCCATCATTCATTTCGCGATCCACAGTCGGACTTATGGCTCGGTGCTGGATTTCTATTGGCTCGATCTGCGGAGCCCCAGTTGAAGTTGATGTTCGAGTTTGACGAGTCTGTTCGGGAAGCCGCGACAGCCGCGACCGCATAACCGCGACCCATAGATGAATTGATTTGGAGACTAGTCGATGAAGTCATTCCCGCGTGTTTTCGGGGCCGTGCTTGCATGCTCGATGTCCGTCCCGGCCCATGCGGCAACGTCAGCGGATGCCGAGATTGCGACCGCGGAACGCTATCGGGCGGCCATGCAGTCCGCTCGCTGGACCGGGCCGATGCTTGCATCGAATGCGGAGACGATCCCCAAAGGCCACTTCTACACAGAGCCCTATTTCTTCGATGTCATTTCCGGCGGCGAACATAGCCCGGGATCGAGCGGCTTCTATCAATATGGGCTGTTCAATGGTTTTACGGTTGGGCTTCAGCCGAATTTCGCGCTCGGCACGGAACAACCAAACCGAACGATAAAGCTTGGCGACTTCAAACTATTGTCGCAGCTTCGCCTGACCCATTTCACGCCGGAAAATCGCATACCGACCGTATCCATCGTGCTCCAGGAAGCGATTCCGACCGGAAAGCACGATCGCCTAGATCCGTCAGAGGACGGTCACGGTTCCGGTTCCTATGCAACTGAGATCGGTGCAAATATTCAGCATTATTTCCTGCTCAAGAACGGTCGCCTGCTGCGAGCCAGGATCAATGTCCTCAAATCCTTTCCGCACGGTTCCGACGTAACTGGCCGAAGCGTATATGGAACCGGTCCCGGCTTTCGCGGCCATGCCAATCCCGGCTCAAAGACGACGCTGATCGGAGCCGTGGAATATAGCCTTACTAAGGAATGGGTGCTGGCGCTCGATGTCATCCGCGAGTCCACGACTGAAACCACTATCAAGGGCCGCTATGGGAGCGTCGGACCGCAAGTGAAGCAGACCTTTCCTTCAAGCCGGCACGTCGGTTTTGCTCCTGCGATCGAATATAACTGGAGCGACAGGACCGGAATCCTCCTTGGCGTATGGATCAATCCAAAAGGGCATAATTCGCCGGCGTCCGTCATTCCGGCACTTGCGTTCAGCCGATTCTGGTAGTGGGGCCGGGCTGATCATCCCGGCCCCAAACTTGATTATCCGACGCTACTCGGCCGCCGGAGCGTTTCCGCTGGCCTTGCGCTTGGCCTTCGCCTTGGGCGGCTCCGGCTTTTTGCCCTTTGGCGCCTTGGGCGGAGCAGGGACGATCTCGAACGACAGGGCATTGTCCTTGATCCGGACCTTTACCTCGCCGCCGTCGACCAGCTTGCCGAACAGCAATTCCTCGGCCAGCGGCTGCTTGATCTTTTCCTGGACCAGCCGGGCCATCGGCCGGGCACCGTAGAGCTTGTCGTAGCCGCGGGTTGTCAGCCATGCGCGCGCCTCATCGTCCAGTTCGATATGGACGTTGCGGTCGGCTAGCTGCAGCTCCAGCTGAAGGATGAACTTGTCGACCACCCGAGCCACGACTGCCGGCGGAAGGTAGGCGAACGGCACTACCGCATCCAGGCGGTTGCGGAATTCGGGCGTGAACATCTTTTTGACCGCATCCTCCTGCGCATCCTCGCGGGTCATCGCGCCGAAGCCGATGCTCTCGCGCGCCATGTCGGCAGCGCCGGCATTGGTTGTCATGATCAGGATGGTGTTGCGGAAATCGACCGTCTTGCCGTGGTGGTCGGTCAATTTGCCGTGGTCCATCACCTGCAGCAGGATGTTGAACAGGTCGGGGTGGGCTTTCTCGATCTCATCGAGCAGCAGCACCGAGTGGGGATGCTGGTCGACCGCGTCGGTCAAGAGGCCGCCCTGGTCATAGCCGACATAGCCTGGCGGCGCGCCGATCAGCCGGCTGACCGCGTGGCGCTCCATATATTCGGACATGTCGAACCGTTGAAGGGGGATGCCCATGACCGAGGCGAGCTGGCGCGCGACTTCGGTCTTGCCGACGCCGGTGGGGCCAGAGAAGAGATAATTGCCGATCGGCTTGTCGGGATCGCGCAGCCCGGCGCGGCTGAGCTTGATCGCCGACGCAAGTTTCTCGATCGCCATATCTTGGCCGAAGACGACGCGCTTCAAATCCGCTTCCAGAGTTTCGAGTACCCGCTTGTCGTCGCTCGACACCGATTTCGGCGGAATCCGCGCCATCGTCGCCACCACCGCCTCAATTTCCTTGGTCGTGATGGTCTTCTTTCGACGGCTGGGCGGGACCAGCATCTGCATCGCGCCAACCTCGTCGATCACGTCGATTGCCTTGTCGGGCAACTTGCGGTCGTGGATGTAGCGTGCGCTGAGCTCGACCGCCGATTTGATCGCGTCGGGCGTATATCGAACTCCATGATGCTGCTCGAACGACGAGCGCAGTCCGGCGATGATCTTGATCGTGTCTTCGACGGTCGGCTCATTGACGTCGATCTTCTGGAACCGGCGGAGCAGCGCCCGGTCCTTTTCGAAGTGATTCCGGAATTCCTTGTAGGTCGTCGAACCGATGCAGCGGATCGCACCTGAGGAAAGGGCAGGCTTCAATAGGTTCGAAGCGTCCATCGCCCCGCCGCTGGTCGCGCCGGCGCCGATCACGGTGTGGATTTCGTCGATGAACAGGATCGCGTTGGGCATTTTTTCAAGTTCGGTCACGACCGACTTCAGTCGTTCCTCGAAATCGCCGCGATAACGGGTGCCGGCTAGCAGCGCGCCCATATCGAGCGCATAGATTACCGCTTCCTTCAGGACATCTGGTACGTCGCCTTCGATAATCTTGCGGGCGAGACCCTCAGCGATGGCGGTCTTACCGACGCCCGGATCGCCGACATAAAGCGGGTTGTTCTTCGACCGTCGGCAGAGGATCTGCACGGTTCGGTCGACCTCCGGCATGCGGCCGATCAGCGGATCGACTTTCCCCGCCCTGGCCTTGTCGTTGAGGTTGACCGTGAATTGCTGGAGCGCGCTTTCCTTTTTGTCACCGCTCTTCTGCTCGGTCTTTTCCTCGGTTCCCTGAGGGGGATTCGGCTCCGCCGAAGTGTCGCCCTTGCCGACGCCATGGCTGATGAAGGTTACCGCATCGAGGCGGCTCATATCCTGCTGCTGCAGGAAATAGACGGCATAGCTCTCCCGCTCACTGAAGAGAGCGACAAGGACGTTGGCGCCAGTGACCTCGTCGCGGCCCGAAGATTGGACGTGTAGGATGGCGCGCTGGACCACTCGCTGGAAGCCGCTGGTCGGGGTCGGATCAGTTGCGCTGTCCGCGACCAGGGCCCCCAACTCGCTATCAAGATATTGCTTTACGGTCGCCTTCAACTCGTCCCGGTTGACTCCGCAACTGGTCATCACCTGGCTGGCGTGCGCATCGTCGACCAGCGCGATCAGGAGATGCTCGAGCGTCGCATATTCGTGGCGGCGCTTCGATGCTTCGCCGAGGGCATTGTGGAGTGTGGTCTCTAGTTCACGCGCAAAACTGGGCATTCGGGTCTCCTTACCCGTTGAATGTCGTGAGGTGGGGCGCTCCGATCAAGGGCGCAGCGGCAAAGTGCAGGATCAGGCTACCGCTTGAACAACTCATCGGCGGCGTTTCGATGGCGGGCGGTATCCGCCAAATGCTGTTCCACCCTGGCGATCTCGGCCTTGAGCGCTTCGATCCGCTCATTGAGCTCGTCGACAGACAGGGGGCCGAGATCCTGGCGAACGAGCAGGGTCAGCGGGTCGCTAGGCTTGCTCGTGAAGAAATCATCTTCGTCCATGACTTTGGCAAGCGTTGACCGATGCAAACGCCAAGTCAATAAGCTTGCGCCGGGTTGAGCGTAGGGGCCGAGAATGAGCGAAATCATCCCGGACGTAATGAGAGCGGTTGAGATCAAAGATGGGCAACTGCATCTTGGATCTCGCCCGACTCCGCGTCCGGGGAAGGGCGAAGTGCTGGTCAAGGTCGCTGCCGCAGGCGTGAATCGGCCGGACGTCATTCAGCGCAAAGGGCTCTATCCGCCGCCCCCGGGCGCCAGCGACATACCGGGATTGGAAATTTCCGGAACGGTTGTCGCAGCGGGGCAGGGCGCGACTCACCTCATCGGCGGCAAGATTTGCGCGCTTGTCACGGGCGGGGGCTATGCCGATTACTGCCTCGCGCCCGCGGGAACCTGCCTTCCGATCCCCGAAGTACTTCGGATGAGCGAGGCGGCGGCAATGCCCGAGACCTTGTTTACCGTTTGGGTGAATCTGTTCGAGCGCGGATTCGCCGCCGAAGGCGACACGGTTCTCGTCCACGGCGGGACCAGCGGGATCGGCACAATGGCGATCAGGCTGGGTACGCTGTTCGGGCTTGAAGTGATCGTTACGTGCGGATCGGACGAAAAATGTGCCGCGGCGATCGAGCTGGGCGCTGCCCATGCGATCAACTACCAGACAACCGACTTTGTCGACGCGGTTCGCCGCTGGACCGAAGAAGATGGCGTCGCCGTCGTGCTCGACATGGTTGGCGGCGATTACGTCGCCCGCAATCTCGCCTGCTTGGCGGACGACGGTCGCCATGTCTCGATCGCCTTCCAGCGTGGCCCCTCGGCGGAGATATCCATCGTCGACATCATGCGCCGCCGCTTGACCTTGACCGGATCGACGCTGCGCCCCCGCGATATTTCCTTCAAGACGATGGTGCGTGACGAGATCGCCCAGACCGTCTGGCCCTATGTCGAGGGCAATCGGCTGAAACCGGTAATGGACATGAGCTTTCCGCTGGAGGAAGCCGGCGCCGCCCATGCGCGCATGGAGGCGGGTGACCATATCGGCAAGATCGTGCTAGTGACCGGCGAATGAGCGGACTTATCCTCCACGAAGATCCGCGGTCGGGGAATTGCTACAAAATCCGACTTACGGCTGCGCATCTCAAGCTACCGCTCGAACGGCGCAGCTACGATATCATGAAGGGTGAGACGCGGACGCCCGAATTCCTCAGCAATATCAGTGCGAATGGCCGAATCCCGGTGTTACAGGACGGCGATCGTTTTCTTACAGAGAGCAACGCCATCTGCTTCTACATCGCCAACGGCAGCGATCTCATTCCCGACGGCCATTACGACCAGGCCGACATGCTCCGGTGGATGTTTTGGGAGCAATATAATCATGAACCCACGATCGCCACTCTGCGCTTCTGGATGCGGTTTGTCGGGCTGGAAGCGCTGACCGACGCACAGCGCATGCAGATCAGCCCGAAGCGCGAGATGGGACTTGCTGCCCTAGACCTAATGGACAAGCATTTGGCCGAACGTAAATGGTTCGTCGCCGACAAGTTCAGCCTCGCGGACATTGCCTTGTTTGCCTACACTCACGTCGCCGACGAGGCCAATTTCGACCTGGAGGCTTATCCCGAGATCGTTCGCTGGATGGAGCGGATCATGGTGATGCCAAAGCATGTCGAGCTGGACGGCTAGACTCTTCTTGCTCTCCGCACGGCGCCGGACTACATCGCCCGGCAACGCTGGCCGCTCCGTGAAGGGGCGGCCCTTATTGTTTGTGGAGACCTAAATGGCCCAGCCGCTCATGCCCCATGCGACCGCTTCCTGGCTGGTCGAGAACACTTCGTTGAGCTTCACCCAGATCGCCGATTTCTGTGGCCTGCATGTGCTCGAGGTACAGGCGATCGCCGACGACACTGCCGCGACCAAGTTGACCGGGCGCGACCCGATCCGTTCGGGCGAGCTGACTCATGAGGAGATCGAGAACGGCCAGGCCGATCCTGACTATGCGCTTCAGATGCATAAGGCGCCGGACCCGGTCACCCGAACCAAAGGCCCGCGCTATACGCCGGTTTCGAAGCGGCAGGACAAGCCGGACGGCATTGCCTGGATCATCCGCAATCATCCGGAAGTCTCTGACGGCCAGATTTCCAAGCTTATCGGCACGACCCGGACGACCATCGCGGCGATCCGGGACCGGACCCATTGGAACATGGCTAACATTCAACCCAAGGATCCGGTGACGCTTGGCCTAACCTCGCAGCGCGAGTTGGATGCAGCGGTGGCCAAGGCACAGAAGGCGGCCGGCACCCAGGCGCCGACCGATACTCGGCTGGACAGCGACCGCGAGGCGTTGATCGTGGAGCTTCGTGCCGAGCGCGAGCAACATGCCCGCGATGTGGAAGCTGCGCTTGCGGGGGAAGCGGGCATCGACACTTCAGACGAGATCGTCCCGGGCATCAAGGACCCGTTCAAGCATTGATTCGCGGCCTAGCAGAGGCCAAGAGTTGATCGATGGAACAGGGCGACATCGAGCAGATGAGCTTCGAGGCGGCGCTGGCCGAGCTCGAGCAGATCGTGCGCAGCCTAGAGCAGGGGCAAGCGCCCCTCGATGAGTCGATCGAGCTTTACCAGCGCGGCGACCGGCTGAAACGGCATTGCGAGGCCCGCCTCAAGGCGGCGCAGGCCCGGATTGAGAAGATTGCACTCGGTCCCGACGGCCAGCCAGAGGGAACGAGCCCGTTCGATGCTGGTTGAGACCGGCGTGTCCGGGGCCGAGCTTCGCTCAGAGGCATCCCGCATCGCCGCGCAGGTCGAAGCGGTTTTTTCCGGATATCTTGTCGGCACCGGCGATGGCCGCGATCGGCTGTTCGAAGCCATGCGCCACGCCGGACTCGGCGGTGGGAAGCGGCTTCGGCCGCTGCTGACCGTTGCCACCGGCCGCCTGTTCGGACTGGCCGAGGACCGGATCGTTCGCGCCGGCGCGGCGATCGAGGCGATTCACGTCTATTCGCTGATCCATGACGATCTTCCGTGCATGGACGATGACGATCTTCGCCGGGGCAAGCCAACCGTTCACCGCGCATTCGACGAATCGACCGCAGTACTGGCAGGCGATTGTTTCCATGATTTGGCGTTCGAGATCATCGCCGACCCGGCCACCCATGAAGACCCATTCGTTCGTGCCGAACTGGTGCTGGAGATGGCGCGTGCCTCGGGACCGCGGGGAATGGCGGGCGGACAGATGCTCGACCTGGTCGCCGAGGGGCAAGCGCTCGACATCGGTTCGATCACGCGATTGCAGCAGCTCAAGACCGGCGCATTGATAGAATTCGCGGTCGAAGCGGCCTGCATCATGGGCCGGCTCCCGCCGGAAGCACGCACCCCATATCGCGGCTACGCTCACGACATCGGTCTCGCCTTCCAGATTGCAGACGACTTGCTCGACCATGCGGGGGACGAAGCTACCGCAGGCAAAAGGCTGCGCAAGGACGAACGCGCGGGCAAGGCAACCTTCGTCTCGCTACTCGGAGAAGACCGCGCCCGGCGGCAGTGCGCGATGCTGGTCAGCCAAGCGATCGAGCATCTTCACGATCATGGGACGGAGGCGGACTTGCTCCGAGCCGTTGCACAATATGTCGAGGAAAGGGACCGTTGATGGCAGCAAGAGAGCGCGTCGGCGTCTACCCAGGAACATTCGACCCAGTCACCCTGGGTCATCTCGATATCATCCGTCGCGGCGTGCATCTGGTCGACCGGTTGGTAATTGGCGTGACGACCAATCCAGCCAAGGAGCCGATGTTTACGGTTGCCGAGCGTTTGGACATTGTCCGACGTGAAGTCGCCGACATCCCTGGCGTTGCGGTAGTCGAGTTCGATTCACTCCTGATGGATTTCGCAGAGGCGCAGGGGGCAAGCCTGATCCTGCGGGGCCTCAGGGCAGTCGCCGATTTCGAATATGAATATCAGATGGCGGGCATGAACCAGCAGCTGAATGACCGGATCGAAACCGTCTTCCTGATGGCTGACGTTTCGCTCCAGCCAATTGCGTCAAGGCTGGTGAAAGAAATTGCGCGCTATGGCGGCGCCATCGACAAGTTCGTGACGCATGCCGTCGCCAACGACGTCGCGGTCAAGCTTGGCCAGAAATAGCGCTGGCATCGGTGGCGGTGCTGCGATAGTCGGTGTGGCCGTTTGGGGGCCGGGGAGTAAGCTATGAACAAGAGCCTGTTTGCGTTGCCTTTTTTGGCCTTTGCGTTGATTGCGGCGAAGCCCGCGCCGACATCTCCGCCCACACCACCAGTGGTACTGGTCACACCAGCCGAGGTTGCTGCCGATCCCGCCAATCGCTGGACACTTGAACTTTCCAACGGCGGCAAGGTCGTAGTGCAACTGAGGCCGGACCTGGCTCCCGGCCATGTCTATCGAATCCAGCTCCTGACGACCCAGGGCTTTTACAACGGCCTTACCTTCCATCGTGTCATCCCCGGCTTCATGGCCCAGGGGGGCGACCCCAAAGGCACGGGGGAGGGCGGATCGACGCTGCCGAACCTGACCGCGGAGTTCAACGACCTGCCGCACTTGCGCGGCGTGACTTCGATGGCCCGGACCGAAGAGCCCAATAGCGCCAACAGCCAGTTCTTCATCATGCTGGCGCCGAAGATGAGCCTGGACCACAAATATAGCGCGTTCGGACGGGTGATAGAGGGAATGGCGACGGTTGACGCGATCGCCGTTGGCGAACCCCCCGCAAATCCGACCCGCATCGCGCGCGCAAGCATTGGCGGACCCCTGCCCGCGCCTCCGGTAATCGCAGCAACGCCAGTCCCCGAAGCGACAAGTGCGCCAGCGCCAGCAGCGGCCTCGCCGCCGACTACGCCGCCCGCTCCGGCTGCGGAGCCGGCACCGGAAGCCGCGCCACCGGTCGAAGGGGTGCCCGACCCCTCGCCAACGGAGCCCGTCCCGCAAGAGGCGCCGCAACCACAATAATGCGCGTCGACCTTTTCGACTTCGACCTTCCTACCGATCGCATCGCCTTACGTCCCGCGCGCCCGCGCGATGCGGCGCGCATGCTGCTCGTGGAAGGAAAGCGCATGTCCGACCGCGGCGTGCTCGACTTGCCGGATATTCTCCGACCCGGCGATGTGCTGGTGTTCAACGACACCAGGGTCATCCCGGCCCAGCTCGAGGGACGGCGGGGCGAAGCAAGCGTCGGCGCGACACTCCATAAACGTGAAGGGCTGAGGAGTTGGTGGGCGTTCGTTCGCAACGCCAAACGGGTCCGTGACGGTGACGTCATCGAGTTTGGGAATCAGGTCAAAGCCAGTGCGGTTTCACGCGACGAGGATGGAGCGATCCTGCTTCACTTTCACGGCGAGGAGCCCGTCGAGCTGCTGCTTGAGCAAGCAGGGCAGATGCCGTTGCCGCCCTACATTGCGAGCAAGCGCGGCACTGACGCGGCCGACAGGGACGATTATCAGACGATGTTTGCGCGGGAATCCGGGGCAGTTGCCGCGCCGACAGCTGCCTTGCACTTTACCGACCGCTTGATTGCGGCACTCGACCGGCGTGGCGTGAAACGAGAGACGCTGACGCTGCATGTCGGTGCGGGCACTTTCCTTCCGGTCAAGGCAGACGATACGATCGATCATCGGATGCATTCGGAATGGGGACGGATCGATCAGGCGGCTGCAGACCGGCTTAATGCCGTGCGCGCCTCGGGAGGCCGGGTAATTGCGGTCGGCACCACATCGCTGCGATTACTGGAAAGCGCTGCAGATGAGGAAGGCACGATTCAGTCCTTCGAAGGCGACACCGCAATCTTCATCACGCCGGGTTATCGATTCCGGGCGGTTGACGGGCTGATGACCAATTTCCACCTGCCCAAGTCGACATTGTTCATGCTGGTATCGGCGCTGATGGGCATCGATGTGATGAAAGCGGCCTACGCCCATGCGATCGAGCAGGGGTACCGCTTCTACAGTTACGGCGATTCCTCGCTGCTGCTACCCGGCTAGACGCTTAGCGCCGCTGTGGCCCTCGGGTTCGCTTCCGGCACACCGCCGAGCCAGTGGCTGAGGTCGCGATCAATCACGCGCGACAGATGAATGACATCATCGCGCATGCGGTCGATGATCGCCTGGCGAAGTTGGGGATCGAGCGGCTCGCGCTTTGCGGATACCTTGTTCCAGTCGAGCAGCCGCTTGCGAACTGCAAAGACAGCGGTGATCGCCCGGCCCTCACCTGCATCCAGCTTCTTCTCGCGAGTGCGGAACTTTTCGCCTGCAAGGACGGTGCGCACGGCTTTCGGCGGACGCTTCAGCAGCCGCTGGAGCCAGCCGATCCGAAACGTCTTGTTGGCGCGCCGTGCGCCGAATTTGGTGCCCGGCCAGGGGTCGAGACCTAGGAAACGGCAAAGTTCGCCATAAGCCCGCTCCGGGTCGCTTGCCAAATCATCGAATAGAACGATGTGGCAACGTTCGCGCCCCACAGCAGCGAGGAACCGGTCGACATGTTTGCCGAGCGCGCCGGCCTCGTCATAGCGCAACCAGCGCGGGTCCATTGCCGAACGGGGAATCGACTTGCCCTGTGCGCGGTCATTGATCTTCGCCCAAGCCTTGGCGAAGTCGGTGATGTTCTCGTCACCGGTCACCAGCAATCGTTGATGGAGCGAGGGAAGCATCGCCAGCGGATCGCGAAGCGCAATGATGAACTTCGCATCGGGCCATCGTTCGAGGATTGGGGCCATTCGCTCAGGCGTATAGAGATAGGTGACCGAGCCTTCAGCACGAAGCTTTTCGGTGCCGCTGCACTGACCGAAAAAGCGCTCAAGATATTCCTCTTCAATCAGCTGGTTGAATTGCTGCTTTCCCAGGCCCTGAAATTCATCGCGGGAAAAGAAATGTGGCTCCTTGACGGCCGAAAAGCAGACTTCCGGATGCTGCTGCAGAAAGCCGGCCAAGGTTGTAGTTCCGCAGCGCGGAGCACCGACAATGAACGCGAAGCGGAAATGATCGGTCAAGGGTAAAGCCTTTGTTTGGCGGGGTCAGGGGGGATTTAGGTCGAGATTGCGGCGGGAGTCAGGCCGTAAAGTATGTCCATAATAGCCTGGCGGTCAGGCCGATCGATAAGATGACCAGCAATGGCCGGATCAGCCGGGCGCCAAAGCGCATCGCGGTATGGCTGCCGATCCAGCCGCCCGCCATTGCCCCCGCGGCCATGCACAGCCCGAGCAACCAGAACATCTTTCCGCCGATCGCGAAAAACAACACGGAGGCGACATTGCTGGTCAGGTTGAACAGCTTGGTTAGCGCGGTCGCCCTAGTCAGTCCCAAACCCCGAAGGCCAACTAGAGTCGCAGTGAAGAAACTGCCCGTTCCCGGTCCGAAGAAACCGTCATATGCGCCGATCGCGGCCCCGACCGGCGCATAGCCGCGAGCGCCAATCCGCTGGTGTGCATCCTCGTCGCTCATTCGAGGGCTGACCAGCACATATAGGGCGACGGCCATGAGGAGCATCGGGATGATTAGCGAAAGCGCCCTGGTATCGATGGTCTGGACCACGATCACCCCCGCAGTCGCCCCGGCGAAAACGAGGCAGATCGTCAGCAAGTTGGCCCGCCAGTCAATCAACCCCGCCCGGGCATAGTTCGAGCAGGCCACTGACGTCCCGAACATCGACTGCAGCTTGTTGGTAGCCAGCGCATTGATCGGCGGTACTCCAGCGGAGAGGAGCGCAGGCATCATGATCAGCCCGCCGCCACCGGCAATAGCGTCGATAAAGCCGGTAAGGACGGCGGTGGCGGTGAGGGCGGCATAGACCCAGGGTTCGATCATGCCGCGAGCCTGTAGCGGCGGCTGCGCCAACCGGCTAGGGAGCGCGCCCAATGACCCGCTTTTCCTTTAGTATCGCTGCCACCGATGGCGCCGCGCGCACTGGTATTATTTCGATGCAGCGCGGAGAAATTCGCACCCCGGCCTTCATGCCGGTCGGCACCGCCGCAACCGTCAAGGCGATGAAACCGGAGAGCGTACGCGCAACCGGGGCCGACATCATTCTCGGCAATACGTATCACTTGATGCTGCGACCTGGCGCGGAGCGGGTGGCGAAGCTGGGCGGGCTACACCGGTTCATGAATTGGGACAGGCCGATCCTGACCGATAGCGGCGGCTACCAGGTGATGAGCCTGTCCGACCTGACGAAAATCACCGAGGAAGGCGTGGCCTTCAAAAGCCACCTCGACGGGTCGCGGCACATGCTCAGCCCGGAACGATCAATGGAGGTTCAGCGGCTACTTGGGTCCGACATTGTCATGGCCTTTGACCAGCTAGTCCCGACCACTTCCACTGATAAGGACCAGCGCGAGGCGATGGAGCGCTCGATGCGCTGGGCGCGGCGTTCTCGCGAGGCGTTCGACCAGGGTGGCGAGCATGCATCTGGGGCTGCGCTGTTCGGGATCCAGCAAGGCGCGCTCGACGATCGGCTCCGCAAGCAGTCTGCCGACGCGCTCATCGACATCGGGTTCGACGGCTATGCGGTCGGCGGGCTGGCCGTCGGCGAGGGGCAGGAGGCAATGCTCGGCTGCCTCGACTTCGCGCCTGGCCAGCTTCCGATAGACAAGCCGCGCTATCTGATGGGCGTCGGCAAGCCCGACGACATCGTGGAGGCGGTCCGGCGCGGGATCGACATGTTCGATTGCGTACTACCGACCCGATCGGGCCGGACCGGCCAGGCTTTCACTGCAGACGGACCGATCAATATCCGCAATGCACGCTTTGCCGAAGACCAGGAGCCTCTGGACCCCGGCTGCGGATGCCCGACCTGCGGGACCTATTCACGCGCCTACGTCCACCACTTGGTAAGATCAGGCGAAATCCTCGGCGCGATGCTGATGACCGACCATAATTTGAGCTTTTACCAGCGGCTGATGCAGGGCTTGCGCGATGCTATCGGCGAGGGCCGTTTCGCGACCCACGCAGCTGAATTCCTCGCCCGCTATCGGCAGGGGAAGAAGGCTGCCTAGACCGCGCTGAACTGGAGGAAACTGGGAACGGGACCGTTCCAGCCGCCGGCCGCATTCTCGCTCCGCTTCGGTTCTACGGTTGTCGCCACCGGCGCATCCCGCACTTCAGGCTCAACTGCGGCAGCCGGAGCCTTCGCCGGCCGCTCGGGCCGGGGCGCCCTTTCACGGGACCGTTCGCGCGATCGGCCGCGGCCCTTGGCCGGCCGTTCCTCACGCGGAGCCTCTTCTTCGACGGTTGCGGCGGCCGGTTGCTCACCGTCACTGCGCGGAAGCTTGATTCCGGTCAGCTTCTCGATCGCCGAAACGGCCTCGTTGTCCTCTCGGGTCGCCAGCGTGATCGCGATGCCCTTGGCACCGGCGCGGCCGGTACGGCCGATGCGGTGGATGTAGTCGTCGGGCTGCCAGGGCACGTCGAAATTAACGACGTGGCTGACTCCCTTGACGTCGAGGCCGCGTGCCGCGACGTCGGAGGCGACGAGGATGGTAATCTCGTCCTTCTTGAACCGGTCGAACTCGGCAATCCGGTCGCTCTGGTCCATATCGCCCTGAATCTGCCCAACCGCGAAGCCGGAGCGCTTGAGGCTGGTGTAAAGCTCGCGAACGGTCGTCTTCTTGTTGCAGAAGATGATGGCGTTCTTGAATTCCTCGCCGCGCAAAATGCTGCGCAGCACGTCGCGCTTCTTGTCGCCGCGAGTGACGACCAGGCGCTGCTCGATATTGACGTTGGCTGTGGCGGGCCGGGCAACCTCGATCGTCTTCGGATCGGTCAGGAACTTGTCGGCCAGCTTCTTGATCGGCGGCGGCATGGTTGCCGAGAACAGCAAGGTCTGGCGCTGTTTCGGCAGCTTGGTGCAGATGTCCTCGATATCGGGGATGAAGCCCATGTCGAGCATCCGGTCGGCTTCGTCGATGACTAGCAGGTTGCAGTCATTGAGCATGATTTTGCCGCGGCTGAACAGGTCCATCAGGCGGCCGGGTGTCGCGATCAATACGTCGACGCCCTTTTCCAGCGCCTTGACCTGGTCGCCCATCTGCACGCCGCCGATCAGCAAGGCCATCGAAAGCTTGTGATATTTGCCGTATTTCTCGAAATTCTCAGCAACCTGGGCCGCGAGTTCACGGGTCGGCTCGAGGATTAGCGAGCGCGGCATGCGCGCCCGGCTGCGGCCTTCGGCGAGGATGTCGATCATTGGCAGCACGAAGCTGGCGGTCTTGCCGGTTCCGGTCTGGGCAATGCCGATCAAGTCCTTTCCCATCAGCACCGACGGGATGGCGCCCTTCTGGATCGGGGTCGGCACATCATAGCCGCTGTCCGCGATGGCGCGCAGCAATTGGTCGGAAAGGCCGAGATCGGCAAAAGGCATTGAATAATCCGGAAAATGAGAATGCGCCCGCGATCCGCGGCGCGCTTGGGCGCGCTACAGGGCAGAGGGGCAAAATGTCAAGGAAGCATCGCGAGCAGGTGGTGCCTCAGTCTGAAATCGCGGGTTATGGAAACTAACACCGTGTTCAGTTTGGCTAACATTTGTCAGCCCGCACCGAGGGGATGCTCTAGCTGGATCGCCGATCATCGCCGTGGGCCTCGGTAACCACCGGCATTGCGATACGAGCCAATGCAAACGTTGCATACAGCATGGCGGTCAGGCTCTAGCGCGGCCGCCGCTACCATGGCGCTCTCTTGCGAATAGAACGGAAGCCATTCCCCCGCTTTCTGATTGCCGCGCCGCTGTCCCTCACCGTGCTTGCAATGGTAACAGTCCGCAGCGTGGACCTTTGCGAGGTAGTGCAAGGTGCTGCGATAGACCCAATGGGTCGGTATCGCATCAGAACTGACCTCCTCGGCCGGATCATCATTTGCCACCTGATTCCTTAGCCTCTCGGCGAGGAATTCACTGGTGCGCTGGACGATTTCATCGACCTCCCAAATGTGATCACTGAGACCGGCGGCCATCGCTGGAGGCATTCTCAACGCCTTATGGACACGGCAGAAGTTGAAATAGAGCGCCCATAGCGCGAGGTGCCGTTTCAGGTTGAGTAGCTTCTTCGAGAACGCGTTCGATTTCCGGCCCAGGCGCTTGATATCCATGCGCAAGTTGAGATTGGTGCGTTCGATGTACGACGTGTGGATGTCCTCATACTTGGGACTTCCAATCAAGGTGACCCGATCAGCTCCGATATATCGCTCGCGTGAGAGCTTTTGGCCCTTTTTGCCCACATCCGAGTATTTCTTGATCATCATGCCGACATCGGCATCTGTGCCGAAGGCGATGGCGGTGGCTTCCTTGCAGGCCGGTAATCCATCTGTGACGATCGTCGGCCGAACTGCAAACCTGCCAAAGGAATCGCGACGCAGCTTGCTCGCTATTGATTTCATAAATCTGGTAGCGTCGTAGACTTCCCGCGTGCCCGGCAGGAAATCCACAATCATCTTGGTGTCCGCATCGACCGCTACGTAGACCCACACGGTCCCCAACCCGGAAGCCACTTCGCCAGTGAGCCGATCAAACCGGTCGCGCGTGCCCACGAAAGTGTGCATCTCGTCAGCTTGAATGCGCGCGCATTCAAGGTCCTTGAGCCCATCAAAGTAGGCAATCGCCATATCCCCAGCGTCTTCAAAGAGCTTCATCACGGTGTTGAAGCTCACTTGATGTTTCCGCTCCGCCGATCGAAGCGAGCCGCCTTCTACTAGGTCGTGAATGATTGCAGCCTGCTTATGCGGGCTCAGCCGGTTCATTGTGGATGTGCCTCCCTGTTTCCGATTCTCGATTCATGGAGACGCATTGCCCGATTTGACACATAGGGTCAAGATTCACGGTTGACTATAAATTGCGAATCGGTAGAACAAAGGGCGAATGGGAGCTCAATTTTGGGACAATTTCGCATTTTCCTCATCGGATGTTCGGAAGGAATGCCGATCCAACTACCGGTCTCATCGCTCGCTCAAATCGAGCGGTTTGCCGGGGCAACTCGGTTTTTGGTCGGAGAACTAATCGACGTGCCGGATGTGGATGGCGTGTGCTCGAACCGGCAAGCACTGATCCCGATTTCGCGGATTCAGATGATCATGGAGGACAATCTGTGACCGACGCGATCAATACGATGCTGCATGCCGGTCGCTGCGAATATGCGGAGTACTCGCCCGGCGAACTCCAAAGGATCAGCGGATTGACCACAGACTTGCAGCGAGTTTGGCGGCGCAGGGGCCAGCTGGTTCCTCACCGTAAATCTGGGCACGCCAAGTTCAGCCCGCTTGAGGTGGTTGAAATCACAATCCGCTACGCTCTTAGTAAGCTCGGCATCCCACCGGGTGAGTGCGAGTTGGACCTATTTGATGCCTTCTCGGGCGCACTATTCCACGCGCTGTTAAACGTGGACGGCGCTTGTGAGGTATTCGGTCCCTCCGAAGATGTTGACTCTTTCCTGGCCGACTTTGCCGAATCAGGCCGAATTGCTCACTACCTCGCGGGAAGCCCGTCCGCCGCCAATTACTTGGTTGTGAACGAGGCACACGAAGTCCGTATCGTCGACGATCCCCAATACGTGTTCGACAAGACAGACCCCTTCCTACTGGTGGTTGATCTGGAGCTAATTGGAGGTCGCCTTGTGGAACGCGGGCGAAAGCCAATTGTGGCGTTCTACCTTCCTGAGCGGAAAGGGACGCGAACCGTCCGCCGACTTACCGGGCTCGGCGCTAACGATTGCTAGACCCCGGATTGTGACTGCCCGAGGTTTCGGGCACCAAGGCCAAGGGTCGAGGGCCGAGGCTAGTCAATCTGACGAGTCCCGGCATCAACAAAAATGCCAAGTACTGAGTGAATGAGGGGGCCTATTGTGTCGCGGCTGACGGACTTAATTGCGGAGACGAAGACTAGAAACGCTGCTCTGGGTCAAGAACTCGAACGGGAGTTCAAGGCGCTGTCGCAGCGTCGTGCCTTCGGGCTGAATTTTGAGCGGCACACACCAGAAACCGTAGAACTTCCTGGCCGCCCGGTCCGCAAAGGCGACAAGGTGCGGATCATGCAACCGCGCCGATCGAGCGCTAAGGGCGACCAGCGCCTCTGGAAGGTGATGGAGCTTGAAGGTAGCGGCACAGCGCGGCAAGCCAAGTTGGGTCTGTTGGCCGGCGAAGAAATCGAAACGCAGACCATTCCCATTGCCGATCTGGTCGTGGTCGCCGAGTTCAAGGATTACATCTACCCGGGCCTTGTTAGCACAGGCAACATACGTCGCGGCGGTAACAAACCATCCCACACTGTAATCAACGGCGAAAACTTCCACGTCCTCGAAGCACTGACCTTTACCCACCGCGGCAAGGTGGATGCGATATACATCGATCCGCCGTACAATACCGGTGCGCGCGACTGGAAATATAACAACGACTACGTCGAGGGTGACGATCTCTATCGCCATTCCAAGTGGCTTGCCATGATGGAGCGCCGCCTACTGGTGGCCCGTCAACTTCTCAAACCGGAAAACTCGGTATTGATCGTCACGATCGATGAGAAGGAGTATCTGCGACTAGGATTGCTGCTTGAGCAGACCTTCCCAGATGGGACCATCCAAATGGTTAGTAGCGTAATCAGTCCCAAGGGGTCTGCTCGGCGCGGGCTATTTTCACGAACAGATGAATATATCTTTTTTGTGTTGATGGGTGCTGCCTACGTCGGCTCGGCTTCATCAGACATGCTACGAGATGCCGCGCCAAAGTCTTCAGCTGTCCGCTGGAAATCATTGCTTCGATCCGCAGGCAACGGGCTTCGCACAGCGCGACCAAATCTCTTCTATCCATTGTATTTCAGCAGGGCGGATGGAAAGTTTGTGGGCGCGGGCCAGGTCCTTCCCAAGGACGCCGCTATTGAGAGTTCGCTTCCACCGGAAGGTGCCGTGGCAGTCTGGCCGCTTGGGAACGATGGAAGAGAGCTGACATGGTCCCTTAGTCGCGAAACCATGCTTGCCAATTTTTCGAAGGGCTATGTTCGGTTCGGCCCTTGGGATGGGAGCAGTCGAACCCCCTATTACCTCACGAGTGGCCAGATAAAAGACATTGAAGGAGGCGGCGGACAGTTCTCAACTTCGGGCTGGGATGACGATGGAGCGCTTATACTTTCTTATGGGGATATTGGCCGCCAATACCAACCTCTCACTGTCTGGAATCAAGTTTCGCATTCAGCGACCGAACACGGTACCGGCGTTCTCAAATCCTTGCTTCCCGGTCGCAATTTCCCATTCCCAAAATCGCTATATGCTGTCGAAGACGCGTTGCGGTTCTTCGTGTCCGACAAGCCTGATGCTGTGATCCTCGACTTCTTCGCTGGGTCCGGCACGACAGCACATGCTGTGATGCGACTAAACCGCCAGGACGGCGGTCGACGGCAGTGCATTTCAGTCACCAATAACGAGGTCGGTGCTGATGAGGACAAGCGATTGCGCGCAAAGGGCCTACGTCCCAACGATCCTGATTGGGAGAAGTGGGGCATCTGCGACTACATCACCAAGCCGCGTATCGGGGCGGCCATCTCGGGTCAGACACCGAACGGTCAGTCAATTCAGGGGGACTACAAGTTCAATGATGTGTTCCCCATGGCAGAGGGTTTCGAGGAGAACGCAGAGTACTTCACGCTGACTTATGAAACGCCCGTCGCTATCAGCCATAACCGGGCCTTCGAGCGTATCGCCCCCCTTTTATGGCTCCGTGCCGGGAGTGAAGGTCGGCGGATCGAAAGGCTACCCGGCCGGGGTTGGGAAGTAGCTGATACCTATGGACTGCTGACTCAACTCGATGATGCAGGCCCCTTTGTAGAAGCAGTAGCGAATGCCGGAGGTATCCGCGTGGCGTACATCGTCACCGACGATGAACGGCGGTTTCAGGCCGTTGTTCGGCAGCTTCCTAGCACTGTTGAGCCGGTGCGGCTCTATGAGAGCTACTTTACCAATTTTCGCTTTTCGACGGTGCGTTGACCGATGAAGTTCACGCTTAAGGATTACCAGGACGACGCCGTCCGCGAAGTTCTCGAACGCCTGAAAAGAGCGCGCAAACGCTGGCACGACGACGGCGACAAGCACGCCTTCTCCCTCTCGGCAACGACCGGATCGGGCAAAACCGTGATGGCCGCTGCTGTGATCGAAGCATTATTTTTTGGGAATGATGATTTCGACTTCGAAGCCGATCCGGGAGCCGCGGTCATCTGGTTCTCTGACGATCCATCACTGAACGAGCAGTCAAAATGGCGCCTACAACAAGCTTCCGACAAGCTGACCGTATCTGATCTGGTCACGGTGGAAAGCACCTTTGGGCGCGAGCGGTTTGAAGCCGGGAAAGTCTATTTTCTCAACACCCAGAAGTTGGGGAAAAACAGCCTGCTGGTCCGTGGCCATGATCCAAGTGATGCATCCATCGAAAAGGATGACCGGCAGGTACCGATAATGCCGGACATGCGATCGCACACCATATGGGATACGATCCGCAACACCGTCGAGGACCCAGACCTTACGCTTTATCTCGTCTTGGACGAGGCTCACCGCGGCATGCGCGACGGCGGCCTTGTAACAGTCACCGGTCGGCCGACGATAGTGCGGCAGTTGATCAATGGTACCGGATCCGTTCCGGGCATTCCCGTCGTTTGGGGAATCTCAGCGACCGTTCAACGGTTTAACGCTGCGATGGAGGGGATGACTGGGCACGACACCCTACGTCCGGTCATCGTCGATTCGAAGTTGGTGCAGGATTCGGGCCTAATTAAAGACACGGTTGACCTCGACTATCCCAAGGAGGTCGGTGACTTCGCTACCAGTTTGTTGAAGCGAGCCACGATCAAGCTCAGCGATATTTCCAAGGCGTGGGCGACGTATGCGAAGCAGCAGCACGATGTGGATACGGTGCTGCCGCTAATGGTGCTGCAAGTGCCGAATTCGCCCGATCACAACGAGATTGCGACTTGGCTGGACGTCGTATTTGAGACCTGGCCTGAGCTTTCTCAGGATTGCATTGCCAATGTGTTTGGAGAACATCGTACGGAGACGTTCGGGAAATACTCTGTACCCTACATCGCACCGGAACGGGTGCAGGAATCGGACTGGGTTCGCATACTCCTTGCCAAAGATGCGATCAGCACGGGATGGGACTGTCCGCGTGCAGAGGTGATGGTTTCTTTCCGGGCTGCCACTGACAAGACACACATCACGCAATTGTTGGGCCGAATGGTACGCACGCCGCTGGCTCGGCGCATCCCGGGTAACGATCGCCTGAATGCGGTCGATTGCCTCCTTCCCCGATTCAACAAGGATGCGGTCAACGCGGTTGTCAGCACCCTGATGAATGGTGGCGAAGCGGGTGATGACCTGCCTATGCGCCGGGTACTGATCAACCCGATCGAGGTCTTGCCTAATAGCGAAATCCCGGCTGGTGTCTGGAACAAGCTGCTTTCGCTCCCCTCCCAAGCCTTGCCCAAAAAACAGGCCCGCCCTGCAAAACGGTTGACTGCATTGGCGCACGAACTGTCCGTGGATGGACTGCTGCCCGGTGCAGGGCTCAAAGCCCATGCTGAGATGCATAAGGTTCTTGACCGAGCGCAGGCCCGGCTGGCTGACCGGATCAAAGAAGCGCGAGAGGCTGTGCTGACAGTCGAAGGCTCAACACTCACCGCCAACACCCAAACGCAGACCAAGACGTTCAACGACTTCGTGATGAAGGCTGACTATGCCGTAATTGAGGACGCCTACAAGCGGGCAGGCCGCGTGATCAGCCCCGATCTTGCCCGGACATATGCTGAACACCTGGCCAGTCAGGACAAGGAAGCGGAAGATGACGACGAGGCGCTCATCGACGCCCACACTACGATAGCTGCGCTGGGCCTCATCGGCAGCATCAAGGAGGAATTAGAGACGGCGGCGGAAGTGCTATCGAAGCAATGGCTAGCCGAGTACCGGGAGTCGATCAGGGTACTGACCGACGAGCGGCAGGAAGCATACCGCGAAATCAGGGAAATGAGCGCCGATCCCGTGGATGTCGATCTAGCGCGGCCGAACGCCTGGCTACAGCCGACAACTGCAAAGGAAGCGAACGGCACCGAAGTCGCCCTGCCGAGATACGAACGACACCTGCTATGCGATCCTGAGGGAAAATTCCCAGATGAGTTGAACAAGTGGGAGCGAGCCGTACTTGAGGCAGAAATGAAGCTTGGCGATCGGGTGGCTTGGTATCGCAACCCGGCGCGCGCGAGCCAAGAATCCCTTGGCATTGTCTACGATGACGATGGGGAATCAAAAATTGTGCGGCCGGATTTCGTATTCTTCTCGGCCACTGACGGGGGTGGAATCGTTGCCGATATTGTTGATCCCCATGGGCATCATTTGGCCGACGCACTCCCCAAGCTAAGAGGCTTAGCCCGATATGCGGCTGCGAATGGTTCGGTTTATCGCAGGATAGAGGCGGTGTCGGAGATCGACGGGAAATATCGGATGCTTGATTTGACCAATGATGAGGTCCGAGATGCCATCGCATCGGCAGCCAGCGCCAAGTCAGTCTACCTCGGGGCCATGGGGCGCGACTATGATGGCTAGGCGCTCTCAAAACGCCTCAACGCTAGCCGCCAGAATGTTAGCGAAACTAAACAACCGTTAGTTTCCATAACACCCCATTTCAAACTGAGGCACCACCCGCGAGCAAGTTGTCCGAGAGAAAGCCAAGTATGGTGCTTCGCGCGCAGGTAATCCGAGCGCGATCGGGCACCGTGCTCAGCGTTTGACCTGCTTATACTGCGGCACCAGCATCTTGAACTTCTCGATCCGGCAGCTTCCGCCGATCCGCGAATGGATCGTTTCCCGCTTCGCGCAAATAAATTCATCATCGGGTTGCAGGTAGAATCGGCCGTAAAAATCGAGGGCAGGACAATCATTGTCCATCAGCGCCCGGACTCGTTGCCGGTTGCGCATTAGGAAGTCGATCGACGATGGCCCAGACAGGACTGCCCCCGCGATGCGGTTGGCAGGGAGGCATTTCGGCCCCTTCTTCTCGACCCATTCGATCGGTCGAGACAGGCGCGGCCGGATCGGGATCCGCAGAATCACTTCATCGCGAATGATCACGCGGCGCACGACCTGGTCTTCGGCGGGCGCTTGCGCAGCCGCGCCGAACAGGGCGGGGAAAAGGCCAAAAAAAGCCAATAGGGTCATGCTGAAAGAACCATTGCGGCAAGGCGGTCTAGCGGCAAGCGTTGAATGGATGATGAACTCATCGGCGGCGACTGTCCGCGTGCAAATTTACAAGCCCCGCAAACGCCTTGCACTTGGCTGGTCCTGCCACTAGAGGCGGGCGCGCAGTTTTCCGCGAGGCAGGCCGACGGATTGATTCCAGGGCCAGTCCGCCCCTTCTTTGGAGTCGATCCTATGGCGAGCCAAGCGCCGAACATGTTGCCGCTTCTCTATAACGGCCTGGAGGCGCTCAACCGCAATCTCCATGCCAATTACAAGGTTCGCCGCCTGAACGGTCTCGACCGGGTGGCGTCGACGCACGCCATCCCGGTGACCGTGGACGAATTCGCAATGATACAGCGCCACTTCCCGATCGTCTTCTCCGCCGGCGAATCTCCGGTGCCGATCGCTCTGATGGGCTTGCACGAAGGCACCAACACCTTCTTCGATGAGAAGGGGGTTGCACGCGAAGGCAATGTCTATTTGCCCGCCTATCTCCGCCGTTTCCCGTTCGTGCTGGCTCGCCTGCGCGAGGATAGCGATGAGCTGTCCCTGTGTTTCGATCCGACCTCCGGCGCCGTAGGCGAGTTCAGTGAGGGAGAGCCGCTCTTCGAGGGCGAGAATCCGTCGGAAGCGACCAATGCCATTCTTCAGTTCTGCGAGCAGTTCGAGCAGGCAGGTCAGCGCACGCAGTTCTTTATGAACGAGCTCAAGGAAGCGGGCCTCCTCATGGAAGGAGAGGTCGCGATCCAGCCGGAAGGCTCCGAGCAGCCATTCATTTATCGCGGCTTCCAGATGGTCGACGAAGAAAAGTTCCGAAACCTTCGCGGCGACGAGCTGCGCAAGCTGAACCAGAACGGCGCCCTTCCGCTGATCATGGCCCATCTTTTCTCCCTGTCGGTGATCCGCGAAATCTTCGCGCGCCAGGTCCAGCAGGGGACCGGACCCATCGCCGCGCCGCAGCCGGTACCTGCCGAGGCGTGACGCGCATGAGGCGGAGCGTTGCTCCGCGGGATTGAAATGGCGCGGCGGTCACCCACATCGGATCATTGCCGCGCCGTTTTTTTGCCTGTTTCCCCTTCAGTCGAAAAAGCGACCGGCGCGCACCTTCTGGTGCGTTCCTCCCTGACTTCCGGCCATCCCGGCGCCAATGCCGGGGTGGCCGCTTTTTTATTCGGCGGCCTCGCGCAGGCCACGAACGCAAAGCGCGTCACCGAGCTTTGTCGCCAGGACCTCAATTAGCGAAGCAATTCGGTCGAACCCAGGTCCGGCCGTCCGTCCATCCGATTCGAGATAAAGCGACCGGTCGATCTCCAGCTGAAGCGCGTGGATGCCATTCCGCGGCGTTCCGTGCCGGGCAACGATCGCCCCACCAGCATAGGGGTCGTTGAGCGCCGCGCGAAAGCCGGCGGCCCTCACGATCCGAAATGCTTCCGCGCTGACCCAGGCCGAGGAGGTGGTGCCGTGGCGGTCTCCAATGACGATATTGGCTTGGCCGCTCGGCCGGACGGGCATGGAATGACAGTCGAGCAGCAACGCTTCACCATGCATGCTCCGCAGCGCTTCCAGCCCGTCGGCGAGCGATTGATGGTAGGGGCGATGGATCTCATCGATCCGGCAATAAAGCTCCGTCCGGTCGATTGGCCGTCGCCATAGCGCGCCATGGCGATGCGTGCGTGAGGGCACCAGGCCGAGCCCGTGCCGGGCACGCTGTCCCACCGGGGCCGGGCTGACTCCGGCAATTGCCGCTGGATCGACCTCCGTCTCGTCGCGATTGCAGTCGATTACGGCGCGCGGCACCGGCTGGACGACCGCACCGGTCCCTGCAGCGATCGCCCGCCATGCCAGCCGATCTACCAGCGGGTCTTCCAGCGTCTCCAGCGCCCGACGGCCCTGCGCCGCGTTGGCAAGAACTGCGGTTTCATAGTCCCGCCCGGAATGGGGCACCGACAACAGCACTGGCAGTGCGCCGCGCGATGCATGGATTATCGGGGAAGGATAGCGGCTCATGTGCAACAGGGATGAGACTAGTCGTACCATTTGCGGACAGCAATCTGCATAAGGAACGGCAAGCGCTGGAAAATCTTTACGCATGCGAGCATAGAGAGGTCACGATGATCAGGATCCTTCTTGCCGAAGACGATACGTCGATGCGCGAATATCTGCAGCGCGCTCTGCAGCGTGTCGGCTATGAAGTTGAATCCGTCGGCTGCGGTACCGAGGCGATGCCATTGCTCGAGGCCGGCAAATACGACCTGCTCCTGACCGACATCGTCATGCCGGAAATGGACGGGATCGAGCTGGCTCAGAAGGCCAGCGCAATCGATCCGGCCATCCGGGTGATGTTCATCACGGGCTTCGCCGCGGTCGCGCTTCAGGGCGGCCGGACCGCACCGGAAGCGAAGCTGCTGTCGAAGCCTTTCCATTTGAAAGACCTTGTGGCCGAGGTCGATCGGCTGTTTCAGTCCGAAGACCAGCACGGGCGGCTATAGTCCGCCTTTAACCCCTTGCGATAAGCGGATCGGCCCCTTAAAGGCCCCCTTCAGAGTGGGCGTGTAGCTCAGTGGTAGAGCACTGTGTTGACATCGCAGGGGTCGCAAGTTCAATCCTTGCCACGCCCACCATTATTTTCCCGTAAGAACAGCTATTTAGGGATTGAATTTGCTTCCCTGCCGCGGGGGGAAGTGGGTCAGGCCGATTTGGCCGCGGAGATACCCCAGCTGTTCTTTTCCGCAGGGTGCATCATCACGGCGCCGCTGTCGCCAACAGTGAAGCTGTCCGTGTGCCCGAAGCCTTTGCCGTAATCGAGCACGGACACATATTTGCAGGCGGCGCACATCAGCGCCGCTTCGGACTCGTCCGGTACTCCGAAGTCGGCGAGGTTAGGGTGCCGCTGCGTAAGCAGCCGCCACGCATGGGTCCGTTGGTCGGCATCCGTCACTTCCCACGCGTTGGCGCCGGCAAAGACGGCCTTGAGGCTTTGGAAGTCCCTCGGTTCGTCGCCGACCGCAATGGAGACGCGGTCATCGCGCTGGATGTTGGCCAATTTCTGGCTCGATCGGAAAATCATGAAATAGAGAAGCAACCCGTCATTGGCGTAGCCAACGATCGTGGTCTGCGGCCATCCATCGGGACGAAGCGTCGAAATAGCCATAAGCCGATGCGATTCCAGTATTTTGACGGCTGATTGTTCCATCTGGTCCTCAAGTCATGAAACGGAATTGCGCGCCTCGGCTATGCGCAATCAATGCGCTTTGTCAGGATCGTGAGGTTCGTGTCATCAGTGCAAGGACGTCCGGTAAACCCCATTTCCTCTTCGAGCGCGATAGTGGACCGATTGTCGCTAAACACGACGGTGTGGAGTTCCTTGATCCCGCGCGCCTTCGCGTAATCGCAGGCGTGCTGAAGCATTGCCCATCCGACACCCCGGTCCTTAAGGTCGGAGCGGACCGAAACCGCCACTTCAGCGCCGCCGCCTGAATCATCGGCGGCAATCATGGCCGTGGCGGCCAGCTTGCCATCGCTGGCGTCGAAGGCAAGCAGGCTCTCCGTTTCTGTATGGTCGACGTCGACAAGCTGCTGAACCAGCCCCGGGCCGATTGACTTGATGGAGCTGAGAAACCGGTAGCGAAGATCGTCGGGGGTTACCCGCCGATAAAATTCGCCAACGTCTGCCTGGTCCTGGAGCGAGGCTGGTCGAACATTCAGCTTCAGGCCCGATCGGGTTGTGAGCTCGGCGCTCCATTCGGGCAGCATCAATGGTTTTCCACTGATCTCCACGGTATCTCTCCTTTCAAGCGCACGGCCCAATCATAGTCTTGTTGGCGCAACCGGGCTGCAACGTCATTCCGTAGATGTCCCTATTGGGAGAACTCCGGAGTGAAATGCGCCACGAGCATTGGTATGCCGACTGGCCTATGCGCCGACTTTATTGCGTCGAGCGCCCTTCTTTGCCTTTTTCGCCTTGGGTACATTGACGGTCAAAACCCCGCGCTTGAACTTGGTCTTGATCGCTTGGCCCGCATCGACTGAAGGTAGCTCAATGAAGCGTTCGAAGGCACCATAGCTTCGCTCGGACAAGCGATAGCCTCGCTCCTTCTGGCTTCGCCGCTCCCTCTTTTCTCCGGCAATGCGCAGGATGCCCCTGTCGAAGGTGACGTCCACATTATCGGGCTCAATTCCCGGCAGCTCAGCGGTGATCTTATAGGATTTGTCGGTCTCGCTCATCTCGATCGCCGGAGCGGCAAAGTGGAGGCGCGCGAACTCGAGACCCGGCAGGCCCAGCGGAAAGCTTTCGAAGAGCCGGTTCACCTCATTTCGCAATTGCGTAAACGGCTCGATGAGCTGCTCGCTAAAATCCGGTGCCTGGCGCTTTGCTACGGCCGGCGAGCGAGTTGGTTTCTCTTTGACGTCCATGAACTTACTCCTTTCAGAGCTTGGCTCTTAGGCTGCCGGGATATCGCAATCCGATACGCAATCTTCCTGATGGCTGCTCGCTGCCGGTTTGCAGGCGGGGGCCATCAAAAGCCGTCTAGGTAGCATTACGAACTGCACAGCTGATCATTTCCGCCGATCCTGCCCGAAGGAAGGAGATCGTCATGCGGAATATCAGTCCGGCGAAAGCTGCCATTTCCGTAGGCTTGGTGATTGCTCTTTATCACTTGGCGTGGGTCATCCTGGTCGCGGCAGGGCTGGCAAAGCCGTTCATGGACTTCGTGCTGCGCCTTCACTTTATCAAATTCGACTTTGCGATGGCGCCGTTCGACCTTGGCACTGCTGCGGCACTCCTGGCGCTGACCTTTTCGATAGGGGCGGCCTTTGGGCTGGTGTTTGCGCTCGTATGGAACTGGCTTGCGCGCAGGGCCGAAGGCGTGGCCAATTGACGCGCCCGGCCAGCATAGTTGCCGACAGAGGATGACCGCTTAAGTCAGGCCGTCCGTTCAGCTTTCCTGGGCAGCGAATGCAAGGCGAAGCGCCTCCGAGAGGCTGCGGACTTCCAGCTTCGTCATCAGGTTGGCGCGATGAATCTCGACCGTGCGCGGGCTAATGCCCAGGTCGTAGGCAATGGTCTTGTTAGGCAAGCCATTGGCGAGGCCGTCGAGCACTTCACGTTCACGCGGCGTGAGAACGTGCAGCCTTATCTGCGCTTCATTGGCGCGATCGCGACCGGTTTCGGACTTCTGCAGCGAACTGAACCCCAGTTCGATTGCTGCAAGGAGAACTGCCTTCTCGAATGGTTTTTCGATGAAGTCGATCGCCCCGGCTTTCATTGCCCGGACCGACAGCGGCACGTCGCCATGTCCGGTCATGATGATGACGGGGAGGATCACTCCTTGGTCCCGAAGGGCTTGTTGCACCTCCAGCCCGTCCATACCCGCCATTCGAATGTCGAGGAGAATGCAGCCTGCCTCAAGCGCTTTGACGTCTTTCAGAAGTTCCGTGCCGGATTCATAACTCTTCACCCGATACCCGGACGTCTTGAGCATGAAACCCACCGATCGCCGGACCGATTCATCGTCGTCAACCAGGTGAACCAATTTCCCTTCGCTCATTCCTCTGCTCCAGCTGTGGGAATTGTAAAGCGGAACGCCGTGCCCCCCGCGGCCACGGGTTCGAACCAGATTCGGCCGCCATGATCTTCGACGATGGTGCGGCAGAGTGAGAGGCCGATACCCATTCCTGTCTTCTTCGTCGTGATGAATGGTTGAAACAGGTGGCTGGCAATTTCGTCGCTGATGCCGCTGCCCGTGTCGACAACGCTGACGGTCACAAAGCCTTTCGGTTTGCACTCGGTTTGAACGGTGAGCGAACGGAATGGACTGTCCAGCATCGCATCAATGGCATTGCGGATGAGGTTGGTGAGAACCTGCTGAATCTGGATGCGGTCGACGAAGACGCTGTCAGCAATTGAATCCAGTCTAAGTTGAACCTCGATCCCATGCTCTCTCGATCCAACCAGCGCCAATGCATTGGCTTCGGTGACGAGGCGCGAAAGGCTTTCGACGCGGCGCTCGGCGTCCCCATGGCTTATAAAGTCGCGCAACCGTCGAACAATTTGCCCGGCACGAACCGCTTCCTTGGCGGCGTCTTCCAACGCCTCGCGCACAATTTCGGTCGTCTCCTCGTCGAGTTCGCGGGCAAGCAATTCGCGCGCGCCTTCGCAATAGTTTGCAATTGCCGTCAGCGGTTGGTTGAGCTCATGAGCGAGTGACGACGCAAGCGTTCCCATTTCACTGACCCGGCCAACATGCGCCAACTCGGATTGAAGGTCCTGCAGCCTGGACTCAGCCTCCTGGCGATGAGTGATGTCATGGATGAAGCCGGTGAAAATTCGCTTTTCGCCGAGCCAGGCTTCGCCGATCGATAATTCGATGGGGAAGGTGTAGCCGTCTCGGTGCCGGGCGGTTGTTACTCGGCCAATGCCGATAATCTTGCGCTCGCCGGTTTGGCGGTAATTGGCGAGATACCCATCATGCCGTTCGCGGTCCGGCGACGGCATCAACATCTCCACATTTTCTCCGACAACTTCGGTTTCCAGGTATCCGAACATCTTTTCGGCGGCCGCGCTGAACGAGAGAATAATGCCGAGCTCGTCGATAACGACCATCGCGTCCGGCACGGTGGCCAGAATGGAGCGAAGGTGGGCCTCGCTCTCGTCAAAACCAATCGGTCCGGAATTGCCCGCCTCGTCCATCCGCCGACTTGATAGCATCAGTTCGTGAAATGACTATCGCGTGCGCGGCGGGGAGGTGTCGAGCTGCTTGACGCTTGTCACTCGGAACCGGGAAGGAACGCCGTCGGGTCCTTCGACCGTTACTTCACCTCCAAGATGGAGAGCCTCCGAGCGCAGCCGGAAAATCGCTTCGCCGGCGTCGCGGTCATAGCAGAGCAGCCAATGCCCATCGGCCCGGACGACCTTTCCATATTCATCGGGCTCTGACGACCAGAAACGCCGCACGGTTGCGCGCGTGGGGTAACGCTCAATTTCGACAGCATCGATTTCCCCGCTCTCGTTCACCGGCACCTGCAGCAGGTATGACCGCCCAGGAGAGCCCTTAGGAAAGCCGGGGGTTGGAGCCAGTTCTAGCCTGACCTTTTTCCAGTATAATGGACACATACGGCATTACTGCCAAACATGGGCGGGAACACAGAATACGCAATGTTACGGAATGCGCTGGCGGGTCACTAGGACCAGACTATCCATTCGGATTGCCAACCCTGCATTGAGGCCGACCATTGCTGACCCAACTCTCTCTAGCCAGTGTGATGGTGCTGATTACGGTACTTGTGCACCTTACCGGACTGGCGATCCTCGTGCGCGTTCTCCGCTCGCACCATAAGCTGGTTCGCCCCTTGAGGGGATCTCCCCTGGCGCTACTCCTTGGCGCCTCCCTCGGCATCTTTGCGATCCACACGATCGAAATCTGGCTCTATGCATTGCTCTACGTCTGGATTGGCGCGAGCCATCATTTCGAGCAGGCGCTGTACTTTTCAACGGTAACCTACGCGACGATTGGTTACGGGGACCTGATTTTGTCCAAGGATTGGCGGATCCTTGGAGCAATTGAAGGCACTACCGGGATTATCATGCTCGGCTGGTCAACCGCGTTTCTCGTTTCGTTGCTCGCGCAGCTGCGACTTTTGGCACATGATTGGCTGACCCCCGATCTGTTCGAAACAGATCGAAGGGAATCGTCACAAGAGAATAAGAAGTAAGGAAATTCGCCAAGCAATTTCAGAGAAGGCATAAGGACTATTCCCTATGAAGATTGCCAAGAAGGAAGCCTAATCTGAGATTTGAGGATTTATCATCGGAGCGCCGATATGCGATCGAATATTGGAAAGGCATCGCGAATGCTTTTCGGATTGACGCTGTTCGCATCGATCGCTGCATGCACGACTGCAACGCCATATCAGCCGTATCGGCCCGAGTCCGTTAGCGGCGTGCACGGCGGATATTCCGACCAGCGGATTGCAGCCGACCAATATAGGGTGCGCTTTCACGGCAACGAACTCACTTCGCGAGAACGCGTCGAAGGCTATCTGCTCTATCGGGCAGCAGAATTGTCGCTGCAGCAGGGTTATGACTGGTTCACGATCCTGGACCGCCATACCGAGCACGACGTCCAAACCTATGTCGCGCCCGACCCACTGTACCGGCCTTATTATGGCAGCGGCTACGGTTACTGGCGCCCCTACTGGCGCTACTACGATCGGCGTAATGGCTGGGATGTGTGGTATCCCGAATGGGGCACGTCCTTTTGGTATGACCGGGTGGACGTAACCAGGATCGAATCATTCGAGGCGGATGCGGAGATTCAATTGCATCACGGACCGTTCCCCGTCGGTGAGCCGCGCGCGTTTGACGCTCGCAAGGTGATCAGCGATCTTGGACCTACAATAGAGCTGCCGAGGAAGCCGTGATAATTGGATACGCAGCATTACCTATTTCGCCAGTGAGCATTTTGGCCGAATTTCAATATTAAGGTCTTCCGGAAAGCGAATGACTCCCCCAGCCCCGCCAACCGGAAGACCTGACTTTAACGGGTCAGCCGCATCGGCGGCCGAGCGGACTCCGAAATGGAGGAACCTGTGGAGACCGTGCTGAAGCCAACGCAAAGATCAAATCGTGCGCTGTTCATCGGCGGAGGCGGGGTTGCCATTATCCTGCTGGCCGCCCGGGCTGCATTCATGCCAACTGACAAGGGTTGGTCCGACGCTGACTTGGTCGCCACGCTGCTCGTATTTGCAGGACTAATCGAGCTTGCTGCAGGCGCGGCGCGCGACAAAGCTAAGGTGCTCGCAATGCTCGCTGGCGCGATATCACTGACGGCTGGCTTGATGCTGGCCGCAGAGCCTAGCGCTTCTCTTGTAAGGGTAACCTACCTTATCATTGCGTGGCTCGGCCTGCGGAGCTTGGTTCTCTTCAGCTCTGGCTTGTTGGCCAATGGTTTCGTCCAAGGCTGGACGATCCTTTCGGCGGCAACCGATTTGATCCTGGCCATAATGATCCTGACCGGATTGGCCGCGGCGGCCGCTCCAATTGCTTTCTTTGGGCCAACAACCGCCGTGATCAGCAGCTTTGTCTGGGTTTTGGCGCTAAGTTTCGTTGCCACGGGAACATATCTAATAGGGGTCGCGTACGCCGTTCAAAGGCGTCTCTGATTGGCAATGCCGATCTTCAACCAACCCCAAGGCGGCTGCGTGAAGTAACCGCAGCTTGCGAGGCAATTAAAGGCAGGCTTCGAGATAGGGTTGGTCGAATCCGTACTGCTTGGCTTTTTCGAGGGAATATGGGCGAAGGCCCATGGAGCGATATTCGCCGACGATTTTGCCGTCTGCCGTCTCGTCGAGATATTCGAAACGGAACAGTTCCTGGGTAACGATGACGTCGCCCTCCATCCCGATCACCTCGGTAATATTGGTCGTGCGGCGCGAGCCGTCGCGAAGACGCTTTACCTGGACGATCAGGTCGACCGAGTCCGCGATCTGGCGGCTGATCGCCTCCTTCGGGATCTTGATTTCGCCCATCATGACCATGTTTTCCATACGCGCCAGGCACTCGCGCGGGCTGTTCGAGTGGAGCGTCGCCATCGATCCGTCGTGACCCGTGTTCATCGCCGCCAGAAGGTCGAAACACTCCTGGCCGCGAATTTCGCCCAGGATGATGCGGTCCGGGCGCATACGCAGTGCGTTGATGACCAGGTCGCGAATGGTGATCGCACCCTGACCCTCAAGGTTCGGCGGGCGGGTTTCAAGCGGCAGCCAGTGCGGCTGCTGCAACCGAAGTTCGGCCGCGTCTTCGATTGTGATTACGCGCTCGCCCGGGTCGATCATTTTCGACATGGCGTTGAGCATCGTCGTCTTGCCCGAGCCGGTACCGCCAGAGATGACGACATTCATGCGGCTGGCACCGGCGATCTTCAGCACCGTCGCCATTTTCTCCGACATCGAGCCGAAGCCGCGCATCATGTCGAGCGTGATCGGCTTTTCGGAGAATTTACGAATGGAGATAGCGGTGCCGCGCAGCGACAGCGGCGGAATGATGACGTTGACGCGGCTGCCGTCCTGAAGGCGGGCGTCGGCAAGCGGGGTGGTCTGGTCGACGCGGCGGCCGACCTTGTTGACGATGCGCTGCGCGATCTGGAACAAATGTTCCTCGTCGCGGAACTGGATCTTGGCGAGCTCGAGCTTGCCCTTGCGCTCGACGAATGTCTGGTCGGGTCCGTTGACCATGATATCGCTGACTGCCGGGTCGGACAGTAGTTCTTCAAGCGGACCAAGGCCGAGCAGTTCGTCGACCAGCACTTTTTCCAGCGCGAACTGCTCACGGCGATTGAGGTTGATTTTAAGCTCGGTGAGGACCTCACCGATGATCGGGCGAAATTCCTCGGCCAGCTCTTCCTTGCCGAGCGTCGCTGCCGCTTCCGGATCGACGCGCTCGAGCAGGCGGGGAAGCACCTGTTCCTTGATGCGGTGGACCGAGGCTTCGAAGCCCTCGCTTTTCGACGATGCAGCCTCACCGCTGGCGTTCTGGCGGTGGTTGAGGCGGTCCATCGCGCCGACTGGCGGTCCAGCGGGGCTTGCCTCAGTGTCCGGAGACTCCGGCTCTTCTGGAAGGTCCTCAACCGGCGGGAATTGTTCGCCACCGGCAGGAGCTGCTCCGCCTTTCATGGGACGAGCGACGCCGAAACTCGGACGCTGCCCCGCGCCGCCGAGACCGTTACGCTTGCCGAATGCGTTCATAACCCATGAATCCCAATGCTATCCCGCAGAAAACCAATATGGTGAATAGCGCCCAAACTTTGAGAAAAGACTAATTTCAATCAAGCGGCGCCATTCAGCGTCTCGTCCACGTTAGCCACCCACTGGCGACGTAATTCCAAACCGAGCCGACAATCGCCCCGGCGATGCCCGCGATCCACCAGCCGTGGAACTGGTCGTAGACCAGGCTGCCGATGCCGACATTGGCGACGGCGCCCAGCGAGCAGACGAGATAGAAAGAGAGCAGGCCACCGATCCAGGCGAAGCCCTTCAGCTGCCGGTCGCGATAAGTGAACCGATTGTTCAATGCGAAGTTAAAGGTCATTGCTCCAACGACCGCCGCAGCTTGCGACCAGGCGAAGGCCAAGCCCAGCGCGTTGAGCGCAAGATCGAGCAACAACAGATGCACGCCGACGCCAAGCATCCCAACCGCACCGAACTGCACCAGCTTGACCGGCACGAAGCGGCCGACGGTCTTGTCGAGCAATAGTTCGACATATTCGAGCGCGACCATTTCATCGAGCTTGCTGGCTCCATGCTGCCGCGTGCCGAAAGTGTAGCCGACCTCCGCGACCTTGAGCGGGCGAGGCATGGAAGCCACCAGATCGAGCAATATCTTGTAGCCGACATTGCTCAGGCGGGGCGCAGCTTCGAGCAGGACGTCACGCCGTACGGCAAAGAAGCCGCTCATCGGGTCGGACAGGCGCGTCTTCATAATCGGGCCAGCGAGCGCGGTGGCGAACCGGCTGATTTTCAGTCGGCTTTCGGCCCATTCGCCAGTCGAGCCGTTACCGGCATATCGCGTGCCGATCGCCAACTCATGGCCCTGGTCGGAAATGGCACGAAAAAGGTCAGGCAGGATTCGCTCATCATGCTGCAGATCGGCATCGATCACCGCGACAATCGGCGTAGTCGATGCCAGCGCGCCCTCGACCACGGCCGAGGAAAGACCGCGGCGGCCGATGCGGCGGACCATGCGGACGCGGCGATCCGACTGGGCAATGCCAGTAAGCAGTTCCGGCGTGCCGTCGGTCGAACCGTCATCGACGAAAATTGCCTCCCACTCGATCCCGGCGAGCGCGATGCCGAGCTTTTCGAGCAAAGGCTTGACGTTGCCGGCCTCATTAAGCGTCGGAATGACCACGCTCAACTGCAGCGGTGCTTCGCGGGCAATGGTCTGAAGTTCAACGGCCTGGTGCAGCATTTATCGATACCCTGCGGAGTGAAGGCATCATCCAAGCAGTTTAAGGTGAAAGGAGTGTTAACTCCCGCTATCGCGCAAGGTCGCGGCGTTGCCAGATATGAAGTGTCCGGATCTCCACGGCGCCATCGGCGGGGACATGGGCGATCTCTCGGTAATTCGCCAAAAGCTCCCGATCGAGAAGATCTCGAACGGCAGCGGACTGCTTCGGTCGCTTGTCATCCTGCGTTACGACGATCGCTGGTCGGGCGGCGAAGATGCGCGCGATCTCGGTTTGTTGGTCCACGCCTATTGAGCTTGCCTCGGTCGCCAACGTCAGATGATAGGGGAAAAGATAGGTCGTCAGCCGGCAGGCGGGCACTGCTGCGTAGAGCCCTACCGGGCCGTTGGCGACATATAGACAGCCTCCATGACGCCTATCTTGGACGGTAGCCGCGATGCGTCGGAAATCGGCCGCAGCGCGCCGGTTGGCGCCCCAATCGGTCAGCCGTCCGCTGATGATACTGGAGGCAACCAATGCGACGAAAAGCGGAAGGCCGATCTTCTGGTCATATGCGCGGGCGGCCATGATCGACAGAGGAACCAACATTGGCAAGGCATAGTGAGGGAAGAAATTGGGAATGAGGAGGTAGCCGACAAAAGCTGCCGCAACCCACATTGCGGCAAGGCGATGGGCGAGGGAGGCTTTTGATTCCTTCCATCCGGCAACGGCGCCGATCCCCGCCGCCAGCAACAATGGGCCGCCGAATAGGACCAGATAACCGACGCCAGCCAGTGCCGACCGATCGGCCCCCGACGTCTTGGCGAAGATCGATAGATAGCTGGCCTGCACGTAAGTCGCCACCGCATCCTCGCCGTGTGCCGCGAACAATGCGACACCCAGTATAGTAGGGAGCAGCGCTACAACGATCATCGTCGCCGCCATCGCGATATTGCGCGCCATTCGTTCGCCTGCACGGTGGAGCAGGAACAAGAACGCCAACCCGAAGAAGACGCCTTCCGCAACACTAACCTGCTTGATCACCAATGCTGCGCCACAGAGCGCCATTGCCGCGACCGCGCGACGCCTGACGACCGACGCGTCGACGTTGGTACTCGATGCAAGCAACAACAGGCCGGCGGCCGCCATGAACAGGTTATAAAAGACGGGGGATTGGCCCGATTGGCCCCCGAAGAGCGGTAGAGTCAGCAGGTAAGTGAACGCCGCGAGTAGCGCGCTGCGCGGACTGGCGATCCGCAAAGAGGCAGCGCGTACAAAGATAGCGGTCCCCGCCGCGAAAAGGGTTGCGGCAATCTGGACCGCCAAAATGGACCGATCCACACCGGCGAAGGCACCATAAAGCAGGAACAGCCCGACCGGCTTGCGATCCCATATGTCGAGGATCGGCCAGATCCCATGCCACATCGATCGGCCGACCAGCCAGTAAAACTGGTCATCCATGTCCACCAGCGGATTGCCGAACGTGACGGCGCGCGTGGCGAACGCGGTAATCAGGATTAATAGCAGAGCCACCGGGCTGCGCGCCCAGCGCGGCGAATTACCCGCCTTAGATATCATTCGCGGGCCGGGAGAGGTCTGGGACAATAGCCGGGGCAGGACCCAAATCGCGACGCTGCCAAACCTGCAAGGTGGCCAGCGAGGGCGAAGCGTCGGGGCCGATCATCGCGACCAGTTGGTAATCGTCACGCAGGGCGTCGCGCAAGAGCCGTTCGGTCGCCGGATTGTGGCGCCGCGCGGTTGAAGGCTGAAAGGTTATAACTGCAGGGCGTTCGACGAGGATGCGCCGGGTTTCGGCAACCGTGTCCACTCCGATCGAATTGACCTCAGTGATCAGGTTGAGATGGCCGGGGAATAGGTAGGGCGTCAGCCAGCAAGCAGCGGTTGAGCGATAGAGCCATGTCGGGCCTTCATTAACCAGGATGCAGCCGCCCTTACGGGCTTCGTCCACGGAATGGGAAAGGCGCGCGTAGGTTTCCACATCGGCTCGGTTCGGCGACCAGGCAATAACTTCGCCGGCTATCACGCTAAATGCGACCAGCGCGGCGAAAATCGGCAGCCCGGTCCTGCGATTGAGAATGATCCCTGCGCTGACGCTGAGCGGCACGATCATCGGCAGTGCATATTGGTCGTAAAATTGCGGTACGATCAAATAGCCACCGACCGCCGCCAACAACCAACCTAAAAGCAATCGTGCTCGAATATCGGCGCTGTTTCGCAACCGTTCGACAAGCCCGAGTGCCGCGAAGGCGATTAGCGGTCCCATAAACAGGAGTAAATAGAGCAGCCCGGCCTTCTGGGCTCCGAAACCCAGCGAATTCTTTTGGAATATCGAGATGAAATTGGCGTGAAAGAAGGCGGCAAAAGCCTCTCGTCCTACCAAGGCATAGCCGAGCATCGGGACTAATGTCGGCAGAAGGGCGATGACGATCATAGCTGCCGCATTTGCCGCAATGGTCGCTGGTGACATGCCGCGGCGAAGCATCAGCCATAGAAAGGCCAGGCCGAAATATGCGCCCTCGACCACTGCGACCGGCTTCATCGATATTGCCAGCCCGCAGCCGATCATGGCCAGGAAGGCGAAACGGCGGATTTCCTTTGGCTCGGCATCAGCAGCCTTGAACTGCGCCAGGGCCGCCAGCGCCATTGGTAGGTTGAAGAATACCGGTGCTTGCGCCGTCTGGCCCGAAAACATCGGCAGCATGAGCAGGTAGACCGCACCCGCCAATGTCGCGCCCTGATTGCCCGAGAAGATCAGTACAATCCGGCGCACCACCAGCGCCGTCGCAAACGCGAACAACAGGGCAATGATGTCCATCATCAGGATCGACGCCCCGCCCAACCGCGCGATTAATGCGAACAAGGCGAATAGGCCGAACGGTTTGCGGTCCCAGATGTCGATATAGGGCCAATTGCCATGCCACATGGCGTCGCCGACGAGCAGATAGAATTGATCGTCGGGGTTAGCGACAGGGTTGCCGAGCGCGACGTAGCGCGTGGCAATCGCCACTAGGAGTAGGAATAACGCTGCCTTGAAGCTCCACGCCGAAGCAACATGATCCGTCTGGCGGGCGGCGAAGGCTCCCCCGCCAGATGCCACGTTATTCGCCGGCGCTTTCCGCCAGGACGGTCAGTCCATTGTCTCCGACTTCGGCGAAGCCGCCTGCGACGTTAATGCTCTCGGGCTGGCCGCCCGCGGTTTTGTAGATCTTGAGTTCGCCGTCCTTGAGCACGGTCATGACAGGCGCGTGGCCGGCCATTGCGCCGAAATCGCCTTCGACGCCGGGAACGACGACCATGTAAACGTCTTCCGAACGAACCAGCCGCTCTGGGGTCACCAGCTCGAAGTGAAGGTCAGCCATCGTTCCTATTTCTTTCCCTCGATCGCAGCGTCGAAGACCGACGCCGCTTTCTCGAACTTATCCCGGCAGCCCGGGTTGCAGAAGCCGACGACTTCGCCCCGATATAGCGTCAGGCTGTCGGCACTGACCGGGTCGCCGGACCAGGGGCAGCGCTCATTGACGCAATCTTCCAGGCGAAGGTTTCCGGCCATTATGCTTCGTGAGCCATCTTTTCAGCCTTGGCGACAGCCTCATCGATACCGCCAACCATATAGAAGGCCGTTTCCGGCAGATGGTCGTAATCGCCGCTGACGACCGCCTTGAACGAACGAATCGTATCTTCGATCTGAACGAATTTGCCGGGGATGCCGGTGAACACTTCGGCGACGTGGAACGGCTGCGACAGGAAGCGCTGGATCTTGCGGGCGCGGCTAACGGTGAGCTTATCTTCTTCCGACAGCTCATCCATGCCGAGGATGGCGATGATGTCCTGCAGCGACTTGTACTTCTGCAGCGTTTCCTGGACCGCGCGAGCGGTCTCATAATGCTCCTGGCCGACAGTCCGCGGCTCGAGCACGCGGCTGGTCGAGTCCAGCGGATCGACCGCGGGATAGATGCCAAGTTCCGAAATCGCACGCGACAGAACGGTCGTGGCGTCCAAGTGGGCGAACGAGGTCGCGGGCGCCGGATCGGTCAAGTCGTCGGCCGGAACGTAGATGGCCTGCACCGAAGTGATCGAGCCCTTGTTGGTCGACGTGATGCGCTCTTGAAGCTGTCCCATGTCGGTCGCCAGCGTCGGTTGATAGCCCACCGCCGAAGGAATACGGCCGAGCAGCGCCGACACTTCCGAGCCCGCCTGGGTGAAGCGGAAGATGTTGTCGATGAAGAACAGCACGTCCTGGCCTTCGACGTCGCGGAAATATTCGGCCTGGGTCAGGCCCGAGAGTGCGACGCGGGCACGGGCGCCCGGCGGCTCGTTCATCTGGCCGAACACCAGCGCAACCTTGGAGCCTTCGCTGATCGCGTTGCCGTCCTTGTCCTTGGCAATAACACCCGCCTCGAGGAACTCGTGGTAGAGATCGTTACCCTCGCGCGTACGCTCTCCGACGCCGGCGAACACGGACGTGCCGCCGTGGCCCTTGGCGATGTTGTTGATCAACTCCTGGATCAGCACGGTCTTGCCGACTCCGGCACCGCCGAACAGGCCGATCTTGCCGCCCTTGGCGTAGGGGGCGAGGAGGTCGATGACCTTGATGCCGGTGACCAAGATCGAGCTGTCGGTCGACTGGTCGACGAACAGTGGTGCCTCGGCATGGATCGGGGAAAACATGTCGCTACCGATGGGGCCGCGCTCGTCGATCGGCTCTCCGATAACGTTCATGATGCGTCCCAACGTCTTGGGTCCGACCGGCACGCTGATTTGGGAGCCGGTGGCGGTAACGCGCTGGCCGCGGGTCAGGCCCTCGGTCGCGTCCATCGCGATCGTGCGAACGATATTCTCACCGAGGTGCTGCGCGACCTCGAGAACCAGGCGCTGGCCATTATTGTCGGTCTCGAGCGCCGCGAGGATCGGCGGAAGCTCACCCTCGAACGCGACGTCGACGACCGCGCCGATGACCTGCGCGACCTTGCCGACGATATCGCCGGTGATCGGAACAGTCGCGGTGGTCGCCGATGCAGCGGCCTTCTTGCTGCGGGGCTTGGCGGGAGCGGCGGTGGCCATGGTCAGTTTCCTTGCCTTCTAGTCCGTTAGAGCGCTTCGGCGCCTGAGATGATTTCAACGAGTTCTGTCGTGATCGCCGCCTGGCGTTGGCGGTTGTACTGGATCGACAGGCGATTGATCATATCGCCTGCGTTGCGCGTCGCATTGTCCATCGCGGTCCTCTGCGATCCGTAGAAGCCCGCCTGATTCTCAAGCAGTGCGCGATAGATTTGCACGGTGATGTTCTTGGGCAGCAAAGCGGCGAGGATTTCTTCCTCGTCAGGCTCATATTCAACCGCTGCGGCAGCGGCGGAGTCCGCCTTATTGCCGGTGACAGCCGCAGGAGGTGCCGCCGGAATAATCTGATCGACCTGCGGTTCCTGCGATAGCACCGACTTAAACTCGCTATAGGCGAGATGCGCGACGTCGAACTGACCGCTGTCAAACCGGTCGATGATGTCGTCGGCAATGGCCTGAGCATCGGAATAGGCGGGAGCCTTCATGGCCAGCGTGTCATGCTGGCCGATGATCGCCTTGGGATAGAATCGCTGGATCGCCGGGCGGCCCTTGCGGCCAACGATGTAGAACAACACCTGCTTGCCATCGGCCAACAGGTCCTCGGCCTTCTTTCGCGCGGCACGGACGATATTGGTGTTGAACGCGCCTGCCAGCCCGCGATCGCCAGTGACGACTATAATCAGGTGGGTCGCGTCCTTGCCCGTGCCCGCGATCAGCTTGTGCGACTGCGGGCCGACCGTGATCCGGCTGGCCAGCGAGCTCACTACCTCGGCGATGCGGTTCGAATAAGGCCGGGCTGCCTGCGCGTTCTGCTGCGCACGACGCAGCTTCGACGCCGCGACCATGTTTAGCGCCTTCGTGATCTTCTGCGTCGACTTCACCGAGCCGATGCGAAGTTTCAATGCCTTGAGGCTGGCCATCGCCGCTTGGTTCCTAGCTTACGCGAACTGCTTGCCGAACGCGGTCAGCGCGTCCTTGAGCTTGGCGGCAGTGTCGTCGTCAAGGACCTTGGTGTCGCGGATCGCCTTCAAGACGTCGGCATGTTCCGACCGGAGGAAGCCGAGCATTGCGGCCTCATAGCGGGTGACGTCCTTCACATCGACGGTGTCGACGAAGCCGTGGGTGCCCGCATAGATTGACGCAACCTGCTCTTCGACCGGCATAGGCTGGAACTGCGGCTGCTTCAGCAGCTCGGTCAGGCGCGCACCACGAGCGAGAAGCCTCTGGGTCGAAGCGTCCAGATCCGATCCGAACTGGGCGAAGGCGGCCATTTCGCGATATTGGGCGAGCTCGAGCTTGATCGAGCCGGCGACCTTCTTCATCGCCTTGGTCTGCGCGGCCGAGCCGACGCGGCTGACCGAAAGGCCGACGTTGATCGCCGGGCGGATGCCCTGGAAGAACAGGTCGGTTTCAAGGAAGATCTGGCCGTCGGTAATCGAGATGACGTTGGTCGGAATATAGGCCGACACGTCGCCTGCCTGGGTTTCGATGATCGGCAACGCGGTCAGCGAGCCGGAGCCGTTGTCTTCGTTCATCTTCGCGGCGCGCTCGAGCAGGCGTGAGTGAAGATAGAACACGTCGCCCGGGTAGGCTTCGCGGCCCGGAGGACGGCGCAGCAGCAGGGACATCTGGCGGTAGGCGACGGCCTGTTTGGAAAGGTCGTCATAGACGATCACGGCATGCATGCCGTTGTCGCGGAAATATTCGCCCATGGTCACGCCCGTGTAGGGCGCGAGATACTGCAGCGGGGCCGGCTCAGATGCCGTCGCGGCGACGACGATCGAATATTCCATCGCCCCATTTTCTTCGAGTGCGCGGACGATCTGGGCGACGGTCGAGCGCTTCTGGCCGATGGCGACGTAGATGCAGTATAGCTTCTGGCTCTCGTCCTTGCCTGCATTGACCTGCTTCTGGTTGATGAAGGTATCGAGCGCCACGGCGGTCTTGCCGGTCTGGCGATCGCCGATGATCAGTTCGCGCTGGCCGCGGCCGACGGGAACCAGCGCATCAAGCGCCTTGAGCCCGGTTTGAACCGGCTCGTGCACCGATTTCCTGGGGATGATGCCTGGCGCCTTCACTTCAACGCGGCTGCGCTTCTCAGCGACGATCGGTCCTTTGCCGTCGATCGGGTTGCCGAGCGCGTCGACAACGCGACCGAGCAGGCCCTTGCCGACGGGCACGTCGACGATGGTTCCAGTGCGCTTGGCGGTAGAGCCTTCCTTGATCGCGGCGTCGGAGCCGAAGATCACGACGCCGACATTGTCGGCTTCGAGGTTGAGCGCCATTCCCTTGGTGCCGTCCTCGAACTCGACCATTTCGCCCGCCTGGACGTTGTCGAGCCCGTGGATACGGGCGATGCCGTCGCCGACCGACAGCACGCTGCCGACTTCAGAAACCTGCGCGTCGGCGTCGAAATTCGCGATCTGGTCGCGAATGACGCGGGAAATTTCAGCGGCGCGGATATCCATGTTCAGCCTTTCATCGCCAAAGCGAGATTATTGAGTTTGGTGCGGATCGAAGCGTCGATCATCCGGCTGCCGAGCCGGACAATGAGGCCTCCGAGAAGTTGAGGTTCGACCTTGGCCTCGATCGTGACGTCGCGGCCGAGCCGGGTCTTCAAATTGGTCTTGAGCCGGGCGACCTGGTCATCGTTCAGCGGATAGGCCGATGTCACCTCGGCGGTAGTTTCGCCCCGTGCGTTGGCAGCGAGCGTGCGGACCGCCTTGATAACGGCCTTGAGCTCGCTGAGCCGGCCATTGTGCGCCAGCACGCCGAGGAACTTGGCTGTGATCGCGTCAATGCCCAGGGTGGGGACCAGTGCACGGATCGCCTTGCCGGCATCAGTGCGGTCGATCAACGGGCTGGTGGCCAATGTCCTGAAATCAGCCGATTCGTTCATCGCCGCCTCGATCTTTTCGAGGCTGCGGATCACCGCATCGATCTGCTTTTCATCACGGGCAAGGCCGAACAGAGCAGTTGCGTAACGCCCTGCTAAGCTGGCCTGAATGCCGCCGGAATTCTCCACGCGCTCGAAGCTCCAGACATAGAAATGTGCCCCATGCATTGAACGGGGCACAGCAGTGTAAACCGCGCGCCCCTCATGGGATGGCGCGCCCCTAGCAGGGGGTCGGCGAGGATGCAAGGACTCCAAAAGCCTTCATGCTGAACTTGGCGATTGTTTGGCCGCAAGACGCGGGAAGCGCGCGCATCGGGGGTCCGCTATTGCACTGCCATGACTTACAAAATTGCAGGCCTTGAGCCCTCCGCCTTTGCCCATTTGTCCAACCTCAGCGAAGCCGAGCTTGCCGAGCATGGCGCCGTGCGCATGACAGCGGACAAAAAACCCGGCTTCCCTTGCCGCCTCACGCTTGACGATGCTGAAATTGGCGAGACGCTATTGCTCGTCAACCACTGCTCGCACGAAGGTAAAAATCCATACCGCGCGAGCCACGCCATCTTCGTCAGCGAAGGAGTGACCGAAGCCGCGAAGTATGAAGGCGAAATTCCACCGGCGCTCGATCGCCGGATCTTGTCACTGCGCGCCTTCGACGGCGACGGAATGATGGTTGATGCAGCGCTTGCCCAGCCGGGCGAGGCGGACAGTATAATTCGGCGCCTGTTCGCGGACGCGCAAGTCGATCACATCGACGCTCACAACGCGATCCGGGGTTGCTTCGCCGCTCGGGTAGATCGCGGCTAAATCTCCTTGCTGAAGAACCGGGTGAAGGGTGTGTCCGTATAGTCCCCGAAGGGGCCTGTCCGTTCAAACCCTTCCTTCTCATAGAGCTGGTTGGCGGCCGCAAATTGGTCCGTTGAGCCGGTTTCAAGTCGGATGCGGGCCATGCCCTCCAGTTTCGCCGTCGCGATCAGATGGCCGAGCAACGCTTTGCCGACCCCACGTCCCAGCGCCGCGTCCGCAGTGCGCATTGACTTGATTTCACCTTCAGCGCCGCCAAGCCGCTTGAGCGCGCCACAGCCCAGCAACGCGCCACGCTCGCGCAATGTGAAGAACCGAATCGATTGGTCCTTCAGTCCGTCAACCGGCAGGACGTGACAGGCCTCGGGCGGCGAACCTGCCTGCATCTCGGCAAAATGCTGGGCTAGCAGTATCCGCACGTCATCAAGATCAACTTCGCCCTCGAAAATTTGCCACATGCACCTACCTCTTCACTTTGACCGCAAGCCGTGGGAAGCGCGACCTAAGCCGGTCACCTATTTTGGGTCCATGCTGATGCGAACAATTGACATTGATGCCGCCTGGTCCGCCTTCGATCGCCGCGACCGGAGCTGGGACGGACGGGTGATCGGCGCGGTCAAGACGACGGGGATCTACTGCAAGCCCAGTTGTCCGGCTCGCCGCCCGAATCGGGAGAATGTCGAGTTCTTCCTGGATGGCGATTCCGCACGCTCAGCCGGCTATCGGCCGTGCCTGCGTTGCAAGCCGGACGAGGTCGGCCGCGACCGCGAGGCTGTGGCAAAGGCAGTCAGGCTGATCGAGCAAGCTGACGAGCCGCCGTTGCTCGCCGACCTGGCCAGCGCGGTTGGCTATGCCGAACATCATTTCCAGCGAATCTTCACCCGCGACATGGGCGTTTCGCCCGCGGCTTACGCTCGTGCGATCCGGGCTCGTCGGGCAGAAGCGCATCTGGACGAGGACAAACCCGTGACCGCAGCCATCTACGATGCCGGCTACCAGGCGCCCAGCCGCTTCTACGCCGATGCGAAGCAGCGGCTTGGGATGACGCCGTCGGCCTGGCGCGACGGCGGGCGGGGCGAGACGATCCGATATGTCGTGACCGAAAGCCCGCTCGGACCTCTGCTGGTAGCGGCGACACCCAAGGGCATCTGTCGTTTGACTTTTGACGAGGACGAGAGCGCGCTTCGGAGGCGCTTCCCCAATGCCGACATTCGCCCCGATGATGGCACGATCGCTCCGTGGGTTGAGGGCGCTCTAGCGGCGATCGATCGACCGCAGGCCGCACCCGAACTGCCGATCGACGTGCATGGCACGGCCTTTCAGGAGGCTGTGTGGCAGGAGCTGCGCAAGATACCGCTTGGCGAGACCCGCAGCTATGCCGACATCGCACGGGCGGTTGGCGATCCGAACGCCACCCGCGCCGTAGGAACCGCTAACGGCTCCAACCCGGTCGCCGTGCTCGTGCCGTGCCACAGGGTGATCCGCTCCGACGGGACGTTGGGCGGCTACGCCGGTGGACTGGATCGGAAGAAGAAATTGCTCGCTGCGGAAGGGGCAATGATTCCGCAGCCGGATCTCAATCTTTAGAGAAAGCTGTAAGGATCGACGTCAACCGCCACGCGGATCTTGCTTCCCCACTCCAGCTCGCCCAGCCAGTCGCGGATGACATCTTGCACGTCCAGCTTGCGAGCGGCGTGGACCAACAGGCGTTGGCGATGGCGTCCACGTAACATGGCGAGCGGAGCAGGCGCGGGGCCGAATACCGCCATCCCCTCGACCTTTGGTGCCGCATGGCCGATGCGGCGAGCAACTGCTTCGGCGTCGCCTTTGTCCTCCGCCGAGACAATGATCGCGGCCAGGCGGCCGAACGGCGGCATCGCCGCCTCGCGCCGAGCCTCGGTCTCGGCGGCGTAGAAGCCGGGCGCGTCGCCCGAGACCAGCGCCGCAATCACCGACGCTTCCGGGTCGTGGGTCTGTACCAACACTCGCCCCGGCTTGTCGCCGCGGCCGGCGCGCCCCGCGACCTGCTGTATCTGTTGGAAGCTGCGCTCGGCTGCGCGAAGATCGCCACCCTGGAGGCCAAGGTCGGCGTCGACTACTCCGACCAGTGTCAAATTGGGGAAGTGATAGCCCTTGGTAACCAGCTGCGTTCCGACGACGATGTCGATCTCGCCGGCGTCCATCGCGCGAACGAATTCCGCAGCGCGGGCTGGCGACCAGATGGTGTCGCTGGTGACGATCGCGGTTCGCGCGTCTGGAAATAGCGCGCTTACCTCGTCGGCGATCCGCTCGACCCCGGGTCCGCAGGCGACGAGGCTGTCCTCATCGCCGCATTCCGGGCAAAGGCGCGGCGGCGGCATGACATGACCGCAATGGTGGCAAGCCAGCCGGTGCATCAACCTATGCTCGACCATCCAGGCGGTGCAGTTGGGACACTGGAACCGATGCCCGCAAGTCCGGCATAGGGTGAGTGGCGCGAAGCCGCGGCGATTGAGGAACAGCAGTGATTGCTCGCCAACGGCGAGGTTGGCTTCTAGTTCGGCGACTAGGCTTGGCGCCAGCCAACGGCCGCGCGGCGGTGGGTCCTGGGTCAGGTTGACCGCGCGGATCGCGGGCATTTCGGCAAGGCCATGACGCTCGGTCAGCTTGAGCTCGCGATAGCGGCCGATTTCGACCATGTGCCGCGTTTCGATGGCTGGAGTGGCGGAGGCGAGGATTACCGGGATTTCCTCGAAATGCCCGCGCATCACGGCCACGTCTCTAGCGTGATACTGAACGCCCTCTTCCTGCTTGAATGACGGCTCATGCGCTTCGTCGACCACGATCAAGCCCAGCTTGGCGTAAGGCAGAAACAGGGACGAGCGCGCTCCGACCACGACGCGAGCGTCGCCGCTGGCGATCGCGCGCCAGGCGCGACGGCGTTGTGACGAACGCAGGTCCGAATGCCAGGTGACCGGCTCGCAGCCGAAGCGAGCAGTGAAGCGGGTAAGGAACGGTTCGGTCAATGCTATCTCGGGCAATAGGACCAGCACCTGCTTGCCCTGCCTGATCGCTTCGGCGATCGCTTCGAAATAGACTTCCGTCTTGCCTGATCCGGTCACTCCGTCGAGCAGGATCGGGTCGAAACCCCGTCCGATCGCTTGTTTCAGGCTGTCCGACGCCTGCAGCTGCTCGGCATTTAGTAATGGCGGTGCAAAGCCAGGGTCAGGGGCAGGAAATGGTTGGTCTCCGTCGACCTCAATCCGTTCAAGTGCGCCGGCGTGCACCAGCCCGCGCATAACCGCCTCGCTGACCTCGGCATGGGCGGCAAGCTCTCGGACTGTGCCTTGCCGGCCGTCGATCCTGCTCAGCGCTTGCTCCCGTTGCGGGGTGAGGCGGGGAGGGACGGCGCCGGTAGAGTGATATTCGACCAGCCGTCGCGGACCGGCCAGGGCTGCTGACGATGGCATCACCATTCGAAGGACCGCTGCGAGCGGGGAAAGATAATAGTCCGCCGTCCATTCGCACAGACGGCGGAGAGGAGCGGGGATTGGCGGGACACCTACCAGCCCGGCCAGAGGCCGCAGTCGGTTGTCGCCGACTTCTTCGGTCTTGAGCCGATCGGCTTCCCAGGCAACGCCGATTAGCTGTCGCGGGCCGAGCGGTGCGACGACCACTCTGCCCGGCTCAACCGCCATCCCATCTGGAACCCGATAGTCGAGGGGGCCAAGCGCCGCGTTGAGCGTCACCACCCGAACGCGGGGCAGCGCCATGTCCCGGTCTAACGCCCCCGCTTCTTGCGGTGGCTGTCGAGATCGAGGACGGCGCTTTCCTCGCTGTCCTCAGGCAGCAGGCCGAGCCGGCGGGCAACTTCCTGATAAGCCTCGGCCTCGCCGCCGAGATTCTGGCGGAAGCGATCCTTGTCGAGCTTTTCGTTCGACTTCATGTCCCAAAGGCGGCAGCCATCCGGCGAAATCTCATCGGCCAGGATGATGCGGCTGAAATCGCCGTCATAGAGCCGACCGAACTCCAGCTTGAAGTCGACCAGGCGAATGCCGATGCCGGCGAACAGTCCGCACATGAAATCGTTCACGCGGATCGCCATGTCGGCGATGTCGTTCATCTCGTCCTGGCTGGCCCAGCCGAAGCAGGCGATATGCTCGTCGGCGATCATCGGATCGCCCAGCGCATCGTCCTTGTAATAATATTCGATAATCGTGCGGGGCAGTTGCGTGCCTTCTTCGATCCCCAACCGCTTCGAAAGCGAGCCGGCGGCGACATTGCGCACGACCACCTCGATCGGCACGATTTCAACCTGGCGGACCAGCTGTTCCCGCATGTTGATGCGGCGGATGAAGTGGGTTGGGACGCCGATTGTTTGCAGCGCGACGAAGATATGCTCCGAGATGCGGTTGTTGAGCACGCCCTTGCCGCTGATCGTGCCGCGTTTCTGGGCGTTGAACGCCGTCGCGTCGTCCTTGAAATATTGGATAAGCGTACCGGGCTCGGGGCCTTCGTAAAGGATCTTGGCCTTACCTTCGTATATCTGGCGGCGACGAACCATAGGTGCTGAAGACTCCGGCAAGAAACGAGAAGAGGGGCGGCTATAGGCGAGCCGTCCCTCGTCCGCAATTGAGCGCGAAGTTCAACCTTCGATGATGTCGAAGTGCACTACCTCCGGCTCCAGTTCGAGCAGGAATGCCGGGTCGAAATCATAATATTTGGCGCGGGTCATATCATGCCCGGCAAAGCGGTGGATCGCTGCTTCATCCTCCCAGAGGGTGAACATTTCCACATGGACGATGTCACCCTCCTGGCGATGCAGGCACAATGCGCCGCGGTTGCCCTCGGTCGAGCGATAGTCGGGAAGCCCGACGGTCGCCATCAGCTCCAGATATTCCTCCGCCTTTGCGGCGGGGACGCGGCCATGCCATCTCCGTGCGATCATTGCTGGTCAGCAATCCCCGCTACAGTAGCGTTGCCGCGACCAGTGCGATTCAAGGCGTGACGACGCCGACATGCCGCGGAAGGCGTCGGCGATCGCTTCGAACAAAAGGGCGAAGTCGTCGCCAAGCGTGTCAGGCTTGGCGAAGACCGTGCCGTGATTGATGTCGAGTCGCATCTTGGGACTCCTCAGGCCGCCTTTGCGCGGCCGTGGCTGGCTCCGACGCGCCGCTTCCAAGGTGCGTCGAACTGGATCTTGTGGAGCATGAGCAGTGACTGCCCGGCTCCGTGGATCAACCGGCTGATGCTGTCGTTGAGGGCAGCGCGTCCGGCCTGATACTCGCGGTCGAAGATCTGATCGTTCATCATCGCCTCCATCATTTTGCGCCGGTGGCTGGGGGTGGGAGAGGGTTGCCACCGGCGCTGATATCCATTTAGTCGAGGCGGCCTTTTCCGCCCAATGAAAGGCTGGACAGAGTCAATAAGCTGGACTTATAGAGATTGACGATGAGACGACTTCCTCCACTGGCTGCGGTTCGCGTATTTGAAGCGGCGGCTCGCCTAGAGAATTTCACTGCTGCAGCGACCGAATTGGGAATGACCCAGGCAGCGGTATCCTATCAGGTCAAATTATTGGAGGAGCGGCTTGGCGCGTCCCTGTTCGTGCGCGAACGCGGGCGGGCGCGACTAACACCGTTGGGCCAGCGCCTGCTGCCGCAGCTGAGCCAGGCATTCGATATGATCGAACAAGCCTTCGCCGCGCATCGGGAGGAAGACGAGGCGCTGCTGACCGTGGCGACCACCTTTACCTTCGCCAACACTTGGCTCGCATGGCGGCTGGGAGGTTTCCAGGTCGAGCACCCCGACCTGGCTGTGCGCCTGGCGACCGCCAACAAGCTGGTCGACCTGAAGGCGGGCGAGGCCGACGTCGCGATCCGCGCCGGGGCGGAGCCGTGGGAAGGGCTGGATTGCACCGAGCTGATGACGGTCGATTTCACGCCGATGTGCGCTCCGTCCTTCTGGAAGCGGATGACAGAGGAGCTTGGCCGACCGCCGGAGCCTGCCGACCTTCCGCACCTGCCGCTGATCAGCCCGGAAGACTATTGGTGGGACCGCTGGTTCGCGGCGGCGGGGGTCGAGGCCGAGCATCGGCCGCGCAAGCCGGGCCTCAGGCTCGATAGCCAGGCGGACGAGGGCCATGCGGCTATGGGCGGGCAGGGCTTCGTGTTGCTGACCCCGGCTTTCTGGAAAAACGACCTGAAGGACGAGCGGTTGTGCCAGCCGTTCGACCTGACTGCCACCGCCGGCTTCCGTTACTGGCTGTGCATATCGCCGGAACGACGCAACGTCCCCAAGATCAAGCGCTTCAAGCAATGGCTGCTGCGCCAGGTCGAGGCGTCCAAGGCATCGCCGCTGGAGGCGGCGGCCTAAGAGGTCCGGCGCCGTCGTGCGCCTTCATCGAATAGGAAAGTAGCTGCGAGTGCGGCCAGCAGGGCGCCGGCAAGCTGTGCGGCGATGAACAGCGGGACATCGCGCGGGGCGATGCCGGCGAAGCTGTTGCTCAAGCTCCTGATCACCGTGATCGCCGGATTGGCGAAGCTGGTCGAGGAGGTGAACCAATAAGCGGCGGAGATATAGAGTGCGACCGACGCGGGGACCGCACTGGGTCGATGCTTCAGCGTCCCGAGAATGGTGAGGATGAGACCGAAGGTCGCGACAAGCTCGCCAGTCCATTGGCCGATGCCGGTCCGGGCCTTGAGCGAATATTGGATGATCGGCAGGTCGAACATCACATGCGCCGCCCAGGCACCGAGGAGTCCGCCAGAGAGCTGAGCTAGGATGTAGGGCGCCGCGTCGCGCCATGGCAGTGCGCCCCGCCCGGCCATCACCAGGGTCACCGCGGGGTTGAAATGGGCGCCCGATATCGCGCCCAGCATGGTGATCAGAACGAACAGCATCGCGCCGGTCGCAAGCGTGTTGCCGAGGAGGGCGATGGCGATATTTCCCCCCGCCAGCGCTTCGGCCATGATGCCCGACCCGATGACGGTGGCGAACAGGAAGAAGGAGCCCAGTCCCTCCGCCGCCAGCCGCCGCGAAAGCGGTTCGCCGCTCATGGCTCGACGTCAGGCGCGACCGCGTCGCCAGGGCCGAGCGATTTCTGCATGTAGAGCGTGTCGAGCCAGCGGCCGAGCTTGCGGCCGACCGAGCGCATCCGCCCGGCCTCGACGAAACCGGCCCTGGCGTGGAGTGCGGCGGAGGCACGCTCGGCGCCGCCGACCACCGCGATCATCTGGCGGAATCCAGCACGCTCCGCCGCGTCGATGAGGGCAGCGAGCAGCTGCGAGCCAATCCCCTGGCCGAGATGGTCGGGGTGGAGGTAAATGCTGTTCTCGCAGGTCGAAGTGTAGGCCGGGCGGTCTCGGAACTGGGTGGCATAGGCATAGCCGACCACCTCGCCGTCCGCCTCTGCCACGAGGAACGGCCAGCCGCGCGCGGTGCAGTCCCCGATTTTCGCCGCCATTTCGGCTTCGCTGCGCGGTTCGGTGTCGAACGAGGCGGTGCCGTGGGCGACGTGGTGGGCATAGATCGCCGCGGTCGCGGCTGCGTCGCGGGGGTCGGCGGTGCGGATCGTCAGCTGGTCAGCCAATTGTCGATTTCGCGTTGCTGGAATTGCAGACCGGCGCTTCCCGCAAGGCCGGCGCGCAGCAGGTTTCACTCGATGCGTTGAGCGAAGCAGCGGTCAGCGTCGGACTTTCGCCGTAGACGGTGGCGTCGCCGCCGGTGAAGAAAGTTTCCCAAACGACGCCATCGGGGTCGCTGATCCAGTTCTTCTCGCTCTTGGCGTAGCAGCAAGTGGTCGCGCCTTCTTCCAGCACCGGGCGGTCGGCGGCCTTCAGCCGGCCATAGACCTCGGCCAGCTCCTCGCCGGTTTCGACCTGTATGCCGAGATGCTCGATGCCCTTCACCTCATGATGGCCCGCGGAGATAGCGAAATTGACCCGCGGGTCGTCCAGCATCCACTTGGCATAGTCATGCTTTGTGACGGCCGGATCGGCGCCGAACAGGGTTGAATAGAATCGGGTCGAGGCGTCGAGATCCTCGACCCCGACATGGACATGCATTCGCTTCACGCGCTTTTCCTTTTGGCTTGGGGAACAGGGGAGGCGGGGGCCGAGCAGTCGGCGCCGGCGCAGCAGTTTTCGGTGAGGTAGGCGACCAGCCCGTTCGTCGCGGCATAGTCGGCGCGGTAGATCAGCGAGCGGTGCTGCCGTTCCTGCGTGATCAGGCCGGCTTCGCGGAGCTGGGCAAGGTGGAAGGACAGCGAGCTGTTGGGAATGCCCAGCTTCCCCGCGATCGCGCCGGCAGACATGCCCTCGTCACCGGCCTGGACGAGCAGGCGGAAGAGGGCAAGTCGATGCTCCTGCGCCAAGGCGCCGAGGGCTACGATCGCGGCGTCGATATCCATTAGCGGAAATTGGCAAAATGGATGGGGCAGCCGGAGCAGCAGGGAGCGGGCGGAGCGGCGGTCCAGCGATTCCACAGGCCGCGCAGGATAGCGATGAGTCGCATAAATCCTCCTTTCGATAGAAATCGAAATGACAAATCAACCAGGCGGAGTCAAGCCTTATTTCGATAAGTATCGAATTGATTTCGATAGATACTGTGGGAGATAATGGGGGGCAGGCCTAGTGCTCGGTAAACCTGCCCCCGTTTTACCGCGCCGCAGGGGAGCCGCGCACGGGTTAACAAGGATTTTCTAATCCCTACTAGATTAGTAGGCAATATGTCCCAAAGTCGTTTCGGCGCTGAAAAAATGAAACTCGTCGCAGCCGCAAGCGGCGGTTAGCGGAGGCGCCGGTCGTTGGCGGCGACCTTGCGCTTGTAATGGGCAAGGGTGCGGCGGGTGGCGGTTACGGGGCTGGCGCTGGACCCGCGGGTCAGCAGGTCGGCATGAAGCTCCGCCGCGGCCTGCCATTTTTCCGACAGCATCAGCCATGCCTCGATCCCCGCGGCGGGACCGCCCTCGGCCATTTTGGCGGTGCGAAGGCCCATGACGCGAGCGGCTTGCCAGCCGAGCGACCAGGCGTCGACGCCAAGCTTAAGCCAGGCCGCATTTTCGGAATGTTTCATGGGGACGGGCTTTCGAACCGAGGGGTGGGCAGCGCCGGAACGGGCGTCTTCATTCAACCGCCGGCGGGTGCGAAAGTTCATTTGCGGGCGGGGCGGCACGTGGGCGCCGTACATTGGCGCCCACGGCCCCGCCTCGCGTGACATATTGGCCGGGAGGGGAGTCCCGGCGCGCGATCGAGTTAGATCCGTCCGAGATTGATGGCGCAGGGCTGGCTGTTGAGCGTGCCCTTGTCATAGGACAGGCGCTGGCCGACGGTGGGGGCCTTGGGTGCGTCCCAGCTAATGGCGCTGCGTTCGAACATCAGCTCATCGCCGCCGGTTTCGGGCTTCAGCGAGCCGGTGCCCGTATCGGTGTCGAACGATTTGACGGTTCCGAAATATTTCATGGGAGTGGTCCTTCCTTGCCGACACGGCCAAGATTGACCGTCTCGCGGCTAAGAGGCGTAAAAGATGGAAAAAGGCGCGGCTCAGTGCCCAGGACCGTCGATACCGACTGTCAGCATATGCCTTAACGGGTGGCCTGGAGCTTTAGTTGCAAAATGAAAGGCGCGAACCGCGGAGCGGTCAGTCGGCGAGGGCCGGTTCGCGCTCTCGCGCCGCTTCCTTCGCCATTCGATCGTACATCGCCGCCAGATCGTCATGGACGCGGGCGAGGCTTGCGTTGGGCGCGCTGGCCGCGGCGTCGCGCTCCTCCGCCGCGCGCCTCAGATAATATTCCGGTTGCTCGGAGGGCATCGAGCGATCCTTGTCCTGAGAAGCGGGCGGTCATAGTCTATTTAACAGGAAATTAATAGCGCGCCCTGGCAGGATATCGGCGCCTCAAACGAGCAATGAAAGAAAGATGACAGTGTAGATGCAAAAGGTGATCGGAAGCATCCACCAGACGGGGTGGACGGGTTCCGGGGGACGCGTCTGAATAGGCTCGGGATGGGCCATAATGCCTCCTGATCGACCGAGCGAGGTTGGTTTAGCAGGAGAGGGGGTTAGCGCCAAGGTTGCGGAAGCGGAGAAGGCATCGTCGCCATTCATTTACATGCCAACCTAATGGCAGCTTTCGACCCATTCCGGTCATTCGCATTGACCAGTGAACAACAATGCCTTGCGGAAGTTATTGACGGTCAAGGAGAGAGCTGTGCGGTTTGTGGAGGTTACCGTCGCCGTAGTCGCGTTACTGGCAGCAAGCTTGTCGATCCTATGGCTCCTCTTTCCGGTTCAACTGATGGTGCTGATTGTCCGGCTCCGCCGGCCGGTGAAACCGACGCAGCCGGTGACGTGGGAAAGGGGTCCCGCGGCGCTGCCCACTGGCGACCGCCCGCCCAACATCGTCTTGATCGTTGCCGACGACCTTGGCTTCAACGACATCAGCGTTGAGGGTGCCGGCTGCGGCGTTGCCGGCGGTCTGGTCCAGACGCCCAAAATCGACGCCCTGGCCCATGAAGGCGCTCAGTTCACGCAGGGCTATGCCGCCCACGCCACCTGTTCGCCTTCGCGCGCGGCACTATTGACCGGCCGCTACCCCGCCCGGTTCGGCTTCGAATTCACTGCAGTTCCCAGCCAGCTGGCAAAGTATGTCCCGCGCCACTCCCCCAAGGGGCGGCCGTATCCGACGATCTATCACGCTGAGCGCCAAGGCCGGGTGCCCCCGATGGAAGCAATGGGCTTACCCGGCGGCGAAGTGACAATCGCCGAGATACTGAAACAGAGCGGCTATCACACCATACATCTGGGCAAATGGCATGTTGGTGAGGCGCCCGGGATGCGACCCGAGGAACAGGGTTTCGACGAGAGCCTTGGCTTCCTGGCTGGAGCCATCAAATATCTTTCCGACCATTGCGTCGAGGCCAGGATTGCAGGTGATCCCCTCGACCGACTCCTTTAGTTGGCCCTGACCGACGCCGTCCAGTTCAACGGCGGCCCGCATTTTCACGCCGGCGAGTATATTACCGACTATCTCAGCGGGCAGGCGGTCGCGGCGATTGAGGCCAACCGCAACCGGCCGTTCTTCCTGTACCTCGCCTACAGCGCGCCGCACACGCCGTTCCAGGCAACTCAAAGCGACTATGACGCACTGTCGGCGATCACGGACCACAAGACGCGTGTCTATGGCGCCATGGTCAGTGCGCTCGACCGAGGCGTTGGTCAGGTCATGGACGCATTGAAGGCGCAAGGCATCGATGACGACACCATCGTCATTTTCACCAATGACAATGGTGGCGCGTGGTATGCGGGTCTGCCCGACCTCAACAAACCCTTTCGCGGTTGGAAGGGGACCTTCTTCGAAGGCGGCATTCGCGTGCCCTTCTTCATCCGCTGGCCAGGCAAGATTGCTGCCGGCCAGCGGCTGTCGATGCCGGTTCAGCACGTCGATGTCTTCGCCACGGCGGCAGCAGCGGCGGGCGCGGCAATGCCGAGCGACCGGCAAATGGATGGCCTCAACCTGTTGCCCTTCGCGACAGGGAGCGCGGCGTCCCCGGTCGAACGTAAGCTGTTTTGGCGGTCGGGCGACTATAAGGCGATCCGGCACGGCGACTGGAAGTTGCAGGTTTCGAAAAATCCGGCCCGGACCTGGCTGTTCGACCTGGCGACCGATCCGACCGAACGGGCTGATCTTTCAACCCAGCGGCCCGATCATGTGCAACGCCTTCACGCCGAGCTCATTGCCCACGATCGCGAGATGCCCAAGCCGCTGTGGCCGGCGCTGCTTGAAGAACCAATCCGCATCGATTTCTCAGCCGACGCGCCTTGGAGTGCTGACCAGGAATTTGTCTACTGGCCTAATTAGCTGGTCTCTGATTACAAACCAGCGGTCAGAACCTGCGCTAGTGTCCGCCTTCCACCCAATGCAGTCGTTTTACGGCAGGGGTACGCCCGCATTGAGCGCTGCCGCCGTTTCAGATATTCGCGAGGTATCGAGCCTGGCAGCGCAGGCCCGGAAATCGGAGGCAGCCAATCAATATTTTCGGTGAAGCGATTATACTGACGGTCGGCACTCTATTCCCGATCATGAACCCGCTTAGTACCGCTCCCCTGTTCCTTTCGCTGACGGCCCGGTTCGAAAAGAAAAGGCGTGATCGCGATGCGTTGATGGCATGCATCTATGCCTTTGGTATCCTGGTTCTATTCCTTCTCCTCGGATCGGCGATCATCGAATTCTTCGGAATTTCAGTTCCTGGCATCAGGATTGCGGGGGGGCTGATCATATCGGTGCTAGGTTTTCGAATGCTCTTTCCGGCGATTGCGCCGGACGCCTCGCAAGGAGCAACGCAGCCCGAGCTTGAAATTGCATTCACGCCGCTTGCCATGCCCAGCCTTGCAGGCCCGGGTTCAATTTCGGTTGTAGTGACGGCGGCGTCCCAGATCGAAAGCAACCATCCAGAAAATTACAGCCTTATTTACGCCGGGGTCATCATTGGCATTACCGTGACGCTGTTCATCGCCTGGCTCATCTTGCGAACGGCGGCTTCAATGGCGCGGGTTCTCGGCCCGTCAGGCATAGACGCCCTAACGCGGATTTTCGGCTTCCTGCTGGTCGCGATCGGCATCCAATTCCTGCTCACCGGATTCAGTGACTTCTTCGGATTGCGCCCCGCTTAGCCAACCTCGTTTCGTCCGCTTTCCGCCCAATCCGGCCATTGCGGATGGTTGGCTTCTTCCGATGATGCCCGCTCGGCCTCAAAAATCGGATGTCCGGGATGACGGGAAGGGGACGCGCCTGCTAACCCTAACCAATGCAACCGACCGAATCCGAAATTGAAATCCCCTTCGACGCCGCGCTCTCCGAACGCTACCTCGTCTACGCCCTGTCGACGATCACCGCCCGGTCGCTGCCGGACGTTCGTGACGGGTTGAAGCCGGTGCACCGCCGCCTGCTGTGGGCGATGCGGTTGCTGAAGCTGGATCCGGCCTCCGCCTACAAGAAATGCGCGCGGGTCGTCGGCGACGTCATCGGTAAATATCATCCGCACGGTGACCAGTCGGTCTATGACGCGATGGTGCGCCTGGCGCAGGATTTCGCGCTCCGTTATCCGCTGGTCGACGGGCAGGGCAATTTCGGCAACATCGACGGGGATAATGCCGCCGCCTACCGCTATACCGAGGCGCGGCTGACCGCGACGGCGCAGCGGCTGATGACCGGGCTGGACGAAGGAACGGTCGATTATCGCGCCACTTATAATGGCGAGGAGGAAGAGCCCGAGGTCTTCCCCGGACTGTTCCCCAACCTGCTCGCCAATGGCGCGAGCGGGATCGCGGTCGGAATGGCGACCAGCATTCCGCCCCACAATGTCGGCGAGCTGATCGAGGCGGCAAGCCACCTGATCGACAATCCGCATGCCGAGGATAGGGCGCTGATGGACTTCGTCAGCGGGCCGGACTTTCCGACCGGCGGCGTGCTGGTCGACAATCGCGAGACCATCGCCCACGCCTATGCGACCGGGCGGGGCAGCTTCCGGCTGCGCGCAAAGATCGAGGTGGAGCGGGAGAAGGGCGGGGGCTGGCACCTGCTGGTCCACGAAATTCCCTATGGCGTGCAGAAGGGCAAGCTGATCGAGCAGATTGCGGACCTGATTGCGCTGAAGAAGCTGCCGATCCTGGCCGACGTCCGCGACGAAAGCGACGAAAAGGTGCGGATCGTGCTGGAGCCGCGATCGAGGACGGTCGACCCGGAACTGCTTCTGGAAAGCCTGTTCAAACTGACCGAGCTGGAGGTGCGATTTCCGCTGAACCTCAACGTGCTCGACAAGATGCGGACGCCGGGGGTGATGAGCCTGCGGCAGGTGCTGCTCGCCTGGCTTGAGTTCCAGATCGAGGTGCTGGTCCGGCGGTCGACGACGCGGATCGGGAAGATCGACGACCGGCTGGAGCTGCTCGACGGGTTTTTGGTGGCGTTCCTAAACCTCGACCGGGTGATCGAGATCATCCGCACCGAGGACGAGCCCAAGGCGGTGATGATCGAGGAGTTCAAGCTCAGCGATCGGCAGGCCGAGGCGATCCTCAACATGCGGCTGCGTAGCTTGCGCAGGTTGGAGGAAATGGAGATCGGCAAGGAGCGCGCTGCCCTCGCCAAGGAGCGGGAAGGGCTGGCTGCACTGGTCGAGAGCCCGGCGCGGCAGCGGACCCGGCTGAAGAAGGACCTGGCGGTGCTGAAGGAGGCTTATGCCGGCGACGAGCGGCGGACCGTTGTGCAGGAACAGGCGCCAGCCCGCGAGCTCGACTGGAGCCAGATGATCGAGAAGGAGCCGATTACGGTGATCCTGTCGCAGCGAGGCTGGATCCGGGCGATGAAGGGGCATGTAGCGCTGAGCGAAATGGCCGAGCTCAAGTGGCGCGAAGGCGACGGGCCGCACATCCATTTTCACGCGCAGACCACCGACCGGCTGCTGGTCGCGGCGGACAATGGGCGGGTCTATACGCTGGGCGGGGACAAGCTGCCCGGGGGGCGCGGGTTCGGCGAGCCGATCCGGCTGACCATCGACCTGGAGGCGGAATGCGAGATCATCGCCATGCTCGTAGTGCGGCCGGAGCATAAGATATTGGTCGCAAGCACCGACGGGCGCGGGTTCGTGACGACGGGCGAAGCGACCCTGGCGGAGACGCGCAAGGGCAAGCAGCTAATGAACCTTCGGCCCAAGGCGAAGGTGGCGGTGGTTAGGCGGGTAGGGGCGCAGGCGGACTCCGTCGCGGTGATCGGCGAGAACCGCAAGATGCTGGTGTTCAAGCTGGACGAACTGCCCGAGCTTGGCCGCGGGTCGGGGGTGCAGCTGCAGCGTTACCGCGACGGAGGCCTCAGCGACGCGATGGCCTTTGCGCTGGCCGACGGGATCAGCTGGCCGCTGGGTGGGGACAGTGGACGGGTGAGGTCCGAAACCGACCTTACGCCATGGCGCGCGATCCGCGGCGCGAGCGGGCGAATTGCGCCCAATGGTTTCCCCCGATCGAATAGGTTCGATGCGGTTCCGATCAGTCCAAAAACGAGCGAATTAGTCGGATAACCGGCATAATTCCTAACCTGCATCAACCTCGCTCGAAACTGCCCATTAACCTCCTTCGGTTAACGCGGTTGCCATGCAGGCTGCAGCGCGCCGCTCGGCCACGCCTAAAAGCGTAGGTCCTGCGGTCCAGAATGACCCCTCAAGCGTCCGCGCGTCGGCGGACGATCATGCATTGCTTGCCGCCCTGCCGATCGCAGCCGCGATCGTCGGCCAGACGTCCAGAGGCGTGCTTTGCCTGATCGACCGCAATTCGCGCTTCGACGAGGTCATCGCGCTGACCGGCGACGAAGCGATGATGAGCGGCGACTTCCGCCAGTGCCAGCACCTGGGAATCGCCCAGCTGATGCAGGAGTTCCTGGCCGATTTCGACGCGACCAACGAGCTGGACTTTTGCGAGGGTGAGGGGATCGGCGCGCGATATTTCCGGATCAAGCTGGCGCCTCTGTCGCGGTGCGCGAAGGGGCGCCCGCGTTGCCTGGTCAGCTTGGTCGACCGCACGGTCGAGGTCCAGGCCGAGCGCACGTTGCGCGCCGAGATGCTGCGCGACAGCCTGACCGGCCTACCCAACCGCCTGTCCTTCACCGAAACGATCGAGATCAAGGGCAGCACCAGCGCCCGCGATTGCGAATATGCGGTACTGGTGGTCGACATGCTGCGCTTCAGCCGCATCAACGAGTCGATGGGCAGCCTTGCCGGCGACGAGCTGCTGATCACTTTTGCGCGGCGGCTGATATCGGCGCTGCGTGGCGGCGACGTGCTGGCCCGGACCGGCGGGAACGAGTTTGGAATCCTGGTCGGCCTCAAGCGCGGGGTCGAGGATGCGCTGGCCGCGGCGGAGCGGATCCAGCAGGTGATGGCGACGCCGTTCAAGCTGAGCGAGCTGGAGATCCGCATCGAATGCGGAATTGGCGTCGCGCTAATGCAAGCGGGCCAGGATCCCGAGGAACTGTTCCGCAATGCCCAGTTCGCAGTCAAGCAGGCCAAGGCAGCGGGCAAGCCGCAGGTCTATGAGCCCAAGGAAGCCAGCGCCGCGCGCCGCCGTTTCTCGATCGAGACCGAGCTGCGCCGGGCGCTCGACAAGGACCAGCTCAAGCTATTCTATCAGCCGCTGATCAACCTGAAGTCGGGCGAAGTTGCCGGGTTCGAGGCGCTCGCGCGCTGGAATCATGAGGACCGCGGCGAGATCAGCCCGACCGAATTCATTCCCGTGGCCGAGGAAAGCGGGCTGATCCTCCAGCTCGGCCGCTGGGCGATGGACAAGGCCGCGCAGACGGTCGCCGAGTGGGACCGGGAGGCGGGCGCGCCGCTGCCGCTCTATGTCGGCGTCAATTTAAGCGCCATCCAGGTCGCTCGAGACAATATCGCCGACGTGGTCGAGAGCGCGCTTCGGTCGAGCGGGCTCAAGGGCGAGCGGCTAACGCTCGAGCTCACCGAAAGCTCGATCGTCCAGGACCCCGGCCGGGCGATGCGCGTGTTCGAGGCGCTGAAGGCTCTGGATGCGACCGTGGCGATGGACGATTTCGGCACCGGTTATTCGAGCCTGGCCTACCTCCAGCGCCTGCCGATCGACGTGCTGAAGATCGACAAGAGCTTCGTCACCGGAATGATGCGCGACCCCGACGCGGTGGCGATCGTCCGCGCGGTGCTGAGCCTGGCCGACGCGCTTGGCATGTCGACGACGGCGGAAGGGATCGAGACGGTAGAGCTGGCGACGACATTGGCTGCGCTGGGCTGCTCATCCGGCCAGGGCTTTTACTTTGCCAGACCGCTCGAGGCCCAGGCCGCGCTTGAATATTGGAAGAGCCGCCGACGGCATTGATTGCGGATCGGGACTATCCCGATGACGTCCACCATTTATTGGACCCGGGTTCGCCATTGAAGAAGATCGGCGAATTGGGGTTTACCCCGATAATGCAATTGTACCGAGCGATTTAAGATCGCCAAGGTCCACTCGACAGAGGAGCGGATGGCGATGAGTCATTTCGCAAACAGACGCCAGCTTATATTGCTGTCAGCCATCCTGGGACCGGTGTCTTTCTTTGCAACCCCGGCCTATGCGTCGGAAGGCGGCGCCAGCTTCTACTTGCTTGGGTCGGGCGGACCTGGAGCCGCGCTCCTGCCGCCGATCCGGGGAATATTCTTCGATAATACCGCTTTTCACCTGTCCGGCAAGGCCAAGGGCGATCGTGAATTCGTCGTCGGCGGTAATGTGGTTGCCGGACTCAAGGCCAAGATCAACGCAGACTTCGCGACATTGCTATGGGTGCCAACAACCGATTTTCTTGGTGGTACTTTGGGCGTCGGAATGGCCTTGCCTATCGGGCGACCCGACGTCGACGTTGATGTCATACTCACCGGACCCCGCGGAAATACGATCGAGCTTTCGGCAGATGACGCGGCAACGATAATAGGCGATCCGATCACTTCCGCGACCCTGAGCTGGCCCGTGGCGACCAATACCCATGTTGCGCTCAGTACCGTCCTCAACATCCCGGTCGGCAACTATCGGGAGAGTAAGCTGGCCAATTTAGCCTTTCACCGCTGGGTCGTAGATACGTCACTGGCGCTCAGCTGGCATGACGCCAAGGCGGGCTGGGATGTTTCGAGCAAGGCCGGCCTAACGTTCAACGGAGAAAATGATTTCACCGATTACGACACGGGGACGGAATTCCACCTCGAAGCATCGGTAGAAAGAATATTCTCGCCGAAATTTTCAGCGGGGCTGCAGGCATATCACTTCCAACAGGTTAGCGGCGACAGTGGCGAAGGTGCCAGGCTAGGCGCCTTCAAGGGCCGGACTACGGGTGTTGGAGCGACGGCCGCCTTTAATTTCAACCTGGGGAAAATCCCCGTCGTGGCCAGGGCGCGTTTCTTTGAGGAATTCGGCGTCAAGAATCGCCTCGACTCCACCACAGCTTTTTTCTCACTGACGATGCCCCTGCATGTGATCATGCCGCCCGGTGTCCCTCAATCGGAATGAGCCATCCGGCCATGCAGAATCCTGGAAAGTCCCCGCGCCAGACATAACGCAATTCTCTGATTCTCTCCTGCAGATTAACAATATTAATAAAGATATCAGGGATTCACCCGATTGGGTGGCACGGCCCTGGGCGTAATTTTGGGTCTTTCCCAACGTTCCGCAGGAGCGACTCCCATGCCCAACGGCAAACCAAATATCCTGTTCATCATGGGGGACGACATCGGCTGGTTTAATCCCAGCTGCTACAACATGGGCCTGATGGGTTATCGCACGCCCAATATCGATCGCATTGCGCATGAGGGAGCGCTTTTCACGGATTGGTATGGCCAACAAAGCTGCACGGCAGGCCGGGCCGCGTTCCTAACCGGTCAGTCGCCGATCCGGACCGGCCTGACAAAGGTGGGCCTTCCGGGCGCCCAACTGGGCCTCGGGCCGAACGATCCTTCAATTGCCGATGTGCTGAAGACTTACGGTTATGCGACCGGTCAGTTCGGCAAGAACCACCTCGGTGATCGCAACGAACATCTTCCCACCGTGCACGGCTTCGATGAGTTCTTTGGCAATTTATACCACCTCAATGCCGAAGAGGAGCCGGAGAACGACGATTATCCAAAGGACCCGAAGTTCCGCGAAAAGTTCGGGCCGCGGGGTGTCCTGAAGTGCAAGGCTTCTGACAAGGATGACGCCACCGTCGATCCCGCATTCGGCCGCGTAGGCAAGCAGGTTATCGAGAACACCGGCCCCATGGGCAAGAAGCGCATGGAAACCATCGACGAGGAATTCCTCGCCGCTGCCAAGGACTTCATCAAGCGGAAGCACAAGAGCGGCGACCCTTGGTTCTGCTACTTCAACAGCACCCGGATGCACATCTTCACGCACCTGAAGAAGGAATCACGCGGCAAGACCGGCCTCGGCGTCTATCCGGACGGAATGGTCGAACATGACGGACACGTCGGTCAATTGCTGGCCCTGGTCGACGAGCTTGGCGTCGCCGACAATACGATCGTCGTTTACACGACCGACAATGGCGCCGAATGCATGAGTTGGCCCGATGGCGGATCGACACCGTTCAAGGGCGAGAAGGCGACGAACTGGGAAGGCGCGTTTCGCGTGCCCTGCGCAATCCGCTGGCCAAGCGTCATCAAGGCCGGGACAGTCGTCAACGACATCTGCGCGCATGAGGACTTCATGCCAACCTTCGCCGCAGCCGCAGGCAACACGGATCTCGTTAGCAAGTTGAAGAACGGCCACACGCTCAACGGGAAGAAGTTCAAGGTACACCTCGACGGTGAGAACCTCATCCCCTTCCTTGCGGGCAAGGAGAAGTCCAGTCCGCGGCAGGGATTCCTCTATTGGAGCGACGATGGCGATCTCATGGCGCTCCGCGTCCGCAATTGGAAGATGAGCTTCATGATTCAGGAGCATCACGGAATGGATGTCTGGAAGCGCGAGTTCACGAGGCTGCGCGTACCCTATATGACGAACATCCGGGCCGACCCGTTCGAACGCGGCATCGAGAGCAGCTGGTTCCCCGATTGGGAATGCCACCGAGCGTTCCTGCTGGTTCCGGCACAGGAAATCATCGCGAAGTATATGGAAAGCTTCAAGGAATTCCCGCCGCGCGCCAAAGCTGCAAGCTTCACGGTCAGCGACGTCATGGAGAAAATCGAAACGGCAGGTCCTCACCAGAATTGATGTGCACCGAGCGTGGCGTCCGCAGGGCGCGCGTCAAGCCAGACGGTTGATTTCGATTGGTAACGGATTCGGTCGATCCGGTTGTAAAATTGAGCCGTTTTGACTTGATTTTAATATATATTAGCTAGACCTATTGCGTTCGAATGGGGGCATTTCATGCGGGAGCCTGGTGAAATCAAACGCGCGCCGCGCGTGGATACAAGGTTCGATACGACGTTGATCGACAGCGACGGCAACACCGTTTCGGTCGTGGTGATCGACATCAGCCGCGAGGGCTGCCGGATGGAAACCGAGGGCACGCTAAAGATCGGTGAGAATGTCCAGATCAAGGTGCCGAAATATGGCACCTTCCCGGCCCAGATCCGCTGGGCACTCGGCAACGAAGCTGGCGCGGTGTTCCTGGAGCCGGTGTTCGTAGCCTAGCGCAGGGCTTCTTCGACGATCCGTTTGAAATCACCGCCCTTGGGGAAGCCTGCCTTTTCCCAGGCGTCCTCGATCCGCTTGATCGCTTTTGCGATTGCCGGGCCTTCGGCGATCCCAAGCGCCATCAGTTCCCGGCCGCCGATCGGCAGCCGGGGCGGGGCCCAATTGGCGATCCGGGCTGCGTCCGCCGGCTTCGACGCCAACAGCAATCGATCAACCGCGCCTTCGGTACCAAGCCGATAGGCAAGCCCCTGAGGCGTTTCGCGCAGCGACAGGTCGGCGGCACTGGCAAGGCGTTTCCTGGCCTTGTTCGACAGCTTGAGGCGCGCGGCCACGCGCTCGGCGCTCGGCGGGTCGGGCGGCAATAGTGCGGAGAGGCGGCGCAATGGGTCTGGTGCGATATTGGCCTTGCGCTCGGCGGCGACCAGTTTGGCGAGACGTTCGACGCCGGCAACTTCCGGCACCACCGGTTCGAACAAGCCGTGCGCGTGCATCAGCCGAACAGTCGGGGTCGGATAGGATAGGGAGAGCAGCTTCAACAGCTCGTCGGCAATCCGCTCCCGCGATAAGGCCATGAGGTCGTTGGCGCGATCGGTGCAGGCCTTGAGCGCCGCGGCGTCGGGCGCCCCATGGCCATAGCGGGCGTGGAACCGGAAGTAGCGGAGGATGCGCAGATGATCCTCGGCAATGCGCTGCAACGGATCGCCAATGAAGCGGACCGTGCGCGTATCCAGATCATCGAGCCCGCCGAAATAATCGAACAGCTCGCCAGTGTAGGGGTCGGCGTAGAGGGCGTTGATGGTGAAATCGCGCCTTCCCGCATCCTGCCGCCAATCGTCGGTGAAAGCGACGGTGGCGCGGCGGCCGTCCGTCGAAACGTCGGAGCGGAGGGTCGTGACTTCGACCACTGTTCCGGAAGACACGGCGGTGATGGTGCCATGTTCTATTCCCGTGGGAACGGCCTTGATGCCCGCCGCCTCGAGCCGGCGGGTCACGTCGTCCGGCGGAAGCGTCGTGGCGAGGTCGAGGTCGTCATGGGGTACGTCGAGCAACTGGTCGCGGACGGCGCCGCCGACGAAGCGCGCCGTGCCGTGTTTTGCATCTAGCGCCTTCAACAGCCGATTGATTCCCGGACGCTTGAGGAAATGTTGCGGATCGAGCTTCATCCGAGCCGCCTGGACAGGTTGACCAGCATCGCGGCGGTGGCGCCCCAGATTTGGCGGCCCTTCCAGTCGATCCTGTAATAATGCCGAAGCCGGCCTTGATATTCAGCACTCATGCGTTGCTGGTTGGCGGGATCGAGCACAAAATCAAGCGGCGCCTCGAACCAGTCGGCGACTTCGGCGGGATTGGGAACAAGGTCGAGGTCCGGTGGAACAACGCCGACCACGGGAGTTACGCCATATCCGGTGACAGTCCGGTAGGCATCGGCGGTCCCGATCAGCCGAACGAGCGCGGGGTCGAGCGCCAGTTCTTCCAGAGCTTCGCGCAGCGCGGCGGCCGGGGCGTCCTCACCATCGTCGATCCGCCCGCCGGGGAAGGCGACCTGGCCCGCGTGGGTTCGAAGATGCTCCCTTCGGACGGTAAGAATCAGCCCCGGATCGGGCCGGTCGGTGATTGCAACCAGCACCGCTGCCTGTCGCGGTTCGTCGTCATGGCCTTCGATGAGGTCGCCAGGCAACAGGTCGTGCGGCGGGTCGGCGGCCAGCGATAGGGTGATGCGTTCGATCAGGTTCATGGGACAAGCGGGAAGAAAGCACCATCGGACCACACGCCGGGCGGCTCATGGCCTTCAGCCAGCGCGATATCGGCGAGCTCATAATATAAAGGCCGTGCAAGCTCGGCTTCCAGGCCGAAGCGCACCGCAACGCGAGGCGACGGACCTTCGGCCGTTTCGATTACGGTCAACGGATGGGCAGGCCCGACGATCAGCGCATCGCCGCTATCCAGCATGACGCCAATGCGACGCTGTTCCCGCTCGCCCGCCATGGTCATTTGCGTGGCGCGGAAGGCCGTCGCCTCGACGTCGATCGTCAGCTTTTCGACCGGGGTGACCAATACATGGCTGCCGTCGGGTTCCCGTCGCAGCACCGATGCGAACAGCCGGACCATCGCCGGACGGCCAATCGGACTGCCTTCGTGAAACCAGCTGCCGTCGCGGGCGATCCGCATGCCCGAGTGGCCACAGTGCCGGGGGTTCCAGCGATCGACCGGCGGAGATTCGCCACGCGCTTCGATCGCTGCGGCGAGGTCGGCAAGGCTCTGTCCCTGGGCTTCGATGGGTGGACGTCGTTCGGGCATCGGAGCGGCGATGTAGGCGAGCGCGCAGTTGGATGATAGTGCCGTCCAATGAGCAGGACAGCAATCGTTACGGGCGGCGGCAAGCGGGTCGGCGAGGCGCTTGTGCGGGCGCTGATAGATGACGCCTGGACAGTCGTTGCGCATGTCCACCGCACGGACGATGCCGTGCCTGAAGGAGCGGTGAAGTCGGTTGCCGATCTGGCCGAAGCGGACTGTGCCGGCCGGATATTCGCAGCGGCCGACGGCCTGCCGCCGGTTCGGCTGCTCGTCAATAATGCCGCCCGGTTCGCATTTGACGGATTCGGCAATGCGAGCGCCGAGGAATTCGACTCGCATATGAAGGTCAATGCTCGGGCGCCGATGCTGCTGATTGACGAGCTGGCGCGGCGGCATGCGGGCGGGGAGGCGCTGGCGGTCAACCTGCTCGATTCCAAACTGGCCGCGCCCAACCCCGACTTCCTTAGCTATACATTGTCCAAATATGCCCTGGCCGGCCTCACCGAGGTCGCGGCGAGGGCGCTGGCGGGGCAGGGCATCCGGGTGAATGCGATTGCACCGGCACTGATGCTGCCCTCGGGCGAGCAGGACCGGGCCAATTTCGCAGCAGTGCATGAGCTCAATCCGCTGCGTCGCGGCGTGGAAATCGGCGACGTCGTCGCCGCGCTGCGCTTCCTGATTGATTCGGCGAGCATGACCGGCCAGACGCTCGTCCTCGACGGTGGCCAGCATTTCATGAACCTGAAACGCGACGTGCAATTCCTGGAGGGCTTGAATGAGCGATGAGGCGATCAGGCTGCAGGGCATGGTGCCGGACCATCTGAAGGTCCGGCAAAGCCGAATCCTCCTCGATTCGCTGGAGGTGATGACCGATATCGGTTTCCATGAATTCGAGGTTGGGACCCCGCAGCGCCTGCTGATCACCATCGAGCTTTGGCTGGAGGATCTCGAACCGCCAGGCGACGACGATCATCGGTCCGCCTGGAACTATGACTATCTGAAAACCGAGGTCATCCGGCTTGCCCAGGAGCGGAGATACAATCTCCAGGAAACGCTGGTTCACGCTATTTTTCAGCGGGTTGCAGCCTATCGTGGAGTCAAGGCGCTAAGGGTCAAGAGCGTCAAGCCCGACATCTATTCCGAGGCCCAGGGGGTGGGAGTCGAAATTGCCTCCTTCCCCGGACAAACCCCATAAAACGTAGGGGAATAGCATCGGGCGCGCCGCGAATTTGCGCGGTCCTTGCCGCATTCGGAACAAAATTCGTTGCGCGGCCATTATCGCTTCATTAAGGGTGGCGCGTATCTGCCGATGATATGTTAGTACATCGGCGGTTTCACGACAACTCGGGTCGCGTTGAATTCGCCGTCTCCGGGAAGTCATGGAATCGACCATCGAGGAGATTTGCGGCTTAATGTCTTACGCCAATCGCAAACAGATGAGTTCCAACCGCACTGCGGCGATCATCATCGTGGCACTCATCCATATTGCTCTCGGCTATGCCTTGGTGACCGGCCTTGCCTATAACGTCATCAAGAAAGCTGCAGAGGATCTGAAGACTTTCGACGTGGAGGACGAACCGCCGCCGCCGCCGGAAGAGCCGCCGCCACCGCCGGACCAGAATACGCCGCCGCCGCCGCAGGTGGTTGCGCCTCCGCCGATCGTCCGAACCAATTCGGTCGCGCCGCCGGTCATTTCGGTTCCCGTCGCGCCGCCGCCGGTGATCACCGAGCGCCCGGCTCCGCCCGCGCCGTCGGCTCCGCCGCCGCCAAGGGTCTCGCAGGCCGCGAAGGCGAAGGCGAACCTGACGTCGCTATTCTCGACCGACGATTATCCGCAGTCCGCGATTCGCAATGAAGAGCAGGGCACCACGGCGGTACGCCTCAGCATCGGCACCGATGGCCGAGTGACAGACTGCTCGATCACCGGATCGTCGGGATCGTCCGCGCTCGACGCAGCAACCTGCAACATCCTGAGGCGCCGTGCGCGATTCACACCGGCCAAGGATCAGGCAGGAAACCCGATTTCGGACACATTCTCCCAGCGCATTCGCTGGGAACTGCCCGAAGACTGATTTTAGCTCAACTTAACGAACCCAAAGTTTCAATAGGAAAGTCAAACATATGGCAGCTCCCACCACCCCCGCCGGCGACAACCCGTACGGCCTGCTGCAGGCTCTGCAAGAAGGCGGCCTGATTTCATGGACCGTGTTCATCATCCTCGTCGCCATGTCGATCTTCAGCTTCTACATCCTGTTCACCAAGCTGCTTCAGCAGCAGAAGATCATGAGCCAGGCCAACAAGGTCCGAGCCAGTTTCTGGAACTCGCCGAACCTGCGTGAGGCTGCCAACAAGCTAGAGCAGCGCAGCGCCTATCGCGCGATCGTCGAAGACGCGCTGCTTGCCCAGGACCAGCACAGCAAGCTGACCGACCCGGTCGACCAGCATGACTGGATGGCCAATTCGCTCGCTCGTTCGCAGGGTGCGATCACCAACCGCCTCGGCGAAGGCCTGGCCTTCCTGGCGACCGTCGGTTCGACCGCGCCGTTCATCGGCCTGTTCGGTACCGTCATCGGCATCTATCGCGCTCTGATCAAGATCGGCGCGACGGGTTCGGCGTCGATCTCGACCGTGGCCGGCCCGGTCGGCGAAGCGCTGATCATGACCGCGCTCGGCCTGGTCGTCGCGGTTCCGGCGGTGCTCGCCTACAACTGGCTGATCCGTCGCAACAAGTCGATCACCGAGGATCTCGCCGCCTTCACCAACGACGTCCACGGCTACCTGATGTCGAACGGCGCGGTGAAGCCGGTCATGGCAAGTGCTGCTCCGAAGCAGCCGGCGCAGGCTGCCCGTCCGGCACCGGCCGCTGGTACGGCCGCGCGCTAAGCCGAACCTTTCCGGGCCTGCCGCGCGATCGTGGCGGGCCCGGTGAGACTTGAACGAAGAAGGATTGACGCCTCATGGCAATGAACGCGGGCTTTGCCGACTCGGCCGACGAAGACGTCCCGATGTCGGACATCAACACCACGCCGCTGGTCGACGTGATGCTGGTGCTCCTGATCATCTTCCTCATCACCGTCCCGGTGGTGATCCAGTCGGTGCCGATTACCCTGCCGGATGTCCGCAACGAGCCGACGGAAACCAAGCCGGAGAACGTCTCGCTGACGATCCGCGGCGGGCCCGGGGGAACGTGTGAGGTCTACTGGAACCTGATTCCGGTGACCAACGAGCAATTGCTCGACCGTGCGGTGAAGGCGCTGGAAGACCAGATCAAAAAGGTCGGCGGCGTCGAGAACATCACCGAAGAGAATATGCCCGAAGTGCATATCCGCGGTGACATCAACACGCCTTACAAGTGCATTGGCGGCGCGGTGTTTACCATGCAGCGCGCCGGCTTCGCCCGCGTCGGGTTCATTTCGCAACCTCCGGCCGGTGGGCCGGTCACGCGGCTGTAAGTTTAGGAGCAAGCCACCATGGCGATGCAAACCACTGGCTCGAATACCGAAGGCGAGCCCATGATGGACATCAACACGACGCCGCTGATCGACGTCTTGTTGGTTCTTATCATCATGCTGATCATTACCATCCCGCCGCAGACCCATGCCGTGAAGCTGGACTTGCCGCAGGATCAAAGCGACCAACCGCCGCCGCCGATCGATCCAGTCAAGAACAAGGTCGTGGTCACGCCGGAAGGCGCGGTGCTGTGGAACGGAACGCCAGTCAATCTGACGCAGTTGCGCCAGTATCTGGACGTGACGCAGCAGATGGACCCGATTCCCGAGCTCCACCTGCAGCCCGATCCCAACGCGCGCTACCTGGTTGTTGACCAGGTGCTTGCGGTGACGAAGCAAGCGAAGGTCAGCAAAATGGGATTCGTCGGTAACGAAGCCTATATGACGGTCTTCTAAGGCAAATCTGCCTTGAACGAGATTTGGGCGGTCCCGAAAGGGGCCGCCCTTTTCGTTGCAGCAGAAACGTCGGGAAAACTGCTTCTGAAGCAGTGGCGGGGTAACCGCTTTTCAACCGGTCGGCGGCTAGTGCGAGACTTATGGACATTATAGCAGCGCACCAGCACGGGCTGATCGAGCAGTTGGAGGCGGACGCCGCGGCGCTTGCCGGACGTGCGCGCGACCATGGGCAGCGGACCGTGGTGCTCCATCACCTTTATGACCATGCCCGCGGAAGTCATGGCTGGGCGCTTGGGGAAGCCCGCCAGGGTTTGCGAATTGCCGCTGGCCTGGAGGCGCTGGGTAAACGGATCGAGCGATGGGGCTGGATGACCAAGGGGCGCGACGAAGCGCGGGCGGGGCTCAACCTGCTGGCCGAAGCGCTGGGGGAAGCCGCGCGGTCGCGCACCGAAGCGGCCTATCGCGCCTACAGGCTAAGCGCCACAGCAGCGTTGCGGTGCGAAGCCGAAACGAATATTCCGCCGGGGCTGCTGGCACTGCTCGATCGTTGCCATTCGGCCAGGCGGGCGGGAGAATATCTTTCGGTCGAGGAAGAGTGCGCGCTTGCCGAGGAGAGCGAGCGGTTTGCAGCTGCCACGGTCGACATGCAGTCGATTGAAGATGCGTGGACGGCGGTCAGCGCGACCGCCCTGGGGCGTGCGGCGCGACGGCTAGTAGGTGCGAAGGTCCTGTCGCGACATATGTGCCGAGACAAGCGGCGTGGCTGGGCGCGGGTCGAGCGGCAACTCCGTAACGAAACCACGCTGCCTCCGTCCTTCCGAGCCAATCCAGCACAGCATTTCTATGCGCTTCAGCATATGTTGCAGGAGCGGCGACGGCAGCAGTGGCGCGAGGCCTGCGACCGGGAGCCCGGCGCCTTCGAACTGGCAGCCTAAGAAGGGTTTCCCCTGATTGCCTTGATGGTGGGGCTGGGCACATTGGCCCCCAAACGGGGGCCGGAATCATGGACTTCTTCAAGCTGCTCCAGTCGCTGGACGAACTTCTCTACGAGGTGGTGAGCTAGCTGGTCTTCTATCCGATTACGTTGTGGCGGATCATTCGTTCGCCCATTGCAACGCTGAAGCTTGCGGAAAAAGACGCGCTGGAGCCCGGAAAGGCGCTGTTCGACGAGCTGGTGTCGCCGCCAATATTCCTGCTCCTTACGCTGATCCTGGTGCATTCGGTCGAGCTGGTGACGGTCGGCGAAAGTGAAATAGTGACCAACACCCAGGGCTTCAGCGGACTGATCAGCAGCGATACCGCCCTCATCATCTTCAGAATCCTGACATTTGCCGTACTGCCGCTGGCGGCTGCCGTCAGGCTGCTCAGGCTGCGTGGAATCAAGCTTGGAAAGGAGTCGTTGAGGGCGCCTTTTTATGCCCAATGCTATGTCACGGGTCTATTCGCACTGATGTGGGACGTAGCGTCGCTTTTCGCCGCAGAGCGCTTTTCATTGCCCGTCGCCGTCTATTTTTCGCTGTTGGCGCTCTCGCTGCTCTGGCTGCTCGTGGTGGAAGCACGGTGGTTCGCAGTCGAGGCAAAGGGGTCGCTGGCGGTGGGGTTCGGGAACGCAGCCATCATGATCGGGCAGTGGCTCCTATTGGTTGCCATGACCGTGATGTTGCTGCGCTAGCCGAACGTGAACGCGTAGGCCTCGGCGCCGGGTTCGAGGAACTCGATCGTGAAAAGCCGTTCCTGTGCGGCATTTTTTTGGCGGACGAGTTGGTAGAGGCGTTGTTCGGAAACCTGGCCGAAGCCGGTGGCGTCAATGTCCATGCCGTGGTCACTTCCCGGCGCCTTGCCATCGAGCAGTACGCGGAAGCGGACAGGTCTTCCGGTTGAGCTGCCGAGCACGAGGTGGAGGTCACGCGCGCGGAACTGGAAGGCGATCTTTCCGCCTGCACTTTGGACGATCGACCGTTGGGGCTCGACCTTCCAGCGGCCGTCGAAGGCCCAATCATTGAGCTTGAATGAGGGCGGCAAGCGATAGTCGTTGACGCCGGCACGCAGTCCGCCAGGGGAGGCGAACGACCGCCCGCGGCTGCTGCCAACATAGGTTTCGGGGCTCCGGATCGACGCGAAATCGGCAGCGGCGCCGGCACCCGACGCGGCGACGCGGGCAGTAGCGCCGAGCTTGGCTCCCTTTTCGGCCAGCAGCGCGCGGATCGCCTGTTCCGTTTCGTCGGTATGGCCCTCGCCGAAATGATGATAACGGATCCGCCCTTGCGCATCGACGAGGTAATGGGCGGGCCAATAGCGGTTGTCGAAAGCGCGCCAGATGGCGAGGTTGTTGTCTAGCGCGACCGGGTAGCGGATGCCGAAGTCGCGTACGGCCTTGCGGACGTTGACAGCATCCCGCTCGAACGCGAATTCGGGCGCATGCACGCCGATCACCACCAGCCCCTGGTCCTTGTACCGCGCCGACCAAGCCTTGGTGTAAGGAATGGAGCGGATGCAATTGATGCAGCTGTAGGTCCAGAAATCGATTAGCACGACCTTGCCGCGCAGCTGCTCGCGGGTCAGCGGCGGCGAGTTGATCCACAGGACCGCGCCGTCAAGCGACGGTAACGGTCCTTCGACAGGCAACATGCCCCCGGTTTTCGTGCCGAGCTCTTCCTCCTGCATGCCGAGCAATTGGGCGATGCGATGTTCGAAACCGAACGTCTGTGCGGTCGACAGGCGGGCCAGGACGCGGGTGTCGAGGCCAAGTGCGATGGTTGCGACGCCGATGAGGATGAGCACGCCCAGCACCTTGCGCACGCCCTCGCCGGCACCGATCGACCTCTTCATGGCCGCGAACATCCTGCCGCCGACCAGCAGGGCAAGGGCAAGGCTGGTCGCGGCGCCAAGCGCATAGGCGAGAAGCAGGCCGGCAGTGGCGGCGCTGGCTCCCGACAAGGCTGCACCGGTCAAGATGATGCCGAGAATGGGTCCCGCGCAGGGCGCCCACAGCAGGCCGGTTGCGACGCCGAGCAGTAAGGCTCCGCCGATCCGGTCCTCATTACCCTTGGTCGACAATCGCTCCCCAAGGCCGACCAACGGGCGCATGGCGCGTTCCGCCATTTGCGGAAAGATCAGCAGCAGGGCGAAGCCGGCGAGCAGGACGATAGCGATCCAACGGCCCGCACTATTGGCTGCGACCGCCCAGCCACCTCCGACCGCGGCCAGCGTAGCGACACCGGCGAAAGTAATCGCCATTCCGGCGAGAAGGGGCAGGCCGTTCCTGAGGAAGGGGCGATCCGCGCGGGCAAAGACGAACGGCAGCACCGGCAGGATGCAAGGCGATAATATGGTGAGAATGCCGCCAAGATAGGCGAGGAGGAAAAGCAGCATCAGGCGGGCTTGAACGTTAAGGAAAGGCCGTTGATGCAATGCCGCTTGCCGGTGGGCGGCGGTCCGTCGTCAAACACATGGCCAAGATGCCCGCCGCAGCGGCGGCAATGTTCCTCGGTCCGGACCATTCCGAGCGTCAGGTCGCGGCGATATTTGATCGAGTTGGGCAATGCCTTATTGAAGCTGGGCCAGCCGGTGCCGCTGTCATATTTGGCGACCGAACTGAACAGCGGCAGGTCGCAGCCAGCGCAGGCGAAGATACCCTTGCGATGTTCCTTGAGCAGAGGGCTGGTGAACGGACGTTCGGTGCCCGCCTCGCGCAGGATCTGGTAGCGTGCCGGTCCAAGCCGGCGAAGCCAGTCGTCCGAGCTGCGCCGGACTTCAAAATCCGCAGCAGCGGTACGTCCGCTGGCCAGGACGCAAATCGCGGCGGCAGTCGCTGCACCCGACAGGCCAAGAAAGGCGCGGCGGTTCGATTGGGCTTTCATCGGCATCACTTCCGCTATCAGTTAACATGGTCAGTCGGCTCGCGACGTTGCAAGGGCCATCATGCAGGATAGTTCGAAATGACCGGCCCAAAGGTTACAGCGTGTGGGCGAACGTCGGTTTATTGATTCCCGGCGATCGCGCCCGCGCCGTAATTGCTCCTCAAATGCCCTCCGTAAGCTCGGCCATTGCCGGGGCCAGCCGCCTCGCGCCCGGTGTCGTGACCTGACCCCAAGCCTGCTCCAACCGCTCGACGACCTGGAGCAGCCGGTCGGTGGGCAGCGCATAGGGCAGGCGGACAAATCGTTCGAACGCGCCGTCCACTCCGAAGCGATTGCCTGCTGCAATTCGAACGCCGAGGCTGTGCGTCGCCGCCGCCAGCGCGGTGCTGACTGGGCGTGGGAGTTCCGCCCAGGCCGATAATCCGCCCGAAGGACGCTGAAATCGCCATTCAGGCAGGCGTTCCGCAACAAGATCGAGCAGATAATCGCGTTGTCCGCGGATCGCCTGCCGCCGCTCCCCCAGCGTCGGCTCCGGGTCGCGAAGCAGAATGGCTGCAGCGAGCTGCTCAACGATCGGGCTACCCATATCCACTGCCGAGCGGACAACGTTGAGGGCGGCAATCAATTCGCGGTCCGCCCTGATCCAGCCCATACGAAGGCCACCCCAAAAGCTTTTGCCCATCGACCCGATGGAAATGACCTTGGCGGCCCGATCGAAGGAGGCGAGCGGCGGTGGCGGTGGCTGGTCGAGCCAAAGGTCGCACATGGTTTCGTCGACGATCAAGTGGCAGCCTGTCTTCGCGGCAATAGCTGCAGCCCGAGACCGGCAGTCGAAACCCATCAAACGGCCGGTCGGATTGTGAAAATCGGGCAGCAGATAGGCTAGCCGCGCCCCGGTTTGCACGATCGTCGCCCGCAACTGGTCCAGGTCCCAACCCGCGGCGGGCAATTGGACGGGAATGGGCTGGCAGGATGCGCCGCGGATGGCCTCGAGCGCCTTGGAATAGGTGGGGTGATCGACCACGATCGGGTCGCCCGGGCGGGCGAGCAGGCTCAATACCAGCACCAGTCCGTGCTGCGCGCCCTGGGTCACCAATATTTCGTCCGCCGAAGTGGGCACGCCACGCCAGGTGTAACGCTCTGCGATCGCCGAACGGAGGCTGGGAATGCCGGCCGGTTCATAGCCGATTCCGGGAAGGTGTCGGGGCAGCTCTTCCAGCGCCTGGGCATAGGCGGCGTGCACTTCCTTGGGTGCCGGCATGGCGGCGATCGAAAAGTCGATATCTGTCTCATCAAGGGCGCCCGCCGGGTCTGGCGCCGCCCCGCGCGGAAGCCTGGTCACGCTGCCGGACCCGTGCCGGCTGGCAATGAAGCCCTGTGAACGAAGCCCGGAGTAGGCGGCAGTCACGGTCGTTCGACTGACACCCAGCTCCGGCGCCAGCAGGCGCTCCCCGGGGAGGCGGATTCCCACAGGCAGCCGGCCGTCGAGAATGAGCAGCCGCAGCGCCTGTTCAATTTGCCGGTAGGTCGGCACCCGGGCCGCATCCGCCCGCCAGCCGCCCATCAGCCGTTGTAGCGACGCCGCTCCGATCTTCCGCATGGTCATCAGGCCACCTTCACGAAAGTGGCTATATTAATCAATGCCACTTGTAACGATCCTATAGGCATGACTCGTCGATTGATCCAGCTTTTCCTCGGCCTCGCGCTATACGGTCTTTCGGTCGGCCTGATGGTCAGGTCCGACCTTGGCGTTAACCCGTGGGACGTGTTTCACCAGGGCCTATCGGCCCGCACAGGCCTTGGGCTTGGCACGATCATCATCATCATTGGCGCGGCGGTGCTATTGTTGTGGATTCCGCTTCGGCAGCGGCCCGGCATCGGTACAATCAGCAACGTCTTCCTGATCGGTATCTGGACCGACATCAGCCTGTGGCTGATCCCGCCGGCGGGTTCCCTGACAATGGCCTGGGCGATGCTGTTCGCCGGCGTCTTCCTGAATGGCGTGGCCGGGGGAGCCTATATCGGCGCCGGCCTGGGCCCCGGTCCGCGTGACGGGCTGATGACCGGACTGGTCAAGCGCACCGGGCGGTCGGTACGGTTCGTGCGCACGTGCATCGAGCTGGTCGTGATCGCGACGGGCTGGGTAATGGGCGGCACGCTGGGTCTCGGGACGGCGCTATATGCAATTGCCATCGGGCCCATCGTTCACCTGATGCTGCCCATTTTCACCATCGCCGACGAGCGTGAAAGCGCTGAACCAGAGCTTCTGATCGATCCGGATTGCTGTCCCCAGCCGCGTTGAATCCTCTGGGCTAAGGCTACCTCAGAGGTTCAGTGCGGCTGACAAGCGCGTGGCACGACCGCTTCACGCGGCGTTCCCGAGACGGTGTAAAGACGCTCGGCAGGAAACTTCACCACCATTCCGGTAGCGGGCAGTGGAAAGTCGTAAACCGCACCTTTCAGCCCCGCCATGCCGCCGCCGCAGAGCGGCTTGCCGATTGCCTGCAGGCCGATGGCAAGGCCTTCACCCATACTGCCAGTCCACCGACCCACCTTGATCTCGACGGGACCTCGGTAATATTTTCCAGGGCGCGGCAGGACTTGCTCGATCCATTGACGCGGAATGCCGGTCTCGCGTTCCTCGGCTGGCAGCTGATGAATTTGATACGACACCGGCCGGTCGACGAACCAACCCATTATTGCCCGAGCAACGGTTGTGTTTCCGCCGCTCGGCGTGTCGCTCAGGTCAAGGATCAGACGGCTCCCAGTAGGGATCGCAGACATCGCCGCATCGAATGCCGCGATCGTACCATTCTCCCCGAGGGAATTGTTGAGCCGTATCTCCGTATCGCCACGGCCATTCCGAAGAACCGTCAGCGGCGGCATGTCCGCAGACTTTACATAGAGATTGTCGAGCGTGACGGCCCGGCGGCCTCCCACTCCATCGAACACAAGCTGGCGCTGTCGATCACGCCGGCCGGCAGCAAGCACCCGGGCGGCAAAGGCGGATCGCTCGGGAGTTTGCTCCAATCCGAGAGCCGACCAGAATTGGGCAACGGCTTCTGCGACCGGTTGAGTGCCGATCTTCGTCAAATGATCGCCTGGCCTGATCCCCGCGGCGGACGCCGGACTATTCTCCCGCACCGCATCGACAACATATCCCTGCGAATCCATGACGATCCAAAGGTCGCTATAGGTAGGCACGACCGCCCAGCTGTCCCCAAACGAGCTACCGGTGATCGCATGATGATCCGCAAGCGAAGCCATCATGTCTTCGGCATAATGAAGCAGGGAATCCCGGTCGTGCACCGCATCCCGCTCGGCGATCAGTTTCGGCGATGAAGGAACGCTGCCATTCGGCAGATGGTCGAGATAAGCATAGTTCGCGGCGATCAGCGGTTCGAGCGCTCTGGCGTCGATGGCATAGTCGCTCGCGGTTTGGCCGGTTTGCGCCAATGCTCCTCCGGCCAGATTGGCAAACATCAAGATGGCCGGAATATTTGTCCTTCGCCTCGGTGAGGACGTCGATCCGGCCTTTGTGCTGCGCATGCCAATGCCATAGGGCCGGCAGCGGCCGTTTGCCACCTCCCGAACCTCATTGAGCCAATGCCCGGAAATGCGGTGCGATCAACCGCTTCTTAACTGCCTGCGTGCGATGAAGGGCGAATGCGCACCCAACCGCGGAACATCATTCGACTGCTGGTGAAGGCCGGCTTTGCTGCTCTTGTGGCGAACGAGGTTCGCGGGCTCATTCTCGCTGGCCCGGTGCTTTACGGGATGTACGAAGCGGGCGGTACGGCAATGGCAATGTGGTTGGCCTTCTGCTCGCTCACCGGAATCGCAATTTCGGTGTTTGGGCCACTATTCGTCGCTAGAAAATTTAAGCTCGTTTAGGAGCTGCAAAGGCAGCGAATCCTATGCCGCCAGCCCGTCGAACTGGAGGCGGGCCAGGCGGGCGTATAGGCCGCCCTGGGCGGTGAGGGTACCGTGGTCGCCTTCCTCGACAATCCGGCCATGGTCCATGACGATGATCCGGTCGGCGGCGCGGACGGTGGCGAGGCGATGAGCAATGACGATGGTGGTGCGGTCGCCCATCAACCGGTCGAGCGCTTCCTGAACCAACCGCTCGCTTTCAGCGTCTAGGGCAGAGGTGGCCTCGTCGAGCAGCAGCAGTGGCGCGTTGCGGCGAAGCAGGGCGCGGGCAATTGCAATGCGCTGCCGCTGGCCGCCGGACAGGCGCGCGCCGCCTTCGCCCATGAAAGTATCGAGGCCTTGCGGAAGCGCGCGCAGGAAGGCTTCCGCGTTGGCGTCGCGGGCGGCCTCCCAGATCTCGTCCTCGGTTGCTTCCCAATTGCCGTAGCGGAGGTTGTCGCGGGCCGAGGAGGCGAAGATGACGACGTCCTGCGGAACCATGGCGATGCGCTGGCGGACGTCGGCCGGGTCGGCGTCTTTCAAGTCGACGCCGTCAAGCATCACTCGGCCGCTCTCAGGGTCATAGAAGCGCTGGGCAAGCTGGAAAATGGTGGTCTTGCCGGCTCCCGACGGGCCGACAACGGCAAGTCGCTCCTTCGGCCTTACTGCAAGACTGAATCCGTCGAGCGCCGATGTTTCGGGGCGGGTCGGGTAATGGAACGTCACCTGATCGAAGACCAGCCGGCCCTCGGCCGGATTGGGGAGGGGGACAGGGTTTTCGGGAGCGCGGATTTCAGGCTTGGCCGAGAGCAGCTGGTTGAGCCGTTCCGACGCTCCCGCGGCGCGAAGCAGGTCGCCATAGACTTCGGAGAGGGCACCGAACGCGCCGGCGAGCAGGCCGCCGTAGAGTACGAACGCGGCAATGGTGCCGCCGGTAATCACACCAGCGCGCACGTCGATCGCGCCCTGCCAGATGACCAGGGTGATCGCCGAGAACATCAGGGCGATGACAATCGCCGACATCAAGGCGCGAAGGAGGATTCGGCGTTTGGCCACCGAGAACACGGTCTCGGTCGCCTGGGCGAATCGCTCGGTCTCCCGGCCCTGCTGGCCGAACGCCTGGACGATCTTCATTGCGCCGAGCACCTCGCTGGTGACGGTGCCAACATCGGCGATGCGGTCCTGGCTCTTTTTGGAGATGGCGCGAACCCGGCGGCCGATGAACGTGATCGGAACCACAACCAGCGGAATGCCGAGTAGCAGGTATGCGGCAAGTTTCGGTGCAAGCACGAACAGGATGACCGTACACGCGATGCCAAGTACGACGTTACGTAGCGCGACCGAAATGGTCGTTCCGACCACCTGTTCGATGATAGTCGTGTCGACGGTCATGCGACTGGTGATCTCCGCCGGGCGATTTTCCTCGAAAAAGCCCGGGGCGAGGCGGAGGAGATTGCGGTGCACGGCGAGGCGAATGTCGGCGACGACCCGCTCCCCAATCCAGCTGACGAAATAGAAGCGGACGGCGGTCGCAAGCGCCATCACCACCACCAGCATGAGCAGATATTCGAACCAGCGGGAGATATCGCCGCCGCCGGAAAAGCCGCGGTCGATGATCAGCTTGAAGGCATAGGGCACGCCGGTCGTGGCGGCCGCGGCGACCAGTAGCGCCACCGCAGCGATGGCGAGGTGGCCGGGATAGCGGCGCGCGAAGCTCCATACCATGCCGAGGTTGGAGAGGCTCTTCTTCTGCTTATCGTCGGGGACGCTGGCCATGGGTACGCGACCTAGCAGTGTGTCCGCTTTGCCTCAATTGCCGCGACGCCGCGGGTGCGGCGCAGCAATTTACTTGCCGTTGCGGGAAAGCGGTTCCACATTCCCTTTCCACGTGCTCCACATCTCAAGGATCTTTGATGCTTTACGACGCCTATGAGGTGCAGCGTTCGCTGCTGACCAGCGCGAGCAAGCTAGCGGGCCTCGGCGCCGGATGGCTCAGCAACCCGAGCAATCCGTTCGGCTATGCATCGATGGGCCCGCTGGTTGCAGCGGGCCTTGAAGTTTTTGCCCATGCATCGGCACCGCGCGGCAAGCCCGAATTCGGCATCGAGGAAGTGCTGGTCGGGAAGAAGCAGGTCGCGGTCGACGAGGATATCGCGCTGAGGAAGCCGTTCGGGCAATTGAAGCATTTCCGCAAAGTAGGGGCGGAGCCAGGTGAGCCCCTGCTGATCGTCGCGCCGATGTCGGGTCACTATGCGACGCTCCTGCGCGGCACGGTGCAGCGGATGCTGCCGAAGCATGACGTGTTCATCACCGACTGGCGTGATGCCAAGCTGGTGCCGATGGACGAGGGCAGCTTCGACCTCGACGATTATATCGATTATCTGATCGAGTTCAGCGAAGCGGTCCTAAAGCGGACTGGCAAGCGGCCGCATGTGCTTGCGGTGTGCCAGCCGTCGGTGCCGGCATATGCCGCGACCGCGATCATGAACGCCGACAAGCATCCGGCGACCCCGAAGACGCTGACGATGATGGGCGGGCCGATCGACACGCGACGCGCGCCGACCGCCGTTAACACGCTGGCGACCGAGCGCCCACACGCATGGTTTCAACGCAACGTGATCGCCACCGTACCGATGATTTACCCCGGATCAGGCCGCAAGGTTTATCCGGGGTTTTTGCAACTGGCCGGGTTCATGACCATGAACCTTGGATCGCACCTCGTCAGCCATTGGGAGATGTTCAAGCATCTCGTCGTCGGCGACGATGAGAGCGCCGATGCAACCCGATCATTTTACGACGAATATCTGTCGGTGTGCGACATGACGTCGGAATTTTACCTCCAGACCGTCGACGTTGTCTTCCAGCGCCATTTGCTGCCCAAGGGCGAATTCAAGCATCGCGGGAAGCGGGTCGACCCGGCGGCGATCAAGAATACGGCCCTGCTGGCGATCGAAGGCGAGCGTGACGATATTTCGGGCATTGGCCAGACCCGCGCCGCGCTGGACCTGGCGACCAAGTTGCCAGCGGCCAAGAAACAATATCATCTGGCCAAGGACGTCGGCCATTACGGCATCTTCAACGGCCGCAAATGGCGCGAGAAAATTGCGCCGGTAGTCGAGAAATTCATCGCGGCGAACGACTGACGCCGCTTGAAATCGCGCGCGCCGACGATAAGCGCGCTTTAAAAAATGAGGGAGAGCGGCCTGATGTTGCAACTGGCACGGCGTGAATTTTTGGGCGGCGTTGCCGCTGCAGGTCTTCTTGGTGGCTGCAAGGTTGGCAACCAGCAGGTAAAGCCCGGCGCGGAGCTTCCCAAGCAACTGTCCGACATGGCGGAGCAGATGCTCGCCGAATATCCCGAGAATGCCACCATCCTCGGCATCGCGACCGGCGCCCGCGAGCCACTTGCCCATCGCCTTACCGACCGCACGGCAGAGGGGCGGGCGGCATTGGCCGAGGCGGCGCGGGCGCGGCTTTCCCAGCTCAAGTCACTCGACCTTTCCGACCTTGGCGTCCCCGCCAACCTGGATGCGGCGGTCGCGCTTTCTGCGCATGAGATCACCGACGAGGGTTATCGCTTTCCCTATGGCGACGTCGTCAACCTCGATCCCAACATCGGCTATCGCAACACACCCTATGTGGTGAACCAGCTGGCCGGCGCCTTCATCGAGATTCCGGATTTCCTGAGCAGCCGGCACACGGTCGCGACTACAGCGGATGCCGAGGCTTATGCCGATCGGGTCGAGGGCTATGTCAAAGCGCTCGATGGCGAAACCGATCGAATGGCCCATGATCGCGGTATCGGTGTGGTTGCGCCCGATTTCGTGCTCGACAAGGCAATTGCGGTCATCAGCGGCGGTGCGGCGCAAAAGCCGGATGAGACGACCCTGGTTTCTTCCATTTCCAAGTCGGTGGCCAAGGCAGGGCTCGATCCGAAGATCGTCGAGCGGGTTCGGCAAACGGTTACGACAGGTGTGCTTCCGGCGCTGCATCGGCAGGCCGACGAGCTGAAGCGCCACCGGGCGGTCGCCAAGTCCGATGCGGGCGCGTGGCACCTGCCCGATGGAGACGCCTATTATGCCTGGGCGCTGAAAGCCGGAACGACCACCAATCGAAGCCCCGACGACATCCACCAGCTCGGCCTGGAGCAGGTCAAGGCGATCCAGACGCGGATGGAAACGATCATGGCCAAGCAGGGCATGACCGGCGGAACCGTTGGCGAGAGGATGGCGGCGCTCGGCAAGGACCCGAGCCAGCTTTATCCGAACACGGCGGCGGGGCGTGAGCAGTTGCTGGCCTATTTGAACGATCGGGTCGCGGATGTCAGAGGTCGCCTGCCGCAAGCTTTTGCAACGCTGGTCCCGGGCAAGCTCATTATCAAGCGCGTGCCGCCGGAGATCGAGGCCGGCGCTCCTGGCGGCTATGCTTCGGCCGGATCGATCGACGGCAAGGTGCCGGGCCAATATTACATCAACCTCCGCGACACGGCGGAATGGCCGCGCTTCTCGCTGCCGACGCTGACCTATCACGAAGGCATTCCGGGCCACGTCTGGCAGGGCGAATATGCCAACCGCATGGCGCTTATCCGGTCGATGCTGGCGTTTAATGCCTATAGCGAGGGCTGGGCGCTCTACGCCGAGCAGCTGGCGGACGAGCTCGGTGTCTACGCCGACGATCCGATGGGCCAGCTTGGCTACCTGCAGTCGTCGAGCTTCCGCGCCTGCCGCCTGGTGGTCGATACGGGGCTTCACGCCAAGCGTTGGACCCGTGATCGGGCAATCGACTGGTTCGTTTCGACCAATGGGGATGATCGCAACTCTGTCACTGGGGAGGTTGACCGCTATTGCTCGATGCCCGGACAGGCATGCGGCTACAAGGTCGGCCATCTCGAAATCGTCCGGCTGCGCGACAAGGCCAAGGCGGCGCTTGGACCAAAATATGACCTCCGCAAATTCGACGACGCCGTTGTCCTTGGCGGGAGCGTTCCGATGACCCTGCTCGAAACGGTGATCGATCGGTACATCGCAGCGAACCGCTGAGCGCTGCCTAGAGTCTTCAGCCGTTCTTCGCTAAGCTAATCCCGTCGGCGTGACGCCGGCAGGGGAACAGTGCCATGGCAACGATTGAAGCCCCGCGCCGGCGACCGATGGTCGGCAAATTCTACGTGACGATGGCGGCGATCTTCGTGGCCATCGCTTTCGGCGGCTTCTTCGAGACTTACTGGCTGCAGATTGCCCAAGGTACATTCACCGGCTCGCCGATGATGCACCTCCACGGCTTGCTGTTTTCGCTTTGGACCGTGTTCTTCCTGTCGCAGGCTTTACTGGTCGCCAACGGCAAGATCAAAAAGCACCGGGCGTGGGGACTGCTCGGCATTTCGCTTGCGACGGCGATGCTGTTCACCGGCCTAGCGGTTACCATCGAGGGCCTCCAGGCGAGGCTTGATCTAGGGTATGGCGACGGGGCGCGCGCTTTCACTATTGTACCGGTTACGGCGGTGCTGCTGTTTGCGGGATTTGTCGCTGCGGCGGTGGTCAATCTCAAGCGGCCGGAATGGCACAAGCGGCAGATGCTGCTGGCCACCACCGCCTTGCTGCAAGCGGCCGTAGCGCGCTTTTTCTTCCTCGCCGCGACCGGTGGAGGACCAGGGCTTCGGCCGGGGCTCGCGCCGCCTTTGCCGATCGAACGGACGATGGTTCCGGTTTCCCTGGTCGTACTATTGATCGTCGCGGCCATGGTTCACGATTGGCGCAGCCAAGGCCGAGTCCATCCGGCCTATTGGTGGGGTTTTGGCGTGACGATTGCGGTACAAGTGTTGCGGCTGGTGGTCGGCTATAGCGACGCCTGGTACCGGTTCACCGACTTCCTGCTCGCTTTCTAGCCTTAAATTCGCTCCATCTTCAGCCAGCGATAGTCGCCCAGCCAGGCGCGGCCCAGCGCTGCCCTGGCCGCCGCTGCCTGGGCCGGGCGGCCCTGCGCCCGTTCGGCCATCGCCAGCCCGTAGAGCGCCCAGCCGTTACCCGGATATTTGGCAAGCGCGGCGGTGAAGGCTTGGCGCGCCTCCTCATATTTTCCGGCGCGGTAGAGGGCTGCGCCCAGCGACTGGTTGACAGGATAATACCACCAGGGCGGTTCCATGTAGGGAATGCCGTTCTCTATCGCGAGCGCCGCACGGAAGTGATCGGCGGCCTGCAAGTGGCGGCCACGGAACGAGGCCTGCTTGCCCAGTGCGACATGTTCCGCCAGCGCCAGGAGGTCGGGCGCCGGCATGCCCTGGTCGACCATCGGCTTTAGCAATTCGGAGCCTTGCAGGCGCTTGAGATCGGCCAGTTCCCTGTCGAAGCCGCGCCGGTTGTTCTGTTCGGCGTAGGCAACCGCGCGAACATAATGGCGGATTCCCTGGACGTATACGAGGCGCGGATCGGGTTCCGGCATTGCAAGCACTTCCGCCGGTGAGGCGAATTGCAGCGTCGCGAAATATGGCGCGGCATTGATCGCCTGCACCCAGGCAAGCTGCGCCGCGGTGCCGGCATCGACGATGGATGCAAGCCGCTTCGCTTCGCTGATCGCGGTCGGCAGGTCGCCGCCCATTTGGGCGGACGTCACGATGAAATGGACGTTATGCGGATAATATCCGTAGCGGACGAAACCTTTGTCCCCGGATTCCTTGATATAGGCCTCGTCCTGATGGGCGGCGTCGATGTTGACGCGGATGGAATCCTTCCACCGGCCCAGCCGGTAGTAGATGTGCGCCGGCATGTGGACGAGGTGCCCGGCGTCGCCGGCAAGCGGCCTCGACAGCCGGTCGGCCGCCGCTTCGGCGCGCTTCGGGTCCGGACCATTTTCCATCAGGTGGATATAGAGGTGCGCGCCCTGCGGGTGGTCCGGGTTGCGTGCCATGACCATCTCGACCAGGCGAATAGCCTCACCGAGCCGCGGCTTGGCGCTTTGCTTGTCTGGTTCCCAATAGTCCCAAGGCAATGTGTCCATCGCCGATTCCGCGGCCAACAATGCTATGTCGTCATGCTGCGGATAATAGCGCGCAATGGTCAGCATCGCGTCGGCATAGGCGCCGTCGAGATCGGTCCGTTTCGCATTGGGATCTGCCGAATAGCGCTTGGTCAGGGCCATGATCAGCGCCCGCTCCGGCGGCGTTACGCTGGTCGACAATTGCTGCGCCCGGGCAATCGCTTTCAATGCCAACTCATTGGCGTCGGGCGTCAGCGGTGCATTGATGTTGGGGCCATAGGCGAGGGATTCGCCCCACCAGCACATGGCGCAGGAGGGATCGAGCCGCTGAGCCTCCCGGAAGGAGGCGATCGCGGCGGCGTGGTTGAAGCCATAAGCGAACGCCATCCCCTGGTCGAAATAGCGCTGGGCCTCTGGGCTGGCCGTCGTGATCGGGAAGTGGACCTTGCCCAACCCGTCGTAGAGCCGGATGCCCGCTGGAGATTGAGCCATCGCCTGGACGATTGCCGCTGACATGGCCAGCTTGCCCCGCATCGAGGGACTGCCGCCTCCGCCGCAAAGCGCCGTAAAGGCCGCCGACGGATCCAGCATTGATAGCGTTTGAGAAGAAAATTCCAGAGGGGCCGAGGCGCCAAACAATGTGGTCGACGCCAGGGCCAATGCTGCGCGATCTACGCGATTCATTGCCACCTCCCACTGAGTCGAGGTGGTTATTTATCACAAAATATACGGGAGTCGCGGTAGCGCTTGCGCTGCTGCTATTCGGCTTGCCGGATCGCCACTTTGACCATCTTCCGCCAGGTCTCGGTATCCCCTGCGGCGGCCATTTTCTCGTCCGGTTCGCGCATGGTGTGCAGCACGGCCAACGCCTGGTTCATATGCTCCGGCCAGGCCGCGTCGACCTTGCTGCCGGCTGAGGGATCGCTGCCCTCGGCATTGCTGCTAAGCTGCGATCCGGCGAGCACCCGGGCAATGCGCTGGGCCAGCGGGGTTGCGGATTCGGGCATAAGCGAAACCTCCTGATTGCCGGTTCAAACCCGCGTCGAGGCAGACAGTTCAATCAGCTCAATGGCTCGGGGTTTCGAATCCATTGACCGCGCAGGCCGAACAGGGCGCAAAGTCCACCGAGCGCGGCGATAATGCCCATTGCGATCAGTGCTTTGGCAAATGGCGCTAACAAGGCGTCGCCAGTACCGGCCAGGACCGCGCCAAGTAGCGCGACCACGATCAATCCGCCAAGCCGCGCCACCGCGCTGTTGAAGCCTGATGCCATTCCCGTCTGGTGCTTGTCGACCGCGGCCAGGACGGTGCTGGTCAGCGGCGCCACCGCCAGGGTCATTCCGATCGACATGACGAGGATCGCCGGGAAGGCGTTGGTCCAATAGGCCTGGTCCGACGCAATCCGCGTGGCGAGGATCAGGCCGGCGCCGACGATGATCGGGCCGAGGGTCAAGGGCAGCTTCGGCCCGACCCGCACCGCGAGCTTGCCCATGATGGGTGACGCAAGGCCGAGCAGGATCGAGAGTGGAAGGAGCGACAGGCCGGCCTGGATCGGCGAATAGCCGCCGGCCTCGATCAGCACATAGGGAATGAGCAGCATGGCGCCGCCGAATGCCCCGTAGAGCAGGAAGGTCAGCAGGTTGAGCGCCGAGAAGCAGCGATTGTCGAACAATGACAGCGGAACCATCGCCTTCAGGCCAAGGCGCCGTTCCCAAAGCAGGAATATGAGCAACAGGACGGCTCCGGCGGCCAATCCGACCGACGCGGCCGGTGTGAGCGAAAATGTCTGCGACCATAAAGTCAGGCCGTAGGTGGCGGCGCCTAGCCCGAGGGTCGCGAGCAAAGCTCCAATCAAATCGAGCCTTGCCTTTTCAGGCTCCTTGACCTCCCCAACCTTTGTCTGCGCGATAAATATCGCGGCGGCGACAAAGGGCAGGTTGATGTAGAAAATGCTCGGCCAGCCGACATTCTGGACCAGCCAGCCGCCGATCATCGGGGCGATTGCCGCCGCGATCGCTCCCGACGCTGCCCACGTCCCGATGGCACGGCCGCGGGCCTCGCCATCATAGGCACCATTGAGCAGCGCCAGGCTGTTGGGGAGCAGCAAGCCCGCACCAATCCCCTGCAGCGCGCGGCCGGCGAGGAGCGGTTCGAGCGACCCGCTGAGGGCGCAGGCCAGGGAGCCAAGGCCAAACAGGGTGGTTCCGATTACCAGCCAGCGCCGGCGCCCCTGGTGGTCGCCGAGCGCGCCGCCCAGCAGGATCAGCGCCGCGAGCGGCAATGTGTAAACATTGACGACCCATTGTACCTCGGCGGCACCGGCGCCGGTTCCCGCGCGGATCGTGGGAAGGGCGACGTTGAGGATGGATCCGTCGATGAAGCTGAGCGAGGAGGCGGCGATCGACATGACCAGCGTCCAGCGTGGCTCGTGCCGGGCCGAAGACGTTTCTCGGTTCACACGCCAATCCGGGGCGGATTCAAACGATCGATGAGGCGACGCAAGGCGCGGCGGGCGGAAATTACGAGCCAGAGAGACAGCAATACCAAACCTACCGCGATGATCGCCGCAGCAATCGGATTGGCGATGGCCAGGGCCAGGAGGCCGCCGGTCGCCACATCCTCTGCGGTAGAGACGATAACATTGGAGAAGGGCTCGGGACTGACGTTTACCAGCGTTCGCGCGCCTGCCTTGCCGGCATGAGCGACCAGCGCGGCGCCGCCGCCCAGCAGGAAGCTGCCGACCTGCCAGGCCGGATCGGCGCTATCGACGATGGCGAGGCTGAGCAGCGCGCCCCCAAGCGGGCGGATAATGCTGTGGACCGTATCCCAGGCGCTATCGACCCAGGCGATCTTGTCGGCGAAGAATTCCATGAAAGTGCCGACCGCGGCGATGCCTAACACCCAGGGATTGGCGAGCACGTCGAGCGCATGGAGATGCTCGGGAAGGGCGATCCAGCCGAACTTCATCGCCAGTCCAGTGACCAAGGTCACCAAGTAAAGCCGCCAGCCAGCCAGCAGGCTGGTGGAGGCGGCGAGGGCGACGAGTTCGACCGGCGTCATTCGGCCCTAACGCGCAAGGATCGTTGCGGTGCCGTCAAGACTCAGAGCACCTCAAACAGGCCCGCCGCGCCCATTCCGCCGCCGATGCACATCGTCGCAACGACATATTTGGCGCCCCGGCGCTTGCCTTCGATCAGCGTATGGCCGGTCAGGCGCGCGCCTGACATTCCGTAGGGGTGGCCAATCGAGATGGCGCCGCCATCGACGTTCAAGATGTCATTGGGAATGCCGAGTTTGTCGCGGCAGTATAGGACTTGCACCGCGAACGCCTCGTTCAATTCCCACAGGCCGATGTCGTCCATCTTGAGGCCGAAACGCTGGAGCAACTTGGGAATCGCGAACACCGGGCCGATGCCCATCTCGTCGGGCTCGGTGCCAGCGACCGCCATGCCGATGTAGCGGCCGAGCGGTTCCAGCCCGCGCTTCTCGGCGGCAGCGGCATCCATGATGACGCAAGCCGACGAGCCGTCGCTCAGCTGGCTGGCGTTGCCGGCAGTGATGCTGGTGCCCGGGCCCAGCACCGGCTGGAGCGAGGATAGACCTTCCAACGTGGTGTCGGGACGGTTGCCCTCATCCTTGTCGATGGTCACTTCCTTGAACGAGACCTCGCCGGTTTCCTTGTCCTTGATGGCCATGTTGGTCGTAACGGGGACGATCTCGGCCGACAGGCGGCCCTCGGCCTGGGCGGCGGCGGTGCGCTGCTGCGACTGGAGCGCATATTCGTCCTGCGCCTCGCGGCTGATGCCGTAACGCTGGGCGACGGTCTCGGCGGTCCCCAGCATCGGCATGTAGACGTCCTTGTGCATGGCAATCAGCGAGGGATCTCCGCTGATCCGCATCTCCGGCGTCTGTACAAGGCTGATCGAATCCTGGCCGCCGGCGGCGACGATATCCATGCGATCGATAATGACCTGCTTGGCGGCGGTGGCGATCGCCATGAGGCCCGACGCGCATTGGCGGTCGATAGTCTGAGCGCTGACGGTTACCGGGCATCCGGCGCGGAGCGCGACCTGGCGGCCGATGTTGCCGGCCTGGGTGCCCTGGGTCAGGACGCAACCCCATACGACGTCGTCTATTTCGCCTGCCTCGATCCCCGCGCGTTCGATTGCGGGTGCGAGCGAAAGCGCGCCGAGGGTGGCGCCGGCGGTGGCATTGAACGCGCCCTTGTAAGCGCGGCCGATCGGCGTGCGGGCGGTGGAGACGATGACGGCGTCGCGGACGGACATTGGGGGTTCTCCTAGGTAAAAATCAGGCCGAGCCACTGGGCGGTGAGGGCGGGTTTGTCCTCGCCCTCAATCTCGACCGTGACGGTCTGGCGGATGAGCAGCTGTCCGGGAGATTTCTCGTCGATCCCATCCAGCGTGAAATGGCCGCGGACGCGCTTCCCAGCCTTGACCGGGGCTAGGAAGCGAACGCGGTCGAGGCCGTAATTGAGCGCCATTTTAGTGGTGTCGGGGATCAGCATGACGTCGGCGGCCATGCGGCTGAGCAGCGACAGCGACAGGAAGCCATGGGCGATGGTCCCGCCCAAACCGGCCGCCTCCGCGGCCTTGGGATCGACGTGGATGAACTGGTGATCCTCGGTCGCGTCGGCGAATTGGCTGATGCGGTCCTGGCCGACCTCGATCCAGTCGGAGGAACCGACCGGCTGGCCGATCTTGGAGCGGATTTCGTCGAGCGTGGAAATGGGCATCGGCCGATGTCCTAGGCCTCGCCGAGCGATGCTGGCAAGGCCCGCGCCGCCGACGCTACGGCAAGCCTATTTTCGGTCGATTGGCGGAGCCCAGGGCATCACCAGCGTCCCGTCCGGCGCGGCGGTGTAGGTGGTCTGGGTCGGGTAAGCGAACTCGATCTTCTCTCGCACGAATGCGCGGGCGATGCCGACGATGACGTCCGCCTTGTGATGCGCCAGCGTGTCGGGGTTGATGGTGCGGTCGTCATAGACCAGCTCACAATCGATCGAGCTTGGCGCAAATGCCGTGGGGATGCAGCGTACAAGCTTCGCGGTCTTGACGGCCTTGATCACGTCTTCGGCTATCGCGGGCAATCGTTCGAGCGTTTCCGGCGATGTCCGGTAGGTCAGGCTGAACGTCAGCGCGACGCGCCTGACCTTTGCTTCGGCCAGGTTGCGAACTTCCTGCTCCAGCAGCTTGGTATTGGCCATGATGACCTGCTCGCCAGTCTGGCTGCGCAGGCGGGTTGTCTTGAGGCCGATGCGCTCGACCGTGCCGATCGTGACATCGGTGCCTGAACCGTAGCGGATCGTCTCCCCGCGGCGAAAAGGCTTGTCGAAGAGGATCGAAAGCGCGGCGAACAAGTCGGAGAAAATGCCTTGGGCGGCAAGGCCGATGGCAATGCCGCCGATGCCGAGGCCAGCCACCAGCGCGGTTACGTTGACGCCAAGATTGTCGAGGATGACGATGATTGCGATGGCGAATACGGCCACGCTGACCAGCACGCGAATGATGGCCATCGCATTGCCCAGCGTCGAACTTGCCGGATCGTCGCCGACGCGGGCCCGGATCATGCCGATGATGACCTCGCGAGCCCAAATCGCCACCTGCAAGGTCGAAGCAATGATGAAGAATATGTCGGCGAGGCGCGCGAGCTTGGGCGGAACGTCGGTATAGGTGCAGACAATGTCGACCGCCGCCGCGACCATGAAGAGGACGCTGGTTTTCGAAAGAACACGGCCGATTATGCCTTTCCAGCCGAGGACTTCGGTGTCGCCTGCGAGGATTCGATTTCCAATCCAGCGCATGACCAGCATGATGCCGACGATGGCGGCAGCAACGATTGCCCCGATCGCCAGCCGGTCCAGATTGGCCAGCAGCCAATCGATGACATTCCCAAACTCTCGAGGAGCGGTGGCCACGTCCAACTTGTTCATGAACGGGCTTGTGAAGGCGGACGCGGCAAGGTTCAAGCCACGGTGTCCCGCTTGCGGCTCCGTCCCTTCCGTTTGAGGAAGGCCAGGAAGGCGGTTTCAGCGCTCGACAAGCGACGACGCGCAGGCGGCGGGGTGAAGCCGCGAAGCGGATCACGGGGATCTTCCTGAAGCACATCAATCAGCATCGGGTGGACGTAGCTTTTGCGGCTGATGGCGGGCGTGTTGCCGAGCGCTTCGGCGACCGGCTCGAGCGCGGTCTTGAGGCTAAGGCGCTTCTCCTCGGCCTTGGCGAGCATTTGCTTGAAGAAGAGGACGCTGGCGCCCCAGGTGCGAAAATGCTTGGCGGTGAAATCACCTCCGGTCGCGTCGCGGATATAGTCATTTACGTCAGCGGAGGTGACCGCCTGAGGATTGCCATCGCCGTTCACATATTGAAACAGCATTTGCCCTGGCAGGTCCTGGCATTTCTTGACGACGCGCTGCAGGCTGCGATCGGTGATGGTCTTTTCGTGGATCACACCGCTTTTGCCCGCGAACCGCATCTTGAGCTTGCCGCCTGTCCGCTTCACGTGCCGGGCGCGCAGCGTTGTCGCGCCGAAGCTCTTGTTTTCGCGTGCATATTCTTCATTGCCTACGCGGATATGCTCGCGATCGAGAAGTCGCACGACCGCGGCGATCACGGTGGTGCGTTCCAGCTTGCGTTTCTTGAGATCGCGCTCGACCCTGGCGCGCAGTCGTGGCAGTGCCTCACCGAATTCGCGGCAGCCGGCGTATTTTGAATTGTCGCGCTTCGAACGAAATTGCTCGTGATAGCGATATTGCTTGCGCCCGCGGTCGTCGCGGCCGGTTGCCTGGAGGTGGCCGTCAGGGTCCTTGCAGAACCATGCGTCGGTATAGGCCGGAGGAAGCGCGATTGCGTTCAGCCGGTCGATCGCAGCGCGGTCGGTTACCCGCTTGCCATGTTCGTCGAAATAGGCCCAGGAGCGCCCTTTCTTTTGACGGCTGTAACCCGGCTCGTCGTCTGAGCTATGACGCAGCATCCTTTTGGCGCTTTCCATCGTTGGTCGAGTCATAAGCGTGCTGAGGCGAAGCGGTTCCGCGGCCGGTTTAAAACAGGAGAAGTCCATGCCCCCGATCGGCGAAGCCAAGGTGCTGATCATGGCCACTAATCGGTTCGAGGAAAGCGAGCTCTTCGGCCCGCGCGAGCGGTTGCTTGACCGGGGCGCGGAGGTGACGCTTGCGTCGCTTAGCCTGGACGAGATCATGGGCACGGTTCACGACGAGCCGGGCAAGCGGATCACTCCCGACATTTTTATCAGTGAGGCGACGGCTGCCGATTACGACGCATTGCTGCTGCCCGGGGGGGTCGGCAATCCGGACCAGCTGCGCATGCATGAGGACGCGGTCGATTTGATCCGAGAATTCGCCAATACGGGAAAGCCGGTTGCGGCGATCTGCCACGGCCCCTGGCTGCTGGTCGAAGCCGATGTGTTGCGCGGCAAAAGGGCGACCAGCTGGAAATCGATCCGAACCGACCTCAGGAACGCAGGTGCCGATGTCGTTGACGAAGAGGCGGTGACCGACGGCAACATCATCACCAGCCGCAAGCCCGACGACGTCCCCGCCTTCACCAACGCGCTGATCAAGGCGATTGAAGCAATGGCCTGAGGCTTAAACCGCTTGGCAAGCAATTTGCCCTATGGTGTGGTTCATGGCCTGGGCAAAGAAACATCCCGTCGAAGTCACCGCCGAATGGGTTGCACCCGCCTTGTTGGCGGCTGCGGCCAGCTGGGCTGCGTGGATGGCTGGGCTGTCCCAGGCCGCAACTGCGGCTGTTGGCGTCGTTGCGGTGTCTGTCGCAATTGTCGCATTGCGGTTTGCAGGCGGAGCCGCGAATGCAACTGAAGCGGGCTTTGAGCCGGTGCCGATCGAGGGTGCGGCAAGCACGTCGGACGAGCTGCTGCTCGACGATCCGCTGGTAGAGATCGCAGGTGATTCGCGCGTTGTGCAGCTGTTCGCGCGGACGGAGCCCACCCCCGGAGAGCTTGTCCTGCGGATCGAAGATTATTTGAATGACGGGCGCCGTGCACCCCAACCGGACCCAGCGAAGCCCGACCAGCGCCCGGCCGATGCCAGCGCCGCACTACACGCCGCACTGGCCAATATTCGCGCGTCGCTGCGCTAACCTTGTTCCGAGATTGTCAGCGCCTCGATATAGAGGCTGACCGAGCCGTCGAAATTGCGGATCGGCGGCAGTTCGAGGCCGATGTCAGCGACAATCTGCCCCGGAATGGAGAATTCGGCATCCGCCAGTCCTTGGGTGAGACGCTCGGCCAGCTGTATTGCGTCCGGGCCCGGCACCCGAAGCTCCATTTCATGCCGTTCGCCTAGGAATATGAGCGATTGCCAATCTGTTGACCGGAAATCGGTAAGCAAAATCCTATCGCGATCAATTCCACCTCTGGCGATCAGGGCGCGCAATAGGCCTGCCGCGGCAGGCGAGAGGGCCGGCTTCATCATTGAACCGTCTCCAGGAAAGCGCGGACGCGTTCGACGGTCCGGGCCCGCGGTTCGCGGCCCCTCCGCAGATCGAATGCGAATCGAGGATCGCCCATTGCTTCGCGCCCGAACCGGGCGGCCGGGGTGTTGCTGCTCTTAAGATATTTTTCCACGTCCCTGAGAAGATGCACGGTTGTCTGTCCCCATCACTTTGGCGACTCGGCCTCCGCTTCATTTCCAATGCATTTCCTACTTGTCTAGGAAATTTCCTAGGGTTAATGCTTTGCTATGAGTTCGAACCCTCGCCAGGTGCTTGAGTCGCTTTGTGCGGAGAGAGGGGAGAATTTTGCCTCCTTGTCGCGGCTGGTCGGTCGCAACGACGCATACATCCAACAATATCTGCGCAAGGGCACGCCTCGCCAGCTCAAGGAACGCGAGCGGAGGACGTTGGCCCGCTATTTCCAGATTCCCGAATCCCTACTCGGCGGATTGCCCGAGGACTCGACTGCCCAATATGGCCAGCTGGTGCCGGTGATGCGCAGCCCGGTCCGGGCATCGGCCGGTCCCGGCGCGATTCCCGGCGAGGAAGGAACGCAACCATATTTTGCCTTTGACCCACGTTGGCTCAAGGCATTGACCGGGTCGCCCGCATCGAAGCTGTCATTGATCCGGGTCGAAGGAGATTCGATGGCGCCGACGTTGAGTGCGGGCGATGACATATTGGTCGACCTGGCCGACGGCCCCGAGCGCCTGCGTGACGGCATTTACGTTTTGCGGGTCGACGGCACTCTGCTGGTCAAGCGGCTGGCGATTCATCCGGTCGGACGGCGGGTCACGGTCCAGTCGGACAATCCGGCTTATGGCGATTTGCCCGATTGCAGCCTGGACGAGATCGAATGCGTGGGCCGAGTAATCTGGACCGGGCGGAAGATCGCCTGAGCGGTCAGCCCCGCCGCTTGTCCACCAGCCAGATGATAACCGCCAGCGCGAAGCCAATGCCGAAGCCGTAGAGCATCCAGAGGATCGGTTCGCCGCGGCCGATTCCGTACAATGCGCCGATGACCGGGCCAAGGAAAAGGAAGATTCCGCCGGCGGCGGGGGTGCGAGGTTTTGGCATGGACATGCCATGCCCACCACTAGCCCCTCGTGCAATACGGAGGTCAGAAATTCATGGTTGACAGTTCGTTGACCTTGTCTGTGCCCCGAAATGCAAGGACCGGCGAGTTATTTGGGGCAAATGGATACGCCCTTCATCCCTGACCGCGCTGCGCTGGCGGATGCTGCGCTGCTGCTCGAAACCTTTGGCGACGACGCCGGATTCGAAGCCGCAGCTCGAGCCGAGGACAGTCGTGGAAAGGGGAATGTCCTGAAATTCTGCCATTGGCGGCAGATCGAGCGAGTGATCGTCACCCTGTCCGACCAGGAAGTTCGCGGCACGATACATTAAATCAGCGTCCACTTCCCCGCGCGCGGGAGGTGGAGTCTCTAATCACCCATGCTAGGCTGACGCCTGATGGGTCAGCGTAGCACCGGGCGGGTAACCGCGTCTTTTTGGCTTGCGGGCTGTGCCGGGCTTGCGCTCGGCGCGGAACCCTTGCGCGCGCAATTGCCCCCGCAACCGGCGGATCCGGCCGAACTGGACCCGTCGGCACCGCTCGACCCCATGCCCGACCTGGGGGTGGAATGGCCCGACCTTAATCAACCTGAACCCGCCGCGCCGCCCGAGGTCCAAGGCGTAGCGCCCGAGGCTGCGGCCGAGGCAACCGAGAACGCCGCCGAGCAGGTAGAAGACGCTTCCGCCGCCCGCGGCTATCGCTGGACAATCAGCGGGCTTGAGGGGGTTGCGGAGGCGGATTCCATCCTTGCCGGCTTTGACGAGCGCTCGACACTAAAGTCCGACCGAAAGCAGACCGCCAATGCCGCACAGATCGACCGCAGGGCGCGGGCGGACGCAGAACTTCTGGCCGAGCTGCTCCACAGCAAGGGCTATTATGATGCCACGGTCGAGCCTCAGATCGACGTGTCGGATAATGGACTGATCGTGGCGCTTATGGCGACGCCGGGCCAGCTTTATCGGTTCGAGAGCGTCGAGCTGCCGGGCCTCGACCAGGCCGCTGGCGACGATGCACAGCTGCTTCGAGAGGCGTTTGCGGTGAAGGCAGGCGACCCGGTTATAGCTCAGAAGGTGATTGATGCCGGGATCGCGCTCCAGGTTGCGCTGGGCGAGCGAGGGTTTGCCACAGCCAAAGTCGGCGAGCAGGACATTGTCATCGATCATGAGGCGCAGGCGGCCCGACTGGTGTTGCCGGTAACTCCCGGGCCAGTCGCGCGATTTGGCGAGCTTACCGTTAGCGGCGAGCCGCCCTTCTCCAACCGGCACGTACAGCGAATTGCGCGATTCAAGGCAGGCGACCGCTATGAAGCCGACGAAGTAGCCGATCTTCGCCGCGCACTGATCGCGACCGGGCTGATTTCTTCCGTCGAAGTAACGCAGATTCCGCGCGACGAGGGGCGGACAATCGACCTAGCGGTCAAACTGGAGCCCGCGCCGATGCGGACCATCGCGGGCGAGCTGGGATATGGAACTGGGGAAGGATTCCGCGCCGAGGCCAGCTGGCAGCACCGCAACTTCTTCAACCCCGAAGGTGCGCTGACCGTTCGAGGGGTAGCTGGAACCCAGGAACAACTTGCCGCCGTCTCGCTCCGCCGCAACAATTGGCTGCGGCGCGACCAGGTGCTCAATGCCCAGGCACTGGCCAGCCATGTCGACCGCGACGCCTATTCCGCCAAAACACTGTCGTTGTCGGCCGGCTTCGAACGGCAGAGCAATTTCATCTGGCATAAGAAATGGACCTGGAGCCTTGGCGGCGAACTGATCGCAACTGACGAACGGGACACGATCAAGGCAACCGGCGAGCCAAGGCGGCGGACCTTCTTCATCGGGGCCATCCCGGGGACCCTTGGTTATGACGCAAGCGATGACCTGCTGAATCCGACCAAGGGCTTTCGATTGCTCGGCCGGGTCAGTCCGGAGCTGAGCTTCGAAGGGGGAGCATTCCCCTATGCGAGGACGCAGTTTGACGGCAGCGCCTATCATCCGCTGTCGGATACGATCGTCGCGGCGGGCAGGATCCGGCTGGGCACGATCGTGGGCGCGCAGCGCGACGATATCGCGCCATCGCGACGTTTCTATTCCGGCGGTGGCGGATCGGTGCGCGGCTATGGCTACCAACGGCTTGGCCCGCGCGATATCGATGGCGATCCCATCGGCGGACGCAGCCTGGCCGAGTTCGCGCTGGAGGCGCGGATCAAATTGAAGGCCTTCGGAGGCAATTTCGGAGTCGTTCCGTTCTTTGACGGCGGCACTCTGTCGACAGGCGCGTTTCCAAGCATGAAGGACTGGCAGTTCGGCACGGGGCTTGGGGTAAGATATTATTCGAGCTTCGGCCCGATCCGTCTCGACATCGGGACGCCGCTCAACCGTCAAGAGGGCGATGGCCGGATCACGGTTGTGGTCGGCCTTGGGCAGGCCTTCTGATGGCGGACGTCGCCGTCTCTTCCGGTGAAGCGGGCGGCGGGCGGATCGTCATAGCCAGGCGACGACATTGGGCGAAGCGGCTGGCCACCGAACTTCTCGTCCTTTTGCTGGTGCTTCTGGCGCTGGCGTTCGGCGGGCTGTTGCTGCTCGACACGGCGCCGGGACATCGCTTCATCGTCGACCGCATTGGCCGGGTCGAAACCGCCACGGGCCTCAGGATCCGCGTCGCCCGGATCGAGGGATCAATCTACGGGGAGGCGAAGCTTAAAGGCGTCGCGGTGAGCGACCCGCAAGGCGTGTTCCTGACCAGTCCCGAAATTATTGTCGATTGGGCACCGGGAGCGTGGCTCTACAATAATCTGCACATTGACCGGCTGGAGTCGCCGCTGATCCGGGTCGAGCGACTGCCCAAGCTGCGCAAGACCGGGCGCAAGGGACCACTGCTTCCCAAGTTCGACATTCATATCGGCAGCCTGCGGATCGACCGACTGGAGCTTGCCCGTGGGGTAAGTGGAGCTGCTCGAACCGGAAGCCTGCTCGGCGAAGCAGAGATACGCGCCGGGAGGGCGATGATCGGCCTGCAGCTGAGAATGCTGAACGGCGACAAGCTGGCGGCCAAGCTGGACGTCGAACCCGATCGCAACCGCTTTGATGTCGACGTTCGTGCAATCGCGCCTCGCGACGGCCTCATCCCGGCGCTAATCGGCCTGAAGCGGCCGATCGATCTCACTATCGAAGGCGATGGCAGCTGGACTCGCTGGCGCGGGACAGCGCGGCTCGTGGTTGAGCACCGCAAGTCCGCTGACCTTGCGCTGGCGGCGGACAGCGGGCGCTATCGACTGTCGGGTTTGGTAGCTCCAGCTCCATTCCTGAAGGGCAAGCTGCAGCGGCTGACCAACCCAGTGGTCAAAGTCGCTGGAAACGCCACTTTCGTTCAGCGGGTGTTGGACGGCAGGCTGACGCTCGCTTCGCCATCGCTCCGGGCAGTGGCGTCGGGTAAAATGAATTTTGCCGAGGGGCGCTACGACAAGGTCAGCCTGGGCCTCGACCTGCTTCAGCCGCCGGCGCTATTTCCAAACATGACTGGCCGCAACGTTCGCTTCGTGTGGACGCTCGACGGGCCTCGAGACCGGGCCGATTACGCCTACCGCCTGACCAGCCCGCAAGTGGCGTTCGACAAGACCGGCTTCGTTGACGTTCGAGCGGAAGGGCGGGGCAAGCTGACGCCGTGGCCGATGCGGGTGCCACTGCTGCTGAAAGCGCGGGCGATTACCGGGGTCGGCGATGTTGCCGGCGGGATCCTGGCCAACCTCAGCGTCGAGGGAATGTTGTCGATTACGCCGCAGCTGGTGCGAGGGGAAAAGCTCAAGCTCACAAGCTCCCGGCTCAACGGCACAATGTCGTTGCTTATCGACCTTCGAAACGGCCGGTTCGACATCGCCATTTCCGGTGGACTCAAGCGCTATTTGATTCCCGGTATCGGGATCGTTGATGTCGAAACCCAGCTGCAAGTCGTCCCCGGTCCGAACAACAAAGGTTCGCGTGTCGTCGGCAAGGCCCAGGCATGGGTCCGGAGGCTGGACAATGAGTTTTTCGCCGGGCTGACCGGCGGACTGCCGCGGTTGACCACCGATCTCGAGCGCGGCAATGACGGCGTTCTCCACTTTACCAACCTTCAGCTTTATTCGCCCAAGCTCCGGCTGTCGGGGCAGGGTATCCGGCGCAAAGACGGAACCTTCCTGATCGAAGCGCGGGGCCAGCAGGCGCAATATGGGCCTGTGCGGATGCGGCTCGACGGACGGATCGAGCGGCCCAAGGTCGAACTTTTCCTCGATCGTCCGAACGAGGCGCTTGGGATCCGCGACATGCGGCTATTCCTCGACCCCACAGCAGCAGGGTTCGATTATCGCGCCGATGGCCAGTCGCGACTTGGGCCGTTCACCTCGCACGGGCAAATCCTGCTGCCGAAAGGTGCCCGCACAACCATTGCCATCGCCGCGCTCGACGTAGCCGGGACTACCGGAAAAGGCTCGCTCAGGGCGGATCCGGGCGGCTTTTCAGGCCGGCTGCAGTTGGCGGGGGGTGGGCTCAACGGGTCGCTTGATTTCGCGCCAATCAATGACGACCAGCAGATTGAAGCGCACCTTCTTGCCAATAATCTGAGCCTGCCAGGGCCGCCGGCATTCAGCGTCCGTTCGGGCCGGGTCGACGGGACGATCCTCCTTGCCGAGGGGCGCACGACGCTTGACGGGGTGGTTACCGCGAGAGGCCTGACAACCAGCGGCGTATCGCTTGCCCGGCTGACTGCCAACGCGCGGCTAGTGAACGGATCCGGCGAGGTGCGGGCGGCATTTGCGGGGACGCGCGGGTCTGCATTCCAGCTGGTTACTCTTGCCAATGTCACGCCGGACAGCATCAGCGTTACCGGCCGAGGCGAGCTCGACCGGCGTCCGCTGATATTCGACGGGCCGGCGGTGTTGACCCGGATCGACGGTGGATGGGAAGTGGCCCCGACCCGTGTGCGCTTCGGCGGCGGGCGCGGCACTTTGTCCGGCCGTACCGGGGACCGGCCCGAATTCCGGGCGGACATTGAGACGATGCCGATGCAACTGCTCGACATCGTATGGCCCAAGGCGAGCCTCGGCGGCATCGCTAGCGGGCATGTCGAATATCGCTGGGAAGGCCAGCCGTCAGGCAGCGCCAATCTACGGATTCGCGGCCTGTCGAGAGCCGGGTTGGTCCTGTCATCGAAGCCGATCGATGTCGGCTTCAACGCGGTGCTCGGTGGCGGCCGGGCAGCGATGCGCGCGGTGGCGGTCAGTGACGGCAAGACCATTGGCCGAGCACAGGCCCGTTTCGCGCCGATCGGCCGCGGACCAATCGCAGCTGAGTTGATGCACGCGCCGATGCTTTTGCAGATGCGATATGCCGGGCCGGCCGACACGCTTTGGCGCTTGTCGGGCGTCGAGGTCTTCGACCTGTCGGGGCCGGTGGCGATCGGCGCCGACATCAGCGGGCGGCTGGTCGATCCCCAGATCCGTGGATCGCTACAGGCCAACGGCGCGCGGATCGAGAGCGCGGTCACCGGAATGGTGGTCGACAAGATCAACGCCAGTGGCCGGTTCAGCGGGCCGCGCCTGGTGCTGAGCGGTATCAGCGGTTCGACGCCTGGCGGAGGATCGGTTAGCGGTGGCGGCGTAGTGGACTTTTCAGGTGGGCGCGCGGGCCTCGACTTAAAGTTCGAAACGAGCCGGGCGCGGTTGCTCGACCGCGACGATATTGCGGCAACGGTCACCGGGCCGATAGCAATCAAATCGAACGGGCAGGGTGGGACGATCAGCGGCAAGCTGCGGCTCAACAGCGGGCGTTTCACGCTGGGCCGGGCAAGCGCCGCCGCCTCCGTGCCGCAGCTGAAGGTGCGAGACGTCGGGCAAGACGCCGATACCGTGATCGAGGTCGCCGAACTGCAGCCATGGAAGCTTGATCTGAATGTTAGTGGCGGTGACCTTACCGTTCGCGGACTTGGGATAGACAGCCGCTGGACGACGGACCTAATCATTGGCGGCTCGGTCGACGCGCCGAGGCTAACCGGCCGGGCCGACCTTACGCGAGGCGATTATGAATTTGCGGGCCGCAGCTTCCGGCTGGAGCGCGGAATCATTCGTTTCCGCGGCGAAAGTCCGCCTGACCCGCTGCTCGATATTCGCGCCGGCGCACAGGTCCAGGGGCTCGACGCAAGCATCCTGGTAACTGGCACTGGCCTGAAACCCGAAATCCGCTTCGCATCGGTCCCGCAGCTGCCCCAGGATGAGTTACTGTCGCGGCTGTTGTTCGGTACGTCGATCACCAACCTTTCGGCACCCGAAGCGCTCCAGCTTGCCTCGGCAGTGGCCGCGCTCCAGTCGGGTTCCGGCAACCTCGATCCGATCAATGCCTTGCGACGAGCTGTTGGACTTGACCGACTTCGGATCGTGCCGGCCGACGTGGCGACGGGTCAGAAGACCGCCGTTTCCGCGGGCAAATATATCACCCGAAAGCTGTTCGTGGAGGTAATCACCGACGGGCAGGGCTATTCGGCGACCCGCGCCGAATATCAGGTCACGCGCTGGCTTTCGATTTTGTCGTCGGTCTCGACGATCGGCCGGACCAGTGCCAACGTGCGGGTCAGCAAGGACTATTGAGGGGGAATCTCGGTGAAGAATTGGAACGTCCGCAAGGTTATAATTGCCCGGGAGGATATGCCGGAGCATCATCGGCTATCCCAGACCTTGTCGTGGCCGCATCTTGTCGCGCTGGGCGTTGGCGCAATTGTCGGAACCGGCATCCTGACGCTGACCGGCGTGGGTGCGGCGAAGGCCGGCCCTGCGGTGATCCTTAGCTTTGCCATTGCGGGCGTAATCTGCGCCTGCGCGGCGCTAGCTTATGCCGAAATGGCGACCATGTACCCGGCCTCGGGTTCAGCCTACACCTATAGTTACATCGTGTTCGGGGAGCTCGTTGCCTGGGTCATCGGCTGGTCGTTGATGCTCGAATATAGCCTTGTGGTCAGCGCGGTGGCGGTCGGCTGGTCGGGTTATGCCAGCGGCTTTTTGAACAGTATCGGCCTGGGCTTGCCCACAGCGCTGATCCAGGGACCGGAGCTGGGCGGCGTCATCAACCTGCCCGCCATCTTCATCATCGCCGCGGTCGCCGGCTTGCTGATCTACGGTACCCGCGAAAGCGCAACCCTCAACGCGATCCTGGTGGTAGTGAAGCTGCTGGCGCTGGCGCTATTCATCACGGTTTGCCTGCCGGTGTTCGACGCAGGCAATTTCGAGCCTTTCATGCCTTATGGCTTCCCGCGCTCCGGTCCTCCGGGGGCCGAGGTTGGAGTGATGGCGGCAGCTGCGATCATCTTCTTCGCCTTCTATGGCTTCGACGCCATCGCAACCGCCGCCGAGGAGGCCAAGAACCCTGAGCGCGACCTCGCAATCGGAATCGTTGGTTCGATGGTCGTATGCGTGCTTATCTACATGGCCGTCGCTGCTGCTGCGATCGGTGCATTGGCCTATACGCATTTCGCCAATTCGCCCGAGCCCCTCGCACTGATCTTGAGAGAAATCGGCCAAGGCTGGGCTGCAAAGATCCTTGGTGTCTCGGCGGTGATCGCGCTGCCGACCGTGATTCTCGCCTTCTTTTACGGTCAAAGCCGGATCTTCTTCGTCATGGCGCGCGATGGACTGCTTCCCGCCAAGCTGGCACGGGTGTCGTCGCGCGGCACGCCGGTTCGGATCACGCTTTTCACCGCAGTCATCGTGGCGATGATCGCCGGCATCTTCCCGCTGGCCGAAATCGCCGCGCTGGCTAATGCGGGGACCCTGGCAGCCTTCGTCGCCGTCTGTGCGGCAATGCTGACAATGCGGCGCCGCGCGCCCGATGCACCGCGGAAATTCACCACGCCGCTGCCTTGGTTGATCGGCACGGCGGGAATTCTCGGCTGTGCCTATCTTTTCTGGAGCTTGCCGGTGAAGACGCAGACTTATTTTCTGATCTGGAATGCGATCGGGCTGGTGGTCTATTCGGTGTACGGCAGCCCACGTGCGGAGCGGGCCCGGGCGAATGCATGATCAGCGCCGCCGGCTGATCAACATCATTGGTGGGTCAGCCGGCAACCTGGTCGAATGGTTCGACTGGTACGTCTATGCCGCGTTCGCCCTCTATTTCGCGCCGAGTTTCTTTCCCAAGGGCGACCAGACCGCGCAGCTGATGTCGACTGCGGCGGTGTTCGCGGTGGGCTTCGTGATGCGGCCGATTGGCGCCTGGGTGATGGGCATTTACGCCGATCGTCGGGGGCGAAAGGCGGGCCTCACGCTGTCGGTCAGCCTGATGTGCCTGGGCTCCCTCGCAATTGCCCTGTCGCCGACGTACGCGCAGGTCGGACTACTGTCGCCCGCGATCCTGGTCGTGTCGCGAATGGTTCAGGGATTGAGCCTGGGCGGCGAATATGGGTCGAGCGCGACTTATTTGAGTGAAATGGCAGGCGAGAAACGCCGCGGTTTCTGGTCCAGTTTCCAATATGTGACGCTGATTGCCGGTCAGCTGTTCGCACTGGCGCTGCTGCTGTTGCTGCAGGCCACGATGGGCGAGCCGGAGCTTGAGGCCTGGGGTTGGCGCATTGCCTTTGCCGTTGGAGCCGTGCTGGCGATCGTTGTCTTTTTCATCCGGCGGCGCCTGACCGAGACGGCCAGCTACGAGCGGGTCGTGGCGATGGGCGAGGGGCGGCCAATGTCGAGCGGGCGCAACCTGATCCTGGAGCATCCGCGTGAGGCACTATTGGTAGTCGCGCTGACTGCTGGGGGCACGCTCGCCTTCTATGCCTACACAACTTACATGCAGAAATATCTGGCCAACACGGTCGGCTTTGACCGCGAGACCGCGTCGCAAATCATGACGCTGGCACTGGCAGTCTTCATGTTGCTCCAGCCGCTGGCCGGAATGCTCAGCGATCGGATTGGCCGCAAGCCGGTGATGATCTTCTTCGGTGTCGCCGGAATGGTGCTGACCTATCCGATTTTCACCGCGCTGGAGACGGCAACGAACCCCGTAACAGCGTTTCTGCTGGTGATGGCCAGCCTGTTGATTGTGACAGGCTATACGTCGATCAACGCCGTGGTGAAGGCGGAACTGTTTCCCGGCCATATCCGCGCTTTGGGTGTCGCGCTGCCCTATGCCATCGCCAACACGCTGTTCGGCGGCACCGCCGAATATGTTGCTCTCAAGCTCAAGGACATCGGCCATGAGCGATGGTTTTATGTCTATGTGAGCGTCGTGATTGGATTGAGCCTGATTACCTACGCGACCATGCGAGATACCAAGCGCATCAGCCTTATCGAAGAATAACGCGCAACTAGCGCTTGAGGTAACCTTCGAGGTCCTCGCGAAGTTCGTCGAGAGACTGGCGCTGCCATCCCTCGGCCCAGGGATTGTCCTGGTCGGCGTAGATTCGGCTGGGCCCAGGGCGGATCATCATTGCCGGGGCGACCTCGGGCTTCGATTTGCCGAGCAGCCTCAAATCGAACGGGTTTTGGAATTTGAGCCCGACCTTGTCGCCGCGCGTCCAGCTGACCGTCGCGAAATGCTGCCCGGCGTCGTCGAGATCGAGGTAGATTTCCGCGCCGAGCGGGTAGCTGATCGGGGCCTCAATCAATGCGCCGTTAGCGGAGATGTTGCGCAGCCGAACCTTTTCGCTGCCGTGGTTGTAGAGGACCTGGCCTTTCCAAACCAGCGGGTGGCGGCGCTCAGTTCGGCGACTGTTGGCGATGGCGTCATTGTCGCGCTCTTTGGCAGCGGGTGTGGCTCGCACGGGCTCGACATCCGGCCTTGCGATCGAAATTGTCATATCGGCGAAGCTGCGGCGGATAACGTCGAGCAATAGCGCGTCTCGCGTCTCGGGATCGCAGTCGATCCGGGTTTCATGGGCGAATTCAAGGCCAACGCGATCGTAACGGAGCCAGCGCACGGCGCATTCAATTTCCGCGCCTTCGCCAAAAATAAGGTCGATCCGTTCCCACAGGCGCGGGGCGAAATCGGCGCGGATCATCGCGCCGCCACCGGACAGGTTGATGAGGTCTACCTCATACTCCTCTCCGTCGAAGCGAACGGTTGCGGTTTCCTGGTCGAGCCGATGGCGATCGTCGTCGCGATGATTTTCGCTGCGGGCTTCGCTGCGCGGCACTTCAACCGATGACAGATCGTCAGGCTCGGCGCCGCGCGCCAGTTTATCATGCTGCAGGGGGTCGCCCGAATTCGGGCCCTTCCCTGACAGGATGGCCTTCCGGAAACTGTTCATCGATACGACCTCGCACGCCATGGCGCGAACACCATGTCGTGCGAAGGGTTACTATCCGGTAACTTTAGCGGGAAAATTACGCCGAATAATACATGTCGAATTCGACCGGTGACGGCGTGGTTTCCCAACGCATTACTTCTTCCCACTTAAGTTCGATATAGGCGTCGATCTGGTCGGCGGTGAAGACGTCGCCCTTCAACAGAAAGTCCTTGTCGCTGCTTAGTGCGTTAAGCGCTTCGCGAAGCGAGCCGCAGACGGTGGGCACGTTGACCAGTTCCGCCGGCGGCAGGTCGTATAGGTTCTTGTCCATCGCTTCACCCGGATGGATGCGGTTCTGGATGCCGTCGAGGCCCGCCATTAGCAGCGCCGCATAGGCGAGATAGGGATTGGCCATCGCGTCGGGGAAGCGGAACTCGACCCGCTTCGCCTTCTCACCAGCGCCGTAGGGGATGCGGCAGGATGCCGAGCGGTTGCGGCTCGAATATGCCAGCAGCACCGGCGCTTCGAAGCCCGGGACCAGGCGCTTGTAGCTGTTGGTGGTCGGGTTCGTGAAGGCATTCAAGGCGCGGGCGTGCTTGATGACGCCGCCGATGAAGTAAAGGGCCATTTCGCTAAGCCCGGCATAGCCGTTGCCGGCGAAAAGCGGCTTGCCGTCCTTCCAGATCGACATGTGGGTGTGCATGCCGCTGCCGTTATCCTGGGCGATCGGCTTGGGCATGAAGGTTGCCGTCTTGCCATAGGCATGCGCGACCATGTGCACGACATATTTGTAGACCTGCATGCGATCGGCGGTCTCGACCAGCTTGCCATAGGTCAGGCCAAGCTCATGCTGGGCGGCGGCGACTTCATGGTGATGCTTGTCGCAAGGAAGCCCCATCTCGAGCATGGTCGAGACCATCTCCCCGCGAATATCGACGGCGCTGTCGACCGGTGCGACCGGGAAGTAACCGCCCTTGGCCCGCGGGCGGTGGGCGAGGTTGCCGCCTTCATATTCGCGACCCGAGTTGGTCGGGAGCTCGATGTCGTCAATCTTGAAGCCGGAGGCATTATAGCTGTCCTCGAAGCGGACGTCGTCGAACATGAAGAATTCGGCTTCGGGGCCGACGAACACGGTGTCGCCGACGCCAGTAGCCTTCAGATAGGACTCGGCGCGAGTGGCGGTCGAGCGCGGATCGCGGGCATAAAGCTCGCCGGTCGAAGGCTCGACCACATTGCAGACCAGGATCAGCATCGGAGTAGACGAGAAGGGGTCGACATAGACTGCGTCCAGGTCGGGCATGAGGATCATGTCACTCTCGTTGATTGCCTTCCACCCCGCGATCGACGAGCCATCGAACATAAAACCGTCGGTCAGCATGTCTTCGTCGATCACGCTGGCAACCATGGTCAGGTGCTGCCACTTCCCCTTCGGATCGGTGAAACGCAGGTCGACATATTCGATCTCATTTTCTTCGATCTGCTTCAGCACTTTGGATGCGGCGTTCGCCATGACGGACCTCGTTTGAATGAAAAGAATCGCCCAAGGCCGTCGGCCCCGGTTCCAGGCCAGCGATTCCAGCGCGGAGCATGAGAGTCACGAGCAGGGTGAATATTTGACGTGAACTAAAGGAAGCGAGGGGCCATTCTAGCGATTGGGAAACTTCCACGGATTCCCCGGCCGGCTCCTATGCCAGCATCAGGGTTCTCTGGTCGAATTTTAACAAATGCAATTAATGTATATTGGTTGTCTTGACCGACTCGCGGTCGGAGCGCAGAGCGGCGCCGGGCCGCCAGTCCGGTTGCGCACCAGCTTATTCTTACGGCCGATTTCCGCGTTGCTTAAGCTTACAAAGCCCCCTCAGACCGGAGAATGAACATGGCCGAAACGAAGCCAGGTGGTGCCGACACACTGGCGCCCGCACCGTCGACTACATCCACAGGCGCCCCAGCTGCCGAATCCCCAGCGATCGGTTTCGTGGCAACCGGTGAGGCGTCGATAAGGCCATTCCAGTTTCGCGCGTCCGATGAGGATCTTGCCGACCTCCGCCGCCGAATTTTGGCAACCCGATGGCCCGATCGCGAGACGGTCGCTGACGACACTCAGGGAGTGCAGCTCGCGACGATGCAGAAGCTCGCCGACTATTGGGCTAGCGAATATGACTGGCGCAAGGTTGAGGCTCGGCTGAACTCGTTCCCGAACTTCATCACCGAGATCGACGGACTAGACATCCATTTCATCCATGTCCGCTCGAAGCACGAAAATGCGCTGCCGATCATCATTACCCACGGCTGGCCCGGATCGATCGTCGAGCAGCTCAAGATCATCGAGCCACTGACCGACCCAACCGCGCATGGAGGAAATGCCGAAGACGCCTTCGATGTCGTGATCCCGTCAATTCCGGGCTATGGATTCTCCGCCAGGCCGACTGCTGCCGGATGGAATCCGGCACGTATTGCGCAGGCTTGGGTGACGTTGATGAAGCGGCTTGGATATACCCGCTTCCTGGCCCAGGGCGGCGACTGGGGCGCGCTGATGACCGAGATCCTTGGCGTGATGGCGCCCCCGGAACTGGCGGCGATCCACACCAACATGCCATCCACTGTGCCGCCGGAAATCTACCAGGCGTTACGTGATGGGAAGGGCCCGCCCGCCGACCTTTCGGACGAAGAACGCCGCGCCTACGAGAGGCTCGACTTATTCTTCACCCATGGTCTCGCCTATGCGCAGCAGATGGGCCATCGCCCGCAGACGCTGTACGGGATCGCGGATTCGCCAATCGGCCTCGCCGCCTGGTTCCTCGATCACGATATTTCGAGCTACCAGATGATCGCCCGCACCTTTGACGGCGAGCCCGAGGGACTGTCGCGCGACGACGTTCTCGACAACATCACGATCACCTGGCTGACCAACACGGCGATTTCTGGGGCGCGGCTCTATTGGGAGGCGTTGCCGCGCACTTCTGCCGGCTTCGGCATCGAGCGCAACAACGTTCATTTCTTTGAGCCGTTCGGCGTCTCGGTTCCGATTGCGGTGAGCAAGTTCCCCGAAGAGCTCTACCCAGTTCCGCGCAGCTGGGCGGAACGGACCTATCCGAAGCTCATCCATTATGGCGAGGTGCCGAAGGGCGGGCATTTCGCCGCTTTCGAGCAGCCGGAGTATCTAGTCGCGGAGCTAAGGACTGCGTTCAAGTCGCTGCGCCAGTAAGGGTTGGCAATGGACCGGGCATCGGCCGCGCTAATGGCAGCCATTCTGGTCGCGGGGAGCGGTTCGCCGCTCCCCGCTCAACCGCGTCCGGCCGGCACTGCACGCACAGACCTGCAGCGCCACGACCTCATCATGAATGGTTGGGAAGTGCTCCAGGCGCGTGTCGATTTCGCGCCTGGAGCATCCTTCCCCCGGCACAGCCATCCGGGTGAAGAGATCATCTACGTTCTCAGTGGTACGCTAGAATATGCCCTCGACGGCAAGCCCCCAGTCATATTGAAAGCCGGGGACGTGCTGTTCGTCCCGAACGGCGTAATCCACGCCGCTCGGAACGTCGGAACCGACAGCGGTGCCGAACTCGCGACCTATGTCGTCGAGAAGGGGAAGCCGCTGGTGGTGATTGCCAAGTGAAGGCCGCGCGCTCGGCCATTGAAGCCGAACTCAAGCCAAACAATCACCGCATCGAGGCATTTTCGGATGGCGTGTTCGCGATCGTCGTGACGATCATGGTGATCGAAATTCATATCCCCGACAGCCTCGCCTTCGGCCACGACTACACCGAGTTATCACTCTTGGGGTCGGTGGTGGCCGCATATGGCCTGAGTTTCCTCGTCATCGCCAACCTGTGGACCAGTCATCATTATCTGATCTTCACAGTGACCATGCCGACCAGGGGCACAATCTGGTTCAACAACCTTCTGCTGTTCTGCGTCACGCTCGTTCCGCTCTCGACACGCTTCCTGGGGATGCACCCAACTTCGCCCAGAGCCCAAGCCGCCTACGGCCTGGTCGCGGTCGCTTGCACGGGCTCATTCATGCTGCTTCGGTCCCATGCCGCCCGAATGACTCGCAATGAACTGCATAAAGAAATCCACAAACGCATTATCCGACGGACATGGCTGTTTCTAACCATCTATGCCGCTTCGATCCCGCTGGCCTTCGTAAATCCCTGGCTGGCATGGGTCTGCTTTGTGATTGTTCCGCCGATGCTGTTCCTGCCGATCATTCGCGCTCCGGTGAAAGTCCCACGTTCGGCGGACAATCACGGGCTTGAACGATCATGCCCCTGAACCAAATCGTGCGAGTTGATATGAAGCTGTAAGCGCCTATCCCGAAAGGACCGAACATGAATGATGCTGCAACGATCCAGTTCGACCTTACCCCGCCAACAGAGGATGAACTGCGCTCGCTTGAATCGGATCTCAGCGAAGAGGAGCGGCATGTCCTCCTCGAACATGGCACGGAAGCGCCGTTTTGCGGCGTTTTCCTGGATGAGAAGCGCGCCGGGGTTTATACCTGCAGGCTATGCGGGCTGCCCTTGTTCATGGCTGGCGAGAAGTTCAATAGCGGCACGGGATGGCCTAGCTTCACATCGCCTTTCGCTGAAGGCCATCTCCGCAATATTCGCGATACAAGTTTCGGCATGATCCGGACCGAGATCGTCTGCGCCCGTTGCGGCGCACATCAAGGGCATGTCTTCCCGGATGGACCGCCACCGACCGGCGAACGTTATTGCATCAACTCCGTATCGCTTGAATTCACGCCCAAGGGAGATCCGCTTCCGGACAAGCTTGATCGCGGCGCTCCGGAGGGAGAGCCGTTACTCTAGGTTAGAAGGCTCGCCTTTGCGCTCCGACCAGCATGCGGAGCAGCATTGCCACCGGACGTGGCACGCCGACCTTGCCTTCCAGCCACAGGCTGACCGCCGAGCGACTGACCCCGATCGCGTTGGCGAGGTCGCTTTGCGTTTTGTAGCCGAGCGCCCGCATGTGGCGCCGAAGCTCGTCTGGAGACATTGAGGCGAGGCGGGGGTCGTCCATGAATTCAGACGCTAACCGTCATTGCGAGCGAAGCGAAGCAATCCATTTGTCTAGATTGCCGCGTCGCTACGCTCCTCGCAATGACGATGTAGGTCAGATCGCGTCCGGGCCGCGGTCGCCGGTGCGAATACGGATCGCCTGTTCGACCGGGATCACGAAAATCTTGCCGTCGCCAATTCGCCCGGTGCGCGCGGCATTCTCGATCGCCTCAACCGTTCGATCGGCAAGATCGTCCTCCACGACCACCTCGATTTTAACCTTGGGCAGGAAGTCGACGACATATTCAGCGCCGCGATAGAGCTCGGTGTGCCCCTTCTGCCGCCCGAAGCCCTTAACCTCGGTCACGGTGATGCCGGAAACGCCGACTTCGTGAAGGGCGTCCTTCACATCATCCAATTTGAACGGCTTGATGATCGCTTCGATCTTCTTCACGGCGCTCACGTCCCCTTTTGGCGTCCCGCCATCATAGGCACAGGCGGCGGAAAAGCGCCATAACCCGATAGAAGGGTGCGACGAATGTAATTTTCTCGCCAAACCTCTGCCGCAATTTGCGGGCAGTCGGGTGCTTGATATGAAGAAAGCCATCATCCTTTCTGCCGGCCAGGGCTCGCGTCTGGGCCATTTGACGACCGATCGGCCCAAGTGCCTGATCGAGTTCAACGGTCGCACGCTGCTCGACCGGCAGCTGGACGCGCTCGCGGCCAACGGCGTCGACGACGTCGTTGTGGTGACGGGCTTTCGCGATGACCAGATCGAGGCGGCGTTGAAGCGGCGTGGCGAAATGGGCCCCAATGTCCGGACGATCTACAATCCCTTCTACAAGGTGGCCGACAATCTCGGTTCGCTGTTCGTGGCCCGCCACGAGATCGAGGGCGACCTGCTGGTGTGGAACGGAGATACGCTGGTCAGCGAGGAGCTGATGGCGGGTGTGGTCGGCAATGGCGATCAAGACGGCATTTGCATCACGATCGATCGCAAGGACGGATATGACGAAGACGACATGAAGGTTGTCGTCGACGATGCCGGACGGCTTCATGCCATCGGCAAGCGGCTGGATATGTCGACCGTCAATGCGGAATCGATCGGCCTGCTCGCCTTTCGCGGCGCCGGTGCCCAGATCTTTCGCCACGCTATCGAACGGGCGATCCGTACCGCCGAAGGCACGACCATCTGGTATCTTCGCGTGATCCACCAGATCGCCCAGGAGGCCCCGGTGTGGACGTTGGACATCAACGGCCATGAATGGGGTGAGGTAGACTTCCCGGAAGATATGGCGGCCGCCGAGGCGCTGACCGCGCGTTGGGACGAGGTCAGGAAGGCCAAGGCCGCCTAGTAGGGCGGCTTATCCAGTCCTTTGGGGCTTTTTGTAAAAATCTCGCAGCCCGTTTCGGTAATCCCGATCGAATGTTCGAACTGGGCCGACAGACTGCGATCGCGCGTAACGGCGGTCCAGCCGTCTTCGAGCAGCTTCACGTCCGCCCGGCCAATATTGATCATCGGCTCGACCGTGAAAAACATGCCGGGCTTGAGCTCAGGGCCGGTACCGGGACGCCCGGCGTGGATCACTTCCGGGCTGTCGTGGAACAGCCGGCCAAGGCCGTGTCCGCAGAAATCGCGAACGACGCCATAGCGGTGTTTTTCCGCATGGCTCTGAATAGTATGGGCAACGTCGCCGAGGCGGTTGCCCGGCCGTGCCTGTTCCAGTCCAAGCATCAGGCACTCGAAGGTCACGTCGACCAGCTTTTTCGCCTTTAGCGGCACGTCGCCGACCAGGAACATGCGGCTGGTGTCGCCGTGCCAGCCGTCCAGGATGGGGGTCACGTCGATATTGACGATATCGCCGCCTTTCAGGACTTTGTCGCCCGGAATTCCATGGCATACGACATGGTTGATCGAGGTGCAGCAGCTCTTGGTGTAGCCGCGATACCCGAGGGTCGCAGGGACACCGCCGGCCTCAAGCGTCATTCGCTGGACGATCGAGTCAATCTCTCCGGTCGTGACGCCGGGAACCACTTGCGGCACCAGCGCGTCGAGTATCTCGGCGGCAAGGCGCCCGGCGCGGCGCATGCCCTCGAAGCCTTCAGGCCCGTGGAGCTTGATCACATGGCTGCGTGGCTCGGCCCGGTCTTCGGGGCCGACTTGGATATATTCGGTCATGGTCCCAAGATAGGGTAGGGCAGCCGGAAAGTCGAATAGGAGGCGATGGTTTGGCGAAGATTTGGACTGCCGGGCTGGCGATCATCGGCGATGAAATCCTGTCCGGGCGGACCCAGGACAGGAACATCGCTCAAGTTGCGACCTGGCTTAATGCGCAAGGCATAAGGTTGGCAGATGTGCGGGTCGTTCCCGATGTCGAGGAACGGATCATCGAGGCGCTTGATGTCCTACGTTCGTCCTACGACTATTGCTTTACGACCGGCGGGATCGGGCCGACCCACGACGACATCACCGTCGATGCGATTGCCAAGGCATTAGGCGTGCCCGTCGTCATCCATCCAGATGCCCGTGCTATCCTCGAGCGTTACTATGCCGATAAGGGCGGGCTCAATGAAGGGCGGCTCAGGATGGCTCGGGTACCGGAAGGGGCCGAGCTGATCCCTAATCGGATGTCGGGTGCGCCGGGCATCAAGCTAGGCAACCTGTTCCTGATGGCCGGGGTGCCGCACATTACCGCCGGAATGCTCGACGCGCTGACCGGGACGCTGGAAGGCGGCCGGCCGCTGGTTTCGGTGACCGTTGGAGCGTTCGCGCCCGAAAGCGAGGTTGCCGACCTGCTGCGTCAGGCGGAGCAGTCGGCCGATGGTATCTCGATAGGCAGCTACCCATTTTTCAAGGAAGGGCGGGTGGGATCCAATTTCGTCGTTCGCTCCGAAGACGAGCAGAGGGCGAGGGCAGTCGCCGACGACTTGGCCATCAAGCTGGCGGAAGTCGGTTATGACCCCGTCGAAGGCGGAATTTAGGCGGCCAGCAGCGCCGCAGCGTCGTTTCTCGGCAATGCGCCGTTGCGATAATCGGACGGTGTTACGCCCAATGCCGCGCGAAATGTCGCGGTGAAATGGCTATGACTGGAAAAGCCGAGGTCCAGCGCCAATTCGGTGATGTCCTCCTGTTCCGGTAGCGCGGCTAGAGCTTTGCTTAAGCGCAACCGCGTCTGGTATCGGTAGAGGGGCAAGCCTTCCGAGCGCTTGAACGCCTGTGTCAGGTAGATCGGCGATACGTCCAGCATTGCGGCGATGGCCCCGAGGGTCAAGCGCTCGCCCGACGCGGCGTGCAGGATTGCTTTGGCGCGGCGGGCACAGCGCGAATCCTCTGCGGCGACGCGTCCGGATGCACCTAAGGCCAGCAGCAACAGCTCGCTGGCGATTTCGTCATGTGCCAGCCGATCGGGGTTGCGCCTGAGAAGCTGCACCAGCATCTGGAGCCGTAACGGGCTACTTCGCACACGATCGGCAAAGGCGGAGCGGGCCAAGTCGGACAGTTCATCGAGCAGCACCTCGGCCGGCGCGATGATCACGCTGGCATGGCCTACGCCGGGAATAGGGTGATGGTCCGCAAATTCTTCCCCAGCCTCGGCGAATAGCAGTCGCGTTGGATCGAGCCAGCTGGTCCTGCGCCCGACCCGATACTCAAAGGTGCCAGCGGTCGGTATGGCCAGCTGCCGACGCGTATTAAGCCCGCTCGGCGGCAGCTCGTGTATCGCCCGCACCTCGTCCACGACGAACAGCTCCGTCTCGGCAAGTCTTTGCCTTGAGTTTTCCCGGATTGGCGGGGCGATTTCCATCACCGGATCATATCTGCAACCGCGATATGGCGCAAAAGTCATGGTCAGGATTGCGTCAGGGGTAGCGAGGCCTGGCCGAACAAATAGCGCCATCCCGCGGGCGTTCGAACATAGGTGTCGCTGAACCAAAGTAGGCGATCGAATGCTTTGCCTTCCCGATGTCCCTTCAGCCGCAGCTTGGCGGTGACCACAGCCGTGTCGCCCTCGACCATCACCGACTGGCTGCCCGGCTCTTCATCCTGGATTTCATAGTGAATCCGGCCTGATCGGGACTCCTCCAGCAACTCTTCGCGGTCCACGACACGACCGTCACCCAGGACGAGTTTGTAGTTGGCATGCAGGATCCGATCCATCGTCGCGGCGTCATTCTGTTTGACCGCGAACTGGAACTTCCGATCCAACTCCGCGACGATGCTCGCGTCTCCAGATGTCAGCGACGGCGCTGCGTTAGCGGCGGCGATCTGCCGGTTGCGGTCGCTTGCGACGCTCGCCAGCGTCTCCGCGCGGCAACGTCGGACGTCATTCTTGCCCGTGATGTGAGCATCGGAAGTGGTCCCGCAAACTTCCTTTGCGGCGATCGACAAGCGACGGTCGAGTGCGCGTTGGCCGGCCTGGCTCGACAGGTCGAGGTCGGCGGTCTGGACTGTGCTGGTGGCGATTACCGGCGGCGCTGCGATGGCGGTGGCAAACAGGGGGAGACTGGAGATCAATGGCGGTGCCGCAACCGCGGCGGCAATTAAGGAAAACTCTGAAACCAGTGATGGCACTGCAATCGCGGCGGCGGAAAAGAGAAGGCTGGAAAGCATCGACAATCTCCGTAACGGTTTGATGCAACACGTTTCGCAGCCCTTCGAAATCGCCGCTATCGAGAAACTAAGCTCGTGGATTTTGCCGCGTTGACGCCTGACCGGACGACACCTAAATCGTCCCTCGGCCGCGGGTATGATGTAATGGTAGCCTGTCAGCTTCCCATGCTGAACGCGCGGGTTCGATTCCCGCTACCCGCTCCAAAAACCCTTCCGACAGCTTCCGTTTTCTTCCGCCAAGGCGGATGATTTTCCTCGTAAAACAGCGATTTTTCTGTCCGAAGTCTTCCGTTGCCTTCCGTCTCGTTCCGGCGTAAATCTATGGGACATAGTTTGGGGACAGGCCCAAGCTTGAAAAGTTTGGCGGAATCGAACTTTTCCATTCGTAATCGAACTTTCAAGGAAGGTTTGGGACAATGGGCAAATTGACGGTGCTGAGCATAAGGGCCGCACTGAAAACACCAGGGCGGTATGGCGACGGCGATGGGCTTTATTTGCTGGTGAGAGGGCCGGGGCAGGCTTCATGGATGGCCCGGTTACAGCATCAGGGAAAGCAGCGTGATTTCGGCCTTGGCTCTGTAAAGACGGTCGAGCTGGCCGAGGCTAGGGAGCTGTGCCGCCAGTATCGGCGTGAACTTAGAGCCGGTCGTGACCCGCTCGTCCTGACCCGACCGGTGAAGGGCATGACTTCCACCTTCAAGGACGCGGCCACTGAATTCATCAATGGCCGCTTCTCCGGTGCCGCGCTCAGTGCAGCGAAGGCACGGCTGGAAACATACATCCTGCCGAAGATCGGCAGGTATCAAATCCAATCCATAGATGCCGAGATGATCGCCGAATGCATTCGTCCAGTCTGGACCGCGAAGCCAGAAACGGGTCGTCGGCTCAGAGACCTGATCATTAGGACGATACGGCATGGCCGACCGGATGGTCCGCTCCTTGAGGCGACATTGGCGAAGGCGGTGAGCGACCGCCTGCCGCGTCAGCCCAGCAAGGCCAACTATCTCGCTTTGCCCTACAGCGAAGTTCCGGCGCTCGTGAAGCGGCTGGAGGCCAAGGGCGGGATTGGCGCTTTGGCATTGAGAGCCGTCATCCTAACCGCCGCGAGGTCCGGCGAGGTCCGGGGCGCGAACTGGGACGAGGTTGATCTTGATGCCGCCGTCTGGACCGTTCCAGCCGAGCGCATGAAGATGCGCCGACCTCACCGAGTTCCGTTATCGGCGGAGGCGGTGGCAATCTTTCGAGCAGCCGAGGCCCACAGGAGGGTCGGAACCGATCTCATCTTCCCTTCACCGGGCGGCAAGGTTCTCTCCGACATGACGCTCACGAAGGTTCTTCGCGATCTGGAAGTGGCTGCTACCACCCACGGCTTCCGCTCAAGTTTCCGCACTTGGGCAGCAGAGCAGACCAGCGTCTCCGGTGAGATCGCCGAGGCCGCGCTTGCCCATGCAGTCCCGAATGCCGTTGAGGCGGCTTACAAGCGGACTGATTTCTTCGACCGTCGTGCTGAGCTGATGGCTGCATGGGGACGTTTCACGACCGGTGGCGGCGGCAAGGTGGTGCCGATCCGGCAAGGAGACGCGGCGTGAGCATCGACCAGTTCAAGGCGGAACTACGTGCCCATAGGTTGAAGGAGTTTGAAGAGACTTGGGCGGAATATGAAGCTGAGGACTGGGCGCAGCAGCTTCGCCTGCGGCTTGCCGCAACAAGGAGGAAGCTGGCCGGACTTGCCAGTGATCCTGCTTTCCAACAATTTCTCGCCGTCGCTCCGAGCGGCATGACGCATGACCACCAGCTCTTCACCCGCTTTCTTGATGAGGCCGAACAATGGATCGCGGGCGGCAATCTCCGAGATGCCGAGAGCAGGCTCGATGGGGTGGAGGAGGTAATCAGGAGAAAAAGGGACGCCTTGGCGCTCTGGAACAAGGCGAAGGTTTTGGCGGGTCAAACACAACGCGTAGGAGCCGGTAGGGCATCTAAGCGCAGGTCGTGGGCCGACGCCGTGGCCAAGGAATTGATGCTGCCGGGCAGGACCAAGGACGACTGTTGGAATAGACTTCCTGATCATGAGCAGAGATGTCTGGAGACCGAATGTGATGGCGCAGACCTGCGCTTTTGGCGCGACGGCGATACGCTCATGTGCATTGAGAGCGGCAACGATGGCGTGGCCAGCCGCTGCATGAAGAAATCGACCTTCAAAAAAAGGTACATGAGGCGGGGACAGTAACGCCGTTAGTGTCCCCATAGGTCTGCGAAATTCCGTCTTCTTCCGGATTCTTCCGAATGGAGATGGAAATGATCAGACTGATGCGCCTTCCCGAAGTTGAAGCCGCCGTCGGGCTAAAGAAAACCGCGATCTATGACCACATCAAGAAGGGCCAATTCCCCGCGCCGGTCAAAACCGGAGCTGGCCAGATCAACGCCTGGGCGAGCGATGAAATTCAGGCATACATCGAGCGCCTCAAGGCCGCCCGGGAGGCCGCCTGATGGAAAACCCCCGCGCCGAGGAGGGCGCGAGGGCTTCGAAGCTGGCAGGCTCTTCGAAGATCTCTACGCCGAAGCCGACCGGCTCTCAACCGCCGAAGCTTTCGCCTCAGGCGAAATGGAAGGCAGCGAACCCCAAGGCCGTCTGGGCGCACGTTGCCCTGAAATCCGCACTTCGGCGCGGGCTGATCGAGCGCCAGCCCTGCGCGGTCTGCGGCACGACCAGGCATGTTGACGGTCATCATCCTGATTACGACCAGCCGATGGCAGTGGTCTGGCTCTGCAGGGCACATCATGTCGCCGTCCATCGGCAGCGCGGTCGTGATGGCTAGTGGCAATTGGAGCGAGTGCCGGGCCATCTGCGTCATGGCGGCTAGAGCGGGTCTATCGGCCTCAGAACGCCTCGTTCTCTTGGTGCTGCGCTTCCATCAGGCGGAAAACCCGATTGGCTGGCCGTCTCAATCGACGCTGGCTCAAGAAACGGGAATGAGCGAGCGCTCGGTGCGACGAGCCTTGATCAAGTTGAGACAGTCCGGGCTGATCCAAATCACCGAAAGCATCGGAAAGGTGAGTGCATATTCCATCACTCTGACCCCGGTCACAGTGTCCGGGGTTGGTAGCACTAAACCCCGGACACAGCGTCCGGCCACCCCGGCCAAATGGAACACTAAACCCCGGCCACCATGTCCGCCGAATAAAGAAGGAATAAAGAAAGAAAAAAGAAGTGACGCTCCGCGCTTGGGCTTTGAAAGCCCGCTCGTCGCTTCCGAACCATCACCGTTGTCAGCCGAGGAATTCGCGGCGGTCGCGGAGGGTTTCGCGGAATTGCTCGGCAGAAAAAGTGCCAAGGCGGACCGTCGCGATAAATCCTCGAACGACAGCAACTTCAACGATGGCGCAGCCAGTCAGGCCGCGCACCTATCAGCGGTCGAGCAGGCCCAATGTCAGGCAGACCCGATCAGGTTTTGGGCTGAGCAGGAGCGGCTGGCCGCTGCGAAGAGCGAGGCGGGGCAATGAACGATCCCGGCGAAGTTACGGCGCGGGTCAGGTCCATCATGCAGCGCATCACCGATGCTCAGTCTGCGCGCATCCTCGCCGCCTCGCGTATAGCGAGTGAGTTGGAAGGGCTGCTCCGTCCGCTGGGCGATCGCCGCCTGCTCGGGACCGTCGAGGGTCTGCAGATCGCGCTGGCGGAACGCCTGCCAGCGAAGCCTGAGGCCGACACCAAATGAACCGTCAGGGAATGGTTGCCGGGAGCGGTAGGACGATCTGCCCGCATTGCCACGGCGCTGGCTACTTGCCCGAAGTCGTTCCGCTCGACCAGCTTCGCGCTGCCTGTCGAGCCAATGGCTACCCAATCTCCTGGGATAATCGAGTGCGCGAGGATGCTGCTGCAACGCTGCTTGGCATCGAGGCGAAAACTCTCCGCAACTGGCGCTATGCGCTCGATCCTAGAACACCGGCATTCGTAAAGCGCAACGGGCGCGCCATGTATGAGCTTGCAGCAATCGCTGCGGCGCTCGGCTAAATTCGATGCCCGGAGCTGCCCGCAACTGCCCTTCCCAACATCGCAAGGCTCGCCTGCTTCGCCGAAACTCGTTTCGACAAACCGAGAGGCGGGAAATGGCAGACCGAGTAGTTACATTGCGGGATAGGCGTCACGACACGATTAAGTCCGCAATCGCCTTTTCAATGACTGGCAATACGCACCCCGCAGCACGTTCATGGGCGGTTGAACGCTGGGGCGAAACCGGTGCCCCGACTGTCATCACCAAAGCCGCCGAGGGGTCGAGCATCGTCAATGACCTCGATAGCACCTCAACAAGCGGCCTGCTCGACCGCGAGCTTTTCCAATCCGTGCGCGAGGGCGCAATTCTCTTCAAGCTCCGAGGCGTTCGCCGCACTGGCTGGCGGGTGAGATCAATTTTGACGGGCGGAACAATTTCCACTTGGGTCCGAGAGGGCACGCCGATCCCGGTTCATAAGGCGACATTCGACAATGCAGGTCTGCTTCCGCACAAAATCGGGGCAATAACGGTCGCAACCGAGGCATCGCTGGAGGCAGCGCCCGGAATTGAGGCTCAACTATTCAGCGATCTGAGCAGGGCCGTCGTGGATACCCTGGACCGTGACTTTCTCGATCCAACGAACAGTGGAGTAGTTGGAGTTACGCCGCCGTCGATCACCAACGGCGTCAGTGCGATTGCGGCCACAAGTGACCCTGCGGCTGATCTGGCCGCACTGGTCGAAGGCTTCGATGGAGACCTACTGGGCGCCTTTCTCATCATGCCACCTTCCGTTGCCGTGAAGCTCGCCGCAACTGGCGACTTCCCCGATTTGGGAGCGAGAGGCGGTGAAACGATTGGGCTTCCAACTCTCGTGTCGCGCAGCGCCCCGATGGAGCATGTCATCCTCGTCGACCCGGGCGGCATCATGGCCGCATTTGATGAGCAAATCCTGCTGGAAACGGGTCGGGAGGGCACGCTGGAAATGGACACGGAGCCGACCAATGACGCGGTAACGCCAACTGCCGCGAACCTGACGAGCCTATGGATGGCCAACTCGGTTGGCTTCCGCGCCATTGGCCATTTCGCATGGGCGAAAGCGAGGCCCGGTGGCGTTGCTATGCTGCAGGGTGGCTCGTCCGATTGGCTTGATATAGCCGGTGTGAGCTGATGGAGCGGCGGTCGGGAAACGGCGAAGCGCTCTGGGTACAGGTCGCTGCTGCCGGTCGGCGGGCAGTGGTCGAGACGAAGGCCCTGCCGAGCTACGAACGATCCACACCGGCCATGCGAATGGCCGCTGAGGCGCGAGGCTGTGGCGTGGCGATGGCCCGGGCGCTGGCCGAACGAGTTGCCGACCTTGAGCGCCGTCAAGCTGAAGGCACGGTCAAATATGTCGGGGTCTGGCAGCCGGGCACCCACTATTCCAAAGGCAATCTGGTCACGTTCCACGGCTCCGCCTGGCACTGTAACGGACCGACCAATGGAAAGCCCGGCGAGGACCATGATGGTTGGACGCTGGCGGTTCGCCGAGGAAAAGACGGGAGGGACGCAAGGCCATGAGCCATTATCTTGAATTCGATCCGCGGCATGAGACCGTCACTTTCCTCGCGGCGCACTTCGCGACACAGCCGGGTCTCAAGGAGATGGCCGACGCCGTCGGGTGCCACACCCGGATCCTCGCCCGGATCGCTGCCGAGAGGCTTTACGCGACCGGTACTAGGACGACCTACATCGGCGACGGCATTCGCCTAACGCATCGCGTCGAAAATCCGGTTGGCCCGGTCGACGATGACCCGCCTCCGGGCGGCAGGATCGCGGCATAGGCCGGGGGCCGCTGGAAGAAAAACGGGGGTAATCCCCCCGACCGCGCCCCACCCCCCTGCCGCCCAAAGCCTGAAATCGAACACGGGGTCAAAAGGAAGATCAAGCGATGGCTCAACGAGGTCGAAGGCCGAAACCCACCCACCTCAAACTGGTGACCGGCACCGCCCGCAAGCAGCGGCTAAACCCGCATGAGCCGCAACCCGATCCTGCCCTTCCTGATCCGCCTGACTTTGTTGTCGAGGATCCCGTGGCGCTGGGCGAGTATCGCAGGGCCGGTGAGCAGCTCGTAAGAATGGGGGTCGTGAGCGACCTCGATCTAGCGGTCCTCTCGGCCTACTCCGCCAGCTTCGCGCTTTGGGTTTCGACCGAGAAGCTGATCGCCCAGATGGCGGCGAATGACCCGACAACCAGTGGCAGGATGATCAAGACCACGAACGGCAACATCGTTCAAAACCCGCTTGTCGGTGTGGCCCGTCGAGCCAAGGCCGACACGATCCGCTACGCCGTCGAGCTTGGCCTGACGCCTGCCTCCCGGTCGCGGGTGGACGGGCATGGCGGACATGGCTCCGACCCTGCCAGCCGGTTCTTCAGTTAATGCGCCCGCTCTAAGGCGGCCTTGGCATCGTCGGCCCGTGCCTGCGCCCGCTCATAGCGCTCCTCTAGAACGTCCCCGATCTGCACTTTCAAGCTTGTCTGTTGCAACGATTGCATGCACTTCGTGTCGTGGCAAACAGCCGATGCGTTGAAGGGCGTAAAAGGGCCGCACTTTGCGATTATCGCCTTGGCGACAGTCTCCGCTGGCATCTTGCCATCGTCGCGGCGTTTGATGTTGTCGGCACACTGGACCTGCGCGAAAATCTGACCGGTCACCCTGTCTTGCTCCGCACGCTGCGCGTTGGCTTTGGCAATGGCGGTCGGAGTATGGCGCGCATAGTAGTAGTAACCAGGGACACCGAAGAGCAGGCCTATCCAGAAGATTGAACCGGCTATCTCCCCTCGTGTCATGGCCGAACCTGCCCATTGCAGCTTAGCCGCGCCTGATCTGCGGGGACGCCTCCCTCTTTCTGCCAAGCCAAGCACTGACGCATGGCGGCGGTGTAGACCTCGGAACGCGTGCGCCAAGCCATGACACCCGGCCATACGACCCATACCGCAGCCAGCGCGACCGCTCCGAGGATGGCCCAAAGGGCGAGCTTGTGTCGTCGACTGTCCATGCTGCGCATCTCCCGGCGGATGGAAGTGCATGTTGCCGCCCCCCAGCGACGGAGGTGAGCCTAACAGAAGAGCTAAGGTCTGCAATGGGTCGAAAGCAGCCAGCGCCGTAATGGCAGGAATGGGTGTCAAGCTGACGCTTCATCAATGGCGATTGCGCCCCGCGCCGATAATATTAGGTAATGTAAGTGTTTGGGTGATCAACCAAAATGTAGGCGCGCTCGTTTAAGTTCGCTTGCGTCTTCAGGTCTCGAAGTTCTTTGTCGAGCAGCGCCAGCGAATGGGCTTCGACGGTGCATCGTTGCTGGCCCAAAAAGCGGTATCTAAGCCCGACTACAAGATAGAGGTTTGGCGGCTTGGCGTGACCTCTGGCCGCCGCTACGGCCCCATTTTCGCTAAAGGCGGTGCTATCTAAGGACTCGGGCTTATCCGGAAAAACGGTGCGGCCAAACTCAACCATGCCGCCCTCCCAATGCTTGAAAACGGCCAGCGCGGTATCGCGGGCGATGTAAATAGGAAAGTCTTCGTCTTCGCTGAGTATGAGCAATCTCGAAAATGCCACAACGTGCACAGCTGGCGATTTCCCAGAGTTTGTGGCTGTGAGGCTAAAATTCACCGTGACTTGGTCAGCCGAAATCGTGAGCGCTCCCGGTTTGATATCAAGGTGAAGCCATGGTCGGTTGGCATCCTGAGCCGCGTCGGCGCTTCGCTTGTTCGCTCGGAAGGTGGCCAAGACCAGAACAATTCCAAGCATGCCGAAGGCGGTGCCGAAGATCGCGGCGAAGCCCATGTAGCGCGTCCAGATTGCGGTCGCTCTTTGGGCCGCAAGGTCATATTCGTCATGCCTTGCCTGGCGGGCGGCGTCGTCTTCCTTGGCCTCGCATTCAGCTCTTGCCGACGTCGCCAATGGGAGACATCGATCTTCTTTGGCCATGTTAGCGCGATTAGAATAGGAATTGGCGTTGCCGCTGGCCTCCAATTCAGCTGAGATTTGTTCGCGGTTGGCATAGTTGACCATCATGATCGCGCCGCCAATTGGCACGGCAGCGGCAAAAACGATGCCCGCAGCAACAGCAACTTCGCGAGCGCTCCACCCCATGGGCGCGTTTGTCACTCAACTATGCGATGATGTCAAAATGACTTGGCATGATCGATAACACCGCCTTCCCAGACGGCATCTTTGGGTCGAAAGTGGTCATTAGGGCAGCTATGCTCAAGAAATGTGCAACCTCTACCGACTGTCGAAAGGTCCCGCCGAGATCGCAAAGCTTTTCCGAGCGCAGGCCGATCCGCCCGGCAATGCCGGTGAGAGCGTTTATCCCGGCTATCCCGGCCTCGTGGTTGCCGAGGGCCGTGTTCGCCAGATGGCTTGGGGCTTCCCGCTCGCGCTGAAGGGCAAGAGCGGGCAACTGCTGAAGCCCAAGCCGGTCAACAACGCCCGCACCGATAAGTTGGACAGCTTCATGTGGCGGTACAGCTTTCAGGACCGCCGCTGCCTGATCCCGGTCACCGAGTTCTGTGAGGCGGAAGGCGAGAAGGGTGCCAAGACCCGGACATGGTTTTCGCTGCCCAACGAGGAGGTTTTTGCCGTCGCCGGTATCTGGCGCGACACCGACGAATGGGGTCCGGCCTACTCGATGATCATGACCGAGGCGTGCGCCCATGTGCAGAGCGTCCATGACCGTATGCCAGTGATCCTTGCGCCGGAGACATGGAGCGATTGGCTGGATGGCCAACCCGACGATGCTCGGCTGCTCTGCCAGCCCTATCCGGCAGAAATGGTCATCCGCCGCACTAGCGATCCTTGGGTCATACGATAAGACGTGGTGACGGCGCAGCCGCTTTCGCCAGCTTATAATGTGCTGAACTTCTCGCCCCTGATCTGAAGTTCAAATGCGCCGGGGCGAACCGTGCGAGAAAGCTCTTCCATCTGCTGCCAAACGTAGAGGACGCGGGATGCCTTTCGGTTCAGGGGCAGCTCCATCACGGCCTTTCTTGGGAAAAATCCGACTAGACCAGCCCGTAAGAATAGCTCCCGCGTCGGGCGTTTTTTCGGAATGTTCAGGTCGCCCGATAGGACAACCCAATCTCCCTCCGCTCCGAGAGCCGGGATCCATTCCTCGTCCTTGATGTGTGTGGTGCCGAATTTGTCCTTATGGCAGGTAACTTCATGCTCGCCGGCGAATAACGCCCCTAATCCTCGGGCCAGCGCCGGGGGTAGGTTGTGGTCAATGAAGACCTTCAAGTGGCGTCGGCCAATTCGCCAGCTTCGAACTCTAGCGCATCACGAATAGCGCGGCCCGAAGTCTCATAGAGCCGCGCAACGCGTTCGACCGACCCCTCGGCCTTCACGTCCTGTACGACCCTCGATGTCAGGAGGCCTATGTCGGCCACGATGGGCTGTCCGAATGATCGCTCCGGATCGATGACGATGGTTTTTCGGCTCGGAATGAGCCACCAGCGCTCGACCGCCGCGTCCCCGAATTCGAAGCCTGACAAGGTCGGCAAGACAAACGCCCGGAAGACGTGTTGCCTGTCCTTGAGATCGATGAGCCGGGGTTCCTCGACCCCTTGGGTGATATCTAGGAAAATGCGGCGACCGTCGGTCTTAAATGCCTTGGTGGAGAACGGGTGATCGCCCAAGATTTCCTTCGCACGGTCGATGCAGAGGCGAATGGTTGGAAGTCCGATCCTGGAGCGCCTCAGCCCATTTACAATTCGGGCCTCGACCAGATCGCGGAACCCGAGAAGGGGACCATCATCATCGCAACCGTATTGGGGTTCCCACAGCGGCGGCATTTCTCGCGGCCCGTCGCCATGATCAAAATCATATCCGTAGAGCCAGCGGCGAAGGGTAGCAGGCTGCATACGAAGCAGTTTCGCTGCCTCTGATGGCGTATAAGCTCCGACCCCGAATGCGGCGCTGGCCATCTCGTCTCCCTTCGAGCGGACAATTACTGGCATGACGCATAAAGGCAACCACCGGCAGTTTTGCCGGGTCATCCCGCACCCGTCTCACGTGGGCCGGAACCGGTCCTTCCAGCGCGTCGAATGAAGCAGCGGCTGCGGGCCGCCCAAGCGCTGTCAGTTGCAGGTGACGCACGTGACCGCCGAGCGCTTCTTGCTTGGCGCGGCAGGTTTTGCTGGCGTTACAGTCTCGACCGGCGGCTGTGGCGAGGCCTTCGAAGTTTGACCACTTGCCACTTTCATTCGCGCTATCTCATCATCACTGAGAAACTTGATTGCCTGACCTGATGCATGACGACGCCCCCACGTCAGCCCACCATAGAGCGTCTCGCTATATTTCGCGTTGACCACCGCATCAGCTCCAAGCTTGCGGGCACGTTCCCAAAGTTCATTGTACACGTGCTGCTCAGACGGGTTTTTTTCAAAAATTGTCCACTTGCGGACGTTGGTCTTAATTTCGGCGATGACCCGATAAGGCCGGTCGGTGATGTCACCGGCCACGACTGGGACTGGCATTGTCCTGACCTGAGCGTAACCCGGTAAAGACGGCGCTGGCTGCGGGTTGATATTCTGAAGCGCTAGAATGATGCCCAACAACACGGTCATGTCGCCCCCCACACGTGGTGACGAAGTCTAACCGGAAGTAGGTGGAGCGGCAAATTGGCGGGCCGGAACCTGCCCTTCCCAGCGCGTCGAATTGAAGCGGCGGCGCGGGGGCCGCCCAAGCGACTACCTCTCGCTAACGGGCCTATTAGGGGCCTTGGCGCGGGCTAACGCTACTATGGGTCGTTCGTCCGACGCTGGAACAAACGTATCACCATTTGCCGAAGCCCTAGAGGTCAACGGCATCGGTCGTCAGGGGGCCGTGAGGGGCCTTGGCGCGGGCGACCTCGTGCCGAAACGAGTGTGGGGATTGGTTTGGGACAAGCCAATTCTGCGACGTAAAGTAGCGTCAGTTTATCGAGGCATTTCAAAAGCGTAGGAAAAATCGGTTCTATTCCCGCTACCCGCTCCATATCTCGACAGTCCGGCGGACTGACGAGATATGGGCGCCCGAGCGAAACTTGGCGCGACGATCCACCCAGAAATTCGAATTGCCTCCTCAAAGTCAGGGCAGGCGCAGAGCTCGACGGCTGCGCCCGCCCTTCATCGGCAGCGTGAGTGCAAAACGCTCACTCTTCTGCGTGCGAAAAGGAGGCTAATCGCACGGGGTTCAAACGCTTACGGCGCGATGAAGTTTCGCAGAAATCCGCCAACTTGGATTAGTAGACGATGCGAATTTGAGTCGCCGGTGTCTCAATTGGGCGAGTCAAGCCTGCGACCAAGCGCAACAAAGGCGTAGATCAGAGGCGGGACAAGCACCATCGATAGCACCACCTTGGCCAGCATCTGGCCCAAAAGGAGCTCCGCGATCGGGAATACGCCGTAAAAGGCGACCGTGATGAAAATCAGCGTATCGACAATCTGGCTAAGCACACTGGCAATGCCGGAACGGAGCCAGAGCAGGCGATTGCCTTCGCGGCCCTTGAGCTTGCTGAAGATCGTGACGTTGAGCAGCTGTGAGGTTCCATAAGCCAGGATTCCGCCGGCCCAGATGCGCGGAGTTCCCCCCAAGATCGTTTCAAATGCGCTCAAGCGGACAGGATCCATGTCATTGGCCGCAGGCACAGCGAGCACCGCAATGCTGATCAGCAGCGAGGCAATCAACGGTACGAAGCCGATCAGAACCAGCCGATTGGCGGTATCGCGGCCATGCAATTCGGCCACGGCGCTGGATGTCACAACCAACAGCAGGAAGGCGAAAATGCCCGCCTCGACCGCCAACGGCCCAAGCGCGACCTGCTTGTTGCCGAGTACCCCGGCGATACAGACCATTCCGCCGTAGAAGATGGCGAAGGCGAAAAGCGAAGGAGAAATGGCGGGCCGGGCATTGCCCTGAACGGTGTCGGTCATGGGGGCGATGGCCTAGCGGCTTTGCGCGTGCCCGCAAGCCCATTTCCGTTGACCCTGACCTAACGCGCGGTTACGCGCCGCGCTTCTCCGCTTTCGCTCCAGGATTGACCGGCAACCTCATGGCCGACGCCACTATCGACATCGTTGCCATGGGCGATGCCATCGTCGACGTCATTGCCAGCTGCGATGACGAGTTCCTGAAGGCGCATGACCTGCCAAAGGGGTCGATGCAGCTTCTATCGCTCGAACAGGCAGACAAGCTTTACGCGGCGATGGGCGTAGCTCGGGAAATGTCGGGCGGATCGGCGGCCAATTCGATGGCCGGGATCGCGGCGATGGGGGGAAGATCGGCGTTCATCGGCCAGATTGCCGAGGATCAGCTAGGCCTGATCTTCGAGCATGACATGCATGCGCTTGGCGTTCATTTCGACACGCCGCCGATAATTGGAGGGCCGCCGACCGGGCGCTGCCTGATCCTGGTTACGCCCGACGCACAGCGGACCATGAACACCGCTCCAGGGGCGAGCCATGAATTGCACGCCGACGTGCTCGACGCCGATCTGATTGCGTCGGCCTCAATCCTCTACTTGGAAGGCTATTTGTTCGGCCCGGAAAAGCCGCGCGCAGCCATGATGAAGGCAATCGACATCGCCCACGGGGCGGGACGGCAAGTAGCCTTTACCCTGAGTGAGAGCGTGTGCATTGCCGGCCGCAAGGAACGCTTTGGCCAGATGATCGACAGCGGCGGAGTGGACCTGTTGTTCGCCAACCAGGACGAAGCATTGCAGTTGACCGGAAGAGCCGACGTGGAAAGCGCGCTTACCGAGCTTCGCGCCAAGGTGCCGACGCTGGTCATCACCAAGGGACCAGACGGTGCGATCGCGATCGAGAATGGCGAGCGGATTTCAATTCCCGCTGCGCCCGTCGGTTACGTGGTCGACACTACCGGCGCGGGCGACCTGTTCGCGGCGGGCTTCCTCACCGCGCGGTGCAAGGGAGCGAGCCTGGAACGTTGCCTGTGGACCGGGGCGATCGCGGCGGGCGAAGTCATCCAGCATTATGGTGCGCGACCAATCACTGACCTGAAGGCGCTGGTGAAACTATGAACCACATCAAGAAGCTCGCGGTTTATTGCGGGTCGGCGCCAGGCGTCGATCCGGCCTTCGCCGATATGGCGCGCGCCCTGGTCCGGGAAATGGCCGCGCGCGGTGTCGAGATGATCTATGGCGGCGGGCGGCTCGGCCTGATGGGCATCATTGCCGATGAGATGCTTGCGGCCGGTGGCAAAGTATTCGGCGTTATCCCGCAGGCATTGGTTGACCACGAGGTAGCGCATACCGGCCTTACCGAGCTGCACATTGTCGCCAACATGCATGAGCGAAAGGCGAAGTTCACCGAGCTTTGCGATGCCTTCGTCGCGCTGCCGGGCGGGATCGGTACGCTCGATGAGCTGTTCGAGGCCTGGACCTGGAATGCGCTCGGCTATCACGCCAAGCCCTTCTGCCTGCTCAACGTCCACGGTTTCTGGGATGGGTTGGCCGGTTTCATGGATCATGTTCGCGACAGCGGATTTTTGAGCCAGCCGCGACGGCTTCAGCTTCTGAAAGCCGAAACACCTGCTCAAGCGCTCGACCTACTGGACGAAGCGGCGAAAAACGCGGCACAAGGCGTGACCTGGTAAAGGCGTCCGGGGGAGGGGCGGCACTTTCTCATGAACCAATATTTGCTTGGGGTGGCAGGAATCGCCGCCATCTTCCTGATTGCTATTGCTTTTTCTTCAAATCGTAAGGCGATCCGTCTCCGCGTAGTCGGGGCCGCGTTCGCGCTTCAGGCGTTCATTGCCTTCATCGTTTTGAGGACCAGCGGAGGGCGGGCGACGATCCAGGCCATGTCAGACGGCGTCGCCAGCCTGCTCGGCTACGCCACCAAAGGCACCGAGTTTCTGTTCGGACCGACTGAGAGCAATCCCCTGGCGCATAGCTTTGCCATCGCCGCACTTCCGGTGATCATCTTCTTCGCCAGCCTTGTCGCCATCCTCTATCACCTTGGCATCATGCAGCGGATCGTCCGCTGGGTCGGCGGCGCGATCGGCTGGGTGACGGGGGTCAGCCGGGTGGAATCGCTGGGCGCGGCGGCGAATATCTTCGTCGGACAGTCAGAAAGTCCGCTGGTCGTGCGGCCCTATTTGTCCGCGCTTCCGCCGTCGCACCTCTTCACGCTGATGAGCGTGGGCATGGCCGGCGTCGCAGGCACGATCCTCGCCGCTTATGCGGGGCTGCTCGGCGAGCGCTACCTGCCTTATCTGCTAGCAGCCGCGTTCATGTCCGCTCCGGGCGGAATTTTGATGGCCAAGCTCATCATGCCCGACGACCCGCCAGAGCCCGATGAGCTGGCGTTAAAGGGCGGTCGGGCAGCCAAGGCGCCTGAGGACGATATCGAGGTTCACACGTTCGAAGAAGGCGAGCGGCCGGCAAACATCATCATGGCGGCGGCCCAGGGCGCGCAGACCGGTGTAAAACTGGCGGTGGCGGTGGGGGCGATGGTACTGGCCTTTGTCGCACTGGTGGCGCTGGCCAACGGCATTCTCGGCGGAATCGGCGGCTGGTTCGGCCGGCCCGACCTTTCGTTCCAGGCCATCGTCGGCACGCTTTTCTCTCCTGTCATGTTCCTGATCGGCATTCCATGGAGCGAAGCGGGGGTTGCCGGCGGACTGTTCGGGACCAAGGTTGTCCTGAACGAGTTCGTTGCCTTCATCGACCTTGGCAATGCTGCGGGACCAGCGGCGGCACTGAGTGACCGAAGTCGGGCAATCATTACCTTTGCACTGTGCGGCTTCGCCAATTTCAGCTCGATCGCCATCCAGATGGCTGTGACTGGCAATCTCGCGCCCAACCAACGACCGATGATCGCCAGGCTGGGGCTGCGAGCGCTGCTGGCTGCGTCGCTCGCCAACCTGATGAGCGCCGCGCTAGCCGGGCTGATGATCATCTGATTTTTTGCTAAGAGCCTGACATGACCGACGTAATTACCAGCGACACTGTCGCTTCCGTATCGCTCGCCGATGTGGACAAAGACCCAAAAGCCTTCTCGGACGAGCTCGGCAACAGCTTCGTCGAATATGGCTTCGCCATCGTGCGCGATCATGGCATCCCGCTAGCGCTCATTGACCGCGCCGAAGAATTATCGACGCAATTCTTTGCTTTGCCAGAAGATATTAAGAAGAAATATCTGATTCCGGGCTCCGGCGGCGCGCGCGGCTATACCGCGTTCGGGATCGAGACCGCCAAGGGCCACCAGGCATTCGATCTGAAGGAATTCTGGCACGTTGGCCGAGAGCTGCCCGCCGGTCACAGCTTCCGCGAGGTGATGGCCGACAATATCTGGCCGGAGGAGATTTCCGGCTTCAAGGAAACTTTCCTCGCGCTCTATGACGCGTTCGATGCGGCAGGAGTGAAGGTGCTGCGTGCCATCGCTCGGTTCCTGAAGGTCGACGAGGATTATTTCACCGACACCGTCCGCGACGGCAATTCGGTGATGCGCCTGCTCCATTACCCAGCCCAGACCGAGCCTACCGGCAATCACATCCGCGCCGGCGCGCACGAGGACATCAACGCCATAACGCTGCTGCTAGGCGCCGAGGAAGCCGGGCTGGAGCTGAAGACCAAGGACGGCCGCTGGATCCCGGTAAGCCCCAAGCCGGGCGAGCTGGTGATCAACATCGGCGATATGCTGCAGCGACTGACCAACGGCGTTCTTCGCTCAACCAGCCACCGTGTGGTCAACCCGGCGCCCGACCGAGCGAGCCATGCACGCTACTCGATGCCCTATTTCCTGCATTTCCGGCCGGATTTCATGATCGAGGCGCTGCCGGGCACCGTACCGCCCGGCGAGCAGTCGAAATGGCCGCGGATCAGCAGCCATGACTATCTGCAAGAGCGGCTTAAAGAGATTAAGCTGAAGTAGGGCGAGGCAGCTAACCCGCGTCCTTTAGATTAGCCGGTCCGAAGCCATGCGGGATAAGGGACGTGATCGAGTGTCGATCGATGCTTGTGCCATCGCCAGAGGCGCAGAGTATCTCGATGTCGCTGCCGCTCAGTTGGGCGGCTTCAAGGATCGCCTGTCGGCAGCCGCCACATGGAGTTACGATCTTTTGCCCAATCAGCGTGCCGGCACCGACGTTGCCGCCCGTGACCGCAATTCGCGCGACGTTATGAAGCCCGAACGCCTGGGTAGCGGCGGATAAGGCGCTCTGCTCCGCGCAGATGCCGAGGCGGTAGCAGGCGTTTTCGACATTCACCCCGGTGACGACTTGGCCGTCAATGCTCTCGATTGCGCAACCGACTGAAAAGCCGGAGTAAGGGGCGTAAGCTTTGAGCGCGGCATCCCGGGCAGCGGCGATGAGGACTTCGTCGGTCATTGGGTTGGAAATAGGCAGAATGGCAAGCATCCCGCAATGCCGTCGCCCCTGGCTTCGCTTAAGGCGAGAATGCCTTGCCTCTAACGCAGTGGCGGCTCGTCGAAACTTCTGAGCTTGCGGCTGTGAAGGCCGTCGCCCTCCTGCTTGAGTATGGCGAGCGTCTCGATGCCGATGCGGAGGTGCTGGCTGATCGCTCGCTCGTAAAAGGCGTTGGCCTGGCCTGGGAGCTTCAGCTCGCCGTGAAGCGGCTTGTCGGAAACGCAGAGCAAAGTCCCATAGGGCACGCGGAAGCGGTAGCCCTGGGCGGCGACCGTCGCCGATTCCATGTCGATCGCAACCGCCCGGCTCTGGTTGAAGCGCAGCGCGCTCAAAGTGTAGCGCAGCTCCCAGTTGCGGTCGTCGGTGGTGACCACGGTGCCGGTGCGGAAGCGGTTCTTGATGCTGTCTTCGTCCTCGCCGGTGACTTCCAGAGCGGCGTTGTAGAGCGCGGTCTGGACCTCGGCGATGGCCGGAATGGGCACTTCGACCGGGAGTACGTCGTCGAGCACATGGTCGTCGCGCAGATAGGCGTGGGCGAGGACATAGTCGCCGATCGTCTGGCTGGGACGAAGGCCGCCACAGTGGCCGATCATCAGCCAGGCTTCGGGCCTAAGCACCGCGATATGGTCGCATATGGTCTTCGCATTGGACGGCCCGACCCCGATGTTGACCAGGGTGATGCCGTCGCCCTCCGGCGTCATAAGGTGATAGGCCGGCATCTGGTGGCGGCGCCACAAGCCCGCGGCGATTTGTTCCTCAGCATCGGCCAGGTCGCCATGCTCGAACGTGCCGCCGGGCACCGAAAGGCTGGTGAAGCGGCTGGAAGGATCGCGTAGCGCGGCAATGGCGAACCGAACGAACTCGTCGACATAGCGGACATAGTTGGTGAACAGCACAAAGCGCTGGAAATGCTCGGCCGGCGTTCCGGTGTAATGCTTCAGCCGCGCGAGGCTGAAGTCGGTGCGGAGAGCATCGAACAGCGCCAAAGGCCGGGTCGGGTCCAGCGCTACGTCCCAGGCACCGTCGGCCACTTCATCACCGATATGGACGAGATCGGTAGAAGGAAACCACCGCGATAGCTCGACGGTCGAAATGCCCTCCAGGTCGAGGTCGCCGCCGTCCAGCACATAGGGGTAGGGGATTTCGCTTGCCGATGTGCCGACGCTTACCTGGACCGGATAGTCGCGAACCAGATGTTCGAGCTGTTCGCGCAAATAATCGCGGAACAAGGCGGGGCGGGCGATCGAGGTCGTGTAGATTCCGGGCTGATTCAGTCGGGCAAAGGCTCGGGCCGGGGTTGGCGGGGGTGACTCCGGATCATATTCGATGCGGAGTTCGGGATAGGCGAACGCGCCGTCGTCACGATCCTTGGGATCGGGGCGAACCCCTCGTGCGGCATATTCCGTCAGTGCATTTCTAAGGCGATCGACCGAAGCATCGTAACGGGATTCAAGCTGGTCGAGGATTGTTTCGATATCGTTCTGTTCTGTCATGAGTAACCCGATTGGCTTGATAATGTGGCACTTGCAAGACAGCTTGAAATACTAAGCAAGCTTATTATATGCAGGCGCATGAAAGAGCTTGCCTGGGAAATTGCCGAAACAAGCCGGATGATTCGGCGCCATTTCAACCGGCGTGCCGCTGTGCTTGGCGTCACCAGCGCCCAATGGCGCGCCCTTGCCTGGCTTGGCCATGAGCCCCGGCTGAAACAGGTCGAATTGGCCGAGCGCCTAGACGTGGAACCGATTACCGCCGGGCGGATTATTGACCGCCTCGAGGAAGCCGGACTGGTGGAACGGCTTTCCGATCCTGTTGACCGGAGAGCCTGGCGCCTGGTGGTGACCGACAAGGCGCAGCCCATCATCCAGCGGCTGGGAATGCTGGCAGAAGATATGGCGGGCGACATTTTCGCCGGCTTGGAAACGTCAGAGGTGGAAGAGGTTCGCGCCACGCTCGCGCGGGTCCGGGAAAATATCGGCCGCACAGAAACGGCTCAGAGGAAGTCGGCATGAACAAGATGACCGCCGTTGAAGCTGAAACGGCTGGGAACGCTTCCGTAACAGCGCCGGCAAAGCGCAAGCGGCTCGCGCTGATGATCTCGCTACCGCTGCTGATTGCCGTGGTCGGGCTATATTTTTGGCTGACGAGCGGCGCGACGGTCAGCACGGACAATGCTTATGTGAAGCAAGACGTCACCGCCATTTCGACCCAAGTCAACGGACCGGTCGCGGCGGTCTACGTCCGCGAGAACCAGCATGTGAACCGGGGCGATATACTTTACCTGGTCGACCCAGCGCCGTTCGAGGCAGCGTTGCATGCGGCCGAAGCCCAACTTGCCGCCGCGCGGCTGCAAACCCACGAACTGGTGGTCGAGGCTGCTGGTACCGGATCCGACATTCGCGGCAGCGAGGCCAATCTGGCGATCGCGCGACGGGCGTTCGAGCGTCAGGCGGCGCTGATGAAGCAGGGTTTCACCACCAAGGCCGACTACGATGACGCCGCCAATGAATTGGCGAAGGCCGAAAACGAGCTTGGCAATGCCCGCGCAAAGTCCAACGAGGCCACTGCCGCGATTGCTCCTGGCGGCAATCAGCCCGCTATCGCCGCTGCCCTCGCGCTGATCGAGAAGGCGAAGCTGGACCTGGCGCACACGGTGATCCGCGCTCCGACAAGCGGAACTATAGTCAAATCCGACCGGCTGTTGGTTGGCCAGACCGCCATTACCGGCGTCGCCATGTTGTCGATCGTCGGCGATCGCCAGGCTTGGGTGGAAGCCAATTTCAAGGAAGGCGATTTGGCAAAAATGGCTGTCGGTCAGCCGGCCGAGGTGACATTCGATGCTTACCCCGGCGTCAAGATCAAAGGCCATGTAGCGTCGATCGGTGCCGGCACTGGCAGCGAATTTTCGGTGCTTCCGGCCCAGAATGCCAACGGCAACTGGGTCAAGGTCACCCAGCGCGTTCCGGTGCGTATCGCCTTTGACTCCAAGCCACCGCGAGAGATGATCGCGGGATTGAGCTCGACCGTCGAAGTCCGCGTCGACGGCAAGCGCTGAGGCACCACCGATGACCGTCGAGCATCAGCTCGAGCCGATGGAGCGCATCCTCGTCACCATCGCGGTGATGTTGGCGGTGTTGATCCAGGTGCTGGACACGACAATTGCGAACGTCGCACTGCCGCATATGCAGGCGAGCCTCGGCGCAACCCAGGAGAGTATCAACTGGGTGCTGACCAGCTATATTGTCGCGTCGGCAATCGCCCTGCCGATCGCTGGCTGGTTGGCCGATCGCGTCGGTCGAAAGCGGCTGCTGTTTTGGGCGGTGGTGAGCTTCACAATCGCCTCGTTCCTGTGTGCGATCGCGCAATCGCTGCCGGAAATGGTTGGCTTTCGCATCCTTCAGGGCATTTCCGGAGCCTTCCTGGTACCACTGAGCCAGGCCACGCTGTTCGACATCAACCCGGCCGAACGCCACGCGCGGGCAATGGCGCTGTTTGGCGGCGGCATCATGATCGGGCCGATCCTCGGGCCGGTCCTGGGGGGCTGGCTGACCGACAGTTTCAATTGGCGCTGGGTTTTCCTGGTCAATATTCCCATCGGCACGATCGCGGCGCTGATGCTCCTTCGATTCATGCCGAAAAGCCCGAAATCCAGGCATCGCTTCGACCTGCTCGGTTTCGCGCTCCTTGGCCTTGCGCTCGGCGGGCTGCAGCTGATGCTCGACCGTGGCCAGCACGAGGATTGGTTTGATAGCGCCGAAATCTGGATCGAAGCTGCGATCTTCGCCGCCGCGTCGTGGATGTTCGTCATCCACACGCTGACTTCCAAGACGCCCATATTCAGCCGGTCGATGTTCACCGATCGCAATTTCGCACTAGGCCTCCTCTTCATGATGGTCACCGGCGTGCTCCTTCTGGCGGGCCTCGCGCTGTTGCCGCCGATGCTCCAGCACCTCTACGGCTATTCGGTCCTTCAGTCGGGCATCATGACCGCGCCGCGCGGTGTGGGGACGCTCATTTCCATGCTCCTTGCAGGTCGGCTGGTCGGAAAGGTCGATCTTAGAATACTAGTCGCGCTTGGCATGGGCCTGATGGGCTGGTCGCTTCATGTCATGACCGGCTTCGCGATCGAGATGGGACATGGGCCGATCGTCTGGTCGGGCTTTATCCAGGGCCTGGGCCTTGGCCTGGTGTTTGTCACGATGCAGAGCCTGGCCTTTGCCACGCTGGCGCCAAGGATGCGGACTCACGCTGCCAGCCTGCTGAACCTGTCACGCAATATTGGCGGGTCGATCGGCATCAGTTTGGTGACGACGTTGCTGGCGCGCAACATGCAGATCGCACATGCAGACATGACCGGCCACATCACCGAACAGGTGCTGCCTTCGATCAGCAGCGGGGTCGTGGCCCAGTTGGGCATGCCGGCGTCAAGTGCACTGGCAATGGTCGACGCCGAAATTACTCGCCAGGCCGCCTTCATCGCCTACATCGACGATTTCTGGATCATGATGTGGCTGACCTTTGCGTCGATTCCGCTGGTCTTGCTGCTTCGCCCGGCAAAAGCGAGGCCATCTGGCGAGCCCCAAATGGCGATCGCCGACTGATCAATCTACACGGCCGTCAGGCGGCAACAAAGCCTCCGTCGATCATGTAGATCGACCCGTTGCAATATGACGATGCATCGCTGGCGAGAAACGTGATCAAGTGGGCGACTTCCTCGCTGGTCCCATAGCGCTTCATCGCGATGCTCGCTTCGATACCCGCCCGCAAAGCCGCAGGGTCGTCAGGCGCAAGCTGGTTCTGCAGGGAATCGATCATACGATTGTCGATCGGGCCAGGCCCGACGGCATTCACGCGAATATTCGACGCGCCCAGTTCCAGGGCGGCAGTCTTCACCAGGCCATAAACCGCATGCTTACTGGCGATATATGGAGCCATGGCCGGAAAACCGATGCAACCGGCGATCGATGACAGGGCTACGATGGATCCGCCGCCACGGCTCTTGAGCGGTGCGACGCAATGCTTGATCGACAGCCAGACGCCGGTGACGTTGGTGCGCATCGTGTCCTCAAACTCTTCGACGCTTAGCATGTCGACTGGCTTTAGCGTGCCTTCGGTTCCGGCATTTGCAATCAAGATGTCGAGCCCGCCGAACCGATCGAGCGTTGCTGCGACCACCGCGGCAAAGGCGGTTTCGTCGGCCGCTTCGGCCAAGCTTCCCTCGACTTCACCGAGCGGCTTCAAGCGGGCAAGGGTGGCGGCCAGCTTGTCGGCGGAGCGCGCGACCAGCATTACTTTTGCGCCGAGTTGCAAGAAGAGCTTCGCCGTGGCTTCGCCGATGCCGCCGGTGGCACCGGTGATGATGGCAACCTTGCCGTCGAGGCGTTGCTTGTTCATCTCGTCAGTCACGTCGAGTCTCCGTCTTGGTGGGGGTCCCGATGAACGACTGGGGCCAATCGCCTAGCATGGCAGGCAGGAGATGACGCAATGAAAAGGCCGGATGCCGGGTGCGCAATTGCTATTCGGGTGACCACTCGCTCGTCAAAGCCGGGCATCGGCGACTGGCGTAAAGACGCGGATGGACGAGAAGAGCTTGAGATACGGGTCTCGGCCGCTCCCACCGATGGGGAGGCAAATGCAGCCGTAATCAAGCTGCTCGCCAAGAAGCTTGGCATTCCCAGGAGTTCGATCGAAATCGTGAGCGGCGAATCCAGCCGCCATAAGCGCATCGCGCTGGCAATCGACGAAGCCGAGCTTCGAACACGCTTGAGCTAGGCATCAGTCGGCAATCAAGCTCATGCACGTGCCGCCAGCCTCGGCCTTCTGCAATTCGGACAGGTCCAATTCGACGACCTCGAACCCGCGCTCCCGAACTTGCTCCGCGGTCCGAGGGCTCCCCGCCGCCATCACGAGCCGGTCTGCGGCGCGCACGATATTTGCCGCATAGGGTTCGTCTTCATCCACATTGATCGCATCCGTTCCTGCAAAAATGGCCGGGTCGACCCATTCAGGATTCACCAGCACGGTAGGGCGTCCATGCTGGTCAGGTCCGGCGAAAGTCACCGCGGTCTTGAGGTGCAGGCATCGGCCCAGCTCGACCGGCACCACTTGAAAACCCAGCGTTTCAACGATTGCCCTTAGCGCGCACATACCCTGGCTGTCGGTCCTTCTTGACCGGCCAAGGTACAGTGTCTGGTCAATGCGGAGCACGTCGCCGCCGTCCAATATCCCCGACTCCAGGAAATGAATCGTGAAATAGGGTGCCAGGCCCTCCGCGGTCGAAAAAATCTCATCGAACCGCGATGGGATTCCTGGCCGGGTGATGACGGCGTGGTCGCCCAGCAAGATTGCCGTATCTTCGACGAATACACCGTCGGGATGATCGTCGAGCGGCGACAAGCGGTGGATTGTCAGGCCGGCATCCGCCAGCGCTAATTCATAAGCGGCTTGTTGCTCCGCTGCACGCCGTACGTCGATGGGCTGCCGCTTCAGGTGCGTCAGCGCGCAATCGGCAAGTCGCGGGCTGACCGCGCGAGTGAAGGCCATCGGCATTGGTCAGTCCTAACCGAGGGAGCCAAGGATGAAACTCGGCACATTTACCTAGGCGAAACTCGGATCACCAAAGAGAAAGGGCGGCCCGAACGGACCGCCCTTCCTTGTTTGGGTTGAAGACGTTTAGCGCTTCGAGAACTGGAAGCTGCGGCGAGCCTTGGCCCGGCCGTACTTCTTACGTTCGACCACGCGGCTGTCGCGGGTCAGGAAGCCTTCGCGCTTGACCGCGCTGCGAAGCACCGGCTCGTAGCGCGACAGCGCCTGGGCGATACCGTGCTTGACCGCGCCGGCCTGGCCCGAAAGGCCGCCGCCCTTGACGGTGGCGACGACGTCATACTGGCCGACCCGCTCGGTGACATCGAACGGCTGGTTGATCACCAGGCGCAGGGTAGGGCGGGCGAAATAAATCGACTGATCGCGGCCATTGACCTCGATCTTGCCCGAACCCGGCTTCAGCCAGACACGCGCGACGGCGTCCTTGCGGCGCCCGGTCGCATAAGCACGACCATATTTGTCGAGCTGCTGCTCACGCAGCGGGGTTTCTACCTGCGGAGCAACCGGGGCCGGTGCCTCAGCGGCTTCGACTTCGACGGTGTCGACCGCGGCGGTCTCGGCTGCCGGGGTTTCGGCAACGACAGGCTCTTCAACCTGCTGGCCGGTCAGCTTGCCCAGGTCGGAAAGGGATTTCTTAGCGGCCATCTTATGCGCCCACCTTGTTCTTGCGGTTCATGCCAGCGACGTCGAGCAGCTCGGGGCTTTGTCCAGCGTGTGGATGCTCTGTGCCATTGTAGAGGTGCAGGGCGCGCATCTGGTCGCGGCCCAGGGGACCGCGAGGGATCATGCGCTCCACGGCCTTCTCGAGCACGCGCTCGGGAAAGCGGCCTTCGAGCACCTTGCCCGCGGTCACTTCCTTCAGGCCGCCGGCATAGCCAGTGTGCTTGTAATAAAGCTTCTGGTTCAGCTTGCGGCCGGTGAAGCGCACCTTGTCGGCATTGATGACGACGACATGGTCGCCGCAATCGACGTGCGGGGTAAAGCTCGGCTTATGCTTGCCGCGCAGGATGTTGGCGATGATCGTCGCGACGCGACCGACCACCAGGCCGTCGGCATCGATCAGATGCCACTTCTTTTCCACCTCGGCCGGTTTGATCGACTTGGTGGTCTTCATCAGCGCCTTCATGGGCTGGACCTCTTCTCAAAAATGCAGGAAGCGCCGCCAGAGGGCAGCGCTGCTGGGCGGGCTAATGATGATGGGGGGTGAGAAAGTCAAGCAAAAGCGGTGCTTTGCTGACGGGTAAAATATTACCGGAGCTCTGCTTCGACCCACTCGCCATATTCCGCCAGCAGCCGTTCGACTGGCCAGACTACGATGGCTGGGACCGAGTAGCTGTGCAGTTCCTTGATCCGCATGATCAGCCCATCAACCTTATCCAGCGTGGTCTTGAACAGCGCCGGCGTTTCGGTCGCAGTTTCGATCGCGCCTTCCCAGCGGTAGATCGAACGGCAAGGGCCGAGGATATTGATGCAGGCCGCCAGCTTTTCCTCAACGACGATCATGCCGATCCGCTGTGCCTCGGCAGGATCGGCGAACACCGCGTAGACGGTTACGATGCTCATTCGCGTGGCGTGCCGTACGAATGCGCACCCCAGGTGACGGACGCGACAACAAGCGCGCCTACCGCCTGGTGCAGCACGGCGAGGACGATGTTCATTCCGGTCATTACGGTAGCGATGCCGAGTAATATCTGGGTGCCGAACGCCCGGTGGATGAATTTGGACGCCTGCCGGTCGATTGGCTTCACCTTTCGCGCGAAAACCACAAGCGCGGCGACCACCACCCACGCCCACCAGCGGTGGAGGAAGTGAAGCAGGTAAGGGTCGTGGGTGAACGCCCAGGATGCACCCATCGTCCAATCGATGCCGTCAGGGATGAATTTGCCCTGCATTAGCGGCCAGTCGCTGGCGACATAGCCTGCGTTCAAGCCTGCTACCCAAGCGCCCAGTAGCAACTGGACGAAAAGAATAAGAGCCGTAACGAGGCCGGCACGGGTCAGGCGGGCCGGGCGATTTTCGTCGGTCCTTGCCAATTGTCGAAGGTCGAGCGCGGTCCAGATCAGCGCAGCCATGATAAACAAGGCCAGCAGCAAATGCGCCGAAAGGCGAAAATGGCTGACGTCGGTGCGGTCGACCAGCCCGGACATCACCATGTACCAGCCGAGCAGGCCCTGGCTGCCGCCGAGGAGCAGAAGCGCCACCAGCCTCCAGCCATAGCCGAGGGGGATTGCCCGTTTGATCGCGAACCAGGCGAGGGGGAGGGCAAAGGCAAGGCCGATCAGGCGACCGATCAGCCGATGGACCCATTCCCAGAAGAAGATGAACTTATATTGGGCAAGGTCCATTCCCGCCGGGCCATTGATCTCGCGAAATTCGGGGGTCGCCTTGTATAGGTCGAAGGCATGCTGCCATTGCTCGTTGGTCAGCGGTGGAATGGCTCCGCGGATCGGGTTCCATTCGGTGATCGAAAGGCCGCTCTCGGTCAGCCGGGTGATCCCGCCGACCACGACCATGAGGAATACCATACCGGCAACGAACAGCAGCCAGTTGGCGATTGCGAGGGGGCGGGGAGCGAGCTTCAGCTGGGAAGCGTCGGGCGCGAGAGTGGAGTCCATGTCGCGGGCGATATGGCCGGATAACAGGGCGTTGCCAACAATCTCGATTCCAGCGTGAATGTAATGTTGTAACTTTGTCAACGCGACGTTATATCCTGCGGCATGTCGCCACTAGCGATTCCCACTCATCGTCTCGACCGTATGGCCATCGGCCTGTCGGGACTTTGTGTCGTCCATTGTTTGGCGACATCGGTTTTGCTTGCGCTGGTTGCGAGTCTCGGCAGCACGCTGGGCGCCAACTGGATTCATGAAGTTGGCCTCGGCCTGGCAATGATCATGGGAGCGATCGCGCTGGGCCGGGGCATCCTCGAGCACGGCTATACGATGCCGAGTGCTGTCGGCGGCCTTGGACTTGGTGTCATGGCCGGCGCATTGACCATGCCGCATGACGGCACCGAGGCGCTGTATACCGTCGTCGGGGTGGCGATTCTGGCGCTTGGTCACCGGCTCAATCACATCGCTGCCCAATAGCCTTCACCGCGCTTGCGAGTGAGGGTTGGGGAGCCTATCTTCACACTATGTCTGCACATACTCACCAGCTTCACAAAGGTGCGTCGCTTCGCGATGCCGCGGCACGGAGAATGGCCGAGCGGGGCGAGCAATGGACCGACATGCGCGCATCGGTATTCGATTCACTGGCTGGTTTCGAACGGCCAGCGAGCGCCTATGACATTGCCGAGGCAGTCTCCAAGGCGCGCGGAAAGCGGGTCGCCGCGAACAGCGTTTATCGCATCCTCGACTTGTTCGTTGGCACCAACTTGGCCCGGCGGGTCGAGAGCGCCAATGCCTATATCGCCAACCAGCATCCCGGCTGCCTGCACGACTGTATCTTCCTGATTTGCGACAATTGCGGACAGGCTACTCATATCGACGACGACAAATTGTCTGGCGGAGTTCGAGATGCCGCCGAACATGCCGGTTTTGCCGAGGTTCGCCCGGTAATCGAGGTTCGCGGCCGCTGCGGCGATTGCAGCTAAGTGCTGGATAAGCACCCCTTAAGGGGTTAGTGGCGATCCAATGTCCGAGCGCCCAGTCACGCCTTTACTAGACCAGGTCCATTTCCCGGCCGATATTCGCAAGCTGCAGAAGTCCGAGCTGCCGCAGCTAGCCGACGAGCTTCGCGCCGAGATGATTTCGGCCGTATCGACCTCCGGCGGCCACCTGGGCTCGGGGCTCGGCGTGGTCGAACTGACTATCGCCATTCACTATGTATTCGACACGCCCAACGACAAGCTGATCTGGGACGTCGGCCACCAATGCTATCCGCACAAGATCATCACCGGGCGGCGCGATCGGATCCGGACGATCCGGCAGGGCGGGGGTCTTAGCGGATTCACCAAGCGCGCCGAGAGCGAATATGACCCGTTCGGCGCGGCGCACAGCTCGACAAGCATTTCTGCTGCGCTTGGCTTTGCCATTTCCAACAAGCTTGCCCACAAGCCGGGCCGGGCGATTGCGGTGATCGGCGACGGCGCGATGAGCGCGGGGATGGCCTATGAGGCGATGAACAACGCCCATGAGGCGGGTAACCGGCTGATCGTCATCCTCAATGACAATGACATGTCGATCGCACCACCGGTCGGCTCTCTCCGCAACAGCCTCGCGCGGTTGGTATCGTCGCGGAAATATCTTGCTCCCCGGCGGCTGGCGCAGAAGCTGGCGCGGGCGATGCCGGGACCGCTTCATCGTGCAGCGCGCAAGATGGAGGAATATACCCGCGGCTGGGTGACCGGCGGGACCCTGTTCGAGGAGCTGGGCTTCTATTACGTCGGCCCTGTCGATGGTCATAATGTCGAGGCGCTGGTCGAGATCCTCGAAAATGTCCGCGATGCCGAAGAGGGTCCGATCCTAGTCCATGCGGTGACCAAGAAGGGCAAGGGCTATGGCCCGGCCGAGAACGCCGCCGACAAATATCATGGCGTGGTCAAGTTCGACATTGTGTCGGGCAAGCAGGACAAGGGCCCGGGCGGCGGTCCACCGGCGTACACGTCGGTGTTCGCCGATGCGTTGAAGGCTGAAATGGCACGCGACGAGAAGGTCGTGGCGATTACGGCAGCCATGCCTTCCGGTACCGGCCTGGACAAGGTCGAGGCCGCTTTTCCTGATCGCACATTCGACGTCGGGATTGCCGAGCAGCATGCCGTGACCTTCGCGGCCGGGCTTGCCGCGCAAGGACATCGGCCGTTCTGCGCCATTTACTCGACATTCCTGCAACGTGCCTATGACCAGGTGGTGCATGACGTTGCGATCCAGAATTTGCCTGTGCGCTTTGCATTGGACCGTGCCGGGCTGGTCGGCGCCGACGGCTGCACCCATGCCGGGTCGTTCGATCTCGCTTACTTGTGCACCTTGCCCAATTTCGTGGTGATGGCTGCGGCCAATGAAGCCGAGCTGGTCAACATGGTGCATACCATGGCGCTTCACGACAGCGGGCCGATCGCCGTGCGCTATCCACGCGGCAACGGCCGCGGCGTTCCGCTACCCGTCACGCCGCAAGCGCTGGAAATCGGGAAGGGCCGCATCGCTCGCGAAGGCAAGACCGTCGCAATCCTGTCGTTGGGGACGCGGCTTGAGGAGGCGGAGAAGGCAGCGGATATGCTCGAAGCCAAGGGCCTGTCGACAACGGTCGCCGACATGCGCTTCGCCAAGCCGCTCGATGAAGAGCTGATCCGCAAACTGCTCACGACCCATGAAGTTGCGGTGACGATCGAGGAGGCAGCCATCGGCGGGTTTGGAGCGCACGTCCTCACATTGGCCAGCGACGATGGATTGATCGATGCGGGGCTCAAGCTTCGTACCCTACGACTGCCGGATAGCTTCCAGGATCAGGACTCGCCGCAGAGACAATATGACGAGGCCGGCCTAAATGCCCCGCATATCGTCGAAACGGTGCTCAAGGCACTCCGCCGCAATGACATCGATGCTGATGCGGGAGCGATCGCCTGACTCTCGAATGGTGGCTTGTCTTCGGGCTCGTCGGCCTGATGATCCTGTTTTTCGTCACAATGCCAATGTCGCGCCGGCGGCATCTCCGCCTCGCGCGCAAGAGGGGCTGGATCGAATTTGACCGGTTCGAGCGGACGATGGCGCGGGCGTTCGTTTCGGCAACGACCATTCGCTTCCTGTGGCGCGAGCTGGCGCCCTTCTACCATCCGCCATTGAAGCCGCTGCCCGATGACCGGCTTGAAAGCCAGATATTAGTCGATAGGCCCGAAATCGAAGGACTGATCATCCACTTCTGGCGTTCGATGCGAGGGGCAGATCCTTTGCCGGCCTTCTCGCCACTCGCGCCCGACCCGAGCGTCGCGGAACTCGGTCGGCATCTGGATCTTATGGCCGGATGGACCGTGAGGAGCGCGGCGTGAACGGATGGCGCGGCTGGGTCCGCCGCCTGCTGATATCCGCTATATTGTTGCTGGTTACCGTGTCGTTCCTACCGCTTTGGTGGACGGATCGATGGTGGGTCCGGCTGTGGGATTATCCGCGGCTCCAGGTTGCGGGTCTGCTCATCATTTTCGGCGCGGCGCTTTTCTTCATCAAGGTTCGGCGGACGCCTGCCTTTTGGGCGCTAATCGCGATGGTTGTGGCCGCGCTCTCCTGGCAGATCAGCCATTTCATCCCCTATTTCCCGCTCTACCCCCAGCAAGTCGCCAGTGCGAAAAGCTGCCCTGCCAAGCGCCAGCTTTCGTTGCTCAATGCCAATGTCCTGTTGAGCAACAAGCAATATGGAAAATTGCTTCGCCTGGTCGAGCAGCGGCGGCCGGACGTGCTGCTCCTGCTTGAGCCCGGACTGGAGTGGGAAAAGGCTGTCGCACCGCTCGCGAAGGATTATCCGTATCGATTATCGGAAGTTGCCCCAAATACTTACGGGATGATCTTGATGTCGCGCCTTCCGATGGAAGGGGGTATTGCCCATTTGCTCCAGCCGGGCGTTCCATCAGCTTCTGTCAGCCTGCGATTGCCCGGCGGGGACGAGGTCATGTTCCACGCGCTTCATCCTGAGCCACCTTATCCCGGTGACGACAGCGGTGAGCGGGACGCCGAGCTGGTCAAGGTGGGCCGGACCGTTCGCAACAATGGGCAAGCAGCGATTGTCATGGGCGACCTCAACGACGTTGCGTGGTCGCGAACCTCGCGCCTGTTCAAGCAGGTTGCCGGCATGGGCGATCCCCGCGTCGGTCGGGGATTCTATCCGACCTTCAACGCCAATTATCCGCTCTTACGCTGGCCACTCGATCATTTGTTCGTGAGCCCTCATTTCGAGCTCATGGCTATCGACCTTCTGCCCGACATCGGATCCGATCATCTGCCTATCTTCTTCCGGCTGTGCTTGAAGGCGGATGCATCGATACGGAAGGTCAGCCCATCGGCGCCAGCTTCGGTCGAAGCCGAAGCGAACCAGGAGTTCGGCGAGGGCATCGCCGAGAAACGCGAGGAAGATCGTGGCCGCTAAACTTCGGGCAGACCAGCTTCTGGTCGCGCGCGGACTGGCCGAAAGCCGGACCCGCGCGCAGGCCTTGATCCTTGCCGGAAATGTGTTTGCAGGTGACAAAAGGGTCGGCAAGGCCGGCGACATGCTGTCCGAGGACGCAGCACTGACAGTCAAAGGCCGCGATCATCCGTGGGTGTCACGAGGTGGGATCAAGCTTGACCATGGGCTTAGCCATTTTGGGTTTGACGTCGCTGGCGCGGTGGCGCTGGATGTCGGCAGTTCGACTGGGGGCTTCACGGACGTGCTGCTGAGCCGCGGCGCCGCCAAGGTCTATGCGGTCGACGTCGGCACCAACCAGTTGGCGTGGAAACTGCGCAGCGATCCGCGCGTCGTCGTCCATGAGCAGACCAACGCCCGCGAATTGACGACGGCGATTATTCCCGAACCGGTTGACATCGTCGTTTGCGACGCCAGTTTCATCTCACTCGCCAAGGTGCTCGACCGGGCGCTCGACCTTGCCAAGCCCGGGGCCAAGCTGGTTGCGCTGGTGAAGCCGCAGTTCGAGGCGGGGCGCGAAGAGGTTGGCAAGGGCGGGGTGGTTCGTGATCCGGCGGTCCACAATCGCGTCTGCGACGATGCCGCCGATTGGGTCCGCTCCAAGGGTTGGCGCGTTCTGGGGATCGAAAGAAGCCCAATCACCGGCCCGGAAGGCAATGTCGAATTCCTGCTCGGCGCGATCAAGGAGGATTGAATGGCAGCACAAGTAAAAGGCGGTCGCAGCCCTTGGAAGATGGCGCTGATCACGGTTCCTGCAATCGTGATCATCGGTTCGCTGATGGGTTATTTGTCGAACAGCGGGTTTGAGAATGGGTGGTACGCCATCCTCCAAAAACCTTCCTTCCAGCCGCCGGCGTGGATGTTCGGCGTAGTGTGGACGATCCTTTACACGCTGCTCGGATTGGCCCTTGCCATCATTTTGCAGGAACCGCCGTCGAAGCAGCGGAGAGACGCCCTTTGGCTTTTCGGAGGCCAGCTCGCTCTGAATTTCGCCTGGTCGCCGATCTTTTTCGGGCTGCACATGATCGACGTCGCGTTTTTGACCGTTGTCGTCATGCTGATCATGGCGATCGCCACCGCCAGCCTTTTTCGCAGGCTTAAGCCGGTGGCGGGCTGGCTGATGCTGCCCTATCTTCTATGGTTGTGCCTTGCCTCCGCCCTCAACTATGAGACGGGAAGGCTGAATCCATCTGCCGATGCAGCGCCGCTGGGGATCACGGGAGTAAGATCATAATGCAGTCGCAGAACCGAATATTCGACGACCTGGTCAAGATGATGAACGGAGTTGCCGGCACCATGGCCGGGATGGGCCGCGAGGCCGAGACGTCGATGCGCGACAAGATGCGCGAATGGGTCGGCGGGATGGATTTCGTCGCCCGCGACGAATTCGATGCGGTGAAGGCCATGGCGGTGGCTGCGCGCGACGAAAATGAGGCACTTAAAAAGCGGATCGAGGCGCTTGAGCTTGCTGCCAGGCCTGCGCCGGCAAAGCCGAAAGCGGCCAAGGCGACCAAGCCGGGAGCAAAATCCTGACCGACCAAGTCGAAAACGACGAGCGTGACGACGGCGCGCCGATCGAGGTGCTCGAACAATATTTCGAAGCGCGCGGCTGGGCCTGCGAACGGGCTGGCGATGGCGAGATTATCGCCTCGGCAACGGGCAGCTGGGCGCAATATGAATTGCGCGGTGTCTGGCGCAGCGAGGACCAGGTGCTGCAGTTCCTGGCTTTCCCCGACATCAAGGTCGGGCCGGAAAAGCGGGCTGCAATCTATGAAGCCATTGGCCTCATCAACGAACAGTTGTGGCTGGGCCATTTCGAGCTTTGGTCGGGTTCAGGCCTGATCGTGTTCCGCCATGCAGCGTTGGTTGGCGAAGGCGAGTCGATGAGTTTCGAACAGGCCGAGGCGATCAGCGAGGCAGCGATTGAAGAGTGCGAGCGCTTCTACCCCGTGTTCCAGTTCGTACTGTGGGGCGGCAAGTCTCCGACCGAGGCGATCTCGGCGGCATTGATCGATACCGCAGGCGAAGCCTGACGCCATGACGGCAGCGATCCCGGTGCCAGCCTGGCTGGTTGGCTGTGGCAACATGGCCGGGGCGATGGTGGACGGATGGCGCGCTTCGGCCGTGGATTTTTCAAACGTGGCAGTAATCCGGCCCAGCGGAGCGCCGGTTGAGAGCATCCGAACCCTAACCGATTATCCGGACCAGCAGCCGCGCTTCGTCATGCTCGGGTTTAAGCCGCAAAAGCTCGATGAAATTGCGCCAAGGCTGGAGCCGCATATCGAGTCGGACACCATCATCGTGTCGATGCTGGCAGGCATAACAGCTTCCATACTTCGTCAGCGCTTTCCCAATGCGCGCGCCATCATTCGGATCATGCCCAATCTTCCGGTCGCGCAGAGGCAAGGGGTGATCCCGCTTTATTCAGAGGATCGCGACGATCAGGCATGCGACGCGGTTGAAGGCCTTATGGGGCTACTTGGTCTCGCGCCCTGGTGTGAGCATGAGGACCAAATCGCCGCCATCGGCGCCATTTCGGCTTCCGGGCCAGCTTATTTTGCACGCTTCGCCGAAGCGATCGGTCGGGCGGGGGTGACTCACGGGCTTAGTTCAACTCTGGCGCACTCCATTGCCGCACAGACGCTAATCGGGACCGGTGCATTTGCAGCCGCAACCGGCGAATCCATGGGCGAGGTCGCCCGTCGCGTCGCCAGTCCCAAAGGCACCACCGAACAGGGTCTCGCCGTGCTGGACGGGCCCGAAGGGCTGCAACCGCTGGTCGATCGGATGCTTGGCGCCGCGCTCAAACGTGTCGAGGAACTCGCCGAGGCAGCCCGGCGCAATTGACGGCCAATGGCTGCTCGCCTAGGCGCGGGCGCCTGACTGAGAGGATTTGAATGGCCGACACGCGCAGCTTCGACGACCGCGACGGATGGATCTGGATCGACGGCAAGATTGTTCCCTGGCGCGAGGCCAATGTCCATGTCCTAACTCATGCGATGCATTATGCGTCGTCAGTGTTCGAGGGACAGCGTGCATACGGCGGGGTGATCTTCAAACTTTCCGAACATAGCGCTCGGCTGCGGCGGTCCGCTGAGCTGCTTGGCTTCGACATCCCCTGGTCGGTCGAGGAAATCGATGCCGCGTGCAACGAAGTGATCAAGGCCAACGGTTTCGTCGATGCCTATGTCCGCCCCGTTGCGTGGCGCGGGTCGGAGCAGATGGGGGTTTCGCCGAAAGGCACCAAGCCGCATCTGGCGATCGCAGCGTGGGAATGGGGCAAGTATTTTGCGCCTGAAATCGCGGCCAAGGGGCTGCGGCTGGACATTGCGCCATGGCGGCGGCCGGCGCCCTATACCGCACCCGTACATAGCAAGGCGGCCGGCCTTTACATGATCGCCTCCCTTTCGAAGAAACATGCCGATGAGCGCGGCTATGACGATGCGCTGATGTTCGACTGGCGCGGCCAGGTAGCGGAAGCTACTGGCGCCAACGCCTTCTTCGTGCGCGACAGCAAACTCTACACGCCGACCCCCGACTGCTTCCTCGACGGCATAACTCGCCGTACGGTTATGGATCTGGCCCGGCGTCGCGGCGTCGAGGTAATAGAAAAGGCAATCTGGCCAGAAGAGTTGGAACGCTTCGAACAGATGTTCATCACCGGTTCTGCTGCGGAGGTGACCTTTATCCAATCGGCAGGTCCGTGGAACTTCGAAATTGGCGAATTGTCTCGCCAACTTTGCCAAGACTATGACGATCTGGTCAACGGACGGCTGGTCAACGCCTAGGCGATTCACGGTTTCTTCGCATTCTCCTGTCTAAGTCGGGCGGCCGGATCATTGAAAGCAGGCGGCAGTATCGAGTGGCGGGGGCGACGGTAACATCAGCACAGGATCGTCGCAGCCACCCGCGTGGGTTGAGCTGCCGCGAAATGCTGTCGCTCGCCCCGCCGCAAGACCGAATTGGCCGCGCAGTCCGCCAGGCTCAAATCGATGCCCTTGTACGGCTCGTTCCGGCGACGGTGGCGATCCAGATTTTGACGGCCGCCGTGATGGTCGTCGCGCTCCGTGACACAACGGATCATTTCCAGCTTGGCCTCTGGTTCAGCGCAGCATTGCTGATCTGCTTCATGCGCGGAGTGAGAGCGGTGCGGCTGCGCCACGACCCCGAATATGCCGAACGCTATCCGGCGCGGACGGAGACCATCTGCCTGCTGATCGCCGTCCTTGCATCGCTGTGGCTGGTGCCGCCGCTTTACTGGTTCGATCGAGCTGCGCCGCCCGAGCAGATATTCATGTGCGTAACCATGGCGGCTCTGGTCAGCGCCGGGAGTATTACCCTCGTATCGTTGCCCCAGGCTGCGGTTCTTTATGTCGGAATGCTCACAATCGGCTGCGCAACCCTGACATTGAAGCTCAACAGTCCGGGGATGTTCGGACTGGTAATCGTCTATGCCGGAGTACTGATGAGCAACGTGCTCAGCACGGCGCGACAGTTCATCACGCATAGCCGCGATCGGATTGAGCTTCGCGAACAGGGCGAGATCATCCAGTTGCTGCGTGAGCTTGAAGCGACCGGCTCCGGCGGGCTGTGGGAGCTCGACGGCGACCTCCGGATCGTCAAGATGTCGCATGAGCTGCTGGCGGCAATGCGCTTGCGCGAAGAGCAGGTTATCGGTCGTCACTACAGCGCGCTGCTCGACCCCGCTGGACAGATCGCGAACCTCTCGACCGGCATGCGTGCACTGTTCCGGGACCTCGATAGCGGCATTCCGTTCCGCGACCGTGCGATTCCTTCTGCGGACCGGGAGCGGTGGTGGTCAATTTCGGGAAAGCCAATCCACGACAGCAAAGGGCAGTTGGTGGGCTGGCGCGGGGTCGCGTCCGACATCACCGAGGCGCGTCTTTCCGGCAGCGACTCGGTGCGCGCAGCGCGGACGGATCCACTCACCGGGCTGGCGAACCGCCTGTTGGTGCGCGAACTGCTGGAAGAAGCCGTGATGCGTCAGTGGGAGGTACAGAGCGGTTGCGCCTTGCTGCTGGTCGACCTCGACCGGTTCAAGCTAGTCAATGATACGCTCGGCCACGCCATCGGCGACCAATTGCTGGTCGAAGTCGGACGCCGCCTGGAACTCGCCATGGGTCAGGGCGGGCGGGTTGGACGGATCGGCGGCGACGAATTCGCAATCATCTGGAGTGCCGGCTGCGACCGTGATCGCCTCTCCTCGGTTGCCGATCAGATTATCGCCGACCTGTCGAAGAGCTTCACCATTGGCGCGGCGACACTTCATGTTGGCGCGACGATCGGAATCGCCGTCTGCCCGGCCGATGGCATTCTCGAAGAGCAATTGATGCGAAGCGCCGATCTTGCGCTTTACCGTGCCAAGGAAGCCGGCCGCGGTGGCCACGCCTTCTTCGAGCGTTTCATGTTCGAGCAGGCCGAGGATCATCGCCTTCTCGAGCAGGACGTGCGCGAGGCGCTGGGCGGCAATGGGCTGGCGCTCGCCTATCAACCGATCATCGATTCGGAGAGCGGCGAAGTCGTCGCCCGGGAAGCCCTTCTGCGGTGGCGCCATCCCAAGCGCGGCGATATTCCCCCCGACCAATTCATCCCGATCATCGAGGATGCCGGCCTAATCCACCAGATTGGCGATTGGGTCATTCGCGAGGCCTGTGCCGAGGCTGCCCGTTGGAGTGGTGACATGCGGGTCGCGGTCAATATCTCGGCGGCGCAGCTGACCGGTGCCGGACTGGCCAAGACGGTTCTGGGCGCGCTCGCCGCGACACGTCTTGAGCCAAGCCGGCTGGAGCTTGAAGTCACCGAAAGCGTGTTCCTGGGTGACGATGCAGCGACCCTTGCTTCGCTAGAGCGGCTGCGCGCGCTTGGCGTCCGGCTGGTGCTCGACGATTTCGGCAAAGGCTATAGCTCCTTTGGCTACTTGAGCCGCGCTCATTTCTCAAAGATCAAGATCGACCAGAGCTTTGTCCGGGGAGCCGCGGAAGGCGCGAAGGATTGCGTCGCCATAGTTCATGCGATCCTGGCGCTTGCGCGTGGTCTCGGCGTCGAAACCACCGCGGAGGGGGTCGAGACCGAGGAGCAGGCCATCGCGATGCGCCAACTTGGCTGCACCCAGCTTCAGGGCTTTCACTTCGGCAGGCCCGTACCCTCCGCTGAACTTTATGAGACTGTTCGGCGGCCACGTCGCCGACGCGCCTGATTTGCGCTTTTCATAGGCGGATGAGCGGCTATAAGCCGCCCCGCGAGCGAGCGCCCGATTTCCACGGGTGGCCCATGCTGGGGCGTCGCCAAGTGGTAAGGCACCGGTTTTTGGTACCGGCATTCGCAGGTTCGAATCCTGCCGCCCCAGCCAGCTGCTAAAAACGCAGCTAATGCATTTCCTCCGGTGTAAATTCCACGGAAGACCTCATGGATTGCGCTTGCGGTACGGCGGCCCAGGGGGTCCGCAATAATAATGGGATCACAAAAAGGGGTAGGCCAAGGCCTACCCCTCCATATTGTTTCACTCAGCCTGCAGACTATCCGCGTTCCGGCTCCGGCGGTGGTGGAGGCGGCGGTGGTGGCGGGGGCGGTGCCGGACACGCGTCGGTCGCCAGGATTACCGAACCATCCGGGCAGGTCTGTGTCGCCGGCGGTGGCGGCGGCGGTGGCGGGGGAGGCGGCGGCGCTGGCGGTGGCGCGGCCTCGGCCGATGGGCCGAACAGGACGCCAACACCGAGCAGGCCGGTCAGTCGCGCTGAGTTGGTCTTGTAATTGGCGTAGCGCCCTTCAGCCTTCACATAGAAATGATCGCTCAGCATATGCTCCATGCCGGCGCCGGCGATCCAACCCTTGGTCTTGTAATGGTTGTAGTAGCTGCCAAGCGGGGTGAATGCCTCAAATCGCTTGCGCTGCTCGTTAACACCATAGCCCAGCTTTGCGTAAATCAGGGTCGAGGGAGTGGCCATTATGCCGGCGCGAATGGCGCCCGCCCATTCCTGGAACGATTTGCGGGACGCCACCCCCGGGCCATCCACGGTTTCGTTCTCAGCGCCGGACCAAAGGAATGATCCCTCAACACCCAAGACGAAATTGTCGCCCACAAAAGTGTCGACGCCAGCAGTGCCCTGCCAGGCAACATGACCGTCATGATTGCCTTCGGAATAAAACCGATCGATGCCGACGGACGCATCGGCGCGGACGCCGCGCAAGGAGATTCCTTGTGCATTGGCCGGCTGGGCCGCCAATCCAACCACCAATGCTAGCGCTGATAGACGTCCTATACACTGTCGCTTCATACACTTCTCCATATACTCACGCAAAAATACTAATTTAATCTAAAATTTAATTAGCCAAGGATTGATGACTAACAGTATAGACAGTTGTTTATTAGCTAAATTTTTCAGCATTCAACGCAATATATTATATTACACTAGGCAATATTACTTTGAATTGTTAATTAATCTCTTCAACAGCGCACTCAACGTGATATAAGCAGCGGAGGTTCCATGCATTGGCAGGAATAATCCGACCTTGTTGCTGAAGCACAACATGTGTCCTGGAAGCAAAGTGTCGACAATCAGACGTATCGGCTGTGCGGTGCGAGTAATCGCTATAAGTCGAGTCGGAATCGACAGGCTTGGCGCTGTTAATATTTTGTTTTCTGGGTGCTGTGCCGTAAAATGCTGCTTGAAAAGGCAAAAATCATCGCCTAGTTGCTTCGCCGTTTTTGGCAGCGCGGACAGGAACCGCAATATTTCAATCAGCGAGTGGAATGGCGCAAGTCGATATTATTGCCCGGCCTGGGCTAATTGTGTTTGACGTCTCGAGCATTGAGTTGGGGGACTTAAGTGAAGGTTCAGGCCGCGACAATCGAGGGGCCTTCGGGACAGTCAAGATCGCCTGTGTGACGTGGGTGAAAGGTCCATTGAAACAAATTAGCCAATCAGCAGCAGGGGCGGGCGCAATATAGATAGCCGCAGGCTGTTCGTCAGAGTGCCTATTCCAGGAAACTAAAATGTATCAGGCTCGTATCGTCGCGGCGATTACAATATTAATATATATTATAGATGTGATTGATAATGTTACCACGAAACTGGTATCTAACGCTTATGTTGTAGCAATGCTTAACCGATTTTGCAGAAAATTGCACAAATTGTTTGGAAAACCGACAAAGCAATTATGTGGTTGTTAAGACACAATCGCTAACTTATTTCCGTCCTGTAAAAGCTCCGAAGGATCGAGGTTTGTTCACTATCAACGGATCATATTGACCTTCGCCGCAATTTCGTTAATACGTCGTTGGCTTTTTGATGCTTCGTTCAATTCAATTAAATGATCAACGTAAGCTGAACTGAGGTTCGCGTTTAACGCAGCTTTAGTATTGTCTTCTATTCGCGCGTACGGGCTCGGGTATCGCGCTACGTGGGTTGGGAAGCGTAAGTAATGTCGATGCAAAATACTGTCCGGTCCGCGTATCCGGCCGACACAATACTCGAGCGCGGAATAGAGGTTGTAAGAGTTGAGGCCGCGGCGCTCCAACTGCTGGCGGCATCACTCGATCAATCCTTCGTCATGGCTTGCGATGCGATCCTGGATTCGCGCAGGCGCGTCGTAATCACCGGAATGGGCAAGTCCGGGCATGTCGGCCGCAAATGGGCATCAACAATGGCCGCTACGGGTACCCCGGCCTTCTACGTCCATCCCGGCGAGGCTTCCCATGGCGATTTGGGGATGCTTATCCCGGGCGACGTGCTCATCGTCATTTCCAATTCGGGTAATACCAGCGAGCTTCGTGCCTTCCTTGAATATGCAAGCAAGATCGGCGTTCCGGTGATAGGCGTCGCGTCGCGTATGGATTCGTTGGTTATGCGCAATGCCGACATCAAACTCTGCCTTCCAGCAGCAAGGGAGGCCTGCCCGGCAAATATCGCACCGACCACATCGACGACAATGCAGCTGGCACTCGGTGACGCACTTGCAATGGCATTGATGGATATTCGCGGATTCACTGCAGATTGCATGAAGACTCTTCACCCGAATGGGTCGCTTGGCCTGCGTCTAACGCCAGTCAGCGATATTATGCATCCGTCGTCCCGAGTGCCGCTGGTCGATCAATCGACTCACATGCGTGACGTGATCTTGACGATGACATCGATGGGCTTCGGAATTGCTGGTGTCGTGGACCCCGCCGGCCGGCTGGTTGGAGCGATTACTGATGGCGACCTTCGTCGCCATTTCGAGGAGCTTTCTGCGGCTACGGCTGAAGAGGTGATGACCACCGATCCCATCACGGTGAACGCGAATATGCGGGCTGAGGAAGCACTGCAGCTGCTCAACGACAGCAAGGTTACCGCTGCCTTCGTGATTGAACCCAATGCACCAGTGAATACGAACGTGCCAATCGGGATCGTACACATCCACGACTTCCTGCGTCTTGGCCTGAATTAAAGCGTCTCTAGAAACTCATCGACCAAGGCGAAGTGGTTGCGCCAGTCCGGGGCCTCATAAGCGGATGCGGCAGCCAATTGCCTCCGACGTTCAACACTGTTGCCGCTGTAATCGATGACGGCGTTGGCCCAGGCCGTACGATCATGGGGATCGATATAGGTCGGGATGACGTCCGCAATCTCGCGGAAGACCGGTATATCGCTGGCAATAACGGGTACGCGTTGGTGCAATGCTTCAACGACGGGCAGGCCGAAGCCTTCAACGAAGCTGGGCATCAGCATGGCACGGGCGCCAGCAAGCAATTTGCTCATCTGTGCATCGTCGCATCCCGCCATTTCGTGAACATAACTTTTCAAAGGCCCGGGATCGTCAAGGATTGCGATAGCGTCCGCTGCTTCCCAGCCACGCTGGCCGATGATGATCAGGTCCGGGGCCTGGCTGCCCGGCCTAGCGACGATGTCGCGCCATGCTTCGAGTATCGCGAGGTGGTTCTTCCGGGCCTCGATCGTGCCGACCATCACGAAGTACGGTCGATCCTGAAAGGTGGCGTCGACGGAAGGGTTCGTAGGCCTGGTATCAATTCCCAGCCAGGCGATGAGGCTTGGCGGCATGGTGATTCTGTGGTCGTTCGCAAAGTCGGCGAGGACGCGCCTGGTCGCCGCCGAGTTAATGATCAGCCCTTTCGCTGACCGCAACGCCGTTTCCATGCGCAATTTGTGCCGGGCATCTTCGCCTTCGCGGCAATATTGCGGATGAGTTATCGGGATCAGGTCGTGAATCAGGAACACCGGCCGCAGCCGTTGCCGCGCAAGCCAAGGTCCCATATGCGGTGAATTCAACCCCGTATGCCCGACGTTCAAATAGATTTGTCCGGCAATGATGCGGTCCGCACTTCCAGCAGTGGCGGCCAGTGTCGCGACTAAATTCGAACGAAAGTGTTTCGATCCGCTCAGCAGTAGATCAAATATCCGTTTGCTGCCCGTGCGGTCAAAGATCCGGCGGAAACCGCGAAACTGAACAGCCGCCAAGGTCCTGGATTGAAAATGCTCGAGATAGGCCAGGCAAACCCGATCAATTCCGGTGGGGAGCCGACCGGTCCACTGCCGCCAAATGAGGCGGCTTACATCGAACAGAATTGGTGCGTCAGACATTGAGGGTGGGCTTAACTTAGGGCCGATGAACGGAGCTGACGTTCGGCATCCAAGTTGATTAACCCGCCTTTATGGGAATGGAGCGGCATCCAGTCTTCAGCCAACAACCGCTCGACACTGTTGATGACCAGCGTTTCCGTAGCCGATGCGCTGGCAAGTCCGCCCCGGACCAGGCACTTGGCGTGCAGTGACTTTTTGAACGCGGCATAAAGGTCCGGATCGGGCCGTTCGGGACTGCGCCAGAATCTATCTAACCCGGATTGATGCGTTATGCCTGGAACGTCATAGACCGCGTCGCCTAGGACCACGACCGGGATACCGGTTTCAAGGGCAAGTGTTCCGGAGGTACTGTTTACGCAGACCATGCCAGAGGCCGTCGTAGACAACTGCTGCAAATCGCCGCCGTCGATGCAGATAACCCGATCGCCGATTCTGAGCCGCTTCGCGCGCAATGTCAGATAAAGTCGCCAGTTCCGCCACGACGCATCGAGCGGGTGCTCCTTGACTAGGAGCAGCTGGTTCGGCGCAGCATGGGCAGCAAAACTGTCGAGCACATAGTCGACTGCCTGCGGCATCGAGTCGAACGGCGAGTGGGCCCTGATCTGATAATCGCCGGTGAGTTGTAGCGGGAACAGCACGAATTTCTTGCCGTCTATCGCGGCAAGCGCCTCTTCGGCCTGCCGCGCCCGCCGGCTGCTTCGAGCAAATTTCATCAACCATCCGAAACCTTCGCCGATAATCGAGTGGCTGCGGTGCGTTCGATAGAATGGGAAGCTGAGGCGACCAGTCACCACGTGGTGGTAATGCCAGTAGCTATCGCGTGCCCGGCGCCGAAAATCAGCAGTGATTGAAGGCAGGTCCGGAATTTCCGGCAGCCAGCTGCTCGAGGCAAGGATCAGTCCCGGATCGCGGTCGAACGGCGAATGACCGTTCACCCCGTCACGCTCCAAGGTCATCCAGTCGGGACGGATATAGCCCTCCTCGAACACGAACACTCGAACTCCGCGGAGCTTGGCCATTCGGACCGCGGCCTGGTGTACCGGTCGGCAGTCGCCATAGAGAATGACGTCGGTAATTTGGTTGGACCTCAGGAAACGGTCGAAGAACATCGGCCAGGCCGACATAGTCCCGCGATAGTTGGTCGCGCCGACAGGCCAATCGTAGCGGTCGCCGCCAGACAGGTTGATACGGTGGATGCAATGGCCGAGTTCGCGCAGCCGCAATGACAAATTTAGGAAGAAGGGTCCGGGTGGCCCCTGGAGGAACAGGAAGGACCGGCGTGGCGCCTCGGGAAACACGGTCATGCGGCCGCATCCCAAATACGGCGAAGCGCCGCCTTTAGCTTCCCCTGAGACGACCTTAGCCAGGCCAGTGGTGTCGCAAGCCTGTCTTCGTTGTTGGCGATGCGGTTAACGAGCACCTCAGGCGGGCAGGGTAATCGTGTCACGGGATCCAAATAGTTGGGATAAAGGATCAGTGTCGCAGCGACCAATTCATCGAGGCTGCGTCGCCTAGTGCGGCGCGACGGGATCGGGCCAAGGTCGATCGTCAGACCCCATCCGGCGTAGAATGGCACTCCGTGGGTGGTTACCTGCTTTCCTCGAAGCAGTGCTTCAAACCCGCCCAACGACGTAATGCAGTGCACGCCGTCAACGCTGTCGATGAGCGAGGCGATTGAGTTGCCACGCTCGATCTCATTGGCGAACTGAAGGGCGCGGTGATCGGGGATATGTCCCTTTCGATGCCCGGCTTCTACGTCGGGGTGGGGCCGATAAATGAGCCACGCGTCCGGTTCGAGCTGGCGAGCGCGCATCAATAGCCCGAGGTTGGTCTGGCCCGGGCCGCCGTTCAGAACGGACCGATCATCCTCTACTTGTCCCATGACCAGGATCCGATGACCGCTTTTGGATTTCAGCTCCTGGCGCGATCCGGCATCATATTTGCTGATCCCTCCATCGAGGACCGTCCGTTTCAATCGCGCGGCCCGATCAAGCAATGCTTCATCCATGTCCGCGGTTTGGAGGATGCGCTCGAGATCGCTTGTTTGGGTTGGGTCAAAATAAATGCCGGTGAAATCGACCACGATCGACAAAGGCGGGACGCAATTGGCACCAAGGCCTCGTCCGCGGATCATCCCATCCTCGATTTCGGCGACGGGTAGCCCGGCCTCGGAAATGCGGTTGAGGAGGGTGGTAGATGTCCGTGACTTCCACACTGCCACGACCGAACCGCCGCGAAATGATGGACTGAGCTCGGTAGAGCGGCGCGGCATGTCCGACCCGTCCCAGAGCATCGGATCGACCGTTGGGCGCTTCCAGCCTGCGATGCCAAGTACAGATGAGATTGATCGATTGCGATCGATCAGCCGGCGCCAGTCTGAAAGCAGCTTGATCGCCCGGGCGGGAGTAATTGCCTCACCGCTAAATGGGCAAGAGTAGGTCCAGCCGGAAACGGCTTGCTGAACAACGTGCTCCAGGCGCCGGTCGCCCGAAAGACTGCCGAACCTGCCGCCACAAAAGTACCTTACCGATCGCCCGAGCAAAGAAGCTACCAGCGACAGCTCATGGTCGGCGTTCGCCCAAATCGCGGCAGCCCCATCGGCAATATGCCATAGGTCGATACTACCGGTAAGAATCGGCGCCTCGGTGCTGAACGCTCCCAGCCCATGGGAATCGATCATGACGCACCGGCCGCTTAGGCCCTCGGCATTTGCCGCCTTCAGCATCTCCAGCGCCAGGCCGCGCGACGAAGGAGCAATTATTAGGTCGCGCCCTTCGGGAAGCTTTGGCTGGCTACCCCAAAAATTTCCGCCGACCCGACTGGACTTCAACAAGCTGACTAGGTCCAGGCCCATTCCGTCGTCGATTGGCGAGCCACCTGCCGACGCCAGCGGCCGCGAGCAGTGGCCAGGGAATGGAGGCAGTCTGAGAAAGGCTTCGGCCATCTAGGCCTCAACGCCCGCCAATGCGGAGCCTTTTACGGCCGAATCCACGGCCTTCGCCTGTCGAAGGAAATCGCGGAGATCTGAAAGATCCAAGGCGCTTGGCCCGTCGCAAAGCGCCTTTAAAGGATTGGGGTGTGCCTCGACGAACAAACCGGCAATTCCGACCGCAAGCCCTGCGCGTGCCAGTGGGGCGGCCTGCGTTCCGCGGCCGTCAGCGCTGTCGGGCCGTCCGCCCGGCCGTTGCAGTGCATGAGTCACGTCGAAGATGACGGGAGCCATGCTTCTCATATCATCAATGCCAAGCATGTCGACGACGAGGTTGTTGTAGCCGAAGCTACTTCCTCTCTCGCACAGCAGGATCTTGTCGCTACCAGCTTCGCGGAATTTCTCGATGATATGCCGCATTTCGGCCGGGGCGAGGAACTGCGGCTTCTTGACGTTTATGACCGCGCCCGTCCTTGCCATCGCAGTCACCAGATCGGTCTGCCGGGCGAGGAAGGCCGGCAGCTGGATGATGTCTGCAACTTCTGCTGCCTGCCGCGCCTGCCAGGGTTCGTGAACGTCCGTCAGGACCGGAACGCCGAAGCGCTCCTTAACGCGAGCCAGCATCGCCATTCCCGCTTCCATCCCGGGGCCGCGATAGGAATGGATCGACGATCGGTTGGCTTTGTCGAACGACGCCTTGAACACAAAGGCAATGCCCAACTCCCGCGTCACTGTAACGAACTCTTCGGCCACGCAATGCAGCAATTCCTCGCTTTCAATCACGTTCATTCCACCAATCAGCCCGAACGGCCGGTCGTTGGAGAATGTGATACCTCCTGGAAGGCTGACGGCGGTCACGGACATGGCTATTCGATCCCGCGCTGCCGAAGGATCTCTTCGATCGGTGCCACGTCGCTTGGATTGTTGAGCTCGATACAGTCCCAACCCACCGGATCTACCGGTACGATCTTTACGACTTGGCCTTCCGCGAGAAAGCGGAGCTGCTCCAACCCTTCCAGCGATTCCAATGTCGACGGTGAGGCCGCGGCATAGCGGGCGAGATCCTCGCGCCGATAGGCGTAGATGCCGAGGTGGAGGTGGACATGGCCGGCCGGGAAGGGAGTCTCCGGCGGAATGTAGGGAAGTACCCGCTTCGAAAAGTAGAGCGCTTGGTTCAGCCGGTTGAAAATGACGGTTGTCCCGCCGACGCGGCCTGCGGCGCTATCAGCCTCCAGATGCGCGTATGTCGAGGGTGAGCATTGCAGGGCCGGTGTCGTCATTGCGGCGTACGGGTCCTCGGCAAGCGCAGCGGCCAGCTGTCCGATCAAAGCTGCCGGCGTTAGCGGCGCATCGCCTTGGAAGTTTACGACGACATCCGGGCAGTCGGCTATTTGCACGGCCGCTTCAGCGCAGCGCTCGGTTCCATTTCGGCATTCGCTGGAGGTCATGACGACCTGGCCGCCGAACCCGCAGACCTCATCGGCAATGCGTTCGTCGTCAGTGGCAACCCAAACCTGGTCCTTGTCGCAGGCGGCGACAGCGGCCTCCCAACTTCGCTGGATCAGCGGTTTCGCCGCGCCGGTCGACCCATGCAGCTTGGCCAAGGGTTTGCCGGGGAAACGGCTGGACTCGAACCGAGCAGGAATGATGACCGCAAAGCGCGGCGCAGCGGAGTTGGCCATAACAGCTGATCCGTTACTGCCCGCTATCGACTGCGTTAGCGACGCCAATAACGGAGAAGGCGGCGGACGAGACCATATTCATGAACTTCTGAAGATCGGCGAGCGGAGCGTCGGAAACGTAAAGCACGTCCCTGTTCCGCATTGGGAAGCTTTGGGCGACGAAGAGGCTTCCTGGTTGCTTCAGGTCAAGCTGGTAGATGACGGGAAGTTTGCCGTCGGACGTAAGTCGGGCATTGGGCGGCAGCTGGCTACCCAGCGCCGCCGGGTCCTCGAGGCGGAAGACGAACACACCGCGAATGTCGGCCCGATCATCGCGCAGCCCGCCTACCCGGCCCATGGCCTGCGCCAGGTTGATGCCGGTTGCTTCGAACGGAAGCTCGCTATTGCTGCCCGTCGCGCCGAGGGCGATGAAGCTGTAGGGTTGATAAGCCACCGTCACGATGTCGTCCGGCTGGACTACGATATTCTGACTAGGATCGCGGATGACGGTTTCCAGCGGCATCGAGGCGAGCCGGTCGCCCCGCGTAATTTGAACAACCGTCTTGCTTACGGCCTGTTTGACCCCGCCGGCACCGGCGAGCACATCGAGCAAACGCTCGCCCTTCGGCGTGAGGGGTATCCTGCCACTATTGGCGACATCGCCGACAACTGTGACATTAGTTGCCTGGTTTCGGACCAGGCGGACCATCGCCTGCGGCTGATGGGCCTTGCCGCGGAGGCGCGACACAATGTCCTGCTCGATTTCGGCCGGGGTGCGGCCGGCGGCACGGATGGAACCAGCAAACGGAACCTTGATCAGCCCATTTTCGTCAACCACCTGGCCGGGCTGAGACAGGCTGTTCGACGCGACCGGAGCACCGGACATAAGGCCGGCTACCGACCCGAACAGCACGGCAGGCGGCGCCTCCCAGAGCGTAATCTCCAGGACGTCGCCGCGCCCAAGGCGCGATCCCATGACTTCGGTTTCGGTGAACATATGCGAGAAGTTCGGCGTCCGGTCCGCCGCCGCCAGTTGGCGTGCAATGTCCTCGGTCAAGGGGGCGACGCTGATCGTCGCGCTGGCCAGCGGCTTGTCCGCCGCATTCATGATGGCACTCCCACTCGGCCCGCTTGCCCCGAACGACGAACAGCCGGACATGATGCCCATCGCGATCACCAGGGCACTAATTCTTATTTGCATACGCTCTAACTATCTTGCCAATGAGATTGATGAATTCTGGGAATGTCAGACGACCCATGCACAGCAACTTCACGGAGGCGGGCAGGGAGGCCGCAGTGTCTAAGCAACTACTGACTTCAGCCAGGTGGCAAACCAGCTGCGCTTCGATCCGCTCCGCATCGAAAGAAATGGATTCAGTGTCCGAGCCGAGAATCCTTGCATCGTTCGCGACCTGCAATGCTCCTTCAAACCGGCCCATGCGTTCCAGGATGCTCGCCTTGAAGCGCAAATGCTCTCCCTGGTCAGGTTTCAGCTCAATCACCTTGCCCATCCAATACAGAGCGTCGGCAAGCATTTCCTCGGCAGCACAAGCGTGCGCCAACTGTACCAGGTCGTCGACGTCGACTTCCGCGGACGATGCCAGTTTCATTCCAATACGGATACGCTCGGCACCGCAGACGGTCATACTCCTTCGTTGCCGATAAATCGAAGGCAGGAGTTGCTCCGCCATCGCTTCAAGGTGGGCGACATGCTGGCCGTTTATCCGATCGATGTCGGCGGAAATGGCATCAGGCTCGGCTCCGAGCTCCTTAGCCTGTTGCGCGGCATGCAATGCTTCTTCGAACCGGCCCATGCGTTCCAAGATGCTCGCCTTGAGCCGAAGTAGCTCTCCGTTTTTCGGTTGAAGTTCGACTGCCATCGAAATCCGGTACAAAGCTTCAATCAGGCATTCTTCGGCGGCGTAAGCGTGAGACAGTTGTACAAGATCGTCGATGGCGGGGGTTGCATTTGCGATGACCCTTTCGCCATGGCTGATCCGATCGGCGTTGCAGGCAGCGTTATTCCGTTGCCGTCGATGAAAATCCGGCAAGACCTGGCCGGCCACTGCTTCCAGCATGTGACAGGTCCAATTCGGGTCAAGGCGCGCTTCCTGTCCGATTATGGCCAGCACCGGCGCAATGGTTTCAGCAGTTTCGTGATCGAATGCCATGTCCTGTCCCGTCAGGCGTAAGTTGTTGAGTAGGCCATCAGGTCCAGCATTGCCTCTGGTGGAGGAGCGCTTTCCGTCCGGAATTCGGCCATCCGTCCAGCTCGACCGACTGGCTGCAGATATTTTTCGACGACATGGTAGTGCGGCCGTTCATGGTAATCGTCGAACAATATGGTCGTTCCCGGCCTGGAAAAGTGCAGAGTTGCAAGGAAGCATGCGACGCGGAATCGCCCGTCGATTAGGACTAAGTCTGGTTGCACTAGGCCCTGCGAAACAATCTCGTTCCAGATCGAGGAAGCGTATAGTGGCCAACTGGCCGTCTTACTGCTGTCTTTCGGGTTGCCCCATTCAACGGTGGGGCCGATGTCCACGTAATGATCGAATAGCACAGCCGCGGACGAGTTTTCAGAAACCGCACCTTTGACGGCGTTCAAAAAGCCACGATCGGACTCCACCGAATAAATAGTGCTGACGCCCATTCCACCGGCCAAAACTGTGCTGCCGCCCGCGCCATACTCCAAAAAGCAGTCGACATCTGCTAGCCGGGCGGCCAGCAGCTCCAGCCCTTCCGGTTCCATGTGCGGTCTGCGTGGAATATCTGCGGGAGACCAAGTCGGAGCCTCATCGGGCACCTGCAGTGCAACTTCAATGTCAGCTGAGCTCGGAATATTTTGGGGAGCCAACGTGCCACCGAGAACAAGATTTTCCCATTGTACCGGCGTTGGAAACTGATGGGCGTCCTGCAAGCATGCCGCCTGCTGCGACCGCAAGATTTCCTGAAACTTTTGGTCGGTCAGGTCGCCGGGCGCATGTATCGGGTGATCGCAAACGACTGTCTTGTCGAAGCCAAGTTTGGAGAACAATTCCGGTTTGCTGTGCAGGCCAGTTCGTCCAATCGGCAATCCGAAATTAGCAAAAGTAGAAAGACGTACCGTTCCAAGACTGACAGTAGCGCACTGCTTCACATAATCCTGGCTAGAGGCACTTGGCCTGAAACCACAGCGTTCGAGCCACGCATATACCGAATTGTGTGATCTTTTCCTGTATGGTGTGCCCTCAATTAAATTGAGATACAGTTCAACGAACGGCTGTCTTCTTTCCCAAAATGAGCGAAATAGGCCAAACCCCCAATTATGACCAATTTCAGTATATTCATATAGGTTATGAAGTTGCTTGATTTTGGGTCGTAATGAGTCATGTGGATGGGCAGAAATCATGCCAACCCGCCTATCGTCCTTGAATTTTTCGACTAATTTTTTGATGATCGAAACATATTGTGATGACAGAATTAGGTCGTCCTCGCAAAAGAGCACGAAATCATAACCCTTTTCACGAAAAAGTAGCTTCTCGATGAAATCGAAGTGCAGGGCGACGCCTAGATTCTTGGGCTGCTGGTACGTCTCGATGTGGTCCGGTAGGCGACGCATGATCTTGGACACCTGCTGGTGGCCAACAACGTCGCTACGGCTGTCCTCATGGCAGAAGCCATCCTGAAATACATGGATGTCGAAATGTTCTTGGATTGGACGACCGTCGATCGTCTGAGCCAAAATCGATGGCAGGACCAGGGAAAGGTAATGTGCGCGGTCGTAGGTGATGACCGCCAGCGCCATTTTCATTTAGGTTACTCGCTATACACGCTGTATTGATCAGTCAGGCGGCTTTGGCCGTGTTGGGCGTCGGCTGCTGAGTTGGTTGCAAGCATGGCTCCTCTATCGACGACCCATTTCCCGCAGGGACCGCCTTCAGTCCGGTCCTCGAGCTAAGTTGCGCCAGAAATTGCTGCCATTTAGGAAGTATCACTTCCGGCTGGTATCGGCCGCTGACCTGTTGTCCGCGCTCGCGCAATTGCTCTTCCACTTCCGGCGACACATCTTCGTACAAGGCCTGCTTGAGTGCCTGGACTAGGCTGGCTGTCGAATAGGGGTCAAAGAAGAGCGCGGCATCGTCATAGACCTCGCGGTGTACCGGAATGTCGGATGCAATGGTGATGCCGCCCGAGGCCATCGACTCGACGCCTGAGAAGTCGAAACCTTCGCCAAGGCTGGGGCAGACGGTAGCTAGGGCGTTGCGATAGAGAGTTCGCAGATCGCCGGTGGGCACAGCATTGAGCATGAACAGCTCGCCCCGTTCCATCCACCCCGAAACTGCTGTCTGTATTGTGCCATAGTCCCATCCAAGCGTTCCGACCGTAATTAGCTTCAGATCGGGGTCGATGTTCGCCTTAATATATTCCCAAGCTGCGATGAGCCGCGCATGGTTCTTTCGGGGCTCAATAGTGGAAACCATCAGCAGATAGCGAAAGCCGGATGAATCGATGTGCTTTCGGTAAAAGCTTTCCTTCTCCCGACTGGTCAGGAACTTGGGCAGCCAACCTGACTGCTCATAGAGCCGAGTACGCACCACACGTTTGGCTGCCTGAATATCCGGAGATTCTGCGAAATAATTGTGTGACACCATGTTGTGAATGGTGATGGCGCGGGGCTCCGCTTCGGGAAAGATCTTTAAAAGGTCCTGGCGGGTTGTTTCCGAAACGCAGGCGAACCAGGCCCCATGGCGGACATTGGCTTCCAGCGCGCGGAAATGGGTGGCCTGGTGAATCGACTTGTCGGGAATGGTGTGCGGCATCAGGACTGGGATGGCATCGTGATAGCGGATGACCATCTTCGTCCCCTTGGCAACGCGCCCGGGATAGGGTGTCTGGCCGATAAAGACGTCGACGTCGGGTGTGACTAGCGTCGGATATAGAGCCGTACGCCGCCAAGTCAGCGTCGATAGGCCTGTCATGTGCATCGTGTTCCACGGAACCGAGCAAATGCGGTGGTCGGCGGATGCAACGCTACCGAAATCGCGGGCAGGCAGGCTCTTGGAGAAAAGGATGCGCCATGTGAAGTCTTGGAATTCCTTGGATTCGAACCGGCCAAGACGGATCTTGCCTAGGCCCAGGCTCAACAGGACCGTCAGCTGGAAGGCGTTCAGCTTGCGACGCATGAAACGGCTAACGCGGTCAAAAACATTTTCGAACGGCTGCTCGGCGAGCGAGACAATCACCTTCGAATAGCGGTTGAGGGCGTAGGTGTTCTTGAACTTCTTGCGCCCCTTTTCGGGCATGCCTGCCGAGAGGAACCGGTGCGAGGTCTGCAACAGCCCTTCGACTTCGACACCGTTTAGCTGCCGAAGACCGCGGAACAGAAGGCGCACTTCTTGCGGGATGCCGGCAAAGCCCTCAAGAGCAGGGCGCATTTCTACCAGAACGGATATCTTCCGGTTCTTTTTACTCTTACTCATCCGTAATAGCTTTCTTTGAATCTTAGTTTGTTATGGATTGATTATCGGACGAATAGACATGATAGGCTTTATCCATGTCATCAAAGTAAGTAAGAAATCCATTTTCCAGCATTACGACACGCTTGCAATGCTGCTTTATGTAATCATGACTGTGTGACACGATAATCATCGCCCTATCGCGACGCTTTTCAAATAATTCTTCCTGACATTTTCTGGTGAATCGATCGTCTCCGACCGCAACAACTTCGTCGATAAGGAAGCAGTCAAAATCGATCACCATGGAGATCGCGAATGCAAGTCGCGCGCGCATGCCGGAAGAATAGTTCTTAACCGGTTCTCTCAAGTAGCGACCAAGTTCGGAGAACTCTTCGACGAAGGCGATCTTGTCTTCTGGGGCGACGCCGTAGATTCGGCAGATGAAACGCAAATTGTCGAGGCCAGTCAATGTGCCCTGAAAGGCACCTCCGAAGGCGATTGGCCAGGACACGGTCATTTGGCGAGTTACCGTCCCGCGGTCGGGTTGCTCGGCGCCGCTGATCAAACGGATCATCGTAGACTTGCCGGCACCGTTTCGGCCGAGGATGCCGACTTTCTCGCCACGCTTTACTTGCAGGTTGATCCGGTCGAGTACCTTCACCCATCCCCCGCGAGTCCGGTAACTCTTTGAAACGTCCGTCAGCGTGATCATGCCGGGATTACTCGATTGCGAAGTGCACGTACGCGAAGTAGCCCCAGAAATGTCAGCGTTGCGGAAAAACTGGCCATATAGGCCATGTCGTAATGGGCGGTGATCGCCGAACCGAAATAGCCTTCACGCAGCAGCTCAACGCCATGGACCATCGGAATGTATAAAACCAATTCCTGCGCAGCCTTGGGCAATGCATCGACCAGGAAGGCGGCGCCGGATAACGGGAAGATCAGATATGAGGCTGGATGCCAGATCTTGTCGACCAGCTCATTGTCATAGGCAAGCGAGCCGAGGAAAATGGCTAATGCGCCTCCGAACCAAGTCAGCATGGCCCAGCCGGCAAAGACCTTCAGCACGTCCTCGGGCGGCTCCAGCCATTTGATCGAGATGAAGAAGATTGTCAGGATAACGAAGGAAATGGTCGCTCCCATGGCCTCCAGGGTCAGCCGCGCGTAGTAGATGTCGATGATCTTGACGTAACGGTGATAGAGCAGGGACAGGTTTGGCTCGATCGCCGAGATGCAGCGGCCCGGCATGTTTCGCCAGAGCAGCACGCTGGAATAGCCGGTCAGCGCGAACGCCACGATGGGTAGTGAGGACCCATGTCCGGCCTTCGCAAAGGTCCACAGCGCGGTGACGCCGAGCGTGAACATCATCGGTTCGACGAACAGCCAGAGAAATCCGATATTGTGGCGGCCAAAGCGCGTCAGTATCTCGCGCAGCAGCAAGGCGCCGATTACCCGTCGCTGGATTGTCCACGAGCGCGACAGTGATCGCTCGCCCATCGGGTTGATCGCATCGAACATCAGTCGTGGTGTTCCCGAACCCCAGCAAGCAGCAGGCTCAGGATGCCAAAGGCAATAAGTCCCAGCACGAGAGTCGCCAAAATCCCCCGCAAACGCCGCGGCTCGAGCGCCTCATCGGGCAAGTTGGGCTGTACGATCCGCTCGACATATGCCTGCTTCCTGCGCGCCTCATTGCGAGCCTCCTGAAGCGAGGCCATCGCTCCCGCAAGCCGCTTGTCGGCCCATTCACGATCGAGGGCCAGGCGTTGATACCGCACGGCACTTGCCGAAAGCGAACGATTGCCGCCAGCCGCGCGGCCAAGCTCTGAATCGATTTGCCTCGATAATCCGGCGATCCGGGTCCGAAGGAGGGGAATCTGGGGATTTTCAGGAGCCAACGCCTGAAGCTGCTGAAGCTGGAGCCGAGCGCCGATCACCTCGTCCTGTAACTTCGAAACGAGCTGCAATTGCACCGTGGCCTGACGCTCCGGGTCAACAATTCCCTGGGTGTTACGAAATGCCGCTAGGGCTTGCGAGGCACGCCTTGCCTCAACCTCGGCTTCCCGCGCTTCGCGCTGGGCGTAACCGAGCAAGTCTACTTCTCCGCGATTATTGAGGCGATTGACCAGGCCCTCGGCAAGTTCGAGCAATCGCTCGTTCATTCGCTGCGCATCCTGGGCGCGAAATGCCTTAACCGTCAGGGTCGTGATTGATGAGGTCGTATTATGCTCGACGTCAATCTTCCTGCCATAATAGTCGTAAAGATCTTCGAAGCTCTGATCTAAGCCGAGCGGATTAAACCGATCCCAAATCGACACCGAAGGACTTCCGAATGCTTTTTCGACTTGCCCCTGTTCATTCAGCGCCTTCAGCGCGTCGCGGGATTTGACGTAATCCTGCGTGATGAAGATCTCGTCGCCGGCGTTGGAAAAACCGACGCTCTTCAGCAAAATCCCGAGGCCGGATGCGGCAGGCTTGTCCGGGCTCCGGACGACGAATTGCGACTGAGAAATATATACGTCTGAAGCCAGGAAACCAAAATAAACCGTAGCAATAAATGTCGGCAATACGACAGTGGCAAGGAATAGTGGGTTCGTCCGGCGAAACAGCCGCCTGTCCCTCGTATCCGAACGCAACTCGCTGATATCAGGTCGAAAGAACAACATATTCACGGGGAGGGGTCCTTAGCTACAGACGATTGATTGCGCTATCAGTTTTCTGTAGTAATTTGGGCCATAGACATTCGAATTTCCTGGCAGTGCTCTTATTGCATCACCACATTTGGTCTGCAGCCGCGAATGCCAAAATTCTGCAAGTGAAGGCGAATTTGTAAGTCCTTTATGCTGGCCGTTTCATCCTTCAAGGATATCTCTGCGAGTTCCGAGCCGGAATCGCAAGCGGTTGAGGCAGCCAATCCTAGATAACCAATGAGCGGTCAAGCCAATTTAGCTCCGTTGTATACTTGCGGATTAGAAATTGTGTCACGCGTGCCAATTAGTTACTTAAAATAAATTAAAACGATGGATTGGCAAAGTTAATTAGACTTCATCGAACCAAGGCTCGCTGAACCGGCCGTGACGGGTACGTTGCGTTAGTCGCGAAAACTCCGCGTCTTCCATGGGCACCAGCGATTTGTGATAACCGGCTTCGAAGTAGACGTCGGTCTGCTGCTCCAGCGTTTCGTCGACGATCGTCGTGATGCCCGTATTCCACCGGTGGGACCGAACCCAGCTCAGCTTGAAGCCTCTTGTTATTGCCATTCTCGGCGATGTTCGTATCGTCCGTCTTCACCCAACGCTCTGCGAAAGGCAGCGACTGTAGCCAAGGATTAATTCGCCCGGAGAGCGAGTTGAAAGATTCACGGACTTAAAGCGTTAAATTGGCCGAGTTGGTTTCCTGCCAACCCAGCGAAAATTCCATGCGGTATTGATTCTGCCAGGCAATTGCGCCTAGTCCCTGAGGTTCTTCGTGACGACAAGAACAGGGGTCGTCCATGGTGCCAAGATCGAGGGCCGGGCTTCGATTTCTAGGAGGCAAAACCGGCCTGCTCGCGGGCTTGGCGGTTCCGCTTGCCGCATGCAACCGAGGCATTCTCGACCCGGTTGGACCCGTCGGCGGCGCCGAAAAGACCATCCTGATCAATTCGACCGCGATCATGCTGGCGATCATCATCCCGACGATGCTGGCGACCGTGGCATTCGCCTGGTGGTTCCGGCGCGGTAACAACAAGGCGGAATACCGCCCGGACTGGGAATATTCGGGGGCAATCGAGATGGTTGTCTGGGGCATTCCGGTGCTGACCATCATGCTACTGGGCGGCATCACCTGGATCAGCAGTCACGACCTCGAACCGAGCAAGCCGCTCGATTCCCCCGTCAAGCCGCTGACGGTGGAAGTCGTCTCGCTCGACTGGAAATGGCTGTTCATCTACCCCGACCAGGGGGTCGCGACGGTCAACCAGCTGGTCGTGCCGGCCGGCACGCCGCTGAACTTGAAGCTAACCTCCGCGACCGTGTGGAACAGCTTTTTCGTCCCGCAATTCGGGTCGATGATCTACACAATGCCGCGGATGACGACCCGCTTAAACCTCCAGGCCGACCGCCAGGGTATCTATGATGGGCTTTCATCTCATTTCAGCGGCGACGGTTTTCCCGGCATGCAGTTCAAGGCCCATGTCGTCCCGCCGGAGCAGTTTGCTGCCTGGGCCAACGGCGCGCGCAGCAATGGGCTGGCGCTCGACGCGAAAAGCTATGCCGACCTGTCGAAGCCGAGCAGCTATGTGAAGCCGATGACTTATGGGACGGTGACTCCCGGCCTGTTCAACGCGATCGCCACCAAGGGCGGGCCGCCGCCATTGCCGCCGGTCCCGCCGGCAACCGAGCAGGGGGGCTAAGGCATGTTCGGCAAGCTGACCTGGGACGCCATTCCCTTTGACGAGCCGATCCCGCTGGTCACGTCGCTGGTCGTGATCCTGGCGGTAGTCGGCACTGGCATCTGGGTCTGGCGCAAGGGCTGGTGGCCCGCTCTTTGGCACGGCTACATCACATCCACCGATCACAAGAAGATCGGTATCATGTACATCGTGCTGGCGCTGCTGATGCTGGTCCGCGGCTTCGCCGACGCGATCATGATGCGGGCACAGCAGTCGCTGGCGATCGGGGCATCGCAGGGATACCTCCCGCCCGATCACTATAACCAGATCTTCTCGGCGCACGGCACGATCATGATCTTTTTCGTGGCGATGCCATTCGTCATCGGGTTCATGAATTTCGCGGTCCCGTTGCAACTGGGCGTGCGCGACGTCGCCTTTCCGACGATGAACAACGTCAGCTTCTGGCTGACCGCGTCGGGCGCGCTCCTGGTCAATCTCAGCCTGTTCATCGGCGAATTCGCCCGGACCGGCTGGCTCGCGTTCCCCCCGCTCAGCGAGAAGGAATTTTCGCCCGGTGTCGGGGTCGATTATTACCTCGTGGCGTTACAGATATCCGGTGTCGGGACGCTGCTGACAGGGGTCAATTTCGTCACCACGATTTTGAAGACCCGTGCGCCCGGCATGAGCTATCTCAGGATGCCGGTATTCTGCTGGACCTCGCTGGCGTCAAACCTGCTGATCATCGCCGCCTTCCCGGTGCTGACGGTGACCTTGGCGCTGCTGATGCTGGACCGCTACCTCGGCTTCCACTTCTTCACCAATGACGGTGGCGGCAACTCGATGCTCTACATGAACCTGATCTGGGTCTGGGGGCATCCGGAAGTCTATATTCTCGTCCTGCCGGCGTTCGGCATCTTTTCGGAGGTCGCCGCGACCTTTTCGGGCAAGCCGCTGTTTGGCTATCGCTCGATGGTCTTCGCCACACTGGCAATCTGCATCATCTCATTCTGCGTCTGGCTGCACCATTTCTTCACCATGGGCGCAGGCGCGAACGTCAACGCCATTTTCGGCATTGCCAGCATGATCATCGGGATCCCGACCGGGGTGAAAATCTATAACTGGCTGTTCACGATGTACGGCGGCCGAGTCCGTTTCAACGTGCCGATGTACTACTTGATCGGCTTCATGCTGACCTTCGTCCTGGGCGGCCTTACCGGCGTCCTGCTAGCCATCCCGGCGGTCGATTTCCTGGTCCACAACAGCCTGTTCCTGGTGGCGCATTTCCACCATGTGATTATCGGCGGTGTCGTCTTCGCGATCATGGCCGGCTACACCTACTGGTTTCCCAAGGCGTTCGGCTTCACGCTGGACGAGCGCCTCGGCAAGGCGATTTTCTGGTGCTGGTTCATCGGCTTCCACCTGGCCTTCATGCCGCTCTACGTGCTCGGCTTCTGGGGCGCGACGCGACGGATGCAGCACATTCCCGATGCTAGCTGGGCACCGTGGCTTAACGTCGCCTTCTTCGGCGCCGCGATTATCGGGCTGGGGATTGCCTTGACCGTGGTGCAGCTCCTTTATTCGATCAAGACCCGCGACCAGCGGCGGGATGTTACCGGTGATCCCTGGGACGGCCGGACGCTGGAGTGGCTGACCTTGTCGCCGCCGCCACATTATAATTTCGCGGTGCTGCCTGACGTTCATGGCGAAGAAGCCTATTGGACCCGCAAGCAAACCGCGATCAAGGAAGACAGGCTGATCGACGAGCCCAACTACCAGCCCATCGAAATGCCGATCGATACGCCGACCGGCGTGATCTGCGCCTTATTCGCCTCGATCTGCGGCTTTGCCGTCATCTGGCATATCTGGTGGCTGGCGATCCTCGGCCTGATCGGCGCGTTCGCTATCTTCGTCTGGTACGCGTGGCAGGACGAGCATGAGCATATTATCCCGGTCGACGAGGTCAGGGAGAATGCCCGCGAGCGCCGCCGGATCCGCATGGAACATCTCCACAGCCTGAGCCAGTCGACATGACCGCGTCGGAAGCACCTGCCATTGGCCTGACCCACGTCGGCTCCGAAGACACCGGGCTGGGTCATCGCGGCCCGGAATCGAAGAGCATCGTCGTCCCTTACGGCTTCTGGCTGTTCGTCCTGTCGGACATGGTGCTGTTCTCAGCCCTGTTCGCGACCTACGCATCGCTGGCGCATGCCACGGACGGCGGTCCGACTTCGAACCAGTTGTTCGATCGCAACTTGGTGGCGATCGAGACGATGGCGCTTCTGTTGTCGAGTTTCACCTGCGGCCTTGCAATGATCGTCGCCAAGCGCGGCAACATGAAGTGGACCCTCGGCTGGCTGCTGGTCACCGGTCTGCTCGGGTTCGTATTCCTTTTCATCGAGCTTTATGAATTCGCTTCGATGATTGGCGAAGGAGCGGGGCCGCAGCGTAGCGCCTTCCTCTCCGCCTTCTTCACCCTAGTCGGCTGCCATGGCGCGCATGTCACTGTGGGCCTGCTGTGGATCGGCACGATGATGGCGCAGATCTGGTCCAAGGGATTCCGCGAGCACATCATGCGCCGCCTGCTGTGCCTTAGCGTCTTCTGGCACGCCCTCGACATCATCTGGGTCGCCATTTTCACCATCGTCTACCTGATCGGGACGTTGCCATGACCGAACATGATCCCGAAAAGCTGAACGTCGCGCCCGGCCAGCCGCACAGCAACATCCTGAGCGAAACCGTGGCCTACGTGATCGGTCTCGCCCTGGCGCTGGTCCTGACCGGCGTTTCCTTCTGGGTGGCGTCGACGTCGGCGCTTTGGGGCCCGGGCGTTGCGGTTGGGCTGGTCGTACTGGCGATCGCCCAGATGGGCGTGCACCTGGTCTTCTTCCTCCACATCACCAGCGGCCCGGACAACACCAACAATGTGCTGGCGTTGGCCTTCGGTGTGCTGATCGTCTTCCTGGTGATGATCGGCACGATCTGGATCATGGGCCACATGAACGCCAACATGGCGCCCGATCCTGCGTTGATGAACCTGCAGATGCAGCACTGAGCGATCCGTCGCGTGAACGACGACGTACCAAGAGTGGCACAGCCGTAAAAATACGCGTCGCTAACAGCCGGCAGTAACGCTTACTCGATCAACATTGGCTCGCTGAACTGCCCATGGCGGGCACCTTGCATGACGCGCGAAAACTCATCGCGGTTCATGTGCACCAGCGAGGCATGATCGCCAGCTTCGAAATAGACGTCCGATTGCTGTTCGAGCGCATCGTCGACGATCGCCTTCAGGCCATAGCCGGTCGGCGGAACCGCGCCGATATCGCAGTCGTCGAACAGGCTCTTGATCTCTTCCTCGCTGGCGAGGCGGGGTTTGTGGCCGAGCTCGCTCCGCAACTCGGACAATTCGACCTTCCGGTCCGACGGCAACACGGCAAGCAAATATTCGTCGTCGGTGTCGAGTAGCACGACCTTTGCGACCTGTTCGGCAGGGACGGAGCTGGCCGATGCGGTCTCGAGCGATGATTTGGTCGGTTGATGCTCGACCAGATCATAGTTCGCCTTCACCTGGTCCAAATATTGGCGGAGTTTGGGCGCGATGGTCATGTGGGCCTCCTTTGATGCGCGCGGCGTCCAATGGGGCGTCGAAAGTCGGAACGCCTTGCCGAGAAGGCTGTTCCTTGGCTCAGCTGATGCTGCGCCCAATTAGCTCATCGCAGCGGACTGTCCCCAACAGTCCGACCGATGAGCTCTTTCATGATCTCCGACGTCCCGCCGTAGATTCTCGCGACCCGTGCATCGCGCCAAAGGCGGGCAATGGGATATTCGTTCATATAGCCGGCGCCGCCGTGGAGCTGGAGCGCTGTGTCGCAGGCGTCCCATTGCATTTCGCTATGCCAAAGCTTGGCCGCGCTGGCCTCGGCTGGGGTGAGCTTGCCCGCGACGTGGCGCTGGATGGCCCAGTCGAGGTGCGCCCAGCCGACCTGCAACCGCGCCTTCAAATCAGCCAGCGTGAAGCGCGTGTTCTGGAAGTCAATGATGCGCTTGCCGAACGCCTTGCGGTCCGACGTGAATTTGACTGCTTCGTCGAACGCTCTTTGGGCCGCGGCCTGGCACTGTACGGCGATCGAAAGCCGCTCTTGCGGCAATTGCTTCATCAGCATGATGAAACCGCTATTTTCAGCACCGAGCAGCCGATCGGCAGGAAGTTTGACCTCATCGAAGAATAATTCCGATGTGTCGTTGCCGTGCAGGCCGATTTTGTCGAGGTTGCAACCGCGGCTGAAGCCCTCGTCGCCTGCCTCGACCAGGAACAGCGAGATGCCCTTGGCACCGCCTTCTTCGGTCGTTCGGGCGGCGACGATGACGACATCCGCCGCCTGGCCGTTGGTGATATAGGTTTTCGAGCCGCTTAGCTTCCACCCATTGCCATCGGTCCGGGCAAGGGTCTTCATGCCCTGCAGGTCGCTGCCGGCGCCAGGCTCGGTCATGGCGATGGCGCTGATCGTCGAACCGTCAACCATGCCGGGCAGGTAGCGGCGCTTCTGCTCCTCGCTGCCATAGTGGACCAGATAATCGGCTACGATGTCGGATTGCAGCGTGAAGCCCGCGGCCGAGCCCATATAGGCAAGCTCCTCGGCAACGATGGCATTGAACGAGAAGTCTAGGCCGGGGCCGCCATATGCTTCGGGGACTTGCGGGCAGAGCAGGCCGGCCGCGCCGACACTCTCCCATGCCTCGCGCTCGACGATGCCCTCGCGCTCATGATCGTCCAATCGGGGTTCGATCACATCGGCGAGTACCTTGCGGACGGTGTCGCGGAATGCGTGGTGGTCGTCGCTGTACAGCGAGCGTTCTGATGCTTCTATCATGGCCGCCACCGTAGCGGAGGGTTGCGGGGTTGCAATCGGACGCTAGCATTGCGGCAATGGCAGGCCCGCTTTCCGGACTGAAGATCGTAGAGATGGCGGGGCTGGGGCCGGGGCCTTTCGCGGCGATGATGCTGGCCGATCATGGCGCCGAGGTAATTCGCGTCGAGCGAACGGGGATGATCGGTGTGCCGAACGATCCGCTGCTCCGCAATCGCCGGTCGATTTCGCTCGATCTGAAGCGGGAGGAAAGCCGGGGCGTGGTCCGGCGCCTTGCGGAGCGTGCGGACGGGCTGATCGAGGGCTATCGGCCGGGAGTGATGGAGCGGCTCGGACTAGGACCGGACGAATTGCTGAAAACCAATCCAAAGCTGGTTTATGGCCGGGTTACGGGCTGGGGACAGGACGGGCCACTGGCGCGGGAGGCGGGTCACGACATCAATTATATCGCCATCAGCGGGCTGCTGCACGGGATTGGGCCGAAGGAGCGGCCGACAGTGCCGATCAATTATCTGGGCGACTACGCCGGCGGAGGAATGCTCCTGGCATTTGGAATGGTTTCCGCGCTTCTTGCCGTTCAGCGGGGAGGCGAGGGTCAGGTGATCGACGCTGCAATGAGCGACGGCGCGGCGCTGATCGGCGCGTTGACTTACGGACTGCGGGCGGCTGGCCTGTGGCGCGACGAGCGTGAGGCTAACCTGCTCGACGGCGGTGAACCCTTTTATGGGATATACCGCTGCCTCGACGGTAAATTCATCGCCATCGGCGCGATCGAGCCGCAGTTCCAAGCCCGGCTAGCCAAAGGGCTGGCCTTGCCGTTAGGCGCGACCCGGGAAGAAATCGCGGCAGTGGTCGCAACGCGAAGTCGCGACCAATGGGCGGCTCATTTCTCCGGGACCGACGCCTGTGTCGCCCCTGTGCTCGATCTTGGCGAGGCCCCTGTTCACCCGCACAATTTGGCACGGCGGGCCTTTGTCGATCTGGCGGGGGTGTTCCAACCCGCGCCGGCACCACATTATTCCGTTACTGCAAACGATCGACCGGATCCGCCACGGCGTGAAGGGCAGGACGGACGGGCCATCCTCGCCGAGCTCGGATATGGACCAGACGAGATTTCTCATTTCCTGAAAGACGATTGATGAACCCGCTCTACGAGCAAATGAAAACCAGCGTATTTGAACGCATGTCGCTGGCCGCGGCAAAGCATGGCGCGGTCAATTTGGGGCAGGGCTTTCCCGATTTTGGCTGGCCGCCCGAGATTCTCGAGGCGGCGGCAAAGGCGGTTGTGGAGGGATCCAACCAATATGCGCCGTCTCGCGGTTTGCCAGCGCTGCGAGATGCGGTTGCTGCTCATTATGGGCGCCATCAGGGACTGGAACTTTCGGCCGACAATATATGCGTGACCAGCGGAGCGACGGAGGCGCTGGCGGCGGCGATTCTGGCGACGGTGGAACCGGGCGATGAGGTAATCCTGCTGACGCCCGCTTATGACGCATATGCGCCGCTGGTGCGCCGCGCTGGCGGCGAAGTGCGCGAGGTTGCCCTGCAACCGCCCGGCTGGAGGATAGAGCGAAACGCGATCGAGGCGGCAGTCGGCCCTAGGACCAAGGCGATCATCCTCAACAATCCGCATAACCCAACGGGTCGGCTGTTCGATGCCGACGAATTGGCGGCGGTTGCAGAAATAGCCGTCGCCAATGACCTGATCGTCATTTCCGACGAGGTCTGGGAGCATATTCTGCTCGACGGCCAGCAATTCACGCCGGTCGCGTCGCTATCCGGCATGGCAGGGCGGACTTTGAAGTGCGGATCGGCAGGGAAGATATTCTCGCTGACGGGGTGGAAGATCGGCTGGCTGGTCGCTTCGCCGGAGCTGGCGACGCTGGCGGCCAGGGCGCACCAGTTTCTGACTTTCGCCTCGGCGCCCAATCTTCAGACGGCGGTGGCCTTCGGTCTCGCTGAGGGTGACGCCTGGCTCCAGCCCATGCGGGAACGCTTCACCCGGGCCCGGGACCGGATGGCCGCCGGGCTCGACGCCGCGGGATATGCCGTTTTGCCGAGCGCATCGACCTACTTCCTCTGCGTCGATCTTGCGGCGTCCGGGATCCCGCTTGACGACGAGAGCTTCGCCAAGCAAGCGGTCGAGCAGGCTGGCGTCGCTGTGGTTCCACTGTCGCCATTTGCTGAACAGGACCCGTCGAGGCACCTGATCCGCCTGTGCTTCGCAAAGCGCGATGATACAATTGATGCCGGCGTCGCGGCGCTGGCAAAAGCCAGAGAGAATATGAAATGACCCCCGCCGAAGAAGCCCACCAACTGCTTGCGAGCCTTGGCGTCAAAAGCGGTGGGGATTTGGAAAGTCACTCACCAATCGACGGAAGCCTGATCGGTAGCGTTCGTCAGGCGAACGCGGCGGACGTCGCCGCTGCCTGCGAACGGGCGAGAGAAGCGTTCCTCAAATGGCGTTCGGTCCCGGCACCGCGCCGGGGTGAGCTGGTACGGCTTATCGGCGAGGAACTTCGCGCGGCCAAGGAGCCTCTGGCGCGGCTGGTTACGCTGGAGGCCGGCAAGATCGTCCAGGAGGGCCTCGGCGAAGTCCAGGAGATGATCGATATCTGCGACTTTGCCGTGGGCCTGTCGCGCCAGCTCTATGGCCTGACGATCGCCAGCGAGCGGGCCAATCATCGGATGATCGAGCAATGGCATCCCTTCGGTGTTGTCGGAGTCATAACTGCATTCAATTTCCCCATCGCCGTATGGGCGTGGAACGCGGCGCTGGCGCTGGTGTGTGGCGACCCGGTAATTTGGAAACCGAGCGAAAAGACGCCGTTATGCGCCGCGGCGGTGATGGCGCTGGCGGAACGGGCGCTAGAGCGCTTCGGCGATGCGCCCGAGGGCCTCTTACAATGTGTCCAGGGCGGACGTGAGGTCGGCGAGGCACTGGTGGATAACCCGCACGTCGCTCTGCTTTCAGCGACGGGATCGACCGCGATGGGCCGAGCAGTCGGCCCGCGCGTGGCGCAGCGTTTCGGCCGGACCTTACTCGAACTTGGCGGCAACAACGCGATGATCGTCGCGCCATCGGCTGACCTGAAACTTGCCGAGCGGGCGATTTTATTTTCGGCTGCAGGAACGGCGGGACAGCGCTGCACGACGCTTCGTCGCTTGATTGTACATGAGTCCGTTGCCGACCAGCTGGTCACCCGGCTCAAGGAATTATTCCACCGGGTGAAGATCGGCGACCCGCGGGAGCCGGATACGCTTGTCGGTCCGTTGATCGATGAGGCAGCCTTCGCCGGCATGAACCGAGCGATGGGAGGCGAGGCCGAGCGAGTTCAAGCGGTGGATGGCGGCTTTTATGTCCGACCGGCAATCGTAGAGGTCGAGGCGCAGCAAGGCATGGTCCTGCAAGAAACCTTTGCGCCAATCCTCTATGTCCTAAGATATCGCGAATTCAGCGACGCAATCGCGCTGAATAATGATGTTGTGCAAGGACTTAGCTCATCGATTTTCACAAATAACCTAAAGGAGGCCGAGCGCTTCCTTTCGGCTGCCGGGTCGGACTGCGGGATCGCCAACGTCAATATCGGCCCATCCGGGGCGGAGATTGGCGGCGCATTCGGCGGGGAAAAAGAGACTGGCGGCGGGCGCGAAAGCGGATCGGACAGCTGGCGCGCCTACATGCGGCGCTCGACCAACACGATTAACTATGGGGACGACCTGCCGCTGGCCCAAGGCATCAGGTTCGACGCCGAGGCATGACCTAAGGGTTATTTCCGATGGTCTGGCGCCTACAGTTGGTTCGAACATGCGCTTGGGACTCAATGGCTCAACGGAGGGGCGCCAGATGTTAAATTTAGTGCCGCATTTTATGCCAGATGCCGATCGCCTGGCTCGTATTTTCGCCTCTGCGACCTCTCCAACCTTTTTCCTTGGAGCTGTTGCCGCCTTTGCAACGCTAATGACTTCAAGAATGTCCTCCACCATGGAGAGGGTACGAACTCTAAATGCAATCAAGGAGGACGATCAGGATCGCGCGCACCTCAAGGCCGACCTCAATCGGCTACTGCGCCGCGCTGCATTGCTGAAAAGCGGCATTTTCGCTTCATTGGTAGCGGGCGTTTGCGCGACGGTGCTCCTGGCCGTCTTGTTCGCCACTGAATTCTTCGGGCTGACTTATGCCTATGGCGCGGGCATATTGTTCACCATCGCCACCATCTTTCTGGGCGTCGCGCTTGTGAGGTTTGCCCAGGAGGTCAGCATCAGCCTGGACGAGCCCGACAAATATTAGCCTTGCCCTAGCCCATGAATCGACGGGGCAGGCGGAAGGGCAGCTGCGGCTCGTCCCGGATAAGCAGGTGCCAGCGTTCTTCGAACTCGTCGAGCCAGGGGATCAGCTGCTTGGGTTCAAGCGGGCGAGCGACGAAATATCCCTGGGCAACATCGCAGCCTAGATCGCGGAGCAACCTTAGCTGGTCCTCCGTTTCCACGCCTTCAGCGGTCACGGTGAGCCCAAGCCCATGAGCAAGGTCGATGATGCTTTTGACGATCAATGCGCTTTCCTTGGAGCTGGGCGCATCCTCGATGAAAAAACGGTCGATCTTGAGTTCGGTGAACGGCAGCTGGCGAAGTTGCATCAACGTCGAATAGCCGACCCCAAAGTCGTCGATCGCGAGGCCGATGCCCTTGATCCGGAACCGCGTCAGCGTGTCCATCAACTTGACCAGCGGCTGGGTCGCGCCCTCGGTGAGTTCAAGTACCAGCCGGTCGGTCGGCACATCGAGCGCCCGGCACATCCGCTCTACCAGGTCGGGAAAGTCGAGTTGGTCCAGGCTTAGCGCCGAAATGTTGAAAGCGAGGCAGGTATCGAGCCCATCCTCGCGCCAGCTCAGCCATTGGCGCAGCGTCGTGCGAAGCCCCCACTGCGTGAGTTCGTCGATCAGCCCATGCTTCTCCGCCAGGGGCACGAAACGCGAAGGAGGAACGGCGCCCAGCGAAGGATCGTCCCAACGAACCAGCGCTTCGACCCGCCGAAGCCGCCCGTCCGACAGGGAGACTTTGGGCTGATAGGCCATGCGCAGTCGGCCGTTGATCAGTGCCCGCTCGAATCCGTCGAGCAGTCCGATGTCGGCCTGGGCGATCATGGCACCAACGTTGGCCTCAACCCATTGAGGATCTCTTCCAGTTCCTCAAGCCGTGCCGGCTTTTCCATCGGTCCAACCATTTGCAGACCCAGCGCAGTCCCAAGACGGAAAGCACTGTCCAATATACGGCGATCGAACCCCGAGATGATCAACACGGGCTCCTCGTAATTTTCGTCCGCAAGGAAGCGGAGCAATTCCACCCCATCCATTCCCGGCATGCCCAGATCCAGCACCACCATTTGCGGTCGCTGGTCATGGAAGCTGTCGCGAAATTCCTGGTCTTTCTCGGCGATGACAGGGGCGAAACCGCACATATCCGCCGCTTTCGCCACAAATGCGGCAAGGGCCGGCTCGTCGTCGATCAACAGCAACCTCGGCAAGGCCATCCTAAATGGTCTCCCACGCTCTCTCTTTCTCGCCCCCGAGGAAAGTGAATCACATCAGCTTTCCGGGCCGCCGTCAAACGCGTGAAACCGGATATTAACCCAAATACACATAATGTCCCGGTTTGGCGCGATTTTCCTTCGAATTGGAAGAGGTCCCTGCATGTTTGGTTCACTCATCCGGCGCAAACAGACCAAGCTACCGCTGGGCGAAGACAATATTGCATTCGAGTCGACCACTTTTTCGCTGAGCACTGCGGTTCCGCGGCCGGACGAGCGCCGGGTCGATGAGCGGCTTATTGCGATGCTGCGGGTGGCCAAGCTGACCGACGCGCAGGGCCACGAACAGCTAATCAGGGTCCGTAATGTATCCGCGGGAGGGCTGATGGCCGAGGCCGGTCACCCGGTTCGGGTCGGCGAAGCGGTTTCCATCGAACTGTCATCGCAGACTATTCAATCGACCGTCGTTTGGACCCGCGAAGGCACTGCAGGCTTCAAGTTCGATCAGAATATCGACCTTGGCGAACTCCTAGCCGGCCGTAAGCCGCGCCATGGCTTTCGCCCGCGCCCGCCGCGGCTCGAGGTCAACTGCAAGGCCAACGTCAAGCTGGAAAGCAGCTATTACACAGTCGACGTGCACGACATTTCGCTGGGCGGAATGAAGGTCGAGCCGATCGAGGAATATTGCCTGGGCAAGAAGGTCGTCGTCGTAGTCGAAAGCCTCCGCCCCGTTCGCGGCGAAGTTCGCTGGTTCTCCGACCGCAAGGCCGGCATCGTGTTCGACCAGCCGCTGAAGTTCGAGGAGCTGGCCGAATGGATCGGCAAGCGGCTCGAAATGGCCACGCTCAAGGCCAGCATCAAGCGCTAGACCCCTTCACTCGGGCCGACCCAGTTCCTATTTCCTTCATTCATTCAATGGAGGAACAATCATGACCGACGAAGTCGCGGTACTTGCGGGCGGATGTTTCTGGTGCACCGAGGCGGTGTTTCTTGACGTCATCGGCGTGAAATCGGTCGAAAGCGGCTATACCGGCGGCCACACCGTCAATCCGACCTACAAGCAGGTCTGCGGCGGCGATACCGGCCATGCCGAGGCAATCCGCATCACCTTTGACGCCGATCTGCTCAGCTACGACGACCTGCTCGACATCTTTTTTGCCATTCACGATCCGACCCAGCTCAACCGCCAGGGCAACGACATCGGCACTCAATATCGTTCGGCGATTTTCCCGCTTAATGATGCGCAACGCGAGGCTGCCAAGGCCGCGATCGCACGCGCCAACGAGCAAAATGACGGCAAGGTCGTGACGACCATCGAGCCCAAGTCCGAATGGTATCCGGCAGAGGATTACCACCAGGACTATTGGGCCGGCGAAGGGCAGAGCAATTCCTACTGTATCGCCGTCATCCCACCCAAGCTGGCGAAGCTAAGGAAGAGCTTCCAGGCGCGGGTAAAGAGCACAGCGAACGTTTAGAATTTCCGTTGGGCGTTCGGATCGACCGCTTCGCACTGGCCGGAGTATGACCCTGCTTTACCGTTGATAGTAATTGTGCCGGTCAAGCGGTCGATATGCACTTTCGGATTGTTTATGAAATTGACTGCCGCCGAAGCTGTTATTGCTCGATCGGTTACCTTGATATCCTTTAGTTTGAACCATCCATCGCTGCCGCCGTGTATTGGTGGCAGCATCGTCCGTGGCATACGGATGCGGTCGTCACCAGAAAACAGCCTCACATCCACTTGATCGGCAAAGCCTTGATGCCGCTGCGTCATGATAGTTCCGGAGCTGCTGCCACTCATGCTAATCGGCGCTGTGCCTACCATTCCCGAAGCGCTCGACGTGCCGTAAATACTCGTAACGCTGGGCTTGTTAGCCGTTCCGCCGCCGCCACAAACTAAGCTCAGTGGACTGGTTGAAGCCGCAGTGGATGGTTGCACCGAAGTAACCGCAGGCGTGGGATTAGTGGAAGCTGGTTCAGGCAGTGGTTTGTCCGAGACCGGCTTTCCCTTAAGCTCTGCCGGAGCTGGATCCGGCCGAAACGCGCTAGGGTCTGTAATTGATGTGATTTGTACGCCTGTGGCTGCGCTCACGCTCAAGAGGCTACCTATTATCACTAGCCCATATCCCATCACTTACCCCTCGATTGGGCGACTCGGCCATCGCACACTGCGGTCGAGTTAGCGAGAATTCAACAACGTTGGGGCGTTCGTCCTGCTGGAGGTTAACTTCGGGGCGCCGCTGCCCGCCTAAGCCGATCCCGTATGGCCGCGGCAATGCCGTTGCCGGGGATAGGTGCGACCGCAATTCGCGGTTGGGGCGCGGCGTCGGCCTGGTGGAGCAAGTCGAACAAATGGGCGGCGGCTTCGATCGGGTCGCCGCTTTTGCTCAGCGTGACGGTGCCGGCGACAGGCCCGAAGCCGATTAGATATTCGCTGTCCTCCGCCTCGCTGGCATCAAGCCTAAGCGGCTTATGGGGCGCATAATGGCTGGCGAGCTGCCCCGGCGCTTCGACGGTTGATCCACGCTTTTCGACGGCATCGATACTGATCGGGCCGCGGCGGAGAAGGCGCAACCGCCCACCCGTCGCCGCAACGATCGTGGACTCGATCCCGCGCTGGGTCGCCCCGCCATCGATCACCAAGGGGATCCTGCCACCAAGTGACGCCAGCACATGGCTGGCGCGGGTAGGGCTGATCAGGCCGCTGGCATTGGCGGACGGCGCAGCGAGTGGGCGGCCGCAAGCCTTGAGCAGCGCCTGCATGGCGGGATGGGCCGGCACGCGAAGCGCGATGGTGGGGAGTCCTGCGGTTACGATACTGGCAATGCCGGCGTTATCGCGAAGCGGCACCACCAAGGTCAGCGGTCCCGGCCAATACGCCTTGGCCAGCGTCCTTGCTTCCTCGTCGAACTTGCCGATTAGCTCAGCGGCGGCGAGGTCGGGGACGTGGACGATCAGCGGGTTGAAGCTTGGCCGGCCCTTGGCGGCATAGATGCGCGCAACCGCTTCCGCGTTGGTCGCATCGGCGGCGAGGCCGTAAACCGTCTCGGTCGGAACTGCCACCGCTTCGCCCGCAAGCACCAGCCGCGCGGCCTCGGCGATGGCTTCATCGCTTAGGGGCAGCACTTGCGTCTCGGGTAGCGGGCTCATTGACTGCCCGCTATATCGCCCCGGCGTTATCATCAAGGGAACCGCGATGAGCTTTGCTGCACCTGTGACCGACCAGCGCCTGACTCTCGACGCGGTGGTGAGGATCGGCGAGCTAAACGGCGGGCCCGATGCCGAGATGGTCGATGCGGTGCTTGAGGGTGCAGCCGCGCTGGCGGAGGGCGAGTTCGCCCCGCTCGATCGGATCGGCGACACAGTGGGCGCTCGCTGGGACAATGGCCGGGTCACCATGCCGGCAGGGTTCAAATCCGCCTGGCAATCCTTTGTCGATGGCGGCTGGATGACGTTGGCGGCGCCTGAGGAGCATGGGGGGCAGGGGTTGCCGTTCGCTCTGGCGGCAGCGTTGATGGACAACCTCAATGCCGCAAACATCGGCTTTGCGCTGTGTCCGATGCTGTCGATGGGGGCGATCGAGGCGCTCGACAGGCATGGGTCCGCCGAACTCAAGCGGGACTATTTGCCCAAGATCGTGACCGGCGAATGGCCGGCGACGATGAACCTGACCGAACCGCAGGCAGGCAGCGACGTTGGTGCGCTCAAGACCCGGGCCGAGCCCAACGGCGACGGCAGCTGGCGGATCACGGGAACCAAGATTTTCATCACCTATGGCGAGCACGACCTGACCGACCAGATTCTGCACCTGGTGCTCGCCCGCACGCCTGGGGCGCCGGATGGAACGCGCGGAATCTCGCTGTTCCTTGTGCCCAAACTGCTCCCCGATGGATCCCCCAACGACCTGCGCTGCGTCTCCATCGAGCATAAGCTTGGCATCCACGCCTCGCCTACCTGTGTGATGAGCTATGGGGATCAGGGCGGAGCGACCGGCTGGCTGGTCGGGCCGGAAAATGGCGGCATGGCGGCGATGTTCACGATGATGAATAATGCGCGATTGAACGTCGGATTGCAGGGCGTTGGGATTGCGGAGCGCGCCACCCAGCGAGCGGTGGCCTATGCGCTGGAACGCAGGCAAGGCCTTCGCAACCGGCTGCCGGTGCCGATTTCAGAGCATCCCGACGTGCGCCGCATGCTCCTTCGCATGCGCGCGTTGACCATGGGAGCGCGGGCGCTGGTCTATTACGCCTTCGGCCAGGTCGACCGCGCCATTCGCGGCGATCCACTCGCGGCGATGCGGGCCGAGGTGCTGACCCCGCTGGCGAAGGCCTGGGGCACGGATGTCGGCTGCGAGGTGGCGAGCCTTGGCGTCCAGGTCCACGGCGGCGCGGGCTATATCGAAGAGACCGGCGCGGCCCAGCATCTGCGCGATGCGCGCATTGCCCCGATCTACGAAGGCACGAACGGGATCCAGGCCGCGGACCTGGTTGGGCGCAAGCTTGGCCTCGACGGTGGCCTCGCATTCGACGGACTGATCGCGGACATCGAAGCCGAGGCGCAGGATCCGCGGCTGGTGGCATTGGCCGATGCGGTCGAGGTGGCAGCGGCCAGCTTGCGCGAGGCAGCGCCCGACGACCGGCTGGCGGGCAGTTATCCGTTCCTCACCATGACCTCGGTCATGGTTGCCGGCTGGCTGGTCGAACGGATGGCGCGCAGCGAGGGAGCGAACGAACGCGTGGTGGCGGCAGCGAATTATTTCCTGGCGAGCATCGTGCCCGAAGCCCTGGGCCTGGGTGCGGCGGCGGAAGAGGGCGCGGCCCTGCTATACGCCGTGCCGGCGGAGGCGCTCGCCTAGGCGCGTTGGAAAAGTTCGGCTGGATCGATGCCCAGCCGCGCCATGCGGTCGCGAATTTCGGGCCATTCATTGGATATGAAGTCGTTGCGCTGGCTGGAGCGTAGCCGTGCCTGCGCGCCGGGGGCGACAAACATGCCGACCCCGCGCTTCACGACGATCAGCCCTTCGTCCTGAAATCCCTGATAGGCCTTTGCCACGGTCAACGGGTTGGCGCCCTGCTCTGCGGCCAGCGCGCGGACCGAGGGAAGGGAATCACCGTCGCCGTATCTGCCGGCGAGGATTGCATCCGCGATCACCTCGCGCAAGCGAACGTAAACAGGCTTTTCATGGAAGGATCGAAGCGTCATGCTGTGACAATACAGCAAAGCGCAATAGATTCAATCCCTTTCCGCCGGCTGCCAGTCGCGGACAAGGTCGGCGAGAAGCGGGCGCGGACGCTCCTCGACAGGGTTGGCTGGAGTGCCGATGAAGATGAAGCCGGCGATGCGTTGCCCCTCTTCGCAAAAGGCGGCGCGAACTCGATCGTTATATGCCTGCCAGCCGGTAATCCATCCGCCGACGTAGCCGAGGGCATTGGCGGCATGAAGCAGGTTCATTGCCACCGCGCCGCAGCTCAATTCCTGCTCCCATACGGGGATTTTGTGCTCACGTACCGGAGCCGAGATCAGGACGATCATCACTGGCGCCTGATGGGCGAACTCCAGGGCCTTGGCATAATGGGCCGATGTCGCCCCCGGATCATGCTCGGCAAGTGCGCGGGCAAGAAGGTCGGCCAGCGCCTGGCGCTGCTTGCGGTCGACGATTACAAACCTCCATGGCGAAAGCTTGCCATGATCTGGTGTCCGGATCGCGATGTTGAGGATATGCTCCAGCTCCGCGTCGGATGGGCCTGGCCCAATCAGGTCGCGTGGCTTGCCCGATCGGCGGGTTTCGAGAAAGGCGAGCGCGGACGACCGGTCGTTCAATGTCATGCCGTTCGCATAGCCGCGCAACCCGTTGGCAACAATCGACTTCACAACCGCGTTTTCGCCGTTAGGGTGCCCCGCAATCCAACCGGCCGCGAGAGACGGCCTTTGACGAATCCAAGGGGAGAAGATCGACATGGTGGAAACGCCGACCGCGGATAATCCGCGCGAGCCGGATATCAGCCACGAAAATCCAGCAAGGCGGGCCGAATGGTTCGGCCACCCGCGCCAGTTGGCACGCCTTTTTACCACCGAGGCGATGGAGCGTTTCGGCTATTACGGCATGCGTGCGCTGCTGACGCTCTACCTAGCCCAGCATTTCCTCTTTTCAGATCAGACAACCACCGGCCTCTACGGCGGCTTTACCGCACTGGTTTACCTGACCCCGCTGATCGGCGGCCTGATGGCCGATCGCTACCTTGGATCCAAGCGGTCGGTAAAATTCGGCGCGATCCTGATGAGCCTTGGATATCTGACTTTGTGCTTCGGCGGGCAGCCGGCGAAGCCCTACGCGATGATCGACGGCCAACGTTATGAGGTCGTCCAGCAAGGCACCGGCGAAGAACTGAAGCAATTTGTCGTCGACAACGGCGCGCAGCTTCAAATCAAGGGTAATGAGGACAAGAGCGTATCGTTGCTCGCACCTGACGGCACCGAAGCGCGCAAGATCGCTCCGGGCGGCTTCGAAGCCCAGGGCGAACGCAATCCCTTCTACACTTTCCTGCTGCTGATCGGCCTCGCGCTGGTCGTCATCGGTAACGGCTTCTTCAAGCCCAATATCTCGACCATGGTCGGCACGCTTTACGCCGAGGGTGACCGCCGGCGCGATGCGGGATTCACAATCTTCTACATGGGCATCAACCTGGGCTCGCTCTTCTCGCAGATCCTTTGCCCGCTGCTTGCGGTCGGAATGGGCAGCTGGGGCGGGCTTGGCTGGTGGGCCGGTTTCGGCCTAGCGGCGGCGGGAATGCTGGTGTCCTGGACCTTGATCCAGTTTGACGGTGGCAAGCTCAATGGTGTGGGCGATCGTCCCGAGGGTGCGCCGGCCAACCGCGATTATGTCATTTACGTCTGCGCGATCCTTGCGATCCCGGTGGCGTGGTTCCTGTTCAGCAATCTGATGCACAGCGTCGCGCCGGCCGAGGGGACTGGCATTGTCGGTTACGTCGCCAATTTGCCGATCATGGGCAAGATCATGTTCGGTACGTTTCTCGTATCGGTTCCCGGCATTCTGATTTGGTCCTTCCTCAAGGGTTCCAAGGCCGAGTTCCAGATGATGATCGCGGCGATGGTGCTGATCACCTTCAACACCGTCTTCTGGACCCTGTTCGAGCAAGCGGGTTCGTCGCTGACCCTGTTCGCCGACCGCAATACGGATTTGAGCGTATTCGGCCTGTTCAGCATCTCGGCTGGGCAAACCCAGTTCTTCAACGCCGCGTTCATTGTGCTCCTGGCGCCCTTGTTCTCGATGTTGTGGAATGGCCTGTCACGCAAGGGCCTCGAGCCGCCGATCCCGATCAAGTTCGGCCTCGCCCTGATGGGCGTTGGGGCAGGGTTCCTGTTCCTCGTCTGGGGCGCCCAATTCGCCGGGCCTGACTTCAAGGTCGGGCTGTGGTGGCTTGCGGGCCTCTACCTGATCCATTCTGTCGCCGAACTCTGCATTTCGCCAGTTGGCCTCAGCATGATCACGAAGCTGTCGATCGCCCGGATCGTCGGCATGATGATGGGCGTGTGGTTCCTGTCGATCGCGGTAGCGCAATATGTTGCCGGAATGGTCGCCCAGGTCGCGTCGGTCGAAACCGTCGGCGGACAGGTTACCAACCTGCAGGTCAGCCTCGACACCTACGTGGGCGTGTTCACCGCCATCGGCTGGGTCTCGGTGGGCATTGGCGCGGTGCTGTTGCTGCTCAGTTGGCCGCTCAAATATCTGATGCACGGAGTGAAATAATTATGCGGAGGGGCTTGGGGGCGCTGCTGGCAATCCTTGTGGTGGCCGGTTGCGCCACCACCCCTCCGCCCAAACCGGGTTCGATCCGGATCAATGAGAATCCTTATCCTTCGACCTATCGCCCTTATGGCGGCGTTCCGACGCTGATCCGTGGGGCGACGATCTTCGATGGCGAAGGGGGAAGGATCGACAATGGTTCGATCCTGATCGCCGACGGAAAGGTCCAGGCGGTCGGTGGGGCCGACCTTGCCGGGCCTGAAGGCGCTACGGTGATCGACGGGCAGGGCCGCTATGTCACGCCAGGAATCATCGACGTGCATAGCCATTTGGGCGACTATCCCTCGCCGGGGGTTCAATCATTAAGCGATGGCAATGAGGCGACGTCGCCGGCCCGGCCCGAAGTTTGGGCGGAGCATAGCGTCTGGCCACAGGATCCGGGCTTTTCACGTGCGCTGGCCAATGGCGGCATCACTTCGCTGCAGATATTGCCGGGATCGGCCAATCTGTTCGGCGGTCGCTCGGTTGTCCTGAAGAACGTCCCCTCGCGAACCGTCCAGGGAATGAAGTTCCCGGGCGCGCCTTATGGATTGAAGATGGCCTGCGGGGAGAATCCCAAGCGGGTCTATGGCTCCAAGAGCCAAATGCCCCAGACGCGGATGGGCAATATCGCCTATGTCCGTCAGACGTGGATCAAGGCCAAGGAATATGATCGCAAGTGGACGAAATATGAGAAGACCGGCGGAGACGTCCCGGCCGAAGACCTGGCGCTCGACACCCTAAGAGGCGTGCTCCACGGTAAGATCCTGGTCCACAATCATTGCTACCGCGCCGATGAAATGGCGATCATGATCGATGTGGCGAAGGAGTTCGGCTACAAGATTGCCAGCTTCCAGCATGGGGTCGAAGCCTACAAGATTGCCGACCTGCTGCAGGAGAATGGCATCTGCGCAGCGCTGTGGGCCGATTGGTACGGCTTCAAGATGGAAAGCTACGACGGGATCAACGAGAATATCGCGTTCGTCCAAAATGCAGGCGCATGCACAATCGTGCATTCAGACGATTCCAACGGAATTCAGCGATTGAACCAGGAGGCAGCCAAGGCCGTTGCCGCCGGTAAGCGCGCCGGCATAGACATCAGCGAAGCGACTGCCTGGACCTGGCTCAGCGCCAACCCGGCCAAGTCGCTTGGCATCTTTGACCAGACGGGCAGCCTCAAGGCCGGCAAGATGGCCGATGTCGTGCTTTGGAACGGCAATCCGTTCAGCGCCTACACACGGCCCGACAAAGTTTGGATCGACGGCGCATTGCTCTACGATTCGACTAATCCCAAGCTTCGCCCCGTTAGCGACTTTGAGCTGGGCCAGCCCGGCGAAGGGGACGTAAAATGAAGCGCCTGATCGCGTCGGTCATCCTCGGCTGTTCTTCGCCACTGGCGGCCCAGACGGTCGTCATCACCAACGGCACGCTGGTGCTGGGCGACGGATCGGAACCGGTCCAAGGCGGAACGGTGGTCGTTCGGAACGGCCGCATCGTTGCTGCCGGAACCGGCGTGTCGGCGCCCGCCGGGTCGGAGGTGATCGATGCCAACGGCAAATGGGTAACTCCAGGAATCGTCGCGGGTTTCTCGCGCCTCGGCCTTGCCGAGGTCGATCTGGGTGCGGACGGGTCCGATGATACGGACAGCGGCAATGGTCCGTTCAATGCCGCGATTGACGTCACGCCGGCGATCAATCCGAAGGCTTCGACCATCGCCGTCAGCCGCGCTGACGGAGTCACCCGAGCGGTTGTCGCGCCAGTCGCCGGCAAGAATATTTTTGCCGGCCAGGGCGCGGTCATCGATACCGGCGACGACATGGACGCTGTGCTGCGAGCCCGGGCATTCCAGTTTGTCGAGCTAGGCGAGGGTGGGGCGGGTATTGCCGGCGGTTCGCGAGCTACTGCTTTCGTTCTGTTTCGCAATGCGCTGCGCGAGGCGCGAGACCTGCGCGGACGCCTCGACGGCCAGCGTCGCGACGATGTCTTGCTGACGCGGTTCGACGCGGCTGCTCTGGTACCCGTGATCCAGGGCAAGCAATTGCTCCTCGTCCATGTCGAGCGTGCAAAGGATATTCTGAACGTCCTCGAACTTCGCCAGGAATTCCCCGGCCTCAGGATTGCGCTGGTTGGCGCCAGCGAGGGCTGGCTGGTCGCCGACCGGATCGCACAATCCGGGGCCTGGGTGATCGCCTCGGCACTCAATGATTTGCCGGCCAGTTTTGAAATGCTGGCTGCAACCCAATCCAACATCGGCCGGATGCGCGCCGCCGGCATCAAGGTGGCGATCGGCATGATCGACGACAATGATACGCGCTACGTACGCAATCAGCGGCAATATGCCGGCAATCTCGTCGCCCTGGGTAAGCTGCCGGGTGCTGCGGGTGTCAGTTGGGGCGAAGCCTTCGCGATGATTTCTTCGCGGCCGGCCGAAGCGGTCGGGCTTGGCACGGAGATCGGGAGCCTGGCCGCCGGGCAGCGCGGCGACGTCGTGATCTGGTCGGGCGATCCGCTCGAACTTTCTTCGTCCCCCGAAGCGGTCTGGATCGACGGCGTTCGCCAGCCGCTCGACAATCACCAGACGAAGTTGCGCGACCGTTATCGTTCGCTCGAGCGAAACGCATTACCGGAGGCATATCGAAAATGACCGCGATCGGGATGCTTGCACTTGCTTCGGCAACCTTGGTCGGCACCCACTTCCTGTTGTCGCATCCTTTGAGGGCACCGCTAGTTGCCAGGCTGGGAGAAAAGGGGTTCACCGGCCTTTATTCGCTGGTCGCGCTGGTAACCTTTGTCTGGATGATCCGCGCCTACGGTCCGGCTTCTGCCGAGGCGCCCCAGCCGCTTTGGGAGTCGGGCGAAGCAGAGTGGCTGGCCGCCACACTCGTTATGTGGCTTGGATCGATCCTGTTTCTGGGCTCGCTGCGCCGAAACCCGGCGCTGCCTCGTCCTGGGCGGCCAATTGAGAAAATTGACGATCCGCGCGGCGTCTATGCCATCACCCGCCACCCGATGATGTGGGGTTTCGCGCTTTGGGCGGCAGTTCACGCGACGGTCAATCCCACCAAAGCCAGCCTCGTATTGAGCAGCGCCATTGCCATCCTCGCGCTTGGCGGGGCGGTGATGCAGGACGCCAAGAAAGCAAGGTTGCTGGGCGAGGTCTGGCGAGACTGGCAGATGCGGACGAATTTCCTTCCTTTCGGCAAGGGGTTTGCGATGCCCGACACGTTCGCCTTCGTGGCCGGCACAATCGTCTGGCTGGCCGCAACATGGGCGCACGGAGCACTTGGTTATCGGTCCGCGGGAATCTGGGACTTTTTCGCTTAACCTATTTCGCGCTAAGGCCCTTTCATGGGACGGAAATACTTCGGCACCGATGGGATTCGCGGGCGGACCAATGTGGCGCCGATGACGGCCGACGTTGCGATGCGGGTCGGGCAAGCGGCAGGGACATATTTCCTGCGCGGCGACCATCGCCACCGCGTGGTGATCGGCAAGGATACCCGCCTTTCCGGTTATATGATGGAATCGGCAATGGTTGCCGGTTTCACTTCGGTGGGCATGGATGTGGTGTTGCTTGGGCCAATGCCTACGCCGGCGGTGGCAATGCTGACCAAGGAACTGCGCGCCGACCTTGGAGTCATGATTTCCGCCAGCCACAATCCCTTTTTCGACAATGGAATCAAGCTGTTCGGGCCGGACGGCTATAAGCTGAGCGACAAGGCCGAGTTAGCCATCGAGCGGCTGATGGAAAGCCGGCTCGACCTGATCGATGCGCCAAGGATCGGCCGTGCCAAGCGGATCGACGACGCCCGAGGCCGCTACATCCATTTCGCCAAATCGACCTTCCCGGACCATCTCCGGCTCGACGGGCTGAAGGTCGTGATCGATTGCGCCAATGGCGCCGCCTACCAGGTCGCACCCGATGCATTGTGGGAGCTGGGGGCGGAAGTGATCGCGCTGGGAACGAGTCCCAATGGCACCAACATCAACGACGGCTGCGGCTCAACCTCGCCGGAAATGCTTCGCGAAACCGTCGTCGCATCCGGCGCCAACCTTGGACTGGCTCTCGACGGAGATGCCGACAGGCTGATCGTCGTCGACGAGCGAGGGGACATGGTCGACGGCGACCAGCTGATGGCGTTGATCGCCTTGTCGCAGAAGCAGGGCGGTACGCTTCGCGGCGGCGGCATTGTGGCCACAGTGATGTCCAACCTGGGACTCGAGCGAAAACTTGGCGAGCACGGCCTCGAAATGCACCGCACCGCCGTTGGCGACCGCTACGTGCTGGAAGCAATGCGCGAAAAGGGCTGTAATGTCGGCGGCGAGCAATCGGGTCACATCATCCTGAGCGATTATGCGACCACTGGCGACGGCTTGATCGCCGGGCTGCAGGTTCTGGCGGCGATCGTTGAGCAGGGGAAGCCCGCCAGCGAATTGCTGCATATGTTCGAGCCGGTGCCCCAATTGCTCAAGAATGTGCGCTTTGGCGGCGGCGCCCCGCTTGAAACGGATGCGGTAAAGGCCGCAATTGCCGGCGCCGAAAGCGAACTTGGTGGGCGAGGCCGCCTGGTCATTCGCAAATCGGGCACCGAGCCCTTGATCCGGGTAATGGCCGAGGGCGACGATCCCATCATGGTGGAGCGCCTGGTCGACCGCATTTGCGAGGCAGTTGCTGCTGCTTAAGGTTTTGCCTCTAAAGGGCATCAAATGACAGGCAAGACACCTCGAATCCTTATTATCGCCGGCTCGGATTCGGGCGGAGGCGCGGGAATCCAAGCCGACATCAAGACCGTCACGATGCTCGGCGGCCATGCGATGACCGCCGTTACGGCGGTAACGGCCCAAAACACGCAGGGCGTGAGTGCCGTCCACACGGTACCGACCGAGACGGTGATGGCCCAGATCGACTCGGTGATCGAGGATATAGGGGTCGATGCGGTCAAGATCGGCATGATCGGGTCGCCCTTTACAGCGTTGCACATAGCAGCCCGGCTTGAGGCACAGGAAAATGTGCCGATCGTGTTCGATCCGGTCATGGTCGCTACCAGCGGAGCGACCCTGGCCGACGACCAGACCATCGCTGCCTTCGGGAAGCTGATGGACGTCGCGACCATTACGACCCCGAACCTGCCAGAACTTCGCAGGCTGACTGGCGAAGAGGATGAAGTGGCCGGTGCGTTGAAACTGGTGTCCGACCATCGCTGCGCGGTGTTGATCAAGGGCGGGCATGAGGAAGGCGACGCGCTCGCCGACGCGCTGATCGAAGAAGATAATATGACCAGCTGGCAGGGCCAGCGGATCGAGACCACGTCGACGCATGGAACGGGATGCACTCTTGCCAGTGCGATCGCCTTCTATCTGGGCGCCGGCATTGGCCTGGTCCAGGCAGTGGAGCGTGCGCGGCTGTTCGTGCGGATGGCGCTGCATGAGGCACCAGGGTTGGGCCATGGGCATGGCCCTCTCGGGCACCAGTCGGTCCGGCTCGACACAGGACTGGGGCTTCGCCTTAACCAGGTCACGGTGACCGGTAAGGATTACGCCAAGATGGTCGATTTCTATCGGCGCCTTGGCCTGAAGCAGATCGTCGACAGCCCGGAGAATCAATATGCGCGGTTCGAGGCTGGGGGCGCGACGTTTTCGGTTCAGTGCGACCCTGATTCCGAAATCGGGGAGACCGTCGCTGTCTATTTCGAATGCGACGACCTGGACGAGCGGGTGGAGCGATTGGCCCGGTCGGGGATTCCGTTCGAACATGGGCCCCGCAATCAGCCCTGGATGTGGCGCGAGGCGCGGCTTCGTGATCCGTCGGGCAACACCATCTTCCTGTATCGCGCCGGTGAGGCAAGGCGGTTCCCGCCGTGGCGACTTACCGAATAATCCACAAAAATTTCAAAGTGCTACTGGCGGGACGCTGCTACCGGAAATATCGTCGCCATCGTGAAGCGGCCATGTTTCAAGCTTGAGCTCGAGTTCCCTATGCCTCTTGCCGGGGTCGATGAGGCCGGTTGCGCACCCCTGGCAGGGCCAGTGGTCGCCGCCGCGGTCGTTCTCGATCGCGAAAGATTTCCGCGCGGAATTGATGATTCGAAGAAGCTGGACCTCGACGCGCGCGAGGCGATTTACGGACGGCTTCAAAAAGTCGCGCGGATCGGGGTCGGAATGGCTTCGGTCGAGGAAATCGACCAGATCAACATTTACTGGGCGCGGATGCTCGCAATGACGCGGGCGGTCGAGGCGCTGGGTTTCGAGCCCGCCTGGGTGCTGGTCGACGGAAACGCTACCCCGCGTTGGCAACGCCCGTCGAAGGCGATCGTCGCCGGCGACGCCAAGTGCCGCTCGATCGCCGCCGCGTCGATCGTCGCCAAGGTAACGCGTGACCGGATCATGTCCGACTATGCCCGGGATTATCCCGGATATGGCTGGGAGCATAATCGCGGCTATCCAACGCCCGAACATATTCGCGCGCTCGATACGCTTGGCCTTACACCGCTTCATCGTCGCAGCTTCGGTCGGGTTCGAGAGCGAGCGGAACAAATAATGGCTTTGCCGCTGGAATAATTAGGCCCGAGTCTTTCGAGTCACACCACTAGGGATTGAGTCTCACCGAGCGCCGTAGACTCAACATCTGGTGTTTGGAATCCGGCGGATTCCTTTTGTTCTCATCCTTTCGCAGATCGGCCATGGTTACGCCCGCCTTGACCGCGAGTCCGGCCTGAATCATCGCTGGACCCGAGCAAAAATGGGATGGCCAGCAATGAACATGATCGCGCCGGTAGCGGAGAATCTTGGGCGCTCGCGCCCGCGCACCAGTCCCAAGGCAAAGGTGCTGCCGATCGATTCGATCCTCGAAGGGGATTGCATCGCCGAAATGGCGCGGCTGCCGGACAAGTCAGTCGACATGATCTTCGCCGACCCGCCTTACAATCTTCAGTTGCAAGGTGACCTGTTCCGGCCAGAGGGCGGCCGGGTCGACGCGGTCGACGACGATTGGGACAAGTTCGACAGCCTCACCGTCTATGACGATTTCACCCGGGAATGGCTGGCGGAGGCGCGGCGGATCCTGAAGGACGATGGCACGATCTGGGTGATCGGCAGCTATCACAACATCTATCGGGTCGGGGCACTTCTGCAGGATGCGGACTTCTGGATCTTGAACGACATCGTCTGGCGCAAAGCCAATCCGATGCCCAATTTTCGCGGTACGCGCTTCACCAATGCCCATGAAACATTGATCTGGTGCGCAAAGGACGGGCGCGCAAAATATACGTTCAATTATCGCGCGATGAAGGCGCTCAACGACGATTTGCAGATGCGATCGGATTGGATGCTGCCGATCTGCTCGGGATCGGAGCGGGTCAAGGACGATGCGGGCGACAAGGCGCATCCGACGCAAAAGCCCGAGGCGTTACTCTACCGGATCCTGCTTGCGTGCACCAAGCCGGGCGATGTCGTGCTCGACCCTTTCTTCGGCACCGGCACAACCGGCGCAGTGGCGCGGCGCCTTGGCCGCAGGTGGATCGGGATCGAACGCGAGCGCAAATATGTGAAGGTGGCCAGCGAACGGATCGCAGCGACGCTGCCTCTCGACGAGAGCGCGATGACCGTGATGGGCGAAAAGCGAAGTCAACCCCGCGTTGCCTTCGGCCTGCTGGTGGAAAGCGGAATGGTCCCGGCCGGAACGCAGCTGACCGATGCCAAGCGCCGCTGGTCGGCCAGTGTCAGCGCGGATGGCTCGATCGTGTGTGAAGGACAGGCTGGGTCGATCCACAAGGTTGGCGCCGCGCTGCAGGGTGCACCGTCGTGCAACGGCTGGACCTTCTGGCATGTCGAACAAGAGGGCAAGCTGCAGCCCATCGACGCGTTGCGGCAAGCTCATCTGTCAGCGCTATAAGCGGGGATGCGCACCCTTCTTCGGCCAACTGGCTTCATTGATTCCCCATTCGGCCATGACGGCAAGGTTGCGCGCCTCGCCGGCGGGCTGAATTGGTTTGGCCTGGTCGAACTCATCCGGGTGGAAGAAGACAGGCGCATTTCAACAGAGCTCGTGCCGGTCGAAGGTATCGAGGCGCATTTTGACGAGGCAATGGCCGCCGACTGGGCACGAACCATAGCGCCTCGGCCAGCGCTGCAAGTCGGCCAACGCACCATCCGCCTCGACCAGCCGCAGGTAATGGGGATCATCAACGCAACGCCGGACAGCTTCTCCGATGGTGGCGTTTATGCGGATGCCGTTGCAGCTGCTGAAGCCGGCGCCAATATGGCTGCCCAGGGCGCCGCGATTATCGACGTTGGTGGCGAATCCACACGACCCGGCGCCAGTGCTGTGTGGGACGGCGATGAGATCGAACGTGTGTTGCCGGTGGTTCAGCAATTGGCCGCTGCCGGGACCGCGGTTTCGATCGACACCCGCAAATCGGCCGTTATCAGCGCCGCGCTGGGCGTTGGTGCGGGCATGGTCAACGACGTTTCGGCGCTGACTTGGGACCCGCAATCGGCCGACCTTGTGGCCAAGGCGAGCGTTTCGGTCGTGCTGATGCACCACCAAGGCGATCCTCAAACCATGCAGAAGGATCCGCGATACGGCGATGTCTTGATCGAGGCCTATCTGTGGCTCGAGGAGAGGATCGAGGCGGCTGAGATGGCCGGCATCGCCCGTGACAGGATCTTGATCGACCCCGGCATCGGCTTTGGCAAATCGGTCGCGCATAACCTTGAGCTGCTGAATGGCCTGGCGCTGTTTCACGGGCTCGGCTGCCCGGTTGTGCTGGGCGCCAGTAGAAAGCGGATGATCGGTGCGCTGTCAGGCGAAGTGCCAGCGGATCAGCGACTTGCGGGAAGCCTGGCGCTTGCGCTGAAGGCCGTGGAGCAGGGCGCCCAGATCATCCGCGTCCATGATGTCCCCGAGACCGTCCAGGCGCTCAAAGTCTGGCGGGGGTTAAGGGACGCCGCACTGACGCCTCGCGCCTAAGCCTACTTCGTGACGACAATATCGCCAGCCTGGATGGTGCGGGGGCCATCCGCATAGGGCAATTCGACATCGGTAAATGTTGGCGGGATGCCCGCGCAGTGTAGAGTACTGGGCGCATCGCAGAGATGAAAATGGAGGTGCGGCTCGGTCGAATTACCGGAACTGCCGAGCAATCCGATCTGCGTCCCGGAAGTCACTCGCTGGCCGACCTGGACCAAAGGCGGTCCTGGTTTCAAATGGGCATATACCGAATATTCGCCATTCCCATGGTCGATCAGCACCGAATTCCCGACGAGCGCATGGTCGCCACGTTGCAACAAGGCTTGCTGGATTTCGCCGGAACGCGCCGCATAGGCTTCCAGGCTTTCGCCAGGCCGGCGAAGGACGGCCGGGTCTTCGGGCTGATCCGAAATCACTTCCCGCACCGTACCATCGGCCACGGCAAACACAGGCGATCCATATGCATAATAGTCCTGGAATCGCTCGCCTTTGTTCTTGTAGCTCAAATTGCCGCTGCCAAGCGCCACGATATCGTAGGCAAATGCCTCCGGTAGCGCCCAGCGATGCGCTCCATGGGGCGTCCCGGCAACCGCGACAAACCAGGTCCCAGCCAACGGAAAGCGCATTGCCGTTTTCGACCCCGCGGCGTCGATTGGTAGCGACAGGCTGATGCTTTCAGGCTTGCCGCCTACCATTGCATCGATTTTGATCCGAACGGAGTCCCGACTCCCGCGCCAGGCGAATGTCTCGTTAGGGATCAGAATCGCAGCCCCTGGCGCCACGCTGGTTGTGACGGACAGTTTGGGATCGGTGCCCAGCAAAGCGCCGTCACAAAATTGCGCTGGGAAGAGCTGCAACAGTCCGTTTTGAACTGCTGATCCCGCCTTGGTCCGCGCCGCGAGTTCCTGTCCCGACAACCGTCGCGTGTCGAAAACCGTCGCACTGGATAAAAGCTCAAATTCGACGGCAGTGATTTCGGCGGCTCCGGGGCTGCCGTTGCGAATGGCGACGTTCGGAACCACCAGCGACTGGAATCGAGTTCCCGGTCCCAGCGCAAATGCATGCAGCGATTTGGAAGGGCATGTTGCGACAGAAAGCGGCCCCTCAGCCGCTTGAGCCGAAGTGGCGAGCGAAAACAAAGCCAACGCAGTCGAGCAGGTGAGATAGCGCATCATGGAGAATTCTCCGCGGCGATCTTCGATTACAGCCATAGCCCGCAGAAGGTCGCCGAGCCCCCGCTATACGCGCATTCAATTGGAATTGTTACGCCGCAGTGTCGATCCCGAGCTCGCCCAGCTTGCGATAGAGGGTCGAGCGACCAATCCCGAGGCGACGGGCGACTTCGGTCATACGGCCGCGATAATGGCCGATGGCGAGGCGGATAATGTCAGCCTCGATTTCCTCCAGGCTCCGCAAGTGTCCGTCCTGATGGTACAGCGTCACCTGAGGCGCGCCAGCCATGGCTGCGTCGGCCGATGCCTTGCCGATGTCCGGCGACACATCGCTTCGGCGCCCGGAAAAGCGCGACTGGATGGCGATATGAGGGAAATCCTGGGCCGTTAGCGAATTGCCCTCCGCCTGGAGCGCAGCGCGGAACAGCACTCCGGCCAGCTGGCGGACATTGCCCGGCCAGCCATAGCGCATCAGCACCGCAAGCGAATCATTGCCAATCGACAGGGCGCGCATGCCCGGTTCCTCGGCAAAGCGAGTTAGAAAGTGACGGACGAGCGCTGGGATATCCCCACTGCGATCGCGCAGGGGAGGGATGGTTACAGTTGTTGTAGCAATGCGTTCGGCGAGGCCTGGGTGAAAATCATCAGGCAATGCCCGACTAGATGTCGCGATAAGTCGAATGTCGATCGAATTGGAGCCGTTACAGCCTACCGGGCGCACTTCGCCGGTAGCCAGCACGCGGTCGAGCCGCTCTTGGGTTTCCTTCGGCAACGCGCCGATTTCGTCGAGGAGCAGCGTTCCGCCATCGGCTTCGACCATGCGTCCGACGCGTTCGGAAAAGGCGCCAGGGAAGGCGCCCGGGACATGGCCGAATAGCTCGCTGTCGATGATGTTGGCGGCAACCACCTTGCAGTCGAGCTGGACCAGCGGCCCGCGTGCCCGGAGACTGGCGTGATGGATGGCCCGGGCAAATGTTTCCTTGCCCGCTCCCGCCTCGCCAAAGATCAGGATCGGCAACCGATTGCGCGCACCCTTGGCCGCGACCGCCAGGGCGGATCGAAATTCGGGCGCGGCGCCCACCAGTTGGTCGAGCGACAGGTCCGGTGCGATCTTTTCCGACAACGGCGCCAATTCGCCCGACGCGCGACGGCGGTCGGCATGAGCAGCAAGTGCCTCGATCAATCGTTCTGGCGCGATCGGCCTGGACAAATAATCGGAAGCACCTGCGCGCATCGCATCGACCGCGAGTGCGATGGAACCGCCGTCGGCCAGTACGATGATCGGCAGATTCGGGCGGCATTGCCGCAGCGCCGCGATCAGTTCCGGACCTTGTTCATCGGTCCAGTTGGATAGCAGGGCGGCTCTAACTTCGCGCCCATGTGGCCCCTGGAGCAAACCGACCGCGCTCTCCGCGCAAGCGGCGCCAACCATGCTCCAACCGGCACGCGACGCGACTGCCGAAAGTTGCCGTCGCTCATTGGCATCGGCATCGACTAACAAAAGCGATCGGAGGACAACTTCTTCGCGCATGAGACGAATCTAACGCAAAGGAGTAAAGCTCCTCTTAAGCGCAGCGAAAAAAGGCGCTTGGGCAGCAGCAGTAGGCTTGTTAAGACGCCGGCCGAGGCAAAATTCCAAAGGGGACGAAAGCATGGCCGACGAACAGGCCCACCCGACTGCAACCGAGATGGATTACCCGGCGCACGAGCGCAATTATTCGGGTTTTCTCAAACTATTCAAATATGGAATGATCGCGACCGCGATCGTCGCCGCCATCGTCATCTACACCATCGCCAATTAGGCCGCGCGCTTGAAGATCGCGGTCTTGCGTGAAGGTGGCGCGGAAACCCGTGTCGCCGCCATCCCCGAAACGGTGAAGAAGTTTGCCGGGCTGGGAGCGGCAGTTTCCGTTGAGCAGGGGGCGGGCGAGGCTGCGTCGATTTCGGATGACGATTTCAAGGCTGCGGGTGCGACCATCGGTTCGCGCGCGGACGTCCTGAAGGACGCCGAAATTATATTGTGCGTGATGGGGCCTGAGCCCGGGTCGCTCGACGGTGCAAAGGCTGGCGCACTTCTGATTGGCGCGCTCGATCCGCCAAAGCATGGTGACGCAATCAAGGCCTATGCTTCCGCCGGCCTGGAAGCGCTGGCGATGGAGTGGATGCCGCGTATTACCCGCGCCCAGTCGATGGACATACTTTCTTCCCAATCGAACCTTGCCGGATACAAGGCCGTCGTCGACGCAGCTTCGATATACGGCCGTGCCTATCCCATGATGATGACCGCTGCAGGCACAGTGAGCCCAGCCAAGCTGTTTGTGATGGGCGTGGGAGTTGCCGGGTTGCAAGCGATTGCCACCGGCCGCCGGTTGGGAGCCCAGGTCAGTGCGACCGATGTGAGATCGGCGACCAAGGAACAGATCCTCTCGCTTGGCGCGAAGCCGATCTTCGTCGAGGGCGTTGCCGGAATTGAGGGCGAAGGGAAGGGCGGATACGCCAGCGAAACCAGTGCCGAATACCAGGCGGCACAAGCCGAGCTGGTATCAGGGCACATCGCCAAGCAGGACATCGTCATAACCACTGCGCTTATTCCGGGCCGTCCCGCGCCGCGATTGGTTAGCGACGCGCAACTGGCGACCATGAGAAAGGGCAGCGTAATCGTCGACCTGGCGGCCGAAGCCGGAGGCAATGTGGAGGGGTGCGTCGCTGGCGAGACTGTCCAGCGGCATGGCGTCACGATTGTTGGCGCGGTTCAGCTGGCGCGTTCCCTGGCTGCCGATGCTTCAGCTTTGTTTGGGCGCAACCTGGCCAACTTCCTTATTGCCTTTTGGGACAAGGAATCCAGCGGGCCAGTGCTGCCCGATGACGACGAGATCGTCGCTGCAATCCGGCTAACCAAGGCAGGCTCAATCGTTAACGACCGCCTCAAGACGTCCCAGTAACAATTTCCGATTAGGTGCCAGAAGCATTGTCGAGGCGGGGCTGTTTCAGCCGCACACTCGGCAATGGCGACGCCGATGTGTCAGACACGCAGGATGACGATCCGCGCCGAGTCGCAGATCGTCGAAATTCTGCAGAAATCCGGCCTTAACGGCCGGAATTCGTTCAGCCGCTGCCGCCAGCTCCGCTCCAGCCATGGCCGAACAGCCAAGACCAAAGGCCCCGGGTCGAGCTCGCTTTCTTGTACTTCATGATCGTCCCCTGTCGTAACGCGGCGACTCATGCCGCAGACGGGGACATTAACCTTAAGGGAAATGGTTAGCAAGGAATTAACCAATTCAGGCAGCTCGTCGCTTCCTCTCGCCAAATAGACGCTTAGACAAATCGTTAAGACTGCTTGGACGACCGACAACAAAGCCTTGGGCAATCTCGCATTTCATCGCGACAAGCATGTCGAGGATTTCCCGGCTCTCGACTCCTTCTGCGACAACCGTCCTGCCAAGCGAATGAGCAAGTGCGATTGTCGATTGGACCATGACCAGATCGCTGCGATGGTCGCGCATCGACTTGACGAAGCTTTGATCGATCTTGATCTCGCTCGCGGGAATCTTCTTGAGATATTCGAGCGTCGACAGGCCGGTGCCATAGTCGTCGATCGAAATCCGGATCCCGAGGTCACGCAGGTCGAATAGAGGACCGATGTCTGCGCCGCTCGACAGTTCGGCGGTCTCGGTCAGTTCAAGCGTGAGCCGCGCCGGATCGAGACCGTGGCGGTCGAGTATTTCTCGAACTCGCGAAGGCAGCGTTTTGTCACTTAGCATCCGGGCGGACAGGTTTACGGCCATGTGGAATTCGCCATGGTCGCGGTTGATGGCGGCGGCCGCGGCTACGGCATGATCAAGCACGAAGAAAGTCAGCTTTTCGATGCGGTCGCTCTGCTCCGCCGCGGCAATGAATTCGCTTGGGCTGATGGGACCCTTTTCAGGGTGGGTCCAGCGCGCCAGCGCCTCGGCGCCCCGCATGCGGTTCGTGCGCAGGTCCAACTGCGGCTGATAGGCGACCCAAACCTGGCCACAGTCGATTGCATCATCAAGCTGGCTGAGAAGCGACAGCCGCCATTCGGCATCCTTTAGCCTCTCGGGGTCATGATATTTCCACCTCAGGCCCTCTACGGTCGCCTCGTCGGCGGCAACCAGCGCGCTACCCAGGCGGTTGGCGATTGAGCGCCCGCTGCCGATTTCAACGCCGAAGCTGATCGGAATATCGAACGGTTTGCCATCGACCTTGGCCGGGCTGCGAAAGAGGGCGTGCAACGCCTCGACATGGTGGCCAATGGCCGTTCCTGCGGGAACGGTCCAGGCGAATACTCCCTCGTCGCCCTGGTATACTGTCGATACTTCGGATCCGACTTTCAGCCGAGCGGCAATCTGTTCGGTCAGGCTTCGCTCGTTGGCCTGGGACAGAGTGGACACGATTTGCGGATAATTGAGGACGCGGGCCACAATCAGCGGGCGCTCCCGCTCGTGCCGGGCTCGGCGAAGCGCATTGAGGTTGGGAAGTCCGCTGACGGTGTTGGTCAGCCCGCGGCGCTTCACATTCTGCATCGCGAGACCAATAACGACCCAAAGAATGACAAACAGGCCAGGCGTTACATCGGCAAAAATCTGATTGCGCTCGAGCATTAGCGGTCCCGCGAGCAGCATGACCGTTCCGCCGCCAAGTATCCCCGCCTGCACCGTGGTCCGCCTTGATACTGCCAAACCGACCAGTAGCGAGGCAATCAGGAAGGCCGGCACCCAGCCGACATCGACGGGCGTGCCTGCCTTCAGCGTTTCCGCGCCAATAATGTGGATGAAGACGCCGCTCGCCTTTCCCCAGCCGGGCAGCATGAACTGATCCCCAAGTCGCTCGGCAGCCGTACCGACGATAATAGTCTTGCCCCGCAGCCTGGCAGGATCAACCCGTCCCGACATGACATCGACCGCGCTGTAGGTGGGAATGGAACCAGGGTCGAAGGAGTAATTTGCCCGGAATTCCTGGTCGGTGACCGTCGTCTGGTCAGCCAGAATTGAGGCCAGTGACGGGATGACGGTCATACCACGACGCGTTCCCCGTGGCAGGAGCCATGCTTCGTTGGCGTAATTGTAGCGAAGGCCGATCGTGCCGATTTTTGAAAACTGCCTGAACTCGGCGAGCGGGCGGACGTCTTCATATTTGCCGTCCTGAGCGCCAGAGCGCGGCAGGTAGGCAAGCGTGACGTTCCCGCTCCGGGCCAGTGCGTCGACCAGCATACGGTCCTGAACCGGATCCGACTTGTCGGGGAACATGATGTCATGGACCTGTTGTTTGGGTCCAGCGGCGCCAATCGCGTCCACCAGCTCCGCATATCGCCCGCGCGGCCAGGGCCAGCGTCCGATCTTTCCAACCGACTTCTCGTCGATCCCGACCAGCACGATGTCACCGCTAACTGGGCGCTCGTTGATGTGATTGCGGATGACCCGGAGCCGATCCTCGGGAAGTTCGCCGGCGCCGACCAGCCCGAACAGCATCCCAACGATGATGGCCCAGGCAAGCATCCTCGCAGGGCGTTTTGCCCCGGGTTCGCGGTTGCGGCGGTTCGGCCATCGCATGGGCGGGCATATCCTTGTCGTCGTCGCTCCGGCCATGCCCAGAAAAGAGTTAACAAATCGGAAACCGTGAACGGATTAATAACGGACCGGGGCGCCCTTGCCGTCGCCCTCGACAACCTCGCCTGGGCTTGCCAGAACATCGGCCACCATTTGGGGGAGGCCGTCCGCGTGGACTTCATCTCGATCCTGTCGATTTTCGTGCTGGCCTGTTTCGTCGGCTATTATGTGGTCTGGTCGGTAACGCCCGCACTTCACACGCCGCTGATGTCAGTGACCAACGCCATTTCATCGGTGATCGTCGTTGGCGCGCTGATCGCGGCCGCGGCGGCGGGCAGCGCATCGTCGAAATGGCTCGGCTTATTGGCCGTGGCGCTTGCCAGCGTGAACATCTTTGGCGGCTTTGCCGTCACGGCCCGAATGCTGGCGATGTACAAGAAGAAGGAGCGTCGCGATGCATGAGGTCGCGGCGACCCCATCCTGGGTCCTGATCGCTTACCTGATTTCAGGGATCTGCTTCATCCTCGCCCTGCGCGGGCTGTCGAGCCCGGCAAGCAGCCAGCGCGGCAACCGCCTCGGCATGATCGGCATGGCGATTGCCGTGGTGACGACGTTGATAGTTCATGCTCCACGAATGCCGGGGACTTTGTCCGATGGGCACGTAATTAGCCTGAACCTGGAATTAGCCTCTGCTGGCGAAATCTTGATTGCCATCTTGATCGGTGCGGCCATCGGCTTGGTAACGTCGCGCCGAATTCAGATGACAGCCATGCCACAGCTGGTCGCGGCATTTCACTCGCTGGTCGGCATGGCAGCGGTGTTGGTCGGCTCAGCGGCATTCCTTAATCCGTCGGCGTTTGGCATCGTAGATGCAGCAGGATCGATCCTGGGCGTCAGCCGTATTGAGATGGGGCTGGGCGTTGCCATTGGCGCCATTACCTTCTCTGGATCGGTCATCGCGTTCCTGAAGCTAAACGGCAATATGAGCGGCAAGCCCATCCTCTTGCCAGCGCGCCACTGGATCAACCTTGCCGCGATGCTGGCAATCTTCTTCTTCCTCTTCGGATTCTATGACTCACAAAGCCCAATAGATTTCTGGACTCTTGCCGCCCTGAGCTTCGCTATTGGCTTCCTCCTGATCATCCCCATTGGCGGGGCCGACATGCCCGTCGTCATCTCCATGCTCAACAGCTACTCAGGCTGGGCCGCGGCGGCGATGGGGTTTACGCTTCACAACAGCGCGATGATCATCACGGGCGCGCTGGTCGGCTCATCCGGTGCAATCCTCAGCTACATCATGTGCAAGGCGATGAACCGCAGTTTCATCTCGGTCATAGCCGGCGGCTTTGGCGCGGTCGCTTCGTCGGGGGCGGCCGAGGCGATCGACCGACCCTACAAGCGAGGTTCGGCGGAGGACGCCGCCTTCTTGATGAAGCAAGCGGACAAGGTGATCATCGTCCCCGGATACGGCATGGCGGTCGCCCAGGCGCAGCATATCCTTCGGGAAATGGCCGACCTGCTGAAAAAGGAAGGGGTGGAGGTCAAATATGCGATCCATCCCGTCGCGGGTCGAATGCCGGGGCATATGAACGTGCTGCTGGCCGAGGCCAATGTCCCTTACGATGAAGTTTTCGAACTGGAGGACATTAACAGCGAGTTTGCTACTGCGGACGTCGCCTTTGTGATTGGTGCGAACGATGTCACCAACCCAGCCGCCAAGACCGACAAGGGGTCGCCCATTTACGGTATGCCGGTGTTGGACGTGGAAAAAGCTCGCACCGTCTTGTTCGTGAAGCGGTCGATGGGGGGCGTGGGTTACGCCGGCGTCGACAATGAATTATTCTATCGCGACAACACGATGATGCTTCTCGCCGACGCCAAAAAAATGGTCGAGGAGATCGTTAAGGCCTTGGGTTAATGGCACTTTTCCTGCTACACCCAGAAGGCAAATCGCATCTGGGTTAAAGCCCCCAGCCGGACTCCCGGCGGGGAGTCGGGAGGGTGGCACGGCGTGAAGAAACTGGGGATCGTCGGGGGTGCAAGCTGGGCCTCCACTGCGCTTTATTATGAACAGATCAACCGCGGCATCGCTCATCGACTTGGTGGGCTGCATAGCGCGGTGCTGGCGATCGAAAGTCTTGATTTCGCACCCCTTGCAGCGATGCAGCAGGCCGAGGATTGGGCCGGCGTCGCCCAGGGTGCGGTTGAGGCTGCACGTCGGCTGAAGGCCAGCGGCGTGGAGGGGTTGCTGCTCGCGTCCAACACCATGCATCGCGTGGGGGGCGAAATTGTCGAAGAGACCGGGCTTCCAATTCTTCACATCGGCGACGCCGCGGCCGAGCGGATCGTTTCTGACGGCCGAACAAGGGTAGCGCTGCTTGGCACCCGCTTCGTTCAGACCGAAACTTTCATCCGCGAACGTTATGAAAGTCGCGGGATCCAGCTCATCGACCTGAACCCGATGTGGCGGACAGAGGTCGACCGGATCATCTATGAGGAACTAGCTGCCGGGCGCGTGGTCCGTGAAAGCCAACGAAAGCTGAAGACCTTGATTACCGAGCTGGGCAAGCAGAAGGTGCAGGCGATCGTGCTCGGTTGTACCGAGCTAGTGCTTGCCGTCGACGTCCGCGCCAACGTCCTGCCGGTCTATGACACAACGGCCATACATGCACGAATGGCAGTCGACTGGATGCTTGGCGAGCAGGAACAGGCACGAGCTGCCGCTTAGGCGACCCGCTCCCCAAAGGACGAAAGATCCGGATTGCTGATCAGCAGCGTTGCCGGAAGCAAGAAAGCCAATATCGTGTAAACCAGGCGCAGGCCGGTCGGCACGTCGAGGATCCACAGCGGGGCCACGACAACCGCAGCCAGAAGCAGCAAGAGGATAAAGGCCCTCGCTTCGACTGCGTCACGTTCAATCGCGTCAATCATACCTCGATCCTCGATCAAATGACCAAGGTGCCGGACGATCCGGCTGGCAGTGCTGGTGCAAGCAGCCGGAATGACGGCATGGATTAGAGCTGCAATGCCCGCCGCCGTCGCCAGCAGTCCAAAGGTCGTGGCAAAGCGGAAATGTTGCCAATAGCTTTCACCCGCCGCCTGCAGGTGCGCCCTAGTTTTTCCGATCATCGCCCTCTCCAACCCTGCAATGGGTGGAAGCAGCCAGATCGATTCGCAGTCGTCAATGGATGGGCGACGAGTTTCACACTGGATGCGCCCAACGGACGTTCCCTCGTCCTTCATCGATGAGCAGCACCACGCTGGAAAAAATCACAAACCGCAGAGAATTGAATGACTTGTATATCGCGCTAAGCAAACCTATCCCATTGTTGGGAACGGACGGGATAGCAAGTTGGAAAAGAAGAAGTGGCGCAAGCCCAGAGTGGTTCGACTTGAGGCGGGTTCCGCCGAAGCGAACACGAAACCAGGCAACGACGGAGCCGGCGGGCACACAGGTTCCTGATCCTGGACCCAAGTGCGGCGCCAAACTTGCGACATCACTAATGCGGTCCTAGCCTCCTGGTCGTGGGGGAGACAGGCATGGGTCGCCGAATTGCATTTTTGCTAGCCGTGAGCGCCTTGGGGGCCGTACCGGCCATGGCGCAACATCTACATGATGCCGGATCGGCGCCGCCTGCGGCAAGCAAGTTATTGACCTCAAACTATGCGCGCGGCCTCTATTGGTTGCACAATTTCGAATATGGCAACGCCGCCTCCGCATTTCGCGAGGCGCAGGCGGCTGACCCTGGCGATGTCATGGCCTATTGGGGCGAGGCGATGACTTACAATCATCCGCTCTGGGCGTTCCAGGATCCTGTCAAGGCAAGGGCCGTCCTCGCCAAGCTCGGCCCCACTCGCGAGGCGCGGAGTGCAAAGGCGCGCAGCCCGCGCGAGGCAGCGTGGCTCGATGCGGTGGAAACCCTATACGGCGATGGCGACAAGGTTGAGCGCGACCGCCGTTACTATCAGAAAATGATGGCCATTTTCGTCTCCGATCCCAGCAATGTGGATGCACGAAGCTTCGCTGCCCTTGCGACCCTTGGGCTCGCAAGTGAGGGGCGCGATGTCGCAACCTACATGAAGGCCGCGGCGATGCTGGAGGAGGGGTTCGAGCTGCATCCCGACCATCCCGGGCTGCTCCATTACCTGATTCACAGCTATGACGATCCGATTCACGCGCCGCTCGGCCTGCGGGCGGCAAGGCGCTACGCAAACGTCGCTCCTGACGCCGGGCATGCCCAACATATGGTCAGCCACATCTATCTCGCGCTTGGAAATTGGGAGGCGGTCGAAAGGACGAATGTTCAGGCAATAAAAGTCGTCAATGCCCAGCGCGCCGCGGAAAAGAGGCCCCCAGCCAATTGTGGACACTATAACGAGTGGCTGATCTATGCGCTTGACCAGCAAGGCAAAGACAGCCGCGCAAACGTGCAAGTCTGCCGGAGCCAAGCGTTGGCCGAAGTGGCAGGAGGGACCGACAAGAGCGTACTTGGCGAAGACCGCAATGCGTTCAACAGTTGGGCGACCATTGCGGTTCGGACGGGCGTCGATACTGGCCATTGGCCGGATTCGCATGCGGCGTCCGGGGTAGAGGCGTATCTGCTTGGCCGTTTCGAACTAAATTACGGCGCACTAATCGCTGCCCGCAACGACGCGGCAGCGGCCGAACATGCGCTAGCTGAACTGAAGCGCGACCGCGTCACAATTGATAAGGCTATGCCGGTTGAGCGGCCCGACGACCATGAAAGCGCGGCATGGCTCGATCGTGCCGTCGCACAGGGTGAAGCGGTTGTTGCGCTTGCCAGAGGCGACCGCGAACGCGGGCTTGCCCTTCTGTCCGCATGCGCCGACGCAGAAGGCAAACTGCCACCGCCGTTCGGCCCACCGGTTCTTGCAAAGCCGAGTGCCGAACTGCTTGGCGATGAACTGCTGGCAATGGGCCGCAAGCCAGAGGCCGCCAATGCCTATGAGCGCGCGCTTTCAGCGGCCCCAGGGCGGCGCCGTTCGCTTGAAGGCCTTAAGGAAGCAACGTCGTCCTAACTCTCGCAAGGCGCGATGGAAGTCCCTAAGTCTGGTTTGTGAGCAAGGCAGACCGACCCGACCACCCGCGCGCTTCGGAGCGCTTTAACGAGGAGAATGCGACCTACGCGCTCCGCGGCTCGGATGCGCCTGACTTGGATGCGGGGACCAAGGCAATCCGCAACGTGCTGAAAACGCTGCCGGCGCGTCCGGGCGTCTATCGCATGCAGGATTCCAAGGGCGATGTCCTATACGTCGGCAAGGCGCGGACACTGAAGAACCGGGTAAACAGCTATACCCAAGTCGCGCGGCTGCCCAAACGGCTGCAGCGAATGGTCTCCCAGACGAGATCCATGACGATCGTCACCACGCGGACCGAAGCTGAGGCGCTGCTCCTCGAAGCGCAGCTGATCAAGCGCTTCAGGCCGCCGTACAATGTACTCCTTCGCGACGATAAGAGTTTCCCCTTTATCCTTCTGCGCGAGGATCATGCCTTTCCGCGAGTGCAGAAGCATCGCGGCGCACGGCGCGCCAAAGGTCAGTATTTTGGTCCATTCGCAAGCGCAGGGTCGGTCACCAGTACGCTTAACGCGCTTCAGAAACTATTCCTGCTAAGAAGCTGTTCTGACAGTTTTTTTGCCAATCGAGCCCGACCTTGCCTGCTTTACCAGATTCGCCGCTGTTCGGCGCCATGCGTTGGTCGGATCAGCGAGGCGGATTATGCGGACCTGGTTGCTGACGCGAAGCTGTTCCTGGCCGGTAAATCGACCGGCGTGCAGGCGCGGCTTGGCAAGCAGATGGCCGAGGCGGCTGAAAGGCAGGATTTCGAGCTGGCCGCAGTATATCGCGACCGGTTGCGGGCTCTCACTTATGTCCAGGGCAGCCAGACGGTCCATGCCGAGGGGCTCGGCGACGGCGATATCTTCGCGCTGGCTGGCAAGGCAGGACAGATGTGCATCCAGGCCTTTTTCATCCGCGGCGGCCAGAATTGGGGCCATCGAAGCTTCTTTCCCGCACACACTGCCGATGTTCCCGAGGACGAGGTGCTGAGCACCTTCCTCGTACAATTTTACGAAGAAGTCCCACCCCCGCGGCGCATCCTTCTCGATCGTGATTTGCCTGAGGCAGAACTGATCGCCGAGGCGCTGTGCGAACGTGCTGGCCACAAAGTCGAAATCTCGCAACCTCAGCGCGGCGCTCGCCGCAAGCTGATCGACCAGGCGCGACGCAATGCGGAGGAAGCGCTCGATCGACGGATGGCGGAGTCGACGACCCAGGGAGAACTGTTGCGCGAGTTGGCCGAGGTTTTCGAGCTTCCCGAGCCGCCAAAGCGCATCGAGGTCTACGACAACAGCCACATCATGGGCACCAATGCCACTGGTGCGATGATCGTCGCCGGGCCCGAGGGGTTCCGCAAGAACGCCTACCGTAAATTCAACATCAAATCGGGCATTACGCCCGGCGACGACTTCGGAATGATGCGCGAGGTGCTGGAGCGGCGCTTCGCCCGGTTAGAGAAAGACGACCCTGACCGGACTGGTGGCGAGTGGCCGGACCTGCTGCTAATCGATGGCGGAAAAGGGCAAATCTCGGCGGTTTGCGAGATATTGGAGGGCGCTGGCGTCCATGACGTGCCGGTGGTCGGAGTTGCCAAGGGGCCCGACCGCAATGCTGGGCGGGAAGTCTTTCATCTGCCCGGTGGGCGGGAGGTAACCTTCCCTCCCAATGCGGCATTGCTGTTTTACCTTCAGCGGTTGCGCGATGAAGCGCATCGCTTCGCAATCGGCACACATCGGCAGAAGCGGGCAAAAAGCCTGACAACGTCGAGCCTCGATGAGGTTCCCGGCATCGGCCCCAACCGGAAGCGAGCACTGCTCATGCACTTCGGCACCGCGCGAGCGGTGAAGGGTGCGGCGCTTGATGACCTCGAACGTGCACCCGGCATCAGCAAGGCAATGGCCCGCCTGATCTACGACTTTTTCCACCCGAGAGGCTGATGCGTTTTTCAACGCCAGCCCTTGTCGTCGCGTTGCGCCCGCATGGTGAACATGGTGCGGTCGCGCGCCTGATGACTCCCGATCACGGGCTCCAGGCTGGCTATGTCCGCGGTGCCAGGGGGCGGCAACTGCGGCCGGTCTTGCTGCCCGGTAACCAGGTTCAAGCTACGTTGACCGCACGAACTGAGGCGCAATTGCCTCAAGCTACTGTGGAATTGCTGCACAGCCGGGGACCGCTGATGGCCGAGCCATTGCCCGCGGTAGCGATAGACTGGGCATGCGCGTTGACCGCTACGGCTTTGCCTGAGGGCCAGCCTTATTCGCGCATTTACGCGGCGCTCGACGGATTGCTCTCGGCGGTAGAGGCCGCGCCATCGGCGTCGGGATGGGGCGCCGCACTTGTCCGATATGAGCTGTTGGTGCTGGCGGAGCTGGGCTTTGGGCTCGATCTGGAAAGTTGCGCGGTGTCAGGCAGCAGCAGTGACTTGGTCGCTGTAAGCCCTCGGTCGGGACGGGCGGTGAGCGCGGCGACTGCGGTGCCCTATGCCGGCAAGCTCCTACCGTTGCCGCATTTCATCCGTGACGGCGGAGCCGCTCCCTGGCCGGACATCCTCGACGGGCTTGAACTCACCGGCCATTTCCTGCTGCGCGATCTGCTCACCGACCGGTCGGCGTCAGTTGCGGATAGTCGGGTGCGGCTTGTTGACCGCTTGCGCCGAGCTGCCGGACGGGCCTAGCGTCTGCCATGGCCGACACGCTTGCACTGCTATTCCCTCATGTCGCGGTCAGTGGCGAGCTCACGGTGCGTGCTGCGGTCAGCTATTTGCCCGAGCAATCCGCCCCGGAGCAGGGGCGATGGTTCTGGTCTTACCATGTCCGGATTGAGAACGGCGGCGAGCGGACTGTCCAGTTACTGGAGCGCTACTGGAAAATTGTCGACGGCCGAGGAAATATTCATGAGGTGCGGGGGCAGGGAGTAGTCGGCGAGATGCCGGTGATTACCGCCGGCGATAGCTATGATTATGTGTCTGGATGCCCGCTTGAGACGTCGGCGGGTACGATGAGCGGCCATTATGTACTGGTCGACGAAGAGGGCGACCCCATAACCGCTGAGATTCCCGAATTCGCATTGCTTTCGCCGCCAGAGCCTGGGAGGCGGCTGTAGCTGGAAATACCTGCTCGTCCGATATTCATTCGGAAATTAGCAAAGGCTAGGACGGGCTAACTGGAAGCTCGATGCCCAGCTTGTCATCATCATCCTGGAGCAGGATGTAGACAGCAGTCGCGATCGTCGCGAGGATAACGACAAGTGGCTCTTTCGGAGGATCGCCCTCCTTGCCCCCGTCCTGTGCGGCCGCGGCACCCGAATCTGCCGCAGATCTGGTTGTCAGCGCACTGAGCGTGATCCATGGATTTGAAGATGCCGAAACAATCGGCGCAGGCGACGTGGTCGCTGCGGTTGACGCCGTGGCAACTGCTGAAGCCGAGCAAAGTGCAACGGCGGCGGAGGCAGCGGCGAGGTTGCGGGCGAAACCGGGCATTAAACTACTCCACATACGGCTGCGTGCGGCGGCTATTCGCTTTGGAGTTCCACCACTTAACGTAGCCGATGTCGAGCAATTGAGACACCGATTCTCTAGAAATGCTGGCATTCTACAGAAGGTGTTACCGAAAATCCGCCATTGCACGGGCTGGCCGGATGCCGTCCTGCTACCTATGGTTCAACCGTCAGCAGTCCAACGTTGGATTGCGAATGCGAGGGTGGAATGGGGCAGCGGAAGTTTGCGAAAGCAGTGCAGTCGCGGGCGCCAAAGTCGATCCTCATCTCCGCCAACAGCTTTTGGAACATCGCAAATTTTCGCAGCAGCCTGATCGAGGCACTCGTGGACCACGGCTATCGGGTGGTTATTGCGACCCCTCAAGCTGACGTGGAATGGGCCGAGGCTCGCGGAGCGGAAACCGCCGAGATCGCGGTCGACCGATCCGGACTTAATCCCATCGTCGATGCCGTGCTATGGCTCGATTACCTCAGGTTGTTCCGCCGCACGGGCACAGTCATGTTCCTGGGATTTACCGCCAAGCCCAACATTTATGGATCGTTGGCAGCAAACGTAGCGGGCGTATCGATCTTACCGAATGTAAGCGGCTTGGGCACGGCCTTCATGAACGATGGCCTGCTGTCGCGTTTCGTCAGTCTGCTCTACCGGCTCGCCTTCCGCAGGTGCCCGATCGTATTTTTCCAAAACCCTGACGACCTCGCCTTGTTCGAAGCCAGGGGCATAGTCCGGCCCGGCCAATCGCACTTGCTGCCTGGGTCGGGCGTCAATCTGGACCGGTTCGTACCCGCAGCTCAGCCGGTCGAGGGATTGGTGCGATTCCTGTTCGTTGGTCGCTTGCTCGGCGATAAGGGCGTCCGCGACTTTGTCGAGGCGGCGCGGGGCCTTCGATCCGAACAGCCTCATTGGAAATTCCAGCTGCTCGGCCCGATCGATGAGGGCAATCGCAGCGGCATAAAGGCAGATGAGCTTCGCGAGTGGATTGAGCACGGATGGGTCGAACATCTCGGCAGTGTCGAAGATGTCCGGCCTCATATTGCAGAAGCGACGGCAGTGGTACTTCCATCTTACCGCGAAGGCATGCCGCGTTCGCTGCTCGAAGCGGCGGCAATGGGCCGACCGCTGGTGGCGACCGATGTCCCGGGCAATCGCCAGATCGTTCAGGAAGGAGTGAACGGCCTGTTATGCAAGCCGCGCGATCCCCAATCCCTCGCCGGAGCATTGAGACAGATGGCCATGATGGGGATTGCGCGACGAGACGAAATGGGGCGCGCGGGCAGGGCGCTAGTCGAGCGGGAATTCGGCGAGGAGAAAGTCACTGGCGCTTATCTCAATGCAGTGAAGCAACTGCTGTCGCCGGCGCGGGTTTAGGCATCGATGTTCAATCGGCGCAAACAAGAGGCAAGGGGCTCATCCACTCCCTGTGGCCATCGCGCCTATGCGGTTGGAGACATTCACGGTCGGCTCGACCTGCTGGACCGGCTCCTGGAAGTGATCGACGAAGACTTGGAACGAAGGCCGGCTCGCAAGGCGGTGCTGGTCCTCCTTGGTGATCTGATCGATCGCGGACCCGATTCACGCGGGGTTGTCGAGAGGCTTCGTACCCACCGTCATGATGTGCTCCAGCCCTATTGCCTTGCGGGTAATCACGAGGAGGTGCTGCTCCGCCTTTTGGCCGGCGAGCGCGGAATTTTGGACAGTTGGCTGAAATACGGGGGAGCGGAATGTCTGCGAAGTTATGGCGGCGACCCAGCTACCCTTGCCGACCTCGACGAGCGGGCGGCTTTGAGGACGATCAAGGAAGCCATTCCCGCTGAGCACGTCCGCTTCATCGCTAGCTTCGCCGACACGCTGACATTTGGCGACTATCTGTTCGTTCATGCCGGAATCCGCCCCGGAGTTGAGCTGTCGATGCAAAGCCAGTCCGATCTGCGATGGATACGCGCGCCGTTTCTCGACCATCAAGGGGAGCATGGCTTTGTCGTTGTCCATGGCCATACCATTACCGATGGCGTGGATGTGCAGCCCAATCGCGTCGGAATCGACACTGGCGCTTACCGAACCGGTATCCTGACGGCGCTGGTATTGGATGGCGAAGAACGCTGGACCCTTGATACCGCTGTGACGGAATCGTCCCGGTGAACGCATTGATTCCGACCCACTAGAACAGTAGGAATTAGTCCGAGGATGCTTCATTAAGGTAGTCGCGCGTAATGGCGGGGAGGCATCGTGAAACTAGCTGTAAAGCCTGACTTCTTTTTACCGCTGGCCGCATCCTTTGCCGCTGCCATCTCGCTCGCCGGTTGCGCTGACAGCCGTGGCGGCCCCATACCCTACAATGTTGCGAGTTTCGGGGCTCCAGACGCACCGGAACTGGTGCCGCTGGAAGCGGGATACAAGATTGCACCGATGGACATATTGACGGTCAAGGTCTTTAAAATGCCCGATCTGTCGGGAGATTATGAAGTGGACTTGGCTGGCCGTATCTCCATGCCGCTAATCGGCGAAGTCCCGGCATTCGATCTCACGACCGAGCAGCTCGATGAAGCGCTGACCCGGAAGCTGGGCGAGAAATATCTTGAAAATCCTGACGTCAGCGTCGGGATCAAGACTTCGACACGTCGAAATGTCACGGTGGATGGCGCGGTCAACAGGGCGGGATCATTTCCGGTCTATGGCCCGACCACGCTCATGCAAGTTGTGGCGGCCGCCGGTGGCACCAGTCCTGAGGCGAATGCCCGCCGGGTCGCGATATTCCGCAGCATCGGCGGCAAGCGCCAGGCTGCGGGATTCGATCTCACCAGTATCCGCCGCGGGGAAGCCCCGGATCCGCAGGTTTATGCGGGCGATATTGTTGTAATCGACGGATCGTCGGTAAAGGCAGCGCAAAAGCAGATACTTAATACCCTTCCGTTCCTCGCCATCTTCAGGCCATTCTGACGATATGGCGCGGCCAGCAACCCCGCGAACGGTCGCCAGTGAATAACAACCTGGCAATTCCCGACGGCGATCCCTGGGCCGTAGAACGTTACTCTCCCGACTCCAGGCGTGGAGTTGGGCCCGTGCCGGATCCTTCGCGCGATGGGCCAGGGCTCGATTTCGCCGCGCTGCTCCGGATTATCTCCAACTGGAGGTGGCTGATCCTTGGTGCAATTGCGCTTGGCATTGTCGGATCAATTGTCGTGACGCTGCTGACCACGCCGATTTACAGGTCCTGGGTAACGCTCGAAGTAAGCCCGCCGACGGTCGAGATCATGGACGAACAATCGCGCGAGCGAACGGCGTCCGGGATCAACAATTGGGACTATGTGATTACCCAGGTCGGGCTACTGTCGAGCCGCAGCATCGCCCAACGCGCAGCGCAAGATCTCAACCTTGCCAATAACCCGGAATTCGTCGGCAAGGGTGGGGATGCAGCATCCAGGCTTAGTTTGGCGGCGGCCAAGGTTGCCGGGGGGCTGAACGTTGAGGTCCCGGAGGAAGGGCAGCTGATCAAATACAGCTTCGACGCGGAATCGCCTCAGCTGTCAGCAGCGATTGCAAATCAGATCGCCGAAAGTTTTATCAATTCCAATCTCCAGCGGCGCTATGAAGCCTCGGCCTATGCCCGCAACTTCCTTGAGCGGCAGATCGCCAGGACCCGCACCGACCTGGAAAAATCGGAACGGCAATTGGTAGCTTATGCCCAGGCACAAGGCATCATCAGCACCGGGGGAGGGGAGGACGGCAGGTCGAACGGCGACACCAACTCGCTGCAGGGGGAATCATTGATTGCCCTGAACAGGGCACTGGCTGAGGCCACCGCGCGCCGCGTAGCGGCAGAAGGTGCTTATCGTTCGGGCGTTGCGGTCGGCGTGACCTCCGATGTCAATGCCAGTACGCAGTTGCTGCGCCAGTCGCGCGCCGCGCTGGAGGCCGAATATCAGGATAAGCGCACCCTGATGAAACCGGACCATCCGGACATGGTCAGCCTTCGGTCGCGGATTGACGAACTCGATCGTCAGATATCTCGTGAGGCGTCACGAGCAACATCAGGGCGGACCAATACGTTGCTGGCCGAGTTTCGTGGTGCGCAAGCGGCGGAAAATGCGCTGCGTGGGCGTGTCGCGGGGCTCAAGGGTGCGGTGCTCGACCTGCGGGGACGGAGCATCAAGTACACCATACTTCAGCGGGAAGTTGATACCAATCGCAGCCTCTACGATGCGCTGCTGCAGCGCTACAAGGAGGTTGGCGTTGCAGGCGGCGTCGGCACATCGCCGGTATCGATCGTCGATCGTGCCGATCTTCCCGGGGGACCATATAAGCCCAACCTGCTTTTGAACCTATTGATGGGGCTAGGGCTCGGCCTTGCCGGTGGGCTGGCGGCGGCGGTCGCACTCGAATATCTCTATGACACGATCAAGACGCGCGATGATGTCCGCAATAAGCTCGGGCTCGCTTGTCTTGGCGCTATTCCGAAAACCCTGGGTCAAGAGAGCTTCATCGAGGAGCTGAAGGATCCCCGCTCGATCGTTTCGGAGGCCTATTCGGCGGTTGTCGCTTCGCTGCGATTCAGCACCGAGGAGGGCTTGCCGAAGTCCATGCTCGTCACCAGCACGCGCTCGGGAGAGGGTAAATCGTCCTCGGCACTGGCAGTTGCTCAAAATTTCGCGCGGCGCGGCGTATCGGTTTTGCTGGTCGACGGGGATCTTCGCAAGCCGGCCTTTAAAGCGGCATCGGACAAAGTCGGCCTGACCAGATTGCTGACGGGAGAGGAGGAATCGGCACGGAGCCATGTCGTACCGACTCAATTCTCCGACCTGTGGCTGATGCCCAGCGGCCCGCTGCCTCCAAATCCTGCCGACCTTTTGTCGACCGGTCGTTTCCAGGAGATTCTCTCAGAAGTCACTTCGCAGTTCGATATCGTCATCGTCGATGCACCGCCCGTGGCCGGCTTGGCGGATGCGCTGTTACTCGCCTCTGTCGTCGGAAATATCATGCTTGTCATTGAAAGCGGCAAAACGCGACATAAGGCAGCGCTCGAGGCGCTTCGAATGCTCGGCGGGTCAGGAGCGCATATTCTCGGCGCCGTTTTGACAAAGTCGAAAGAGGATTTGGGCGGCTATGGCTACAAAGCTTATGGCTATGGCGCCCTCGACCGAAAGCGTACCGAAATTCTGATGATCCCCCATGAGGCCGGCCACTGACCGAAGCGAGGATTATCGCGAACCGATGAGAGCGCGAGCGGTGATCATTATAGCGCTCGCGCTATTGGCCGCAGTGCTGGTCGTTCGAGTGGCATTTGTTGCCGCTTATGCGTCGCGGCAACCTGCAAAGGCCGCGGCGATATGGCCAAACCATCCGGAAGTGATTTTCGCCACGGGCCTTCAGGAGGCCAGGCGGTCGGGGGCGGCGGGGCGGCCCGTCGACAGTGCATTAGTAGAAAAACTGCTTTCTGCCGCCACCAAGTCGCCACTTGCCCCTGAGCCTTATCTGGTTCGGGGTGTCCAAGCTGAGCTGGCCGGCAACCGAGCGCTTGCCGCCAAAGCGTTTCTCGAAGCGCGGCGTTTAGATCCACGTTCGGTCGCCGCCCGCTATTTCCTTGCCAACCATTTCCTCCAAACCGGAAAGGTTCGGCTAGGGCTTTCCGAAATTTCCGCGTTGGCGCGCCTGGTCCCTCAAAGCCTTGACGATATCGCGCCCTATCTTGCCGCCTATGCGCGCAGCCCTGGCGGGGCTCACGAGGTAAAGGCAATGCTCGCCGATCACCCCGAGCTCGAGCCATTGCTGCTCAATATCCTTGCGGCTGATGCAGGCAACGACCGGCTTGTTCTTTACTTGTGGAGTGGCCGCGGCGGAAACGATGCCAGTGGCTGGCAGGTACGCCTACTCAACTCCTTGATCGATGCCCGTCGCTATGGCCAAGCCCAAGTTGCCTGGACCCGATTCAGCCCCAATAGTTATCGGGAGCAGGAATTGGTCGATCCGAAGTTCGAGCTTAGCGCGTTGCCGCCTTTCGGCTGGACTTTTGCATCGGGACCGGCTGGCGTCGCCGAGGCTGAAGAAGAAGGGCGCCTCCATATCATATATTATGGCCGCGATGACGTGTCGCTGGCCAAGCAACTGTTGATGATGAGGCCCGGTTCCTATCGCCTCTCGATGCGGGTCAGCCCCGGGTCGCAGGCGTCGAAGGCGCTAGCCTGGACCGTTCGTTGCCTTCCTTCATCCGACGAAATCGCGAATGCTGGAATGGTGGGCGCACACAACGGCGAGCTGGCTGTAAAATTCAAAGTTCCTCCAGCCGGATGCATTGCCCAACAACTCGAACTTGCCGGGACGGCGCCCGAACTTCCCGCACCGGCCGACCTTACTGTCGCAGATTTTCGGCTGGTCCAGGAAGCGGGATGATGATCGATCGGATCCGGCCTGTCGTTACCCCAGCCTATCTGTTTCTTTGCCTGCTTCTTGGCGGAAGTAGCCAGGGCATTTGGGCAAACGTTTTCCTTCGGCTCACCGCCATCAGTATCATCGCCTGGGCCTTGCTCGAATATCGGCATTCGCTCCAGCCCCGCGCAATTCGACGGTTGCTGGTGCTGGTCGGATTGGCGCTGGCGCTGGCCGTGATCCAGCTGGTGCCGCTACCCGTTTCGATATGGAGTTCTCTGCCTGGGCGGGAGCAGTTCCTTGAGGGCTTCCAATTGCTTGGTATTCCGCCAGGAAGGCTTGCACCGTCGCTTGCCCCCTATGACAGCATCGCGACTGTGCTGGCGCTGCTTCCCCCGCTTGGGATGTTGGCGGCAATGATCGGTTTGCGCGGCTACTCGACCAACTGGCTGGCGGCCGCTTTGATCGCAGGAACGGTCGGTGGAGTTCTGCTCGGCATCCTCCAGGTCACCAGCGCAAATCCACTGACGTCCCCATGGTATCTCTATCGGCAAAGCAACTTTGGCGTCGCGACCGGTTTTTTCGCGAACAGTAATCACATGGCCAGCCTGCTCTTGGTCAGTATACCCTTCATTGCCGCGCTTGGTGCGTCTGCACGCGAGCGGACAAAGGAAATGTGGCGGAAGTCGGCCATGTTGGCGTTGGCCGGCGGGGGGCTGATCGTGGTCATCCTTGGGCTGATCCTCAACGGCTCGTTGGCCGGCTATGGCCTTGGCTTGCCCGTCGTCTTTGCCAGTCTCCTGATGCTGATCGGACCCCGATCGCGCTTCGTTCAAATCGGATTGATCGCGACGGCGATTGCCGGCGTGATTGCCCTCGGCCTTCTCTGGACCGCACCCGTTAGCCGCGGCGCAATTACGTCAGTGAACTCGCGTCAGGCGATTTTGTCGAACAGCATAGAACTGGTCCGTGATTATGGAATGGTCGGATCAGGACTCGGCACGTTTGAGAAGGTCTATCGGATGACCGAGGATCCGGCTTCAGTTGATCGCTATTACATCAACCACGCCCACAATGATTACCTTGAGCTTGCGATTGAAACCGGGCTGCCGGGAATCATCCTTATGCTGTTGTTCCTCGCCTGGTGGGGCCAGGCGGTATGGGCCCTGCGCTCGCCCGCGGCCGACTATTTCGCGAGGGCCGCCGCAATCGGCTCCGCGGCAATTCTATTGCACAGCATGGTCGATTACCCACTGCGCACCGCGGCAATGAGCGCGGTTCTCGCCATGTGCCTGGTGTTGACGGTCCAATCGCGGCGGCGCGCGCAAAGCGCTACTGATTTGCGTCCTGCCCGGCACCTGGTCGTTGGTTAGTGGATTGTGTCACCCATGATGGCCGCCAGCGCGCCATCACGAGGATCAGCGTGGGCAATGTTATGGTCAGTAGTACGTCCTTGAAGCCTTCGCCGAGTTGACTGCCCAAGGACGGCCAACGCTCGACGTAAAGGTCATATGCTTCGTTGATCAGCTCGATAACGAGCAGCGCAAGCAAGGGGCGTGGAGAGGCGAGGGGTGCCCTCAGCAAGCGCGCGACCAGCAAGAATAAGCTGAAGCCCACCAGTATATGTAGCGCATCCATGCTGACGCCCAGTGCGTGCTCAACGAACAGCTTGGCCTGATACCAGCGGAGGGCATCCATCACGATCAACTCCGCGCGGTGGCGTTCATTTGCCGGATCGCTTCCGACAATTTGAAGCGCCAGCCTGGTAGAAGGAAGGGTTGGGACAAGTGGATGGTGGCCGTGCCCAATGGCCGGCTAGTCGGTTCGGAAATCCTCGCGATTTGACGCCAGGCGAGCTCCGCCAGCCAACGTATGATTGGGTCGCTATAGAGCTGGCCGTGAAGCCGTTCTCCGATGTCGATTGCGTAAAGCCGTTCGCCAAGGAGCAAAGCTTGGCCGGCGGCTCGACCAGCTCCGAGCTGTTGCGAACATTCATAGAGCCGCTCGATCTCATTGGCGCATTCGCCGTGCAACAGTGCCGCGAGATCGGTGATCCATTTCAGCCGAAACCAGGCGCTCGAGGCGCCATGCACGGTGAGATAGGCGAACAGCTCGTCCCTGCCGAGCGTTGGCAGCTCGATCCCCTTGGCGATCGTTACGACTTGGGTCGGACAATCGATGCCTAGCTTGGACAGCAGGGCAGGGTGGTCAGCTAGCCGAGTATGGAGATCGAGGTGAATTCCATAAGCCGCATGACGCCACACCGATTCCTTGCGCCTGTCATGCCATTGCTGAAGCTCTACTCCGTCGGACTTGGGGGTCGTTGAAGCGTATCCAGCCGTCCGAAGCAGAAGCGCCGCCTCTTGCAGCCGTTCTGGCGCAATCAGGAGGTCGATATCCCATCCCATTTTGAGGAATGGGCTGCGATATGCCAGGGCGTCGAGTGAAAGCCCTTTGAGGAAAAGCAGAGGCAAACCTGCGGAGCTGAACAAAGCGAGTAGCCGGGCCGATTCGGCAGCGATCCTAAGATTGGATTCGATGATTCCTACGGCTTTGAGCCGCAAATCGTCTGCGATGTCGGATGGGATAAGGTCGTGGATCGGCTCAAGACCGTGCCAGCACAACGCCTGCACCCGATGGCGCGCCGCCACTTTAACGAAGCGGTCCCATGTCACGGAGCGAGCAAGCGGCTCCAACTCCGCCGCCGAACCGCCGGCAAATGCAGATCGACAGGCGGCGGTCGCCAACTTGAATTCCGCATCGCTCACTGCAACGGTCATAGGGAGAGTGGCGACAGCTAAACAACGACTTTTCAATTCGACGAGCCCGCCAAATTGGCAGGCCCGGCTCACCTGTCTAAGGTGGCAGAGAAACGTCCGGCTGACCCACCCGGTTTGCCGACGAGTACGAGGAGTTCGCGGCCGCCCGTGGGGAAGCAAATTGCCTACAGCGCCTTTGGCCTAGCAATCCGGAGCGACATCGAACTTCCGGAACTGTTTCCAAGCCAGTCCGATGCTGTTGCCGATGTCGTAATTGCCCTTGGCGCTGTTCCTGCCCCGGAGCGACCTGACACAGACGTTGTGGTCAACGGAGAGGGCGTTTTTCTCTATATAAGTGGCGTCGCGCGGTACTGGATACGTGACGGATTGCGGATTCTGATCGAACCCGAGCCAGGCGTGCCGCAGCGCAATGTCAGGCTCTTTCTGCTCGGCTCCGCGATGGGCGTTCTACTCCTCCAGCGCGGCCACCTGCCGTTGCATGCCAATGCAGTTGAGATCGAGGGCAAGGCCTTTGCCTTCATGGGCGGATCCGGTTCCGGCAAATCGACGCTGGCCGCTTCGCTCCACGACCGGGGACACCGGGTGATAGCGGATGATGTCTGTGTCGTGCGGTTTGGGAACAACGATGCGGTCTTTGCCTGCCCCGGAATCCCGCGGCTGCGGCTTTGGGAGCGGGCGCTGAACGCCACCGGTCGCGACCCGGCGGTCTATGAGCGTTCCTATGCCGGCGATGCGGCAATCCGGAAATTCGACGTGCCGGTGGCCAATGAAATGGCAGCAGGCGAAGCATTGCCGTTGGCCGGCCTGTTCATCCTTGCAACCGGGGATGAATTTGAGATCAGCCGGTTAAGCGGACTGGAGGCGGCAGAGCTAGTTTACGCCAATACATATCGCGGGAAATTCGTTGCGTTGACCGGCACGGCGACCGACCATTGGCGATCGGCGATCCGGCTCATCAACTCGACGCCAATATTTCGCTTCGAGCGCCGCTGGGGCTTCGACGAGTTTGACGAGCAGCTTTCGAAGTTGCTCCGCTATGTGAGTTGACGGCCGTTGAACCATGACGCCCCAGCCAGCCTCAGCCAATCATGCCGCCGAGGATGATCTTCGCCCTGACCGCGGTCTATGTTGCGAAAGACACCTGCTTTGCCACGGAGGCTTGCGGTTTGGCAGCACGACCAACGGACATGGGATCGCGCTCCACCTCGGCGATGAACAGGCCGGTGGCCAACGCATTGGTAAGGTTTCGGCCAAGTCGAGCGACATAGGTCGCACGCCCTGCGTCCAGCCTCGCCCAGTGGGAAATCGCCGTCGTCATCTTTGCCAGATCGAGGATCTCTCCGGCTCGGCTTGCCGAAATCTCCTCCATGATCGCGTTCATATCGGAAATTCTTAGGCGGGCGAACCAATCCGCGCCCTGATATCCGCGCGATCGCTGCGCAAGGACCTGGCCGGGCACCCGATCCGCAAGTGCGGCCCGCGCGACCGGCCGGTAGACGCCATCGGCCAGCAAATGTTCCGGGGGCATCCACAGGCAATATTCGACCAGCCGGCGATCGGAAGTGGGATCGCGCTCTTCAACGCCTGTTTGAGCGAGCAGACCCTTACGGCCAAGCCCAACGTCCATGGATCGGATCATGGCCAGCCGGTCCTGGAACGGATCCCCGTTGATCTCGATCGATACATGCTTTGAACAGTCCATTACCTCTCGGCGGAGGAAATCGATGTGGCGCTCAGTCGGAGCCCCCAGAAACCACGTGCCAATTCGGCTGATGGATTGGGGGGAGAGCCAGGGGTCGAACGATGCCATCAGCAGACCGCGCCAGCGGACGTCGTTCTTGCGCTTCGCCGCACGAACTTCGGCTAGCCAATGTAGCCAATGGCCCGTCCGCAGCCAGTAGGGCAGCACCGAAAGTCCGCCGTGGCTGATCGTGAAATTGCCGGCTGCGCCACTTAGCATGGTATCGGCACCCATGCTTGAGGCCGTCTGCGCGACCTTTGCCCACCACCCCTGATTGAAGACGTTGCCGACTGGCTGTTGGTAGAAACGGGCATGGCCTAGCATCGCGTCAACCAGCGGAGAGCTGTCTCGCACAATGACATGCTCGATCCCAAATGCCGCGGCAGTCGAAGCGGCGATTGCCGATTCATCCGGGATACGACCGCGGAACTCCAGCTGTTGCAGACCTGGAGCTGGTGCGGAGGTCAGGGCGAACATCCTCTCCCCCGGCTTGAGGAATTTGGCGGCGGTTCCGGCAACCGCGCTGCTGTCGTAGCCAGAGCTGAGATGTGTTGCGAGCGCAGCTGAACGGTGGCGCATTCGCGCCCGGACTGCGCCGTCGAGGCGATCCTGTAGCTCGACGCTGGACTGTTCTGCTGTGCTCCCCCGATCGTAATGCTGCTGAGGATCCCAGTGGCGTGCTCGCGTCATGCCGGCAGCAGAGAACCGAACCAGCTCGCCGGGCGGAACAGCGTCGATGTCTTCGAAGCACGTCCGTCCGCGAGGAAGGCGATTTGCCAACTGGATCGATAACGCCGCCAAGTCCGTGTTCAGCCGGCCGTGCGCAGCAACGCCACTCGGCATCGAAGCGAAGCGGAGACCCTCTGGGTCCACGCGATAACAAAGTGGCCTTTCTCCAGCGATGTCCCTCGCGAGGGTCAGTTGTCGCCTGTGCCGGTCATAGATGGCAAGGGCGAAGTCGCCGACAATCCTTTGCATGCAGTCAGCGTCCCAGCACTGCCAGGCGAGCAGGAGAATTTCCGCATCCGACCGTTCAACAAATTGCGATAAAGGTAGTCCGAGTTGAGCCACGATGTCGGCACGATTGTCGAGCCGCACATCTGCAACCAGCATGTATCGGTCGTTCCACAGCGGCTGGCGATCAAAATGGTCTTCCGGAAGCAAAGCACGAAGGTCAATTCCGAGAGCTGCCTCGTCCACACGGCGGACGGCGGTTTGACTGCCCCCGTAAGCCGACTGCGCGGCGAGAGCCGAAGTGCAAATATCCTCGAGAGGCAAATCGTGCCGAAAGCTGATAATGCCCGCGATCGCTGTCATTCAGGAGCCATAACGACGTCATGGCTACATAACCAATGGCGAAGTTGCTTAGGCGCCAACTCGCTTGAAATCCTGATCTCTCGTCAACCGTCACCCGATACGATTCGAACCAGGCCTTGGGCTTCCAGGTCGGCCAGGCAGGATCGAAGCTCGGCTCGGCATTCATCGGCATCGACCTCATACTGACCTGTCAGCGCGTGATGCAGGGCATCGAACGCGATCGGACGGTCCAGCAGCTGCCAAATGTCGGCAGCAACGGCATTGAATCCGAAACAATGCCCACCCTCGACATCCAGCGCGACCAGTTCGTCGCCAAGCTTTGCTTCAAGTAGCTCCTTGGCTCTGACGTAACGGATCGATGCCATAGCGGCTGGCATAGCGTTGTTCCCCGCTGGATTAAATCGGTGCGCTGCGATTTTGGGACTGTGCTCAAGTCGTTTAAGACGATTTGATGATCGCCATCGCTAAATGACCGGAAAACGAAGCCCTCTCTTGCGCGACTATCTCCGCGTTGCGGAGGCCTCGACAGCGTTGGTACTGGCCGCCGCAATAATTGCGCTCCTTCCGTTCCGGATAAGCGCGAAGACAGCCGCTTGGCGTGGGTTCGACAGGCGGCGTTCGGATGCGAAGTCAGACGCCCGTCAGGCGGTGACTGCAGTGCAGCGCGCAGCTCGGCGGCTTCCGTTGCGATTAGTCTGTATTCAGCAAAGCCTGGCGGTGCTTTGGATGCTCCGGCGTCGAGGACACGCGGCGCAGCTTCACTATGGGGTGCGCAGCGGCGATGGGGAAATTTCTGCCCATGCTTGGGTCAGCATGGACGGCCAAATCCTGATCGGCGAGGCGGAAGCCGGCACTCACGCATGTGTGGCGACCTTTCCGGCAGAGGCGGCGTAGCCACCACGCTGGACGCACGATTGCGTCGCTCCTAGAGTTTTTGGTTCCCGGCTCCGGCCGTGCTGGAGGTGGCGTTCTTTGCTTGTCTACTGGCTGTTGTTCGCCTTTTTTGCCTCCGGGGCCCTGCTGCGACGCGGCGGGACCACCCGCCAGCCCGCACCGACGGCCCTGCTAGTTGGGGCTGTCCTAATTTGGATGGCAATCGGCCTTCGCTACGAGGTTGGCGCCGACTGGCGGACTTACAAATTCCTCTACTCATATGCCGGCTTGGCCGACCTTGGCCGTGTCCTGGCTATTGGCGACCCCGGCTACCAACTGGTGAGCTGGTGCGTCAGGCAGACGGGTGCCGAGATCTGGGCGCTGAACCTCATTTGCGCCCTGATCTTTACCTGGGGCCTCTATCGGTTCGTCCGAGCGCAACCCGACCCGTGGCTCGCTTTCGTTGTTGCCATGCCTTACCTGATCGTCGTCGTCGCTATGGGTTACACCCGCCAGGCAGTCGCAATCGGCATATTGATGGGCGGGCTCGCCGCTCTAAAGCGGGGAGCGTCGATAGCCCGCTTCGCCCTCTATGTCGCAGCGGCGGCACTGTTCCACAAAACCGCGGTCGTCGTCCTGCCTTTGGTGATCTTCGCCGGGCAGCGAAACAAGTTCCTCAATGCGCTTGCCGGCATTGCCAGCTGTTACCTTTTCTACGACCTTTTCCTCGCGGATTCGGTCGAAGGATTTGTCCGTAACTACATCGAGTCCGAATATTCGTCCCAGGGAGCGGCGATCCGGGTCACGATGAACCTGGTTCCAGCGGTTATTTTCCTGCTGTTCCGCCGACGGCTCCGGTTCGACGAGGGCGAAGCAGGCGTTTGGCAATATTTCTCACTGGCGTCATTGTTGATGCCAGTGCTTTTGATTGTCCTGGCATCGTCGACCGCCGTCGATCGTCTTTCCCTTTATCTTATACCGCTCCAGATCGCGGTGCTGCCCCGCGTCTCCTTTCTGTTCAAGAACCATCAGGCGGGTCGGGCGGTGATCGTATTTTACGCGATGGCGGTGATGTTCACCTGGCTGAACTTTGCCGCTCACGCGCAATATTGGGTGCCATATAAAATTTACCCGGGCCTGCTCGGGTGAAGCTCAGGGGGCCGCTTGGGTTGCGGCAGCGCCTTGGCGCGGACTAGTGTCCATTTCCGGCAGGCGAGCGCAATCGTCCCGGCTGACTGACGGAGCGTTCAAGTGAAAGGTATCGGGTCGCCGGCATGAGGGTGATGGTGATGGGAAGGAGCGGGCAACTCGCCCGCAGCCTTGCCGAACGCGCCTCCAAGCTTGAATTGATCGCGCTGGGGCGGCCTGAGCTTGACCTGGAATGCCCTGGATCGGCCGACGCTGCCATCCGCCAATTCGGGCCGCACATCGTAATCAACGCCGCCGCATATACCGATGTCGACGGAGCGGAAGTGGAACCCGGCCGGGCATTCCGGATCAATGCCGAGGCAGCTGGAGAGATCGCCTCTGCTGCGCGGGCGTTGGACATACCTGTCATTCACCTTTCGACCGATTACGTCTTCGACGGCTCGGTGACGGGCGCATTGATCGAGGACGCGCGGACCGCGCCGCTTGGGGTTTATGGGCGATCGAAGCTGGAGGGAGAGGAGCAGGTAAGCGCTGCCAACCCGAAGCATATGATCCTGCGTACTGCATGGATCTACAGCCACTTCGGTCGCAACTTCGTAAAGTCGATATACGAGGCAGCAGAATCCCGAGGCGAATTGAGCGTCGTCGCGGATCAGCGCGGCAGCCCAACGTCAGCCATGGATCTGTCGGATGCGCTGATCGCCTTGCTCGATCGCTGGGATGGGCAAGGATCGACTTACCATCTCGCCGGCTCCGGCGAAGCAAGTCGATATGAACTGGCATGCGAAGTGATGGCCGTCCGAAACCGCCTCGGCCTGCATGTTGCCAAGGTCGAGCCGATCGAAAGCGATGATTGGCCGGGCAGGGCCAAGCGCCCACGAATTTCAATCCTCGACTGCAGCAAGTTTGAACGCGATTTCGGAATCCGGCTTCCAGAATGGCGGAACTCGGTAGCCGAAGTCGTCCAGCGACTGGCAGCTGCGCGGTGACCCCAGGCATCTTGTACATCAGTTATGACGGCATGTTGGAGCCACTCGGCCAGTCACAGGTGCTCGCTTACCTGGAAAGGCTTGCTAGCGGGCGGCAAATTCACCTGATTAGCTATGAAAAGACGCGGGATTGGCGCGATAGCGTGCGGCGTGTCTCAACGGCGCGCCGAATTTCAGAGGCGGGAATTCGATGGCACCCGCTGCGCTACCATAAGAGCCCGACCGCACTAGCGACCGCTTATGACGTCGCCGTGGGGACGGCGCTAGCGATCGCGTTGGCGTGGCGCCATAAGCTGAACATAGTCCATGCGCGCAGTTACGTCGCAGCGCTCATCGCGTTGGGAGTCAAACGAGCTTCAGGCGCCAAATTCCTGTTCGACATGCGCGGGCTATGGGCGGATGAACGGGTTGACGGAGGCCTGTGGCCGGCGAACGGATGGCTCTATAGAACATCCAAGTCATTGGAGCGCCGCTTCTTAAAGGCGGCGGACCGGGTCATCACATTGACCCACGCATCGGAGGAGGAAATCCGGCGCTTCGAATATCTTCGAGACAATGCACCACCGATTTCCGTCATCCCAACCTGTGCCGACCTGGATCGCTTCACCATCGAGCGTCCCCCGGCGTCCGATCCGTTCGTGCTAGGTTACGTTGGGTCGGTAGGGACATGGTACCAGCTCGATGACATGTTGCGCTGCTTCAACTACCTCAAGGAACTGGAATCGGACGCCCAATTGCTGGTCGTCAACCGAGATGAAAAAGAACATATCCTCGATAGCGCAAGCGCACTTGGAATAGACCTTTCTGCGATCGAGATTGTTGCAGCCGACCATCGCGAAATGCCTCGGCTGATTGGGCGGATGAGCGCGGGCATGGCGCTGATCAAACCGCTTTACTCGAAAATCGCCAGTGCGCCGACGAAGCTCGCCGAATATCTTGGCTGCGGCGTGCCGGTGCTTGGAAATGAGGGCGTTGGGGACATGGCCGCGATACTCAACGGCCGTCGCGTCGGTGTCGCGGTAAGCGATTTATCCGAACCTGCACTGCGCGAAGGGATTGGCCGCCTCGTAGGCCTCTCACGCGAACAGGGCCTTCAGGAGCGATGCAGGCAGGTCGCCCTAGAGCTATTCACTTTGGAACGAGGGGCCGCCCGCTACGCGGAGGCCTATCAAGAGCTTTTGGAAGGCCAGCGGTAATGCGCGTGCTGGCCTTCGCTCGCTATGGCCCTCAGGCGGCCAGTACAAGGCAGCGCCTGCTACAATATATTCCGCACCTCAGCGGCGCTGGAATCGAGGTGGATTATCATTGGCTGCTACCGGACGATTATGTGCAGAGTTTAGTGCGGGGAGAGCCTTATCCGCGATGGCGGATCGCCGGACATTACGCACGTCGCATGCGACAGCTTTTCCGTCCGGATTATTATGACGTCATGTGGGTCTATTCGGACCTATTTCCCTATTTTCCGGCTTTCCTGGAGCGCTTTTTCTCCAGTAGGCAAAGGCCGATTGTCTACGATCTCGATGATGCATTTTTCCACCAATATGATGACAGCGCGAGCCCGTTGGTTCGTGGGTTTCTTGGGGGGAAGTTCGCAAGCCTGCTTGATCGAGCATCGGCTTGTTGCTGCGGCAATGGCTATCTCCGCGAATATGCTGCCCGCTATTGTTCAAACAGCGTCGTCATTCCGACCGTGGTCGACACCGCAGTCTACAAACCCCTGGTCCAGAAACCGGGCAAAGGGCCAGTTGTTATTGGCTGGATCGGGTCGCCGACGACATGGCCAAACGTCCGGCCGCTCCTTCCGCTGCTTCAACATTTATGCGCAGAGCAGGACGTTTGCGTCCGGGTGGTTGGTGCGGGGCCAGCGGCGGAGCGCGACCGCTTCCCCGGCCTTGAGCTAGTCGAATGGAATGAAGCCACCGAGGTCGCCGAGGTTCAACGCATGGACATCGGGATCATGCCCCTCTTCGATGGCCCATTCGAACGTGGAAAAAGCGGCTACAAACTCATTCAATATATGGCTTGCGGGCTGCCGGTCGTGGCATCTCCCGTCGGAGTCAACCGAGAGATTGTCATTGAAAGCGAAAATGGCTTCCTTGCGACCGACGAACCGGAATGGCGTGATGCGTTGACTCGCTTAATCTCCGACCCCGCGATGCGATTTAGGCTTGGCAGCGTTGGACGCAGCATCGCCGAAGCAAAATTCTCAGTCGCCAGCCAAGCGCCCCGGCTTGTCGAAATTCTCAAGTTGGCGGCAATGGGGGATTTGGCTCCATCCGCCCACGCTACAGCCGCTTCAGCACAAGGTATCCGCTGATCGCGAATGGCACGAGCGCGGGAAGCAGGTTGACGGGCGAATTGCCGAATTGGCGGACATGGAGCAGGCCTAAGCAAACCGCACTCAATGCCACTACCAAGATTCCGATTGTCGAGAGAAATCTACCGCTGATCTGGCCCCTGCGCCAGCTGACCAGGCCGGCCGCACCGAGCATCACTACCGACGCGCCAACGTGTGCGGCGACATAGCCGGTGCCGCCGGTCATGGGAATCAGCAGGGCACCTGCCACGACGAGCAGCGTAATGTAACCGAGTGTGAATGCCAGATAGTTGCGCTTCAGGCTTACGGTCAGCTGGTAGGCGGTGAACATCGAGAGCAGCTGGAAGCAAAATTCGCCAGGTATGTAGAAAATGAGCTGGTCGGTCGCCCCTAGGAACTCATGAGAATAGAATAGGGGAATGAGGAATGGCGCCAGCACGGCTGCCGCGCCGCAGCCAGTGAACGAAATGAGCAGGCCGAGTTCAAGCGACTTGGCCAATTCGTGGCGTGCCACTGCCGTATCTCCTTCGGCCGCAGCACGCGCGTGGAGATGCCCCCAAAAGCCGGTCATGACGAAGGCGAGCAGGTAGCTCGAGAGGCTGGTGACAGCCTGCAGATAGCCGTTTGCGGTAGCGCCCGCTTCGACAAGCACCCGCGATCGGAGGAAGGTTGATCCAGCGTTGGTGAGCGCAACGGTCAAAAACATCATCGCCGAGTAGGAGAGCAAATGAGGCAATAGGCTGACCTTGGCTGACAGGTTTCGGAGCAGCTCACGCGCCGTCGGATCGCGGCCAATAGATATTGCATAGGCTCCGAACATGACCGCCGTTCCGATTGGCAGCGCAATGACCGCCCCCTGAAGTCCAAAGGCGGCCGCGGCACCGGCAACCAAAACCATGTCGGCAACTGCGCCAATCATCCCGACCCGCACGTAGATGTCGAAGCGGTCGCATAGGTAGCTGATGCCCTCCCAGAAGGCTCCCGAGCAGGCGCTGATGACGATTGCCGCGACGATCGGCCAGACGAGGATCGGGGCGGCGCCGCCGACGCCGAGCTGCGCGAGCAATGTGTCCCCAAATGCCGCCGCGAGCAGGGCCAGCAGAAGCGCATTGGCCCCAACGACCACAAGCGAGGTTCCGGCAACACTGCCTGCTTCATTGATCTGATTAGCAACGAGCCTGGGCCGGCCAAGGTTGATGATCGGGACTGCCAGGCTCATCGAAACGGCTGCAACGCCGGTCAGGTACAGTTGGAGCAAGATCGCATATTCGCCTACGCCTGCGGCCCCGAGCGCCAGAGCGACTACCTTGACCCGAACGATGCCGGTGAGCAGGCGAGTGAGACTTAGCAGGCCACCCCGGGTTACGGCAGACCCGACGGTTCGCGTCATGCAGCCAGCCTTTGATACCAGCCGATCAACGCGTCGCGATAAGCCTTCCTGCTGAATTCGCGTACCGCTCGATCACGGCCGGCGCCTCCCATCATCCTGGCAAGCCTTGGATCGGCCGCCAGACGGTCCATCGCCGCGGCCAGGGCCTCAACGTCGCCTTGCGGTACGATCAATCCCTCGACGCCGTCGGTCACCGATCGCTCGCTGCCGGGGAAGTCGGACAGAATCACGGGCTTGCCGGCGACCTGGGCTAGAACCGCGGTGAGCGCCGGGCCGCCCTCGTCGTCGCCACGCGTCGCGCGGATCGAGGGAGCGAGGACCGCGTCATGTCGGCGGAGTTGTTCGAGATAGGCTGCGTCGAAGGGACCTCCGGCCTCATTGTTGATAACGCTGACCGACGATTCCAGGCCAAGTGATTGGGCAAGTCCGCGAAGCCTGTCGTCATCGCCATAGCCCCAACATGTGAGGAGATGGCCGGGATGGCGCTTAAGGTGCAAGGCAAATGCCTTGAACAGAATTTCATGCCCCTTCTTTTCGACGAAACGGGCAGGGATCAGCCAGCGATGAAGTGGGCCGTCAGTACCGACATAGGGGTAGCGTTCGAGCGGAAGTGGCAGGTTGGCATCGACTATATTGGCGGGTGGGGCGCCCATGCCGATTGCGCGCCGCGCCGCCTCCTTACAAAGGATGTGGACCAGCGGCCGGTGATGCATCATCCGGCGATACGCCGCACTTGTGCGTGCATCCTGGACGCTTTGGGAGATATCGAACCCATAGAATGACACGAGAAACGGTTTCCGAAGGATTTCCGGATCGGGGGCCAGCAACGCACCTGTTGTGCCATAGTGGATGTGCATTGCATCAGGTTGAAATCGTGCGATTTCATTGCGAACCAGCCGGCGAAAGGCGCGTTCGTCGATGAAGCGGTGGAGGCGCCTTTGCATCCGTGCCGCGAAGCTTCGGGAGGGACCCGCTCGATCGACGCGCCGAAGGAAGCGGATATCGGTTGGACCGGACTCATCGATCAGATTCATGCAAACCAGCGCCGCCACGAGCCCTTCTTCGCGGCAAATAGCAAAGCTCTGATCAAATAGTCCTGGCGCATAATTGTCCCAGACGTGCAGGACCCGCATGTTCAGCCGCGCCGGGCTACGGCGATGATCGATTTTCGCCCGATACTGGGCAATTCGTCGTCGCGTCCACGTTCCAGCATCAGAAGCAGTCGATAAATCCGGAACTCCAACCACTGAAGCAAGCGATAAAGCCAGCTTCCGCCCGATTGCGCACCGACCAGCCGCTCGACACTCAATCCATTCCATTCAAGCAATCGCCTAAGCCCCAGTTCGGTATAGGCGGTGAGGATCGCGGGATCCTTCAGCTCGGTGAAACGACTGGAAAGCAGCGCGCCGTTGAATATCTCGACTATCACTCGGCCGTCGGCATTGAGAGAGCCGGCAAGCGAGCGGACGAAAACAGGCGCCTGACGTCGGTCAAGGTAGTAAATCATCTGCCTGATGACGATCAGGTCCCAAGGGCCTGACAGCTGGGCGGGCAACTGATCGGTGATTTCTTGCCGACGCGCAGTGACTCCCTCGAAGCCCTGCAACGTGGCGATCACGTCCTCGTCCATGTCGACCGCAGTGATATTACGGTAGCCGAGACTGTGAAGGTATCGCACGAAATCGCCCCGGCCGCAGCCAATGTCGAGGATCGCTGCTTGGCGGTCGACGGGAAGGAAAGACCGATAATTTTGTTCGTAATACGCGCTCATTCAGTCGCTCCGTTGCCGCCGAAGCAGATACACATGCGCGATCCCGCCGACCAACCCGCCAATTCGGCGCCGAGCCGCCATGTCGAGCAGGGATCCCAGCAGATAGTCCCCTGACGCAATCAAGCCATTGTTGCGATATTCGATAATTTCCCAGCCGCGTTGTTGAAAAAAACGATCCCAACTTTTGCGGGAAAAGCGGCTTATCTCGCTGAAGGCGTTGCCAACTGATCCGTGGGCAGGCGGCACAAGCCGCTTCAATGCCTTACCGGGCAGCGATGTGCTGCCTGACCGATGAGTTTTCGGGTCGACCTCCTTTCGGGCTGCACGGGCAGAAGATGCGCGCTTCCTTAGGTAGCGCAGCAGATCGATGGCCTGGCCGGGATAGTAGGTAGCAAGGGATAAGATACGCCACTGAGGGTTGGGCAATAGGTGCAGCGCAATGCCGTCAGGGCGAAGCACCCGCTCCATCTCGTTGGTCAACGCGTCGAGGTCGGCGACGTGTTCCAGCACGTTTGAGCTGTAAATTATGTCAAAGCTGGCGTCGCCATAGGGGATGTTCATCCCATCATAGTCGCGGATCGGCCACTTCCGGTTGCGTGCGTGACCGCTGTTGGCCGAATGGGCGGGAAGATCGATGGCCTCCACCCGATATCCCGCCTGGCTCAGCGCTTGCGCCTGCCAGCCTGTGCCGGCGCCGATTTCGAGTAGGTCGCCCGATGTTCGGCCATGCTTGCGCATAAGAATGATCGCATCTTGAATTTCGGCAAGTCGAAGCGCCTCGAATGCCGAGGATCGAGGGGCAACGGTTTGCTCCGTCATGCCTCTACCGCTTGCAGCACCGCTTCGGCCACCTGCTCGATATCGCCCGGTTTCATGTGCGGGCCCATCGGGATCGACAACACCGTATCGGCGAGCCTCGTCGCTAGTGGCCAGCGGCCAGCTTCGGTCTTCATTTCCGCATAGGCCTGCTGAAGAAATGGCGGGGTGGGATAGTGCGGCATGCTGGCGATTCCACGTTGATCAAGTCGCGCCGACACAAAGTCCCGATTGTCGACCCGGATCACGTAGAGATGCCATGCCGGTAGCACGCCAGTGCTAGTGGTTGGCGCAATAACACGATTGGATCCTGCAAATAGATCCGCATAGCGGTTCGCGACCCGCTGGCGGCGCTGCTGCCATTCGTCGAGATACTCGAGCTTGGCCGACAGGATGGCCGCCTGGATCGGGTCCAGCCGACTGTTTACGCCTTTGACCTCATGGACGTTCTTGGCGTTCGATCCATAGTTGCGCAACAGGCGCAGCCTTTCCGCGATGTCCGTCCTGTTGGTCGTAACGGCACCCGCATCGCCAAAGGCGCCCAGGTTCTTGGTGGGGTAGAAACTCCAGGCAACGGCATCGCCGTGGCTGCCGATCTTGCGCTTGCCCAGCGCCGCGCCATGGGCCTGTGCAGCATCCTCGACCACCACCAGGCCATGGATTCGCGCGATGCTTATGATCTCGTCCATGGCGCAGGGATGGCCATAAAGATGGACCGGCATGATGCACCGCGTGAGTTCGGTTATTGCTTCGGAAATTCCTGCGGGATCGATGCAATGGGTGGCTTCATCGGGCTCCACCGGTACAGGGATTGCGCCAACCATCGACACCGCAAGCCACGTTGCGATGTAGGTATTGGATGGAACGATAACCTCGTCGCCCGGACCGATATCGAGCGCGCGAAGCGACAGCGCCAATGCTTCAAGCCCATTCCCGACGCCGATGCAGTGGCTGGCGCCGCAATAGCGGGCATATTGCTCCTCGAACCGTTCGACCGGAGGTCCGCCGATGTACCATCCGGATTCAAGCACCTCACGTACGGCGCGGTCTATTTTCTCTCGCAGTTCCTCATAGGTCGCGCCGACATCCAATAGCGGGATCAAGGCTGGCCCTTTCTAAACGCGACGTACTCGGCATAGTCGGAAAGATAGTCGTTGCTGTCATAGGTGTCGGAGGCAAGCACCAGCAGGCAAGCATCTTTGCCCACATAATGCTGCTCGCCCCAAATTCCCGCTGGAACGTGAAGTCCTTGGTCGGGACGCTCCAGCAGATATTCGGACCGTTCCCGACCATCGTCCAGGGTTACCAGCACCGTTCCGCACACTGCGACGAGATATTGTTCGCATCGCAGATGCGCGTGGCCGCCACGCTTCGTGCCGGGTGGCACGTCGAAGACCAGAAAATAACGTTGTGGAGCGAAGGGCAGGCCGCTTCCAACCTGGGCAAAGGTAAGCGCCCCTCGCTCATCTTTGAAACTCTGGTGATGCGACAGGGAGGGAAGCATGGCTTTCTCTTCCGACAGAAAGAACGACAAGGCAACGCGTGGTGCCCTTGGTCCGCTTGACCGGGCAGTTTCAAGGGGGGAATGTGCTCGGACCATGTGCGGAATTGCCGGCATCATATCCTCACGGCCGGTTGCGGCAGATACGCTGCGGGCGATGACCGAGAGGCTGCGTCATCGCGGTCCCGATGATGAAGGTACCTGGGTCGACGACAGTGGGCGGATTGGCGTCGGGCATCGGCGACTGGCGGTCGTCGACTTGTCGCCAGCCGGTCATCAACCGATGAAGTCGGCCAACGGCCGATACTTGCTGAGCTACAATGGCGAAATCTACAATCATGCCGAAATCCGGCGTGAGATCGAGACCGGCTTCGGTCCGCGGCCTTGGCGTGGTCATAGCGACACAGAAACACTGGTGGAGGCAATTGCGTGCTGGGGTCTGACGGCTGCCCTGACGCGCTGCGTCGGCATGTTCGCCTTTTCACTTTGGGATGTGAAAGAACGCAAGCTTCACCTTGTGCGGGACAGGTTTGGCGAAAGGCCCCTTTATTACGGCTGGGTAGGGGGCGATTTCGTCTTCGCGTCAGAATTGCCGGCGATCCGGCTTCACCCGCGCTTCGATAATCGCATCGATCGCGGAGCATTGCGACGGTTCGCTGCCCATAATTATGTCCCCGCTCCGCTGTCGATTTACGAGCAAATTTTCAAATTGCAGCCTGGCTGCATTCTCAGTGCCTCGGTCGACGTTGCCGAGTATGAACCGGCAAGTCCACCTCAACCCGGTTACGCCAACCCACACCTTGGGCTGGAGCGTTACTGGTCATATCGACAGACCATATGTGACGGGCTGGCCATGCCTTTCGAGCATGAGAGTGTCGCTCTCGAAGAGCTTGAAGCGGCCTTGTCGCAAGCGGTGATCGGTCAATCGCTGGCCGATGTGCCTGTTGGCGCATTCCTCTCCGGCGGAATCGATTCATCGACGATTGTCGCGCTTTACCAGAAATATACGGCGCAGCCGGTCCGCACCTACACACTTGGATTTGAAGATCCGGCCTACGACGAAGCGCCGGCATCACGGGAAGTGGCGCGGCATTTCGGAACACAGCATCATGAACTTTATGTCACCTGTCGCGATGCACAGGATGTTATCCCTAAACTGCCCACGATCTACGGCGAGCCTTTCGCCGATTCCTCACAGATACCAACCTATCTGATCAGCGCATTCGCTCGGACGGAGGTGACGGTCGCGCTGTCGGGCGATGGGGGTGATGAGCTATTCGGAGGATATAACCGCTATTTGGGACTGGCCAACGCATGGAAGCAGTTCGGGCGCATGGGCCCGTCGATGCGCGCAATGGCCGGCAATGCACTCAGCGCAATTCCTTCAGGCTTTTGGGATGGCGCGGCTCGTGCCGGCTTGAAGAGCCATCAACCCAATTTCGGGGGCAAGATTCAAAAGTCCTTCCGGATAATGGGCCATGCCGCAGGCACCGACGAGTTGCTCAGCGGATTCCTCGATGAATGGTGGGGCGAGGATGCGCCAGTTCTGGGGGATGACGATGCCCATGTTGCGCAAGCAGAGGCCGGTCTTGGCTCCTACCTGCCAGCGCCAATGAGGATGATGTACCGCGACGCTACCGACTATCTACCCGACGATATCCTGTGCAAGGTCGACCGGGCGTCGATGGCGGTCAGCTTGGAATCCCGAATGCCGTATCTCGACCACAGGGTCGCGGCAATTGCCGCGCGCATTCCGCTTGGCTTCAAACTGCGCCGTGGGCGCGGCAAGGACATTCTTCGCAAGCTACTCTACCGTGAGGCTCCGCGATGCTTGTTTGAGCGGCCGAAGGCAGGCTTTGCGATCCCAGTCGGCCAATGGATCAAAGGACCCCTTCGTCCCTGGGCCGAGGAGCTGCTCGACCGGGCCCAAATGAGCGAGGAGGGCTGGTTCGACCCCGATGTCGTTCAGCGCCGCTGGCTCGCCCATCTTCACGGACAACGAGACTCCACGCCAGCGCTTTGGGCAATTTTGATGTTCCAGGCCTGGTTACGCGAACAAAGGCGGCCGATGGCGCTTGCCGCCTAGCAGCTGCCCGCCGAAGCCTGTTCGCCAAACAATGGCTCGCGACTGCCAGTAACGACCAAGCGCCCCTGGTCGAGTCGAAGAATCAGGTCGCAGCCGTCGATGGTCGAGCTCCGGTGAGCGACGATGATAATCGTGCGGCCTTGAGCACCGAGCTGATCGAGCGCTCGGAAGAAGCTCGCCTCTGTAGCTTCGTCGAGCGCATTGGTTGCCTCGTCGAGCACAAGCACCGGCGCGTTTTTGTAGATGGCCCGGGCGAGCCCCAGCCTCTGACGCTGACCGCCCGAAAGCCGCACGCCTCGTTCTCCGACTTGCGTTTCATATCCGTCGGGCAAGGATTCGATGAAGTCTGCCAGTTGTGCGGTCTCGGCTGATCGGCGCAGCTTCATCATGTCCTTCTCAACCCCGGGCGATCCACGAGCAATATTGTCGGCGATGCTTGCGTCTTCCAAGAAAATGGCCTGCGGCACATGTGCGATTGACTGGCGCCATGCACCAAGACTCTCGTCCGTCAGCGCCACACCATCGATCCGGACCCAACCGTCATTGGGCTCGATCAGCCCCATCAGCAGGTCGGCAAGCGTGCTTTTGCCGCTCCCGGTTGGGCCGACAATTGCAGCGCGTGCGCCCTTTGGGATTGTCAGGCTTAGGTTGTGGAGCGCGGGCCGAGATCGGTCGGCATATTGGAAACTTACATCATCGAATTTTATGGAGTTGATCAGCGCCATGGGGGCGCTTTGCTGTTCGTGGCTTTCCTGAAACGGGAGCCCCGCGAGTGCTGCCACTTCGGCAATGATTGGGCGGGACGCGGTGAGATTGGCCCAACCGGAGTAGAGCTGGTTAATCAGCGGCAACAGCCGCTGCGCGCCCAAAGCCATTGCCCCAATGACAGGCAGTGCAGCCAGGAACCCACCGGGGCGTCCCGAAATTATCACTGTCAGCAGGGCAATCAGCATGAGCCCTAGCGCTTCGACCATGAAACGAGGTGCCGAAACCAAAAACGCGGTCTCGGCGCGGGCGCGCATGAATCGCTCGTCTATCTTTCGAAATCGTTCGAGTTGAACATCTTGCGACTGATCAAGGATCACGTCGCGGATTCCGCCCAGGCTCTCCTGTAACGCCTTCAGGCGCTGCTGATATGCCGATCCAACTATCTTGGCGCGTACTGATAGCCGCCGCCGCGTTGCAACCAGAACCAATCCGTAAAGCCCGCCTACCAGTAGGACGGCAAGCGCTGCGGTCATCGGATCCAGGCTTACCAGCACAATGACTATCAATAGCGTGATGAGCATTGCGCTCATTGCCTGGATCGCCTGCGGCACCAGGTTGAAAATCAGGTGATCGACCTTGTCGAGTGACGACAACAGCTCGCTGGAATGTTGGCTAAGGTGAAACTGATATGGCTGGTGAAGCAGCCGGCGCTGGATCCCGACCGCCAAATCATGCCCCATGCCCAAGGCGAAAACCTGGCTCATCCTGGTCAATGCGAGGCGCAACAGGCCGGTGGCCAGCGCCGCAAGTGCAAACAGGGTTGCCGAGGCAATCAACATGTTGCCAGGTGCCACTCCTGCCATCGCTTCGAGCAGCGGAAATAGAATCGGCCAAGATGATTGCGCCGGCGAGCCGGCCAGAAGCGCAAGAAATGGCACGATAGCAGCAACCATTACCATTTCGGCAATTGCGGTGACGGGCATCAATAACCCTACCGATGCGAGTTGCCGACGCCTTCTATCCGATAGCGAACGATAGAGAGATACGAGCTCGGTTCGGAGGCTTGCTGCCATTAGCCATCTCCGAAGCGCTCGGCCAGATGTTCAAGGCCTGGCTCGTGGGTCAGGTCCAGGAACAATGGCGTCACCGAGATATAGCCATTCGCAACGACTTCCAGGTCGGTAACATGCCCAGGCGTTTCGACCGTTGGCGCCAGGCCGAACCAATAATAGCGATAACCCCTGGGGTCGGTTCGTTCGACGATCCGCAAACGACCATAGTCGCGGATACCCTGTCGGCAGATTCGAATGCCCTTTACCGCATCGGGCGAAAGCGCGGGAAAGTTGACATTTACCAGTGTTCCCGGAGTGAACGGCGCGTCAGCGAGCGGGCGGATCACTCGTTCCGCCCAGGCTTCGGCTGCGGCAAACGGGACCGTGTCGCCCATGCCTTCTCGCGCATAAACCTGGCTCAAGGCGATCGACCGGACGCCGGCCAGCGCGCCTTCCATCGCCGCCGAGACGGTTCCCGAATAAGTGACATCTTCGGCCAGATTGGCTCCACGGTTGACGCCGGACAGGATGAGATCTGGTGGGCTGTCCTTCATGATGTGGGCGAGCGCCATCATCACGGCGTCTGTGGGTGTGCCACTGACCGAAAATTTTCGATCGCCATGACGGCGCATGCGGATTGGACGGCTAAGCGTTAGCGAATGGCCGGCGCCCGACTGTTCCTCCGCGGGAGCGATTGCCCAGACGTCCTCCGAAAGACGGGATGCAATGGATTCGAGCACCGTAAAGCCCGGCGCATGGATGCCGTCATCGTTGGTCAGGAGGATGCGCACAAACGTCGCTATGCAAATTGTGCGGCCCTGGGACAACCGTCTGCGGCGCATCAGCAACAATCCACAGTTAAATTCATTTGCGCTCGGTCAGTCCTTGTTAAGGCGCCCGCGCTTAACTATGAGCGCGTTGGGGATACTGATTGACCCGGCTAAGTGTCGGGAAAGTCGAATGTATTTGCCTCCGGCCGTTACCGGTGGCCCGGTCACGGCAGTGGCAGGCGCTTGTATCGGGGAGGGTTAGATGGCTACCGCTCTTGTTGATCTGTATGGATCGGGCTCCGAACAATTTGATCAAATCATATTGCCGGAGGGCTATAGTCCTTCGGATGCCGAAGAATTCATGTGCGTCGAACAACGCGCCTATTTCCTGCAAAAATTGAGGGACTGGAAAGAGTCGATCGTCGAAGAGAGCCGCGCAACGATGGCGCAGCTTCAGGTCGACTCACTACGAGAGCCTGACATTGCCGATCGCGCGTCGAGTGAGACCGACTGGTCGATCGAGCTTCGTACCCGTGACCGGCAGCGCAAGCTGATCTCTAAGATCGACGCCGCCGTCCGTCGGCTTTACGATGGCGAATATGGCTATTGCGAAGTGACCGGAGAGCCGATTTCGCTGGCCCGCCTCGAAGCTCGTCCGATCGCGACGATGACGCTCGAAGCGCAGGAAAAACATGAACGAATTGAGCGCGTTTCACGCGACGATTAAGAGAGTATCCGAATAAAAAAGGCCGGCCGCTCGCAGGAGCCGCCGGCCTTTTTTCTGGCCTACGCGCGCTAGTGTCCGACCAGCGCGTCCTTCAGCCTAAGCTTTTCTTTCTTCAATCGTGTCAGCAGGTCCATGTCCGGGTGAGGGCGATGCTCTTCGGCATCGATTATCGCGTGTAGTGAAGCGTGTTTAGATGCGATTGCCTCGGCATAGGCCTTGTCCATCGGTCAATTTCCTTTCGTTGGCTGACGCGTGACAGATCGGTGAATAAATCACGAATCAGCCCGTTTGTCGCTAGCAAAACGAACAGTTTGGCCGGTCCAGCATGCGACTTGCCGTTGACAGGCTGAAGCGTGACGATGGTGCGAGCTTCCTGTAAGACGAGCACATGAATGACGATGATCCGCGAGAGGTGCTGACCATGCTCAAGGTTGAGCACCGGCGCCTCGACGAGGAAATTGAACGGATGCGCGAGACGGGCAATTGCGACCAGCTTGAGCTTGCACGGATGAAGAAGCGCAAGCTGGCTCTCAAAGACGAAATTCAGCAGCTCGCGGACCGTATCGTTCCCGACATTATCGCCTGATCGGCTGTCCGAACGCGGGACGCCGCGCGCTTGGGGGTTGTCGAATGCCCGACTCAAGCGTTTCATCGGACATCGACCCATGGCAACATTGGCAGCAGGATGACCGAATCGATCAACGAGCATGGATTGGAAGCGCGGATCACTCCGCGCCTGATTGACGCCCTTTACACCGAGGCGATGCTGCTGGCCGACGAGGCGCGTGCCTATTTCGATGAGGCGGGCCGGGACGACCGGCAATCACTCGAGCCTTTTGCTCGGGTCGGCTTCGCATGCGAATCGCTAAAGGTCACGACCCGGGTCATGCACATCGTCGCCTGGTTGTTGACCCAGCGGGCGGTTGAGAGCGGCGAAATCAAATCATCCGATGGGCGGCGCCCCGAGCGGCGGCTCGGCCATGCCAGTGAAAGCGATGCAGTGGTTGTCGAGCAGATGCCCGAAGCCGCGCAAAAACTGATCAACGCAAGCGCCGATCTATATTCGCGCATCCAGCGGCTTGATGAAGGGCAGTTGATCGACGAGCCGTTACCAAGCCCCGCGCGAGCGCTGATGGGCCGCCTGGAACGCGACTTCATCTGGAACCGCAACGGCTGACGGCATAGGGTCGTCGGCATTATGCGACCCTTTATCTTCTACCCGGGCCCGAAGCTTATATCTGGTGACGGGTCGGCAACGCAGCTTGCCGATGTCCTGCCCCATGGCCCATGCCTGTTCGTTACCGACCATGACATTCTGGCGCTCGGTCTTACCGACGCGTGCCGTGCGTCGCTTGAAGCCAGTGGCCGGGAGATTTTCCTGTTCGACGCGGTCGAAGCCGATCCATCCAAGGAAACCTTGCTTGCCGCTGTGGACCTAGGCCGACGCCATGACGTCACCCACGTCGTCGGTTTTGGCGGCGGTAGTCCCATGGATGTCGCCAAGCTCACTGCCTATCTGCTGGGATCGGGCGATGTGCTTGATGAAATATGGGGCGTCGATATCGCCCAGGGCCCGCGACTGCCCCTCGCGCTGGTGCCGACCACCGCCGGCACAGGGTCGGAGGCTACCCCGATTTCGGTGATTACCTGCGAGAGTGGCGTGAAGCTGGCCGTAAACTCGCGTCCGCTTGTAGCCGACTGGGCAGTGCTCGATGCCAGCCTGACTTTGGGGTTACCGGCCCATGTGACGGCGGCAACCGGGATCGATGCGATTGTCCATTCGGTGGAGGCATACACATCCGCGCGACTCAAGAATCCTTTGTCCGATGCACTGGCCCGCGAGGCGCTTCGGCTCTTGTCGGCAAATCTGATCAAGGCGATCGAAGAACCCCGGAATGTCGAGGCTCGCTCGGCGATGCTGCTTGGTGCGCATCTGGCGGGTCTCGCCTTCGCCAATGCGCCGGTCGCCGGCGTCCATGCCCTGGCCTATCCGCTGGGTGGAATTCATCATCTGCCGCACGGGCTTAGCAATGCGCTGATGCTGCAAGGCGTACTCCAGCATAACAGCGAATCCGCGCGTGAGTTGTATGCGGAACTGGCGCCAATCCTTGCTCCCGAATGCGAAGGACTGGGCAGCCAGGCCCGTTGCGCAACGTTGATCGACCGGCTCGATCAGCTGGTCATTGCCAGTGGAATTGCGCCACGGCTGCGGGATCATGGAATTTCGGAGGACGGGATCGCGATGCTGGCTCAGGAAGCGATGAAGCAGCAACGGTTGCTGGTGAACAATCCCTGCCCGATCGATGAAAGCGATGCACGTCGCCTCTATGAGGCGGCCTGGTGAGCCGTCCGACCCCGCACGGGCGGGGGCATTATCGTCACTTCATCACCATTGCGACGCGCTGGGCCGACAATGACGTTTATGGGCACGTCAACAATACGGTCTACTACCACTGGTTCGACACGGCGGTGAACCAGTGGCTGGTTGCGCAGGGGTTGCTAGACATTGCCCACGGCGATCAGATCGGCCTCGTGGTCGAAACCGGCTGTTCCTATTTCACCCCGCTCAGCTTTCCCGGTGACGTCGATGTCGGCCTTGCTGTCCAACGGCTTGGGATTTCAAGTGTTACTTATCGCCTCGGAATATTCGCAGCGGGGTCGTCCGAGCCGAGCGCGCAGGGCCAGTTCACCCACGTTTATGTGGATCGGGAGAACCGACGCCCGGCAGCACTACCGGATGCCTGGCGAAAATTGCTCGAAACGCTAACCTAGCCGCAAATTCGGGCCTTCGCCGCCGAATATTCGCGGGCAATCCGAGCAATGAGTTCAGACGCCGGCTCGACCTTGTCGATTACGCCGATGCCCTGGCCCGAACCCCAAATGTCGCGCCACGCCTTGGCGCCCGTCGCAGACTGGAAATTCATCGCATCGGGGCCGGGTTGAGGGAGATCGTCGGGATTGAGACCTGCGGCAACGATCGAGGCACGGAGGTAATTGCCGCTGACGCCGGTGAATAGCGCCGAGGTTACGATATCCGCGGCACCGCTCTCGATGATGCCCTGTTTATATTCGTCGGTGGCCCGGGCCTCGGGCGTGGCGATGAAGGGTGACCCGATATAGGCGAAGTCGGCTCCCATTGCGGTCGCCGCCAGTACCGCGCCGCCGGTCGCGATCGCCCCGGACAAGGCCAGCGGGCCATCGAACCATTTGCGGATTTCCTGAACCAGCGCGAACGGCGACCAGCGGCCGGCATGGCCTCCGGCCCCTGCCGCCACCGCGATCAGTCCGTCCGCGCCCTTTTCGATGGCCTTTCGGGCATAGCGATCGTCGATAATGTCGTGCAGCGTGATACCGCCCCATCCATGAACGGCGTCGTTGAGCTCCGTGCGTGCGCCGAGGGAAGTGATGACGATCGGCACCTTCCACTTGGCGCAGGTTATCATGTCTTCCTCGAACCGGTCGTTCGAACGATGCACGATCTGGTTGACTGCAAAAGGCGCCGACGGCGCATCGGGATGGTCCCGATCATATGTCGTCAGCTCTTCTGTGATCTGGTGGATCCATTCGTCGAGCTGACTCTGTGGCCGGGCGTTCAGCGAAGGAAAGCTGCCAACGATTCCGGCCTTGCACTGGGCGATGACCAGGTCGGGGTTGGAGACGATGAACAAGGGCGCGCCGATGACGGGCAGGCGCAGCCGATCGAAAATGGCGGGAACGGGCATCCGAGCTCCTCAATCGATATGGTGATATTGTTTGAACCATTCGACGAAACGCGGAATTCCGACGTCGATGGTGGTACTGGGCTCGAAGCCATGGTCACGCTGAATGGCGGTGATGTCGGCATATGTGTCTTTTACGTCGCCGGGTTGAATTGGCTGAAAGTTGAATGCCGCGGTCTTGCCTGTAGCCTGTTCGAGCAACGACACCATCCGCATCAACTCCTCCGAACGATGGTTGCCGATATTGTAGATCGCGTGCGGGCTCTTGCTGCCCCCGGCCTTCCTCTTGCCGTCGTCATTCGGCGGGCCGTCGACGCATGACAGGACTCCGCGAACGATATCGTCGATGTAGGTAAAGTCGCGGCGCATGTCGCCGCCGTTGAAGATTTGCAGCGGCGTGCCTTCATAGAGCGACTTGGTGAAGATCCACATCGCCATGTCGGGGCGCCCCCAGGGACCATATACGGTAAAAAAGCGCAGGCCCGTCATCGGCAGCCGGTATAGATGGGCGTAGCTTTCGCCCATCAATTCATCCGCCTTCTTTGTCACTGCATAGATTGAGATCGGATGGTCGACCCGATCCTCGACCCGAAACGGCAGTGATTCATTGCCCCCATAAACCGAAGATGAGCTGGCATAGACGAAATGCTCAACCTCGCGATGGCGGGCCAGTTCAAGCATGTTGATCTGCCCCATCAGGTTTGATCGGACATAGGCCTGCGGGTTGACCAAGGAATAACGCACGCCTGCCTGCGCGCCGAGGTGTATGATCCGATCGAACCGGTGCGGCGCGGCAAATGCTTCGAGTGCTTCCTGGTCAGCGAAGTCGACCTTTTCGAAGGTGAACGCATTACCATGAGCGGCACCCAAGCGTTCCAGCCTCGCGCGCTTCAGTGCCGGATCATAATATTCGTTGAGATTGTCGATGCCGATGACCTGTTCACCACGCGCAAGCAGCGCCGCAGCGACTGACGATCCGATAAAGCCGGCGACACCGGTGACTAGCAGGGCCATGAGCGATTGCTAGCCGAGCGCGAGGCGCTGTGCGAGGGGCTTTGCACGGACGCTACGGCAGCTAAGCTGTATGGGAACAAGGAGGAGCTGGCATGACCGACGCCGTGTATCCGGTATCTGAAGAATGGGACCGAAAGGCACTGATCGGCAGCGACCGATATGCCGCCATGTATCGCGAGTCGGTCGATGATCCCAAAGCCTTTTGGGGGCGGGAGGCGCTCCGCATTGACTGGATACGGCCGTTCACGACGGTCAAGGAGACCAGCTTTCACGAAGCCGATTTCGGAATTCGCTGGTATGCCGACGGAACGCTCAATCTTTCCGCCAATTGCCTCGACCGCCACCTTGCCGTGCGCGGCGACATAACCGCAATCATATGGGAACCCGATGATCCCGCCGAAGAAGGCCGGGCGATCAGCTATGCCGAGCTCCATCGGATGGTTTGCCGCTTTGCCAATGCGCTTAAGTCGAACGGAGTCTGTCGAGGCCACCGCGTCACAATCTACATGCCGATGGTTCCGGAAGCGGCCGTGGCGATGCTCGCCTGCGCGCGAATCGGCGCCATCCATTCCGTAGTGTTTGGCGGTTTTTCGCCCGAAGCGTTGGCGGGCCGGATTCAGGATTGCGACAGTACCTTGGTCGTCACGGCCGACGAGGGATTGCGCGCAGGCAAATCAGTGCCGCTTAAGGCGAATGTCGATGAGGCGCTCAATCATTGTACATCGGTCGAGCGGGTGATCGTCCTGAAGCGCACCGGCAAGGACATCCCGATGCAACCCGGCCGCGATGTCTTTTGGGACGACGCGTTGGCGGGCGTCGAGGACAATTGCGTTCCCGAGGAGATGGGTGCCGAGGATCCCCTGTTCATCCTTTATACCTCTGGCTCGACCGGCAAGCCCAAGGGCGTCCTGCATAGTACCGGCGGTTATGCCGTGTGGACTTCGATGACCCACGAATATGTTTTCGATTATCGGCCGGGGCAGATCTATTGGTGCGCTGCGGATATCGGCTGGGTCACCGGGCATAGCTATATTGTTTACGGCCCGCTGGCGAACGGAGCGACCAGTGTGATGTTCGAGGGCGTGCCGAATTGGCCCGACCCGAGCCGCATCTGGCAAGTCGTCGATAAACATCGAGTCGAAATCCTCTACACGGCGCCAACCGCGCTCCGAGCTTTGATGCGAGAGGGTGACGAATGGGTTGCGCGCACGTCGCGAGCATCCTTGAAGCTGCTCGGCACGGTTGGCGAGCCGATCAATCCCGAGGCATGGGGCTGGTACCATCGCGTTGTCGGTGAGGGGCGCTGTCCGATCGTCGATACCTGGTGGCAGACCGAAACCGGCGGGATCATGATTTCGCCGCTTCCTGGCGCAACGCCACTCAAGCCGGGCAGCGCGACCAAGCCAATGTTCGGGGTAAAGCCTGCACTTGTCACCGGCGATGGCGAGCAAATTGACGGGGCGGGCGAAGGCTCGCTGGTCATCGCCGACAGCTGGCCCGGCATGATGCGAACCGTGTGGGGCGACCATGAACGCTTCTTCCAGACCTATTTCACGACTTATCCCGGCGTCTATTTCACCGGCGACGGCTGCCGCCGCGACGAGGACGGCTATTACTGGATCACGGGAAGGATCGACGACGTCATCAACGTCTCGGGCCACCGCATGGGCACTGCCGAGGTCGAAAGCGCGTTGGTTGCTCACAAGGCGGTTGCCGAAGCTGCGGTCGTCGGAATGCCCCACGACATAAAAGGGCAGGGGATCTATGCTTATGTCACCGTCAATGCCGGTTGCGAGCCGGATGAGGCGATGCGCGTCGAATTGGTGCAATGGGTGCGCAGGGAGATCGGCCCGATCGCTACTCCCGATGTTATCCAGTTTGCTCCGGCGCTGCCCAAGACTCGATCCGGCAAGATCATGCGGCGGATCCTGCGCAAGATCGCGGAAGGCGATGTAACGAACCTCGGCGATACTTCGACATTGGCCGATCCGGGGGTCGTCGACCAGCTAGTCGCAAATCGTCCTTAGCAGGGGATCGACGATGCGAACGATCTCGATTGCTATTTTGCTGGCTGTCCTTGCTGCCCCGGCAGAATCGAAGCGACGTCCGGAATCGGCGCTGGCCCATGGTGCGCCGTGGCAGGCCGAAATCTATACTCCGAACCAGGACTGGACGGCGGAGGACCGGGAAGGCGGGAAGGTTCAATGGGAGCTGGCCCATAAATGCGGTGGCTCGCTGATTGCGCTCGATTGGGTGCTGACCGCCGCCCATTGCATCAACAAGAAGCGGATCGAGAACGGCTATCGAGTTCGCCTCGGCGCTCAAGACCTGCGTGAGGAGGGCGGTGTGACCTACCGTATCGACCGGATGATCCGACACGCGCGCTATGACGACAAGAGCAAGGTAAATGACATTGCCCTGGTCCACCTTGCGGCGGACGGGCAGACCGACAAGTCGAAAGGCGGGCGGATTTCGACGATCAAGCTTTATAATGGGCCCGAATTGGGCGTTGGTGTCGCGGTTAGCGTAGTCGGCTGGGGACAGACGGGGGCGGGACCCTCCGGTCGATACTCGGGCGAACTGCTGGAAGTCGGCCTAAAGACGATGCCGTGCGAGCCCGCGCTTGGCGGAACCACCACCGGTGACATGCTTTGCGCGGGAGCGCGTGGGAAGGACGCCTGCAAAGGCGACAGCGGCGGTCCGCTAGTCAAGAGTTGGGGCGAGCCCATGCTGGTCGGAATCGTCAGCTGGGGCAAAGGGTGCGCGCAAGCCGGCAAGCCGGGCGTATACGTCCGGATCGACCAGTCCCATTATGTCGACTGGATCAGGCGCGCGATGGCGGCCGATCCGTCAATCGACAGCCTCGACTAGCGATCGTCACCACTGCCGCGGTCATCACCGCTGCCGCGATCGTCGCCGCTACCACGGTCATCACCGCTTCCGCGATCGTCGCCGCTGCCGCGGGCAGCCTTCTTTTCGACTTTGCCTTGCTGCCATTGGTCCCTGACGGGTTTTCCACCGATAACCATGACCGAGCTCCCTGAATATGAACCGCCTAAAGTCTCACGGATTGAGGTTCCGTGATAGTAAATAGAATATTAATGCATCATGTTCGCGCTATCGCATTGAGAAGATTGCGAAATCGTGGCTGGTCGCGAATCGGGTCGAGTAGCGGATCGGTCGACAGATAAATCAGTCCCGAGTCGCCGACCGCGCGTGCGCGCTCGAGCGCCGTGAGCGCTTCGTCGCTTCGACCCCATTGTGCCAAGACCTGCGCCTGCTGGTAGAGGGCGGCATCCCCAACTTCCGATACCAATTGATCATATGCTTTTTTCGCAGCTGCGCCGTCACCCAACCGCCGGTCCACGATGGCAAGTCCCGTAAGCTTGAACATGTTCTGCGGCTCCGCATCGAAAGCGGCGCGGGCTTCGGGCAATCTGCCGAGCTGCATTAGGCTGTTGCCCCGGAGGGCATTGGCGCTAGTGATCTTGGGATTTAATTTCAGCGCCTTGTCGAGCGGCGGCAGCGCATCGGCGTAGCGGCGGGCTGCATAATCGATCGAACCGGAGGCGCGGTAGGTGCGTGGGTTCAGCGGATCGAGGGCAACTGCGCGGGCGATGGCTTCCCGCGCATCTTCGGGTCGGCCGGCGCGTGAGCAATACAGGGCGTAGAGAAGTAAGATGTCGGCATTGCCGCGGCCCAGCTGATACGCTCTTTCATAGAAGGGACGGGCACCCGCGACGTCGAGCTTCCCTGTGAACAGTGCGAATCCGAGCGCAAGGTGCCCTTCGGCCAGGTTCGGGGCGAGCTCGATTGCTTTGTGGGCGGCGGTGATCGCTTCTGCGTAAAGCTGCTTTAGCTCATCTGCCTTGGCATATTGGACCGCGATAGCCGAAAGCGCCCGGGAACGGGCGGCGTGAGCCATCGCGAATTTGGGATCTGCGGCGATAGCCAGCTCATATAGCGCCAGCGCCTGACGGTCGCTTTCCTCGTCCTTCGCCTGATTGAAAAGAGCGCGGCCACGCAGGAAATTCTCATAAGCCCGGACGTTGTGCGTGCCTCCGGGCGCCGGCGCACTGGTCGCGACACGAACCGACATGGCATTTGAAACCGTAGCGGCGATCTCGCTCTGGAAGGCGAACAGGTCGGTAAGCTTCCTGTCCACGGTCTGAGACCATTGGCTGAACCCCGTCTTGCCGTCGGTGAGGTCAGTCGAGACCCGGACAGTGTCGCCCGCGCGCCTTACCGAACCTTCGAGCAGGTATTTGACACCCAGCTCCCGAGTAATCGACTTTACATCATCGCCAAGATCGTGGGCCGCATTGGACGATGTCGCGGCCAGCACTTTCAGCGCCGGATTGCGCGCCAGCGCGGCCCGGATTTCCTCGGTCAGCCCTTCCGATAGAAAGTCCTGGTCGGAATCGCCGCTCAGATTGCGGAACGGCAGTACCGCGATGCTGAGGCCGGAGGCTTGAGCCGGCCCAATCAATCCGCTCCGCCACGCAACGAAGGCCCCACCGCCAATCGCCAGAACACCGGCACCGGTTCCAATTGCCAACATACCTCGACGCGAAATGGGTTGAGCTGTTGAAGAGAAAACCGGACCCTGGCCGGTCGCTGCTGCAATCGCCCTGTGAATAGCTGCGATCTGCGGAGCGTCCGGTTTGCCGCGCCAATGCGACACATCAATTGCCTGATATTGGCGGAATCCGAGAGGGGGCCGGGTTCCATCCAGTGCCAACGGAATCAAACGGTGTCGATCGCGCCCCAGTGCGGCTTCGTCGCGGACCCAGTCGGAGTCGACTGAGTTCTTGGACCAGAGGACAATTACGGCGTCGGCCGTTTCGAGAGCTTTCCGGATCGAGGCCGCGAACTGCGCACCACCTTCGATCAGCGCATCCCACCAAACCGTGTACCCGGCATTGGTTAGCGCATCGGCAAGCCGTTCCGCTCGCGTACGATCGGCGCGCGCGTAGCTCAGGAACAACGTCGCCGGCGCTTGGCCGGCGGGTTTGTTCTCGTCACTTGCCATGTTCCAATCGTCCCCTCGATGCGCTGCAAGCTAGCGCGAGGGCGAGGCGGTGAACAGGGGCGGGATTAGCTAAAAGACTGCCCTATTTGCTGCGCCGATATGTCGGCTTGATCGTGGCGCGACGCGGCGGCGGGCCATGCCGCTTCTGCGGAGCCGAACGCGCGCGGCCTTCGTCAAATTTTTGGCCGGGGCCCGATTCCGCGAGCACGATTACCACGCCATCATCCTCGCCGGTTATCGCGCCTTTTCGCATCAGCTTTAGGAAGCCAGGCGCGGCTCGGCCGGTAACCTCAAAATAGCTTTCCGAGGCAGCAATGCGGATCGCACCGATATCGGCGCGGCCGACATGCCCGTGGCGGCAGATTAGGGGGAGCAGCCAGCGCGGGTCCGCCTTGTGCTGTCGACCGACATTGATCCGGAACCAGGTTGAATTCTCAAAACCAGGCCGCGGGCCTTCGTCGCGTCCGGAACGCTCCGCTCGAGTTGACTGATCGAGGATGTCCTCGGGCGCCGGAAGATCGGTGCGCAGCGCCTTGACCAGGGCGGTAGCAATAGTTTCCGCATTAAGCTCTGCCATTAAGCGGCCAGCCAATTCGCGGTCCTCTTCTTCCGCTTCCACCGGCTGGCGAAGCATGGTCATCAGCCTGTCCCGGTCGCGATGGCGGATCTGTTCGGGCGTCGGGGTCGAAACCCAATCGGCTGCAATTCGGGCACCGCGCAGCATTCCATCGACCCGTCGTCGCCGCTGGTAGGGGACGATCAGAACGGCGGTACCCTTGCGGCCTGCACGCCCGGTGCGGCCAGAGCGGTGTTGTAGCGCTTCGGCATCGCGCGGCAGTTCGACATGGATCACTAGCGAGACCGATGGAAGATCGATCCCGCGCGCCGCGACATCGGTTGCGACGCACACGCGGGCGCGGTGGTCGCGCAAGGCCTGAAGCGCATGATTGCGCTCGTTCTGGCTGTGCTCGCCCGATAGCGCGACGGCCTGGAAACCGCGCTCGGTCAGGCTGGCATGAAGTCGGCGCACTGCGTCGCGAGTGGCGCAGAACAGGATCGCGGTCTCCGCCTCGTGGAAGCGCAGTAGGTTGACCACGGCATGCTCAATGTCCGTCGGTGAAACGGCCACAGCCTGGTAGGCAATGTCGCCATGACCCTGGTTGTCGCCCAGCGTCTCGATCCTGAGCGCGTCCTTCTGGTAGCGGCGAGCCAGCGCGATGATTGGCCGCGGCATGGTCGCCGAAAATAGCAGCGTGCGGCGCTCGTTCGGGGTCGCGTCGAGGATTTCCTCAAGCTCTTCGCGAAAGCCCATGTCGAGCATCTCGTCGGCCTCATCGAGTACGGCGACGCGCAATGCGGACAGGTCCAGTGCGCCGCGCTCGAGATGGTCGCGCAACCTCCCCGGAGTGCCGACGACGATATGCGCTCCGCCGGCTAGCGCGCGACGTTCCTTGAACGGGTCCATCCCGCCAACGCAGGTCACAACGCGGGCTCCGGCGGCGGCATATAGCCATTCAAGTTCTTTGCTGACCTGCAGCGCCAGCTCACGGGTGGGTGCAATAACCAGTCCCAGCGGGGTGCGCGCCCAGGGCGCCTGGCCATTTTCGATCAACTGGCCGGCGACGGCAAGGCCGAACGCCACCGTCTTGCCGGATCCGGTCTTGGCCGAAACGATCAGGTCGCGGCCCTCGGCTTCCGGAGCGATCACCGCGGCCTGAACGGGTGTCAGCGTATGATAGCCGCGCGCGTCGAGGGCCTGCGCAAGGGCAGGGGGTAATTGAGAAATAGGCATATGTCGGTCGTAGCCTTGAGTTCGTGGCCGACGCGATCACCATGGCGCGGCAGGGAATGGTGGACGCACTAGGGCTCGAACCTAGGACCCGCTGATTAAGAGTCAGCTGCTCTACCAACTGAGCTATGCGTCCATGCCTGTCAGGCGTTGCGCAGGGCCGCTTGCAGCGGGGGCGCGGGCGGGCCTCTAACAGCGTTGCACCCGCCGCGCAACCGACTTTTCAGCTCAGCGAGGAGCGGGTTCGCGACTGACGCTCGAGCGCCATCAAAATGCCAAGGCAGATCATCACCGTCATCACTGCCGACCCGCCAAAGCTAACCAGGGGTAGTGGAATGCCGACGACCGGCGCCAGGCCCATGACCATCATCAGGTTGATCGACACGTAGAAGAAAATGGTCGCGGTTAGGCCCGCAGCTGCGAGTTGGCCGAAGCGTGTCTTTGCCTTGCGGCTGACCGACATTCCCCAGCGGATGACCATGAAAAAGGCAATGATCAGAAGCGCGCCACCGACCAGTCCCCATTCTTCGACGAAAGTGGCAAAGACGAAGTCGGTGTGACCTTCAGGCAGGTAATCGAGGTGGCTCTGGCTGCCGTTCAAATAGCCCTTGCCCCACACTCCGCCCGACCCGATCGCAATCTTCGACTGGCTGATGTGATAGCCCGCGCCGAGCGGATCGGACTCGGGGTCGAGGAAGATCAGCACCCGCTTGCGCTGGTAGTCATGCATCATGGTGAACAGGATCGGGCCAGCGACCGCTGCTGCCGCCGCGGCGGCGCCGAAATACCACATCGGCAGGCCGGCGATAAACATGACGGTGACACCGCCCAGGATGACCATCATCGCGGTGCCGAGGTCGGGCTGGACCAGGATCAGTCCGGCGGGCACGAACACCAGCGCTGCCGCCGGCCAAAGACCGCGCCAACGGCGGACATCGCTCGACGGCAGCAGGTCGTAGAAGCGGGCTAGCACCAGCACGATCGCCGGCTTCATGAATTCGGAGGGCTGGAGGCGGATGAAGCCGAGATCGACCCAGCGCTGCGCGCCCTTGCCGACAAAGCCGATCATTTCAACTAGCACCAGCAGCATAAAAATCCCAACATAGGCCGGGAAGGTCATCTGCTTGATAAAGCTTTCCGGGACGTAGCTGATGCCGATCGCGACACCGAAGAAGGCCAGCATCGTAATCGCCTGTTTCAGGGCCCATGGCGAAGCGGACCCGCCAGCTGCCGAATAAAGGGTGACGATGCCGATCGTGCAGATCAACGCCACCAGCCAGATCAGCCGCCACGGCAGCTTGGCAAGTGGCTGCGGGATGATCGCCGAGGAAATCATCATGCCTGGAGATTCGCTTTGGAGGCAGCCTCGAACTGGGCCTGGCGCCGGGCGGTCCGCTCCGCCAGCGTTCCGCCCCATTGCTTCTCGAGCGGCGCAAGCGCGTCCATCGCCTTTTGCCGGTCGAAAAGATACGTCATGCAATCGCGCACGATCGGCGCGGCGGCCGAGGCGCCGAAGCCGCCATGTTCGATAATGCAGCCGATTGCGAAGCGCGGCGCGTCCGCAGGCGCGAAGGAAATGAACAGCGCGTGGTCGCGCAGCGCCCAATTGGATTGGTGTCCGCGCTGACCAAGTTTGAACACCTGGGCGGTCCCGGTCTTGCCGGCCATCAGAATGCCCTCGAGCGGAAGCTTCGACCCAACCGCCGTGCCGCGCTCGTTAACGACGGCGGACATGGCCTTGCGGACGATTTCGAGATGAGCCGGATCGACGTCAAGGTTCGGTGTCGGCAGCCGCCTATCGGGCATCAACAGGCGGGGTAGGAGCAGTTTTCCGGACGCCAGGCGCGCCGGCATAACCGCCAGCTGCATGGGGTTGATGAGGACATATCCCTGACCGATCGACGTGTTGGCCGTGTCATAGCCCTGCCACTCGCGATGATATTTTTCCTTCAGCCATTTCGGGCTGGGCATGGTGCCGAAGCGTTGGCTCGGGATTGGAAGGTCGAATTTCTCACCATAGCCGAGATATTGGACCATCTCGGTCGTTTTCTCGGGATCGGTGATGAGGCCCGTTGCCCAGAAATAGGTATTGCAGCTGCGCTCAATCGCCGAATGCATGTCCATCGACCCATGCACTGCGTCGCAACGGAAATAGCGATTTCCAATCCGGATCCCGCCCGGGCAATTGACGCGCCTGGCAGGGTCTATGCCTTGTTTCAGGAATGCCAGCGCCATTGCCGGCTTGATAGTCGATCCTGACGGGTACAGCCCCTGCGCGACCTTGTTGAGGAGCGGAATATGATCGTCCTCGGACAGCATTCGCCATTCGGTCCGGCCGATACCATCGCTAAAACTATTGGGGTCAAACGCCGGCATTGAGACATAGGCCAGCAGGTCGCCGCCCGTTACGTCCATCGCCACAAGAGCCCCCGACTGGTCACCCATGCGGCGGGCCGCATATTCCTGGAGGTCTGCGTCAATGGTCAGCTGCACCGTCTGGCCGCTGCGGTCCGGCTTGGGCTCCAGTTCGCGCACCAGCTTGCCCCTCGCCGTGAGTTCTACCCGCTGCCCTCCCGGTATGCCACGCAGCTTCGGTTCTAGAACCTTTTCAAGACCTTCCTTGCCGATCTTGAATCCCGGTGTCACAAGAAGCGGGTTCTTTTCCTTCTCATAATCCTTGGCCGAGGCAGCGCCGACAAAACCGACCAGGTGGGCAACCGCCGGACCGGCCGGATAGAAGCGGGAAAAACCGCGCTGCGGCGAGACCCCGGGGAGTTCCGGCAGGCGTACCGTGATCGCCGCATATTGGTCGTAGGGGACGTTCTCCGCCACTTGCACCGGCTGGTAGCCCCGCGAGGCCTTCATCTCCTTGATGATCCGGTCGACGTCGTCCGGCGTGAGCTGCAAAATGTCGGTCAACGTCCGAAGCGTCTCGGTCGGGTGCTCGACCTGCTCGGGAATAAGGTCAACGCGAAAGTCGGACCGGTTGATGGCGATTGGCTTGCCGCGGCGATCGACAATCCAGCCGCGGCGCGGCGGGACGATGATCAGCTGGACGCGGTTGCTCTCGCTGAGCAGTCGATAGTGCTTGTTCTGGGCGACAGACAGATATCCCAGCCGGGCAACCAACAGCCCGCCGAACGCTGCCTGCGCCCCGCCTACCAGCATCATCCGCCGCGAAAAAGTCATTGACTGATGGGCCGCGGTAAAGCGCGAGGCCTTCATCGCCCAAGCCTCCAGCGGTCGATCCGGGCAGCAAGGAAGGCCGCGACCGGGAAGGATAGCACTCCGACCAGGATCGCCGGACCGGCGGTGACACCGAGCGGAACGGACGCTCCCATCAAGGCGGCGAACCGCCACTGGGCCAGTTCGGCAAGCGCGATGAACAAGGCAGCAATACCCCATTCGATCCAATAATCGCGCCACTGCGTGCGACGGTCGAGGATGTCCATTGCGATCATCATCGCGGCCCACAGCGCTACCGACAAGCCGATCGGATTGCCGACGATCATGTCATTGACAAAGCCAAGTGGCGCCGCCCACCATGCCGGCCAAGCGTCGGCGCGCAGCAATCTCCATGCCACCAGCATCAGCAAGCCCCAGTCGGGCCACCAGCCGGTGGCCGACACGATCGGCAGGAGCGAAATCATGGATCCAAATACAACCGTTGCCGCCGGGATGTAGTCTGCACCGGTGCGTGGCCCTTGGTTGAGGCGCGATCCCTGAGTGGCCAGCGCCGAGCGAACCATCAGGGAACCTCGCTGTCGGGCGAGGCGGCAGCGGCAAGCGCCGCGGGTTCATACGGTGGCTCGACGATAGCGAAGCTTACCTGGGCAGGATCGGCAATGGGGATTGCGACGGCTCCATCGTCATCAAGCCGAATGACTTTCGCGATGGGGACCAGTGGCGGATAGAGGCCGCCGGTCCCCGAAGTAACGATAATATCTCCAGGCCTGAACGGATTCTTGCCGACTTCCAGCGGTCTTACGTCGATGGTTCCGTCACCGCGCCCGGTGGAAATGACGGGCTGGCCGCCCTTCAGGATCCGCGCCGGGACGATATTTGCCCGATCGCTAACCAGCAGTACCCGACTGGCGGTGATGCCGGCGTCAATGACCCGTCCAATCAGCCCTTCGGGTGCCCGCACCGGCATACCGATTCGTACTCCATCGCTGCTGCCGACCGAAATGATGGCGAAGCGTCGCGGGCTTTCGAAGGATGAACCAACCACCCGGCCGGCTGCGACTGCCTCTCCACTACGTTCGCGCAACTGGAGTGCGGCCTTGAGCTGCTGATTTTCTTCTAAAATCGCGCGCGCCTCGACCATGCGGCGCATCAGAGCGGCCCGCTCTCGCTTCAGTTCGCCGTTTTGGCTGGCGGCGTCCCAATAATCTCCGGCGCCGCTGGCCAGGCCGGTAACTGTGGTGGTGACTTCGTTAAGCGCGCCACTTATCGGCGCCGTGAGGTCGAGCGCGAAACCGCGTACCGTGGCATAGCTCTGCGGAGCAACCAGCGACAAAATCAGCAAAACCAGCCCGACTATGAGCCCGGCGATCACCGCCAAGAAGCTGAAGAACAGGCTATATTGCGCGCGCCTCGACCAGCCTGGGCGCGGTCCCGCCGAGGCCGCCATCGTTAGCGCTTAGGCCGTCTGGAGGACGCCGCGGAACTGCTCCTCTTCGAGCGCGCGGCCGGTGCCGAGCGCAACGCAGGTCAGCGGATCCTCGGCCACGGTCACCGGCAAGCCGGTTTCATCGCGAAGCACTTCATCGAGGCCCTGGAGAAGTGCCCCGCCGCCAGTGAGGACGATGCCCTGGTCGCAGATGTCGGCGGCGAGTTCAGGCGCGGTATTCTCCAGCGCGATGCGGACGCCCTCGACGATCGTGCCGACCGGCTCGGACAGCGCCTCAGCGATCTGGCCCTGGTTGATCGTAATTTCCTTAGGCACGCCGTTGACCAGGTCACGACCTTTGATGTGAACCGTCTTGCCAATTCCGTCGACAGGCGGCTTGGCAATGCCCACTTCCTTCTTGATCCGTTCGGCCGTGGCTTCGCCGATCAAGAGGTTGTGGTTGCGGCGGACGTAGGAGGAAATCGCTTCGTCCATCTTGTCGCCGCCGACCCGCACCGAGGTGGTGTAGGCGAGGCCGCGCAGCGAGAGGACGGCAACCTCTGTGGTGCCACCGCCAATGTCGACTACCATTGATCCGATCGGCTCGGTGACCGGCATGTCTGCGCCGATCGCAGCAGCCATTGGTTCCTCGATGAGGTAGACGGCCGAGGCACCGGCGTTCGATGCGGCGTCACGAATTGCGCGCCGTTCGACCGAAGTTGAACCGGATGGGACGCAGATCACGATTTCGGGGAAACGCCAGGCGCGCATCTTGCCGCCATGGACCTTGTGGATGAAGTGTTTGATCATCTGCTCGGCGACGTCGATGTCAGCGATAACGCCGTCGCGCAGCGGGCGGATTGCCTCGATTTGGTCAGGGGTCTTGCCCATCATCAGCTTGGCGTCTTCGCCGACTGCCTTGACCTTCTTGACCCCGTTAATCGTCTCGATCGCGACCACGGAAGGCTCGTTGAGGACAATGCCGCGACCACGGACGTAGACCAGCGTATTGGCCGTACCCAAGTCGATCGCCATGTCGTGCGACATCCATTTGAACCAGCGTGCCCAGAACATGCTTTACCCGTCTCTCGCTTACTTGTTGGGAAATGAGCCGCCACCCAGCCGGCCCGATTCACGATTCCTTATCCAAACCCTTGTGAAAACAGGATGAATCTCAATGGAAATTCAGTGCTTCGCAGGGTGCTTCGGATTGGGCTAGGACCGTTAACATGTCAATAAGAAGGCTGCCCAATGAGCTCATCAATCGCATCGCCGCCGGCGAGGTGGTTGAGCGGCCGGCAAGTGCGCTGAAAGAGCTGGTCGAAAATGCCCTCGACGCCGGTGCCCGTTCGATCTCGGTGCGGCTGTCCGCGGGCGGCCTCGAGCTGGTGGAAGTAACGGACAACGGCAGTGGCATGAACCCTGGCGAGATGAGCCTGGCGCTTGAACGGCATGCAACATCCAAGCTGCCGGACGATGTAATAGAAGCCGTGACCAGCTTTGGCTTTCGGGGCGAGGCGCTGCCGTCCATCGCCAGCGTATCTAGGCTGGCTCTGGAAAGCCGCGAGCGTGGAGCGGACGGCTGGCGGATCGAGATCGACCATGGAATGAAGCTAGGCGAGGGGCCGGCCGCACTTCCCCCTGGGACGCGGGTGCGCGTGGAAGGGCTGTTCGACAAGGTACCGGCGCGGCGCAAGTTCCTGCGCAGCCCGCGCGCCGAATATGCAGCCTGCCTTGACGCGGTAAAGCGGCTGGCAATGGCTAGTCCCGATGTCGCCTTCAGCCTCGAACACGACGGACGACGAAGCCTTTCGGTCCAGCCTTCGGATGAGCCGACTCGCGTTGCAGCACTATTGAGCCATGAACTCGACCGCCATGGTCTCGGCATCGATTGCGTCCGCGATGGGCTTCGCCTGACCGGAGTTGTCAGCCTGCCAACTTTCAACCGCGGCATGGCAGACCAGCAGTTCCTGTTCGTCAACTCACGTCCGGTAAAGGACCGGTTGCTGGTGGGCGCTCTGAGAGCCGCCTACCGTGACCTGCTCGCCCGGGACCGCCATCCGATCGCTGCGCTGTTTGTTGAGGTCCCCTCGCAGGAGGTCGACATCAACGTGCACCCCGCCAAGACCGAGGTTCGATTCCGAGACCCTGCGGCGGTACGTGGACTGATTGTCGGTGGCTTGCGCGCGGCATTGGACGAGGCGGGACATCGAAGCGTGGCGAGGGAGCAATTTGCGGCCGCGGTAAACTGGACTTCCGAATTTGACCGCCGTTCCAGTGAAGTACCGTACCCAGGCAAGAACGCGGAAAGGCCGTTGGAGGAAAGGGCATGGGCACCAGCCTTTGCCGGAGTGACGGAAAAGTCCCTTGGGTTTGGCCACTTGCCAGCAGCCCGCGCCGAGCCGGCGACCGCGCCTGTCCCGTCTTATCCCCTGGGAGTCGCGCGGGGACAGGTCGCGGCAACCTACATTGTCGCCGAGGCCGAGGACGGGCTGGTGATAGTTGACCAGCATGCGGCGCATGAGCGGCTCGTGCTCGAAAGGATGCGCAAAGCTGCTGATGGCGGGCAGGTGGCACGACAAGCGTTGCTGATCCCGGACGTAGTAGAGCTCGACGAACCCGACTGTGACCGGCTCGAATCCGCTATTGCCGAGCTTGCCGAACTTGGCCTTGAGGTCGAGCGCTTCGGCCCGACCGCCATGCTGGTCCGTGCCACTCCGGCGCCTCTCGGCAAGGCGGACATTCCGGGCCTGCTTCGCGATGTCGCCGCTGAGTTGGCAGAGCTTGGCACCGCGCTCGCATTGCGCGATCGGCTCGATCATGTTGCCGCGACCATGGCCTGCCACGGGTCGGTCCGCGCCGGGCGTATTCTTTCGGTTGCGGAGATGAACGCATTGCTGCGCGAGATGGAGATTACGCCGCATTCGGGCCAGTGCAATCACGGCCGCCCAACCTGGGTTAAGCTTGCCCATGCGGACATCGAGAAGCTGTTCGGCCGCCGCTAGCGCCTAAATTCGGCCCGTCCCAAATATTTTTCGCGCCACCCAAGCTTCTGACATTGCAAGGGAACCTCGCAACGCTGGGCGGCTTATGACCAGATCGTTCATTGAAGCGACAAGTCGCGACCCTAATTGAACGCACCGGGGCTGCCGTTCCCCACGGCAAACAACAGGTAAAAATGGCTGATTCGCCCGATTTCGCGGTGATTCCGTCGATGGTCCCGCTTGCCCTCTTGGTTCTCAAGAGGGTGCCAATAATGGAGTATAGTTGTGAAAAAGATTTTGTTTGCTTCGGCCACTGCGGCCGCCGTTCTCGCTTCCACCCCGGCATTTGCCCAAACTGCTTCGATCGCCCCGGCTGGTCCGCGGATCGAAGCCGTAGTCGGTTATGACCGGGTGAAGGCCCTTGGCGAAAAGGACGGCGGCTTACTGTTCGGAATCGGCGCCGGCTACGACTATCCTGTGTCCAACGCGGTATCCATCGGCGCCGATATCGAAGCAACCGGCTCCACCCAGAAGGAAGGCGCGGGCGTCGTCGAAGTGAAGTCCGGCCGCGATCTTTATGCCGGCGGCCGAGTCAACTTCGCCGTCAGCCCGACCGCCAATCTTTATGTGAAGGGCGGTTACACCAATGCCCGCTTCAAGGCGGATGATGGTGTCGACAGCGCTTCGGAGAATTTCGACGGCTATCGCCTCGGCGCGGGCGGCCAGATCAACGTCAGCGGAAAGGCCTATGTGGGCGCCGAATATCGCTACTCTAACTATGAGCATGGTCTTTCGCGCAACCAGGTTGCGCTGACCGTCGGCACCCGCTTCTAAGCGGAGCCAAGCGAAGGGGGGCGTCCGCATTGCCGGACGCCCCTTTTACTGGTGGGACTTTGCAGCCGAACGATGATAGTCTTGACCTTCGTCTTTCCTGGAGGCGACCATGAGCGATCACGATAAAAGCTATTTTGCACGCCGTGCAGCCGAGGAAGCTGAGCTAGCGTTAGCCGCAGCCGATCCTGAGGCCCAGGAAGCCCATCGCCGCCTGCAACGCGCCTATACTGAGCGCGCGTCGGTCGGGGAGCGCGTGTCGAATGAAGCCGAAGTTATCGGCTAATCGATCAGTTTTCGACGCGCCTGTTCAACCCGCAAGCCACTCGCCCGATCGCGCGCGGCGCGCAGCCGGGGGTAGGCTGACGCTTCTTCGTCGCGAAGCGTATTGCTGAATCCACCCGCTCGAATATCTTCCAGGATCGAACGCATTCGCGAGCGCACCCCGTCGTCGACGATGCGAGGCCCGCCAAGGACTGCACCCAGTTCGGCGGTGTTGCTGATCGCCTCTCGCATACCAGCGATCCCGCGCGCTTCGATCAGCTCGGCTATGAGCTTCAGCTCGCCGACGCATTCCATATAGGCCACTTCCTCGCTTACCCCGGCCTCTACAAGCGTATCGAAGCCGGCGATAAGGATCTCCGGGACCGCGCCCCACACCACCGCCTGTTCGTTGAACAAGTCGGCCTCACATTCCTCCGCAAAGGTCGAGGGCAGCAGTCCGGCACGCCCACAGCCGAGCGCTCGGCCATACGCAAGCGCCAGTGCTTCGGCGTGGCCGCTTGCATCCTGCTCGACCGCGTAGAGGCCAATCATGCCCTTGCCCTCCAGGTACAGCGAACGAAGCGCCGTTCCCGGGCCCTTGGGAGCAACCATTATGACGTCGAGATCGGGGCGGGGTACTATGAAGCCGAAGCGGATGGCGAGACCATGACTGAACCCCAGCGCGGCCCCTTCGCGGATATGTCGTTCGATCAATCGATAAATTGCCGCCAGCGCCTCGTCGGGGGCCAGCAGCATGACTAGGTCCGCTGACGCTGCAGCTTCGAGCAGCGGTGCCGTGGCGATACCATCGCCCCTGGCTCCGGCAATGCTAGGAGATCTGTCGCGCAGACCGACCACGACGTCGATGCCGCTATCGTTCAGGTTGAGCGCCTGGGCGCGGCCCTGATTGCCGTAGCCGATGATCGCCACTCGCTTGCCTTGCAGCGGTTTGGGGTCGATATCGGTATCGCGGAGGGCGTCCATTGGGATTGGCTACTCCGGCGGGGCGAGCAGCGCCAGCGCCCGATCGAACGCATCGCCTTCGACTGCTTCCTCGAACCGCTGCCAGCCGGGCGGAGGCTGGTGGGCGAACCACGTATATTGGCGCTTGGCATATCGCCGTGTCGCCTGCTGCCCTGCAGCAGTGGCCTCGTCCTTGCTGCTTTCACCTCGAAGCAATGACGCCAATTCCGCAACCCCGATCGCGCGCATGACAGGCAGTTGGGGGTCGAGCTTGCGGGCGAGCAGCTCCTCGACCTCTGTCATCGCGCCTTCCTGGACCATGGTCGAGAAGCGCCGGTCGCAACGCTCGTAAAGCCAGGGGCGAGATGGAAGCAGGATGAGCGGCCGTAACTCGATCTCGCCCCCGATTCCGCCATCCCGCCGCAATTGCCACTGGGCGAGCGTCCGACCTGTCGATCTTATGACTTCGAGCGCGCGCGCGATGCGGGTTGTATCAGCAGGGTTCAACTTGGCCGCTGCAACCGGATCAAGCTCGGCCAGGGCAGCCAGGTTTTGGCCAACCTCCGCCGCGCGCACGCCAGCCCGGATTTCGGGCTTGATAGGTGGGACGGGAGCAATTCCGTCGAGCAGCGTACGCAAATAGAGTCCGGTGCCGCCCACCAGGATCGGCAGTCGCCTCTCATCGTGCAGTCGAGCGATTTCCGCCTTCGCCAGTTCCGCCCATTCCGCGGCTGAACAAGGTTCGGCCCCATTACGAATGCCGTAAAGCAAATGCTCGGCGCGAGCTCGATCGGCAGGGGAAGGAGCGGCGGAGAGGATTGGGAGATCCCGGTAGATTTGTGCGCTATCGGCATTGATGATTGCGCCACCGGTCCGCTCGGCCAGCGCCAGTGCCAGTGCCGACTTGCCGCTGGCGGTCGGACCGGCGATGAGGGCGACGGGAGGCTTCGCATTGACCATTGCCACGCTGATAGCAGCCGGACGGCTAGACGAAAGACTGCTGGATGCGGCGCTGGCACGCTTGCCGCGCGCACGCTTTGTGCGGTGGGTCGATGAAGGCGACGCTGCAGATATCGAAGTCGATGCGGATCAATCGTCTATTCGGGCGACTTTTGAAGGCTGGTCCGGCGTCGACATAATCGCACACCCGCCTGGCCCGCGCGAGAAGAGGCTACTCGTCGCAGACATGGATTCGACCATTATCGGTCAGGAATGCATCGATGAGCTGGCCGACTATGCCGGGTTCAAGCCGCAAGTCGCCGCCATCACCGAACGAGCGATGCAGGGTGAGTTGGACTTTGCACAGGCGCTGGCGGAGCGGGTAGCACTGCTTAAAGGCCTCGATGTCGCCGTTATCGAGCAGTGCCTCGCTGAGCGCATCCGGCCTAACCCCGGCGCAGCGACACTTGTTCGGACGATGCGGGCGAAGGGCGCGGAAACGATCCTCGTTTCAGGCGGCTTCACGGCTTTCGTGGCACCAATCGCCAAGCAGGTCGGATTCGATCGGTTCGTGGCCAATGTGCTAGGCATTCGAGATGGCAAGCTGACCGGGCGGACCGAAGGGAGGATTGTCGATTCCCGGATCAAGCACGACGAACTGATGGAGGCTCGCGCGCGACTGGGCCTGATGCGCGAAGCTACAATGGCGATTGGCGACGGGGCCAATGACATCGCGCTGGTAACCGAATCCGGCATGGGCGTCGCCTATCGTGCCAAGCCCGCGCTGGCAGCGGTGGCCGACGCACGGCTTGATCACAATGATTTGAGCGCCTTGCTCTGGGCTCAGGGAATCCCGCGCGCCGACTGGGTCGAGGCCTAGGGCGCTGCCACCGCAAAGCAGGGCTGGGGTGAAAGGCTTGCGCAGGCAGCCGATGCCGCGGCCCGGCTTTCGTACGGCCCCACCTGGAGCCTGACGACTGCTCCGACAGGCACATAATAGGCCTGCCGGCCGCCAAGCTTGACCGACAATTTACCGAACAGCGCCTCCGCCGACTTCTTTTGCCCGAATGCGCCCAGCTGGATCCGCCATTTTCCTCCGGCTGGTACGACGGGCTTGGGCACAGCTGCTGCAGGTTTCGCTGCCGCGGTTTTTGGGGGCGCGAGCTTGCCAGCCACTGTTTTGGTGGGGGGTTGGGCAGGCACTGGCCTTTTTGCGCCAGCCATAGATTGCGCCAGCGCCACGCCCTTCTGCCGCTGCTCAAGTGGCATTACTGCGTCCATGTCCGCCAAAGTGGCCTTCGCAGGCACCAGCCCCTGCGCCGCCGCGCGGCTGACATAGGCATAGGCGGTTACCGGGTCAGCCGGCACTCCATCGCCGTTATATAGTGCCGTCCCGACCATCAGCAGGGCGCGCGGTTCGCCCGCGTCGGCCGCGGCCTTAAGCCAGCGCATTGCCCCGACCTGGTTCCCGTTCTGGAAAAGCAAAAGCCCAAGCGTCGATTGCGCGTCGACATGGCCCGCGCGTGCCGCGCGTTCCAGCCAGCCCTGGGCCTGGGCAAGGTCGAGCGGAACGCCTTTGCCGAGCCGATATGCCTGCCCAAGGTTGAACGCCGCGTCGGCGTCACCCTTTTCGGCAAGCGGCCGCCAAATTGCGACCGCGCCCGCGGTATCGCCCTTCTGCCAGGCGGTTATCCCCGCACGCACCGACTGAGCGCTTGCAGGCGCGGCGACTGCGGCAATGGCCAAGGCAAGCAACAGGTTACGCATATTTTCCAAACCCATGGAAGGTCATTTTTTAACCCTAGCCGCCCTAGTGTGCGCCCAACAAGGTCGTGCCGATATTAACCAGTTTTTAGGGCCTTTGCTGTCAGGTGAGGCCAGATCACCGTCATTTGGCGAGGGGAATGGAATGCGCGTTCTGGCTATGGCATCGCAGAAGGGCGGGTCGGGCAAAACCACCTTGTCCGGACATCTTGCGGTGCAAGCGCAACTGGCGGGTGCCGGCCCCGTCTGCCTGATCGATATCGATCCGCAAGGTTCGCTCGCGGATTGGTGGAATGAACGGCATGACGATATGCCGGCCTTCGCGCAGACCACGGTCGCAAGGCTCGCTTCAGATCTTGAGGTGCTTCGCCAGCAGGGTTTTCGCCTTGCGGTGATCGATACACCGCCGGCCATTACGATGGCCATACAGTCAGTCATCGCTGTCGCCGAGTTGATCGTGATCCCGACCCGTCCGAGCCCGCACGACCTTCGCGCTGTCGGCGCCACGGTCGACCTGTGCGACCGGGCCGGCAAGCCGCTGATCTTCGTCGTCAACGCTGCCACGCCAAAGGCCAAGATCACATATGAAGCCGCGGTCGCACTGTCGCAGCACGGCACCGTTGCCCCGGTTACGTTGCATCACCGCACCGACTTCGCCGCATCAATGATCGACGGCCGCACGGTGATGGAAGTCGATCCGAACGGCCGCTCGGCCCGCGAAGTCACCGAGTTGTGGGATTATATTTCCGACCGCCTCGAGAAGAATTTCCGCCGCACCGTATTTGCCGCGCCGAACCAGGCGCCAGGCATCGGCGTCTCCAGTCCGCGTCCCGTCGGTGGCTTCGGCCGCCGCGTGATGGGCCAGTAAGGGGTAGGCGCGATGGGAGAACCCAAAGCATTCGCTTCGCTCTCTTCCGGCCTGTTGGCTCGTAAGGGTGCTGCCCGTCCGGCAATGCGTCCCCAGGGCTTCGGTCAGGGCGCGTCAGGTCTCGAAGACCTGGGTTGGAACGACATGGGCTTTGAGCCGCCCAAGCCTGCGATCGTACCGGTACGCGATGAGGATCATGACGCTTTCGGTGAAGAGCTACCCGATCAGCCGCTCCGCAATCCGCTTGCCGCGCTGACACCGATCGCATCGCCAGTCCATGACCAGCATGCCGAGATCGCCGAGCGCTTCGCCGCACACGATGAAAATGGCGAGGATGAGGACGGCGAATATATCGACGAAACCGCGGAGCTTTATGATCCGGATGCGGAAGACGTCGAGCCAATCATGGCGGCAGCGTCGCCAGAGCGCGAACCCGAGCCCGAGCCTGAACTCGTGCCGGAGCCGGCGCCCGTAGCGGTTGTTGCTGTTCCGGCCCGCGCTGTCGCTCCGGTTCGTCCGCGCCGTCCTCGTGCGGCAGCCGGAAGCAAGGGCAAGGCTGCCTTCACTTTGCGTCTCGATCCGGCGCGGCACCTGAAGCTGCGATTGGCCTGCGCCGTCAACGGGCGTTCGGCCCAGCAATTGGTGACCGATGCGCTCGATCAGTTGCTGAACGGCATGCCCGAGCTCGACTCAATGGCCGAGCGGGCACCGCGCAAACGCGCCGAGGGCTAAAACAACAAAGGGGAAGTGTCATGACCAAGCCGAATCGCCTGGGGACCGCGCTAACCGCCGCCTCGATGATTGCAATCGTCACGGCTTGCGCTGGTCCGGGCACTTCGGGGCCGCGTAGCGCGTCGATGTTCGGGGGGGAGGTCAAGTCCGGCAAGCTAGGTCTCGCTACCAAGGCTCAGCTCGCGCTTGCGTCGAATGACATCGCCACCGCCATCCCGCTCGCTGAAAAAGCTGTCGAGGGGAGCCCACAGGACGCCGGCTTCCGCGCCTTGCTTGGCAATTGCTATCTGGCAGCGGGTCGCTTCGCTTCGGCGGAAGCGGCCTATCGCGACTCGCTCACCATCTATGCCAACCAGCCGCAGGTCATCCTGAAGCTCGCGCTGGTCCAGATTAGCCTGGGCAAGAACGAGGACGCCAAGCAGTTGTTGGCTCAGGGGCAGGGCCTGCTCGACCCGTCTGACACAGGCCTGGCGCTGGCGCTAGCCGGCGATCCTCAAAATGCGATTGCGCTCCTGGAGCCCGCGGCGCGCGCCGTCGGGGCCGATTCGCGTTCGCGTCAGAACCTTGCGCTGGCCTATGCCTTCGCCGGCGACTGGACACAGGCCCGCAATGTCGCGGCGCAGGATGTTCCGGCGGATCAACTCGATGCGCGCATTCAGCAATGGATGGTGTTGGCGAAGCCTGCCCGCGCATCGGATCAGGTCGCGGCCCTCATCGGAATTCAGCCGGTCGCCGGCGACCCTGGCCAGCCAGTGCGGCTTGCGCTCAACCAGGGTGAAGCCGTTCGCCAGGCCGCCGCAGAGCCGGCGCCAGCGCCTGCCACAGAGCTCAGCGCCGTTGCGGTTGTCGATCTGCCTCCCGCAGCCGAGCCGACGCCTTTTGCCGAGCCGACCCCCGCGATCGAACCGGCTGTCGTAGCCGCTGCCGAGCCCGTCGCCGTTCCAGCGCCACGACCCGCAGAGACCATCGAAGCCTCCGCTTCGCCAATCCGCAAAGCTCGTCCGGCATTTTCGCCGGCCGCCGTCCGGCTTTCGGGTTCGGCACCCTTGCTTCGCAAGGCCGCGGCGCCGAAGCCTCGTACCGGTAATAGCCGGGCCGTTGTCCAGCTTGGCGCCTATTCCTCGCGCGATCGCGTTGCTGTGGCGTGGAGCAAAGTTGCTGGCAAACATGGTTCGCTAAAAGGCTATACGCCGGTAACCGCCCGCTTTGCTGGGCCGCGCGGCACGGTTTATCGACTGTCCGTGAAGGGCTTTGTCAGCAACGGCGAGGCAGCCAAACTATGCGCGTCATTGAAGCGCGCCGGGGCAAGCTGCTTCGTTCGATCCGTTTCGGGTGACGCCCCAGTTCAGTTCGCTTCGCGTTAAGCCTGACGCAGCCGCTCGGCCGCCAATAGGTCGAGGCAGGCCATTCGTACCGCCACGCCCATCTCGACCTGCCGCACGATCAGCGAGCGGGTGGGATGGTCGGCCAGCGATCCCTCAATCTCGACCCCGCGGTTGATCGGTCCGGGGTGCATTACCACGGCGTCCGGCGCAGCAGCTGCCAATCGCCCTTCCGTAAGCCCGTAGCGCGTAAGGAACTCGCCCGGCCCGTCGCCCAGATCCTCCTCCATCCGCTCTCGCTGGACTCTGAGCATCATCACCACGTCGGCGCCGTCGACAGCTTCATCGATGCCGGTCGCGCCGAGATGGTCCGGAAGCAGCGACGGCGGACCGGCGAAGCGCAGCTTTGCTCCAAGCCGTTCAAGCAGCTTGGCGTTCGATCGGGCGACCCTGCTGTGCTTCAAATCCCCGCAGATCGCGATTTTCAGTCCTTCGACCCGCCCGAAATGCTGGCGAATAGTCGCGGCGTCGAGCAATGCCTGGGTCGGGTGCTCACCGATGCCGTCGCCGGCGTTGATCACCGGGCAGTCCATGATTGCCGCAACGTCGGCGGGAGCACCCCTCGTTCCGTGGCGAATAACCAGCGCATCGGGCCGCATGGCGTTCAAGGTTCGCGCTGTATCATCCAGCGTCTCGCCTTTTTTGATCGAGCTATGCTCGACCTGCATCGTCACCACCTGGGCGCCGAGGCGGTTGGCGGCGATTTCGAACGACAGCAAGGTCCGCGTCGAATTTTCGAAGAAGGCGTTAACGATGGTGAGGCCGTCCAGCCGATGGTCGTTGCGCCGCGGCTGGCGGTTATAGGCGAACCAGCGCTCGCCCTCGTCGAGGATTGCGGCGATCTGACCGTCGCTGAGGTCATCAATGGAAAGCAGGTGCATTAAAACCGCGCCCTAACGCGCCCCGGGCAAATTGACCAGCGCATCGATAGCGCCCTGCAAAATGTGCGCGGCGGCATGGGCGTCGACCTTCTGAGCGCGCTTGGCCCGGCTCATTTCCGCCTCGATCATCGTCCGCTCGACCGCGACCGTCGACCAACGCTCGTCCCAAAGGAGCACGGGGAGGGCGAGCGGGGCGAGGTTACGGGCAAAGGCACGGACAGACTGGGTGCGCGGGCTGTCCGTGCCATCCAGGTTGAGCGGGAGGCCGACGACAAGTCCGACGGTGCCATGCTTGGCGATGAACGTCCGCAATGCTTCGAGATCCGCGCCGAACTTGGTCCGCTTGATGGTGTCCGCCGCCGTGGCGAAGCTCCAGCCGGTATCGCAGGTTGCAAGACCGATCGTCTTGGTCCCGACATCGAGCCCCGCGAGGCGCCCGCCCGACGGCGGCAGCGCCGTCGCGAATTCTGCTGCGCCGGTCGCGATCATCGTGTCTGCCATGCCGCCAACCGGCGCTCCGCATCGGCGCGGACAGAGCCCCAGAAAAGCGCATAATCATAGACGTGGTAATTGTTGCCGGGCAGGACATAGGGGCCAAGGTTGGGAATGTCGCCCTCGATCTTGAGGAAACCCCGGTCGCAACGCGCCCCGATCCGGCTTGGTTCGAGCTTCGCCTTGGCGAAATTGCCGTCGGGCACGAGTGTCCCCTTGTTTGTCGAACGGTCCGCCGAACCATCCTTTGAACCGGTCAGGGGGTTGGTGCAAAGCATGTCCTCTCGCTGCCGCTCCTTGCCGTTCAGGCCCCTTGTTCCCACCCAGGCCTTCGTCACCAGCGACGGATTGGCTGGTTCTGCGAAACTCTGCCAGCTGAGGACGCAGCCGACCTCGTCAGGGCGCGCACAGGCGGAAAGTCCCATGGCGGGCAAGTCGGCGCTTACCGACAGAGGCCAGCCGACCAGATAAGCCGCGACGAGTCGGCCTTTCAGCGCATCCTTTCGGTCGGCCAGCAATCGCGAAAGATGAAGCGAACCCTGGCTGTGTCCGGCGAGGATGATGGGGCGATCGGCAGGCTGCGTTTGGAGAAAGGCGTCGAAGGCAGCGAGCACGTCTCGATACGCCAGATCGAGCGCCTTGCTCGCATCCTCGTCCGTCAACAGGAACGCGCCATAGGCAGCCTGGCGATATTTGGGGGCCCAGGCGTTGGAGACTCCGTTGAACGCGCTCGCCTGACTCTCGACAAACAGGCTCGCGCGCCGTGCCGGGTCGCCGTCAGCATCGATCGGCGCGTTCCATCGATCGCGTTCCAAATAGGTGGTTGGGTGGACATAAAAGGTCGCGGCAACCTGGGCTGGCCTGGTCAGGAGGACGCCTTCAGGCACCCACGTTGAAGGATTTTCGGCGAGCCCCGGTTTGGCAATCCAGGAAATATCGGCGGAATAATCCGGCGCCAAAGCTTTAGGCGGCGCCTGAAAATGTCCCTTCGGGGTCGCCATTCGAACAAGCACTTGGTCGCCGAATTGATAAAGCGCGAACGCCCCGCCGACGAAAATCAAGGTTAGTATGACGATTAGAGCAAGAAAGCGGCGCGCACACATGGTCGTGCGCCCTAGGAAAAGCCTGGGTTCCCGGCAAGCTTGCCAGCTTGGCCCCGCCCCGTCATCGTCTGCTTGCAGTCGGGAAGGGGCACGCCATGCGTTTCGACAAACAGGACCAGGATTGGCCGATTCGCCCTTGGATCATGGCGGGGGTCGGCGCCCTTGGCGGGCTGGTCATCCACCTGCTGACCGTTCACCTCTATGACGTAAATGGGACCATTTCACTGTGGCGGCAGGCGGCAACGACCTTCACGGCCGTGGCGGTGCTCGCACTGGTCCTGACGATCGAACCGCGTCGTTGGTGGTGGGCGGTCATCTTTGCCCTGGGGTGGGGGGTAGTCATCTCGATGGTTGGCTCGTTCACCGCCCAGTATAATCATCATTCGACCATCTTCGAATTTCCCTTCTGGTCGGGGATATTGGCGGTGCTGATTGCCGCGCCCCTGTTCCAGACAATCCGCGACGAGGGTGCGTGGCGATTTCCCTATGCCCGCCTTCATCGCCACGCCTGGACAGACGCCGTGATCGGCGCTGCCAGCTTAGTCTTCACTGGCATCACCTTCCTGATGATGTGGCTGATCGCGTCGCTGTTCGACGTCATCGGGATCAAGGCGATCAAGGACCTGCTTCAGGAGGAATGGTTCAGCTGGATGCTGGCGGGATTTTCCTTCGGCGGCGCGGTCGGTTTGCTGCGCGAACGCGATGCGTTGCTGGCAATCCTCCAGCGACTGGTCATGATCGTCCTGGCCGTGCTCTCGCCGGTCCTGGCCGTGGCACTGGCCGCCTTTCTCCTGTCGCTACCATTCACCGGCCTCAGCGGACTATGGGAATCGGGCATTCCGGCTACACCGATGTTGTTGCTGTCGGGAGCAGGAGCCATCCTTCTGGCCAACGCGGTAATCGGTGATGGCCGCTATGAGCGAGATTCGAACATCTGGTTTCAGCGCGCAGCGCTTGTGCTGGTGCTGTGCGTCCTGCCGCTCGCCATCTTCGCCGCCCTTTCGATGGGGCAGCGCATTGCCCAATATGGCTGGACGCCCGAACGGATGTGGGGCGTGATCGCTGTGGCGATCGCAATTGCCTACGGCGCCGCCGGATGGTGGGCGGTATTCAAGGGTCGCAAGGATTTCGACGACCATTTGCGCCCGCTGCAGACGGGGATGGCGATCGGATTATGCGGACTCGCCTTGTTCTTGGCACTCCCAATTCTGGATTTCGGCGCGATCAGCGCTCGCTCGCAACTCGCCAGGCTGGAAAGCGGCCAGGTCAAGCCGGAGGATTTCGACTGGGCGGCAATGGCGTTCGATTTCGGTCCGGCGGGCCGGAAACGACTGGCCGAAATTCAGAGGTCGGGGCCGCCTGCTCAGCGTCAACTCGCCGAGGCCGCGCTCGCCAGCGACAATCGCTACGCCGTTTCCGAAAAGAGCGAAAGCATCTCCAAACAAGCGCGTCTCGACCAATATCTCCGCGTCATTTCCCCGGATATTGCCATGACCCCTGGGCTGCGGTCGGCGGTAACCACCGGTTATGACAGCTGCAACGACAAGCCATGCGCGTTAGTCAGGCTGGACGCCAACCGGCTGCTCCTGGTCACCACGGGCTATGACAAAGCCGTGCAGTCGCGGATCATCGAACTGGACGAATTGGCCACGGGTAAAGAGCAAACCGCCGCGATTACCGTGCCGCCCCAGGTGAAGGGCGTGGACCTTGCCCGTGCGCAGATCGAGATTCGCCCAATTGGCCGCCGCCAGCTCTTCGTGGATGGGAAGCCGGTCGGAGAACCGTTCGAATAGGCGTTGATGGCGCGGGGACGTCCTGCTAGCCGCGCCACCATGTCTGTAAACGCCGAACAGGTGCGCCATGTCGCCAAGCTGGCCCGTATCGCGATGAGCGATGCGGAGGTCGAGGCAATGGTCCCCGAATTCAACAATATCCTGCACTGGGTCGAGCAGCTGGCGGAGGTCGACACCGACGGGGTCGAACCCCTGACCGCGGTTATCGAAAACCATCTTCGCCTTCGCGATGACGTCGTCGACGACGGCAACTGCCGCGATGACATCCTCAAGAATGCGCCCGACGCGCAGCACGGCTTCTTCGCCGTGCCCAAGGTGATCGAATAGTGAGCGAGCTGACTTCCAAGACAATCGCCGAGCTGCGCGAGGGGTTTCGCGCCGGCGATCATTCTGCGCGAGAGATTGCCGAGGCGTTCAACGCGGCCGTGGTCGCTGGGCGATCGCTCAATGCCTATACGGTCGAGACGCCCGAGCTCGCTCTGGCGGCGGCCGACGCAGCCGATGCGGCGAGGGCGGCGGGCGAATTGAAGCCGCTCTCCGGCATCCCGCTGGGCATCAAGGATCTGTTTGCCACCGAAGGCACCGATTCAACCGCGGGCTCGAACATCCTCAAGGGCTTCAAGCCGACCTATGAAAGCAGGGTCTCCGCCAATCTGAAGGCGGCAGGCGCGGGGATGCTCGGCAAGCTCAACATGGACGAGTTTGCAATGGGCTCGTCGAACGAGACCAGCGCTTACGGTCCGGTCATCTCGCCCTGGCGTCGCAACGACGGCTGGAATGCCGCCTTGACCCCGGGCGGCTCCTCGGGCGGATCGGCGGCGGCGGTCGCGGCGGGACTAGCTCCAGGCGTGACCGGGACCGACACCGGCGGCTCGATCCGCCAGCCCGCGGCCTTCACCGGCATCAGCGGTATCAAGCCTACCTATGGCCGCTGCTCGCGCTGGGGCATCGTCTCCTTCGCGTCGTCGCTTGACCAGGCCGGGCCGATGGCGCGAACGGTGCTCGACTGCGCGATCATGCTGGAAGCAATGGCGGGGTTCGATCCTCGCGACGCGACTTCGCTCAATCTGCCGGTGCCGCAGTGGGAAGCAGGGCTTTCCAGCGACCTTCGCGGCAAAAAGGTCGGCATTCCAAAGGAATATCGCATTGACGGCGTCCCCGCCGAGATCAATGCGATCTGGGACCAGGGTATTGAGTGGCTGAAGGACGCGGGCGCGGAAGTGGTCGAGATCAGCCTGCCGCACACGAAGTACGCGCTGCCCACCTACTACATCATCGCCCCGGCCGAAGCCTCGTCCAACCTCGCCCGTTATGACGGGGTCCGTTATGGGCTGCGCGAAACAGGGGTGAAGACCCTCGACGACATGTACGCCGCGACCCGCTCCGCCGGCTTCGGCGCGGAGGTCAAGCGCCGTGTGATGATCGGCACCTATGTACTGTCGGCGGGCTATTACGATGCCTATTTCACCAAGGCGCAAAAGGTCCGCACCCTGATCAAGCGGGACTTCGCGCAGGCGTTTGCCGGGTGCGACCTGATCCTGACGCCGACGGCGCCTTCGGCCGCGTTCGGACTTCAGGAGAAGACCGCTGACCCGATCGCCATGTATCTGAACGACGTGTTCGCGGTCCCGGCCAGCCTTGCCGGCCTGCCGGCCATGTCGGTGCCCGGCGGGCTCGACAGTCAGGGCCTGCCGCTCGGCCTCCACCTGATCGGCCGCGAGCTCGACGAGCAGGGCGTTCTTAATGCCGGTTTGGCCATCGAGGAACGCGCCGGCTTCACTGCACGACCGGAGAAATGGTGGTGAGCGACTATCGCATTAAAGGCGCTACCGGCGACTGGGAGGTCGTTGTCGGGCTAGAGGTTCACGCACAGGTCGTATCCGACGCGAAGCTCTTTTCCGGCGCGGCGACCGCGTTCGGGGCCGAGCCCAATACGCAGGTGTCGCTGGTCGACGCGGCCATGCCCGGCATGCTCCCGGTCCCCAACTGCGAATGCATCCGCCAGGCGGTGCGCACCGGCATGGCGCTGGACGCGGTGATCAACCGCTGGAGCCGCTTCGACCGCAAGAATTATTTCTACGCTGACCTGCCGCAGGGCTATCAGATCTCGCAGCTCTACCATCCGCTGGTTGGACCCGGCGAAGTCGAAATCCTGCTCGACGAGAAGGACGAGAATAGCGTCAAGCAGATCGGCATCGAGCGGATCCATGTCGAGCAGGACGCTGGCAAGCTGATGCACGACCAGCACCCGACCATGAGCTACGTCGACCTCAACCGCTCGGGTGTCGCGCTGATGGAGATTGTCAGTCGTCCTGACATGAGTTCTCCCGCCGAAGCAGGGGCATATCTTCGCAAGCTCAGGGCAATTCTCCGCTATGTCGGCAGCTGTGACGGCAACATGGAAGAAGGCTCGATGCGCGCCGACGTTAATGTCAGCGTGCGGAGGCCCGGCGGCGAGCTTGGCACCCGCACCGAGACAAAGAACGTCAATTCGGTCCGCTTCGTCATGGCGGTGATTGAGCATGAAGCGCGCCGCCAGGTTGACCTGATCGAGGAAGGCGGGGAGGTCGCACAGGAAACGCGCCTCTATGATCCCGACAAGAATGTAACGCGGACGCTCCGTTCGAAGGAAGATGCGCACGATTACCGCTACTTCCCCGATCCCGATTTGCTTCCGCTCGAGCTCGATGAAGCATTTATCGAGGAATGCCGGGCATCGCTGCCAGAACTGCCCGACGACAAGCGCAAGCGGTTCGAAGGGCTGGGTATCACGCCCTACAATGCGTCGGTGCTGACTGCCGAGGTTGAGACGGCTCGCTGGTTCGACGCGCTGCTCGATGCGGGCGCGGAGGCGCGGCAGGCGGCCAATTGGGTCGTCGCGGAGCTTTTCGGCGCCCTGAACCGGCTCGGAAAGACGATTGTCGATGCCCCGGTTTCGCCGCAGCAGGCGGCCGAGTTGCTGGGCCTTGTCGCCGATGGAACGCTCAGCGGCAGTCTTGCCAAGCAGGTGTTCGAAATCATGCTCGATACCGGCGACGATGCCGGCAAGATCGTCGACGAGCGCGGGCTCAAACAGACTAGCGACACGGGCGAAATTGATGCGAAGATAGATGAAATTCTCGCCGCCAACGCCGACAAGGTCGAGCAGTATAAGGCCGGCAAGGAAGCACTGTTCGGCTTCTTCGTCGGCCAGACGATGAAAGCGATGGCCGGCAAAGCCAACCCGCAGATGGTCAACGAGCGGCTGCGTGCGAAGTTGAACTAAGTCGTCTTTGCGAGGGGGTATCGCGCACAGCCTGTCCACTAGACAGGCGAGCACGATGCGGCGACGAAGCAATCCAGGATGGGCGTCGGCAAAGCTGGATTGCTTGGCTTCGCTCGCAATGACGGGAGAAGGGTAATTGCGCAACTTGATGCTGGCAGCCGCTGCGGTGTTCGCCTCGACTAGCGCTATCGCTCAGCCAGCGCCTCCACCCAAGTTGATCATAGCCTTGTCCATCGACCAGTTTTCGGCCGACCTCTTCGACGAATATCGGCCGGTATTGTTGGGCGGTATCGGGCGCCTTTCGCGCGGGACGGTGTATCGCAACGGCTATCAGAGCCACAATGCGACCGAGACCTGCCCCGGCCATTCGACCATCATGACCGGATCGCGCCCCTCGCGAACCGGGATCATCGCTAATTACTGGTTCGACCTTTCGCAGGACCGCAGCGACAAGGGCGTCTTTTGCGCCGAGGACGAGCGGGTCCCGGGTAGCTCGTCCACCTTATACACTGTCTCTCCGTACCATCTTCGTGTGCCTACCCTCGGTGACTTGTGGAAGCCGGCGCATCCTGGGGCGCGAAACGTTGCCGTGGCCGGCAAGGACCGGGCGGCCGTGATGATGAGCGGCCACGTCGCCGACCAACGCTGGTATTGGGATGGCAAGACCTTCGTCACCGACTTGAAGGATGCGGCCATGCCGCGCTCCGTTGCCGCTGCGCGCACCGCCGTTGCCAATGCCATTGCCGAGGATCGCTCGGCGCTGGAGATGCCTTCGCTCTGCCAGGCCAAGTCGCGGGTCATCCCCATTGAGGGCGGAGGTCCGCCGGTCGGAAACACAGCCTTTGCCCGCAAGGCCGGGGATATCCGCAATTTCCGCTCCTCGCCGGAGTTCGACGGGGCCGTGCTGGCCTTGGCTGCCTCTCTGATCGAAGAAATGCAACTCGGCCGCGGATCGTCCACGGATGTAATCTCGATCGGATTGTCGGCCACTGACTTTGTCGGCCATAGCTACGGCACCGAAGGCGCAGAAATGTGCCTCCAGCTCTTCTCGTTGGATCGCGACCTTGGCGATTTCTTCCGCCTGCTCGACAGCAAGGGCATCGACTATCTGGTCGTGCTGACCGCTGACCATGGCGGCCAGGACATTCCCGAGCGCCGGCGAGAGCAGGGGGTTCCCGGTGCGGCACGGGTCGATGCGGCGCTAACCGCGGCGGCGGTGGGCAAGGCCGTTGGCGCCAAGCTCGGCCTGACTGGGCCGGTGCTCTATGGTGAGGGCAGCTTCGGCGACGTCTATATCGATCGCGCCCTGTCCAGCGCCGATCAGGCTCGGGCCAAGGCTGCCGCGGTCGCCGCTTACCGTGCGCACCCGCAGGTCGAAGCGGTGTTCACGAAAGAGCAGCTCACGGCCACCCCATCGCCAACGGCTTCGCCAGACAAGTGGAGCCTGATCGAGCGCGCGCGTGCCAGCTTTGACCCTGAGCGCACGGGCGATTTCATCGTGCTGCTCAGGCGAGACATCACACCGATTGCGGACACGCGAAGCTATGTCGCGACACATGGCAGTCCGTGGGACTATGACCGGCGCGTGCCAATCCTGTTCTGGCGCCGCGACATGGCGGCAGTCGATCATGCCGAAGCGATCGAGACTGTCGACATCATGCCAACGCTGGCCGCTTCGATCGGGCTCCCGGTCGACGCCAGTTCGATCGACGGCGAATGCTTGCGTGCCATCCAAGGGATAGTTTGTCCTTAACCATAAGCATTTTGAAAGACTTGCTTTTTTCAACTAGGGCGGCAACTCTTCCTATCGGGTGTGACTTCGGCGGGAGGGTCTATGCGCCGGTTGGGTATCGCGCTGTTGGCGTCCGTTGCGCTGTCTGGCTGTGTCCAGACCCGGCAATATGCCGACGTCGAATTTTCACCGCCCCAGGGGAATTACAAGTTGCTGGTGATGCGCCCCGACGTCAGCGTCGGCTCGGTCACCACTGGCGGACTAGTCGAACCCAGGGCTGACTGGACGGAGTCGGCACGGGCAAAGCTCCTCGCCGCGCTTCGCGCCCAGCAGGCGGCGCGGGGCGGTGATGTCTTCATCATGGAAAAGCGGAGCTCGCTACCCGGCGTCGATCCTGAGATGGTCGCGGAATTGGAGCGGCTGCACTACGCGGTCGGCAGTTCAATCGCGCTTCACAAATATTCCGGCGACTATCTTCCAACCAAGCGTGGCAAGGGCCTTGATTGGACGCTCGGAGAGGACGCAGTCGCGCTTGGCCGCCGCACCGGCTACGATTTTGCCTTGTTCCTATATGCCGAAGACAGCTTCGCATCATCCGGTCGCGTCGGGCTTCAGGTTCTTGGCATTGCTGGTTGTTTCGTCGGGTTTTGTGCCGCTAACATCGGTGGTGGAGGGCAGTTTGCATATGCCAGCCTGGCCGATCTCAGGACCGGTGACGTGGTCTGGTTCAATATCGTCAGTGCCCGAAGCCAGATCGCCGGCATCAAGATGGGCGATATTCGCACCGACGAGGGAGCGGCTCAGTTGGTCGACCGACTGCTCGACCGCATGAAGCCCGGCCGCAATGTCCAGCGACGACAGGCAAAAATCCAGTGAGCCCGGCGCTTTCTCGTCGGGTCTTGCTTGGCGGTGCTGGCGCACTGGCAACCAGCTTCGCAACCGGCATTGCTCACGCTCGCGTCCTCCCCAACGACATGGGCCCGCTGATTGGCGCCGGCTATCGCGCGACCGAGCCCGATGAAAAGGGCATGTGGCAGCAGATGGAGCGGGTTGAGGAGGAGGTGTCGGGCTCCAACCTGTTGATCAAAGAGCCTCGGCTAACCGCTTATCTTAGTAGCCTGATTGGCAAAGTTGGCGGTCCCGCGGCCAAGGATATGCGAATCTATCTGGCACGCATTCCGGAATTCAACGCCATCATGTTTCCGACCGGATTTGCAGTAGTTTTCTCCGGATTGCTGCTGCGGATGCGAAACGAGGCGCAATTGGCGGGCGTTGTGGCGCACGAAAGCGCCCATTTCCTGAGGAAGCACCAGCTGCGGCAATGGCGCGACATGCGCCGCAAGACGGATGCCTTCAGTTTCCTCATGATGGGTGCTGGGCTCGCCGGAGGAGCGGCAGGCATATATGCCGGCGACCTGGTCCAGCTTGCCCAACTTGGCACCGTTCTTTCGCTGCTCAAATATAACCGGACCCTGGAAGCCGAGGCGGACGCAATGGGCGTTCGGTTGCTTGCCGATGCTGGCTACGACCCAATGGCTATGAGCGAGACCTGGGAACAGTTGATTGGTGAACTCGACCTTTCGGCAAAATACCGGCGCAAGAAGCGCGATCGCAACTTCTCGCTGTTCGAAACCCATCCCGCGCCCGAAGCCCGCATGGCAGACCTCAAAATTTCGGCGGCCGAGGTAAAACAGCCAGGCAGGACATATGACGCCTATTACAGCCGCTATCAGGAAGCGTTGGCGACGATCCGGCCGACGTTGCTGGACGACCAGGTCAAGCTGAACGACCCGGGGGCCAGCCAATATGTAATCGACACGCTGGCCAAGGATGGCTGGGATGGGCTGTTGCGATTTCAGGAGGGGGAAATCTGGCGGCTGCGCAATCGTTCGGGTGACGACGTGCGCGCGGCGCAGGGATATGCGGCGGCGGTCCTCTATCCCGATGCGCCGCCCAATGCCTGGCGCTGGCACGGCATTATGCTGCTGAAGCAAGGGCACAGGGCCGAAGCACGGTCGGCCTTCGCGCGTTATTTGCAGATGGCGCCCGACGCCCCGGATGCCGCGCTCGTCCGTCAAATGATGATCGGCTGAGGAGGACCGTGATGCGTATCGGAAGATCAATCCTTCTTGTCGCTGCGGCCCTGACATTGAATGCCTGCGCGAGCGGCGGCACTGGCGGGTTTGGCTACGGCGGCTACACGCTGGTTCGAGTCCAGGAAGTGCGCGTCGGCGACGATAGCATCGCCGTTACTCCGCCGCACGAATGGAACCGGATTTCGGCCACGCTCTTCCAGGATATCGCGGACGTCGAGGACTGGACCCAGAATGGCCCTTACCTTGACGGGATCAGCTTCGTTACCGGGCTAAAGGACGGCAAAGCGCTCGTCCGGCAGCGTAGCCGGGACGATCGGCAAGTGCCCAAGTTTCGGTCCAACATGACGCCACCCGAAATCGCGGCGATGATCGAAAGCCTTTTTCGAGTGCGCGGAGGGACGGTCGATTTCAGAACGACCTCACTCGCCCCGCGGCCATTTCTGGGGGGGGATGGATTCCAGTATGACTTCGAGCATCTCGACAGCGACGAAGTTCGCCGGCGCGGACGTGCGGTCGGAGCGGTAATCGACGGCAGGCTTTACCTTATCCTGCTCGACGCGGCTCGGTCCCATTATTTCGAAGCCTCGCTTCCTGATTTCGAGGCCATCGTTAGCTCGGCGCGCCGGGTCTAGACCGGGTCGGGTGGGGGAGGCTGTTCCGGTTCCCCGGGTAGGCGCGGTATGTGGCCCGGCTCATCAGCGGGAGGAGGCGCACCGGGCCTTGGCGGGCGGCTGGCCATCTCAGCCTGTCGGGGTTCCGCTGCCCGGTGCGGGAATGTCGATGTCGGGCGGTGGTTGCGGTGCCTCGGCCGGTGGCACTGTCGGCTGGGCGGGTTGGCTGGGTTGCACGGGCTCGGCCGGCCGGGGTGGCGTCTCGGGCGGCGGGGTCGTGGGATTGGGCACATCTTGCATGTGAAGCTGCTCCTTCAAGTATATAACCCTGTGGTAATGGTGAAGTTGCAAGTCCCGTTGCTCTTGCCCCAGCGCCGATCCTTGCTATAGGCCGCGCACCCTAAGGGCGTCCGCGCGGGCGTGGCGGAATTGGTAGACGCGCTGGTTTTAGGTACCAGTATCGCAAGATGTGGGGGTTCGAGTCCCTTCGCCCGCACCAATTTCGAGCACAGCCTGTCCGGGGGACAGGCGCGCACGGATTTCACGGGCGCCGGACGCAGCAGATTAATTCGAATTAGGAATGCGCAAGTGATGAAGACCGTCGAGACGGAGAACGAAGGCCTGAAGCGGGCCTATAAGCTGATCATCCCCGCCAAGGATATCGACGCCCGCGTCGACGGCGAGGTCAAGCGCATTGCGCCGACCGTGCGCATGCCTGGCTTCCGCCCGGGCAAGGTGCCGCCGAATCTCATCCGCAAGATGCATGGCGAAGCGCTGATGCGCGATGCGCTTAACACGGCGGTGCAGGATAGCGTTCAGCAGCTTCTGGATGACAAGAAGCTTCGTCCAGCGATGCAGCCGGAAGTTGAGCTCGACGAGGATTATGAAACCGGCAAGGACGCCGAGATCAATATTCGGCTTGAAACCCTGCCCGACGTTCCCACGCCCAAGATCGAGGGCCTTAAGCTAGAGCGCTTGACCGTTGAGGCTGACGAAAAGGCCGTCGACGATCAGCTCAAGCAGCTCGCCCAGTCGCAGACGCGGTATGAGGATGCCAAGAAGGGCCACAAGGCCGCCAATGGCGACCAGGTTGTGATCGACTTCGTTGGCAAGGTCGACGACGTCGCGTTCGAGGGCGGTACCGGGGAAGGAATGGCAGTCGTGCTCGGCTCCGGCCAGCTGATTCCTGGTTTCGAAGACCAAATGGTTGGCCTCAAGGTAGGGGACGAAAAGCAGCTCAACGTGACTTTCCCAGCCGACTATCAGGCCGAGAATCTGAAGGGCAAGCCGGCGACGTTCGACGTCAAGGTTACTGCTGTGAAGACCGCCGCCGAGACCAAGTTCGATGATGAATTTGCAAAGCAACTCGGCCTCAACGATCTTGAGCAACTCAAAAGCCTGTTGCGCGACCAGCAGCAGCAGGAACTGAACGGTCTTACCCGTACGCACATGAAGCGGCGTCTGCTTGACCAGCTGGCCGCCGATCATGATTTTGAGGTGCCGCCCTCAATGGTCGAGGCCGAATATGCCAACATCATGGCCCAGCTTCGGCATGAAGCGAGCCATGAGGCGGACCCCGAGGCCGCGCTCAAGGAAATCGAGGCGGATGCTGACGATTATCGCAACATCGCCGTTCGTCGCGTGCGTCTGGGCCTCCTTCTAAGTGAAATCGGTGCCGCCAACGGCATTGAGGTCAGTCAGCAGGAGATGAACCGCCTGATTGGCCAGGCCGCGGCTCAATATCAGCCAAAGGACCGCGAGGCTTTTGTCCGCTATGTCCAGCAGAATGCGATGGCCGCCGCCCAGCTTCGCGCGCCTCTGTACGAGGACAAGGTCGTCGATTTCCTCTTTTCCAAAGCGAAGATCAGCGAACGGACGGTAAGTCGCGACGTGCTCGAGGCCGATCTCGAGAGCGAGGAAGGCCATGTCCATGGGCCCGGTTGCGGCCATGATCTTGGCGAAGCGAAGCCGACCAAGAAGGCAGCGAAGAAGCCGGGTGCAAAGAAGGCGGAAGTGCCGGCAAAGGCCGCAGCCAAGGCTCCCGCGGTGAAGAAGGAATCCGCCCCGGCCAAGGCCGAGAAGGCGGAACCGAAGAAAACTCCCGCCAAGAAGCCGGCTGCGAAAAAGACCAAGGCTTAAGATTCCGATCGGCTTGCGCTTGTCGAAGGCCGGCCCTTCTCTTTACTGTGGTGAAGAGAGGGCCGGGCCTTTGGCCTTGCTCGGTCCGCACGGGGTTGGGGAAAGATGATGGACTCATTGCGCATCGCAGTCATCCTGCCCTGCTACAATGAGGAAGCGGCGATCGCGGAAACGGTCGCCGGCTTTCGAGCGGCCCTGCCGGCGGCAACCATCTACGTCTATGACAATAACAGCCGCGACCGGACGGTTGAGCTGGCGCGTGATTCCGGCGCGGTAGTCCGGACTGAGCGGCAACAAGGCAAGGGGCACGTCGTCCGGCGGATGTTCGCGGACGTCGATGCCGACATTTATGTCATGGCCGATGGCGACCTGACTTACGATCCCAAGGCAGCGCCCGCGATGGTGCGGATGCTGGTCGACGAGCAACTCGACATGGTCGTCGGCACCCGCCAGCATGAGGCGGCCGAGGCCTATCGCGGTGGGCACGTCATCGGCAACCGGCTGTTCACGGGACTGCTTTCAAGGCTGTTCGGACGCAGCTTCACCGACATTTTTTCGGGCTACCGTGTCTTCTCCCGTCGATTCGTCAAAAGCTTCCCGGTGCTTTCGGAAGGCTTTGAGATCGAAACCGAGATCAGCGTCCATGCGCTCGAGCTTCGTATGCCGGTGGGAGAGCTGGAGACCGCTTACGGCACCCGGCCGGAAGGCTCCGCATCCAAGCTCAGTACCTATCGCGATGGCTGGCGCATCCTCAAAACCATCGGCACGCTTTATCGGATCGAACGGCCGGTATTATTTTATGGGGGCATCGGCGCACTTCTGATCCTTGCTGCCATCATTCTCGCGATCCCGTTGTTGCTGACCTATTTCGAGACCGGGCTCGTGCCACGACTTCCAACCGCCATCCTTGTTACGGGAATGGTCGTGATCGCCGTGTTGAGCTTCTTTGCCGGATTGATCCTGGACACGGTGACGAGGGGCCGTCGCGAGATGCGCCGGCTCGCCTACCTCGCGCACCCAGCGCCCTTTGTGGCAGAAAAGTAACAGTCGCGGCCTTTCGGTTGCGGTAGCTGTTCCGCTGGCCATCTTCTTTGTTACTCTCCCGTTTCAACGAGAGACTTTGACCGGTCGTCGTATAACAGGGAGATAATGATGAGCCGAGTGTTGACGGGGCTTCGTTGCGGAGCCGGTGTGCTTGCATTGGTTATCGGCAGTGCCGCCGCGGCGCAAAGTGCCCCACCACCAGCAGATCAGCCCGAGACCCAGGCCGCCGCTTCCGAGCCCGCTTCGATGGGCGAGATTGTTGTCACCGGCTCGCGCATTCGCCGCAATCCGCTCGATCAGGATTCGCCGGTTATCACGCTCGATCAAAGCGATCTGGCGGAGACGGGCCTATCAGCGGTCGCCGATATTTTGCAGCGCCTGCCAAGTGCGAGTGGCGGTCTTAACTCCAAGGTCAATAACAGCGGCAACATCGGCAATCCGCCCGATGGCGGCGGTGTCGGCGCCGGCTCGGCGGAAATCGATTTGCGCTACCTGGGCGCCAAGCGCACGCTGGTCCTGGTAGACGGATTGCGCTTCGTCAACGGAACAAGCGCCAGCGGCATTCCCGCGACGGTCGACCTCAACACGATCCCGGCGAATATGATCGAAAGGATCGAGGTGCTGCAGGCCGGCGCCTCGCCACTCTACGGTTCGGATGCGATCGCCGGTGTGGTCAACGTCATTACGGTTTCACACCAGAAGGGCCTGCGCGCTTCCGCCCAATACGGCAAATATATCGGTGAAGGCGACGGCCAAACGCAGGACTACCAGCTCAGCTGGGGGAATGGCACCGATAACTCGACCGAGATCGTGGTCGGCGCAGCCTATGTGAAGCAGAAGCCCGTTCGGACCGCGGATCGCGATATTTCGCAATTCCCGAATCCGGGGCAGAAATCCTGTACCGATCCCATCGGTGGTTGCAGCAGCGCGGCAGCCAATGGCCGTTTCGACTTGCGTCCTTATTTTGTAGCTACCCCTACTTTAAATGGTAATTTTACCATCGGCTCCGGACCTGACAGCACGCCTACGTTCGCGGAGTTGCGGCAGTTTACTGCCGCCGATCGGTTCAATTTCGCGCCATTCAATTACATTATTACGCCAAACGAACGCTGGGGCGCATGGTTGTCGGTCAAGCAGGATCTTGGCTCGGATATTAATCTGCGCGTCAGCGGCATTTACAATCATCGCAAGTCGCAGAACCAGGCGGCTTTCGAGCCGTTGTTTATCGGCCCCGATGCCGGCAATGGCGCGGGTAGCCTGTTCGATACGCTATCGTTCGACGCAACCAACCCTTACAACCCGTTTGGATACACGCTGGAATCAGGGCGCAATCCGGATGGTACGCCCAACGGCAGGGCGCAGAACTATTCATTCGTAGGGCGCCGTCTCATCGAAGCAGGCCAGCGCACCTTCAATCAGAAGGTCAACACCTATTCACTTACGGCGACCCTGGACGGCAAGCTCAACATGTTTGAGCATGACTGGTATTGGGATGTGAACGGCCTGGTTGGGGTCAACGAGGCCCACCAGAGCTTCACCGGCAACGTCCGCGCGGACCGAGTCGCCCTTGCAATCGGCCCTCTCGCGACCTGTCTAGCGACGGCCGGCTGCGTGCCGCTCAACCTGTTCGGCGGCGCCGGGTCGATTACTCCAGACATGCTCGATTGGATCGGTTTTACCGAGCATGACAGAAGCAAACAGAAACTAGCCGGCTTCACCGCAAATATTACGGGCGATGTGGTCGAACTTCCGGCTGGTCCGGTCGGCGTTGCGTTCGGGTACGAGCATCGTTTCCAGAGCGCGAATTTTCATCCCGACGAGATTGTGGCGGCAGGGCTCGGCGCTGACATTCCCGCGCAACCGGCATCCGGCCACTATAACGTTGACGAAATCTACGGGGAAATTCGCGTCCCGATCTTGAAGGATCAGCCTTTCGCCAAATCATTGGAAGCCAATGGTGCCGTTCGCCATTCCAACTATTCGATCAGCGGCAGCAGCACGACCTTTACGGTGACCGGATTGTGGAAGCCGGTGTCCGATGTTCTGTTGCGTGGATCCTATTCGACCGGATTCCGTGCACCGAGCTTGGGTGAGCTCTTTGGCGGGCGATCGCGCTTCGATTTGCCTGCTACGGACCCCTGTTCCAACCTCCCAGGCTCGCCATGGGCGACCAGTGCCACGGTACGGGCCAACTGCATTGCCAATGGCGTGCCAGCTTCAGGCAGCTACCAGGAGGAACCGGGACAGCTGCCGGTTATTACCCAAGGCAACGAAAACCTGAAGCCGGAGAAATCGAAGAACCTGACTTTAGGCATCGTATATTCACCGGAGTGGGCGCGTAGCGGTGGCAGCAATTTCAACGTTGAGTTCAATTATTACGACATCAAGGTCACCGACGCGATCGGCGCGGTCGATCCCAACGTCACGCTCAACGATTGTGCCTTGCTTGGTGACGCGGACAGCTGCGCGCTGGTGATCCGCACTTCCAACGGATTTGTGAACGAAATCGATGGAACATTGGATAACCTCGACAGCATTCGCACCAAGGGCATAGACGCGACGCTCAATTACCGGTCGCCGGCCACGTCAGTGGGTCGGTTCGGTCTGACGGCGAACGTCAACCATTTGTTCAAATATGTGCTGACGGCTTCAAATGGATTCGTCGTGCTTAACCGCAAGGGGACCGAGCGCGGCAGTCCCGATCAGGCATTCCCGGAATGGAAAGCTAATGCGACGGTCGATTGGTCGCTTGGCGACGTCATGGCCCTTGTCACAGGTCGATATATCGACAGCGTCACAGAACAAGCCGCGATCGGGCCGAACACGCTCAACAGCCGCTTCTATACGGACATACAAGTGAACTACACGCCGAGCCAGCTCGACAAGCGGTTCACTTTCACCGCCGGTGTCAACAACCTCTTCGATAAGGATCCGCCGGGCTGCTACACCTGCAGCGGCAATAACTATGATCCGACGACCTATGACGCGCCGGGTCGCTACGGATACCTTCGGGTTAGCTACCAGATGTAGTTGAAGGTGTAAGGCGGATCCTAGGAACCGCCGAACGGGGGAGGGCGGTCGGCCATGCGCCGGCCGCCCTTTCGTATGTTTGAGCTCACAGCGGCTTGAACCGGCGGACGATCCGCCCGATGTAGGGCGCAACGCAACGCAAGGACCAGATTTTCCCATGGACCATCAAGACATCGTTTCCGGACTCGTCCCAATCGTCATCGAGCAGTCAAACCGGGGCGAGCGCAGCTTCGACATTTACTCGCGGCTGCTGCGCGAACGAATCGTCTTCATCACCGGCCCGATCGAAGACCATATGGCCTCGCTGATCACCGCCCAGCTGCTCTTCCTCGAGTCCGAAAACCCGAAGAAGGACATCTTCATGTACATCAACTCGCCGGGCGGCGTGGTGACGGCCGGCCTCGCGATCCACGACACGATGCAGTACATCCGGCCCAAGGTCAGCACCGTCTGCATCGGCCAAGCCGCTTCCATGGGCAGCTTCCTGCTCTGCGCTGGCGAGCCGGGCATGCGCATCGCGCTCACCAACAGCCGGATCATGATTCACCAGCCGTCGGGCGGCGCCCAGGGCATGGCGTCCGATATCGAGATCCAGGCTCGCGAAATCCTGCGCATGCGCACACGGCTGAATACGCTCTATGCAAAATATACTGGCCAGCCGATCGAGGCGATCGAGATTGCGATGGACCGCGACAAATTCCTCGAGGCGGACGAGGCCAAGGAATTCGGCCTGATCGACGAGGTGTTTGACCGACGTCCTGATCAGGGTGAGGGCGACACCACCGGCGCTGCAGACATTACGCCGGCCTAACTCGGGCGGCGCATTTCTCCTTTTAGACGGACTCCGCCGTCCGAAGCCTCGCAAGCCACCCTTGCCCGATGGGTTGCGGCGTTCCATATTTGGGACAGATACTTGGCAGCGGACGGCGTTAACGTTCTTGCCAGTTTGATTGTGCGATAAACCGGTTTAGCATGACCGGCCGGCCGCGGACGCGGCTGGCACGAAGACAAGGAACGGTATGACGAAGCTTTCCGGCGGCGGCGATAGCAAGAGCACGCTTTACTGCAGCTTCTGCGGCAAGTCGCAGCATGAGGTGCGCAAGCTGATTGCGGGCCCGACCGTCTTCATCTGTGACGAATGCGTCGAGCTGTGCAACGACATCATCCGAGAAGAGACGAAGTCCGCCTTGGTCAAGACGCGGGACGGGGTTCCGACTCCGTCGGAAATATACAAGGTCCTCGATGATTATGTGATTGGCCAGAATCGCGCCAAGCGGGTGCTCTCGGTCGCGGTCCACAATCACTACAAGCGGCTTGCGCATGGCTCCAAGACCGGCAATGAGGTTGAACTCGCCAAATCCAACATCCTGCTGATCGGCCCGACCGGCTGCGGCAAGACATTGTTGGCCCAGACGCTGGCGCGGATCCTCGACGTACCCTTCACGATGGCCGATGCAACGACGCTGACCGAGGCGGGCTATGTCGGTGAGGATGTCGAGAACATCATCCTCAAGCTGCTCCAGGCATCGGACTATAACGTCGAAAAGGCGCAGCGCGGGATCGTCTACATTGACGAAATCGACAAGATCAGCCGCAAATCGGACAATCCTTCGATCACTCGCGATGTGTCTGGTGAGGGTGTCCAGCAGGCGCTTCTGAAGCTGATGGAAGGCACGACTGCCTCTGTCCCGCCGCAGGGTGGCCGCAAGCATCCGCAGCAAGAATTCCTGCAGGTCGACACCACCAACATCCTGTTCATCTGCGGCGGTGCTTTCGCCGGGCTGGACAAGATCATCGGCGATCGCCTTCAGGGCAAGTCGATTGGCTTCGGGGCTCACGTCGCCGCGCCCGAGGATCGGCGCCAGGGTGAACTGCTCAAATCGACTGAGCCCGAAGATTTGTTGAAGTTCGGCCTGATCCCGGAGTTCATCGGCCGCCTACCGGTCATCGCCACGCTCGAGGATCTCGACGAGGAGGCGTTGGTCAAGATCCTGATTGAGCCCAAGAATGCTCTAGTTAAGCAATATCAGAAGCTGTTCGACATGGAGGATGTCGAATTGGGCTTCTCCGAGGAAGCACTGCACGCGGTCGCCAAGAAAGCCATCGAGCGCAAGACCGGGGCCCGCGGCCTCCGCTCGATCCTTGAGGGCATTTTGCTCGACACCATGTTCGACCTGCCTTCGATGGAAGGTGTCGACGAGGTCCATATCGACAAGGACGTGGTCGGCGGGAGCAAGGACCCGGTTCGCGTCTATGCCAAGAAAGACAAGACCGCCTCCTCGGGCGGCGACGCGGCCTAGCAGGTGGCGAGCGCAGAACTGACCGTCCCAGAGCCCGGTCGGCTGTTTGACGATAATTTCCTGCGCTTCCTGCCGGCGCCTTTGCGCGAGCCGCGGAGAGCGTGGCTGGCTATCCTGACCGGATGGGCGCTCAGTATTATCGGCAGCCTTGCCCTTGCCGCTTTGTCGAAGGCCTTCGCGCCCGCATTGCCGACCCCCGAATTCCCAATGAAGGGGCCGATAGCCTTTTTCATGCTGGTCGTTTTCGCGCCCCTGCTCGAAACGTTGATCATGGCCGGCTTTCTGTCGCTGTTCCTTCGCTTCATGCCGCCCGTGGCCGCGATCCTGCTTAGCGCTGGTGGATGGGGTATCGCCCATTCGTTGGAGGCCGTGGGTTGGGGCCTCGTCATCTGGTGGCCGTTCCTCATTTTCTCGACGCTGTTTGTCGTATGGCGTCAGCGCGGCTTTTGGGCTGGCGTGGCTGTAGCCGCTACCACTCACGCGTTGCAGAATGTCGGTCCGGGCTGGGTAGTTGCTTTCGGCTAGTCATCCGTTGCGCTGGAGCAGCCCGCCGCCCATATATGGACGATGACAACTCGTACTCTTCCAGTCCTGCCCCTTCGCGACATCGTCGTTTTCCCTCATCGAATCGTTCCGCTGTTCGTCGGACGTGAAAAATCCGTAGCGGCACTTGAGTCGGCAATGGCCGCGGGCAAGGAGCTTTTCCTCGTCGCCCAGCTCGACCCGAGCGAAGATGATCCCGATCGCGATGCTCTCTACGACCTTGGGGTCATCGCCACTGCTATGCAGATGCTAAAGCTTCCCGATGGCACTGTTCGCGTGCTGGTTGAGGGCGCACAGCGAGCCCGGCTCGTCAATCTGACGGATTCCGATGGGCACCAGCAGGCCGAGGTCGAGCTAGTCGACGAAGAAGAAGCCGAGGGACCCGAGGCCCAGGCGCTGATGCGCTCGGTCATCGATCAGTTCGACAATTATGCAAAGCTCAACAAGCGACTGCCCGCCGAAACTTCGATGCAGCTTGGCGAAATTGAAGATCCATCGATCCTGGCGGACGCCGTCGCTTCCAACCTGTCGATCAAGGTCTCGGACAAGCAGGCACTGCTGGGAGAGCTTAACCCGGCCCGTCGGCTGGAGATGGTGTTTGCTTTCATGGAAGGCGAGCTTGGCGTCCTGCAGGTCGAGAAAAAGATTCGCAGCCGCGTGAAGCGGCAAATGGAGAAGACCCAGCGCGAATATTATTTGAATGAGCAACTGAAGGCGATCCAGCGCGAGCTCGGCAACGAAGGCGAGGAGGGTGGGGACGACCTCAACGAGCTTGCCGCGAAGATCCGCAAGACGCGTCTCAGCAAGGAGGCCCGCAATCGCGCCAATGCCGAGCTGAAAAAGCTGCGCGGAATGGCGCCGATGAGCGCCGAAGCGACGGTTGCGCGCAACTACCTCGACGTGCTGCTTGGCCTGCCATGGGGCAAGAAATCTCGACTGAAGCGCGACATCGCCGAAGCTCAACGGGTGCTCGATGAGGATCATTACGGGCTGGAGAAGGTCAAAGACCGGATCGTCGAATATTTGGCGGTGCAGGCCCGAACGAACCGGCTCAAGGGACCGATCCTCTGCCTGGTCGGACCGCCGGGCGTAGGCAAAACCTCACTCGGCCGCTCGATTGCCAGGGCGACGGGGCGCGAATTTGCGCGCCAGTCATTAGGCGGTGTGCGCGACGAAGCCGAAATCCGCGGCCATCGCAGGACCTATATCGGGTCGCTGCCGGGCAAGATCATCACCAATCTGAAGAAAGCGGGGACGAGCAACCCGCTGTTCCTGCTCGACGAAATCGACAAGCTTGGCCAGGATTTCCGCGGCGATCCCGCTTCGGCGCTGCTCGAAGTGCTTGACCCCGAACAGAACAGCCGCTTCCAGGATCATTATCTGGAGCTGGATTACGACCTATCCGATGTGATGTTCGTCACCACCGCCAACTCGCTCGACATGCCGCAACCATTGCTCGATCGCATGGAGATCATCCGGCTGGAGGGTTACACCGAGGACGAGAAAGTCGAGATCGCCAAGCGACATCTCATCCCAAAGCAAATCGAGGCGCACGGTTTGAAGGAGGGGGAACTTGTCTTCACTGACGAGGGCCTTCGAGCGATCATTCAGCATTACACGCGCGAGGCCGGCGTGCGTACGCTCGAGCGCGAACTTGCCAAGGTTGCACGCAAATCGCTCCGCCAGATTCTTGAGGCAAAAACTGAGACAGTCGCACTAACCGCTGATAATGTTGGTGAATTTCTTGGCGTTCGCCGATTCCGCTATGGCGTTGGGGAAGAAGAGGATCAGATCGGTGCCGTTACCGGTCTTGCCTGGACCGAGGTTGGTGGCGAATTGCTCACAATCGAAGCGGTGACCGTACCCGGCAAGGGACAGATCAAGACTACCGGTAAGCTCGGCGAGGTCATGACGGAGTCGATCCAGACAGCGATGAGCTTCGTCAAGGCGCGCAGCCCAAGCTACGGGGTGAAGCCGTCAATCTTCGCCCGCAAGGACATCCACGTCCACCTTCCCGAAGGTGCCGTCCCCAAGGACGGGCCGTCGGCCGGCGTTGGCATGGTCACCGCGATGATCTCGACGCTGGCGGCGATCCCCGTTCGTCGTGACATCGCAATGACGGGAGAAGTGACGCTTCGTGGCCGCGTACTGCCTATCGGTGGTTTGAAGGAGAAACTACTGGCGGCGTTGCGTGGCGGCATCCGCACCGTGCTGATCCCTGCGGAAAATGAAAAGGATCTGGCCGAGATCCCTGCCTCAGTGAAGGAAGCGCTGGAGATTATTCCGGTCAGTCATGTCGATGAAGTTTTGGCCCGGGCGCTAGCGAAGCCGATGGTTCCGATCGAATGGACCGATGCCGACGAGCAAGCGACTGAGCCGATCGTTCACCCGCCAGTCGGTGGTGAAGGCGCGGCAGTTCGTCACTAGCCCTTTGACTTGGGGCGCAGAAATAGCCTTAAGTTAGTCGTTTCTGACGGCCTGCGAGTCTCGCGGCGCCAATCCGGGAGCGTAAAGCATGAACAAGCAGGAACTTATCGGCCACGTAGCGGATCGCGCTGGCCTCTCCCGCAACGATGCAAGCCGCGCTGTCGAAACCATGCTTGAGGTGATCACGTCGACCCTGAAGCGCGGCGATGAGGTTCGGCTGGTTGGATTCGGCAATTTTTCGGTGACCCGTCGTAAGGCGTCCACCGGACGCAATCCGCGCACTGGCGAGCCGATGCAGATCAAGGCAACTTCGCAGCCGAAATTCCGTCCCGGGAAGGTACTTAAAGACGCCGTCCAGTAGGATTTGAGAAGCACCTGGCGTGGCGGCTGGACAGGGGCCGGGCGCTCGCCTAATGGCGCTCGACCGTCGGGATGGGCGCGTAGCTCAGTGGTAGAGCACACCCTTCACACGGGTGGGGTCGTAGGTTCAATCCCTACCGCGCCCACCATCCTGACATGGCCCTTCCGGTGGCTTGCTACTGCAGATAGCCAGGCTGGAAACCCGCAACCCGGCGCATCTCGGCCCAGTCCGTAAATATGATTTCACGACCGCGACGCTTGATGAGCCCTTGTCGCTCAAGATCGGCGAACACTCGGTTGACGTTGACTGACGTCTGGCCGGTGATGTCGGCGATCTGCTGTTGGGTAAACGGGTTTATCATCGGCTGCCGACTGGCATCGATCCCCATCCGCGCAGCGGTTTCGCAAAGGAGATGCGCAACCCGGGATGTCGAATCTCGGCGACCGGTATTGACCAGCCATTCGTAGCTGATGGCATTCTGGCGCTGGACCAATCTCCAGAAAAACCGCGCGAGCTCAGGGTTGGCATCGACGATCGCGTCGAAATCATCAGCCTTGCCAATCAATATTTCGGTGCGGACTATGGCTTGCAGGCCATAATCGGCAACGCCCTCGTGTGGGAGGATGCCCTCGCCTGGAAAACGCAACGCAACGATCTGTCGTCGTCCGCTGCCATCGCTTTTGAATTTGGCCAGGATTCCCGATCGCACCACCATCACTTCATCGCGTGCGACGCCGGGTTCACGGAACGGCCGGCGGGAATCAATGTGGACCACCTTATGCGGCATTTGCTCGAGCATGTCGGCGTATTTTGGCGCAAGGCCAGCTCGCAAGAGTATATCGCGCAGCTCCATACCGGTTTCACCCGGCGAGCGCGCTCGTCGAATCGTCATTCTGTTCTCCCCGCGCGGAGGGATGCTCTGCTTGTTACGCTCGCGCAAGCAATATGTGATACCACGAAATTACAATTATAGTTAATAAGTTAATAACCAAAATTGCATGATTCTCTGGCGGAGCCTGTGGAACACCTCTTCCGGCATCGTTTCGGCAGATTTAAGGTCCGGAGGTCCGGGCCAACCCTTGTCCCATATTTCCAGGTTTTCAAAGGTGCGTGAGCCTTCGTAGCGAGGGATGATGTGGAAATGGACGTGCGGGTCGACCATCATCAGCATTAGATAGTTGATCCGCTGATAATCGACCGCCGCTGATAAAGCCGCTTCGACCTCCGCGGATATCCGCGCCAGTTCCGCATGCGCGCCCGCCGGCAGGTTGCCAAATGCGGTCGCGTCGTCCTTCGTCGCCAGCACCAGGGAACCCAGGGTCACTTGCGCAGGGCGGAGGAGGAGTACCCAATACTCATAATCGCGGACTAGCGTTTCGGGGAATCCAAACTTCCGAATTGTGTCATTGACCATTACCCATGCCTTTGTCGCATCGCTTGCCAAGCTTGGCGTGCGACCTTAAGGAGCCCCCGCGCCCCTTCCAAGGCGCTTCATGGCGATCGTAGCTCAGTTGGTTAGAGCACCGGTTTGTGGTACCGGGGGTCGCGGGTTCAAGTCCCGTCGATCGCCCCATTTTTCCGTGGCCAAACAGGTAGTTAGGCGATCCATGAACACCCCTTGGGGCTATCCCGATTTCGACGCGCACGAAGCGCTGCATTTTGTAACCGATGAGAAAAGCGGGCTGCGCGCGATTATTGCCATGCATTCGACCCATCTTGGTCCGGCCGCGGGCGGGACGCGCCTGTGGTACTATGCCGACGATGCGGACGCTTTGACGGACGCGCTGCGCCTGTCGCGCGGCATGAGCTACAAGAACGCTATGGCGGGTCTGCCGCTGGGTGGCGGCAAGGCCGTTGTGCTGGCCGATAAGGATCGCACCAAGGCACCCGAAATGCTCGCTGCATTTGGCCGCGCAGTAAATTCGCTTGGCGGCAAATATGTTACCGCCGAGGACGTAGGAATGTCGGTCGCGGACATGATCGAGATTTCGAAACAGACCAAGTTCGTAGCCGGCCTTCCTGTCGAGGGCGGCGCGGTTGGCGGCGACCCTGGGCCTCACACGTCACTGGGCGTGTTCCTCGGCATCAAGGCCGCGGTGAAGCGTGCGTTGGGCAAGGATAGCGTTGCGGGGCTTCACATCGCAATGCAGGGCGCGGGCAGTGTTGCCGGCGGTGTTGCCCGCCTAGCAGCCAAGGAAGGTGCCAGGATCTCGATCGCCGACGTCGATGCCGCGCGGGCCGAAAAGCTGGCGGCAGAAACCGGAGGCACGGTTGTCGCGCCGACCGACATCCTGTTTCTGGAAGCTGACGTCGTCAGTCCCTGCGCCCTCGGCGCGATCCTCACTGAGGAGTCGATCGCGGGGCTAAGAACCCCGATCATAGCCGGCGGCGCAAACAACCAGCTCAAGACGCCCGAGGATGGCAAGCGGCTCGACGCTCGCGGCATTCTCTATGCTCCCGATTATGTCATCAATGCCGGCGGGATCATTAACGTGTCGACCGAATATCTTGGCGATGGCGGGCCTGACCTGGTCCGCTCGCGGATCGAGGCGATCCCGGGCCGGCTAGACCAGATCTGGGCGGAAAGCGCCGCCACCGGCCGCGATCCCGCTTCGGTTGCCGACGCGATGGCGCAAAAGCTGATCGGGCGAGGCTAAGGGGGAGCACGTAGTTCCCATGGGCCGAACCAGCCGCTAAACGGCCTGCACCCATGCACGGTTATGCCAACCCCGCTCGATTCCTGAAGCTTGCCCGGCCCGCTACCGGCTGGTTGCTTGGCGTTGGCGCGTTGTTGCTGGCCGCCGGTATCTACGGCGGCCTGTTCGTTACCCCTCCGGACTATTTGCAAGGCGAAACGGTTCGAATTCTCTACATCCATGTTCCCGCGGCCTGGCTGGGCATGGCCGGCTGGGCGTCGATCGCCGCTTCCTCGATCAGCCAGCTGGTTTGGCGGCACCCCCTTGCCGCCGTTGCAGGTCGCGCATTGGCGCCCGTTGGCGCCGTCTTTGCCGCGCTTTGCCTGGCGACCGGTTCGATCTGGGGGCGGCCAACCTGGGGGACTTGGTGGGAATGGGACGGGCGTCTCACTTCGATGCTCATCCTTTTCTTTCTGTATCTCGGCTACATCGCGCTCGCGTCGGCCGAGAGGGAACGGGGCGGCGAGGGGCGCATGGCGGCGCTGTTCGGCCTGGTGGGCGCGGTCAACCTGCCGATCATCCATTACTCGGTGCTGTGGTGGCGTACACTCCACCAAGGCCAGTCGATCAGTATTGCCCAAGGCTCGTCGATTGCGCCCGAATTATTGTGGCCGTTGCCGCTGACGATGGTCGGCTTCACTGCCATTTTTGCCGCCGTGACCCTGATGCGAATGCGCGCCGAACTCGCCCGCCAGAAGCTTGAAGCGCGATTGCGCCGAAGTGCCGCCGAATGAGTCAGTGGACTTTCGTCGTGGCTGCCTACGGGTTGGCAACATTGGCCACCGTCGGACTGGTCGTCGTATCGCTCCTGTCGATGCGGGGCGCGGAATCGGATGCTGAAGCTGTAAAGCGCCGACAATGATGGTTCGGCCCAAGCATCAGCGTCTGGTACTGCTTATCCTGGCTGTCACTGCCCTGATCGGTGCTGTCTTGTTTGCCATGTGGGGCTTGCAGGATCGCGCGGCCTATTTCGTGACGCCATCCGACATCGCTGCAGGAAAGACGGCTCCTGGCAAGTCAATGCGGCTCGGCGGAATGGTGGTCAAAGGATCGCTCAAGCGCAATCCCGACGGTCTTACCATTCGCTTTGCGGTCAGCGACACAAAGGCGGAAACAGCCGTCGTCTACCGCGGCATCACACCCGACCTGTTCCGTGAAGGAAGCGGGGTGGTCGCCGAAGGGCGGCTCGGTCCCGGTGGGCTGTTCATTGCCGACACCATCCTCGCCAAGCATGACGAACGTTATATGCCGCCGCAAATGGCGAACCAGTGATAGCTGAAGCTGGGCTTGCCGCTTTGTGGCTGGCAGCCGCACTTGCGGCGCTGCAGCTTGCGTTGGCGTGCGGGCTGGGCGGTGATCAGGGCCGTCGCATTTCAACCGTCCGCGCGCTCGCGCTTTCCCAGGGACTATTGACCCTGTTCGCTTTCGGCGCGCTGATCTTTTTGTTTCTGCGCAGCGACATGAGCGTGCTGCTCGTTTTTGAGAACAGCCACAGCCAGAAGCCTTGGCTTTACAAATTTGCTGGCACCTGGGGAAACCATGAGGGATCAATGCTGCTTTGGGTGGCAGTGCTGGCCGTGGCAGGTGCCATCGTCGCGTTGTTCGAACGGCGGCTTGGTGAGCGCACCCTCAGTGCGGCGCTCGGTGCCCAGGCGGCGTTGGCCCTGGGCTTCTTTGCATTTCTCCTGTTTGCTTCAAATCCGTTCGAACGGTTGAGTCCGGCCCCCTTGGATGGGCGCGGTCTCAATCCATTGCTTCAGGACCCGGGCTTGGCATTTCACCCGCCGACTCTCTACCTCGGTTATGTCGGGCTGTCGGTTGCGTTCAGCCTTGCGGTCGGCGGCCTGGTTCGGAGCGAGGTAGGTCCAGCCATCGCTCGGGCCATGCGGCCATGGGTGCTTGGCGCCTGGATTTTGCTCACCCTTGGTATCACCGCTGGTAGTTACTGGGCCTATTACGAGCTCGGTTGGGGTGGCTGGTGGTTCTGGGACCCGGTCGAGAATGCCTCGCTGATGCCATGGCTGGCCGCGACTGCGCTATTGCACAGCATTAATGTCCTTGCGGCGCGAGGCGGGCTTCGCGCCTGGACGATGATGTTGGCGCTGATTGCCTTTTCCCTGTCGATGATCGGTACCTTCCTGGTGCGTTCGGGAATCCTGACGTCGGTTCATGCGTTTGCGGTCGATCCGACGCGGGGTACGTTCATACTCTGCCTGCTAGCACTTTACATCGGCGGCGCTCTGACCCTGTTCGCCGTTCGTATCGCACATGTGAAAGAGGGCGCGCCGTTTGAGATTGTCAGTCGCGAAGGCGGGCTTGTAGCGAACAACCTGCTTCTTTCGGCAATCCTCGGCATTGTGTTCGTTGGCACGCTTTACCCGCTGATCGCCGAAGCATCGTCGGGCGAAAAACTGTCCGTCGGCGCGCCTTATTTTAACAGTGTCGCCAGCCCGCTCGCGCTGTTGCTCGCGGGGCTGATGCTGATCGCCCCGCAGCTCAAATGGCGACGGGATGCGGCGCCAATCCTGCCTCGGCTCGCTCCCGGCCTGCTTGTCGCGCTGGCTGTATTGATCACGAGTTTCATTTTGGCGCCCCAGATCGGCTGGCTGCCTCGCCTAGGCCTGTCGATAGGTGCCGCCCTGCTGCCTGCAAGTCTGTTACCGCTGTTCGGTCGATCGCTCCGCCGAACGCCGCTTGCCGTATGGGGCATGGCGCTGGCGCATTTCGGCGTTGCCGTTGCGATTCTCGGTATGGCATCGGACAGCGCGTTCACCGAAGAGAAGCTCGCGGTTGCCCGGCTCGGCGACCGGATCGAAATTGGGCCCTGGCTGGTCGAGTTCCGCGACGTGACGCCCGTGGCGGGGCCGAACTGGTCGGCGCTCGAGGCTGAACTTCGTGCTTCGCGGGGGTTGGGCGTGACGATCCTCGAACCGCAAAGCCGCTTCTTTGCCGAGCCACCGACGACGACCAACGAGGCTGCCATCGACACTAGCTGGAATGGCCAGCTCTATGCGGTGTTGGGCGAACAGGACGGCCAAGGGCGCTGGCAATTGCGATTGTGGTGGAAGCCGTTCGTCACCCTGATCTGGCTGGGTGGCATATTGATTGCACTGGGCGGCACATTAGCTTTGCTAGGCCGTCTGACCCGAGAACGTCGCCAGCGGATACTCGGCGAGGAGGCCTTCGCTTGAACCGCGCTCTTCGCTTCCTGCCGCTGCTGGTATTGATCGCCTTCGTCGGGGCCGTCGCCTGGCGGTTGAGCAGTCCGGCCGACCAAAAGATTCCGTCGAAGATGATTGGCCAGCCCGTTCCGACCTTCGCACTTGCACCCGCAATCCCGGGGAGGCAGGGCTTGTCCTCGGCAGACTTCTCAAGCGGCCGGCCCCGCCTGATCAACGTTTTTGCGAGCTGGTGCGTGCCATGCATTGCCGAAGCGCCATTGCTGACCGAGCTCAAGCACCGCGGATTGCCGATCGATGCCATCGCTGTGCGAGACCGGCCGGAGGATGTCGCGGCCTTTATCGAGCGCAATGGTGACCCATTTGACCGAATTGGCGCGGATCCGGAAAGCCAAGTCCAACTTGCGCTTGGCTCATCGGGAGTACCGGAGACTTTCGTTATCGATGGGCGCGGTGTCGTTCGCTACCAGCATATGGGCCCGATTGAGCCTGGTGACGTGGCGATGATCGTCCAGGAGTGGGAGGCAGCAAAGTGAAGCACTGGTTTGCCTTCCTGTTGCTGGTGGCTGCGCCGGCCTGGGCGGATAGCGAACTGCCGCCTGCACGGTGGGCTAATGAACAGCTTCCAGATCCGCGGCAGGAAGCCCAGGCCAAGGCATTGATGGAAGAATTGCGCTGCCTGGTCTGCCAGGGTCAGTCGATTGCCGACAGCAATGCCGAAATGGCTGGCGACATGCGGGCCCTGGTGCGTCAGCGGATAGCCGCTGGAGAAAAGCCGGAGACGGTCCGTCGCTGGCTGATCGCGCGCTATGGCAATTGGGTCAGCTATCGTCCGCCGGTTGAGCCAGTCACCTGGCCGCTTTGGGCAGCCCCACTGATCTTCTTGCTGGCCGGCGCCTGGCTGCTGCGCAAGCGGATGGTGAGGAGGCGCAGCTGATGGGTTTCGCCTGGCTTGCCTTGTTGGCGCTGCTAACTGCCGCACTGCTGTGGCTATTGAAGCTGCGTGGGCCGATGCTGACGCTCGCGGGTGCCGCCGTTGCTTTCGGCTGCGCCGGCTATTCGCTTCAGGGCAGCCCTGGCTTGCCCGGAACCCCACGCACATCGGCTGAACGGCTGCCGTCGATGCCGCTCACGGGCGCACGTCAAGCGTTGATGGGGCAGTTCGACTATTCCGACACATGGCTCAATATGGCCGACGCATTGGCATCCCGTGGCAATACCCAGGATGCGGTGAATTTGCTTCGGACTCAGATTGCAAGGAGCCCGGGCGACTATAAATTGTGGGTAGGGCTCGGCAATGCGCTGTTCGATCACAGCCGCACGCTCAGTCCTGCGGCCCGTTATGCTTATGTGCGGGCAGCGCAGCTTGCACCAGGTTATCCGGCGCCGCCCTTTTTTCTAGGGCTGGCCGAAGCTCGCTCAGGCAATCCCGATGAGGCCATCCGACTGTGGAGCCAGGTCTTGGCCAACGCCCCAGCAAATGCCAGCTGGCGTCCGATGGTTGAAGACGGCCTGCTATTAATGACGAGAGGGGCGGCGACCAAGTCACCACCCCCCGAGAAAGTTCAGGCCGGCTCGTAGGCCAGGTCGAGCGCCTCGGCCACCGCCTCATGCCGAATCTTGCCGCCCGACACATTGAGCCCGTTGGCCAGATGCGCGTCTTCGGCCATCGCCGCTTCGGCCCCCATATTTGCGAGCTTCAGCGCGAAAGGAAGGGTGGCGTTGTTGAGTGCGAAGGTTGACGTGCGGGCAACAGCCCCGGGCATGTTGGCAACGCAATAATGGATCACGCCGTCGATCTCGTAGACGGGATGGTCATGAGTGGTCGGCTTCGAAGTCTCGAAGCAGCCGCCCTGGTCGATGGCGATGTCTACCAGCACCGAACCCCGCTTCATCGTCTTAAGCATGTCACGTGTGACAAGCTTGGGAGCAGCGGCGCCCGGCACCAGCACCGCGCCTATGACCAGTTCGGCTTCCGTCACTGCCTGGGCGATCGCGGCCTTGGAAGCGAAGGCAGTCTTGATCTGGCTGGAAAAGAACATGTCCAGCTCTGCCAGCCGATCATTGTTGATGTCATAAATAGTAACGTCGGCACGCATGCCAGTCGCCATCTGCGCTGCATTGACGCCCGCGACGCCGCCGCCGAGAATTGCAACCTTGGCCGGCGCCACGCCGGGAACGCCGCCGAGCAGAACGCCCCGGCCACCCTGTTCTTTTTCAAGATAATGAGCGCCAACCTGGACCGACATCCGGCCCGCAACTTCCGACATTGGCTTGAGCAGCGGCAGTGCGCCGGAACGAGACGTAACGGTTTCATAGGCGATGCAGGTCGCACCTGACTTCATCAGTCCTTCGGCCTGGGCCTTGTCCGCAGCGAGGTGGAGGTAGGTAAACAGGATGTGCCGCGGCTCGAGCATCGCGATTTCCTGGGGCTGTGGCTCCTTCACCTTCACGATCATGTCGCTCTGCGCGAACACGTCGGCCGCTGTCGGCAGGATCTTGGCACCTACCTTCTCATAGGCAGCGTCGGAAAAGTCGATCCCCGTGCCGGCCTTCGTCTCGACGAACACCTCATGACCCGCCGCGACCAGTTCCGCCACTGACGCTGGCGTCAGGCCGACGCGATATTCATGAACCTTGATTTCCTTTGGTACTCCGACGCGCATGATGTGCTCGCTCCGATTTTGTAAAGTGGCGGCCCTATAGACCTCAACTCGGACGATTACAGCGCCTTTTTACCGGTGCATTTTGGAGCAAGCCCCAATTCAGTGTTGACGGACTGTTGAGCCTGAAACGATCAGGGGCTAAGGCGGCGCGCCGCGCCAAGGGGCGCCTGAGGGCTGTATTAAAGTATGAGCATTACCGCCACGGGAACCGCCGAGGTCGCGACCGAAGAGAATTTTGGCGGCCAAGGCCACGCCCACGGCTCCCTTCCCAAGCTGATGGTCGGTGCGGTGGGCATCGTGTTTGGAGATATCGGCACCTCGCCGATCTACGCCTTTCGTGAGACATTTGCCGGGCATCATACGCTCGTGCCCGACGCGCTGCACATCTATGGCGTACTAAGTCTCATCTTCTGGTCGATGCTGATCATCGTGGCGTTGAAATATGTCACGATCATCATGCGTGCCGACAACAAGGGAGAGGGTGGCAGCCTCGCCCTGTTGGCATTGATCAATCGCACCGTAGCCGAGGGCGAAAAGAAGAAGTGGACGATGGGCATCGTCATGCTCGGCGTCTTTGCTACTGCCCTGTTCTATGGCGACAGCATGATTACACCGGCGATCTCGGTGCTTTCGGCGGTGGAGGGCCTGACAACGGTCCAGGCCGGCTTCGCGCCTTATGTTCGCCCAACCGCGATCGCCATCCTTGTAGGACTGTTCGCGATCCAGGCACGCGGAACGGCGAAGGTCGGGGCGCTTTTCGGGCCGATCATGCTGATTTACTTCGTCACGATCGCTGTCCTCGGTGGAATGCACATCGTCCGGCATCCGGCCGTGTTCCTCGAAATGTTCAACCCGTTGAATGCGGTCCAATTCTATCTCTCGGAACCCCTGCGTGCATTCATCGCCATGGGAAGCGTCGTTCTGGCGGTGACGGGCGCTGAAGCGCTCTACGCGGATATGGGTCATTTCGGTCGGCGGCCGATCAAGTACAGCTGGCTCTATTTCGTCATGCCGGCGCTGCTGCTCAACTATATGGGGCAGGGCGCAATGCTATTGTCGCAAGACCCCGTTGACGCGCTTGCGACGGTCAAGAACCCCTTCTTCTTCCTAGCACCCGAAATGCTGCGCTTGCCGCTTGTTATCCTCGCTACGCTGGCGACAATTATTGCCAGCCAGGCGGTAATCTCGGGCGCGTTCTCAGTAACCCAACAGGCGATCCAGCTGGGCTTCATCCCACGTCTCAGGATCACCCACACCAGCGAACATGCGGCAGGGCAGATCTATATCCCGGTAATCAACTGGGCACTGCTGGTAATGGTCATCCTTCTCGTGATCATGTTCGGCTCCTCGTCGAACCTGGCCGCGGCCTATGGCATTGCCGTCACCGGCGCGATGGCCATCGACACTGTCCTGATCTCGGTCGTCCTGTTCACCTTGTGGAAGTGGCCGTCGTGGAAAGCCATTCCCCTATTGGCGATCTTCTTCACGATCGACCTGCTCTATTTCAGCGCCAATCTGCTCAAGGTGCCCGCTGGCGGCTGGTTCCCGCTGCTGATCGGCGCCATCGCCTTCACCTTCCTCACAACCTGGGCCAAGGGCCGCAAGTTGATGATCGAGCGCATGGCCGAGGCGACGTTGCCGATCGAGGTGTTCATCAAATCCGCGGCGACCAGCGCGGCGCGAGTGCCGGGAACGGCGGTGTTCATGACGACCTCCATGACCGGCGTACCGCATGCATTGCTGCACAATCTCAAGCACAATAAAGTGCTGCATGAGCGTGTCATGCTTCTGACCGTCCGGATCGAGGACGTTCCCTTCGTCAGGGGCGAACGCAGGATTGAAACCAAGGATTATGGCGCTGGCTTCTTCAGGATCATCCTGCGCTATGGGTTCATGGAGGAAATCGACGTTCCCTCGGCCCTGGCCCAGGTCAAGGCATGCGGACCGCAGTTCAAGATGATGGACACCAGTTTCTTCCTGGCCCGGCAAACGCTAATCGCGTCGGCACGGCCGGGGATGGCGATCTGGCGCGAGAAATTGTTCGCCTGGATGCTGCGCAACGCCGAAAGCGCGATGGAGTTCTTCAAGCTGCCGACCAATCGCGTCGTCGAATTGGGTAGCCAGGTGGAGATTTAGTCAGCTGGCCATGGGCGCGCTGATCGTCACTGCCGAATTTGCGCCAGATGATTTTGCCTGGCTGGAAGGCCTTCGACGGGCCAATTATCCGCCGGAGCTCAACCGGGTGTCGGTCCATTTAACGCTCTTCCATGCGCTGCCGCCGTCAGCTGAAGAGGAGGTCCGGCGCCAGCTCGCGTTGCACGCCACAGGACCAGCGCCGAACGCCGCCCTGGCGGGGTTGATGGACCTCGGTGGCGGAATTGCCATTCGCGTCGTGTCGGAGGAGCTCGACTCCATCCGCAACGAAATTGCCGATCATTTTCACGGACTGCTTAGCGCGCAAGATTCGGCGGGGTGGCGGCCGCATGTAACCATCCAGAACAAGGTGCCGCCGAAGATTGCGCGGGCGCTGTTGGCGAAGCTTGCGCGCGATTTTCGGCCGCGGCCGCTCGGTCTCGCGGGACTGGCGCTGCACCGTTATCTGGAGGGCCCGTGGGAAACGCTGGCGCGTTATCCCTTCCGAGGCCGCTAGCTGAGGTCGCCGATTCCGTCGCAGTTGATATCGAAGGCGGCCATGCCCGCTTCGAGTACCGAGGCCAGCATTGGCATATCCATCAATTCTTCGACGACATTATTCTCCTCGGTCGCTGCTTCGATCGCTTCGTCCCAATCGGCCGCTTCATAGGTCCCCTGGCCGACCCAGGCGAAGGCTAGCAGCTCGGCCTGCTGGTCCTCGGCGAGGTCTTCGAGCGATGCGATCAACTCTTCCTCAACGCTGGTGTTGATGGCGTCGTCCAGGACCGAAAGTGTCTCATGACCCTCATCATCGACATTTTCCGGCGCTTCGCCGCCGTCATAATCGGTCGGGACCTGTGCCTCATATTCTTTCGCGCGAAGGATGATGCGGCATAGCGTTTCGAGGGGGGTCAATGGTTCCATCGGGTCGAGCTCTCCATTCCTCGGACTGAACGAGGTTGGGGGTGGTGGGTTCCACCTCTTGTTGACGCTTAAATACTTGCTACCTATAGGCTCGCCCGCGCCCATCGGGCCATGCCTATACGGGGCGGAGTAGCTCAGCTGGTTAGAGCAGCGGAATCATAATCCGCGTGTCGGGGGTTCAAGTCCCTCCTCCGCTACCATTTTCTGTCCCATGCCACTGCCGCCCAACTGGCCATGGCCAATGCCATTGCTCGGGCGTAGGGCGCCGCACCATGAAAATAGGCCAATATCGCGACCTGTTCGAGGTGCCCGACGGGATCGCCTACTTCAACACCGCCTATAATTCGCCGCTTTTGCGCCGATCGCGAGAGGCTCTGGAGAAGGCGGCGCGGGCGAAATCGCGCCCATGGGAGCGCGCGTCCGCAAATTTCTTCGAAGATGCGGAGACGCTCCGCCTGACCTGCGCCGACCTGTTCGGTGGAGCGGCGGACCATTACGCAATCGTCCCGGCCGCCAGCTATGGCATCAGCACCGCCGCGCGGATCCTCGAACCCACGTTGCGCGCAGGCGACCATATTTTGTTGATGGCGCAGGAGTTCCCGTCGAACGTCCTGGCATGGCGGCGCGTCGCGGCAGAAAGTGGGGCGGAAATAAGGACCGTGCCCACTCCGCCCAACGGGGACTGGACGTCGGCCATACTCGCCAGCCTGGACACCTCCGCACGCGTTGCATCGCTCTCGGCAGCTCACTGGACGGATGGCGCAAGGATTGATCTGGCGGCGATTGGCGAAACCTGCCGCCGGCTCGGCACCGCACTTGTCCTCGATCTGACGCAATCGCTGGGCACGGTGCCATTCGACCTGGCAGCGGTGCAGCCGGACTTCATGGTGGCAGCCGGCTACAAGTGGCTTCTTTGCCCATATGGCTTCAGCTTCATGTATGTCGCGCCGCAGTGGCATGGCGGGCGGCCTCTCGAGGAGACCTGGTTGGTGCGGGCAAATGCCGGGGATTTCGCGCGATTGGTCGAATATTGCGACGAATATCGGCCCGGGGCTCGTCGCTTCGATGTCGGCGAAACCTGTGTAACCACCATACTTCCCGGCGCGATTGCCGCGCTCGAGCAGCTCCGCGAATGGGATATCCGTAATGTTTTCGAACTGATTTGCCAGACCAACCAGCGAATCATCGAGCGGATCGAGCCGCTCGGATTCGGCGTGCTGTCTCGTGACTTTCGTTGCGGTCATATCCTGGGCGTCAGCTTGCCGCCCGGTGCACCGGCCGATACCGTTCAAAGTCTTGCAGCCAACGGTGTGCACGTCAGCCGAAGGGGCGATGCAATCCGAATCGCGCCGCATCTCCATGTCACGGAGGCGGATATCGAGCAGCTCGTGGCGGCATTGGGCAAAATCGACCGCGCATAAACAAAAACGCCCGGGCTAGAAGCCCGGGCGTCCTTGCGTGACGATTGCTCGTCAGCCCCCTTGGAAGTTCTGAAGCGCCTTTGCCCCCTGACAGGCGTCGGCTCCTCCCCGGACTTCCGGCCTGACGACCTCGTCCGTGGGAGGAAGCGCTACGCCCGCCAAACGGCGCTTGTCACGCCCAAACGCACATGAACGACACATTCTTTGTTAAGCTGTGACTGTCGTGCCACATCACTGCCGGCGATTGCCTTCATGAGGGCCGCTGACTAGGACAGCGCTCAATTCCTGCCTCACTTTATCGGAAAGTTCCCTCACTTGCGTGTCTCCCGATCCTTCCTCCCGGTCATGAAGGAAAGCCCTTCGGACGCGCAGATTGTCAGCCACAAGCTGATGCTGCAGGCAGGGCTGGTGCGCCAGACTGCCGCAGGCATTTATGCATGGTTGCCGATCGGCTGGCGCGTCCTGAGTAAGATCGAGCAGATCGTGCGCGAGGAGCAGGACCGGGCAGGGGCGATTGAATTGCTGATGCCGACTCTCCAGTCGGCCGATCTGTGGCGCCAATCGGGCCGCTATGACGCCTATGGGCCGGAGATGTTGCGCATCAAGGACCGGCACGACCGCGATATGCTATATGGGCCGACCAACGAAGAGATGATCACCGAGATCTTCAAGGGTGACGTCAAGAGCTATCGCGACCTGCCGCGGACCCTCTATCACATCCAGTGGAAATTTCGGGATGAGGTTCGCCCGCGGTTCGGCGTGATGCGCGGCCGCGAATTCCTGATGAAGGACGCATACAGCTTCGACCTCGACGAGGCAGGAGCGCGGCTCAGCTACTATACTCAGTTGCTGGCCTATCTTCGGACGTTCCAGCGGATGGGCATTCGCGCGGTACCCATGAAGGCGGCATCTGGCCCCATCGGTGGAGACCTGAGCCACGAATTTATCGTTTTGGCCCCGACCGGCGAGAGCGAAGTGTTCTACGATTCCAAGTTCGAGGAATTCGACTGGAGCCAGGCGGACCTAAGCTACGACGACGCGGCGGGGCTGGAGGCCTTATTCGAGCAGGTTAGCTCGACATATTCGGCGACTGACGAGACCCATGACGAGGCGCGATGGGCCGAGGTGGCTTCTGAGCGTCAACGCCAGGGCCGCGGGATCGAGGTTGGCCACATCTTCTACTTCGGTACCAAATATTCGAATTCGATGGGCCTGAAGGTCTCGGGCCCCGACGGATCGATGGTAACGCCTGAAATGGGCAGCTACGGGATCGGCGTGTCGCGTCTGGTCGGAGCGATCATCGAGGCCAGCCACGACGATAATGGCATCATCTGGCCCGAGGCTGTGGCCCCGTGGAAGGTCGGGCTGGTCACGATGCGCGGCGACGACGAGGCATCGGTCAAGGCGGCCGACGAAATCTATGCGAAATTGACCGTCGCTGGCATCGAAACTCTTTATGACGACCGCGACGAGCGGGGCGGGGTGAAGTTGGGCTCCATGGACCTGATTGGCCTGCCATGGCAGCTGATCATCGGGCCGCGCGGCCTTGCCGCAGGTGTCGTAGAGCTCAAAAATCGCCGCACGGGGGAAAAGCAGGAACTTTCGATCGAATCTGCGCTTGAGCGACTAACCGCATGATCCTCAACGCTTATGAGAAAATGATCGCCAAGCGATATCTCGTTCCGATCAAAGGTGAGCGGTTCATTTTCGTTGTGGCAGGCTTCTCGGTTGGCGCAGTCGCGCTAGGCGTTGCGGCGTTGATCATCGTGATGAGCGTCATGAATGGCTTCCGGGCGGAACTGTTCGACAAGATCGTCGGCCTGAATGGCCACGCCATTATCCAGGGTTATGACGGCCGCCTGGCGAACTGGGAGCAGGTTGTCGAAGCGGCCCGCAAGACCCCCGGTGTCCGGTCGGCGACGCCGCTGATCGAGCAGCCTTTGATGGCTTCGGCGAACGGCAGGGTCGAAGGCGTGCTGGTTCGCGGCAACACGCTGAAGGACATCCGGGAAAATCCGGTCCTCAACGGCAAAGTCGTTTCCGGAGACCTGCGCAATATTACGCCGGGCAGCGGACGTGTTGCCATAGGCGCTCGGCTGGCGGAAACACTGGGCGCCTTTCCCGGCAGCGAAATTTCGCTGATCAGCCCGGAAGGCCGCTCGACCCCGGTCGGCACGGTGCCGAGGATCGTTACTTATACCGTTGGAGCGATCTTTGAGGTCGGTATTTTCGAATATGACAAGGCATTCGTCATCATGCCGATGCAGGACGCGCAAACGCTGCTGATGCTCGGCGACCAGGTCGGTATGGTCGAAGTGCAGGTCGACGATCCCGATCGGGTTGGCCCGACGCTCGCACCCCTCCAGCCGTTAGTTCAGAGTAAGGGCATCATCGTCGACTGGCGGCAGATGAACTCGGCGTTGTTTGAGGCGCTGGAGGTCGAGCGGATCGCCATGTTCGTCGTGTTGTGCATCATCATCCTGGTGGCGGCCTTCAACATCGCCTCGTCGTTGATCATGCTTGTCCGTGCCAAAACGCGCGACATTGCCATCCTCCGAACGATGGGCGCCAGCCGGCGCTCGATGCTCAAAATCTTCATGACCGTAGGTCTCACAATCGGCCTTATCGGCATCGCCATCGGGGCGTTGATCGGGGCGATCTTCCTCTTTTTCCGTCAGGGCGTGGTCGACTTCATCCAGCTGATCACGGGCCAGAATCTGTGGGATCCCTCGGTTCGCTTCCTGACTGAGCTGCCGTCGCGGACGGACCCGTTCGAAGTCGCGGCAATCGTAACCGTGACCTTGGTACTGACATATGTCGCCACGCTGTTCCCGGCGCGCAATGCGGCCAACACGGACCCGGTCCAGGTGCTGCGCTATGAGTGAACCGGTCCTCCAGACGCGCGACCTTAAGCGCAGTTTCATCCAGGCCGATGTCACCATCGAGGTGCTGCGCGGCGTCGATCTCGCGGTGCAGCCGGGCGAGATAGTGGCTTTGCTGGGCCCATCCGGTTCGGGCAAGTCGACGCTGCTCCAGGCGGTTGGGCTACTCGAAGGAGGATTCGAAGGCTCGATTCGCATCGCAGGCCAGGAAGCGGCATCGCTCGATGACGATGGGCGCACCGCTCTTCGGCGCGACACGTTGGGCTTCGTCTATCAGTTCCATCATCTGCTGCCCGATTTTGATGCACGCGAAAATGTGATGCTGCCTCAGATCATCCATGGCGTTGACCCAGCTGACGCCCGAACTCGCGCAGAGTCATTGCTTGGCAAGCTCGGACTGTCCCAGCGCCTCGACCATCGCCCGTCCAAGCTGTCGGGCGGGGAGCAGCAGCGCGTCGCGGTTGCCCGGGCGCTCGCCAATCGCCCGCCGCTCGTGCTGGCCGACGAGCCAACCGGCAACCTTGACGAGGCGACGGCTGACCGGGTGCTGGGTGAATTCCTGGCACTGGTCCGCGGCGAGGGCAGCGCTGCGCTGGTCGCCACGCACAATGAGCGCCTCGCAGCGAAGATGGACAGGGTGGTAAGGTTGCACGAAGGAGTGCTGGAATGACCGACTTCACCACCATCCCGATCAAGGCCGCCGACGGATCGACCACCGATCTTTCATCGCACAAGGGCGAGGTGATGCTGATCGTCAATGTCGCATCCAAATGCGGCTTTACTCCGCAATATGAGGGGTTGGAGGCACTGCAGCGGCGCTACGGGGACCAGGGGTTCACCGTGCTCGGATTTCCCTGCAACCAGTTCGGTGCCCAGGAACCCGGCAATGCCGAAGAAATCGCCAATTTTTGCAAGCTCACCTACGACGTCAGCTTCCCCGTAATGGGCAAGATTGACGTCAATGGCGACGATACCGCGCCAATCTACCAACGCTTGAAGGACGAGGCACCGGGCCTGCTCGGCAGCAGGGCCATCAAGTGGAATTTCACGAAATTCCTGGTCGACCGCTCTGGCAAGGTCCTCAAGCGCTATGCCCCACAGACTAAGCCCGAAGAGCTTACGAGAGATATCGAGGCACTGCTGTAGCAGCTGCTCCGCAGAGGGAGAAAAGCATGATATCCCTTCTGTTACTGCTTGCCCAGGCGGCTTCCCAGCCAGCACAGGCTTCGCAGTCTCCCTGCGCAGGGCCCGAGCATCGCCAGTTTGATTTTTGGGTCGGAGAGTGGGTCGTGACTCCGACCGGCAAGCCAAACACGGTGGCAAATAGCTTGATAGAGAAACTCTATGGCGGTTGTGCGATCCGCGAAAACTGGATGCCGTTGAAAGGAACGCCTGGCGGCAGTCTAAACAACTATGTGGCGGAGGATGGCCGCTGGCACCAAACATGGATTGATTCCAGCAATTCGAGAGTGGAATTTGCAGGCGGCTATACCAACGGCAAAATGGTCCTCCTGGGATTTTGGAAAGGCGTCAATGGTCCCGGCCAGGACGCGCTCATCCGCATGACCTATTCAAAAAATGAGGACGGATCGGTTCGCCAGCATGGCGAGCAGTCGACCGATCACGGGCTTAGCTGGTCGAACAATTTCGACTTCACATATCATCCAAGGCCGAAGCCCGCGCCCTGATGCAAATCTGGGGATAAGTCGCGCAGGCGCTAGCGACTCGCGGCCGCTTTCCCCATAGTCGGACAATGTCCGGCCCGTATGTTCCGCTGCGCGTTTTTTCCTGCTTCACCATGCTGGAAGGGGCGATTGAGCCAAAGGCGATTGCCAAGCAGGCCAGGAAGCTTGGATTTCCCGCCGTCGCGCTTGTTGACCGCAATGGCCTTTATGCAGCGATGCCGTTCGGCGAGGCCTGCATGGCGGAGGGAGTTCAGCCAATCGTCGGCGCAATGCTGGCGGTGGCGCGGTCGATTGACATCGGTCCTGCGGGGACGCTCGATTGGCTTGCGCTGCTAGCCCAGGACGAAACGGGCTATCACAATCTCTGCCGCCTCGTTTCCTCCGCGCACCTCGACCGCCCAATCCAGCAGGAACCGCACGTCGCGTTCGAAGCGCTTCGCGGCGCGACTGATGGTCTGATCGTGCTGACCGCGGGCGGGGAGGGGGCACTGGCTCGACTGTTTGCTGATGGGCAGGCCGACAAGGCGGGTACCTATGCCGGGCAGCTGAAAACACTCTTCCCTGATCGACTGTACATCGAATTGTCGCGCCGCGGCGATCCCATCGAAGAGGCAGCAGAGAGCCAGTTGATCGACCTTGCCTACGCCCTCGATCTACCGTTGGTCGCCACAAATCCGGCCCATTATTCGGAACCCGGCTTCCACGCCGCCCATGATGCGATGCTGTGCATTGCCGGCTCGACCTATGTTGAAAATAATGAGCGCAAGACTTCATCTCCCGAAGCCTGGCTGAAGCCGGCAGAGACGATGGAGCAGCTGTTCGCCGATATTCCCGAGGCGATCGCCAATACGGCCGTCATAGCCCAGCGCTGCGCCGTCGCCGCGCCGCAGCGTAGGCCGATCCTCCCACGCCTCAGCGATGATGAGGACGAGACACTGCGGCGCGAGGCTCATGCGGGATTGGAACGTCGCCTCGAAGGCAAGGCGGAAGTGGAAAAGCCCGCCTATCGCGAACGCCTCGACTTCGAAATCGATGTCATCACCCGAATGGGCTTTGCGGGCTACTTCCTGATTGTCGCCGACTTCATCCAGTGGGCCAAGGCGAACGACATCCCGGTCGGCCCCGGACGTGGGTCCGGCGCGGGTAGCGTGGTCGCATGGGCGCTGACCATCACCGACCTCGACCCGATAGAGCTGAACCTGCTATTCGAGCGCTTCCTCAATCCCGAGCGCGTGTCGATGCCCGACTTCGACATCGATTTCTGCGAAACCCACCGCGACAAGGTCATCCAGTACGTTCAGCAGAAATATGGGCGTGACAGGGTGGCGCAGATTATCACCTTCGGGCGGCTGAAGGCGCGGGCGGTGCTCAAGGACACCGGCCGAGTTCTGCAGATGAGTTATGGCCAGGTCGACCGGCTGGCTAAGCTGATCCCTAACCACCCGACCGACCCGTGGACGCTCGAACGCAGTCTCAATGGCGTTGCCGAGTTGGCGAAGGAGTATCGCTCCGATCCGGATGTGAGGCGGCTACTGGACCTGGCGATGAAGCTCGAGGGTCTGCCGCGCCACTCGTCGACCCATGCCGCCGGCGTGGTGATCGGTGACCGCCCTCTTCACGAACTGGTACCGCTCTATCGCGATCCCCGTTCCGACATGCCGGTGACCCAGTTCGACATGAAATATGTCGAGGGCGCGGGCCTGGTGAAGTTCGACTTCCTTGGACTCAAGACACTGTCGGTGCTCAAGGAGGGCCAGCGCCTGCTCCGACAGCGCGGGATCGAAGTCGATTTCGCAAGGCTGCACTGGGACGACCCGGCAGTCTATGAACTGCTCCAGCGCGGCGACACCGTCGGTGTCTTCCAGTTGGAATCGGAAGGCATGCGTCGGACGCTCGCCGCGGTCCGGCCCACCAGCTTCGGCGATATCATCGCGCTCGTGTCGCTGTACCGTCCCGGACCGATGGACAATATTCCGCTGTTCGGCGACCGCAAGAACGGCCGGGTGCAGATCGCCTATCCGCACCCGATGCTTGAGTCGGTTCTCAAGGAAACCTACGGAATTTTCGTCTACCAGGAACAGGTGATGGAAGCCGCCAAGGTGTTGGCGGGCTATTCGCTTGGCGAAGCGGACCTACTGCGCCGCGCGATGGGCAAGAAGATCCAGGCGGAGATGGACGCCCAGCGCGCTCGCTTCATCGAGGGCTGCGCGGCAAATAATATCGACGCGCTCAAGGCCAACGAGCTGTTCGATTTGATCGACAAATTCGCCGGCTATGGCTTCAATAAGAGCCACGCCGCAGCCTATGCGCTGGTTGCCTATCACACCGCTTGGCTGAAGGCCCATCACCCGGCCGAGTTTTTCGCGGCGTCGATGAGCTTCGACATGGCGCAGACCGACAAGCTGTCGCTGTTCGTCGAGGATATTCGCCGCAGCGGGGTCGAGTGCCTTCCGCCTGACGTCAATAAGTCACGCGCAGACTTCAGCGTCGAGGACGGCAAGGTCCGCTATGCTCTGGGCGCGCTAAAGGGGGTCGGCGAAAAGGCGATGGAAGCGCTGGTTGTAGAGCGTGAAGCGAACGGTCCGTACAAGAACCTGGACGATTTCGCCGAGCGGATCGATCCCAAGTTGCTTAACCGTCGCCAACTCGAAAGCCTGGCGGCGGCAGGCGCGTTCGACAGGCTTAAACCTGATCGCCCGTCTGTTCATGCTGCCGCCGAGACAATTTTGGCTCATGCAGCGGCTGCGCACGACCAGAGAACAAGCGGCCAGCATGGCCTGTTTGGCGGAGGCGGCGAAAGCAGCGTCGCGCCCATCCGGCTTCCGCGCGACGCTCGCTGGACGCTTGCGGAGCGGATGGCGGCCGAGCGCGATGCATTCGGGTTTTTCTTTTCCGCTCATCCCGTCGATACGCAGCGCCACCTGCTCACAGCTCACAAGGTTCGCAGTTTCGCCGAGGTTGCGGCTTTGCCGGCGCCTGTCGACGGCGGGCGATCGACGTCGATGCTCGCGGGCCTGGTCGAAGGTGCACGGTGGAGGGTCTCGGCAAAGGGGCGGCGGTTCCTTACTGCGACCCTGTCCGATGCAAGCGGGCAATATGAGGCTACAGCCTTCGACGAAGAGCCATCGGCCGACCTCGAGAATGCGGCCAAATCAGGTACGTGTGGACTGATGACCGTCGAGCTCGATCGGCGGCCGGGCGACGATATGCCTCGCGTTACCGTCAAGAGATTCGAGGCTCTGGACAATCTGGCAAAGAAAACGCGGCTGCGGATGCATTTGAGAATTGCAGATCCAGCGTCGCTGTCAGAAGTTGCCCGCGAACTCGCGGGAAAGCAGGGTGGCAGTGGATCCCTCCGTGTAATCTTGCCGGTGAGCGAAGGCCGGTATGCGACGATGCTCCTTGGTCGCGACTTCAATCTTGATGCTGATCTCGCTTCCCGCCTTACCCGAATTTTGGGCGAGGGTGCGGTCGAGTTGAGCGCGCAGGAGCCGCCAAGACTGGCATTGGTCGGCTAGCGTCTACTGTTAGCTTGGCGGGGCCGGCGGCGTGCCTTCCGGTGGCGGCTCCTTCTGTGGCATCTCCTCGACCGGTTGAGGCTCAGTCCCGACCAAATCATTTGTAGTGGGCGCTACGGTCTCCGGTGGTTCTTCCACCGGGGTCGTGTCCACCGACGCTTCGGGTGGGGGCGGAGTCGCAGTCTCATATTCCTCGCCAGGCAGTTCACGCGGTGCCTTACTCGGCGGCGGGGCTTTTTCCTTCGGAGCAGTGGAGCTGGCATAGACGCAGGCGTCGAGCCCGTCACGGCGGACCTGGCCGATGCGTGCCGCGATGGTATTGCCGTAGCGGCGGGTGAAGCCCTTTGGAGCAATTGCGCCGCGCTTCTTCGGCAACGGCAATATCGCCGCGATCCGTGCCGCTTCCGTCGCCGACATGGCACTGGCGTCATGGCCGAAATAGCGCTCGGACCCCGCATTTGCGCCATAGGTGCCGATGCCGGTTTCGGCGATATTGAGATAGACCTCCATGATCCGCCGCTTGCCCCAAAGGTGCTCGATCAAGAAGGTGAAATAGGCCTCTGCGGCTTTCCGCGGATAGCCGCCGCCCTGCCACAGGAAGGCATTCTTTGCGGTCTGCTGGCTGATGGTTGATCCGCCGCGAATGCGCCCGCCCGAGGCATTGCGCTTCATCGCATCTTCGATCGCTTCGAAATCGAACCCGTTATGCTGGCAAAATTTGCTGTCCTCTGCGCCGATCGCCGCCCGGACCATGTCGCGATCCATCTCGTCGAGGCTCATCCAGTCCTTCTCGACCCCGCGTCCGGCGAAGAAGTCGCCAAGCATCGTTGCAGTGATCGGCGGCGGAACGAACCTGTAAAGCAAAACCCAAAGGATGCTGAACAGAAACAGGCCCAAGAACATGCGAACTAGCCATCCCCAAAAGCCGCGCCCCTTGCGCCGGCGCTTGTAGGTCGGGATGCTGCTTTTGGGTCGCTTGGCCATGCGCCTTGCTAATCGGCGATGTCCGGGCTGACAATCGCGGCCAGGGAGGGAAAATGAGAATAGTCGTCACCGGTGCCGCCGGGCTCATTGGCAGCGCCATTGTCGATCGGTTGGCCGGCGAGCATGCTGTAGTGGGAGTCGATCTTCGTGCTGCCTCGCAAGTCGACATCGTGGCAAATTGCACCGATGCGGCCGAATGGGGCCGGCGAATCGGTGCACTCGATGCCATCGTCCACGTCGCCGCGCTTCATGCGCCGCACGTCGGGCACCGGAGCGATGAAGAATTTCGCCTGGCCAACGTCGAGGGGACCGAACGGCTTATCGACTTTGGGATTAGCGCGGGGGCAAAGGCCTTCGTCTTCACCAGCACGACCTCGATCTACGGCAACGCGCTGGAGCCGAACGATCGAGCAGCGTGGATTGATGAGCAAGTCGCCCCCCGTCCGCGCGACATTTATGACGAGACCAAGTTGGAAGCAGAGGAGCTGGTAGCGTCGGCGGGAAGCTCGCTGACTTGCACCAGCCTGCGCATGTCGCGCTGCTTTCCGGAGCCAGCGGAACTGATGGCCACCTATCGCCTTTATCGTGGCGTCGACCGTCGCGACGTGGCCGAGGCTCATGCCCTGGCATTGGATCGCAAAGGACCTCCCGCGACTTATGTAATTAGCGCGGCGACGCCCTTCCATCGCGAGGATGCGGAGGAACTACTTCATTCAGCGCCGACGGCGATCGAGCGGCGCTGCCCCGGCTTAATCGACAGGATGGCGGTGAAAGGCTGGACGCCTCCGCGGTCGATTGACCGCATTTACGACGCCAGCTTGGCCGAACACGAACTCGGCTTCCGCCCTCGCTTCGGCATCGAAGCGTGCCTCTCAGGCGATTGGGATCCACCTCCGTCGCGGTGACGCCACGTCTTGCCGCATTGCAGCAAGGAACGTATCTGCCATTCCATGACATCGACGAACGACATTCGCCGCGGCTTCCTCGACTATTTCGAGAAGGAGGGACACGCGCGAGTGCCGTCCGCGCCTCTGGTACCGCACAACGACCCGACCTTGATGTTCGTCAACGCCGGCATGGTGCCGTTCAAAAATGTCTTCACCGGCTTGGAAACACGACCCTATGTTACCGCCGCAAGTAGCCAGAAATGCGTCCGCGCCGGGGGCAAGCACAACGACCTGGATAATGTGGGCTACACGGCGCGACACCATACTTTCTTCGAAATGCTGGGGAATTTCTCGTTTGGGGATTATTTCAAGGAGCAGGCGATCCACCATGCCTGGACCCTGCTTACACGCGACTGGGAGCTTCCCGCCGACAAGCTGACGGTCACCGTCTATCACACTGACGACGAGGCGTTCGGCCTGTGGCAGAAGATCTCCGGCCTGCCTGACAGCCGCATCATCCGCATCCCCACAAAAGATAATTTCTGGGCAATGGGCGACGACGGACCGTGCGGCCCATGTTCCGAAATCTTTTATGACCATGGCGATCATATCTTCGGCGGCCCGCCCGGATCACCCGACGAACACGGCGATCGGTTTGTCGAGATCTGGAACCTCGTGTTCATGCAGTTCGAGCAGGCCGCGGGAGAGATCGTCTCCGAGCTGCCCAAGAAGAGCATCGACACCGGCATGGGCCTCGAGCGCGTTGCTGCGGTCATGCAGGGCGTACACGACAATTATGACACCGACACCTTCAAGGCCCTGATCGCGGCGTCGGAGGAGCTGACGCGGACCAAAGCCGTGGGAGAGCAGCAGGCAAGCCATCGAGTAATCGCCGATCACTTGCGGGCCAGCGGTTTCTTGGTCGCTGACGGCGTGCTGCCGGCGAACGAGGGCAGGGGCTATGTCCTTCGCCGCATAATGCGACGTGCAATGCGCCACGCGCACCTGCTCGGCGCCAAGGATCCTTTGATGTACCGCTTGGTACCCGAGCTGGTCGCTGAGATGGGTGCCGCCTATCCCGACCTGGTCCGTGCCCAGCCGTTGATCGAGGCGACGCTGCTGCAGGAAGAAACCCGCTTCCGCCAGACGCTCGCCAACGGCCTCAAATTGCTCGACGAAGCGACCGGCGAGATGCCCGAGGGTGGTACCTTGCCCGGCGAAACCGCCTTTAAGCTCTACGACACCTACGGATTCCCGTACGACCTGACCGAGGATGCGCTTCGTGCCCGCGGCCTAGGCGTTGATCGTGCCGGCTTCGATGCCGCCATGGCCGAGCAGAAAGCCGCTGCCCGGGCTGCCTGGAAAGGCTCGGGCGAGAAGGCCTCGGACGAGCTGTGGTACGACATTGCCGAAGAGGTCGGGCCGACCGAGTTCACCGGCTATTCGGGCCATGAGGGCGAGGGCGTAGTGCTCGCCCTGGTCAAGGAGGGCACCCGCGTCGAGGAAGCCAAGCAGGGCGAAACCGTCACCATCATCCTCAACCAGACGCCCTTCTACGGCGAAAGCGGCGGCCAGGTAGGCGATGCCGGAAAATTAAGTTCGATCATTGGTTTCCAGGGGAACGTTGAGGACACATTGAAACCCCTGGGCAAGCTGCACGCCCTCAAGACCAGGGTGATTAAGGGCGCGGTCAATGTCGGTGACGTGCTGCAGCAGCAGGTCGATGTCGAGCGCCGGGCCGCGACCCGCGCCAATCACAGCGCGACCCACCTGCTCCACGCTGCCCTGCGCAATCGCCTTGGCGGGCACGTCACCCAGAAGGGCAGCTTGGTAGCGCCCGACCGCTTCCGGTTCGATTTCTCACATCCCAAAGCGCTGACGCCCGACGAAATCGCCCTGATCGAAGCCGATGTGAACGCCGAGATCCGCGCCAATGAGCCGGTCCTGACCCGGCTGATGACGCCGGATGAGGCGGTCAATTCAGGCGCGCTTGCCCTGTTCGGGGAGAAATATGGCGACGAGGTCCGCGTGCTCAGCATGGGACGCGAGGATGACAGCCGCTATTATTCCGTCGAGCTGTGCGGCGGGACTCACGTCGCCGCCACCGGCGACATCGCCATTTTCAAGATTATTTCCGAGAGCGCGGTTTCGTCAGGGGTGCGCCGAATTGAAGCGTTGACCGGAGAAGGCGCGCGGCTATGGCTCAATGCCCGCGACGAGAAACTGCGTGAGGCCGCTTCGGCCCTGAAGGCGTCGCCAGACGAAGTTCCGGCCCGTGTCGCCGCGCTGGTCGATAATGCCCGCAAGCTGGAGCGCGAGCTGGCCGACGCCAAAAAGGCGCTGGCTATGGGTGGCGGTTCGAAGTCCGAAGCTGCCGGTCCGGAGCAGGTTGGTGGTCGCGCCTTCCTCGGCCAGGTGGTCGATGGGCTCGACCCCAAGGGCCTCAGGGGCGAAATCGACGGGCTGAAACAACGCTTGGGTAGCGGTGTCGCCGTGCTGGTTGCAGTTAACGAAGGCCGTGGCAGCGTGGCGGTCGGGGTTACCGATGACCTTGTAGGTCATGTTTCGGCGGTCGAACTGGTCAAGGCCGCGGTCGAGGCGATGGGCGGGCAGGGCGGCGGTGGCCGCCCCGACATGGCGCAAGGCGGCGGGCCTGACGGATCTAAGGCCAAGGAAGCGCTGCAGGCCGTCCGCGAGGCGCTGGAGAAGGTCGCGGCCTGATGGATCTGAAGTCGTCGGAACCAGTCACCCTCAACGGCTTATGCCACTGCGGCGCAGTCAAGTTCACCGCACGCCTGCCTCTCGGTTTCGCGTCCGCTCGGCGATGCACGTGCAGCATCTGCCGGATGCGCGGCGCAATCGCGGTGACGTCGACGGACGATAATTTCACGATCCTGGAGGGCGCGGAGCAGCTCGCGACCTACCGCTTCAACACCCGCACCGCCGAGCATCATTTCTGCCGGAATTGCGGAATTTACACCCACCACAAGCGCCGCTCGAATCCCGACCAACTGGGCGTCAACGTTGCATGCCTGGAGGGGATCTCGCCGTTCGATTTCCGGGAGGTAGTGGTCTACGACGGCCAGCGCCATCCCGGGGACAATCCCGCGCACAGGACTTATACCGCGGGAACCCTGACGTTCACACCTGTCGAATAGTAGAGTCCCTCACTCGTCGCCGCCCCAAACTAGGCTCCACTTCCAGTTGCCCTGCGTCCATGATCTCGGCTCGCAGTTCGCTGCGCTTTTCGTGGATGCTGGCGATCACCGGGCCCATCGCGACGCCGATGTCGACCAGCACAGCTTCCGATAGCTGCAGCGATGCTTCCAACGCCTCCGGAACCGCGTCGGTTACCCCGGCGCGGTAAAGTGCGGCGGCGTGGTCGGTGTCGCGGGCTCGGGCGATGATCGGAAGGGAGGGGTGTTCCGCGCGCAGCCGTTTCGCAACTCGCTTGGTCAGCGCCGGGTCATCCATCGTCAACACCACCGCCTTTGCCTGGTCAAGGTCCAGCTTCTCGATCAATTCACGTCTCGATACATCGCCGTAAAGTACGGAATAACCCGACTTTCTTGCGTCAAGAAATCCGTCGATGTCGCTGTCGACCGCCAGATATTGCTGGCCGTGCTCATTGAGCATGTTGGCAACCATTCGGCCAACGCGACCGAAGCCGAAAATGATCGTCTTGTCCGTCGAAGGCCCGATTTCCGTTCCGGACAGGGTGGTATGATCGACCCTGCGCGCCGCAAAACGCCCGAGGCTTGCGAGCATTGGGGTAATTGTTAGGCCAATCGCGGTGGCCGCGGACCAGAAGGCGACGGCGTCTGGCTGGAGGATGCCGACCGCGCCTGCTGCGCCGAGGACGATCAGCGTGGTTTCGGACGGGCTGGCCATCAACAACCCGGTCTCCGCGGCAGTCCCGAGTCTCGCGCCGACCATTCTCAGTAGAGCTCCGGTGACCAACGCCTTGACCAGAATAACCGCCACCAATGCCCCGAGCAGTTCCGGCCAGGCGTTCAGGAGGGCACCTACATCGATGCGCATTCCAACCGTGATCAGGAAGACGCCAAGCGCGAGGCCCTTGAACGGTTCGATGACCACTTCGACTTCGTTGCGATATTCGGTTTCCGCGATGACCAGGCCAGCAACCAGCGCGCCGAGGATTGGCGAAAGGCCGACCGAACGGGTCACGGTGGCGGCAAGGATTACCACCAGCAGCGAAATGGCCAGGAATAGCTCGGGCTTCTTCGATCGTGCGGCCTGGGCAAACAAGGCGGGTAGGACAAAGCGGCCAACCAGCAAGATTGCGATAATGACAACAGATCCTTCGACAGCGATCCAGCCAAGGCTGCTCGTCGCGGCTCCGCCGGCGGCGCCGATAAGGAACAGCATGGGTACGAGCGCCAGATCTTCGAACAGCAACATGGCAAGCGCGGCGCGTCCCACCGGACTTTGCGTGCCCGATATCGGCAGCACCAGTGCGGTCGAAGACATGGCCAGTGCCAGTGCAAGCCACAGCGCGCTGATTGGCGGCAGGTTGGCGACGATTAGCGCTCCACCGATCAGGGCGGCGGTCAACATCATCTCTGCCGCGCCGATTCCGAAGACCATTTTGCGCATGGCCACCAGGCGGCGGAAGCTGAGTTCGAGCCCTATCGAGAACAGCAATAATACGATGCCAAGCTCGGCGAACGGCCTGATCCCCTCCGGATCGGTGATCGAAACCCAATCCAGCACGGGGTAGCGCCCGGTTAGCGCACCGAGCCCGAAGGGTCCGGCGACGATACCTACCAGGATGAAGCCGATTACCGGATTAATCTTGAAGCGCGCAAAAGTCGGGATGACGATGCCCGCCGCGCCTAAAATAGTGATCGCGTCGCTTAGTGCCGGAGTAATTTGAGTGTCGCCCGCCATGCCTCATACAAGCACGGCGGGCGGCGTCTGTCGATTAAGCTCCGACCGCCTCGGCGGCCATTGCCGCTTCCAGATTCTCGCGGATCGCCTCGAAGAATTGCTCAGTGGTCATCCACGCCTGGTCGGGGCCGACGAGGATGGCGAGGTCCTTGGTCATCTTGCCGCTCTCGACCGTTTCGACACAGACTCGCTCGAGCGTTTCGGCAAAGCGGACCACTTCGGGCGTGTCGTCGAACTTGCCGCGGAACTTGAGGCCCCCGGTCCAGGCAAAGATCGATGCGATCGGGTTGGTCGACGTGGCCTTGCCCTGCTGGTGCATGCGGTAGTGGCGAGTGACGGTACCGTGAGCTGCCTCTGCCTCGATGGTCTTTCCATCGGGGCTCATCAGCACCGACGTCATCAGGCCCAATGAGCCAAAGCCCTGGGCGACCTGGTCCGACTGGACGTCGCCGTCGTAATTCTTGCAGGCCCAGACGAACTTGCCGCTCCATTTGAGCGCGCTGGCGACCATGTCGTCGATCAGGCGGTGCTGATATTCGATGCCGACCTTATCGAACGCAGCCTTGAACTCGGCATCGAATACCTCCTGGAAGATATCCTTGAACCGGCCGTCATAGGCCTTGAGGATGGTATTCTTGGTCGACAGATACACCGGCCACTTGCGCTGCAGGCCGTAGTTCAGGCTGGCCCGCGCGAAATCGCGGATCGAATCGTCAAGGTTGTACATCCCCATGGCGACTCCGGCCGACGGGAAGTCGAACACCTCATGCTCGATCTCCTCGCCATTCTCACCAACCCATTTGATGGTCAGCTTGCCCTTGCCCGGCACCTTGAAATCGGTCGCCTTATATTGGTCGCCGAAGGCATGACGGCCGACGACGATCGGGTCGGTCCAGCCCGGGATGAGACGCGGGATGTTCGATATGACGATCGGTTCGCGGAAAACGACGCCGCCAAGGATATTGCGAATAGTCCCGTTAGGCGACTTCCACATTTTTTTGAGGCCAAATTCCTCGACCCGTGCCTCGTCCGGAGTGATTGTCGCGCACTTGACGCCGACGCCATATTTGCTGATCGCCTCCGCCGCCTCGACGGTAATACGGTCTTCGGTCTCGTCGCGCTTTTCGATACCCAAGTCGAAATACTTCAGGTCGATATCGAGATAGGGCAGGATCAGCCGTTCGCGGATCCATTGCCAAATGATGCGAGTCATTTCGTCGCCGTCGAGCTCGACGACCGGGTTCTTCACCTTGATCTTGGCCATGTCTTCTTGCCTTGCGGGAATTTGGAGGGTCGCGGCGCGCCTTAGGCAAGCAGGCGGTGATAGGCAACTCTGGGCGATTGCGGGGGGGGCGGCTTGCCCCTAAGGGACTTGGCATGCCCGAGATCGATAAGCCCAACAGCCACCTGACGACCGTCAAATGGCGTTTCCCGTCGGTTCACCCGGAGGGGCGAAAATACACTTTGATCGCTGCGTTTGCCGCGCTGGCTACGTACAGCTTGCTCAATCATTTCCTTGGCTGGTTGCTGATCGGTCTGACGATCTGGGTCGCTGCCTTCTTTCGCGATCCGATCCGGACCACGCCGGCAGATCCCAAGCTGATCGTCGCCCCAGCCGACGGTCTGGTGACGATGATCAGCCGCGTCACCGCTCCGCTGGAGCTGGCGGGCGAGGGTGGCCTTGCGGGCGAATATACTCGCGTATCGATTTTCATGAGCGTGTTCGACGTCCACATCAATCGATCGCCAATCTCGGGGACCGTGAGGCGGATCGCCTATGTCCCTGGCAAATTCTTGAACGCCGACCTCGACAAGGCCAGCGAGGACAATGAGCGGCAGCATTTCCTTGTCGAGCGCGAGGATGGGTTGAAAATCGGCTTTACCCAGATCGCCGGCCTAGTCGCACGGCGAATCCTGTCGTTCGTCAAGGAGGGCGATCGGGTGGAGGCTGGCGAACGCATTGGCCTGATCCGTTTCGGCAGCCGGGTAGACGTCTATTTGCCCGCCGGCACGGGTTCGCAGGTGCTGCTGGGCCAACGGGCTATCGCCGGAGAGACCGTTATCGGTGAAATCGGCGTCGATCCGCAGCGTCTCGGCATCAGCCAATGACCTCCCAGGCGGAGCGCCACGGACTTCCCATCAGGGCATTTGCGCCCAACGCGATAACCGCGCTGGCCTTATGCTTCGGCCTAACCGGTGTCCGGTTTGGAATCACCGGCGATTGGCCACAGGCGTTGGCCTGTATTGTCGGCGCCGGGGTTCTGGACGGATTTGATGGCCGCATCGCACGATTGTTAAGGGCGCAGAGCAGGTTCGGAGCCGAGCTCGATAGCCTGTCGGACAATATCGCGTTCGGCACAGCCCCGGCGCTGATTATCTTTCTCTGGTCGTTGAAGGATGCGCCCCGGTTCGGCTGGATAGCCGCGCTTGCGCTGGCAGTTTGCTGCGCGCTTCGCCTGGCCCGATTCAATGCGCGGATCGATATGGACGATCAGCCGCACAAGTCGGCCGGATTCAATACCGGCGTGCCGGCGCCGGTCGGGGCCGGGCTCACCTTCGTGCCGATGTACTTATGGCTGATCAGCGGCAACGACGCCTTCCGCAGCTGGGCGCTGGTCCTGCCATGGACGTTGTTCATTGCCCTGATGATGATCAGTAGCGTGCCGACCTATACCTGGTCTTCGATCCGAATCCGTCGCGGCTGGCGATTAAGCGCGCTCGCGGGAGTCGCACTGCTTGGTGCAGCGCTGCTGAATGAACCTTGGTGGACGCTGCTGGCGGTTTCCGTCCTTTACCTTGCCCTGCTGCCATTCAGCATTGCCGGCTATGCAAGGGTCAAGCAGCGGCGCGCAGCAAAGGCGGTGCCCGCAACGGCTGAATAGCCGGATAGCGGTGGCTGAAGCGCACTGTCATTGGACGCGGGCTTTGCGGCTGGGAAATCCAGGAACGTCCCTGGAGCGCTGCTAGGATTTTCCGCCCGTCACGGCGAAGCATTTCGGCAAGCATCGCCAGGGCAAATCCGAACAAGGCCAAGGTAGCAAGGGCTGCGAGCATCAGCGTTCCTTCCGTGTTGCCGCTGAACACATCCGGACCGGTGAGGTTCCAAAATGGCCAGCAATCGGTTCAATTCGCACGATGTTCTATAAATGTTCTATCTCTGTCAAGCGATATCGTTCCTTTTATGTTCTCATTTGGCCGAAGCGCTTGAAATGACAGGCTTCATCGGCTAGGGGCCGCGCCATCCCACAGGCGGGTTCAATCATAGCGGTGCCGGACGAAAGCCCGGTTACTCGGATCCGCCGAGGCATAACCGCAAGGAGATATCCCTATGGCGACTACCGTCGTCACCATGCAGCAATTGCTCGAGGCCGGCGCACATTTCGGCCACCAGACCCACCGTTGGAACCCGCGGATGAAGCCGTACCTGTTCGGCGACCGCAACGGGGTCCACATTATCGACCTGTCGCAAAGCGTTCCGCTGTTCGCTCGTGCGCTCGACTTCGTGCAGCAGACAGTTGCCCGTGGCGGTAAGGTCCTGTTTGTCGGCACCAAGCGCCAGGCCCAGGACGCGGTGGCCGAAGCCGCCCGCGCATCCGGCCAGCATTTCGTCAATCACCGTTGGCTCGGCGGCATGCTGACCAACTGGAAGACCATTTCCAACTCGATCAAGCGCTTCAAGAGCCTTGAGGAGCAGCTGTCGGGTGACACCGCCGGACTAACCAAGAAGGAAGTGCTCCAGCTTACGCGCGAGCGCGACAAGCTGGAGAACAGCCTGGGCGGTATTCGCGACATGGGCGGCCTTCCCGACGTGATGTTCGTCATCGACACCAACAAGGAAGAGCTGGCGATCAAGGAAGCCAATGTTTTGGGCATCCCGGTCATTGCCATCCTCGATTCCAACTCGAACCCGCAGGGCATCGCATTCCCGGTTCCGGGCAACGACGACGCCAGCCGCGCAATCCGCCTTTATTGCGAGGCGATCGCCAATGCCGCGAACGCTGGCAAAACCGGCGGCGCTGCAGCGCGAGGCGAGGACATCGGTGCGATGGCCGAGCCGCCGGCGGAAGCCGCGCTCGAGGCTTAAGCCCTTCGCGACCAATATTCGGGGCGCGTCGCGGGGGTGAAATATCCCGCGACGCGCCCCATTTTCCCATTTTGGAGGTTTGAATCATGGCTGAGATCACCGCCGCTTCGGTGAAGGAACTGCGCGAGCGCACGGGCGCCGGCATGATGGATTGCAAGAAGGCGCTGGCAGAGAACCAGGGCGAAATGGAAGCGTCGGTCGACTGGCTGCGTGCCAAGGGCCTCGCCGCCGCCGCGAAGAAGGCCGGCCGCACTGCTGCCGAAGGCCTTGTTGGCGTCGCGGTCGAGGGTGCCAAGGGCGCTGTGGTCGAGGTCAACTCTGAAACCGACTTCGTCGCCAAGAACGAGCAATTCCAGGAATTTGTCCGCAATGTCTCACAGCTGGCGCTGAGTACCGGCGGCGACGTCGAGGCGTTGAAGGGCGCCGCCTATCCGACCGGCGGAACCGTCGAAGAGAAGCTGACCGACAACATCGCCACCATTGGCGAGAACCAGTCGCTGCGGCGCACCGCGGTGCTAGAGGTCGCTGAAGGCGCCGTGGTCAGCTATGTCCACAATTCGGTTGCTCCCGGCATGGGCAAGATCGGCGTGCTGGTCGCGCTGGAGAGCGGTGCTCCGGCAGAGACGCTGCAAGCGCTGGGTAAGCAGATCGCGATGCACATTGCCGCGGCCAATCCGCTGGCGCTTGACGCCGAGGGTCTCGATCCGGCGCTGGTTGAGCGCGAGCGCGCAATCGCAACCGAAAAGGCCAAGGAAAGCGGCAAGCCGGCCAACATCGTCGAGAAGATGGTTGAGGGCGGCATTGCAAAGTTCCGCAAGGAAAATGCTCTGCTCAGCCAGCTTTTCGTAATCGACAACAAGACCCCGGTCGCCGACGTCGTAGCCCAGGCGGGCAAGGACGCCGGTTCGCCGATCACCTTGAAGGCGTTCGAGCGCTTCCAGCTTGGCGAAGGCATCGAGAAGGCCGAGAGCGACTTCGCGGCCGAAGTAGCCGCCGCCGCCGGCGTCAAGAAGGACGAGCCGGTCGCCTAATCAGCGCAGCTTGCTGCAGTGAAATGCGGTTGGCAGAGGGGCGGGTGCGCCGTAAGAGCGCATCCGCCCCTTCGCGTATCCGGGCCAGATGAGAGGAATTGCCACGAATGCCCCGACCTCGCTTCCATCGCATCCTGCTGAAGCTGTCGGGCGAGGCGTTGATGGGCCAGGGCCAATTCGGCATTGACCCGGCAACAGTAGCCAGCATGGCTGGAGAAATCGCAGCGGCCAAGGAAGCCGGCCACGAACTCTGCCTGGTTGTGGGTGGCGGCAATATCTTCCGCGGAATCGCTGGTGCCGCCCAGGGCTTTGACCGGGCGACAGGCGACTATATGGGCATGCTGGCGACCGTGATGAACGCATTGGCGGTCCAGAATGCACTCGAAAAGATCGGGGTCGACACACGTGTGCAGTCGGCCATTCCGATGTCGAGCGTGTGTGAGCCTTACATTCGGCGCCGTGCCATGCGGCACATGGAGAAAGGCCGAATCGTCATCTTCGCCGCCGGCACAGGCAATCCCTATTTCACCACCGACACCGCCGCTGCACTGCGCGCCGCGGAGATGGGTTGTGACGCATTGTTCAAGGGCACCAGCGTCGACGGCGTTTATGATGCCGATCCGAAGAAAGTGGCCGGCGCCACGCGTTATGACAGCCTCAGTTTTAACCGGGTCCTGGCGGACGACCTCAAGGTGATGGACGCCAGCGCCGTCGCGCTTTGCCGCGACAACAAGATTCCGATCGTCGTGTTCAATATCCGGCAGCCCGGAAACCTCGCAGAGGTGCTCGCCGGACGTGGGATCGCGACGATCGTTCAGAACGAGGAGTAGAGGATGCCCGCCTACGACAAGAACGATATCAACCGCCGGATGCACGGCGCGCTGGAGGTGCTGAAGCACGATCTCGCCGGTCTTCGAACCGGGCGTGCCTCAACGGCGTTGCTCGACCCGATTGCAGTCGAGGTTTATGGCGCCAACATGCCGATCAACCAGGTCGCAACGGTATCGGTACCTGAACCGCGGACGATTTCGGTGCAGGTCTGGGACCGTAGCAACGTCAGCGCGGTGGAAAAGGCGATCCGCAATGCCGGTCTCGGCATCAACCCCATCACCGATGGTCAGATGATCCGCCTGCCAATTCCGGAGCTGACCGAGGAACGGCGAAAGGAACTCGCCAAGCTTGCCGGCCAATATGCGGAAAAGGCGCGCATTGCCGTCCGCAATGTTCGCCGCGACGGAATGGACGCACTGAAGACCGACGAGAAAAAGCACGAGATCAGCGAGGACGAGCACAAGCGGCTTGGCACCGAAGTGCAGAAGATGACCGACGACACGATCAAGGACATCGATGCCGCCGCACATGCGAAGGAACAGGAAATCCTCGGCAAGTGACATCCCAGCCCGCCGCGACCGGGGGGGCGCCTTTGCACGGCAGTGCAGGAGGAGTTGTTCCTCGCCATGTCGCGATCATTATGGACGGCAATGGCCGGTGGGCTTCCAAGCGTGGTCTGCCACGTGTCGCCGGCCACCGCGCAGGGGCGGAAGCTGTTCGCAAGGTTTTGCGGGCAGCTGTAAAATCCGGCGTTGAAGTCCTTACTCTCTATGCGTTTTCTTCGGAGAATTGGCGTCGGTCGGAAGAAGAGGTCAGCGACCTGAAGGGCCTGCTAGGCTATTATTTGGAGCGCGAGCTCGACGAATTGGAGCGGGAAGGTGTTCGGCTTCGCCTGATCGGCGACCACAAGGCCTTTGGCCCACAGCTTGTAGAGCGCCTTGAGCGGGCCGTGGAGCGGACCGCGCACAATCGCCGGCTGACGTTGGTAGTAGCGCTAAACTACGGTGCTCGCAGCGAAATCGCCGCCGCTGCTCGCAAGCTTGCGATGCAAGCCAAAGACGGCAAGCTTGATCCGGCCGAAATAGACGAGGCCAAGCTCGGCATGGAGTTGATGACGAGCGATCTTCCCGAACTTGACCTTTTGATCCGGACATCGGGTGAAAAGCGATTGTCCAATTTCCTGCTTTGGCAATCGGCTTATGCCGAACTGGTGTTCACCGACACTTTGTGGCCCGACTTTGACGAGACCGCCCTCAACGCAGCGCTTCAAGAATTTGCGGGCCGGCAGCGCCGGTTTGGTGGCCGATGAAGGAATTGGCCACCCGCACCGCAGTGGGAATCGTCCTGATCCTAATTGCGCTGGTTGCGGCGCTGCTCGGCGGCTGGCCCTTTGCGATCCTCGTAGCGGCCGTTGCGACGATCATGTACGTCGAATGGTCGCGTATCGTCGCGCGATGGAGCTTTGGCTGGAAGCTGCTCGGCTTCATCTATTGCCTGCTGCCCGCCATCTCGCTGCTGTGGATACGCGAGCGGGCAGAGTTTCAGGGCATTGGCAAGAGCTTCGACCTCCTAATCTGGGTATTTCTCGTCGTCTGGTCGACGGACATCGGCGCCTATTTCGCCGGGCGCGCCATCGGCGGGCCAAAACTTGCACCATCGATTAGCCCAAACAAGACGATTGCAGGCTTGGTCGGTGGTGTCGCCAGCGCTGCCGTTATTGCAGGGGCTTGGGCGAACATGGTCGGCCTCCCGGCGGTTTTGCTGTGGCTGGCGGTCCCGTTTGCGATTGCGGCACAGCTCGGTGACTTGTTCGAGAGCGGGCTCAAGCGCCGCGCGGGGGTCAAGGACAGCGGTACTTGGCTGCCGGGCCATGGCGGGTTGCTTGACCGGCTCGACGGGCTTGTTCCGGTTGCCGTTCTCACTGCCGCCCTAATGTTGTCGGGTTGGCTATGAGCCGGCGGCGCGTCTCGATCCTCGGCGCGACGGGGTCAGTGGGTAGTTCCACATTGGATCTGATTGAGCGCCATCCTGATCGCTTCGAGGTGATCGCCTTGACCGCTGCGCGCAATGTGGCTGCGCTGGCCGATGCTGCCAAGCGGACGGGCGCCAAGCTCGCGGTGATCGATGACGCCGCACTGCTTCCCGAGCTCGAGCAGCGCCTCGAGGGCAGCGTTTGCCGGGCCGGCAGTGGACGAGAGGCGCTGGCCGAGGCAGCCGCAGGCGAAGCCGAATGGGTCATGGCCGCTATCGTCGGATGTGCCGGCCTGGAGCCGGTAATGGCGGCGATCGAGGCTGGGCGGACTGTGGCACTGGCCAATAAGGAAGCGCTCGTTACGGCAGGCGAACTGATGATCGCCGCTGCACGCGCATCAGGAGCAGCAATCCTGCCGGTGGATAGCGAACATAACGCTATTTTCCAGTGTCTTGCTGATACTCGCTCTTGCGACGTCGCAAAATTGATCCTGACTGCCAGCGGAGGACCGTTCCGGGACCGGAGCCGCGACCAGATGGCGGCGATGACGCCTGAGCAGGCGGTTGCGCATCCCAACTGGTCGATGGGCGCCAAGATCAGCGTCGACTCAGCCACGATGATGAACAAGGGCCTTGAGCTCATCGAAGCACATCACCTCTTTGGCGTGCCGAGCCGCCGGATCGAAATTATTGTTCATCCTCAATCGGTCATTCATTCGATGGTCGAATATGTGGACGGGTCGGTGCTTGCCCAGCTAGGCAGCCCTGACATGCGCATTCCCATCGCTCACGCCCTCGCATACCCGGAACGGATGGAAACTCCCGCCGAGACGCTTGATCTTTCACGGATCGGGTCTTTGACGTTCGAAATGCCTGATTTCGATCGATTTCCGGCCTTGCAGGTAGCTCGAGAAGCGCTGGAGGCCGGCGGGGCGGCGCCGATCGTTCTCAACGCCGCCAATGAGGAGGCGGTCGCAGCTTTCCTTGGCCGCCGGATCGGCTTCCTGGACATTGTCCGGACTGTTGAGCAAACATTAGCTCGGACGAGCGCAGCCGCGCCCCGGTCCATCGCCGAAGTGATCGACATCGACCGATCTGCGAGGGCATTGTCCGGGGTTCTGATGAGCGAAATGGCCGCCTGATGCTCGCCCAGCCGCCGCTGTGGTTCGTAGCGATCGCATTTTTGTGCGCGATCGGGCCACTCGTGCTGTTTCACGAACTTGGGCATTATTGGGTCGCGCGCCTGTTCGGCGTCGGCGCCGAGCAATTTTCAATCGGTTTCGGGCACGAGGTCGCTGGCTGGACCGACAAGCGGGGCACGCGCTGGAAAATCGGCTGGTTGCCGCTCGGCGGCTATGTCCGTTTTGTCGGCGACATGAATCCGGCAAGCCAAGCCGATTCCCATGCCGATCTTGCACCGGAATTGCGATCCGGCGCCTTCCACCTCAGGCCCTGGTGGCAACGTTTCTTGATCGTGCTTGCTGGCCCCGTAGCCAATTTCATTCTTGCGATCGTCATATTCGCTACATTTTTCCTGGCGTTCGGAATGCCGAACACGCCACCTGTTGCCGGAGGTGTCCAGTCCGGTAGCACCGCGGCAAGCATCGGCCTCGTCACCGGCGACCGAATCTTGAGCATCGCAGGTCAGGAGACGGCCTCATTCGAAGATTTGCGGAGGATCGTCTCGATCCGGCCGAACGAAGAAGTAATTATCCGCTTCGAACGCGAAGGGTCAATTCGATCGACCAATGCGCGCATCGGGACGGAGCAGCGCGCCGACGAATTCGGGCAAACCTATCAAATAGGCTTGCTGGGGTTGATGCCGCCCGAACCGAACTTCGACCGGATGTCGATCTTCGAGGCCGTTCCCGCGGCAACGGTGGTGACCGCCAAAATCACGCGATCAATCGTTGATGTCGTAGGCCAGATCGTCATGGGCCAGCGATCTGTGAAGGAGGTTGGCGGACCTTTGAGAATGGCCCAGGTCGCCGGCCAGCAAGCGAGCCTAGGCATTTTCGACTTCACTTACTTGCTGGCGTTGTTCTCCATAAATCTCGGGTTCATCAATCTCTTGCCAGTTCCTATGCTCGATGGAGGTCACCTCGTCTTTTACGCAGCGGAGGCGATCAGGCGCCGGCCGGTTAGCGAAAGGGCACAGGATTGGGCGTTTCGTGGAGGCCTGGCACTCCTTCTGGCGTTGCTCCTTTTCACCACAGTCAATGACTTAGCGACTTTCGGGCTGTTTGAGCGACTTGGGCGCTTGATTGGATAGATTGGTTGGGGCAGGGCTAGGCATCATCTGCGGCGCCGTTGAAGGAGCCGCCAAGCAACATAGGCGGGGAAGCGTGAGTTCCAGCAGTACTCAATTTACCAAGCGGATGGGCAGAGTTTTTCTGGTCGGTACCATCCTTGGCGGCTGGTCCGCACCCATCCTGGCCCAGGAATCAGCTCCTACTGCGCAGACTGCCCCGGCAGCGGCGCAGCCGGCACCGGAGGCAGTTCAGCCGACGCCCGAACTGGCGCCTGTCCCGGCTGCCACAACTGGCACGATCCGGTCGATCAAGGTCGTGGGGGCGGAGCGGCTCGAGCCCGAAACCGTTCGCAGCTATGCCTCCCTCTCGCCAGGTCAGAGCTATACGGCTGAGACACTCGACCAGGCGCTGAAGGACCTCTACGCGACCGAATTGTTCGCCGACGTCGTGATCACTGGCGCGGATACGGGCAATTTGGTGATTACGATCCGCGAGAACCCGGTCATCAACCGCATTGTCCTCGAGGGCAACAAGCGGATCAAGAACGACAAGATCACCCCGGAAATCAAGCTGGCTCCTCGCCAAATCTTTACCCGGTCCAAGGTTCGTGCCGACGTCGACCGGATCATAGAGCTTTATCGTCGCCAGGGCCGATTCGCTGCGTCTGTCGAGCCCAAGATTGTGCAGCTGGACCAAAATCGCGTCGACCTGATCTTCGAAATCAGCGAAGGCGACAAGTCCAAGGTCCGCGCCATCAATATTATCGGCAACGAGGAATATTCGGACGGCCGGCTGCGCAAGGAAATGTACACGAAGGAAGCTGGCGGCCTGCTCGGCTTCTTCAAGTCGAACGACAGCTACGACCCGGACCGACTTGCCGCCGACCAGCAAAAGCTGCGCGCCTATTACCTGACCCAGGGTTACGCTGACTTCCGCGTCGTCTCTGCGCTGGCCGAGCTGACCCCGGACCGCAAGGACTTCATCATCACTTATGTGGTGGAAGAAGGGCCTCGCTATAAATTCGGTACGGTCGAGGCCGAAAGCGAGCTCCGCGATTTCAACGCCGACTTCGTCAAATCTATCGTCAAGATCAAGCCGGGTAACTGGTTCAACGCAAAGCTCGTCGAGGACACCGTCACCGGCCTCAACGAACTGGCCGGGGCGAGGGGATATGCCTTCGCCGATGTTTCTCCGTCATTCGACCGTGACGCCGAAAAGCGAGAGATGAATCTCACCTTCCGCGTCGGCGAAACTCCGCGTGTCTACGTTGAGCGGATCAACATTCAGGGCAACACGGTTACGCGCGACAAGGTCATTCGCCGCGAATTCCGCCTGAACGAGGGCGACGCTTTCAATGCCTTCAAGGTCAAGCGCAGCCAGGATCGAATTCAGAGTCTCGGCTTCTTCCAGGAAAATCTGGAGATCAAGCAGGCACAAGGCTCTTCAAACGACCGGGTTGTTCTCAACGTCGACGTTGAGGAAAAATCGACCGGCCAGCTTGAGCTGTCCGCCGGCTATTCCAGCCTAGAGCGGTTCATCCTTTCAACGTCGATCACCCAGCGCAATTTCATGGGCAAGGGCCAACAGCTCCAGACCGGCGTGAGCTACTCGAAGTATGCCAAGTCGATTTCGGCCGGTTTTACCGAGCCTTTCCTGTTCGACAAGAACGTCTTGTTGGGCGGCGAAATCTTTTACCGCACCTATAATAGCTTCAATTTCGACGCGAGCGGCGATCGCAACCAGACCTATGGTCAGAACTCGATCGGTGGCGCGATCCGGCTTGGATTCCCGGTCACCGAATATATTAGTTTCGGCACCCGTTATTCGCTCATCCGCGACAATATCACGCTCGACAAGGGTACCTTCTTCACCGATCCGGACGGCGATGGTCCACTCCCGACGGTGTGTAACCCGCTCAAAGCCGGCCGCTATCTCTGCCAGGAACTGGGCAAGCGACTGACCTCAGCCATCGGTCATACCGTCGCCTATGACGATACTAACAGCGTTCGCCCGACCCGCGGCCAACGCATCGTTTGGGGCCAGGATTTTGCTGGCTTGGGCGGCGACGTGAAATACATCCGCACGCGGCTGGATGCGACGAAATTCATCGGCCTCCCGATGGGCTTCATCCTCTCGATCCATGGCGAAGGTGGCTATATCCATTCGCTGGAGAAATCTGACGAAGTGGGACAAGATCCGATCCGCATCAGCGACCGCTTCTTCGGCCCGACCATGCGCGGATTCGATATTCGCGGCATCGGCCCCCGCGTCGTACGTTTCGCTTATACAACGCCCACCGAGGTAGATACGTCAGACAGCCTGTTCACCGATGCGCTTGGCGGCAAGGCCTATTATATGGGACGGCTCGAAGTCGAATTCCCGGCTACCTCTGCTCTAAAGAATCTGGGACTTCGTCCTTCGGCGTTCGTCGATATCGGGTCGGTCTGGAAACTGACTACGCCGGACTTGCTCGACGTTCCGGGAACCTGCACCGAGCCGGACAACTCGGATGAAGGCAGTGCCCCTCAGGTGCAGATTTTATTGCCAGGCCAGACCTGCAACACCGGCTTCACCTATGTTCCGGGGTCTGGCTTCAAGGAATTCTTCCAGGGGAATTCGGCCAAGCCCCGACTGTCAGTTGGCTTTGGGGTCAACTGGGTATCTCCGTTCGGTCCGCTGCGTATCGACATTGCCAAAGCCCTGCTGAAGCAGGAAGGCGATGAAACAAAGCTCTTCTCATTCAATGTAGGAACTCAATTCTAATGAAGAATCGTATTGCTGCCGCTCTGATTGCGGCTTCCGCCCTGGCTTCTCCGGCGCTTGCACAGCGCGTGCCGGCCGCCCAAGTCGCCGTTGTCGACCTGGAGCGAGTTGGTCGAGAGTGTAATGCCTGCAAGACCGCCTCGGCTGCGCTCCAGTCGCAGGTCAATGCCTTCAACACGCGCCGCCAGACCCTCACCACGCAACTCCAGCCGGAGCGCCAGCAACTCCAGACGGCGGTGACTGCCTTGGCGGGTAAGCAGCCCGATGCCGCGCTCACCCAGCGGATCCAGGCGTTCCAGCAGAAGGAATCGACCGCCGCGCAGGAACTCGAGCGCCAGCAGACCCAGATCCAGCGCAACCAGGCGTATATCAGCCAGCAGATAAACGCGAAGCTCGTGCCACTGCTGCAGCCGGCAATGGAACGCCGGGGCGCGAACGTCCTGGTGGACACTGGCGCCGCGCTCCGCTTTGCCCCGGGTCTCGACATCACCAATGACGTGCTCGCCGACCTCAATGGAGCGCTGACCAGCGTATCGACGACTGCTCCAGCACAAACGCAGCAGCAGAATCCGCAGGGCCGGTGAACGAAGTAACGACAAGCGCCGCCGTCGGTCCGCTGGATGTCCGGCGGGTGATGGCGGCGTTGCCGCATCGCTACCCGATGCTGTTGGTGGACCGGGTCGAAATGATTGTCCCCGACCAGTTGATTACCGCCATCAAAGCCGTGAGCATGAACGAGGGGTTCTTCCAGGGACACTTCCCTGGGCGCCCGATCATGCCCGGCGTGTTGATTGTCGAGGCGCTGGCCCAGGCCGCAGGTATATTGGCGGTTGAGAGCCTTGGTCTCGCGAACAGCGGCAAGCTTGTCTATTTCATGGCGATCGAGGGCGCGAAGTTTCGGGCTCCTGTAGAGCCTGGGTGCCTGCTTCAGCTCGATGTAGAGTTCGTCCAGAAGCGCGCCAGTGTATGCAAGTTTGCGGGCCGCGCTTCTGTGAATGGCAAGCTGGCGGCCGAGGCGCAGTTTACGGCGATGATTGCCGATCCGCCTAGCGCCTGATTGCCCACCCTCCAGCCGGCTCTGCCCGGATTCGGAATATCTCCGCGAAGCGCTCGCTGGCCATCAGGTTAGCGGGCGCTTCGCTCATCTGGATCTTGCCGTCCGCTATCAACAGTGCTCGATCGAAGCGACCGAGAAGGCTTAGGTCATGGAGCGCCACCAGCACGATTTGACCTTCATCCGCTGCCATCCTGAATTGCTCAAGAAAACGCAGCACCCAATAAGGATCGAGATTCGACATCGGCTCGTCGAGCAACAAAGCAATTGGCCGCGCAGCCAGTGCACGGGCCATCAGGACCCGGGCGCGTTCGCCGGTCGACAGGCGATTGACCGGGCGACCAGCTAGGCGCTCGAGCTCAAATTGCTCAATGAGGTAGCCGATCCTTCTTGCATCGGGTCGGTCAAGACCAAGGGCGATGACATCGCGAACGGAAATTGGCCAGGTCATATCCCGCGATGCGGGGAGGAAACTCAGCAGCCGTCTTCGCCGCGCCGGTGGCGATGCGTCGACCTCCTCGCCGTCGATCATCACCTTGCCGCCCGCATCTTCGATCCTGGCCAGGGCACGCAGCAGGCTGGTTTTGCCGCCGCCATTGGGGCCGACAAGCGCCACGAGTTCGCCCGCCGTCACATCCAGGTCCGTCTGCAAGAGCCTTTCGTCGATTGCGACCTGGCGAGCAATTAATGACGTCATGCCGTCACCCGCCGCCGCATCGTGAGGACCAACCACAGGAACAGCGGGGTCCCAAACAGGGAGGTAACGACTCCAACGGGGATCGGGCGGTCGAGATGGACCGAACGAACAGCCAAGTCCGCAACGGCGAGCAGGATGGCGCCGATGATTGCCGCCGGTACCATCGCCGCGCCCGGGTGTCCGCGGCTTAACTGTCGCCCGAAGAAGGGTGCTACCAGTCCGACAAATCCGATCGCTCCGGCAACCGACACACAGGCGCCGACGGCGATTGCCGACAAGGCAATGACTTCTAGCGAAAGCTGCCGCGGCCGAAGCCCGATCGACGCGGCCACGTCGTCGCCCAGGGCAATTAGGTCCAGCGCCTTCGAACGGCGCAACAGAAAAGCGGTAGCTAGGGATGCCGGGATCAGTGCCGCCGCGGCTTGCAAAAGGCTACGATCGGTAAAATTGCCCATCAGCCAGTCGAATGCATCGTAAAAGGCGAATGGCGATGGGGCGAGCGCCAGGGCGAGGCTGGTCGCCGCACCTGCGGCCAGTGAAATGGCGAGCCCGGCGAGAAGCAACGTTGCGGTGTCGGACCGCCGTCCGGCCAAGGCAACGAGGAATGCCAATGCACCCAGCGCGCCAGCAGCACCACAGGCAGCCAACGCGATTGGCTGGCTGAATCCCAGCCAATAGCCACCCAACACCGCGCCAAGCGCCGCCCCGCTGGAGGCACCGCTGATGTCGGGCGAAGCCAGGGGATTAGCGAACATCGCCTGCAAGGCAGCGCCGCTTGCGCCGAGCGCCGCGCCGTAGCCTAAAGCCAACAGGGTCCTCGGCAGTCGCAACTCCAGCAGAATGAGGTTGGCCAGACCCGGATCAATGGCTTGAGCTTCCCTCAGAGGGGCAATCGGCAGAAGCAAGTGGGCCGCGGCTACGACCAACAGCAATGCCACGACGGCCAGCCTCATTTGGGGCTCCGCAACCGAGCGATTTCGTTCACCATAAGCGGACCGGCGCAAGTCCATGGACGTCCGTCGGTTACCAAGGTGCGAGATTGTCTCGGCCTGGCAAGGGGATGATCGAGCCAGGACTGCCCGAGCGAACGCTCGTTGCGGCGGTAGGAGGAGCGGAGAACGACGGCTGGTGGCTTGGTCGCCAACAGTTCGAGGCTGGCTCGTCCACCTGGAAGCATCCGCTGGCGGAGCCCGGCCAGCAGCATCCATTGCGCTTCCAGCGATGTGGCCGCGACGCTGTTGCCTCCCGCTCCGAGGAAAATGGCATCAGCAGGAGGGGATTGCGAACGGCGAAGCGCTGCCAGCGTTCGCCTCCAGGGGATGGCGCGCCGAATGTCTCCGAGCGCGGCAGCGACCCGATCGAGGTTACGCTCGACGTCATCAATTGTAGCGGGGAAGGGCAGGTCGAGGGTCTGCAATCCCATGCGCCTGGCGATCGAAATAGTAGCGCGGCCGCCGCCTCCCATCGTGAGCAGCAAGTTTGGCCGGGAAGGTAGCGCGCTTTCCAGATCGCCCCGGTTGCCCGGGAAGCGCCGGCCAATTCGCCAAAGCGATGAATCCGACGGATCGCGCGAAAGCCGGCTGACGCTTGCAACCTCTGCTGGACGGGCGAGCAGCAGAAGATACTCGTCGGCGCACATATTGAGCGACGCGACCCGGATCGCGGCGCTAGCGGTCAAGAGCGACGCGAACGCCGACATTGATGCTCCTTCCTTCGGTACGGTAGCCGACAGCGTCCTGATAATCGTCGTTGAATGCATTGGCGACGCGCAGGTGCGCTTCGACCTGATCGATGATGCGATAACCCAGTTGTGCGCTGGCCAGCCAATAAGCGCCCAAGCGCACACGCTCTGCCGGAAAGGCATCGAAGTTGGTGTCGATCCGGTCGCCTGTGTAGGCAATCGCCGCGCCATAGGTGAGCCGACCGTGAGCGCCATCGATTGACACGCTGCCACTATGTTTGGGGCGGCGCTGTTCTTTCAACTGCCCTCCGTTGACGCCAGGCTCGCTGGCGTCGAGCCATGTATAGTTAGCCGTTATGCGAAGCGCATCAGAAGGGCGATAATAGCCCTCCACCTCAATGCCTTGACGTCTGCTCTTGCCTGTTGCGTTGGTAGTGGATGACAGGAAAGTCGAAGCATCGAAGATATCGACAATCTCGTCCTTCAGTCGCTGGCGGTAATATGTCAGCGACCCGCCCAACGGCCCCGCCGAATATCGCAGCGAAATATCTCCGCCACGGCTCGATTCCGGTTTCAAATCCGGATTGCCGACAAACGATCCGGGAAAGAATCCATAGAGATCAAAAAAGCTAGGCTGGGCAATGCCTTCCCCATAGTTTCCTGCGATGGAAACTCCGCTCCCAATCTCGACCTTTAAAGCTGCACGATAGGTAAGGGCATCCTTGAACCGGGAATACACATCCTGACGGATGGCGAAGTCGGCACTCACAGGCCCTAGGTCTGTTGCCCGCCATTCCGCGGTGACAGACTGATGTTTGCGCGTGCGGTCCTGGTTAGTGAATCCACCATATGCAGCGTCGCGCGCCTCGAACATTTCTCTCTCGCTTTCCAGCGCAGCGATGAGCTGGTGCTTTCCAAAGCGGTGGCCCCCCTCCAAGCCAAGGGTTCGACGGCTAGCTTCGGTTCGATTGACCGTAGTGTCGCCAATCTCGTTGCGGTTCGATGAACCGAGTAGGCTGGCGGAAACGATCCCGTAGCTTGCCTCGCGTCGGCCAATCTCGGCATATAGCCTGCCGGCAGCGAGCTTGCTGTGCGTTTCGTCGAGCGTGTCGGCATGAGAGAAAGTGATTGGGTCGAACCCGTCGAATTCACTTTTACCGCGCAGGGCAAAGCCTGAGGCGCCAAGCAGAAGGGTGGGGGAAAGCCGGTAGCGACCAGCGCTGCGGAGCCCGAGGTTACGATACCCGTCTTTTTCGCCACCGCCCCGAAAACTGTCGATGCCGTCACTGCGCTGACCGGCCATGCCAACCGAGAAGCCGCGTTCCAAGTCGCCTATGCTGGTCCGGGCCGCGCCCCGCCAGCTTTCGTGGCTGCCACCCTCGGCAAAACCCTGCGTGCCGCCCGAACCTGGCGCTTCGCCGCTGACGGCAATGACTCCGCCAATCGCTTCCGAGCCCCAAAGCGCGGATTGCGGCCCGCGGACGACCTCGATCCTGCTGGCGAGGTCTGCGTTGAGGAGTTCGAAGCGCGGTTCGTTGCCTGCGGCCGGGTCGTTGGCTCTAATCCCCTCGACGAACAGTAGCGTCTGATTGGCCTCAGCCCCGCGAATTCGAACTTGCGTCAGAGAACCTACAGGCCCGCTGACCGCGACCGAAACCGAGGGAATGAGGTGCAGAAAATCGGAGACCATCGGCGCGCCCAGCCGCTCGATATTCAGCGAATCGATCAGGGTGACGCTGGCGGGTGTCTCGCTGGCAGTTTGCTCGACGCGCGAGGCAGTAACGATAATGGCGGGGGGGTCGCTAATCGGGAGTTCGGGCACATTCTTCCTTCCTGGTTCCATGACATGTCGTCACGGAGGGAAGGCACACGCCTTTAAAGCGCGGTCGGCCCACGTCCCGCGGCTGGTCCCGGCCGGGAAACGGACGACGGGCCAAGGCGGGTATCTGACTTGCCGCTCTTGGAGCGGCTCACAGTTGCGGGCACAGTGCCGGATATTCGCCGGCTTCCCCCTTCGCCGACGGCATTACGCCGCCGGACCCTGGTCCTGGCGTGCGAGTGCTCCGCCCAACGCTACCTTGTCAAGCGCAGCGCTCTACGCTAGGGGCGCGGCTCACTTTTCAGGCTGGTCGGAACCAGCCAATCTAAAGGAATATGTCATGAAGAGCGGGACGCACCCCGATTATCACTTCATCACGGTCCAGATGACCGACGGCACGACCTACCAGACCCGCTCGACGTGGGGCAAGGAAGGCGACACGCTGCAGCTCGAGATCGATCCCACCGCGCATCCGGCCTGGACCGGCGGCCGCGGCCAGATGCTCGACACTGGCGGACAGGTCGCGCGCTTCAACAAGCGCTTTGGCGGCCTCAGCCTCAGCAAGAAGTAAGCGCAAGCAGTGGTGCGCTCGGCTCCGACCCTGGAGACCGAGCGTCTCTTGATCAGGCCTTGGCGGAAGGAGGACTTCCGCCCTTACCATCAGCTATTGCAGCATCCCGACGTGCATCGGCACTTCGGGCCCGAGCCGATGGGCCAGGAGGAATGCTGGCGCCGCTTACTCGCTGCTGTTGGCGGATGGCAGATCAATGGCTTCGGTACATGGGCCATCCAACGGAAGAGCGACGGGAAACTGGTCGGCAATGCCGGCCTGTTCACCGCATGGCGCGCGCTTGACCCCGAATTTGGCGACGAGCCGGAAATGGGCTGGATCTTCAGCCATGAGGTCCATGGGCAGGGAATGGCCGGCGAAACCTGCCGCGCCGTGCTGGAGTGGGCCGAGGCAACGCTCGCCCCGACGCCAATCTGGGCAATCATCGCCCCCGCAAACGCCCCCTCGCTAAGGTTGGCGGAGCGATTGGGGTTCGAGCAGTTGCACGAGACCGATTACGATGGCGACCCGACGATCGTCTTGCGGCGCCCGGCCTGGGATTAAGCGCCCTTACCAGCCGCCACCGCCGCCACCGCCACCGCCGCCGCCCGACGACCCTCCGCCGCCCGATCCGCTCGAGGAGCCCGGTGCAGTTGATGCGGAGCTGATCGTACTGGCGAGTGAAGAGCCGATCGAATCGACAAAGCCGCCGGTATCGCTCCATGGGCTCGACGAGCCCGAATACCAGGCAAAGCCCTGGCTCGATCCGGGCGCGGCAGCTGCGGCTGCCAGCAGGCCGGTATAGCGATCGGCCCAACGGTTCTCGACGCCCAGGGCTATGGCATAAGGCAAATAGCGCTCGAACAACTGCAAACTGTCTTCCGGCGCCTGCATTCGGTCTAGCCGGTCGCGTTCGGTTATCGACAGATACTGTTTGAATCCGGCGATCCGATCGAGAACCCCACGGCCTTCTTTCGTCGGCGCCGACATCCACCAGAAGCTGCTGATCACGAATGGCAGGCCGATTAGCGGAATTGCGAGGGGTATCCATCGGCCGCTGTTGAGCGCCTCGGCAAGGATAGGAAATCCGACCAGCACTGCCGCGCCGCCGATGAGCGCGGCAAGCAACTGCAGCAGACATCGCCCAGTGCCTACGCCGGGCCGCGCGTGGAAAAGCAAGAAGGCAATCGCCAACCCGCCACATGACAACAGAGCCAGTGGCGATCGCCCGCCGCTTTCCGCCAAGACCACCGCCACAGCCGCAAGCCAAAGGGCCGCGATCAATATGGCGACCGCAGCGCCCATCCAGCCGTAGTTGCGGTTAAACAATCGACCTTCATAGGCTTCGGCAAATCGGTCGCTTAGTGTCTTTTGGGCGGCGGCGAAGGTGGCATGGTTCTTTTGCTCCATCACAAGCGAAGCATCCGGATCGACCAGTGCGTCAAGGGAGGCCATTTCCGCAGGCGCGAGTGGCTTGGCATCGGGGAGGTCATGGCGCTCGATCCGCCGTTCGTTGCTTCGAAAGAAGCCGCGGTCTTCCTCGACCAGCCGGACATGGCCCTTGACCGCCGCATCGACCAGCGCCGCAGCAAAGCCGCGATTATCGAGCTTCTGCTCGACGACATAGCGCATTGCGGCAGGGGAGAGGTCATCCGGAGGCGAAAACAGTGGAACGACGGTACCCTTTGCCGGGTCGCGCCCCGCCTTTCTCCAGGCATAGAATAAATAAGCGAGCACTCCGCCAAGGCCTCCGGCCCCAACCAGCGGCGGCCCCCAGTCGGACAGGAACCAAGCCAGGCGCGACGAAGCTGGCGGCGCCGCGATCACCTGCTTTGGAAAGGCCGCCGCAACGGTCAGTCCTTCGCGCGGACCCAACGGTCGGGTCGTTTCGAACCGGATCGTCCCCGCATCGTCCTCGACCACTCTCGCAGCGCTCTCGGTCGAGCCTTGTGCACCAGTGTAGACAGCGCGCTGCCCAAATCGTGCGGGCGAGGGCAGTGTGATCGTGGCGGCTGCCCGGTCGATCGGAAAGTCCCACCCGTTACCCGTTACATTCCAGTAGAGCTCGTCATAATCGTCGAACCGGCCAATCATTCGAGTGGCATGGTAGCGGATGGTGTAGCGATGCTCGCCCGGTGACACGATACGGTCGGCGGTGCCGATACGGATGCGGACCCCATTGTTCAGCATCTCGACCTTGGCCGGCTCCGGCTGTCCGTCGAGCGAGGTGCTGACCAGGTCGAAGTCGACCTTGACCCGCCGGCCGCCGGGCGCATCGTATCGGGTAGGAAAGTCGCGATAGATGCCATGGTTGATCGCGACATTCTCTGCCCGGACATGGATCGTTTCGCTGACGTCCAGCATCCCGTCAGGTCGAATTGCAATGTGGCTATCGAAACCAAGGATCCGCTCTTCTGCGGCCGCAGTCTGCGGAAGAATGAGCGCAAACAGCGCGACGATTGCGGCGACGATGCGCATCGTCGTCAGGGCCGCTGGAATTCGACCTTGGGCGCAGTCTGGATGCTGGAGTCGGCATCCTCGTAATAGGGCTCTTCGCCAAAGCCCAACGGGCCGGCGAAGAATAGGTCCGGGAAAGACCGCACGCGCGTATTCAGGTCACGGGCGGTTGCATTGTAGTAGCGCCGGGCCAACTGGAGCTCGCCTTCCAACGCCGAAAGTTCGCTCTGCAATTGGCGGAAATTGTCGTCGGCCTTCAAATCGGGATAAGCCTCGGCGACCGCGAACAGCCGCCCGAGCATCGCAGTCATGGCCGTGTCGGCCTGGGCGGTAGCCTGAACGCTTCCCGCATTCACCGCGTCGGCGCGATGCGCAGTTACCGCATCGAGCGTCTCGCGCTCGTGGGACGCATAGCCCTTAACCGTCTCGACCAAATTGGGGACGAGGTCAGCGCGGCGGCGTAGCTGGACGGTAATTCCGCTAAAGCCCTCTTTCACGAGGGCACGGAGCCGGACGAGCCTGTTGTAGACCGTGACGCCATAGAGCAGCGCCAGGACAATCAGGCCAATGATGATCCAAGTGATCATGACGATGCTCCCCCCGAGGTTCGGGCAGGAGCATAGTCGCGGTTAGGCGGCCTAGAAAGCCGGAATTCCGGTAATCGCGCGGCCGAGGATCAGCGCATGGACGTCATGCGTGCCCTCATAGGTATTGACCGTCTCCAGATTGGCGGCGTGACGCATCACCTGGAACTCGGCGCTGATGCCGTTCCCTCCGTGCATGTCGCGGGCCATCCGGGCGATATCCAGAGCCTTGCCGCAGTTGTTGCGCTTGATCAGGCTAATTGCTTCGGGGATCAATTCGCCCGCCTCGAGCCGCCGCCCGACGCGCAGCGCCGCCTGCAAGCCCAGCGTGATTTCCGTGATCATGTTGGCAAGCTTCAGCTGGACCAACTGGTTGGAGGCGAGGGGGCGACCGAACTGAGCGCGGTCAAGCGTATATTGGCGCGCTGCCGCGTAACAGGCCTCGGCTGCGCCCATCGCGCCCCAGCCAATGCCGTAACGGGCGCGATTCAAGCAGCCGAACGGCCCCTTCAACCCCTGCACGTTTGGCAGCAACGCATCCTCACCGACCTCGACCTCGTCCATCACGATCTCGCCGGTAATCGAAGCACGCAGGCTGAGCTTCTCCTTGATCTTCGGGGCGGAGAGGCCCTTCATCCCCTTTTCGAGGATGAATCCGCGGATCGCACCGCCATGCGTCTCCGATTTCGCCCAGACGATGAAGACGTCGGCGATGGGCGAATTGGTAATCCACATCTTGCTGCCTGTCAGGCGATAGCCGTCGGCTGTCTTGGTGGCCCGGGTGCGCATCCCTCCAGGGTCGGAGCCGGCGTCAGGCTCGGTCAGTCCGAAGCAGCCGACCAGGTCGCCCTTGGCCAGCCCGGGAAGATATTTTTGCCGCTGTTCCTCGGAACCATAGGCATTGATCGGATGCATGACGAGTGACGACTGCACCGACATCGCCGAGCGGTAGCCGCTGTCGACCCGCTCTACCGCGCGGGCGATGAGGCCATAGCTGACATAGCCTAGGCCGGCGCCGCCGTATTCAGGCGCGATCGTCGCTCCGAGGAGGCCGAGAGCGCCCATCTCGCGCATGATCTCGCGGTCGAAATTCTCGTTCAAATAGGCCTCGGTCACCCTCGGCTGAAGATTTTCCTGGGCATATCCCTCAGCCGTATCGCGGACCATCCGCTCTTCGTCGGTCAGCTGATGGTTGAGGTCGAAAGGATCTGCCCAATCGAACGGCAGGATGGCAGGCTCGGCCACGTAAATCTCCGCGAAAGGATGAGTGTCGCGCCGCCCTTTAGCGGCGCTAACCGCCCTGCGCCACCCCACTGCCGTTGTTGCCGTTTCGTCCGAAGCTCTGCTTCAGCGTCAGGCCGAAGTTGAGATGGCGGTTGCGCTCTCGAAATTCGTTGATGCGGAAACCGGTTTGGCCGCGATTGGGAATGAACCGCAAACGGTTGCGGTTACCCGACGTGCCGAACGCATTGTCGAGATCTAGCGTAATCGTGGTTCCAGGCCGCGGCCGATATTCGACGAACGCGGTTCCATAAGGTCCGCCATTGTAATTGGTATCGAATTCGTCGGTTCGGAAGAAAGTGAACTGGTCACTGTCATTGACGGTAAAACCGTACGAGAAACTCTTGAGATCGTGACGAAACTCAACTGTCCAATCCCAATCGGGAAACTCGCCAGAGAAATTGCGCATCTCGCCGCTGATCGGGTCTTCTACCCGCGTATGCTGAAGCTGCCCATTGAACTTGAGGCGCATGCCCTTGAGGCCGATTTTTCCGAGCGAAGCGTCCAGGGTCAGCTTGGCAAAGTAGAGTTTGCCGGTGCCGATATTCCCGGGCGCATCGAATCCGTTCCCTTCGTCGTCAAAGATCAGGATGCGATCCTGAAGATCGTTGATCAGGTCGTATCCGACATCGACCTTGGCAACGCCATCGCCGAGGATTGGATGTTCGATCGTGCCGCGAAATTCCCAGGCCTGTTGGGGGACCAGGTCGGGATTGCCCGCGTTGACCCTGTCGGTCGACAGCTCGGCCGAGCTGATAAAGTCGTAGAAATCCAGCTGCGCGACGGTTCGCTTGGCTGAAATCTGGCCATGCCAACCTTTGCCACCCTTCCAGTCTAGAGTGAGGCTTGGCTTCCAGAAGCGCAATGATCGGTCGGCCGTGGTATCCCCACGGACCCGGATGCTTGAATATTCGTAAGTCACTCCGCCATCGATACGGATCGATTTCGAAAGCTGACGACCGAAATTGACGAAGGGTTCTGCGCGCTTTTCCTTCACCGTTGCGGAATCGACTGGCAGGTCGATCTGCACGGGCTGGCCCCCGGCGAGAAATTCGAACAGCCGGACGTTCTGGTCCAGCGTGTTGAGCACTCCTTCTACCCCGGTTTCAAAAGAGAAGCCGAGCAAATTGTCGCGAGTCCAGGTGAGGCGCAGTAGCGTCTCGTTGCGCTGCGCGTCCTGGAACTGCTCGAACCCGCCAAGCACCTCACCGCCGCCTTCTGTGCGGAATCGATAACGTTCCCGCCATCCATTGCGCTGCTGGCGATTGACCAGTCCGATCAATTTGATTGCGCCTTTGGCGAGCGGCCGGGAAATGTCGCCGCCGATCTCCCAAACCGGGCTTTTGAAATCTTGCAGCAGGTCGTCGTCGCGTTCTGGAAAACCTACCGGAACAACATGGTTGGATTGCGTCAGGTAGAAGCTGCCGGGTGACCATCGCCCATTGAGATGGACGGCGCTGCTACCCGACTGCTCAAGCCCCCAGCTACCCGACACGTAAGGATTGAAGTCACGGTAGCTATTATGCTTGCGCCTGAACTCGACGAGTTCGCCTGTATCGGGATCCGTCAGCGTGTCGGTGCCTTCCTCCAGGTTGAGGACATTGCTGGTTCCGGCCGACAGGTTGAAGGTCGAGTTGCCGCGGCGGATCAGGGCCGATCCTGATACGTCGGGGATGATCCTCCCCGTGTAGAGCCGCCGGAAAGAGCCGGTTATGTTCCCGTCGATACCGCCTTCTGCCGACAGGATCACATTTAGCACCTGGCTCTTGGTCGAATATTCGGCGCCGTAAAGGTCGCCGGTCCCCACTTCGACCCGGACCACCCGGCTAGCGGGGATGTTGCGGAGCGTGTCCGTCAACGTTTCCGACTTCGAGCTCGGCCGGGCCCCGTTGATTACGACATTGCCGGCTGCCCCGGCAAAGCCGCGCGTGGAAACGTCGCCAAGATCGAGCGAGAAGCCGGGGACGAGCCGGGCGATTTCGAGTGCGGTCTGGGGCGCTGACGGCGCGAAGAATGCGGCGTCATAGACGGCGGTCTGGGCTCTTTGGCCCGCACCGGATGACGGCGCATCGCCCTGCTGAGCAAGGGCAGGAGAAGCCAGGGCAGCCGAAAGTGCGAGCAAGCTAAGTTGTGACAGGCCGCGACGCATCGATACTCCCCATTGGAACGCTGGCTGGCGCTAGACCGGGGGCGGTAGGGGGAGGAGAGCAGTTCGACTAATCGACGAACGGCTCGATCAACCGCGTCGTTCGAATTCGCAGCAAGGAGCGGCTCCCGATAACGAGCGCCAACTTGCAACAGCGCAAAACTGCGAAATTCTCCGTATATTTACCTACAGAAAACGCCGGCGAACTACGGCTATTCCAATCAGCCTCGGCAACTTGGACAAAGTCGAGTTCAAGTTGAATTGGGATGCGAGCTTGGTCCTTGAACATCAAGTTCTGCGAACAGAGGAGTGAGAAATGCCCTCATTTGGAAAGAGCATTGGGACCGCCGGAATGGTCGTCCTTGGCGGTTTAAGTCTGAGCGCCTGCGCCACCACAAAATATGTGGATGAGCAAATCGCCGGTGTGAATAGCCGCATCAGCGCGCTTGAAGCGAAAGTTCAGCAGGTCGACGCCACAGCACAGTCAGCCAACTCTGCGGCGCAGGCCGCCGGGGCGTCTGCCCAGCAAGCTAACCAGCGTATCGATCAGCTGACTAGCCGAGTGGACAGCATCGAGCAGCAGTTGGCTGCAAAGCGGCCTCGGAACTAACCGTTTGACTGCAGGGTTCGTTAGGCATTCTGGTCTATCGAACTCTGTTGTCAAAATTGGTTTGAGGTAGCGGATATTGGTTATGCGCGATCGCGCGACGGCAGCATTGGTTGCGCTTGCGCTTGCAGGCGTGGCCTTTCCGCCGTTCGCGATGGCGCAGTCCATTCATACGACGAGTGGCGCCGTGCCGATGACACCGGCGGATGAGGTCATGGACACCGGCGGTTGGTCCCTCAGAGCATTCGCCCGCCCCAGCGAAGGCACAGGTGGGGCGGACCCATTGGCACCAGAAGGTCATGCCGAACTTGCGGAGCCGAGATCCGCCGAACAACCGACCGAAATATCTGAAGCTTCCAGGCCGCGGATGGTTGCAGGCGAACTTGCGGACTCAGACAAGCCGCCATCCGAAACGGTCTCCATTGTGACGAACTGGATTATCGCATCGGGCGACAATGGCGGATTGCCGTTCATCGTGATCGACAAGGTCGCGGCCATGGTGTTCCTGTTTGACGCCGAGGGCCAATTCATCGGCGCGACACCCGCGTTGCTCGGCATCACGGCCGGAGACGATTCCGCGCCCGGAGTTGGCGATCGCGAACTTTCCGATATCAAACCGGAAGACCGGACGACGCCAGCAGGACGTTTCGTTGCCAAGTTCGGGCTTGCCAGCGGCAACCGCAATGTCTTGTGGGTAGATTATGAAACGTCGATTTCGCTGCACCCAGTGGTCACGACGAACAAGAAGGAGCGGCGCTTGCAGCGCCTGCGTTCGCCCACGGCGAACGATAATCGCATCACATTCGGCTGCATCAATATCCCGGCCAAGTTTTACGATGACATGGTGAAACCGCTTTTCGCGGAAACTAATGGAATCGTTTATATATTGCCGGAATTCAAATATTTGTTTGAGGTCTTTCCGGCATTTCGGCCAGATGCCCGGCCCCAATCGCGCGCCGATGTAGGGCGTTGACGCTGGCGGAGAGGGTGGGATTCGAACCCACGGTGAGCTTGCACCCACGGCGGTTTTCAAGACCGCTGCCTTAAACCACTCGGCCACCTCTCCATGCGCCGGTCATCCGAGCTTCATGCTCGCCCGCCTAAGCGACGACGATGGGCTGTGCAAGGCACGGGTTGAATGCATTCGGTTCATTGGCCAACCATCGCTAGCGTAGGTTGAGAACCCCGTAAGGAGGCGAAATGCGATTTTGGTTGGCGCTTGGATTATCGGTTACCGGAACAGGCGCCGTTGCCCAAACCGACCCGCTCGCGCCCTTGCCGGACTCCCAGCCGGTCGCAATGGCGCCGGTCAGTCAATATTCCCCGCCTCCGCTGGCCACCCCGGCGCTAACCGGCTTCGCCGCCTATAAGTCGCGCCTTTCCGGCGCCGCCCGAAGCGCGGGGGTGAGGGAGGCGACGATCCAGGCGGTGGTGCCCTTCCTGTCGCTGAACAGCCGAGTGATCCAGCTCGACCGCGCCCAGCCAGGCGGAGTGAACAATCCCAACGCTATCCCGCCCTTCGCGCCATACCGACGCGCCCATGTTACCAGCGACCTCATCCGTCGTGGGCAAGCACGCTATGCCGCCAATTACACCAGGCTTCGATGGATCGAGCAGCGATTCGGAGTCGAGCCACAGGTGCTGATGGCCATTTATGGCCATGAAACCAGCTATGGCACGGTGACCGGCGGCTTCGACTTGCTCGAAGCCCTGGCGACGCTGGCCTATGAGGGGCGTCGGCGGCCGCTGTTCGAGGCAGAGTTCGTGGCGGCGCTCCAACTGCTCGATCGCGGCACGCCGCGAAGCCGGTTGAAGGGCAGCTGGGCAGGGGCAACCGGTTATCCCCAATTCATGCCATCGGCCGTACTTCGCCTCGCGACCGACGGCGACGGTGATGGTGTGGCCAATATCTGGCGGAGCGAGGCGGATGGATTGGCTTCCATCGCTGCTTATCTTCGCGATGCCGGTTGGAAGCCGAATGTCCACTGGGGAATACCCGTGCGTGTGCCGCCAACGCTCAATCGCGCCGCGATCGTCTCCAAGCTGGTCGCACCGCGCTGCGCACCGGTCTATAAGCGGCACAGCCAGTGGAAGACGATGCGTGAATGGCGCGCGCTGGGGATTCAGCCGCTCGGGCGTAACCTTCCCGAAAATGAAATGGCGACACTGATCGAGCCGGACGGCCGCGACTCCACCGCCTATCTGTTGACGACCAACTATCGAGCGATCCTCGATTATAATTGCTCCAATTTCTACGCCTTGTCGGTCGGGCTGTTGGCGGATGCGATTGCGGGATGATGCCACTCGCGCCGGACGTTAGCAGTCGTTAGACAAGAGACTCTGCCCCTCAAGCACCCGGAGCCGATACGTCCGATGATTCGAGCCACGTTTACCCTTACTGCCGCCTCGCTCCTGCTGGTCTCGGCCGCGCCGGCCAAGGCACCGCCTTTTGATACGCCGGCCCCGGTTGCTTATCTGATCGACCTGTCGTCCGGGGCGGTGCTGCTTGCGAAGGATGCGGATCGGCGCATGCCGCCGGCGTCGATGGCCAAGATGATGACCACCAACGTGGCATTCGAGCTGATCGACCGCGGCGATTTGGCACTCAACAAAATGTGCACGGTGAGGCCGGAAACCTGGCAGAAATGGCATGGGCCTCAGGCTGGATCGACGATGTTCCTCTCGCCGAACGAACAGGTCAGCGTCGAAAACCTCCTTCACGGCATCGTCACGCTGTCGGGTAACGACGCGTCTGTCGTGCTGGCCGAATGTATCGCCGGAACCGAGGAAGCCTTCGCCAACGTCATGAATGAGAATGCCAAGCGGCTGGGCCTCGCCAACAGCCAATTCGGCAATTCCAACGGTTGGCCGGACGAGGGACGGACCTATGTCACCGCGCGCGATCTTGCGACGCTGGCCCGGGCCGAGATCGAGAACCATCCCCAGCTTTATAAGAAATTCTACAGCCAGACGAGCTTCACCTGGGGCAAGACCCTTGGCTCGGGTACCGACATCACGCAGGCGAATCGCAATCCCTTGTTGGGCCGGGTACCTGGTGCGGACGGACTAAAGACCGGTCATACTGACGAAGCCGGCTACGGCTTCACTGGGTCGGCGGAGCAGAATGGCCGGCGGCTCGTCATGGTCATTGCCGGGCTGGACAGCTTCAACCAGCGCATCGAAGAGTCGGTACGCTTGATGCAATGGGGATTCAGCGCCTGGCAAACCAAGCCTTTATACAAGGCCGGCGCTTCGGTCGGCAGCGCCAAGGTCCAGTTGGGCAGCGATAGCGAAGTGGCGCTGGTGGCGCCCCGCGACCTGGCGGTGACAATTCCTGCCGGAGTTCTGTCCAAGATCCAGTCAACCAAGATTCGCTACCAGGGACCGGTCAAGGCGCCGATCGCCAAGGGCCAGCACATCGCAGACCTGGTTGTGACGACATCGGATGCCGGCGAGCAGGTTATGCCGCTGGTCGCGGCCGAAGCCGTCGGCGAGGCCGGCTTCTTCGCCCGCGCCTGGATCGGCTTCAAGCAACTGCTTGGTATGGCCTGAGCCGGCGCAATGGCGCGCGGGCGTTTCATTAGCCTTGAGGGCGGGGAAGGGGTTGGAAAGTCGACCCAGCTGACTGCGCTGGCCGAGGCTCTGCAGGGCAGGGGCCTTCAACTGCTCGTTACCCGCGAACCGGGCGGGAGCCCGGGAGCGGAGGCGATTCGCAAGCTGTTGCTGGAGGGGGAGGATACGCGTTGGAATCCACGCGCCGAGGCCCTGTTATTCGCGGCGGCTCGTGCCGACCATGTCGAAAAGACCATATTGCCTGCGCTGGAGCGGGGGGAATGGGTGCTTTCCGACCGTTTCCTGGACAGCAGCCTTGCCTATCAGGGCGAAGCCGGGGGGCTTGGAATCGAGGCCGTTCGCGCCCTCCACCGCTTCGGCAGCAGCGACTTCCTTCCCGATCGCACCCTGGTGCTGGTCCTGGATGAAGCCGAGGGAGCTGTCCGGGCGCGGGCGCGGGATGGCAATCTCGGCGACCGGATCGGATCCCGCCCGCCAAGCTATCATGCAGCGGTCGATGCCGGATTCAGGGCGATTGCTACCAATGAGCCAGACCGGGTCAAGCTGATCGATGCCAGCGGTCCGCCGGCAACCGTCACCGCACGGCTGCTCTATGCCCTGGGGGACTTGCTGCCGTGATTGTGGGCCAGGACAAGGCGGTCGAGCAATTCTCCAACGCATGGGCGTCGCGCCGGCTCCATCATGGATGGTTGCTGGCGGGTCCCAAAGGCGTCGGCAAAGCCAGTTTCGCCCGGATCGCGGCAACTCGGGTCCTTGCGGAGGCGGCCGGCCCGCCGGTAGGGCTACCAGGCCTTTCAACGCAGCCTGATCATCCGATCGCTCGACTCATCGCTGCCGGCAGCCACCCCGATTTTCGCTGGCTGGAACGGTTGGAGCGACCCACGGGAGGCTTGGCGCGCAATATCAGCGTCGACCAGGTCCGCTCGCTCGGTGACCTGCTATCAGTAACTCCTTCGATGAGCCCGTGGCGGGCAATCGTGATCGATTCCGCCGATGACCTTGAGGCATCGGCGGCAAATGCACTGCTCAAGATGCTCGAAGAGCCGCCACCAAATACGCTGTTCTTCCTCGTCAGCCACGCGCCCGGCCGCCTGCTGCCCACCATTCGCTCGCGATGCCGTAGGCTGGATTTCGAAAGGCTCGACAGCGACGCCATGACGTCACTGCTAAGTTGCTCATTTCCTGAAGAAAAAGCCGACAGGATTAGATCATTGGTAGAATTCTCCAACGGCTCGATCGGCCGCGCGATGGATATCGCCGCACTCGACCTGGCGCCGCTGGAGGGCCAGGCATTGGCAATCCTTCGTGGGGGGGATGGCGACAATTCACGCCGTTCCAAGTTGGCCAATACCCTTGGCCCCAAGGCGGCGGCCGATCGCTATGCCGCGTTTCTCGAACTTGTCCCCGGATTGATCGCGCAAGAGGCAATAACCCTGGAAGGGGATGCTCGGGGACGGGCGCTCGATGCCTATGCCAACGCGCGAGAGATGGTTGCACTAGCGCCGCGGCTATCGCTTGATCCCGCGGCTACCGTGTTCCAGCTTGGCGGAATCCTGGCGTCGGTCGCCTTGAAGCCTTAGGGCGAGGCCGCTAGGGGCAGGGCCATGGCCGAGCCCTATTACATCACGACCGCGATCAGCTATCCAAACGGCAAGCCGCACATTGGCCACGCCTATGAGGCGATCGCCGCCGACGCCATGGCTCGTTTTCGCCGCGCCCAGGGTCGCGACGTGCGGCTGGTTACCGGGACCGACGAACATGGGCTGAAGATGGTCCAAACGGCCCGCGCGGAAGGTCGCGATACGCTCGAGTATGCCGACGAAATGTCGGGCTATTTCCGTAAGATGTGCGACGATTTAAATATCAGCTATGATGCATTCGTCCGAACCACGGAACCTCGACATTATGAGGCGAGCGTTGCGATTTGGAAGGCGATGGAGAAGGCCGGCGACCTCTATCTCGACCGATATGAGGGTTGGTATTCGGTCCGGGACGAGGCGTTCTACGACGAGAGCGAGCTGATCGACGGGGACGGGGGCGAACGGCTTTCGCCCCAGGGCACGCCGGTTGAATGGACCACGGAGGAAACTTGGTTCTTCCGCCTATCGAAATATCAGGATCGCCTGCTTAGCCTCTACCGCGACAATCCGGACTTCATCCGGCCCGAGAGCCGCCGCAACGAAGTCGTCCGGTTCGTGGAAGGCGGACTAAAGGACCTAAGCGTTTCGCGCACCAGCTTCGATTGGGGCGTGCCGGTGCCTGGATCGCCGGGCCACGTCATGTACGTCTGGGTCGACGCGCTAACCACCTACATGACGGGAGTAGGCTTCCCCGAGCGGGAGGGAGAGTATGCGCGTTTCTGGCCCGCGGATGTCCATCTGATCGGCAAGGATATCGTCCGCTTTCATGCGGTCTATTGGCCGGCCTTCCTGATGTCCGCGAACCTGCCGCTGCCCAAGCAGGTGTTCGGCCATGGCTTCCTCCTCGCGCGCGGCGAGAAAATGTCGAAATCACTCGGCAATGTGGTCGATCCCATGGACCTGGCAGCCGACTTTGGGGTCGACCAGCTGCGCTATTTCCTGCTGCGCGAGATCAGCTTCGGGCAGGATGGCAGCTATAGCCGCGAAGCGATCGTCAACCGCGTTAACAGTGAGCTGGCGAACAGCTTCGGCAACCTGGCCCAGCGCAGTCTATCGATGGTTTTCAAGAATTTGGGCGCTGTTCTTCCTGCGGCCGGGGAAGCCGACGAAGACCGGGCATTGCTTGATCAGGTTCGCCAGGCTTGCGAGACGCTGGCCGCGGAGTTTGACCAGTTCGCATTCTCGGCTGGGCTGGAGGCGTGGATGGGCGCAGTGTTCGCCTGCAACGCATATATCGATACCGCCGCACCTTGGGCGCTCAAGAAAACCGACCCTGAGCGTATGGCGGCCGTGCTCGGCACGCTGGTCGTGGCAGTTCGGGAATTGGCTGAGGCAGTGAAGCCCGTGATCCCTGCGTCCGCCGAGAAGCTGATTGCGTTGATCGACAGCGGCAAGGATGGAAATCCGATCGCCCAACCGACACCGATCTTCCCGCGCCTCGAACTTGGCGAGGAGGAGGAAGCGGCGGCATGAAGCTGATCGACAGCCACTGCCACCTCAATTACGCCGGCCTCGCCGAGCGGCAGGAGGAAGTGCTGGCCAATGCGCGGAAGCGCGGAATTGGCGGTTTCCTCAATATTTCTACCCGCCAGAGCGAGTGGGCCGATGTGGTCGGGGCGGCCGAGCGCAATGATGACGTATGGGCTAGCATTGGCGTCCATCCCCACGAGGCAGATGCCCATCCCGATCTCGGCGCCACGGCACTTGCCGAAGCGGCGGCGCATCCCCGCGTGATCGCGATCGGGGAATGCGGTCTCGACTATTATTACGACAAGTCGGATCGCTCGGCGCAGCGGGAGCGCTTCCAGGCGCATATCGAGGCGGCGCGGACAACCGGGCTGCCGCTGATTGTGCATACAAGGGAGGCGGAAGCCGACACTGCGGAGATTCTTTCCCGGGAAGTCGGGAAGGGGGGCGTTGCCGGCGTCCTGCATTGCTTCACCGGCACCGCCGACCTGGCCCGGACTGCACTTGGCCTCGGCTTCTATATTTCCATCTCCGGCATTGTGACCTTCAAGAATGCCAAGGACTTGCAGGAGGTGGCAAAGGCGATCCCACAAGACCGCCTGCTGGTCGAAACGGATTCTCCCTTCCTTGCACCGGTCCCGCATCGAGGCCAGACGTGCGAGCCTGCGTTCGTTGCAGACACCGCCGCATTCCTGGCCGAGTTGCGTGATGAACCGCTCGACGAGCTCGCCGAAGCGACCACCGCCAACTTCTTCAAGCTGTTCGGAAAAGCCGCCGCGTGAAAGTCCGGATCCTGGGCTGCGGGGCATCGTCCGGCGTTCCGCGGATCGGGAATGATTGGGGCAATTGCGATCCCGATGAGCCCAGGAACCGTCGTACGCGCTCGTCCATCCTGGTCGAAAGTGCTGGCGAGCGGCTGCTGATTGATTGCGGACCCGACCTGCGCGAGCAGCTTCTTGCGGCCGACACTGCCATTGTGGATCGGGTAATTGTGACCCACGACCATGCGGATCATTGCCACGGAATCGATGATCTGAGGCAAGTTGCTCATCAGCTAGGCTGGCCGGTACCACTCCATGCGCGCGCCGATACGTTGCGCCTCCTTGGCAAGCGGTTCGCTTATGCTTTTGAAGGAACTCCCTTTTATTCGCCATCAATCACGCCGGTGGCGATCGACGATCGCTTGGCTCTGGGGGAGGCAATGCTTCGTTTCGTCGACCAGCCTCACGGAGGAATCACTTCGCTTGGCATCCGGGTTGACGAGCGAGACCGGTCGTTCGGTTATGCGATTGATTTTCATGAATTTTCGCCAGACATGGCAGTTATGTATGAAGGGCTCGATGTCTGGATCTGCGATTGCCTGCGGAGAGAGCCTCATCCGACCCATGCGCATCTCGATGCCGTGCTAGGTTGGGCCCGCGAACTGGGGGTCGGGCAATTGCTCCTGACCCATCTCGACAAAAGCATGGATTATGCCACGCTGATCGCGGAGCTGCCGGATTGGGCGGAACCCGCATTTGACGGCCAGGAAGTGACGCTTTGACCAACGATTGGATGCTCGGCAGCCTTTACTTGCTTATGGCGATGATGCTCGTCGCAGGAGGGCTGATCGCCAGGCGTGAGCGCTTTGCGCGGCTGGCAACAATGGCTTTGGCGTGGGTCGCGATTTTTACCGCGGGCTTCGTTCTGTTCACTTTCCGAGACGACCTTGGATATGTTGCGCAGCGGCTCAAGGCCGAAGCCACAGGTGAACCGGTGGTTGAAGGCAGAGAAGTTCGGATTCCGATGGCGATCGACGGCCATTTCTGGGTCCAGGCTTCACTTAACGGCGTTCCGGTCAAATTTCTGGTCGATAGTGGTGCCACCATGACGACGATCGGTCGTGACACTGCGGAAGATGCCGGCGTGGCCGTCAGCAGCAGCCGCAACCAGGTCGTCCGAACTGGCAACGGCATGCTGCGTGTCGCGTCGGCTCGGGCCGACAGTCTTGCAATCGGTCCGATCGAGCGCAGCAATATTGGGCTGCACGTTGCTGACCATGACGATTTGAACGTGCTTGGAATGAACTATCTGTCGACGCTGGAACGCTGGGGGGTCGAAGGCCGGTGGTTGGTCCTTCAGAGCTGAGAGGCGACGCAAAGCCCCCTGTACATCATCCTATTACTTTACATAATATATATTATCATACTCAGAGATTGCAGCCAGCGGAGTGGCTAAAGGCCTTCTCCGAAGCTTTGGAGGACCAATGAGCCTGGAACGACTGGTCGACATTATGAAGCGGCTCCGCGACCCGGTCAGCGGATGCGAATGGGACAGCGTGCAAACCTTCGAAACGATCGCGCCCTACACCATCGAAGAGGCTTACGAAGTGGCCGACGCGATCAATCGCCGCGATATGGACAGCTTGGTCGACGAGCTTGGCGATCTACAACTGCAAGTCGTGTTTCATGCCCGGATGGCCGAGGAAGCCGGTCATTTCTCGCTTGCCGACGTTCTGAACGGCATTTCCGACAAGCTCGAGCGGCGCCATCCCCATATCTTCGGCGATGCGCAGGAAGGCGGTCATCATCTTTGGGAGGTCATCAAGGCCGAAGAACGGTCCAAGAATCCCGACAAAAGTGCGCTTGCCGGCGTCGCTCAAGCACTGCCTGCCCTGGAACGGGCTGCCAAGTTGCAGAAACGCGCGGCGCAAACGGGTTTCGATTGGCCCGATATCGAAGGCCCCAAGGCCAAGATTCGCGAAGAACTGGACGAAATTGCCGAAGCTCCGGCCGATGAGCTTGAGGAGGAGGTCGGCGATCTGCTTTTCGCCGCTGTAAACTTCGCACGTCATCTTAAAATTGACCCGGAAGAAGCACTGCGTAAGGCCAATCGCAAATTTGAAAAGCGCTTTCGTGCAATCGAGGCGACGCCCGGCTTCCAGCAAATGAGTCTGGCCGAAATGGAAGCGCTCTGGGTCGAGGCAAAAAAAGCCTAAAGCCGCTCGAACCTGGCCCAGTTTTCCGGGCTTAGCTTCACTTCGAGTTGGAGTTGGTCCCCGTCCGATAGCTGCTCGATCACCTCTCCGCGCGCATGGAGCCATGCGATGCGCGTCCCATCGCCCGCGTTGAGGCGGATGTGGTGGGTCTGCGAGCCTGAATGGAGCAGGTGAGAGATCGTTTCCCTTAGCTCGTCAACACCTTCCCCGGTTAATGCGCTAACAGCCACCACATCGTCGCGCCTTTTCGCTTCACCCAGGGCTTCGTCCCTTTCGCCCTGGGAGAGCAGGTCAAGCTTGTTCCAGACCTCAAGCCGCGGCGGCGAATCCTCCTCCGCCAGCCCGAGGGACGACAGCACCGTCTCGACGTCCGCGGCCTGCGCCTCGCTGTCGGGGTGAGCGATGTCACGCACGTGAAGGATAAGGTCCGCAGCCGACACTTCCTCCAAAGTTGCCCGAAATGCCGCCACCAGCTCAGTCGGCAGGTTGGAAACAAATCCAACGGTGTCGGACAATATCGCCTTGTCAAAGCCAGGGATGTTCACCTGGCGCATCGTCGGATCGAGTGTCGCGAACAGCAGGTCCTCAGCCATTACCGACGCTTGCGTCATGCGGTTAAACAGCGTCGATTTGCCTGCATTGGTATAGCCGACCAGGGCAATCACCGGCCAGGGCGCCCTCTGCCGCCGGCCGCGATGCAGCCCGCGCGTGCGACGAACCTGGTCGAGCTCGCGGCGGATTCGGGCCATCCGATCACGGATCAGCCGGCGGTCGGCCTCTATCTGGGTTTCGCCCGGACCACCGAGAAAGCCGAAGCCGCCCCGCTGGCGTTCGAGGTGGGTCCAACTGCGGACCAGCCGTCCCGCCTGATAATCGAGATGGGCCAACTCGACCTGCAATCGCCCTTCGGCTGTCGCGGCCCGTTCACCGAATATTTCGAGGATCAGGCCAGTACGGTCGATGACCTTGCATTTGGTCAGATCCTCCAGCGTCTTCTGCTGGACTGGCGTCAGCGCGGCGTCGACAACCAGTAGCGTGGCTTCATGCGCCTCTGCGAGACCGGCAACTTCCTCAGCCTGTCCTTTGCCGAACAAGCTCGCGGGCCTGATCTGGCGGAGGCGGAAGGAACGGCGGGCGACCACATCGATTCCGATCGCCTCGGCAAGGCCAGCGGCCTCTTCGACCCGGGCTTCCACCGAGCGCAGCCCCCCATCCCCAACCCGTTCGGGCACGACGAGCACGGCACGCTCGCCGCGCGTTACGCCACTGTCATCGCTACGATTGAAAACGCTCAGTCGTCGTCCCCCGGGTTGGTTTCACCCCCCAGATTGAGCGGATGACCCGGCTGCATGGTCGAAATGGCGTGCTTATAGACAAGCTGGACCTGCCCGCCGCGTTCAAGCACCAGTGAAAACTGGTCGAACCCCGCCACTGCGCCCTGCAACATTACGCCATTGACGAGGAATACCGTCATCGGCTCCCGCTCGCGCGATGCCGCTTGCAGGAACAGGTCCTGAAGCATTGGTTTCTTTCCATTGCCCCCTTCCCCACCTGTCGAAAGTTCCAGGTCAGCGGGCGGCTGTGCGGGCATGATGGTAGAGATACCATGCTTGTAGACCAGCTGGGCGCTACCATCGCGACGGAGCAGCAGCGAAAAGGGGTCAAACCAGGTGACAATCCCCTGCAGCTTGACGCCTTTCACCAGGAAGATTGTCACCGGGACCTTCGATCGGCGAATTGAATTCAGGAATTGATCCTGCAGGCTCAGCGCTTTGTCAGCCATTATTGTGATTAATCCTCATCGCGCTTGTCGCCAAGTCCGAGGGCCTTGAGCTTCCGGTGCAGCGCCGAGCGTTCCATCCCGATAAACGAGGCAGTTCGCGAGATATTCCCCGAAAATCTGCGGATCTGGATCTTGAGATATTCGCGCTCGAAGCTTTCCCTGGCTTCGCGCAGCGGTGATCCCATGATGGCCATCGATGCCCCGCCCAGGCCGGCAGATCCCTGGGAGTCGATAATCTCTGGCGGCAACAAGTCGACCTCAATGCATCCTACCCGGTCGCCCGGGGTCAGGATCAGCGTCCGCTCGATGATGTTGCGCAGCTGCCGGACATTGCCAGGCCAGTCGTGTGCCTGGAGAGCAGCCATTGCTTCCTTGGACAGCTCCGGTGTCTGGATCCGCTTCTCGGCCGCGAAGCGGGCAAGGAAATGGTTGACCAGCTCGGGAATGTCCTCGCGGCGTTCCCGCAAGGGCGGAATCCTCACGGGGACCACGTTGAGGCGATAGTAGAGATCTTCGCGGAATCGACCCGCCGCTATCTCGTCCGCCAGGTTGCGAGAAGTCGCCGAAAGTACCCGAACGTCCACCTTGACCGGCCGCTGGCCGCCGACCCGCGTATAGCTTTGGTCGGTAAGCACCCGCAAAATCTTGGCTTGGGTGGTAAGCGGCATGTCGGCGATTTCATCGAGGAAGATGGTTCCGCCATGCGCTTGCTCGAGCAATCCTGGGCGCGACACCCCGCCCTGCTCGCTACCGAATAATTCCTCCTCCACCCGCTCGGGACTCATCATCGCTGCCGACAGGACGATGAACGGCGCACTGGCACGCGGACTCCAATTATGGATCATGCGGGCAGCGATTTCCTTGCCGACCCCAGCCGGGCCGTTGATCATCACCCTGCTACCTGTCGGCGCCACTCGTTTCAGCGTTGCCCGCACCGTATTGATTGCCACCGAAGTACCATCGAGTTGGTCGTCAGGACCCACCTGCTGACGGAGCGTAGCATTCTCGCGTCGCAGCCGATCGGTTTCGGTCGCGCGCCCCACTAGGTGCAGCAGTCGATCCGCCTTGAACGGCTTTTCGATGAAATCGACTGCGCCTTCACGGATCGCCGCCACTGCGGTGTCGAGGTTGCCGTGCCCCGAAATCATCAGGATCGGCAACGTCGGGTCGCGCTTCTTGATTTGCTCGAGCAGTTGCAGGCCGTCCATCTTCGACCCCTGCAACCAGACATCGAGCAGCACCAGGCTGGGCCGGCGATCGTCGATTGCATCGAGTGCCGCGCTGCTGTCGGCAGCCGAGCGCACCGCATAACCCTCATCCTCCAATACCCCGGATACGAGCTCGCGGATGTCGGCTTCATCGTCGACGACCAGCACTTCAAGCGCCATCAGCTGGGTTCCTCCTCATCATATTCGTCATCTTCACCACGGCCTGCCAACGATGTTTGCGGTTCCTCGGTCGCAAGCGCTTCCAGCCGGTCGGCGTCGAATGCGATACGAACGCGGGTTCCACCCCCTGGCCTGTCGAGAAATGCGATCTCCCCAAGATGTTCCTCGACGATCTTCTTGACGATCGCGAGTCCGAGGCCAGTGCCGCGGATCCGCGTTGTCATATACGGCTCCATCAGACGCTCGCGATCCTGTGGCAGGCCGACGCCGGTGTCGGTTAGGTCGAATACAAGCTGGTCGGCCTCGCGCCGGACGGATAGGTCGATACGGTCGCCGTCAGGATTAGGTTCGCCGCGATTTCTGCGCAATTCAATCGCTTCCACTGCATTTTTGACAATGTTGGTCAGCGCCTGGCTAAGTTGGCGGCGATCGCAAACCAGGCGAATGTCACCTGATGGGGGATCGAGGCTGAACGAAATTCCCGGATGGGCGACTTCGTGCAGGAAAAGCGCCGCTCGCGCGATCTCATGCACATTTTCTTCCCGGAACACCGGCTTGGGCATCCGCGCGAAGTTGGAGAATTCGTCTACCATGCGCCTGAGGTCGGCAACCTGGCGAATGATGGTGTCCGTTAATCGCGTGAAGGTTTCCGGATCGGAGGCTACCTCCTCACCATATCGCCGCTGCAATCGCTCGGCAGCGAGTTGAATCGGAGTAAGGGGGTTTTTGATCTCATGAGCAATACGACGGGCGATGTCGGACCACGCGGCGCGGCGCTGGTCGCTCAACTGGTCGGTGATGTCGTCGAACGTCAGAACCGACCCATCGGCATAGCGCATGCGCTTTACCGCCAGCGTTCGTTGCCCCTCGGCCGAATGGACCAACACGTCAGCGTCGCGCGTCTCGCCGCTAAGGAATTCCGCCAGTTCGGTGGAAACCTCGGCCAACTCCCGCCCTTCGATGTTCTCATCGCCGTGGCGGAGCAATGTTTCCGCCGAGCGATTGGTGAGCAGAACGCGGCCCTTGCCATCTAGGGCGATCACTCCCGCCGTAACGCTGGATAGCACTGCCTCAATGAAAGCACGGCGGGTATCGAGTTGCTGGTTGGCGGCCATCAACGCCCCGGTCTGTTCCTGAAGCCGTCCGGTCATTCGGTTGAATGCCGTGCCAAGCGTCGCAATCTCATCGTCTGCCGGCCCGATAATGGGCACCCGGGCACTGAGGTCGCCTTCCTCGATCCGTCCTGCGGCGTCGACCAACTCTTCAACTGGTCGCAACAGCCGGTCCGCCAGCTTCAACGCGGTGAAGATCGCCAGGGCAACGATGATCAACGCTCCGGCCAGCAAGGCGCCGTTGAATTTCAGCTGGTTGGAACGGCTGCGCTCAAGCAGCCCGCGGTAATCCGACAGCACGCCGGTCGCCCGCTCGATCTGCTGTCGGAAATCGTCACTGACCTGGCGTGAAACGAATAGATATTTACCGGGCTCGTCGGTGAGCGGGGTAATCACGGCAATACGTCCCTGAGTCACCACTTCCGCAGCTTGGGTTTGCCCCCTCAGCTGGCCAAGGGCCTGGGCAAGCCGGGACTGGTCGATCAGTCCGTCGTAATAGTTGACGCCGCGGCTGATGGTGACCTGGCCCGTTTGGGAAATGGCTATGATCGCTGCTTCGTTGAGGCCGCGCTGGTAGGTCTGGAAGGCGAGATATTCGTCAAAACGGGGGTTATCCATCGGCTTGGCGCCAAGATATTTGCTGAAGTCGGCGACCATCGTGACCGCTTCGGCTCCGACTCGATTGACCTCGCTGGTATAGGTCGACTGGGCAAGCTGCACGGTATTCTCGAGCATTCCCCGCGCCCTGTCGGAAAACCAGAATTCCAGTCCCGACTGGAGCAGCAGCGACGCAAAAATGGCGACGATCACCGTCGGAACCGCGGCAATTACCGAAAAGAGCGCGACCAGGCGCGTGTGAAGCTGGCCCGTGCCGATTGCCCGGGCGACTGCCCGCGCCCTTGCTATCTTTCGCGACAGCAGCACCATCAGCGCAATTGCAGGAACCAGATTGGCAATGAGCAGCAGCGCGATCTGAGGAGGCGACAGCATGGAACCCGGCTCGGCTTCGCGGCTGAGCATGGTGTAGCTGAGCGCCAAGGTACTGGCGAGCAACACCCCGCTACCGATGGTCGCCCAATCGTAGATCCGGCCGCTCTCCTTCTCGCGAGCAAGCCAGCGGGCCCTGGGCTTTTCGATCAGGTCAGAGTCGGCGAACTGCATTTCCATGCTAACGCGGGCCTAGCATGGTCCCGTTGCATAAAAAACACAGTTTGTGGGTCAGGCCGCAGATCGCGCCAGCCAGGGCGAATAAAATTCGCGCAACATCTGGGTCACGACCTTCGGATCGTCGATGAAATTGACCCGATTGCGAAACTCGGCCGAGCCGGGAAGTCCCTTGGTGTACCAGCCGATATGCTTGCGGGCGAGGTTGACCCCCGTCTGCGTGCCGTAGAGCGATTGCATGGCGTCATATTGCTCAAGGATCAGGTCGAGTTGCTCGTCCATCGACGGATCGGGACGATGTCCCCCTCCGACGAGGTCGCTCATCACCTGGCCGAGCAGCCACGGTTTTCCATAGGCGCCGCGACCGATCATCACTCCGTCGGCGCCGGATTGGGCCAGCGCCGTACGGGCGTTTTCCAGGCTGCAGATGTCACCGTTGACGATGACCGGTAGCGCGGTCGCTTCCTTCACCTTGCGCACGAACGTCCAGTCCGCGCTGCCCTTGTACATCTGGCATCGGGTCCGGCCGTGAACGGTGATTTTCCTGATGCCCAGGTCCTCGGCAATGCGTGCCAATTCGGGCGCATTGAGTGATCCATGGTCCCACCCCATCCGCATCTTCAGCGTAACGGGCACATTCACTGCCTTCACGGTCGCCTCGATGATCGACGCGGCCAGCGGCAGGTCGCGCATCAGGGCCGATCCGGCGTCGCCGTTGACGACCTTTTTCACCGGGCAGCCCATGTTGATGTCGATAATTGCGGCGCCGCGCTGCTCGTTGAGCTTGGCAGCCTCAGCCATTTCCGCAGGCGCGCACCCGGCGAGCTGGAGCGACACCGGCTCTTCGCTCGGATCCCACGCAGCCTTTTGCAGCGACTGGCGGGTCTCGCGAATCATCGCCTGGCTGGCGATCATTTCGCTGACCGTAAGCCCCGCCCCGTAACGCTTGACGATCTTACGGAACGGCAGGTCGGTCACGCCCGTCATGGGCGCGAGGATGACAGGCGCGTCGATGGTCACCGGACCGACGGAGATGGGCTTGACCAGGCTCATGGGAAGGCGCGCCTTTACAGGAAGGGCTCCAAGCGGGCAAGGCGCGGCTCATGACGGTCACCGCGCTTATCGTCGCCGCCGGATCGGGAAGCCGGCTGGGCGGCGGACTCCCCAAACAATATCGGCCGATTGCCGGCACCGCGGTCCTGGCCCGCGCGGTCGACGCTTTAGCGTCACATCCGGCGATCGACTCCGTGCGCGTGGTAATTGGCAATGGCCATGAGGAACTGGCCCGGAATGCGCTCGGCAGCCGCGATGTCGGCGAGCTCATTATCGGCAGTGCGGAGCGCGCCGACAGCGTCCGCGCCGGCCTTGCAGCGATTGAGACTGACGTCATCCTGGTTCACGACGCCGCCCGCCCTTTTTGCCCGCACGACGTCATCGACCGACTGCTCGACGCGCTGCCGACGGCTGACGGAGTGGTTCCTGCAATCCCAATCGCCGACACGATTGCCCGAGCTGACGGCTTGCTGGGAAAAGCGGTGGATCGGCAGGGACTGGTGCGGGTTCAGACGCCGCAAGCCTTCCGGCTCGACACGTTGGAACAAGCATATGCGCAATGGACAGATATTGGCGCCACCGACGAATCGACCGTCGCGCGCGCTGCAGGGTTTGAGGTCGCGGTGGTCTTAGGAGATCCCCTGCTCGAAAAATTGACCACGGCCTCTGATTGGGACCGTGCCGAGGTCTACCAGGCGACGCGCCTCATATCCCGGACCGGCATGGGCTTCGATGTCCACGCCTTCGCAGGCGAGGGCCCGATCATGATGGGCGGCGTCGAGATACCGCATGAGCGCGGCCTGGCCGGGCACAGCGATGCCGATGTGGTCCTTCACGCAATCACCGATGCGCTTTTGGGGGCAGCCGTGCTCGGCGATATTGGGGAGCATTTCCCGCCGAGCGACCCCCGGTGGAAGGGCGCCAGCAGCAGCATTTTCCTCGCCCATGCCGCCGACGCGGTCCGCCGCGCCGGCGGCCGGATCGATTTCGTCGACTGCACCGTGATATGCGAAGCGCCGAAGGTCGGACCCTATCGTGACGCCATGCGGTCGCGGGTGGCGGAAATTCTTGGGCTTCCGATTTCCTGCGTCAGCATCAAGGCCACGACCACCGAAAGACTGGGCTTCACGGGGCGTGGTGAAGGGATCGCCGCCCAGGCTGTCGCATCGGTCCGGCTGCCGCCCGTCGGCTTGTAGCGCCCTGCCCCTCTGCTAGGTTGATTGCGTGCAAATGAAGGGGGAGCCATGACTATTCTCAGATCTTCGGCCGCGACCTTGCTGGCATTGTCGCTTGGCTCGGCAACGATTGCCTCACCTGCGGAAAATTGCGTTAGCGAAGCCGAAGCGGTGGCGGTTTTCGCCGCGATGATGCCCGATATGATCGATGGGCTTCGCGGGAAATGCGCTGCCCATCTCCCTGCCAATGCCTATCTGGTCGCCAGCGGCGACGCGTTGATCGCGCGCTACAAGGTGCTCGCCGACCAGCGCTGGCCTGCGGCCAAAATTGCTTTCGGCCGGATCGCTGGAGACGAAGAAATGACCAGCAAGATGCCGGACCAGTATCTTCGACCCTTGATCGGCTCCGTGGTCGGATCGGAACTGATCAAAGACTTCAAGGTTGAAGATTGTCCCGGCGCCGACCGCATCGTGGAAAGCCTGGCTCCGCTTCCGCCGGAGAATGTCGCGGTGCTCGTCGGCACGATCGTGGTCTTGGCAGACGGCAAAAAAGGGCAGAAGGACAGCTTTCCGATCTGCAAGGCTTAGTACGATTTTCGAATGACTTACCTCCTCCCTGACGATCTCGTCGACAAGGCGCGCCAAGTAATCGAGGCCAACCGGGCCGTGGGCCGCCGTATTGCGGTGGCGGAAAGCTGCACCGGCGGGTTGGTAAGCGCGGCATTGACCGAAATCCCAGGCTCCTCGGCGGTGTTCGAATCAGGCTATGTGACCTATTCCAATGCCGCCAAGATCGCCGAACTCAACGTGTTTCCCGATGTCGTCGACACATTTGGCGCAGTGAGCGTGGCGACGGCATGGGCAATGGCCCAGGGCGCTCTCGAGGCATCCGGCGCCGATGTGGCAGTGGCCATCACCGGCATTGCCGGTCCTGATGGTGGGACCGATCAAAAGCCGGTCGGCACGGTGGTGTTCGCCCGCGCCGAACGTGCAGCAGGTTCCGACGATATCGTCGCCGACCAAAAGCTTTTTGATGCGAAAGAAGGCAGGTCGGGAATCCGCCGTCAGGCGGCGCTTTGCGCGCTCGATTTACTCATGCCGTAAAGCGCGTCTGCGCGCTTTTCGAACGCGCCGGTCATTCGCCGCAGCGCCCGATCGAACATCTGCCCGGCCAAGCTTTCAAAAAGCCGTGATTTGAATGCGAAATCGACCGAGAAATGGACATAGGTGCCGCCCTGCGGCGCGGGGTCGAACCGCCATTCATTTTTCAAATATTTGAGCGGGCCCTCGATATAGTCGACGCAGATGCTTTTAGGGCGGTCCTTGGTTACCCGGCTGGTGAAGCGCTCCTTGAACGCATTGAACCCGACGATCAGGTCGGCGATCATTTCACGATCATTATCTGAGCGGATTCGAACCGCGCTTACCCAGGGCAGAAATTCGTCATAGCTGCCGACGTCCGCGACAAGGTCGAACAGCTGATCGGGCGTATATGGGAGGTGCTTGGTCTCGCTATGCCTCGGCATCAGGCGATAACGCCCCCTGCCCTTGCCAGCTGCGTATTGCGGGCTTCGCGCATTTTGTTGAAGTCGTCGCCGGCGTGGTAACTCGAACGCGTCAGAGGCGATGCCGCGACCAGCAGGAAACCCTTTGCCCGGGCGATCGACGCATAAGCCTTGAACGCGTCGGGCGTGACGAATTCCTCGACGTTGGCGTGCTTCGGCGTCGGCTGGAGATATTGGCCCATGGTCAGGAAATCGATCCCGGCCGAGCGCATATCGTCCATCACTTGATGAACCTCCAGCCTCTGCTCGCCGAGCCCAACCATGATGCCCGACTTGGTGAAGATCGAGGGATCAAGCTTCTTGACCTGCTCGAGCAAGCGCAACGACGCATAGTAACGTGCCCCTGGCCTGATGGTCGGATAGAGCCTCGGGACCGTCTCAAGATTGTGATTGTAGACATCGGGCCGCGCCGCCACGATTGCCTCGACTGCCGCCTCATGCTTGTTGCGGAAGTCGGGCGTCAGAATCTCGATCGTCGTATCAGGCGTCTCGCGGCGCAGCGCCTCGATTACCTTTACGAACTGCGACGCGCCGCCGTCGGGCAGGTCATCCCGGTCGACCGAGGTCACGACGATGTGCTCCAGCCCCATTTTGGCCGCAGCGATCGCGACATGCTCCGGCTCCAGCGGATCGACCTTGCGCGGCATCCCGGTCTTGACGTTACAGAAGGCGCAAGCCCTGGTGCAGGTGTCGCCAAGGATCATCACCGTCGCATGCTTTTTGGTCCAGCATTCGCCGATGTTCGGGCAAGCCGCTTCCTCGCACACCGTTGCCAGGTTGAGCTCGCGCATCAGCCGCCGGGTTTCATGATAACCTTCGCTGACAGGCGCCTTGACCCGGATCCAATCCGGCTTGCGCTGCTTGGGGGGTATTGGGAGCGGAGCGTTCATGGGGTGCCAGATAGCGATTAGGCAGCGGCCTTGCCACCCCTGCTCTGCCCGACTAACCGGCGCGTGAAGCAAAGGGAGCATTGATGCAAGGGTTCGGCAACCTGCTTGAGGGCTATCGGCGGTTTCGCGCCAATCGATTCGATACAGCCAGGGAAAGATGGCAAGAGCTTGCCGAGGGGCAAGCGCCGCGTGCAATCGTCATTGCCTGCAGCGACAGCCGCGCCGATCCGGCGACCATCTTCGACACTAACCCCGGCGAGATATTCGTGGTGCGCAACGTCGCCAACCTAGTCCCGCCGTTTGAAACCGGCGGCGGACGTCATGGCGTCTCGGCAGCGTTGGAGTTCGGCGTGACTCAGTTGAATGTAGCCGAGATAGTAGTGATGGGCCATGAAGGGTGCGGCGGCATTTCTGCGGCGCTCACCGGCCAATTCCACGACGCGCCGGAAGGCGAAGGGGGGTTCGTCGCAACCTGGATGGCCCAGATAGGCGGGCCGGCCGACGCGATTGCCCGGGAACATGGCATAGGCGAAGATGCTCACCGCCTCCTGGAAGAAATCGGGATTCGCCAGAGCCTCGCCAACCTTCGGAGCTTTCCGTTTGTCGCCGAACGCGAAAAAAATGGCACCCTCAAACTGTTGGGGTGCCATTTTTCCATTCGCGATGGCGAACTTTGGCTGCTCGACGAGGCGGAAGACAAGTTCCACCCCGTCTGAGCGATCTAAATTAACCTACTAACAACGAACGTTATAATCGTAGATCGGATTGCCGTACTGATCGACGTAATAGCAATAGCCGCGGGTATCGCGATAATATTGCTTGCCCTTGACCACCGCGCCAATGACTCCGCCGAGGACCGCGCCTACGACAGCGCCCGTCACCGGATTGACACCCGGAACAACCGCGCCAACGACCGCGCCGCTCGCGCCGCCGATCGCCGCGCCAGTTACTGCACGCGTAGCCTGCGGGTTATTGTTATAGCCATAGGGGTCGGTCGCGCATCCCGAAAGGGCGACACTGCTTGCTATGGCTGACGCTAACACTAAACGTTTCATCACTTCGGTCCTCCTGTACACTTCCCGCACACTGTAAATGCTATGACGTGTAGACGCCGATTTCGTTCCGTCCCCGTTGCGGTATGAACGGCAGATAAACAGAGCGAAAGACTCAATGACTGACCGTAATGATTACGCAGAAGCCGAGCTGAACATTGCCTTGCTGATCGATGCCGACAATGCGTCGCCCGAACATCTTGACGAAGTCCTGCTGGTTCTTGGCGAGCTTGGAACCATCAATATCCGCCGCGCCTATGGCAATTGGGCCAAGGCCAGCCTCAAGAGCTGGGGCGCGCTTACCGGCATGCATTCGATCGTGCCGATGCAGCAGTTCGACGTCGTGAAGGGCAAAAGTTCGACTGACATGCGGATGACGATCGACGCGATGGACCTTCTCTACCGCGGCCATGTCGACGGTTTCGGCATCATGTCGTCGGACTCGGATTTCCTGCCGCTCGCACAGCGAATTCGCGAGGACGGGCTTCCGGTCTACGGCTTCGGCACGGCCAAGACGCCGACCAGCTTCCAGCAAGCCTGCACCCGTTTCTTCGACGTGGCGGCGCTGGCTGCCAACAAGGACGAAGCGCTGGAGGCGCCACCGGCGGCCGAGGGCCAGCGGACGATCGATTCGGAATTGCTCCAGGTGCTGGGCGCCGCGTTCAAGGCGTCGAAGCGCGACGAGGATGGCTATGCTTCCTTGAGCGAAATGGGGCAGCGGGCAAAGGCCGTATCCAGTTTCGCGGTTCGCAACTACGGGTTCAACCGCCTGTCCGACCTCATCAAGGCCCTTCCCAATTTCGGGACCAAGGTCGGTGACGACGGACGGATGATGGTCAAGCGGCTACGTTAAACCCCTGTTGCCCCATCATCACAGTACCAGTCATTCGTCGCAGGGGTGGAACCGACCGAACCTTGCATAGTTGAGCACGCCAAGTCGGAAACTCATCAAAAGCCATGCTCGCTTCGACAAACGCCCAAGATTACCTGGACTATGCGCTTCAGGCGCTGGAAACCGCTGACGGTGGCTTTGAGTCCTTGCTCGATGCCATGCCGGTGCCGGTTTACGTGACTGATGCCGAGGGCATGGTGACCTACTGGAACAAGGCGTGCGTCGACTTCGCCGGCCGCGAACCTGAGCTGGGCCGCGATCGATGGTGCGTGACCTGGCGGATCCATACTCCAGCAGACGAACATCTGCCCCACGACCGCTGCCCGATGGCGATTGCAGTCCGCGAAAAACGCGAGATACGCGGCGAGCTCGCGATCGCGATGCGTCCTGACGGTAGCCGCAAGGCCTTCGTACCCTACCCCACCCCCTTGTTTGACGACGACGGCGAGCTCTCCGGCGCCGTCAATGTGCTCATCGACGTCAGCAAGGAGCAAGCCGACGCGTTGGCCGAGCAGGCGGAGCGTTGCCGCCGCCTCGCTGCGGCGATTTGCGACCGCCACACTGGGGAAGTGCTTCGTGCCATGGCCACGGGCTACGCGAACAACGCCGCCGCACTGCGTGCTTCCCATCCCGTTTGACATCGGGCGAGCAAGAACGCACCACCCTGCCGTCGTTTGGCAAGGCAGGGCCCAATCTATGGGTGAAGGTCGTTACGCATCGCAGGCGCTGAGCTTGCTCCGCATCGTCGCGGCGCTGCTGTTCTTTCAGCATGGCACCTCCAAGGTTTTGGGCTTTCCTCCCTTCCCGATGGGCGACGTGCCGGTTGGATCGCTGTTCTGGATCGCGGGGGTAATCGAGATCGTCGGAGGTCTGCTGCTGCTGATTGGGCTGCTGTCGCGGCCGGTGGCATTCATCCTGTCGGGCGAGATGGCCGTGGCCTATTGGGTGACCCATGCCCCGCAATCGACGTTCCCGCTGCTCAATCATGGTGAAGGAGCGATTCTGTTCTGCTTCATCTTCCTGCTAATCGCCGCCGCCGGCCCGGGAGTGTGGAGCCTCGACGCGTCGCGCGGCCGGAAGCTCGTCGTCACCGAGGATGCCGGCGAACCGGTCCCCTAACCCAGGATTTCCAGCTCAACGGTGACGTCATCGCCGGCGGCGATGCCTGCCTGGCGCCGCACCGCTGCCTTGACCGGCAGAATGTATCCGCCAGACTTTTGCGGAAAGACCGAAGTCTGCCAGCGAACCTCGCCAATCGTCACTTCCACCCTGACCGACCCGAAACCGCCGCGGCTCATCAGGCTGTGGGCGCGCAATTCGCCCGCCTGATCCTCCGGCACGGTGACGAAATGCCAGCTGGCCTGGCTGCCGCTCCATAGCCAAAGGGGTCCGGTAACGAGGATCATTGCGCGGCGCTTAAGTTCACTAAGTTCACAAAAGTCTCGGGATGAGGCGCCATTTTGGCGCTGGGACGAAAAGAATGACACTTCAAATCGACTTATAATCTCACCGATGAAAAAGAGCCCAGCCCATGCTGGCAGGCGATATCCTACATTGCCAGTGCGGCGTCGCGCGATCGTTTCCCCAGAAGCTCGGCGCCTTTTCAGGCTCTCTGCTTTCATCTCCGGAAGTCGGCTGCGGTGGGGCAGCATGTGGCTTGCTGAGCCATCCGCTGATCCACTAACAGAGGGGTTATGTACAACGTTGCCATCGATCTAACTGACGAGCCCGGCTCGCTCGCCAGTTTCGGCGAAGCGCTGGGCGCGGCAGGTGTGAGCGTCGAAGGTGGTGGCGTGTTTACCGTGGATGGCGTTGGGCGCGCCCACTTCCTGGTCGAAGATGGCGCTGCCGCCCGCAATGCGCTCGAGATTGCGGGTCTCGGCACCGCGACTATCCGCCCGGCCCTAATTAGGCGCCTCAAGCAGGAGGTGCCTGGCCAGCTTGGTGCCATTGCCCGAGCGCTTGCCGATGCCGGTGTGAACATCGAGACTCAATATAGCGATCATTCGAACCGGCTGGTTCTGGTCGTCGACGATCCTATGACCGCTGAACTGGTGACCAGCGACTGGGCGGCCTAAGCCGCCGGACACTTATCGCGTCAGCTTCTTGTACGTCATCCGATGCGGCCTATCCGCCTCCGGGCCCATCCGGCGGCGCTTGTCTTCCTCATAGGCTTCGAAATTGCCTTCGAACCATTCGACATGGCTGTCGCCTTCGAACGCCAGGATGTGGGTCGCGAGACGGTCGAGGAAGAAGCGGTCGTGGCTGATGACCACGGCGCAGCCGGCGAAATTCTCCAGCGCGTCCTCAAGCGCACGTAGCGTCTCGACGTCCAAGTCGTTGGTCGGCTCGTCAAGCAGGAGGACGTTGCCGCCCTCCTTCAGCATCTTGGCGAGGTGAACGCGGTTGCGTTCGCCGCCCGACAGCTGGCCGACCTTCTTCTGCTGGTCTGTGCCCTTGAAGTTGAATGCGCCGACATAGGCACGGGTCTGCATTTCCTGCTTGCCGACGGTCATCAGCTCATGCCCGCCCGAGATTTCCTCCCACACATTATGCTTGGGATCGAGCGCGTCGCGGCTCTGGTCGACATAGCCCAAGTGGACGGTGTCGCCGATCGCAATCGAGCCGCTGTCGGGCTGTTCCTGGCCGGTGATCAGCCGGAACAAGGTCGTCTTGCCGGCGCCGTTGGGACCGATAATCCCGACAATGCCGCCGGGTGGCAGGCTGAACGAGAGGTCCTCGAACAGCAGCTTGTCGCCATAGGCCTTGCTGAGGCCATTGGCCTCGATCACCTTGCCGCCGAGCCGCTCTGGTGACTGGATGACGATCTGCGCCTTGCCGACGGTGCGCTTCTCCGACGCCTCGACCAGCTGGTCGAATGCCTTGATGCGGGCCTTGGACTTGGCCTGGCGGGCCTTGGGCGACTGCCGGATCCATTCCAGCTCTTCCTTGATCGCCTTCTGGCGTCCCTCGTCCTCTCGCTCTTCCTGCTCGAGCCGCTTGGCCTTCTTGTCGAGGTAGGTCGAATAATTGCCTTCGTAGACAAAATATTTTCCGCGATCGAGTTCGAGGATCCAGTTGACCACATTGTCGAGGAAGTAGCGGTCGTGGGTGACGAGGATGACGTTGCCCGGATAGTCGACGAGATGCTTTTCCAGCCACTGGACGCTTTCGGCGTCGAGGTGGTTGGTGGATTCGTCGAGCAGCAGGATGTTCGGCTTTTCGAGCAGCAGGCGACAGAGCGCCACGCGGCGCTTCTCGCCCCCCGACAGGTTGGTGACACTGGCATCGCCCGGCGGGCAGCGAAGTGCGTCCATCGCGATTTCGAGCTGGTTGTCGAGGGTCCAGCCATCGACCGCGTCGATCTTTTCCTGCAGCTCGCCCATTTCGGCCATCAGCGCGTCGAAATCACAATCGGCAGGAGGATCGCCCATCAACATGCTGATTTCGTTGAAGCGATCCATCATGTCGGCGACCGGCTTCACGCCTTCGCGGACATTTTCCATGACCGTCTTGGATTCGTCGAGCTGCGGCTCCTGCTCAAGATAGCCGACGGTAATGTTGGTGCCCGGCCAGGCCTCGCCCTGAAACTCGGTATCGCGGCCGGCCATGATCTTCATCAGGGTCGACTTGCCCGACCCGTTGGGGCCGACAATGCCGATCTTGGCGTCAGGATAGAATTGCAGGTGGATTCCATTGAGGACCGGCTTGGGCGCGCCGGGGAAGGTCTTGGTCAGACCCTTCATCACAAAGCTGTATTGAGCGGCCATGGGGTCGCGGTACTCCGAAACGGGTTGGGATTTGCCGGCCAGATAGGGGATGCTGGCCAAATCGTCTAGGCTGGCGTTCTCCGACGGCCGCCGGGCTAGTCCCGCCCGACCATTTCCTGCGCATCGGCAAACCGATAATCCCGGAATTGCTCGCGCAGCGTCTTCTTGCTGAGCTTGCCTGTTGCAGTATGCGGAAGTTCATCCACGAACTCGACCGCGTCAGGAAGCCACCATTTGGCGACATGGCCCGTCAGATGCTCGCGAACCTTAACCGCACAGACATCGCTGCCAGATACCCGGACGCAGACCAGTAACGGCCGCTCGTCCCATTTGGGATGGGGAATGCCGATCGCCGCAGCCTCGGCAATACCAGGGCATCCAACCGCGGCATTTTCCAGCTCGATCGAACTGATCCACTCGCCGCCCGACTTGATCACGTCTTTCGACCGGTCGGTGATCTGCACCGTGCCATCGGGATGGATCGCGGCAACATCGCCAGTGTCGAACCACTGGCCGTCCTCGGTCGCGTCCTTTTCTTCCTTGAAATAGCGCTTGATCACCCAAGGCCCACGCGCCTGCAGCCGGCCCGACGAAATGCCGTCGCGCGGCAGGACGTTGCCGTCATCGTCCACCGCGCGCAGTTCGACACCGAAGGGTGGACGCCCCTGGAGCGCAATATGGTCCACCTTTTCGTCCAGGCTATATTCGTCCCAGCCGAGCGGGCGCGATCCGCAAGTGCCGATCGGCGACGTTTCGGTCATGCCCCAGGCGTGGCCGACCTCGATACCACGCTCGAGAAACCAATGAATCATCGCCCTTGGCGCGGCCGACCCCCCGATCGTGACCTGCTTGAGGTCGCCAAGCTCATCGCCAGTCCTCAGGATATGCTCGATCATCGTCAGCCAGATGGTTGGGACCCCGGCAGAATGCGTGACTCGCTCCTCGCGGAATAGCCGGCACATCTTGTCGGGACGATAATCGGCCGAAAGGACCAGCTTGCACCCGACCATCGGCGCCGCCCATGGCACGCCCCAGGCGTTGGCATGAAACATCGGGACGATCGGCAGCACGACCGCACGCTTCGAAAGGTTGAAAATGTCGGGTGACGCCTCGGCCAATGTGTGGAGCATGGTCGAGCGATGCTCATAAAGCACGCCCTTGGGATTACCGGTGGTTCCGCTGGTGTAGCAAAGTCCGCACGGATCGCGCTCGTCGCCTTCTACCCAATCATAGTCGCCGTCATATGGCGCGAGCCAGTCGACGAACGAAACGTCTCCACTCCATCCCTCCGGCGGATCGAAGCAGACATAATGTTCGATCGTCGTCCACTTGGGCTTCATCCGCTCGACCAATGCAGCGAACGCATGATCGTAGATCAGCACCCGGTCTTCGGCATGGTTGGCGATATATTCGAGCTGGTCCTCGAACAGCCGCGGGTTGATGGTGTGCAGCACCCCGCCCATGCCGATGGCGCCATACCATGACGTCAAATGGTGGCTGTGGTTCATTGCCAGCGTCGCGACCCGATCGCCGGGTTTGATGCCCCAGGCTTCGAGCGCCTGGGCCATTCGGCGCGCGTCGTTCGCAATATTGCGCCAGTTGGTCCGCGTAACGGAGCCGTCGGACCAGGCCGAGACAATCTCGCCATCGCCATGTTCGCGTTCGGCGTGATCGACCAGCCGCGTCACACGCAGCGGAAAGTCCTGCATTGCACCAAGCTTCTGCACGCCTCGTCCCCCGCGCGTAGCCAAGCGTGCAGCTTCGCCGCACTCCCGTGGGGTTACAAGCGGAAATTAACGTCGCGGATTTGAAGCTTAGAAGGGCAGCTTGAATCCCGGCGGAAGCGGCAAGCCGGAAGTCATCGCCTGCATCTGCTCGCCCGCAGCGGCATCGGCCTTGCCGCGAGCATCGTTGATCGCGGCGGCAATCAGGTCCTCCAGCATCGTCTTTTCGCCCGGGACGAGCAGGCTGTCGTCGATCGAAACGCCAAGGATCCGGCCCTTGGCGGTGGCCTTGATCTTGACCAGGCCGCCGCCCGACAGGCCTTCCACCTCGACCTTGTCGAGATTTTCCTGGGCCTGGGCGAGTTGAGCCTGCGCGGCTTCCGCCATTTTCATGATTTCGTCGAGGCTGGGCATGTCAGGCTTCTTTCCGTTCGATGGATTCTAAAGTTGCGTCGGGAAATTCATCAAGCAGCGCGCGGACATTGGGTTCCTCTAACACCGCCGCGCGCATCCGCTCTTCCGCCATCGCTTCCTGCTGCTGGAGCGACGGAGAGCCGCCTTCATCGGTCAACCGGACTTGCCAGTTTTGGCCAGTCGCCTGCTTGGCCGCGGCGGCCAGCTCTCGTGAAAAATCGGCGCCCAGCGGCTTCAGCGGCTTCAACACCATCTCACCGGGGGCAAAGCTTACCAGCCCGACATGGTCGCGAAGTTGGACTCCGAGCAGTTGCTTGCCCTGGCTTTCGACCGCCTCGACCAGAGCAGCGAAGTCGAGCGGCAGGCTGGCCTTTGGTTCAGCCGCCGGCTTGGCCGCGGGGACCGAAGGCGCGCCGGCGACAGCCGCTCCTCCCGCCAACATTGCCGCCAGGGCCGACGGATCGGGCATTTCGGCGGCATGGATCAGCCGGAGCAGTGCCATGGTCGCCGCCTCTTGCGGGTCGGGCGCGATCCGTATGTCCTCAAGGCCCTTGAGCAACAGCTGCCACAGCCGATGGAGATTGCCCCAGCTCAGCCGGGCAGCGAGCTCCGCCGAATGCTCCCGCTCCTCGGCCGACTGGAGGGGATCGGCCGAAGCCCCAGCCTTGGCGCGGGTTACCGAATGCATCGATTCCATCAGGCCCCGGAACAGCGAGCCTGGATCGATGCCGAGCGAATGGGTTTCGTCGAGTTGAGTCAGCGTTGCCGCGACATCGCCGGTCAGCAATGTTTCCAGCAGGCGGCGAATTCGGCCCCGATCCGCCTGGCCCAGCATGTCGCGGACCTGGTCGGCGGTGACCTTCCCTTCGCCATGGGCAATCGCCTGGTCGAGGATCGACAGGCCGTCACGGGCAGAACCTTCGGCCGCGCGGGCAATGGCCTGCAGCGCCTCTTCCTCGACCTCGACCCCTTCCGCCCGGGCGACATTGGCGAAATGCTCGGACAGCTTTTCAGCCGGAATACGGCGCAGGTCGAACCGCTGGCAGCGCGAAAGGACCGTCACCGGGACCTTGTTCACTTCAGTGGTCGCGAACAGGAATTTCACATGTGCCGGCGGCTCCTCAAGCGTCTTCAGAAGCGCGTTGAATGCACTTTTCGACAGCATGTGGACTTCGTCGATGATGTAGATTTTGTAGCGCGCCGAGACTGAGGCGTAGCGCACCGCCTCGATGATCTCACGGACGTCGTCGACGCCGGTGTGCGACGCAGCGTCCATTTCGATCACGTCGATATGGCGGCCCTCGGCGATCGCCCGGCATGGCTCGCACACACCACAGGGATCGATCGTTGGCCCACCCTGCCCGTCCGGTCCGATGCAATTCAATGCCTTGGCGACAAGACGCGCGGTCGACGTCTTTCCAACCCCGCGCACGCCCGTCAGCAGGAAGGCGTGGGCAATGCGGCCGCGCTCAATGGCGTTGCCCAGCGTCTTCACCATCGCATCCTGGCCAATTAGTTCGGCAAAGGTCTGCGGGCGATATTTGCGGGCGAGCACGCGGTAAGGCGATGCATCGGCCGGCTTCTGCGGCTGTTCAGGGAGGTCCAGCCCGAGGCCGGGCGATTCGTCGTCCATATGTCGTGATGTAGGACCAATCGTCATCCGCGCGAAAGCGGGGATCCGGCATTTCTTCGACCGGACGTGCAAAGCCGGCACGGAGTAAATCCGCGCCGTCGGTCCTGTCCGCTGCGCGGCAGGCCGTCCGCCCCTCAATGGCACTACGCGCTGCTCACGATTGCATTGCAATCGTTTCCCTACGCTCGGCATTTCGGGGAGGTGGAAGCCGACGACCCGGCACGAAATCGTTGTGGCTGCTTCCTTCCGGACCTGACCAGGTTGGCGACAGCGCCGTCCGCCGACTTCCGAGCGCGCATATGGGTTAAGATATTGCTTCTCGCAAGCCCACATGGGTGCTTCATCGACCGTTCACGCGGCCGGGTTGACTAATGTTTGGCCAAGACGGAGGTCAGCTGATGCCCGTTCCCGCGCTGATCGTCCCGTTCCTCATACTCGTCGCCGCGGCAGAGGAGCCGCCGATTGTCGTCAAAGCATATCCATGGGCGCCGTTCATCAGCCCGATGGGCGAACCGTTCCGCCCACCCACCACCGGCGAAGCCCCGATCGCACGCTGGTTTAGCCGGGCCGATCAAAACGGGGACGGCATCCTGACAGCCGAAGAAATGCTGGCCGATGCAGACCGCTTCTTCGCGAGACTGGATGACAACCATGACGGCCTGATCGATCCGCAGGAAATTGCGGAATATGAGTATGAACTCGCGCCCGACGTCCAGGTGAATTCGCAATGGAAGCGACCGCGCGGCGAAGCTGCCCCAAAACCCGAATGGGAGCCTCCATGGGACGACCCGCGGAAGCGCGAGGACCGCTATGACGGATATCGCACCGACGGGCTGCAAGGCGCCGCCCGTTATGGCCTCCTCAATATTCCGCAACCCGTTGCGAGCGCCGACGCCGACTTCAACCGGGTAATTACGTTGGCCGAGTTCAGGCAAGCTGCATCATACCGGTTCAAGTTGCTCGACGATCAAGGCCAAGGCCGGATCGCGTTGCCGGAACTCGAAGCGCGGCTCCCGGCACGGCCAAAGGGCAAGCACGCCAAGCCCCGCAAGGACGTGGTCGATACCCGAATCGGCCTTCCGCTGCCCAAGGGTGAATAGCGGCCTTCGGCGGGAACTTATCGGTCCAGGTTGTAGGCGCCGCCCGGCATCTGCACCGTCAACGTGCCGAGATCGTCGGTCAGGTTGATTTGGCACGCGAGGCGCGATGTTCGCCGCACCTGCCAGGCGAGGTCGAGCAGGTCGTCCTCCTCCTCGCTCGCATGCGGAAGGCGGTCGAAATCTTCTTTCGCAACAATCACATGGCAGGTGGAACAGGCCATCTGCCCTTCGCAAGCGCCCTCAAGCGGCTGCCCTTCCCGCTGCGCGAGATCGAGCAAATTGGTGCCTGCAGGCGCGTCGATTTCATGATCGAGCGTTCCGTCGGCCTTGAGAAAACGCACCTTGATCACGCGGGAAGCGCCTGCTGCGCCTTGGCTGCCTCATCGATCCGACGGCAGGCGGAGGCCAGCTCCTCCTCGCCGGTGTAGCGGCCGAAGCCAAGTCGAATTGACGAGCGGGCTTGCGGCTCGGTCAGACCGATCGCCCGCAGCACGTGACTTGGCCGTCCTGAACCGCTGGCGCAGGCCGAACCGAGCGAGAAGGCGATATTGCGCATGTCACTTATCAGCCGTGCACCATCCAGCCCATCGCGCCGAAGATTGAGGTTGCCGTGGTAGCGCTGGGACTTACTTCCGTTAATTATCCAACCTTGTCCGAGCGTTGCCAGCGCTAATTCAAACAGTTTCGCAACATGGATCCCATCAGCATCGCGCCGTTGGGCGGCTAGGCGCGCGGCCTCGCCCATGCCGACACAGAGGGAAGGCGAAAGCGTGCCCGAGCGCAGGCCCTGTTCCTGCCCCCCGCCATGCAACAACGGCTCCGGCTCGGTCCCGGCACGGATCCACAGGCCACCTACGCCCTTGGGACCGTGAATCTTGTGCCCGGAAACGGCGACCAAGTCCGGGCCTTCGGGTATTTGGAGGCGCCCGAAGCCCTGAACCGCATCGCAGAGCATCAGCGCACCCACGGCATGAGCCATCCGCATCAGTTCGACGATGGGCTGGATGACGCCGATCTCGTTGTTGACCAGCATCACCGCGACGAGGGCGGTTTTATCGTCGATGACAGCTTCGGCCATGTCGAGGTCGATCAGCCCATCTGCGCCGACCTGGAGGCGGACTACCTCGACGCCCTGGCCTTCAAGCCATTCGGCGGTGTCAAGCACGGCAGCATGTTCGGTCGCGACGGTGACCAGCTTCCGGCGTTTGGCAGTCTGGAACGTGCCCTTGAGCGCCCAATTGAGCGATTCAGTCGCGCCACAGGTGAAGGCAAAGCGGCCGCCGGAAAATCCTAGCTCCTGTTCAACTTGGCTCCGCGCCACCTCGATCGCCGCCGCGGCCTCGCGGCCCCACCTCGACGGGCTGTGGGGGTTGGCGAATTTTTCCTCGATCCACGGCCGCATCGCCGCCGCCACTTCGGGCGCAACGGGCGTCGTCGCTTGATAATCGAGGTAAATCATGCCGCCCGCTGGCGTGAAGCAATCCGCGCCCACTCCGCCAGGAAGGCATCGATGTCGGCTTCGGTGGTGCGTGGGCCGAAGCTGATACGCAGGAAGCCACCTGCAACTTCTGGTGTCACACCCATTGCGGCCAGCACCGCGCTTTCCTTCATCTTGCCCGACGAACAGGCACTTCCGGCCGACACTGCAATTCCAGCGAGGTCGAACTGAACGAGCAGGGAGGCATTCGACGCGCCGGGCAGCGAGACGGCGCCGATGGTCGGAAGTCGTGGGCTGTTTTCGCCGATCACGACACCGCCGGCACCTTTCACGCCGTCGTCCAGCCGATGACGAAGTGTCGCAAGCCGCTCCATGTCATAGGGCCTTGTCGCCAGCGCAGCGGCGAAGGCCATTGCGCTGGGCGCATCCTGCGTGCCGCGGCGATAACCTTTCTCTTGCCCTCCAACCGGCTCCAGCGTGGCCAGATCCTTGACCAGCAAGGCGCCAACTCCCGGCGGCCCACCCAATTTGTGGGCCGACAGGGCGATGAAATCCGCGTCGGGCAGCGGAAACTTGCTTGCACTTTGCGCGCAATCGGCCAGCAGCAACGACCCCGCCGCGCGAACTCGCGGCGCGATCCGCGCAAGCGGCTGGAGGATGCCGGTTTCGTTATTGACCTGCTGGATTGCGATCAGCGCCGGCCCTTGAGCCAGGATCTCATCCAGCGCGGCCTCGTCGATCAGCCCATCCGGCCCAACCGGAATGACTTTCGACTTGGGCCCCATGGCGTGCGGGACGATGGCATGTTCGGTTGCGCCGTGTGCCCGCCCCGGTATCCGGGCACGCGCCGCCGCGATTTCCACCGCCTCGCTTGCGCCGCTGGTGAAAATGACGTCATGCCGCCAGTCGAGCATCTCACACAGCGTCGAGCGCGCTTCTTCGAGCAAAGCCCGTGACTTGCGCCCTTCGGCATGAGGCGAGCTTGGGTTTGCCCAAGCGTCATAGCCGCGTTCCAGGGCGGCACGCGCCTCCGGAAGCAGGTTGGTTGTGGCGGCGTGATCGAGAAAGATTCGGGTCTTGTTGTCAGTCATTGGAAAAGCGTCGGAATCCTGCCGTTGCCAGAGCTTGCGCCCGCCCTATATAGGAGCCGCCGTCACGGTGCATCCCTTCCGCGGCATTTCAGTTTCTTATTCCGACCAAGCGAGCGCCCATGCCCGAAGTGATTTTCCCCGGACCCGAAGGCCGTCTGGAAGGCCGATTCAACCCGGGACCGCGCCCGCGCGCTCCGGTCGCGTTGATCCTGCACAGCCACCCGCAGGCCGGCGGGACGATGAACAACAAGATCGTCCAGCTGCTCTACAAGGATTTCGTCCGCCGCGGCTTCGCCACGCTGCGCTTTAACTTCCGTGGCGTCGGCAAGAGCCAGGGGACGTTCGACAATGGCATTGGCGAGCTCAGCGACGCGGCAAGCGCGCTCGATTGGGTTCAGCAGATTCACCCGGAGGCCGAGGTTACTTGGGTCGCCGGAGTCAGCTTCGGCGCCTGGATCGGCATGCAGCTTTTGATGCGCCGTCCCGAAATCCGCGGCTTCATCTCGATCGCGCCGCCAGCCAACATGTATGATTTCAGCTTTCTCGCCCCTTGCCCGGCTTCGGGCATCATCATCCAGGGCGAAGCGGATGAGGTTGTCACCCCGGGCGCAGTCCAGAAGCTGGTCGACAAGCTGCGTACTCAAAAGCACATCACCATCGCCCATGACACCATTCCGGGTGCGAACCACTTCTTCGCCAACGAGCTCGACCTTTTGATGAAGAGTGTCGACGGCTATCTCGACTATCGGCTCGATCCCAGCTGCCCGATCCGCTGATCTACAGCGTCCAGATCAGCACGTTGCCGATGAAGATGATCCCGCAAGCGATCATCAGCAGGCCTCGCAGACGGTCGTCAGGGCGCATCGCCAGCCGAAATCCGAAGATCAGCAGCAACATTGCAGCAATCATCGTGATTGCGAGCGCCGCTGAGGCAATGCTTCCCACTTTTAAGGCCCTTCACTGCTTCTTAACTGCATTGCCCCATGCTTCCGGGCATGCGTGATGTCCAGCAGCAACAGGCACGCCTCGAAGAGGCGTTCGAGCGGATCGAAGAGACGATCCTGCCCTGCATCGCGATGATGCTCGATACGCTTCTCGACGCCTCGACCAATCTCGCCGAAATCGATCCCAAGGCGCTGGCTGCAGAGCTTCAAACCCTGGCTGCCGAGCTGGAGGAGCTGACCCGAGCCGTCGAGCGCAATTCTCCGGCCCATGTCGAGCCGGGCGAATATCGCATCGCCAACGGCTAATCGACCAGCCGCGCATGAAGCGCGGGGTCGATATTCCCGCCAGACACCAGCGCCACCGTTTCCGGCACGATTTCCGCCTTTCCAGCTAAAAGCGCCGCAATCGAAGCTGCGCCGCCGGGCTCGACCACCAAGCCATGCTCCTGCCATGCCCAGCGCACCGCAGCAGCAATTTCATCCTCGCTGACAGCCACTCCCTTCACTCCGCGTGCCTTCAGAATGCCGAAGGTGATCGGTGAGACCTTGGGGGTCTGGAGAGCGTCGCACAGCGTCGGAGGTGCGTCGGCATCGACCGGCACGATCTCGCCCAGCTCCAGCGATCGGCGCATGTCGTCCCACCCTTCTGGCTCGACCGGCACAATGCTGGAGTCAGGGCAGGCCAGCGCAATACCCGCGCTGAGTCCGCCCCCGCCGCAATTGACAAGTATCTGCGCCGGACCAGCAACGCCGGCCTCTGCAAGCTGTTCGAGAATTTCGAGGCCCGCCGTTCCCTGCCCGGCGACAATGTGCGGATCGTCGAAGCTCGGGACGACCACCGATCCTTTCTCGGCGGCAATGCCAGCGGCGATTTTTTCCCGGCTTTCCGTACGGCGATCGAAGAAAATAATCTCAGCGCCCTGGCTCCGCGTTCCTTCGATTTTCAGTTTGGGGGCATCGGACGGCATGACGATAATTGCGGGAATCCCTAGCCTTTTGGCCGCAATCGCTACGCCCTGGGCATGATTGCCCGAGGAAAAGGCGACCACTCCCCTGGCCCGTTCCTCCTCGCTGAGAAGCATCAGCCGATTGGTGGCGCCCCTGAGCTTGAACGAACCGCCGGTTTGAAGGGATTCGCATTTGAGCCAGACGCGCGACCCGCGAATCTTCGCTTCGACCAATGGCGTACGCTCGACGGAGCCGGAAATGCGTGCGGCAGCGGCCAGCACATCATCATGTGTCACTTGTGGACAATGTTCCAAGCCGTTCAACTCCTTGGGATTTCGGCAAAACGTTGCAAGCCGGGGATTAACGCAAACTCGAAGGTTCAAAAAATCTTTACATGGGGGACCCCCACACATATATCGCGCTTCCGCTGCCCCATGGGACTTCCAACCGCAAGGCAGCTTTTTGTCGAAACTACCCGTTGGAGGTCCCTTGAGTTGCACAAGCATCATAGCGCGCTGGGGCTAGCGAAAGCCCCTAACGGCAACAGCGATGTTGCCGCGATTGTCGAGCAACGCCCGGTTCAACCGGTCACGCTCCTCCGTCCGCATGCCGCCAAGCGTGCCGCCCGCTTCTTTGCAGAGAAGTTTCCGGGCAAGTCGCTCTATGCGGTCAAGGCCAATCCCTCGCCGGACCTGCTCAAGGTCCTGTGGGACGCGGGCGTCACCCATTATGATGTCGCTTCGCTCGGCGAAGTGCGGCTTGTCGCGGAAACGCTGCCGGGTGCAACCCTGTGCTTCATGCATCCGGTCAAGGCCGAGGAAGCGATTGCGGAAGCCTATTTCACTTATGGGGTGAAGACCTTCAGCCTCGACACGGTGGAGGAGCTGGAGAAGATCCTGCGCGCCACCAAGGGGGCGACCGACCTCAACCTGCTCGTCCGCCTGCGGGTATCCTCCGATCATTCGAAGCTGAGCCTCGCGTCCAAATTCGGTGCCGAGCCCCATGAGGTGAAGCCGCTGCTGATGGCCGCCCGCCAGGCTTCCGACGCGCTCGGCCTTTGCTTCCATGTCGGCAGCCAGGCGATGAGCCCCGCGGCATATGGCGAAGCGATGGGCCGCGTGCGTGACGCGATCGTCGAAGCTGCGGTCACGGTCGACATCGTCGATGTCGGCGGCGGCTTCCCCAGCTGGTATCCGGGTATGGAGCCGCCCGCGCTCGAGGCTTATTTCGACGTCATCTATCGCGCCTTCGAAGAGTTGCCGATCAGCTATTCGGCGGAGCTGTGGTGCGAGCCGGGCCGGGCGCTTTGCGCAGAATATGCCAGTGTGCTTGTCCGCGTCGAAAAGCGTCGCGGCGATGAGCTGTACATCAACGACGGCGCCTACGGCGCCCTGTTCGATGCGGCGCACATCGGCTGGCGCTATCCGGTCAAGCTGATCCGCGAGGAAGAGTCGAACGCCCGGGAAATGCCGTTCAGCTTCTACGGGCCGACCTGCGACGACCTCGACCATATGGCGGGCCCATTCGAGCTTCCGGCAGACGTCCAGGCCGGCGACTATATCGAAGTCGGGATGCTCGGCGCCTATGGCTGCGCCATGCGCACCGGGTTCAATGGCTTCGGCGTCGAGGATAAGGTTATCGTCGGCGACGAGCCGATGGCCTCGCTCTATGGCGGTTTCGCGGAACGGGAGCGCCGCTCGAACGTCGTCAAGCTGTAGGCTTTCCAGTCCATGGCGGCATCGTCGCATTGAAGCGGCGATGTCGCTTGTATTCCGTTGACAGTCGCGAGTAGCGGGGAACCGTTTCCGCGGGAATGACAAGGTATTGATCAAATGACTACCGACACGCTGAACAAGGTCCAGGACGAGAGCCTGATCAATGACAAGCGCAAGGCGGAATTGCTGTCGAGCGAAGTCGAGCATATCGACATCACCTCATTCGACGCCCGCCCGCTGGTCGAGGCGATGGGCAAGATGAGCTTCACCAGCCGCGACCTCGCGCGCGCCGCGGGCATCTACAACCAGATGCTGTCGGACCCTGGCTGTTCGGTCATCCTGGTGATTGCCGGCTCGACCTCGGCCGGCGGCTGCATGGATCTTTATGCCGAGTTGGTGCGCAACAACATGGTCGACGCCATCGTCGCCACCGGCGCGACCATCGTCGACATGGATTTCTTCGAAGCACTTGGGCACAAGCATTACCAGGCGCTAGAGATCCCCGACGACGACACGCTGCGCTCGCTCTACATCGACCGCATCTACGATACCTACATCGACGAAATCGCGCTGCAGGATTGCGACTATACGATCGGCAAGATTGCCGACAGCCTGGAGCCCCGCCCCTATTCGAGCCGCGCCTTCATTCGGGAGATGGGCAAATGGCTGGCGAACGGCAACGGCAAGAAGGACAACAGCCTGGTCAAGCTAGCCTATGAGCATGACGTGCCGATCTTCTGCCCGGCCTTCACCGACTCCTCGGCCGGCTTCGGCCTCGTCAAGCATCAGGTCGATGCAATGAAGCGCGGCGGCCATTACATGACGCTCGACTCGATCGCCGATTTCAGGGAACTGACCGACATCAAGATCAAGGCGGGCACCACCGGCCTGCTGATGATCGGCGGCGGCGTCCCCAAGAACTTCGCGCAGGACACGGTCGTGTGCGCCGAGATCCTCGGCCATGAGGATGTCGAGGTGCACAAATATGCAGTGCAAATCACCGTCGCCGACGTTCGCGACGGGGCCTGTTCGTCATCGACCCTCCAGGAAGCGGCCAGCTGGGGCAAGGTTTCGACTGCGCTCGAGCAGATGGTCTATGCCGAGGCGACCTCGGTGCTGCCGCTGCTGGCCAGCGACGCCTACCACCGCGGCCACTGGCGCAGCCGCGACAAGCGCCGCTTCGCCCGGCTGTTCGACTAGAAGCATTTCTCGGGGAAAGCCTGAGTGAATTAGCCTCCTCGCGAAAAGAACCGCGAGGAGGCTTTCTCATTTTCTGTCTGCTGGTTTCTACTGATTGCGCGCCAACCGCTGCGGGTCAAAATGTGGCGAGTTCCAAATGGGGAGACGCACATGGCAACCCGCAAGCTTGTTCTATCGGCAGCCGCTATCATTTTCCTTCTGGTTGCATTGGGCGCGCTTTATCGACTGCTGGTCGGCTTCCCGATTTCGATTGGGGGCGTGGAAATTGGCCAGGTCGGTACATTTTTCGCCCTGGTTGTTGGAGCTGGCCTCAGCCTGATGCTGTTCAACGAAGCCAGAAAATAGACGGTCTGCCGACGGCAGCCGGCTCAGCAACTTCGACGATGCGGCCGGCATTTGTTACGGCTTGAGTAGTCCCGCTTTCTGACGCAGGCTTCCTCCTTTCCAAATAGGGGGAGGGAAATAGTGAATTATAGCCCGTTGCTTGCGCCGGTCGTGGCGCTGGTCGCCTGGACCTTGGTCATCATGGTCTGGATGGTCGTGGCCCGCTTTGCGGCCTTCAAGAAAATGGGAGTCTCGCTGGGTAAGGTGCCCGCTGGTGCGCGCGGCGTCGATATGGACGGCAAGGCTCCGAACGAGGCGCAATGGAAGTCGCACAATTACAACCACCTCATGGAACAGCCGACGATTTACTATGCAATCGTGATTACGCTTGCGCTGATGGGCATGGATCAGCCGGTCAACATTTGGCTAGCCTGGGGCTATGTCGGGCTTCGCGTCATCCACAGCCTGATTCAATGCACGGTCAACGTGGTCCGCTATCGCTTGCTGGTTTTCGGGCTGGCCACATTCTGCTTGCTCGGCCTCACCGTTCATGCGGCGGCGCGGGTGGCGCACGACTGCTTGGGTTGGTGATCAGCGGCTGAAAGCGGCTGCCAGCTCGACATGGGTCGACCATCGGAACTGCCCGACCGGTCGCACCCAACGCAGCCGGTAGCCGCCTGATGCCAGTATCTCCGCATCGCGAGCAAATGTCGCAGGGTTGCAGCTGACATAGGCGATGCGCGGAGCGGCGGAATTCGCGAGTTCGCGCACCTGTTCCACCGCGCCGGCACGGGGTGGGTCGAGCACAACCGCATCGAATGCCGTCAGTTCCTTGCTGTCCAATGGGCGGCGATAAAGGTCGCGATGCTCGGCCTGGATGGTTTTGCCAGCCCTGCCCGTTACGGTCTTAATTGCCAGCACCGCATCCCGCGAAGCTTCCGCGGCGGTGACATGACCCTCCAGCGAGAATGCAAAAGTCCCAAGGCCGGCAAACAGGTCGGCAATGCGCTCTGCCCCGGCGATCGCCTCCCGGACCGCGGCGACCAGCGCGGCCTCGCCATCCTCCGTGGCCTGCAGGAATGCGCCAACCGGCAGCGCCACCGGCACTCCGCCGAGAGTGACCGTCACCGGTTGCGGCTCGAAACGCGGTTCTGAGCCGAAGCCTTCGTCGATCGCCAACCGCGCCAGGGACTGGCCCTCGCTGAAAGCCGTCAGCGCTTCGACGGCTTCGAGGCCGGAAACGGTCACTCCTTTGAGCAGGACATCCGGCCCTTGGTCAGCCAAGGCTAGCTGTACCTCGGCGGTACGCTTCGGCAAAAGGATCGAAGGGAGCAGCCTTCGCAAGGGGGCCAACAGTGCGAACAGGCGCGGATGGAGGATATGGCACTCCATCATGTCGACGATCTTGTTGCTGCCGGCCTGGTTGAAGCCGATCAACACTCGCCCCCCGGCCGTCAACGCCCGAAGGGTTGCCCGGCGGCGGGTCCGGGGCGGCGACAGGTGCGGCGCTCGTATTTCCGTTTCCAAGCCGTGCTGGGCAAGCGCGCCCTCCACCCGCGAAATGCAATAGTCAGAATAGGCGGCGTCGGTGAGGTGCTGGAGCTGGCAACCGCCGCATTCGGGAAAATGGCGGCATGGCGGCACCTGATGGCCCGGGCCCTGCCGAATGGTGCCGTCGTCCAGAAGAAGGTCGCCCGGAACTGCGAACTGGATGTGCCGGCCGCTTGCGGTGACCCCATCTCCGCGCGCGGCGATGCGAACGATAGTCTCATTCATGAAAGGGCGCTTGGGATTGCAGCCACCAGATCGTCCGCGATCATCCCTGGCCCCGCAGCCTCCGCGGCGCGGCCATGTACCCATACCGCGGCGCATGCCGCTTCGAACGGATCGAGGCCGCGAGCTCGCATGGCTGCAATCATGCCGGCCAGCACGTCGCCAGTTCCGGCACTGGCGAGCCAGGCTGGAGCGGGCGGCGCGAAGCCGAGGCGACCGTCCGGCGACGCGACCAATGTATCGGGCCCTTTGTAAACGATGACCGATTGCGATCGCCGAGCCGCTTCCAGCGCGCGGTCGGCCTTGCTGCCGGATAGATCGCCGAACAGTTTGATGAATTCCCCTTCATGGGGCGTGAGGATGGTGTCGTGGCCATGCAGGCGTTCGGGATCGCCGACCAATCCTATCGCGTCGGCATCTATGACGATCGGCCGTGGCGCCGTCAGCGCCAGTGTCAGGACTTGCGGTGTGTCGCCAAGGCCTGGCCCGACAAGGATGCACCCGATCCGCTCGTCCTGGAGGTCAGCGCCACCGGTCTGGACAACGGATGATGGTAAGTTGGTGATTGGCAGCGAGGTCGAAACCCGAACATAGCCGGCTCCGCTTCTTGCGGCCGCAGACGCGGCAAGCGCAATTGCTCCCGGCATTTGCCCAGCCAGGCAATGGACCAGTCCTCGGCTATACTTATGACCCTGCGGGTCGAGCGGGGGGATCTCCAGACGGCCGATTTCAAACCATTTTCCGTCCGCCTCGACTCCAATATTCGCCAGAACGACCCGGCCCATCTTCGCCATTGCAGGCATCAGCCGGTGCGCGGGCTTCAGCGCGCCGAAAGTAACGGTCAGGTCATAAGAAGCGATCGGCGAAAGTGATGCGCCGCCGTCGGTAGAAACACCGCTCGGCAAGTCGCAGGCCACAGCGACAAGTGCATCATCGACGAGCCTGGAAAGCCGTTCCGCAACAGAGGCTTCCAATCCGCGGCTGAGTCCGGTTCCAAACAGGCAGTCGACGACGATCGGCGCCGCGGCAGCTTCGGCAAATCGCTCAACCGGGCCATCCCATTGGCTTCTTGCCCAGCGAGATGCTTCGGTCCGGGGCTCATCCAGCGCGGCAACGCGTACGGTATAGCCATGCTTCGCGAGGTGGCGCGCGGCGACATAGCCGTCTCCGCCATTATTGCCGGGTCCGCACAGAATCAGCGTTTCGCGCGGACCAGCGTAGAAGCGAATGGCCTGGGCCATCCCCGCCCCTGCCCGTTCCATAAGGGTCGTCTCAGCAATACCCGCCTGGATCGCGGCTGCTTCGGCAGCGCGCATCTGGTCGGCGGTGAGGATCGGGCGGGCCATCAGGCGGCCCTATCGCAGAAAAGACGCCAAATGCCACCAGTTCGAAGGGCAGGCAGCTGCGGCGTCATCGCGCGCGCCTTCATTCTCGAACGAAGCGAAGCATGTTGCGCCGCTGCCTGACATTCGGACGAAGTTCGCGTCATTCCGCTGCTCCAGCCAGTCAAGGACTTCGCCAATCTGCGGAACCAACATCCGTGCCGCGCCTTCGAGGTCGTTGCGGCCTTCGCGCCAGTCGCCGAGCGGACCGCGGTCGTTTCCGTCCCACTTCGCAAAGACATCGCGTGTCGAGAGCGCCGTTCCCGGATTGACCAGCAATACGGGCGTTCCGGCGATCGTGGGATCAACGAGCAGTTGGAGCGCATCGCCCACCCCCTCGCCCCGCGCCGTCATGCTGAGCAGGCAGGCGGGCACGTCGGAGCCTAGTTTCGGAGCCACGGCCGAAGCATGTTTCGGATCGATGCCCCACAGTCGTGTCAGTAATCGGAGCGCCGCTGCGGCATCGGCTGATCCGCCACCGACTCCCGAGGCAATCGGCAGGTCCTTATGGAGAATAAGGCTTGCCCCCGCCCCAACGCCTGCTGCTACCCGCAACTCTTTGGCAGCACGCAGGACCAAATTGTCCTGATCCTGCAGGGCATCGGCGAAGGGACCGACTACCGCCAGGGCCATATGGTTGGCAGCTTCCGCTTCCAGCCGATCGCCATCGGTGCAGAAGGCAAAGACCGTCTCCAGCGCGTGACGCCCATCGGGCAACTTGCCGCGCACATGAAGGGAGAGGTTGAGCTTGGCCGGGGCCGGCTCTGAAAGCTGCATCAGGGCGCGGCGTTGGCGGGGGTAAGCCCGGCTTCCAACTTTCGCTCGAGCCGCGACTTCGCCTTGTCCTGCGCATTGATCAGCGCCGCCTGCCACGAAAAGCGCGCTTCGATCCGCCGACCCGAAGTGTAGAGTGCGTCGCCGAGATGTTCATGAATCTCCGACTGGCCCGGGTCACCCGCCGCGGCACGGCTCAGCGTTGCGATCGCTTCGGGCAGTTGGCCTCGTTTGTAGAGCGCCCAGCCGAGCGAGTCGGTGATCGATGCGTCGTCGGGCCGAAGCGCGCTGGCCTTCCGGATCATCGCCTCAGCTGCGTCCAGATCCTCGCCGCGCTCCAGCTTGCCGTAGCCGAGGAAATTCAAAAGCAGCGGATTGTCCGGTTCCAGCTTCATCGCAACTTCCAGCTCGGCCTTAGCCTCTGCCCAGCGGTCGGCCTGCTCGAGGCTGGCAGCGCGGAGCAGGTACAAGGTCCAGAGCGTCGGGTTGGATCCCCGTTCCGTCCGAGTGATGGCATCGCGATAGGCAGCGGCTGCTTCCGCGTGCCGGTCCATATCGCCCAGGACATTGGCCAGCCGGGCATAGTCCTGCGGCCCGGCCCCGGGTGATTCCACTGCGGCACGGGCGCGCAGCAGCGCCCCATCAAGATTGCCTTTATCAACCAATATCCGAGTTTCTATATCCAGCGCTTCGCCGGCCAGCAGGTCGTCAGGCTTCATGGTGCCAAGCAACCGCAGCGCATCTTCCGGCTTTCCGTCATCATCGAGGAGCAGGCCAAGCAAGATCGTTGCCTCGTGATTGCCAGGATTGGCATGGCGCGCGACCTGGGCCAGCGCGATCGGAAGCGCCTTACTGTCGTCGCGGCCGAGGTCGATCGCCAGGGCGAGGAGCATCTCGGCATAGCCCGCGGCCGGCGTATCGATCTTCGTGTCAAGCGGCCGGCCGGCGGCCAGTCGCGCCCGGGCAGCGGCCAGTGCCTCATCGTCGCCCTGGAGCATTGCAAGCGCTTGTTCGGGCTGTTTTAGCCGCACCAGGGCATCGGCATAGGCAAGCCTGAGGCGAGTGTTACGGCCGCCACCTTGGAGCAAAACCTTTTGGGCCAATGGCAAGGCATCGCCAGGCTTGCCCAGCGTGAACAGCATGGCGGCCCTCTGTTCGTCGGCAATCGACACGAGCGGGCTTCCATCCGGGAGTGCGGCGAGCGAGGCTGCGCCGTCGTCCTTGCCACGCGCCGTCCTTTCCCAAGCCTTCACCAACGGTGCGAAAAGTTCGACCTCAGTCGAGGTGGCGCCTTTTTCGAGATCGGCAACCGCCTGTTTGGCCTTGCCGTTGCGAAGAGCATCGGCGGCGAGCATCAGCCGGGCGTCGATCGGCAGTTCCGCCGGAGGAATTTTCTTGGCGAGCGATATCGCCAATTCCGCCTGGCCCGACTGGATCGCCGTAGCGATAGCGCGCCGCGCGATGGTCCGATCGCCGGGATCGGCGGCCGACATGGCAGCGAACAGGCGGGCCGAACGCGCTTCGTCGCCATTCATTTCCGCCGCTCGAGCTTCGACATAGGTCGCGAGCGGCGCGGAATTGCTGTTCGCTTGCGCCGAGCTTGCAAGCGCAAATGCGATCACGGCGGCAAGGCAATCACATGTTCGGATAATTCGGTCCTCCGCCACCTTCCGGAACGACCCAGTTAATGTTCTGGGTCGGATCCTTGATATCACAAGTCTTGCAGTGGACGCAGTTCTGCGCGTTGATCTGAAGCCGCGGTGAACCGCCTTCTTCGACAATCTCGTAAACGCCCGCCGGGCAATAGCGTTGCTCCGGCGCGTCGTAGAGCGCGAGATTGACCTTGATCGGCACCTCGGCGTCCTTGAGCGTCAGGTGGATCGGCTGATCCTCCTCATGATTGGTGTTCGAAATGAACACGGATCCGAGGCGATCGAAGGTGAGCTTGCCGTCGGGCTTGGGGTAATCGATCGGCTGGTAATGTTCCTTGCGGCCAATCTGCGTGTGGTCGGCATGGTGCCTGAGTGTCCACGGCGTCCTGAGCTTCAGATAGTTGAGCCACATGTCGAGCCCGGCAAATGCGGTGCCAACCGTTCCACCCCAGCGCGACACCGCGGGCTGGGCATTGCGGACGATCTTGAGTTCGTCGGCGATCCAGCTTGAGCGGACGGCGGGTTCGTAGGAATCCAGCATATCTCCGCGACGGTCGGCGGCAACGGCCTCGAATGCCGCCTCGGCTGCAAGCATGCCCGATTTCATCGCAGTGTGGCTGCCCTTGATCCGCGGCACATTGACGAAGCCCGCGGCGCAGCCGATCAGCGCGCCGCCCGGGAATGCCAGTGTCGGAATGGCCTGCCATCCGCCTTCGTTGATCGCCCGCGCGCCATAGCTGACCCGCTTGCCGCCTTCGATCTCGGCGCGGATCGCCGGATGCGTCTTCCAGCGCTGGAATTCCTCGAATGGCGAGAGGTATGGGTTCTTGTAGTCAAGCGCGACGACGAAACCGAGCGCAACCTGGCCATTGGCCTGATGATAGAGAAATCCCCCGCCCCAAGCGTCGTTCAGCGGCCAGCCTTGGGTATGAATCACTCGCCCTGGTTGATGTTTGTCAGCAGGAACGTCCCACAGTTCCTTGATTCCAATACCGAATACCTGTGGCCCACTGTCCTTCCTCAAATCGAAGATCCGGGTCAGCTCCTTGGTCAGGTGACCGCGGGCGCCTTCGGCAAAGAAAGTATAGCGGGCATGAAGCTCCATTCCCGGCTGGTAGTCGGGCTTGTGCGTGCCGTCGCGCGCCACGCCCATATCGCCGGTGGCGACGCCCATGACCGATCCATCGTCGCTGAACAGCACCTCCGCGGCCGCGAATCCGGGGAATATTTCGACTCCAAGCGCCTCTGCCTGCCCCGCCAGCCAGCGCGTCACATTGCCGAGGCTGGCCGTATATTTCCCGTCATTGTGCATGAAGGGCGGCACCAGGAATTGCGGAATGGCCCACTTGCGCTTCTTGCTGAGCACCCAGTGAAGATTATCGGTGACCGGGACGGTGAGCGGACTGTCCTTTTCACGCCAGTCCGGGATCAGCTCGTCGATCGCTTTCGGATCGATCACCGCGCCTGACAGGATGTGCGCGCCAACTTCGCTGCCCTTTTCAAGGACGCAGACCGAGATGTCGCGGCCCTTCTCCTCGCCCCGCTGCTTCAACCGGATCGCGGCAGCCAGCCCGGCGACGCCCGCGCCGACGATGACGACGTCATATTCCATCGATTCGCGCTGGGTCATTCGCTCTCCTCGCTCTCCCGCTCGCGCGGTTCGGTTTGCGCCTCTCGTCGCGCTGCACCGTCTTTCGGCCTTGCCAGCCCTGCCAATTCCTTGACCGCGCCGTCAACCTTGGATGACAGAAGGCGGATGGGTGGGGAAATGCAAGCGATTGACCGCAAAGCGGCCGACAGCCTGATCGGCTGGTGGATTGAGGCGGGCGTGGATGAGCCTGTCGGCGAATCGCCGCGCGATTGGCTTCGCCGGAGTCCGACGGCTGCACCGCTCGATCAGCCATATCCCGTGGCAATGGCCGAGCAAGCCGGAACCCTGGCCGCCTTCCAGGACTGGCTGGCGACAGGCATCGGCTTGCCGATGGATCGACCAGGTGCGATTCGAATTGCGCCCCAGGGGATCGAAGGCGCCAAATTGATGCTGATGTCCGATCTTCCCGGCAGGGAGGATGCGGCCGACGGAAAACTAATCGGCGGCGAAGCCTGGGGCCTCGCCAAAAACATGCTGGCGGCAATCGGTATCGAACCGGACGCGGCCTATGTCGCGTCATTGACCTGCTTTTATACGCCGGGAGCGCGATTCAACGGGGAATTGGAACCCTGTGCGGCCATCGCGCGTGACCATATCCGCTTGGCCAGGCCTGAACGATTGCTCCTCTTTGGCGACGCCCCCGCTCGCGCGCTGCTCGGCGAACCGTTGGCCAAGGCGCGAAGCCGTGTCCATCGGATCGAAGGAATCCGCACGGTTGCAACCTTCCATCCGCGCTGGCTGTTGCAGCGGCCATCTGACAAGGCGCTCTCCTGGCGGGATCTCCTGCTGTTGATGAGCGAGAATGATTGATGCGTTTGAACCTGATCTTCTGTGCAAGCGTCGCATTGGCCAGTCCGGCCCTGGCACAGGACGCCGATCCTCTCGCCCCGCTTGAACCGTCGGCCACGGCCGAACAGCCCTCCGCGCCTGCGCCGCAAGCAAACACGACCCAACCCCTGCAGCCTTTGACGCCGCCACCCCCGCCCAAGGTTATTCCGAAGGACTGGCGTGGAGTGTTCGCGGCCATTGGCCAAGGGGATTGGGAGGGCGCGAGGCTCGGGATCGACGGGCTGCCGGACGACCCGCTCAAGCCTTATGCGAAGGCCGAACTATTTACCGCCAAAGGTTCCCCGAAGGTCGAATTGGGCCCGCTTCTTGCCGTCGTGACGGAAGCGCCGGAATTGCCCCAGGCGGCACAGCTGCAGCGGATGCTGGTGGCTCGCGGTGCAGTCGAACCGCCCGCAATTTACTGGCCTCGTCCCACGGTTTCGCTGGGCAGCGCTCCGCGCCGGGGCAAGACCCGGCCGGTAGAGGGCGAGCCGGTAGCGGACGAGCTGCGCCTAGCCTTCGAGCCATACGTCAAGGTCGACGACGGCCCGGGTGCCGAAGCGCTTTACCTGCAAGCTTATCCCAACCTGTCCTATGAGGCGCGAGCCGAGGCCGCGAACCGGGTCGCCTGGATCTATTACGTCGGTGGCCGCGATGCGGATGCCCGGCGCATCGCCGACCAGGGCCGGCTTGGCGCCACGGGCGATTGGGCAGCCCAGGCGGCCTGGATATCCGGGCTTGCCGCCTGGCGCATGGCCGACTGGAACGCGGCCTATGGCGCTTTCCGCGAGGCGGCGTCTCGAGCCCGCGAACCGGAGTTCAACGCCGCCGCCTATTATTGGACCGCCAGGGCGGCGCAGGCCAGCCGGCGGCCGAAGGAGGTCGCTCCGCTCCTTCGCGCCGCCGCGCGATCGCAGGAAAGCTTTTATGGGCTGATGGCGCGCGAAGTGCTTGGAATGGACAAAAGGCTGCCCAAGACCGCCGCTCCGCGCGACCTGAGCCGGGTCGAAGCCTTGCCAAATATTCGACGGGCGACGGAATTTGTCGCGATCGGCATGCGCTCCAGCGCCGAGGAGCTGCTCCGTCATCAGTCCAAGATTGGTAGCCCCGCCGACCAGCGATCGCTGATACGCATCGCCGACAAGCTTGGCCTTCCCGGCGCACAATTCTGGCTGGCGCACTTCGGCCAGCCTGGTGCCCAGGTCGATGCCGCCGATCGTTACCCCATACCCAACTGGACGCCATACAATGGCTGGAGGGTAGATCCGGCGCTGGCCTATGCCCACATCATCCAGGAATCCAATTTCCGCTCGGACGCCGTCAGCCCGGCCGGCGCCGTTGGATTGATGCAGGTACGACCCGGCACCGCCGGAGATACCGCCCGCAGCCGCGGCACCAGCGTCAGCGCCGCCGCCCTCAAGGACCCGCTGACCAATATCGATTATGGCCAGGCCTTCATCGAACTGATCCGCGGCAGTTCCGCTACCCGCGGCCAGCTTCCCAAGGTCATTGCCGCTTACAACGCCGGGCCCGTCCCGGTCGAGCGCTGGGCCTATTATGACCGCGGCGACCCGCTGCTGTGGATCGAGAGCATCCCTTATTGGGAGACCCGCTTCTACGTCCCGTCGGTCCTTCGTAACATGTGGGTGATCCAGGGGCTGGAGGGCGCAGAGACGCCGACCTTGACGGCTCTGGTCCAACATAAATGGCCAGATTTTCCTCAACGCCGGCGTTGATTTGTTCTTGATATGTTCTGCGCGCGGTCGCATGATCGCGCCATGCCGGTCGAGTCGATCAAGGCGCGGGGCGCAACCCGCAATGCGACACCGACGCGCTTCAACCTGAAGGAGCGCGTCGCGGAAGGCGACTGGCTGGACAGCGTCGATGACCTGGACGGGATTGCCCCCCGCAGGACGACGGTGACGATCGAGCGGCCGAAGACGATTTTAACCCGAAACCGCTCCCCGGACATCGGCTTCGACCGCTCGATCAACCCCTATCGCGGCTGCGAGCATGGCTGCATCTATTGTTTCGCGAGGCCGACCCACGCCTATCACGACCTTTCGCCTGGGGTGGATTTCGAAAGCAGGCTGTTCGCAAAGCCCGATGCCGAGAAGCTGCTGCACGCAACGCTTTCCCGGCCCGGATATGAAGTGGCGCCGATCGCGCTGGGGACGAACACCGATCCCTACCAGCCGATCGAGGATCATTGGCGGATTACTCGCTCGATCCTCGAACTGCTGCTGGAAACCAGGCACCCTTTCACCATCACCACCAAGTCAGACCGGGTGCTGCGCGACCTCGACATCATCGAGCCCGCGGCAAGGCTTGGCTTGGCGGCCGTAGCGATTTCGGTGACCTCACTCGACCCGAAGGTCCACAAGACGCTGGAACCTCGCGCGCCCGCTCCGCGCAAGCGCCTGGCAGCCATCAAGACGTTAAGTGGCGCCGGTGTCCCGGTGTTTGCCTCCATTGCTCCGGTGATCCCTCAAATCACCGATCACGAGCTGGAATCGATCGTCGCCGCCGCCTCTGAGGCTGGAGCACGCGGTGCAACCTTCCTGCCCATCCGATTGCCGCATGAGGTCGCGCCGCTGTTTCGCGCCTGGCTCGACGAGCATTATCCCGATCGCGCGGCGAAGGTGATGGCGACAATCCAATCGTTAAGGGACGGCCGCGACAATGACCCCAATTTCTTCACCCGAATGCGCGGCAAGGGTCCGTGGGCGGACCTGATCAGGACCCGCTTCGACATCGCTTGTCGCAAACATGATTTGGCGCGGTTGAAGATCCCGTTGCGCCGTGACCTGTTCGAACCGCCCCAGGGCGATCAGCTGCGCCTTTTTTAATCGCTATTGTTGGAGTTTTTATGACCGGTTTTCGACGAACGGCGGTGACAATGTTTCATGTCGCCGTTAGCTCTTCGCCCATGCTTCGTACCCTTGCCGCAGCATCGCTGCTCGCCGCCGCTTCGCCCCTCGCCTCCCAGACCCTTCCTGATCCGGTGAAGGTCGGCGGGCTGCGCGATGCTGCGTTGGATAATGACCACTATGCCTGGGACATCGTCGAGGGACTGACGACGGAAGTGGGCCCGCGCCTGGCCGGGACCGAGGCAGAGGCACGTGCCCGCGAATGGGCGGTGAAGAAACTGACCGCGATGGGCTTTGCCAATGTCCGGGTCGAACCGTTCGATATGCCGGTATGGGTGCGCGGACAGGAAAGCGCGGAGATCATCGCACCCTTCCCCCAGCGTATGGTCGTCTCGGCGCTCGGCAATAGCGGTTCGACAGGCCCGGCGGGCATCACCGGCGAAATTGTTGCTTTCGACAGCGTCGACGCGCTTCGTGCCGCGCCCGACAGCGCGGTAAAAGGCAAGATCGTGTTCATCGACCACCGGATGGTCGCGACGTCCGATGGCATCGGCTACGGTCAGTTCGGCGCCCCTCGGCGGCAAGGCCCCACGGTTGCCAGCAAGAAAGGCGCGCTGGCGATCGTAATTCGCTCGATCGGTACCGACCACCACCGCAATCCGCATACCGGCGTACAGGTCTTCTCCGATGGAGCGACGCCGATCCCGGCAGGTGCGCTGTCTGTGCCGGACGCCGAACAGATGGTTCGCATCCTGAAACGCGGCCAGCCGGTGACGATGAGGCTGGTTCTCGTCAGCCAGAACATCGGCACGCGCCAGTCCGGAAATGTCATTGCCGAAGTGCCGGGCCGGGACCCGACTCTGCCGCCGATCCTGGTTGGCGGCCACCTCGACAGCTGGGACCAGGGCACTGGCGCGATCGACGACGGCGCCGGTGTGGCGATTGCCGCGGCCGCAGCCAAGCGGATCATGGACGCCGGGCGGCCATTGCGGACCATTCGCGTCATATGGTTCGGCGCGGAGGAAGTGGGGCTGTTCGGTGGTCTCGATTATCGCGCCAGGCATGGCAAGGAACCGCATTATGCGCTGATCGAAAGCGATTTCGGCGCCGACAGGATCTACCGTGTCGACAGCAAGCTGGGCGAAGCTCGGCGGTCCGAAGCCGAAGCGCTTGGCAAGGTGCTCGCACCCATCGGCATCGTTACCGGCAAGTTCGAGGAGGCGGACGGCTCGGACATTGGTCCGATGCTTGCCGACGGCCTGCCTGGCATCACGCTTGCGCAGGACGGCACCCGATATTTCGACATTCATCACACTCCGGACGATACGCTGGACAAGATCGACCCCGCCCAACTCCGGCAGAATGTGGCGGCATGGACCGCCGTGCTTGGGGTGCTGTCGGGCAGCATTGAGGAGCCGAAACGACCCAAGCGGCGTTAAAGCCCCGACCGACACATGGTCCGGGAGGAAAGTCATGCGAGTAGTTATTGCATTGCCCCTGCTGGCGCTCGCCGCCTGCCAGGTAACCAAGGACGACGCCAACGACAGCGTGAGCGTCGAATATAACCAGGATGTCGCTGAAAACGGCGTTGCCGCCGCCACTAACGAGGCAGGCAATATCGCGGAAGACATCGTCAATGACGTCCAGCAGAGTGCCGACAAGGTCGGGAACAAGGTCGATGAGGTCCAGGCAGACAGCAAGGACACGAATAGGGCGAATTAGCCTTTTCCCCGCAATGATGCGCTGCTAGGCGGCCCTTTCCGGTCGGGGAGTGGCGCAGCCTGGTAGCGCATCTGCTTTGGGAGCAGAGGGTCGCAGGTTCGAATCCTGTCTCCCCGACCATTTTCGATTTCGACAATCCGGGGGATTGTCGTTGAATCGAAAATCAGATTACCCCGATAACGGGTGGGGCCTGTAGCTCAACGGTAGAGCTGGCCGCTCATAACGGCTTGGTTGTAGGTTCGAATCCTGCCGGGCCCACCATCGCCACGCGCAGCCAGTCCGGGGGACTGGTGAGCATGGCAATTCAGCCGCGAACAAGCGGCAGGATCAGCGTCAATTCCGATTGCGACAGGCGAAGGTCGCCGCCCGCCAGCCTTGCCAGGCCGCGTACCAGACGCAGCGCAAAGCCTAGCCCTAGTCTTGCCCCTTCTCCGTCGGCAGCGGTCGAATAGGACGGATCCAGCAATTGGCTGTCGCCAAGGTGCGCGGTCGAGGCCGGACGGGTGGCTGAAATGGTCAGGCGGCCCCTGCCCTCACCGGTTTCTATGCGGATCAACTCTCCTGCGGCGGCGGCCTCGATAACCGCGCCGATGAAGCGCTTGAGCAGCCTGTTGGCCAGGTCATTGTCCAATTTCAGGCGGGCCTGGCCGTTCAATGGAGCAATTCGTAGCTGCACCCCGCGGCTCGACGCCTGGTTGGCCCATTCCTCTGCAAGCGGCGGAACGATGTCGGCCAAGGTAGCCGCTTGGCCCGCGCCCGGCCCGCGACTTATCCTGGCGGCAAAATCCAAATCTTCGATCGCGGCAAGCAATGTCCTCGCCTGTGCCACAATCTCGGCCGCGCGAAGGCGGTAGTTTCGATGAGCCGGCCCGAGGTATTGGCCGTCGATGATTTCGGCAAAACCGATAATCGCATTCAGCGGGGTCTTTATCTCGTGGATCGTCTCGCGGAGCGCCTCTGCGTCCGCGCCGATGGCAAGATCAGGCGCGGCGGGCTCCAACTCATCCGGTTCGCCCTCTCGGCGGGCAATTCCGCGATAGCCAAGGAAGCGGCCATCGACCGGCGAAAAAGCGGGTATCCCGCTCAATCGCCATTCGCCTTCTAGTGCCGGCGCCGGGATGTTGATGGGCGCTCCTTCGAACGGAAGCCGGTCGGTAAAGGCACGAACCAGCTCTCGCGGCGCGCCCTCGTCGCCGGGCAGGCTGCGGCCGATCAGCGCCCCGCGCGGTGCGCCTTCGACCCAACCGATCTGCCCCGAAGCGTCGCATTCCCAGCGAAACAGTCCAGGCCCACTAACCGCCTCGGGCCGGGCGGGTGGCGGGCGAGCTTCATCGACGACTTCGCCGGGTTCGGCCGGGGATGCTTCGCGTTTGTGCTTCAGCCGCTCGATCCGCGCCACCATGTCGCCGATCGACGGTGCAGGCTCCGCAGGTTGCGGTGGAGTTTCGGCGCCGGCGGGTGGCGGTGCAGCGTCGCCGCGAATGGTGCGGATAAAATCGGAGACCTCCTCGCTCGCGGACGAAATGACCGTCGCCCACCCAGCCTCATCCAGCGGCGCGGCAGCAAGAAGCGGCGCGGCGACATCAAGCCGATCGGCGGCGAATATGGCGATGAGGCGCGGCTCGCTGGCACGTCCGGCGATGCTGCGCGCCGTTGCTGCGCGGATCGGCCGGGCAACCGATTTGACGCCCGACCGAACCATGGTCAGCGCGGCATCGAGCAACGCCGGGTCGATTTCATCATGTGGCCGTGACAGGAGATCGACGAGTTGGCGCCATCGGACGGTCCGGTCGTGCGAGTCCGCGACCGGTTGGGTCATTACCGTCCTAAGGCGGTCGTCGAAACGCACTTACCCATTTCCCCTGCACGCTTTTTTGCGCCCCAGCCTTGCGGTCTCGGAGCTGCGCACGACAGGGGGTGGGGATTAACCATCCCATATTGGGACGAATAAGGGGCGCCCGATCCGTCGACCCGGCGCCCCTCAGCTACCCAATATTCAAAGTCGAACGCTTTGCGTCAGGCCTGCTGCGCCAGCCACGTCAGCCACAGGCTGGCAACCTCGGCCTGTGCGCCGCCGGCGGCCTTGAGCGCTGCTACTGCACCCGCCTTGTCGCCGCTCCGGGCCAGGGACATGCCAAGCCGCAGATTGGCCAGGTCCTTGTCGACGCCCGATTTGCCAAGCGCGGCACGGAACAGGTCGGCCGCCTGCGCATAGTCGCCATAACCATAGAAGGCTTCACCGGTGACCATCGCCTTCTTGGCATCGGCGGAAGCTTTCGCCGCCGTCGCCGACGCAGCCAGCGAAGCGCGGTCGCCCTGCGACCGGGTGCTTGCGAGCGTATAGAGCTGGCTGAAGGTTGCCCTGCTCTTGTCTATCGCCTTCGAGGCGAAACCCTGGTCCAGGACTGCCTTGGCTTCGCCGGGGAAACCCTTCGTCACCAATGTATTGGCAAAGCGGAAATAATCATTCTCGCCCGACAGGGCGCCAGCCGCCTGAGCCAAGCGCATCGAATCGAGCAACGAAGCGTCGTCGAGGCCGCTGGTCGACTGGTAGATGCGGATGGCATCGCGCCAATTCTTCTGGCTCGGATAGGCCGCGACCCATTCGCGGGCGATGGTCGGAGCGCTTGGCATCTTGGCGTCGAACGACAGCTTCACCGCGCGCTTGTACCAATTTTCTTCCGGCTTCTGGCCAGCCGCGACCCGGGCGGCGATCGCCTTCTGGATCAGCGTGACCGCTTCCGCAGGCCGCCCTTGCGCGTTGCGCGCTTCCGCCAGCATGACGGTCGCTTCGACATTATTGGGCTCAATCTGCAAGGCGCGCTCGAATGAGGCGGCGGCCTTGTCATATGCCTTGGTATTATACTGCAGCTTACCAAGGTTGACGTAGAGCGGAATGGTATTGGCGGGGGGCAGGACGTCGGACGCAAGCACCGCGTCGATCGCCGTCATGATTGCGGCATTGTCCTGCACATCGACTGCTGCCTTCAGCTGCAACTGGGCGATCACATAACGATCGTCCTTGGTCTTGGCCTTGGCCTGCGCCGCGGCCAGCTTGGCCGGGATATTCGCGGCGTCCTTGGCATTGACGGCGGTCTGGAGCTCAACGATCTCCTTGCGAGCCGAGCTGGAAATATTGGGCTTATACTCGCCGGTCGAAGCTTCGGCCGGCGGTGCTTCCCCCTTGGGCGGCATAGCGACCTTCGGCGGCGCGCTGGAGCCATATTGCGCCATTGCAGGCGAAACCATCGCAAGGCTGCTCGAGGCGAGCACCAGAGTCAGCGCGGTGGGAGTCAATTTCATGCCATTCTCCTGTTGCGCCAGCTCGTCCTTCGCGGCGGGCGCGATCTTCTGAATATGTTGCCGAAGACGCCCATAGACGCCTTGTTCGGCCGCGAAAAGCGCCAATGGCGGCAAGGTGCTGAATGCCATTTGAACCGTGCCTCCTTGCGCGCGCGCGTTGCGCGCGTGGGGTGGCGCTCGCCGCCCCTATCGGCTAGCAGCTTTGTGGGGGTGCGACTTCCGCATGGCGGTGATTCCCCCGCGCATCATTTCGAACAAGAACGACAGGAAAAACCTTGGCGACCCAGCCTCCCGCCGAAGAACATAATCACGGCGATATTGCTCCCATCTCCATCGTCGAGGAGATGAAGACCAGCTACCTCGATTACGCCATGTCGGTGATCGTCAGCCGTGCGCTGCCCGACGTGCGCGACGGCCTGAAGCCGGTTCACCGCCGGATCCTCCACGCCTGCCAGGAGGCGGGTTATGTCGCCGGGCGGCCCTACCGCAAGTCGAGCCGCATCGTCGGCGACGTCATGGGTAAATATCACCCCCACGGCGACCAGGCGATCTACGACGCGCTTGCCCGAATGACCCAGGATTGGTCGATGCGCGTGCCGCTGATCGATGGCCAGGGCAATTTCGGGTCGATGGACCCCGATCCGCCGGCTGCGATGCGCTACACGGAAGCGCGGCTCGCCAAGGTCGCCAACTTCCTGCTTGGCGACATCGACAAGGACACGGTCGACTTCCAGCCCAATTACGACGCCAGCGAGCGTGAGCCGCAGGTGTTGCCCGCGCGCTTCCCCAACCTGCTGGTCAATGGCGCCGGCGGAATCGCGGTCGGAATGGCGACCAACATCCCGCCGCACAACCTTGGCGAAGTACTGGCTGCGTGCCGCGCCTTCATCGAAAATCCGGCGATCAGCTCCGAAGGGCTGATGGAACATGTGCTGGGTCCGGATTTCCCGACCGCACCGATCATCCTCGGCACCTCGGGCATCCGCAGCGCCTACACGACCGGTCGCGGCTCGATCATGATGCGCAGCCGTGCGCATGTCGAGGAGGGCCGCAACGACCGCCGCTCGATCGTGCTCACCGCCATTCCATTCCAGGTCGGCAAGAACGGCTTGGTCGAAAAAATTGCCGAAGCGGCGAAGGACAAGCGCATCGAAGGCGTGTCCGACATTCGCGACGAGTCCAATCGCGAAGGCGTCCGGATCGTCATCGAGCTGAAGCGCGACGCAACGGCAGAAGTGGTCCTCAACCAGCTGTGGCGGCACACGCCTGCGCAGTCGAGCTTCCCGGCCAATATGCTCGCGATCCGTGGCGGACGGCCCGAGACGCTGGCGCTTCGCGAGATTATAGAAAGCTTCGTCAAATTCCGCGAAGAGGTGATCACCCGGCGCGCCAAATTCGAATTGTTCAAGGCGCGCGAGCGGGCCCATATATTGCTGGGCCTGGTCGTCGCGGTCACCAACCTCGACGAGGTGGTCAAGCTGATCCGCAGTTCCGCCAGCCCGGCCGAGGCGCGCGAGAAGCTGATCGCCCGCGAATGGCCGGGCGACCAGATCCGCTCCTACATCGCACTGGTCGAAGCGGTCGAACCGCAGGCGAAGGGCGAAACCTACCGCTTGTCCGAAGCCCAGGTGAAGGCAATTCTCGAGCTTCGCCTCCACCGCCTCACCGCGCTGGGCCGCGACGAAATCGGCGATGAGCTCGAAGGACTTGCCAAGAGCATCGGCGAATTGCTTGAAATTCTTGGCAATCGCGCCCGCCTCTATGAGGTAATGCGCGAGGAATTCGACGAGGTGGAGGCCGAGTTCGCGACCCCTCGCGTCACGGAGATCGCCGCCGCCGCCGACGGCATCGAAGACGAGGACCTGATCGAGCGCGAGGACATGGTCGTGACGGTGACCATGACCGGCTACATCAAGCGCACGCCCCTGGCCTTGTTCCGCGAACAGAAGCGCGGCGGCAAGGGCCGATCGGGCATGTCGACCAAGGACGAGGATATCGTCACGGAACTGTTCGTCACCTCGACCCACAATCCTGTGCTGTTCTTCTCCAACACCGGCCGGGTCTACCGGATGAAAGTGTGGAAGCTGCCCGAGGGCGGACCGACGGCGAAGGGCCGTCCCATGGTCAACCTGCTTCCATTGGCAGAAGGTGAAACCATCACCACCGTCCTGCCGCTTCCCCAGGATGAGGCGGAATGGGGTGGACTCCACATCATGTTCGCCACCGCCAAGGGCACGGTACGGCGCAACTCCATGGATGCTTTCACCAATATCCCTACCGCCGGCAAGATCGCCATGAAGTTCGGCACGTCCGAGGATGGCGAGGAGGAAGAAGACAGCCTCGATCGGATCATCGGCGTCGAACTTTTGACCGAGGAAGACGACGTCCTGCTCGCAACGCGCAACGGCAAGGCCATTCGCTTCATGTCGACCGACGTGCGCGAATTCCAGAGCCGCGCGTCAATGGGTGTCCGGGGCGTCCGCCTGATCGACGACGATCAGGTCATCTCGATGTCGATCCTGCATAGGGTCGGAACGACGCAGGAGGAGCGCGAGGCCTACCTCCGTTGCCCCGCATGGCGGGAAAAAGACGAGGAATGCACTTTGCCGCCCGAACGCTACGCAGAGTTGGCGGAAGGCGAGCAGTTCCTGCTGACGATCACTGAAAACGGCTATGGCAAGCGCTCGTCAACTTATGAATATCGCCGCACCAATCGCGGCGGCCAGGGCATCATCAACATCGTCACGTCGGAGCGGAACGGCGGCGTCGTGGCGAGCTTCCCTGTCAAACCGGGCGAGCAGCTGATGCTCGTCACCGACCAGGGCAAGATGATCCGCACCACCGTCGGGGATATACGTATAGCCGGTCGTAACACCCAGGGTGTTACTATCTTCAACGTCGCCGAGAACGAGAAGGTCGTTTCCGTCGCCCGGATCGACGAAAGCGACGAGGAAGAGGTCGAGTTGGACGGCGGCGACGAACTGGCGCCCGACACGGGTGCGACGGTTGGAGAAGATTTAGCGTCCGGAGACGAAGCCTAGCGAGGAACGCAGGCGTCTGGGGGCGCGTTGGTTGGAGGAGATAGTTTCCATGCAGGAGAAGCCGATGCCGCTCGCTAACAACGCCCTCGTACTTGTCACCGACGGCCGCAAGACGCTCTTCTTCCGCAACCAGGGCGATCAGAATCAGATCGACCTTCGCACGGAAGCGTTCGACGAACGCGAAGACCTTTCAAATGGCGAGATCAAATCCGATGCCGCCGGATCTAATGCCCAGTCGGGAGGGTTCGGCCGCCCGGCTTATGAAGAGACGGACTTCCATCAGCAGGAGGAGGATCGGTGGGCGCTAGGCGCGGCCGAAGAGGTCAACCGGCGGGTGCTCAAGAACGATTTCGATCATCTTGCAATCATCGCTCCTCCGAAGACGTTGGGCCTCGTCCGCAAGAAGCTTCATAAGGAAGCCGAGCGCCGCCTGGTTTGCGAAATCCCCAAGGAAATGACCGGTCGGACTATTCCCGACATTGAAGCGCTGATCGTCAGCGAAACCAAGGCGGAGGAGCTCGCCCCTTTTTAGGGGAAGAGATGCGTGACCTCGGCGTCGGGCGCCGTCGCGGCAAGTAACAGCGACCGGTGGCACTGTGCCGGCTCGCGCTCGAAGCAGAGCAACGCACTGGGCTTCGCTTCCGCCAACTCACGCATCTGCTCCGTCGCAACGATCGCTTCAGGCAAATCGAGCTGCGCGGCATAGATGCGCTCCAGGTCGGACTGCCTGCCTGCGCGCGCAGCAGCACGACCATCGGCCGGCGTGCCCAACGGCTTCAAGTGCACATAATCGATGCCCGCTTCCGCTAGGCCGGCCTTGAGAATATTCTTCGAGAATCCCGGTTTCCGGGACAATGGCACCGCACGAACGTCAATGACCCGCTCGACGCCGGCTCCCTGGAGCGCTGCGATGAACTCGTCGACGGTCGATCCTTCATAGCCAATGGTGAAGATGCGCATGGACGCATTTTAGGCGAAGGCTTAGGGGAGCGCCATGTCTCATGACGTCCATATCATCGGCGGTGGCCTGGCCGGCTCCGAGGCCGCGTGGCAGCTGGCCAAAGCAGGATTGAGGGTCCGCCTTAGCGAAATGCGCGGCGGCGGCGACATGACGCCGGCACATGAAACCGACCGGCTGGCGGAGATGGTTTGCTCGAACAGCTTCCGCTCCGACGATGCGGAAAACAATGCGGTCGGGTTGCTCCACCAGGAAATGCGCGCGTTGGGGTCGCTTATCATGTCCGCGGCCGACCAGCACCGGGTTCCCGCCGGTTCCGCCTTGGCCGTGGACCGCGAGGCCTTCGCCACCGAAGTTTGCGCCCGGATCTCGGCCCACCCTAATATCGAGGTGGTGCGCGAACGGGTCGACTCGCTGCCCGTTTCAGGCCTGACCATCGTGGCTACCGGCCCACTGACTGCACCGGGCCTGGCCGATGCCATTGCCAAGGTCACGGGAAGCGACGCCCTCGCCTTTTTCGATGCCGTTGCACCGATCGTTCACCGCGACAGCATCGACATGGATGTCTGCTGGATGGCCGCACGCTGGGACAAGGGCGGCAAGGATTACATCAACTGCCCGATGGACAAGGTTCAGTACGACGCCTTCGTCGCCGCGCTGAACGAAGGCGAAAAAACCGAATTCAAGGAATGGGAAAAGGACACGCCCTACTTCGAAGGCTGCATGCCGATCGAAGTCATGGCTTCGCGCGGCGTTGAAACGCTGCGTTACGGCCCGATGAAAGGGGTCGGTCTCGACGATCCGCGCACCGGCCGCTGGCCCTATGCAGTGGTCCAGCTTCGCCAAGACAATGCGCTCGGCACGCTATGGAACATGGTCGGTTTCCAGACCAAGCTGAAGCATGGCGAACAGGTCCGCATCTTCCGCACCATTCCGGGACTTGAGAATGCCGAATTCGCCCGGCTCGGCGGGATTCATCGGAACAGCTTCATCCGTTCGCCGGAACTGCTCGATGGCGAGCTTCGCTTGAAAGCGATGCCCTACGTCCGCTTCGCCGGGCAAATCACCGGTTGCGAAGGCTATGTCGAAAGCGCCGCCATCGGCCTGCTGGCGGCTCGCTTTGCAGCCGCCGAAGCGCAGGGCCGCGCCCTTTCGGCCCCGCCATCCGAGACCGCGCTTGGCGCCCTGCTTGGGCATATTACCGGCGGCGCGGACGCGGAAACCTATCAACCCATGAACGTCAATTTCGGCCTGATGCCGCCGATCGAAGGCCGCACCAAGAAGGCCGATCGCAAGCGCATGTACACTGACCGGGCCAGGGCTGCGCTAAAGGATTGGCTTGGAAGTCCGGACAGGCACGCCGGGGCAGACGAGGGTGGGATTGCCGTCGAAGCGTCGGGGGCCGCATTCAGCGGCAGTCCCACCCTCTAACCCCCTCCCGCAAAGGGTTCCCACGAAAGCGGTACTTTCGTGGGGCCCAGCGGGGGAGGATACTCAACAGCTACAGACCGGCTTCTTTCGTGCCGGCTTGGGCGCGGTCGTGGCATACTCCGCCGGAGTCAGCCATTTGCTTTTGTCAGCGTCCGCGCCTTCGAATTTCTCGATCGTTTTTGCCGCCCATTCCTCGAAGCTTAGCTTACCGTCATGGTTGAGGTCGAGCTTGGCAAACGCCTTGCGGCGAGGCTCTACCAGTTCGGCAAGGCTGATCCGCCCATTGTCGTCCTTGTCCGCCCGGGCAAAGCGCTTTTCTTCCTTGCTCTTCGGATCCGCTTCCGGTGCAGCCGGGATTGCCGAGAGCGTCATCGGTCCCGGGATGGCTGCGAGTCGCGGATTTGGCGCAGGTGGAATGGTCGGCTCCTCAGCTCGCCCCTGCCAGATGATCAAGCCACCGGTCAGAAGCAGGATGAATGCAATTACGCCAGACAGGATACGGGCCATTCGCCCCTCCGATAAAGGGCGATCCGGCAGGCTTTGGTTAGGACCAAAGCCGGGCGAATTCAATCCGCCTACGCAATGAATCCGAAGAGCCGATGCGATAGCAACGCCGCGGCCCTTCCCGGCGTGGCCTCTGGTTCCTGGACTGGCGCCTTCCCGATATCGCGAGCGGCAAGCCGGGCCAGCGCGGTAAGAGGTCGCAGCGCTTTTGGAAATCGATGGCGAGAGAGCCTGCGAATCTCCTCCTTCGGCTGATCGCCCGGATCGAAACCCGCCCGGCAAGCCGCCGCATAGGCGTAAAGCCGCCCGGCTTCCTCTAGCTGCCGATCGGAATTGCCGAGAAGCCTGGCGCCAATTTCGAATATTTTTGCGCCCCTCTCTGCAATCCGCCCCCAGTCTGGCTTTTCGTCCAGCTGCGCGGCCCAGCCATCTTCAAGTTCGGCAAGCAGTGCCCCGGAAACCCCGCGAGGCAGCAGCTCCGCCGCAACCGCCTGCAGGCGCGGCTCGGGCGGTGGAGGATTGGTGTCGAGCCGTTCCAGCGCCTCTCGCCACCAGGCCAGGCGGATCGCGCCCAGCGCCGGCTGGGTCGAGTTCGCAACAATCGCGGCCAGCGCATCGTCGATGGCAAACAGCGCATCGAAGGCAGGGCGGAGCTCGGCCGGCCAGTAGTGCCGAACGAGTTCCCGGTCCCGCTGCGGCTCAGCGATAGGTGACCGCCTTTGCCGCCTTCACGACGTCGCTGGCCTTGATCAACGCCAATTTCTCGAGGTTGGCGGCGTAGGGCAGCGGTACGTCCTCGTTGGTAACGCGAAGCACCGGAGCATCGAGGTCGTCGAAGCCCTCCTCCATGCAGATCGCCATGATTTCGCTAGCAATGGAGCAGGTCGGCCAGCCTTCCTCAACCACCACCACCCGGTTGGTCTGGGCAAGTGACGTCAACACCGTCTGCTTGTCGAGCGGGCGAAGTGTGCGGAGGTCGATGACCTCGGCGTTGATCCCTTCGTGCATCAGCTCGTCGGCAGCCTCCAGCGCAACGGCCACTCCGATCGAATAGCTGACCAGGGTGACGTCCTTGCCCGGGCGCACGATCCGCGCCTTGCCGATCGGCAGGACGTAATTGTCCATGTCAGGCACATCGAAATGCTGGCCGTAGAGCAGCTCGTTTTCGAGGAATACGACCGGATCCTCGCTGCGGATTGCCGCCTTCAGCAGGCCCTTGGCGTCGGCCGCGCTGTAAGGTGCGATCACTACCAGCCCAGGGACCGCGGCATACCAGGGCCCGTAATTCTGGCTGTGCTGGGCCCCGACCCGTGCGGCAGAGCCGTTCGGCCCGCGGAACACCACCGGGCAGCGCATCTGGCCGCCCGACATATAGTTGGTCTTGGCGGCCGAATTGATGATGTGGTCGATCGCCTGCATGGCGAAATTGAAGGTCATGAACTCTACGATCGGCTTCAATCCGCCCATCGCGGCGCCAGTACCGAGCCCGGCGAAACCATATTCGGTGATCGGCGTGTCGACCACGCGCTTCGGCCCGAATTCGTCGAGCAGCCCCTGGGTGACCTTGTAGGCGCCCTGATACTGAGCGACCTCCTCGCCCATCACGAAGACCCGCTCGTCTCGGCGCATTTCTTCCGCCATCGCGTCGCGCAATGCCTCGCGGACGGTCATGTTGGTCAGCGGCGTGCCTTCGGGCACCTCTGGAGCGTCGTGAGCCTTGGCGACGTCTGCCACCAGGTCGCGAGCCGCGGTTTCCATCAAATGCGGGGTCGGCTGCTCCGATTCCGGACGGGAAATGGGCGGCGCGGCCGCGGGCTCGGCCTCGACTTTCGGCGAACCAGCTGCCGCGGCTTCGGCACTTTCACCTTCGGCGGCCATGATGGCGATCGGCGCACCGACCTTCACCCCGTCCGTACCTTCCGGCACGAGGATTTTGGCAATGGTCCCCTCGTCGACCGCTTCGAACTCCATGGTGGCCTTGTCGGTCTCGATCTCGGCCAGGATGTCGCCCGAAACGACGGTATCCCCTTCCTTGACCAGCCATTTGGCGAGCGTGCCCTCTTCCATCGTTGGCGAGAGCGCCGGCATTCTGAGCTCGATCCCCATTAGTAGCTCTCCACCAGAACGTCGGTGTATAATTCGGCCGGCGCTGGCTCCGGCGCGTCTTCAGCAAATTTCGCAGCTTCAACGACGATGTCCTTGATCTGCTTGTCAATTGCCTTGAGATCATCTTCCTTCACGCCAAGCTTCTCCAGCTCCGCGGCAGCATGGCTGATCGGGTCGCGATGCTCACGATAGTCCTGCACTTCTTCCTTGGTCCTGTACTTCGCCGGGTCGGACATGGAGTGACCGCGATAACGGTAGGTCAGAAGCTCAAGGATGATCGGTCCCTTGCCGGCCTGGGTCCAGGCCATTGCCTCTTCGGCAGCGCCCCGAACCGCGAGCACGTCCATTCCATCGACCTGGATTCCCGGAATCCGAAAACTCTCGCCGCGCTTGTAGAAGTCCGGCTCGGAGGCCGAGCGCTCGACGCTGGTCCCCATTGCATATCGGTTGTTCTCGATCGCGTAGATCACCGGCAGGTCCCATAGCTTCGCCATGTTGAAGCTCTCATAGACCTGGCCCTGGTTGGCCGCGCCGTCGCCAAAATAGGCCAGGCAAGTTCCGCCGTCGCCGGCATATTGGTGCTTGAACGCCAGGCCGGTGCCAAGCGCGACCTGCGCCCCGACGATTCCATGACCGCCGTAAAAGCCATGCTCGACCGAGAACATGTGCATCGAGCCGCCCTTGCCTTTAGAAATACCGGCTTCGCGCCCAGTCAGTTCGGCCATGATTACCTTCGGGTCGATGCCATAAGCCAGCATATGGCCATGGTCGCGATAACCAGTGATGACGCTGTCACGCCCGACCTTCATTGCCGACTGCAGGCCGACAGCGACCGCTTCCTGGCCGATGTAAAGGTGGCAAAAGCCGCCGATCAGCCCGAGGCCGTACAGCTGCCCGGCCCGCTCTTCGAAGCGACGAATCAAAAGCATCTGCTTGTAGAAGTCGAGCAGCTCGTCCTTCGACGCCTTGTAGCGCTGCGGCTCTTTGGGCCGTTCGCGATTAGGGCTCGCTGGCGCCTTGCTGCGGGGCGCGGCCTTGCGGGCGGTTTTCGCCACTTACCTCTCCACTCTTTTCACGTGTCGGGCGCGCTATAGGAGCGGCAGGCCCGAAAGGGCAATGCCGTAGCGTCAGCGCACAGCTATTCAATTATCGAGCGGGACGACCACTTCGTCGGAGCGGATCATGCCCAAATCCTTGCGAACCATCTCCTCGGCAAGGTCGGGATCGGCCTTGCGCGGGTCGAGCAGCGCGGATTTGTGCCGGAGCTGGCTGCGCTCCGCCTCCAGGGCCGCCAGCTCGACTTTTCGGGCTTCAAGCTGCTCTGAATAGCCGCGCCAGGCGAACAGTCCGTTCTGCCCGGCGATGGCATGGCCTGCAAAGGTACCGACCACGAGCAGCGCCATCGCAGGCAATGCCGCACGACGGATCAGTCCGATGCTCTTGGGCTTCCCCCTCATATCTTCAAAGAATCAGAAAGACGCCATGAAGGCAAGCGCTTTCGTCGCTGGATTCACAGAAAAATTTCCGTGGCTTATGCGGGCTTGTAGGCACGCAGCGCAGCCGCGCCCAAATAACCTGCTGCTTCGCCGAGCTCTTCCTCGATCCGAAGCAGCTGATTGTACTTGGCCGTACGGTCCGAGCGGGCGAGGCTGCCGGTCTTGATCTGGCCGCAGCTAAGCGCGACCGAGAGGTCGGCAATGGTCGAATCCTCGGTCTCACCCGACCGGTGCGACATGACCGCGGTATATCCTGACGACTGGGCCAGCCGGACGGCATTCACCGTCTCCGTCAGCGTTCCGATCTGGTTGACCTTGACCAGGATCGAATTGGCGATGCCGCCACGGATCCCGTCAGCCAACCGATCTTCATTGGTCACGAACAGGTCGTCGCCGACCAGCTGCACCCGGCTGCCGAGGCGATCGGTCAGTGCCTTCCACCCGGCGAAATCATCCTCGGCCATGCCATCCTCGATCGAGGCGATGGGATAAGCGCCGGCTAGTTCCGCCAGATAATCGACCATCTCGTCCGGCGAGAGGCTGCGCCTCTCACCTTCCATGGCATAGGCTCCATCCTTGAAGAATTCGGTCGACGCGCAATCGAGCGCGATCAGCACTTCGCTGCCGAGCTTGTAGCCGGCCGCTCCCGTCGCCTCGCCGATCAGGTCGAGCGCGGCCCGCGCGGATGCGATGTTCGGCGCAAAGCCGCCTTCGTCGCCAACCGCGGTTGACAGGCCCTTGGCATGAAGCGCGCTCTTCAGCGCATGGAAAATTTCCGCTCCGCAGCGCAGCGCCTCGGCAAAATCGGGGGCCCCGACCGGCATGACCATGAATTCCTGGAAGTCGATCGGATTGTCGGCATGGGCGCCGCCATTCAGGATATTCATCATCGGAACGGGCAAGATCGTCGCACCTACGCCCCCGACATAACGGTAGAGCGGCAGGCCGCGCGCCTCTGCCGCGGCACGAGCGGTTGCCAGGCTGACCCCGAGAATCGCGTTGGCGCCGAGTTTTGCCTTGTTGGGCGAGCCGTCGAGATCGATCATGGCTGCGTCGATTTCGGCCTGGTCCTCGGCCTCGTAGCCAATGATGGCGTCGGCGATCGGCCCGTTGACCGCGTGTACCGCCTCGCTGACTCCCTTCCCGCCCCAGCGGGACTTGTCGCCGTCGCGCTTCTCGACCGCTTCGTGGGCCCCGGTAGAGGCGCCGGATGGTACCGCCGCGCGGCCCATCGATCCGTCCTCCAGCGTGACGTCAACTTCGACCGTCGGATTGCCCCGGCTGTCCAGGATCTGCCGGGCATGGATGTCGACGATCGCGGTCATTGGACCCCCTTTTTCGATGAAATGGCGCTTGAACTCGATGCCGCCCCTATACGGCGCGCGGCAAAGGGTGCAACTTTAGCGCGTCGCCGGAACGAGAAACCGGTTGCCGGGGTTGACGGGGGATAAGGAGGAGATTGCAATGCCTGACCCGAAAGACGATCTGCCCGAAGGCACTGACACCATCATCGCCGGAGCATCGACGACCGAGAATGAGGAGGCCCTGATCGTGCGTGAACCTACAGCCCGCGACAAGGCGCTGGAAAAGATCAAGAGCGGCAGCGGCAAGCTGTCGAGCCAGGCCGCCGACAAGGCACGCGGACTTGTCGGCCAGGGACTGGAACGGTCGAGCGAAGCGCTGGCCAATGTCTCGAAGCTGGTCGGCGACACTGCCGCGGGACTCGATGAGCGGCTCGGCGAAGAATATGGCGAATATGCCCGCAAGGCAGCTGGCGCTCTCGAGGAAGCGGCAAACAAGATCGCGGCCAAGGACGCCAACGAACTGATCGACGACACGCGCGAATTCGTCCGCAAGAGCCCGGGCGTCGCCCTGGCCGGCGCGGCGATTATCGGCTTCGCGCTGGTCCGGCTGGTCAAGTCGGGACTCGACCAGGACAAGGACGACGAAAGCTAGAATATGGCGGACGGGGGCGACGACGAGGACGAAAGGCCGATCGGCGAGCTGTTCGGGCAACTGATCGACGAAGGAAAGGCATACGCCAAGGCGGAGCTAGGCCTCGCCAAGGCGAGCGCCGAGGCCAAGGCCGAGGCGGCCAGGAAACCGGCATTGCTCGGCGCGGCGGCATTCCTTTTCCTCCAGGCCGGCGTGGTTGTCTTGTGCATGACCCTGGGACTGGCGCTGGCCACGTTGATCGGCCCGCTTGCGGGTGGGCTGGTGGCGGCTCTGGCCACCTTCGGCCTCGCCTACGGCCTTTACCTGCTGGCAATGCAGGAATTGAGGAAGCTCAAATGATCGACCCGTCCAAGGTCGCCGCGGCACGGATCGAGGTGGAGCGGACTCGCGCCGCCCTGCTCGAAACGGCCAAGCAGTTGCAGCAGCGCTTGCAGCCGAAGTCATTGGCCAGCGAGGCATGGGACAAGGCCAAGATCAAGGGCGCCGACCTTGCCGAGGATGCGGTCGATGCGGTCAAGAAACGGCCCGTCGCGGTCGGCGGGGTAGTCGCCGCTTTGACCATGTTCCTTGCCCGAGACTCGATTAAGGATGCAGCCGTCGGCGTGTACGACGCCATGACGTCATCTAAGGAACCCGAGCGCAAGGCTGCGACGTTGACTGCCAAAGACAAGCCGGCTCCGCCGCCGGCGCGGCGGCGCGCCCGAACGCCCGCCCGCACCAAGGCGGTGGCCAAGAAGACTACGGAGAACGCGACATGAGTGCCAAGCAGACCATTGAGGCCCCGAGTTCCCCGTCGCTACGCGAGCGAGCGATCGAGGCCTATGACACGGCGCGCGAGCGCGCGGCGACCGCGCGTACCGACGCCAAGGAAGGCCTCGGCAATGCTCCATTGCTCACCTTGGGTGGCGGGCTGGCGCTGGGCGCCGTCATTGCCGCCTTGCTCCCGAAGACGCGCGTCGAGGATCGAGTGCTCGGCAAGGTTGGCGGAAAGATTACCGACAGCGCCCGGGCTGCGGCAGATGCGGCCAAGGAAGCGGGCCGGGAAAAGCTTTCGGAGCTCAACATCACCCGCGACGCTGGCGCCAGCGCGGTTCAGTCGCTGGTCGATGGCTTGCGCGAGGCGGCCAGGACCTCGGGCGAAGCGGCCCTGGGTGCGGTCCGCAACAAGGGCTGAATGGATGATTTGGCCGGTTCGCAAGCGCCGCTTTTGATGCTAGCGGGCCGGTCATGAGCAAACTTCACCTAGTCTTCGGCGGCAAGGTCAAGGACCCGCAGGGCCTGGAGTTCGTCGACCTCGAACATATCGACCTGGTCGGTCTTTACGACAGCTTTGCCGCGGCCGAAGAAGCCTGGCGCGCCGCCGCCCAGCGCTCGGTCGACGATGCCGAGATGAAATATGTCGTGGTCCATCTCCACCGGCTGCTCGAACCGGGCATGGACGGCATCTCGCGTCCCAAGGATGCATCGAACGCTTAAGCTTTGCGGTATCGCCACAGCAACAGCGGACGCTGAAGCAGAAGCCCGGCGATAAATCCGCCTATATGGGCGGGCGTCGCCAGCATGATGCCCTGCCCGCCCGCCAAAATCCCGGACATCCACTGCAACACCACCCAAGTCGCCAGCAACCAGGCAGCATGAATCCAGCGGTTAATCTTCTGATTTGCGGTCACCTGCTTAGGGCGACCGAAAAACAGGGCATAGAGGCCGAACAATGCACTGAGCGCCCCGCTTGCCCCGACCATCGGGATCGCGTTCGATGGATCGACCGCATATTGCGACAGGCAAGCGGCGACGGCGCCGACGAGGTAGGCCAGGACGACACCTGAGGCCCCGATCACCCGTTCGACCCGGCTGCCGATGAACAGCAGCATCACCATGTTGACGAACAGATGCAGCCAGCCGCCGTGCAGCAGCGCGGAAGACCAGGGCGTCAGCCACACCGGCAATGCATCGGGAAGCTGCAACAGGCCCGACAGTCGCGCGGGAATAAACCCGCCCATGGCGACAAAATAATCGAGCCCGCTGAAGATCGCGATTGCCGATATCGCCACCGTCAAAAGGGCGATGATCGCGGTCGCGCTCCGCAATTGCAGCATCAGATGAATTCGATCTTCGCAATCTCATAAGATCGGTCGCCGGCCGGAGTCGACACATCGACTTCGTCGCCCTTCTGGCGGCCGATCAGGGCGCGGCCGAGCGGAGAATTATAGCTGATCCGCCCGACCCGGGCGTCGGCTTCGGTCTGGCCGACCAGCTGGTAGCGGACCTTCTTATTCTCCTCGTCGATGAGGGTGACGGTCGCTCCGAACACCACCTTGTCGCCGGACAGGGTCGTGGGGTCGATTACCAGCGCCCGGCTGAGCCGATCCTCAATGTCCATGAGCATCGCCTCGATCTGACCCTGCCGCTCCTTGGCGGCATGATATTCCGCATTCTCGCTGAGGTCGCCATGGGCGCGCGCCACTTCGATCGCGTCGATCACTTCGGGACGCTCAAGCTTGAGGCGCTTCACGTCCTCGGTCAGCTGGCGATATCCCTCGGCCAACATCGGCACCTTGTCGCTAGCCATTTCACTTCACCCTTTATCGCATTGCCAAAACCTGCCCCGGCGCCGCTTCGATTCAGTGGCGCATCCTCGGGCGGGTTCTGAGGAAAATTATCGTTTCGAGGCGGAATAATAGGATTGGAGCGACTTTACTTCAAGCGCGTGGCCGCGAAGCGCCCCAATCGCCCGTGCGGTCGCAAGGCTGGCCGGCGCGGTGGTGAAATATGGAACCTTGTTCTTCAGCGCGGCCTCGCGGATGGTCTGGCTGTCCTTCAACGACTGCCACCCCTCGGTCGTATTGAAGACCAGCTGGACATCGCCATCGACGATCCGATCGACGATATGCGGCCGGCCCTGGGCGACCTTGTTGACCCGCTCGACCGGCAGCCCCTGGGCCTCCAGGTGCGCCGCCGTTCCGGCCGTTGCGATCAAATGGAAGCCCAGCTCGACCATTTTCGCGGCTGCAGGGACGATATGATCCTTGTCGGTATCCTTCACTGAGATAAACACCGTCCCGCTTTCCGGCAAATGCACCCCGCCGCCAAGCTGCGACTTGGCGAAAGCGATGTCAAAATCGCTATCGATTCCCATGACTTCTCCGGTGGACTTCATCTCCGGTGACAGGACGGGATCAGTCCCCGGGAAGCGGGCGAACGGGAATACCGATTCCTTGATCGCGATATGGTCGATGTCGCGGTCGATCGGCTCGAAATTGGCTAGCGGTTCACCCGCCATCACCCGGGCCGCGATCTTCGCGATGGGGCGCCCGATCGCCTTGGCAACGAAGGGCACGGTGCGGCTGGCGCGCGGATTGACCTCGATCAGGTAAACATCGCCGTTCTTGACCGCATATTGGACGTTCATCAGTCCCTTGACGTTGAGCGCCAGGGCAAGTGCCCGGGTCTGCCGCTCGATTTCGGCGATGACCTCGTCCGTCAGGCTATAGGGCGGGATGGAGCAGGCGCTGTCGCCCGAATGGACCCCCGCCTCCTCAATATGCTGGAGGATCCCGGCGACCGCCACGTCTTTCCCATCGCAAATCGCGTCAACATCCACCTCGACCGCGTCGCGCAGATAACGGTCGATCAGGACCGGTGACGTACCCGACACCTGGACAGCCGTGGCGATGTAGTGATCGAGTTGCTCGGGACCGTCGACCACTTCCATGGCGCGACCGCCAAGGACGTAGCTGGGGCGCAGCAGGACCGGGTAACCGATGCGCTCGGCCACCGCGATCGCCTCGTCGCGGCTTCGGGCGAGGCCGTTGGCGGGTTGCTTGAGGCCAAGCTTGTCGACCAGCTTGGCAAACCGCTCGCGATCCTCGGCCAGATCGATGCTGTCGGGCGAAGTGCCGAGAATGGGGATGCCGTCGGCCTGGAGCTCCGCGGCGAGTTTGAGCGGCGTCTGCCCACCGAGTTGGACAATCACGCCCTCAAGCCTTCCCTTCTCCGCCTCCCGATGAAGGATTTCGAGTACGTCTTCCGCCGTGAGCGGCTCGAAATAGAGGCGGTCGCTGGTGTCCGGATCGGTCGAAACCGTCTCTGGATTGCAATTGACCATGATCGTTTCGAAGCCCGCTTCCTTCAGGGCGAACGAGGCGTGGCAGCAGCAATAGTCGAACTCGATCCCCTGCCCGATCCGGTTGGGACCGCCGCCGAGGATGACCACCTTGCGTCTGTCGCTGATCTCCGCCTCATCTTCGGGCTCGCCGAACAGCGGCGCTTCATAGGTCGAGTAGAGATAGGGGGTCGCGGCATCGAATTCGGCGGCACAGCTGTCGATCCGCTTGAACACCGGGCGCACGCCCAACTTCATTCGTGCCTTGCGCACTTCCGCCTCGGTCACTCCGCCGGTGAGTCCCTTCAGCGCATCATGGACAATGCCCGATCCACGCGCCGCTGCCTCCGACATCTCGCGCTCGACATGGGCCGAACGGAGCGCGAGCTGGGCAAGGCGGGCATCGGAAAAGCCCATCGCCTTCAAACGGCGAAGCCCGGCCGCATCGTGCGGGATTCCCTCGTCGCGCACCTGCTCCTCCGCGGCGACGATCTCTGCCAGTCGCTCCAGGAACCAGGGATCGAAGCCCGATATGGCGTGGATCCGTTCGACCGAGAAACCATGGCGAAGCGCTTCGGCCGCAACCAGCAGGCGGTCCGGCGTGGATCGGCCGAGTGCATTTTCGATTTCCGCCGGCGCGGCGTTGATCAGGGCGTCGACCCGGTCGAGCCCGCACAGCCCGGTTTCCATCCCGCGAAGCGCCTTCTGCAGGCTCTCGGCGAAACTCCGCCCGATCGCCATCACCTCACCGACCGACTTCATCGCCGTCGACAGCATCGATGAGCTACCCTTGAACTTCTCAAAGGCGAAGCGCGGAATCTTGGTGACGACATAGTCGATCGTCGGCTCGAAACTGGCCGGGGTCGCGCCGCCGGTAATATCATTGGCAATCTCGTCCAGCGTGTAGCCAACCGCCAACCGCGCCGCGACCTTGGCGATCGGAAAGCCGGTCGCCTTGGACGCCAGCGCCGATGATCGCGAAACGCGCGGGTTCATCTCGATCACGATCATCCGCCCGTCCTTCGGATTGACCGCGAACTGGACGTTGGAACCGCCTGTTTCGACGCCGATTTCCCGAAGCACGGCGATCGAGGCGGAGCGCATCCGCTGATATTCCTTGTCGGTCAGGGTCAGCGCCGGGGCGACCGTAATACTGTCTCCCGTATGGACCCCCATCGGATCGACATTCTCGATGCTGCAGATGATGATGGCGTTGTCGGCGCGGTCGCGCACGACCTCCATCTCATATTCCTTCCAGCCGAGCAGCGATTCCTCGATCAGCACTTCGGTGGTGGGAGAGGCATCGAGCCCCGACTTGACGATCGCCTCGAACTCCTCGCGATTATAGGCGACCCCGCCGCCGGTCCCGCCAAGCGTAAAGCTCGGCCGGATGATCGCCGGAAGTCCCGTCGTCTCAAGCAGTTTGAGCGCGTCCTCAAGATTGTGCGCGATTCCGGATCGGGCGCTTTCCAGCCCGATCTTGTCCATTGCCGCCTTGAACTTCTCGCGGTCCTCGGCCTTGTCGATCGCCTCGGCCTGGGCGCCGATCAGCTTGACCCCATATTTCTCGAGAATGCCGTCGCGGTTGAGAGTCAGCGCGGTGTTGAGCGCGGTTTGCCCGCCCATCGTCGGCAACAGGGCGTCGGGCCGCTCCTTTTCGATGATCTTGGCAACAACCTCGGGCGTGATCGGCTCGATATAGGTCGCGTCGGCGAGCTCGGGGTCGGTCATGATCGTCGCCGGATTCGAATTGACGACGATGACCCGATAGCCCTCGGCCTTCAGCGCCTTGACCGCTTGGCTGCCCGAATAATCGAACTCCGCCGCCTGGCCGATGACGATCGGGCCTGCGCCGATGACGAGAATGGAGCTGATGTCGGTACGGCGGGGCACTATTTTTCCTCGGGAAAATTGATGGCGTCGATGACGACCAGTTTAAGATGCTGTTTGCGCGCCCAGTCATAGACGCAGCGACGATGTTCGGGGGTCGGCTTGGCGCGGAACAGGATCAGCAGCTTCTTGGCTTCCTCGTCCTGGATCAGCTCGCCGTAGGTCAGCCCGCAGGCCAGGCTGGCACTGTTCAGCTCATCCTCGCTATGCATCCGCGGCGTGGCACAGGCGGAAAGGGCAAGAACGCTGGCCATCAGGATTATGCGGAAGCCCAGACGGCTCACCGCATCATCCCCACGAACTTCTCGAACAAATAGAAGCTGTCCTGGGGGCCGGGGCTGGCCTCCGGGTGATATTGGACGCTGAACGCCGGGCGGTCGGTCAGCTCGATCCCGCAATTGCTGTCGTCGAACAGGCTAACATGCGTTTCGCGGACATTGTTCGGCAGCCCTTCCCGTTCCACCGCAAAGCCATGGTTCATGCTGGTGATCTCGACCGCGCCGTCGGCGAGCCGCTTGACCGGGTGGTTGGCGCCGCGGTGACCCTGGAACATCTTGGCGGTCTTGCCGCCCACTGCGAGGGCCAGCAGCTGATGGCCGAGGCAGATGCCAAACAAGGGTCTGCCGCTATCCAGCATGCCCCGGATCACCGGGATCGCATATTCGCCGGTCGCGGCGGGATCGCCCGGGCCATTGGAAAGGAAGAAGCCGTCGGGCTTGTGGCTCATTATCTCGTCGATACTCGCCGTCGCCGGCAGCACCGTCACTCGAGCTCCAGCCTCGACCAGATTGCGGAAAATATTGCGCTTGGCTCCATAATCGATCGCCACGACGTGCGGCTGCGACATGTCATGGCCGCCCATGCGATATCCCTCGCCGAGCTCCCACTTGCCGCCGCTCCACGCCTCCAACTGGTCACGGCTTACCTCCTTGGCCAGGTCCATGCCTTCGAGGCCAGGCCATTCCGCAGCCATCTGCTGAAGCGCATCGAGGTCGAAATGGCCTTGCGCATTATGGGCGATGGCGATCGTCGGTGGTCCCTCGCGCCGGACCAGCCGGGTCAGCGCGCGCGTATCGACCCCGGAAATACCAATCCGCCCGGTTGAGGCCATCCAGCTCGGGAAATCCTGCTGGCTGCGGAAGTTGGAAGGTGACGTCACCGCCTCGCGCACCAGGCAGCCCAGCGCATGCGCCTCGCCAGCTTCGACATCTTCTTCATTGGCTCCGACATTGCCGATGTGCGGGAAGGTGAAGGCGATGATCTGCCGCGCGAACGACGGATCGGTCATGATTTCCTGGTAGCCGGTCATGGCAGTGTGGAAGCATAGTTCGCCGACGACTTGCCCCTCGGCGCCAAAGCCCCTGCCCCAGATCGTGCGACCGTCCGCGAAAACAATGACTCCTGTGGCCCCGTCAGGTTGCTGGGTGCGCGCAGGATGTGCATCGGCCATCGGCGGGAAGTGCCTTTCCGTTATAGGTTTGCGTCAATGTCGCTAAGCGATGGCCGCTACGCGCGATTGGCCTTCAGGTCAACGCTGTGAAACTCCGCGATTCGCCGTTAGGACTGGTCCTTTCTGGTGAATTGAAACGGTGAGCGGATGATTCGCGACGACATCAAGGCCGCGCTGGTTGGCGCGATGAAGGGCGGCGACAAGGCCGCGACCCAGACGATCCGCCTGATCCAGTCGGCAATCAAGAATCGCGACATCGAACTTCGGACGTCTACGCAGACGCCCGATGACGATGCGCTGGTCACCGAAGTGCTTCAGAAAATGATCAAACAGCGCCGCGAATCGGTCGAACTTTACCGCAAGGGCGCCCGCGAGGAGCTGGCCGCAGTCGAAGAGGCCGAAATCGCGGTCATCGAGCGATTCCTCCCCGCCCAGCTTAGCGAAGCCGAGGCCAGCGCCGCGATCCAGTCGATCATCGCCGACACCGGTGCTTCTTCGATGAAGGACATGGGACGCGTCATGACCGAAGTGAAAGCCAGGCTCGGCACCCAGATCGAACCGGCCCGGGCAAGCGCTTTGGTCAAGTCAGCACTTAGCTGAGCAAGACTGCTCGTTGAAAAAGGGCCCCGCCGCAGTATGCGGCGGAGCCCAGACACATACAGATGACGGCAGCTATTTGCTGGTGGCTGTGAGCCCCTTCACCCCGTCCATCGTAAGCTCGTACAGGAAGATGGCCATTGCGCTGGCCAGCGCGCCGGCAACACCAAGTTGGAGATTGGTCATAACGGCGCTGAGCTTGTCGCCGATTGCCGGGACATTGGCGAGCGCTGTGCCGACCAGCGGCAATGCTATGACGGTCGCCGCAGCCAGTACCAATCTGTCCCTTGGCATCGAGATGCCGGCGATCAGGCCGAGAACGACCAGCGCCAATGCAACATTCAACCCGCCCAGGGCGACAAAACCGGCGACGATTGCGAGAACAATATAGAGCGAGCGGCAAAGCCCGCTGACCTTGTTTAACATATATTTCCCCTCCCTTTTCATTCCGCTCCTGCGATCTTTGCCGCCGTTACCCGGAATGGAGAGAGAGTAACCCTAATCGTTGATATTCACAGCGAGAATTAATCGTTCTGGATCAAGCCGATGGCGGCGGAGTTAAATTTTCACATAATGGATTGGCCACCAATTGGCCGACTCGGTTGAGCAGCATCGTCCATCGCACTATCGCTGTTCCGGTGACCCGCTCCCCCAATTCGCCCGGAAGGCCTCTCCCATGAGCCTGTCCGCACAATGGCTCGATGAATTGCGCGCGCGAACCCTGCTGTCGTCTGTCATCGCCCCCTCGGTGAAGCTCATCAAGGCGGGGCGCGAATTCAAGGCCTGCTGCCCGTTCCATAACGAGAAGACGCCCAGCTTTACGGTCAATGACGAAAAGGGCTTCTACCACTGCTTCGGCTGCGGTGCGCATGGGGATGCGATCCGGTTCCTCACCGACCAGCGCGGTCTGCCATTCATGGATGCGGTCAAGGAACTGGCCGGCAAAGCGGGCATGGAAGTCCCCGCGCCCGACCCCCGCGATCGCGAACGCCAGGAGCGTTCGGCCGGACTTCACGACGTCATGTCCGCCGCCCAGAAATGGTTCGCCGAACAGTTGAACGGGATCGAAGGCGGAGAGGCCCGCGCCTATCTTTCGAATCGCGGCATCGACCCGAAGGCCGTCGATCGTTTCGGGCTTGGTCTAGCTCCCGATAGCCGCGGCAAGCTGAAGGCCGCGCTCAAAGACATGGGCGAGGGCAAGCTGGTCGAAACCGGCATGCTGATCCAGCCCGAGGAAGGCAACAAGGCGAGCTATGACCGTTTTCGCGGGCGGTTGATGATCCCCATCCGCGACGCGCGCGGTCGGGTGATCGCCTTTGGCGGGCGAATCCTCGGCCCCGGCGAGCCCAAATATCTGAACTCCCCCGACACACCGCTCTTCGACAAGGGCCGCACCCTCTACAACATCGACCGAGCCGGCCCCGCCAGCCGCGCGGCCAAGCGGCTGATCGTTGTCGAAGGCTATATGGATGTAATCGCGCTCGATCGCGCTGGAATTGCCGAGGTCGTTGCCCCGAATGGAACGGCGGTCACCGAGGCGCAGCTGGAACGGATGTGGCGGCTCGACGCTCAGCCGATCTGCTGTTTCGACGGCGACGCCGCAGGGCAGAAAGCGGCGATTCGGGCCGCGACGCGCGCCCTGCCCCATCTGGCTCCCGAACGGACGCTGCGCTTCGTCGCGCTGCCTTCGGGCCTGGATCCTGACGACCTGGTCCGCTCCGGGGGCCGCGCCGCCATCGAACAGTTGTTCGCCGCGCCCGAGCCGCTGGTCGAGCGCCTGTGGCGTTACGAAGTCGAGGCTGCCCCGCTGGACACGCCCGAGGCTCGCGCCGGATTGAAGCAGCGCCTGATGGAACATGCCCAGGTGATCGGCGACCCGAACCTCCGGCAGCTGTATCGCGACGAATGGCTTCGCAAATTCGATGCGCTCGTTCGCCCGCAACAGCAGCAGGGGCGCTCACTTTATCCGCGTCGCGAATGGCGCAAGCAGGGCGGCCGCTTTGTCCCCCCCGAAAAACCCCCTGGTCTGGCGATGCGTTCAATCGGCAAGGGTGGAATCGATCGCGAAACCGCCCGAGCGCTGGTCCTGGGCCACGCATTATATCCCGACGCCATCGGCGATCATGTCGAGGCGCTGGCCGCCCTGCCGATAACCGACAAGCCCGCCGCTAAGCTGCGCGACCGGATGGTCGATCTCATCATGTCCGGTCAAATGCTTGATCGGCCTGAACTAACCACCATATTAGCTTCCGAGGATACGGCCGCCGCTTGGCGCGACGTATCCAATGGCGGCGATATTGGCTTCAGCTTCACCCGTACCAAGGGCGATCCCGAGCTTGCGAGACGTGACCTTGGCCTGGCGGTCGAGGCGCTGATCGCCAAGTCCGAGATCGAGTTGGCGCTGGCTGAGGCGACGCGGCGGCTCGAGCGGGATTTCAGCGAAACCGCCTATGCAGAGCAGCAACGGCTGATCGAAGCCAAGAAGAGTTACAACGATAGGCTGGCGTCTCTCGCCAGCAATGAGTAAGCGGGCGCACAATGGCGAAAACTGACACCCCCGAAACCGAAATCGAAACCGGCGATGCGCCGCTGATCGACCTCAATGACGTCGCGATCAAGAAACTGATCGCGCGCGCCAAAAAGAAGGGCGTCATCACCTATGATGAGCTCAACGAGGCGCTGCCGCAGGACCAGATGAGCTCCGAGCAGATCGAGGACATCATGTCCGCGATCAGCGAGATGGGCGTGAACATCGTCGAGAATGCCGATTCGGACGACGAAGAGGAAGAAGAGAAAGAGCCCGAGGAGGAGATTGATCCCCTCGACGACGGCGGTCCCCGCCCGGCGGTCGCGACCAAGAAGGAAGCGGTCGATCGCACCGACGACCCGGTCCGCATGTACCTGCGCGAGATGGGCGCGGTCGAACTTTTGAGCCGCGAGGGCGAGATCGCCATCGCCAAGCGCATCGAGGCCGGCCGCGACACGATGATCTGGGGCCTGTGCGAAAGCCCGATCACCTTCAACGCGATCATCGAATGGTCGAACGCCCTCAACGAGGGCACGATGCAACTGCGCGAGATCCTCGATCTTGAGGCGATGCTGTCGAAAGGCCCCACGGCCGAACAGATCGATGCCAGCGACGAAGATGCGCCCGAGGGCGAAATCAGCGCCGCCGTGGCCGGCCCCGCCTTCAAGGAGGAGGAAGAGCCGGAAGAACCCGAAGTCGCTTCCGACGACGAGGAAGACATGGTCGAGCGCCGCACCCAGCGGCCGACCGAGGAAGATGACGACGACAACACCCTCTCCCTCGCCCAGATGGAAGAGGCGCTGAAGCCGACGGCGCTCGAGAAATTCGCCAGCATCACCTCGCTCTACAAGAAGTTCGCCAAGCTCCAGCAGTCGCGCCTCGATGCGATGGGCGCCGGCGGCGAATTCGCCCCGGCCGACGAGAAGAAATATCAGAAGCTTTCGGAGCAGCTCACTGCCGAGGTCGAGAGCGTCCAGTTCCACGCCGCCAAGATCGAATATCTGGTCGACCAGCTCTACAGCTACAACCGCCGCTTGACCGCGCTCGGCGGCCAGATGTTGCGCCTGGCCGAGCGTCACCGCGTGCCGCGCAAGGCCTTCCTCGACAGCTATATGGGTAGCGAGCTCGACGACAGCTGGCTCGATCGCGCTTCGAAGCTCGACAAGAAATTCGCCGCCTTCGCCGCAGCCGAACAGGACAGCGTCGAGCGCATCCGCGGCGAGATTGCGGAGATCGCCCAGTCGACCGGCATGGCGCTCCCCGAGTTCCGCCGGATCGTCAACCAGGTCCAGAAGGGCGAGCGCGAGGCGCGTATCGCCAAGAAGGAAATGGTCGAGGCGAACCTGCGCCTGGTCATCTCCATCGCCAAGAAATACACCAACCGCGGGCTGCAATTCCTCGACCTCATCCAGGAAGGCAACATCGGCCTGATGAAGGCGGTCGATAAGTTCGAATATCGCCGCGGCTACAAGTTCAGCACCTATGCCACCTGGTGGATTCGCCAGGCGATCACCCGGTCGATCGCCGACCAGGCGCGGACCATCCGCATCCCGGTCCACATGATCGAAACGATCAACAAGCTGGTCCGCACCTCCCGCCAGTTCCTGCACGAAACGGGCCGCGAACCGACCCCGGAAGAGCTGGCCGAGCGCCTCTCCATGCCGCTCGAGAAGGTTCGCAAGGTGATGAAGATCGCCAAGGAACCGATCAGCTTGGAAACGCCAATCGGCGACGAAGAGGATTCGCACCTCGGCGACTTCATCGAGGACAAGAATGCGGTGATCCCGGTGGACGCCGCGATCCAGGCGAACCTCAAGGAAACGGTCACCCGCGTCCTCGCCTCGCTGACCCCGCGCGAAGAGCGCGTGCTGCGCATGCGCTTCGGCATCGGCATGAATACCGATCATACGCTGGAGGAAGTCGGTCAGCAGTTCAGCGTCACCCGCGAACGCATCCGGCAGATCGAGGCAAAGGCGCTTCGGAAGTTGAAGCATCCGTCGCGCAGCCGGAAGATGCGGAGTTTCCTCGATCAGTAAGTCTTGAGCGAAGAGAGAGCGAAAGCCGGTTCAATTCACAGCTCTGACAGCTTCTCTTTCTTAGGGCCGTTCTCTTGACCGCGACCCACTACGTTCATCCGTCGGCCCAGCAGCGCCCCTCTCCCCGGCGGCGCGCTGCGTCCTTCCTGCTTGCGCTAGCGATCGAGGTACTTCTCATCCTGGCGTTCCTCACCCTCGATTTCACGCCCAGGATTCCCCAGTTCAAAGGCGGCACCCTCTCCACCTTCGACCTTGCGGCAAATGAGGAGGAGTCCACCGCCAGCAAGGCGCAAAAGCCCGCTCCCGCCACCAAGAAGCCGCCTCGCCCGGTCCCGCCCGAGTTCAAGCCGAAGATCGTCCTGCCCGAACGCCCCCTCGACCTGCTGCCGTTGAGCAAGGAAGAGTTTGAGGCTTCGGACATTGCCAAGCTCGGCACCAACGCCCCTGGCGCCGGGGCCGCCCTCGCACAGGGCAGTGCCCCTGGAGACAGCCAGCGCGTCGGCACCGCCCCCAACGGTGAGCCGCTCTACGCCGCCGAATGGTATCGCGAGCCGACCAACCAGGAACTGTCCACCTACATGCCGAAATTCATGCCGGATGGCGGCGGCTGGGGCCTGATAGCCTGCAAGACGATCGATCGCTTCCGCGTCGACGATTGCGTCGAACTGGGCCAAAGCCCGCCCGGGTCCCACCTCGCCGGCGCCGTCCGCCAGGCGGCGTGGCAGTTTCTGGTGCGGCCGCCCCGGGTCGGCGGCAAGACGCTGGTTGGAACGTGGGTGAGGATCCGTATCGACTACCATGTTGAGCGCGCAAGCTCAGGCCAGTGACTTCGAAGCGGACGAGGATGCCGGCGAAATCGCCTTCAGCTTGCGACGGGGCTGATCGGCGCCGGCTCGATCCCCAAACGCAGATGGGCATCCGCAAGCGCTTTTTCGAAGCGCTCGTCACCCCTCAGGAAGTCCAGGTCCGGGTCGACGACGGCCCCCTTCACCAAGGTCAAATTGGCCTCTGCGAGGACAGGCACCAGCAAATCAACGGATGCTTTCCGGTCCTGTAGGTAGGCGCTCAGCACGCAGCCAAAATTATACCGCATGTTCAGATTATCGGGATCGATCAGCAAGGCGCGCTCTATCGTTTCCATCGCCTGGTCGCGGTTTCCGGCGATCGCATGGCCGCCCGCGCAAATGCCCAACGCCGCACCGTTGCTCGGGTCCTCGGCAAGCACCTTCTCCGCCTGCGAGTGCATCATTTCCGCGCCGCGAAGCACGCCTTCGCGATCGCCCAGCGCTTGGTAACACATCACCAGCATCGCCCAGGAATGAAAGTCGGTCTCGATGAGTTCGACGGCCTTCTCATAGTGGCGCATTGCATCCACTGTCTTCCGTTGAGCCGTGGCGATCCGGGCCGCTTCCCGGTTCACCTCCCATGAGTCTGGACCAAGCTCCAATGCTTTGCGGATTTGCCGATTGGCGGAATCAAGATCGCCTTGTTCGGCAAAAATGCGCGATCTGACGGCATAAGCTTCGGCGATGGTCGGGTCGATCGCGAGCGCCCGTTCCGCGGAGGCTTCGCCGACTTCGTCCGTGACGCCGAAATAATAGCGAAGGCTGACCTGTGCCAGCGCCATCAGGGCCCATGCCTGCGCATAGTTCGGATCGATTTCGACCGCGCGCCGGGCAAGGCGGATCACGCGCTGCTCGCGCTTGATGTCGCCATAATTGCCCGAAACCCAATATTTTCGGGCCATGAGATAGAGATTATAGGCGTTGGCATCGCCGGTTCCGCGGCTCTCAATGGCCGACTTCTCTTCGGGGAGCAGATTGACCTTGAGCGCGCTTACGATCGCCTGGCTGATCTCGTCCTGGATCGCGAAAATGTCGGTTAGGTCCCGGTCATAGCGTTCCGCCCAGACGTGGCCGCCGCTCTTCCCGTCAATCAGCTGGGCCGTGATCCTCACCCGGTTCCCGGACTTGCGCACGCTTCCCTCGAGCACATGGGTGACGCCCAGTTTCTGCGCGATCTCGCTGACGTCGATGGCCAGGCCTTTCAGCGAGAAGGCGGTATTGCGAGCGATCACCTCCAGGGCCGACACCTTCGAAAGATCGGTCGTGATGTCCTCGCTGATGCCGTCGCTGAAATATTCCTGTTCGGCGTCCCCGCTCATATTTTCGAACGGCAGGACACAGACGGAGACGGGCCGCCCGGCGACCCGGGATTTGGTACCTTGCTCGATGGCGGCTCCCGCCAGCGCCTGTACGCTCGCCTTCAGCTTGCGCCAGCCGGGCGTGTCGGAGCCACCGTCCCAATCCTTAAGGTCGGCGCATTGTATCTGGTTGAACGGCATTGGCGGGATGGTGGCGTCAAGGCTGGCCTGAACCAGTGTTCCCAGCTGGCGCGCGACGTCGGCCTCCGATCTCACCCATTGCGACTTGGTCGAATCCGCGGACCACAGGACGAGGACCGCCTTGGCCGACTTCAGCTGCTCGTCGATAACGTCTGCATAAGCCCGGTGCGCCGGAAGCTCGTCGTCGCGCCACACTTCGTAGCCCAGCGCTTTCAACGCATCCACCGCGCGCGCGCGGCCAACGACTCGTCCGGCCGCGCGTAAGATACAAAGACCTGCGCCATGCTTCCTGGCGGTCGTTAACAGGACTCGATGCCGATGTCATGGAAACCGGGCAGTCGCCTCGCAGGGTCCGCTAATGTCGGGAATGGACGGTGGGCGGACCTTGCCCTCTAAATTTTCGGCGCCGACTTGGCGTTGACCATTCGTTTCTCAAAAATTTCATGCGGCTTCTCTTGCACATAAAATTGGGCGGCATTCTCCCCCGCGAAGATGATCTTTGATCCCAGCCCAAACTGGTCGATCTGGATTGCCGCGACGAGATCGATGTTGATCCACACCGGCTCACCGCCGCCCTCCTTCTTGGCCTGAAGTGTGCAGCAAATGAATCGCGCCATATCGTCTCCATGCTTCGCCCGAAGCTTGACTTGTGTACCGGGCAAAATCAGGAGCGCCAACTTTTCGACTGGCACTACCGGCCATCGCATTCGCCGATCATCGTAAATTCGCCGCACACCCTTAATCTTAAAGGAAAATTTGCCCTTGCAGGCGGCCTGATGTCGTCGAAGGAGTGTGCAATGCAGACGCCCCGGACGCGTAAGCAGGCCGCGCGCAATCCAAACCTGACGGCGACGATCCTCAAAGACGGGGGATCGTCCTGCGACGCGCGCATCACCCGCCTTTGGTACGACGGGTGCGAAATGGTGTCGGACGATCGTTTCGATGTCGGCCAGAAGGTCAAGGTCGTGATACGCGGCCTGGGCAGCATCGACGCCAACGTGATCAACACGGCTGACGGCACAGTCTCGGTTCACTTCGAAGAGGAATGCCCGGTCTAGCAAAGGCGCAGCGGCAATGACCGCTTTGGGTGGAAAGTGGAAATTGGAAAACGGAAATCAAACGCCCGGTCTGGATCGCTGCGCCTTCCGCGCGCCATCGGGCCATTGCAACACCATTTCGCATACGAGCAGCGGCCCAACCCACGACAGCCAGATGAAGGCATCGTCGCCCATTGGCACGAACCGCGAGGCAATGCGGCAGAAGACGAACGACCAGACGAGCACGTAGCTTCGCACCATCCACTGCGAATGGCTCTGGAAACGGCGGTTCCGCGCCGCTCGCAAGCCGAGTGCCGCAAAGCACAGCCAGGCAGTCGCGAGCGTGAGTAATGATACGCTGATAGCGGTCAGGATCGGCCCCCCGGGCGTCTTGTGCGCTGGACTTGCTGTAACGAACATAGCTACGACCGCGCCGAACGCTCCGAAGGCAAGATATGCTTTCCCGATCGTCCGGTGCAGCGGGAAATTGTTGTTGCGCGCGGCAAGATAAAGATTGAGTCCACCGAGAAAGAGCATCCCGGTGCCGCCGACCATGTGCGCAAAGGTCAGCGCGAAGTGGCCCGTGTGCGCGCCGACGTTGGACAGGGTAGCGACTGGCCAGGCGATCATCCACCAAGCGACCGCACTGCTGACGATGGCAGCAGCGAGGAGAACCCCGTTCCGCGTTGTCCAAAGCGACCGTCGCCGTGCAATTACTGCTTCTGACGCCATAGAATGCGCCCCCCTCGCTCCGTTTTCCGGAAGAATGGTACCGTGGTCAATTCCCAACGCCGCTAATGTCCGCAATCGGTCGAAACCTGCCATTAGAGATTGGCAGCCAATTGACGCGCTTTTCGCTGTCCTACACGCGAATTATATGTTCCAAATAGGTTCGTGAACAACGAACCCAATCCTCTCCCTGACTTTACCCCCGTCAACCTGCGCTCTCGCCACGATGGCTGGAGCCCTGAAAAGCAAGTCGCATTCATCGAGGCGCTGGCGGAAAGCGGTTGTGTCGACGAAGCCTGCAAGCGCGTCTGAATGGGCCGCGCCTCCGCCTATGCGCTGCGCGCCCGGCCCGACGCCATCGCCTTTCGCATGGCGTGGGAAACGGCGCTGGATCATGCCATCGGCGCGCTGACCGATGCTGCCTTTTCGCGCGCCCTGAACGGCGTGGTCCGCCCGGTCTTCTACAAGGGGGAGCAGGTCGGCGAGCGCCGTTATTACGACGAACGGCTGACCATGTTCCTGCTGCGCTACCGTGACCCAATGCGCTACGGCGCATGGCTCGACCGCACCATCGCCCGGCGCCCATGCGATCATGAGGCGCAATGCCTCACCGACCTGCTTGACCGGATCGAGCTCGACGCATGGGCTGCCGAGCGCGGCCAAATCCTTTCCGACCGGCCCTATCCCGCCACCGCCGCCCGCCTCGCCAGCGAATCCGAATGGAGCGCGACAGAGGCCGCCAACTCCCGCAAATCGAAGCGCACATAGTGTCTGCTTTGTCTGTTTCCGCACGAGCCCCCGAGCACATGGGAGATTTTGCGAAAGCAAAGTCGAGCTTGTGCCTAAGAGAGGGCGAGTGCCGGCCGACGACCGGCTCTGCCGCGTCGATCGACGTCACGGATTGACTCCGTGACGGCTCACTATCCCCTAGCGAAAATTCCCAACCCATGGCGGCCGACCCCAATCAGGCCTGTCTCGCGCCGGTCATCATCCCATCATAAAAGCGCAGAAATCCGCCGCTACCGGCCTTTGGCACGCCTCTTGCTGAATGTCTGGCATCAGTCATTCAACGCTTACGCCAAAGGGACCGAAAATGCCGAATACCAACACCAACATCCTCGTCGGCCGCAACGACACCATCCTCGGCGTGTGCGAAGCAATCGGCCAGGATTTCGGCTTCCATCCCAACTGGCTTCGGGTCGCGCTTGCCGTGATGGTCTATTTCGCCCCGGTCGCGGTGATCGGCAGCTATTTCGCGCTTGGCCTGGTCGTCGCCGCTTCCCGCTGGTTCGCCCCGGACGAGATCCTTCCCGAATCGCTTGCCAACGGCCAGTCGGAGTCGGACGAATTGGCCCTCGCCGCCTGACCCTTGTCCCGTGCCCCGGTACTGGACCCGCCTTCTCATCCCTGTTTTCGCCGCTCGGCCGTGCCCCCAGCATGGCCGGGATACGAAAATGTCCCGTTTCGAGCCAAAAATTAATCTCGCTCACCAAAAGATGAAGCGCTCCTAAACCCTGTCTTTACGCCCTTGGGTTAGAAGCGGGGTCTAAGGTCCACCGCCAGAGCCAAAGCGCAAGACAGGAGAAACTCGGGATGGCGATCAATCAGGCATTCGACCGGGCGGTAATGACTGCTGCCGAGGCGCAGCTTGCGCGGGTCGACGCCCAGGGTTCAGCTGACCATCCCTATCGCCTCGCGCTGGTCGGCGCGAGCGGTCACAACAGCGCTCGCGACCTGGCCGACGCCGTCCACCTCTTCTGCTCGCTTTATGGCCGTCATCCCGGCCTCATCGAGCTTGCGCTCAACAATTGCCCTGCCGGCCCGGTCCGCGATTGGCTGCGCGAAGCGTCGGACGCCTATGAGCGCGAACGGCTTTACCTCGTCCGCCTGACCGCGTCGGTCGGTCCCCTGCCGTCGACCCCCGGCGCCGCCGAGACCGAGGCGACTCTCGTCGCCCAGCGCCATGCCATCGAAACCCTGGCCAAGTCGGAACGCCGCGGCTGTGCGCTTGGTGCGGCGACGGCCCTGATGGCCGATTGGCACGCGATCCGCGCAGTCCTCGATCGCGCCGCCGATCGCATGGGCATGCAGAAGCCTGTCCTCAGCCTTCCCGACCAGGACTCAATCGTCCGCGTCATCGCCGATGGCACCGATGGCCTTCCCAGCGAACGCGCGCTCGGCTTCGGCGGCGAGCAGTTGCTGTTGCAGAATCGCGGCCTGTTCGACCTGCTTGAAGCCCGCGCCGCCGCTCGCATCGACTGAAAGACCCGTTCGCCCTGGGCTAGTCGAAGGGCGCGCTTGCAACGTTGGAATCCAGCCCATAGGGCGGAGGAATGCGTTTCGAAGGCACTCCCGAATATGTCGCGACCGACGACCTCAAGGTCGCGGTCAATGCCGCGGTCCAGTTGCGGCGCCCGCTCCTGGTCAAGGGCGAGCCCGGCACGGGCAAGACCGTCCTCGCCCATGAAATCGCAACCGCGCTCGGCGCTCCGCTCATCGAATGGCACATCAAGTCGACCACCCGCGCCGTCCAGGGGCTTTACGAATATGACGCGGTCGCCCGCCTCCGCGATGGCCAGCTTGGCGACGAGCGGGTTCATGACATTCGCAACTACATCAAGCGCGGCAAGCTATGGGACGCCTTCACCTCGCCCCAGCTTCCCGTCCTGCTGATCGACGAGATCGACAAGGCCGACATCGAATTTCCGAACGACCTGCTTCAAGAGCTCGATCGGATGGAGTTCCATGTCTACGAAACCAACGAGACGGTGAAGGCCATCGACCGCCCGATCGTCGTCATCACGTCGAACAACGAGAAGGAACTGCCCGACGCCTTCCTGCGCCGCTGTTTCTTCCACTACATCCGCTTCCCGGACCGCGACACGATGACCGAGATCGTCGAGGTGCATTTCCCGGGAATCCAGAAGATGCTGGTCAGCCGTGCGCTCGACCTATTTTATGAGGTCCGCGACGTACCGGGCATCAAGAAGAAGCCGTCGACCAGCGAGCTGCTGGATTGGCTAAAGCTGCTATTGCATGAAGACATGCCGCTTGAAGTGCTGCAGGAACGCGATCCGACCAAGGCGATCCCGCCCCTTCACGGCGCACTGCTGAAGAATGAGCAGGACGTGATGCTGTTCGAGCGGCTGGCATTCATGGCCCGGCGAAAGGCCTGAAATCTATTCGTCGCGGTAAGCCAGTTCGAAATTGCCCCAGCGACGCCCTTTGAAGAACAACGCCACGAAGACATTCTTTACCGGGATATATTTATCGCCCAGTTCCATCCGGTAGGTCGCAAGCATCGCCGGCTTGTCGCTTTCGCAGGCCTTGCGCGTGGTCTCGTCCATGAAGATGCGCTTGTTGCGGCAATGTTCGTCGTTCCACACCGGATCCGGCCCCGGCGTGTGGCAGCGTTCCGAAAGGTGGGTCGGAAGATAGCCGTCCAGGTTGGTGATGGCCGAACCGATGATCCGCGAATCGCGCGCCTTGAAACGGTCCAGCAACGGACGGACGTGCTTGTCGGCGAAATCGGAAAAGCCATTGTTGTATTGAGGCGGGTTCGAACCTTCGATCAGCACATAGTTGCGGTCCATCACCTCGCCGATGCTGATGTCGCCCCGGTCGATACCTTGCTCGACCGCGGTCATGATCGCCCGCATGGCTTCCTGCGCCAGCAGGATCATTGGCGTGTCGTCGATCTCGGCGCCGGAGTTGGCGAGCGTATCTAGCATGTTGTTCGACAGCATCTCGAGATGGCTGAGGCGCTTCTGCGCCTTGATCAGCTTGCCCCCATTGTCGCGGGCGTCGCCGGCGAAATCGCTGAGGCCCGCTTTCACCCGGTCGACGCTGGTCTGGATGAGGCTGGTAGAATGGGCGATGCCCTCGGTCTGGCGGTCGACCATCGATACGATCTCGGTCACTTCCTTGACCGTGTCACTAATCTGGCCGAACCCCGACTGGGCGGCGCGGCTGCGCTCGACGCCGGTCTTGATCTCCGACGTCACGGCGCTCGCCTCGCGGGTCAGTTCGCCGATGGTGGACGCAATCTGGCTGGTCGCCAAACGCGTATCGTGCGCCAGCTTCTTCACTTCGGCGGCAACCACCGCAAAGCTGCGGCCGGCATCGCCGGCGCGAGCAGCTTCGATGGTCGCGTTCAGCGCCAGCATGTTGGTCTTGCGGGCGATCGTCTCGATTGTCGAGGAAACAGTCTGCACCTGGTTCATCGCCGACGCGAACCCGGCCATCCGCTCGCCGAGTTGTACGACCAGGTCGGTCAACCCCTTGAAGCCCGCGATGGTGCCTTCGATGGCCTCGCGTCCCGCTTCGAGCTTGGCTTTGGCCTGTTCGGAGAGCAGCCGGGCCTCATCGGTCGAATCCGAAACGCGGGCCTGATCGGCAAGCAGGCGGGTGGTCACTTCCTCAAGTGTATCCAGCACCTTCAGATGCTCGCCAATCCGCTCCGCCACGCCTTCGACATAGCCGGCAACGTCGCTGCACTCGATCGACAGCGAGCCGCAGTCGCGTGCGACTGCCCGAATTGCGTTTTCAGTGATTTCTTCGATGCCCAGCGTGGCCATTGGACGCGTTTCCTTGAGTGCGATCTGGGCATGGCTTACGCACCAAGTGCTAAAGCGAAGTTAACCACGCGGCCGATGGCATCGCTTCGTTCTCCGCGCTAAGGCGTCGCCATGTTCATCGGCTTTGTCGAAGCGTTGCGCCGCGGCGGTATACCAGCCTCCTTGAAGGAGCATCTTTTGCTCCTCGAGGCTTTGGACGCCGATGTGATCGGTGCCGAGCCCGAGCAATTTTATTACCTCGCCCGCGCAACCTTCGTGCACGACGAAAGCCAGCTCGACCGGTTCGACCGGGTGTTCGCCGAAGTGTTCAAGGGACTGATCGCGGGCGGCGAAGAGATCAAGGCCGACATTCCCGAGAAGTGGCTGCGACTGGTTGCCGAAGCCTATCTGACGCCTGAACAAATGGAAGCGATCAAGAGCCTCGGCTCCTGGGAAGACATCATGCAGGCGCTCAAAGACCGGTTGGCCGAGCAGCAAGGGCGACACCAGGGCGGCAATAAATGGATTGGAACTGGCGGCACGTCCCCCTTCGGCCATGGCGGCTACAATCCTGAAGGCGTTCGTATCGGCGGGCCAGGGCAACATGGCCGAGCGATCAAGGTGTGGGAGAGACGAGAGTTTCGCGATCTCGATGGCGAACGGGAACTTGGCACCCGCAACATCAAGGTCGCCCTTCGCCGCCTCCGCCGTTTTGCTCGCGAAGGTGCCGCCGAGGAGCTGGACCTTGACGGCACGATCGACGGAACCGCACGGCGCGGCTGGCTCGACGTTAAACTTCGCCCGGAGCGGCACAATGCGGTGAAGCTGCTGCTGTTCCTCGACATCGGCGGATCGATGGACGGCCATGTGAAGGTGGCGGAAGAATTATTCTCCGCCTGCCGGGCAGAGTTCAAACACCTCGAACATTATTACTTCCACAATTGCATCTACGAGGGCGTTTGGAAGGACAATCGGCGCCGCCATGTCGAGAAGACCCCGACCCATGATGTCATCCACAAGTTCGGCCGCGACCATAAGCTGGTGATCGTCGGAGACGCGGCGATGAGCCCCTACGAAATCACCCATGCCGGCGGATCGATCGAGCATTTCAATGAGGAAGCGGGCGCGGTCTGGCTCAAGCGCCTGACCGATACTTATCCCAGCGCTGCCTGGATCAACCCGACGCCCGAGGCCTACTGGGGCCACAGCGCCTCAACCGCGATCCTGAAGCGGTTGATGGACGAGCGCATGTATTCACTGACCTTGGACGGCCTCGACGAGGCGATGCGAGAGTTGAGCCGGAAACGCTAGTAAAGCAGGAACCGCTCGCGCTCCTCTGTCCACGCTCGCTCATCCGGTGTCGCAATTGCGTCGAGGTCACCGGCTTCGGAACTGGGATCATCGACCCATTCACGCAGTGCAGGGCCACCGTTGATGACGTCGATCGGGAGCTTCCCGAACGCATATTCATAAGGGAAATCGCGCCAGAGCTCATATTCCGGAAAGAGGCTCCGGATCGCTTTGAAGGCAAGAGCCTGCACTCGCCAGGGTTTGAATGCCTGATGATCGTAGGCCTGCCCCTCAGCATGAATATGCACGCCGTTGCACAACTGGCCGACATGCTTGTGGAACGTCGGCTCGAACCAGATGTCTCGGAGCACGCAGCCTTCAAGCCATTGTGGCGCAAGGTCGCACATGATCTGGATAATCGCCCGCGCCTCAATGCCGGGTGCTCCGAACAGTTCGAGCGGGCGGGTTGTTCCCCTGCCCTCGCTCAGCGTCGCACCTTCCAGCATCACCGTCCCGGCATAGCAGCGCGCCATGTTGAGGTTGGGTGCGTTAGGTGACGGGTTGACCCAGATGCGCTCCGCCGGCCAGCCGAAGCCCGGTCCATCGTCGGGCCGATAGCCCTCCAACTCAATCACCCGATAATCGACGTCGAGCTTGAAATGGTCGACGAACCAGCGACCGAGCTCGCCCAAGGTCAGGCCGTGTCGCATTGGAAATGGCCCGGCGCCGACAAAGCTTTCCCAGCCGGGCCTAAGGGTCAGGCCTTCGATCGGCCGACCGGCGGGATTGGGGCGGTCAAGCACCCAGACGCTTTTGCCATGCTCAGCGGCGGCTTCGAGCATGTAGAGCAAAGTGGTGATGAAGGTGTAGATGCGGCAGCCGAGGTCCTGCAGATCGATCAATACGACATCGAACGTCGACATCATTTGGCCGGTGGGACGCCGAACCTCGCCGTAGAGGCTGAATACCGGGATTTCATGCACCGGATCGATGAAATCCGGGCTTTCAATCATATTATCTTGCTTGTCGCCGCGCAGCCCGTGTTGGGGGCCAAACGCCGCCGAAAGGCGAATACCGTCAATCGCGGCAAGCGCATCAAGGGTGTGCGTAAGGTCGCGGGTGACCGATGCGGGATGTGCGACCAGTGCCACCCGCTTTCCCTCAAGCGGACGCCGCAGTTCGGGATCGGAAAGCAACCGTTCGACGCCAAGCTTCATTCCGCACTCACTCCATCGAACAGCAGGGACCGCACCGAAGCGGCGTGGAAATCGGGTTTGCCCGGGGCAAATGATGTTGACCAGTAACGGACGACGCCGTCGCTTTCCTCGATCACTGCGGCGAGACCTATTTGGGCCGGGTTTGGGAATTCAGCACTGATCTTAGCACTGAACGAGAACTCATTGGTTGTTTGATATATCTCTGTCTCAATATCAGCTGGTGCGTTGCGCATTCCGGCTCGATAGCCGTCGAATTCATATGCTGCCCATTGGCCCGACGGCGAGAAATTAAACTCGCGATAAGCGGTTCCGTCGCCCGTGACGAACAATTCGAAGCAGGTCGTTCGCCACAGGCCGTCGGTTCGCGACGGCTGAGCGGGAGGAGGGATTACAAGTTTCGCGATTTCGCCACGGACCTTGAATGTCGCGATCGCCCCTCCCGGCAAGCGATCGAGTTCCGCATCGATCGAGGTTATCGCGCCGGGCGGCGTGTCGGGATGGCGAACCAGGCTGGGCACGAATGCTGCTATTGCCTGCCGCTCGCCCGCTTGCAACCGGCCCCGCAACCGCTAAGCGGGCATTCGATGAGCGAATATAAGTCCTCCCTACTCCGCCTGCTCGATCAGCGCGGCTATATCCATCAGGCGACCGATGCAGCGGCGCTCGACGCTTTGGCATCACGAGAGATTGTTGCCGGCTATATCGGATTTGACGCCACGGCGCCGTCGCTCCACGTCGGCAGCCTGGTGCAGATCATGATGCTCCGCCGCATGCAGCAGGCGGGTCACAAGCCGATCGTGCTGATGGGCGGCGGGACGACCAAGATCGGCGACCCTTCGGGCAAGGATGAAAGCCGGCAGCTGCTGACGCACGACGCGATTCAGGCAAATATCGCTTCCATCCGCCGGGTGTTCGAACATTATCTGAGCTTCGGCGACGGGCCTACCGACGCAGTAATGGTCGACAATGCCGACTGGCTCGACCAGCTAGCCTATATCGACCTGCTGCGGACGGTCGGGCCGCACTTCACCATCAACCGCATGCTGACCTTTGATTCGGTCAAGCTGCGGCTCGAGCGTGAACAGCCGCTCACCTTCCTGGAATTCAACTACATGATCCTCCAGGCATACGACTTTCGCGAGCTGTCGTTGCGGCTGGGCTGCCGGCTGCAGCTCGGCGGTTCGGATCAGTGGGGAAATATCGTCAACGGCATTGAGCTTGGCCGACGGATGGATGGAGCCGAACTTTATGGCGTCACGACGCCCCTCATTACTACCGCCGACGGCGCGAAGATGGGCAAGACCGCCAGCGGGGCGGTATGGCTCAACGCCGACCAACTGCCGGCATATGATTATTGGCAATTCTGGCGGAACACGGCCGATGCCGATGTCGTCAAATTCCTGAAACTGTTCACCGACCTGCCGCTTGAGCGGATCGAAGCGTTGGCCAAGCTCGAAGGCCAGGCAATCAATGAAGCGAAGATCGTGCTGGCCAACGAGGCGACGGCGATGCTGCACGGACGCGAGGCTGCCGAAGCCGCGGCCGAAACGGCGCGGCGCACGTTCGAAGAAGGGGCCGCCGGCGGTGAGCTACCAACATTGAACGTGCCGGAAGGCAGCATCGGGATTGTCCACGCGCTGACTGGCCTCGGGTTTGCAGCATCCAACGGCGAGGCGAGGCGCAAAATAGGCGAAGGTGCGGTCAAGCTTAATGGCGAGACTGTAAGCGATCCGCAGTTGACCTTGGAACTTGGCAGTGAGCCGTTGAAGATCAGCCTCGGTAAAAAGAAGCACGGGCTTCTTACCCGCTAGCCGCTCCTGAGCAGCCCCACGGCCGCATCCCGCTCGAAAAGATAGAGGCACAGCCTGGCCGCCTGGCCGCGCTCGCTGGCGAGGCCACCGTCGCGGTCTAGCAGTAGGCGGGCGTCGCCCTGGGCAACCGGGGCAAGCTCAGCCACATCTTCCTGCGAAGCGACCTTGAACGCCTGCTCGCCCGACTGACGCGTTCCAAGGATTTCGCCTGGCCCACGCAGCCGCAGATCCTCTTCGGCGATGCGGAAGCCGTCATTGGTTTCCCGCATCAGGGCAAGTCGTGCCCTACCCGTCTCGCTGAGTTGCTGACCGCGGAGCAGGATGCAGCGGCTCGCTGCCGCGCCTCGCCCAACCCGGCCACGCAGCTGGTGCAACTGGGCAAGACCGAAGCGCTCGGCTCCCTCAACGATGATTAGCGAGGAATTGGGCACGTCGACCCCGACCTCGATCACCGTGGTGGCGACCAGCACGCCGAGGTCGCCATTGGCGAATGACGCCATGACGTCATCCTTGTCGGCGCCCTTCATCCGCCCATGGACCAGGCCGACGCGATCTTCGCCGAAGCGGCAGCGCAGCAACCTGGCCCGATCCTCCGCCGCGGCGGCATCGATCGCCTCGCTCTCCTCGACCAACGGGCAGACCCAATAGGCCTGGCCGCCTGCGGCGAGATGCCGCCCCAGCCCGTCGATCACGTCACCGAGCTTCTGGTCACTAATCACAAGCGTTTCGACCGGAGTTCGGCCGGGCGGCATCTCGTCGATTCGGCTGACGTCCATCTCGCCATAATGGGTCAGGGTTAGGGTGCGCGGGATCGGCGTGGCAGTCATCGCCAGCAGATGCGGCGGATGCTCGGCCTTTTCACTCAGCAGCAGGCGCTGCGAGACGCCGAAACGGTGCTGTTCGTCGATCACGATCAGGCCGAGCTTCTTGTAGGCGACATGCTGCTGGAAGATGGCGTGGGTGCCGATCAGGATATCGATCGAGCCGTCGGCAAGGCCCATCAGCACCGATTCCCGTGTCCTCCCCTTTTCGCGGCCGGTGAGGATGGCGATGCGGACGCCGATAGCCTCGCACTGGCGTTGCAGCGTCGCTTGGTGCTGGCGGGCAAGGATTTCGGTCGGGGCAAGCATCGCCGCCTGGGCGCCGGCCTCGACCGCTTCCAGCATTGCCAGCAACGCGACCAGTGTCTTGCCCGAGCCGACATCGCCCTGCAGCAGCCGCAGCATCGGTTTGTCCTGCGCCATGTCGCCGCGGATCTCGCCAATCACACGCTGCTGCGCATTGGTCAGGCGGTAGGGTAGCTGCAGCTTGCCGCTTAGCCGCCCATCCCCCTGAAGCGGCACGCCACGCTTCCGGCGCGCCACCTGACGAAGCAGCATCAGGGCTAGCTGGTTGGCGAATATTTCATCGTAGGCCAACCGCTTGCGAGGCAATGTTGAGTTTGGATCGGAATGTGCTTCCGCAAGCCCAGCGCGCCAGGCCGGCCAGCGCTCGCGGCCAAGCAGCGATGGTTCAATCCATTCGGCGAGCTGCGGCACCCGCTCCAGCGCGGCCAGCGCCAACTCACGCATCCGCTTGTTGGAAATGCCTTCGGTAAGGCCATATACGGGCTCGCGAAGGGCCACCTCGCTGGCCATAACGAGGTCGATCACCTCGGGATGGACGATTTGCCATTCCTGCCCATAAGCGTCGAGTTTGCCGATTACGGTGCGCTTCTGGTGCAGCGGCAGCTGCCTTTTCGCCCAGGCCGGATTGTTGAAGAAAGTCAGGGTCAACGTGTTGTCGTCGCCGTCGCGAGCGAAAATGCGTAGCGGGGCCTTGCCAGATCCGGCCCGGACTTCGACGGGAGTGACATCGAGGACCACGATCCGCCCAAGTAACGCCTGACTGGCATGTGGCGCGCGAACCCGGTCGATCGTCCCCGTCGGCAGGTGATAGACAAGATCGATCGCCCTTTTGAGATCGAGCCGCGCCAGCGCCTTGGTAATACCCGGCCCCACGCCTTTCAACGCCTCCACCTCAGCGAATAACGGATTGAGGATTTCGGGCCGCATTAGGCGCGCTTGCCCATCAGGAGAGCCGGACGCTCCAGGAAGTAACCGTGAATGGCTTCGAATAGATCCCGTGCCGCAGGCCGACGGACGATGGCGCGGCGAGCGATTAAATAAACCGGCACATCGAACTGCTCGAGCGGTTCGAAACAGCGAACCAGGTTCGGATCAGAATCGCCCATCGTGCAAGGGAGCGCGGAAATTGTGGCCCCAGATGCAATCGTCGAGGCGAGAGCACGGAAATTGGCACACCGAGGCGATGTGATTCCCGGCTCAACTAGCGATGCAAGCCATTGATATACCGGTAACTGCCCTGGCGGTCCGTCAAGCACTGCCAGCGAATGACGCCCCACTTCCTCGACGGACGATGGCCTTTCTTCAGATGAACTATCGGCCGAAGCATAGATCGCAAAGCCGCAACAAGGGAGATCGCGGGTAACGAGTTCGTCGCTGGGGGTGCGATCGCGCCCACGAACGGCAATGTCCGCCTCCCCTCTCGCCAGGTCGTAGATGCGATCACTCGGCAGTAGCTCGACATGAACCGAGGGCCACCGTTCTCGGAAGCCGCGCAACAGCGGCACCATTAGCTGTTCGAAATGATCGAGCAGCGTCACTCGAATGATCCTGAGACTGGATTCCGTAAGGGACTCAACTTCGGCTGTGAATTCGCAAATCCCTCGCTCGACTTGCTGGGCTGCGTTGAAAAGACGGCATGCAGCATCGGTTGGCGCAAGACCGTTGGCACGTCGTTCAAACAGTGTCAGGCCGATCTCCCTCTCCAGGCCTGATAGCCGGCGAACCACGGTCGGCTGGCTGATGCCCAGGTCCGTTGCTGCACGCCCCGTCGTTCGCTCACGATAGAGCGCGAGGAACAGCTTCAGATCGTCCCAAGCGAACATTGTCCAAAGCTATTCACATTTGCATACCCCACTGCAACCATTTCGATTGAGTGGCACAGCGGGGGCCGATATCTGGCCCGGCTCTGCCGCACCTCGAACGCGCGGCGAGGAGAAAATTAGCATGAGAGCAAAAATCGGCGGCGCCGTTCTGGCCGCGGTCATGGGGGTATACTCGCCTGCGGCCCTGGCGGGCAACAAGGCGGAACCGAGCCTCAACGAGGTCCGGGCGCTGACGGCCAAATATCAGGACGTGAACGTGGCCCTTGCAGAAGGCTATATCCGCGACCCGGCCAACATGTGCGAAACGGCCGATATGATGGGGCGGCCGAAGGCGCTGGGCGCCATGGGCATCCATTATTTCCGCCCTGACATGCTCGGCATCTCGGCCCCGCCCAACCCGCGAGTGAATGGAAATGGGACCCACACCGATTTTCGTAAGCCGTCGATCCTGATTTACGAACCGCAAGCTGACGGATCCTTAAAGCTGGTCGCGGTAGAGAACCTGGTGTTTGCCAAAGCATGGCACGAGGCCGGAAACGTACGGCCGCCCAGCTTTCATGGGGTCGAATATGACTCGATGAAGGATGACCCCGCGACGGCGATCGACGAAGCGCATATGTTTGAACCACATTACGATCGTCATGTGTGGCTATACCGCAAGAATCCGAGCGGAGTTTTCGCCCAATTCAACCCGAAGGTGAGCTGCGCAGCTTATGCCGCCGCAAACTTTGCGCATTCGGACCACGCCGCCCGCTAGCGGCCTTGCCCTAGCCTTTAGCCACTCCTAGATCGGCGAATGAGATCCCGCGGCGAAATTCGCCGCGGGCCATTTGCGTTTGGAGGAAGGCCGTTCATGGATGAAGTGTTGAGGGCGCTACGGTATCGCGCCTGGCACCGCGGCACGCGCGAGGCGGACATGATGATTGGCGGCTTCTTCGATGCCTACCACAACTCATGGGACGCGCATGAGCGCGCACTGTTTGCAGCACTGCTGACCGAGACGGACGTTGACATCATGGCGTGGGCGATCGGGACCGAGCCCATCCCCGAGCGCTTTCAGGGCCCCATGATGGATGCCTTTCGACGCCTCGACTTCATCAAGGTGGCGAAATGAGCGACGCCCTCTCCCGAATCTTGAGGGCCAGTGCGCCGGTAACGCTGGCCGGAGTTCCCGCGGGATTCCTGCCGTGGCTGGCGGCGGATCTCGCCCGCGCCGTTCATGGGACGGGCAAGGGTGGCCGTGCAATTATCGTCGCGGCGGACGAAGCTGCGATGAGGGCATTGCAGGACACGGTGCCGGTTTTCGCGCCTGATGTGGAAGTGCTGACGTTTCCGGCTTGGGATTGCCTGCCCTACGACCGTGCCTCCCCGGCCCTACGCGTAATGGCCGAACGACTGGCAACGCTTGAAAAGCTGCAGGGCAAGCGCAAGCATCCTCAGCTTCTCATCGCCACTGCCAATGCGGCGACCCAACGAATTTTGACGCCCTTCCGGATTCGCCAATTGACCCGGCGCCTGGCTGCCGGCGAAAGGATCGAGCGGGACCGGCTGGTCGAACTGCTTATCGCCAATGGCTATCAGCGGACCGACGCGGTCCATGACGCCGGCGAATTTGCCGTGCGCGGCTCGATCGTCGACCTGTTTCCGGCGGGTGAAGAGCTAGCGATCCGGCTGGACTTCTTCGGCGACGAGATCGAGACGATGCGCCGCTTCGACCCCGCCGACCAGCGGACGACAGGCAAGGCAGAGGCTTTCACCCTGATGCCGGCGAGCGAGGCACTACTGGACGAGGAAACGATCAAGCGTTTTCGCGCCCGCTACCGCGAGCAATTCGGCGCCAATGCCACCGGCGATCCGCTCTACCAGGCCATCAGCGACGGCCGGCGCCTGGCCGGCATGGAACATTGGCTGCCGCTCTTTGAGGAGAAGCTGTCGACCCTGTTTGACCATCTCGGCGAGCATGACGTCATTCTCCGCGATTCGAACACGGACGGCGCGCTCGAGGCCCGGCATGAGGCGATCGAGGATTATTTCTCTAATCGCGAGCGGGCGATGGTTACCGAGCCGGGCAGCTACCGCCCGCTGGCGCCCTCAACCCTTTATCTTGGCAGCAAGGAATGGCGTTCGGTGATCGAAGGTCGGCCTATTCACGCCACAACACCGTTCTCGCAGCCCGGAAGCGACAAGGTCATCGATTTTGGAGTCGACGGGCCGCGCGATTTCGCGGCCGAGCGGGCGCAGGGTGCAAATGTTTACGAGGCCGTCGTCAAGCATGTCGCCAAGCTTAAGAAGGACAAAAAGAAAATTGTCCTCGGCAGTTACACCGTCGGCGCCCGCGAAAGACTGTCGGGCCTGCTGGAGGATCATGGCCTCAAGAGCCTGAAGCTGGTCGACAGCTGGCAGGAAGCGCTCGGCGCCCGCGCGGATGTTGCGCTGATCGTCCTGCCGCTCGACCATGGCTTTGCCGGTCCTGAAGTTGCCGTGCTTACCGAGCAGGACATGCTCGGTGACCGCCTGGTCCGCCGCAAGCGCCGCCGCAAGAGTGCCGATGCCTTCTTGGCCGAACTTGCCGCACTTACTCCCGGCGACCTGGTCGTCCACGCCGATCATGGCGTCGCCCGCTATGAAGGGCTGACGTCCGTCATGGTCGGCAAGGCGCCGCACGACTGCGTTGCCCTGTTTTACGCCGGGGGCGACAAGCTTTACGTCCCGGTCGAGAATATCGACGTCCTGTCGCGCTACGGCAGCGACAGCGAAAGGGCTACGCTCGACCGCCTAGGCGGCGAGGCATGGCAGCGGCGCAAGTCACGAATGAAGGAGCGCATTCGCGAGATTGCCGGTGAATTGATCAAGACCGCGGCAATCCGTGCCACCCGGCCCGGCCAGGTCGCAGAAGCCGATGCCAGCCTCCCCGAATTCATCGACCGCTTCCCCTATGAGGAAACCGATGACCAGGATCGGGCCATCGCCGAGGTGCTCGAAGACCTGGAAAGCGGCAAGCCAATGGACCGGCTGGTGTGCGGCGACGTGGGCTTCGGCAAGACCGAGGTAGCGCTTAGGGCCGCCTTTGTCGCCGCCATGGCCGGCTATCAGGTCGCGCTGATCTGCCCGACCACGCTCCTGGCCCGCCAGCATTATTCAAACTTCATCGCTCGCTTCCAGGGATTCCCCATTGAGATCGGACGATTGTCACGCCTTGTCCCAGCGGCCGAAGCAAAGGCCACCCGCGAGCGACTTGAACAGGGCAAGGTCGACATTGTCATCGGCACCCACGCGCTGCTTTCGAAATCGATCAAGTTCAAGAAATTGGGCTTGGTTATCGTCGACGAGGAGCAGCATTTCGGAGTCGCCCACAAGGAAAAGCTCAAGGCCTTGAAGGAGGATGTCCATGTCCTCACGCTTACCGCGACGCCGATCCCGCGGACGCTGCAAATGGCGATGTCGGGCCTACGCGAGCTCAGCGTCATCCAGACCCCGCCGGTCGATCGGTTGGCGGTACGCACATATGTCGCGCCCTGGGATCCGGTGGTGGTCCGCGAAGCGCTGCTGCGCGAGCATTATCGCGGCGGGCAAAGCTTTTTGGTCGCGCCGAGGATCGCCGACTTGCCTGATCTGGAGAAGTGGTTGAGCGAGGAAGTACCCGAAGTGAAGGCGGTGACGGCGCACGGCCAGATGAGTCCGACCGAAGTAGAGGAGCGGATGAGCGCCTTCTACGACAGGAAATATGACGTGCTCCTATCAACTACCATCGTCGAAAGCGGGCTCGACATTCCATCTGCCAATACGCTCATCGTCCACCGGGCCGACCGGTTCGGGCTTGCGCAGCTTTACCAATTACGCGGCCGCGTCGGCCGGTCCAAGACCCGCGCCTATGCCTATCTGACGACGACCCCCGATCGCGCGCTGACCGAAGGCGCCGACAAGCGCCTTCAGGTACTCGCCAATCTCGACAGCCTGGGCGCCGGGTTTCAGCTGGCCAGTCACGATCTCGATATCCGTGGGGCCGGCAACATCCTCGGCGACGAGCAGTCCGGGCACATCAAGGAGGTCGGCTTCGAACTTTACCAGTCCATGCTGGAGGAGGCGATCCTCGAGCAGAAATCCGGGGCTGCAGAGCGGCAGGAAGAGTTCACTCCCCAAATCAACGTCGAGGCGCCGATTCTCATTCCGGAACATTATGTGTCTGACCTTGACCTGCGCATGGGCCTCTATCGCCGGCTCGGCGAGCTCGACGATCGGCAAAGCGTCGAAGCCTTTGCAGCCGAGTTGATCGACCGCTTTGGCAAATTGCCATCTGAAACGCAGAACCTACTGCAAATCGTTGAAACCAAAATCAATTGCAAGAAAGCGCGGATCGCCAAGCTGGACGTGGGAGCGAAGGGAGCAGTGGTAACCTTCGCACCTAGCGGCTTCCCAGATCTTGCTGGCCTGTTGGGATACGTCGAACGGCTGAAAGGCGCCGCGAAGCTCCGGCCAGACAGCAAACTGGTGATCGGCCGGGAATGGCCAACCGGCGAATCCCGCCTCCAGGGTGCCCTGCAAATCTCGCGCGGGTTGATGCGGGTACTTGCGGCGGGAGAGGTGAAGCAGGAACTGGAGCCGGCCTAGGCGGCGGCGGTCTGCTCGGCTGCAATCACGAAGCGCGCCAGCTCTGCTTCGTCGAGTGCGCCCGCACCAAGAAAGCCTTGATAAAGGTCGCAGCCCCACTCCTCCAAGAGGTGAAGTTGGGCCAGGTTCTCGACGCCCTCGACGATCACCTTGAGGTCCAGTTCCCGGGCGAGCCGGATCATCGCCTTGACCACGATCCGGTCGCGGCTGCCGCCAACGATGTCGGATATCATCGCCCGGTCGATCTTGATCGCGTCCAGCGGAAGCGTCGTCAGGTAGGCAAGGCTCGAATAGCCGGTGCCGAAATCGTCGATCGCAATGCGCACCCCCGCGGCGCGGAGTCGAGCCAGCCGGGCGGCGACCTTCGGATCGTCGGCCATCACGCTGCTTTCGACGATCTCCACGGTAATGCGCTCCGGATGGAGGCCTGCCATTTCAATCTCTCCCAGCAGCCACTGAGCATAACCGGCCCGATCAAGGTCTCGAGGCAAGAGATTGATCGAAAGAGGAAGCGACGCCAGGGGCCCGCGCCAGCCACTGGCGATCCGTAGCGCCTTGCGCTGGATGGCGCGTGAGAGGCGCTCGGCAAGTCCGGCAGCCTCCGCCCGGGCGAACAAGGATTCAGGACTCTCCGCCTCGCTCCACCGTGCTAGGGCCTCTACCCCGATGACGCGCCCGCTGGCTGGCTCGATCTGCGGCTGGAAGCGTAGGCCGATGCGGTCGCGGCGGATCGCATCCTCAAGCGCTCGATCGCGTCGATTCGAAGCGGGCGCCGGAATCTCGCGATCCGACGCCCGCTTGCCCCCGAACACTGGCCAATGCCAAATACGCATGGGCAGCGGTTTACCTGTGCTGCCGCAGGGCAACCAAGCCGCCAGTCGGGCGCGCTCCGTTTCGGGACAGTAGCGCTTTTGCCGCAAATCCTTATGCTATCGGCTGTGAACCGCGCCGGTCCATCACCCCGCCCGCCCGAGCGCGACCTTGCCGCGCGGCGCATCGGTCTCGTCTCCTCTCCAGGCGAAGCGGCCAAGGCCGCCGAGGCGATGTTGCGCCGGCGCTATAGCTGGGCCGATGAAGACGAGGCGGAAACGCTGGTCGCGCTGGGTGGCGATGGTTTCATGCTGCAAACGCTTCACGCCATGCTGGAAGACGGCAGCGCTCGACCGGTGTTCGGGATGAACCGGGGCACTTTCGGTTTCCTGATGAACGACTGGCGGCTTGATTGCCTCCAGGAGCGGATCGCCAACGCCAAGCATATCCGCGTTGCGCCACTCAACATGGAAGCGACCACGATCCGCGGCGAAACCTGGAACCATCCGGCGATCAACGAGGTCTCGCTGCTGCGCGAAACGCGTCAGACGGCCAAGATCGAAATTAGCGTCAATGGCCGGGTGGTGATGCCGGAACTAGTTGCGGACGGCGTGCTGGTGGCAACGCCGGCGGGCTCGACCGCCTACAACCTTTCGGCCCATGGTCCCATCTTGCCGCTAGCCGCAAAGATGCTGGCACTAACGTCGATCAGCCCATTTCGTCCGCGCCGTTGGTCGGGCGCGATCCTGCCTGACGACGTATCGGTGAGATTTCGGGTGCTGGAAGCGGATAAGCGGCCGGTTGCGGCCGTCGCCGACCAGTTTGAGGTGCGCGAAGTCTGCACGGTCGACGTCAGCCTCGACCGGTCGCGTTCCCTGACATTGCTGTTCGATCCGGAACACGCGCTCGACGAGCGGATCGCAATGGAGCAATTTGCTACTTGAAGCCTTGCAACGCGCGGCGGGCACGCTATTAGGCGGCGTCGCTCCCGCCCGGGACCCCCATCGAAGTGATACTTTGATGGGAGCCCATGGGAGCTGCTCCCCGGTAGCTCAGCGGTAGAGCGTTCGACTGTTAATCGAATGGTCGCCTGTTCGAATCAGGCCCGGGGAGCCATTTTTCTTCAAGCGCATCGTCATATGAACGAAGCGGCCAGGCACAGGCCTGACCGCTTCGGCGAGATGCGTTCTTGTCCCCGGAGAGACCATCCCACACGGTCTTCAACCACTCCAGTTGGCATCCGCTCAAGAGGCTATTTGAGCGCGTATCAACCTGGGACAGATGCCGTGCCGAGCCGCTTCTCCATGCGAAAATTGTGGATCGGAACTCCGGTCAGTTCGAAATCGCGCCGTTCGATCACCTCAAACCCCTGTTTGAGGAAGAATCTTCGGGCGGGCTCGCTTGCCTCAACGTAGAGCGAGTCGATACCTGCCCTGACTGCTTCGGCTTCAAGCTCGCAATAGAGGATTGCGGTGCCACCCGTTCCGGCAGCTTCGGGCCGGCAGAAGAGGTGGTCGATATGTCCATCTGGCTCCAGATCGCCATAGGCAAGTGGCCGATCATTCTCATCGGTCGCGACGAAAATCTTTCGTCCATCCGCTGCTCGCGCGGTGAACCGCTCCGTCGCCGGCACAATCGGCGCCCACGCCTTAACCTGCTCTTCGGAATAATGGCGGCTTGCGATCTCGCGCACGGCCGTAAAGAATATTTCGGCAAGATCGGCCTCGTCGCCGGGCCTGAACGGCCGAATGCGCACCCTAGCCCTCCATAGCGGCCATCAGCGACGCATTGCCGCCTGCGGCCGTCGTATCGATGCAGGTGACGCGCTCGGTTGCGAAACGGGCGACATAATGTGGGCCGCCAGCCTTGGGACCGGTGCCCGACAATCCCTCCCCGCCGAACGGCTGGCTTTCAACGACCGCGCCAATCTGGTTGCGGTTGACGTAAAGGTTTCCGACCCTGGCATTGGCTTCGACATATTGGCGGGTGGTGTCGATCCGGCTTTGAAGGCCAAGCGTCAAGCCATAGCCGGTGGCGTTGATCGCCTGGATTACCTTGTCGAGTTCTCCCGATTTCCACCGCACAACATGGAGGATCGGGCCGAAATGTTCGCGGTCCAACTCCTTCAGAATCTTGATCTCATACATCGACGGGGTGACGAAATGGCCGCGCGCGGCATGGCCCGGCAGCCTGACCTCCGCCAGTAGCCGGCCCTTGGATTTCAATTCTGCGAGATGGGCATCAAGCGCGGCCCTGGCATCGGTGTCGATTACGGGGCCGACATCGGTCGTAAGGTCACTGGGGTCGCCGACATTCAGCGCTTCCATTGCCCCGGCGATCATTTCCAGCATCGAGTCCGCCACATCGTCCTGGACGAACAATACGCGGAGCGCCGAACAGCGCTGACCGGCACTCTGGAAAGCAGAAGCGACGACGTCGCGGGTGACCTGTTCAGGAAGTGCCGATGAATCGACGATCATCGCATTCTGCCCGCCGGTTTCGGCGATCAGCGGGACGATCGGGCCCTCGCGGTTGGCGAGACCGCGGTTGATCGCTTTTGCAGTGTCCGTCGACCCAGTGAAAGCCACGCCGGCGATCAGCGGATGACTGGTCAAAGCCGCGCCGACGCGGCCGTCGCCCGGAGCCAACTGGACGATTGCCTTGGGAATTCCGGCGGCATGCATCAGCTCAATCGCCCGGGCACCGATAAGGGGGGTTTGTTCGGCAGGCTTGGCGATTGCGGCATTGCCGGCGGCAAGGGCCGCCGCAACTGGACCGATGAAGATCGCCAGCGGGAAGTTCCAGGGCGAAATACAAGCGAACACGCCGCGACCGTGGAGGCGGAGCTCGTTCAGTTCGCCGGTCGGACCGGGCAACGTGGTGACATTACCGCACAAGCGACGCGCCTCGCTGGCGTAATAGCGTAGGAAGTCGACCGCCTCGCGTACCTCCAAAACGGCATCGGGGACGGTCTTGCCGGCTTCGCGAACGCATAGCGAGAAAAGCTCCTCGCGGTGCTGCTCAAACAGGTCGGCGGCGCGGTTCAGCAGCCTCGCCCGTTCCCAACCGCCAAGCTGGTCCCAGCCTATCTGCGCGGCATGAGCGGCGCGTACCATGCGGTCGACGTCGGCCTCGCTCGCCCAGGTCGCTTCGCCGACGATCAGCGACGTGTCATATGGCGCGGCGATCTGCACCTTTTCGCCTTTGCCACCCCCAGTAGGGACAGCCGTCCAATGCTTTGCCTCAAGCTTGGCCAGCTTCTTCATCAACGGTTCGCGGACCAGAGGATCGCTCAGGTCGACGCCTGCACTATTGATGCGATCTTCGCCGAAAATGGCATTGGGCAGCGGGATGGCGGGATTGCGCTTCGGTTGGAGCTTTTGGAGCTCGGCAACTGGATCGCGGACGAGATCGTCGACCGGGATTTCGTCATCGGCGATGCGGTTGACGAAGCTTGAATTAGCGCCGTTTTCGAGCAGGCGGCGTACAAGATAGGCCAGCAACTCCTTGTGGCTGCCGACGGGGGCGTAGATGCGCACCGGGGTGGGTTCGTCGCCGATGCCCCGCTCGAGCTCGGCCAGCTCCTCGTAAAGCCCCTCACCCATGCCGTGCAGCCGCTGGAACTCGAACGGCGTCTTTCCGGCCAGCGCCTTCACCGCCCCGATCGTATTGGCATTATGAGTGGCAAAGGCCGGGTAGATGCAATCGCTCGCGGCAAGCAACCGCTTGGCGCAGGCAAGGTAGCTGACATCAGTCGCCACCTTGCGGGTGAACACAGGGTAGTCGGCAAGCCCAGCGACCTGTGCAACTTTGATTTCGCTATCCCAGTACGCGCCCTTAACCAGGCGGACCATCAGCTTGCGCTGGTGCTTGCGGGCAAGCTCGATCGTCCAGTCGACCAGCGGCACGGCTCGCTTAGAATAGGCCTGAAGCGCCAACCCGAAACCGCCCCACCCATTGGCGAACAACACATCGTCTGCGGCCAGCGACTCAATGATATCCATCGACAACTCAAGCCGATCGGCTTCTTCCGCGTCGATGGTGAAATGGACGTTGGCTTTTGATGCTCTGAGCGCGAGATCGTGCAACACCGGAAGAATCGCTGCCTTGGCTTCTTCGGCGTGGCTCCATTCATAGCGCGGATGAAGCGCGCTGAGCTTTACCGAAATCCCTGCTGCCTTGCGGAATCCACCCTTCGCGCTTGCCGCGATCGTGTCGAGCGCGCCAGCATAGGCCCGCGCATAGCGCGCCGCGTCAGAATGAGTTTTGGCCGCCTCACCCAGCATATCGAAGCTGTGGCTCCATCCCCTGGCTCGCTCAGGCGCCGCGCGCTTCAGCGCCTCGCCTATCGTGCGCCCGAATACGAACTGGCGACCGAGGATCTTCATCGCCTGGCTGACCGCGGTGCGGATCACCGGTTCGCCAAGGCGACCGACAGCACGGCCAAGTGCGGCACGCCAATTGTCCGACTTGTCATTTGCCTCTTCAAGCACCTTGCCCGTCAGGAGCAGCGAGAAAGTCGCAGCATTGACAAACGTCGATCGACTATCGCCCAGCTTCTCGGTCCAATCCGGCCCTGAAAGCTTGTCGGCAATCAGTTCGTCAGCGGTCTCTGCATCGGGAATGCGAAGCAGCGCCTCGGCAAGACACATGAGCGCAATGCCCTCATCCGAGCCGAGGTCGTACGCCTGTAGGAATGCGTCCAGCCCCGCCGCCTTGTGAGACCGTACTGCCTTGACCAAGGTCCGAGCCATTGCGTTGGCCTCGGCCTGCTGCGCCGCGCTCAGCTTGGCTTGGGCAAGTCGCTCCTGCACCACTTCATTCTCGTTGGGCCGATAGGCAAGTCGAAGCGCGGTTCGGTCGATCATCTGGTCTTTCCGGGAAACTCGTTTGCGCGGCGAAATAGGCGCTCCGGGCTCCGCTTACCAGCGGTCAATTACGGGATTTCAGTAACCATTTTCCCGTATGGGGCGACTATGGGATATTCCCGGCCAATAGACCTTCAGGCCAGCGTGCCATTCGAGTGCACCGTGGCGGCGCGCCCGGAAAGCGACAAGCTCCTGGGGCTCGAGCTTTTGCGTTTTGCCTCGGCGATGGCCGTCCTATTCTTTCATTATCGCCACTTTGCCCGGATGGCCGGGATGGAAGCGGTGAGCAGGGCCGAGGCCCCCTTCTATTCGCTATTTTGGCTTTTCTACGACTATGGCCAATTTGGCGTTCAGGTCTTTTGGGCGATCAGCGGCTACATCTTCTTCTGGAAATATGCCGCATCCATCAACGCAGGCGCGGTGGCAGCGCGCGACTTCTTCTGGTTGCGCTTTTCTCGGCTCTACCCGCTCCATATCGTGACGCTGGTCGGCGTCGTCGGACTGCAATATGTCTACCGCCACTTTGCGGCTTCGAATTTCATCTACCCCACCGACGACCCGGGCATGTTCGTCCATCAGATCTTCCTCGCGACCGACTGGGGTGAGTCACCGCCGTTCAACTTCAACGGTCCGATCTGGTCGATTTCGGCCGAAGTAGCAGTGTACGCATTCTTCTTCTTGCTGTTGCGCCGCTTTGCGCCGTCCAGAGAGCTTTGCATCGGAGTCGTCGTAGCCGGGGTAGCGTTATTGCTGGCCGGGATTGAATGGGCGTCGATCGGCTGCGCGACCTTCTTCTTTGCCGGCGGACTGGCCTCGCTCGCGCCACCGAAGGCCCGACGGTTTGCCGGTCCCGTCCTCGTCGCCGTCATCGTCATTTTCGCGGCCACCGGAGCACTTGCCGAGCGGGCAAAGATTCCGACTTTCCTGCTGGTTGCGGCGCCGTGCATGCTGGTGTTGCTGGCGCAAATGCCACTTCCACGCCGCTGGCATCGGCCTATCCAGGCGGCAGGCAACCTTACCTACTCAAGCTACTTGCTGCATTTCCCGTTGCAGCTGATGCTCGCGATCGGCGTCGCTGCGAGCGGGCTGACGCCGCCGTTGACCAACCCGCTATTCCTGGCTGCCTATTTGGGCGTCACTTTGACGGTGGCCGCGATCAGTTACCGATGGTTCGAACTACCAGCGCAAAACTGGCTGCGACGACGCATGCTGCAAAGCCGCCTCGCCGCCTGATCGTCAGGCCGTTTGGCCGTGGCAATGCTTATATTTCTGCCCCGATCCGCACGGGCATGGAGCATTGCGGCTGGCCGGCGCAACGATGGTCTCCCCGTCGGCAGTTTGCTCCGGCAGCGACGGCCGCGGCGCCTGCATCGGCGGCAGGCTGGAAAGCAATGTCCCGCCTGAATCAAAGTCAGCGGTATCGTCATCGCCCGACAGCGGGTCGATATGGTGGGTGATGAAGTCCGGAAGCACCGATGCGCCCATCGGCATCATCTGCACGGGCGCGGGCTCGTCGAACTGGACCTGGGCACGAAGCAACATGCGGGTGACGTTCTCTCGGATTTCCACCAAAAGCCGCTCGAACAGCAGGAATGCCTCCTGCTTATATTCATCGATCGGCTTCTTTTGCGCATAGCTGCGAAGATGGATGACAGCCCGCAGCGCATCGAGCGTGGCCAAATGCTCTTTCCAATGATGGTCGAGCGTCTGGATGAGCACGCTCTTTTCGATATCGATCCAGCGTTCGCGCGCGACCGCATCGGTCTTTGCCAACATCTTGGCGTTCGCCATTTCCTGCAGGCGCTCGATGACGATGTCCTGCTCGACAGCTTCTTCGGCAAGCCATTCATCGAGCGGCGGCTGCAGGTCGAGGACTGCGTCGACGCTCTCTCTTAGGCCACCGACATCCCACTGTTCAGGGTAGGTTCCAGGCGGGCAATGGGTAGCAACCAGCGAGGCTATGGTTTCGGCCCGGAAATCCTCAACCACGTCGCTTACGTGGTCGGCGTCCATGATCTCGGCGCGCTGCTCGTATATCACCTTGCGCTGGTCGTTCATGACGTCGTCGAACTCAACGACCTGCTTGCGGATGTCGTAGTTGCGCGCTTCGACCTTCTTTTGCGCCGTTTCGATCGCCTTGGAGATCCACGGCGAAATGATTGCCTCCCCATCCTCGAGGTTCTTGTTCATTAGCCGGGCAAAGGCCGTCTGCGGCCCGAAGATGCGCAAAAGATCATCGTCCAGGCTCAGGTAGAATCGCGAAAGGCCGGGATCGCCCTGGCGCCCCGAACGGCCGCGCAGCTGGTTGTCGATGCGACGGCTCTCGTGGCGCTCCGTGCCCAGCACGAACAGGCCGCCCGCCTCTAGCACCTTCTGCTTTTCGGCTTCGATCTCCTCTTCGATCTTCGCGATCGCGGCGTCCCGCTCAGGCCCCTCGGGAACGTCCTTCAATTCATCTTCGACGCGGAAATCGATATTGCCGCCAAGCTTAATATCAGTGCCGCGACCGGCCATGTTGGTGGCGATGGTGACCATGCCGATCCGGCCTGCCTGGGCGACGATATGCGCCTCACTCTCATGGAAGCGGGCGTTAAGAACCGAATGCTGGATGTTCTCTTTGTTGAGAAATTCGCTGAGCATCTCCGACTTTTCGATCGAAACTGTGCCGACCAGGACCGGCTGGCCCTTTTCCTGCCGTGAGCGAATTTCCTTGGCGATCGCGCCGAACTTGTCGGTGATATTCTTGTAGAATTCGTCGTCCTCGTCGATCCGCTTGACCGGGACGTTGGTTGGAATCGACACGACGTTCATTCGATAGATGTCAAAGAATTCCGGAGCTTCGGTCGCCGCCGTGCCGGTCATGCCGGCCAGCTTCGGATACATGCGGAAATAGTTTTGGAAGGTGATCGACGCGAGAGTCTGGTTCTCTGGCTCGATCTGGACACCCTCCTTGGCTTCCACCGCCTGGTGAAGCCCATCCGACCAGCGTCGGCCATCCATCATTCGTCCGGTGAATTCGTCGATGATGACGATCTTCCCGTCCTTCTCGATGTAATCGATGTCCCGCTTGAACATCTTGTTGGCTTTGAGGGCCTGGTTGAGGTGATGAACCACCTGGGTGTTGGCGATATCGTAAAGATTCTGGCCTTCGATCAATCCGGCCGTCTCGAGCATCCGCTCGGCTTTTTCGGTGCCCTCTTCGGTAAGGACGATGCTTTTCTGCTTCTCGTCCTTCTCATAATCGCTTTCGTCAAACTGCTTCACGATGGCGTCGACGCCCATGTACAGATCGGATTTGTCGTCGGTGGGGCCGGAAATGATCAACGGAGTGCGCGCCTCGTCGATCAGGATCGAGTCAACTTCGTCGACGATCGCGTAATTGAACGGTCGCTGGACCATCTGCTCGCGCGAATATTTCATATTGTCGCGGAGGTAGTCGAAGCCGAGTTCATTGTTGGTCGCGTAGGTGATATCGGCCTGATAAGCCTCGCGCCGCTCATAATCCGAAAGGTTGGGAACGATGACCCCGACAGTCAAACCGAGGAATCGGTAGATCTGCCCCATCCACTCGGCATCGCGCCTGGCCAGATAGTCGTTGACGGTGACGACATGGACGCCCTTGCCGGGAAGCGCGTTCAAGTAGGTCGCCAACGTCGCGACCAGCGTCTTGCCTTCGCCGGTGCGCATTTCAGCGATCTCACCGCGATGGAGTGCGATGCCGCCGATCATCTGGACATCGTAATGGCGCTGGCCAAGCGTTCGCTTCGCGGCTTCTCGCACCGTTGCAAATGCTTCGGGGAGCAGGTCGTCTAGCTTGGCGCCATCGGCCAGGCGCTGCCGGAACAGCACCGTCTGACCGCGCAATTCCTCGTCGGTCATCGCCGAAATGGTCGGCTCAAAGCCATTGATGGTGTCGACGAATCGCCCGAGCGAGCGGACGTAGCGGTCGTTGGCCGAACCGAAGATGCTTTTGGCCAGGGAGGCGAGCATGTTGCGAAAAATTCCTCAATAAACCGGATGCGCGAGGGCAGCAGGAAAGGTCGCCCGCGCGCGGGCGATGTTGCGCTGCGATGTAGGGAGCGGCCCTGCCCTAGTCAATTGACCGGGCGGGGCCTCCGATTCGGCCAAATCGCCAAAGCGGCTTAGGAGGCCAATTCGCCTTCCAGCCATTGCTGAATGTTGCTGCGCGGCGCCGCGCCAACCTTTTGGGCAACCGCTTCACCGTTCTTAAACAGCAGCATCGTGGGAATGCCGCGAACTCCGTAGCGGCCGGGCGTATCGGGGTTTTCGTCGATATTGATCTTCGCGACGGTGACCTTGTCGCCCAGCTCGGCCGCGATCTCCTCAAGGGCCGGTGCAATCATCCGACATGGACCGCACCATTCCGCCCAGAAATCGACGAGGACGGGCTTATCTGAGCCCAGCACGTCCGCCTGGAAGCTCTGATCGGTTACGGTCTTGGTATTCTGGCCCATTCGAGGACTCCTTCGTGTTCACTTGACCCCTCATATGGGGGTTGAATTCGTGCGGCTCAACCGGGCAGCGAGATAAGGCGCGGACCAGAGGTGTAGAGAAGCGAAGCTTCAATACGGCGACCGGGAAAGATTACCCTAAGCGCCTCGGCATATGCGTCCATTTGGGCACGGTGGGCAGCTGGGATTCCGGCGAGATCTGCGGGCACCCCACGCCCGGTCTTGAAATCGATCACCCGAACCAAATCCTGGTCAATACAAAGCCGATCGACGGTACCAGCAATCACTCGGCCATCCGCCAGGGTCGCGGCAATCGGCGCTTCGGCCAGCGCTTCGGTGCTGAATAGATCGGCGAAAGCCGGATCTTCGATCAGGGCGCAGGCGGCGCTCGCAATTTCCTGCCGCGTCTGATGATCGACGCCCGCCCGTTCGAGCCAGCGGACTGCGAGCGTACGGCGGGTACCTGCCGGTACCCCTGGCAGGCGCTCGAAAAGCGCGTGAAGCAAAGTGCCGCGAAGAGCGGCCTCCCGCATCTCGGGCCCGGGAGGCGGGGCGGCATCGCGATCTTCGGCAATCTGCGACGGCGCCAATGGGCGTGGGGGTCGTGCTTCGGGCGGTGCCGGCTGCCGCAGCCAATCAGGCACGGCGATCGGCTCTAGCGAAGCCTTACCGGCCTTGCGGGCCGAGACGCCCCTGCCCTCACCAGCCCAGACCAGTGCGTTGCCCCAGCCATCGATTTCAGCCGGGGCCGCACCGAGCGATTGCATTGCCCGCCCAACCGCGGAGTGCCAACTCATTTGGGCAACATCCCGCTTCGGCTTCACGCCCGCTACGACCAGCCGCTCCGCTGCACGGGTCAGGCCGACATATGCAAGCCTCCAATGCTCCTCCTGGCCCGCTGCCTTCGCCGCGTCGATCAGGGTTCGAAAAATCTTTGCGCACTCGTCCTTGCGCGGCCTGATCAGCGGGATGGTCCCTGCCCCAGGAAACGGCACGTCAAACGTTGGCGAGGGGCCGCCAACCTTATCCGGGTCATGCGTTGCATCGGCCAGCAGCACCAGCGGCGCTTCCAAGCCTTTGGCTCCGTGCACGGTCATCACCCGCACCGCATTGGACGGTGCCGAGGGGTCACGCTTCACTTCCACGTCGCCCTGGCCGAACCAGGCCAGGAAGCGATCCAGCGATGCAATTTCCTCCTGCTCGAACGCCAGGGCGCTGGAGACCAGTTCTTCAATCGGGTCGCGGGCCGCCTCTCCCAAACGCCTCAACAGCTTGCGCCGGCCATCGAGCGGCCCCGAAAGGATCGTTTCCAGGAAGCGCGACGGAGTAACGTAATCGGCCATCGCCAACCATCCGCCGAGGATCGCATGCGCTTTCTCAAAGTGGGCCTGTTCACCGCGCCGGGCAGCTAGTTCGGTCCAAAGCTTGCCGTTGCGGTCGTGGGCAAGTTCATAAAGCTGATCCTGGCTCCACCCGATCAAGGGCGATACCAACAGGTTGGCGAGGTTGAGATCGTCGAGCGGCTGCACCGCGAAACCAACCGCCGACAGCAAATCCTTGACCGCCAGCGGCTTGTGAAGGTGCAGCCGGTCGATCCCGGCGACCGGAACTCGATGTGCATAGAGCCGGGCGACGATAAGCGACGCCAATTCGGTCCTGCTTCTAACGAGAATGAGAATGTCGCCGGGCGCTAGAGGCCGCCCGGTCGTGGCCATGACTGGCGCCTCGGCAAGCCAGTGACTGACCTGCCGGGCAATTGCGTCCGCGTAGAGGCGAGTTGGCTCGTCGATCCAACCCTCCTCACCCTCGTCAATGTCTTCCGCCTCGATCTGCGGCGCATAGGCCGGCCACAATTCAACCCGGCCCGGGCGGCTTGAAAAATGAGGTCGGTGCGGATTGGGCGGAGCGCTCAACCCCATCGCCTGGTGACCGACTTCTGCGATCAGCGCATCGACCACTTCCAGAACGGGCGGCGAAGAGCGAAAACTGGCATCGATCGACAGGTTTTGGAATGTACGCGCCCGGGTTTCAGCCTCATCGGCGGCAACCAGCAACGCCTCGGCGCGGGATGCGATATTGGCCCGGAATTGCTCATACTCCCTGGGATTGGTGCCCTGAAACCCGAAGATCGCCTGTTTGTAGTCACCCACCATGAACAGGGTCCGCCAACGGTTCTCGGCTTCGGGATTGCCTGAGAAAAACTCGGCAGCGAGGGCATCGACGATCGCCCATTGGTCAGCATTGGTGTCCTGCGCCTCGTCGACCAGAATATGGTCGGTCCGCTGGTCGAGCTTGTAGCGAACCCATTCGCCCATGCCGGGTTGTTCGAAAAGTCGCCGAGTCCAGGCAATCAAATCATCGAAGTCCGCAACGCCAGTCGCACGCTTGGCCCGAAAATAGGCGCGCGAGAAAGCCTGGCCCGCCCGCAACCCCGCTGCCTGGACACCCGCCAGCTGGGAGGCCCGGATCAAGGTGCGAAGGGCAGTGAGCCAGCTTGCGAATTCTGCAACCAGTATTTCATAGTCGGAGTCCGCTGCGAGCTGCTTCGGTTTCGACTTGCATGGCTCGCCCCTGCCGGTCACCAGCCCATACCCGACCTCTTGCAGCAGGGCCTGCCTCCCATTGGGTGAGGCAGCCAAAAATGCCGAAAGATTGCTTACAATTTTGTCACCGGTCGCCGTCCCCCAGGCTCGATTGGCGGCGATCAGCCTTTCGAACAGGGCGAGGTCGATCGCATCATCGACAAGCTGGTCAGTAATTTCAGTTTCGGGATCGCCACTCTCGATCCCGATCAACGCAAGCAGCCTGGCTTCAATTGCCGACGGATCGCCCAATTCCTCCATCACCTCATGCGCGGCGGCACAGGCCATGAGGTAGTCCTCGGCTCCCGTCTCCCCCAATCGGCGACTGAGCGTCGACACGTCGGTAATCAGTTGCTCGTTCCCACCCGCTTCAGCTGCCTCCAGCAGGGACGCCAAGGTCCGTCGCGCCAGCTCGGCCTCTGCCCGCCCCTCGATCGGTCGAAAGCCGGGGGTAATTCCAGCCTCCATCGGAAAGGACGCGAGCAAGGTCTGGGCGAAACTATGGATCGTCTGAATCCTGAGCCCGCCTCCACGTGCATCAAGTACTTCAGCGAACAATCGGCGAGCGCGTTCGCGCATCGTCGGATCATAATCCTCGCAAAGATGCTTGAGCTCGAGCCCGAGATCGGCATCGGGTAAGCGCACCCAATACGCCAGCCTCTCGCCGATGCGATTGGCCATTTCCGCCGCGCCTGCCTTCGTGAAGGTCAGGCATAGGATCGACGAGGGTGCAGTCCCCCGCAGCAGAAGGCGCAAAACTCGCGACGTCAGCACATGGGTCTTGCCAGTACCGGCCGACGCGGACAGCGCCGCATGCACCAACGGGTCAGACGCCGCCGCCTGAGCCCCTTCGAGCGCATGAAACGGTTTCAGGCGGCGACGCATGATGCTTCGAAGCTTCCAAATTCGCTACGTTCCGAATAGGTACGAGCACGGCATTCCAGTGAGAGGATCGAATGAGCGACAGCGAAAATGAGCGACGGACCAAGCTTGTTAAAGCGGGGGTAGCAGTTGGGATCGGATCGGCTGCAATAGTCGCGGCGTTGCTCTATGCCTCGAAGATCAAAAAGCCCAAGCGCAGTAGCCCGAAGGTCGACGACACGGACTAACTCAGTCACGGCCATACCACTCCTCCAGCCGCATCAGCTGATCATAGTCCTCATATGGCGCGTAGGCGGGATTAAGCTTGGCCTGGAACGGCTCGTCGCCCAGCAACCACTTCTGCGCCGCTTCCGCAAAATGGACGTAGGCATGTGCAACAAACGCTTCGGACCCTTCGTCTCCGTCGGGTGACCAGCGATAACCGATGCGGCCGTTCTTCTTGGCCAGCGACCAATATTCATGCGCTCCAGCTTCGCCCTTGATGTCTCCAAACCCGCCATCTCGCGCGATTAAGGACAGCAGGCCGAGCTGCAATGCAAATCCCTCGGCGACCGCCTTGGGTCGCGGCGCCTGGCCGGTCTTATAATCGACAATGGCCAACTTCCCGTCCGGCAGTCGGTCGACGCGGTCGATCTTTCCGTAGAGTGTGACGCCCGCCACCTCTGCCTCGCCGAATTCCTCGGCCACAATTGGCACCCTCCCGGACTCCAAATCCTTCACGCTTTCGCCTGCGATCCAGTCGATGGCCTCCCTCAGCCGCGGCGCCCACAAAGCACGGAGCATTGGGTGGATTGCCTCGTCGGCGACCATGGCCTCCGCTCTCGCCGCAAGCTTTGCTGGATCGCAACCGTCCTGCTTGAACCAAGCTTCCAGCACCTGATGAACTGCAGTGCCCTTCCAGGCGGCATGATGTTCGGCATCGACCGCCTCCTCGGGTCGAAGGCGAAGGATCGCCTTGGCGTAGAAAGCGAAGGGATCCGCCTTGAGCCGGTCAAGATCCGTAACCGCAATTTTCTTTGGCCGCGCATCGACCGGTGGCCTGGGTGCTGGACGCGCCACCGGTTCGACGGTGGCACTGGCGTCCAATGTTGCAGTCAACCGTTCCAGCCGCTGGTCACGAGTCATTCCCCCGGTCATCGCCTGCAGCCTGAGCCAAAGTCGCGATGCGACCGTGGGCGAACGGCTATCGCGACGGGCACGGGTCAGCAGTACCCGCGGGGCGCCCAAAGCGCTCATGAAGTCATGCGCCGCCAGCCCGGTGCGATACTCAAGGCCTGGCAGGCTCAGTTGGCGGCGGATTTGCGGAGCCAGCCATGGATCGGGACTGGGCAAAGACGGCCAGACGCCCTCGTTCATTCCACCGAGGATCATCAGGTCTGCTTTCTGCAGCCTGGCTTCGATCAGGCCCCAGATCGAAATGCGCGGGTGGCCGCCATAAGGTCTGCGAACCGGAATTGCATCCATCAAGCCGCGCAGCAGCGGCAGCATATCGTCAGGCGCGACGGTAATGGCCAGGGCATCAAGCGACTGCTCGAGCTCGGCCAATAGCTCAGCGGCGTGTCGGCCATCGGGCCCCCGCCACGCAGCATTCCCGGCAAGGGCGCCAATCACGCCGCGCAAGGTGCCGGCGAACTGGGCGAGCGACATGGCCGTGGCAAGCGCGTCGCTCAACGGAGCCACCTGCTTACGAACGATCTGCCATTCCCGGCCCACCTTCTTCTGGGCAAAATGCTCATCCAGGCCAATTAGGCCCGCCCGCGGGCGTGGCCCGCGCAACGCCAGGTCGAGCGCGCGAACCGCTTCGAGCCAGGCAAATCGCTCGTCGCTGTCCCCGCCCACCAACGGATGTTTCAACAACGCAAGGAGCGGAACTGGCGCCAGATTTTCGACCGCCGCCGCCACGACGGCAAGCAGCAGAGTACCGGCTGGAGTGGTGGACAGTGGCTGGCCGGCGCTGTCATCCGCTTCGATGCCCCAGCGTTGAAGATGGGCCGATACTCGCGCCGCAAGGGTTCTGTCCGGAGTGACCAGGGCAGCCGTGTTGCCTGGAACCTCGATCGCCTCGCGCAGCGCAATAGCGATCGCCTGCGCCTCGCTCGCAGGATCGGGCAATTCCGCGACGCGGATGCCAGTCAGACGTCGCTCAGGCGCTTCCAGTTGAGTCCATTTGTCGCTGAAACGGGGGGCCACCATTGCATTGATTACCGCCCTTCCCCGTGCCGCTGAGGATGACGCACGTCCGCGAGCCGGCCAAGGCAGCACTTCCTCCCGCGCCACCCCAATTCGATCGAGCAATCTTTTAAGGTGGTACTGCGGATGGACTTCTTCGCCGCGCTCATCCTCGTCCGGACCGAGCGCTTCCCATTCCTCGTCCGGCATCTCTATCTGTTCGGCCATGGCGGGAAGTATCACTGCCCCCTGTCCGAGCCGTGACACAGCGCTCAACAGGCTGGCAATTGCCGGTGCCGAAGTCGTGACGCCAGCCGCCAGTGTAAAGCCTTCGGGTGGCTTATCGGTCCACCCCTTTGCCAGCGCGCGAAGCAACAAACTGCGGCGATCGGCAAGGTCGATGACGCCGCGCTCATCAAGCAGAACAGGCCAGCGTTCGATGACGACACGGAAGCGCTCGATCGACCGCAACCAGTGGTCGGCAAGATCAGGCGTTTCAGCGACAGCTTCGGCAAGCCGGGAAGCCGGGATTTCCTCGACAGCGAGCGCATCCATTGTCCGAGCCAGTTCGACCGCGAGCCTCATCGCCTCGGCTGCGCTTTCCCCCTCGGAGCGGAGCAAGCTGGCCAAAAGCAACTGCCTTCCCAGCGGCTCTATCGCAGGCGGGATTTCTTCGACCAGTTCGATCGGGTCGAGCGCCCCGCCTATTCGCTCACCCAGGTCAGGGTCGCCAATTGCGATGAGGCGCGGCAGAACCAGACCGCCCGCACTTGCCCGGACGAAAGCCTCGGTCACTGTCCGTATGGCCCGGTTGTTGGGAAGGAGAATTCGACCTTTCGCCAGCGCCAAGGGGTCGCGACCGATGTTGGTAATCAGCCCAGTTGCCAGTGCGTCGGCGAAGCTGCGGTGCGCGGCGATCGAATAGACGAGCGGGGCGCCGGGATGTCTGCGGTGAAACAGGCCCGGTTTAGCCATGCTGCAATGCGCGCTCGGTTGCCTTGATTGCCAATGGATTGCCTACGTCGAACCAAAGTCCCTGGTGGACGGCGCCAAAGCAGCGGCCTTCGTCAATGGCCCGGTCCCAGAGGATATTGGTTGAAAAAGGCCCTTGCGGCGAATCGCGAAGCAACCGCTTGGACACCATCTGAATGCCCGTAAAAACGTACGGCGCAACCTTGCCTTTCTGCCGCCGCGCCAAGCGCCCGTCCGCCTTCATGTGGAAATCGCCCTGGCCGCTATGATTGCCGGCCCTCGCCTGAGGGACGAGCAGGAGCAATGCGTCCATGTCATCCTCGCGCCATAATGACGCGAGCAGGTGCAGCGTGTCGGCAGGCCCGTCGATCCAGAAATTATCGCTGTTGATCACCAGGAAGGGATCGGCCTCAATCATTGGCTCCGCCCGGATCATGCCGCCGCCGGTTTCCAGCAGCTGATTGCGCTCGTCGCTAATCTTGACGTCAAAGTCGGCGGCGCTGGTTTTGAGATGTGCTTCCAACGCATCCGGCAGGTAATGGACGTTGACGACGATCTTGCCGACCCCCGCAGCGCGCAACCGATCCAGAACATGATCGATCAATGGCTTCCCAGCCACCTCGACCAATGGCTTGGGTCGCGTCGCAGTCAGCGGGCGCATGCGCTTGCCAAGTCCTGCGGCCATGATCATTGCGGTGGCCGGCGCGGCCGCCTTGATATCCGGCCGAAGAGCCAGCGCGCGGGCCTTGCCACTCATGCGGCCTCCTCCTCCCATACCGCTGAGCGGGCCGACTGAGGCACATTCTTGTCGAACCAATGCTTAATCGGCTCAAGTCCCGGCTGTGCAAGGTCGCGCTCCAAAAGGCCCCACATGCGCGGCTGGAAGGCTTTGTATCGATCCTTGCCGTCACGCTTCCAGAGACGGCAGAAGACTCCGAGAATGCGTGTGTTGCGCTGCGCCGCAAGCGCCCAATAGGCGCGCTCAAACCGCTCGTCCGCGCCCGTCTGCGCCAAGTAGCGATCGATCATCGCGCGTTCCAACTCAGGGGGAACGTCGCGCCGGGCATCTTCGAGAACCGAAACCAGGTCATATGCGGGATGGCCCGCCAGCGCGTCCTGGAAATCCAGCAAGCCGAAGCGTTCGATTCCGCCGCGGCCGTCGACCAGCATGACATTTTCGGCATGATAGTCTCGAAGAACAGTCACCCGCTCAAGGCCGTCATTTGCAACCAGCTCGAGCACCTCGCGCCATGCTGTCTCCCACCCTTCGAGATCGACACTCCGAAGACCGACTGCAGGGAGATACCAATCTGGAAAGAGCTGCACTTCGTTCAGCCATTCCTCAAGGCCATGTCTCGGCAGCCCCGGCATCGGCGGTTGTCTATGGAGGTGAACGAGGACATCGACCGCAGTCTCGTAAAGCTCACTTTCCGCTTCCGGATCGGCGTCCAGCGCCTCGCGCATCCGGGCGTCTCCCAGATCGTCGAGGAGAAGCAATCCCCGTTCTATGTCGGCGGCGATAATTTTCGGTGCGACCAGTCCGATCTGCGCGAGCCAACCGGCCACCGCAACGAAGGGACGGACATCCTCCTGCGGCGGCGGTGCGTCCATCAAGACCGCACGCTGATCCCCCGCTTGGATGCGGAAATAGCGGCGGAAGCTGGCATCGCCGGCAAGCGGCAGAATTTCTGCTTCAGCCCAACCATGGCGGGCGAGAAAGTCAGGTGCACTATCGGGAGGAATCATCGGGGCGGCCATCGCCCTTCCCATGCCGTCGGCACCTCTGCTGTCAAGGCGCGTGTGCCATCTTCAGCCACCGCAAGCGACAGGGCGAGGGCATGTGGCCACGCATCGCGCCCGGTATGTTCGGGCCATTCGACAATCAGAACCCCGTCACCGCAGATCTCCTCCAATCCCAACTCGTCGAGATCTGACGGATTATCGATGCGGTACAAGTCGACGTGCCACACGGGCGGCGACAGTGATTCATAAGGCTGCACGATTGCGAAGCTCGGGCTTGGGACCTCACCCGCATATCCCAGCCCAGCGAGCAGGCCGCGAACCAGTGTGGTCTTGCCTGCGGACAGTTCGCCCGACAAGGTCACGACGTCGCCGGGTTTCAACGCCTTGGCCAACTTGCGCCCCAACGCCAGAGTGGCCGCCGCGTCCTTCAGCTTCATTGCGGGGCCCGCGGAACTGTAATTGTGATGCTGGTCCCTTCACCAAGCGCCGACTCCAGCCCGACCGTGCCGCCATGGGCTTCGACGAACTGGCGTGTCAGGGGCAGGCCCAGGCCAAGCGCGGCATCCCCCCGCATCGCCCCCGATCGGTGGAAGCGCGTAAATACCTGTGCCTGGTCTTCCGGTGCTATACCCGGCCCGTCGTCGACAATGGTGATCGTCGCCTGTTCGTCGTCGCCGCTCGCCTTCAGCCAGATATGACCGCCCTCGTCCGTGTAAGCCACTGCGTTACGCAAGATGTGTTCGACTGACTCCCTTAGGCGCCGGGCGTCGCCGATCACGCTGCCGGCGCTAGGCTCAAGCGCGAGTTCGAGTTTCTGACCCTTCTCGTCCGTGCGGACGCGTAGCGCTTCGGCTGCCGCGCGACACATCCCGGCAATGTCGACACGCTCACGTTCAAGCACGACGCCTTGGGTATCGCCCTGGGTCAGGTCGAGCACATCGTTGATCAGCTTGGAAAGGCGGTCGACCGATTCCAGGATTGCGGCAACATAGTCGACTGCTGCCGAGGGTAGCTTGCCCGCATAGCCGGCGGCAAGCATTTCTCCGAAACCTCCAATGGACGTAAGCGGAGTCCGCAATTCATAGCTCATGTTGGCAACGAAGTCGGTCTTGACCCGGTCGGCCTCCTCAAGTGCGGTGGCACGTTCGCGCAGGGCTGCTTCGATCCGGCTCGAATCCGTTACGTCGATCATTGTGAAAAGCGCATTGCCGTCGGGCAGTGGCACCGCGGCGAAATCGAAGTGCCGTCCGTCCGTCAGCGAGACGCGCCCGGTTCCGGACTGGCGCCCGCTGGTCGTTGACCGAACCAGCTCGCGCACTTGAGCCGCCGCTGTTGGGTTGACCAGCCGCTTGGCCATGGCAGGCACCAGTTCATCGACCCGCGGGTGTTCGGCCAGCCACCCCTCGTCGAGGTCCCACAATTCGCTGAACCGGCGATTCCAAAGATAAAGGCGGCCATCGGAGGCGAACACACTGATCACCTCAAACAGATTGTCGAAGGTGGCGGCACGGACTCGCAGCAACGTATCGCGGGCCGAAGCAAGTCGCACTTGCTCCGTTCGGTCTTCGAAAATCAGCCGAAGCCCGCCATCAGGCAACGGCTGGCCCAGTATCCGTAAATGATCGCCATTGGCGAGAATCCAGTCCTCCTCGATCGTTTCCTCCGCTGAGGTAAACCAACCTCGCCGCTCCGCTTTCCAAGCGGGAAAGTCGCGCACCTCGGGCAATCGCCCATTCTCTCGCATGCGCTCAAGGACCCGGTCGAACTCGGGCCGCTCGGCAAGCCATTCCGGCTCGATCTGGGCCATGATTGCAAACGGCTGGTTGAAAAAGGCGAGCTGCCGTTCGCCGTCGAACTGCACCGCGCCCGCGGTCATTCGGTCGGCCAGCTCGCGCTGCGACTCCTGGTGACGGGCAAGCTCGATGCGCGCATCTTCCAGGTCCTGGATATCGACCGCGAAACCAGCCACGGCTCCGGTCGGCAGGGGAACATCGACGAGGCGAAGCATTCGCCGTTCCTGGCCGATCGTTGCCGGATGCATGCGCGAATAGGGGCGACCGGTTTCGATCGCTTTCTTGGCACCGGCGCGCGCACTTTCATCGCCCACCGCATCGATGAGCTCGCTGCCCCGTTCGATGACTTCAGCTGCGTCCCGTGCTTCTACGGCTGCAACGAACGCGGCATTGACCAATCCCAGGCTGAGGTCCGGTCCGCGGTACCACATAGGGAACGGAGCGCTTTCGATCAGATGCGTCAGTGCGTCGAGCGCACCCTCCGTTTGCTGAAGGCGCCGTGTGAGCTTAGCCCGATCGGCGTCGGCATCGCTGATGTCGAAGATCCAGATCAGGATTGTGCCGGGCCTTGCGGGAGGTGGGGCCAGGGCTGCTCGAAGTTCCACTACACGGTCGCGCCCCGCAAGCCGCAGCTGGCGACGGAGCGGCGTCCCACCGAGGCGAACATCGTCCAGGGCTGATGTAAGGGCTGCGAGATCGCCCTGATCTATTCCCGCCTTCTCGCCGCCAAGCTGTTCCAGTCGTTGCGGAGCTTCGCCCAAGCCCAAATCGCGAACCAGCTGAGCGTCGGCTTCTATCTTACCATCCGGATGCACGAGCATCGCCCGCGCCGGAGCGGCATCGAGCAGCGAACGCATAGCGCGCGCGGCGCTAAGCACTGAATGCGCCCGCCGCATTCGGCGGGCAGCGAGAATTGCCAGAATCGCAGCAAAAGCGAGCCAAAGTGCCGCGATGATGATGATCGCCGCCGCGGCCTTTGCGCTACTGACCATCGACCATTGCCATGTTCAGGACTTTTGACCGCTGCAACCCCATCAATGCTTCATAGAAAACCGGTGGCGCGACACAAGCTCGGCCGGGGCAATGATGTCGCAAAAATGCCACAGCCGTCCAATGACATATCTGGGCCCGTTGACTTCGCCGCGCCCACATTGAAGAAATTAACCCACGTTTATCTAACGCAAATGCGTCCGTCAGGGTGGCCAAAGGGGATGTCAGCATGAGTTTCCGGAACGACAGCAGTACCTATATCCGCGCGAGCTTGATGCTCGGTGCGTCGATCGCCGCTCTGGTGGGCAGCCCGGCATTGGCGCAAACGGCACCTGAAGCCGCCCCGGAGACAGCCGCCCCGGAGGCATCCGCGCCGGTTGCAGCCGCTCCCGATCAAGAACCCACGGTGACCGAAGATTTTGAGTCCGCCGAAGGTACGATCGTTGTCACCGGTTCTCGCATCAGGCGCCCGAATCTGGAGTCTGTCGTCCCGGTAATATCCGTATCGGGCGGCGAATTTTTCGAGACGGGTCAGACTTCGGTCGGCGACGTCCTCAACGAACTGCCGGCCCTTCGCAGCACGTTCAGCACGGCGAATTCCACCCGCTTCCTCGGCACTTCGGGCCTCAACCTGCTCGATCTCCGCGGCCTGGGAACGCAGCGCACGCTCGTCCTGGTCAATGGCCGCCGCCACGTTGCGTCGAACATCCTCGGCAACGCCGTCGAAGTCGATACCAACACCATTCCAACCGATCTGATCGAGCGCGTCGACGTCGTAACCGGCGGCAACTCGGCCATCTACGGTTCGGACGCGATCGCCGGCGTCGTCAACTTCATCCTGAAGGACGACTATGAGGGCGTCCAGCTTCGCGGTCAGGGCGGCGTCAGCAAATATGGCGATGCCGGCAATTATTATGTGAGCGTGCTCGCGGGTACAAATTTCGCTGACAATCGGGGCAATGTCGCAGTCAATCTCGAATATGCTCGGCAGGAGGACTTCTACGCTTCGCAGCGTGGTAAATGTTTCAGCACGCAGTGCGGCTATGTGAGAGTTGATACCGATCCGGCCAGCGCGCCATCGGACGGCACGCCCGATCGGGTCTTCTTCGAGAATATTCGCAGCGCACTCTACACCAATGGCGGCGCGATGTATTTCTGCTGCCAAGCCCTCGATCCCGCCGACCCATTGATTGGCGGGTCAGGTTATTTCACCGTTCCCTATAAGTTCCAATCCGATGGTTCGTTGGTGCCGATTACAGGGCAACGGGTCGGCGTGAGCTATTTCGGCTCATTTATCGGCGGCAACGGTAACAATTTCCGTGACGGGAAGCAGTTCGGCCTGTCGCCTAAACTGGACCGCTATGCGATCAACCTGATCGGACATTATGAAGTTTCGCCAGCGCTCGTGCCGTTTGTCGAAGCGAAGTGGGTCCGCACCGAATCTTTCGGCAATGCGTCTGGCCCGTTTTTCGCGCCGGCCATTGGCGAAATCTGGCAGGACGGACCGCTCGCCGGTTTCGATCGTGAAGCTCTCTTCACGGACAATCCATATCTTAGCGACCAGGCACGTACGCTCCTGGAGGATAACGGACTGTCGTACTTCTACATGTTCCGCAATTACGTCGACCTAGGAAATCGCGAGGAGAAAGCTCGCCGCGACACGTTCCGCATCGTCGGCGGCGTTCGCGGGGATTTCAATGAAGATTGGTCGTACGAAGTCTCGCTCAACTACGGCAAACTGAAGGAAAAAACCCGGATTCTGGGTAACGTCAATCTGCAGCGCTACCTACTTGCGGTTGATACGGTTGACGAGGGTGTTTTTAATGGCGGACCGGCCAACGGCAACATCGTCTGCCGTTCGAAACTTGATCCGACGGCCGCACAGCCGTTGCTCAACAACCTCGATCCGGCATTCGCCGCGGGCCAGCTCGCTGGGGACGTGGCGGCGTGCGTCCCGCTAAATCCATTCGGCTCCGGCAATATCAGTCAGGCAGCGAAGAACTACGTCCTTCAAGACTCGTTGGCCAAGGGCTGGATTAAGGAATTCGTCATAAACGGCTTCATGTCGGGCGATACCAGCCAGTTCCTGAACCTGCCGGGCGGGCCGATCGGCTTTGCCATCGGCGGTGAGCACCGGTCAAACGATGTCAGCTACAAGCAGGACGAGTTCACCTCGGCCGGCATGACTTTCTACAATGCCATTCCAGACTTCACTCCGCCGACTTTCAAGGTGAATGAAGTCTTCGGCGAACTTCGGCTGCCCATCCTGAAAGGTCAGCTAATCGACGAACTGACTGTCTCGGGTGCTGCCCGTTACGCGAAATATAAGACGTTCGGTGGCGTCTGGGCGTGGAATATTGGCGGGGAACTTGCTCCGATCCCCGACATTCGCTTCCGGGTTAACTGGTCGCGCGCCGTGCGTGCTCCCAGCCTTGCTGACGCTTACACTCCGCTCGGGCAAAACTTCTCGCCCGGCTTCGCCGATCCATGCGACAATGACCAGATCGGGTCAGGCTCGGCAACCCGCGCGGCGAACTGTTTGGCGGCCGGCGTGCCAGTGGGCTTCAACTATAATTATACTGCATCACTGGGCTTCCTGTCGGGCGGTAATTCGGACCTCAAGCCGGAAACCTCGAACTCGTTCACGGTTGGCGGAGTAGCACAGCCACGCTTCCTGCCGGGCTTCGCTGTGTCGGTCGACTATTACAACATCAGGGTGTACGACGTCATCACTTCACCTTCGGCGCAGGACGCGATAAACGCTTGCTACGACTTACCTGACCTCAACAATCAGTTCTGCTCATTGTTCGAGCGAGCGGGACCTGGGGGCGGTCCTCGCGGTGAGATCCCGGGGCGGATCCTGGAAAACAGCCTGCAACTCGTTCCGCTCAATTACGCAAAACTGCAGGTCCGAGGGATCGATGTCGACGCATCCTACCGGCACCAGATCGGCAATGTTGGGTTGCTCAACACGCAGGTCATCTACACTCACGTGTTCCAGAACGACCAGTTCCTTGATCCGACCGATCCAAATTTCGCTGATCAGCTCAATCTGGAACTCGGCGATCCCAAGGATGCGTTCAACTGGAATACCAGCCTGAAGACGGGGAGATTCACCTTCGGCTACCAGATGCGCTATCTCGGCAAGATGCTGCTGAATGGCGCGGCCTATGAATTCTTCTTCAGCAAGCAGGGCCGCGACCCAGAAGACCCCGACTGGGCCGAGGACCGTTTTTACAGCCCGCAATTCTACCACGACATTCGCGCGCAGATTGACATCAAACCAGGCTTCAATTTCTACCTCGGCATTGATGACCTTACCAACAATCTGCCTCCGAAGGGCCAAACCGGCATTGGCGGCGGAAGCGGTATCTATCGCAATATCGGCCGCTTTATGTACGCAGGCGTCGTGGCGAAGTTCTGATTGCCCAAGGCGTAAGATTATGGGGCCGGGCCTATGCTCGGCCCCCTTTTCTTTGGATTAGATAAGGACAGCCGGGTCCTTCTATCTGAATGCCAAAAATTTCCTTTATTTCCGCGCGCCTAGCGTGTTGATGGAACCGCATGACAACAGCAGCAGCACAACCAACCACCAGTGTCGGAGACGCGCTGGCCAATGCGCGTAGACTTCTTGCGACGCATCCTGACGCAGCTGCAGGACAGGCGCGTGCAATTATTCAGGCAGAGCCAGGCATCGCCGAAGCGCATTTAATCCTGGCTGCGGCGTTGCGAGTGCTCGATTTGCTTTCTGAAGCCGAGATAGCAGAACGAGAAGGGCTTCGGGTTTCTGCCGCCGACCCCGTGCTGGCCCAAGTCAAAAAGCTTTTATCATCAAACAGACTAGAGGATGCGGAAAGCCTGCTTCGGCAATATCTCGACGATACGCCGAACGATCCCGAAGGCCTCCGGCTTCTCGCCAAAATGGCCGTCGAGGCAGGACATCTGGACCGCGCCGAACGTCTCCTTTGGCGCGCACTTGCATTGGCTCCGAACTTTTCCAGGGCCAAAGCCGACTTTGAAGATCTGATTGAAAGACAGGCACGCGCTTTTGCGCCTGACGCCAGCAGACCGCCGACGATACCCGAAGGGGAAGAGGAGTTCCGGACGGCAATACGGCTTAACGAGGAAGCGCTTGAGAAGCAGCCTCGCAACCCGCAGATCTGGTTGGGGTATGGACATGTTCTGCGCATTGCGGGGCGCCAGGGCGACAGTGTCTCGGCCTATCGAAAGGCCATTGAACTGAACCCAAGTTACGGGGAAGCCTGGTGGAGTCTGGCCGACTTGAAGACGGCCAAAATCAGCGAAACCGACATGGCAGCGATGCGGGCCTGTCTCGACTCCAGCACCCTTGCCGGCGCCGATGAGATCGGTCTGCACTTCGCTTTGGGCAAAGCCTTGGGCGACGCCGGAAGATACGAAGAGGCCTTCAAAGAATATTCCGCTGGCAATTCGCTAAAGCACAAATCCCTCAAGACCCACGCCTCGGCCATTGGCAATCATGTTCAGCGATGTGAAGAAGTTTTCACACGGGAGTATTTCTCCGCACATGGCAGGTCGGGGCACGAGGCTAAAGACCCCATCTTCATTGTTGGAATGCCAAGGTCGGGGTCGACCTTAATCGAGCAGATCCTTGCCTCCCATCCGTCCATAGAAGGCACTGAAGAGCTCGTATATCTTGGCAATCTCGCCAGCTTGCTTTCAGAGGGGAGGAAAGCAGGGATTGAGCCAAGCAAGTTTGTTGATGCGATCGCAAACCTTCCCTCCCCGAAATTGGATAGCATTGGCGGAGCCTATCTGTGGAATGCCGACAAGCATCGTCACAGCAATCGGCCTCGTTTCATCGACAAGATGCCGCGCAACTGGCTTTACCTTCCACTGATCAAACTCGCCCTGCCCAACGCCAAGATCATCGACGTCCGGCGCAACCCCATGGATTGTTGCTGGTCGAATTTCCGGCAACTCTTCGCCGACAGCGGAGAGTTCAGCTACGACCTGGCCGAACTGGGCGACTATTATCGATCATATGTCCGAATGCTCGCCCATTTCGATCGCGTCCTGCCGGGCATGGTGCATCGCGTGATCTACGAGCATCTGGTGACCGACACCGACCGCGAGGTTCGGCGACTGCTGGATTACCTTGATCTGCCGTTCGACGCTGCTTGCCTCGAGTTTCACAAAAATCCTCGGGCGGTAAAGACGTCGAGTTCTGAACAGGTGCGGCAGCCAATTACCGACGCTGGAATCGATCAATGGCGGCCCTATGACCCGTGGCTGGGACCGCTCAAAGAGGCACTGGGCTCTGTGCTCCAATGCTATCCGAACGTGCCGGAGAATTGGAATTAAGGATCGGAATGGATAGCAAGTTAACGGACGAGGTAGGCAGCAAGACTAAGGCACTTGCCAACGCGCGTCACCTTTTGCGCAATGGTCAGTATCAAGAGGCTGCCGAGCAGGCCCACGAAGTGATTGAAGGCGACGAAGATTGCGCCGAAGCACATCGACTGCTCGGAATGGCGCTTCGTCAACTCGGCGACATCGAAGGTGCTCGATTGGCGGAATCGCAGGCGATCGAGCTGTCGTTGCTGCACCCGGACATCTTTCAGGCCACCATGGCATTAGCCGACGGCCGGCTGGATAGGGCCGAGAAGCTGCTTAGGCCCCATCTCAAAGAATACCCGGATGATGCCGCGGCTCTTCGGCTTCTCGCCGAGGTGGGTGCCAGGACCGGTCATCTGGACGCCGCGGACTCCTTCGCCCGCAAAGCGTTACAAGTTGCGCCTGACTATGTTCGTGCGCGCGAATTGCTGGAGAAAGTGAGCGCAGCCCGGCAAGACGCAGCATCAGGCGAATCCCGCGCAAGCGTCATCCTGCCGACCGGCGAGGCGCAATATGCGGAGGCCCTGGAAGTCTATGAAAAGGTTGTCGCCAAATTCCCCGATGCTCCGGAGAATTGGACCAGCTACGGACATGTCCTCCGCACTGTCGGCTCACAGGACGAAGCGGTTGCGGCCTATCGTCGTGCCATTGAACTTCGACCTGACTCGGGCGCCGCTTGGTGGGCGCTCGCGGACTTGAAGACACGGCCTTTGCGCGATGAGGACATCGCTCAGCTGGAAAAGGTGCTTGAGGGCGATATCCCTGATGAGAACAATCGAAGTAGCATTCATTTCGCATTGGGGCGCGCGCTCGAGCAGGCCGGCCGGTTCGATCGTTCCTTTGAGCAATATGCCGAAGCCAATCGGCTGAAGTCTGCAACTTCGGGACATGATCGAGCTGCAGTTTCACGGCATGTCGATGCCTCGTTGCAGCTATTCGACGTCGGGTTCTTTGAGTCTCGCCGAGGAGCCGGGTTCGATGGAAACGACCCCATATTCATTCTTGGCATGCCCCGCGCTGGTTCCACGCTGATCGAGCAGATCCTGTCCTGCCATCGCGATGTAGAGGGTACGATGGAATTGGGCGACCTGCCTGCAATTGCCAGATGGCTTGGCGATGGGAGGCATGCTGGCTTCGAAGACAGCAATTATCTGGCGCGGTTAGCAGCCCTACCGCCCGTCGAACTAGGCAAGTTGGGCCAGGGGTATCTTTGGGGCACGAGGCTTCGCCGCCAATCCGACAAGCCCTTCTTCACCGATAAAATGCCGAACAACTGGCTGCATATCGGGATGATCTTGACGATCTTGCCGAATGCGAAGATTATCGACGCACGTCGTCATCCCCTAGCCTGCGGATTGTCGCTCTTTCGCCAGAATTTCGCACGCGGTCAGGATTTTAGCTACGACCTCGCCGATATCGGCTCCCTTTATGCCGACTATGTTAGGATGATGGAGCATTTCGACCGGATCATGCCGGGCCGTATCATCAGGGTCATTCACGAGGATTTGGTGGCGGATTCTGAAGGGGAGATACAAAAGCTACTGGACAGGTTGGAGCTTCCTTTCGACGAGCGATGCCTCAATTTCCATGAGAGTCGACGCGCCGTTCGCACGTCCAGCTCCGAGCAAGTCCGCCGCCCCATCAATCGCGAAGGGGTCGACCAATGGCGGGCTTTCGAGCCCTGGCTAGGTCCGTTGAAGCGAGTATTGGGCTCAATCGCCGATGAATATCCTGCTGTTCCGCATGATCTCGTTCGGTAAATCGCGCACACAACTGAGATCGGGATCGACTCACAGATTAACTCACAGTATTCAATGTTTTTGATTACGATTAATTTCCAGAATTAGCCTTTGCGCCACTGCATGTGACTTTCATGCTACAGGGCATGGAGGAATGAATTGCGCTTATTCTTGCCCAGTTGAAATTGTCGCGGTTTTGAAGATTAGAGCCCCCACTATTCGTATCAGGGGTTCCCATAAATGACTAAGAAGATGCTGTTGGGCGCAACCGCGCTCAGGACTTTTGCAGCCTGTGGCTTTGCGTTCGCGATGGCCAATCCGGCGTTTGCCCAAGAAGTGACGGAGCTGGCCGAACTGGCGCCCGCCCCCACCGCCGAGGTGGCAGCCGAGCCGGCTCCCGCGCCAACCAGCGAAGTGGCCATCGAATCGGGCACGACTCCTGAGGCCGACGAGCCCAACGCCATTGTTGTTACCGGATCGCGCATTCGCCGGCCCAATCTTGAATCGACCGTTCCGATTACTTCCATCGGCGGCGAATCGCTGTTGAAGCAGGGTCAGAACAATATCGGCGACGCACTCAATGAGTTGCCGCAGCTGCGCACAACATTTGCGCAGTCAAACCCCGGTCTTGGCGTAGGGGTTGCGGGTCTCAACCTCCTCGATCTTCGCGGCCTGGGAACGGTTCGCACTCTCGTACTGGTCAACGGACGCCGTCACGTCGCCGCCGACATTCTCAACAACGCGGTGTCTCCGGACGTCAACACGATCCCAAGCGATCTGGTCGAGCGCGTTGATATCGTGACCGGCGGCAATTCGGCCATCTACGGCTCCGACGCGATCGCGGGCGTGGTCAATTTCATCTTGAGGCGCGATTATGAGGGCCTGCAGGTGCGCGGACAGGCCGGCGTCTCCGGACGAGGTTTCGGCGGCAACCAATATGTCTCGGCCTTGTATGGCCACAACTTCGCCGACGACCGAGCGAACATCACCGTTCATGGCGAATATTTCAATCAGCGGCGCGTCTTTGGATCCGAAATTCCCTGGCTCCGAACCGTTAACGGCCTGGTCGTAACCGACGTAGACCCGGGCGGCGCGCCGAACGGCAGCGACGGCATTCCGGATCGCACTTTCCTTCGGGATATCCGCAGCTCGACGATCCACCGTTTCGGCCTCATCCCGATTACGCAGGATTCGAACCCGGCGATCACCAATCCCGCTTGCGGCCGCGGCATTGCGTCTGGCGCTCCGTCGAGCGGAACCGCATATAGCTGCACCTATCTTTTCGACCAGCAGGGCGACCTCTTTGCGCAGACTGGAACCCGCTTCGGTCAAGGCCCGACCGGCGGTATCATCGGCGGCAATGGCCAAACCGGCCGTGAGGGCGAAATCCTTTCAGTCATCCCTGAGATGCAGCGCTATAACTTTAACGCGCTCGGTCACTTCACGGTCAGCGACGCGTTTGAGCCATTCTTCGAGGCCAAGTGGAACCGGGTTACTGCGCAGGGTTCGAACGCCGGTCCTTCGTTCATCCAGGGCCAGAGGACCCAGTTTGACAGTCGCGAGCGTATCCGTCTCGACAACCCCTTCCTGAGCTCGGCGGAACAGACCTTCATCACCAATGCCATACTGGCGTCGGGCTGTAAGGTAGGCCTCACGGCGGTCTGTAATTCGGCAAATCCAAATCCCGTAACGAACGGTCGGCTCGATGCGACGGATTTGACCCAAATCGCCAATGGGTCCTACCGCTTCGTTCTGTCCCGCCAGCTGCTCGATGCCGGCATTCGCGACGAACATTTCCGTCGTGATACACATCGCATCGTCGTCGGCGCTCGCGGCACCTTTAACGAGGATTGGAACTACGAGCTTTCCGCCAACTACGGAAAGTTCAAGGAGAAGACGACGACCTTCGGCTACCTCGATCGCCAGCGCTTCCTGCTGTCGCTCGACGCGGGCCGGAATCCGGTCACAGGGCAAATCCAGTGCCGCTCGCAGTTTGATCCGACAGCTGCGGTCCCCTTCACGCCCACCGGACCTGCTCGTCTTGCAGCCGATATTGCCGCCTGCGTTCCTTACAATCCGTTCGGCGGCCAGGATAATAGCGCTGCAGTCAACTACTTCAGCTATGACGCGACGAACCACGCTTCGCTCAGCCAGTTCGTCCTCAACGGCTTCGTTTCGGGCGACTCCAGCCAGCTGTTCGAACTGCCAGGCGGTCCAATTCGGTTCGCGCTCGGCGCCGAATACCGGAAGGAAAAGGCCAACTACAAGAACGATCCGTTCATCGTGGAGGGCGCCACGAACGCCGTCGTGGTCGGCATTTTCGATCCGGCTGCATTCAAGGTGAAGGAAGCGTTTGGCGAAATTCAGGTGCCGATCCTGAAGGACACGCCCTTCTTTGAAGAGCTGACCGTGAGCGGAGCTGCTCGCGTTGCCGATTACAAGGGCGGCGCGGGTACCGTCTGGGCCTATAATGCAGGGGCTGACTGGGCCCCGATTCAGGATATCCGGTTCCGCGCCAACTACAGCCGCGCAGTTCGGGCTCCGAACCTTTCGGAGACTGGCTTCCCGGTGGTTCCGAACTTCGCGCCGGGCTTCGTCGATCCCTGCTCATCCGGGGCAATCGCCAACAATCCCAACCGTACGGCAAACTGCAATTCGCAGTTTAGTGCAGCCCAGCTCGCGCTCCTGACGAACGGTGGCTACTCCCTGCCAATCCTCAGCGGTAGCAACCCGGACCTCAAGCCGGAGACTTCGGACTCCTATACGGTCGGAGCTGTCATCCAGCCGCGGTTCGTTCCTGGCCTGTCGATCAGCGTCGACTGGTACAAGATCAAGGTTAAGGACGTCATCGTCTCGCTTTCCGCGCAGGCGATCGCGAACAACTGCTACGATCAGCCGAGCTTGAGCAACCCCTTCTGTGCGCTGTTCGAGCGGAACGGGGCCACTGCGACACCGGCGACGTCGCCGGGCGGATCGACGCTTCCGTTCCACATCCTCGCCAACTCGCTACTCTCGGCCGGCGTAAACTTCGCCGCCCGCGAGCGTAAGGGGATCGACGTCAATGCGTCTTATCGCACTGACATCGCGGGCTTTGCCAAGCTCAACACTAACCTGATCTACACCCACAATCTGAAGATCAGCAATTACGAGAACCCGACGCTTCCGGACTTCGAGAACCGGATTCTCGGGGAGCTCGGCGATCCCAAGGATGAATTCCAGTGGAATGTCGATCTGACCAAGGGACCGATCACCCTCGGTTACCAGATGCGGTATATCGGGCCGATGTGGACGGGTGCTTATGAAGACTTCAATGAGCTATCTGGGGCATGCTCCACGAGCGGCTGCCCGCCGTTCAACGAGGACTTTGCCGATATTCGGAAATATCAGGCAACATTCTATCACGACATCCGGCTGGAATGGGACCTCAAGAACGGCGGTGGCATCGGCCGCGACTTCAACTTCTATGTTGGCGTCGACAACCTGCTCGATACGCACCCGCCGCTTGGATTGGCCGGCACTGGTACCGGCGGCATCACGGATCGTGGCACCGGCAATGCCGCCATCTACGATGTCCGCGGCCGCACCTTCTATGCCGGTTTCAATGCCCAATTCTAAGTCAGGCCCAACCAACGTTAACTTCCGGGCCGGGGCTATATGCTCCGGCCCTTTTTTTTGTGGCGATGCGGCGGGCGGCCTGCCAACAAGATTGAATGACGAGCAACGTCGTTGAAGAAGCGCAAAGGCTGTTCCACTCGGGACAGCCCCAGCGTGCGATGGACCTGCTTGGCCAGGCCGCATCCCGCAACGACCCGGGCGCGCTCGAATATCTCGCGAACCTTTGCCTGGCGGGAAAGATCGTAAATCGCGACCTGCCGCTCTCGCGCGACCTTTTTCACCGCGCAGCCATCGCGGGAAGCGAGACGGCCGCCGCCATATACCGGGCGTTTATGGCTAGCGGGACTGGCGGACCGGCCGACTGGAACAAGGCTATTGAACTGCTCGAGCTCGCCTCACGGTCGGACCCGGAAGCTGGGCGGGAACTGCAGCTGATTTCAGAAATGCGGCTTTCTAGTGAGGGCGACCCACTCGGCACCTTTTCGGCGGATCGGATCTCTAACTCACCAGATGTGGTCATGTATCGATCGCTGTTTACCGACGCCGAATGCGATTTCCTGATCGCGCGCGCCATGCCGGGCATGGTGCCGTCAACGGTAGTCGACCCACAGACAGGCGAGCTGGTACCAAATCCGATCCGAACATCGGACGCGACAGGCTTTCCGCTAGTGTCGGAAAGCCCGGCAATCCATGCGCTTTGCCGCCGGCTTGCCGCTGCCAGCGGAACTCACGTCAAACAGGGAGAGCCGCTCCAGATACTTCGCTATCGGCCTGGACAGGAATATCGAGCTCATTTCGATGCCATCGGCAATGCCGACAACCAACGCGTCCTTACTTTCCTAGTCTACCTCAATGACGATTTCGAGGGCGGCGAAACTCACTTCGCCAAGCCCGACATCAAGGTAAAAGGGCGCAAAGGCGATGGCCTCTTGTTCCGCAATGCGGATGCCGACGGCCGCCCCGACCTCAACTCGCAGCATTCGGGTCTGCCAGTAACGGCTGGCGAGAAATTCCTCGCCAGCCGATGGATCCGAGAGCGTCCGCTGCAATATTAGCCTATTTTAGTAGCGATAGTGATCGGGCTTGAACGGGCCTTGCGGGGTCACGCCAATATAGGCGGCCTGCTTGTCGCTGAGCTTCGTCAGCTTGACACCCAGCTTGTCGAGATGAAGCGCCGCGACTTTTTCATCGAGGTGCTTGGGCAAGACATAGACGTCATTCTGATACTGATCGGACTTGGTCCACAGCTCAATCTGCGCAAGCACCTGGTTGGTAAAGCTCGACGACATGACGAAGCTGGGGTGGCCGGTGGCATTGCCAAGGTTGACCAGTCGGCCCTTCGACAGAACGATGATGCGCTTGCCGTCGGGAAAGGTGACTTCGTCGACCTGCGGCTTGATCTCGTCCCACTTCATGTTGGCCAACGCGCCGATCTGAATCTCACTGTCGAAATGGCCGATGTTGCAGACGATCGCCATGTCCTTCATGTCGCGCATATGATCGAGCGTGATGACGTCCATGTTGCCGGTCGCGGTGACGAAGATGTCGGCGCGCTTGGCGGCCTCCTCCATCGTTACGACTTCATAGCCCTCCATCGCCGCCTGCAGGGCGCAGATCGGGTCGACTTCGGTTACCAGAACGCGAGCGCCGCCGTTGCGGAGCGAGGCCGCTGAGCCTTTGCCGACGTCACCGAAGCCGGCGACCGTCGCGACCTTGCCGGCAAGCATGACGTCGGTCGCGCGGCGGATGGCGTCGACCAGACTTTCCTTGCAGCCGTAGAGATTGTCGAACTTCGACTTGGTCACGCTGTCATTGACGTTGATCGCCGGGAACGGGAGCTTGCCCTGCTTGGCGAGTTCGTAGAGGCGGTGGACGCCAGTGGTGGTCTCTTCGCTGACGCCCTTGATCGCCTCAACCGTCTTGGTCAGGTAGCCCGGCCGCTCGGCGAGGAAGCGCTTCAGCGTCGCCGCGAAAATCTCTTCTTCCTCGTTCTGCGGCGCGAACAGCGTCTCGCCCGCCTCGACCCTGGCACCCCACAGAGCGAACATGGTGGCATCGCCGCCGTCGTCGAGGATCATGTTGCAAGTCTGGTCCTGGCCCCAGTCGAAGATGCGGGCGGCATAGTCCCAATATTCCTCGAGCGTCTCTCCCTTGACTGCAAACACCGGGACACCCGACGCCGCGATCGCCGCGGCGGCATGGTCCTGCGTCGAGAAGATGTTGCATGATGCCCAGCGCACCTCGGCGCCGAGCGCGGTCAGTGTTTCGATCAGCACCGCGGTCTGGATCGTCATGTGCAGCGAGCCAGTGATGCGGGCGCCCTTAAGCGGCTTTGATGCGCCATATTCGGCACGCAGCGCCATCAGGCCCGGCATCTCGGTTTCGGCGATATCGATTTCCTTGCGACCGAATTTCGCAAGGCTGATGTCCTTGACCAGATAGTCGCGAGTAAGGGTGTTGGCGGGGGTGGCCACGGGGCAATTCTCCGAAGAAAGAAAGTCGCGCCGCCCCTACCTTCGCAGCAAGGCAAAAGCAAACATCAGGCCGCTCCAGCGCCGCTGTCGAGCAGGCGGGGATCGATGCCTTCGGCTTTGAACGTCGCTTCCCAGCGTTCCGCGGTCGGCGTTTCGAACAAAATTTGCTGCCGCCCATCGGCTGCGAACCAGCCTGGTCGAGTCATTTCCTCGTCTAGCTGGCCCTCGCCCCAACCGGCGTAACCGAGTGCGATCAAATAGCGGCTCGGGCCCCGCCCTTCCGCAATGGCCTTAAGCACGTCGATCGTGCCGGTCAGTGCGCCGAGTCCCGTCACTGCGATCGTATCCTGGCCGCCCCAATCGTCGCTGTGGAGGACAAAGCCCCTGCCCGGCTCGACTGGTCCGCCGTGAAGCACTGGCGTATCTGGCGTCTCGCCCGGATCAATGCCCAGTTGCTCGAGCAGGCCACGCACTCCGATCCCGGCGCGTTGGTGGCCTATACCGATGCCGACTGCGCCATTTTCGTCATGCACGCACATGGCAATGACAGCATGCTCAAAGCGCGGGTCGCCAATGCCCGGCATCGCCAGCAGCAGCTTGCCCGACAGGAAGCGGGGACTCTCCATGCGCTGAAAATGCGCCTCGACCGCCTCGGTCGCAAGCCTTGAGAGTGTCACGCGCCGTGCCTATGTCCCGGCCTGACCTTTTGCAGGAGATTTCCCGATGGCCATCCAGGTCGGCGACCGCATTCCCGATGTTCCCCTGACCCTTGCGACGCCGGAAGGCCCGATACCGGTCAAGAGTGGCGACTATTTCGCTGGCAAGCGGGTCGCGATGTTCGCTGTCCCCGGTGCTTACACACCGACCTGCTCGGCACGCCACCTCCCCTCCTATGTTGAAAAAGCCGCCGAGCTGAAGGGCAAGGGCGTCGATGAAATCGTTGCAACCAGCGTCAACGATGCGTTCGTGCTGGGCGCATGGAACAAGGACCAAGGCTCCGAAGACATCACGATGCTCGCTGATGGCAACGGTGAATTTGCCGAGGCGCTTGGGCTAACCATGGACGCGTCCAAGTTCGGCATGGGCAAGCGCAGCCAGCGCTATTCGATGATCGTCAATGACGGTGTGGTCGAGCAGCTCAATGTCGAAGCTCCCGGGGAATATTCGGCTTCCAGCGCGGAGACCATGCTCGGCCAGCTCTGACGTTCGTCGCGTCGTCTCTTCCCCCTGCCTTTCAACAGCAACGCGGGCCTTGCTGGCGCGTTGATGATGAGGGGGCGGTAAAGGAGAGTAAGATGGCGAGAAAAAGAGATTCAAAAGGCCGTTTCGATAATGGGAGTTTCATGAGTGCTGCGTACGAAAGGCCACTGGCCGGCGTCGCGGTTGCGGCAGGTGTAGCTGCAGCGGGCGCTTTTCTCTGGTCCCGGCGCGGGCAGATCGGTGAAGCGTTCAGCAGTGGAATGGACCGCTTGAGCGAGCTCAAGGCAGAGCGGATGGGAAACACTCGCTCCCAAGAAGAGATTAGCGAGGAAGCCTTGACCCTGAAGGAGACAGGCAGGAAATCCAAAGTGCCGCGCAATGTGGCTCGACAGGAAACTCAGCCCGGCATTCCAACGGTCAGCTAAGTCAAAATCAAAAGGGGAGCGCGCCGAATGGCCGCTCCCCTTTCTTTGCGACTTAAATCACCATCCGCACTGCTTGCCCGCGTTCTGCTGTTTGAGCCACGCCTGCAGCGGGGCGAAATATTCGAGCATCGGCTTGCCCGAAATATCGCGGCTACCGGTGAAAGCCTCGAGAGCGTCGGGCCAGGGTTTGGATGCGCCCATCGCCAGCATCGCGTTCAGCCGCTGCCCTACCTCCTTGTTGCCATAGAAGCTGCAACGGTGCAGCGGCCCCTTCCAACCGGACATGTCGCAAGCAGCCTTGTAAAATTGGAACTGAAGCAGCCGCGCGAGGAAGTAGCGCGCATATGGTGTGTTGCCGGGAATGTGGAACTTGGCGCCCGGATCGAAGTCCGCCTCGCTGCGAGCGACGGGCGGAGTAATGCCCTGATATTGGCGTTTCAGGTCGGCCCACGCCTGGTTGTAATTGGCCGGCGTAATTGAACCGTCGAACACGCCCCAGCGCCATTTATCGACCATCAGTCCGAACGGCAGGAAGGCGACCTTATCCATGGCTTGCCGAAGCAGAAGGCCGGTGTCCTTGTCGGCCGACGGAACCTTCGATCGGTCGAGGAGGCCAATCTGGGTCAGATATTCGGGCGTGATCGAAAGGGCGATGAAATCGCCGATCGCCTCGTGGAAGCCGTCATTGGCCCCATTCAGGTAGAGATAGGGCTGCTGATTGTAGGCACGCTGGTAATAATTGTGTCCAAGCTCGTGATGGATAGTGACGAAGTCGTCGCCATTGACCTTGGTGCACATCTTGATGCGCAGATCGTCCTTGTTGTCGAGGTCCCACGCCGAGGCATGGCAAACCACTTCGCGATCACGCGGACGAGTGATCTGGCTGCGATCCCAGAAGCTGGCCGGAAGCGGCGCTAAGCCGAGCGATTTGTAAAAACCTTCGCCAATCCGGACCATGTCGACAGGCGACTTCTTCTTGGCTTCAAGCAGCTCGGTCACGTCATAGCCGACGTCGCCCGCGCCCTTGGGGGCGACGATGTCATAGATGTTACCCCATTCCTGCGCCCACATATTGCCGAGAAGGTCGGCGCGGATCGGGCCGGTCGCCGGTTGCACGGCATTGCCATATTTCTGGTTGAGCTTGGTCCGGGTGTAGCAGTGAAGGTCGTCGTAAAGCGGCTTCACCTCCGACCACAGTCGATCGTACATCGTCGCGAACTGTTCCGGCGTCATGTCATATTGCGAGCGCCACATTGCGCCGGTGTCGGCATAGCCCAGGTCCTTGGCGCCCGCATTCGCCAGTTCGACCAGGCGGGTATAGTCAGTTCGCATCGGCCGGCCGACATTCTCGTGCCACGTGCGCCACATCTCGGCGAGCTCTGCCGGATTGCGGTTTGTGCCCATCTGCGCCTCGACGTCATCGCCGGTCAGCGGCTTGCCGTGCAGGCTGGCGCGGCCCTTGCCGTAGGTCGACTGGAGCCGGGTGGCGATGGTGTTGAGCTCATTCGCCGCGCCCGGGGTGGTCGGGGCCGGAAGGACCAGCGCGCCGCGCAGGATGTTGAGCTTTCGCGCCGTGTCGAAATCGAGACCGGGGACGCGGGCATATTTTGCGGCTTCGCCTGCATATTGGACGCCCTTTTCGGTCGCGATCGTGCCGAAATATGCGGCGAGGGCGTCGGTATCGTCGGTGATGTAGGTCGCGTTGACCCATGCGGCGCGGCCGCTGATGATGCTGAGATCGAACAATTCTTTCTCGACCTGGGCCACAAATGCGCGGGCGCCGTCGGGGGTCAGCGGAAATGTAGTCGCCGTCGATGCGTCGGCCGGCACGCCAGCAGCCGCAACGGCAGGCGCCGAAGCGGCCATTTCGGCCGGCGGAGTTGTGGCACAACCGGCCAGCGACAGCGCAACAAGCGACACGGAAGCAGCAAGTATCTTCAAGGGTAGGCTCCTCGTCCTGAACGTCATGATTTTCGCGTGGGGCGAGGAATGTGACGCCGTCGCGCCGACGTCAAGCAGGGGAAAGCCATTCCGCCAATGCCACTCCGAATTCGGCTTTGGCAACGCTGCTCATATGCGTTCCGGGCACGGTTATTTGGGTCGCATTGGGCAGCGCTTCGGCCAGGTTGGACGCCGAGCCATTGTCCTGATCTTCCGAACCACACAAAATCAGAGTCGGCATCATGAATTCATTGAGCCATTCGGGATGCGCATCCTCAAAGGTGCGCAACAAAAGCCCCGCCGCGACCCGGTCGACCTTCATCGTCTTCATGAACTGGATCGCCATCCACCACGGATCGCCGCGCCGCGCGATATCGAACTGAGCAATCGCTTCGTGGAAGAAGGCCTGACGCCGATTCCAATCGCTAAGACCCTCAAGCCCCATGCCGGCGAGGATCGCCTTGCGCGGACGCTCACCCTCACCGACCGCCTGCACCGTCGTTCTTGCGCCCAGCGAGAAACCGCCAAGGTCGAAATCCGTCAAGTCGAGATGGGCGATGAACTCATGCAAGTCGCGGGCAAGTACGCCGCATGGGTATGCCTGGGGATCCTGCGGCTTATCGCTGAGCCCATGCGCGCGGAGGTCCGGCATGATCACGCGGAAGCCAACAGCCGCGATCCGCTCGGCATGGCCGAACTTGATCCAATTTGTATTGGCATCGCTAAACAGGCCGTGGACCAGGATAACCGGCCGACCTTCGCCCAATTCACGCCAAGCAAGCTTCACGCCATCCGACGCCGTCCAAAAATGAGTCTCCGCGCCAATCATGGCTCAATCGCAACCCCTGCTACTCGGGCATCTTGCCCACTGCTTCGACCCACCTGTCGACCAGGGCCTGATACTCATCAGAGCGGTATTCGGGCAGCCCTTCAGTGTTGATCCACGCCCGATGCATGCTTTCGATCCCGAAGTGATGCTTGGGGCGGAATGGCGCTGGGTCGTCGAAGCTGCCCACCGCCAGGTCCATCTTTTCAGCGTCTTCGCTGAACATGAACCCCAGCGACGTGCCGCATCGAGCGCAAAATGGCCGCCGCGCAATCGGCGAGCTTTCGTACCAATCCGGCTCGCCGGCCCATCGTACGTCGCTGAGCTTGGCATTGACGAACGCTATTGAAATCGAGCCGGTCGAGCGCTGACACATTCGGCAGTGGCAGAGATAGGCCTCATGCGGCTCAACGGCGGCTTCGAACCTAACCTTGCCGCATGCGCAGCCGCCAGTCATCATTTCGCTCACCTTGGTCTCCTGCGGTTACAGCCCTTCCTGAGGAAGGCCGTCTGCGATCTCGTAATAATCGCCCTTGTCCGCGACGAAGATATGTTTTTCCAAGTGAGTATTCGTCGGCTGGTCGAACGCACCCATCGCGATGGCAAGTCGTGGCCGCCCTTCGACATCCCAGAAAAGCGAAGAACCGCAATTCACGCAGAATCCGCGCCGCACCTTCTCGGAGGACCGATACCAGCTGACCCGATCCTCGCCGATGATCGTCAGCATTTCCCGAGGGACATCGGTTGAGGCCCAATAATGACCGGACGTCTTGCGGCATTGACGGCAATGGCATGCATCAGGCGGTTGCAGTTCGCATCGGACCTGGAAAGTTACGGCCCCGCACAAGCAAGACCCGGAATGCACGCTACGCAGCCTTCTGCAAATGCCGCCGGCCAAGCAACTCCGCAATCTGCACCGCGTTCAGGGCGGCACCTTTGCGGAGGTTATCGCTTACCACCCACATGGAAAGGCCGCTGTCGACGGTCGGGTCCTCGCGCACCCGGCTAACGAAGGTAGCATAATCGCCAACGCATTCGACCGGAGTGACGTAACCGCCGTCCTCGCGCTTATCGACCAGCATAACGCCCGGCGCCTCACGCAGGATCGCCTGTGCCTCCTCTGCGCTGATCTCTTCTTCAAACTCGACATTGACCGCTTCCGAATGACCGACGAAAACCGGTACGCGGACACAAGTCGCGCTTATCTTGATCCGGGGATCGAGAATCTTTTTGGTCTCGACCACCATCTTCCACTCTTCCTTGGTCGATCCGTCCTCCAGGAAGCTGTCGATGTGGGGAATGACGTTAAAGGCGATCTGCTTGGTGAACTTCCTGGGCTCATTGGCGTCGCCAACGAAGATATTGCGGCTCTGCTCGAACAACTCGTCCATGCCGGCCTTTCCAGCGCCGGAGACCGACTGATAGGTCGCGACCACCACGCGCTTGATCCGTGCGACGTCATGGAGTGGCTTCAAGGCAACGACCATTTGCGCGGTCGAGCAGTTGGGATTGGCGATGATGTTCTTGGCCCGATAGCCGTCGATGGCGTGGGCGTTCACCTCCGGCACGATTAGCGGAACGTCCGGGTCCATCCGGTAGAGCGACGAATTGTCGATCACCGTGCAACCGGCTGCGGCGGCGCGAGGCACGTGGACCTTGGAGATTTCCGAGCCGGCGGCGAACAGCGCCATGTCCCAGCCCTCAAAATCGAAGTGGTCGAGGTTCTTGACCTTCAGTTCCTGGCCGGTATCGCCAAAGTCGATGATGTCCCCGGTCGAGCGAGCGCTGGCGACTGCGGCCACTTCGGCCAGCGGGAATTGCCGCTCCGCGAGCACATTGAGAATCTCGCGTCCGACGTTGCCCGTCGCGCCTACCACTGCAACCCGGTAACCACTCATTCCCGTTCTCCTTGCCGGACCACATAGGCCCTTGGCGTTGAGCCGCAAGACCCTCGGATCAGCGGCTCAATACATATCGAGGTCCGGGTCCTTCGAGCGATGCGCTGTCCTCTCGATTGACGAGCCCGCAACGTTCAAGCGACAGGCATCCGCAGCCAATGCATTCACAAAGCTTGTCCCGGGTCCGTTCAAGCAAGGCAATGCGGCGCTCTATGTCCTGGACAAATGTGCGGCTAATCCGCTGCCAGTCAGTCAATGTCGGCGTTCGGCCCATTGGCAGCTTTGCCAACTCCGCCGCAATTTCGTCGATTGTCAGTCCGCACTTCTGGGCGATCATCGCGAACGACAGTCGCCGGATGTCAGACCTCAGGAAACGCCGCTGATTGCCGCGCGTGCGGATCGGCTCGACCAGTCCCCTGGCCTCGTAGAAGCGGATCGCAGAAACGCTCAGCCCGGTTCTGGAAGCGAGCTCCCCAATGGTGATCAGATCATTCTTATGCATGGCGCTTGACCTCAACTTATATTGAGGTTGTATCGAATCGGGCGCAACGCAATCAACACAGGATTATCGGCATGCGAACCGCCTTCATCGAACATGTAAACTTGACCGTAACCGACCCGGAACGCAGCGCGGAATTGATGAACCGCCTGTTTGGGTGGAAGATTCGCTGGAGCGGCCCGGCCCGTGATGGAGGGCGCGCCGTCCACGTCGGGGACGACACATTTTACCTGGCCCTATTCGCTCCGGCAGAGGGCGGCGAACAACAATACCCCAAGGGTGAACCCCTTAATCACGTCGGGCTGGTCGTCGACGACCTGGACGGCGCCGAGCAGCGGGTCATCGAAGCCGGTCTCGCTCCATTTGCCCATGCCGATTATGAGCCTGGCCGGCGGTTTTACTTCTTCGATCACAATGGGATCGAGTTTGAGCTGGTCAATTACGCTTGAACGCGAAAAGGGCGCCCGGATCGCTCCGGACGCCCCTTAATCGACGAGCAGTGAGGATGATTATTCCTCGCTGCTTCCCTTCTCCGGTCGCGTGTCGCGGCGCTCGGCGATACGCGCCGACTTGCCGCGGCGGCCGCGGAGATAATAGAGCTTGGCGCGACGGACGGCGCCGCGGCGGACGACGTCGATCGAATCGATGATCGGCGAATAGAGCGGGAAGACGCGCTCGACACCTTCGCCGAACGAAATCTTGCGGACGGTGAAGTTGGAGTTCACGCCCTTGTTGGCGCGAGCGATGCACACGCCTTCATACATCTGGACGCGGCTGCGGTCACCTTCGACTACCTTCACGCCGACACGCAGCGTGTCACCGGGACGGAATTCGGGGATCTTGCGACCCTTGGAGAGCTCGGCGACTTGTTCCGCCTCGAGCGTCTGGATCAGGTTCATTGTCTTGTCATTTCCTAATCTTCACGCTGCGCACCAGAGGGCGGTGCCTCCCGAGCGCCCCCATGGCGCACGATCAGGTCCGGCCGCCTTAGCCGTGTGTCCTCGATCGCACGTTGCTTTCGCCACTGAGCGATCTTCGCATGATCCCCCGATCGCAGCACCTCAGGGATCGTGCGCCCTTCCCATTCGACAGGTCGGGTATAGTGCGGATATTCTAGGAGCCCTTCTTCGAAGCTCTCCTCCTCTCCGCTGGAGGTCGCGCCCATTATCCCGGGAAGCAGCCGAACGCAAGCGTCAAGCATCGCCATAGCGCCCAGCTCTCCGCCGGAAAGGACATAATCACCGATCGAAACGGGTTCTACCGGCCTTGCTTCGAAGATCCGCTCGTCGAAGCCTTCGAACCGGCCGCACAGGATGATCGCCCCCTCGCCCGCCGCCAATTCGCGGACACGATGCTGGGTCAGCGGCTTGCCGCGCGGCGTCATCGCCAGCATCGGCCGTCCGTCGGCGACCGCGTCCAGCGCAGCGGCCAGTACGTCGCAACGCAACACCATCCCCGCCCCGCCTCCGGCTGGCGTGTCGTCGACCGTACGATGCTTGTCGATCGCATGGTCGCGGATATTCCGCGCTTCGAGACTCCACACGCCCTCCGCCAGCCCTCGCCCGGCGAGGCTCGCGCCAAGTGGGCCGGGGAACATTTCCGGATAGAGCGTCAGAACGGTGGCGCGAAAGCTCATGGCCGGCGCTCCTAGCCCAGCGGGAACAAGCGCGGAAGGCCCGGCATTGGGCCCTGATGGATGACAAACCACTCGACTGCCTTGTGATCGGAGGCGGCCCTGCCGGCCTGACTGCGGCCATTTACCTCGCCCGCTTTCACCTCGACATCATGGTCGTTGACGGCGGTAAAAGCCGTGCAGCAACCATTCCCTGCACGCACAACCATGCCGGCTTTCCTGACGGCATCACAGGCAAGGACCTTATCCAGCGGATGAAGGCACAGGCGCAACGCTACGGCGCGAAAATCGCCGACGGCTTTGTCAGCCGCCTCCACCAGGATGAGGAGGCCGGCCCGTTCGAGGCGGAGTGGGGCTCAGGAAAATGGCTGGCTAGGTCCGTCTTGCTTGCGACAGGAGTAACCAACCGGCGCCCGCCGATGGACGAAGCGCTTCATGATGATGCGCTGGCGCGCGGCCTCATCCGCTACTGCCCAATCTGCGATGGCTATGAGGTGACCGACAAGAAAATCGGCGTGATCGGCAGTGGCGGTCGTGGCGTGGCTGAGTCGCTGTTCCTGCGTGGCTATACCGCGGACATCACACTGATCGCACCGGACAAGGCAATGAAGGTCTCGGCGGCCGACCGGGTGGCTCTTGATCAGGCAGGCATAAAGACGGTCGATGGGCCGGCAGAGGCGGTAGCGATCGCTCATGACAGCATCACCGTCGACACTGCAGAGGGACATTTTACCTTCGACAGCGTCTATCCAGCTCTTGGTTCGGACGTGCACTGTCAGCTGGCGGAAATGGTCGGCGCGCGGCTGGGCGACGACGGTTGCGCGGGGGTCGATGCACACATGCGGACCAGCGTCGAAGGGGTTTATGCAGCGGGCGACCTGGTCATCGGGCTCGACCAGATCAGCAACGCCATGGGCCAGGGAGGAATTGCGGCGACGACCATCCGCAACGATCTGGCGAAGGATCGACCGCTACTACGCTAGGAATTCGGGATCGATGACGATCCGCTCGCCATCTTGGCGCGCGATGGGTTCACGAAACGGGATCAGCGAGCGCTGGCCGTTGGATCGCTCAACCTCGAGGAGGTCACCGGCGCCGAAATTCTCGACCGCGACGACCTTGCCGAGTGGATTTCCGCTATCGTCTACGCACGAAAGGCCGATCAGGTCGGCGTGATAATATTCGCCCTCTTCGAGAGGAGGGAGCTTGTCGCGATCGATCTCTACCAGTTGGCCGCGCAGCGCTTCGGCTGCGGAGCGGTCAGAGACCCCTTCGAAGCGGGCGATGGCAGTCTTGCCGCCACCCTTCACGTCACGGAGGATCAATTCGCGGCCGCCGACGTACAAATGCGAATGACGAGCGAGGCTATCGGCGCTGTCCGCGAACAGCTTGAGCCTCAACTCGCCCTTCACTCCATGAGCCCCGGCGACCGCCGCGAGCGCGACGCGCTTGTCGGTCGCCGGTGACGTCATGGATTACTTGGCCTTCTCTTCGCCGGCCGATTCCTCGGCAGCAGCTTCGGCTGCTTCCTCGGCAACCGGCTCGGCCGGGGCTTCTTCGCCCGCCGATGCTTCAACGGCAGCTTCTTCGGCGACCGGTTCGTCTGCCGGCAGGTCGGCGGTATCCGACGGGGCCTGCTCTTCGGCGATTTCCTCTGCCTCAGTCACGGCTTCCGCGGCAGCTGCCTCGGTGGCCGGAGTTTCTTCGGCGACTGCTTCTGCAACGGCTTCGGCCTCAGGGGTCGGCTCGGCGGTTGCTTCCTCGACCGCCTCGGCGACTACCGCCTCGGCCTCTTCAACCTTGGCTTCCTCAATGGCCGGCGCGGCAGCGGCTTCAGCAGCCTCTGCAGCCTTGTTGGCGCGCTCTTCGGCGCGCTCCTTGGCCTTCTCGCCCGGCTCACCCTTCTTCGGGTTAAGCTTCGCGGCGCGTTCGCGGATGCCGGCGGCATCGAGGAAGCGGGCGACGCGGTCCGAGGGCTGGGCGCCGACCGACAGCCAGTGCGCGATGCGATCGGCGTCGAGCTTTACGCGCTCCGGCGAATCCTTCGCCAGCAGGGGATTGTAGGTGCCGACCTTCTCGATGAAGCGGCCGTCACGCGAATTGCGGCTGTCCGCCACCACCAGGCGATAATAAGGGCGTTTCTTGGAGCCGCCACGGGCCAAACGAATTGCAACTGCCATTTTTCTTATCCTTTCAGTAAATTACGCTATTTTTTTGTAAACTTGTCAAAACCTGGAGGCAGGTTGAATGGTGAGCTTCCGCCCGGAAGTCCGGGCAAGCCACCAGGCAGCTGGCCACCGGGCGCTACGCCCGCCAGCGCCTTCTCCATACCGCCACTGGAAAACATCGATGCCAGCTTGCCGAAGCCGCCGAGCTTCTTCAGCCGCTTCATCGCGTTGGACATCTCCTGGTGCATCTTGAGCAACTTGTTGACCTCCTGGACGGTGGTCCCGCTGCCCTTGGCCACGCGGATCTTGCGCTTGGCATTGATGATTTCGGGCCGCGCGCGCTCCTTGGCAGTCATTGACGACATCATCGCCTCAAGCCGCACCAGCGCCTTGTCGTCGACATTAGCACCCTTCAGGCCCTTCATACCCGGAAGCATGTTGGCCAGCGCGCCAAGCCCGCCCATGCGCTGCATCTGGCTGATCTGGAGGCGCAGGTCGTCGAGATCGAACTTGCCCTTCTCCATCTTGCGGGCGAGCTTCTCGGCGTCCTCGATCTTAACCGTTTCGGCTGCACGCTCGACGAGACTGACGACGTCGCCCATTCCGAGGATACGACCGGCGACCCGGCTGGGGTGGAAAGCCTCGAGTGCGTCGATCGCCTCGCCCACGCCGGCAAACTTGATCGGCTTGCCGGTGACCGCGCGCATGCTGAGCGCCGCGCCGCCGCGGGCATCGCCGTCCATGCGGGTCAGAATGACGCCACTAAGGTCGACCTCGCCGGCAAAGCCCTTGGCGACATTGACCGCGTCCTGTCCGGTCAGGCTGTCGACGACCAGCAGCGTCTCGACCGGGTTGGAGGCGGCAGCGACCGCCTTCATCTCGGCCATCAAGGTGTCATCAACATGGAGGCGGCCCGCAGTATCGAGCAGCAGGACGTCATATCCCTGCAATTTTGCCGACTGCAGCGCGCGCTGGGCAATCTGGACCGGGGTCTGGCCAGCAACGATCGGCAGCGTGTCGACGCTCGCCTGGCGGCCGAGCACTGCCAGCTGCTCTTGCGCCGCTGGGCGGGCGACGTCGAGCGAGGCCATCAGCACCCGCTTGCGCTCGCGTTCCGCCAGTCGTTTGGCGAGTTTCGCAGTGGTGGTCGTCTTGCCCGAACCCTGAAGGCCGACCATCATGATCACGGCGGGCGGATTGACGTCGATGTGAAGCTCGGCAGTGTCGCTACCCAGCATTTCGACCAGTGCGTCGTTGACGATCTTAACGACCATCTGGCCCGGCGTAACCGAGCGGATGACCTCGGCGCCGACCGCGCGCTCGGTGACCTGGTCGACGAAATCGCGCGCCACCGGCAGCGCGACGTCGGCCTCGAGCAGTGCGACACGCACCTCGCGCATCGCCGAGCGAACGTCGTCTTCCGAAAGAGCACCGCGGCCGCGGAGCTTGTCGAAGACGCCGGCAAGGCGATCGCTAAGGCTGTCGAACATCAAAATTCCTCATCAAACCAACGGTCACAACGCAAACGACGCCGGCGGGTGAAACCTCACCGGCCAGCGTGCCCCGAAAGGCGTCAGCGATGTATGTCCGTAAAGACGGGGCGCGCCCTAGCCCAAGCGGTCGAGAAGTTCAACTCCTCGTTGGACCGCCTGCTCCCGACGCGACGAACATCGGGTCGCACGTCTTGACCTCGTTGAGGAACGCGTCGCTGACGTTATCCGGCTTGATCGGCTTGATGCCCAGTTCGTCGGCGATTTTCCTGGCGACCGGCATGTTGGAGTCCCAAGAAGCAGTTTGCCGCATGGCGTCATTCAACGTGCCGATGATCGCGCGCCGGTCGTCGATCGAGATCGGTCCCCTGATCACGTAGCGCTGGAGTTCCGCCCACGCGCGCTCCTCCATCTCCAAGCGGCTCATGTTCCCTGAAAGTTCGTCGTAGAACTCCGCATATTTGCGCCGCGCCTTGAGCGGGACATTGGCGAACACAGTGCCATCGCGCGAGTCCCACGAACTGCGATAACCGGCCATGTACGGCGGGCCGTAAGGCTCGATCTGCGGCAGCGGAGTTCCGTCGCGAGCATCGCGCACCCACGTTGCCAGTTCCCGAATCCGCTTTTCGTTGCAGGCGCTGCCTTGGCTGCGGACATCGTAGACGAACAGGTTCAGCCCGATTTCATGATCGATGGTCTTGCGGAATTCACGCACCTCGGCGCGCATCTGGATGTCCTCGACGAGCTGTTGCGCGCCAAGTGCCAACAGCACGCCGAGCACGATGACTCCGACCTCGCCCGCGAAAACGCGCCAGCCATTGAGTGGTGATGGAATCTTCACGCGTCGCTCCCCCCGGCCAAGGATTGGCAAACGCGGCACGCGGATGCAATCAAAAGGCCGCGCCGGCCTCCAACGCTTCCCGCTCCTCGGGCGTCGAGACACGGCCCAACGCCCGGTTGCGGCCGGGGAAGCGGCCGAAGCGCTTGATCTGGTCGCGGTGGAGGATGGCGAAGCGGTAGTTCTGGGGATCACGCTCGCGGAACTCGGCCACTGACCGCTCTTGATCGGCCAAATTCTCGCTGTGCTGGAGCGGCATCAGCATGAAGCTCGGCAACGGTTTGGGTACCTTGTCGACCCAGCCCTTGGCGAGCGCCTCCTTGCATAGCTCCAGCGCAAGACCATCGGCCTCGAACGCTCTGGCCTTGCCGCGAAACATGTTGCGACTGAACTGGTCGAGCAGGATGATCGCCGCGACCAAAGTTTCCGGCTCGTCGCGCCAGCCCGCGGCCCTGCTCTTCAGCACCTCCTCGCGGATCGTGCCGAACCGCTCGGCGATATGCCGATCGACCGCCGGATCCTTCTTCCAATACTGCTCCGGCGTGAGCTCCTCGCACCAGAATTGAATGACGGCGCGGGCGAAGTCGGCGGGGCCGCCTCTCACTTGGTCGGCTTGCCCCGCGGAGGGCCGCCACGGTGCCCTCCACCCGGGGCGCCACCCGGGCGTTCAGGCCCTCTCCGCCCTGGATTCTGGCGGAAATCGCGGCGATCCTGCGGGCCGCGGCGGTCGCGCTCCGGAACCCGGTCCATTGGCCGCGATTGCTGGACGGCTTGCTTGGGGCCGACCGCATAGCCCTCCTTCAGGAACTGCGTGAAGGCGGCCCGCACGCTCTGCGCAATCGAATCCTGCACCGACTTGGGCAAGTCGGCAAAGGTGGTGTTGCGGTGGACGCTCTGCAGATCGCGCAACATATTGTTGGGCACGCCGCCCGACGCGGCCTTCATTGCCTCCAGCGCGTCGATGACCGCCGAAAGCAGGATCGATTGCATGACTTCGGACGCGGCTCGTTGCACCTTAACTCTCCTGCTTCGTCGAAGCCCCAGTGGACTCGGCGCGACACGCTCCCTAAGTCCCGCCGCGTGACGCGGCAATTCCATAAGATGCATGGGCTTGGAAACGACTTCGTGATCCTCGACGGACGCGAGCAGTCGATTGCCATGACGACGACGCTGGCCAAGACACTTGCCGACCGCCACCTCGGCATTGGCTGCGACCAGCTGATCCTGATCGAGCCGTCAATGATCGCCGACGTGAAAATGCGCATTTGGAACCATGATGGCGGCGAAGTTCAGAGCTGCGGCAATGCCTCGCGCTGCGTCGTTGCGCTGACTGGCGCCAAGACTCTCGAGACCGGCGGCGGCATCGTCGAAGGATCGAGCCAGGGGAGCGAAGTCGAGGTCAGCCTTCCTCCACCGCATTTCGCCTGGGACGAAGTGCCGCTGACCTATCCGATGGATACCGCAAAGCTGCCCCTGGCCTGGGGACCGCTTGAGCATCCGATGGCGCTCAGCGTCGGCAACCCGCACCTGATCTTCTTTGTACCTGACGAGACCAAGATCGACCTGGAGGCACAAGGCCCAAGCATCGAGCATGACCCCGCCTTCCCAGAGCGGATCAACGTCAACGTCGCATCGATCCATGAAGACGGCATCCACCTCCACACCTGGGAGCGCGGGGCGGGACTGACCTTGGCCTGTGGCACCGGAGCTTGCGCAACCGCAGTAGCCGCGATCGTCCAGAAGAAGGCGACGTCCCCGGTCAAGGTCCATATGCGTGGTGGCGCGCTGACGATCAGCTGGGCACAAGGCGAGCCGATCAGGATGCGTGGCGGCGCAACCCTTGTCTTCAAGGGTGAGATCGAGCTGGAGCAGTTCGGCTGATGGCTGCCCAAACGATCACCCTGGGCTGCCGGCTCAACTTCGCTGAAAGCGAAGCGATGCGCTCGCTCGCGGGAGACGATGCGATCATAATCAACAGCTGCGCCGTAACCAACGAGGCGGTGCGCCAGACCCGGCAGGCCATCCGCCGAGCCCATCGCGAAGCGCCGGACAAGCGGATCATCGTCACCGGCTGTGCTGTACAGCTGGACCCAACGGGCTTTGCGGCAATGCCTGAGGTGGCCAAGGTCATTGGCAACGCAGACAAATACAGCGCCGACGCTTTTGCCAATGAAAACAAGGTAGTTGTCAGTGACGTCATGGCGGCACCCGCACCGCCAGTTGCCGCCGGTTTCCTCGCCAGGGTACGCAGTTTCGTGGCCGTCCAGACCGGTTGCGACCATCGTTGTACTTTTTGCTCGATCTGGCGGGCGCGCGGGGCGAGCCGTTCGCTGCCCTACGAAGCTGTGCGAGACGCAGTTGCCAGTGAATTGGACGCAGGCGCTAGGGAGATCGTCCTCACCGGCGTCGACATCACCAGCTACGAAGATGGCCTTGGTCCGCTGTGCCAGCGCCTACTGGCCGACTTGCCGCGATTAAACCGATTACGCCTTTCCTCACTCGATAGCATCGAGATCGACGAAGCTCTGATGGAACTGATCGCTGGCGAGCCTCGCCTCCTGCCCCATTTCCATTTGTCGCTGCAGGCCGGCGACGATCTCGTCCTCAAGCGAATGAAGCGGCGGCACAGCCGCGCCCAGGCAGTGGCGACAGTCGAGCGCCTCAAGGCAGCGCGCAAGGATGTCACGATCGGCGCCGACCTGATCGCCGGCTTCCCCACCGAGAGCGAGGAAGCTGCGCAGAATTCGCTGCGCCTGCTTGAGGATTGCGACATTATTGCCGCGCATATCTTCCCCTTCTCGCCAAGACCGGACACGCCGGCAGCCCGGATGCCCCAGCTGGAACGGGAAATCGTCAAGGCGCGTGCCGCGCGACTCCGTCAAGCTGCTGCACTGCGACGTGCCCAATGGCTGGATAGCCAGATCGGCACTCGCCAGGCGGTGCTGATCGAGAATAGCGAGAAGGGCCACAGCGACGGATTTGCGCCGGTCCATGTCGAGGGATCCAGGCGCGGCGACCTCGGCATCGTCCAAATTGTACGCAAGGACGGCGACACACTTATCGGGATTTTTGAATGAGTTGGCTCGAACGCCTGACAGGCGGTTTCAAGAAAACAGCAGATCGCCTGGGCGAGAATTTGAGTGGGCTCGTAAAGGAGCAGGCGCTCGATACGTCGACCCTCGACGACATTGAGGAGGCGCTGATTGCATCCGACCTCGGCCCCGAGGCGTCGAAGCGGATCCGCGAAAGCATTGCCGCCAGACGCTTCGAACAATTGGACGAGCGCGGGCTGCGAACCATCCTGGCCGAAGAAATCGAGAAGATCCTTGCGCCCGTGGCCAAGCCTCTCGACGTCTGGGGCTTCCCCCGCCCGCACGTCATTTTGGTTATCGGGGTCAACGGGTCGGGCAAGACCACTACCATCGGCAAGCTTGGCCACCTGCTACAGGAGCAGGACTATGGGGTGATGCTGGCTGCCGGCGACACTTTCCGTGCCGCGGCGATCGAGCAACTGAAGATCTGGGGTAACCGGATCCATGCGCCGGTAATTGCCGGCAAGGAAGGCGGAGACGCGGCAGGGATCGTTTATGACGGCGTGAAGCAGGCAACCGCGACCGGTATCGACGCGCTGATCGTCGATACGGCTGGCCGGCTGCAGAACAAGGCGCATTTGATGGACGAGCTCGCCAAAATTAGGCGAGTGCTGGGACGATTGAACCCCGAAGCCCCACATGACGTTATTCTCGTCCTCGACGCGACTACCGGGCAAAATGCGCTCAACCAGATCGAGGTTTTCCGCGACATGGCTGGAGTAACGGGGCTGATCATGACCAAGCTGGACGGCACGGCGCGCGGCGGCGTGCTGGTCGCGGCGGCGGAGAAGTTCGGCTTGCCGATCCACGCGATCGGCGTTGGCGAAGGCGTTGATGATCTTCGACCGTTCGAGCCCAGGGCGGTTGCCCGGGCCATTGCGGGGTTGCCGCTATGAATCTTGAAAACAAGCAGGAGCCAGCGGGCGCTGCACGCCTGATGATTGATATTGGCCCACTGCTGGTCTTCTTCCTGGTTAATTTCCTGGCGCCGGTGCCTGGCCCGCTGAAGATCTTCGTCGCAACCGGCGCGTTCATGGCGGCGATGGTGACCGCACTGGTCTTTTCAGCCGTCCGCTACAGATATGTTTCGCCATTGTTGCTGTTTTCGGCGGTGATGGTGGTTGTACTTGGTGGGCTAACCATTTGGTTGCACAATGAAAATTTCATCAAGATCAAGCCGACCGTCTATTACGCACTCGTCGCCGGCTTGCTAGCCTTTGGCTTGGCGACCGGACGCCCGTTACTGAAAGCAGTGCTGGGCAGCACCTATCCCGGCCTAGACGAGGAAGGTTGGCGCAAATTGACCCGGAACTGGGCGATCTTCTTCGCGGTCATGGCGGCGATCAATGAGTTGGTCTGGCGCAATACGTCGACTGATTTCTGGATTGGCTTCAAGCTTTGGGGAGCAATTCCTGCGACCCTGCTGTTTGCCCTCGCCAATGTACCCATGCTGGTACGTCACGGACTTGCAACCGAAGACGCCGCCAAGCCTGTAGAACCGGGACCGATCGAATGAGTGATCCGATTATCCGCATTGAGGGTCTCAAGAAATCCTACGCCGGCGGCGTCGAGGCGTTGAAGGGCGTCGATCTCGACATCGAGAAAGGCGAAATCCTCGCCCTGCTTGGACCGAACGGGGCGGGGAAGACCACGCTAATTTCCATCGTCTGCGGAATTGTCACGCCGACCAGCGGCAAGATCCTTGTCGATGGGCATGACAATCAAGGTGATTTTCGCGCAGCCCGGTCGATGATTGGGCTGGTGCCCCAGGAACTAACCACCGACGCATTCGAAAGCGTTTGGGCCACGGTGAGCTTTTCTCGCGGCCTGTTCGGCAAGCCGCGCGATGACCGGAAGATCGAGGACATCCTCCGCCGCCTGACGCTCTGGGACAAGCGCAAGGCCAAGATGATGGAGCTGTCAGGCGGGATGAAGCGGCGCGTCATGATCGCCAAGGCGCTTAGCCACGAGCCCGAAATCCTGTTTCTCGATGAGCCGACCGCGGGCGTCGATGTCGAGCTCCGCCGCGACATGTGGGAGCTTGTGAGAAAGCTCCGCGCCGACGGCACGACGATTATCCTCACCACCCATTATATTGAAGAAGCCGAAGAGATGGCGGACCGGGTCGGCGTGATCCGCAAGGGTGAGCTTGTAGCGCTAGGCGAGAAGAAAGCATTGATGGCGCAGATGGGCCAACGAACGCTCAAGATCACGCTCGACGATGCCATTGCTGAAATTCCCGCCGGCCTGGCTGAATGGGGCCTGGCGCTTGAGGATGATGGCCACGCACTCTGCTACCGGTTCGATACTCATGCCGAGCATACCGGTATTCCCGGGCTGATGCGTAGGCTCGACGAACTGCACATCTGTTACAAGGATCTCGCTACCCACCAATCGAGCCTCGAGGACATATTCGTCAGCCTGGTCCATGAGGAGCGCGCAGCATGAACCCCTATGGCATCAAGGCGATCTACCGCTTTGAAATGGCGCGGTGGGGCCGAACCCTTTGGCAGAGCCTGGTCGCGCCGGTCATCACCACCTCACTCTATTTCCTAGTTTTCGGGTCGGCCATCGGTAGCCGGATGAGCGACATGGCGGGGGTCAATTACGGCAGCTTCATCGTGCCCGGGCTGATCATGCTGTCAGTACTCACACAGGCGATCATGAATGCCAGTTTTGGCATTTATTTTCCGAAGTTTACAGGCACAATATACGAACTTCTCTCAGCTCCTATCTCTCCGCTGGAGACCGTCATTGCCTATGTCGGCGCAGCGGCGACCAAGGCGGTGATCCTGGCGCTGGTGACTCTCGCAACCGCCACTTTATTCGTTGAGGTCAGTATCGACCATCCGCTGTGGATGCTGGCGTTTCTCGCAACCATTTCGGTCGGATTCTGCCTGCTCGGTTTCGCGATCGGTATCTGGGCCCAGAATTTCGAGCAGCTGCAGGTCGTGCCGATGCTCGTCGTCACTCCCCTCACCTTCCTTGGCGGCGTATTTTATTCGGTCGCCGCCATTGCGGAGCCATGGCGGACGGTTACGCATCTCAACCCGATCCTCTATCTCGTGTCGGGCTATCGCTGGACATTCTTCAACGTCATCGACGTGCCCCTATGGACAAGCGTCGCGGTTATGGCCGGTTCCATCATACTTCCGCTGACGATGATCGTGTGGATGTTCAGGTCAGGCTATCGGCTGAAGTCCTAGCCCCTTCCTGGTCTGCGCTGGCAATGCCGCTGCCCTCCAGGTTGCGAGATACGAAGTCCCAGTTGACGATATTTTCGATCACGCTCTCGACAAACCTGGGCCGCTCGTTGCGATAGTCGATGTAATAGGCATGTTCCCACACATCGATCGTCAATAGCGGCGTCATGCCGTGGGCAACCGGCGTATCGGCGTCGTGGAGCGACGTGACTTCCAGCGCACCGTTGTTGAGCAGCAACCAGCCCCAGCCGCTGCCAAAATGATTGATGCTCTCCTGGGCAAGCTTGTCGAGCAGTGCCTGCTCGCCGCCGAAGTCCTCGTTGATCATCTCACGAAGCTTACCCGATGGCCGCGTGGAGCCCTCGGGAGCCAGGCATTGCCAGAAGAAGCTGTGGTTCCAGATTTGTGCTGCGTTGTTGAACAGCGGCTTGTCATGATGGCCATGAGCGGCACAAATCACCTCGACCAGCGAAGCATCCTGGAGATCAGTTCCGCCAATCAGCTTGTTGACCTTGTCGACATAGGCCTTGTGATGCTTGCCATGGTGAAAATCGAGCGTTTCCGCAGACATATGCGGGGCTAGAGAATCCTTGGCGAAGGGTAGGTCGGGAAGCGTGAAGGCCATGTTCCACTCCGATAGTTTGGGCTGAGAGTCTGCAGTTTAACGAACCGGCCGCGTTGCGGCTCCATACCCGGCCGTCAATCTCTTGCCCCCCGCCCCTTACCGGTCCTAAACCCGCAACCAGGAGGGGGCGGAAGCGACCGTCCTCCGAAGGGGGAAGTGATGGGAAAGATACTCGAAAACCTGAATCTGGTCTTGCTGATCGGGATTGTCGCCGCGATCGCCTTGATCATGGCGCCATATTATTCGCCGGCTACCCTGGCGATCGGCGTGTTCCAGTGGCTGCACGTTTTCTTCGGCGTGATGTGGATCGGTCTGCTCTATTATTTCAACTTCGTGCAGATCCCTACCATGCCGGAAATTCCGGCCGAACTTAAGCCCGGCGTGTCCAAGCACATCGCACCGAAGGCATTATTCTATTTTCGCTGGGGCGCGGCCTTTACGGTGCTTACCGGCCTGATCCTTGCCTATCTGTACGGTGAGGAGAAATCGCTGCTGCTCAACGATCCGTCGAACCGCCTAATTGGAATTGGCATGTGGTTGGCGCTGATCATGGCGTTCAACGTCTGGTTCATCATCTGGCCGAACCAGAAGAAGGCTCTAGGCCTGGTCGAGGCCGATGATGCTGCAAAGGCCAAGGCGGCCCGGGCGGCAATGCTGACCTCGCGGATCAACACCCTGCTTTCGATCCCGATGTTGCTGGCAATGACCAATTTCCGTTGAGTTATGACAAGGCCGCGCCCGCCGGGGCGCGGCCTACTGCCCATGGAATTACCGCTAAAGCTGGCGGATCTTGAACCGCCTAAGCTCAATCGATGGCTTGGCTCGCCTGGGACCCAACGCACTAGTTGAAATGAAACTTTTCAGCCGCTGATTGCCAACTGATGCCGCTTCATCGCGTGGCGAAGCTGGTCGTAGCTCAATCCCAGCGCCGCCGCGGTGGAACGTTGGTTGTAACGGTGGCGCGCCAGCGCGTCCTCAAGTAGCGCCTTTTCATAGGCGTTGACCGCGCCGCGCAAATCCGAAGTGGTGGCGGGTGGCGCGGGAGCGGCCGCCTCGCTTGCAGCCGTCGTCGGCTGGGACGCATGAGCCGCAACCTCGACCGCACCGGCCGGATCATGGCTCAGCACCCAAGGAGATGCGAACGGGTCGAACTGGATCGCATCTATTTCGCGCTCCGGATCATCGGCGCGATAGACCGCGCGTTCAACGACATTGCGCAGTTCACGGACATTGCCCGGCCATTGATATGCCTCAAGCTCCGCCAGTGCGCTGGCGGAAAAGCCCGGCCAGTTGGGCCAATCGAGCTCAACAGCCATTCGACGGCCGAAATGCTCTGCGAGCAGCGGAATATCGCCTTTGCGCGCGCGAAGCGGCGGAAGGGTTACAACCTCGAACGACAAGCGATCCAGCAAGTCGGCTCGGAACCGCCCCTCTTCCACCAAGCGTGGAAGATGCTCGTTGGTCGCCGCGACAATTCGCACATCGACAGAGATTGGCTTGGAGGCGCCGATGCGGGTGATCTCGCCATATTCCACAGCGCGAAGAAGCCGATCCTGCGCCGGCGACGACAGAGTCGCAAGCTCATCCAGGAACAGGGTGCCGCCGTCAGACTCTTCGAACCGCCCGTGACGAGTCTTCGCGGCGCCAGTGAAGCTGCCAGCCTCATGCCCGAACAGTTCGGCCTCAATCAGATTTTCAGGCATGGCGGCGCAATTCATCGCCACGAGCGGCCCGGCCCAGCGCGACGAAAGGTGATGGAGGCGCTCGGCAATCAGCTCCTTGCCGGTGCCACGCTCGCCGATTACCAGCACCGGGCGATTGAGCGGTGCGGCACGGCTCGCCCGCTCGACAGCGTCGAGAAAGGCCAGGCTTTGACCGACAAATTGATTGGCCCGCTCCAAATTTCACTCCAAAAATGCCGCCAACATGTGGTGGCAAATCCCACCATGTGGCAAGATATTTCGCTCCGCCGTTGGTCGAATTTTGGCGGTTTTACTGGAATTCATGACTTATTTGGATTTTGGCATAAAGCCTGCATATGAATTGGCAACAGGACTATCTAGCTGGAGTGCTCGATGGGTATTTTTTCCCGAACTCGGGATATTTTCGCAGCCAATTTCACTGAGCTGCTGGACCGTGCCGAAGATCCGGCGCGGATGATCCGCATGATCATTCTAGAAATGGAAGAAACGTTGGTCGAGGTTCGTGCCTCGGCCGCGCGTTCGATTGCTGACAGCAAGGAAATGAAGCGGGCGCTTGTCCGTCTCAACGAATTGCAGTCGAGCTGGACCGAAAAGGCCGAACTGGCGCTGAGCAAGGACCGCGAGGACCTGGCCAAGGCGGCGCTGATCGAACGGCAAAAGGCGGCCGACATGGCCGAAGGCCTTCAGGCCGAGCTGACGTCAATCGAGGATACGCTGAAGGGCTATGAAGCTGACATCGCCAAATTGCAGGGCAAGCTGCGCGAAGCTCGGGCTCGCCAGAATGCGATTGCGACGCGGATCGAAAGCGCGGTGACCCGGGCCAAGGCACGGGAACTGCTCAACGGCAGCCGCACCGAAGATGCGTTTTCGAGATTCGACCAGTTGGAGCGGCGCGCCGACTTTGCAGAGGGCCGCGCCGATGCGCTGGGCATGACCGGGCCGAAAAGCCTGGAGGAAGAAATCGCCGAACTGCGTTCGACCGACAAGGTCGATGCGGAGCTGGAGGCAATGAAGGCCGCACTCAAGGCCAAGGGGGCTTAGTAAATGGAAGACGTCCTGGTTCCGCTGATCGTCGTCCCGGTCCTGTTCATCGGGCTGCCGTGGCTGATTTTCCACTACATCACCAAATGGAAGACGTCGGCTCGGCTCACTGGATCCGATGAGAAACTGCTCGACGAATTGCATGATGCCGCCCGCCGCCTGGACGATCGGCTGAACACGATCGAACGGATCATGACCGCAGAAAACCCCAACTGGCGCCAGCACGCATTGCCGGAAAGCAATCGCCAGCGCCTCCTGACCGACGACGAGTATGCCAAATGACCCAGCCTCCAAGCCGAACGAAATTCTATCTCGACAAGCGCCATGGCAAATTGATGGGCGTGTGCTCGGGCATTGCCGACTACACCGGACTGGACGTGACGCTTGTCCGCATCATGTTCGTCAGCGCCGTTCTCATGAGCGGCGGAAGCGTCCTTCCTCTCTATTTCATCGCCGGCTTCATCGCCGACGACAAACCGCGTGAATTGGCGCTGGACGACCGCGAGGAGCAGCGCTTCTGGCAGGGCGTACGGCAGTCGCCGGCCCGCTCGGCCCGCGATATTCGCAGTCGGATGCGCGACATCGACCGGCGCATTGCCGACATCGAAAGCTATGTCACAACCGAGAACCGCAGCCTTGCCCGCGAAATCGAGCAGCTGCGATAGTTTAAAGCCCATATTCCGGGGGAATGCATGAATCCTGAGAACGCAATTTGGCTGGAAAAAGTCTCCGAGATGTTCCCATTCATCATCACCATTGTCGCGATAGGGGTCGGCGGCTGGGTTTTGACGACCTGGCTCAGGATCAAGAACGGTTATCCGCTGGATGGTGCATGGGGCCAGGCGCTTCATCCCCGCACCGACAAGGAAGCGATGGAGCGGATCAAGCTGCTTACTGGCGAGAATGCGCAGCTCCGCGCCGAACTTGGCTCGGTCAAGGACAGGCTTGAAACGATTGAGCGGATTGTCACCGACCAGCCTCTGCGACTGGCCAAGGAAATCGATCAGCTGGCGATCGACAATGGTGGACATGCATGATCGGCCCTGGGGAAGTCTTTGTTGCCCTGTTCGTGGTTGGAATTCCCGTAATCGGGCTGACCCTGATCCTGCACCGATGGTTCACCCTCAAAGAAAAGCGGATGGAGATTGAGGCGAACCGGGCTGCGGAAAAGGCCGCGCAATATGCCGCATCGAACGCGGAGCTTGAAGCGCGCGTCAGGGTGTTGGAAAAGATCGTCACGGACGGCGGAATCGAAACCGCCGCTCAGATCGAGGCGCTGCGCTCACCGCGCCTGACCAAGGGAGACAAGGTCCAGTGAACCCCTTTGAAATGGTAGCGGTTATCGTGGTGGCCGTGATGGTCGCGTCGGTCCTCCGTGCGAAATATGGCCATAGTCGACATCGCGGGCCTGAAGTTTCGGCCGAAGAGCGCGCGGAAACGCTTCGGCTGCGCGATGAGGTCAAGCAGCTCAAGGATCGCATCCATGTTCTGGAGCGGATCGCGGTCGAGAAAGAGGATACGCTGTCCCGCCAAATAGAGGAATTGCGCGACCGCTAGATGACTTGAGGTGCGGTCCGCGCTAGGCGCTCGGGCAATGACCGCCCTCCCCGCCCTTGCCGATATTGCCGAAGAATATGAGTTCCTCGACAGCGAGGACCGCTACCGGTTGCTGATCGAGCTGGGCCGAAAGCTTGAGCCGATGCCCGAGGCGCTTAAGACTGACGCTACCAAGGTCCGTGGCTGCTCGTCCTCGACCTGGGTCTACCCGACACGCCTGCCCGATGGCCGACTCCATTTCCTTGCCGACAGCAATGCCGCGATCACCAAGGGCGTCGTGGCGCTGATCCTGTCGGCAGTCCAGGATCGCCCGCCAGCCGAGGTCGCGGCGATGGACATTCGACAGCTGCTCGAGCCGTTCAACCTGACCCGCGAATTGTCGTCGAACCGCACGCAGGGGGTGCCGAACATGATCGCCCTGGTTCGCGAGACCGCCGCGCGGCTAGCCGCAGCATGAGCGAAGACCCTGAAATCGCCGCGATGCGTAAGAGCGGCAGCTTCGATCCCCAGCAATTTTTCAAGCTTGCACGAAGCGTCGGGCATGGCCGCGCGCTGGGCCTCGAGTATCGCCAGTCCGCCGACAATTGGATCGAACTGGCCCTCCCCTGGCGCGAAGAGCTGGTCGGCATCCCCGAGGAAGGCATCCTGGCATCGGGGGCAATCGTCAGCTTGCTGGATACATGCGGCGGATCGTCAGTATGGATGGCACTCGGCCATTTCCAGCCGCTCGTCACCATCGACTTGCGGCTCGACTATCTCCGGCCCGCTGTGAAGGGCGAGACGGTCATTGCTCGCTGCGAATGCTATAAGCTGACCCGGCAGGTGGCATTCATTCGCGGCGCTGCGCATGGCGGCGATGCTAACCGCCCGATTGCCTATGCAACCGGCACCTTCATGCTCAATCCCTAGAGCTTCGTCCCGGTCTTCCGTTCCTCGGACCGGCGCAGCACATCGTAGGCGGCCTGAACCGCCTGGAACTGCTTGGCCGCTTCCCGGTCCCCTGGCTTGCGGTCGGGATGTACTTCCTTGGCAAGGCGACGGTAGGCGGCCTTTACGGCGGTGAAGTCGGCGTCCGCGTCGAGCTCGAGCACATCAAGCGCGCGCATTTCGTCGCGGCTGCGGCTTCCGTCGCCCGGACCCGCCCACTCATAGTGCGCGCTCTGGCGAAAGGCCGAAGCGCCGCTCTGTTCCTCCGCCTCACGCTTGGCCGCTTCCTCGGCGGTGAGGCCGGCGAAGTAGTTCCAGTTCTTGTTATATTCGGCGGCGTGCGATTCACAGAACATCCAGCGCTCGCGGCTGTGCGGGGCCTTGGGCGCCGGGCGATCTCCGGGCTGGCTGCAACCCTCGCGGTCGCACAGCCGCACGCGCGTCGCCGCGCGGCTCTTGGCGCCATAGGGTCGCCAGCGGGGAAAGCCCCAGTCATCGGATCGGGTCGGCTTGGCCATCACTCTCGTTATTAAAGGGCGGCGCGGCGGTTCGCCAGCGCTGCAGGAAAACAAATTGCCAGGGGACCTGTAAGCCGGGTTCTGTCCAGCGCCTTGCGGCACCTGGGCGACCATTCCTCTAGGACGAAGGTTGCCCTTCGCCTCCAGCGACCAACCCGGGCGACGAGCCGGAACAGGCCCATATGCCGCCCCTATTCGGTCTTGCACCCGGTGGGGTTTACCGTGCCGCGTCCGTTGCCGGCCGCGCGGTGCGCTCTTGCCGCACCCTTTCGACCTTACCCGTCCGAAGCCGGGCGGTATGCTTTCTGTGGCACTTTCCCTGAAGCGGCCGAAGCCGCCCCGCCGGGAGTTACCCGGCACCGTTATTCCGTGGAGCCCGGACTTTCCTCGCCTCACCGAAGTGAGCCGCGGCCGCCCGGTCCCCTGGCAGAGGCCATATAGGAGGAACCGCAAGCTTTTTCGAGTCGGCCGCTAACTTCACTAATTTCATGGGGACAGGCGCCATTTTTGTGAATTTAACAGTTTGGGAGGGCGCGACGATTCTTGCCTGGTTGACGATGCGAAGGAGCGAGCCTTCCTCATCTCACGTCAGACTAGCTGTAGGACAGCAAATTCGAACGGCGACTAATGACCGCAATGGGTGGAAAGCGGCCATTACCTAGTCGGGCCGCTCCTCAAACTTCCAGAACACAAGCCAGAAGAACGCGAGCGCGCTCGCGACGAAGGCGACGGAGCAAATCGCCCGGAGGATTGGGTGCTCCCCAAAGCCCCCGAGGGCGCCCAAGCCCAGTGGAATGGTGACCAGAAACCACACGCCCAGCGCAGCCCAGCCGTTAGGGTGAACTGGCTTGATGCCAAGCAAATATGACCATCCGAACCAAGGCTCCATGCAGAAGCAATAACGGTTCGGAGCCAATGGCCGCAATGGGTCGAAAGCGGTCATTCGCTCCCGGCGCTTAGCCTCCCCTAATCTGCCAGTTCGAACTTGCGTCGCCATGTAGCGGGCGGCTCGCCAAATTCGCGCTTGAAGGCTCGGTTGAAAGCGGCCTCACTATTGAAGCCGACTGCATAAGCAATGCTGGCGGCATTATCCTTTCCGTCTCTCAATTTATTGGCCGCCACTCTCATCCGCCACTTGGCGCAATAGCGCATGGGTGGCTCTCCAATCAGCTCGGCGAACCGATCTCCCAGTACCGACCGAGACACACCAACCTCGCGCGCAATGCCTTCGACATCCAGATCCTCTGCGTAGCGACTATGAATGATCGACAATGCCTTGGAGACAGCAGGATCGACCAGTCCTCGCAGCCAGCCCTGCGCTTCAGCCGGCATCTGCTCCACATATTCGCGGATCGCCTGCGACAATAGCAACTCGGCGAGGCGTGCAACGGTCTCGGACGGCGGATTCTGTTCGGCGACGAACCGCATGGAGCTGTCGAGCCACTGTGCCTGGCCCTGCGTCACGTTGAGTGTCAGCAGCGCCGGCAGCGCATCGAGCAGCGGATGCTCGCTTGACTTGGCTGTACCGAGAAAGCCGCACCACACATCCGCCCGCCGGCCGTTCGTTCCCGCCGACACGTGATGCACCCCTTCGTCGGTGATCCAGCCGATTTCGTCCACCTCCGCCGCAGGCAGGCCGCAACGACTGGCGAGAATATGCGGGTCGTTGCGTGGCAGGATGGCGATGCTTCCTGCCTCCAGGGTGACCGCCGGCTGATCATCGATCTGAATAATAAGCCTTCCCGATCGAACGTAATGATAGCTGATGAGCGTATCCGGCAAAGGGAAGAAGGGGGCGCAATGTTGCGGCGTGAATTCGGCGTGTACGCAAAACTCTCCGGAAAATCCGCCGTCGATAACGACCCCACCGGTCAGCCTCAGCGATGCGAGAATATCGTCGAGAACGTCCATGCCGGCTCCCAGTTCGGCGTTTCAGTCAATTTATCCGGTAACCCAATCATTTTGGCAAACCGGTATCTGATTTAAACAACAATCATCAAACACGGCGAATGATCCCGCAATTGGAATGGCATTGCCCTGCCAAGCAGAAGAGCTCGCGGTCAAGAAATGCAGAGGGAAGAATATATGTCGAGCAATACGACCCTAAACCAGAGAAAGATTGTGGCAGTGTTCTTCACTGCCCTGGCAAGTCTCACGATGATTGCCGCTGCGGTTACGCCAGCCATTGTCTAGATCTTTAGCAAAGAGACATTTTCATGCAGTTTAATTACGATTTTCGAAAAGCGGAGGCGTCATCGTTTAGGCCGCAGCCGCAGTCGGACAGTGTCGCGCACCTGGATCGGGATTTGATGGCTGAGGCCAGACCCAATCCCAACCCGGTTGAAACCGTCATCGGCTGCCAGCTGCAAAGCCGCTGGGCGCGAGCCACCTACGCGGATCCGCGTTTCCGTTAAGTCACCCGCCACCTACTAACCCAAGGAGAAAATGATGTTGGATACCGTAAAAAATGCCCCCGTGAACGGCCTGGACCTCGTCGCGCTTGGCGAGGTTGTCGATGCCATCGGCAAAGACCCGACCAAGGCGATTGTCGAGTTCGATGTGGCCACTCGTTGGGCGGGGCAGACCCGCAGTGAATCGACCGTTACCGGCTTTACGATGGCCGGTGAGCGAATTCAGCGCAGCCACAAGATAATCGCCGACGAACCGCACGAGCTGCTCGGCGCAGATGGCGCTCCGAACCCGCAGGAATTGCTGATGAGCGCGCTCAACGCCTGCATGATGGTTGGTTATGTGGCCGGCGCCTCGCTTCGGCAAATCAACCTGGAATCGATTGAAATCCTGACCAAGGGCAAGCTCGACCTGCGCGGCTTCCTGGGGTTGAGCGACGAGGTCGCTCCTGGGTATGAATCGATCGATTACGAGGTTCGAATCAAAGGCGATGGATCGGCCGAGGATTTCGAGGCGATCCACCAGACAGTCATGAAGACCTCACCCAATTACTTCAATATCAGCCGCCCGATCCGGATGAACGGCAAGCTGACCGTTTACTGATTTGTCGATCGGGTAGGCAAAATTCGAGCGGGCGTCCGGCCAGGGCGCCCGCTCTTTTTGGTGCCCGCAATGGGTCGAAAGCGGACACTAGGCTAGCCCGAGCTAAGACAGATCTGCTTGCGACGGACGTGCCGAGAGCACCGCTATTTCGTCAGCCTCCCAAAAGGAATGCATCGGGCACGCGATAATGCTCCGGCCCGACATCCACATCGGTCCAGTCATCCACCCTGCTGGACGAGATCTTGTAGTCGGCGCTTCCGTCGGCGCGCGCGGTACCGGCGGTTATGAACTGACCTTTGGGGCTGAAGATTAGCGTTCGCAGTGCCCCGTTTGGAAGCGTGACGTGAACGGTGATGCGCTCGCTTCCCCGCTGGACTCCCGCGTCGCAGCTCTTAACATTGCCGAAGCCGCTGCACGGGATAGCCGCCGTCGCGTCGAAGCCCGTACCTTCAACCTTCGCATCGACACCTTCGATGGGAAGAACCTTGTCATTGGGTATTGAGACCAGCGCTATCCCCCTCACCCTTCCGACAATTGTCCCTGGAATCGCGCGCGCGTCACTCTCGGACGGGCACCCGATCAAGGTCGCGTCATGATCGAGGAAAGGCGATGTCGCCGGCGTTTCCCCAAGCAGCCGGCAAGAATTGCCGGGGCTAGGGTATATGCCCATGACCTTGAGATTGTCCGGCCAGACGAAAACCATGTCCTCGTCAAGCTCAACGCCATTCACGACAGGGTCAGGCCCTCTCTGAGCGCAGCCGCAGAGGAGAGTGAGAAGAGTTGCCCCAGCCAGGAGCGTCCGGCCCTTCATGCCTCAATTCTCGGCGACGACGAGGGCGAAGTCGCCCCAGCGGAAGATGCCGCCGTTTGGCAGGTCCGTGAATTGGGTGCGGTCAGGACCGTGCATCCAATTAGAACTGCCCCGCTGGCCGGCGAACATGAACGGTTCAGTGTCACCCATCTTTACTGAAAAGGTCGTGTTCGCTCCGCTTTGGCTTTGCTTTACCCGGCAAGGCCCCTCGAACAGGGTCGTGCCCTTCGCGGTATTGGTAAGCTTGCACGTAGCGGTTTCTTTGACCTGCGCAGTGGCAGGTGCAGCCAGCGCAATTACTACTGCCGGCAAAATAGCTGACGCTTTCAGGAAAGGCATGCGCATTAGATTCTCCATTAGGTCGTGTGAGATACGCGTGACACGATCGCCTCCAGCCCGAAAAATAGGCTGAAGTCGAAAATCATTACTCCGATCAGCCCGGCAAGCAGGACCGCAGGGCTGAACAAGGATAAACACCAGCTATGAACCGCGCGATCTTCAATCCACCACCGAGATGCGCAGTGTGTAGTTCGCCGTCACTCCGCGCCGCGCATCATTACGCATGAGGTAGACGCGGATGACCTGGTCGCCGCTTGCCGGAACGGGCCCGTTAAAATCATTCCCGTCCCGCGAGCCTATGAAATAAGCCGTCTCGCTGCCTTTCGGCATGATATTGAAATAGTTTGATCCGCGGTTGGTGGTCAGTTTGACGGCCATCTGCTGGCCGCCGCGCGCGTTAATCACGTAATCGACATAGTCGTAGCCCTTGATGGACCCTTTGACGGTCTTTGAACTGGCGCCCTTGGCGAAAGTCACCCGCTCGGTCCTGGGTGCCGCCTCGGCGATCAGCGGAACGGCAACCGCGCTAAATGCAAGGACCGCTCCAATCCTGAGGAAATATCCCTTCATCAAGCCTCCTCCGAGATCGCCATTGAAATGGATGCGATGCAAAGTAGCGAAGGGAAGCGAGCGTGACACTCAGGTAAGTCCCTTACGGACTAAAGGCTGTATTCCGCAGGTCATTGAGCCGGGTGTCCGCAATGGGTGGAAAGCGGACATTAGAGCCGTTGCTCACGCATGCCCCCGGCATGCGCTGCGCCACGACTTACTGCGGCCTTGGCAGCAAGAGCGCGAGCAGCTTGGCTCGGCATTCCCCGTCGATGATCCCGTCAATCAGGTCGGGCCGGAATCGCCGCTGGAAGGCAATTACTGCCTTCTGATTGTCGGTGACGTCGTAACCGAAGCGTTCCAGCGCGAGCAGGAAGCCGGCGTCGGTCCAGTATGGGTCCATCAAATCGCGCGTCGGGCTGGGTAACGCGAGGCGGCGCTTGGCCAGTGCGGCCCAGGGAAACAGCTCGCCCGGATCTTCCTTCCGGCCCGGCGCAACATCGCTGTGCCCGACGATATTGCCGCGGCCGATGCCGTGCCGATCCTTGATGTCGGCAACCAAGGGGATGACGGAAGCGATTTGCTCGTCCGGAAACGGGCGGTAGCCGAATTCGTGTCCGGGATTGACGATCTCGATCCCGATGCTGGCGGAATTAACGTCGGTCGTTCCCCGCCAATAGCTTTTGCCGGCGTGCCAGGCGCGCTTTTCCTCATCGACCAGCTGCAGCACCTCCCCGTCTTCCTTGACCACATAATGGGCGGAGACCCTGGCATCGGGCGAGGTCAGCCGATCGATCGCGCTCTCGGCGTCCGGCATTCCGGTATAGTGAAGAACGATCATCGAGACCGGCAGCGCACGCTCGTCGAAGTTCGGCGAAGGGCGGAGCGTAACGTCCATGGCCGCATGGCACATGGGATATGGGTAACGGTCAAGCCCCCAATGCGATTTGGGCTGCTTCACCAAGGTTGACGGGCCGGTAGAGACCCCGGGATTCCGCATCAGCCTCGAACCGTTTGGTCTGTCCGATTACGGTTTCGCCTGCCCCGAGCATCAGCCAGCCGTCAGGAGCCATCGCGGACCCGATTCGCTCAAAGATCTGCGACCTGCGCTCGATGTTGAGGTAGAGGAGTACGTTGCGGCACAGCACGATGTCGAACTGGCCGGGATGCGGCGGCGGCTCGAGCAAATTCTGGACCTGGAAGCGAACCATTCGCCGCAATGGCTCGATCGCACGCCAACCGTCATCGGATTCCTCGAACCAGCGAATCATCTGGGTCACGCCAAGGCCCCGCTGGACTTCGAACTGGCTGTATATTCCGTCCCGGGCGCGGCGAACGGCGCTCTCGCTGACGTCAGTGCCCAATATGTCGATCGTCCAGCCCGCCCAGCGCACCGGATCCTCGGCGAACAGCATCGCCAGCGAATAGGCCTCCTGCCCGGTCGAGCAGCCGGCCGACCAAATGCGGAGCCGTTTGGAACCTTCCCGACGCCGCGCCAGCTTGGGCAATGCCGCCTTGGCCAGCAGATCGAACGGGGTCCGATCGCGGAAGAAGTAAGTTTCGTTATTCAACAGTGCCTCGACTACCTGGGTCGCCAGGCTCGGCTCGCGGCCCATGACCAGGATGGTGATGAGCTCATCCAGCGTCGGGATCCCGCGTTCGCGCAGCAGGGCTGCAAGCGCGGTCTCAATCCGCCACCGACGGCTCATGGTAAGCTGCTGCCCGGTGCGTGCTTCGAGGAGGCCGGCGAGAATGCGGCTCGAACTGTCGCTTACTTGCACGAGCCGTCCTCGATCCGTCCGGCAACGCGCCGGGCAAGCTTGTCAGGCGGCAAGACCGCGCAGGCAAGCCCGGCATCGGCGATCGCGCGCGGCATCCCCCAAACGGCCGAACTTTGCTCGTCCTGAGCCATTACTGATCCGCCGGCCTCGACCAGCCGCTTGGCCCCTTCGGCGCCGTCGCGACCCATTCCGGTGAGCACCACGCCGAGGGCGCCTGCGCCGAGAATCTTTCCGGCCGAAGCCAGCATCGGATCGACCGAAGGCATGCAGCCGCTTGAAACCTTCGTCTGAAGCAGGCGCGCGACGAGCTTTCCCTTGACCTCATCGACCAGCAGGTGAGCTTCGCCCGGAGCGACGACGATCCGGTCGGGCAGAAGCTCCGTCCCGTCCTCCGCAACCACGGCCGGGCGCCCGGCCGCAACCGAAAGCTGGCGGGCGAACACGGTCATGAAGGCTGGCGGCAGATGCTGCGTGACAAGGATTGGCACGCCGATCCGCTTGGGCAGCGCAGCGAAGAAGACGCCCAACGCGTGAATTCCGCCGGTCGACGCGCCGATGGCCAGCAGCTTTAGCGGCTGGTCGTTCGGCTGGCGGAGCAAATTGGCCGGCGGGGCTGCCAGGCTGACACGGGGAGCGGCGCGATCGGCGTAGCCGAGCTCGCGAAGCTTGCCGAGAAGCACTTCGGAGAAGCGGCCGTTGAACCGGCCCGTGCCGGGCTTGGGCAATGTATCGGCTGCACCCAGCGCGAGAGCGGCAACGGTTTCCTCGGCACCTTCTTCGGCAAGCGAGGACACGATAAGCACTTTCGCGCCCTTGGCTGCCTCAAGGATACGGGGAATTGACTTCAACCCGCCGAGGCCCGGCATTTCCAGGTCGAGCAGGACGATGTCGACCATTACCTGGCCGAGCGCCTCGATCGCATCTTCGGCGGTGCCCGCGACGCCAGCGATATCAAAATTGCCGTCGGCATCGATCATCCGGCTGAGAACGGCGCGCGCGACCATCGAATCGTCGACGATCATCAGCTTGATCGGCCGACGCGATTGTTGGCCGGAACCAGCCCGCTCGCTGGACCGGGTGATGGCGTGCGCCCGGTTCACGACCAGAGCCTCAGGCTACGCCGACGAGTTGCAGCTTGATGTGGAGCGTTTCGCGATCGAACGGCTTCATCACATATTCGTCCGCGCCGGCTTCGAGGGCGGCACGTATATGGGCCATGTCATTTTCCGTGGTGCAGAACACGACCTTCGGCTGATCGCTATGGCCGCGCTGACGAAGCAGTTTCAGGAATTCCATCCCGCTCATCACCGGCATGTTCCAGTCGAGCAGGACCACGTCCGGCATCTTCGCTTCGCAACGGTCGAGCGCTTCACGCCCGTCGCCCGCTTCCTCGACCTGGAACTCCAGGGTTTCGAGAATGTGCCGGGCAACCTTGCGGATGACCTTGCTGTCGTCGACGATGAGGCAGGTTTTCATAATTTCTTCCGTCCGATTTAACGTCGTCTCTAAGCGATAAGGGTAACGAACCTCTTAAGCTGCACGGGCCTCGGCGCCCGGCCCGGCCACCAGCGCAACAATGTCTACCAATAGCAGCGGGCCTTCTTCCGTCTCGACCATGCCCTTGGACACCCGCTCCCATCCGTCGCCCATGGCGGCGCGGATCGGTGCCGGATCGGACAAGGCTTCGACCACATCCTCGACCGCATCGACGGTCAGCGCATAATGATGGCCATCCATCTCGACGACCGCGGCCTCGTGCAATTTGCCGTCGTTGAGGTTGGTTGAGCCAAGTTCGAGCGAACGCTGGCAGTCGATGACCGTCAAAACTCGGCTGCGGAGCGCAGAAAGCCCGGCGAGATGATTGGGGGCCCGGGGAACGGGAATTAGCGATTCCAGCTCGACCACGCTCTCAACCGCCGCCGCGGGCAACGCGACCCTGCTTCCGGCGATGGACACGATTAGCAAAAGCTCTTTCATCAGCGTTTCCCCGCGCTCGAGGTCTTGAGTGCCATCAGCAGTCCGGCACGATCATAACGGTAGACACTGTCTTCTCCGTCGGCGGCGTCCGGATCGGTTGCGAGGCGGAGAATTCGGCCACCTTCATCCGGCTCGATGTCCTTGCCCTGCGACACGATGGTCACGTCCGCACTGAGTTCGTCATTTTCGCCGATGACCAAATAGCCGGCCGCCTCGACGATCGGTCGAAGCATGTTCTGCATCCAGGCATCGCCTTCCGGCAGTCTGCAAACCAGCTGCGTCTGGGGACGCACGATCGCCCCCAGGTGCTCGGCGAACAGCCAATGGGCGTCGATCAGCTCGGCCGGCTCGCCGTCGATCAGCGTGACACCGCTGATGGCGCCCGGAATTTCGGCGGGGATGACCTCGCGGTCGATATTCATCAGGTCGATGACTTCGCGAAACGCATATCCGATCTCATGTTCGCCATCGTTTAGGCGGAACACCCGGACCTTGCCCTCAAACTCATCGACGTTCTCGACGCCGGCCAGCGGCAGGATTGCTTCGCCGAGTTGCACCCGAAGCTGACCGGCGCTCGGCCGGATCGCCTCGCTCGCGACCACTTCCTCGATGCGGTCCACGACGCCGAGGCGAAGCGCGCGTCGCGCTCCGTCGAGCCCGCGAAACAGCAATACGGGTACATCATTCGAGTTGACGGGGACGGCACTTTCGACACCCCGTCCGCCGCGCTCAACTGCCTCCAGGCGAACGCCGCCAACCTGGGCAAGGCCGGCCGGATCAAAAAGCAGGATCGGGCTTCCATCGTCAGCCAACGTCGTTCCGGCATATAGGCCAGTTGCCATCACCGCCGGTGCAGCCGGCTTCACGACCAGCTCTTCATGGTCATGGATCCGGTCAACCGCCAGGGCATAAACGTCCCCGCCAGCCGGCCTCAGCACCACCAGGGTGCGCTCATTGTCTTCCATCGAACTGGGCAAGCCCAATATGTCGGCAAGTGCCACTTCCGGAACGCGGCGTCCCCGGATCGTGGCAACGCCCGCTCCACCAATTTTCTCGAGGGTTACGCTGCTGCCGTTGGCGCGAACGATCTCTTCAATGGCGGATCGTGGAATCGCGAAATGTTGAGTTCCGATCGATACGGTCAGGGCCGGTATGATGGTCAGGGTGAGCGGGACCCGCAGGATCATCCTGGTGCCCTTGCCCGGTGTCGAATCAACCTCAACCACGCCGCCGATCCGCTCGACATTCGAGCGAACGACGTCCATCCCCACCCCGCGCCCGGAAATGGCGGTTACGGATTGGGCGGTCGACAGGCCGGCCTCGAAGATCAATGCCAGCTGCTCACCGCGAGTCATTTTCTGCGCCGCGTCGCGCTCGATGACGCCATTGGCGACAGCCTTATCGACCAGCTTCGATGCTTCTATGCCTTTGCCGTCGTCGGCGATCTCGATCAGGATCTGGTTGCCCGACTGGCGTGCCGAAACCGACAGGAGGCCGATTTCGCGCTTGCCCGACTTCATGCGCTCGGCGGGCAATTCGATCCCATGATCCACGGCATTACGGATAATGTGGGTCAGCGGGTCGCGGATCATCTCGATCATTTCGCGATCCAGTTCGACGTCGCCGCCGTCGATATCGACCAGCACCTGCTTGCCGAGCTCGGCCGACAGGTCGCGGACCATGCGCGGCAGGGCCACGAACAGATTCTCGATCCGCTGCATGCGTGTCCGCGTAATTGCGTCGCGCATTTCGGCGATGATGCCGGAAAGCCGCTCGAACGCGCCGTCAACCTCGACCTCGCCCGGGGCCTCACGCAGTCGGCGAGCAAGTTCGTTGCGGGCCAGTACCATGTCGGACACCCCCGACATCACCCGATCGAGAAGCTCGACGGAAAGGCGAATGGTGCGCGGCGTGGAAGTGCCCTTCAGTCCGGCTTCCATTGCCGCAGGTGTCGCCGCCTGGGCGGCCGCTCCTTCCGCACCCGGGGCGAGCGCGTCGATCAGCGAGCTGTCATCGCCTTCAGGAAGTTCCTCTCCGGCATCGATCGCCGCGATCATTTCGCCGATACGGTCGATAATGGCGAGAACAGCGCTAACCAACGTCGCGTCTGGTGCACGGCGCCCGGTCCGGCAATCGGCCAGTGCATCCTCGGCGGCATGGCTAAGCGCTTCAAGACGCGGAAAATCGAAGAAGCCGCAATTGCCCTTCACCGTGTGCACAAAGCGGAAAATGCTGTCGAGGCGTGCGCGATCGTCAGGATTGGCTTCCCAGGCGACTATTTCGCCGCCCAGCGCTTCAAGCATTTCCCGGCACTCGGCCACGAAATCGGCAATAAGATCGTCCATCGGTGGCAGGGCCCCACGCAGATAAGTTGCAGGTCCTCTATGCCGCCAAGGAGTTAACGCCCCGTTAGCCCTGTCCCCAATTTGGCAAGCCCAACTAGCCGTTGGGTAAGGTCACACCAATCAACAGGACGTCGGCTGCAGGATCGCTGAGCTGGATTGTGCCGTTCGCTTCTGCCGCCAGGCTGTGCGCCAGCCAGGCACCGGCGGCACGCGGCTCGACCTCACCCCCCGATTGGCCGGTCGCAATGGTTTCGCGCAACTTGGGATCGAGCAATATCCGCGGTCCCTCGGCCCTGATCACCATTTCCAGAGCACCATCGCGATGCTCCGCCCCGACATCCAGTCGACCGCCGCGGACAAGTGCATCGCCTGCGATCATCGCCAGGTTCAGCAACAGCTTCACCGCACCCTTGGGCAGTTTGTCGTCGGCAACCATCCAACCAAGCTCGATCCGCTTGTCCGCGCCGTACAAGCCTTCCAGCGCGACCTTTGCTTCGCGCGTGTCGATCTCGTCGCCAAAGCCGCCGCCGGCGCCAAATGCCAATCGGAAGAATTTCAGCTTGTTGGCGCTTGCCCGGGCGCTTTCGGCCAACAGTTCCAGGCAGCGCTCGCGCATCTCCGGGTCCTGCTCGTCGGCGAGCAATTCAATTCCGTTATTTAGCGCGCCAACCGGTGACAGAAGGTCATGGCAGAGACGCGAACAGAGAAGGCTGGCAAGCTCAATTGCATTCATGGCCTGCTGATGCGCGAGAGTTTAACCTGAAGCAAGAGTATGCACCATTGAAAGGCCTCGACACTGTTCCCAAATAGGATCCACATGGCCGGGGGGCATACCAAAATCGAAATAGCGCTGGACGCCAGCCATGCCGGGTGGCGGCTGGACCGGGCGCTGGCCGCTGTCGTCCCCAGCCTGTCGCGTGAACGGCTTAAAGTACTGACAAAGGCCGGCGCGCTGACTCGTGAAGGCAATGCGCTCCGCGACCCCGCAGTAAAGGTTAAAGGCGACGAGCGTTTCACGCTGGCTCTGCCTGACCCGACCCCGGCGCATAATGAACCGCAGGAAATAACCCTGCCGATTGTGTTTGAGGACGAGCATCTGCTGGTCGTCGACAAGCCCGCAGGGCTGGTCGTCCACCCGGCGGCGGGTAACCGCGACGGGACACTGGTCAACGCCCTGCTTCACCATTGCGGCGGAACGCTGAGCGGCATTGGCGGGGTTGCGCGCCCGGGAATCGTCCACCGGATCGATAAGGACACGTCCGGACTGCTCGTCGTCGCCAAGCATGACAAGGCACATGTGGGGCTGGCCAAGCAGTTCGCCGATCATTCGATCGACCGTCGTTACCTGGCCATCGTCTCCGGCGTTCCGCGGCTTGCCGGGGACGTGGTCGACGCCCCCCTCGCCCGCTCTGCCCACGACCGGAAAAAGATCGCGATTGTTAAGGAAGGTCGCGGAAAACGGGCAGTAACCCACTGGAAGCGGTTGATAATTCTCAAGGACGCCGCGCTTGTCGAATGCACGCTTGAAACCGGGCGGACCCATCAGGTCCGTGTGCATATGGCCTCAATCGGCCACCCGTTGCTCGGCGACCCGGTCTATGGCCGTGGAAAAAGCGTTCACAGAGATTTGCTCAATCAATTGGACTTCAAGCGTCAGGCGCTGCACGCCGCACACTTGGGCTTCATCCACCCCGTCACGAAGGGTCGTTTGTCGTTTGACAGTGCTCTTCCGTCGGACATGCAGGAACTGTTCACCGCACTTGGTGTATAGGAATAACAAGGCTATGGGCGGCGGCTTGCCGTCCCGGCCAGGGAGTGAACGATACGATGGCGAATGCGAAAGGGGTTGTGTCGATTCCCGCTTCGGGCGGGGAAGCCGGGCTCAACCGCTACCTCAGCGAGATCAAGAAATTCCCGATCCTCGCTCCTGAGGAAGAATATATGCTGGCCAAGCGATGGAGCGAGCATGGCGACACCGACGCTGCCGCCAAGCTCGTCAATTCGCACCTGAGGCTCGTCGCCAAGATTGCGATGGGCTACCGCGGCTATGGCCTGCCGGTGAGCGAGCTCATCTCCGAAGGCAATATCGGCCTGATGCAGGGCGTGAAGAAGTTCGAGCCCGACCGGGGTTTCCGCCTTGCCACCTATGCGATGTGGTGGATCCGCGCCTCAATCCAGGAATTCATCCTGCGTTCGTGGAGCCTCGTCAAAATGGGCACCACCGCTGCGCAGAAGAAGCTGTTCTTCAACCTTCGCCGGATGAAGAACCAGATCGACGCGTTCGAAGAAGGCGACCTTAAGCCCGAAGCGGTCACAAAGATCGCCACCGACCTCGGCGTGACCGAGGAAGAGGTGGTCTCGATGAACCGCCGCATGGGTATGGGCGGCGACACCAGCCTGAATGCGCCTCTGCGCGACACCGATGGCGAGGGACAATGGCAGGATTTCCTGGTCGATGGCGGGCCGCTGCAGGATGAGGTTCTTGCCGATGACGAGGAGCGCCGCGTCCGCCATGACCTGCTGGTCGAAGCGATGGAATGCCTCAACGACCGCGAGAAGCATATTCTCACCGAACGGCGACTGATCGACGAGCCCAAGACCTTGGAAGATCTCTCGCAGGTCTATGGAGTAAGCCGCGAGCGCATTCGGCAGATCGAGGTTCGAGCTTTCGAAAAGCTACAGGCGGCTCTCATTCGGCTCGCGGGGGAGCAGCGGCTTCTTCCTGCCGCTTAACCGGTTCTTCCGCAGGACTGGGGGGACCGGCCTCCCCAAGGCTCGGGCCGTCTGATGTGCCATCATCGGTAACACCTGCCACATGGTCGGCGGCCCAAGCGCCGCGTTCGCCCAATGGTTCGGGGCGGCCGGTGGTGCTGTCGATGGCCGTCTGATGCTCAAGCTCGGCATTCAGTTCAGCACCGAACAGGAAGACATAGGCGGATAGGTACATCCACGTTAGGAGCATGATGACAGCGGCGATCGATCCGTAAATTGCGTTATAGTCGGTTAGCCGGGTCACGTAGAAACCGAAGCCGTTGGTGAGGGCGAGCCAAACGGCAGCGGTGAAAATCGAGCCCGGCGTCAGCCATTGCCATCGTGCGTCCTCACGCGACGGACCGTAGCGATAGAGAGTTGCCGCAACCGCGGCCGCAATCAGCGCAATCAAGATATAAAGGCCCGCTTTTCCCACTGCCAATGTGGAGGTGCCGGACAATGGGGGGATCAGCCTGTCGAGCGCCTGAACCGTAGCCGTTGCTGCCAGCGCCACCAGAGCCAGGAGTACGGCGGCCGCCGTGATGGTGAACGCGATCAGATAGAAGCGGGACAGGCTTCGCTTTTCCTCCTCCTCATAGGCAATGTTGAGCGCCGTCATGATGGATCCCGCCCCATTCCCCCCGGCATAAAGTCCAACAAGAACGGCAATCAGGAAGCCGAACCCTTTGGTCTGTTCCGACGTCTGAACGGCATTCATCAATAATTGGCCGATCAGCACCGCCACATCGGCCGGCAGCACGTGGATCAATACCATAACGTGGCTCACGACCGTGTCCGGATCGGTGACCATGCCATAGCTGAGAACCAGGAGGCCGAGCAGCGGCACCACTGCAAGAAAACCATAAAAGGCAACGCCGGCGGCAACCAGGCCGATATTGTCGACCCAGCTTTCGTTCCACACCCGCATGGCCACATCTTTCCATGCGGATAGCGGCATTTGCCACGGTGAGGCCGCCTTGCGGCCCCGATCCGTTGGATCAGGATTTGCGTCCATATCGCTCAATCGCAGTTTTGACGGACTCGTTCCAACCCTATTGCCTTCCGCCCGAAAGAGTCCGACGCTCTTCCTTTGGAGAGCGCTGGCCGCTCGACATGCGACTCGGCGCCCCCGCCAACACCGGAGGAAGGAGAGTCGCATGCCTGGAGAATCCAAAGGCACGAGGGTTATCGCGCTGGTCGGTCCGGCCGGCGCGGGCAAGACTAGCTTGGCGGAGGCCTTACTCTATGCCAGCGGTACGACCGACCGACAGGGATCGGTGGCCAACGGATCGAGCATTGGCGACAATAGCGCCGAGGCTCGCCAGCGAGGCGGATCTACCGAAACCAACCTCTATAATTTCACCTATCTCGGCGACAAATACGCCCTCATCGACGCACCCGGCTCGATTGGTTTCGCAGCCGACGCCGCGCGCGGCGTGGCGGTGGCCGATATGGCGATCGTCGTGGTCGATCCCGATCCGGCACGTGCCGCCCTGGCCGCGCCGGCGCTTCGCATGCTCGATGAGCAAGGCATTCCGCACATCCTGTTCGTCAATCGGATCGACCAAGCGCACGGACGGATCCGCGATCTCCTGACCGCACTCCAGCCAATGAGCGTTTCGCCTTTGATCGCCCGGCAAATTCCGATCCGCGAAGGCGAAAAGGTGACTGGCTTCGTCGATGTCGCGCTCGAACGCGCCTATCATTATGTGCCCGGCAAGCCGTCCGAACCGATCGCCCTTCCGGAGGAACTGGCTGAACGTGAAGCACAGGCGCGAACTCAGCTGCTGGAACAGCTGGCAGACCATGACGACACGCTGCTTGAACAATTGCTGCTGGACCAGGTGCCCGAACCGGGCACGATTTTCGCGGACCTTCGGCGTGAGACCAGCGACAATCTTGGTGTCTCGGTCCTGTTCGGATCGGCCCATAATCGCTGGGGCATCAACCGATTGCTGAAGGCGCTTCGCCACGAGGCGCCCGGGCCCGAGGCCACGGCGGCGCGCCTGGGGGTCGACGCACCTGCCGTTTATGCCTTCAAAGTCTCGCACGGCGGCTCGGCGGGCCGCCTAGCTCTGGCCCGCGCCATTGGTGGCCCGGTCCATGAAAGCAGCGATTTCAAGAGCAGCAGCGGTGAAGTCGGACGGCTTGGCGCGCTTTTCGCAATTCAGGGCGACAAGACCACCAAGATTGCCGAGGCAGGCAACGGCGACTTGGTCGCCGTGGCCAAGGCCGATGGAGTGAAGGCTGGCGATTGGCTCGGTTCCGGCAAGTTGCCGCCGCCAATCGAAACCGCCCTTCCCTCCCGCAACTGCGCGTTCGCGATTGAGCCTGCGGATCGGAAGGACGATGTCCGCCTATCCGGCGCGCTCGCCCGGATCCTCGAAGAGGATGCAAGCCTGTCGCTGGAGCAGGATGAGGCGAGCCATGAAATGCGGCTTCGCGGTGTCAATGACGAACATCTGAAGACCACGCTGGCCAAGCTGAAGCGCCGCTATGGCGTGGACGTAAAACATCATGCTCCATCGATCGGCTATCGCGAGTCCATCCGCCGGCCCGTGACCCAGCGTGGCCGCCACAAGAAGCAGTCAGGGGGCCACGGCCAATATGGCGATGTGATCATCGAGCTTCGCCCACTGGCGCGCGGCGAGGGCTTCCGCTTCGAGGAGAAAATCTCCGGCGGCGCGGTACCCAAGCAGTGGATCCCGGCGGTCGAGCAAGGCGTCCGCGACGCGATGCAAAAGGGGCCGCTCGGCTTCCCGGTAGTCGATGTCGCGGTGACCCTGATCGACGGCAGCTACCACAGCGTCGATTCGAGCGAGCTTGCGTTCCGCCTGGCCGGGCGGATTGCGATGCAGGAGGCGCTGGCCGAGGCCGTACCGCACCTGCTCGAACCCGTGCACAAACTGGTGCTGGTGGGCCCTGCCTCCTCCGCTAGCCGCATGTCGTCGGCGGTCGCCAGTCGGCGCGGTCAAATGCTCGGCATGGGCCCGCGCGATGGGTGGACCGGATGGGACCGGATCGAGGCACTGGTTCCCGAGGCCGAACTCGATGGCCTGGAGGCGGAGCTGCGCTCCTTGAGCCAGGGATTGGCGAGCTATGAGGCCGAGTTCGACCATTTGGCCGAGCTTAACGGGCATCTCGCCGACAAGGTGGTGCAGCAACAGGTCGCCGAGCCGGCCTGACGATCAGGCGAGGCCTTTAACGGTCATTATTGGGTGCCAGTCGCCCAGCCCGTGCCGTGCGGCAAAATCGTCCGGCACGGGTTCGCCTGCGTGAATTCCGTGGCTGACATAGATTGCGTCGATGCCGTAGCGGCCCGCGCCCAGCATGTCGGTCTGCAGGCCGTCGCCAATCGCGAGCATCGCTTCCCGGGGCAGGCCGCCGATCAGCGCTCTTGCATGATCGTATATCGGGCCATGTGGCTTACCATACCATTCGACCGTGCCTGCCAGTGCCTCATAAATGTCGGCCAAGGCTCCGGCACAGGCTTCGCGCCTGCCGCAGTGGATAACGATGCGGTCTGGGTTTAGGCAGTGCATGACCGACCCCCGCTCTGCCCATTCAACCAGTTGCGAACGATATTCCGCCGGATCATCGCGCCATTCGTCCAAGCCTGTGCAAGCGAACTCGGCAAAATCTTCTTCGGCCAGCATCACACCTCGCCTGACCAGGTCCGCTCGATCCATCGTCGTACCGAGAAAACCGACCGGGCGTGACGGATTGGTCAAGGCATCGATCCCGACCTCGCCACTGCTGCTGATTTCGTCATAGGCAGCCCGCGGCAATCCCAGCTCGTCCAGACGCCGTTGAACCGCGTCCGCGGATCGCGGAGCGTTGGTCAGGAGTACGACCGCGCGGCCTTCGGATTTCCAGCGAAGCAGGCGTTCCTCGACCCCCGGCAAGATGCGGCCGCCATCATGGACCACACCCCAGATGTCGCACAGGATCGCGCGATAGCGTGCGTCGAGGTTGTCGAGATCATCCATGCCGCCGCGATGGCGCGACGGCCAGGCCATGGCAAGGTGCCTTGACGCCATCGCGGCCAGCGGCTTGGGTGAAATCAGTTTCAGGAGGGCGTATTGGCCAAGAATCTCACCCGCTACATATTGTTCGCGCTGGTCCTCGGGATCGTGGCGGGATGGGCGACAAATGCCGCGATTGACGACGGCTCGGCCCAGTCCGCGGAGCAACTCAAATCGATCGCGGAATATCTCGGCATTATCACCGCGCTGTTCCTGCGCCTGATCAAGATGATCATCGCGCCGCTGGTGTTTTCGACCCTTGTGGTCGGAATCGCTCACATGGGCGACACGGCTGCGCTGGGGCGGGTCGGCTTGCGCAGCCTTATCTGGTTCGTCGGCGCCAGCCTGGTCTCGCTCACCCTCGGGCTAATCCTGGTCAATGCACTTCAACCAGGGGTCGGACTCAATCTGGCCCTGCCGGCGGCGGATGCGGCAAGTGGCGTCGAAAAGGCCGCATTCTCCCTGAAGGAATTCGTGACCCACCTGGTGCCGGCATCGATCGCCGATGCAATGTCCAAGAACGAAATCCTGCAAATCGTAATCTTTTCTGTCTTCTTCGGCGTGGCGATCACCGCGCTGGGAGAGAAAGCGCGTCCGCTTGTGAAGGGAATTGAAGCGCTCGTTCACGTAATGCTGCAGGTAACCGACTATGTGATGCGCGTTGCACCGGTCGCGGTGTTTGCCGCCGTATCCGCCGCGATCGCTGAACAGGGTCCGGCGATCATCATCGATTTCGGCCGATTTGTCGGTAGCTTCTTCCTTGGCCTGGCGATCCTTTGGACGCTGCTGATCGGCGCCGCCTACCTGTTCGTCGGCGCGCGGACCAAGTATCTGATCCGATACATTCGCGACCCGATCGTGCTCGCCTTCTCCACCGCGTCATCCGAAGCGGCCTATCCCCGCACGCTCGAGGCGCTGGACCGGTTCGGCGTGCCGCCCCGGATCGCCAGCTTCGTCCTGCCGCTCGGCTATTCGTTCAATCTGGACGGCTCGATGATGTACATGACCTTCGCGTCGATCTTCATCGCGCAGGCCTATGGCATCGACCTGACGCTCGGCCAGGAAATCACCATGCTGCTGGTGCTGATGATCACGTCCAAGGGCATGGCAGGCGTCCCAAGGGCGAGCCTCGTCGTCATTGCCGCCACGCTTTCGCTCTTCAACATTCCCGAGGCCGGCTTGCTTTTAATCCTGGCTGTCGATCATTTCCTCGACATGGGACGGAGCGCGACGAACGTCGTCGGCAATGCAGTCGCCTCGGTCGCCGTGGCCAAATGGGAGGGGACGCTAGACCCGATGGAGCCGGCCGATATCGAGCCCCCCCATGCCCCGACGCATGTTGTGCGAACCGAGCCCATCGACGACCATTTCTAGATCGCGCCTAATCAAATGGTCGATCGATGCTCGGCGGCGGCGTGGTGAAGAATTTCGGTCCGCTCTCGGTCATGTGGAAACAGTCCTCAAGTCGGACTCCGAACTTGCCCGGAGCGTAGATCCCGGGTTCGTTGGAGAAGCACATTCCGACGGCCAGCGGGGTCATTTCGCCGTGGACGAGATTCACCGGCTCGTGCACCTCCATGCCGATACCGTGTCCCGTGCGGTGCGATGTCCCGGGTAGCTTGTATCGCGGCCCATAGCCCCAGCTTTCATAGGTGCTGCGCACTGCATCATCGACGCTGCCGGCAGGGGCGCCGATCTTCGCCGCGGCCATGGCGATCTGCTGCCCCCGATGCACTTGGTCCCATACCTTGCGCTGTTCCGCGCTGGCATCGGCATCGAAAACGAATGTGCGGGTAATGTCAGCCTGGTAGCCATGCACCGAGCAAGTGCAGTCGAGCAATATGACCTCGCCGCGCTTGACGACATGCTGCTGCTTGCTGCCATGCGGATAAGCACTGGCCTCGCTGATCAGGATCAGGCCGCCGTCATAATCCGCGCCCAACTTCTTCTGAGCGGCGGCGATCATGGCATCGACCTCCGGCGGAGCCATTCCCTCTCGGGTCCGCTCGCCGGCATAGCGCAATGACGCTGCCATAATGTCCGCCGCAGCCTGCATAAGCGCAATTTCGGCGGGCGACTTGATCATCCTGAGCCCGCGTACAACCGGGTTGGCGCTGACGATCGGCGTGGACGGCAATTGCTGCTGGAGCCGATCCATCAGGAAGAAACGGTTGGTTTCTTCAAAGCCGATGGGCTGGGAGGCAAGATTCCGCTCCTTGAGGAAATCTGCGACCAGCTTGAGTGGTTCATCGTCCTCCTGCCAGGTTCGAATCTCGGCCGGAACCGCCAACATTTCCTTGATTGTCGGCTGTTCGAAGAAAGGCGTGACGATGATCGGGTCGCCCTCGGCAGGAATGACGACGCCGGTCAGCCGTTCGCTGCGCCACCATTGGATGCCGGTAAAATAATCGAGGCTGGGGCCAGACTCGACCAGCACCGCGCCAATGCCGCGGCGCTGCATCAGGTCGCGTGCCTTATTGAGCCGTGAAAGCCGCTCGGCGGGGGTGATGGGTGGGGGGAGCGGGATTGGCTTGAGCTCGGCCGCCTGCTGGACCGCGCCCCAAGCTGCCGAACTTCGTGGAAGCAGTGCGGCGGCGGCCAGTGTAGCCCCTCCACCAAGCAGGTTGCGGCGGCTGGTCGAGACAGAAATCATCGCTTCCCCCATCTTTTGGATGCACGACTGTTGCACAGCAGTAATTGATCCGCCAGCAGCGGCCGATGTTCGAACAATCGGGAATCGTCGGAACCAGGAAACTTCCGGGCACGCGGGAAACTGTCGCGCTGCTTGCCGGACTGATGGCGCTCAATGCCTTTGCGATCGACGCGATGATTCCCGCGCTTCCGGCTATCGGTGCCGAGTTGGGAGTCGAAACGGAGAACCGCCGCCAACTGGTGGTGGTCGCATATTTCCTAGGATTTGGGTTCGGCCAGATTTTCTGGGGCCCACTGGCCGACCGGTTCGGGCGAAAGCCGATCCTTGGCGCGGGAGTTGCCCTCTACACCGGTTTCGCCCTGCTGTGCGGGATCGCGGAGAGCTTCACCTTGCTGATCGCCGGCCGGATCGCGATGGGCGCTTCGGCAGCCGTCACGCGAGTCCTGGTCACCGCCATGGTCCGCGACCTGTTCGAAGGCGAGGCCATGGCCCGGGTGATGAGCCTGGTGTTTATGGTCTTCATGCTTGTGCCGGTGCTCGCCCCCAACATTGGCCAGGCGATCCTGCTGGTTGGGCCGTGGCGGACGATCTTCCTGGTCTTGGCCAGCTATGGCGTGACGATCTGGCTGTGGAGCTTCATCCGGCTGCCGGAGACGCTTCACCCCGAATACAGGCGCGACCTCAACACCGGTGAAATCTGGCAAGCGGTCAAAACCGCCGCAAGCGACCGGCTTTCCATTGGCTACACGCTGGCCCTGACCGCGGTATTCGGCGGGCTCACCGCCTATATATCGTCCATCCAGCAGATCGTATTTGATGTGTTCGATGCCGCCAACTTTATCGGGCTGGTGTTCGCGGCGATTGCCGCGCCGATGGCGTTAGCGAGCTGGGGCAATGCAAGCGTCGTCGGCCGCTTCGGCCTGCGCCGAACGGGGCATTCCGGGCTTCTGGCTTTCGTCACCGTGGCGACCGCCCATGTGCTGATCGCGGAACTGACCGTCGAGCCGCTTTGGCTGTTCATCGTCATGATGGCGCTGACCTTTGTTGCCTTTGCCTTCACGACGTCGAATTTCGGCACGTTGGCGATGCGCAACATGGCACCGATCGCGGGCACCGCTTCATCGTTCCAGGGCGTGACCGGGACCATAGGCGGTGCGCTGATCGGCCTTACGATCGGCCAGTCGTTCGACGGAACGCAACTGCCGTTCCTGGCCGGCCTGGCGGTGTGCGGCGCCACTGCACTGGTGCTGGTCCTGTGGACCGAGCGCGGACGGCTGTTCGGGGGTATCGACCCTCAAATCGAAAGGGCGGAGGTCATCCCCCCGCCCGAACTTTGATTCACTACCATGAACGCTGACGACTAGCCTTCAATATCGTCGTCTGCGGGTCCGACCATCAGCGCCTCGGCCACCTCTTCGGTCTTGCCGCGGATCGCATTTTCGATCCGTTGCGCCACGTCGGGATTTTCCTTCAGATACTGCTTGGCGTTCTCGCGACCTTGGCCGATGCGGATCGAGTCATAGCTGAACCAGGAACCTGACTTTTCGACCAGCCCGGCCTTGACGCCGAGGTCGAGTATCTCGCCGACCTTGCTGACGCCCTCGCCATACATGATGTCGAACTCGACCTGCTTGAACGGCGGCGCGACCTTGTTCTTTACCACCTTCACCCGGGTAGTGTTGCCGACGATATCGTCGCGATCCTTGATCTGGCCGGTGCGGCGGATGTCGAGCCGGACGCTGGCATAGAATTTCAACGCATTGCCGCCGGTGGTCGTTTCCGGATTGCCGTACATGACCCCGATCTTCATCCGCACCTGGTTGATGAAGATGACGGTGCAACGCGATCGGCTGATCGATCCGGTCAGCTTTCGCAGCGCCTGGCTCATCAGCCGGGCCTGGAGGCCGACATGGCTGTCGCCCATTTCACCCTCGATTTCGGCCCTCGGTACCAGCGCCGCCACCGAATCGATCACCAGCACGTCGATTGCGTTGGATCGGACCAGCGTGTCGACGATCTCCAGCGCCTGCTCGCCAGTGTCGGGCTGCGACACGATCAGCTCGTCGATATTGACGCCCAGCTTCTTGGCATAAACGGGATCGAGCGCGTGCTCGGCGTCGACGAAGGCGGCGGTTCCACCCTCCTTCTGCGCCTCGGCAATGGCATGCAGCGCCAAGGTCGTCTTGCCCGAACTTTCCGGACCATAGATTTCGATCACCCGGCCGCGCGGCAGGCCGCCGACGCCAAGCGCGATGTCGAGGCCCAACGAGCCGGTCGACACGGTATCGATCTCGATTTTTTCCCGGCTGCCAAGCTTCATTGCCGAGCCCTTGCCGAACGCGCGATCGATTTGCGCGAGCGCCGCATCCAATGCCTTTTGACGGTCTGTGTTCACGCTGTCCCCATTCATGCCGACGACTTTGAGCTGCGCTGCCATGGCCTTTATCCCTTCGTCAATCGGGTAGCTATTTGCCCCCGGAGAATGCCATGTCGTATCCTATTTGTTCACTTGGAACAAGGCGCGAACAAATACATTCATTTCGCTGTCGAAACAACCACTTTCAGGGCCTGACGAAGACTCTCCTGAAAATCATCCATTGCATAAACGTCGTTATGCCCTGCCCCGGCAATCGTCCGGTCAAACACCAAGTTTGGCACGCGGTTTCGCAGGGCGGCAGTCCTGGCCGGAAGGACAATTTCGTCGCGCTCCCCGGCAAGAACGGCAACTGGAGTTCTTCCGCCCTCCAACTCCTCGGCAGTCGCGAGTTCATGCTGGAAAATTGGCCCGACCGGCAGCCAGGGAAACATGTCAGCGGCAACAGCCTTCAGCGAATCGAATGGCGTCACCAAAATCAGTCCATCCAAATCGCGCCTTCGAGCGAGACTGGCCGCAACCCCGCTACCGATGCTGAACCCGACCGCCACGACCCGTTCCGGCTTTACCAGATCGACGGCCAGATCGTGCACCAGCGGCGCATCCTTCATTAATGCTTCGGCGGACGGGCTACCGGTGGATGGAGTGTAGCCGCGATAATGGAACGCGATCACATCCGCCTCGGGGAAGACTTGGTGCAGATATTCGGCGACGTCCTGGCCATTCCAGGCATTGCCGCCGAATCCGAGAATTAGCGTTCGGGGACCGACGCCATTCGCTTTTGGCTGGATATGCACGCCACGGAGCCGATCGCCGGCCGCGGTTTTCAACTCCAGTTCCGCCGCGCCTGGCGGCAGAGGCCCGGCCGGCGGCACGGCATGGGTCGGGAAGAGCATCTCGGTCTGCGAAAATCTCATGATGAGCAATAACGTAGCAGCCGCCAGTAACGCCGCAAAAGCCAGTTTCAGGATCATGGACGCCCAGATTCTCTGGGCCCCGACCACGGCCTAGGTCTCGGAGCTCGCCAGCACCGCCTCGATGATCGGCGTAACCCGATCGATCGTATAGGGTTTCTCGATCATCGGAACGTTTGCGAATTCGGCCGGTGGAGGATCGACGTGGCCGCCTGAGGCAAGGACGAACGGCGTTCCCTTCTTGCGCAGCGCCGTCGCGACCGGCCAGACGCTCTCACCTTTCAGGTTGACGTCGAGAATGGCGAGATCGCATTCGCCGTTCTCAATCTCTCGAAGTGCGGCTCCGACGCTGTCGCAGCTTCCGCTCACCTCGTGCCCGAGCGAGAGGATAAAATCCTCCAGCATCATCGCGATTAGCGGCTCGTCCTCGACGATCAGGATTGAACGCGACCCCATCATGACCGCAGGGAATAGCAGCCGTTACGGCGGAAGAAAGAATTAATTGTCGGACAAGGCCTTACGCACGGCCTCGGCCAGCTCCTGAACCGAGAAGGGCTTGGGCAGAAACGCGACATTGGCGATGTCGATCGACTTTCTGAGCTGCTCTTCGGCATAGCCTGACATGAAAAGTATCGGCAGGTCCGGCCGCGTCTTGCGTGCCTGCCTGACCATGGTCGGACCGTCCATCAATGGCATCACCACGTCGGAAATCAGCAGTGCGATCTCGTCGCCTCGGTCGATGATCTCCAGTGCTTCCTCGCCATTGTTGGCGGTCAGTACTTTATAGCCATGCCTGGTGAGCGCGCGCTCGGCCACCGTGCGAACCATCGGCTCGTCTTCGACCAACAGGATCGTACCCGTGCCCCAAAGCTCGTTTTCAGCAGCTGCCTTGGCCGGGCGGCGGCCGGACGACTTCTCTGCTTCGACATGATGAACCGGCAGGTAAATGGTGAAGCGGGTCCCTTCGCCTACCTTGGAATCGGCAAAGATGTATCCGCCAGACTGCTTGACGATGCCATAGACCGTGGAAAGACCAAGGCCGGTGCCCTTGCCGACCTCCTTGGTCGTAAAGAAAGGTTCGAAAACCTTGCTGAGGATCGATGCGGGGATGCCGGTCCCCGTATCGGAAATCGACAAAGCGGAATAATCGGCGATCGGCAGGATCTCGCTTCCAAGGTCGGCAACCTGGTCGGCCCGAACCGCATAGGTTTGGATGGTCAGCGCCCCTCCTCCCTTGGACATCATCGCGTCGCGCGCGTTGACGGCCAGGTTGACGATCACCTGTTCCAACTGCCCCGGGTCGGCGCGGACGGGGCCGAGATCGCGTCCATGCTTGACCACCAGCTGGACCGTCTCACCCAGCAGCCGCTTCAACAGGTGCGAAACTTCGCTGACGACATCGGGCAGCTGCAACAGCTGGGGGCGAAGCGTTTGCTGGCGGGAGAATGCGAGCAGTTGGCGGGTCAGGCCGGCGGCGCGGTTCGAATTCGACTTGATTTGCTGGATATCGTCATAGTCGGTGTCGCCGGGCGTGTGCCGCATCAGCATCAGGTCACAATGACCGATGATCGCAGTCAGAATGTTATTGAAGTCGTGGGCTACGCCCCCGGCCAATTGGCCGACCGCCTGCATTTTTGTTGCCTGGGCGATCTGGCGCTTGAGCTTGGCTTCCTCGCTATTGTCCTTGAGCAGCAGGAGTACCGCCGCATCGCCCAGGCCCCGCAGACCCGCCACCGTCAAGGCCACCGGCTCCCCAGGCTGGTGGGCCAGTCGCACCGGAAGATCGCCCGACATCGAGGGCCCGCGGGCGTTGCGCCGTACGGCATCGGCGACCGCGGCCTTGTCTTCCTTCACGACCAGGTCGCCGGGATAGGAGGGCATTTCGTCTGTCGGCAGGCCACCGGCGACACGAAACGCCTTGTTCATCATCAGGAAGCGTCCATCGCGATCGACCAGCGCAAGTCCGATCGGCAGCATCTCCAGCAGCACCTGCACGTTGGTGGAGGTGGCAAGGCTTGGCCCTTCTTCCCAATCGAACAGCAGCATCGTCGCTGCGCCGCCCTCTCCCGCTGGTTCGAGCGGAATGCTGATCAATCGAAGCGGCCGCCCTTCCGGCCCTTCGGCTACAAGCCTTACTGCGCCTTCAGATGAAGTTTCGATGACCTCGGGAAACGGCGGAACCTCGTTCAGCGTCAGCGGGCCCGTCAAAGCCCGCTCGGTAAACAGGCCATTGGCAGCGATTAGCCGGCCATTGCCGTCTACCAGCGCTGCCAAGACTCCGGCTGCTGCAAGGCGGTCGCCGGTGGCACCCGAGACACGCTTGGCAGCGACGGCCAGAAGATCGGGAGGGGCGGCCCCAACAAACCGCCACAATAGCAGGTCGCCATTGGCCCCAGCCCGCGCGACTTGCACGTTTGCCGGGCCGCCGGTCAGCGGAATGTCGGCCATCGAGCTTTCGCCGTCGCGTACGGCGCTTTCCCGCAACGACTGGATGGCCTTGGTTGCCTGCTTGCCTTTGCCAAGGTCGAGCGGAGCCTGCTGGCCGAACCGGACTTTGTAGGCCGGGTTGATCGACTTCAGCGATCCATCTGCCTGGGTCATCGCCGCCGGATCCGACGAGAACCCCAAGGCCGATCCTACCAATGCCAGGTCTGGCAGGATCACGGGTTCGACCTCGATCCGCCGAGCTCCGCGGCGGTCGATCACGAATGCCGCCACCAACATGGCGACGAAGCCGGCCAGGAACAGACCGCCGTAAAGCGGCAGCCCAATCAGGTAGAAAAGCAGCGCTCCGCTGGCGGCCGCGGCGACGACCAACGCCGGTACAAGCCAGCGAAGGCCGCCGTCGAGCGGCTTTGATTCACCGAGGTCGAACTGCTCGTAAAGCAAGGCTCACCACATTCGGACGCGTTGTTCCGGCGCCAGATAGAGCTTCTGCCCCGGCTGCACCTGGAACGCAGGATACCATGGGTCGAGATTGCGCACGACCCATGTACGCTGTTCCGATGGCGAGTGCGGATCGGTGATCAGCCGTTGGCGAAGGTTCGCCTCTCGATAATTGCGCCGCCACACCTGCGCCCAGCCGAGATAGAATCGCTGATCGCCGGTCGTGCCGTCGAGAACAGGCGCCTCGGCTCCGCCAAGCGAATGCTTATAGGCGTCATAGGCGACGGTAAGCCCGGCAAGATCACCGATATTCTCGCCCAGCGTGAAAGCGCCCTTCACATTCGCGCCTGGGAAAATTTCATAGGCATCATATTGGGAGATCAGCGCCTTTCCGGCCGCCTCGAACGCCTTCCTGTCCGACTCCGTCCACCATTCGTTGAGCCGGCCATGCTCGTCATACTTGGCGCCCTGGTCGTCGAAGTGGTGGCTGATCTCATGCCCGATTACCGCGCCGATGCCGCCATAGTTGATCGCTGGATCTGCGTTGGGATCGAAGAACGGCGGTTGCAGGATCGCGGCGGGGAAGACGACTTCCTGCATGCCGAAGTTGGCATAGGCATTGATGGTCATCGGGGTCATGCCCCATTCCCAGCGACGTATCGGTTCGCCGAGTTTCTTGACGTTGTCTTCATGCTGCCACTGAGCAGCGCGCATCGCATTGCCGAGGGCATCGCCGGCCTGGATCGTCAGCGCCGAATAATCCTGCCAGCGATCCGGATAACCTATCTTGGTCGTGAAGTTGGCCAGCTTGGCTCTCGCCCTTTTCTTGGTCTCTGGCGCCATCCAGCTTAGTCCGTCGATCCGGCGGCCCATTGCCTCGACGACATTCTTGACCAGCTTGTCGGCTGCGGCCTTGGTCTCCGGCGGGAAATAGCGCTCAACATAGATTTTGCTGACATCGTCGGCCAGCGCGCCGGTGACGAAGGTCACGCCCCGCTTCCACCTGACCTCCTGCTGCGGCGTCCCTGACAATGTTGTCCCATAGAAGGAGAAAGCTTCCCTATCGAACGCGGAGGGCAGCACAGGCGCGTATTGGTCGAGCGAGCGGATCAGCAGCTGGTCCTTCAACACGCCCAGCGGAGCCTTGGCCACCAGCCTGGAGATGCCGTTAATTGCGCTTGGCTGGGCGACATTGACTTCGGTGGCGGCTGAAAGGCCGCTGTCCCGAAGGAATGTCGCCCAATCGAAACCTTTTGCGTCGGCATTCAGCTTCGACAGTGGCATCAGGTTATAAGTCTTGGTCGCATCGCGGCTATCGACCTGGGTCCAGTGAACCTTGGCGACCTCGGTCTCGAAAGCGAGAAGAGCCTTGGCCCGCGTAGCGGCATTTGGCTCCCCGGCGAGGGTCAGCACATTGGTAAGATGCTGGAGATAGGCGGTCCGAACCGCAGCAATCTTGGCGTCTTTCGACAGGTAATAGTCGCGGTCAGGCATACCGATCCCGCCCTGGAACATGGCGGTTACGTAACGATCGGGTTGCTTGTCGTCCTGCCCGACGAACAGGCCAAACGGGATGCTGATGCTGTTGCGACCTGCCTTGGCAACCAGCGCAGCATAGCCGGATCGGGCGTTGAGCCCCTTGATCTCGTTGAGCCACGGCTGGATTGGCTGAAGCCCCTTGGCTTCGATCCCGGCGGTATCGAGATAGGAATTATAGGCCACGCCGATCTTGTTGGTCGGATCCTTGGCGACCTCGTCGATGATCAACCGAGTCCGTTCTTTCGAAAGATCGTCGAGCTTGGTGAACATTCCATAGTTGGACTTGTCCTCCGGGATGGGCGTGTTCTTGGCCCAGGTGCCATTGGCATATTGGTAGAAATTATCGCCCGGAAGAATGGAGCGTTCCATTCCCGCAGTATCGAACCCGAACGTGCCGAGCTCGGGCTTCGGAGCCGGTTCGGGAGCCGCGACTTCCGCCGGCGCGGCGTGGGCTGCGACCTCCGGTGGTGGTGACGCCGTACATGCCGCAAGTGCCGTGCTCGCGGCGAGAAAAGTCATCCAACGAACCATCAATACCCTCCCGATCTCGAATTATTGTCAGCCCAAGACTTCTTCCGGCCGCGCGAAGCGCTGCCGCCATTTGCGGCCAACCCACCAGCGCCATCCGACCAGCGACACGATATAGCCGACCAAAGCCACGCCGAGCCCGATCAAGAAAAGGCCCGAAACCAATGCCGGGGCGGCATCGGAAAGCAGCCACGCGATCCATTGACTGGCACTTTCGCCGCGCAGGGCGAGGAACGCGGCCAGATCGGTATGGAAGCCAATCCGGGTGCCGACTCCAATGGCCGCATAAAGGAAGAAGGGGGTCGTCAGCGGGTTGGACAGGAAAGTCATGGCCACCGCGATCGGGATATTGGCCCGCATAGGTATCGCCAAAAGGGCAGCCCCGACGATTTGAAGCCCGGGCACCATCAGGAAGATGCCGATAAACAAGCCGGCAAACACCGCACGCGGGACCGAGCGCCGCGTGAAACGCCATAGCTCGCTATGCCGGATCCGCTTGCCGAAGGGTTTCAGCCACGGGCTGTCGAGGACTTCTTCGCGCGATGGCGCATGCCGATGCATGAGGCCACGGACAAAATTTGCGATGTCAGCCACGTTGCCTCATCAATCGTCCTTGCTCACGCTTCCAGTCGCGTTCCTTGATTGTTTCCCGCTTGTCGTGGACCTTCTTGCCCCGAGCCAGCGCGAGCTCGACCTTCGCTCGTCCCCGCGAATTGAAGTAGACCGACAGCGGAACGACCGTCAGTCCCTGGCGAGTGATCGCGCCCTGGAGCTTGGCGATCTCCCGAGCCCGCATCAGCAGGCGTCGCCGGCGCCGAGGCTCGTGGTTCATTCGGTTGCCATGGCTATATTCGGGGATCGACGAATTGATCAGGAACACTTCGTCGCCTTCCACCAGCGCATAACTTTCGGCGATCGATCCTTCGCCAGTGCGCAGCGCCTTCACCTCCGTGCCCCGAAGCTCGATTCCTGCTTCGAACCGTTCTTCGACAAAATAATCGTACCTGGCGCGCCGGTTCTCGGCGACGACCTTGACCTTGTCGAACTCGGTGACGGGCGGCTTGCTCACGGGCGTCAGATCAATCCTGCATGGACAAGCGCCTCATCGACCGACGCTTTCGACGCCGCCGACGGCTCGGTCATCGGCAGGCGAAGTTCGGTCGAAAAGCCTGGGCGAACCCGGGACAGTGCATATTTGGCCGGTCCCGGCGACGCGTCGCTGAACAGCGCGGCGTGCAGTGGATAGAGGCGGTCCTGCAGTGCCAACGCATCATCCCAGCGGCCTTCACGCGTCGCCGCCTGGAACTCGGCGCACAACTTGGGCGCGACGTTGGCCGTAACAGAGATACACCCCGCGCCGCCCATGACATTGAAGCCGAGCGCCATATCGTCATTGCCGGACAGCTGGATAAACCCTTCTCCGCAAGCCAACCGCTGCGCCGAAACGCGCGCAAGATTACCCGTCGCATCCTTCACGCCGATGACGTTTGGCAGACGCGACAAACGCTTCATCGTATCCACCGATATGTCCGTGATGGTCCGCGAAGGCACATTGTACAGGATGATCGGCAGATTGAGTTCCGCGACCGCGGCCAGGTGCGCGTAAATGCCGTCCTGATTCGGCCGGTTGTAATAAGGCGGCACATGAAGCGCAGCATCGGCGCCCGCTTGCTTGGCATTCCTGGTGAGCTCAATCGCGTGAGCCGTATTGTTCGAGCCGCAACCGGCGAGAATGGGAACCCGGCCACGGGCCACTTCCACCGTCACTTCTATGACCCGGCGATGCTCCTCGGCCGACAAGGTCGCGGATTCGCCTGTGGTGCCGCAGGGCACCAGTCCGTTCGAACCTTCGTCAATCTGCCACTCGACCAAGTCTCGGAATGCCGCCTCATCCACTCGGCCTGCCGCAAAAGGCGTCAACAGCGCCGGTATCGACCCGAAAAACATGAATTTTTCCTTCACCGGGACTCGCTCGCGGAGTTAGGCTCGCGAAATCGAGGGTGTTGTTCAGCGGCTGATAAGGACTCGGGGCACATTATGTCCAGTATGAGGAGCGTAGGGATTTTCGGTTCGCTGCTTTTGTCGACCATGGCGGCTGCCTCCGTTCAGCAAATCACCCCTGCTCCGAGCACCCCCGCTTCAATCCAGGCCACCAGCCAAGCTGCCGTCTATGACATCAACTATGCCCTGGCCGACTGGCGGCGACTGCGTGCCAGCGATGGATACTCATTTGCCGATTATGCCCGCTTCGTGAACGCCAACCCCGGCTGGCCCGGTGAAGCCGGGATTCGCCGTAGTGCCGAAAAAGCCATGCGGCCGGGCGAAGCCGCGGTTACGGTCCTTGCCTTCTATCGGTCCACCGAGCCGCAAAGCGGCAATGGCTGGGCCCGGCTCGCCGAGGCCTATGCTGCGACCGGCAAGACCAGCGAAGCGCTCGCCGCCGCGCGTGGCGCATGGGTTTCGGGCGACCTCAGCCAATATGACGAGCAATTGCTCTTTTCCCGCTTCGGGTCTCAGCTGACCGCCGACGATCATGACAAGCGGGTCGACGCGCTCCTGTTCGACAAGAAAACTACCGATGCCTACCGAATGCTGCCCTGGACCAGTCCCGGACGGCGTGCTTCGCTCTCGGCACGGATCGCGATGCTATCGCGATCGCCAGATGCCGAGCAGCGCTATCAGGCGGTGATTGGACAGGTCACCACCGATGCCGGCCTGATGATGGACCGTGCCCGCTATTTGCGGGAGAGCGGATATGAGCAGGCCGCCCGCCAGCTGTTGGCGCGCTCGCATAGCTTCACCTATCGCCCGACGGACCCTGAGCGTTTCCTGGACATGATGGTTTTATTGTCCAAGGCGGCCATGGGCGACCGGCAATGGCAGATCGCCTATGACATTGGCCGCCAGACCGATGACCTGTTTGGGCCCGGCGCCGATATCAGCCTGAAGAGCTATGCGATCCGCGACGATTATACGACATTGACCTGGAACGCGGCCACCGCCGTGCTCGAGCGCATGAATCGGCCCCGCGACGCGATCGGCCTGTTCGACAAATATGCCCGTGCCGGCCGTTCGCTCCAGGTCGCGACGAAAGGTTGGTACTGGGCTGGACGAGCTTCGTCACAAAGCGGCGACCCGTTGCGGGCCAGGTCCTATTTCGAGCGCGCCGCCGCGACGCCGGAGCTTTTCTACGGCCAACTTGCGCTAGAACGGCTCGGCCGCATCGTCCCGGCACCCGCAGCCGCGCCTGCACTGGTTGTGACCGACGCCCAGCGTCAGGCCTATTATCAGAAGCGGCTGGTCCGGGCGGTCCGGCTGCTAGGCCAGCAAGGGCGGCGCGACGAGCAAAGCCTGTTCATTCGCGCTCTGTCTGAAGACACTGACACCGACGCCGAACGGCTGTTGTCGGTTGAGCTGGCAAGCCAAATTTATCGGCAGGACCTTGCGGTATGGACTGCGCGCTCGGCACGCAACTCCGGCTCGGCCTTCTTTTACAGGGCAGCTTTTCCGACCCATTTGGCCAATGTGCCTTCGGGCCGTGCCTGGTCCTTGGTTCATGGCATCACGCGCCAGGAGTCGAGCTTTGATCAGGGCGCGGTGAGCCCCGCTAATGCCCGGGGAATGATGCAGTTGATGCCCGGCACGGCGCGTGAGCAGGCAGGGAAAATGGGCATCGGCTATGATTATGGTCGGCTGACTTCCGATCCAAGCTATAACGTCATGCTCGGCAGCGCTTACTTCCAGCGGTTGGTCAACATGTGGGACGGCAATTATCCGTTGGCGGTCGCCAGCTATAATGCCGGTGCCGGCAACGTCCGCCGCTGGGTCAACAGCTACGGTGACCCGAGAGGTAATGTCGACATCGTCTCGTGGATCGAGAAAATCCCGTTTGAGGAAACCCGGGGCTATGTGCAGCGCGTGTTGGAAAACAGTGTCGTCTACGACCGTTTGAACCCGTCGCTTCCCGCACCCCAGCCGGTCCATATCTCGGCCTATCTCGGCAAATCGTCGCGGCCGGGCTAAAAGCGCCACATGTCAGACCGTCCGCCGCGGTTCATCACGCCGCAGGGTTTCGCTCGGCTCCGCGCCGAATATGAAGAGCTGTTCTCCGTCGAGCGGCCGAAAATCGTCGAGACTGTGTCATGGGCGGCGTCGCTCGGCGACCGGTCGGAGAATGCCGACTATCTCTACGGCAAAAAGCGCCTGCGCGAGATCGACCGGCGGCTGTCCTTTCTCGCCAAGGTGATGAAACTGGCCAAGGTGGTCGATCCCGCCAAGCAGGGGCAGCTCGACACCGTGCGATTTGGAGCAACCATCGAGCTGGCTGACGAGCAAGACGAGCGGCGCATCATCACGCTGGTTGGCGAGGACGAGGCCGACGCTTCCAACGGTCAGATCAGCTGGGCCGCCCCGATTGCCCGCGCGCTGATTGGAGCGAGGGTCGGCGACGAGCGCCTGGTTCGCCTTCCCGCGGGTGAGAAAAGCTACGAAATCCTGTCGATCCGCTATCCGGGTTAAGCGCGGTTGGGCTCGCCTGTCTTGGAGCGAAACTGAACGACCGTCTCTCCGCTAGCCGGCGGTTCGGCTGGCATCGCCTTTTCCATCAGGTCGCAAATCGTCGCCAGCGCGGTAATGCAGCCCCCCACCCTGTCATTGGCGTCGACGACGCTCCAGGGGGCCCAGCGCGTATTGGTGTGGGCAAAGAGGTCATGCACCACATCCATCGTGCGGTCGCGCTGGCCAAGTCCTGCCACGGCGTCCTGGGACAGGATATGGCGAAGCCACGGATCCTCCTGGCGCTCCCTTAGATTTGCGGCCTGCTGCTCGGCCGAAACATGAAAAAACAGCTTTGCGACCAGCGTTCCATGGTCCTTCTGCTGCGCCTCGAACTCGTTGATCTCGTCACAAGACCGTGCCCAGCGCTTGTCATCGAGTTTGCCCGACACCCGCTCCTCGATGATGCGGCGGTACCAGCTGCGATAGAAGATAGTCGTATCGCCAGCGGCTGGGATCCGGCTCCAGAACGGCGCCAGCCAGTGACGATCGTCGTCGGCCTCGTCAGCACCCCCGACATTGATCACTCGAACATGGGTCGGATCCAGCGACCCGACCAGCTGCTTCAATGCTGATTTCTTGTTCGAACCGGTCCAGCCTTCAAACAGGATGATAGCCCGACGGCGATGGACGATCTGGGAAAGCTGAAGGCGCGCAAGGCGGTCCTGAAGCGCCACAAGCGCTTCAGCCGGGTCTCCGTTGAACGGAGCTCCCCGTTCAAATTTTGTTAAATCGATCGGCACAAGCGAGGCCTAACCGAAAGGATTATCGCCCGCAATTGCCCTGCGTCGACTGTCCTACAATGAGAGCGCCTTGCCGTGGCAAGTTTGCCATGAACCGTTAGGAGGCCTTCGGAGCCTCCGGCGCGACGATGCGAATATGCAGTTCCTGCAACTGCTTAGCCATCACCGACGCAGGCGCGTTCATCATCAGGTCTTCCGCCTTCTGGTTCATCGGGAAGACGATGACCTCGCGAATGTTCGGCTCATCGGCCAGCAACATCACGATGCGGTCGATGCCTGGCGCCGACCCACCGTGCGGCGGCGCGCCATATTTGAACGCGCCGATCATGCCCGGGAAGTTCGTGTCGACCTCTTCGCTGCTATAGCCGGCGATGTCGAACGCCTTGTACATGATGTCGGGGCGATGGTTGCGGATCGCGCCAGAGCTCAGCTCCACCCCATTGCAAACGATGTCATATTGCCAGGCGAGGATGTCGAGCGGATCCTTGCCTTCCAGCGCTTCCATCCCGCCCTGAGGCATCGAGAAAGGATTGTGGCTGAAGTCGATCTTCTTCTGCTCTTCGTTGTACTCGAACATTGGGAAGTCGACGATCCAGCAGAAGCGGAAAGCGTCCTTCTCGATCAGGTCAAGTTGCTCCGCGACCCGGGTTCGGGCCAGGCCAGCGAGCTTGGCGGCCTCGGCCTCATTGCCGGCAGCGAAGAAAATTCCGTCATCCGGGCCGAGGCCCATGACCGCGGCGATCTTGTCCATGCCTTCGGTGCCATGGTTCTTGGCGATCGGCCCGCCCCATTCACCGCCCTTGCGGGTGGCATAGCCAAGTCCGGCAAAGCCTTCGCCGCGCGCCCAGTCGTTCATATCGTCGAAAAATTTTCGGCTCTTTTCAGCCGTTCCCGGCGCCGCCACGGCTCGAACCACGCCACCCTTCTCGACGATTCCGGAGAACAGACCGAAACCAGAGCCAGCAAAGTGCGGGCCGACATCGTGGACGATCAGCGGATTGCGCAGGTCGGGCTTGTCACTGCCGTACTTCAGCAATGCTTCCTTGTAGGGGATGCGCGGATATTCGCCCGCGGGAGTCACATATTTTCCGCCCGCGAACTCGTCGAACACGCCCGAAAGGACCGGTTCGATCGCCGCAAACACATCGTCTTGCGTGACGAAGCTCATTTCGAAATCGAGCTGGTAGAATTCCCCCGGAGAGCGATCGGCGCGCGCGTCCTCGTCCCGGAAGCAGGGGGCGATCTGGAAATAACGATCGAATCCGGCGACCATCAGCAGCTGCTTGAACATCTGCGGTGCCTGCGGGAGCGCGTAGAATTTGCCGGGATGCACACGGCTCGGCACCAGATAGTCGCGCGCGCCCTCTGGGCTCGACGCGGTCAGGATCGGCGTCTGGAACTCGGTGAAACCCTGGTCGATCATCCGGCGGCGGATCGACGCGATCACCTTCGATCGGAGCATGATGTTCTGATGCAGCCGGTCGCGGCGAAGGTCGAGGTAGCGGTATTTGAGGCGAATCTCCTCGGGGTAATCGGCCTCGCCCGCGACCGGCATCGGCAGCTCGGCCGCCGACGACTGCACGGCGACTTCCTTGGCAACCACTTCGATTTCACCGGTGGCCAGCTTGGGGTTCACCGCCCCACCTTCGCGTTCGACAACCTCGCCGGTGATGGTCACCACCGATTCGACCCTAAGGCCGTCGAGGATTTTCAGTGCTTCGCTTCCGGCTGCGGCGACAATCTGAGTGAGGCCATGATGATCGCGCAGGTCGACGAACAATACGCCGCCATGATCGCGCTTGCGATGGATCCAGCCCGACAGGCGGGCGGTTGATCCGACATCGCTGGCACGAAGGTCGGCGCATGTATGGGTACGATAGGCGTGCATGAAAATGGGCTCGCTGAGGATAGGGGCAGTTCGCAGGTGCGAAATTTCGCGCCGCCGCTTCGCCTTTCGTCCATCCCTTTGTCAAGGCGCGTAGAGGTCGCTATGGGCCGCCCCAGATGAAAATTCACCCGCTGATCACCACTACCGACGAACTAGCCGCCCTAGTCTCCCGCATTTCCACCGACGACTTTGTCGCGGTCGACACCGAATTCATGCGCGAGAACAGCTACTGGCCCGACCTATGCCTGGTGCAGATTGCCGGCAACGGCGAAGCGGCGGCAATCGACCCCAAGGCGGACGGCATCGACCTGGCGCCGCTGCTCGACCTGTTGGTCGACAATCATGACACGCTAAAGGTATTTCATGCCGGCGGGCAGGACCTAGAGATCATTCACAACCTGACCGGCAAGGTGCCCAATCCGCTGTTCGATACCCAGATCGCGGCAATGGCCTTGGGCTACGGCGAGCAGATTGGTTATTCGAACCTGGTCGAAAGCGTGCTCGGCCATACGCTCGACAAGGGCGCGCGCTTTACCGACTGGTCGCGGCGGCCGCTCGACAAGCGCCAGATCGATTACGCCATCGCCGATGTCACGCATCTGGCCGAAATCTTTCCAATGCTGGTCAAAAAGCTGGTCAAGACGGGCCGCGGCGACTGGCTTGACGAGGAAATGGACCGGCTGGCCGATCCGTCGAGCTTTGCCTTTGAGCTGGAAGATGCCTGGAAACGATTGAAGCTTCCCAGCCGCAATCCGGCCATCCTGGGCCGGTTGAGGGCACTTGCGGGGTGGCGCGAGGGCGAAGCCCGATCGAAGAACCTTCCACGCGGCCGGATCGTCAAGGACGATACGCTGAACGAACTCGCCAGCCATCCTCCCAAGACCCAGGACGACCTCGGCAAGGTTCGCGGCCTTTCTTCGGGCTGGAGGACCAACGACATCGGCGCACGGCTGATGGCGGCGCTGGCCACGGCAAAGCCGATGGATCCCGAAGAACTGCCGGCCCGCGAGCCGCGCCGGCCCGGACTTACCAAGGATGCAGCCTTGGTCAGCGATTTGTTGAAGCTGCTGCTCAAGATCCGCGCCAAGGAGGCCGGCGTGGCGGCCAAGCTGATTGCCCGTTCCGACGAGCTTGAGTCCCTTGCCGCCGGGGTTCGCGACAATCTCAACATACTGGATGGCTGGCGGTACCAAGAGTTCGGCCGCGATGCGCTCGACCTCGTGGAAGGGCGCCTCGCATTCGCCACCGCGAACGGAAAACTTAAATTGAGCCGAATCTCAGGCGATTCAGCAACCGATCAGGCTGCCTAGGGTCATATTGCCGCGCAACCTGAAGGAGCATAGCATGCACCGTCCGATTATCGCCCTCGCCATGATCCCGCTGGCAGCCTGTACGATCGCCGAATCCAAGCCTGTCGACGGAATGCCGATGGCTGCTTGCCGCCAGGAAAAGCTGGATAGCTTCTTAGGGCAGCCGGCTAGCCAGGAACTGGGTGCCCGCATTCTGGCCGCATCCGGTAGCCGGGTCATACGCTGGGTGCCCAAGGGGGGCGCGGTAACGATGGATTTTCGCGCCGACCGGGTCACCGTCGCCCTCGACGAGGCAAATCGCGTCGAGCGTGCAAGCTGCGGCTAGGTAAAGCGCGGTTCACCAATCCGGCCAAGCGACTTGGCAAGTTGCTGGAGCCGCCGCTCAACCGCACCCGCATATAGTTCGCGATATTTGGCCGGGATCATCAGGACCACCCTGCCGGGCTCGAGCGCAATCTCCGTCCTTCTTAGCAATGCCTCGGTCCCTCCCGATAGGCGCTGGGCAAGGCGCAGCGCGCGTCCCCAGGAGAGTACCCGGTCGGATTCTCCAGGCTTCAACAGCGCCGCCAAGCGAGGATCGAACCCGCTGTCTCCGCCGAAAGCAGCGCTCAGGCCCCGACCCAATACCGCTCGGCCATGGGCGTCTATGCCGACCCAATTGCCATGGATCGCCATGTCGACAGCGCGCTCGGCACGAAAGTCGGGATGAGCATTCCAAGCGATGTCGCCCAAAAGGCAGGCGGCCAGGCGCAAACGCTGCATTTCGGCGCTTTCGTCGGGAAAGATCGGATCCATCCACTGATCGATTGCGGCGCCATGGTCACCAAACCTGCCGAGCTGCTCCCCAACCTCCACGGCCGCGGCGAGCAGCGGATCCTGATGTCGCACATCTTCCGTGAGGTCACGGTAGAGCAGGCCTTCACGAAGGCCGAACGCCGAAACCACGATTCGCTTCGGGCCAAGCGTCTCGATCATCGCCTCTAATATTGTTGCGGCCGCCGGAAGCGTCGGGATGCGGGAGCTGGAAATTCCCGTCAGCATCCCCAGTTCTTCGATTGCCAAGGTACCCAGTATGGCTCGAAGGTCGGACAACCGCCCTGCCGCGATCCGATGATTGTGGACGATCGGGAGCGGGTGCCCGGACGTCTTCATGTCGAGCAGCGCGAGGGCGCGGAACGATCCGCCGACCAGGTAGAGTCCTTGGTCCCGGGCGGCACTGCGCAGCCGGCTTTGCTTAAGTCCGGCCTTGAGCGCGCCGACGATCACGGCCTTGTCAGGGGCGCTGCCGACCCGAAGCGAGCCCAGCGGAAGTGACACCCCCTCCCCCGCCGCTCCGCGCGCGACACCGATCAGCTCCAGGCTGCCGCCGCCAAGATCCGCGACAACTCCTCGGGCCTGCGGAATCGCGGAGATGACCCCCAGCCCCGACAATTCCGCTTCCTCTTGTCCAGGCAGCAGCCGCGGCTTGAGGCCGAGCGCCGCAATGCGTTTGAGGAATGCCGGCCCATTGCTGGCATCGCGCACTGCGGCCGTTGCCACTGTGTGAAGCTTCTTGAGCCCCATCTCCCTCCCCAGCTGACGAAATCTCGCCAGCGACCGGAGGGTCAGCTCCATCGCCTGCTCGTCCAGCATTCCATCGCGCGCCAGGCCGCGGCCCAGCGCGGCCATCACTTTCTCATTGAAGAGAACCGACGGAACGCGGGCAATTCCGCCATAGGCCACGAAGCGAACGCTGTTCGATCCGATATCGATGATCCCGATCGGACCGAATTGCTTGGCCGCCATGTCAGCCGCGCTGCGTCAGGCGCAGCTTTGGCACCGCCTTGCCGGCCAGTGCCTGGCCGCGACCGGAAAGCGATGGATTGGTCATGAAATAACGGTGGAGGTTGAAATGGCGTTTGCCCGGCTTGAGACGAGTGTAGCTCCCGTCGGAGTTGAGGACCCAGCTCTGCTCATTATCGATAAGATTGGCGATCATGACCTGGTCCAGGACCTGGGCATGAACCGTCGGATTCTCGATCGGCAACATGCATTCAACCCGCCGGTCGAAGTTGCGCGGCATCCAGTCGGCGGAGCTTATGTACACGCGCGCCTTGCGGCTCGGCAGCCGCGCGCCGTTGGCGAAAACGAAGATGCGGCTATGTTCAAGGAATCTGCCGACAATCGATTTAACTCGGATATTCGAGGATAACCCAGGCACGCCCGGCCTCAGGCAGCAAACACCGCGTATGACAAGCTCGATTGAAACGCCCGCCTCACTGGCCTGATATAGCTTTTCGATAACGGCGTTATCGACCAGGCTGTTCATCTTGGCCCAGATTGCCGACGGCTGCCCGTCTTTCGCGTTGGCGATCTCCGCATCGATTAGGGCCAATATCTTCTCGCGCATGCCGACCGGGCTGAGCGTCAGCAGCTCAAGACCTTTGGGCTGCACATATCCCGTGGTGAGGTTGAACAGCTTGGCGGCATCCCTCGCCGCGCGGCGCGATGAGGTGAAATAGCTGAGGTCTGTATAAATTTTGGCGGTGGTCGGGTGATAATTGCCGGTCCCGAAATGGCAGTAGGTTCGCATCACACCGCCTTCGCGACGGATGACCATCGACACTTTGGCGTGGGTTTTCCATTCGACGAAACCGTAGATGACCTGCACCCCGGCACGTTCGAGACGGCTTGCCCAGAGCAAGTTCTGCTCCTCGTCGAACCTGGCTTTCAGCTCGACGACGGCAGTGACCGATTTGCCGGCCTCGGCCGCCGCTACCAGCGCATCGATAATCGCCGATTGCTTTCCCGCGCGATAAAGCGTCTGCTTGATCGCGACCACGTCCGGATCCTCGGCAGCCTGCCGAAGAAATGCAACCACCACCTCAAAGCTCTCATAGGGGTGGTGAACGATGAAATCCTTGGCCTTGATGGCGGCGAAACAGTCGCCGTCATGCTCCAGGATTCGCTCGGGAAAGCGGGGCGTGTAGGGCGGGAATTTCAAATCGGGCCGATCGACGTCGACCAATTGGCCCAGGTCGGCAATGCCGATAAATCCCGCGCTTTCGACGACCAGTGCGGTATCGGCGTTTAGGCCATCTCGGACCATCTTCTCGAGGTCGGACGGAGTGTCGGCTGCGAATTCGAGCCGGATGACCCGCCCGCGGCGGCGGCGCTTGATGGCGCTGCGGAAGTAGCGGACCAGATCCTCCGCTTCTTCCTGAACCTCGATGTCGCTGTCGCGGATGAGCCGGAATGCACCTGCGTGGATCTTGTCGAAGCCCGGGAAAAGCTGGTCGAAATGGGCGCGGATCGTATTTTCGATCGAGATGAATCGAACCTTCGCGCCGGGAAGTTTCAGGAAACGCGGCAGCGTCGGCGGAATCATCAGCAGCTCTACGACAGTTTCGGCCTTCTTCCCTCGCTTTAGGTCGAACACCAGGCTGAAGCCGCCATTCGGGATGAACGGGAACGGGTGAGAGGGGTCGATTGCCTGGGGCGTCAGAACGGGCAATATCTGTTCGCGAAAATGATCGGCGAGCCATTCGCGTTCGGTCGCCGTCAGCTCATCTTCGCCGATGACCTGCAACCCTTCGTCGGCCAGGGCTTCTCGAAGCAGGATCCACTCCGTCTGTTGGGCAACCACAAGCGAGTCAGCTTGCTCCGAGATGGCGTCGAGCTGCTGCGTTGCGGTCATTCCGTCTGCGCTTAAATCCTCAATTCCCTGCAGCTGGTGACCCATAAGGCCCGCGACCCGGACCATGAAGAACTCATCCAGGTTGATTCCCGAAATCGAAAGGAAGCGCAGGCGCTCAAGCAGCGGGTGCGCCGTATTGGTGGCTTCTTCCAAGACACGCCGGTTGAAGGCTAGCCAGCTCAACTCACGGTTGAACAGCCTGGCCGGAGCGGCCCTGATCGCCTCTCCCTGCACGGTCATGCCGCACCTCGGGTATCGATGATGCCGCCTTCGCCAAGCGCACGGCGAATCGTCGGAAGGGTAAGTCGGGCGCGCTCGGCAATTGCAAATCTATCGATGGCTTCAACGACCCGCTCGGCCATCAAATAGCTTCGCTCGACCCGCTCACCGATAAATTTGAGGCCTTCATCGGGCATGTGCAATCCGCGGTCGGCGAACAGCAGGCGAATCAGGGAGCGAAACAGCGCATCGTCAGGCTGCTCTATGCGCGCCACCGGGGTGATCGCCAGCCGCGTTCGAAGGTCAGGCAAGGCCACTTCCCATGCCGGGGGTACTTCGTCGACAACCATGACAATCGGAAGACCGCTATCCTGGGCCGCGTTCCAGGCATGGAACAGTTCTGTCTCGTCATGTTGCTCGGCCGATTCGAACAAGCGCCCTCGAACTCGCGCAACGAATGCCCGGGCCAGTAGTGAACGACCCGAGCGGCGCGGCCCCGTCAGCATCGTCGCCTTTACGGGCCACAGGCTCCAGTTGCGAAAATGGTCGAACGCCGCGCGATTGGCTTCAGACAGGATAAACCGGCTGTCGTCCTGCGCTTGCGGCCAGTCGAGCGGTAGCGCGATCTGATCCGCGGGCGTCTTCATTGCGACTGGCCTGGCGGCGGAACTGGCGCGATGCCTGGCGCAGCTCCGCGAGTGACATAGAGGACCCCGCCCCGATTGGTGACCGCCCATCCGCGCGAAGTCAGTAGCGATCCGAGAGCCGACGCGTCGCCGCGGAAATTGACCGAGAGATTGGCGCCTCCATTCGGCAATGCAGCCTGGGTGACCCAGATGACGCCGGCAAGGCCCCGTATTTGAGCGACGCTCTGCGCCACTGCGCCCGCATCTCCACGCTCGGTGACGAGCACCTGCACGACCGTCGGCTGGATGACAGGCGCTGTCGGCGCTTCCTCTTCCTCTTCAACGGGCGGCGGGGGCAGCTGGATGATGAGGTCGGGATCGCCGCGGACGATCCCTGCCGCCAGCGCCTGGGCAAAAAGGTCATCCATCCGCTGAACGCCCTCGCTCATCATGCGCGGAAGGTCATTGCCATCCTTGGCGGTCAGCTCGAAGCTGCCGATGGTCTCTCCGTCGGGTCCGAATCTTCCAACGAACAGCGCCTTGCTCGGCCCGCCCGGATAAAGGCGGTCGAGACGCACCTCGGCGACCAGGATGTTGGCGGCGCCATAGAGGTCGAGGATATTCCGCCACCAACCCCGCCCGGGCCGGCGCGTCTGGGCTGCGTTGACAAGCAGCGGATCAACCCCAAGCCCGCTAACGCGGACATAATCGATCGGACTTTGCGAGGTCCGGAACTGGGCCCATGCTCGCTGCCACGGATTACGCAGTTCGACGCTGGTTGCGGTTCCCCCCGAAACAAGGACCGGGATCAGCAGCATTGGCGCCGACCGCCTTATCTGGCCGGCGAAGCCAAGTAGTTCGCCAGCACGCGCCCGGTCGAACAACAATCCGAGGGTTGCGATATAGCGATTGGGACCGATCTGCTCGCGCTCGACGACGATTGAACTCACCAGCCCGTCCAGGGTGGAATCGGATAGGTTGGGAGCTTCGCTTGCCGGGCGCTTGTTCGTCTTGGCCCATAGCGCCTTGAAACCCTCGCGCTGGGCAATCCGCCAGCCGGCGTATCGCGCGCTATCGGCATCCTTGCCGCCGACATCGACCTGGATGCCGGTGATCTCCAGCGTGCCCGAACTGTCGATCGGCAGGATTCCGCGCTCCCCGCTCTCCATCTGGGCAATGACGGCGCCGCCCAGTCCGGCGAGCACGAGGAAGGCAGCGGCAATGATGGCGGCGGACCGGCGGAACAGCATCAGGGGGCTTTTGGCGACAATGGCGTGGAAATCCAAGCATGATATGGCTAGGCGGCATTTCCATGACGGAAAAGCCGCTTACCTACGCCGACGCGGGCGTCTCGATTGCCGCTGGCAACGCGCTTGTGAAAACCATCGCGCCATTGGCCAAATCCACCGCTCGGCCCGGCGCCAATGCCGAGCTCGGCGGATTCGGCGGATTCTTCGACCTCAAGGCGGCGGGATATGACGACCCGCTGCTGGTGGCGGCCAATGACGGCGTCGGAACCAAGCTCAAGCTGGCGATCGACACCGGCAAGCATGACGGCGTTGGGATCGACCTCGTCGCAATGTGCGCCAACGACCTGATTGTTCAGGGCGCCGAACCCCTGTTCTTCCTCGACTATTATGCGACCGCAAAGCTCGACAATGAGGTTGCAGCGTCGGTGGTCGCCTCGATCGCCGAAGGATGCCGCCAGGCCGGCTGCGCCCTAATCGGCGGAGAGACTGCGGAAATGCCCGGCATGTATGCGCCGGGCGACTATGACCTTGCCGGCTTCTGCGTCGGGGCAGTCGACCGCGCAAAGGCACTAACTGGCAATCGGGTCGCGCCCGGCAATGTGATCCTTGGCCTGGCTAGTTCAGGCGTCCATTCGAACGGCTACTCGCTGGTCCGGCGACTAATCGAGGTCAACGGCTGGAAGCTCGATCGACCCGCCCTGTTCGATCAGGATCGGCTGCTCGGCGATATCCTGCTCGAACCGACCCGCATCTATGTGAAGAGCTTGCTTCCCCTGGTCCGCGAAGGGAAGATCAGTGCGCTGGCACATATTACCGGTGGCGGGTTGCTGGAGAATATTCCTCGCGTCCTGCCTGAAGGCGCCCATGCCGTCGTGAATGCCGACAATTGGCCCCTTCCCCGCCTGTTCGCCTTCCTTCAGGCCGGTGGCGCGATCGAGCCGGCCGAATTGGCGCGCACTTTCAACTGCGGGATCGGAATGATCGCCATTGTCCGCGCCGAAGACGCCTCCGACGTGACAGCAAGCCTTGAAGCCGCCGGGGAGCAGGTCCACCGAATCGGCCAGATCGAATCCGGTGAAATGGGATGCACCGTCAGGGGCGATGCCGGCACTTGGAGCGCGCGCGAAGACTGGTCGGCAATTCACCATGGATGAACGCAGCCGGGTCGCGGTACTCATCTCTGGCCGCGGCTCGAACATGGCTGCGCTGATCTACGCAGCCCGCGCCGACGATTGCCCCTATGAGGTTGCGGTCGTTGCAAGCGACAAGCCCGACGCACCCGGGCTGGTTTTGGCGGAAGCCGAAGGCGTTCCGATTGCCCGCCTGCCAAGCGCAAAAGACAAGACGCAGTTCTTCGCTGGCTTGCAGTCCGCCCTTGAAGCGGCCGGCGTCGACCTGGTTGCGCTGGCCGGCTTCATGCGCATCATTCCCGACGATTTTCTCGCCCGGTGGGAGGGCCGGATCGTCAATATCCACCCTTCACTCCTGCCAAGGCACAAGGGTTTGAAGCCCCACCAGGCCTGTCTTGACGCAGGCGAACGGATCACGGGCGCGACGGTTCACCTTGTCACCGCTGAACTGGATTCCGGAGAAACACTTGGCCAGGTCCAGGTCGCGGTGCTTCCTGGAGACACGCCGGATACGCTGGCCGAACGGGTCTTGGTCGCCGAGCACCAGCTTTATCCTCGGATCCTTGGCCAATATCTAGGCCGCACCCGCGATTTCGACTGGATCTCGAATAAGGTCGGCGAACTCGCCCTTACCCTTCCCGAATCACGGTACCAGACCAGCCATGGATCGCCCGGCTGGAAAGTCGGTAGCCAAAGCAGCAGCAAATTCTTCGCGATCATGTGGAATCGGCACCATGGCGAGGAATCGGTCGGGGTGCTGGTGAAATGCAGCGGCCAGGATGAAATGGCGCAGCTGATCGAGGCCGAGCCCGACCTTTACTTCCGCCCGGCCTATTATGGACCGTCCGATTGGATCGGGATCAGACTCGACCGGCCACGGGTCGATTGGGATCATGTCATGAATTGGCTTCAGCGCAGCTGGCAAGCGATGGCGCCGGCGCGTTTGACCAAAATGATACGGATCGCCAACGAGTTTTGATCGACGGGACGACGATGACTGGACGCTGACCGGGGAATTGCGCCAAACCCGAGCATGCAGCCGTTTCAAGCGATCGTTACCGGGCTGATTCTCATTGCCGAGATCGCGGTGCTGATGCGCGCGATCCTTCGGCCGAATCGAGAGCCGGCGTCGCGGCTGGCATGGGTGATCGTGATCCTCGTCGTGCCGATAATCGGGTTGATCGCCTATTTGCTCCTCGGCGAAGCCCGCATCAGCTACTCCCGCCGCCAGAAAGGCCGGGAGATCGACGCCAGCCTTCCGCGGCCGGCCGCCGACGCCGCTAGCGTCAAGGCGCTCGCAAACGGCGCATATGTCTCGCCATTTGCCCTTGCCCATTCAATCAACGGGCTTGGCCCGACCGGCCGAAATAGCGCGCTGCTTGCCGCCGACAGCAATGCGGCCATCGATGCCATGGTCGAAGACATCGACGCCGCCTCGAGCAGCGTCCATCTCTGCACCTATATCTGGCTAGGCGACGGGAACGGCTGCAAGATCAAGGACGCTTGCATCCGCGCCGCAGGTCGCGGCGTCGCCGTTCGCGCGCTGGCCGATGCGCTGGGATCGCGTCAGTTCATCAGGTCGGTGCATTGGCAAGAACTTGCAAACGCCGGCGTCGATGTCCGCGTTGCCCTCCCGGTCGGCAATCCGCTCTGGACCTGGATCCGCGGCAGGGTCGACCTGCGCAATCACCGCAAGCTGTTGATCGTCGACAATCGGATCGCCTGGTGTGGAAGCCAGAATGTCGCCGATCCGGAATTCCGGGTAAAACCTCATTACGCGCCGTGGGTCGACATCATGACGCGATGGGTGGGCCCGGCCGCCCGACACTGCCAGTTCCTGTTCGTCTCCGACTGGATGGGCGAAGGCGGCTGCGACATCAGCGGCCTCCTTTCGGAGCCGTGGCCGGCAGAAGCGCCTGATTCGGGAACGATCGTAGCACAGGTGCTGGGCACCGGGCCGACCATCGATTTCGACGCGATGCCGTCCTGCTTTGCCGAACTCATTCACTCCGCTCGACGGGAGCTCGTCATCACGACCCCTTATTTCGTCCCCGACGAACAGGTCCTGTATGCGCTGACCTCCGCGGCCCGGCGCGGGGTCGACACCACACTTGCCTTGCCCAAGCGCAACGACAGCAGGATCGTCGCGGCCACCTGCCGCAGCTATTATGGAGACTTGATCGATGCCGGGGTGAAGGTCCTGGAGTATCGCTGCGGATTGCTCCACGCCAAGACGATGGTCGTCGATCGAAGCGTCGGGCTGATCGGTTCAGCAAATCTCGACAGGCGAAGCTTCGAACTCAATTTCGAAAACAATATCCTGTTCGCCGACCCGGCATTCGCAGAGGTTATTCGTGCTCGCCAGGACGAGTTCATCGCCCAGTCGGATTTGGTCACCGCGGAAGTAATCGCCGACTTTAGCCTTGCCGCGCGGCTCTGGCAGAACGGAATGGCCATGCTTAGCCCGATCCTCTGACGCATGGAAAAGGCCGCCCGGATTGCCCGGACGGCCCTCACCTTGCGAACCTAGGAAGGCTTCAGCCGACGATTTCTTCCGGCTTGAAGAAGAATGCGATCTCGATCGCCGCATTTTCATCGCTGTCCGATCCGTGGACCGAATTGGCCTCGATCGACTCGGCATAGCTCTTGCGGATGGTGCCTTCCGCGGCGTCGGCCGGGTTGGTTGCGCCCATCACGTCGCGGTTGAGCTTCACTGCATCCTCGCCCTCGAGCACCTGCACAACCACTGGACCCGACGTCATGAAGGTGCACAGGTCATTGTAGAAGGGCCGTTCCTTGTGGACGGCATAGAAGCCCTCAGCCTGGTCACGGGTCATGTGGATGCGCTTCGAAGCGACGACGCGCAGGCCCGCATCTTCCAGCATCTTGGTGACCGCGCCGGTCAAGTTGCGGCGGGTGGCATCGGGCTTGATGATCGAAAAGGTGCGGTTAACCGCCATTGCAAGGGCTCCAGATTGTCAGGGGTTGGGATTGGCCGCGCCACTAGCCGGAGCGTGGGAGAAGGGCAAGGCTCAGGCCTTCTTGACCCACTTGCCATCCTCAAGCGCCCAATAGTTGCGCTCGACGCCTTCCCGGCCCGCGAGTAATTTCCACGCCAACCGCGCTCCTTCCAGCGTGTCCGCATCGAACAAGTAGAATGAGCGGTCATATCCCAGCGCAGCCTCTCGCCATTCGCCGTCGGCGATGAGAATATTGCGCGCCAGGTTCGGCGCATCGGTTCCGGTCGACAACAATATTGGCTGGGCCGCGTCGTCCGCTCCACCAGCCAGTCCGTGCGGAAGGAAGCTGGCCGCGCCCTGGTCCCACAATTGGCGATCGAGCCTGGCGAGCGTGCCTTCGTCGCCGGCAACGACCAGTAGCCGTTGCCCGGCCTCGAGCAGTTTTCCGGAAATGCTGGCGACGACTTCGTCGGGTGGCGCCGCGCCGAGCTGGTAAAAATCCACCCGCACGCCGGCGCCCTCGGTCAGGCTTCGACGGTATCGGCGATATACTGGTCGAGCAGCCGCACCCCATAGCCTGTGGCACCCTTGTCATAGGTTGCCGATGCCTTGTCCGACCAGGCCACACCGGCGATGTCGAGGTGAGCCCAGGCAACACCATCGTCGACATAGCGCTTGAGGAATTGTGCTGCGGTGATCGACCCTGCTTCGCGCGGGCCGACATTCTTCATGTCCGCAATCTGGGAGTCGATCAGCCGGTCGTATGCCTCGGCCAGCGGCTGTCGCCACAGCTTGTCGCCGCTCGTGCCAGCCGCCTTGATGAGATCCCCCGCCAGCTTCTCGTCGTTCGAAAAGACGCCGGCATATTCATGGCCGAACGTGATAACCATTGCCCCGGTCAGCGTCGCCAGGTCGATCATCACCTTGGGCCGAATGTTCTTTTGCGCCCAGGTCATCGCGTCGCACAGCACCAGGCGGCCTTCCGCGTCGGTGTTAATGACCTCGACCGTCTGGCCCGACATCGTAGTGACGACGTCTCCGGGCCGCTGCGCATTGCCGTCCGGCATATTCTCGACCAGGCCGCAAATACCGACGACATTGGCCTTTGCCTTGCGAGATGCGAGCGCTTTCATCGCTCCCGCTACCGCGCCGGCACCGCCCATGTCCCACTTCATTGCTTCCATGTTCTGGGCCGGCTTGATCGAAATGCCGCCGGTATCAAAGGTCACTCCCTTGCCGACGAACACCACTGGCGTGTCGCCCGGCTTGCCGCCATTCCACTTGAGGATCAGCATCTTGGGTTCGCGGACCGAACCCTGCGCGACTCCGAGCAAAGCGCCCATCCCCAGCTTGGCCATCGCCGCGCGGTCCAGGACCTCAAACTCGAGGCCGACACCTTTCACGCTTTCAAGGACCCGATCAACGAACGTGTCCGGATAGATGATGTTTGCCGGTTCGGTGACCAGTTCGCGCGTCAGCGACACGCCGTCCACCAACCCCGCATAGCGACTGGCGTAGCGCTGTTCCGCCTCGGCGCCCCCACCGACGATTGTCACGCTGATCAAAGTGGGCTTCTGCTTGTCCTTAAGCCGCGTGCGATAATGGTCGTAACGCCAGCTGCGCAGGGCCGCGGCCAACGCGACTTTGGCCGCCGCGTCGGCATCATAGCCGAGGCCGCTTAGATCGATCACCGCATCGGTTTCGCCAGAAATCAGAAGCCGTGCGACCGCCGTCCCGCCCAACTTTTCCGCCGCATCAGCCGGTTTCGCGTCGGAGCCGGTGCCAATCACCAGCAGCCGCCGTCCGCCTTCATCCAGGAAAGCTTCCACGACCGAACCTGAATCGCCATCGAACCGGTTGCGCTTGATCGCTGCTTCAACCGCAGCCTTGGCCGTACCAAGGCTATCGAGCCCAGGCCGAACGGATCCTGCGGAAGGGAGTACCAGGGCGAAATCACCGGTCGGGCGGGCATCGGCAAAACGGATCTGCATGGATTTCCTCAAGTGCAATCGGGCGAAGTAGCGCGCTCCTTAGGCTGTGCGCCGCGCCATGGCAAAGGGGCGCTTAGGCCGAAGGCGGATTGCCGCCTTTGGCACAAGGTGCAATAGGCTGGTTTCCATCAGTTTGGAGCGGGCGGGACTTGTTGCAGTGCGATCGATTGGCCTGTGTTTGACCGCCCTGCCACTGTTCCTGGCACTGCCGAGCGCGGCGTGGGCCCAGCAAGCCCCGGTTTCAACCCAATCGGAAGTCGAATCCCAGATCGAGTTCAGCGCTGACGAGGTCACCTACGACACCAACGCTGATGTCGTCAGTGCTCAAGGCCAAGTTCGAATGGAGCGCGACGGCAATTATCTCGCCGCCGATCGGGTTACTTGGGACCGAAAGACCGGGCGCGTCATCGCCGAAGGAAATATCGTCGTCGTCAATCCCGAAGGCGATAAGCTGATCGGCGACCATATCGATCTGACCGACACATTGCGTGACGGAACCGTTGAAAACTTGCTGCTGGTGCTGGAAAGCGGCGGGCGGATTGCAGCAGTTCGGGGAACTCGCAGCGAAACCCAGACCGAGCTGGTCAATTCGGTCTATACTCCCTGTCCGGTAACGACCGACAGCGGCTGCCCCAAGAACCCAAGCTGGAAAATCTCAGCCGCCCGAATCGTTCAGGATCGTACCACCGGCCGGATCCACTTTGTCGGCGGCCGGCTGACGATACTCGGAGTGACGCTGCCGCTGCTGCCCATCTTCGCAATTGGCGGTGGCACGCAGACAGGCGGATATGACGGAGTGCTGGTCCCCGGAATCCGGATCAACAGCAACAATGGGCTGGAATTCAACCTTCCCTATTATTGGCGCTTCGACCGCAATCGCGACCTGACCGTCACTCCACATTTGTACACCGGTGCAGCCCCCGCGCTGGAAGCTCGCTGGCGTCATCTCACCTCGATCGGCGCCTACCAGGTAGGTGGCTTTGTCACTTACGGACGGGTCCCGGATTCAGATGCCGTTGACATCAATCCGGAGAGCCGCAAGGGCATTCGCGGCTATTTCGAAGCCAACGGCCGCTTTCAGCTCGATCCATATTGGACCGTAAGCAGTTCGCTTCGCGCCGCGACAGACAAGACCATCACCCGACAATATGACATCACCCGCGATGACCGGTTGCGGAGCTTTATCAACGCGGAACGGATATCCCTCGACAGCTATGTCTCTATCGAAGGCTGGGCGTTCCAGGGCCTGCGCAGCACCGACAAGCAGGATCGGATCCCGTTCGCGCTTCCAGCCATCGATGCCCGCTTCAGGTTCGAGGACGTTCTTGGCGGACAGGTGGAGGTGCAGGCCAACAGCCTGGCAATTCTCCGGCTGGATGGCCAGGACACCCAGCGCGCGTTCGCCAGTGCCCGGTGGGACCTCCGCCGCCTGACGCCAATGGGCCAGGAAATTACCTTCACCGCCCTGGCTCGCGCGGACGCCTATCACACCGACGAATCCCTGAAGACGCCGGTCGACATCTATCGGGGACGCGATGGCTGGCAGTTCCGCGGCATTGGAGCGCTTGCCGCTGATTTGCGCTGGCCACTGGTCGGTCCGCTTTGGGGCGGCACTCATCGGGTGACACCCAGGATCCAGCTCGTCGTGACGCCGCAGACCGACAACATGGATATCCCCAACGAGGATTCGCGCTCGATCGACCTTGAGGACACCAACCTGTTCGCGCTTAGCCGGTTCGCGGGTTATGACCGGTGGGAAGACGGGTCGAGGATAACCTATGGAGTGAGTTGGGCATTCGACCGCCCCAAATGGTCCCTCCAGGCGGACATTGGCCAAAGCTACCGCCTCACCCGGGAGCCCAGCCTCTTCCCCGATGGAACCGGGCTCACCGATCGATTCTCGGACATCGTCGGACGGACCCGCGTTCGCTTTGGCAGCCTTGTCGACATCACTCACCGATTCCGCCTCGACAAGGACAATCTGGCGCTTCGCCGCAGCGAGGTCGACCTCACCGTCGGCACCGATCTCACTTATGTGCAGGCCGCCTACCTAAGGCTCAACCGCGATATTTCCCCGACCGTGGAAGATTTGCGGGACAAGGAAGAGGTTCGCCTGGCCGGCCGCTGGCAAGTCATGCGCTATTTGTCCGTGTTCGGATCGACCGTGTTTGACCTGACCGGGCAGGCCGAAGACCCGTTGAATTTGGCCGACGGTTTTCAGCAGGTGCGGCACCGTCTAGGGATCATATATGAGGACGAATGCCTTGAACTTGGCGTGGCGTGGAAGCGCGACTATGAACGCGTCGGACAGTTTAAGGCAGGCAGCACATTTTCTATTAATTTCGCGCTGAAAGGCATAGGCCGCTAAGCTGCGGTTCAGCCCGCCTGCGTAAAGGCGACTCCTTACAGCGTTGGCGACAAAGGGAATTTTGAGGGTGGTAGTGAATCAGATCAAGCATACTGCGCGATTGACGCGGGCTTTCCCGCTCGCTCTCGGCCTCGCCATCGCGACGGCCGGACTCGCACAGCAGGATTCTCCCAGCTCCGTCAGCACGCTCAACCTGCCGGATAATCCTCAGGTGTTCGGATCGCCGCTACCGTCGGTGATCAAGGCGACAGCCATCGTCAACGGCGAAGTCATCACCCAGACCGACATCGATCAGCGCCTGGCCCTTCTCGCCATCGCCAACAATTCGCCCATTCCCGCTGACCAGGTCGATCGGCTGCGCCAACAGGTCCTCAGTAACCTGATCGACGAAACGCTCCAGATTCAGGCGGCGAAGGCCGAAGAAATTGTGATTAGCGATGCGGATGTCGACAAGACGGTCGAACGCGTCGCCGGGAACGTAAAGCAGACCCCGGAACAGATGGCCGAATATTTGAAGGCTCGCGGCTCGTCGATTCGCTCGATCCGCCGACAGATCATGGGTGAAATCGCCTGGCGTCGACTTCAGTCGAAGAAGATCGAAAGCGGCATCAGTGTCGGCGACGAGGAAGTCCAGGCGGTCATCGACAAGTTGAACGCTTCAAAGGGCGCCGAAGAATTCCGGGTTGGCGAGATTTTCATCGCGGCCAACAGCGCCAACGACGCGGAGGCGCAGGCTCAGGCCCAGCAGATCTATAGCGCGCTGCAGCAGGGCGGCTCGTTCGTGGGCTATGCACGCCAATATTCGCAGTCCTCGTCACAGGCGGTTGGCGGCGACCTCGGCTGGATGCGGCCCGAACTGCTCCCGGCGGAGCTGGCCAGCGTAGTTGAGCAGATGCGCCCGGGCATGATTTCGCAACCCATCAAGGTCCCCGGCGGCTATTCGATCGTCGCCGTTCAGGATACCCGCAAGGTCCTTACGGCGGATCCGCGCAACGCGGTCCTCAGCCTGAAGCAGGTAACGGTGCTTTTCCCCAAGGGAACGACCCGCCAGGCCGCTGAGCCTCAAATCGCTCGCTTCTCCCAGGGCGCCCTGAATATCGGGGGCTGCGGTGGCGCGGACAAGCTTGCTGCAGAAATGAACGGCGAAGTGGTCGAATCCGACCAGGTCAAGGTTCGCGACCTTCCACCGGCGCTGCAGGACATGATTCTGCAAATGCAGGTCGGCCAGGCCACGCGTCCATTCGGATCGATCGAAGACGGTGTCCGAATCCTCGTTTTGTGCGGTCGTGATGAGGTTGATCCCAGCGTGCCAAGTTTCGATCAAGTCTATGCCCAGCTCAACGAGGAACGCATCAACACTCGCTCGCGCCGATATCTGCGCGACCTGCGACGTGACGCGGTGATCGACTACCGCTAAGGCGGGGGCCTATGGCAACTATCTATCGACCCCTGGCGGTTTCGCTTGGCGATCCCGCGGGAGTCGGCCCAGAGGTCGTCGGCAAGTGCTGGGACCACCGCGCGCGCTTCGACCTGCCTCCTTTCGTCGCCATCGGCGATCCGCGCAGCCTGGCGGCTGTCTGGGACGGCCCCATCGCAACGATCGACGATCCGCGCGAAGCCGACAGCGCATTCGATGTCGGCCTGCCCATTCTTCCCATCGCCTCGGTCGAAGCCGACCTGCCTGGGCACCCGAGCGTTGCCGGGGCTCATTGTTCGCTCGATGCGCTGGAGCTTGCAGTCGGATTGGCCCGATCGGGATCGGCCGCTGCGGTGGTGACGGGCCCGGTTTCCAAGCAACAGCTTTACGGCATCGGATTCAGCCACCCGGGCCAAACCGAATTCGTCGCCGAACGCTGCGGCGTGTCGCCCGCCAATGTTGCGATGATGCTTGCCGGGCCGACCCTGCGCACGGTGCCGGTGACTACCCACATCCCGCTCGGCGCGGTTGTCGAAACGCTGACGCCAAGCCTGATCGAAGCCCGGGGTCGGGCTGCATTGCGCGGTCTCCAGCGCAACTTCGGCATTTCCGACCCGAAGCTGGCGGTTGCCGGCATCAATCCGCATGCCGGAGAGGGGGGAACGCTGGGGCGGGAGGAAATCGACCTCATCATACCCGCTATCGAGGCGTTGCGCGCCGAAGGATGGCGGGTGACGGGACCGCATCCCGCCGACACCATGTTCCATGCCGCGGCGCGCGCAAACTATGATTGCGCGCTGTGCATGTATCATGATCAGGCCTTGATCCCGCTGAAGGCGCTGCATTTCGAAGACGGCGTCAACATCACCCTCGGCCTGCCGATCATCCGCACGGCGCCCGATCACGGCACGGCATTCGATATCGCCGGTCAGGACCGGGCCGATCCCCGGGCGATGGCCGCGGCCATCCGCGTTGCCGCACAAAGCGTGGTCCACCGCGCAGCCGTTGCGGCCTAGCTTTCGTGCCGGAGCCGCTACGCGACGTCATTGCCCGGCACGGCCTGCAGGCGACCAAGTCCCTCGGACAGAATTTCATCCTCGATCGCCAATTGCTGGCTCGCATTGCTGCCATCCCGGGATCGCTGAACGGCGCGACGGTCTATGAAGTCGGGCCGGGCCCCGGGGGATTGACCCGTGCGCTACTCGACACCGGGGCAAAGGTCGTTGCGGTCGAGCGCGATCGGCGATGCCTCCCCGCCCTCGCCGAACTCGAAAATGAATTTCCCGACTGCCTGCGCGTCATTTCCGGTGACGCGCTTGAGATCGACGAGCGTCGCGAAGCCGGAGACGGCGCGCACATCGTCGCCAACCTTCCCTACAATGTCGGCACCGCCCTGCTGCTGCGCTGGCTCGAAGGCCCCTGGCCGCCATGGTGGTCGTCACTCACGCTGATGTTCCAGCGTGAGGTTGCCGAACGGATCGTAGCCAGGCCGGGAAGTGAGCATTACGGGCGACTGTCGGTGGCGGCCCAGTGGCGTTCGACCCCGCGCATCGCAATGGCCGTCCACCGGTCGTCCTTTGTCCCGCCACCCAAGATTGCCTCGGCTGTGGTGCACATCGTACCCGCAGGGGAACCACCCGGCGTCGACCCGCTGGTACTGGAAAAGCTGACCGCTGCTGCATTCGGCCAGCGACGAAAAATGCTTCGATCGAGCGTGAAAGGAATGCCGGGCGCTCTCGATGCCCTGGCCGAACTCGGCATAGATTCGGAGCGCCGAGCCGAAACGGTCAGCGTCGAGGAATATGTCGCCTTGGCGCGACGACTGTCCTAGTTTTTCTTCGGAATTTCAGGGGCCTTGACCGCCGCAAGTGCGGGACCACGCGCAATCGCGGTCGAAAGCACTGCCACCTGCGGGCATCCGGCGTTCCCGCATAGCTGTTGCAGCTTGGCGAGGTTTTCCTTGGCCCGAGGTAGCGCCCCCAGCTCAACCATCGCCTCACCTTGAACGGCAAGCGCGTCGCGGTCGGTCGGTTCCAGCGCCAGCGCCTTGTTGGTCAGGCGGATGGCCTGGCCGAACAGCTTTTCCTTGATCGCCACCCGAGCCATCACGGTAAAGGCGGCACGGTTCTTCGGATCCACCGCAAGCGCCGTTTCCAGTGCGTCATCGGCTTCGACATATTTGCCTTGGGCCAGCAATGTCTCGCCCCGCTTCATAAGCTCCACCGACTTGGGCGCGATCTGGTCGTCGGGCCGCTGTCCGACCACCGCGACCGACATGGTCGAGGCGGCAAGACCAAGGCAAAGTACAAGCGGTGTAAGGCGCATTATCATCTCCAACCAATCGCGCAGCCCTAGCATGGCCGAACAAAACGCGCGACGAAAAAGCCGTCCGTGGCGTCGTGCTTGGGGGTCAGGAGCCGTCCCGGCCCATCGGCACGCCCGCCAGCGAATGGCACATCCTGCACGATCCAAGATGAATGGCGTCCTAAGAAGTTCCTCGCTTGCTCAGCGCCTTCGGCCGCAATCAAGGAGCAGGTGGCGTAAACCAGCGCTCCGCCGGGCTTCACGAGCGGCGCTGCGATATCGAGCAATCGGGCCTGCAGCTTCACCACGCGGTCGAGCCGGCCCGGCGTCAATCGCCAGCGTCCCTCGGGATTGCGTCGCCACGTTCCCGAGCCGCTACACGGCGCGTCGACCAAAACGACGTCGCACTGACCATCCAGCTCGGCCAGCTGTACGGATTCGCGACCGCCGTCAAGTAACCGCACCGCGATCGTCGCACCCGCCCGCTCGGCACGAGGACCAAGCTGGGCCAATCGCGCACGGTTGGTGTCGCTGGCGATGATCGCTGCCTTGGGAACTGCCGCGGCGAGCGCAAGGGCCTTGCCACCAGCACCTGCGCAAAGATCGAGGATTTGAGCGCCGCGTTCCGGCTTGCAGGCAAGGGCGATCAGCTGACTGCCCTCGTCCTGCACTTCGACGAGCCCTTGGGCGAATGCAGGATGATTATCCACTCGGGAATCCGCCGGTAGGCGCAGCCCCCATGGGCTTAGCCATGTTGGCCCAGCTCCTTCGAACTCGGCGACCATCGCTTCGCGCGATCTTCGTGCGATATTGATCCTGAGATCCAGCGGAGCGCGCTCAAGAAGTGCTGGCCATTCGTCCTCGGTTACCAGTGTCGAAAGCTGTGGGGCGATCCAACTCGGCAATAGCGCGGCGGGCGTCCCGGTCTCGCCCGGGCGAAGCGCTGCCGGTCCATGGACCGAACCATCGAACAGTCCGGCAATTTCCTCGTCTTCTTCCGCAACGCCCAGCATAGCGGCCCGGCCGGTTTCGGGCATGTCCCCGCTCCGCCGAATGGCGCGATAGACCAGCTCTCGAACGGCGCGCCGGTCCTTGGACCCGGCATAACGCCTCGCCTTGAAGTATCGCTGGACGATCGCGTCCGCCGGTGGGCCATCGTCACGGGCGGAAGCAATGACCTCGTCGAGGATCTCGATCGCTGCCTGGACGCGCGCCGATGGAGTCATGGCCTAGCGCGTCGGGTAATTGGGCGCCTCGCGGGTGATTGCGACATCATGGACATGGCTTTCGCTAAGGCCCGCGTTGGTGATCCTGACAAATCGGGCGCGCTGTTGCAGCTCCTCGATCGTGGTCGACCCGGTATAGCCCATCGCCGCCTTCACCCCGCCGACCATCTGGTGAATCACGTCGCGGACCGGGCCCTTATAGGGCACCTGGCCCTCGATACCTTCGGGCACCAGCTTCAGCTGGTCCTTGATATCCTGCTGGAAATAGCGATCCGCAGAGCCGCGGGCCATGGCTCCGACGGATCCCATCCCGCGATAGGCCTTGTAGGCCCGGCCCTGGTAAAGGAACGTTTCGCCCGGCGCTTCCTCGGTCCCTGCCAGCAGCGATCCCACCATCACGGTCGAAGCTCCGGCCGCAAGCGCCTTGGCAATATCGCCCGAGGTGCGGATTCCGCCGTCGGCAATGACATGCACGCCGCGCTCCGCGGCCGCCTTTGACGCTGCCATCACCGCGGACAATTGCGGGACGCCCACCCCGGCGACGATGCGCGTCGTGCAAATCGATCCCGGTCCGATACCGACCTTGATCGCGTCCGCACCGGCATCGGCCAGGGCCCGCGCTGCTTCGGCGGTGGCGACATTGCCGGCAACGACCTGGACGCTGTTGGACAGCCCCTTCGCGCGCTCGACCGCCGCGCCGACTTCGCGATTGTGACCGTGGGCAGTGTCGATCACGATGCAGTCGACCCCCGCATCGATCAGGGCAGCGCTTCGCTCATAACCCTTGTCGCCGACCGTGGTCGCGGCGGCGACGCGAAGACGGCCCTGGGCGTCCTTCGTGGCCAGCGGCGATGCGACCGCTTTCTCAATGTCCTTGACGGTAATCAGGCCGACGCAATGATGCCCTTCATCGACCACCAGCAGCTTCTCGATCCGCCGCTGATGAAGAATGCGCCGGGCCACTTCCTGGCTGGTGCCGAGCCCGACCGTCGCCAGATTGTCTTTGGTCATCAGTTCGCTGACCGGCTGCTTGGGATTTTCGGCGAAACGAACGTCACGATTGGTCAATATGCCTGCCAGCTTGCCCGATCTTTCGACGATGGGGATGCCGCTGATCCGATTGACCCGCATCAGCTCCAGTGCCTCCGCCAGGGTCTGCTCGGGGGTCATGGTGATCGGGTTGACCACCATTCCGCTTTCGAACCTTTTGACCGCGCGGATCGCCGCCGCCTGTTCCTCAATCTCCATATTGCGATGAAGGACGCCGATTCCGCCCAAGTGGGCCATGGCAATGGCCATGTCGGCCTCGGTCACCGTGTCCATCGCCGCGGACAGGATCGGAATGTTGAGTGGAATTTCGCGGGTAAGATAGGTGCGTGTATCGGCACCGCTCGGCAGCACGCTCGATTCAAGCGGCTGGAGCAGGACGTCGTCAAACGTCAGTCCAAGGGGGATTTCGTCGTGGAGAAGTTCAGCCATGCGCGCCTTTGGCAGACGAGCCGCGATTCGCCAAGGGGCGAGGCTTTGGGCATTAGCGCGGCATGCTTTCGCAATTGACGATCCGCGACGCCGAATCGCCCGAACAGCTCGAAGCCGTGCGGGCGCTTTTCCTCTCCTACCAGGACGCGATTGGGATCGACCTTGGCTATCAAGGATTTGCCGAGGAGATTGAGCGGCTTCCCGGCCAATATGCCCCGCCCGGCGGCGCCTTGCTCCTGGCAAGCGATGCCCAGGGGCGTGCGCTGGGATGCATCGCAATGCGCCGGATCGACCATGAACGGTGTGAAATGAAGCGGCTCTTTGTCGCGCTCGCGGCCCGTGGCGCGAACCTCGGCGAGTGGCTGGTGCTGGCCCTGCTCGATCGGGCTAAGGCCTCGAGTTACCGGCAGATGCTGCTCGATACGTTGCCTTCGATGAACGCGGCGATCGCACTTTATCGCAGGCTCGGTTTCCGACCCGGCGAGGCCTATGGCAAGGCAGCGCTTGAGGAAGCTCTCTTCTTCGTTCGCGATCTCGCCTAGCTCTTCGCTCGCGTCAGCAGGCGCCTCGCAGCGTCGACATGCATCTGCTCGACCATCTCCCCTTCGAACCGCTCGGCACCGCCGGTGGCGGCCGCTATCAGCCTTTCGGCCCGCTCGATTTCCGCATGCGTCGGCGCAAATGCAGCGTGGCATGGCGCAATCTGGTTGGGATGAATCAGCGATTTTCCGTCGAAACCGAGCATCCGGCTTTCCATGGCTTCCGCCAGGAAGCCCTGCTCGTCGTCCAGGCGGTTATACACGCCGTCGAATACCGCAACGCCTTGAGCCCGGGCAGCAAGCACGATCGATTGGAGCGCCATCTGCAGCGACGCCCGGCGTGCCCCCGGCGGCAGCCGCAGGTCGGCAGCAAGATCGTTGGTTCCTGCAATCAGCGCCGAGGCCTCATGCGCAATGACATGAGCGGCCACCACGCCCTTCGCCGTTTCGATCATCGCCAGGACCGGCCGCCCCGTCTGATTGCGGACGAAGCCCAGCTCTTCCTTCTTTTCGACCCGTGGAACGACGACCAGTTGCGCCTTCGAATGCATGACCGCAACGACGTCTTCGCCATGCCAGTGGGAATGTGGGCTGTTGATCCGGATGGCGACCGGCATCGGCCAGTCTTCCGCGACCGCAGCTACTGCGGCTTTGCGCGCGGCGACCTTGTCCTCGGGCTTTACCGCATCTTCCAGGTCGATGATGACGAGGTCGGCGTCGCTTTCCCGCGCCTTTGCAATGGCGCGCGGATTGCTGGCGGGAAGGAATAGCAGCGCCCTTTTGTCGAACAGGTCCGGCGTCATGCCGATTTTCCTTCACGAAGCTGAAAAGCCGTTCCATCATGAGGGGCTTTTTTGGGGATAAACATGCTGCAGATTTTCCTGATCGCATTGGCCGTACTGGTGCTGATCGTCATCATGATGAGCGTCAAGATCGTCAGCCAGGGTTACCGTTACACGATCGAGCGTTTCGGCCGGTTCGTCCGGGTCGCGGAACCGGGCCTGAACCTGGTGACTCCGTTCGTCTATCGCGTCGGCCACAAGATCAACGTAATGGAGCAAGTGGTCGACATCCCGGGGCAGGAGATCATCACCAAGGACAACGCCATGGTGGCGGTCGACGGGGTGGTTTTCTTCCAGGTGCTCGATGCGGCCAAGGCGGCCTATGAAGTCAGCGATCTCTACACCGCGATCATGGCGCTTTCGACGACCAATTTGCGCACCGTGATGGGCTCGATGGATCTCGACGAGACCTTGTCGAAACGTGACGAGATCAACGCGCGCCTCCTCGTGGTGGTTGATCAGGCGACGGAGGCATGGGGGGTCAAGATTACCCGGGTCGAGCTGAAGGACATCCGCCCGCCCGCCGACATCGTCAACGCCATGACCCGCCAGATGAAGGCCGAGCGTGAAAAGCGCGCCGCCATCCTGGAATCGGAAGGCATGCGCGCCTCCGAGATTCTCCGTGCCGAGGGCGAGAAGCAGGCCAAGATCCTCCAGGCGGAGGGCCTGAAGGAAGCCGCCTTCCGCGAAGCCGAGGCCCGCGAACGTTCCGCCCAGGCCGAAGCTTCGGCAACGAAGGCGGTCAGCGACGCGATCGAAAGCGGCAGCGCCCAGGCGATCAACTATTTCATCGCTCAAAAATATGTCGAGGCGATCGGGATGTTCGCCACTTCGCCCAATGCCAAGACCATCCTGTTCCCTGTCGAGGCCACCCAATTGATGGGAACGCTCGGCGGGATCGGCGAACTCGCCAAGGAAGTGCTGGGCAAGGAAGTGGGCGGCACGCCGGCCATCAAGGCGAGCGTACCCAAGGCCGGCCAATGATGGGTCTGGATATCGAGCCGGGTTGGATCTGGGCGATCGCCGGGGTCCTCCTGCTGATCGCGGAGATCATCGCCCCGGGGTTCTTCCTCGTTTTCGTCGGTGTTGCGGCGATCGCGACCGGCCTGTTCACCCTGTTGTTCGACCTGGGGATCGTGCCGCAGATCGTCCTGTTCGCAATCTATTCCGCGCTGGCGGTAATGATCGGCAAGCGCTGGTATGGGGAGCCTCATTCGATCGACGAGAATTTGCGGCTCAACGACCCTGCGCGACGGTTGGTCGGAAAGACGGTGACGGTCGTCGACCAGGTCGACGACCATGGCGGACGAGTTCGCGTTGGCGATGGCGAATGGAATGCTCGTGGCGGTCCCGCAGATCCGGGAGAGAGGGCGAAAGTGATTGGAGTCGAAGGCAACTGCCTGATCGTCGAGACATTGCGACCCTTACCCCCGGCCTGATCAATTGGAGAATGTAGTGAACGATCTCAGCTTCTCGCGCCGCCAGGCGCTTGGCGCCCTCTCGGCAGGTGTTGCCGCCATTGCCCTGCCCGGCGGTGCCCGAGCCCTCGCGACCGGTCCGTCCGCGGCCGATGAGGCGGGCGTCACCGCACTGCTCGATTCGATCGGCGAGAACCTCCTCGCCTTGTCACCCGAAGGCGCCACCAGCCTCGGCGTCGATACCGGCGCACGCGCCTATCTCCGTTCGAAGCTCGCCGATCGCAGCCAGGCTGGGCAGGACGGGCTTGCCAAAACGCTTCGCGCCGACCTCGCGCGCGCCGAAGCAGTCAACACCGCCGCGCTTACCCACTCCACCAAGACCAGCGTCGAGGTCGTGAAATCGGCATATCGCGTCGCGCTTGACGGCCTTGCCCAGCCCTATGGCGATGTCGCGGTCGGCGGCTGGCGCAACACCCCCTATGTCGTGATTCAGAATGTCGGCGCTTACCTCGACGTGCCGCGCTTCCTCGACAGCGAGCACCCGGTCAAAAATGCGGCGGATGCCGACGCCTATCTCGCCCGCCTCGAAAGCTATGCGGTCCAGCTGGATGGGGAGCTCGGGCGGCTCAAGGCCGCCGGCGCGCAGGACCTGATCGCCCCCGCCTTCCTGATCGACAAGGCGACCAACCAGATGACGATGAGCGTCAAAGGTGCCCGCGAAGGGGGCGGGCTGGTCGAATCGCTGGATCGGCGAACCAAGGATATTCCGGGCGACTGGGCCAATCGCGCCCGGGCCATCGCCCAGCAGAAGGTCGCCCCCGCCCTCGAACGGCAGTTGGCCGAGCTGACCGCCCAGCGCGCCCGAGCGACGATGGACGCCGGCATGTGGGCGCGCCCGCATGGCCCGGAATTCTACCGCTGGGCCCTGCGTGCATCGACCACCACCACGATGACCCCGGACGAAATCCACCAGATGGGCCTCGACCAGGTCGCCGAGCTGCATGGCCGGATGGACGTGATCCTGAAGAGCCTCGGCTATACGCAGGGTTCGGTCGGCGCGCGCATGACCGCGCTCTCGGACGATCCGCGATATAAATTCCCGGAGGGCGATGCCGGACGGGCCGAGATCATGGCCTTCATCCAGGAACGGCTGAAGATCATCCGCGCCCAGCTTCCCCGCGCCTTCCGCACGCTGGTCCCAGGCAACCTTGAAGTGAAGCGCCTGCCGCCCGAGGAAGAGCCCGGCGCACCCGGCGCCTATGGCGGCGCCGGGTCGATCGATGGTTCGATCCCCGGCAGATTCTGGATCAACCTTCGCACTACCGACCTGCACCGCAAGTACGACCTGCCCGACCTTGCCCACCATGAGGCGATCCCGGGCCATGTCTGGCAGGGCGAATATTCGAACCAGCTGCCGCTGATCCGCGCCCAGCTGGCGTTCAACGCCTATTCCGAAGGCTGGGCGCTCTATGCCGAGCAGCTGGCCGACGAACTGGGCGTCTACGACGATTTCCCGGTCGGTCGCCTCGGCTATCTGCAGAGCCTGGCTTTCCGCGCCATCCGCCTGGTCGTCGACACCGGCATCCACCACAAGCGCTGGACCCGCGAGCAGGGCGTCCGTTACTTCGTCGAGACCAACGGCTCGAAGCCCGAGGAAGTGGCAAGCGAAGTCGACCGCTATTGCAGCTGGGTCGGCCAGGCCTGCGGCTACAAGATCGGCCATACGGAGATCGTCCGCCAGCGCAGCCGTGCGCAGAAGGCGCTCGGCGCCCGCTACGACCTTCGCGATTTCGACGACACGGTAGTCAAGGGCGGCAACGTCCCGCTCGACGTGCTCGCCAGGAACATCGACGAATATATTGCGATAACGAAAGCGTCCGCGGCCTGATCAAGGGCGAACCGCAATGGGTCTAATGGCCGCTTTCGACCCATTGCGGTCATTAGCGCAAAGGCTATTGTCTCATCATGAGCGAAGACCTGCGAAACTCATGGAAGCTTTGGGCGGGCGGGATCGCCTTCCTTGCAATCTTCTGGCTTCTGCTCCGTTCGGGCCTGCTTAAGAGCTTCGTTGAAGACGTGCCGACCGCTTGGTTTTGGCTAGTGGTCGGTATGCTGGCCATCTGGAACCTGGGTAAGTTTGGCTGGGGATTGTGGCAACGCCGAGCCTCCAAGCCGCATTGAGCTAATGGCCGCTTTCCACCCAAACTGGCCATAAGCGTAATGTCCGCTTTCGACCCATTGCGGTCATTCCGCCCTAAGTCCATTATCCTTTGACATTAGAAACATCAGCTCTACGCCGGAAAGGCGACTAAACTTCGTGGGACGACTGTTCTCCCTAGGTGCTACCATTCTCTTGCTCTGAAAGGTGTTTTTCGGTGGCGGTCAGTGGATGTTGTGGGCCGCTACCGCGATGTTGCTGATTGCGGTCGTCGTCTACTGGAAAGCCCTGCCACATTATTCGTAGTGGAATGGCTTCTTTCCACCCATTCCGGCCATAAGCCATAGTGGCAGCTTTCGACCCATTGCGGTCATTAGACCCTACTGCCAAAAGCCTTGGATGATCATCGCGTCCTTCGCTGCTGCGGCCCTCGCAGCGCAATCGCCAAATGTAGCCGAAGATCCCCGCGCAACAGCGGGAGTGGCGGTGTTTTTTGATCTTTGTGGCAGCACCGTTGCCAAGGTCGAGACGCCTGTCGATCCCGCTCGATTTAAGTTCACGAAATTGAGCGCCAAAACCGTCAACGAGATAAGGCCGGAGTCCAAGGGGCAGCCTTTCTGGGATGTTCAAGACCAGCAAACCGAATTGCGAGCCTTGGTGCATATTGAAACAAACGGCGTCTGCGCCTTGGAAATTGTGGAAGCTAGTGAGGACGCAACTCGGTCCCAGTTTGCCAACAGACTTCAAACGCTTGCTGGCCGATTGGGTGGAACGCTTGTGCCTCAGCCCGACAAGGTGAAGAAGGTAAAGGGCAAGCCCATGACTTCCTCCGAATGGCGGATTGTCACACCCTCTCAAACCTTCCGGGCTGGGCTGACAACATACCCGGACGCGCGGTTTATGACCCAGCACATTGCGATGCTAACCGAAGATCGTTGAGGCGCTCAAAAGCCAATTAGCTAATGACCGCTTTCCACCCATTCCGGCCATAACAACCTACAGCATCCAATCGCGCGCTTTAGTCCGCACCAGACCCAATCTCCTTGGTCAAAAAGGCCCATAGCAGGGCGGCGCGCATGGCGTCTTCGCTGCGATCCGCCCCGACCGAGTGGCCGCCTTCCATATATTCGTGAAAATAGATGCGATTGCCGTCGGCGCTGAGCCTAGCCGCCATCTTGCGGGCATGGCCGGGATGCACCCGGTCGTCCTTGGTCGACAGGTAGAAGAAGGTCGGCGGATAGCGAACGCCTGGCCGCACATTCTGATAGGGCGAGTAATTGGACAGGAACGCCCAATCCCCGGGCTTGTCGGGGTCGCCATATTCGTCGACCCAGGACGCGCCGGCGAGCAGGTGCGAATAGCGCTTCATGTCGAGCAGCGGCGAACCGGCAATCACCGCCGAATAAAGCTCGGGATGCTGGGTCATCGCCGCTCCGACCAGAACGCCGCCGTTCGACCGGCCGGAAATCGCCACGCCGTCCTTGCGGGCCACACCGGTGCGGATCAGGTCGCGGGCAACCGCCTCCAGGTCGTCGAAGCTGTTCTGGCGCTTTTCGCGCAGCGCGGCCTGGTGCCACGCCGGCCCATATTCGCCGCCTCCCCGGATATTGGCCAGCACGAAGGCGCCGCCCTGCTCCACCCAAAACAGGCCGAGCGGGCCGGAACGATAGGGCTGGGCCGTCAGATAGGTCGGCGTCTGCGCGGCGCGGAAGCCGCCATAGGCATGGATCAGCGCGCCGGTCGGCCTGCTATCGCCCTTCCGGCGAACCAGGAAATAAGGAACGCGGGTCCCGTCCTTCGATGTCGCGAAGCGCTGGTCGACGCTGAACTTCGACGCGTCGAACTGGGCCGGAAGGGCCTGGATCGTGGCCGCCTTGCCGGTCGAATCCACCGACATCAACGTTGTCGGGCTTAGCATTCCTTCGACGGCGGCGAAGGCAATGTCCTGCTTGTCCGCCGTACCCGCAATGTGAACCGTGCTGTGGTCGAGAAGCGGCATGGCCTTGCTCGACCAGCTGCCGTCCGGCTGGCGGCGAAGCGCGAACAATTTCCCCGAAACATCGTCCAGCGCCTTCACCCAAAGCACATTGTCGGTGGCGGCAACCTCCTCGATCGCCTGGCTCTTGGTCGGTTCCATGACCAGCGCCGGCTCGGGTTTCTGGCCGCTGAGCATCTGCGCGATGTCGAACGCCACGACCGAGCCCGGCTTCAGCTGGCCCAGCGACTCGACTAGCCTGGCTATCGCCTGGCCCGAGACAACCGCGTCGAAAATCGCGGTCTCGGGAATCGGCAGCTCGACCCAATGCCCATCGGGCGCGCGCATCGACACGCGTGCCGCATAGAAGCCGACGTTGCGGCTGATTGCGACGCGGCGGATATCGCCATCCATCACCGCGAATGGACTGATCCCGATATCGCTCTCACTCGCTTCCGCAACCTTGGTCGCCGCACTCCACGGCGTTCCGCGCTTCCACTCCTTGACGATCCGCGCATAGCCGGAGCGGGTCACGGTCCCCTCGCCTTCGGCCATTGCGACAAGAAGCGTGTCGCGATCCGCCCAGGTGACGCTGTTCTTGCTCTCGGGCACGGTGAACCCGCCTTCGACGAATTTGCCGGCGGCGAGGTCGAACTCGCGAACGACGTCGGCATCGCTGCCGCCTGGGCTCAGCGAAACGAGGCAGCGCTGATATTCGGGCGGAAGGCAATTGGCGCCGTGCCAGACCCAGCTCTTGCCCTCGGCTTTGCCCAGCGCATCGACGTCGATCAGCGTCCGCCACACGGGCTTGCCGGCCAGGTAAGCGGACAGCGGCGACACGCGCCACAACCCCCGCTTGTGGTCGGCATCAACCCAGTGATTGGCGACCAGGTCGCCCATCACCTCATCAGGGGTTGCGATCTGGTTGGGATCGTTGAGCAGCTTCAGCGCACGCGCCCGCCGTTCCTCGAATCCCGGCATGGTTGTCAGGCTGGCCTCAGTCGCCGCATTCCATTGCTTGACCTGCGCGATCGCCCGCTGGCCCTCGATATCCTCAAGCCAGAGATTGGGATCCTCCGCCTGCGCCAGCGCGGAAGTGGAAACGGCCGCGGACAGCGCGGCGAACAGGATGGTGCGCAATGAAATTACCCCTCCGGAATATCGACCCGAACGGTGGCCGCACCACGCGCGACCGTCAACGCATCGTTCGACAGGCGGACGAAGGGCGGAAGTGGCAGGCGAGAGAGAAGCTACGCAGTTTGAGGTGCAGGAAGCGGAGCCGTTCCAACCTGCGAATGAAGTATCGCCGCGACCAGCATCACCTCGTTGATGTCGCGGTGATCTTGCCAGGTTGAGACCCTCTGGTTTTGCAGCTCGGACCAGAAATCCACGATGGCCCGGTCGACTTTGCCAAACGACAATAGCGAGCTGAGAGAGGCTGCGATGCTCCCAGTCATCATTCCCAGGCGATTTGCTGCGATGGCGATGGCCGGCAACGCCTGCAATCCGATCGCCAGGCCCAGCTCCCGGAATGCAAGGCGCATCGCGGGCTGCCCCTGCATCGCACCGCTTCGCAAGAACTGCTGAACGCCCGCTTCAGCGCCGAATATGATGTTGCCAAGGAGCTGCTTTTCCGAGGTTTGCAAGTCCGGCAGGGTTGCGAGCCGGAATGCGTCGAGCAAAAGCCCGCCGATGCCCAGCGGATCGCTTGTGCCCCACTGAACGTCGATGCAAAGCTGACGCAGCACGTTGATCTCGCTGCTGATTTGCGGGGAGTTGGAACCCCCGCCAATCTCCTCGACCAAGCGATAAGTGACGTATCCATCCAAAGCATCGTGAGGATTGCTCCCCGCAACCAGCGGGCGCGAAAGATCCATGCTCATCTTCCATGATAGGCCGACCGGGCGTCCGCTTGGTGAGGTCAGCAGGAAGGGTCTGAATACGGCTTTGGCCAACTCCGCCGCCTGCGTACGGAAATGGGGCGCGTCGAGAATGACCGCTGCCCGGATGAGCGCATCGATCCATTTCGTCAGATAATGGAAATATTGCCCCTCGCGCTCCCATTCGAGGCGATCGTCGAACGGCTCGTTCGTCCGACGCTCCGGAAGTGGCTTTCCGATCCGAAGCCCGCCCGCCGTCGGGTGGAGCGCTCCTTCTTCCTCGGGCAGGCCACTCAACCAGCCCGTTCTGCTATCGTCCGGGCGGTGGCGGCCAAGGACGAGGTGGACTTGTTCGATGAGTGTCGCGGCCAGGTCACGGTAGCGCTCGTCCCGGCTCTCTCGATAGAGCTCCAGCCAGTTGCAGAGCGCGAACGCATCCGTCCAGAGATAGCGTTTCGGCCCGGCATCGGAGGTTAACCCCGTCCGCTCCGCGAAGCCGGACATTATGCGGATCGCATCGGCTGCATGGGCCGGCATCGCAATCTCCCTTCGCCTCTGGCCAGATTATTACGCCTTTCGCGCCGAATGTCTGCTTTCGACCCATTAAGGCCATTAGCCCAACTGCTCTTCCCGCCAGGACGGCTAAATCACCGTGGCGGGGGCCAGGGCGCAGGCTTCATGTTCGTCCCGCTCCACCTGGATGGTCGAATGATCTATCTCGAACCGGTCGTGAAGCATGGCGCTCGCGTCGTGGAGGAAGGAATCTCCCGGGCAGCCTGCGGGCATAACTAGGTGGCAGGTCAACGCGACATCCGTCGTGCTCATTGGCCAGATGTGGAGGTCATGGACACGGATTACGCCGGGTAACGCCATCAGGGCCGATTCCACTTCGGCGGGCGCGATCCCATCCGGTACCCGATCCAGCGACATGGCGACGGAGCTACGCAGCAACCCCCAGGTTCCAATCAGGATGACGATGACGATGACGAGGCTTGTCGCCGGATCAAGCCACAACCAACCGGTGCGCGTAACGAGGAAACCGGCGACGACCACGCCCGCCGACACCGCCGCGTCCGCCGCCATGTGCAGGAACGCTCCCCTGATATTGATGTCGCTTTTCAAGCCGCCGGCGAAGAGCAATGCGGTGAAGCCATTAATTACTATGCCCACGGCAGCGACGGCCATAATGACACTGCCCTCGACGGGTTGCGGATGGATCAGGCGTTGCACCGCCTCGAAAGCGATTGCGCCAATGGCAACCAACAGGAACACGGCATTGAACAACGCCGCGAGTATCGAGGTTCGCCTCAGCCCGTAGGAGTAGTGTGCGCTGGGCTTGCGCTTCGACAGCGTTGCCGCCCCCCATGCGATCAGCAGGCCGAATACATCGGACAGGTTATGACCTGCGTCGGCGAGCAGCGCGACCGAGTTGACCGCAATGCCATAGCCGGCCTCGACGATGACAAACCCGACATTGAGCAATGTACCGATCAGGAATGCGCGTCCGAAATTGGCAGGCGCGTGACTATGTCCGGCGCCTCCGTGCACGTGACCGCACTCTACCGACCCAGTCGTCATCCAACCGGCCTGAACATGAAACGGCAACCAAGTCCAGCGAGTGAGATAATGACTGCTTTCCACCCATTGCGGACTTCACTAATGGGGGTCGCGTGGACCTGTGCGGATCGTACACTGGGGGTTGTCTCTGCGGAGCGGTCAGGTTCCGCGCCATTGGCGAACCCGTTAGCGTAGGTTGGTGCCACTGCAGCAGTTGCCGCAAACACACTGGTGCGCCTGCTAGCTGTTTCGCTGACTACAACCGCGACAATGTCGAATATACGAAAGGTCGACCAGCCTATTTTCAGAGCTCGCCTGGAGTAATGCGTGGCTTTTGTGCGGTCTGCGGTTCCACCCTCACATTTGAGGAAGCGGCGGCAACCGGCATGTTGTTTCTGCATCTCGGCAGCTTTGATGACCCCAGTTCATTCGAGCCCGTTACCTCAAGCCATGCGGGCGAACGCCTGCCGTGGATGCCTGCCTAGAAGGGCGCCGGCCTTAATTTCCTCGCTCCGCCCATTTCAGCCTCAATATTTACTTCCTAGTAGCATCCCAGTGCTAGGCCATCACAGTCGCGAGAAATGATGGCAAACCCCGTCCCATCCCCCTTGAACCATGATCCTTATGAGGATCGCCGCGTCTATCCGCGGGTCCCGGTGGCGTTACCGGCGTTTCTGCAGGCCAACGAAGAGCGCCATGCTGTCCGGCTCCTCGACCTATCTCCCGGTGGCGCGAAGCTGGACTGTGCGGCAAGCCTGCCAACCGGAACGACGGTGATTTTGGACTGTGGGACGCTTGGCCGTGGTGCGGTGGTCAGGTGGAACAGCGCCGGGGTAATGGGCATTTGCTTCGACAGCGAACTGGACGCGCGGGACGTCGCGGCCCTGATCGATCGATCCAGAGCCCTCGACGTCCGAATGAAAATCCGGGATTAAGAACTTGCGCGCCGCAGCTAATGTCCGCTTTCGACCCATTGCGGTCATTAGGTAGGTGCCAATAGGGTGCGCCCATGACGCGCCATCACCAGTTCCGCTTTGCTCGACCGCCTCGCTTGGGCGCTTACCTCCCGACGGCGGGGACACTCGCGCTTGCCGTTGGGCTTACAGCCGCTGCCATCGTCACGGTATTGGATCCAAATCAACGGTCCGGAAATGCGTTCGACAACTACGGGATTTGGTTTGTCGCAGCGGCTGCATGGACAACGCCAATTGTTTTCGGTTTGGGGATTTGGCGCAGGATAAGGGCCTATCACAATGGGGAGCCGGCCATAGCGGTCGACGACAATGGCATAACCCTACGAGGCTGGACTGGGAGACCCCTCGACTTGAAATGGTCCGAAGTCGCCGACCTGGAACTCGAACAGAGCAGCGGCAAGTCCGCTGTCCTAATACGAGCTGGAAGCGTCTCGGGCGCAGCTTCGCTCGACGACCTGCATGTTCACCCGATGGGCGTGTGGGACGTGGTCAAACGATGCCGCGAACGAGCGTTAGCGTAATGACCGCTTTCCACCCATTCCGGTCATTAGCCTGTCAAAAATTCCTGTCCTACAGGCGACAAGCTGTGGGATGGCGGGCCGGCTCTTTCTCATCGCCGGTATAGCTTGAACGACGCGGGCCCTAACTTCACAAAAATGGCGCCGAGGCCCGTGAAAATAGTGAATTTAGCGACCCCGATACGGGGTCACGGCATATCCTGAAGGTCCGGTTCGATCCACTTTCGCCGCGCCTCGACGGACATCAGCCGGTCCTTCGACCAGAAACGCAGCGGCCAGTCGCGCTTGCCCATCGGCGAATGCAACAGTTCGTTGACCAGCTCATGGATCGGCCGGCGAGTATCCGCTTCGTCCAGGAACAGCCGAACTCCGCGCAAAAAGGCACGCGTGATCGTGTCATGATAGCCCTGAGTATCGTCGTTCACCCCGCCTACGCTCTCGTTGTAGCGGGAGATGATCCCGGGCAACTCAGTGTCGAGGTCGATATCCAAGCGGCGAAGCGTCAGGTAAGTGGTCGCGGCGAGGTGGGCCTCATGGGTCCATTCCTCGCGAGGCAGGGTGCGTGACAAAAGGCCCTCGCCAATATGGGCGACGGCATCGTCGGACAGGAAATGGCGAACGGGAAACTCGGTCATCTTTTCGGACTTTCTTTCGAAGGAGCCCGATCGGATGACCGGGCGGATCAGGCGGCGGCGCTTACTTGGGGCCCCGCTTGTCGCACTCCCTCCTCGACATGCTCCGCGAACTCGGCGAAATTCTCGACGAACAGGTCGACGAGCTTGGCCGCGGTGCGGTCGTAATCTGCCTTGTCGGCCCAGGTCGAACGCGGATCAAGGATGGAGGTGTCGACCCCCGGGACCGCCACCGGCACGTCAAAGCCGAAGTTCGGGTCCTTGCGGAATTCGACATTCTTCAGCGACCCGTCGAGCGCCGCGTTCAGCAACGCGCGCGTCTCCTTGATCGGCATGCGCTTGCCGGTGCCATATTTGCCGCCGGTCCAGCCGGTGTTGACCAGCCAGCAATCGACGCCGCCCTTGGCGATCCGCTCCTTGAGCAGATTGCCGTAGACCGCCGGATGGCGCGGCATGAACGGGGCGCCGAAACAAGTCGAAAAGGTCGCTTCCGGTTCGGTCACGCCGATCTCGGTGCCGGCGACCTTGGCGGTGTAGCCCGACAGGAAGTGATACATCGCCTGGTCGGGTGTAAGCTTGGCGATCGGCGGCAACACGCCGAACGCATCAGCGGTCAGCATCACGATGTTCTTCGGCACCGGGCCCATATTCTTTTCCGACGAATTCGGGATGAACTCGATCGGATAGGCGCCGCGGCTATTCTCGGCGAGGGTCGCATCGTCGAGGTCAAGCTCGCGCGTCACCTCATCCATCACGACATTCTCGAGGACCGTGCCGAACCGCTTGGTCGTCGCATAGATCTCCGGCTCGCTCTCAGCCGAAAGGCGGATCATCTTGGCGTAGCAGCCGCCCTCGAAATTGAACACGGCGGTATCCGACCAGCCATGCTCGTCGTCGCCGATCAGCGTGCGGTTCGGGTCGGCCGACAGAGTGGTCTTGCCAGTGCCGGAAAGGCCGAAAAAGATTGCCGTATCACCCTTGGGGCCGATGTTCGCCGAACAGTGCATCGGCATGGTGCCCTCGGCCGGCAGAATATAGTTGAGCAGGCCGAAGACCGACTTCTTCATCTCGCCGCCATATTCGGTGCCGCCGATCAGGATCAGCTTCTCGCTCAAATTGACCGCAATCACCGTCTCGCTGCGACAGCCGTGCTTGTCCGGGCTGGCGCGGAAGCTCGGCAGGTCGATGATCGTGAATTCGGGCACGAACGAGGCCAGCTCGGCCGTCTCCGGCCGCACCAGCATCGTGCGGATGAACAAATTGTGCCAGGCATATTCGTTGATCACGCGGACGTTGACGCGATGCTCGGGCTGTGAGCCGCCGAACAGGTCGGCCACGAAAAGCGTCTCGCTCGTCTTCAAATGAGCAAGGAAATCAGCCTTCAATGAGGCGAACGCTTCCGGGCTCATCGGCTTGTTCGACTTCCCCCACCATACGGTGTTCTCCGTCTCGGCGTCGCGAACGGTGAACTTGTCCTGGGCCGAACGGCCGGTGTGCTTGCCGGTCTTGACCACCAGCGGACCGTCCTTGGCGAGATGCCCCTCACCGCGAGACACGGCAATTTCGACCAGCGGCGCAGTCATTAGGTTCCAGTGAACCTTTGCAGCCGTTTCGATGCCCTGTGCCTCCAGCCGATGCGCCGGGGTCCGCTCGCTCACGCCGATTCTCCCTTAAATATCAAGGGCGACGCCCATCCCCGGACGCCGCCGCATACGTATGCGAGGGGCCTATACATATCGGCGGGGTCCGGGTCAAAGCGGCCTGGCCCACCCTTGTTTCGCAAGATCGCGTTGGCTATCGGTCTTCGCCGGAGCCATAGGAGCCGGCATGAGTTATGTGATCGCGCTCGTCGATGACGATCGCAACATCCTGACTTCGGTTTCAATCGCGCTCCAGGCCGAGGGTTTTTTGACGCGCGTCTACACCGATGGTCAGACCGCGCTGAAAGCGTTCATCGACAATCCGCCTGATCTCGGCGTCTTCGACATCAAGATGCCCCAGATGGACGGCATGGAGCTTCTGCGCCGGGTGCGCGAAATGGGCGGCCCTGCGGGCACGATGCCCGTTATCTTCCTGACCTCAAAGGATGATGAACTGGACGAAGCGCTCGGACTGGCGATGGGCGCCGACGACTATATATCGAAGCCGTTTTCCCAGCGGCTGTTGATAGCGCGCATTCGTGCCTTGTTAAGGCGACAGGATCTTGCGCGCGGTACCGGCGCGGCCGCTACGGACAATGGCGACGAGGAACTGCCGCTGATAGATCGCGGAAGGCTCGTCATGGACCCGGCGCGGCACAAGGTTCTGTGGGACAGGAAGGACGTCACCCTGACAGTTACCGAATTCCTGATCCTAGAGGCACTTGCCCAGCGCCCGGGCGTAGTGAAATCGCGCAATCAACTTCTCGACATCGCATACCAGGACGACGTCTATGTCGACGACCGGACAATCGACAGCCACATCAAACGAATTCGCCGCAAGTTCCGTGGCGTCGATCCCGAATTCGATGCGATAGAAACCCTTTATGGCGTCGGATACCGTTTTGGAGAAGAATGACGAAGTCGACCTGGCCCTGACCTGGTCGGGACGTTGGACGCTCGCGCACCGCATCCTTGCGGTCAATGTGCTGACACTCGCTCTAGTCGCGCTCGCTATTGTCTACCTCGACAGTTACCGCAATCGACTGGAGAAGGAGCGCATCCACAAGGTTTCCGCCGAGGCCAGTATGGCCGCGATCGCGCTTAAATCAGTGCCGCCCGGCCGCCACGAAGCCCTGCTCGCCGACTTGTCGCGCCATAATGAAAGCCGCATCCGCCTTTATGGACCGGACGGCAAATTGGCGCTCGACAGCTGGCATCTCACTGGCCCGACTTATCGCCTGCGTGACCCAACCACCCAAAAATGGACAAAGGACGTTGCCCGCGCGCTGGATCGCGGTTTCAATGCTCTTGTCGGGGAAGAGAGCCCGGACGAATTTGTAGAGCCGGCAGCTGATACCGCGGATGCCTGGCAAGAGGTCATGGCTTCGCGACGCTCGGGCCGCACTGAAACGGAAATTCGCCAGGCACCTGAGCTGACCCCTGTCTTTTCGGCGGCCGCGCCTGCCGCTGGCGGATACACTCTCCTCGTTACGGATAATGACCGCGCCTTCACCCGGACCGTGCGGAAACAGCGTAGGTCATTGATGGTCGCCCTTGGCGCGGTGGCAATCTTGTCGATCCTGTTATCGCTCTTCCTTGCTCGAACCATCGTCAGGCCATTGCGCCGAATTGCCTTCGCAGCTCACCGTGTGCGACTGGGCCGGGCGCGTGAGGTCAAGGTGCCGCGCCTGCCATCGCGGACGGACGAGATCGGCCTGCTTGCCCGCTCGATAAGCGACATGAGCCAGTCTCTGCGACATCGCATCGACAATATCGAAGCGTTCGCTGCCGACGTTACTCATGAGCTCAAGAATCCACTCGCTTCCTTGCGCTCGGCTGTGGAGGGTCTCGAGCGGATTGAAGATCCCGCACTTCGCAAGCAATTGGTCGATGTTATCCGCCAGGATGTCGTTCGCCTCGACCGGTTGATCAGTGATGTTGGCGAAGCAGCACGCACCGATGCCGAGCTCGCCCGTGCACGGTTTGAGCCGGTGGACCTTGGCGCATTGATCGGACAACTGGTCTCCGCCTGGGAAACCCGGCGCGAAACTGGAAATGTCCGGATCGCGTTCGCCCGGCCACGTAGGGCGAGCGCGATCGTCATGGGGGAGCCGGGCCGCCTTGCCCGCGCGATCGACAACATCATCGACAACGCAATCAGCTTCTCGCCGCCCGGCGGCCTGGTCGAGATCGCCGCCACCCACGTCGGAGATGAAATCCTTATCCGGATTGACGATGAAGGACCCGGCGTTCCTCATGAGCTTCGTGAGGCGATTTTTAACCGCTTCCATTCAGTAAGACCGAAGGCCGAAAGCTTTGGCCGCCATTCGGGATTAGGCCTGGCAATCGCGCGCGCGATCGTCGAAGGCCATGATGGGGAGATTGACGTGGCCGACCGCGATGACGCGCCTTCGGGCGCACGCTTTACGATCAAGCTGAAAGCGGCGGACCGCGCATGAACGGATCACGATTGAGTTCCGAGAATCTCCATGCCTCGACGGTGGCTGTCGAAGGTCGCGCGGTGCTGATTTCAGGTCCATCGGGATCGGGCAAGTCCGACCTCGCGCTTCGCTTGTTGGACCGAGGATTTACATTGGTCAGCGACGATCGAACGATCGTTCGCAGAGAGGATAGCCGGCTCGTCGCGTCAGCCCCCGAAACGATCAAAGGCAAGCTGGAGGTCCGCGGCGTCGGAATTGTGGAGATGAACACGGTTTCCGATGTGCCCGTAGCAATGGTGGTCGAGCTTAGGAGCGATATTCAGCGCCTGCCGGATGATGCCCGCGAACGGCTGATCCTCGGTGCGGCGATCCCCCTGATAAGCGTCGATGCGATGACCGCTTCCGCTCCATCCAAAGTTGCGCTCGCGCTCGACCTGTTGGGGCTGAAGTTTTAGGGCGTGGACTTGCCGCCACCAACCTTGCCGCGCCTGCTTCTCGTCACCGGCATGTCCGGCGCCGGCAAGTCGACGGTTCTCGACGCGCTTGAGGACATGGGCTGGGACTGCGTCGATAACTTGCCCACTGCGCTGCTCGAGCATTTCGTCCACGGAGAGCGCGAAGCTCGGCAAACGATTCCGGTAGCGGTTGGCATGGACGTTCGCAGCCGGGGCTTTGACCCTTGGGACCTACCCGCACTTTTAAGATCAATTGAAGGGGTCAGACCCGAAATCCTCTACCTCGACTGCGCTGGATCCGAGCTGGTCAGGCGTTATGACGAGACCAGGCGGCGCCACCCCCTTGCCCCGGACCGCCCACCGGAAGACGGCATTGCACGCGAACGCGATATTACGGCACCGCTCCGCAGGCTCGCAGACGCGGTAATCGACACGACCGATCTGACCCCCGCGGAATTGCGCGAAGAATTGCTTCGCCGCTACGGCGGCGATGTCGACCAGCCGGTGCTGACCGTTACGTCATTCGGATTCGCGCGGGGAATTTCGCGTTCGGCCGATCTCGTGTTCGATTTGCGCTTTGTCGCAAACCCTCACTGGGTCGATGATTTACGGCCGTTGACGGGACAGGATCAGTCAGTTCGCGACTATTGCGCGGAGGACCCCGCGTGGAACCCGATGATGGAACAAATTGAATCGCTGTTAATCGGACTCATTCCCCGCTATTGGGCCGCCGGCAAAAGCTATCTGACGGTGGCGTTTGGCTGCACGGGAGGGCGTCACCGGTCGGTGGCCGCTGCAGTCGAAATGGCGGAACGGTTGCGCGGCGCGGGATTTTCTCCGAATGTCCGACACCGCGACCTCGCTACGCCGCCGAGCGATACGATCGAGGAGCAACCCGCGAAATCCAGGGGCGCGGGCGAGTGATGAAGCGGGTGAGTGAATGATCGGATTAGTGCTGGTGACCCACGGCCGACTCGCGGCCGAGTTCATCACCGCAATGGAACATGTCGTCGGGCCCCAACAGGCGGTCGAAGGTATTTGCATCGATGCCGAAGACGACATGGAGATGCGCCGCACCGAGATTGCCGACGCCATCCAGCGTTGCGATCAGGGCGAAGGAGTCATCATCCTGACCGACCTGTTCGGCGGGACTCCGTCCAACCTGGCGATCAGCCTGATGAAGAGCGAGAATATCGAGGTGATCGCCGGGGTGAACCTGCCCATGCTGATACGCCTGGAGGGCGCCCGAAAGGCAATGTCGGTCCGCGCAGCGGTCGCGGCGGCCCGGGAAGCTGGCCGCAAATATATTTCGGTCGCATCGGAGATACTTGGCGAGGCGGCCGCTTGAGCGGCTGCTCAAAGACGATCGAAATCACCAATCGCAGGGGCCTTCACGCCCGGGCGAGCGCAAAATTCGTCAACGTTGCTTCGGGGCTATCGGCCAAGGTCGAGGTCGAGAAGGATGGCAATCGGGTCGTCGGCACGTCGATCATGGGCTTGATGATGCTTGGCGCCGCGATGGGCGACAGCATTACCATCCATTGCGAGGGCGACGGGTGCGACCAGGCGATGGCCGAGTTGACGGCCTTGGTCGAGGGCAGGTTCGGCGAGGAATAGTGCCTCGCCAGATCACATCCTTTTCCAACGAGACCGTGAAGCGGCTGCGCGCGCTGCGCGACAAGAAGGCCCGCAAGAGCGAAGGACTGTTCCTGGCCGAAGGATTGCGCATCTTGGCCGAGGCGCGGGATAGCGGCCGATTGCCGGAAATCATTGCCTATTCGCCGGCAGGAGGCGTTCATCCGCTGGCCGCCGAGATCATAGCTGATGCTGAGTCAGCGGGCGCGGACGTCATTGAAACCTCGCCCGACATCCTTTCGAAGATGTCCGGGAAGGACAATCCGCAGGCGATTCTCGGCGCCTATCGCCAGCCAGACACGTCCCTAGCCGCCATCGACCGCACCATCTCTCCACTTTGGATCGTCGCACAGGCGCTGCGTGACCCGGGAAATATCGGCACAATCCTGAGGACCGGAGACGCCACCGGGGCGGGCGGCTTGATCCTCATCGACGACAGTGCGGATCCCTTCTCGGTCGAAGCGGTTCGGGCGTCGATGGGAGCGATCTTCACCCAGCAGGTGGCGACCGCGCGCTGGGACGAGTTCATTCCCTGGCTTCGTTCGGGTCCCGGGCAGCTGGTCGGTACCAGCCTGAAGACCGATAAAGACTATCTCAATCCGGTCTATGAGCGGCCCTGCTTCCTGCTCATCGGAAATGAAAGCCAGGGACTTCCCGAGGAGTATGAGGCGGAATGCGACCTTCTGGTGAAAATGCCGATGCTGGGCCGCGCCGACAGCCTCAATGCCGCGGTTGCTGCGGCAGTGATGGCCTTTCAGGTTAGGGCAAGCTGGCGGAACTCATAAAAGGCTCGGAGGTTTGTTCCGCCATGAAAACGATTATCGCGCTTCCGCTGCTAGTTCTCGGCCTCGCCGCCTGCCAGCCATATCCTCAAGGTCCCGGCTATCCGGGCGGTCCGCAGCCCTATCCGCAGGACTCGACCGGCTATCCGCCCTACCCGCCCGGCCCCGCTTATCCGGGCCCCGGCGGACCGCCTTATCCACCCGGTCCTGCTTACCCCGCGCCTGGATACCCGCAGCCGGGATATCCCCAGCCAGGCTATCCGTCGGGCGAAGCCAGTTATCGCGCTATCGGTACCGAGCCCTTCTGGGACCTGGAGATCGGCCAGAATCTCACCTTCACCGATCGCGGCAATAATATGAGCGTGGTCCAGCCGACGCCGCGGCCGATCAACGGAACGGCAGGGGAAATCTATCGAACGCAGCGGCTGGAGGTGAACATCGTCCATTCGCGATGCAGCGATGGGATGAGCGATCGCACCTATCCCGACACCGTCCAAGTCTATGTCGATGGCCGCCAGTATCGCGGCTGCGGCGCGCCGAACGCCTTTTTCAGCCAGGTCGGCGAAACCGGCCAACCCAATTATCCGGGGACTCCCGTGGCGAATTTGAGCGGAACCAATTGGCGCGTGGTGGCGATCAACGGCACCCGCACTCCGGCGAGCAATTTCTACATCAACTTCATGCCCGACCGGATCAGCGCCAAGTTCGGATGCAACTCGCTGGGCGCGGGTTACACCCAGACCGGGAATGTGGTGGATGCGGGAGCCGTGATGGCGACGCGCATGGCCTGCCCCGATATGAGCTTCGAGAATCAGGGTTCGGCAATCCTCGCCGATCCGATGACCATCTCAGGCGTCGGCAATCAGCTGACACTCAGCAACCGCGCCGGCTCGATCGACCTCGTCCGGGCGGATTAGGTCGATCGACAGCCCTTAAATTCACTAATTTCATGGGGCCAGGCGCCATTTTTGTGAGGTTAAGGGGTCGGCGGCGATTTCGGGGTTTCTATAGTTCGACGGTTCAAAGATCCGCCGAAACGCTGGCAAATACATTCCTACAATGCCAGCCAATTGATCAGGCCGCGGCGTCATCCTCGTTGGCGGTCGGCTTGGGTGATGCCAGCTTGGTCATCGGGCGCGGCGCGGCTTCGACCATTGGCGGCTCCGGCAGTTCCTTGGCGCTGCCGGCGCCAAGCGCTTCGAAACGGCGTGCCTGGGTGAACACCTGGCTTTCGAAACTTCCCACCATCTGGTTGTAGGCGATGTTGGCGGTGGAGAGGTTCTTGCCGACCCGCTCCATATGTTGCGCCATGGTCGCAAGACGCGAGTGCAGCTCCTTGCCCAAAGCCGCAATTTCACTTGCCGCTTCGCTCAGCTTTTCCTGTTGCCAGACACTGGAAACGGTGCGGGCGATGGCGACCAGGTTGGTCGGCGTCGCGAGCAGAACCCGGCGTTCGAACGCCCAGTCCCAAAGGCTGTCGTCCTGCTCTAATGCGGCGGTCAGGAAATGTTCGCCCGGAATGTACATGACGACATAGTCGGCGGCATCCCCGAACTGCGCCCAATAGGCTTTCGAGCCCAGTTGCTGGGCATGGTTCCGCATCGAGGCGACATGGGAGCGGATACTTGCGGCCCGCTTGTCCTCATCCACCTCATCGCAAGCGTCCAGATAGGCATTCAGCGAACATTTGGCGTCGATGATCAAGTGCCGGCCGCCCGGGAGGCGGACAATCACATCCGGCCGAAGGCGCCCATCGTCGGTGTCGACCGAAACTTCCGAACGGAAGTCGGCGTAGGGGCTAAGCCCTGCCTGCTCGAGCACGTTGCGAAGGCTTTGCTCGCCCCAGCGGCCGCGCGCCTTTGGGGATGAGCGAAGCGCATTGACGAGGTTGCGAGTCTCGTCCCGGACCTGCCCCTGCCCCGTGCGCACCAGCTCGACCGCCTCGCGAAGGCCGGCATAATGGTCGACCCGCTCCTTCTCTACCTTGGCCAGCCCCTCTTCGTAGCGCTTCAGCGTGGTCTGGACCGGCTCGAGCAGCGACTTGAGCTTTTCCTCATGCTTTTCGCCAGCCTGGTTGAAGCGGGCATCGGCCCGTTCGAGGAAGGCTTTTTGAGCCTCCCCCAATAGCTTGCCGCCGATTTCGGAGAATTGCGCCGAGAGCGCCTCCTTGGCTTCCCGTAACGATTCGATCTGTTCGCGGAATGCCTTTTCGCGCTCGCCCTGCGCGGCCTTCAGGGCGGCAAGCTCCTGCGCGGCAGCGCGATGTTCGTCCCGTTCCTCGCGAACGCCGTCGAGCTGCAGGCGAAGCGAATCGATCACCTCGCGCGCCGCTGCACCCGAGCGGCTGCCAAACAGCCAACCGACCAGCGCACCGAGCGCTAACCCAGCGATGGCGACAAAGACGAGATTCACGTCCAACCGGCCCTCCGAATGCGGAACGAAATGGGAACATACGCGACCGCTTGCACTTGCTCAAGCGGAACCTAAGGCCCATGGTCCGGTTGGCAAGGAAAAGGGAGAGCATATGTCCATTCGCAAGATGATCTCGCTGCATCCGGCGTCGAAGGGTCATTTCAACCAGGCGCTGGCCGACGCCGTGCATCACCTGATGTACTGCGCGAAAATGTGCCTGAGCTGCGCCGACTCCTGCATGGCCGAAACAATGGACATGACCCAGTGCGTGCGCCTTTGCCTCGATTGTTCGGACATATGCGAAGCGACGGCGCGGCTAGGCCTCAGGCGGACAGGCAACGACCAGCCGATGCTGCGCGAACTGCTCGAGCTATGCGGGCGGATGTGCGAGCAATGCGCCGCGGAGTGCGAGTGTCACAATCATGAGCATTGCAGGCTGTGCGGCTTGATCTGCCGCGAATGCGCCAGCGACTGCGCCAACGCGGCTGCGTCGATCGCTTAGCCGATTGCGATGTGGGCGGGCAGCTTCTAGCCTTCGCCAATGCACAAGCATTTGACCCGCCCAACCCTTGCGACCCTGTCGCTGATCCTCGCCAGCGCGCCCATCGCGGCCGCGCCGCCCGCAACACTGGCGCCGATGACGCCGGACGGCGTCGCGAGCTACGACCAGGTCCGGCCCGAGGCTGATTTCATCCGGCGCGTCGCAATGGTGCCGATGCGCGATGGAGTGAAGCTCTACACCGTCATCGTCTTCAAAAAAGGTACATCTGGCGGGCCGATCCTGCTTTCGCGCACGCCCTACGATGCCAAGGGCACGACTGCGCGGACAGCCAGCCAGTCGATCGTCGACATTTTGCCGATCATGGACAAGGAGTTCGTCAACGACGGCTATATCCGTGTCTACCAGGACATCCGCGGCCTCCATAATTCGGAGGGCGAATTCGTCATGAACCGGCCGATCGCTGGGCCGCTCAATCCTACCGGGATCGATGAATCGACCGACGCCCATGACACCATCGAATGGCTGGTGAAGAATATTCCGGAAGCTAATGGCAAGGTCGGGGTGATCGGTTCATCCTACCTTGGCTTCACCACGCTGTCGGCGGAGATCAACCCGCACCCCGCGCTCAAGGCCGCGGTGCCTGAGAGCCCCATGGTCGACGGCTGGATAGGCGACGACTGGTTCCACAATGGCGCGTTCCGGACGTTCAGCCTGGGCTTCGCCGTGTCGCAAAGTACCGGCAAAGCCGAAGGCAGCGGCCTCGCGCTGGGCAGCGGGGACGATTACACCCGCTATCTCGAGGGCGGCTCGATGGCCGATTATGCCCGCAAGCTGGGTATCGATCATTATCCGTTCGTACAAAAGCTGTTCCAGAACCCTGCCTACACTGAATTCTGGTCGGGCCAGGCAGTCGACAAATGGATGGCCGCGCACCCGTTTACCGTGCCGACCATGATCGAGGTGGGACAGTGGGACCAGGAAGACAGCTATGGCGGACCGGCCGTCTACAAGGCGCTAGCGCCCAAATATGAAGGCACCGGCCTGCTCCATTTGGTCATTGGCCCGTGGCGGCACTCCGGCGCCAACCATTATGGCTATGACCTGGGGGCGCTGACCTTTACCGGCGACACGGCGGCGGAATGGCGCACGCGCTGGGTGAAGCCCTTCTTCGACCATTATCTGAAAGGCGCCCCGGACCCGCGCATTCCGCCCGTGCTTACCTATGCGACCGGCGTGAACCGATGGAATGAATCGCCGCGCTGGCCCATGGGAACGCCGACGCCGCTGTTCCTGCGCGACGGCAACGGGGCCAGCTTCGACAAGCCTGCGGCGCCTGGCCATGACGATTATGTGTCCGACCCGGCCAAGCCCGTGCCGTTCATCCCGCGCCCGATCAATGTGGCAGACCCCGATCAGTGGAGGACCTGGCTGGTCCGCGACCAGCGCTTCGTCTCCGATCGTCCGGACGTGCTCAGCTACACGACGGCCCCGCTGACGAGCGCGGTCCATATCATGGGCGCGCCCGAGGTCGACCTGTTCGCCGCAACCAGCGGGACGGACAGCGACTGGGTCGTCAAGTTGATCGACGTCTATCCGAATGAAGCGCCCGAGGCGGCCACACAGGGTTCAAAGCCCGACATGTCGGGGTTCGAGTTGCCGATAGGAATCGAGATTTTCCGCGGTCGTTACGTCCACAGCTTCGCGAAGCCGGAGCCGCTAAAGCCGGGCAAGGTCGAGCATTATCGCTGGGCGCTTCCGAACGTCGACCATGTGTTCCTGCCGGGGCACCGGATCATGATCCAGGTGCAGTCGAGCCTGTTCCCGCTCTACGACCGCAATCCCCAAACCTATGTCGACAATATCTTCTACGCCAAGCCCGGCGACTATCACCGGGCGACGCAGACCATCTGGTGGGGCGGCGAGAACGCCAGTGCGGTGATGTTGCCAATCGTCCGCTAGGCCGCGTGTAAAGCTCGCTCTTTCCGCGCCTTGGCGAGCTTTTTCAGGACCATGTCGCGCTTCAGCTTCGACAGATGGTCGATGAACAATACTCCCTCGAGATGATCCATCTCGTGCTGCAGGCAGACCGCCAATAGCCCGTCGAGGTCTTGCTCGTGGCTCTTGCCATGTTCGTCGAGCCAGCGGGCGCGGATGCGGTCGGGCCGCATGACCTCGGCATATTGATCGGGGACCGACAGGCAGCCCTCTGTGTAGGGAACCTCATGATCCGAGTGCGACAGGATTTCGGGGTTGATGAACACCCGCGGTTCTTTGACCGGCTTGCTTTCCGGATCTTCCGGATCCTCCGGCTCCTGCAGGTCCATGACGAGGACGCGCTTGGGAACGCCGACCTGAACCGCGGCAAGGCCAATTCCCGGCGCCTGGTACATCGTTTCGAACATGTCAGCGATCAGCGCGCGCAGCTCATCGTCCACCTTGTCGACCGGGGTCGAAATCTGGCGGAGCATCGGATCGGGCGTTTCGAAAATGCGCAAAATGGCCATGGCGGCGATTTAGTCTTTCAGGGCAAGGGGTTCAAGCAACAGGGCGGCGCGCGCGAAGGGCCTGGGCAAGCGTGCCTTCGTCGAGATAGTCGAGCTCCCCCCCGACCGGAAGACCGTGCGCCAACTGGGTGAGGCGAATAGGAAATTTCTCCAGCCGCTCGGCCAGATAATGAGCGGTGGTCTGGCCTTCCAGCGTGGCATTCATCGCCAGCACGACCTCATCGATCCCGCCGGCGGCTACCCGGGCGACCAGCTTGTCGATCGACAGGTCCTCGGGCCGCACCCCTTCCAGGGCCGAAAGGCGGCCGCCGAGAACATGATAGCGACCGGGAAATAGCCGCGATCGGTCCAGTGCCCACAGGTCGGCCACTTCCTCGACAACGCACATCAGCCGCTCGTCACGGCGCGGATCGCGGCAGATGCTGCAGGGATCGCTGGTGTCGACATTGCCGCACGTCGAGCAGGTCGAAAGCGTTTCCGACACCGCCTGAAGCGCGGCGAGCAGCGGCTCCAGCGCGCCCTCCCGCTTTTTCATCAGGTGCAGCACCGCGCGCCGCGCCGAGCGCGGCCCGAGGCCTGGCAGGCGCGCCAAGGCTTGCGTCAATGCTTCGATCTGATGGCTGGCCATTAGCCGCGACATAGGCGGCGCTTGGCGGCGGGCGCAAGCCGCGCCATAGGCGAGAGCCATGAGAGTTATCTTCATGGGCAGTCCCGACTTCGCCGTGCCGACCCTCGATGCGCTCGTCGAGGCGGGTCATGAACTGGTCGCGGCTTACACCCAGCCGCCCCGACCTGCCGGGCGTGGCAAGGCGGAAAGGCCGACACCGGTCGAGGATCGCGCAGGCGAGCTGGGCATCGAAGTGCGGAGCCCCAAGTCGCTGCGCAGCGAGGCTGAGCAAGAGGCGTTTGCGGAGCTGGATGCGGATGTTGCGGTCGTCGCCGCTTACGGCCTGATCCTGCCCCAGCCGATCCTTGATGCGCCGATGTTCGGTTGCATCAACGTCCACGGCTCGCTGCTGCCGCGCTGGCGCGGCGCGGCACCGGTGCAGCGCGCGATCATGGCCGGGGACGAGGTCACCGGCGTGACCATCATGCAGATGGAAGCGGGGCTCGATACCGGGCCGATGCTGCTGAAGCGCGCGGTTGAAATCGAGGACAAGAACGCTGCACAACTGACTGACGAATTGGCGAAACTTGGCGCGGCCATGATGGTTGAAGTGCTGGCCGACCTGCCCTCGTTCGAACCGATCCCCCAGCCCGAGGACGGGATCACCTACGCTGCCAAGATCAAGAAGGAGGAGGCGCGGATCGATTGGGCGCGGCCCGCGCGCGAGCTCAGGCGTCATGTCCAGGCCCTTGCGCCTTTCCCGGGCGCCTGGTTCGAGGTCGATGGCGAGCGGATCAAGCTGCTGGCCGCCGAAGGCGCACGCGGCCACGGCACTCCGGGAGAAATACTCGACGGCGAACTGACCATCGCCTGTGGCAATGGCGCGCTTCGGCCGACGCTTTTGCAGCGTGCAGGCAAGGGAGCGATGAGCAGGGATGAGTTGCTGCGCGGATTTCCGATCCTCGAAGGAACGCGCCTTAAATGACGCGATGGCGCCTAACGATCGAATTTGACGGCGGGCCGTTCATGGGATGGCAGCGGCAGGACCATGGTCCGTCGGTGCAGGAAACTGTCGAGCAGGCGCTGTTTCGAATGACGGGTGAGCTGGCAACGCTGCATGCCGCGGGCCGGACCGATGCCGGGGTCCATGCTCTGGCGATGACCGCCCATGTCGATGTGGTGAAGCATTTGACCCAGCATCGCCTGCGCGAAGGGTTGAACGCGCTGGTCCGTCCCGCGCCGGTCAGCGTGACGGACGTCTCACCGGTCGCCGATGACTGGCACGCGCGCTTTTCGTGCATCGGGCGGCGCTACCTCTACCGGATCCTCAACCGCAGGGCGCCGCCGGCGCTCTACAAGGGCAAGGTGTGGCATGTGCCGGTTGCGCTGGATGCCGAGGCGATGGCCGAGGGGGCGATGCATCTGGTCGGCAACCACGACTTCACCACCTTCCGATCGGTCCATTGCCAGTCGGCAAGCCCGGTGAAGACGCTCGACAGCTTGACGGTCGAGCGGACGGGAGAGGAAATCCACATCCGCGCCGCAGCACGCAGCTTCCTGCATCATCAGGTGCGATCGATGGTCGGTTGCCTGGCGTTAGTCGGACGTGGGCGTTGGACGCCGGAGGACGTGAGGACGGCGCTTGAAGCAAGGGATCGGCAGGCGTTGGGACTGAATGCGCCGCCGGAGGGGTTGTATTTCGTCGAGGCGATTTACCCCTAGACGAGCATCTCCCGCGCCATCGGCTGGCTGAGGAACGCGGTCGGGCTAGCAGTCAGGCCATAGGCGCCGGCGCAAAAGATCGCGACCAAGTCACCGACCTCGGCCATCGGTAACATTGCCTCGTCGGCAAGCAGGTCGAGCGGGGTGCAGAGGCAGCCGGTTATGGTTGCTTCCTCGACCGATTCGGCGCCGAAGCGGCTGGCGATGGCGACGGGGTAGTTGCGGCGGAGGAGCTGACCGAAATTGCCGGTAGCGGCGAGCTGGTGCTGTAGCCCGCCGTCGGTGACGAGGAATGTCCGGCCCCTACTTTCCTTCCGGTCGACGATTCGGGTCAGATAGACCCCGGCCTCGCCTACCAGCCAACGCCCAAGTTCGATTGCGAATTTGGTTTCGGAGAGAATTTTCGGGCGCTCGGCCAATGTGTTGGCAAGTGCTGTTCCCACTGCATCGACGTCCAGCCGATCGTCCTTGGCGAAATAGGGAATGCCGAAGCCACCACCCAGATTGATTTCAGGCGGCGCTTGCCCTGCTTGCTCGGCGATCGCGGCGGCAAGCACGACAGTCTCACGCTGCAGGTCGATCAGCGCGTCGGCGTGGAGCGCCTGGCTACCGGCGAAGATGTGGAGTCCGCGCCAATCCGCGCCTGCTTCGACGATCCGCCGGACGAGCGCCGGTGCGCGGTCGTGGTCGATCCCGAACTGGCTGGGCAAGCCGCCCATCTTCTGGCCCGAGCCCTTCAGGCCAAAAGGCGGATTGACCCGCACCGCCAGCTTGGCCTTCAGCCCTTCGCGTGCGCAGATCGCCAGCGCCCGCTCTGCCTCGCCCTCGCTCTCGAGATTGATCGTAATCCCGGCGCGGATCGCGGTCTCCAACTCCTGATCGCGCTTGCCGGGGCCAGCGAAGCTGATTGGCAGGCCGAGGTGAGCGACGCGGCCCAATTCGCCTGCCGATGCGACATCGAACCCGTCGACCATGGTTGCCATGGCTTCAAGCAACGGCCCGTACGGGTTTGCCTTGACGGCATAATGCAGCGCCACACCCGGGAAGGCTGCCCGGAACCGCGCCGCCTGGTCCGCGACGCGGCGCGTGTCATAAACGAACAAGGGCGTGCCGCGGGCTTCGGCGACCAGCGCTTCGACATCCCAGCCCCCGATCAGCAGGCGCCCTTCAGGATTTGCCTCGAAACCCGGTGGAATCGGCCCAAGTGCCTTCATGCGATTTCGGCCTTCAGCGCGGAGCGATCGAGCTTGCCATTGGGACCGACCGGCAAGCTATCCTTCCACAATATTGTCTGAGGCTGCATGTGGGGCGGCAATTCGCGGCGGAGATATGCCTTCAGTCGCTCGTCCGGCGCTTCGCCCCTGGCTACCGCTACAAGAATGATCGCCTGGCCCAGCTTCTCGTCTGCAATGCCAAAGGCGGCGGCGTCGCTGACGGCATTGCTGGCAAGCGCCGCCTCCTCGATTTCAGTTGGGCTGATGCGGTTGCCGCTGACCTTAATCATCGCATCGTCACGGCCGCGGAAGCGGAGGAGGCCGTCCTTGCCTTTCACAACTGTATCGCCTGACCAGACGGCGGTGCCGCCATAGGCGCTGAAGGCAGGCGCCGGCCTGAACCGCTCGGCTGTCCGATCGGCATCGCGCCAATAACCCTGCGCAACCAGAGGCCCGGCGTGAACCAGTTCGCCTTCGTCGCCCGCTGCAGCTTCACTGCCGTCAGGCCGGACGACCATCAATTCTGCGAATGGAATGGCGGTGCCGATGCTATCTGGGTGCTGGTCGACCAGCGCTGGGTCGAGGCTCGACGAGCGGAAGGCTTCGGTGAGGCCGTACATCAAATGGAGCTTGGCCGTGGGAAACAACGCCCGCAAGCGCCGAACCAGCGGCTCTGGCAGATGACCGCCGCTGTTGGTCAAGGTGCGGAGGCTATTGCCCGCTTCACCCCACTGCTGTTCAGCTAGCTGGAGCCAGAGCGGCGGTACTCCGGCGAGGACGGTGACTTCATGACGCCCGACCGCGCGAACCACGTCGCGCGGCAGGAGGTAGTCGAAGCCGATCGCGCAACCGCCCGCAGCCCAGGTCGAGAGCATTTGGTTCTGGCCATAGTCGAATGCCAGTGGCAGCACCGCAAGCGTGCGGTCGTCGGGCTTGAGTCCAAGGTAATGCGCCACGCTGATCGCGCCGAGCCAGAGGTTGGCATGGCTCAACATCACGCCCTTGGGTCGCCCGGTGGAGCCGCTGGTATAGAGCAACGCCGCAAGTTCCTGCGGATCGCGCACCGACGGCGGCAGCGCGTCGCCTCCTTCAGTCCAATCCTCGAGCGCGATGGCCATGGCATCCGCCAGGTCGCCGCTCTCAAGGCTATCCAGCCGCGACCGGTTGGCAATCAGCAGCCTGGCACCGCTGTCGGCGAGGATATGCGCGGCCTGGGCGTGCTTCAGGACTGGGTTGATGGGAACATGCACTAGCCCGGCCCGCGATGCGGCCAGCGGCATGAGGCACGCCAAAATGGTTTTCGCCATCCAGGTGGCGACCCGATCTCCAGGTTGCAGACCGGTCGTGAGCAATGCTGCTGCGGTCGCGCCTACCTTGGCGTCGAGCTGGCGATAGGTCAGCCGCTCTTCGCCAACAATTAGTGCCTCGGCCTCCGGCGCGCCGCGCAGCGTCAAATGGTCCAGCGGATATGGCGTCGGGTCAGGCGCGGTCACGCCCCCCGCCTAGCGCCCCACAACCAACCGTGCAAAGCTTGCCTCCGCGCTCCGCTTTTCCTAGGGGCGCGGGCGAAATGGTCATGGGGGAAGGCGTCTTGGCGTTGGAGGATGGCGGCGAAGTCGAAGCGACGCTGCGTGCGCTGCTGGTCGAGGTGCTCGGCCTCAGCTCGGCTCGTGTCGCCGGGTTCGACAGCGAGACCGAATTGTTCGGCGCACTTCCCGAGTTCGATTCGATGGCGGTCGCCAATCTGCTCACCGGAATTGAGGAGCGCTTCGGCATCCTGATCGAGGATGACGACGTCGAGGCCGAGGACTTCATGACCTTTGGCCGGCTGCTGTCCAGGACCCGGGCGCTTTCCCTGCATTGAGATGCGCCCGCCAGGCCGCAGACCTGTTCAGCCGGCCAGGATTGTGGAAGCCGTTTCTTCGATGGTTCCGGCCACGAGGATTGGAGCTCCCCCGATAACGCCCACCTGGGTTTGGCCATTTTCATGCGCGCGCAACCAGGCGACGTTTTCCGCGACGACCAGATAGTCGCCGCCGCGCGACTTCAACAAAATGAATTTCATGATAGCGTCTCCTGACGCTGCACATCTAAGGCAACGATCTCTGCTTCAGGTTAACGCCCGCGCGCCTGCGGTCCGATTAGGGCTTTGGTCGGCGTTATGTTAAAAGCGTTCTATCGCACCCCTGAATTTTCGTAGGCGATGTGCGACTGAGAGACCTGCACGTGCTCCCGCTTACCAGTTTGGAGCCGTCATGGACCTCAACTATCTATACCAGCGATATTGCGTTTCCCTGCAGATGGCCGAGCGGGCCGCCTGCGATTGTTCGCGAATGGTCCATGAGAAGCTGGCGGAAGGCTATGCGGATCAAATCGCGGACGCCAAGCTGAACGGAACCCTGGTGCTGGCGCGATGACCCAGCCTGTGCCTTCGCAAAAGACAGAGCAAAGCGAGCTAAACCGATACGGCATCATCACCGTGCCGACGAAAGTCTATACGTGGGGCGGATTTCGGTACACCAATGCCCGCGACGCCCTCGCCGCGGCCAAGCGTGGCGGCGACCCTTCACCCGGAAAGTGAGTCCGAATGACCCAAACGCCAAATATCATCGAGCGAGCGTTCCAGCTCGCCGAAGGGTCAGCCAATGTCGAGGAAATCAGGGCCAAGCTGAAAAGAGAGGGCTATCCCAGCGTGGATGCCCATCTTTCAGGAAAGAGCATTCGCGCGGATCTAACCAAGATCATCAGGCGGGATGCCTAGCCGCATGCAGAACCGCGCCGACCACTAGCAAGGGGTTTAATGCCTCAGGCAACGCACAGGTTCGATGACCGGGTCACCGATGATTGTGTGCATAAAGTCATCGACAACGTGGAAGTAGGGCGGCAACTGCGCGACAACCGGCCCGACAAGTGAGGCCGCCTCGGCCTCGCGCGCCTTGGCGCAATATCGATCTGCCATTTCCTCATGAACCAGTCGCGCTTCATTCGAAGTCGCGCACCGGGCCATTTCGATTTCCACCCGCTTGCGGGTAACCCAATAGTCCAGTTCGACTTCCACTTGCCCATTCCTTTTCGTTGAAACGACCGTATTCGGGCCGGATCATTCCGTCGCCAGCTTTCGTAAGGAAGGGGAAAGGAGCGGCTTAGCGCCAATCACCGTCGTTGCGAATGGTTCCAGGGTTCGAAGTGGTGGGGCTGAATTAGCTTACAAGGGGGAGCCTGAAATAGATTGCCGATGGCCCGCATGGCGGGAGAGTAGCCGCCGTGCTATGACGCATGCATCACCTGCTGTGGCCACAAGCAACTTGTGACTGAGAGACATTGCGCTCTCGCTTGCCGAAGGTGAAAACCATGTCCTCAAAATCGCAATCGCTTTTGCCGAAGCGTCCGCCGCCAGTCACCGATCGACTTGCGATCGATGGATGGCTGGATGACGGGGGCAGCCTTGCACCCGCTCGCGAGTGGCGATCCGTTAGAAGGCCCCGCTCATTGAAATTGCCGGCGGATACAGTGACGGGCTGCATGGATCGCGCCGCCGCCGACCTCCTTGCCGCAGCGGCGATGACGACCAAAAATGGACGGTTGCGGATGGAAGCTAGTTCGGCCAGCTGGGCGGAACGGGCCAACCTGATTCAGCAAATGGACGACAGTTTTGAGGCGCGACGCAAACTGATTTACTAGCCCTTAGAAGCACCACTGGGTCCGATGTCCGGCTTCTCCCTATTGCGGATATAGATTGGTTATCGTCACGCACCGTTCATCGGCAGCAGTCTAAATGAACTCATCACCTGAGATCGCAAGCGAGCGCCCTGTGACAGAGAAACACTTCAATAATCTCGCTCACGGGAGAAGATAATGGAAAAAGCATATTGGCTCGGCCGGAAACGCGCTTCCTTAAAATTGGCTCAAAATGCAGCGAGTTCCGAAGCTAGATTAGTTCATTACGATCTTGCGGGGCGCTACAGCGTAAAGGCAAGTTCTGCTGAAACACAAACGAATGACCTTGCTAGCGCTTTGCCCTGCTCGATCTATCCGGCCCGTTCCGGCCAGGGACACGAGGGTGTCGACGATGCTTGATGCCGCACGCATTTTCGCGAGCTTCGCCGTGATCTTCATGATCGCGGCAATGGCTGCATGGTTGAACCCGGTAGGCCGTCCGGTGTTGCGCCGCCTGAACAATATTGCCGTGGCAAAAGGCAGCAACCCGACCATCGCGGCTCTGCTGTTACTCGTGGCGCTCGGCTTGAGTGCCGTGGCGGTCATGGTGGTAATCGCGGGTTGGTTCGCAACGTAATTCCCGGTACGAAGTCAGGACTTACTGGTTCAGGACTTCCCGAACCGCGGCTTGCACTTCGTTGACCTGGAACGGCTTGCTCAGGATGATATGCTGAGGCATGCGCGACCGCGCTGTATCTGCCCGTCCGGTGATAAATATGACCGGTATCACGCTGCTCGAACAGATGGTTTGCACCGCATCGATGCCGGAACTGGCGTTCAACTCCACATCTGCGGTGATCAAGTCAGGGCATCGCGCGGTGGCTGCGGCAACCGCCTCATCGAGTGACGCCGCCACATCGAAGGTGGTGAAGCCACAGTCCGAAAGGACTTCTTCGATCGACATTGCGATCAAGTCATCATCTTCGATAATGAGTGCGTGCATGGGGGACTCCGCTGAGAAGGCGGAGCGCCAATGCTACGCAACACCGACCCTCAGGACCGCCTGTGCTACCGCTACAACTCCCGGCGAGTTCAAAAGGGCCCGCCTTGGCGGGTATCAAATCGACTATGCGACGTGAACGATGGAGACCTTGGTTCCGGGCGCCCGATCAGCCACCTCAACGATAGCACCGAGCTGTCGCGACAATGCCTCGACAATTCCCGTGCCTAGTCCGGGCTTCAGTGCTCCTTCGCCTTGCGGCATCCCCACACCATCGTCGTCGACCGTCAACGTCCAGCCCTTTTCGTCGGCGAGATAATCGACGTTGATGTGGCCTCCCTTTTTACGGCTGGGAAACGCGTGCTTGAGCGAATTGATGACCAGTTCGGTAACGATCAGGCCCAAGCTGACTGAGACGTTTGCCTTGGTCACGGTATCGTCCGCACTCGACACCAACGAAATGCGATCGGCATTGTCGATCATCGATGCGCCGAGGCTCGCGCATAGATCCTCAAAATATTTTCGTAGCGCAACGTCGTCGCTGCTCGAAATCGCAAGCTGTCTCTGCAGGGTGGCAATCGACATGACACGATGATGGGCGTTGTGAAGCTGAACTCGCGTTTCCTCCGACTGCACCCGGCGCGCACTCTGCATTAGAACCGAGGCGATGATCTGGAGGCTATTGGCGACGCGGTGCTGAAGCTCCTGAAGCAGGATGTCCTTCTCCTGCACCATGTCATCCCTGAGCTTGGCGGCGAGGAGCGCCGTGGTGACGTCGGTGACAGTCAGCAACACTCTTGGCACTTCGCCATCGCCATAGTCGAGCCTGAGCGCATTGAGCAGCAGGCGGGCCGGCTTCTGGCCTTCGCGGACAAGATCCATCTCATAGGCATCAATCGCGGCGGCGCCGCTGAAAGTGGCCCGCAGCAGGGCGTGAAGTTGCGGAGCGTTCCACTCGCCTGCGCCCAGCTTGGCCAAAGCAAGGCCGTTGACGGTATCGGGGTCGCATCCAAACGCGTCGCAGAATGACCTGCTCGCTCCGACGATAGCGATGTCATCGTCGAGAAGCAGCAAGGGCGCTTGCGACGAGGCGACAAGCGCCATGGCGAGGCCGGGTGAGGTGTCAGCATGCAGGGGCGTGAAAAATTCCATGGCCAAGGCCTTCGGGAGCCGGAAGGTTCGCGAAATGAAAGCCAACCCGGCAGCGTCGTTCACGAAAGCGGGGTCGAAACAACACCCAGGAGAAGGACGGAGTCGGACCATACGCCTTTAATGGCCGAACCTTGCATCAATTCGCTCGCCCTCATTTCACGAGCGGCCCGGGCATCCCAAGGAAGAGAGGCGGGAGGTCCTACTCCCGCCTCATCAGCTTAGATCGTTTCGAGATTCAGCGCGCAGGGCTTTTCGTCCTTCGTGCCGACCTCGTATGATAAACGCTGGCCGACCGTGGGCGGTGTCACCTTGCTGTCCCACGACATGGCGCTCTTCTCAAACGCGAGATTTTCGCCACCGGTTTCCGGCTTGATCGAGCCACGGCCCTTATCGATGTCAAATGAATTGACGGTGCCAAAATACTTCATCGTTAGTTCCTTCGTTTCCAGGCGCCAGAATTGGCGGCCTGTTGGCTAGGAGACGTTAAAGATAGGAGGAGGGCGCCGCGGGCACCCCAAACCGTCTTGCGACTGGTAGCAATTTACAAAACAGTCGGCGGCCCCAAAACGTTGCGAACGGTGCCGATCATCCGGCTTCCGCTCACCCCGTATTGTACTCCGACGGGGCCGTCTGGGAGGACCGCACCGCTGGAGCTTGCGCAAATTTGACGGTCGGACTCAACTACCGAAATGCGGGAGCCCGCTCACCACCAAAACAAACGTTGTATCAGCCATCTATTCGGCCGCCTGAAGCGCCCCAAACTCCTCGGCGGCGAGGAATTTCTCGGCGTCGAGCGCGGCCATGCAACCGGTTCCGGCGGCAGTGACCGCCTGGCGATAGATTTTGTCCATGACGTCGCCGCAGGCGAATACGCCCGGGATTGAAGTCCGGGTCGTGCCCGTCTCGACCTCGATATAGCCGTCGCTGTCGAGCTTTAACTTGCCTTCGAACAACTCCGTCGCCGGCTTGTGGCCGATCGCGACGAACGCTCCGTCGACGTCGATCCGTGTGATCGAGCCGCTCTTCACATTGCGGATATCGAGGCCGACCAAGGCTTCGGGCATCCCGCCGGCGACAAATTCGGCGACTTCACTGTCCCAGACGATCTTGATGTTGGGATGGGCGAACAGCCGGTCCTGCAGGATCTTCTCGGCGCGCAGCGAGTCGCGGCGGTGGATCAGGGTCACGTCATGGCTGTGATTGGTGAGGTAAAGCGCTTCCTCGACCGCGGTATTGCCGCCGCCGATCACCGCGACCTTCTTGCCGCGGTAGAAGAAGCCGTCACAGGTAGCGCAGGCGGAAGCGCCCTTGCCCTTCATATGCTCTTCCGACGGAAGGCCGAGCCACTTGGCCTGGGCACCGGTGGCGATGACCAATGCATCGGCATGATATTCGGCGCCGCCGTCGCCTTTCAGCACGAATGGGCGGCGCGACAGGTCGACTTCCGAAACATGATCCCAGACGACCTTGGTCCCGACATGCTCGGCCTGGGCCTGCATTTCCTCCATCAGCCAGGGTCCCTGGATGACGTTGCGGAAGCCCGGATAATTTTCGACATCGGCGGTCGTGGTCAGCTGGCCGCCGGGCTGGATGCCCTGGACGACGATCGGGTTGAGGCCCGCGCGCGCGGCATAGATGGCGGCGGTGTAGCCCGCGGGGCCCGAGCCGAGAACGATCAGGCGACTGGAAATGACATTGCTCATCGCGATCAATTAGGGTGCGAGTCGCGTGGCGGCAATGGGGTGGAATTCAGAGCAGGAAGGTCGGGGTCGGATCGACAACCGGCGGGATCATGCGCTGCACCGAGCATCCTTGCGGCTTGGCCCGTTGCGGCTGCGCCGGCTGCTGGCGCTGCTGCGTCTGTTCGGTCTTGTTGCAGGCCCAGCGTTTCACCGGCTCAGCGGCAATGGCGGCGGACGATCCGAAGGCCGCCAATGCGATTGCGCCGATGATGAATCGCCCCTGCATGTCTGAAAGGTAACGCCTCTGCTGATGAACGGCAAATGAATCATACGAATGGATCAATAATCACGGCTTATGGCAGACACCAGCCGCAGAAGCAGACGGCAGGTGCGGGCCGGAAGCGCGTTTAATACCTCGGGCCCGCACTTCGATCAGTCGGCCTTCGGCACGTCGGTATTGATGTCCCGGACGATCTTCCAGCTGCCGTCCGGTTGTTTCTTATAGATGGAGATGTTGTACCGGTCGCGCGTTTCGACCGCCTTAGTCGTCAGATTGGTGAAGGTGGTTTGGTAAGTGACCTCCCCGTAGGCCACGTCGCCGCCGGGTGAGACTGTAGTCGTTTCCGCGCCAGGAGCATATTTGCCCGCTGCATCGGCCGCATATTGCTTATAGTCACCGATGATGGCGTCGACGCCCTCGAACGGAGCCTGGTTGGGTATGACCATCACCGCATCGCTGGCATAATGCGCCTTGATCGCGTCCAGATTTTTGGCCGCGATATCCGCGTTGAAAGCCGCAAAGTCCTGCTTGACCGTCGCGGCATCAGCCGTGGCTCCTTCCGCTGTCTCCGCCACATTGGCCGCGGTGGGCGCGGACTTACGATCGCAAGCGGCTACTGACAGGACCAGCGCCATGCTGGCCGGAATCACGATCGAGGATTTCATGATTGCCTCCCATTCAGGAAGCAGGGGAGACAATACCCCTTACCCTGTCTTGGCAAGGCATTTCGCCAAAGCAACTAAACCAGCCGGCCTCGCAGAACTTGCACTTAACAGGTTAGACAAGGCGAGACTGCTTGACCGCGGCACCGACGAAGCCGGCGAAGAGGGGATGCGGATCGAACGGCCGGCTCTTCAGCTCCGGATGGAATTGCACCCCGATGAACCAGGGATGGTCTGGCCGCTCCACGATCTCGGGCAGCTCTCCGTCGGGCGACATTCCGGAGAAGATCAGGCCGCCCTTTTCCAGCGCGTCGCGATAGTGGACATTGACCTCGTAGCGGTGCCGGTGGCGCTCGCTGATCTCGGTCGTGCCATATTGCTCGGCAACCTTGCTGTTGTGGCCGAGCTTGGCGGGATAAGCGCCGAGCCGCATGGTCCCGCCGAGGTCGGTATCGGCATTGCGCTTCTGCAAGCCTTCCGGGCTCATCCATTCGGTGATCAGGCCGACCACCGGCTCGCTGGTTTCGCCGAATTCAGTGGTCGAGGCGGCCGAGATGCCGGCGGTGTTGCGGGCACCCTCGATGCAGGCCATCTGCATGCCGAGGCAGATTCCGAAGAAGGGCACTTCGCGCTCGCGGGCGAACTGGACGCTGGCGATCTTGCCTTCGCTGCCACGCTCCCCGAACCCGCCGGGAACCAGGATGCCGTGGAGCGGCTCGAGCTTGGCAGCCAGCTCGACATCCTCCCCTTCGAACATCTCCGCATCGAGCCACTGGATGTTGACCTTGACCCGGTTGGCAATGCCGCCGTGGACCAGTGCTTCGCGCAGGCTCTTATAGGCGTCGGGCAGGCCGACATATTTGCCGACAACGCCGATCGTCACCTCACCCTCGGGATGGTCGATGCGATCCATTATGTCGTCCCAGCGCGCCAACTCCGGCTCGGGCGCGTCGGTGATGCCGAACACCTTCAGCACTTCGGCATCGAGGCCCTCCGCATGATATTGCAGCGGGACGTCGTAGATCGACCGCGCGTCGAGCGCCTGGATCACGGCTTCCTGGGGAACGTTGCAGAATAGGGCGATCTTGGCGCGGTCGCTTTCCGGGATCGGCCGGTCGGCGCGGCACAGCAGCACGTCGGGCTGGATGCCGTAGCTGGTCAGTTCCCTGACCGAATGCTGGGTCGGCTTGGTCTTCAGCTCGCCGGCCGCAGCGATGTAGGGCACCAGCGTGGTGTGGACGAAGCAGGCCTGGCCGCGGCCGAGGTCGTTCTTCAGTTGGCGAATCGCTTCGACGAACGGAAGGCTTTCAATGTCGCCGACGGTGCCGCCGATTTCGCAGATGACGAAGTCGAGCCCGTCGATATCGGCCTGGGCGAATTCCTTGATCGCGTTGGTGACGTGCGGGACCACCTGCACGGTCGCGCCGAGATAATCGCCGCGCCGTTCCCGGGCGATGATGTCGCGATAGATGCGTCCCGAGGTGATGTTGTCGGACTGATGCGCGGAAACGCCGGTGAAACGCTCATAATGGCCGAGATCGAGGTCGGTTTCCGCCCCGTCGTCGGTCACATAGACCTCGCCATGCTGGTACGGCGACATCGTCCCCGGATCGACGTTCAGATAGGGGTCGAATTTCCTGATGCGGACCGAATAGCCGCGCGCCTGGAGGAGCGCCCCGAGTGAGGCAGCCAATAGACCCTTGCCAAGCGAAGAGACCACGCCGCCGGTGATGAAAATATACCGCGCCATGGGAGTCGGGCCTTACGGGCGCTTTGCCAATCAAGGCAAGCGCCCAATTCAAATAAGCTTGAAAAAAGCGACTGAGGCTCATGCTCGGCAATCCCCCGGATTGCCTGCGCCTGTCCCTACTGCGCGAGCGGTACTGCCGGAGCGGTTTCGTTGGAGGCGGGACCGGTTGCCGGCGGTGCCGCTGGCGCCTGTCCGGCGGGCTGGAACGGCTGTTCCTTGACCAGCGACGTATCGACCGTGGTCGATTCGCGGCTGACTCCGGCGATCGCGGCAAGCAGGATCGAGAGGAAGATGAACAGGCCGCCAAGGATCGCGGTCGCGCGAGTCAGGAAGTCCGCCGCGCCGCGCGCGGTCATCAACCCCGCCGAAGACCCGCCGACGCCAAGCCCGCCCCCTTCCGACCGCTGCATGAGAATTACCGCGACCAGCGACGCGGCAACCAGCGTCTGGACGATCAGGAGGAAGGTGAACATGAAAACTGCCAGTCTGTCTTGAGGTTTCGGGGGCCTTAGCCAGCGCGCGCGGAAAACTCAACGCGCGCCGGCCTTGGCTGGTCCTTAGTCGGTGGCCTGGGCTTCGAGGTCACCAGCGGAGAGGCCAATCACCGCCCCGTTTGCGCTGCCGGCGATTCCGGCGCGCGGAATTCGGATCGACTTGCCCGAAGCAAGCTTGAGCGTGACGAATTCGGCGTTGATTGCATGAATCGTTCCCGCCGAAGCGCCGGCGGTATCCTTAACCTCCGCGCCGACGGCGAGCGAGGCCTCGGCCGCCGCCTGGTCCTTTTCGATCGCCGCATTGAGGTCGGCCTGGGCCATGCCGACCAGCAGCTTGCCGTCCTGGTCGGCAAAGCTGGACTTCGACAAATTGGTTTCAAATTTGTCAGTCTTGATCGTGACGACATCGCCATTGACGGCGGTCACGGTGCCGACCGGGCCGCCATTGGCGTCGGTAACCTGCGCGCCAACGGTGAATCCGCTGGCAGCCTGGCCAAAAGCAGGAGAAAGCGGCGCAGCGAGCGCCAGGGCCACGGAAGCAACAACGATAGAAATGCGCATTTCGACCTTTCCGATTGAGAAGAACGAGTTTTCTTAGCGCCCCTTGGCCGATCGGCAAGAGAGCGAATGGCTCATTCGGCGCAGGCGCAAGCCGCTTCGACGATAGGTAGGAAGTCGGCGGACTTGAGACTGGCTCCGCCGACGAGCGCTCCATCGACGTCGGGGACGGCAAAAATCTCCGCCGCGTTGGATGGCTTGACCGAACCGCCGTAAAGGATCCGGACCTGATTGCCCGCCCCTCCGAAAGCAGCCTGTAGCCGGGCGCGAAGCGCCGAATGCATTTCGCCAATGTCCCCGACCGACGGCACCTTGCCCGTCCCGATCGCCCAGATCGGCTCATAAGCGACCGAGAAGCGGGCGGGATCGGCGATCGCCGCGGGAAGCGAAGCATCGAGCTGGGCCGACACGGTTTCGACCGCCTTCCCTGCTTCGCGCACCTGGTCGCTTTCGCCTACGCAGAGAATCACATCCAGTCCCGCAGCCAGCGCCGTCTCCGCCTTTGCCCGGATGTCCGCGTCGCTCTCCCCTTGGGCCTCGCGCCGCTCGCTGTGGCCGACGATTGTCAGCCTTGCGCCGGCATCGAGCAGCATTGCCGCAGCAATGCAGCCGGTGTGCGCGCCCTTTTCGGCGTGGTGGACGTCCTGCCCGCCGATCGCGAAACCCGGAGCGGCGCGCGCCGCGCGCTCGATCAGTGTCGCCGGCAGGCACAAGGCCACATCGATTCCCGCCGTTTCAGCCGCGAGCGAGATACTCGTTACCTCGCCAAGGTCGGCCGAAACCCCGTGCATCTTCCAGTTACCCGCCACCAGCTTGCCCCTTGCCACGTCGAACGCCTTCCTTTGCTTGCCGTCAGTAGATGCCGCCCCTAAAGCGGCCGTCGAACTTTATCAAAGCACGAGATCCGCATGCTTGCTTCATTCCGCCGCCTGTCCAAATCCGCGGTCGGCACATCCTTGATGGTTATTGTCCTGCTGATGATCCTTGCCGGCTTTGCCATGCAGGACATCCGCAGCGTTTTTTCGGGCGGTGCCGGACTGAGCAAAGGCACGCTCGTCAAGGTAGGCGATGAAGAGCTGACCGAACGCGACCTGAGCAACGCGATGCGCCGGGCGCTCAATCAGGCCCGGCAGGAAAATCCGGAAGCAAGCTATGCGACGCTCGCCAATCAGTTCGATCCGATCCTGGGATCGCTGATCGACGAGCGCGCCCTGCTTGCCTTCGCCGATGATCATGGGTTCGCCCTGTCCAAACGGCTGATCGACAAGGAAATCGCCGAGCTGCCGCAAAATCGCGGATTGAACGGCAAGTTCAGCGAGACGGCATACCGGACATTCCTGCAGCAGCAGCAAATGACCGACGCGGACGTCCGCCGACTTATTACGGCCGGGCTGACCCAGCGCCTGGTCCTTGCCCCGGCGGCGGTAGATGCTCGAATACCGGTGGGCGTGGCGCGAAACTATGCGGCCATGCTTCTCGAGGGCCGCCAGGGCCAGCTCGTGCTGGTGCCGACAAAGGCCTTCCGTGCGGGCCTCAACCCCTCGGACGGCGACATACAGTCCTTCTATGCCCAGAACCGGCAGCGCTACACAGTCGGCGAGCAGCGCGTCATCCGGATCGCCAAGATCGGTCCGGAATCCGTTGCGAACGTCGCCCCCAGCGACGCCGAAATTGCCGCTTATTACAAGGCCAACCAGGCGACTTATGGAGGCGCTGAAACCCGCGTCATCAGTCAGGCCGTCGTCCAGGACAAGAAGCAGGCCGATGCGATTGCGGCTCGTGCCCGCGCCGGCGCGGCCTTCGCCGCGGCAGCAGCGCCTTTTGGCCTTTCGGCCGAAGACGTAAGCGTGGGGCCGCAGGATCGGGCGCAATTTGCTGGCCTGGCTGGGGAAGCGGTTGCAAACTCCGCTTTCACCGCCGCCAATGGGGCGATCGTCGGCCCGATCCGCTCAGACCTTGGCTGGCACGTGATCAAGATCGACGAGATCCGCGGAGCAACCGGCAAGAGCCTTGCCCAGGTTCGCGGCGAAATTGCCGCCCAACTTGCGACCAACAAGCGCAAGGAAGCTCTGACCGAACTGGTGACCAAGGTCGAAGATCAGATCGACGGAGGAGCAAGCTTTGCCGAAGCCGTCGGTGCGGCGAAGTTGCCGGTGACGACCACACCGCCGATCAACAGCGGCGGCGCATCGCGCAAAGACCCGGCCTACCGCCTTCCAGCGGAGCTTGCGCCGGTGGTGAAGGCAGGCTTTGCAATGATGCCCGATGACGATCCGGAGGTCGTCACGCTGCCCAATGAGGCAGGATTTGCCGTCGTTGCGGTGGATAGCGTCATCGAGGCCGCGCCGGCCCCGCTGGCCGAAATCAAGGACCAGGTTCGCGAGGATTGGATTCATCGCAAGGCTTCGGATCGCGCCCGGGCAATCGCGTCGCAGATCGCCGCCAAGGTTGCTGGTGGCATGGCGGTCGACAAGGCCGTCGCCGAGGCGGGTGTCCCACTCCCCCCAGCACAGGAGATTTCCGCCCGCAGGATCCAGATCGCACAGGCCAATCCGGACGCGGTAGCCCCGCTCCGCATGTTGTTCTCGCTCACCGAAGGCAAGAGCCGGCTGATGGCCGACCCGAAGGATCGCGGCTTCTTCATCATCAAGACGAACAAGATCACGCCGGGTAATGCCATCACCAACCCGCTCCTGATTGCGCAGACCCAGACCGAATTCCAGCGGACAGTCCCGGATGAGCTTGGCCAGCAGCTGCTGGCGGCGATGAAGGCCGACCAGGGCGTAAAGAGGGACGAAAAAGCGATCCAGGCAGCCAAGCGACGGATTACCGGCGCCGATCAATGACCGGGCGCGACCGGCGGCCATGAGCGTTCCGCGCGTCCTCGTGGTCGATAATGTCGACAGCTTCACCTTCATGCTGGTCGATTATCTTGCCACGCTGGGAGCCGACGTCGCCGTAAAGCGAAACGACGCGCTGGACATCGACGAAGCCATTGGTTCGGGAGCGAGCGGGATCCTGATTTCGCCCGGTCCCGGAAAGCCGGAAGACGCCGGTATTTCGGTCGCCCTGGCGGCTGCGTGCATCGAGCGAAAATTTCCGTTGCTGGGGGTTTGCCTTGGCCACCAGGCCATTGCCATCGCCTGCGGATCGAGGGTCGAGCGGACGCCGCCTGTCCACGGCAAGGTCGCAGAGTTGCGCCATGACGGTAGCGGCCTGTTTAGGGGCATTCCCTCACCTTTCGCCGCGACCCGCTATCATTCCCTGGCGGTGCAGGATCCGCGCCCGCCCCTGGTTGCCAATGCATGGAGCAATGACGGAACGGTCATGGCGATGCGCCACATCGCTGCACCGGTCCATGGCATCCAGTTCCACCCAGAGAGCATCGCATCGGAGCAAGGTGAGGCGTTATTGGCCGCCTTCATCCACAGCTGCCGCGTTGCCGCTTGACGGCAGCCGTTTCGTTGCCTACACGTTCCCTGTTCGTTCCGATACGGAGGGGCCGATGCTCACTGCAAAGCAACATGAGTTGCTGCACTTTATCCATGATCGCCTGTCCGCGACGGGAGTTTCCCCGAGCTTTGATGAAATGCGCGAGGCGCTGGATCTCAAATCGAAGTCGGGCGTGCATCGGCTGATTTCGGCTCTCGAGGAACGGCAGTTCATCCGCCGCCTGCCCAATCGGGCACGGGCGCTTGAAGTGCTGAAAATGCCAGAAATCGCTGCCCCGGCCGTTGCCGCTGCCGCAATGGCGACGCGGCTGGCGGTGCCGGTGGCCGCAAATGATACGGTCGAAATTCCCCTGCACGGCCGGATTGCCGCCGGCACGCCGATCGAGGCGCTTCAGGGCACGGAAGCCTTTGCCGTGCCTGCCGCGCTGCTTGGCCCAGGCGAACATTATGCGCTGGAGGTTTCCGGCGATTCGATGGTCGAAGAAGGCATTCTCGACGGCGACTATGCGCTGATCCGCAAGGTCGACAGCGCGCGCGACGGCGAGATTGTGGTGGCGTTGATTGACAATGAGGAAGCGACACTCAAGACTTACAGGCGCGAAGGGCAAATGATCCGGCTCGACCCGGCCAATCGGTCATATGAGCCGCAGCGCTATGAAGAGGGCCGAGTAACCATTCAGGGCCGGCTTTCCGGCCTGATCCGGCGTTATTGACGATGGCCCGGATCGATTATGTGGAGCTTCCCAGCGTCACTGCGCATGAGCTGACGCGCGGCTTTTATTCCAAAGCGTTCGGATGGCAGTTCACCGACTTTGGCGGCGACTATTCAGCAACGACGAGCGGCGACGTCGACCTTGGCCTCAACGGTCAGCCGAACGAGGCGCTTGCGGCTCCGCTTCCGGTCATCCGGGTCGATGATCTGGACGCCACGCTGGACGCGGTCGCGGCGGCGGGCGGCGTCATTTCACGGCCGATCTTTTCATTTCCGGGCGGTCGTCGATTCCACTTCATCGATCCGTCCGGCAGCGAGCTGGCTGCATGGAGCGAACGCTAGGCTCAACTCGCCCACGGGTGGGCCCTGATGCGGCTTGAGACGCTTTCCACTCTTGGCGCTTCGTTAAGATAGATCGCCACTCCGCCCGTCTGCTCCAGCGCCTTGCGGTCGAGCTTCAACCAGCGCGGACTGCACCCCTTCGGAAGCCACCGGTCGGCGACGACAATATCCGCGTTCGCGCAAGCGCCGGTGAGCTCTGCCCAATCCATGCGGTTCCGGCTGCGAATGGCAAGCAGCCGCCAGGCCGATTTGCCTTCGACGATATCGGCGATGCAGGCATCGCGGCTGCAGCGGGCGAAGCGTTGCTCCTCCAGCGGCAGCGGATCGCCGTCATAGGCCGAAGCCTCGCTCATCAAGTCTCGCACGAAATCGCCGCTCCGGCTGCGCAGCAGGACCGGCACGCCATCGTGACGGACTAGCGCCAAATGCTGGCCGTCACCGGTGACCAGCAAGCTCGGCACCGGTGCGAGGGCCGCGCCAAGCGCGCCGGCCATGAAGGGAACAAGGCCCCACCGCCGGATCCGGCTGGTCCAAAGGCACAGCCACAGTCCGCCACCGATCATCGAGGCGAACGCCCAGCGCGGCATCGTCGGTAGCATGGCAACGGATCCCTCGGCCGACCCAATATGGCGCGCAAGGCCGAGCAGCGCGTCGATGGTCCACCCGACCGCAACCCAAATCGGCCCGCCAAAACCCACTGAATCGAGGAGCAGAGCGGCGGCCTCAAGCGGCATGATGACAAAGGTGGTCAACGGGATTGCGACCAGGTTGGCAGCAACGCCGTAAAGTCCGGCACGATGGAAATGGTATAGCGCGAAGGGCATCAGCGCGACCTCGACGACGAGGCCGCTAAGCAGCAATCCAACCAATCCCCGTACCACACGCAAAGGCCAACCTTCCTCGCGCGGGGAAAGCCAATGGCGCACGGATGCCCATTGGTGCAGCACGATAATCGCGGTTACCGCCGCGAAGCTCATCTGGAAGCTGGCGCCGGCCATTGCCTCGGGTCTGAACAGCAGCACGAGCAGCGCCCCCACTGCTACCAGCCGAAGGCTGATAGCATCGCGCCCAAGCGCAATTCCTCCGAGGACCAGCAGCGCAGCGATACATGAACGAACAGTCGGCACCTGCATTCCGGTCAATAGGGTATAGGCAATGCCCGCGATCGCTCCGACCCCAGCTGCCACCAGCACCAGGTTGAAGCGCAGGGCAAGGCGCTCGCTCAGGGCCAACAGCCTCAACGCGAGCAGCATTGCCGCGCCGACTACGGCTGCAATGTGCAGCCCGCTGACCGAGAGGAGATGTGCAAGGCCAGAACGCCGCATTGCTTCGGCGTCCTCTTCGCCGACCGCAGCCTGATCGCCGGTTGCAAGTGCATTGGCGATGCCGCCGCTGGGACCCGGCAATTGGGAACGGATGTGACGGCCGAGGCGGTCGCGCATGGCGTCGAGGCCTCCGCCGCTCGACCGTTCGATGATCTCCACCGGCCCGATCGCCCGACCGACACCGCCGATACCCTGGAACCAGGCGTCGCGCGCGAAATCATGGCTTCCCGGAAGTGCCATCGGCGGTGGCGGCTGGAGCCGGGCCCTGACCCGAATGCGGGCCCCATCGCCCAGGCCCGACGGCGCCTCCCTTTCCGGTAACGACAGGCGTACGACGGGCAGAAGGTCCGCCGCCGTCGGGGCCAGCGTCAATCGTAAATCGCCTTTGGCGGCGCGGCTCTCGATCTTTTCAACCCGTGCCTCGAATGAGACGATCGTCGGCCGTTCAAGGCGCGGCGAGGCGACCCAATCGCTGCGCCACCAGATCAGAGCGCAGCCAGCAGACATGGCGAGGCCAACCAGGATCAAGACCCGCCTGCATCGCCCGTGATTAAGTGCGGCCCCCGCAGCCGCCAGCCCCAGCGCAATCGTTAAGAAGGCCATCCATTGGCGTGGTCCCGGCAACCAAAGCCAGGCGGCAATCCCCGTACCGAACGCAACAGTAAACCATAAGGGCAGCTGCGCCCTCTCCCGTTCCAGGAACGCTTCTATCCGATCAGCGAAATGGCCGATTTTTGCGAACAAAAAGCGTCGAGGCGCCGGTTCCAGCGGCGCGTCCTCTATGATAGGGGCGCTCACCCAGTCCATCGGCCCCAGCAGAAAAAAGGAAAGAGCGCCTCGGCGCAAGCGACAAAATTATGGCCAGCGCAAGCAACAAGATTTCCGGAGTGGTCACCCGCTTCGCGCCCTCGCCGACCGGCTACCTGCACATCGGCGGAGCCCGCACCGCTTTGTTCAACTGGCTGTTCGCCCGGCATCATGGGGGCCAATATCTGCTGCGTATCGAGGATACCGACCGCGCCCGTTCAACGAAAGAAGCGATCGACGCCATAATCGATGGGCTCGATTGGCTCGGCATCAGCGGCGACGGCGACCCCTATTTCCAGTCGCAATTCGAAAAACGCCACGCCGAGGTTGCCCATCAACTGATCGAGCGCGGGGCGGCCTATCGCTGCTATCTGACGCCCGAAGAATTGACGGCCCGCCGCGAGAAAGCCCAGGCCGAGCGCCGCCCGTTCCGTATCGACAGCGAATGGCGCGATCGCACCGACTGGCCTGACGGCGAACCCTATGTGGTCCGCATCGCGGCGCCCCGCCAAGGGGAAGCTGCGATCGACGACCTTGTCCAGGGGACGGTGACGGTCGCCAATGCGGAGATTGACGACTTCGTCCTGCTCCGTTCGGACGGTACCCCGACCTATATGCTGGCAGTGGTAGTCGACGACCACGACATGGGCGTCACCCATATCATTCGCGGCGACGACCATCTGAACAACGCCTTCCGCCAGCTGGCGATCATCCGCGCGATGGGCTGGACCGAACCAACCTATGCCCATATTCCGCTGATCCATGGCCAGGATGGCGCCAAGTTGTCGAAGCGGCATGGCGCATTGGGCGTCGAAGCCTATCGGGACGAGCTTGGCATCTTGCCCGAGGCCCTGTTCAATTATCTGCTCCGCCTTGGCTGGGGCCATGGCGACGACGAGATCATTGGCCGGGAGCAGGCAATCGAATGGTTCGACATCGATCATGTGGGCAAAAGCCCGTCGCGTTTCGACCTGAAAAAGCTTGAGAATCTGAACGGCCATTATCTGCGCGAGGCCGACAATGGTCGCTTGGCGACGCTCGTTTCGCCCAAGTTCGGGCTAAGCTACGAGGAACTTCCGCTCCTGATCCGCGCTATGCCGGAGTTGAAAGCACGCGCCCATAATCTGAACGAGTTGGCCGAAAGCGCGGAATTCCTGTTCGCCCAGCGGCCGCTTGCCCTGGACGACAAGGCCGCAGCCCTTCTGTCGGACGAAGCGCGTACCCATCTCGCACTTGCACACGCAGCGCTCGCTGCAGTGCCGAAATGGGAGCATGATTCGTTGGATGCTGCAGTGCGGGAGGTTGCGGAAAGCAACGCACTTAAGCTAGGCAAGCTCGCCCAGCCGTTGAGGGCGGCGCTGACGGGCAAGACAACCTCGCCAGGCATCTTCGACGTGCTCGTACTTCTCGGAAAAGACGAAAGCCTCGCGCGGATCGCCGATCAAATGCTGGAGCCGAACGCATGACTGCAAAGACCGTCAAACTCACCACCGAAGGCGGCGAAATCCCCCTTCCGCTGCTGGAGGGATCGGTCGGGCCGGATGTCGTCGATATCCGCAAATTCTATGCCGATACGGGCAAGTTCACCTACGACCCCGGCTTTACGTCGACCGCCAGCTGCCAGAGCGCGATTACGTACATCGATGGCGATGATGGCATTCTTCTGCATCGCGGCTATCCAATCGACCAGTTGGCGGAGAAGTCGAACTTCATGGAAGTCGCCTACCTGCTGCTTCACGGCGACCTGCCGAAGCAGAAGGAGCTGGACGAGTTCTCCTACACCATCAGCCGCCACACCATGCTTCATGAGCAGCTGGCGACTTTTTACCGGGGCTTTCGGCGCGACGCCCATCCGATGGCGATCATGTGCGGCGTGGTCGGCGCGCTCAGCGCTTTCTACCATGACAGCACCGACATCACCGATCCGCAGCAGCGGCTGATCGCATCGCACCGGCTCATCGCCAAAATGCCGACCATCGCCGCGATGGCCTTCAAATATTCGATCGGCCAGCCGTTCCTCTATCCGCAGAATAATCTCAGCTACACGGGCAATTTCCTGCGCATGACGTTCGGCGTTCCGGCCGAAACCTATGACGTCAACCCGATCATCGAGAAAGCGATGGACCGGATCTTCGTCCTCCACGCCGACCATGAGCAGAATGCGTCCACCTCAACCGTCCGGCTGGCCGGCTCGTCGGGCGCCAATCCATTTGCCTGTATTGCAGCGGGTATTGCCTGCCTGTGGGGCCCGGCGCACGGCGGTGCCAACGAAGCCGCGCTCAACATGCTGCGCGAGATTGGCGACGTGAAGCGCATCCCGGAATATATCGCCCGCGCCAAGGACAAGAACGACCCCTTCCGGCTGATGGGCTTCGGCCACCGGGTCTATAAAAACTACGATCCGCGCGCGAAGGTCATGCAGCAAACGGCCGAAGAGGTGCTAAAGGAGCTGAAGCTGACCGACCCGGTGCTGGATGTCGCCCGGGAGCTTGAGCACATCGCGCTAAACGACGCCTATTTCATCGATAAGAAGCTGTACCCCAACGTCGATTTCTATTCAGGGGTGATCCTCAACGCGATCGGTTTCCCGACCGAAATGTTCACTGCCCTTTTCGCCCTCGCCCGCACTGTCGGCTGGGTCGCCCAGTGGAACGAGATGATTTCCGACCCCGAGCAGAAGATCGGCCGTCCCCGCCAGCTTTATGTGGGCGCGACGCAGCGCGACTATGTTCCGGTGAAGGAACGCTAAGCCGATTTAAAGGTCAGGCGGCCGCCAGCAGGAGAGTGAAGCGGGCCCCTGATCCCGGCTTGCTTTGCAGCTCGATATCGCCCCCCATCGATCGCGCCAGCCGGCGCGAGATGGCGAGCCCGAGACCGATGCCGCCGGGTGAATCGTCGGCCCGCTCGTAGCGTTCGAAGATCCGTTCATGATCGTCTTCGGCAATGCCGGGCCCTTCATCGGCAACGGTTACGGCAATTTGCTGCCCCAGGCTCTGGACGATCAATGCGACGTTGCCGTTGGCAGGCGAATGCCGCACCGCATTGGCGAGCAGGTTGACGAGGATCTGCACCGCCCCGCGCTGATCGCCGATGGCCAATAATGGCTGGTCGGCGCCGACGAGCTCTATCTTCACGCCTTGCTTCTGGGCGGTTTCCTGGACCAGCTGGAGAGCTTCCGCTGCCAATTGCGACATGTCGACGTGGCCGCTTGCGCGCGCGGCTTCCTGCTCGGTCATCGTGTGAATGACCGAAAGCAGGTGACGGCCGGCCGCGGCGATATCGCCGGCATAAGCCGCATAGTCGCTGCGAAGCGGACCCTCGCTGCGATCGACGATCCGCTCCGCGGCGGCGATGATGCGGTCGAGCGGAGACCGAAGCGCCACATCGAGCGCGGGATCGAAGCTTACGGAGGCGGATGGCTCCGGCTCACCTTCGATGACTACGATGATTTCATAGCCGGTGAAGCCCTCGCGTCGGTGCTGAAGCGCCGAACCTTCAAGAGTCACCTGAATTTCGTCGCCGCCCCCGCGAACTCGCGCCCGCTGGCCCGAGAAATGCTGGCGACTGACCAGAGCGGTCAGCAAGGGCATGACCCCATCGCCATTGTCGGTCAGCAGGAAGAAGCGGGTAAGGGGCTGACCGATCGCGTCGGTCGCAGCGATGTTGAGCCGGTCGGCCAACTGCTCGTCGATCCGGCTTATCTTGAGCTCCGCATCGGTGGTAAAACCCAGCGGGCCGGATGAAGCGGCATCCTCGTCAGGTAAAGGTTCGCTCCCCACCAGGGTAAGCCGTGGAGGCGCCGGCGGTCGCGCTTTCCAGCCGTCGATCGTCAAGTTGGCCCCGTCTTCGTCGGGCTCGGCGCGGACCCACAGGTCGAGGTCCTGATCACTCGATGCCGCAATGACCGATCGGGACAGCGGAACGCCAAGCTTCATCGCCGACCGAGCGACCGCTGCCAGCTGCGGCAAGGCGAGTGGCGCCCCCAGCCTTGAGCCTGCTTCCTCCTGCAACCTCAATAGCGCGGGATCGGCCGCCGTCAGGCGACCCTCACGATCGACGCGCCCGCTAACGGGCCCAAGGTCGAACGGAGCGCTAGCCACGGACTTGCTCCATGGCGTCGGATGCCGATCGATAATGGACATCGAGGCGCATCCAGCGGCGGCAGCGTTCGACCGCAACGTCGTCGATCGCTTCGAAGCCATCAATGATCCGGTCTGCTGCGTGAGCACCCGACATAGGCTCGAATCCGGCCAGGATCTGGGCCGCAGTCGTGCGGTCGCAGCCGGCCAGCCGCGCCAGCATCATCGCGTCATTGCCAGTGAGGAAATTCCAGGCGTCGAGATAATCGATCCCGGCACGCCGGGCGAGTAGCCCTACCAGAAGCGCGGGATCGCCGTCCTCTGCTAGCTTTCTGATCATCGTTTCATCGGCCTGGCCCGCGGCCTCCAGCGCCCGCGCCAGAGCGATGACGCTCGCCTCCAGCCTGCGACCTTCGTCATGGCGAGCCAGCAGGGCCTGGGCAGCGGCGGCCAACGGCTGGTCGGACTCGGCGGGCAGGACGTCGCGCAGGCCCGCGGCAACCGCATATACGGTGGCCACTGCATCTTCCGCAGCGAGGTCGTCAAACTCCAGGCCTGCCCTGCCAAATCGATCCCGGCGCCTGCCCCGCGCAAGGACCAGGGCCATTGCTGCCTCGGCGACCTGACTGTCATCATCCCCGACCAATGCGGACAAAGTGGGCTCGCGGCGGTCGGTGCGGGCCGACAGCTGTTGCTCATCAGCCCGGCGCAGCAGCAAGGCGACCAGCCCTTCCCGCTCCAACAGTCGCGCCCGGCGCAGCCGCCGGTACAGCCCCTCACGGGCCTGTTCTGCCTGAGCGGCAAGCATTGGCGGGAGGACGGAAATCAGCTCATCGGCAATGTCCGTGACCAGACCGCGGAGCATCGCGGCCATCAATGCGCGCTCCTCGTCTGTCAGCCGGCTGGCCTCATCAAGGAAGAAATCGGCACTGGCGACAGCCAGCCGACCGCGCCCCGTACGCGGGCGCGCGGGCTCGACCTGGCGGTCGGCTGCCGATGCAGCGAGCGGCCATTCCACGGGCATCATCCCGACGTCATAGAACAGATTGGGTTAACGCGCGGTCAATCGCGTTCGAAGCCATGCCGCACGTGCTGAAGGATGAAGAAGCTGGCCGCCGCATAGAAAGCGACCAATCCGAGATAGAGGCTCCACCAGCCTCCGATGGCGAATGGAAGCGCTAACCAGATCGAGGTTCGGCGGTTGAAATGCAGTTCCGCGCTCGGGACGCTTCGGCCCCTGCGCTCGATCCGCCCTGCCTCCGCGAATGCAGCGGCCCCAAGCGCTGCCATCATCGCACCCCAGCCGGATCCGTGCCTTGCCTCAAACCATCCAAGCGCGAGGAGTGCCAGTCCGGCTGCCGGCCACAAAAGGCGTCGCGAAGGCATTGAGGGACTGAGCGGCCTCAAGCGCAGCATCGCCAGGCGCTGGGCAACCAGGTCGAGCGGGGTCGACAGGATGAGCAGGGCGACCGCGGCCCAGTGCCAGCCACGGGTGAAACAAAATGCAGCCGCGACAGTCATGACCAATGCCGCATGGACCAGCCAGGCGGGCCTGACGCTGGTTTCCATGAGTTTTTCGGTGGAAACTTCCTCAATAATCGGAAGGACATAACGGCTAATCACGTCCTCGCGCGCGGTGCGGGATGCGACAAGCAAGCGCCGCTCATAGCTTGCCATCGATTCTTCATCGCTTGCGAGAAACGGGCCACGACCCTCCCCGGACGTTGAAGGGACCAGTCGTGCCCCCGCCTGGACCGCGCGGCGCAGCAATGTCGATTGAAGGTCCCAATCACCCAGCATCGCCGCAGTGGCGCCCAGTATGTTGGCATCGAGCCGGGCAAGGCCCGCCCAGCGGTTGGTGCCGTCGATCCGCTCAAAACCGGCGTGCGCCTCCTCGTCTGGCACGGTGAGGATCGCAACGTCATCTTCAAGGAGCTTCGCAAGGTCGCCCATGTCCGGTGCAACACCGTCGGCCAACAGGACTAGTTGGCTGCCGGCTTCGAACCTGCTGGCAGCCTCATTGCCATCGCTGACCGGAACGACCGCAATCCCCTCTCCGCGCAACCGATCGAATGCATCATTGAGCGCGACGGGGATGCGCTCCACAAGGACGATCAAAGGGGAAGCCCCCGCCGCGGCGAGGCAACGCGCCTGATATTCGATAAGCGTCCTACCGGCGAGCGGAAGCAGGGCGCGCAAGCCCCCGGCATCATCTTCCTGATAGGCACCGATTAGGGCGCCGAGCGCCATGGCTTTCCCCGCCGCTTGATGATTTCCCCCCTGAAAGACCAGCCATAAGGCAGGCTGCACAAGGATTTCCAGTCCGCACTGTGGCCATTTGTCGCTTTCGCACGCAAACAAAGGTGGTAAACTCCTCGGTTATGAGCATCAGCCCGCACCGCGCCCACAGCGATCCCAACTACGGCGTCGAGGAGCACATCCCGACGGTCGAAGGTGAGGAAATTTCCTCCGAGTCGAGTTTCGACCGGATGAGCTGGGCGGAAAGGCGCGACTTGCACGGCGTCGCCAGCGAGGGCGGGCGAATGGTGTTGGGTTGGGCCCTGGCGATCCTGGCCCTGCTGTGGACCGGCTATACCGCCTGGTCCGCTGGCCGCGCGCTTGCGGACGAGCCCCTGTCCAGTCCGGCAATTGCCCAGTGGATGGCGATCCTGGCCGGGCCACTGGCACTGATGGGTCTCGTCTGGCTGATGTTCGGCCGGACCCGTCGCAAGGAAGCGGAGCGATTCACCCGATCGGTGATTTCCATGCGGACCGAGGCGCGATCGCTCCAGGACGTCTTGGCGGCATTATCGCGCCAGATTGAGGAAAATCATCGAACCTTGGGCCTGATGGCCGGGGACTTGATGGGGCTTGGCGATCAGGCCGCGGCCAGGCTGGGCGGAATCACGGCCGATCTCAACGCAGGTTCGCTTGCACTCAGCGAACATGGAGCGGCGCTCGACCGAGCGGCCGAGGCCGCCCGCAACGATATTGGTGTGTTGCTCGCCGACCTTCCCCAAGCCGAAGACTGCGCCCGGCGAATGGCGGATACGCTGCGCGAAGCAGGCAGGTCTGCAATCCAGCAGGCCGGCGCCTTCGAGGGCCAAGTCACCCAGCTTGCCGAACAGGCGCAGCAGGCCGATGCACTTGTTTATCAAGCATCGGAGCGATTGATTGCTCACCTCACCCACATCGAAAGCGCCGGCACGGCCGCCGCACTGCGTGTGTCCGAGGCGGGCACCGAAACGGGTGCGGTCGTTGACGCCTTGCTGGCTCGCTCGGCGGAGGCCCTGGCGGAAATCCGTGGCGGCATCGACGCCCAGGCTGCCGCGGTGTCGGCGCTGGTTGCGCAAAGCCAGGCGGGAATTGGACGGGCGGGCATCGATGCGTCCGAGCTGCTCGGAGAGCGGCTGGCCAGCGCCGGCGCGGCGCTGGACGGACTGACGTCCCGCATTGCGGAACAGGAAAGGTCGTCGCAGCGCCTGATCGCTGACCTGGATACAGGCCTTGCGGCGCTCGACGAACGTTTCCTCGACCTCGCCCGATCAGGCGACGAGCGCGCGAACCATGTCCAGACGGCACTGGCCCGGCTCCGCTTGGAACTGGAGTCGCTGTCGGAGACAACCGCTTCCCAGGATTCCGGACTCGACGGGTTGGCGGAGCGAACCCGGCGACTGCGCGAAGGATTGGATCAACTTGGCGAGGTGCTGCACGGCGAGATGAGCGGCACACTTGGCGAAGCCGAAGCGGGTGCGGCGAGATTGCTTGCCTCGGCCGAAGCGGCGGTGCCGCGCGTCGAACAAATGCGCAATGCCGCGATCGAGGCTGCGAACCGCATCGAATCCGGTGCCTCCAATGTCGAAGCCCAGCAGGAGCGGCTAGCGGCATTGATGACCTCCGTCGATCTTGGTGTCGGTCAGGCCGAGCAGAGGCTCACCGAACTTAGCGCCGCGATCGCCGCAGCCGGCGCCGAAGCGGGCCAACTGTCCGCGGAAACCGGCCCGGCATTGGTTGCCGCGCTGGTGCAGGTGCGCGAAGCGGCCAGCCACGCTGCCGAACGTGCTCGCGAAGCCATTGGCAAGGTCATCCCCGAGAGCGCTGGAGAGCTTAGCCGGCAGACTCGTGCGGCGCTCGAAAAAGCTGTTCGCGACAGTGTCGAAGACAAGCTTGTGGAACTTGACCAGGTCGCGACGCGTGCGATCGAGACTGCGCGTGAGGCATCCGGGCGCCTTACCGCGCAAATGTTGTCCATCGGCCAAAGCGCCGCGGCGCTGGAAGCGCATATCGAACGCAGCCGCGAGGCGCAGATGAAGGACAGCGGCGAAGAATTCGCCCGCCGCGTCTCATCGCTGATGGATTCGATGCATTCCGCCTCAATCGACGTGCAGAAGATTCTCAGCGACGAAGTCGATGAAAAGGCATGGAGCCATTATTTGAAAGGCAACCGTGGCATCTTCACTCGTCGCGCGGTGCGCCTCCTTGGCGGGACGGAGAGTCGGGCAATCGCGGCGCAATATGAGAGCGACCACGAATTCCAGAATGCGGTCAATCACTATGTGCACGACTTCGAAGCAATGCTTCGCCGAGTGCTGGCCGAGCGCGATGGCGGAATGATCGCAGTCACGCTGATGTCCAGCGACATGGGCAAGCTTTACGCCGCCCTGGCACAGGCGGTGGAAAAGAGCCGTTGAGCGGACCGGGACTGCCCCCGGCAGTCCCTCTTGCCGCTCAATTATAGAAATCGAGGTCGTCGACCGCGATCCAGCCGTAGATATAATTGGCGATGTAAAGCGCCGTCAGCAGAGCGGCGAGAATTGCTGCCTTCACCAGGTGACGTGGCAAATCGAAGTGGTGCGGCGCGCTGTCGGCCTGCCCGGGCACCCGCTCCGCCCCGACTTCCTCATGGGTTCTTACCCCGAACGGCAGCAGCAGGAATGCGCTGAGGCAGAAGATTAGGAAGTAGATCGCCAGCACCGAGGTCCACTTCATGGATTCGCCTCGACCAGCATCACTTCAACCACTGGCTTCTTACCAGTCCACAGCGTCGCACAGCGCCGAACCGCTAGCCGCACCGCCTCTCGCACCTTTTCGAGGTCCTGCGTCGGCTCATAGGCACGCTCAGCGGCGTCCGCGGCGTCGGCAAGAAAATCGTCGCGATCTTCCTCTACCGGCACCCCGAACGGCCGGATCAGCGCCTTGCCGACTTGGCGCCGTTCGCCATCGACCGGCAACGCGACGGTGATAAGGCCGTTGATCGCAATCTTGCGCCGTTCATTGAGGGTAGCACCGTCGGCGGGCAGGATGACGTCGCCGTCGAGCACCAGCCGGCCCGTCCGCTCTTCGCCGATTTTCTGGGGTCCATCGGGGGTAAGGCGGATCAGGTCGCCATTGCGTTGAACCATGGCACTGGGAATGCCTTGGGACAGGCCAAGCCGCGCCTGCTCGCGCATGTGCCGAATTTCGCCGTGCACGGGTACGAGAATTTCCGGGCGAATCCAGCGATACATCGCGGCCAGCTCTGGCCGTCCGGGATGTCCCGAGACGTGAACATGTGCCTGCCGGTCGGTGACGATCAGCGCGCCCAGGTCCGACAGCGCATTCATGATCCTGCCGATGGGAATCTCATTGCCTGGGATCTGCTTGGACGAGAAAATGACCGTGTCGCCCTCGCTCAACTTCAATTCGTGCATGCCGAAGGCGATTCGCCCGAGCGCTGCCCGCGGCTCCCCCTGACCGCCTGTAGCGATCACCAGAAGCTCCTCGCGCGGAAGCCGCATTGCCTCGTCAAACCGCACCGGCTCGGGAAAATCGCGCAGATAGCCGGTTGCCTTGGCGACCTTTAGGATCCGGTCGAGGCTTCGCCCAGCGACGCAAACCCGGCGCCCGGTCTCAAGGGCTACACGGCCAATGGTCTCAAGCCGCGCCGCATTGGAAGCGAACGTCGTGATCACCACTCGCCCTCGCGCCTGGATGACTGCGTCGAGCAGCCCGGCGTGAACGCCCGCCTCGCTACCTGAAGCCGCATCCTGGAAGGTGTTGGTGGAGTCGCAGACTAGCGCCAGCACGCCACGGTCGCCGATCGCCGTCATCGTTTCGGCCGAACTGGGCAGGCCAAGCACCGGCGTCTCATCGATCTTCCAGTCGCCGGTATGGAAGATATTGCCGAACGGCGTTTCGATCAGCAGGCCGTTGCCCTCGGGGATTGAGTGAGCAAGCGGAACATAGGTCACCTTGAAGGGATCAAGGTCGATCGAGCCGCCGCGCTCAATGACGCGCAGGCTGACCTGGCCGGTCAGCCCTTCCTCCTCAAGCTTTCCCGCAATCAGCCCAGCGGTGAAGGGCGTCGCGTAGAGCGGAACCTTGAGGTTATCCGCCAGATAGGGCAGCGCGCCAATATGGTCTTCGTGGCCGTGGGTCAGGACAATGCCCACCAGGTCGTCCATCCGCTGCTCGATGAACTCGAGGTCCGGGAGGATGAGGTCGACGCCGGGATAGTCGGAGTCGGCGAAAGTGAGGCCAAGGTCGGCCATCAGCCATTTGCCGCGGCAGCCGTAGAGATTGACGTTCATGCCAATCTCCCCCGACCCGCCCAGGGCCAGGAACAATAGCTCCTCGCCGGGGGTCATCGACTGGATCCGGCCGCAAGCAATGCCAGGCCCTGGATCGTGAGATCGGGCTCAATCACGTCGAATGCATCGGTGTGCTTGGCGAATAGGACCGCGAGGCCGCCGGTGGCGATGACGGTGACCGGGCGCCCAATCTCCGCCTTCAACCGCGCTACCAGCCCTTCGATCATCGCCACATAGCCCCAATAAACGCCGATCAGCATCTGGGTTTCGGTGGTCCGACCGACCACGCTTTCGTCGGCCGGAGCGGCGATTGCGATGCGCGGAAGCTTGGCCGCCGCCGAAACCAGTGCGTCGAGGCTGAGGATGATACCCGGAGCAATGATGCCGCCTTTATAAGTGCCCGAGAAATCCACGACATCGAACGTCGTCGCGGTTCCGAAATCGATGACAACCAGGTCGCCGCCGTGCCGGGCATGCGCCCCCATGGCGTTGAGCGCCCGATCGGCGCCGACGCTTTCGGGTTCCGGCACGTCCAGCTCGATCGGCCATGCAGCCTCGCCCTGCCCCGCGACCAGCGGCTTCACGCCGAAATATTTCTCGCTGAGCACTTCGAGGTTATGAAGCGCCCGAGGGACAACGGTGCCGATGATGACCATGGCTATGTCGCCGCGCTGATAGCCTTCAAGTTCGAGCAGCTGGTGCAGCCATACGGCATATTCGTCCGCGGTGCGGCGGGGGTCGGTCGCGATCCGCCAGCGCGCCTTGATGTCGCCGTCGTCGACCAAAGCGAAGACAAGATTGGTGTTTCCGGCATCGATCGCGAGCAGCATGGGTGCGCCCCTAACCCGAAGCGCCGTCAATTGCGAGGGTCAGCCAAGGCTGACGTCGCCTGCGCGGATAATGTCGATCATGCCGTCCTTGCGCTTCAGCCGCATGGCGCCGTCGCGTTCGATACCGTCGAACGATCCACTAACGCGCTCGCCCGGCCCGCTATGCACTTCCAGGGTCGTGCCAATGGGGTGGGCGCGTGCCATCCAGGCCTGGCTAAAGGCAGACGGATCAGCCGTTCGCCAAAGTGCGAGAACCTGGGAGAACTTGCCTGCAATCAACGGCGCAAAGACTTGCGGCGCAATAGCTTGGGCAGGACTCAGTGCCGCCGTCTTCCTTCCCGGAATCTGCGGAGCACCCGCCAGATTGACACCGAAACCCGCGACGACCCGGTCCCCGGACCGTTCGAGCAGGATCCCCGCGAGCTTGGCATCGCCGAGCATCAGGTCGTTGGGCCATTTGAGCGCCAATTGCGCGTTCGGAGCGGCGACTTCGACTGCCTCGATTAGTGCTAGGCCGGCGGCAAGCGCCAGGGAGGGCGCCGGCGGGTCATCGGGCCTCAATTGGATCAGGGTCGAACCGAAGAAATTGCCTTCGATCGATTCCCATGGCCGGCCATGACGACCGCGACCGCCCTCCTGGCGCAATGCGACCAGCCAATCAGATTCGACCGCAGTGGTATCTGCAAGCAGAGCGAAGTTTGTCGACCGCAGCTGCTCGACGATTTGGATGCGGCTCAGAAGAGTGACCCCGCTGCGTTGTTCGTCAGCTGGCCGAGCGGGCGAATCAGCAAATAGCCGAGGGGCGAGACGATCAGCGCGGCAATCACGATCAATCCGCTTTCAACCGCGCTGCCGGGTTTGGACAAGGGACGACCGGGCGCGTCGAAATACATGACCTTGACGATCTTCAGATAATAGAAGGCGCCTACGACGGTGCCGAGAATGCCGGCCACCGCCAAGGGATAGAGCCCTTCGGCAACAGCAGCGTTGAACACCATCAACTTGGGCCAGAATCCGAACAGCGGAGGAATGCCCGCCAGGCTCAGCATGAATGTGGCAAGGGCCAGGGCGAGGCCAGGGCGGGTCTGGGACAGGCCGGACAGGCTGTCGATCCCCTCGATCGACTCGCCCTTTTCATCCTTCATTCGCAGGACGCAAAGGAAGGCGCCCAATGTCATGACAACATAGACCGCCATGTAGAACAGAACCGCGGATGCCCCCGCTACGCCGCCGGCAACCAGGCCGATTAGCGCGAAGCCCACATTGTTGATCGAGGAATAGGCCAGCAGTCGCTTTATGTTGGTCTGGCCATAGGCGGCGACCGCGCCGAGAAGGATCGAGGCCAGCGCGGCGAAGATCATGATCTGCCGCCAGGCATCGATCGCGGGTGCCAGAGCGTCGAGGCAGACGCGAACGCTAAGCAGGACGGCGGCGACCTTGGGCGCCGATGCGAAGAAGGCGGTCACCGGGGTCGGCGCGCCTTCGTAAACGTCGGGCGTCCACATGTGGAACGGTACCGCGCTGATCTTGAACGCCAGGCCGGCGAGCAGGAACACCAGGCCGAACAACAGGCCGATCGACTGAGTGCCTTCGCGGGCGAAAGCCGCCGCGACGCCTTCGAACTGGGTGGTTCCTGTGAAGCCGTAGAGCAGCGAGATGCCATAGAGCAGGATGCCTGACGCAAGCCCGCCGAGGACGAAATATTTGAGACCGGCTTCGGCGGATCGGTCGTCGGTACGGCGGTAGGCGGCGAGCACATAAGCCGACAGGCTCTGCAGCTCCAGGCCGACATAGAGCGAGATGAGGCTAGTGGCCGAGACCATCACCGACATGCCGATCGCCGACAACAGGATCAGAACCGGATATTCGGCGGCATGCTCGAAGTCCCGCTCGAACCAATTGTGCGCCATGACGATTGCAACGGCAGCGCAGAGGTAGATGACCAGCTTGCCGAACGCGCCGAACCCGTCGGCCTGGATCAACCCGCCGAACAAGGCCCCGGCGCTCTGCGGCTCGCCGAGGAGAGTCACCGAGGCGCCGAGCAGGAGGGCCACCGATGCCCAGCTGCACAGTGCGCTGCCGCGGCGCCCCATGAAGGCGGCGACCATCATCAGCACGATCGCGCCGACCGTCAGGATGAGTTCGGGTAGGATTGGCGCGAGGTTCATCAATGCGCTTCCGCGTGAGCTGGTGTGGCAGGTGCCGGCTTGCCGGCAGTCAGGTGCGAGTCACCTGCAGGCTTGGCGCGATCGATCCGTTCGAGCAGGCGGCCCACGTCGGCACGCATCGGGCGAAGGAAACTTTCCGGATAGACGCCCATCCAAAAGACCACTGCGGCGATCGGCGCGAGCAGCCACATTTCGCGGCCGCTCAAATCCTTCATGGCGGCTGCGTCGGCGTGGACCAGCTTGCCGTAGCAAATGCGCCAGTAGAGGTAGAGCATATAAGCGGCGCCAAGGATGATGCCGGTGGTGGCAACGACCGCCGCCCAGGTCGACACCGCATAGAGCCCCACAAGGCTGAGGAATTCGCCGACGAAACCGCTGGTTCCGGGCAGGCCGACGCTGGCCATGGTGAAGACCATGAACAGCAGCGCATATTTGGGCATATTGTCGGACAGCCCGCCGTAACGACTGATTTCGCGGGTGTGCAGGCGGTCGTAGATGACACCGACGCACAGGAACAATGCGCCCGACACCAGGCCGTGGCTGAGCATGACGATCATCGCACCTTCGATGCCCTGCCGGTTGAAGGCGAACAGGCCGAAAGTAACGAACGCCATGTGGGCAACCGACGAATAAGCGATCAGCTTCTTCATGTCGTGCTGGGCCAGCGCGATCAGCGAGGTGACGACGACCGCGATCCCGCTCAGCACATAAACGAACGGAATGAACTCGGCCGATGCTTCGGGGAACATCGGGAGCGAAAATCGGATGAAACCGTAACCGCCCATCTTCAGCAGCACGCCCGCCAGGATCACCGAACCGGCGGTCGGTGCCTGCACGTGGGCATCGGGAAGCCAGGTGTGGACCGGCCACATCGGCATCTTTACCGCGAACGAAGCGAAGAAAGCGAGCCACAGCCACCATTGCAGGCTTGGCGCGAAGTCATAGGCCATCAGCGCCGGGATCGAGGTCGTGCCGGCGGTCAGGATCATCGCCAGCATGGCGATCAGCATCAGCACCGACCCGGCCAGCGTGTAGAGGAAGAATTTATAGCTGGCCTTGATCCGTTCGGCCCCGCCCCAGATGCCGATGATGAGGTACATCGGAATGAGGCCGCCTTCGAAAAAGATGTAGAACAGCAGCAGGTCCTGCGCCGTGAACACGCCGATCATCAGCGCCTGCATCATCAGGAATGACGCCATATATTCCGGCACGCGCTTCTCGATCGCGCGCCAGCTGGCACCGATGCAGATCGGCATCAGGAACAGGGTCAGCATGATCAGCATCAGCGCGATGCCGTCGATGCCCATCGCCCAGGCAATGCCGCCGCCCAGCGCATAATGCTCTACAAACTGCCATTGCGACCCGCCCGGATCGTAGGCGCTCCACAGCCATACGCCGAGGGCGAAGCTGACCAGCGTCGTGACTAGCGCCAGCCACCGCGCTCCGCTGGCCGACAGGAATAGCGCGACGATGCCCGCAATCAGCGGCAGCGCGACCAGAATGGAAAGGATCGGAATGCCGGTCATTTGGCCGCTCATCGCACCCACCAGAAGACCCAGGTCGCGGCGCCGATCAGGCCGAGCAACATGACAAGGGCATAGCTATAGACATAGCCCGACTGCAGCCGGGTCGTGATGCGGTTGCCGACGTCGACCGCATAGGCCGCACCGTGCGGGCCGAAGCGATCGATGGTTTGCTCGTCGCCACGCTTCCAGAAGAAACGGCCGAGCGCCATGGCCGGGCGGACGAAGATAATGTCGTAGAGCTCGTCGAAATACCATTTGTGCATCAGGAATTTGTGGATGCCCGGGAACATGGCGACGAACGCCGCCGGGGCATCCGGCTTTGCGATATAGTTGCGATAGGCGATTGCGAGGCCGATCAGCATCACGACGAACGGCGACCATTTCACCCACGCTGGCACCTCGTGCATCGCATGCGCCAGATGCTCGCTGAAGGCGACGCTGCCACGCCAGAATTCCGGTCCGCCCTCGGGCTGAATGAACGCGCCGTTGAACAGGAAGCCGGCGAACACCGCGCCCAGCGACAGCAGGACGAGCGGAGCAAGAATTACCCATGGACTTTCGTGGGGATGGTAGCCGGCCGTCCCCTCAACTTTTGGCACGCCATGGTCCTGGGCGCTGTCATGATCGGACGCCATTTCGCCTGCATCTTCATGCACATGATGAACCGCGTGCTGGATATGCTCGCTGCCGGCCCAGCGCGGCTTGCCGTAAAAGGTCAGGAAGATCAGGCGCCAGCTGTAGAAGCTGGTTAGGAGCGCGGCACCAATGCCGACCGCGTAAGCGATGGTGCCATGGACCGTTCCGCTGGCGAAAGCGCTCTCGATGATCGCGTCCTTGGAGTGATATCCGGCGAACCCGACTCCGAACAGGCCGACGCCGGTGATTGCCAGCGTCCCGGCGATCATCGTCCAGAAGGTGATCGGGATCTCCTTCCTTAAGCCGCCATAGTAACGCATGTCCTGTTCATGGTGCATCGCGTGGATGACCGAACCCGCGCCGAGGAAGAGCAGCGCCTTGAAGAAGGCATGGGTGAACAGGTGGAACATCGCGGCGCCGTACGCGCCGACGCCCGCGGCGAAGAACATGTAGCCGAGCTGAGAGCAGGTCGAATAGGCGATCACCCGTTTGATGTCGTTCTGCACCGTGCCGACGGTCGCGGCGAAGATGGCAGTCGCCGCGCCGACATAGGTGACGACGGTAAGTGCCGTTGGCGACACTTCGAACATCGGCGAAAGACGGCAAACCATGAACACGCCGGCAGTGACCATCGTCGCCGCATGGATCAGCGCGCTGACCGGGGTCGGGCCTTCCATCGCGTCTGGTAGCCAGGTGTGAAGTCCCAGCTGGGCCGACTTGCCCATCGCCCCGACGAACAGCAGCAGGCAGAGCAAGGTCATCGTTTCGACAGTCATGCCGGCGAAATGGATGGTCGATCCGGCCATCGACGGCGCGGCGGCAAGGATCGCCGGGATCGACACGGTTCCGAACACCAGGAAGGTGCCAAAGATGCCGAGCGAGAAGCCGAAGTCGCCGACGCGGTTGACCACGAATGCCTTGAGCGCCGCGGCGTTGGCCGAGGGCTTGTGGTACCAAAAGCCGATCAGGAGATAGGAGGCGAGGCCAACACCTTCCCAGCCGAAGAACATCTGCACCAGGCTGTCAGCGGTCACGAGCATCAGCATGGCGAAGCTGAACAGCGACAGATAGGCGAAGAAGCGAGGCTGGCTCGGGTCCTCCTCCATATAACCCCAGCTGTAGAGGTGGACGAGGCTCGACACCGTCGTAACCACCACCAGCATTACCGCGGTCAGCGCGTCGACCCTTAGTGCCCAGTCGACATCGAGCGCGCCCGATTTGATGAACTCCAGCACTGGAATGACCTGCGGTTCCGCATGGCCGCCGAGATAGCTGAAGAAGATCGGCCAGCTCAGGGCCGCACCGATGAACAGCGAGCCGGTCGTAACCACCTTGGAAGCGGTCTTGCCGATCACGCGACCGCCAAGGCCAGCGATGATCGCAGCCAGGAGCGGCAGGAAAACGATGAAGATTACAGGGTGCATCAGCCGCGCATCCGGTTGACGTCATCGACCGCGATCGAACCGCGGCGACGGAAGAAGATGACAAGGATGGCGAGGCCGATAGCGGCCTCTGCGGCGGCAACCGTCAGCACGAACATGGCGAAGACCTGGCCGACCAGGTCGCCGAGGAAGGCGCTGAATGCGACCAGGTTGATGTTCACGGCGAGCAGGATGAGCTCGATCGCCATCAGCATCAGGATGATGTTGCGGCGATTGAGGAAGATGCCGAGCACGCCGAGCGTGAACAGGATCGCCGCGACGGCGAGATAATGGGTCAGGCCGATCACAGCTTCACCCCCTCACCCACCTTCGGCTGAAGGTTCCGGATCGCGTCTTCTGGGCGGCGGTCGACCTGCTTCCACACCTTCTGCCCGCGGACGTCGCCGCGGCTACGGTGGGTCAGCACAATCGCGCCGATCATCGCCACCAGCAGGATGAGGCCAGCGATTTCGAACGGGAACAGGTAGCGGGTGTAGAGCAGCTCGCCGACCGCCTCGATGTTGGGCTGGTTGGTCGCCGCCGGCTGGACGCCGCCGGTCACCGGGCCTGCCTTCCATGCCGAAACTGCGACGATGATCTCCGCCAGCAGCACCAGCGCCACCACCAGGCCGAACGGCAGGTTGCGGGTGAAGCCGGATCGCAGTGCGGCGAAATCGATGTCGAGCATCATGACGATGAACAGGAACAGCACCGCCACGGCGCCGACGTAGACGATCACCAGCAGCATCGCAATGAACTCGGCACCGAGGATCAGCATCAGGCCGGCGGCGTTGAAAAAGGCGAGGATCAGCCACAGCACGCTATGCACCGGATTGCGCGCGAAGATGACGAGCACCGCCGAAGCGATGGTCAGCGTCGCGAACAAATAAAAGGCGAAAATTGCAATCATCGGATCCCCGGTTGGCGGCGGCGCTTAACGGTACGCCGCGTCGGCGGCAAGGTTGGCGGCGATCGCTTGCTCCCAGCGGTCGCCGTTGGCCAGAAGCTTGGCCTTGTCGTAGAGCAACTCTTCACGCGTTTCGGTCGCGAATTCCAGGTTTGGTCCCTCGACGATGGCGTCGACCGGGCAGGCTTCTGCGCACAGGCCGCAATAGATGCACTTCACCATGTCGATGTCATAGCGGGTGGTGCGCCGGCTGCCGTCCTCGCGCGGTTCGGCCTCGATCGTGATCGCCTGCGCAGGGCAAATCGCCTCGCACAATTTGCAGGCGATGCAGCGCTCTTCGCCGTTGGGATAGCGGCGCAGCGCATGCTCGCCCCGGAAGCGCGGCGACTGCGGCGTCTTCTCATAGGGATAGTTGATCGTCGCCTTGGGCTTGAAGAAATATTTGAGGGTCAGGGCATGCGCCTTGACGAATTCCCACAGCGTGAAGGCCTTGATGGTGCGCGCGATCATGCCGCTACTCCATAACGGGTCCACATGATCCAGCCCGAGATAAGGACAACGAACAGCAGCGACAGCGGCAGGAAGATCTTCCAGCCCAGCCGCATCAGCTGGTCATAGCGGTACCTGGGCACGGTCGCCTTCACCCAACCGAAAACGAAGAAGAAGAAGCACATTTTCAGGATGAGCCAGACCCATCCAAGCGAGAAATAATGGTCGAACAGGGTGAAGCCGTAGAGGAAGTCGAGGTTCAACGGTGGCAGGAACCCGCCCCAGAACAGGATGGCGTTCAGCGCGCACATCAGGATGACGTTGGCATATTCGCCGAGCCAGAACAGCGCGAAGCTCATCGACGAATATTCGGTCTGGTGGCCGGCGACGAGCTCGCTCTCCGCCTCGACCAGGTCGAACGGGGTGCGGAAGGTTTCGGCCATCGAGCTGATCAGGAATACCACCGCCATCGGGAACAGCAGCGGGTTGAAGGCGTAGCCGTTCAGGATGCCGAAGATGTTGCCCTTCTGCGCCATGACGATCCCGGTCAGGTTGAAAGTGCCGGCATAGAGCACGACGCAGATCAGCACGAAGCCGATCGACACTTCATAGCTGACCATCTGCGCCGCTGCACGCAGCGCGGAGAAGAAGGGATATTTGGAGTTGGATGCCCAGCCGGCGATGATCACGCCGTAGACGCCGAGCGAGCTCGCCGCGAGGATATAGAGCAGGCCGACATTGATGTCGGTCAGCACCACGCCGACGTCGAACGGCACTACTGCCCAGACGATCAGCGCCACCGTGAAGGTGATGATCGGCGCAATCAGGAACAGCCCCTTGTTGGCGCTGCTCGGGATGATCGTTTCCTTAAGGAAGACCTTGAGGCCGTCGGCGAAGCTTTGCAGCAGGCCCCACGGGCCGACCACGTTGGGGCCCCGGCGGAGCGCAATGGCTGCCCAGATCTTGCGCTCGGCATATATGATCATCGCCACCGCCAGCATCAGTGGCAGGGCAATCAGCAGAATCAGGATGAGATTGGCGAGGAACCAGCCGCCGCCTTCTCCGAGCCATGTGCCCTGGAACCAGGCGGTCATTCCGCGGCCTCCAGATATTCGCGGCCCTGCACCAGCTCTTCCGAGCAGCGGCGCATGGTCGGGCTGGCGCGACAGATGGCGTTGGTCAGGTAGAAATCCTTGAGCGGATAGGCGACCGGGCCTGACGCCTTGGCGTCGAGCTTGGGCGGCGCCCAGGGCATGTCGATAATCCCCTCGTGCCCCAGCTCCGGAACTTCGGCGATCATTGCCGCCCGCAGCTGGTCGAAGCGATCGAACGGCAGCGGCTTGCCAATGAGGTCGCTTAATGCCCGGAAGATCGTCCAGTCCTCGCGCGCATCGCCCGGCGCGAAGGCGGCGCGCTCGCCGCGCTGCACACGTCCCTCGATGTTGACGTAGGTGCCGTGCTTCTCGGCATAGGCCGCGCCCGGAAGGACCAGGTCGGCATTGGCCGCGCCGGCATCGCCATGATGGCCGACATAGACTTTATAGGCACCCTTGAACCGGTCGGCCGCGGCCTCGTCGGCGCCAAGCAGGATCACCAGTTCCGGCTTGGCCTTTTCGATGTCGGCAATGCCACCCTTCTGGGCATATCCGAGCATCAGGCTCGCCATCCGCGCCGCCGCGATGTGCAGCACGTTGAAGCCGTTCCAGCCGTCACGCATGAACGCGCCGGATGCGGCCAGCGCGGCGCCAAGCGCCCCTGCCCCGAGCGCGCCCGGGCCGACGATCATCACGGGTTTCTTCGCAGCCTTGATCGCGTCAGCAGCCGCCTTGGGCAGCTTGCCGATCAATGATAGGTCATTGCCCAGCCATTCTACCTTGTAGGTAAGGTCGACGTCCGGCCCGATGGCGAAGACCTTGGCCCCGCGCCGCACCGCCTTGCGGACGCGGGTGTTGGCCAGCGGCGCTTCCCAGCGCGGGTTGCTGCCGACAAGCAGCACGACGTCGGCATTTTCCAGTTCGGCCAGCGGCGTGTTGAACCGCACGGCAGCGAGGCTGGTCACGTCATAGTCGAGGCCGGTCTGCCGCCCTTCGAGCAGCTTCGAGCCTGCGCCAGCCAGCAGCGCCTTGGCCGCATACATGGTTTCGGCATCGAGCAAATCGCCGGCGATGGCCGCGACCTTCTTGCCGGCCTTCTTGAATTGCTTGGCAAAGACGTCGAGCGCCTCCGACCACGATGCCTCGCGCAGCTTGCCTTTTTCGCGAACCCACGGCCGGTCGAGGCGGCCCCTGACCAGCGCGTCGACATGGTGGCGCGTCTTGTCGTGCGCCCATTCCTCGTTCACCGCATCGTTGATGCGCGGCAGGATGCGCATCACCTGGCGCTGGCGGACGTCCATGCGGATGTTGGTGCCGACCGCGTCCATCACGTCAATGCCCGGAACCTTGCGCAACTCCCACGGCCGCGCCTCGAAGCTGTAAGGCTTCGACAGCAGCGCACCGACCGGGCAGAGATCGACCAAATTCCCAGCCAGCTCCGAGTGGAAGGCCTTTTCGAGGTAGGTGGTGATCTGCGCGTCTTCGCCGCGATAGAGCATGCCGATCTCCGGCGTCCCCGCCACTTCATCGGCGAAGCGCGCGCAGCGGGTGCACTGGATGCAGCGCGTCATCGCCGTCTTGACGATCGGACCGAAATATTTGTCGTCGACCGCCCGCTTATTTTCTTCGAAGCGCGAGTGGCCGCGGCCATAAGCGATCGCCTGATCCTGCAAGTCGCACTCCCCGCCCTGGTCGCAGATCGGGCAGTCGAGCGGGTGGTTGATAAGCAAAAACTCCATCACCCCTTCGCGCGCCTTCTTGACCATCGGCGTGTCGGTTCGGATCGTCTGCCCTTCCGCGGCGGGAAGCGCGCAACTCGCCTGCGGCTTGGGCGGCCCCGGCGCGACCTCGACGAGGCACATGCGGCAATTGCCGGCAATGCTGAGACGCTCATGGTAGCAGAAGCGCGGGATTTCCTTCCCCGCCAGCTCGCACGCCTGCAGCACGGTCGCGCCCTGCGGAACCTCTATCTCAACGCCGTCGACGGTAACTCTAGGCATTATTTCGTGCCTCCAGCCGCACTGGTAGCGGTGCTCCGCGCATGGCCCAGGCGGTAATAGTTCGCAGCAATGGTGGCGCGAAGCTCATCGATGCTTGCGGCGTAACTGGATTCCCACTTGGGGCAGCCATCGAACGCAGGCTTGAGGGCCATCAAAGCCTCGGATTCTTCACGAGAATTCAAACCACTTTTCAGAAGGCGGTCTGCCCCATTGACGTCAGCGCGCACGACGCACTCGCCAGCCTTAAAGAGCATGTACATTGCGTCCATGAATTTCAGCGTGTCGGCGTCTACCCGCCGCCGTTCCGCCGCGTTGACGGGCTCATGATTCAATGGCGCGATGTTCTTGGGATCCTGCAACGGCCCGCGGGTCGGCTCCGCCGCCAGTAATACCTCAGCCAGGATGCCCTGAAGTTTCAAACCCGTCGTTGCAATCGGGGGTTGCAAACCAGTTGAGGCGCGCCAGCAGGCCCCATCCAACATTTTATTACGAAGGCGCGTCGTTTCCTGTTCGCTCAAATCCTCGATGACGTAGATCTGCGCATCACGCTCATTTTTGCTCACGACGCACTCAGCGAACTTCTTGAACGCAACGCGAACCTGCCGAGTCCGCGCCTCCGCCTCGGCCAGTTGCACAGCCGGCGCCGGCTTGGTCAGGCGCTGATACAGCGCGTCCGCCAGCGCGGCGCGGAGCGCCTGACGATTGGCTTGCAGCTTGGCACCGGCACGAAGGCAAGTTGCCAGGCTCGGCATTGCGCCGCCGAACGCAGCCGCCTCTTCCTTGGAGTAGGCGGATGTCGCCAGAATAGCTGCGGCTCCATTTGGATTGGTGTCGACAACACAGGCGCCCATTTCGTCGATAACCGGGCTTCGGCCGGTCGCCGCGAACCAGGGCCGCGAATAGTCCTTGACCAGCGGCAGCGCCGGAAGCGCCGCGATCGCACTCGACTGGTCCTTGAGGAATGCCTCGGCGAATTTGCCCCGGATCACGTCGCGAGGGAAGCTAACCTGCATGGTATCGGACATGCCGCTGAAGCCCACAAACGACAGGCAAGAGACGTCTTGGAATAGTTCGTTGCGCTGTTTGTCCGATTCATCGGCCGAGTAGGCGTCGAGATAAGCCCGCGCCGCTGTTGGCCGCTTGGTGACCAGGCAGGACGCCATCTTGGTCGCCGAGTTATCGGCCTCCTCTTCGGAATATTTGATGCTTCCGGCAAACCGGCTGCCGAGCCGCGAACCGGTTGGCGGATCGGCCAGAACGGCAGACGACGCGGCCATCCCAAGGATCAAGCCAAAAAGCAGGTTACGCATTACGCCCCTCTCCCGCCGCCCCCGCGGCTCCGCATTTTGGATTCCGATCACTCCGCCGCCTCCCGCACATCGCCTTGCCGCTCGGCGATGCGGCGCTCGAGCTCGGGGCGGAAGTGCTTGATCAGGCCCTGGATGGGCCAGGCGGCAGCGTCGCCGAGCGCGCAGATGGTGTGGCCCTCTATCTGCTTGGTGACGTCGTAGAGCTTGTCGATGGTCGACACCTGGGCGTCGCCTTCGCGAAGGCGCTCCATCGTCCGCCACATCCAGCCGGTGCCTTCGCGGCACGGGGTGCACTGGCCGCAGCTTTCATGCTTGTAGAAGTAGCTGATGCGGCTGATCGCGCGGACGATGTCGGTCGACTTGTCCATCACGATCACCGCCGCCGTGCCGAGGCCCGAGCCGAGGTCCTTCAGCCCGTCGAAATCCATCGGGGCGTCCATGATCTGCTCGGCCGGTACCAGCGGCACCGACGATCCGCCGGGGATCACGGCGAGGAGGTTGTCCCAGCCGCCACGGATGCCGCCGGCATGCTTGTCGATCAACTCACGGAACGGGATCGACATGGCTTCCTCGACCACGCATGGGCAGTTCACATGGCCGCTGATCTGGAACAGCTTGGTGCCTTCGTTCTTCTCCCGCCCGAAGCTCGCGAACCAGGCTGCGCCGCGGCGGAGGATGGTCGGCACCACCGCAATGCTCTCGACATTATTGACCGTGGTCGGGCAGCCATAGAGGCCCGCGCCGGCCGGGAACGGCGGCTTCAGGCGCGGCAGGCCCTTCTTGCCTTCCAGGCTTTCGAGCATCGCCGTCTCTTCGCCGCATATGTAGGCGCCTGCGCCGCGGTGGACGAACAGGTCGAAGTCATATCCCGATCCGGCGGCGTTCTTGCCGAGCAGGCCGGCGTCATAAGCCTCAGCGACGGCTTTGCGAAGCGCTTCGGTCTCGACGATGAATTCGCCGCGGACATAGATGTAGCCGGCGCGCGCGCGCATCGCGAAACCGGCGATCAGCGCGCCTTCGACCAGCTTGTGCGGATCGTGGCGAAGGATTTCGCGGTCCTTGCAGCTGCCCGGCTCTGACTCGTCGGCGTTGATCACCAGGAAGTTGGGACGTCCGGCGGTCGGTGCCTTGGGCATGAAGCTCCACTTCATGCCGGTCGGGAAGCCCGCGCCGCCGCGGCCGCGCAGGCCCGACGCCTTGACCACCTCGATGATCTCATCCTGGCCGATCTTCATCAGGCCGGCGGTGTTGTCCCAATCCCCGCGCGCCTGCGACGACTTCAGGTCCGCACCCTGGAAGCCGTAGAGGTTGGTGAAGATCCGATCCTTGTCGGTGAGGGAGGTGATGCCGGTCACTTACGGCCCTCCAGCAGCTTGACGCCGCCGTAGACGACCAGCCCGGCAATCGCGACGCCGATCAACAGGCCGATGATGCCGGTGATGATCTTGAACGCGATCACGACGATGATGATTGCGACGACGGCTTTCAGGATGTCTTTCATCACCACTGCCCCCGATAGTCGTAATTGCGCTCGGCCATTTTCTTGAGCGTGGTCGGGCCGCCTTCGGGGCAGCTGGTCGTGCGGTCAACCTGCGGTCCAGGCTTGGGCGTCTGCCCGGCGGCAAGCGCGTCGAGGATCTTGCCCATGCTGTCCTCGGTCAGGTCCTCATAATTGTCGTCGTTGATCTGGACCATCGGCGCGTTGGCGCAGGCGCCGAGGCATTCGACCTCGGTCAGGGTGAACAAGCCGTCCTCGGTGGTATGGCCCTTCTTCATCCCTCGCTTGAAGCAGGCGGAAAGCACGTCATCCGACCCGCGCAGCATGCAGGGCGTGGTGCCGCACACCTGGACGTGGAATTTGCCCACCGGAGCGAGGTTGAACATGGTGTAGAAGCTGGCGACCTCCATCACTCGGACCGGCGGCATGTCGAGCTCCCGCGCGACGAATTCGATCACCGGGATCGGCAGCCAGCCCTGGGTGTCGGTCATCGCGCCGACCTGACGCTGGGCCAAGTCAAGGAACGGAATCGAGGCGGATGCCTGCCGCCCCGCCGGATAGCGGGCGACGATCTCCGCCGCGGCCTTGGCGTTGGCCTCGGTCCAGGCGAAGCCGTCCCACTCGGCGCGGAGCTCGGGCGTGTCGGGATGGAACTGACGTTCAGCCATTAGCGGTCGCACTCCCCGAAGACGACGTCGATGGCGCTCAGCACCGCGGTGGTGTCGGCGAGCATGTGGCCCTTCATCATGAAGTCCATCGCCTGCAGATGGCTGAACGCGGTCGGCCGGATCTTGCAGCGATAGGGCTTGTTGGTTCCGTCCGCGACAAGGTAGACGCCGAACTCGCCCTTGGGGCTTTCGGTCGCGACGTAAACCTCGCCAGCGGGGACGTGATAGCCTTCGGTATAGAGCTTGAAGTGATGGATCAGCGCTTCCATCGACTGCTTCATCTCGGCGCGCTTGGGCGGGAACACCTTACGGTCCAAGGTCGCGATCGGGCCGGACGGCATTTCCTTGAGGCACTGGCGCATGATCCGCGCCGATTGCCGCACTTCCTCGACCCGGACCATGAAGCGGTCGTAGCAGTCGCCCCTGGTGCCGACCGGAATGTCGAACTCCATCCGGTCATAGACTTCATAGGGCTGCGAGCGGCGCAAATCCCACGGAATGCCCGCTGCGCGGATCATCGGGCCGGAGAAGCCCCAGGCCAGCGCGTCCTCCTTGCTGACCGTGCCGATGTCGACGTTGCGCTGCTTGAAGATGCGATTGTCGGCGACCAGCGAAATCGCGTCCTCGAACAGCGGCATGCGCTTGTCGAGGAAGGTCGCCATGTCGGCCAGCACCTTCTCCGGAATATCCTGGTGCACGCCGCCGACGCGGAAGTAATTGGCGTGCATTCGCGCGCCCGACACCGCCTCGTACAGCTGCAGCGTATCCTCGCGCACTTCGAACAGCCACAGGTTGGGCGTCATCGCGCCCACGTCCATGATGTGGCTGCCGAGGTTCAGCATATGGTTGGAAATGCGGGTCAGCTCCGCCATCAACACCCGGACATATTGCGCGCGCAGCGGCACCTCGAGGCCCATCAATTTCTCGATGGCGAGGACGTAGCTGTGCTCCATGCACATCGGCGAGCAGTAATCGAGCCGGTCGAAGTAAGGCAGCGCCTGAGCATAGGTGCGATATTCGATCAGCTTTTCGGTGCCGCGATGAAGCAGGCCGATATGCGGATCGACCCGCTCGACGATCTCCCCGTCCAGCTCCATGATCAGACGCAGAACGCCGTGCGCGGCCGGATGCTGCGGGCCGAAGTTGATCGTGTAGTTGCTGACGGTCTGGTCGCCCGCGGTGGGTTTGTTGCCGGGGGCAAGCTTGTCGGTTGGAGAGCCGACCAGAATATCGATCTGGGTGGTCATGCGTCACCCTTTTTGGCGCGCGGCTTGGTGGATGCCTTGGCCTTTGGTGCGGCCTTGCTCTTCTTCGTCGCCGCCTTGTTGGCCTTGGCGCCAGCGCCGGTCTTTGCAGGCGTGTCGGTCGTCTTGGGCTGGGGTGGCTGGGCCTTGGCCTCGACTTTCTGCGGTCCTCCGGCAGGCGCAGGGCTCGGCGCGCCAGGTGCCTGCGCCTCTGCCTTTTCGTCGCCGGGAAGCCGATATTCTGGGCCTTCCCACGGCATCAGGAAGTCGAAGTTGCGGAAATCCTGGGGCAGCTGGACTGGCTCATAAACAACGCGCTTCTCAGCTTCCGAATAGCGAAGCTCGACATAACCGGTCTGCGGGAAGTCTTTGCGCAGCGGATATCCTTCGAACCCATAATCGGTGAGGATGCGGCGGAGGTCGGGATTGCCGGAGAAAGTAACGCCGTAAAGATCGAACACTTCGCGTTCGAGCCAGCCGGCTACCGGCCACAGTCCGGTAACGCTTGGCACCGGCGTATCCTCGTCGGTCGTGACCTTGATGCGGATGCGGTGATTATGGGTGACCGAAAGCAGGTGGTAATTCACCTCGAACCGCTCGGGCCGCTCGGGATAGTCGACCCCGGCGATCTCCATCAGCTGCTGATAGCCGAACTTGTCGCGGGCGATGCGGCAGGCCTCAACCAGCCTATCGCGAGTGACGGTGACGGTCAGTTCGCCGACATAATCGCGCGATGCCACGAACGCGTCGCCGATTGCCACGCGATAGGCGTCAACAAGTCCTTCGCGGGCCTTGATCAGGGGCGCAGGGCTGCTCACCGGTCGAGCGTCCCTTCGCGGCGGATTTTCCGCTGCAGCTGCATGATCCCGTAGAGCAAGGCCTCGGCGGTCGGCGGGCAGCCGGGAACATAAATGTCCACCGGCACGATACGGTCGCAACCGCGGACAACCGAATAGCTGTAATGATAATAACCGCCGCCATTGGCGCAGCTGCCCATCGAGATGACGTAGCGCGGCTCGCTCATCTGGTCGTAAACCTTGCGAAGCGCGCTCGCCATCTTGTTGCACAGCGTCCCGGCGACGATCATCACATCGGACTGGCGCGGGGACGCGCGCGGTGCCGCACCGAACCGTTCCAGGTCATAGCGCGGCATGTTCACATGGATCATCTCGACCGCGCAGCAGGCGAGGCCGAAGGTCATCCACCACAAGGAACCGGTCCGGGCCCAAGTAAACAGATCCTCGGTCGTGGTGACCAGGAAGCCCTTTTCGTCCAATTCCTTGCGCAACTCGAGGAACTTGGCCTCTTCGACGCTGCCCGGAACAAGTCCGGCAACCCGAGCAACCTCTTCCTCGGACGGAAAGCGATCCTCGGCCGGGCTCAACATCACTCCCATTCGAGAGCTCCCTTCTTCCAGGCATAGGCAAGGCCCAGCGCAAGCTCGATGAGAAAGATCATCATCGCGAACCAGCTGGTCCAGCCAGTGCCCATCAGGCTGACCGCCCAGGGGTAGAGGAAGGCCGCTTCCAGATCGAAGACGATGAACAGGATCGCGACCAGGTAGAAGCGTACGTCGAACTGGGCGCGACTGTCCTCGAATGCGGGGAAGCCGCACTCATATTCGCTCAATTTCTCGGCGTCCGGCCGGTGCGTGCCGGTCAGGCGACTGACCAGCATCGGCAGCACGACGAACGCAGCCGACAGCGCAAGCGCGACGGCCAGGAACAAGAGGATCGGCAGATATCCGGCGGCAACGCTTGCCAAGATAGGACTCCCGGTGGGCTTACAGATTGGCGGCTCTCTAGGACGCTGCCCCTATCGGGGCAAGCATCTGAAACAGTGAGAATGACTCGCAAAAAGACTTAACGGAGCGCTCCGGCAAGCAGCTTGTGCAGCCGGCTGTGCAACTCTCCGCTTGCAGCCAGATATTCACGCCGTTCGTACATGCGATCCTGGCCACGGTAATCGCTGACGAAGCCGCCCGCTTCCTTGACCAGCAGCACGCCTGCGGCCGAATCCCAAATGTCGAGATCGTCTTCCCAGAAGCCATCGAAACGGCCTGCCGCGACCCAGGCGAGATCGAGTGCGGCAGATCCCAATCGACGGATCCCGGCTACTTCGGGCGCGATTGCACCAAAGATTCGCGACCAGCGAGCGACATCGCCGCGGCCGAAATGGGGAATACCGGTGCCGATCATCGCTTCCGACAAGTCGCGCCGCGCCGAAACCCGAAGCCGCCGGTCGTTGAGCCATGCGCCACGGCCCTTTTCCGCCCAGAAAGTCTCATCGGTCAGCGGTTGATAGACGAGGCCGTGGCTGATGCCGGTCTTGCCACCGGGAAGCGGCTCCTCGACCGCGATGGAGATTGAGAAATGTGGGACGCCGTGGAGGAAGTTGGTCGTTCCATCGAGCGGATCGACGATCCACCGCGGCTTCGAGGGATCGCCGGCAATCTCGCCGCTCTCTTCCAGCAACATGCCCCAGTCGGGCCGGGCATTGCGCAGTTCCTCGACCAGGGTGGTCTCGGCGCGCTTATCGGCCATCGACACGAAGTCGGCCGGGCCCTTCTTCGACACCTGAAGCTGCTCGACTTCGTTATAGTCCCGCCGAAGCCGCGGCGCCGCCTTGCGGACCGCGCGGGTCATGACAGTGATCAGGCCGGAATGGGAAACCATTAATCGGCACGCCGGACGTAGGTCTGTTCATAGACGTCGACGACGATCTTGGTGCCCGCGCTGATATGCGGCGGGACCATGACGCGAACGCCATTGTCGAGCATCGCGGGCTTGTAGCTTGAGCTGGCTGTCTGGCCCTTCACCACGGCGTCCGCCTCGACGATCGTCGCTTCGATCGTGTCGGGCAGCTGGACCGAAATCGGCCGCTCCTCATGAAGCTCCATCACCACGTCCATGCCATCCTGGAGGAAGGCGGCGGCATCACCGAGCAGGTCGCGCGGCAGGCTGATCTGCTCGTAGCTTTCCTTGTCCATGAACGTCAGCATGTCGCCGTCGGCGAACAGAAACTGGAAATCCTTGGTGTCGAGGCGGACGCGCTCGACCGTTTCGGCCGAGCGAAACCGCACATTATTCTTGCGGCCGTCGATAAGGTTCTTCAGCTCGACCTGCATATAGGCACCGCCCTTACCGGGCTGGGTGTGCTGGATTTTCACGGCGCGCCAGATGCCGCCTTCATATTCGATGATGTTACCGGGACGAATGTCCACGCCGCTGATCTTCATTAGGTGATCCGCCTATATGCCTGAGAGATGAAAAAGAGCCGTGGGCGGCAAGCCGCCCAAACAAGTCGGCGCCCATAAAGCCTGATCGCCGTGGTGGGAAGCCTTTGCTGCCCACCATGGCGTGAATCAGGCTTTCATCTCTTGTGGTGACCAAGATTCACGTTTCAGATCAATGATCTGAAACGACCTTAGTCATCGCGTGACTGGCTTTCCGGCAAGCAGCGGATAAGGATTGATCGGCGTCCCCTGCCACCATTTCTCCCCCGGGTTCATGCGGTTGACAGCAAAATGGAGATGAGGACCGGCCGGATTGGCATTACCGGTCGCGCCGACATAGCCCACCGGCGCGCCGCGCTGCAGGAGCTGGTTCTCATGCAGCCCCGGCGCATAGGCGCTCAAATGGGCATAATAATAGCTCCAGCGCCCATCGTCGGACCGGACGTAGACGGAGATCCCGCCGCCGCCCTCGCTGAAAAACAGTTTTTCGACCCGGCCGGGTGCGGCGGCAATCACCGGCTGGCCGGTCGGCGCCATGATGTCGATCGCATCATGGGTCCGTTGCCCACCGGCGCGCGCCTGCGTGTAGGTATCGACCAACTGGTCCGCCTTCACGCCCACAACTGGAATGGCGAGGCCGGCGGGCCCGACGACAACGCCCTCCGCAACCATGACCGGTGGTCCGCCCTTTGGGTCGAACAGCTGCTTTCCACCGGCCACCGTCACGTCGCCACGACCGGAACCATAGCCGATATTATAGGCGAAAATGGAAAAAGCGCCGATCAATACGGCAATCACCACAGTCCAGCCGATTTTGGTGACGACCGTATCCATCAGGCCCGGAACTCGGCCTTGAATCCAGGCTTCAGCATCCGCGAAAGCCTGAGCACGTCCCAATTGGTCATGCGAATACAACCGTGACTTTCGGTCCGGCCGATCGTTTGCGGTTCGGGCGTGCCATGAATGCCGTAATGGTCTTTGGTGAGGTCGAGCCAGGCAACGCCGACCAACCCGTTCGGTCCAGGCGGGAGCATCTTCTCGTCCTTGCTGTCGTCGACATCCCAGAACAGGTCCGGCTGGTAGTGGAACGGCGGCAAAAAGGCGTAGGTCGAGACCTTCCAGTTGCCGAGCGGCAGCGGGTCATGCTGCGAACCCGTCGTCACCGGAAATTGAGCGACCAGCCGGTCGCCGTCATCGATCACCTTGAGCAAGCCTTCCGACTTGTCGATGACGACATGATCGCCCTGAGGCTCGTTGGCGTCGATATTGAGTTTCACGAACCAGGCGCGATGTTCAGGCTTGAGCGGTGAGCCCTGGTAGTCGGTGCTGGCTGGCAATACGTTGGGCAAGCGCAAGTTCTGCCCGATGCCGATCAACGCCGTTGGCCCATTGAGCGCGACGATCGTGTCGGGGGTCGTGTGATACCGCTCGGCAACCTCTTCAAGCATGTTTCGGTATCCGGCCCACTTCAGCTTGGCCTGCCCCTCGGCTTTCTTCGGAAAGGGATAAACATAATTGCCGCCGATGTCGGCGCGGCCGAGCTTCACATTGACGGTAGAAGGCCGGTTGCGATCGAGCAGCGCTCGGCGGGTCGCGATGTCGAGTTTTCCTGTCGCCGGCAGGCCGCGCGACTGCTGGAACCCGCGCACCGCCGCCTTGAACGACATGCCGTCTTTCCCGTCGATCACGCCTGACGAAAAGCCGGCTGAGCTCAGCAGCACCTGGGCATGGAACACCGCTCCGTTGATCGGACTACCCGGCGTTCCGGGTTGCACCCAGACAGGCTTGGCGGTGCCCGGTGGCGTGAAGACATTCGAGCCGGGTTGGGCGGTTGCGGTGGTTGCTGCGAAAACTAGGCAGTACGACAGGATCGGCAGAATCGGGGTACGCGGCACAGGCAGGCTCCTTGGATTTTCACCAAGGAACGCCACAGCATCTCGCTTTGTTTCAGAACGTCAGGAGGTCGAAGCGAACAGCTCGGCGAATTTCGCGACTTCGCCCGATGGGTCTTCCTTGCTCCAGACCACATTACAGACGGCAATGAAGTCCGCGCCAGCGGTGACTAGCGGCGCGGCATTTTGCGGCGTTATGCCACCAATCGCGACGCACGGAATTTCGAACAGCGATGACCACCAACTTAGGATTGCCGGATCGGGTCGATGTTCGCTCGGCTTGGTGGTGGTCGGGTAGAAGGCGCCGAACGCGACATAGTCGGCCCCCGCCTCGCCCGCTTCCATCGCAAGGTGCCGACTGGCATGGCAGGTAACTCCAATCTGCTTCGACGGTCCCAGGATAGCCCGGGCCTCGCGCGGATTGCCGTCGCCCTGACCGAGATGCACGCCATCCGTGTCGAGCCGCTTGGCCAGACTGACGCTGTCGTTGACGATAAAGGCAACGTCCGCTTCGGCGCATATGCGTTGCAACGGCTCGGCCAGCCGTGCCAACTCATGCTGCTCGACATCCTTGACCCTCAGCTGGAATGCCGCGACCGGACCGCCGGCGAGCGCCGCCTTCAATCGATCGGGGAAAACTCCGCCCACGTCCTGCGGGCTGATCAGGTAAAGCTGGCAAGGATCCTTTCGCAACGGCGGCGGGAAGGCGGAAAGGTCGACATCGTCTTCATTCATGCGCCGCTCATTAGCTGGAACGGAAGCTGCGTCCAATGAAAGCACTTGCCCCATTCTCAGCATTCGCACTTGCCGCATGCATGACCGCACCGCCGGCGACGGCCGGTCCGTCGGCCGCTCTCGGTCAGACCGCCTACGCCAACGGCCTTCATGTTCGACCGATCTCGGTGGTCGAGGACAGCCGCTGCCCGACCGATGTCACCTGCGTATGGGCAGGGAGGCTGGTCGTGCGCAGCGAGGTCAGCGGCGGAAGCTGGCACCGGACGCTCGAACTTGAGCTGGGCAAGTCCCAGCAAGTCGCCGACGGTGCGCTGACCCTAGTCGCAGCAGTTCCAGCGAAAGTCGCCGGGACGCAAACCGATCCCCGCGCTTACCGATTTACCTTCGACTTCCAGGGCGGGCTATAGGCCTCGGGCCACCGAGGCGCTGTGAATCTCGTCGATCGCGGTGCCGAGCGTGCGGTCGAACTCCTCGTCGCTTTGCTGGGCGCGAAGGTCGGACAGCAAAGCGCGGCTGAAGCTGGCAATCATGCCCGAGTTCTTGGCAAGCTCGATGCAAGCGTCCGCGCGGCTGAAACCGCCAGACAAGGCGACGACACGCAGCACCTTGGGATGATCGACCAGCGGCTGGAACAGACCTGCCTCAACCGGCAGCGACAGCTTCAGCATTACCCGCTCGCCCTCAGGGATGGCGTCGAGGCTCTTAAGGATTTCAGCAAGCAGGATGCGGTCGGCGGCATCGCGCTCCGGGCTCTTGATGTTCACTTCCGGCTCGATGATCGGCACCATGCCGTGCGCCAGTACCTGGCGGGCGACCTCGAACTGCTGCGCAACCACGGCAGCAATACCAGCCTGGTTGGCGAGGTTGATCACCGACCGCTCCTTGGTCCCGAACACGCCGAGGCCCTTGGCGCGGATCAGCAGCGCATCGAGTTCCGGCATCGGTTTCATCAGCTGGACGCCGTTCGCCTCTTCCTCCAGACCCTTGTCGATCTTGATGAACGGGACCACCCCCTGGTCGATCAGGGCTTGCGGGGTCGGTTTGCCGTCGACCGTTCCTTCCATGGTGCGTTCGAACAGGATCGCGCCGATAACCTTGCCGCTGCCGAACGACGGAGAGGTAATGATCCGGCTGCGCATGGCATGGATCAGGCCGAACATTTCCTCGTCGCTGCCCCACTCGCCTTCCTCGATGCCATAGCCCTTCAGAGCCTTGGGCGTGGAGCCGCCGCTCTGGTCGAGCGCTGCGATAAAGCCCTGCCCTTGCTCAATCTTGCGAAGCATTTCGTCATGCCGGCTGGCGGTCGCTGTGGCGTTCATGGGGTCCCCTAGGAAGCTGATCTGGATGGATATGCGGCGCGCTCTAGCTCCGGCCTGCCGGACTCGCAACCGGTCGAAGCTGGCATTCGACCACATCCCTTGATCGAGAGGCGCTTGACCGGTTCTGGTGACGGGGGCAGCGTCCTGCCTGTCGGGGGGAGGAACTGACGATGATCCTACGTGTCTTGATAACCGCCGGAGCCCTGCTGTTCACGGGCGCGGCAATGGCCAAGCCGCCCAGCCTGGGCACGCTGGTAGCCGATACCACCTTCACGACCGCGAGCGGACAGTCGCTTAGCATCCGCGATCTGCGCGGGCAGGTGGTGGTGCTGACCTATTGGATGCGCGATTGCGGGGCATGCGACGTGCAGGTGGCGATGCTGGACTATTATTACCGGCAACGTCGCAACCTCGGCTTGCAAATACTTGCCATTCCCGCCGAAGATTTAACCGACTTTCAGCTTCGCGAAGCGTTCAAGGGCAAGGGTGTCCACCCGCTCTCACGTATTCGGGGGCCGTTTGAGCCGCTGGATCGCCTACCGACCACCTATGTTATCGACCGCAACGGCCAGGTCCGTGCGGCGGAGTCGGGCCTGCTCGGGGTCGAGCGGCTCAACAAGTTGCTGGTGCCGCTCCTTCGCCAGCCGCAGCCTTAGTGCTGCAGCGCGGCAACGCCAGGGAGCGTCCGCCCCTCCATCCATTCGAGGAAGGCACCGCCCGCGGTTGAAACAAAAGTGAAGTCTCCTGCGACGCCAGCATGGTTCAAGGCAGCGACCGTGTCGCCGCCTCCCGCAACCGACACCAGGCTGCCATCCTGGGTCAGCGCCGCTGCGGTTTGAGCAAGCGCCACCGTGGCGGCGTCGAACGGAGGTATTTCGAATGCGCCCAGCGGCCCGTTCCAGACCAGTGTGCGGCAGGTCTTGAGCGCGTCGGCCAGCGCCTCCACGGCGGATGGGCCGACATCAAGGATCATCTCGTCGGCCGCGACCTCATGGACGTTGCAGGTTCGCAAGGACGGCGGATTTGGCGCGAATTCCTTCGCGACGACCACATCGTACGGTAGATGGATCGTGCAACCGGCCGCGTCAGCGCGCTCGAAAATACTCTCTGCCTCGCCAACGAGGTCATGCTCGCAAAGCGACTTGCCGACATCAACGCCGCGCGCGGCAAGGAATGTGTTGGCCATGCCGCCGCCGATAATCAGATGATCGACCTTTCCGACCAAATTGCCGAGCACGGCGAGCTTGGTAGAGACCTTTGCCCCACCGACCACCGCCGCCACCGGGCGGTCAGGCGCGCCAAGCGCCTTCTGCAAGGCCGTCAACTCCGCCTCCATCGCCCGCCCGGCAAAAGCCGGAAGGAAATGGGCAATGCCTTCGGTCGATGCATGAGCACGGTGCGACACGGAAAAGGCGTCGTTGACGTATAGGTCGCCAAGCGCTGCCATGCCCTTGGCCAGTTCCGGGTCGTTCTTTTCCTCGCCCAAGTGGAAGCGAGTGTTCTCAAGAATGCCGATCGAACCCGGTAGCATGATCGACACCGCGCGCGCCGCTTCTTCGCCCTGGCAATCCTCGATGAAGCGAACCGAGCGGCCGGTCAGCTCGGCCAGCGGCTTGACCAGCAGCGCAGTCGACATGTCGGGCCGGTTCTGCCCCTTGGGCCGGCCGAAATGCGACAGCAGCAGGACGATCGCACCTTTGTCGCTCAACTCGGCAATGGTCGGAACTGCGGCACGAAGACGGGTGTCGTCGCTGACTGTGCCATCCAGCATCGGCACGTTCAAATCGACCCGTACCAACACCCGCTTGCCGGTCAGGTCGTCCGGCAAGTCATCAAGTGTCTTGAAGGCGTCCGCCATCAGCTCAGATCAACTTAGCGAGCGCGCCGGCGGTATCGACCATGCGGTTCGAGAAGCCCCACTCATTATCGTACCAGCTGACTACGCGGACCAGCTTGCCTCCGAGCACCGCGGTCTCAAGGCTGTCGACGGTCGAGCTGGCCGGATCGCCGTTCAAGTCGATCGAGACCAAGGGTTCGTCGGTGTATGCAAGGATTCCCTTTAAGGGGCCGCTCTCGGAAGCTGCCTTTAGTGCACCATTGATCTCTTCCTTGCTGGTGTCGCGACCGGGGGTGAAGGTCAGGTCGATCAGGCTGACGTTCGGGGTCGGCACGCGCACGGCCGAGCCGTCGAGCTTGCCCTTGAGTTCCGGAAGCACCTCTCCAACCGCGCGGGCAGCACCGGTGGTGGTCGGAATGATCGACATGGCGGCGGCACGGGCCCGGCGCATGTCAGGATGGATCTGGTCCAGGATCTTCTGGTCGTTGGTGTAGGCGTGAATGGTGGTCATCAACCCGCGCTCGATGCCGACCAGGTCGTTCAATACCTTGGCGACAGGCGCCAGGCAGTTGGTGGTGCAGCTGGCGTTGGAAACAATCACATGTTCCGCGGTCAGCTTGTCGTGGTTGACACCGTAGACGACGGTCAGGTCGGCGCCCTTGGCCGGGGCGGAAATCAGCACGCGCTTGGCGCCTGCGTCGAGATGCTTCTGCCCGCCCTCGCGATCGGCAAAAAAGCCGGTGCATTCGAGCGCAATGTCGACACCGAGTTCGGCGTGCGGCAACTTGGCCGGGTCGCGCTCGGCGGTCACCTTGATGCGCTTGCCGTTGACGATCATTGAATCGCCTTCTGCGCTGACATCACCTGGGAACAACCCGTGCACGCTATCCCGCTTGAACAGCATCGCATTAGATTTGGCGTCGGCCAGGTCGTTGATCGCGACCAATTCCAGGTCATGATCGCTGCGCTCAAGGATGGCGCGGGCGACAAGGCGGCCGATGCGGCCGAATCCGTTAATGGCGACTTTGGTCATGCAGTTTCCCTTATTTTTAGGTGCGCGAGGACGCGCTCAGTGATCTTCGGGGCAGTCAGCCCGAAATGCTCATATAGGTCGACCGCAGGGGCCGAGGCGCCGAAGCGGTCAATGCCGATGCGAAGCCCGTGGAGACCGGTGTAGCGTTCCCATCCGAACGTCGTCCCCGCTTCGATCGATACGCGGAGGATTTCGCGGTTCGACACGTCGGGCAGCAATTCCTCCCGATAGCCTGCTGGCTGGGCGTCGAAAGCTTCGGTGCAGGGCATGGAAACCACATCGGCCCCGATCCCCTGCTTTTCCAGATTGGCCGCGACGCCCATCGCAATCTCAACCTCCGAACCGGTGGCGATAAGGATGACCTTGCGTGGCGCTTCGGCACTTTTGAGGCGGTAGGCTCCCTTGGCCGACAGATTTTCGCTTTCGGCCCTGGTGCGGAGGGGCGAAAGATTCTGACGAGACAGCGCCAGCAGGCTCGGACCGTCATTGGCGAGCGCTGCCGCCCAGCATTCGGCGGTCTCGACCGCGTCCGCGGGTCGATAGACCATCAAACCGGGCATGGCCCGCAACGATTGAAGATGCTCGATCGGCTGGTGGGTAGGCCCATCCTCGCCCAGCCCGATTGAATCATGCGTCATGACATGCACGACCTTGGCGCCCTGAAGCGCGCCAAGACGGATCGCGGCGCGGCTGTAATCCGAGAAGACCAGGAAGGTACCGCCATAGGGCAACACGCCCCCGTGAAGGGCCATGCCGTTCATGGCCGCCGCCATGCCGAATTCGCGAATGCCGTAATAAATGTAGCGGCCGCCATAATTATCGGTGGTCAGCGGCTCCAGGCCCTTGGTCTTGGTATTGTTGGAACCGGTAAGATCGGCCGAGCCGCCGATTGTCGCAGGAATCGCCGCGTTAATCGCTTCGAGAGCCATCTCCGACGCCTTGCGGGTCGCAACCTTTGGCGGATTGGCGATCAGAGTGTCGAGATAGGGCGCAAGCCATCCATGATCGAGCTTGCCGGCGATGCGGTGCTTGAATTCGTCCGCCTTGCCGCTTGCATCTAGCCGCCTCTGCCATTCCGCACGCGCCTTTGAACCGCGAGCTCCGGCCTCCCGCCACGACTTGGCGACGTCATCGGGAATTTCAAACGGCGGCAAGTCCCACCCGAGTTCCTTGCGAGCGGCGGCGACTTCGTCGGCACCTAGCGCGGCTCCATGGGTGGCAGCGGTTCCCTGTTTATTGGGTGCGCCATATCCGATGATCGTCTTGCAGCGAATCAGCGAAGGCCGCGTATCGGCCACCGCTTCATCTATCGCCTTCGAAACCTTGCCCGAATCCAGCCCGTCGCATTCGATCGTGTGCCAACCCATCGCTTCGTAGCGAGCGAGCACATCTTCCTTGCGGCTGAGGTCAGTCGAGCCGTCGATGGTGATCTTGTTGTCGTCCCACATGACCACCAGCTTCGACAGGCGCAAATGACCCGCCAGCCCGATCGCCTCGTGGTTGATGCCCTCCATCAAACAGCCGTCACCGGCGATGACAAAGGTGCGGTGGTCTACCAGTTCGTCGCCATAGACGGCGTTCAGATGGCGCTCGGCAATCGCCATCCCGACTGCGGCTGCCAGCCCCTGTCCCAACGGCCCGGTAGTCGTTTCGATGCCCTCAAGCTCGAAATTCTCTGGGTGGCCGGCACAGGGAGAGCCCAACTGACGGAAATTCTTGATGTCTTCCATCGTCGGCCGGGCGTAGCCGGTGAGATGCAGCAAGGCGTAGATTAGCATCGATCCATGGCCCGCCGACAAAACAAAGCGGTCACGATCGGGCCAGTGTGGGTCAGCCGCGTCGAACTTCAGATGCTTTGTGAATAAAGCCGTGGCGGCATCGGCCATGCCCATCGGCATGCCCGGATGGCCCGAATTGGCGGCCTCAACTGCATCCATCGCCAGAGCGCGAATGGCGTTGGCGAGTCGGCGTTGCGTCGGCATGAAATCTCCCATGGGTCGGCCACGTTGAGAGATTCGGCTGGCCGATGGTTTGGTGCCTATTGTCGCGCTGCAGCGCGGCGTCAACCTCGGCGCCTGCTTGCGGACGCCCTTCAATCTGCTACGCCTTCTGAACCATGAGCAATACACCCCTGGAAGAAGCCATGGATCGGGCGGAACGAGCCTTGCTCCGCATTGAGCGCGCGATCGAGCGTGGGACCATGCACGATAGTCACGATGGCGCCCTGCGAGCCAAGGTGGCGGACGTGCTTGCCGAATTGGACGTGATTATCCGGGAGGCCAGTCACTAATGGCAGAGGTCGAACTCACCATCGCCGGCCGTCCCTACAAAGTAGCCTGCCGCAATGGCGAAGAAGAAACGCTGCGCCAGGCCGGCGCGCTGGTCGATGCCAAGAGCCGTGAGGCGCTGTCGGGTCTCGGCACCCTGTCCGAATCGCGCCAGCTGCTATTCGCTGCGCTACTTCTTGCCGACCAGATTATCGACGGTCGCGAATTCGAGCTCCCCAAGGGCCCCGATGCCGAACTGGTCGAACGGACCCAGCGACTCGCCGAGCGGCTCGAATCGCTCGCCGACGCCCTTGAGCGAACGAGCATTGACGCCTAGATAGGTGGCGACGGGTACTGCCCGGTACGAGGCCAGCAAAATCCCTGAGGCGATTAAATATCCTAGGGGACTGTCCCTGTCCGGACCACTCTCTTCGCATTGGGGTCCGGTGCACATGGTTCCCACCTGACGTTTGTGGCGTCAGAGGATTTCCGGCAAACGGCCATGGTGGTCCCGTCACTTTCTCCCGCTTCGGCCGACAAGGTCGCCCTTCGCCGCCAGGCGCGCGAACGCCGACGCGCATTCATCGAACAGCTTGATCCGCAGGATCGCGACAAGCTCGAAGTGGCGCTGGCCGGCCAGTTGGCGCCATTGATTTCCAGATCGCGAATCATCGGCGGTTATTGCCACCTGCCAAGTGAGGTCAGCCCGCTTCCCGCAATGCAGTTGGCAGCGGACGGCGGGGCGACCCTCGCTTTCCCCGCCTTTGCCGATCACCAGAGTGTGTTTCGCTTTCTCGCCGGCGATCCTGTCGAGCCCGGACCCTGGGCTTGCTTCCAGCCCCCGCTCACTTCGCCTGAGGTATTTCCCGACCTCGTCCTCGTGCCACTGGTGGCAATCGACGGCAAAGGGACCCGACTTGGCCAGGGCAAGGGCCATTATGATCGGGTACTAGCCAGGCTTCGCGAGCGTGGCGCGTTGCTGATCGGCGTCGGCTGGCAAGTCCAGAAGCTGAAGGAGCAGATCCCGGCCGACCCATGGGACGTTCCGCTCGATGGGTTCGCGTCACCTGACGGTGTGGAGATGTTCCGATGACCGAGCCAAGTTGGCGCAAACCAACGGGTATTTTTGCCATCCTGGCGCTGATCGCTGCCTGGGCGGCGCTCGTGGCTTCCCTCTCCACCATGGTCGAGCGATGGCCGGTCCTGGTTCAGGCCATTTTTTACCTGATTGCCGGAATCGCGTGGATCCTTCCGCTGAAGCCCCTCCTCCGCTGGATGGAAACCGGTCGGTTCAAAGACTGATTCGGCCCGTTCGTCGACGGTTCATTGAAATTGCTGTATTGGGCAACCAAATCACCGCCTCCCATGACTTTGGCCCTAACCCTCCAGCCCTTAAGGCCCTGGCGCACTCATCCGCGTGAAACGACCGCCGTGGCGGTCGTTGGCGCAGTGCTGCTCGCGCTTGCCGGCGTCAGCGGAGCAACACCGGTGCTGCCGTCATTCGGCGCTGGCACTGCGGCCGAGCCAGCGGCAGCCCTGCCTAAGCCCGTGCCGAGCGACGTACGCGACTTGCCACCCGAGACCGCGCTTGTCGTCAATTCAAAGATTCCGCTGGCCAGCGGGCCCAACCCGGCCGCCATGCCGTTCACGACGGCAAATGCGTCGGGCGATGCGGGCGCTCGCGCCCTCGAATGCCTGACCAGCGCAATTTATTATGAAGCGGGCCAGGAAAGCAGCGACGGCCAGCGTGCGGTTGCCCAGGTGGTCCTGAACCGGGTCCGCCATCCTGCTTTCCCGAACAGCGTCTGCGGCGTCGTCTATGAAGGCTCTACCCGGACCACCGGATGCCAGTTCACCTTCACCTGCGATGGCTCGATGTCCCGCGCACCGGTTCCCGAGCTTTGGAACCGCGCTCGAAAGGTTGCGGCAGAGATGCTGGCCGGGGCCGTCTACGCGCCCGCAGGCCACGCCACCCATTATCATGCCAATTATGTCGTGCCTTACTGGGCGTCGAGCCTGGTGAAGACGACGGTCGAAGGCGCGCATATCTTTTATCGCTGGCCGGGCGGTTGGGGCCAGCCTGCGGCGTTCAGCGATCGCTGGTCGGGACGAGAGGGCAATCCCGCCGCGCTCCGGCTGGCTGCGCTCAGCACGCCGCATGTCGTGACGCCCCTTAACAGAGCCAATGCGACCATCCAGAAGCTCGAAGCCGCTGGCGCCAAGGTTTCGACCCAGCCGGGCGGCCGGGTGCGGGTCCTGTTCTCGGCAGAGGCACGTGAGGCGGTCGAGAAGGTGAAGGTCGTCCCTTACGTCGAGCGCACCGCCGCATCCGACAATCTCCGCTTCGCCCTGAACGGCAGCGAAAAGGAAGGCGAGCAGCAGGCGTTCGGTCGCCCGACCAAGGACGTGGCCACCGCGGCCGGCGCCCAATAACGGCGGTCCAAGCCATTCTAACAATTTGGGAAATGGCGCGAGTGACGGGGCTCGAACCCGCGACCTCCGGCGTGACAGGCCGGCGCTCTAACCAACTGAGCTACACCCGCGTTTTGGCGTGGGCGGCCAACTAGGTCAGCCCCCCCACCCTGTCAACAAGCTCAATCGTCTTTTTCTTCCTCGTCGCCGACATGGGTCAGCGTCCCTTCTTCGAACAGGAAGCCGGCGATGTCCGGAGTGCCCGCCGCGGCGAAGACGGTCTTGAAGATGATCAGCAAGGGTACGGCCAGAAGCGCTCCGGTCGTTCCCCACACCCATGCCCAGAACGATAGCGAAACCAGAATCAGTAGCGGGTTGATCGTCAAGCGATGGCCGACGATCAGCGGAGTAACCGCATTGGCCTCGATCACATGCAGGGAGATGAAGATCAACGGCGGGAGCAGCGCTGCCCACGGATCGACGAAGGTCATCAGGCCGCCCAGCGCCAACAGCAGTGCCGCCGCGATCGGGCCGAGGTAGGGAATGTAGTTCAGCACCGCCACAATGCCGCCCCACATGATCGGCGAGTCCATTCCCAGGGCCCACAGGATCGCCGCGGTGAGGCCGCCAAGCGCAATGTTGATAACCGTTATGGTGCCGATATAGGTCGAGGTCGCATCAACGGTCTGCTGGATGACCCGGGCCGTGGTTAGCGCGCCTTCGAAGCTTCCCCGGCTGACGATCGTGCGCTTGCGCATCCCGGTCCAGCCGGCGAGGAAAAAATAGATCACCAGCAGCGCGAAGAAGAGCTGGATCGCCGCATGCGGCGCTGAAGCGGTAATTATTCCCAGCATTGAATTGGGCGTTTCGACCCGGACAGTCCGCGCCTGGCTGGCCTCGATCGAAATTCGCGCGGCGGTCTGGTCGATGAATTTCTGGAGGTTGGAATATAGGTCAAGCAGGGGCGCCAGCGCCTGGGTCACCCGGTCGATCCGCTTGGGAATCAACGCCACCCAATCGATCGCGGGATAAACGATTGCCGCCAGCGCAAATATCGTGACGGCGAGGAACACGAGCACGCACAGGCCCGAGGCAAGCTTCGCCGGGACGCCGCGTCGCTCGAACCATTCAAGCATCGGGACCAAGGCGATCGCGACGACCAGCGCGGCGGTCACTGGAAGGAAGAATTCCGCGCCGGCCCTGAGTGCGAATGGCATGGAGATGAGCAGGCCAATGCCCGCCATCAGCGTCAGCGAAGCGAGCAACCTGACCCGCTTTAGCTGAAGCGCTTCCATTTCATGTGTGGGCGAATCGCCCGATGCCCCTGTGCGCGCGTCCATGACCCCATCTTAACCAACATGGGCCAAGCCGCCAGATGGTTGCAGAAACGAACCGGCTGAGCGTGCCGCCTGCTCGCGGCTCGCGTGGCTGGTGCCCCCGGTCCGAGTCGAACGGACACTCCTTGCGGAACTCGATTTTGAGTCGAGCGCGTCTACCAATTCCGCCACGGGGGCACGCAACGCGCCCTTAGCACGACCCGAACGCGGGGCAATACTGCACTTTTGAGGCCCTGTGCATCTGCATCGCGCCGGGCGCGCCAAGCGACTGCGGCACATACGCACGTCGAATATACCGACCATATGTCTACTTTGCATGGCAAGCGGACGCAGAGAGGGATAGCTTGCTACTGCCAATGCAAGGAGTGGGAGTGATTGTCTAAACGTCGTTGGAGCCTGGTGCTGGGTATGGGGCTCACATTGTCGGCGATGAGCGCCGACATGGCAGGGGCGGCGCGAACTCCCAAAATTCAAAAGCCGCGCATTGTTCCGCCGTCACAAATGCCACCGCTGCCACCGGCGGTGATCGACGATACGCTGGCGATCGGCGGGGAAGACATCAACGCCCGCAAAGTCAGCACGCGCATGACCGTCGAGGTGCAGGTGAACGGCCGCGGCCCCTATCGCTTTCTCGTCGACAGTGGCGCCGACACGTCAGTTGTGGGCCTGCGGATCGCCCGCGAACTGCAATTGCCGGTGGGCACAAAGGCGATCCTGCACGGCACCACAGCCAGCGCCGAAGTGGATCGCGTCCTCGTCGACCAACTCTCACTCGGGCAAAGCACGATCAGGGACCTTGAGGTTCCTGCATTGAAAGAGGAGGATTTAGGCGGCGAAGGAATGATCGGAATCGATGCGCTGGTCCAGCAGCGCCTGATGATGGATTTCGAGAAGCGCGTGATCAAGGCCGAGGACGCGCGGCAGCCCGCCAAACTGCTCGACGGCGAAATCGTCGTGACGGCACGACGCCGGCGCGGTCAATTGATCCTGACGCAGGTTAGCGCCGCCGGATTGCCCGTCGAAGCGGTCGTCGATACCGGATCGGAAATCACGATCGGCAACCTAGCCCTTCGCGACAAGCTTATCCGAGGGAATCGCCACAAGTTCGTGACGGTTGCAGTCACCGGCGTCACGGGAGTGACCGTCGATCTGCAACTTGCGCGCGTCGGGGAGCTTCGGCTGGGCTCGGTGACCCTGCGCGACGTGCCCATCGCCTTTGCCGACGTGCCGCCCTTTACGGTGTTCGGCCTGTCCAAGGAGCCATCATTGCTGCTCGGAACCGACCTGCTTGAAACATTTCGCCGCGTGTCGCTCGACTTCCGGGCGCGCAAGGTACGCTTCCAGCTGAGGCGATGCGGTTCGACCGGGGTCATCATCAGCACGTCGCCCACATTTTGGTCGAGCCGCCTATCGTCCGGCACCAATATGGAGGTCTGCCGAAGATAGTCGGAGCAGCGACCTCGGCTATGAGTTAGCCGACGCCAATTGCCCGCGTGGGGTCGAAAGCAAAGCTAGTTCCTGGGCGCCTGGCGGCGATAGCTTAGCGCTTCCGCTACGTGGATCCGGCCCACCTGCTCAGTTCCGGCAAGGTCGGCGATGGTCCGCGCCACGCGCAATACCCGATGAAACCCCCGCGCCGACAACCTCATTGCTGCCGCCGCGTCTGCCAGCAGCTTTCGGCCGGGTTCGTCGGGAGTCGCCACTGCGTCCAGTAATTCGCCGTCCGCCTCGGCATTGGTCCGCACGCCATTGCCGTTGAAGCGCTTCGACTGAACCGCGCGTGCCGCCGCGACCCGCCTCGCCACCTGGTCGCTGCCCTCGGCCGGCGGCGGCAGGGTCAAGTCGGCGGCGCTGACACCCTGCACCTCTACGTGGAGGTCGATGCGATCGAGCAAGGGGCCCGACACTTTCGCCTGATAGTCGGCGGCGCACCGCGGCGCTCGGGCGCAGGCCAGCGCCGGATCCCCCAAATGGCCGCAGCGGCAGGGGTTCATCGCGGCAACCATCTGCACCCGCGCCGGAAAAGTCACATGCATGTTGGCGCGGGCGACGCTGACGGTGCCGGTCTCCAGCGGCTGCCTAAGGGAGTCGAGCACGCCGCGCTGGAATTCGGGCAGTTCGTCAAGGAAGAGCACGCCGAGATGGGCCAGGCTGATCTCTCCGGGGCGAACCTTGAGCCCGCCACCGACCAGGGCCGGCATCGACGCGCTATGGTGCGGGGCTCGAAAAGGGCGGCGCCGTCGCAGCCGCCTGCCATCCAGCTCGCCGGCGACACTGGCAACCATTGATACTTCGAGCGCCTCCGACGGTTCGAGCGGCGGCAAAATGCCGGGAAGGCAGGCGGCGAGCAGGGACTTGCCGGCCCCAGGCGGTCCGCTCATCAAGAGATTGTGACCGCCGGCCGCGGCGATCTCCAATGCCCGCTTGGCGACTTCCTGGCCTTTTACCTGGCGGAGGTCAGGTCCGCTCGCGGCCGGTTCGGCCTCGCCCGGCTCAGGCGGCCGGAGGAGCTGCGTCCCCTTGAGATGCGACAGAAGCGCGAGCAAGTCGGGCGCGGCCAGCACTTCGACATTGCCCGCCCATGCGGCCTCGCTGCCCTGCGAAGCCGGGCAGATCAGCCCCATGTCTTGTCCGCTGGCATGGATTGCGGCGAGCAATACACCCGGCGAGGGAGCAATGCGCCCATCCAGTCCCAATTCGCCCACCGCTACATAATGCGACAGGCTTTCCGCATCGGTCGCACCGATCGCCGCCAGCAGCCCAAGGGCGATCGGAAGGTCGAAATGCGACCCTTCCTTGGGAAGGTCGGCGGGCGAAAGGTTTACGGTGATCCGCTTCGGCGGAAGCGCGAGACCGATCGCCGATAGCGCTGCGCGAACCCGTTCGCGGCTTTCGGCGACCGCCTTGTCCGGAAGTCCGACGATGACGAAGGCGGGCAAGCCGGCGCTGAGCTGGACCTGCACTTCGACAGCGCGTGCCTCGAGCCCGAGATAGGCAACGGTGGCTACGGTGGCGACCATTAGCGGCCGTCCCCCGCTACACCCCGACAATATTGACGCAAACGTCCTCCTGGCTCGGCAACTCGTGATTAGACCGCTTCCGAAACGACAGGCAAGCGCCCTCTTGCCGAGCGACGAACCCCTGCCCACATGGGCACGAATGTGGAAACGCGAGCAATGGCGCTCCTTCGTGGACCAGCCCTGGGTTGAGTGGGGAATGTTTGCCCTTGGGATGATCCTGATGATCGTCTCTCCGCTTGCCGGCGTGCTCCCAGGGCCAGGAGGCATATTCGTTTTCGCCATCGGCCTGGCGCTGGTCTTGAGGACCAGCATGTGGGCCAAGCGCCGCTACGTCCATTTCAAGCGCTGGCAGCCAAAGGTCGGTCGCTGGGCAGACTGGGGCCTCAGACGCCGCAGCGCCAAGCGGCGTGAAGCCCTACGCAAGGAACGCGAGGAACTGGGCTGTACGCCGCCCGCTGATGAAATGAACGAAGGCCCGATTGCCTCGGCCATTCCGGGTCCGCCGGCTCGTGCGCCCGAATTGCCGGGCGACCCTGAACGCTAATTGACTTATGGGCCCTCTCCGACTATCGGCGCCCTCGACATCGGCCGCTTCGGCGGCCCTTTTTCATTCGATATTTGAAGGCATGAGCGATGAAGCGCACTTTCCAGCCGAGCAATCTGGTCCGCAAGCGGCGGCACGGGTTCCGCAGCCGCATGGCGACGGTCGGCGGCCGCAAGGTGCTGAACGCGCGTCGCGCCCGCGGCCGCAAGAAGCTCAGCGCCTAATCACGCTTACCAAGCGCTCGGATTTTCTCGCCGCCAACCGCGGCAAGCGCGCCCCCATGCCCGGATTCGTTTTGCTGGTCCGACCGCGCGACGACGGGGATGAGACAATTCGCGTCGGCTTCACGGTGACGAAGAAGATCGGCAATGCGGTCGTTCGCAACCGGATGAAGCGCCGCTTTCGCGCCCTCGCCCGCGAAATCCTGCCCGAGAAGGGTATTGCCGGTGCCGATCATGTGCTGATCGGCCGTGCCGGCGGAATCGAGAGGGACTACGCCAGCCTCGCCACAGAGCTGAAGCGCGCGCTCAAGAAAGTTGCTTCGGCGTGATTGCCAAGGGCCTGATCCTGCTGACTCGCGGCTGGCAATTGGGCCCGAGCAAGATTCTTCCGCCCAGCTGTCGTTATCAGCCGAGTTGTTCGGCCTATGCGATCACCGCACTTCAACGCTATGGCGCGGCCAAAGGCGGCTGGCTCGCGCTAAAGCGAATCTGCCGTTGCCATCCCTGGGGGGGACAGGGCCCGGATCCGGTCCCCTGACAGTCAAGGAAATCTGATTACCGTGAACGACAACCGCAACATGCTCCTCGCGATCGTGCTGAGTGCCCTGGTGCTGATCGGCTGGACCTTTTTGTCCGACAAATTCTTCCCGACCGCCGGCCCGCAGACCCAGCAGGTCGAGAACGGCAAGGTCCGTCCTGCCCCGCAGCCGCAGGCGACGCCTGCTGCCGACGCGCCGGCGGCGATCCGCGATCGTGCGATTGTCCTGACTGAAACACCTCGCGTCCGCATCCAGACGCCCAGCCTTCAGGGGTCGATCAACCTCAAGGGCGCTCGCTTCGACGATCTGGTGCTGCTTAACCAGCGGGAGACTATTGCGAAGAATTCGCCGCCGGTCCGGCTGCTGTCGCCGGCAGGCGCCAGCGACAGCTATTTCGCCCAGTTCGGTTGGACCGGCCAGGGCGTTGCCGCACCGGACGCCAATGATGTTTGGACCGCCAGCGCGCCCGTACTGACGCCGGGCAAACCCGTGACGCTCAGCTGGACCAACCCGACCGGTCAACGGTTCGAGCAGATTGTCTCGGTCGACGACGGCTATCTGTTCACCGTGAAGCAGCGTGTCGTGAATGCCGGCGTCGGAGCGGTTGCGCTGCGCACCTATGGCCTCGCCAGCCGCTCGTCGAAAAGCAAGGATCCGTCGACCTGGACCAACCATGTGGGTCCGATCGGCTTCCTGGCTGACAAGGCGGACTATGATGTCGATTGGAAGACGCTGGACGAAAATAAGACGGGAATCACCCGTGACAGCCGCGGCGGCTGGCTCGGCTTCACCGACAAATATTGGCTGACCGCGCTCGCCCCGGCGAACGGCGCGCCGATAGAGGCCAGTTTCCGGAAGAGCGCGGCTGGGGCCTATCAGGCCGATTATGCCGGTACGTCGTTCGCCGTCGGCCCGGGCCAGGCGGTCTCCAGCGAAACCCGCCTGTTCGCCGGCGCCAAGGAAAAGCGCCTTCTCGACCGCTATGAAAACCAGGGCATCGCCAAGCTGTCGAAGTCGATCGACTGGGGCTGGTTCGAATGGTTCATGCGGCCGATATTCGGCCTTCTCCAATGGCTGTTCCACGCCACCGGCAATTTCGGCGTCGCCATCATCTGCCTGACGTTCATCGTCCGGCTGCTGATGTTCCCGATCGCCGACAAGCAGTTTCGATCGATGGCTGGCATGCGCAAGGTTCAGCCGAAGATGAAGGCGCTGCAGGAGCGCTACAAGGACGACAAGCCGCGCCTCCAGCAGGAGATGCTGAAGCTTTACCAGGAAGAGAAGATCAATCCCGCCGCAGGCTGCCTTCCGATCCTGCTTCAGATCCCGGTATTCTATGCGCTCTACAAGGTGCTCATGGTCAGCGTCGAAATGCGGCACCAGCCGTTCGCGCTGTGGATCAAGGATTTGAGCGCGCCGGATCCGGCAACCGTGGTCAACCTGTTCGGCGCCCTGAATTTCACGCCGCCCGGATTCCTGGCAATCGGCGTGCTGCCGATCCTGCTTGGCATTACCATGTGGATCCAGTTCAAATTGAATCCGCAGCAGATGGACCCGGTTCAGCAGCAGATTTTCGGTTTCATGCCGTGGATCTTGATGTTCGTCATGGCTCCGTTCGCGGCCGGGCTGCAGCTATACTGGGTGGTCTCAAACCTTTTGACGATCGGACAGCAGGCGTGGCTGTACAAGCGCTACGACATGCACCTGTCCGATACCCACCCGGTCAAGACCTAGAACCGGCATGGACGAGCTGCCTGACATTGGCGAACGTGCGCGGAAGCTCTTCTCGGGGCCGATCGACTTTCTGAAGTCGGCCCCGAAGCTCGAGCACCTGCCCGACCCGATCGTGCCTGAGATCGCCTTTGCCGGCCGCTCCAACGTCGGCAAGAGTTCGCTGATCAACGCGGTGACGAATCGCAGCAAGCTGGCCCGCGCGTCGAACACGCCGGGGCGGACGCAGGAACTCAATTACTTCGACGTCGGACGGCCCCTGGTCTTCCGGATGGTCGACATGCCCGGCTACGGATTCGCCGAAGCACCAAGGGATATGGTCAAGCGCTGGCGCTTCCTGATCAATGACTTCCTGCGCGGTCGGCAGGTTCTCAAACGGGCACTGGTGCTGGTTGATGCACGACACGGACTCAAGGATGTCGATCGCGACATTATGGGCATGCTCGACGATGCGGCGGTCAGTTACCACCTGGTCCTGACCAAGGCCGACAAGATCAAGCCGACCGAACTGGCAAAGATGTTCGAAGCCATTCGTACCGAAGCCGCCAAGCATCCGGCCGCGCATCCGCTCATTTTGCCGACTTCCAGCGAAACCGGTGAAGGCATCGCCGAGTTGAGGACCGCGATCCTGGAGGCAGTTCTTCAATGAAGTTGATTATCGGAAACCGGGCCTATTCGAGCTGGTCGATGCGCGGCTGGCTGGCGTTGAAGCACGCCGGGTTCGAATTTGAAGAGTTGGTTGTCCCGCTGTTCGACGAGGCATGGGAAAAACGCCGCGAAGGCGACGAGTTCGCGCCGTCGCTCGGCAAGGTTCCAATCCTGTGGGACGAGGATTGCGTGGTCTGGGACAGCCTGGCGATCATCGAATTTTGCGCCGACCGTGTCGGTCGCGAGCGTTTCTGGCCCGATGACGAATCGGCCCGCGGCATGGCCCGTTCGATGGCCGCCGAAATGCATTCGGGATTCGCGGCCCTGCGCCGGGAATTGCCATTCAATGTCCGTCGGAATTTCGGCTCGGTCGATCTTTCCGCCGAGGTCGAGGGCGAGGTCGACCGGATTCTCAACCTTTGGGCCCAGGCCCGTGCTCGCTTCGGCGGATCGGGCGAATATCTGTTCGGCGACTGGAGCGCGGTCGACATCATGTTCGCCCCGGTGGTCACCCGCTTCGTCACTTATGGCGTCAGGATCCCGCCGTTCGCCGCCACCTATATGGAGGCAGTCCTCCACCGCGCCGACGTGGTCGAATGGATCGAACTTGCGCAGGAGGAGCCGTGGGTGATCGAGGAGTATGAGGCGGCACCGGCCGCCTAGCGTGCGGGCTTTGGATATTCCGTACCGTCGCGCCGGCAAAAACGGCTGTCGTCGGTAAATATCATGTCGATGTCGCTGTATCCGCCGCCTGTGCGCGGACCCGCGCTGATCGCGACGAACGTGCAATCTTCGTCCGAACGATTGATGAGTTGATGGCCATTGGTGCTGCCCTTGGCCCATGCCAATATATCGCCCGCCTTGACCTCGGTTTCGCCGTCGTCCTCGACCAGCACCGCTGTTCCCGAAAGAATGATGACCATTTCATCCTCGCCGTCATGCCAATGCCGCTGACTTGACCATGCTCCCGGATCGAGAGTCACATGGCTTGCGCCGAGTTCGGTAAGTCCTGCGAGTGGAGCGATGCGCTTCCACCATCGTCCTTGCACCTCCTTGTGGAACGGATCGGGGTAACCGGTCGAATTGGACGCAGAGATAGACTCAAGATCGACTTTCGGCATGGCGATACAGTTGCTACGCGAGCGGTATGAATTCGTCTATCGATCCGGTCGAGCTTGCCTCCCGGCTCATTGCTTGCCCAAGCATCACTCCCGCCAGCGGCGAGGTGTTCGACCTGCTCGACAACGCGCTCCGCGGCATCGGGTTCGAAGTGCATCGCTGGGTGATGGGTGAGGCGCCGGACGGACCGACGGAAAATATGGTGGCGATGCGGGGATCGGGCGGGCCCCATTTCGGCTTCGCCGGTCACCTTGACGTGGTGCCGCCAGGCGACGGCTGGGCAAGCGATCCGTTCGAACCGGTGATCGAAGACGGCGTGCTGATCGGGCGCGGCGCAAATGACATGAAGAGCGCGATTGCCGCCTTTGTCTCCGCGGCCGCCATGGTACCGCAGGAAAAAGGTACGCTGTCGCTGCTGATTACCGGCGACGAGGAAGGCTATGCCACTTACGGCACGCCTCGCATCATCGATTGGCTGAAAGAGCGGCAAATCCGTCCGGACATGATCCTGATCGGCGAGCCGACGTCGGTCGACCAGCTGGGCGACACTATCAAGATCGGGCGGCGCGGATCGGTCAATATGTGGATCGATGTGCCGGGCACGCAGGGTCACGTCGCCTACCCGCATCGGGCCGACAATCCCGTGCCCAAGCTGGCACGGGTAGTCGATGCGCTCAATGACTTGCACCTCGACAAGGGCACCGATGCGTTCCCGCCGTCGAATCTGGAGTTCACTGCGGTCTCGACGCCCACGCAGGCAAGCAACGTTATCCCAGCATCGGCAACCGCCCAGCTCAACATTCGCTTCAACAATTTGCAGCGCGGCGCCGACCTGGTGCGGCTGGTCGAGCAGATAGCAGAGCGTGAGGCACCCGGGTCCGAAGTCCGGGCGCGCATTTCGGGTGAAGCGTTCCTCACTCCTCCGGGCGAACTTTACGACATCATCGTTTCGGCCATCCGGGAAGAGACGGGAATCGAGCCGGGGCTATCCACCAGCGGCGGAACATCCGATGGTCGCTTCCTGATCCAGCTATGCCCGGTCGTCGACTTCGGCCTGACCAATGCGAGCATGCACAAGGTTGGCGAGCATACGGCCGTCGAGGATATTTACGCGCTCAGCCGGATCTATAGCCGAGTCATCGAAAAGGTGTTCGGTTAGGCGACGCTGCGCGAGCCGCGGTCGGCGTTGCGCGTCCAGTTGAGATATTCTTCCTCGAACATCGGGTGGGCGAAGACAAAGCCCTGGACCGTGTCGCAACCCATGGCACGGAGGATGTCCGCCTGTGCGACTGTCTCGACCGCCTCCGCGACGATTTCCGCACCCACGCCCTTGATCAGCTGGACAACGGCTTGGACGACGACGCGCGCTTTCTCGCTGGTTTCGATATCGGCGATCAGCGACGGGTCGAGCTTGACCCGGTCGAGCGGCATCGCGCGCAGTCTCGAGATGTTGGAATAGCCGGTCCCGAAATCGTCGATGGCGATCGATGCTCCATCGCTACGAAGCGCGGCGATTTCACCCAATACCACTGCGGAGCATTCCATTGCCGCAGACTCGGTGAATTCCAATTCGACCATCGAGAGCGGGACCCCCGCCTCGTTGAAGGTTGCCCGCAGGCGCTGAAAAAAATCGGCCCGGTCGAGCTGGCGCGGACTGACATTGAAGGCCAGCCTGCGCTTGACTCCACTGGCATGCCATTCGGCAAGCATCGATGCGACTTCGGCAACCACCCAATCGCCGATATCGGCGATAATTCCGGTTTGCTCGGCGATCGGGATGAACGTCGCGGGCATGCGCATGCCCTCGCGCGGATGGTTCCAGCGCAGCAATGCCTCCGCGCCGCTAACCTCACCAGTGACGAAGCTTAGCTGAGGCTGCAGCGCCAACAGGAATTCCCCGCGCTGAACAGCCTCACTAAGCGCACTTTCCGTATCGATCTTGCGCTGGTGCTCGGCAGCCAATTCTTCGCTGAACAGGCAGTAGCGGCCGCCGCCGTTGTTCTTGGCGCGATACATGGCGATATCGGCCGCACGCATCAGTCCTTCGATCGCCGTGCCATGGTCGGGACAGATTGCGACACCGATCGAGGCCCCAATGTCGATGCTGTGACCGTGAAGCTCGAATGGTTCTGAAATGGCGAGGGCAATGCGGCGAGCAACGCGCTCGGCGTCCGAAGCCTCCTCAATTTCGGGAAAGAAGATAGTGAATTCGTCACCAGCAAGGCGGGCCAGCAACGGACGTTTGACCGGAGCTTCTCCCAACTCCGCCGTAACGACTACGCGAAGGCGGTTGGCGACCATGATCAACAATTGGTCACCGCGTGCGTGACCCAAGCTGTCGTTCACGTTCTTGAACCGGTCGAGATCGACGAACAGCATCGCGGCCTTTGTCTCGGACGCGCGGGCTGCCAGCAGCTTATCCGCCTCCGCCCGGAAATGAAGCCGGTTCGGCAATGAAGTCACCGGATCGTACATGCCCAGCGCATGGGCATTCTCGATCGAGGCACGAACCTCCGCGAACAGGCTATCGACTGCCGTCGCCAGCTTGGGCATGCAATCGCGGACAATCCGGGGAGTGGGACTCGTGAGGTCACCCTGTTCGACCGCCAACAGGCGATCGCCCAGAGCGGCCAGGGCGCGCGCGCTCTCGCTGTTGGGCCGTTCTGAGGCAATATAGCTGACCAGCAGGCAGAACGCGCCAGCCACGATCGATGCGACAACCTGTTGGTCGAAGCTGGTGATGTAGAGGAAGGCGGTCAGCGAAAAAATGAACGAGGCAAAGCCCGCAACGCCCGACAACAGGGCGTTGCTGATTTTTTGTGCCGTACCGTCCGCTACCTTGGAAATCGATCTGCCCCTTGTCGCCCGCCAGACAACGACGGGAAATTCAGGGAAACAGGACTAAACAGGTGAGGTTAAAAAAGGATGGAAACCGCTAAGCCTTGCGAAGAATAATATAAAGGCTTCCGCCCCCTCCATGCCGGCGATGCGCGCCGCGGACCGCAGCAATTCGATTTGCATGTCGTGAAACGGCCAGCCAATCATGCACCGCGGCGCGGATCCTGCCCCTTTCCAGGGGAGGCTCGCCCTTACGCTCATGACCGGTAACTAACAGCAAAACCCTGTCATTTGAGGCAATTGCCTGTTCGAGGGCGCGATCGATCGCCGTCCACGCTTGGTCAAGACTATGGCCATGGAGGTCAAGCGCCCGATCGGGTTGGACCCGGCCGGAACCCAGTCGACGGTCCCAGCCACCATCGAGCGTGGCGTCGCTAAGATTTTTAGTCCGTTTCGGAGGCAATTCAGCAGCACGGCTTGGCGGTACGCGGCCTTTTGGGCCGACCGGAGTCACCAATCCTGGCTTTGTCGCGATTACCGGCTCGGTCGTCGGATCACGAGACAGCGGGCGGATGGTCTCAGTGACTTTGGCCCAAAGCGCAGCCTCCTCAGGGGATAGCTTGCGCACGAGCCACAATTCCCTTGGGGAGCAGAATGATCGCCCTACCCTTTGCAGACATTCCGCCAGCCATGCGACGGGCGGCATCTCCGTGCCCCCAGAAGGTGTCGAACCGGTTGGCGCCCTTGATGGCGCCGCCAGTATCCTGTGCGATCCACAAGCCCGAGGCTTCCGGGCGGTCTAAGGCTACCACGACTGGCGCACCAAGCGGCACGAACTTGGGGTCAGCGGCTACAGACACTTGCGGTGTCACCGGAACGTTGAGTGCCCCAAGCGGGCCAGGCCCAGTCAGTTCCTTGAAGAAGACGTAGCTCGGATTTTCGAGCATGAGACCTCGCCCGCCATCAGGCTGCGACCGCATCCAGGATAGGATTGCATTCATGTCGGCACCGCCGGGCGGAAGAATGCCGCGATCTCGGAGCAATCGCCCGATCGCCACATATTCGCGGCCGTTCTGATCCGCGTAGCCAATGCGCACCTCTTGTCCGTCCGGAAGCTTCAGTCGTCCGGAGCCCTGGATCTGCAGGAAGAACAGCTCGACCGGATCGGCAGCCCATCCGATCTCCAGGCCGCGCCCCGCCAAGGCGCCACCCTCTATCTCAGCCCGTGCGTAGTAAAGGACACAAAGGCCTGTGGGATCCACCCGACCCCGGCCCTTTCCGTCCGGCCCGTAACATCGGACGAGATCGTCGGGTTTGGAATAGATTGGGACATCATAGCCTGGTGCCTGGACCCTCGAACCAGCGATCTCGGGCTCATAATAGCCGGTCGCAAATGCCTCGCCATTGCCGACCCGAGCCCAGTCGAACCGGTCGCGGAAAAAGGCCGACGCCTGTTCGGACGCAAGCGTAGCCGCCTCGCCGCAGAGCGGTTGCCAGTCGGTGGGTAGGGTCAGGCCGCTTTGGTCGGTACGCTGAACCAGCGCGGGGCAACTCAGCTTGAAAGCCGCAAGCGCCCTGGCCGCCTTCGCCGATTCCAGCGCGACAGGAGCCGCAAGCGCTACCCCTGCTTCGCGAGCGGTTGCGGGTGGAGGAGGAACAGGGGCGGGAGCAGGCGCAGGCGCAGGCGCCGGAGCAGGTGGCTGTGGCGCGGGAACGGGACCGCGCGTAGCGCAGGCGGCAAGCAGCAGGCTGGCGGAAAGCGCTAGCGCGCGTAAGAGCGCGCTCACTCTTCCTCGTCAGTTTCGACAAGCAGCCAATTGGGATCGTGCGAGGAAATATCGCGACGGAAGGTCCAGCGGTCGCGAGTCTGGACCGCATCGGACAGCGAGCCGGCGACGACTTCGCCAGCGGAATTGCGAGTCACCGCGGCAATGTCCGCCTCGAACCTTACGGTGACCATAGCAATGCTGCGATCGACCTCGGCCCCCGCGATCAGTGCCTGGTCGATCGCGACCAGCCGGTTATCGAGAACCAACCCATCCTTGGTTCGCTGCTCGACCGCGGCGGCAAAAGTCTCGTAGACATGGGCGTCGACGAACGGCTTCATCGCCGCAAGGTCGCCCTTCCAAAACGCCTCGAGGATCAGGCGATAGGCCGCCTTGCTGCCCTCCAGGAACCGGGCAACGTCGAAAGTCGAGTCCGCTGCCAGCAGTGCGCGCACCCCAGGGCCTGCCATCGGAAGGAAGGCAAGTTCGTCCGGCTCGCTCGGCATGGAAGGCGCCGACGCGCGAGCCGTGGCCCGCGGCTCAAGGCGTGCTTCAGCCTCCGGATCGGCGGGCTTCAGGATCGGCTGCTCATGCCCGGTGCGCTCTCCAAGCACACTGTACAGCCGAAGGCCGATGAACAGGGCAACGAGGGCAAGAATGACAATGGCGGTCAATGATGATTCCGTTCAAAACAAAAAATGCGCGTCCAACATAATCCCGACAACGCTCATATTCAAAGGGCGCTCCATCGGATGCCCCCGGCATTGCACCGCAAAGGCGCGGCTGCTAGTCGCTCGCGCCAAGCGGGCGGGCCTCAAGCAGGCTTACCTAATTACACCAACCTTCCCGATTCTTTGAGGAAATTCCATGGCCGACCAGGATCCGATCAACCCGACCCCAGAGGGCAATGGCGAGGGCGGCGGCGAAGCGCCGCAGGCCAGCACTATTGCTCAATATATCAAGGATTTGTCGGTCGAGAGTCCATCGTCGCCCCAGGTTTTTCAGTGGCAGGCTCCGCCGTCGCTCGACGTCCAGTTCGGAATCACCGGCAACAAGGTTGCCGACGACGTCCATGAAATCGTGCTGAAGATCGAACTGAACGCCAAATCGGATGGCGGCACGCATTTCATTGTCGACCTGAGCTATGCCGGCCTCTTCGGTTTCCGCAATATTCCGGAGGAAGCACTTCCGCCATTCCTGCTGGTCGAAGCGCCGCGCCTCTTGTTCCCCTTCGCGCGCCAGATTGTCGCGGATGCGGTGCAGAACCTCGGCTTCCCGCCTGTATTGCTCGATCCGATCGACTTTGCTTCCGCCTATATGGCGCAGGCCGAGAGCCAGCAGCAGGTCGAAGGCCAGCCGGGCGGTGGCGGCGAGCCGCCGGTCGGCCACGCCTGACCTCCGCGCAGCCCGGCCGATGAACCTCGTCAAGGCGACAGGCACGATCGGCGGCCTGACGCTGGTCAGCCGCATCGCGGGCTTCGGCCGCGAAATGCTGATGAGCCGGGTGATGGGCGCCAGCTGGCAGGCCGACGCATTCTTCGTTGCCTTCAGGTTACCGAACACATTTCGGAGGCTGTTCGGTGAAGGCGCGTTCTCGGCCGGCTTCGTGCCGCTCTATGCACAGCGGCTCCATGGCGAGGGCGGCCAGGAGGAGGCCAGGCATTTCTCGGAAGAGGTGCTTGCCGTTTTTGCGCCGACCCTCGTGCTGTTCACGATCGTTTTCGAGATCATCATGGGGCCCTTCGTCTTCTTGATCTCGGGCTATCATGCGGAAAAGCTGGCGCTCGCCACCCTCCTCACCCGCATCACTTTTCCCTACCTCGTCCTGATCAGCCTGGTTTCGCTTTTCTCCGGCATCCTCAATTCGCTGACGCGATTCACCGCGGCGGCATTTGCCCCGGCGCTGCTGAACCTCGCCATGCTCGCCGCGCTGATCTTCGTGCCAGTCGGCGGGCAGACGACGGCGATTGCCCTAGCTATCGCGGTTACGTTCGGCGGCGTGTTGCAGTTAGGGCTGCTCCTCCTTGCCTGTGCCCGCGCCGGGATTGTGCTGAAGCTGACACGGCCGAAGATCACGCCGGGCGTTCGACAGTTTGTGAGGGTCGTGATCCCGGCAACGCTGGGCGCAGGCGTCTACCAAATCAGTGCCTTCATCGACACATTCTTCCTGGCCCGGCTGGGGACGGGCTCGCTCAGCTATTTCAACTACGCCGACCGCCTCAACCAGTTGCCGCTCGGGGTCATCGGTGCTGCCCTTGGCACCGCCATCCTTCCACAAGTAAGCCGCCATGTCGGCGCAGGCGAACCGGGCAAGGCAGCTTATGTCCAGGCGCAGGCCGCCGAACTGGCGATGCTGCTGTGTCTCCCGGCTGCATTGGCCCTTTCGGTTGCATCGGGCCCGCTGATCTCCGCCCTGTTCGAAGGAGGGCGTTTCACTTCGCAGGATGCAGCGATCACCGCCCTGACCTTGGCGATTATCGTTACCGGCCTGCCTGCCTACGTCCTGGTCAAGGTGCTGACCCCTGGTTTCTATTCGAGGCAGGACACGGCCACCCCGGTAAAGACGGCAGGTGTCACGCTGATTGCCAATGTCCTGCTGAATTTCGCGCTGATTCCGCCCTTCGGAATTGCGGGCCTGGCGGCGGCAATCGCAATTTGCTCGTGGCTCAATTGCCTGATGCTCTATGTCATCCTGCATCGTCGCGGTCATTTCCGGATCGAACCTTGGCTTGCGCTTCGCATCGGCAAGCAATTGATTGCTGGGGCAGCGATGGCGGCGGTGCTGTGGGTGGTCAAGGGGCAGTTGGCCGACTTCTTCGCCGGATCGGTCGGTCATCGCCTGATTGGGGTTGGCGCGCTGATCGCAAGCGGCATGGCGGTTTATTTCCCGATCGTTTGGGTGATTGGGGGCATGGGCAAGGAAGATATTCAGGCGTTGCTGAGCCGGCGCGGCAGGCGCGGGAGTGATTCAGTATGAAAAAGGACATGCGCGTCGTCTCGGGGATTCAGCCGACTGGCGGCCTTCATCTCGGCAACCTTCTCGGTGCGATTTTGCGCTGGGTGAGAATGCAGGATGAGGCCGAATGCCTGTTCTTCCTCGCCGACCTTCATGCGCTCACCATCGACGTCGATCCGGCCAAGCTTCGGGCGAATGTGCGCGAAATGGCTGCGGCGCTGATCGCCAGTGGCATCGACCCGGCCAAATCGACCCTCTTCGCGCAAAGTGCGGTCCCGGCTCACCCGGAGCTGGCGTGGATCCTTAATTGCACCGCGCGGATGGGCTGGCTGAATCGCATGACCCAGTTCAAGGAAAAATCGGGCAAGAGCCGGGAAGGAGCCAGCGTCGGGCTATTCACCTATCCGGTGCTGCAGGCTGCGGACGTACTGGTTTACCAGGCGACCCATGTCCCAGTCGGCGAAGATCAGAAGCAGCATATCGAACTCGCCCGTGACATTGCCCTGAAGTTCAACAACGACTTCGACGTCGAGCTGTTCATTCCGCCTGAGCCGTTCATTGGCGGGGGTACAGCGGCACGGGTCATGAGCCTGCGCGATGGCTCTGCCAAAATGTCGAAATCCGATCCGTCCGAGCAAAGTCGGATACATTTGACCGACAGCGATGATGAGATCGCCCAGAAGATTCGCAAGGCCAAAACCGATCCCGAACCGTTGCCCGAAGATCCCGATCAGCTCGAACAGCGGCCGGAGGCAAAGAACCTCGTTGGGATCATGGCCGCAATGACCGGCGAAACGCCTGCTGCCGTGCTCCAACGCTTTACCGGCCAGGGTTTTGGAATGTTCAAGCCGGCGCTGGCCGATGCTACCATCGCCCTTCTGGAACCGCTCCGGAAACGACTGATTGAGTTGCGTCAGGATGAAGCGGCACTCGATGCGATCCTTGCCGCCGGCGCCGAAAAAGCATCGGCGCTAGCGGCGCCGACCCTGGCTGAGGCTTATCGAGCGGTGGGCCTCAGGCAGTGAAGCGACCGAGTCGCGATGCCGACTCTCACGCTTCATCGCCTATTCAGCACGTTTCATGTAGTGTCACACAGTACCAACGGATAATCCGACTCGGGGTGTGACATGATGCGTATCAACAAGCTCGCCGCGGCCGTGTTGCTGGGCGTTTCCGCGCTGGGCCTTTCAGCATGCGCAACAGGACTCCAAACGAAGGTCTCCCGTTACCAGGCAATGCCTGCCCCGCAGGGTCAAAGCTTCGTGGTAGTACCGATGAATCCCAATGACATGGGTGGGCTCGAATTCTCGCGCTACGCGGAACTGGTAGCCCAGCGGATGCAGGCCCAGGGCTATGCCCGGGCAGCTTCTGTCGACCAAGCCACAATGATCGTCCATCTTGGCTACGGCGTGGACGACGGAAACACTGAAATCGTCAGTGACCCCTTCTACGGCGGCTACGGCGGCTATGGTGGCTGGGGCTATGGCCGCTACGGCGGCGGCTGGGGCCACGGATATTATTGGGGCTGGAACGACCCGTTTTGGGGTGCACCCTATGGCAGTTCAATTCGGTCTTATGTCTACTATGTAAGCCAACTGGACCTCGACATTCGCCGCAAGGTGGACAACGCCTCCCTGTTCGAGGGCAAAGCCAAGGCCCGCTCGCGAACCGACGAGCTTGCGCGCCTCGTGCCAAGCCTGGTTGACGCGATGTTCACTGGTTTTCCTGGCCAGTCGGGCGAAACGATCAAGATCACCATTCCCAACCAGCCGAAGCAGGCAACCGCCGGCTACTGATCGTCGAGCCAAAGCAAAGCTCGCCGGGAGTTTTCCTGGCGGGCCTTGCTTTGGCTTTGAAAATAGTAGGGCCCGCCCGGTTTCCCGAGCGGGCCCCCGACCAGTTGGGGACTGGACCTCTACCCCGGTCATCCCACCAAATTGATGGGACAACCTTAACCCCCCAGATCAGCCCTCCAGCTGGCGCGTAAGCAGGCGAATGTCGGCGTCGAGCTCCGAATCCGCAGCGCGCAGCCGTTCGATTTGCTTGACCGCATGAATTACAGTCGTGTGGTCGCGCCCGCCGAAACGGCGGCCAATGTCGGGCAGCGACTTAGGCGTCAGCTGCTTCGACAGATACATCGCCACCTGCCGCGGGCGAGCTACTTCGCGGGCGCGGCGCGCAGACGTCATTTCCGCCTTGCGGATTCGGTAATGCTCGGCGACCTGCGTCTGAATCTCATCGATCGAGATACGGCGCTGGTTGGCGCGCAAAACATTGGCCAACACTTCCTCGACGAATGCGACATCGATCACACGACCGGTCATCATCGCATAGGCAGCGATACGGTTCAGGGCGCCCTCGAGCTCGCGAATCGAGCTGGTGATGCGCCGGGCAAGGAATTCCACCACGCCGCGCGGCATCTCGACCCCCGGAAGTGCCGAGAGCTTGGCGTCGATGATATTGAGGCGGAGTTCATAGTCCGCCGGGTTGATGTCGGCGACGAGGCCCCAGCTGAGGCGCGAAAGGATCCGCGGCGCGATTCCGTCAAGATCCTGGGGTGCACGATCCGATGTAATCACCAGCCGTCGGTTGGCAGTGATGATTTCATTCATCGTGTGGAAGAATTCTTCCTGGGTCGAATCCTTGCCGGCAATGAACTGGACATCGTCGATAAGCAGCAAGTCTGCTGAACGAAGCCGGCTCTTGAAGCCGATCGTGTCATTTTCGCGAAGCGCGCGGATGAACTCGACCATGAACTTTTCGGCCGACATCGACACTACGCGCGCGGTCGGGCGGCATTCGAGGAACGCCTGGCCAATGGCGTGGAGCAGGTGCGTCTTGCCGCGACCAGTGCCACCATGGATGAACAGCGGATTGAAGGCGATATTGTCTGCAGTCGCCAGGGTCTTCGCAGCGGTCGCCGCAACCTCGTTGGCCTTGCCGACCACAAAGGTTTCGAACCGATAGCGCGGGTCAAAATTGGGAGCCGAAGGATCACGTTCGCGCGGGCCCACCGGCGCCGCCGGGATTTCTTCCAAGATCAAGAGTGGCGCCGGTCGCGGCCCATCGGCAGCGGCAACGATTCGAACGTCTCGAACGATGGGCAGAACCGTGCGCCACGCCAGTGCAAGGCGTTCCCCGAAATGGCTTTGCACCCAATCGGCCATGAACTGGCTGGGCATGACGATTTCCAGTTCGCCCGCTTCTCCATTGAAGGCGCCTAGCTCGGCGGGCTTCAGCCAGCCGTCGAAGGTACGTGCACCGCAGTCACGGCGAAGTCCGGCGCGGATCGTTTCCCAGGCTGCTTCAAGGGGTGCGGGGACCGTGCCAGAATCGGAGACACACAAATTTTCCCGACTGCCGTGCACTGGCGCGCGCCTCCCAAACTCAAAACTTTCCGGACATGAAGACTCGTCCCGCGCGACGTGAGTCGCGACGCAAAAAGCAACTTCAGTCTCTAGCCCCCCGGAGCGGATTCGCCGCCGGAAAGATCGTTTTGAGAGTCTGGAGCGCGTGATTCAAGAGCCGAATTTTCATCAATGTGAAATAAACTGGCTTGACAGAGGGAAGCCGCCAAATCCGCCTGAATTCGGCGGATTTTAGCCTTTCCTGACAGAGCCAGTAAAAACCCATCCTCGCGAATCGCGGGAATCCCTAGACTTTTTTCAGTCAACAAAATGAAACGGGCCGCCGGTCGCCCGGCAGCCCGTCCCGAAATATAACGTAAACGCGAAATTAACCGAGCGATGCGACCCGCTTGGTGAGGCGCGAAAACTTCCGCGAAGCGGTGTTTTTGTGCATCACGCCGCGCGCGACTCCGCGGGCAATCTCCGGCTGGGCCTGCTTCAAGGCGGCTGCAGCATCGTCCTTCTTGCCGGCGGCAATGGCCGACTCGACGGCTTTGATGAAGGTACGGATGCGGCTCACCCGGGCGCCGTTTATGGCCGCACGGCTGGCGTTGCGACGGATGCGCTTCTTGGCTTGCGGCGTGTTCGCCATCGATCGACCTCTAAAACTCTATGGTGTCTAAAGAAAAAAGCGGCGCAAACCCGTGGGCAGCACCGGCGTGGCGCTCCCCTAGCGAATGGCCTGAGTCGCGTCAACAGTCAGCGCTGGCATGCCGGGCAGAAGAAGGTCGACCGGCCGCCCTGGACGATTCGCCGGATACCGCCGTCTCCTCGGCGGCAGAGCTCCCCTTCCCGGTCGTACACGTCGAACCGCTTGGAGAAATAACCGAGCTCGCCATCGGGTGCGGCAAAGTCGCGCAGCGTTGAGCCGCCTGCCTGGATGGCTTCTTCCAGCACCGCGGGAATTGCCTCCGCCAATGCATCGAGTTTGGCCCGGCTCACCTTGCCGCCCGGCTTGCGCGGGTCGATCCGCGCTCGGAACAGGGCTTCGCAGACATAGATGTTGCCCAGGCCCGCAATCATTCGCTGATCGAGGAGGAGTAGTTTTACTGCAGCAGTTCGCCCCGCAAATCTTTCCTTGAGCCAGCGCCCGTCGATAACCCCGCCAAGCGGTTCGGGTCCGAGTTCCGCGAATGCCGGCCAATCGGCGAGGCCATCAGTCGAAACCAGGTCGATCGCACCGAACCGGCGCGGGTCACGGAGGCTGAGCCGCCTTCCCTCATCAGTCTCAATCAGCAGGTGGTCGTGCTTGCCGATGTCGGTCGGATCGACCCGCCAGGCCCCGGACATGCCGAGGTGAAAGACCAATGTGTCGCCGCGATCGGTGCCTATCAGCCCATATTTGGCGCGGCGGCCGAGCGAAATTACTCGTGCACCAAACAGCCTTTGGCCGAGGTCCAGCGGGAAGGCCCGGCGAAGATCGGCACGGCGCGCTTCGACTAGCGCCAAGCGGCGGCCCTTCAATACATGCTCGAGCCCGCGGACGGTTGTCTCGACTTCTGGAAGTTCTGGCATAGCATCCTTCGGACAAACTCGGGCGTTCCCCGCCCCTGATCTCCCTGCTAGGGCGCGCTCATGGACAAGGTCAATTTTGGTGACGAACTGGTCGACCCCGACGAAAAGACACGCCGTGTCGGCGGGGTCTTTAGCTCGGTCGCGCGCAACTATGACTTGATGAACGACCTGATGTCGGGCGGCATGCACCGGCTGTGGAAAAACCGCTTCGTTGCGAAAGTGAAGCCCAGGGCCGGCGAGCAAATTCTCGACATGGCCGGGGGCACCGGCGACATTGCCTTCCGAATGGCGGCAAAAGGCGCGAATGTCACGGTCAGCGATATCAATCCCGACATGCTTGCGGTCGGCATGGAGCGCGCAAAGAAGCAGGGCATCGGCGGTCTTATCTGGCAGGTCGAAAATGCTGAAAAACTGACATTCGCCGATGCGAGCTTCGACGCCTATACGATCGCCTTCGGCATCCGAAACGTGACCGATATCCCGGCCGCCTTGAGGGAAGCTCACCGCGTCCTGAAACGCGGTGGCCGCTTCTACGTCCTCGAATTCTCGACCAGCGAATGGCCAGGTTTCGGCGAACTCTACGACCGCTATTCGGAGCATCTGATTCCGCGTATCGGCAAGACAGTTGCGAAGGATGAGGAAAGCTATCGCTATCTGGTCGAATCGATCCGGCGTTTCCCGAAGATGGGCGAGTTTCGGAAAATGATCGAGCAGGCCGGCTTCCGATCGACGAGCGTCGAGCCAATCCTTGGCGGCCTGGTCGCAATTCACGGCGGCTGGAAGATTTGACGGCCACCGTTACGCATCTGTGGCGGCTGCTCAAATGGGGCAGGACGCTGGCCCGGCACGGCGCGTTGCAAGGGATCGAGCGCGATCCCCTGACGCCATCCAACGTGCGCCGACTGTGCCGGATTGCGCGCGTCGGACTTAGCATGCCTACAGCGCCCGACTATGCCGCGGCGCTACAGGCCATTGGCCCGGCTGCGATCAAACTCGGCCAGGCGCTGTCGACCCGCCCGGACCTTGTCGGGGAGTCGGCAGCCGAGAATTTGCTGCAACTGCAGGATTCGCTACCTCCGGAGCCGTTCCTACCGATCAAGGCGGCGATCGAGTCTGCGCTCGAGGCTCCGCTCGAGTCCCTGTTCAGCCAGTTCGACGAGGAGCCAGTAGGCGCAGCCTCGATCGCGCAGGTCCACCACGCGATAACGACCGAGGGACGGGAGGTCGCGGTCAAGGTGCTGCGCCCCGGCATCGAGGAGGAGTTCGCTAAGGCGATCGATACTTATGAATGGGCGGCTGCGCATGTCGAATTGCTCGGCGGTGAGGCCGAGCGGCTGCGCCCGCGAATGGTCATCGCCTATTTCAAACAGTGGGTAAGGCGCGAGCTCGACTTGCAGCGCGAAGCTGCCTCCGCGTCGGAACTTCGCGACAATATGGTGGCCGAGCCGAACTTCCATGTGCCCGAAATCGACTGGAGCCGCACTGCGCGCCGAGTGCTGACTCTCGAATGGCTCGATGGGATCAAGCTCAACAAGCGTGACGAGCTGATTGCCGCGGGCCATGATCCTAAGGTGCTGGCGACCACCCTGGTCCGCGCCTTCCTCCGCCAGGCGGTGGTCGACGGCTATTTCCACGCAGATCTCCACCAGGGAAATCTCTTCGCGCTTGCGGATGGGCGCGTAGCGGCGATCGACTTCGGAATCATGGGGAGGATCAACCGCCAGGCCCGCCTGTGGCTGGCCGAAATCCTCTACGGGCTCATCACCGGTAACTACATGCGCGTCGCGGAGATTCACTTCGAGGCGCAATATGTCCCCGCCCACCATGACGTCGCCGAATTCGCCACCGCGCTTCGGGCCGTCGGCGAACCGATCCGCGGCTTGCCGGTCAAGGAGATCAGCATCGGCCGGATGCTGGAGGGCCTGTTCAGCATCACGCGCGACTTCGACATGCCGGTACAGCCGCACCTGCTGCTGCTGCAAAAGACAATGGTGATGGAAGAAGGCGTAGCCACCGCGCTCGACCCCGACATCAACATGTGGGAGGCAGCAGAGCCGTTCCTCAAGGATTGGCTTCGTACAGAGCTGGGACCGGAGGCCTATTATGCCGACCGGATCGTCGATGCGGTACGCGCCTTCAAACTGATCCCCGATCTTATCAGGAGGATCGACGCCGCCTACCCGCCGGCTGGGGCCGCGCCTCCGCCGCCTCCATTGGCTGAGGTTGCAGTCATCGAACACAAAGGTTGGATGGCGCCGCTTGCCATTGCAATTGGATCGGCGGCGGCGGCGGCCGCCGCAACTTTCCTGCTGATGGGCTGACGATGGACTTGGGGGCGATCCGGACACGCTACGAAGGCTGGTCGAGAGGACCGGCACTGGCGCTGATCGCCGCACTCATTGCGTTGCTGGCCCTTGCCAGGTGGTCGCCCGCAAGCGCCCCGGCACCCAAGGTCAGAACTTCCGCCGCGCAGCATAGTGACCTTCAGCTTTACCGCGACATCATCGCCGGCGTTCACGCAGGTGGCGGCTATTATAAGGTCGCTGCGGACGAGCTTCGCAAGGGAGGATACCCGCTCAAGCCCTTCTTCACCTTCCGCCTTCCTACACAGGCTTTAGCTTATGCGACGTTCGGCGAACGAACCATGATCGTCGTCGTCTGGCTTTTGTGCGCAGGGCTGATCGTCGCCTGGTGGCAGCGCTTGAAGCCGTGCCTGCCACTTCCCCTACTGGCTGCGGCGATGATCCTGATTGCCGGAGGGCTCGGCGGGATGCTGCAGCCCATGACCGGCCTGTTTCATGAAAGCTGGGCCGCCCTGCTGCTCGCATTGATGATCGGCATCTACCGGCCCGAGCGCGCCTGGCCCGCAATCATTGCCGGGGCAGCTGCACTGATGATCCGTGAGTTGGCATTACCCATGATCCTGGCAATGGGCGGACTCGCGTTGATCGAGAGGCGATGGCGGGAAGCCGCGGCGTGGGCAGCAGTGGTTGCGGTATTTGCTGCGTACATGGTGCTTCATGCCCATTGGGTATCAGAAGTCGTTCGGCCCGGCGATCCTGCGTCGCAGGGCTGGTCGCGGATGCTCGGCGCGCAATTTGCGCTGAAGAGTATCGCCAAGGTGACTTTCGGAATCCGCCTTCCCGAGGCAGTCGCGGCGGGACTTCTGGTCCTTTCGCTGTTCGGCTGGGTCTCGGTCCGAAGCGGATGGGCGGTCAGGGCCACACTGCTGCTGGCTGGCTATGGCGCAATGGTCGCATTGTTCGCTCGCGCCGATACATTCTACTGGGCGCTGCTTGCGGCACCGCTGTCCTTTGCCGGGCTGGCCTTCCTGCCCAACGTCTTCACCGACCTTGCGAAGGCAATGCGTAAGGTACCCAATTTTTCCCGCTGATCCCTGGACGATGGAGTTTCATCATGAGCCGATTTGCCCTTTGTACCGCCGCCGTCCTTTCCTTCGCCGCACCATTGGCCGCCGCCCCGATAGGGTCCCCGGCAGTTGCCGCTCCAAGTCAAGCTACCCACGCCCAGTTGGTCCGCCTTTTTGCCGACTGGCGAGCGTTCAACCACCCGGCGATCGTCGATGGCCGCCCCGATTATAGCGCCGCTGCCATGGCTGCCCGCGCGGCGCGGCTTCCTGCGTTCCGCCGCCGCCTGGCCGCGATAGACAGGCGCGGGTGGACCGCGTCGCAACTTGGCGATTACCGGTTGGTCGAGGCGGAAATGAACGGCCTCGACTTCTTCCATCGGGTGCTTCGCCCATGGGCGCGCGATCCGGGCTTTTATCAGACCATTTTCGCCGAAATGAGCGACGTCCCTGCTCATGAAGGCTCCTCGGCCGAGCCCAATATCGACCTTCACAACTTCGCCTATCCCCTCTCCCCAGCGGATGACCAGCGATTGACCGAATTGCTGAGCGCTGTCCCTGCGATGTTGACCGACGCCCGGGTAAACCTTGCCGGCAGCAAGGCGCATGACCTGTGGGCCTTTGGCGACCGCGCCTTTAACGAGCAGGCGGAGGTTTTGGCCGGGCTGGAAGCCGGTACGCTGACGATGAACGATCTCGCGGGAAAGCGACGCGCGAGCCTCGACGGCGCCAGTCCCGCCCTTCGCAAGGCGGTCCGCGACGCCCGGGTTGCGACTGAGCAATTTGCCGCCTGGATCAAGGCGGAGGCACCGCGCCGCGTCGGCCCGTCAGGCGTCGGCAAGGCCAATTATAATTGGTACCTCACCCACGTCCTGCTCAACCCTTATGATTTCGACGCTCAGCAAGTGCTGCTTCAGCGTGAGCTCGACCGGGCGCTTGCCTCTCTCCGCCTGGAGGAAGTGCGTAACCGCGCTGTCCCGCCACTAACCGAAATCACCGATCCAGCGGCGTATCGCGCCATGACTGAGCAGCGCACTGCCAAGCTTTACACCTTGCTGACCGACGCCGGGTTCATCGCCGATCGCCCTTGGTATCGTGCAGCGCTCGCTGCGCAGATGGGTAGCTACACCCCTCCTGGACAGCGCAACTTCTTCACTCATGTCACGGCGCTCGATCCGCTGCCGCTTTCAAGTCATCAGACCCACTGGATCGAACTCGCGCGATTGCGCCACGAGCCGCACCCCAGCCCGATCCGCCAGCAGCCGCCTTTGTTCAACATCTTCGCGGATCGATCCGAGGGGTTTGCCACGGCGATGGAAGAGCTGGTCATGCAGGCGGGGCTGTATGACGACAGTCCGCATGGCCGAGAGCTGGTATGGGTGATGCTAGCCAACCGCGCCGCACGCGGCCTTGCCTCATTGCGCGTACAGGCCAATGAAATCGGGCTGGACGAGGCAGGACGGTTCCACGCCGAATGGACGCCCAGGGGCTGGTCCGATGCCTCGAGCCGCCTGGTCGGATTCGAGCAGCTGCTCTATTTGCGCCAGCCCGGCTACGGCCCGAGCTACATTATCGGCAAGATCCAGCTCGACCATCTGATCGCCGTCGCATCGCATCGCGCGGAGGTCGAACATCGCCCGTTCGATGCACGCGGGACCTTCGCTGCGATCCTGGACTCGGGTATCGTCCCTCCGGCCCTGATCGCGGCTGAGATGGTTGAAGCCGGCAACTCACGCTGAAGCCTGCTCGACTCCGGACCGTCTGTCCGGCTAGTCGGCAGGAATGGCGCGCATTCTCCTCATCGTCGGCGGCGGCATAGCCGCTTACAAGGCGGCCGAATTGATCCGACTGCTGCGGAAGGAGGGTCATTCGGTCACCCCCGTCCTGACCGAAGGCGGAAGTCATTTCGTCACGGCAATGAGCCTCGCCGCGCTTGCTGAAAGCCCGGTCTATACCTCGCTCTGGGATCTGAAGGATGAGGCCGAGATGGGCCACATCCAGCTTTCGCGTGCCGCGGACCTTGTGCTCGTCGCCCCCGCCACCGCCGATTTGATCGCCCGCATGGCCGCGGGTACCGCCAACGACTTGGCGACTACGCTGCTGCTTGCAACAGACAAGCCGGTCGTGGTGGCCCCGGCGATGAACGTTCGCATGTGGCAGCATGCCGCAACCCGGCGAAATATCGATCAGCTGAAGGCCGACGGGATCACCGTACTCGAACCCGATGAGGGGCCGATGGCTTGCGGCGAATTTGGCCCGGGACGGCTTCCCGAACCAGCCGACATCCTTGAGCGGATCAAGCCTATGCTTGGACCGGCAATTGCGGTGAACGCGGTCGAGCCTGGCCCGCTCACCGGCAAGCATGTGCTGGTCACTGCCGGGCCGACGCACGAGCCGATCGACCCTGTCCGAGTGATCGCCAATCGCTCTTCGGGCAAGCAAGGATTCGCGATAGCGGCCGCCGCCGCGCAGGCCGGTGCGCGAGTGACGCTGATTGCTGGTCCGGTGTCACTTCCGACCCCCGGCGGCGTCGCCCGGATCGATGTCGAGACCGCGCAGCAAATGGCTGACGCAGTTGAGGAGGCACTACCTGCCGACGTAGCGATCCTGGTCGCAGCAGTGGCGGATTGGCGGGTCGAGCCCTCATCAGCGAAGCTGAAGAAGGCCGATGGCCCGCCGCAGCTAAGCTTTGCCCCGAATCCCGATATTCTCGCCATATTGGGCGAGCATCCCGACCGGCCGACCTTGCTGGTCGGTTTCGCGGCCGAAACGCAAGACGTTGTCAGCAATGCCGAAGCAAAGCTTCGTTCCAAGAAGGCAGACTGGATCGTCGCAAATGACGTATCGGGCAACGTCATGGGCGGCAGCCACAACCGCATCCACCTGGTCACCAAACAAAGTGTCGAGGACTGGCCGGAGGCGGCCAAGGAAGATGTCGCCCGGCACCTCATCACCCGCATAGCGCAGGAACTTGAATGACCATCCGGATCCGCCTGACCCGACTTCCCCATGGCGAGGGGCTGCCCCTGCCCAGCTATGCGACCCACGGCGCGGCAGGGATGGACATTGTCGCCGCGGAGGACTTCGACCTGATGCCAGGACAGCGTCACGCAGTTGCCACGGGGTTCAAGGTGGCCATTCCCGAAGGCTATGAAATCCAGGTCCGGCCGCGCTCGGGACTGGCGCTGAAGCACGGCATCACTGTCCCCAATACGCCGGGCACAATCGACAGCGATTATCGCGGCGAGGTGAAGGTGATCGTGATCAACCATGGCGACCAGGCCTTCCCGATCCGCCGCGGCGAACGGATCGCCCAGCTTGTGCCGGCCGCAGTGACGCTGGCCGAATTCGACGAGGTTGAGGAGCTGTGCGAGACGGCGCGCGGCGCGGGCGGCTTCGGTTCAACCGGCGGCCATGGCTCTCTCTGACGAAGAGCTCGACCGCTACGCGCGGCACATCGTCCTTCCCCAGATCGGCGGCGCGGGGCAGTTGAGGCTGAAGGCGGCCAATGTGGCTGTGGTTGGAGCTGGCGGGATCGGCGCCGGCATCATTCCCGCATTGGCCGGTGCCGGCATCGGCCAGCTCACGATCATTGACGATGACCGGGTCGAGCTTTCGAATCTACAACGCCAGCCCCTCTACGCGAGCAATCAAATCGGCGAGCGCAAGGTCGATCTTGCAGCTCGGTTCATCGGCAAACGCAATCCACACGTCGAATGTCGGACGGTTGCTGACCGGATCGAAGCCGATAATGTCGACGCCATCCTTTCAGGCCATGACCTGATCGTCGACGGTACCGACAATTTCGCTACCCGGCTGATAGTAAGCGATGCCGCCGTAAGGCTCGACATTCCCCTGATTTCTGCCGCCGCGCAGCAGTTCCAAGGGCAAGTCGCCCTGTTCCGCGGCCAACCCTGCTATCGCTGCTTCGTCGGAGATGCGTTCGACGCCGATGATTGCGACACATGCGCAGAGTTGGGGGTGCTGGGTGCCCTCACCGCTACGATGGGAAATTTCGCAGCGCTGCTCGCGATCAAAGTCATCACCGGGATCGGTCCGGATGCGGCAGGCAAGCTCCATTTGCTCGATGGCCTCTCGCTGACTTGGCGCCAGCTTCGACTGGTGGCAGACCCGGCATGTCGGAGCTGTGGGACAGATAATGCGGCGGATCGGTGACCTCGACTCCAAGGATCGCGAAATCCTCGCGCTGCTTGAGGCAGACGCACGGCGAAGCGTCAGCGACATCGGGCGAGTGACCGGCCTGTCGGCTCCGACAGTCACCGAGCGGATCGCGCGCCTTCGCGACATTGGTGTTATCCGCCGCTTCGCAACCCAAATCGACTATGCCAAGGTCGGCTTGCCTACGGGCGCCATTATCGAATTCAAGCCGCACCAGAACCGCGATGCCAAAGCCTATGAATTTGTATGCGGAAGGGAAGAGGTGCGCGACATCTACCTGGTGACCGGATCAGCGATGATGGTGCTGATTGTCCGGGTTGCCGACAATGTCCTGCTTAATGAATTGCTGGTCCAGCTTACTCAATTCGGCGAGACCCGAACGTCAGTCATTCTGAATACGATCGAAGAATGGCGCCCTGTGTTTGCTCGCGAGTCGGCCGGTCGGGAGGACGAAGCGAAGATTTGAAGAAGATTCCTAGGCCTTGCCTAAATATGCGTTGCAAATCGGCGCTTTAAGCCTTGGCTTTCGCATGGCCCTTTCATGCCATTCGAATGATAATCTTGCCCATGAGATATCTGGTCGCCCTTGCCTCTCTCGTCGTCCCCGCGATGCTTATGGCGAAGGCTTCTTGCCCGATGACGCAGGCCGCTCGGCAGCCGACGACTGTCGAATATAGCCTTACGTCAGGCTGGCAAGGTTCGCCGATCATCACCGACCGTATCCTTTAAGGATCAGCCGGCTTTCTTTTTCCGTGACGGCGATTTGCGCTTCGCCTTCTTTGTCGGCCCCTTGGCCGCCTTGGCGTTAATCAGCGCAACCGCTTCGTCGAGCGTCACCGACTTTGGATCGGCGCTTTTGGGAAGCGTGGCATGGGTGGCGCCGTCGCTGACATAAGGGCCATATCGACCCTCCATCACCTTGATCTCCTTGCCCGATTCCGGATGCGCGCCGAGCAGTGCGATGGGCTCGCGTCCGCCGCCGCCGCGCTGGCCCTTGGCCGCCTCAGCTTCCGCCAGCTTGACCACGGCAGCATTCATGCCCGTGTCGAACACCTCTGCTGTTGATGTTAGCCGCGCATATTTTCCGTCATGCATCAGGTAGGGGCCGTAGCGGCCAATGGAGGCGACGATCGGTTTGCCGCTTTCAGGATGCGGGCCGATTTCACGCGGAAGGGACAACAGATTCTCAGCCATCTCCAACGTTAGCCCGTCCTGCGGGACGTCCTTTGGCAGCGAAGCGCGGGCGCCGTCGCGTTCCAGATAGGGTCCGAACCGCCCGCTCTTCAGCACGATCCCGTTGCCGAGCTCGGCGGGGCCATCGCTCGCCGCCTCTTCGCCTTGGCCGAATCGGCGGGTATATTTGCAGTCGGGATAGTTGGAACAGGAAACGAAGGCTCCGTAGCGCCCACCACGAAGCCCCAGCTTGCCCTCTCCGCAAAGCGGGCACAGGCGCGGATCGCTGCCATCGCCCTTGTCTGGAAACAGCCAGGGCGCGAGGAAATCGTCGAGCGCAGCGGTCACGTCGGACGGCTTCTGGTCCATGACCTCGCCCGCCTTGGGTTTGAAGTCTCGCCAGAAATTCTCAAGCAATTTCTGCCAGTTGAGCCGACCGCCTGACACGTCGTCGAGCTCTTCCTCAAGCTCCGCGGTATAGTCGAAGTTCACATAGCGTTCGAAGAAGCGCTCAAGGAATGCGGTGACAAGACGCCCGCTCTCCTCGGGAAAGAAGCGGTTCTTCTCGAGCCGCACATATTCGCGGTCCTTCAACGTCTGAAGCGTCGCCGCATAGGTCGATGGCCGGCCGATGCCGAGCTCCTCGAGCCGCTTGACCAGGCTTGCTTCGGAGTAGCGCGGAGGAGGCTGGGTGAAACTCTGAACCGCGTCGACCCCGGTCTTGACCGGAGCATCGCCGGAACGCAGCGCGGGCATTCGGCCGCCCTCCTCGTCATCCTTGTCGTCCCGGCCTTCTTCGTAGAGCGCGAGGTAGCCTGGAAAGAGCACAACCTGCCCCGTCGCGCGGAGCATCGCCCTGCCCGCGCCGTCAATCAGTTCGACCGTGGTTCGCTCGAGCCGCGCCGATGCCATCTGGCTCGCCAGTGCGCGGTTAAAGATCAGCTGGTACAGCCTGGCATGATCGCCCGAACCCGCGTGGTCCCTGGAGAAATCGGTCGGCCGAATTGCTTCATGCGCTTCCTGCGCATTCTTGGCCTTGCTGCTGTATTGGCGTGGCTTGTCGGGCAAGTAACCCGCGTCATAACGGTCCGCGACGGCCCGACGGGCGGCACTGATCGCCTCGCCCGCCATCTGCACACCGTCCGTGCGCATATAGGTGATAAGGCCGTCCTCATAGAGCTGCTGGGCGATGCGCATCGTGTGACTGGCCGAAAAGCCAAGCTTGCGCGCCGCCTCCTGCTGCACGGTCGAGGTTGTGAAAGGCGGCGGCGGGTTCTTGGACAATGGTTTGGTTTCGACCGACGAGACCGTGAAACGGCCGTCCTCAACGACCTTCATCGCTGCGTCCGCCGAACCACGATCGCCAATTGAGAGCTGGTCGAGCTTCTTGCCATCGAGCGCGACCAATCGCGCGTTGAACGGTGTGCCGTCGGCCTCGAAATTAGCCGAAACCTGCCAATATTCCTGGCTCTTGAACAGCTCGATCTCGCGTTCGCGGTCGACGATTAGGCGCAATGCCACCGATTGCACCCGGCCGGCCGACTTCGCGCCCGGAAGCTTACGCCAAAGGATCGGCGAAAGAGTAAAACCAACGAGATAGTCGAGCGCACGGCGTGCACGATAAGCGTCGATCAGATCCTCATCGAGCCCGCGCGGATGGGCCATCGCCTCTGTCACCGCGGATTTGGTGATGGCGTTGAAAGTGACGCGCTCAACCGACTGCGGAAGGGCCTTTTTCTTCCTCAGGACTTCCTGGACATGCCAGCTGATCGCTTCGCCCTCACGGTCAGGGTCGGTGGCCAGGATCAGCGCGTCCGCGGTCTTCGCCGCGTCGGCGATAGCTTTCAATTGCTTAGCCTTGTCGGGGTAGGTGTCCCACTCCATCGCGAAGCCGTTGTCGGGATCGACCGACCCGTCCTTGGCGGGCAAGTCTCGGACATGGCCATAGCTTGCCAGCACGCGGTGGCCGGGTCCGAGGTATTTTTCGATGGTCTTCGCCTTGGCTGGCGATTCAACGACAACGAGTTTCAAATGGGGAGTCCCTTTACGTACGTACGCGCGATTGTCGGGTTGCGCTTCTGGCGGCGTCAAGCGCCGTTGAGGCTGACATTGTTCCCGGCATGACGATCAAGTCGCCCGGCAAGGTCGAGTTCGAGCAGGACCAGTTGGACGGCGCCTGTCTCGGCGCCCGACAACCGGACGATTTCGTCGACTGGCACGGCCGAGTGCCCGAGCAGTTCCTCTATTCGCACCCTGATCTCGGGTTCGGCGACGGTCGGCGGCGTAGCAGCGGGATGGTCGAACGTAACCAACGGGCTGGCGACCTTGCCGTTCAGGCTGCTGATGCTTTCCAGCACATCGGCCGCGGACTGGATGAGGGTCGCGCCATCGCGAATTAGCAGGTTGCAGCCCTGCGCTCGTGGATCCAGCGGCGAGCCGGGAACCGCCATCACTTCACGCCCTGCCTCGGCCGCCAGCCTAGCGGTGATCAGCGAACCCGATTTCGGCGCTGCTTCAATGACCACCGTGCCTGCGGCAAGCCCGGCGATTATCCGGTTTCTATAGGGAAAGTGACGCGCTCGTGGCTCGGTCCCGGGCGGCATTTCGGCGATCAGCAGGCCTTGCTCGGCAATTTGATCCTGGCGGGACTGGTTCTCCGGCGGATAATGGACATCGATGCCGCCGGCGATGACGGCAATGGTACCACTGTCCAGTGATCCATCATGCGCTGCGCTGTCGATGCCGCGGGCAAGTCCCGAGACTACCGTCACCCCTTCCCGGCCCAGATCATGTGCCAGCCCACGGGCGAAGCGGCATGCGGCGGCACTGGCATTGCGGGCGCCGACGATGGCGATCATCGGCCTTTCAAATAGGGAGAAATTTCCCTTGGCGGTGAGCAGCGGCGGGGCATTCTCAAGTTCAGCCAAGGCGCGCGGGTAAAGCGCCTGCCCCATCGCCAGGTACCGAGCTCCGGCCTTATGGACTGCCTCGATTTCCTCCTCGGCCTTGTCTTTCCCGAACAGTACCGGAATTTTGCCCCCACCGCGCCGGGCGAGATCGGGAATGGCTGAAAGCGCGGCGGCCGCACTTCCGAACCTAAGCAGCAATTGGCGATAAGCGATCGGCCCAATCCCCGGCGTACGGATCAACCGAAGCCGGTCGATCAAATCCGGCCCCGCACTCACTTCTTACCGCCCACACGTGGCTCCTCGCCGACGGCTAGCCGGCGGATATTTTCACGATGCTTCCAAATGACCAGCAGGGCAAAACCCAGCAGCATCGGGAACAGCGCCTGTTCATTGAGGATTGCCGCGGTCACCGGCGCGCTGGCGGCGGCGGCCATGCCAGCCACCGAACTGATGCGGAGGATGAGCAGCAGGCCGACCCAAATGACGACATAGACGAGGGCCGCCTGCCAGAAGAGCGGGACCAGGATGCCGAGCATGGTTGCGACGCCCTTCCCGCCCTTGAAACGCAGCCAGGCGGGATAGAGATGACCAATCAGCGCGCCGGCCGCAGCGAAATTGACGGCGCCCGGCCAGAACTGCTGAGCCAGCAACACGGCCACGGCGCCTTTGCCGGCATCAAGCAGCAGCGTTGCCGAGGCCAGCCCCTTGGAGCCGGTCCGAAGCACGTTGGTCGCGCCGATATTGCCTGATCCGACATCGCGGATGTCGCCCTTTCCGCCGAGCCTCGTCAGCAGCAGCCCAAACGGGATCGACCCGAGCAAATAACCGGTGATGAGGGCCAGGATCGTCGCGCTGTTCATATGTGATTGCTAGCAGATCGTTTGGCCGCCGCAATGTTGCGTGGCGGAGGGGTTGGCCCTGTTGCGTGGCGGAGGGGTTGGCCCTAGCGCAGCGCACCATGGATCCGGCGGCGCCCCTTATTTTTTTCGATTCGGGGGTGGGTGGCCTTAGCGTGCTTGGCCCGACCCGCGCGCTGCTCCCTAACGCGCCGATCGTCTATGCCGCGGACAGCTCCGGCTTTCCTTACGGGAAGCGAAGCGAAGCGGAGCTGGCAACCAGGGTTCCGGCGCTGCTTGGCCGCTTGGTAGAGCGATTCCGCCCGCGCCTGGCTGTCATCGCCTGCAACACCGCCTCGACCATCGCACTCGACCATGCCCGCGCGGCGCTGGACATTCCGGTGGTCGGCACGGTTCCGGCGATCAAGCCGGCTGCGGAGATTTCGAAGAGCCGGGTGATCGGCGTGCTCGGCACCGAGGCAACGGTTCGCCAGCCCTATGTCGACAATCTGGCGGCCCGCTTCGCTGCCGATTGCACGGTAATCCGTCACGGAAGCCCGGAGCTAGTTGAGCTTGCCGAGGCCAAGCTTGCGGGCCAGGAGATACCGGTCGAAGCTGTTAAGGCCGCGATCGCCCCGATGATCGATCAGCCTCATGGGGACGAGATGGACGTGATGGTGCTTGCCTGCACACACTTCCCACTGCTCGCCGACGAAATCACGGCCGCTTTCCCCAATATCGTACAGGTCGACGGTGGCCCGGGAATTGCCCGGCGCATCGCCTATTTGACCCAGGGCCAGCCCTGGCCGGTTTCGCCACCGGGCGGAATCGCGATCTTCACAGCCGCGCATCGCGCCCCGCTCGCATCGTCGCTGGCCCGCTTCGGCCTCGACGATATTCGCGAGCTCTAACCTATTGCGAGTCGTTCTCAATGGCCTTCGCCGCCAAGGGAGGTTAATTGGCCGCCGAGCGGAGCGGGGAAGGTCAGGCCATTCCCTTAATCGGCAGGCGGATCGCGATCGGATAAGCTTGGCATATGGACTATCACGGCATCTTCAAGGCAGCGATCGATCGCTTGCATGACGAGGGGCGCTATCGCGTCTTTATCGATATCTTGCGCACCAAGGGCAGCTACCCGAATGCGCGCTGTTTTCACGGCCACAACGGCCCGAAGCCGATCACCGTTTGGTGTTCCAACGATTATCTGGGCATGGGCCAGCATCCCGCCGTCGTCGCGGCAATGGAGGGAGCGCTTCACGACGTAGGCGCAGGCTCGGGCGGCACGCGCAACATCGGTGGCAACACCCATTACCATGTCGACCTGGAGGCCGAACTCGCCGACCTGCACGGCAAGCAGGCGGCGCTGCTGTTCACGTCGGGCTATGTTTCGAACGAAGCAGCGTTGTCGACGCTTGGTAAACTGCTTCCCGGCTGCATCATTTTCTCGGACGAGCTCAATCACGCCTCGATGATCGCCGGTATCCGCAGTTCCGGCTGCGAGAAGCGGGTGTTCAGGCACAACGACCTCGAGCATCTCGAGCAGCTGCTGATGGAAGCGCCGGCCGAAACGCCGAAGCTGATCGCGTTCGAGAGCGTCTATTCGATGGACGGCGATGTCGCCCCGATCGCCGCAATATGCGATCTCGCCGACAAATATGGCGCGCTAACCTATCTTGATGAGGTCCACGCGGTCGGCATGTACGGCGCTCGTGGCGGCGGGATTTCGGAGCAGGATGAAGTCGCCGACCGGGTGACGATCATCGAGGGCACGCTAGGCAAGGCGTTCGGCGTGATGGGCGGCTATATCGCGGCCGACAAGACCATCATCGACTGCATCCGCAGCTATGCCCCGGGCTTCATCTTCACCACCTCCCTGTCGCCGGTGCTGGTCGCGGGAGCACTCGCTTCGGTCCGACACCTCAAGCAATCGGGTGAGGAGCGCGCCGCACAACAGTTGGGTGCGGCAGCACTCAAGGCCAAGTTCCGCGATGCCGGCCTTCCGGTGATGGACAGCGTCACCCACATCGTCCCGCTACAGGTCGGGTGCCCGGTCAAGGCCAAGCGGATCAGCGACATCCTGCTTGCCGAATATGGGCTTTACGTACAGCCGATCAATTTCCCGACCGTCCCCCGCGGCACCGAGCGCTTGCGCTTCACCCCGGGACCGACTCACAGCGAAGCGATGATGGACGAACTGACCAAGGCCTTGGTCGAGATCTGGGATCGGCTCGAGCTAGAGTTGCGGAAAGCCGCCTAGCGCTTCTTGTCGGACTGCTTGGCGACGGTGACTTCGCCCTCGCCCTGCACGATCGGCATGCCCTTTGCTTCCTTCCAGGCATTTTCGGTCATTGGATCGGTCCAGTAAGTCTTGAATAATGTCTTCATCCGCTCGGTCTTGCCGAAGACCGCGGCGTAGCGACTGAAATCGACCTTCCTGCCGACCTCATCCAGCGGCATGCCCGCCTTTGCCAAGGGGCCGACCTGGGCGCGGATATCCTCGATCGAACCGCTCAGTTGGTCGATATAGACGGTATCGGTCTGGGGTTCGCCATGGCCCGGAATGAGGATGGAATAGCCAAGCGCCTTGAGCTTTCCGAGGGTCTGAACCCATTCGCCCGGATAGCTGAAGAAACCGAAGGGGGTCGGCCACACCACGATGTCACCCGACATCACGATCTTCTGCCTGGGTAGCCAGACAACCGCGTCGCCGGCGGTATTGGCGCGGCCGAGGAACATGACCTTCACCGGCGCGACCGGATCGTCGATCAGCAATTCCTTGTCGAACGTCTCGGCCGGCGGGACGATATAGGTGTCGGAGTAGGTTGCAGCGAAAGCCGCGAAATCGAGCTTGGCCTTCCTCGCGCGTTCCCGTCGGTCGGGAGTTGTGGCGGGATCGGCGATCAGCTTGTCCAGCGTCGCCTGCTGCTCCGCGTTCAGCTTTTGCACCTTCTCGACATATTGCGGGCCGGGTTCGAGGCCGACCAACTCGTCGACCTCCGGCCCAAGCATTCCCGCCTTCGTCGCGGCCGTGGCGATGATGCGCACCTTGGGCCAAGCCTGGCGGATTGCCGATACGCCTTGCGGATGGTCATTGTGCCAGTGGGTGATGACGACGGCCTTGACCGGCTTAGCCGAGCGAGCCTTCACATAATTGACTATGGTGCGACCGTTCCCTGCGGATAACCCGCTGTCGACAAGGACATAGCCGTCACTCTGCTCGATGATGCTGACGTTGCCGACAGCCGGACCGTAATAGTCCTGCGGCGTGGACAGAAGGTGGACCTGCGGATCAATTTCCCGGGCCGCAAAGGGACGTACGTCGATCAATGGCACTGCGGCCATCGCAGGCATCGCAGCAACCGATACGCATATGAAAAGTGATGCAGACTTCACCGACCCGAGCATAAAATCCCCTGTTGCTTCTGGATCGACATCCGGCGTGAAAGGAAACCCCTCGGCGCGACCTGTCAAACCGGCTTCGACCGATGGACGAAATGATAGCGATACGGGTGGCGAATCTTCGGCGCTTGGCCTAGATGCTGGGCATGCGCATTGCCCTTGCCGCCGACCATGCCGGATATCTTCTGAAGGATGAGCTTGTCGCCTGGCTTCGCGAAGCTGGGCACGACGTCAGCGACCTTGGTACCCATGGGCCAGAAAGCGTCGATTATCCGCAGTTTGGCGCCAAGCTGGCCGATGCAATCGCCAGCGGTGACGCTGAACGGGGTATCGCTATCTGCGGCTCGGGCATCGGCATTTCCATTGCGATCAACCGTAATTCAGCCTGCCGCTGCGCCCGGGTGGACGAACCGCTGTCTGCAGCACTTGCCCGCGAGCATAATGACGCAAACGTCCTTGCATTCGGCGCTCGGCTGATCGGCAGCGACATGGCCAAGGACTGCGTTACGACCTTCCTCAACGCCCAATTCGCCGGCGGGCGCCACCAGCGCCGCGTCGACCAGCTCTCTCACCTTCTGCAGGACAGCGACTGATGGCCACTGCTCCCGAACTTACCGATGTCCAGCCGCTGGGCTTTTTTACCGAGCGACTTACCGACGCCGATCCCGAGATCGCGGCGGCCATCAAGGCCGAACTGGAGCGCGAACAGACCCAAATCGAACTGATCGCTTCGGAAAATATCGTCAGCCGTGCCGTGCTGGAGGCACAGGGTTCGGTCCTGACCAACAAATATGCGGAAGGCTATCCCGGTCGCCGATACTACCAAGGTTGCGGACCGTCAGATTCGGTCGAAACTCTTGCGATCGAGCGGGCCAAGCAGCTGTTCGGCTGCGGTTTCGCAAACGTCCAGCCTCATTCCGGCGCCCAGGCCAATGGTGCGGTGATGATGGCGCTGCTTAAGCCCGGCGACACGATCATGGGTCTGAGTCTCGCCGCCGGCGGTCACCTCACCCACGGCGCTCCGCCAGCCCAGTCGGGCAAATGGTTCAACGCCGTCCAATATGGCGTACGTCGTGACGACCACCTCGTGGATTTTGATGAGGTCGAGCAACTGGCCCGCGAGCATCAACCCAAGCTGATCATCGCAGGCGGGTCTGCATATCCACGGCACTTCGACTTCGCCCGCTTCCGCGCGATATGCGATGAGGTCGGCGCTTATCTGATGGTCGACATGGCCCATTTCGCCGGGCTAGTCGCGGCCGGCGAGCACCCGACCCCGTTCGGCCACGCCCATGTTGTCACCACGACCACGCACAAGACTCTACGCGGGCCGCGCGGCGGCATGGTGCTGACCGATGACGAGGCGATCGCCAAGAAGGTCAACTCGGCGGTCTTCCCCGGCCTGCAAGGCGGCCCCCTAATGCATGTCATCGCTGCCAAGGCCGTGGCATTCGGCGAGGCGCTGGAGCCGGGCTTCAAGACCTACGCCAAGGCCGTGATCCGGAATGCCCAGACCCTCGCCAATCGCCTCAAGGAACGCGGCGCCGACCTGGTTGCCGGTGGCACCGACACGCATGTGGCGCTTGTCGACCTTCGTCCGCTCGGCCTCACTGGCAAGGATGCGGACCAGAGCCTCGAACATGCCGGCATCACCTGCAACAAGAACGGTGTTCCGTTCGACCCGCTGCCACCGATGCAGACAAGCGGCATCCGCGTCGGCTCACCCGCCGGCACGACCCGTGGGTTCGGCGAAGCGGAGTTTCGCGACATCGCCGATATGGTTGCCGACGTATTGGACGGGCTCCAGAAAAACGGGGCCGATGGCAATGGCGCGGTCGAACAGGACGTCAATCAGCGGGTGCGCGCCTTGTGCGCCCGCTTCCCGATTTACGAGGGCTGAGGCTTGCGCTGCCCATTCTGCGCGCATGAAGACAGCCAGGTGAAGGACAGCCGCCCGTCCGAGGACGGTGCTGCGATCCGGCGCCGGCGGCAGTGCGAAGGCTGTGGGGCGCGCTTCACTACGTTTGAGCGGGTTCATTTAAAGGATCTCATCGTGGTCAAGAAGGACGGCAAGCGAGAGCCGTTCGACCGCGCCAAGCTGGAACGCGCCATCGGCCATGCCTGCCGCAAGCGCGACATCGATGCGGCCAAGATCGACCAGCTCGTCAGCGGCGTTCAGCGGCAGATGGAAACTCTTGGCGATGAGGTGTCATCGGTCCGGATCGGCGAGGCGGTAATGGCCGGATTGAGGGCGCTCGACCACGTCGCCTACATTCGGTTCGCCAGCATCTACAAGGACTTCAGCGATCCGGGCGATTTCGCCGAGATTGCCGAGCGGGTCGAGAAGGAATCGATCCCGCCGGGCCATTCCAAATTGCTATGAGCGGCGAACCGCCGATCATCGTCCTTGTCCGGCCGCAGCTCGGCCAGAACATCGGCAAGGCAGCGCGGGCGATGCTCAATTTCGGGCTGACCGAGATGCGGCTGGTAGCGCCGCGGGACGGCTGGCCCAACCCTGACGCCGGACCAGCAGCAAGCGGTGCCGACATAGTGTTGGAGGGCGCGAAACTGTTTGAAACGACGGCCGAAGCCATCGCGGACTGTAGTTTGGTCTATGCCTCGACCGTACGCAGGCGCGACCTAGTGATGCCGGTCGTCGGGCCAGATGAAATGGCGCGCGAGATGCGTGCTACCAGTGGTCGCTCGGCAATATTGTTCGGTCCAGAGCGGTCGGGCCTCGAAACCGAGGATGTTGCGCTCGCCAGCCGCATCGTCACGGTGCCGATCAATCCCGAATTCGGCAGCCTCAACCTCGCCCAGGCGGTGATCCTGCTTGCCTATGAGTGGTCGCGTGGCGCCGATCTCGCCCAGCCCACGGCGAAGGAGATCGAGCCGCCTGCGGCCATGGCAGAGCTGGAAGGGCTAATCGGCCAGCTGGAAGGCGCGCTCCGGGAAGCGGATTACTTCCACCCGCCCGAACGCACGTCCGCGACAAGAGCGACGATCCGAACCATTTTGACCAAGCCATTATGGTCGAGCAGAGAAATCCAGGCGCTACGTGGCATCATTCGCGCTCTTTCAACCCACCGCTCGTCGAAAAACTGACTTTATTGACTTCAAAGTATTGGTTGGATCCGTCTAAGGTCCAGCAATCCCAGCCGATATGATAGGAATTTCCATGATCTCCGCCCTGTTCAGCGTACTTTTGCTTGCATCCGAAACGCCCGCAGCCGCGCCCGAAGCAGTTAGCGCTCCCGTCCAGGAGGCGCAGGCCGCAGAGCCGACCAAAAAGGCCGAGAAAAAGATCTGCCGCGTTGATCCGGCGCTAACCGGCTCACGGATGAAGTCCAAGCTTTGCCTGACCCAAACCGAATGGGATCGGCGCGCCGCCGGCAAGAGCGTGGGCGATTTGAAGACGATGGGCGCTCGCTAGGACCGGCGGCGATCGAATTCCGCCAGCTCATGCGCGATGGAGGTCTCGATCAGGTCTTCATAAAGTCTGGCAGCTAGCTTGCGGTCGAGCCCTAGCGCGTCCGCCGCCGCATCGACTTTGGACAGCACGTCGGCCTTGCGCCATTCGTCGCGCACCGCCGAGCGGTCGGGTTTGATGCGGGCGGCAGCGTCCATGTAGCCGAACCGGCGCTTAAGCAGCGCCACGATCCGGCGGTCGACATCGTCAACCCCGGCGCGAACTTCGGTCATGGTGGTGCAGTCGTCGGGATCGCGGATCATGTCGTTCATGGACGAGGCCATGCCAAAGCCGCGAGCCGTTGCAAAGCTTGACCTTTCGAGCCTGCCCCGCTAGGCGCGCGGCTCGCAATTGACCCTGCACGTCCGGTGAAGCGGTGGTCGCGGTTGGCATCAGGCCTTCCGGTGCGGTCCGGGCACGAACTGAAAAAGCAAATTGGAGTGAAATCACATGTCGAAGCGCTCAAGCGCCAAGTATAAGCTCGATCGCCGCATGGGCGAGAACGTCTTCGGGCGTCCCAAGAGCCCAGTAAACCGTCGCGAATATGGTCCAGGCCAGCATGGCCAGCGTCGCAAGAGCAAGATTTCCGACTTCGGAATCCAGCTGCGCGCCAAGCAGAAGCTTAAGGGCTATTATGGCGACGTCACCGAAAAGCAGTTCAAGCAGACCTTCCAGCAGGCCAGCCGGATGAAGGGCGACGCTTCGCAGAACCTGATCGGCCTGCTCGAGCGCCGCCTCGACATGATCGTCTATCGCGCCAAATTCGCGCCGACGATCTGGGCGGCCCGCCAGCTGGTCAGCCACGGCCACATCCGCGTCGACGGCGTGAAGTGCAACATCGCCTCGCGCCGCGTCGACGTCGGCAGCGAAATCACCTTGGGGCCCAAGGCTCAGGAAATGGCGCTGGTAATGGAAGCCCAGAGCCTCGCCGAGCGCGACGTTCCCGATTATGTCGCGATCGACGGCACCGCCAAGGCCACCTTCACCCGCGTCCCGACGCTCGATGAAGTGCCCTATCCGGTGAAGATGGAACCGAACCTGGTCGTCGAATTCTATTCGCGCTGATCCGAGGATCTGCCTGAAAACAATGGGCGGTCCCTCACGGGGCCGCCCTTTTTCGTTGGATCTCGTTTCCGGTCGTCCAGTCGTGCATTGCGCCGATTGGAAAATCACCCGAATTTAACGGCCAATCGCGCCGCCTAGCCGGTCGGATGCAAGCCCGACTTGGCGCATCTCGAATGCACTGGTATCGCGCCGCCCGATGATCACGCCTCCCCTCCCCGAATGGGCGCCGCATGCAGCCGTCTGGATCGGATTTCCGAGCGCTGCAGACCTTTGGGAAACCGATCTTGTGCCTGCGCAAGCCGAAGTGGCGGCATTTGCCGCCGCGGTTCATGCGGAGGGCGCAGGCGAAGCGGTGTGGCTGGTCGCGGCCGACGAGTCCGCTGCAGCAGAGGCACGGCGCTTGGCCCCATTCGCAATGGTAATTGTCGAACCATTCGGCGACATCTGGCTTCGGGACACTGGCGCGATCGTCTGCGGCACTGGCGCCGATCGCCGTGCGCAGGGGTTTGGCTTCAATGGCTGGGGCGGCAAATATGACCTTCCCGGTGACGACAGCATCGGGGAGCGTCTGTCTCGTGCCGCCGGCCTGCCCTACGCCAAGGCCGACTGGGTCCTGGAAGGTGGAGCGATCGACGGTGATGGGACCGGCACCTTCCTCACCACCGAGCAGTGCCTGCTTAATCCCAACCGTAATCCCGACTTTGACAAGGGCGAGGTCGAAGAGCGCCTGCGCCGGGATCTCGGCGCTACACGCGTGGTTTGGTTGGGCGACGGCCTGATCAACGATCATACCGACGGCCATGTCGACAATCTCGCCCGCTTCGTCGGAGTCAATCGCGTCGCAATCCCGGAAGCGATCGATGAAGACCCTAATGCCGCAGCCTATGCCGACGCGGCCGAGGCACTGCTCGATGCCGACCTCGAGGTAGTCGCCATCCCGTCGCCAGGCCTTATCGAGCGACACGGCGAGGTCATTCCGGCGAGCTATATGAATTTCTACATCGGTAACGCGACCGTCGTCGTCCCGCTTTATGGTGCGGCCAATGACATTGCCGCCGTGGAGGCCATTCAAGCGCTATTTCCCGACCGGCATGCAGTCGGGCTTCGCGCCGACCATATCCTGACCGGAGGCGGAAGCTTCCACTGCATCAGCCAGCAGGTACCCGAATGACCAAAATTACCGTCGCCGCCCTTCAGCTTGCTTTCACCGAGGATACGGTCGCCAACATCAAGGCAGTCGCCGAGTTGGTGCGCGAAGCTCATTCGAAGGGTGCCAGGGTCGTCCTGCCGCCCGAGCTGTTCGAAGGACACTATTTCTGCAGGGTCGAGGATGAGGGACGGTTCGCCGATGCGCGGCCTACGTCCGAACATCCTTCCGTCCTGGCGATGCAGGAGCTGGCGGCGGAGCTCAAAGTCTGGATCCCGACCAGTTTCTTCGAGGCGGATGGCCCGCATTATTATAATTCGCTGGCCATGGTGAATCCCGACGGAAAGGTCGCCGGCGTCTATCGCAAGAGCCACATTCCCGACGGTCCCGGCTATGAAGAGAAATTCTATTTCCGTCCGGGCAACACTGGCTTCAAGGTTTGGCCGGGGGCTGGGACGACGCTAGGCGTCGGCATTTGCTGGGACCAATGGTATCCGGAAATAGCGCGTTCGATGATGCTGATGGGGGCGGAAGTCCTTTTCTACCCGACCGCGATCGGCACCGAGCCGCATGATCCCGACCTCGATACGTCAAGGCTTTGGCGTCGCGCGATGATCGGCCACGCCGTTTCGAATGTCGTACCGGTTGTAGCCGCCAACCGCATCGGTACGGAGGGCGGCCAGCGGTTCTACGGACACAGCTTTATCTGCGACGAACGCGGCGACATGCTCGCCGAATTCGGCGCGGAGGAGACGGGGGTCCTGGTCGCGACGCTCGACATCAGCCAGGCCAAGCGCCATCGCGCCGCATTCGGTTTCTTCAGGGATCGACGGCCCGAGCTTTATGGCAGGCTGACCGACGACGTTTAGAGCAGTAGCCTGAAATAGACGCTGTCGCACAGCTCGTCGCCGATCTGCCAAGTGCCGGTGGCGCGCCCGGATTCAACAAATCCATGACGCGCAAGCAATCGGAGCGAGCCCTCGTTGCGGGGATCTACATCGGCCGTAAGCTCCGTCGAGCCAAGCCGGCGGCGCTGGTTGATGAAGGCGGCCAAGGCCTCGCTTGCATAGCCCCTGCCCCATTGCTGTCGATCTATGAGGAAACCGATTTCGGGAAGTTTCCACGCTCCGAGCTTACCAATCAGGTCTCCGTTCAGCGTGACGATGAAATCGTCGCTGGAGGAAGGATCGGCGTCGACCATCGACGCCATCCACCGCGCCGTTTCGTCAATGCTGACGTGCGGGGGGGTCGACCAATAGCGCATGGCTTGAGCATCGCTCATGATGCGGTGCATCGCCTCGATATCGTTGGCGCAGGCGCGGCGGAGCAGCAGACGATCGGTCCGGATCTCTTCGCTCACCGAAATATAGCCCTCTTCAGCCCGACCTCGCCTCGAGAGTCCATGTGAAGACAGGCGGGGCTAGCGAAATTCATCGACGCAGCCTAGGCGAACGGCAATGGGGCGAGCAACGCATCTCTACGCCATCGCGATCGGCTCCAACCGTCGCCATATCCGCCACGGCCGACCGGCGGGCGTGGTCGAAGCGGCGATCGGCCGACTTGATGCGGAATACTCCCTTTTCGATGCGTCGCCGATCATCCTCAACAAAGCGGTCGGTGGTGCGGGTCGAGACTTCGCCAATGCTGTCGCGTTGGTGGAGAGCGATCTGGAACCGGCGGAGATGTTGGATGCGCTCAAAGGAGTTGAGCGGGACTTCGGTCGCCGCCGCGGCCGCCGCTGGGGGGAGCGGGTGCTCGATCTCGATCTCGTCGCATGGGACGGTGGTCGCTTCGTTACTCGGCGCCTGACAATCCCCCATCCAAGGCTCGCACAGCGCGATTTCGTGATCGGGCCCTTGGCTGCCATTGCGCCGGGTTGGCGGATCGACGGCAGTTTGACGCCCCGTCACCTCGCCTCGCGCCTTGGCAAGCGGCGGCGAGCAAGCTAACGGGCTGACCGTCAGGTGAGGGCCGTTAGCTCAGTCGGTAGAGCAACTGACTTTTAAGGCCAACAGAACACCCTTATATTTCAATTGCTTAAGCTTAGCACGACTCCTTTTGAGGAGTCTGTGTGCGGAAAATGTGCGGATTTTCGTCGTTTTTCGTGCGAGAAAAGTCGCACACTGGGGGAGTAAGCGGGAGCTGTAGTCTTGCGTATCATCGATAAGATCAACTTGATCGACAATATCGGACGCGAACTTCAAAGCCGTTTCACATACGAGGAAATCAATGGTTTCCTCGCGGAGTTCGCCGTCTCGCCTCCGCAGAATGTTACAGTCAACAGCAAGTGGATTTATGTGAAGACTGCCCTGCGCGGCGTCGCGACGGAGACAATCCTTAAGATTGCAGACGAACTTGGGATGGAAGTTAGTGCTAGTCCGACAAGTGCTTCCTTGCCCCCAGAAAATTGGCAAGACACAAAGCTGTTCCGGCTTTTTATCAGTCACATTTCCAAAGACGCCCAAAAGGCTACCCGGTTGAAGGAAGCGCTGGTGCCGTTCGGGATCGACGCTTTTGTTGCCCATGAAGACATCCATCCGACGCTGGAGTGGCAATCAGAAATTGAGCGAGCCTTGCGCACGATGGATGGCTTTATTGCAATGCTCACCGAAGGATTTTCGCAGAGCAATTGGACGCAACAGGAGGTGGGGTTTGCCTTTGGCCGGGGGGCAAAGGTGATCTCGTTCAAAATGGAAGACGAAGATCCGACTGGCTTCATTTCTAAGCAGCAGGCTCTACCTAGGCGCGGTAGGAACGCCGACGCCATCGCGGCAGAGATAGAAATGATCCTCGCTAAGGATGAGCGAACGTCCGGACGCCTAGCTGAAGCAAAGAAGGCGCTGAAGGGCGAAGAGCCTGACGAGGACTTACCGTTCTAGCGACCGCTTTCGACCCATTGCGGACACTACGCCGGACCGGCAGACTGGCTACATGAACGACCAACCGCACCCGATCACCCCTTGCTGCTTCTGCGGCAAGATCGACTACTCAAATGCCGATCCAAGCTATCTAACGGTCGGAACGAGGAGCGAGGTAACGAAGACGTGGTGGTGCCACATCGCGTGCTTTGAAGAGCGACTTCCTGACTTGCCGGAACCATGGAATGTCTACGACCGCGACGCTGATGCGGCTTCAAACGTGCATTAGCTAATGACCGCTTTCCACCCATTGCGGTCATAAGCTGGCCTGCATAGGCTCGCCGCATGTCTGACCCTTGGTTCCGCCCTTATGCTCGCATCAGCTACCAACCCGTGACGTGGCAGGGTTGGGCCGTCATTGCCGCGATGGCAGCTGTGGCTGTTCCATTGGGCATCGCATCTGTCATCTATGCCAAAGCGCATCCCCTGATGGCCTGGACGGCGGGCATAGTTGCGGTGGTCAGCGTTGCCGTCGGCCATGTTATTGTGGTCTGGAAGATGGACCGAGAATACCGGCGGAGATAAGTCCGCTTTCCACCAAAAGCGGACATCGAGAATTGGTGAGCCGTGCTGGATTCGAACCAGCGACCTACTGATTACATACCCACCACGGCTTTCGCCGCCGCCCGACAGGGCGTTTGGAGTCTGGACTTTCCCTTCGCCATGCCAGCCTACGCTGGTTTAGGCGGGTGCCATCAAGTCTCTACACCTTCCAGAGTTTCCCCTGGCTTGGCTCGGGATTGCCATCGCCGCGACGCGGAAGGGTTCCCCGAGTTTGACACCTGTTCACCAAGCAGTTTCCTGCTTGGGCTTCCTCCGAAAGTCAGTTGCTCTACCGACTGAGCTAACGGCCCACTGGCGCGGCATTAGTGGGGGATTTCAGTAAGTTCAAGGATTGCGCTCAACTCGCCGGAAATGTGCCGGGAAAAGCAGTAGGTCTATGTGCGAGAAGAACCCCCGATAGGTTCCGGCTTCTTCGCCTAATTTTGCGGCCCAGTGTGCGGATAGTGTGCGGATTTCCAGTCGCTCCCTGTCGCTTCCAGTCCCTTCCAGTCCCCACACTGACCGTCATGAATTGGCGGAAATCTAGGAAAACAGCCGTTTTTGTGGCGGCTCCCTAGTGACTTTTAATCAGTAGGTCGCTGGTTCGAATCCAGCACGGCTCACCAGCCTGAAATTGCGACTGTCCGCAGCATAGTTGAAATCCCCGGCGCGCGGCAGGCAACCTCATGGAGCCTCCGCTACGTCGGTATGCTCTACCTCGCCGATGTCCCGCCCAAGGAAGTAGCTGAGCGCGATCCGGATCGCGGCGATGGCTCCAAGCTGCCCAATCTCGTTCCAATCGGGCCTGACAATCGTCCGAATGATGTCGGCGGCCAGCGCGAATTCGAGCGCCAGCAGAATCCAGGCAGCATAGTGAAGCCAGATTTGCCGTACTGCCGGGGCAAGCGCCTGCCGTGCTGCCAGCCGGCCGACCATGGCCGCAATTGTCCGCACGGTACCAATGACAATCACCAGCACCATGATGACTTCTATCGCCGTTGCGACGGTATCGGAGGCCCGATCTACAAATTCATTCATGGGCGGGCAGATTACGTGAATGCGCGGTCCCCGACATCGGGAAATGCCCTGAGCTTTGGCTTCCCTCACATCTGATCGTGCTGATCGGGAAGGCGAGGGTAAATCCCGATGGAAATTGGCGGAATTCCTAGCCAAAAGTGACTTAGGGCCCGCCACAAGGCGCTTTGCATTGTCGTTTCCAAGTGGGGAACAGCGAAGGCACGCCGACTGACCGTTCCTCGGTTCCAAGGCGTTCGCAATCTTGAGCGAGTGAACCATGGCTAAATCAGGCCGCCGCATTTTGATTGCCGATGCTCACGATGTCCTTCGCCGGGGCGTACGGACATTTGTTGAATCGCGGCCTAATCTCAGCGTGGTGGCTGAAGCGACAACGGGCCCGGAGGCGCTACTGACGGCGCATCGCTCATCCCCGGATATCGCGATCGTAGACTATGACCTGCCGGGGATGAACGGTCTAAATCTGACCATCGCCCTCAAGCGCGAAATGCCCTGGATTGAAGTGCTGGTGTACACAACGCAGGATCAAGAAGATCTTGTCATGGATATGTTGCGGGCGGGCGCGCGCGGCTTCGTGCTGAAGTCGGACAGCGGACGGCATTTGTTGGCGGCGATTGAGGCTCTATCGGTCCACCAGCCCTATTTCTGTGCCGCGGCGTCGGAAGCCCTGTTGGAACAGTTCCTGCGGAATTTTCCGACATCAAGCCTAAGTGGCCTGACGCATCGCGAACGGGAGGTTGTGCAACTGATTGCCGAAGGCAAGATCAACAAGGAAATCGGGGAGATGCTTAAGATCAGCGTCAAGACGGTAGAGACTCATCGCGCCGCCGCAATGCACAAGCTTAACCTGAGGACGACGGCAGAATTGGTGCGCTACGCAGTGCGTAACAACATCATCGAGGCTTAGAGGCTCAAGACCCCGCGCCCGCTGCCTGGACCGCGGCTGCGGCGGTGATGGTCGACTGGGCATCCCAGCCATAGATATCCCTTACCAGCCTTGGCTCTCCGATATTCGGCTGGGCGGTGAGGTAAGTGACATAGACTGGAACGCCCTGCGGCAACTGGACGTGCTGCTCCATGCCCGCGCCCGGAGCAACCGGTTCCCGGCCCAACAGCCAGCGACCAAGCCTTTGGGCATCCTCTAACCGGATGCATCCATTGCTGAGCGCGCGATTGCTGAGCGCGAACTTCGATTTGGTGGGCGTGTCGTGCAGGTAAATCCCTTCGGGGTTGGCGAAGTTGAACTTGAGCTTGCCCATCGAATTGGTCGGCCCGGGCAACTGGCGGATCTTGACGTGAACAGTCCCATCTGCGGCGGCTTTCCAATCGACGCTGGAGGCCGGCAGGATCTCGGTGGCGTTCCAGTCCGATACGACTTCATACCCATTCTTTTTCAGATAGGTCTCGCCGTCATTGATCACATGCGGAGCCAGCGTCTTCCTCACCAGGTGATCGGGTACGTGCCAATATGGATTGAACGTCGCATACCAAATCACGCTTGCGATCATGGGCGTCGGCAAGCCTAGCTTTTCCTTGTCGCCAACGATGACCTTCATTGAATCTATCGGGCGCCCGTCCTGATACATCCAAAGGCGCGCGGTAGCAGCGTCGACGAGCACAAACTTACCCGTGGCCGGAATTGAGCGGGCGCGCTCCAAATTGGCTGCATAGCGGGCGGACTGCCCTCCGCCCGGCAGCTTTGCCTCGGTAATGGCGAGATCGCGGAGCGAGGAATAAATCGGGTTGATATCCGAAACGCTCTTCAAATGCTGTGCAAGCGATGGGGCTTTAAGTGCCAGTCGAAGCACCTGGAACGAGGATGGAACGACCGGAGTAACCCACTTCTCGCTGTAAAGCATGCGGGGAGTCAGCGCGCTAATCGCCTGCGAGTAGGAAATCCATGCACTCGACATCAGTCGCTCTGCAGCCTGGACTGAGGAAGGATCGCCAGCCTGGGCCTTGGCCATCGCCGCCTCGATTTCCATCGCCAATTGCGGCCCTCGGGCAAAGCCATCGATTGGGGAGCGCTTGAGGATGCTGACCAGCAGTGGTGGGGCGTCGGCTTGGCCGGCCCGGAACCAGATCGGAGCATTCTTGCTGGCCGTATAAAAACGGGAAATGTCGTCATTTCCCTGGAGTACGGTCAGCTGCGGGCTTGCCGCCACGGCCGTGCCCGCTTGAGCAGCCCCCGCAGGGACCGAAGACAATGCCAAAGCCATAAAGGCGGCGCTTTTCAACAGGTTCCGTTGCACGAGCAGCTCCCTACGCAGCCCTATATTAACCAAAGCTGCGTGTCACCGTTCAACCAACTTCTGGCCCCCCGGGCAATTCCCGGCCCTTCCCGTCTTACCTGTTACCAGTAAGCCACAATCAGTTTGGGAAATATTTCACGGTCCTTGGATGCCGCAACTTTCCCGCAAGGGAGGGGTTTGGCCCTTTGAAATTCAAGGTTCCGCAATAAGGGGATTTATACATGAAAGTTTACCTACTCACCGCAGTGGCGGCAGTCGCTATCGCTGCGCCGGCCCAGGCCCGTGATGGTCAGGCCTATGTGGGTGTCGAGGGCGGTGTCCTATTCGCACCAAGCCATGATGCCGACATTTTCGCCGACTATACGACCACGCAGACCCCGCTGACGCCAACGATCCCAGTAGCGCCGCCCGTCGACACGAACTTCAACAACGCCCTCAATCTCGACTACAAGACGGGCCTCGATCTCGACGCCATTGTTGGTTACGATTTCGGTATGTTCCGGCTCGAGGGTGAGGTCGGCTGGAAGAAGGCGAAGCTAAAAGATCTCAACATTGATAACAGCTTCGTCTCAGACCTGAACTCGGCGCTGAACCGTCCGGCTACCGCCCTTCCAGCACCCGCGGATCCGGTCGTTCCTGGTTTGCCGGCGCTGGCATCCGGCGATTTTAACCTGGACGGCAAGACCACCGTCTTCTCGGCGATGGTCAACGGCCTGTTCGATTTCGGTAACGAGGATGGCCTCTCCTTCTACGCCGGCCTTGGATTGGGCTGGGCGAAGGTGAAAGTCAGCAATGACTTCGTCAGCCAAAGCGATGGCGCATGGGCGGGTCAGCTGATTGCCGGCGTGCGCTACGCGATCACTCCGAACATCGATCTTGGCCTCAAATATCGTTACTTCCGGACCGCCAAGGTCCATTTGGCCGACAATGACGTCCTTGCGATCTCTGGCAACGCTGACCGGTTTACCGTTCTCGACAATGCCGGAGCGCCGGTTACGGTCGACAGGACGACGAACGCGGTCTTGTCCACCGACTTTGATAACAGGTTCCGTTCGCACAGCCTGCTGGCGAGCCTGATCTTCAACTTCGGTGCGGCCGAACCGCCGCCCCCGCCTCCGCCGCCGCCCCCGCCGCCTCCGCCGCCTCCGCCGGCGACGCAGACTTGCCCGGACGGTTCGGTGATCCTGGCAACGGACGCATGTCCGCCTCCGCCGCCTCCGCCGCCACCTCCGCCTCCGCCGCCGGAGCCCGAGCGCGGCTGATCGCCGGGACTGGGTGAAATCAATGCCCGGGCGAGTAGGTCTCGCCCGGGCATTTTTTAATCCTGTAAATGGCCGAAGTTCCTAGATCCCGCCCGCGGCCGCCAACCGTACCGATTGGCGCATGCTGGTTCCCGGCAACACGAACCGGACCTTCTTGGATTCGAAATCGATCGAAATGCGGTCGAATGCCCGCATCGCATTCATCCCTAGAAGCAGTGCGGGTTGATGCTGGAGGTCGAGCTGCTTGAAGATATGAGCATCCGCAAATGCCACGGCCAGGTCGTCGACACGAATCCCGCCAAGTTCAAGCTGCTTCACGTTCGACACCCGTGCATTCAACACCTCGCCCGTCACGCTTTCGATCGTCACTGCGCTAGGCACTGACCACGACCTGCGCTTCATCAGGCTGCGCTGTAGTGCAAAGTTGCCGATCGTGACCTGTGACCCGGTGTCGATGATGACCGTAACCTTCTGGCCATCAATCTGAGCCTGTGAGAAAATCAAACGTCCGTGGCGCGCGCGAGCGCGAACCACGATCGTTTCGCCATCAAGGCGCTCAAGGGGCCTCTTAGACGGTGTGATCGACATGGTCTTGGCCTTGAAATCGAACAGCACGCGCTGTGATCGCAAACTATCGATGCCAAGCATTCCGTCGGCCCCGATGTTGGACGCCTCGAGGGCCGGCGCATCGACTACCGAAATGATGCTGTTGCTAACCTGAAGGCGCGGGATGAACACCGTACTCACGTCATTTACGCCGACCACGCTGTGAAGGATGGCATCCTTGCCACTTTCAAGCTGCAATCGCTGGGCAAGTTGGCGGGAAATTACGGTCCTTTCGGAGCCGGTATCGACGAGGAAGCGATATGGTCCCCGCCCCCCTACCGAGACGTCGACCGTCATCCGGTCCCCAACATCTCGTCCAAGGGCGACCTCGTCGGTAATTGTCGTTCGATCGATCGGCTCGCTCGGGGTAACTTCGACATCGAGGCGGTTTGGTTCGGCTACCGCCGTCGAACCGCTAACGATCAAGGCCGCGGCAAGCCAGTGAGAAATCATCATGAGCAAAGCTCCGGGACCCCTGACAGGTTGGTCCTTGGCCGAAGCTACGCCTCGTCCGCGCCCACCGCAAGATAGGCATGGTTGAGCGGCGCATTGATGTAGGGGAGCGTTATCGAACCACAACGGAGCGGCCATCAACAGATTGGTAAGGCTGGCTTAATACAGTCGACGGTGGATTGGGCCGAATGGCTTGGCGACGGTGAACTCGGGACCGCGCGTTGGTGGAGTGAAGAGAGTGGAAACCCAGCCCGTCGAAACAACAGTTTACTCACTCTCCGGAGCGGCACCGGGTCCCATCGCGGATTCCGATCGCCGCGAAGGCGATCGCCTCACGACTCTCTATCGCGTTGGTTCGATCCTCATCGAGCAGAAGCGAGAGCTCTGCCTCATCAAGAACATCTCGGCCGGCGGAATGATGTTGCGCCTCTATTGCAGTGTTGCCGAGAGCACGCCCGTCACGATTGAGCTAAAGAGCGGCCAGCCGATTTCCGGCAGGATCAGCTGGACACGCGACCATCACGCCGGGGTCAGCTTCGATCAGCCGATCGACGTCATCGACATATTATCCGCAACGATGGACGGCCCGCGCCCTCGCATGCCGCGGGTCGAGATCGAATGCTTCGCAACGCTTAGAGAAGGCGCAAACACGATAAGGGTCAAAGTCTGCAATGTTTCGCAAGGTGGCGCGAAGATCGCGTGCGAAACGCTGCTGCCGCACGGCGCGGACGTCATCATCACGCTTCCTGGCTTGCCGCCCCAGCCAGGCGTTGCCTGCTGGACGGACGGCGGTTTTACCGGAATTACGTTCAATCGACTGCTTCCGCTAAGTGAACTGGTCGCCTGGTTGCAAGAACGGCGCAATACTCATCATAGCGCAAGTTGATCGACGATTTGCTACCCGCGAGAAATCATTCGGTTGTCGGAAACCGCCAAACCCACTTCTCGCCGTACCGTTTTTCCTCCGCGGTCAGCGTGCCCTTCAACCCCGGTCGGCGAAAGTCTGGGGTTACCCGCGGTCGCGGCGCGGGAACGTGGCGAAGAAGCTGGTCCGGATTGAGATTATAACCGAACGCGACTCCTGCCTGCCGGCCCTTTACCCAAGCAACCTGGCCGGGAATGCTGAGTTCGCCTTTGCGAAACAGCAGCGACGCTCCCTCGACTGGCAGCTTGTCCCCTTCCACCAGCGCCCCATCGGCACTGAGGTTACGAAGCTTGACGGGCAGCGACGTACCCGACAGCTCCAGGCTGGCCGACATCAACACATTGGACCGCCGCGCCTTGCGATTCTGTGGGTTGTTGCTTTGATCCATGACGGCAATGCTAGGCCAAAGCGGTAAACCTTCATTTAACGTGGGAACACCATGAACATAATTACACGACCCATATTCGTGGCTGGCCTCATTCTGACATTTATTCTGGCGGGGTTTCTAGGCGGCCCGGGCAGCGGGGCCGAACCTGCGCTGATGCACGTGCTGGCAAAAATGCGGGCCGATTTGCCGGCAATGACCCAGGCCGCTGCCCTGCTTACTCAGATAGGGAGTGCTCCCATCACCTTGAGCATCGCTGGTTTGGCGGCATTGTCGCTGCTCTTGAGGCGCGCGCCAGGGTTGGCCTTGCTACTGGCCGTAACGGTCCTAGGGGAACGGTCGCTCGTCGACGGTCTCAAACAATGGATAGGGCGCCCACGGCCACCGCTGGATCCGGCTTTGATCCACAGCCTTGCCTACCCAAGCGGCCATAGCGCCAACAGCATGACAGCATTTCTCGCCACTGCGTTAATCGCGTGTCCGGCTGCGTATCGAGCGAAAGCTGTATGGGCCGCCTTGGCTTTGGCCGTCCTGGTCGGCTTCACCCGCGTCTGGCTCGGAGTTCATTGGCCAAGCGATGTTATCGGCGGATGGGCGTTTGGATTGCTAGCGGTGGCGACAGCACTAACCGTCGCATCGCGTTCAGATACCCTTCGCGAAGAAGCGCAGCATAATATTGTTGGCCGGCATGGTTCGGCGCTCGGCAAGGGTGATGTGGCGTAGTGCGGCCTCCGCAGCAAAATCCTCGACACTTCGAAGGCCCCAATGTGGGTCGCGATCTTTGAGGCTTTGGTCGAACGCAAGGTTCGATGGGGCGGTTACCACGTCAGCCTCCAGCCACGGCCCATAGAAAATAAGCGGAGCGCCCTTGCGAAGGAGCGTTGCAGCCCCATCAATTAAGCCCCGAGATGCCTCCCAAGGGCTGATGTGAACCATGTTGATGCAAAGGATCGCATCGGCTTCCCCGACTGACCAATCGGCCTCACAAACGTCGAGTTGAAGCGGTGGCAAAAGGTTGTCGGGACCTTCCGCGCACCACGCTTCGATTGATGCCAGCGCGTGCGGGTCCGGGTCGCTAGGTTGCCATGTCAGGCTGGGGAAGCGGCGCGCAAACGCCAACGCATGCTCGCCCGTCCCGCTGGCAATCTCCAGCACTGTTCCCCTGGTCGGCAGCCAGTCCGCGAGTACGTCGCCGATCGGGCCAACGTTTCGCGCAGCGGCGGGCGATTGGCGACGAACGCCTGTTCCAAGATCGCCTACGTTGTAGGGTGGGAAGCTGGGTTTCGCCATCAGCCCCCGCCGAAGTGAGCGCCAAGCCCCGTGCTCGATCCATCGGGCGCCGGCGTCTTGTAGGCCAGCACCGGCTTTCTGGCCGCAAGCGTCTCGTCGAGGCGACGCCGTGGGGCGTAGACTGGTGCCGCCTTCAGCGTCTCATCGCCAACGCGCGCCCGCTCGGCGATCGAGCGGAGCGCCGCAATGAACTGGTCGAGATTAGCCTTGGACTCGGTCTCGGTCGGTTCGACCAGCATGGCCCCATGGACGACCAGCGGGAAATACATGGTCATCGGGTGGAAGCCCTCGTCGATCAGCGCCTTGGCAACATCGATCGTCGAGAAGCCCTCCGCGAAGCCTTTGTCGCTGAAAATCGCCTCGTGCATGCAGGGGCCGCTGTGCGCGAAGGGCGCGTCGAGCACGTCTTCAAGGCTGCGAAGGATGTAGTTGGCATTTAAGACGCTATCCTCGGCAACCTGGGCAAGCCCGTCGGCGCCGTGGCTAAGCATATAAGTCAGGGCGCGGGTGAACATGCCCATCTGGCCATGGAATGCGACCATCCGGCCGAATGCGTTGGGATGCTCTTCGGCGGCATGTTCTTCTTCGACCAGCTTGTAGGTCCCATCGGGATATTTTGCCGCAAACGGCAGCGGCGCAAAAGACGCCAGCGCCTCTGACAGGACGACCGGCCCCGAACCCGGGCCGCCGCCGCCATGCGGGGTCGAGAAGGTCTTGTGCAGATTGATGTGCATCGCGTCGATGCCGAGATCCCCAGGGCGGACCTTGCCGACGATCGCGTTGAAATTGGCACCATCGCAATAGACGAATCCGCCGGCGGCATGCACCGCGTCGCTGATCTCCTTCATCTGCGGCTCGAACAAGCCGCAGGTGTTGGGGTTTGTGATCATTACCGCGGCAACGTCGGGCCCAAGGCGAACCTTGAGCGCCTCAAGGTCAACGCGGCCAGCCTTGGTCGCCGGAATATTCTCGACCCGATAGCCGCAGAAGGCGGCAGTCGCCGGATTGGTGCCATGGGCGCTTTCCGGCACCAGCACCACTTCGCGGGCGTCGCCGCGCGCTTCAAGGGCAGTGCGGATGCAAAGCAGCCCGCACAACTCGCCATGGGCGCCGGCCTTTGGGCTCATCGCCACGCCATGCATGCCGGTAAGTTCGAGCAGCCAGAAGGCAAGCCGGTTGATTAGTTCAAGCGCACCCTGCACTGTTTCCTGCGGCTGGAGCGGGTGGATATCGGCAAAGCCCGGTAGCCGCGCCATCTTTTCGTTGAGGCGCGGATTATGCTTCATTGTGCAGGACCCAAGCGGGAACAGGCCAAGGTCGATGGCGTAATTCTGCCGCGACAGGCGGGTATAGTGGCGCACCGCTTCCGGCTCGCTGAGGCCGGGGAGATCGAGACCATGACGCTCGAGGCCCCCGAGGCGAGAGGCGCCTGCTTTCGCTGGCTCCAGGTCCACGCCAGTCTGGTTGCGTCCGCCGATCTCGAACAGGAGGGGCTCTTCGAGCATCAGTGCACGGTTACCGGTGACGGTCGCAACGGCGGTACCCTCGTCGTTTGACGGGGCGGACGGGCGCCAGCCCGACGGATTGACGGCGGTCACTTGCATACCTCCTTGAGCGCGGCTTCCAGCGCGTGGATATCTGCGTCGCTGACAACCTCGGTGACAGCGACCACCAACCCATTTTTAAGCGCATCAACACCGGGATAGAGCCGCCCGAGCGAAACGCCGCCCAGCACCCCATTCTCGACCATCGCATGGACCGCCGGCCGTGCCTCTATCGGCAATTCCAAAGTGAATTCGTTGAAGAAGCTATCGTTCACCAGGCGCACGCCCGGGATGGCCGACAGCCGTCCTGCCGCCTCGCACGCGCGCGCGTGATTCAATTTAGCAAGCTCCGTTAGGCCCTTTTCGCCCAACAAGGTTAGGTGGATCGAGAAAGCCAGTGCGCAAAGACCCGAGTTGGTGCAAATGTTGGAGGTCGCCTTCTCACGGCGAATATGCTGCTCGCGGGTCGACAGGGTCAGCACAAAGCCGCGCTTGCCCTCGGCATCGACCGTTTCACCGGCCAGACGACCCGGCATCTGACGAACAAATTTCTCGCGGGTGGCGAACAGGCCGACATAAGGTCCGCCGAATTGCAGCCCGACGCCGATCGACTGGCCTTCGCCGACGACAATATCCGCCCCCATCTCGCCCGGCGCCTTGATGAGGCCCAAAGCCACCGGTTCGGTAACCACGGCGATCAGCAGCGCGCCCTTGGCCTGCGCCGCTACGGCGATCGGGGTCAGGTCGGTGATCCGGCCGAGGATGTCCGGATACTGCACCACGACGCAGCTCACCTCATCGTCGATGCTGGCGATCAGCCGCTCGGCATCGGTCGCATCGTCGAGCGCCGGCAATGCCGTCTCCAGCGTGTCGCCGGTGAATTTGGCCATCGTATTGCAGACGGAGACATAATGCGGGTGAAGGCCCGACGAGAGGATCGCCTTCGATTTCCGGGTGATCCGTCGCGCCATGCCGATCGCTTCCCAGCAAGCAGTCGAGCCATCGTACATCGACGCGTTGGCGACCTCGCAGCCAAGCAGCCGCGCGACCTGGGTCTGGAACTCGAAAAGAACCTGCAGCGTGCCCTGCGCGATTTCCGGCTGGTAGGGCGTATAGGCTGTAAGGAACTCGCCGCGCTGGATCAGATGATCGACGCTCGCCGGTACATGGTGCTTATATGCCCCGCAGCCGAGGAAGAAGGGTACCTCGCCCGCGACCATATTCTTCCGGGCCATGGCGGTAAGGTCCCGCTCGACCGCCATTTCGCTGGCGTGCATCGGCAATCCGTCGATTGGCCCCTTCAGCCGCGCCTCCTCGGGTACGTCCCGAAATAGCTCGTCTATCGAGGTGGCCCCGACCTTCTCAAGCATGGCAGAGCGATCGGAATCGCTCAGCGGCAAATAACGCATCAGTTTGGCTTCCTCATGATGAAGCGAAGGCGGACGTAATCCGCGATGTTCGAGCCCACGCGATCGGCGACCGCCTCTGCGATCGAGCGGCGTTCCTCATGCGGAACACCGGCACGATCGAGCCACCCGGCGCGGAACGTGGTCACCCAGGCAGCGACGCCGTGATCGAGCGGAGTCGGCCGCTCAATCAGCCGAGCGTCGATTTCCTTGAACCCGGCCTGCTCATAGACGGCGGTGAACTCTTCCACCGAAGGATACCAGTTGGCGGCATAGGTTGGCGGACCAAAGCCACGAGCGACCAACTCATCATCGAGCGCCTCACGCAGTTTGGCGAGGTTCCCCTGCCCACCCATCTCGCCGGCGAAACGGCCGCGGGGCTTCAGCGCGAACCAGATCGCACGCGCCGCACGCTCCTTGTCGAGAACCCAGTGCAGTGTGGCATTGGAAAAGGCCGCGTCGAACGCTTCCGAGAAGCGAAGGTCAGCGGCATCCATCAGCCGCGCATCAAGGCCTTTGGCCTTGGCCGCCGCGACCATGCTCAGGCTATTGTCGATACCGATTACGTCGGCGCCCATTTCCTTGATCTTGAGCGTCAGCGTTCCGTCGCCGCAGCCGACATCGAGGATGTGCTCGCCCGGTTGAGGGTCGAGTAGCTCGAGCGCGGCCTGCCCCAATGCGGGCACGAACCCACCGATGCGGGCATAGTCCTCAGCATCCCATTTGCTGGTCGAGGCGGGAGCGTCAGTCAGAGCGTCTTTACCCATTCGCGATAGGCAGCCTCATCCATCAGCCCATCGAGTTCGTTTGTGTTCGCGAGCCTGAGCTTGAAAAACCAGCCCTCGCCTTCGGGGTCGCGATTGATCAACGAGGGATCGTCGGCCAGCGCGGAATTGCCTTCGATCACTTCGCCGCCGACCGGGGCATATACATCGCTGGCGGCCTTGACCGACTCCACAACAGCCGCATCATCGCCCTTGGAGAGGCTCTTCCCCGCATCTGGCACTTCAGCGAACACGATATCACCCAAGGCTTCCTGAGCGTGATTGGAAATTCCGACCGTCGCTACATCGCCGTCAACGCGGATCCATTCATGGTCTTTGGTGAAATAGAGGCTCATGCGGTTGCTCCCTGTTTGCGATGATAGCGATGGGGGACGAATGGCATCGGCGCGACCGTCGCCTGGAAAAGCTTGCCACGCTGTTCGATGGTCAGCACGGTCCCCGTCTCGGCGCGATCGCTCGCGACATAGCCCATGGCGATCGGCCTTCCGAGCGATGGTGAATGTCCGCCCGAAGTGATCCTCCCAATCTCGCTTCCCTCGGCATCAAGGATTAGGGCGCCCTCCCTGACCGGCTGGCGACCCTCGACCATGAGTCCGACGCGCTTTAGCGCCGATCCGTTGTCGAGCTCGGCCATGATCCGCAGTGAACCGGCGAAGCCACCCTCCGCTCGGCGGCGCTTGCCGATCGCGAAATTCAGGCCGGCCATGATCGGTGTGGTCGTCCCATCAAGGTCATGGCCGTAAAGGGGAAGACCAGCCTCAAGCCGGAGCGAATCGCGTGCTCCCAAGCCGATCGGCTTGACCCGTTCGTCCGCGGTGAGAGCGTCCGCGAGCGTCTCAACGTCCCGTCCGGCAACTGAAATCTCGAACCCATCTTCGCCCGTGTAGCCCGAGCGGCTGATCCACAGCGGCCTGCCATTCCAATGAAACAGGCCGGCCTGCATGAAGCTCAGTTCGCTGACCCCCGGGACTACCGTATCGAGCACAACAACCGCCTCTGGCCCCTGAAGCGCCAAGAGCGCCTGTTCCCTCATATGGTCCATGACAATCGTGCGCGGCAGTCGCTTCTCAAACTGCTCTATGTCGCCGTGCTTGGTCGCACCATTGACCACGAGGTAGAAATGTTCGCCGCGGCGGGTAGCCATCAGATCATCGATGATCCCGCCATCCTCGGCCAGTAGCATCGAGTAACGAAGCCGGCCGTCATTCAGCGCCAGCAAGTCGCCAGGAAGCAGTGTCTCGAGTGCGCGATCGATATCGGGGCCGTGGAACAACAGCTGGCCCATATGGCTGACGTCGAACAGGCCCGCATGTTCGCGGACCCACAAATGCTCGGCCATGATGCCTTCAAACTGAACCGGCATTTCATAGCCGGCGAATGGCACCATCCGGCCGCCACGGCTGCGGTGCCAGCTGTCGAGCGGCAATTTTGCCAGATTATCATTGATCTCTGTCACGCCGCTGGTCCTCGAAAGCCCGGCACGCGGGACGGCTGTCCGCACGCGCAAATTGATCCGGGCCCCCTTCTGTCGCGGTGACCTGAGAGCTTTCACGGCATTGAGAGCCGCTTACCCCTTCGGTGGCTTCCGCTAGACAAAACGGAAGCGCTTTCCAGAGCGTCAGGCGAGCGCGGTCCTTTTGCCTGAGAGATTCCGGGGGCGGTTGCTCCTTCGGCGCCCGGCCAAGGCCGGGTCTCTCCCGCGATCGCCTCCCTCAGCCGAATTTAGCCTTGGGTGACGTGAGCCGCTCTGGCGGCGCCAGCCAGCGCTGTCAATCGAATCAACGAGTAGCGTTGTAGCGAAGCTGTTCCTGGGTAAGCTGGAAGCCGATAAGATGCTCGAACGAAGCCCGGGCGACCGCATCGCGGATCTTGGGATCTGACAAGGGATCGATCGCTGCGTCGGCATCGCTGGGCTTACGTTCCCGTGTCAGTTCTTTCCGAACATCTTCGGGCAAGGTCGCAGCTGCACGAGATACCTGAATCGTTGCTTGGCCCGAAGTCTGGGCTCGGATGCTGCCGGCGGCGAAATTCAACCCGATATTGCCGATATGCTTTGCTACGACCTGGGTGCCGCCCTGCATTGCAACGGTGAAGTATGGCAGGACGACCGTGCGAGCTTCGCCGGCATCGCGACGCGTCGCGACCACGTCGAAGGAAGCAGTGGAAACCACGTTGGCTCCAGTATCGTTGCAGGACGCGCGGACGTTGGTGATGGCCGCGGAGACATCGATCGCTGCTGCGTCGCTGCGATTCGCCGGGTTGAACAAGGTGATGTCCCCGGTCGCGGCGGGCACTCCGACCTGCGGGCAAATCGAGCGGGTGATGTAAATGCCGCCTTGCGTGATCTCGCCTTCGCGCGAGCAGCCCGTGGCGAGAATGACCAGGGCAAGAGCAGTGAGGCGAAGCTTCACGATGGTTGATTCCTTTGATGACGCGTAACGCAGTGGTGCGGCCCGTTCATAGGAACCGCCTAGCAATGCTGCAAGCGAGGCCTTAAATCGCCGCCCATGAGCCTTTCCAAGCCTCGCCTTCATGTGCTGATTGCCGCGCCGCGTGGCTTTTGCGCGGGCGTCGACCGCGCAATCAAGATCGTCGAACTGGCGATCGAGCGGTTTGGCCCGCCTGTCTATGTCCGGCATGAAATTGTTCACAACCGCTATGTAGTCGATCGGCTGCGCGGACTTGGCGCGGTGTTTGTCCAGGAACTGGACGAGGTGCCGGACGGAAGGCCAGTGGTCTTCTCCGCCCATGGGGTACCCAAGGTTGTGCCAGCGGCCGCACAGGCCCGAGGGCTCGACTATCTCGATGCGACCTGCCCGCTGGTCAGCAAGGTCCACCGCCGGGCTGAGCGCCTGGTCGAGGCTGGCACCCATATCTTGTTCATTGGCCACGCCGGCCATCCCGAGGTGATTGGTACATTCGGCCAAGTGCCCGAAGGGCAGATGACACTCATCGAAACGACCGAGCATGCCGAGAATGTTGAGGTCGCGGATCCCGCACATTTGAGCTTTCTTACCCAGACGACGCTATCCGTCGACGATACGGCGGAGATTGTCGCGACCCTTCAACGGCGCTTTCCGGCGATTCTCGCGCCGCGCAACGAAGACATTTGCTACGCCACGTCGAACCGGCAGGGAGCGGTCAAGACGATCGCCGCGCGTTGCGAGAAACTGCTGGTTATCGGCGCTCCGAACAGCAGCAACTCGCTACGCCTTGCAGAGGTGGCAGAGCGATTGAACGTTCCCGCCCGGTTGATCCAGCGCGCAAGCGACATCGACTGGGATTGGCTTGGAAGCCCCTCAACTGTGGGCCTCACTGCCGGCGCCTCCGCCCCCGAAGTCCTTGTCCGCGAAGTCATCCAGGCCCTGTCCGAGCGGTTCGACGTGACGGAGGAAGAGTCGGAGCATGTGCTGGAGGGCATGACCTTCAAGCTTCCGCGCGAACTGGTCGCCTGACCCAGATGGACGAACTCGCAAAGGTAGAGATTTTTACCGATGGCGCCTGCAAGGGCAATCCAGGACCAGGCGGCTGGGGTGCCATCTTGCGCTTTGGCGACAAGGAACGCGAACTATCGGGTGGCGAGTCTCCGACGACCAACAATCGCATGGAACTGATGGCTGCGATCGAGGCCCTGAAGGCGTTGAAGCGGCCCTGCCATGTACAGCTGACAACCGACAGCAATTACGTGCGTGACGGAATTACAAAATGGATCCACGGTTGGCGGAGGAACGGCTGGAAGACCGCGGACAAGAAGCCGGTCAAAAATGCCGAGCTATGGCAGGCGCTGCTCGAGGCGTGCCGACCGCACCTCATCGAATGGCATTGGGTAAGGGGCCATGCGGGCCATCCCGAAAATGAGCGCGCCGACCAGCTTGCCTGCGCAGAAGCCGAGGCGCGACGCTAAGCCTTAGAGCGAGGCGAGAAGTCGGAAGGGTCAATGCCGGCCAATTCGGCGGGCAAAGGCTCGTCGCCGATCAGTGAGGCGCACAGCAACGATGCCGCAGGTGCGGTCTGGATGCCCATCCCGCCCTGGCCAACGCACCAGAAGAATCCATCGGCAATCGGATCGAACCCGAACTTCATGGCCCGGTCGGGCGCGAAGGTACGAAGGCCAGCCCATTTGCGCTCCACTGCCTCGACCGGCCAGTCGACCGCCTTTTCAAACCGGTCGATCGCGGTGGCCACGTCGATCTCCTCCGGCGCCGCATCGCATGGTTCGACCAAGGTCTCATCAAGGGGGCAAACCCACACGCTGTTGTCGCCCTCCCCCTTGAAATAAAAGCTTTCATGAAGATCGGTGACGAACGGCAGGTCGCGAAGCCCCCGTTGCCCGACGCGCAGCTGGACAACGGTTCGCCGCCGTGGTTCGAGTCCCATTCGCTGCACATCGGCGCACTCCGCAACCTGATCGCCCCAGGCGCCCGCGGCATTGACCAAGATCGGCGCCTCAACCTCACCGTCGCTAGTCTCGACTTTCCAGGTGCCACTTGTGCGAGTAGCGGCCAGCAATGCAGCATCCGTCGCTACCTTTCCGCCCTGTCGGCGGATCGCAGCGAGGCACGCCGCGTGGAATGCTGCGACCTCAATATCTGCGCATCCGGCTTCGAACCACGCGCCGGTCCATTGGGCCCGAAGTCCCGGAATCAGCTGATCAATCTGGGCACGGCTGAGGTGCACCGGGGCATATTCCCCAGTTAGGTCGTCGACCTCATCCATCCGCTCCCCGCAAGGGCCCGTCAGGTGAACCGCGCCACGCTGGCGCAGCAGTGCGGTCGAGGTGCCAGGCCAACCGGCGTCGAACATCGGCTTGGAAAGGATGCTCAGCAGGCGTTCCGGCGTTGAGCCGCCAAGGCTCGCTTGCCAGAAGGCCGCCGATCGCCCGGTGGCATGGCGACCGCACATATCCTCCGCCTCGATCAGCATAACGCTCTTCGATGCGGCAAGGCGGGCGCCCAAACTGGCCCCGGCGATCCCGCCGCCGACAATCAAGACGTCAACTTTTGTCATTCCATTGGCTGGTTACGGTTTGGAAAGGCGCGCCGTCTAGAGGTGGTGTCATGATGAACATTGGATTCACCTTGGCGCTGCTCGGCCTGCTGGCTGTCTTTCTCGTTTGGATCGCCGTCGTCGACGTGCGTACCTACACGATTTCTGACGGCCTCAACCTTACGATCGCGCTGCTTGCACCCGTCTATTGGTGGTCGGCCGGGGTACCTTTTTGGCCCGATGCGGCGATCCGCGTCGGAGTGGCAGTCGTCGTCTTCCTGCTGTTTGCAGGCGCTTTCTACATGAATGTCATGGGGGGTGGCGATGTGAAGCTCGCCGGTGCGCTCGCGCTATGGTTTACGCCCTACGAGACAATAACCCTGATTGTCATCATGTCGATCGCCGGCGGCGTACTCACGTTGCTTGTCATGGGCATTCATCATGCACGCAAGAAAATTGGCCGTCCGGAGGTTCCGTACGGCGTCGCCATCGCGGTGGGCGGAATGTGGTTACTCGCCCAACGCTTTCTTAACCATTTTGCCTGATGGTCCCCAGCATTGAAGAGGACCGTTTGCGGGAGGCGTGTTCGCCATGGACGTCAAGAAAGTCGCGCTGCTCATCGGAGCGCTGGTCATTGCGGTGGTTACCGCCGTCATGGCCAAGAACATGTTCACCGGAGCTGGGGCCGAAGCAGCCAATGCCGCGCCCGTAGTGCCGATGGGGCCAAAGGTCCTCGTTGCGCGCAAAGCTCTTCCGGTCGGCACGATCGTCGATGCTGAGTCACTGACCTTCCAGGCCTGGCCGAAAGAACTGGTGCAGAATGCCTATTACACCGAAGGCGCGCCTGACTCCGACATCAGCAAGTTGCTCGGTACCGTCGTCCGCAATCCGGTTACCGCCGGCCAGCCGCTAACCAAGGGCGCGCTGGTTGGCCCGAACGATCGTGGCTTCCTTGCCGCGGCATTGGGCCCGGGAATGCGCGCCGTCACCGTGCCGGTTTCGAGCACAACCGGCGTCGCGGGTTTCGTCTTTCCAGGTGACCGCGTTGACATGGTCCTCACTCAGGACGTCGCCGGCGGCGGCGATGGCCCGCCGCTCAAAGTATCGGAAACCATCATCCGCAACTTGCGCGTGTTGGCTACCGACCAGCGGATCGACAGCAAGGATGAGGAAGGCAAGACGGTCGTCAAGACCTTCTCCACCGTCACGCTGGAAGCTACTCCGCGGATCGCCGAAAAGATCGCCGTTGCCCAGTCGCTTGGCCAGCTGAGCCTGGCGCTGCGCTCGATCGCCGACAATACGGCCGAGCTGGAGCGTGCGGTTGCGGCCGGCGAGGTCAAAGTCCCGGCAGGCACTAATCCGGCCGAGGAGCGCCGCATGCTCTTGGCGGTCGCCAATCGTCCGGCGGACAACAACACTACTTATGTCACCGGCGGCGACGTTTCGCGCTTCCAGCGCCGTAGCGTACCGGCCCGCTCGTCTTCGCAGGGCGACCAGGGCGGTGACCCGATGACCAAATTTGCCAATGCCATCATGGGTAAGGGCAATTCGTCGGCCCCAGCGGTGCAATCCGTACCGTCAGGCCCCGTCGTGCGCGTCGCTCGCGGCAACAATGTCACCGTCGTTCCGGTGGGAGCTCGCTAAGATGACCAATATTTCTATCCGCCGCCACGCCTGCCTGGGCACTGCCCTCGCCGCCCTGGCCATGAGCGTCAGCACTGTCGCTGTCGCCGCGCCCGCCGCCGCGCAATCTCGCGCTGCCCGGCCGTCGGAAACGTTAACCCTGTCACAGAACACCGGAACGCTGGTCCGACTGTCGGCCCCGATGACCGACGTGTTCATCGCAAATGACTCGATCGCTGATGTCCAGGTACGCTCGTCGACTCAGCTTTATGTGTTCGGCAAGGCATCGGGCGAGACGACCGTCTATGCCACCGACCGGTCCGGCCGTGTGGTCTATGCCGCGAATGTCCGTGTCGGCACCAACACTGGCTCGGTCGGCGAAATGCTACGCCTAGCAATGCCGGATGCAAGCATACAGGCGACCCCGATGAACAACCTCGTGTTGTTGACCGGCACGGTCGCTTCGCCTCAGGACGTCGAAGAGGCTCAGCGCCTCGTCCAGGCCTATGTCGGCCAGGGCACCCAGGTGGTTAGCCGCATTCGTTCGGCGACTCCGCTGCAGGTCACGCTGAAAGTCCGGATTGCCGAAGTCAGCCGCAGTCTGATCAAGCAAATCGGCGTCAATATCCTTACGCGCGATCCAACCAGCGGCTTCCAGTTCGGTATTGGCCAAGGCAGCCCAGGGACCTTTGGAACGCCGGGTGTCGGAACGACACCGGCTGTACCAAAGTCGTTCAACATCCTCGAAACCGGGACTACCCTGGGGTTCGCGGGCAAGTTGTTCGGCCTCGATATTCTCTCGACGCTTGATCTGTCGGAAAACGACGGCCTCGTCACGATCCTGGCCGAACCGAACCTGACTGCATTGTCGGGTGAGACAGCCAGCTTCCTGGCCGGCGGCGAATTCCCCGTCCCGATCTCCCAGGCTCTGGGCGCCGTGACGATCGAATATAAGCAATATGGTGTTGGCCTGGCCTTCACGCCGATCGTGCTTGCGGACGGCCGCATTTCGATGCGCGTTCGTCCGGAAGTCAGCGAGCTCAGCAACGAAGGTGCAGTCAAGCTGAACGATTTCCTGGTTCCTGCGCTGACAACGCGTCGTGCAGAAACCACGGTCGAGCTTGGTTCCGGACAATCGTTCATGATTGCCGGGCTGCTCCGCAACACCAATACCAATGACATCAACAAGGCACCGTTCCTCGGCGATCTGCCGATCCTCGGCGCTCTGTTCCGTTCGACCAAATATCGTCGCGCGGAGACCGAGTTGGTCATTGTCGTTACGCCTTACCTGGTACGTCCAGTATCGAGCCAGGCTGCGTTGCCGACCGACGGCTATCGCGCTCCGACCGCTGGCCAGATGGTGCTTGAAGGTCAGAGCTACACCGGTGTCTCGAGCACTCGGCCCGGCCAAGGCGCCCCGGTCCCTGCGATCAGCGGATCCAGCGCGGTAACTGCCGCGCCGGCTAGCCCGGGCTTCAAGCTATGACCCGCCCCGTGGAAATGAAGGAACAGACGATGTGCCGTTCAATCACTCTCCTGGCCCTCGCCACCGCACTGGCTGGCTGTGTTACGCCGGATCCTGAGTCACGCGGAGTTGCGGCGATCAACGTGCCGGTCGTGAGCCGGGCCGACTATGCTCTCGATCTCACCGCTCCCGGCGGTTCGCTTCCTTCATCGGAAGCCGGACGTCTCGACGGTTGGTTCCGCTCGCTACAGCTCGGCTATGGCGATTCGATCTACGTCGACGGACCGGACGCATATAGTGCGAAGGCCGACGTTGCCCGCGTCGCTGGGCAATATGGTCTGTTGGTAAGCAACGGTGCCCCGGTCACTACCGGCGCGATCCAGCCGGGTACGGTCCGGGTGGTGGTCAGCCGGGCCCGCGCGAGCGTACCGAACTGCCCCAACTGGTCAGTTCCGTCTCAGCCCAACTTCGAGAACGCTAGCATGTCCAATTTTGGATGCGCGGTGAACAGCAACCTCGCCTCCATGGTCGCCAACCCGGTCGACCTGATCGAAGGGCGCGAGGGTAGCAGCGTGGTCGATAGCCTGACCGCAACCAAGGCGGTGGAAACCTATCGCAAGGCAACTCCCACAGGCATCTCCGGCCTGAAGGACATCAGCACGAAGAAGGGCAACTAGTGATGAACGCTCCGTTCCAAGCCCGAGCCGGTCTACGTGACCCCTTCACCGCATTCGTCTGTGACGATGCGACGGCCGACATGCTTCGCCCCGTTGCGGTCGAACATGGCTGGTCGCCGGAGAAGGTTCACAAGGGCGGCCTGCGTAATGCGGTCCAGTCGCTGTCCGTCTCCGCCAGCCCGACGATCCTGTTCGTCGACCTTTCGGAATCGGCCGACCCGCTGAATGACATCAACGCACTTGCAGAAGTGTGTGAGCCCGGCACGGTGGTGATTGCGTCCGGTCAGGTCAACGATGTTCGCCTGTACCGCGACCTGGTCGCAAGCGGCATCCACGACTATCTGCTGAAGCCGTTCACGGTCGACCAGCTGCGCGACACATTCGCCCATGCCCAGTCGATCCTGTCCGGCCCGCGCGGCGAGGCACAGGCCGACAAGCCGCACGTCATGGCCGCCGTCATCGGCGTCCGTGGTGGCGTAGGCGCCTCGACGGTCGCTACCAGCCTTGCCTGGTTGATGGGCGAAAAGGCGCATCGTTCGACCGCGCTACTCGACCTTGACGTGCACTTCGGTACCGGCGCGTTGGCGCTCGACCTGGAGCCGGGTCGCGGTCTCACTGACGCGATTGAAAACCCGAGCCGCATTGATGGCTTGTTCATCGAACGCGCCATGATCCGCGCCAACGAGCGGCTGTCGGTCCTGTCGGCCGAAGCCCCGCTCCATCAGCCGCTGATCACGGACGGGACCGCCTTCTTTCAGCTCCAGGAGGAGATGAAGAACGCGTTCGAGTCGACCGTGCTCGACCTGCCGCGCCAGATGCTGATCCAATATCCGCACATGGTGCATGACGCCCATGTCGCGGTTGTGGTCAGCGAACTGACGCTGGCCGGTACTCGCGACACGATCCGGGTGCTCGCCTGGCTCAAGGCCAATGCGCCGCAGACCAAGGTCATTGTCGCAGCCAATCGCGTTCCAACCGGCGGTGCGCTCGAAATCAGCAAGAAGGATTTCGAGCAGTCGATCGAGCGCAGCGTGGACGTCATGTTCCCGGAGGATCGCAAGGTTGCGGCCCAGGCCGCCAAGCTGGGCAAGCCGATGGCTGAGATTGCGACTGGCAAGATGGCTGCGCCATTCACGCAGTTGTCGAACATGGTCCTTAGCCATTCGAGCGAAGAAGGTGCGCCTTCCGAAGCCAAGTCGGCCAATGCCAAGTCGCTGGTCGACAATCTGAAGTCGATGCTTGCCAAGCCGAAAGACAAGGCCGCGTAACGCATCAATTCGCGAGCGGAGGGTCAGCCCTCCGCCGCTACGACGAGCAGGACGAACGGACGGATCATGATTTATATCATCATCGTGGCGATCGGCGTTTTGGGCGCCCTCCTGCTCGGCGGCAAAGCGATGAGCGGCCCAAATCCGCGCAAGTCGCTTAAGCGCCGGGTAGAGCTGATTAAGGAGCGCCATGCCGAAGGCGGCATGCTTGCAGCCAATGCCCAGGCGCAGATCCGCAAGCTAATGGCCGCCCGCGCCAGCCGGGTCGAAGGCATATTCTCGACGCTGATTCCCAAGCCGGCGTTGCTTCGGCGACGGCTTGATCAGACCGGCAAGGATATTTCCCTTGGCAAATATGCGATGGCCTCGCTGGGCCTCGGTCTCTTCGTTGCGGCGCTGCTTATGATCAAGGGCGCGCCCTTTTTCCTGGCATTCTTCGTTGGATTGTTTGCCGGTGTGGGCGTTCCCCACTTCGTTATCGGCTTCCTCATCAAGCGCCGGATCAACAAGTTCAATTCCAACTTTCCCGACGCGATCGAATTGATGGTCCGCGGCCTCCGTTCGGGCCTGCCAATCACCGAAACACTCGGCATCGTGGCAGGCGAAATTTCGGGACCGGTCGGCGTGGAATTCCGCGCGGTCGCCGACAAGATGAAGATTGGCCGGACTATGGAGGCCTCGCTTCAGGAGACGTCGGACCGGCTCGGTACGGCAGAATTCCAGTTCTTCGTCATCACCCTGGCGATCCAGCGCGAAACCGGCGGCAACCTGGCGGAGACACTGTCGAACCTTGCCGACGTGCTGCGCAAACGCGGCCAGATGAAGTTGAAGATCCGTGCAATGAGCTCGGAATCGAAGGCTTCGGCCTACATCGTCGGATCGCTTCCGTTCATTGTCTTCGGCCTCGTGACGATGGTGAACCCCGGCTACATGGGCGGCTTCTTTGAAGATCAGCGGCTCATTGTCGCCGGCCTCGGCGGGCTCTGCTGGATGAGCATCGGCGTATTCATCATGGCCAAAATGGTCAGCTTCGAGATTTAGTGGGAACGGATGATGGCAGCCCCCAACGGACCAACACTACTCGGCGTCGACGTCATTTGGGTTGCAACGGTGCTCAGCGCCGTCGCAACCCTGGCCGTGCTCACCGCAATTTACGCAGTGACAACTGTGCGCGACCCGATGGCGCGCCGGGTAAAGGCGCTCAACGAGCGGCGCGAGCAGCTAAAGGCTGGCATCGTCGCGTCGACCAACAAGCGCAAGAAAATCACAAACAAGAATGTCGCGGCCGACCGCGTACGGGGAATCCTCAGCAACTTCAGGATGCTGCAGGACGATCAGATCAAGAAAACCCAGATGCGCCTGATGCAGGCCGGTATCCGTACCAAGGACCTGGCCTTCTTCATCATCTTCGCCCGTTTCGTCATGCCGGTCGTGCTCGGCATCGGCGCGATCGTGTTGATTTATGGGGTCGACTATTTCCCCGACTGGTCGTGGTTCAAGAAATATGCGTTCGTCGCGGTCACCCTGGTAGGAAGCTATAAGGCGCCAGACCTGTGGCTCAGCAACAAGGTCAAGAAGCGCAGCGACGCAGTTCGCAAAGGTCTGCCCGACGCGTTAGACTTGCTGGTCATCTGCGCCGAGGCCGGCCTTACCGTGGACGCGGCGTTTAACCGCGTGGCGAAGGAATTGGGCAAAGCATATCCGGAGCTGGGCGACGAGTTCGGCCTGACCGCGATTGAGCTTGGCTTCCTGTCGGAACGCCGCCAGGCATTCGAAAACCTCGCCAGCCGCGTCGACCTTGAAGCCGTCCGCGGCGTGGTCACGACCATGATTCAGACCGAAAAATACGGCACGCCATTAGCCTCTGCACTTCGCGTGCTGTCGGCAGAGTTCCGCAACGAGCGGATGATGCGCGCCGAGGAAAAGGCAGCCCGCCTGCCGGCGATCATGACCGTGCCGCTGATCCTGTTCATCCTGCCGACCCTGTTCATCGTCATTCTGGGTCCGGCGGCCTGCTCGATCAGCGACAATCTATTCAAGCATTAGTCGCGCGACGCCGATGTTCGGGGGGACATTGGCCAAAGCGGGGCTCGTCCCATCGGGGGTGGGGAAATCGCCGTCGCTCCTCAGTGGAGCGGCGGCGGTTCTCGTTTCGGGAACGAATTGAGGCCGAGGCGGGTTGATGCCCTGAACGAAACGCACAGGGGTTCGACGCGATGCTTCAATTCAGCACCGACCAGTGGATTATCGTCTTGCTGGTGTTCCTGCTCGGCCTTTTCATTGGAGGCTTCATCTTCTCCGGCGGCGGCAGGAAGTGGAAGACCCGCTACAATAATGAGGTCGATCGACGCGCGGAACTCGAGCGCATCCACGCCGAGCGCGAAAAGGAATGGCGCGAACGGGATTCGTTAAGAGCGGCTGCGCTAAAGGATCGCAACGTCGACGGCGTCATCGACGAGCGGGACATCTAGCCCTCGATTTTCGAGAAATCCGCGACCGTGTGAACGGCGTCCCGGAAGCGGGCGAGCAGGTTTAGGCGCCTTGCCCGGACCGCCGAATCGGGGTCGTTGACCGTCACCTTGTCGAAGAAGGCGTCGATCGGCCCGCGCAGCGTCGACAATGCCTCCATCGCCCCGGTGAAATCCTCCTGCTCAACCGCTTCAGCGGCATGGGGCTGGGCATTGTCGAGTGCATCCACCAGCGCCTGTTCGTCCGCTTCTGGCGCGGAGGTGGAAGCCGCATCGACGGGCCATTTTTCCTTCTTCAGGATGTTGGCCGCGCGCTTGTAGCCGGCGAGCAAATTGGCGCCTTCCGGCTTCTCGACAAAGCCCTGTAGCGCCTTCACCAACCCTAGGAGTCGAACGTAATCATCAACGAAATCGGCTGAAACGGCGGCGTCGATGATGTCATGCCGGACGCCGGTTTCCCGCTGTTGAACCTTCAATCGATCGGTGAAGAAATCTGGGAGAGCGCCAAAGGCAAGATTTATGCCCACTTTGAATTGGTCGAGCAGCTCCTCGCCCATTCCGTTCCAAGTCAACTTCTTTGTAAGCTCTCCGGTCGTTGCGCTAATGGTGTCGGTGACTGGCAAGCGAATGCCGTTAGTCACAACCGTATCAAGCACGCCCAGCGCGGCGCGACGCAAAGCAAAAGGATCACGAGACCCGGTTGGTCTCTGATCGATCATGAAAAACCCAACCAACGTATCAAACTTGTCGGCCAAGCTCACCGCCACCGTCACTGGTGCAGTCGGCACCTCATCCCCCTGCCCGACCGGCTTGTAATGATCGCGGATGGCGTCGGCGACCGCATCCGGCTCGCCTTGCGCGCGGGCGAGGTAGCCGCCGATCACGCCCTGCAGTTCGGGGAATTCACCGACCATGCCGGCAACCAGATCGGCCTTGGCCAGCCGCGCCGCGCGCTCGGCCTGGTCGGCCAGCTCAGCAATTTCTTCGTCATTCCCGCGCAAGCGGGAACCCAGTTCTTCTTTGCTCTGCTGGGCCCCCGCCTTCGCGGGGGTGACGATTTGTTGTTCGACCAGCCAGCGCGCCAGCTTGGCGACCCGCTCGACCTTGTCGGCAACAGTGCCGAGCTTGTCGTGGAACACGATCTGTTCGAGCTTCTTCGCCTGCTCTTCGAGCGGGACCTTGAGGTCCTGCTCCCAGAAGAAGCGGGCATCGCTCAAACGTGCGGCGAGCACGCGCTCGTTGCCGGCGACAATCGCCTCACCGCCGTCGTTAGCGGCGATGTTGGCGACGCATACGAAATGCGGAGCGAGCTTGCCGGCGCCGTCGCGCATCACGAAATATTTCTGGTTGGTCCGCGCGGTCAGCTGGATGACCTCTTCGGGGACGTCGAGAAAATGATGATCGAACGATCCGAACAGCGGCACCGGCCATGAGGTCAGGCCGGCATTCTCGACTACCAGGCCCTCATCCTCGACCAAAAGCAAGCCGGCGTCCTCGGCCGCGTCGATCGCGCCCTTGCGGATCGCCGCCTCGCGCTCCTCCTGGTCGACGATGACGTGGCAGGCACGCAGCTTTTCGACATAGTCATTGGCGCTGCCGATCGTGATAGGGCCGGGATGGTGAAAGCGATGACCGCGTGTCGTCGCTCCGCATTCAATGCCGTCGATCGCTACTGGAACGATGTCATCGCCGAGCAAGGCGACGATCGAATGCAACGGGCGCACCCAGCGGAGTGAACTGGTCGAAATACTCTTCGCGCCCCAGCGCATCGACTTGGGCCAGGGAAAATCGCGAACAATCGCCGCGATCGCATCGGCCAGTACGTCGGCTGTCGAGCGACCCGGCCGGTCGATAACCGCAAACCAGGTGCCGTCGCGATCCTGTAGCTGGTCTTGGGTAAGCCCGGTCTTGCGCAGGAAACCTTCAAGCGCCTTCGCCGGCGCCGAGGTCCGCGGCCCCTTCACTTCTTCGCTGACTGCCTCGGTCGTTGGTGGCAAGCCGCGCGCGATCAGCGCCAGCCGACGCGGCGTCGAGTAGGTGACGATGCCGTCATGGCCAAGCCCGGCCTCGGTCAGCTTTTCAGCGAACATTCGGGCAAGGTCGTTGCGCGCCCGCGCCTGCATGCGCGCCGGGATTTCTTCGGATAACAGTTCGAGCAGGAAATCGGCGCTCATGCCTCATATCCCATGTGCGCCATCCATGCGCCGCAGGCGCCCTTGGCCATGTCGCGGACGCGTCCGATATAGGCCTGGCGCTCGGCAACCGAGATCACGCCACGCGCTTGCAGCGTATTGAAGATGTGACTGGCCTTGATCGCCTGCTCATAGGCAGCAATCGGAACGCCCGCCTTCAGGCTGTTTTCGCTCTCCGCTGCAGCCCGTTTGAAGAGGTCGAATAGCGCCTCGGTGTCGGCAACCTCGAAGTGCCATTTCGACATCTGCCGCTCGTTTTCCAGGAAGACGTCGCCATAGGTGACCCCTTCATTATTGAAGGCGAGATCGAACACATTGTCCTTGCCCTGGATGTACATCGCCAGCCGCTCGAGGCCGTATGTCAGCTCGCCCGCAACCGGCTTGCAGTCGAACCCGCCGACCTGCTGGAAATAGGTGAACTGGGTCACTTCCATCCCATCGCACCAGACTTCCCAGCCCAATCCCCATGCGCCGAGCGTCGGGCTTTCCCAGTCATCCTCGACGAAGCGGATGTCGTGTTTCAACGGATCGATGCCGATCGCGTCGAGCGAACCGAGGTAAAGTTCCTGCAGGTTCTCGGGACTGGGCTTCAGCATCACCTGATACTGGTAATAATGGCCAAGCCGGTTGGGATTCTCCCCATAGCGGCCGTCGGTCGGGCGGCGACACGGCTGTACGTAGGCGCATTTCCACGGGTCGGGCCCAAGCGCGCGCAACACGGTAGCCGGATGGAACGTCCCCGCCCCCATCTCCATGTCATACGGCTGCAGGATTACACAGCCCTGCTCGCCCCAATAGCGGTGGAGGGTCAGGATCAGGTCCTGGAAGCTCAAGCTCACGCGCAAAATCCCGTATCGAAACAGTCGGGCGGCTTTGGCGCATGAATTCAGCGGCGGCAAGTGGACGAGCGCGGCCCGGCACCTTACCTTTCACTCGAACCGTTGGAGATTGAGATCGCATGAGCCTGTTCAAGCGTTGCGGCCGCAAGCTGGCCGCCTTCGGAGCGATTGCCGCGACGGCCTGCGCCCCTGCACCGGCGATCGAGCCCAAAGCTGCCAGTCCGGCGATGTGGAAGGTCGCCGACAAGGATACCACCATCTATTTGTTCGGGACGATCCACCTGCTGCCGAAGGATACAAAGTGGCGCAGCCCGGCGTTCGATCGGGCCGCCGCTGGATCGGACACTCTGGTGGTCGAAACCAGAATCGACGAGGCTAACCCCACAGCGACCATTGGCGAGCTGTTCAAGCTGGCGATGGCAGATGGGCTGCCGCCGATCGCCGAGCGCGTGCAGCCGGATAAAAAGGCGGCGCTGGCGTCTGCCATCGCCAAGTCCGGCCTACCGGCCCAAGCCTTTGACAAGCTTGAGACATGGGCGGCGGCGTTCCTTCTACTTGGAGTTCAATTCCAGGAGCTTGGCCTGGATCCAGGATCCGGCGTCGAATCCGCCTTGAAGAAGCAATTCGAGGCAGGCGGAAAGCCCATTGGCGAGCTTGAAACTAACGCCGAGCAGCTCGGCTTTTTCGACAGGCTGTCGGAAGATGCCCAACGCAAATTTCTTGCGACCGTTCTTGAGGACCCGGCTACGATGAAGCCGCAGTTTAAGGGCATGCTCGATGCGTGGAGCCGCGGCGACGTCCGGGGCATCGCCGACAGCTTCAACGCCGATCTTGGAGATTCTCCAGAGCTTAGGGATGCGCTATTGTTAAAGCGTAACGCCAATTGGGCACGTTGGGTCAAAGGGCGGCTCGACCAGCCGGGTACCGTGCTTGTTGCGGTTGGCGCCGGCCACCTTGCTGGCGATCAGTCGGTACTGACCGTGCTCAAGCAACAGGGCGTCAAGATAACCCGCGTCCAATAGCAGCGGCCAGGCACTCCGTTCGTCGCAAAAGTCAGTGAAAAATCAACAAGCTAATTGACCGTTAACCATTTGTGGCCGACTGTTTGACTCTGAAACGGCGGGGGGTCGCCAGTGGCACGGACACAGATAATCGGTGGGCAAGGAACGCCCCCGAAACGACTCTTTGGCAAGGGCGCAAACGCCATTCTGGCGCTCCTAGTGACGACTGCGGCTCCTACCCAGGCCGCTCCAGTTCCTGCAATCGCAGCTCCGGCCCTGGTCCGGGCGACACCAGCCCTTTGGGAAATCCGTGACGCCGACACCACCATCTATTTGTTCGGAACGTTCCACACGCTGGACGGACGTACGGTGTGGTTCGGCGACAAGGTCCGCGACGCGTTCGATCGCTCTGGCGAGCTGGTATTGGAAACCATCGTTCCTGATCCGGACGCGATCCAGCGGGCAGCACGCAATCAGGTCACCGAAAGCGCCCCTGATGGAACGGCTAGAGTTAAGCCATTCTTCGCGCAGACCCAGATGGTCGTTAGCCAAAGCCGCACTGCTGGCTTGTCCGTAGAAAATGGCGCCGACACCGTACTTCGACGCGTTGCCGAAAATGTTGGAAAGCCAGTCGGGGGATTGGAACGCTTCGAGGATCAACTTGGCGCCCTTGCCAATATCCCTGCCCCTTCTACCGCTGCTCCGCAGCCAACGGCCTCGGCGATCTCAGTCACCGTCAATGACCTGCTCAGCGCCTGGGCGACGGGGAATACAGGCGCCTTTTCTACCATGCTCGCCGGTTTCGAAGCCAAATCGCCGGTCGCCTATCGCATGTTGATCGCCGACCGAAATGCGCGCTGGGGGCAGTGGATTGCCAAGCGGCTGGAACAGCCGGGTACGGTCTTCGTTGCGGTCGGGACCGGCCATCTTGCCGGTAAGGACAGCGTTCAGCATTGGCTCGCGTCGCGCGGCATCACTACCACCCGCGTGAGCTAGTCCGCCAGCCCTTCTTGCAGGGGGTTCGTGGTGCGCCTATTCCGGCGACCCGGGGAGCCTGGCTATGCTTCGACGAACGTTCTTACGCGTCTTTTTGGTTATCGTGCTGGGCCTCCAGGCAATCCCTGCGCAAACCGTATTGGCGGCCGACAAGCCGCAGATCCTGCTAGTTTGCCAGTTCGGTTCGGTCAAAAGCGCAATAGCCCGCGAGCTGCTGATCCGCCGCGCCGCTTCGCGTGGGATTGCGCTTCATGCGTGGTCGCGTGGGATTACTCCGGAAGAACATTTGTCGCCGACGTTAAGTGTCCAGCTGCGCGCCGAACAAATCGACCCTACCCGTCAGCCGTTGACCGCCCTTACCTCCGATGACCTTAAGGCAGCGGACCTCGTCATCGCGTTCGACCCGCTTCCATTTGCGGTTCCCGAAGGCAGGCTTCTGAACTGGTCGGATGTTCCATCGATGAATTCATCCTATGATGCGGCACGAAAAGTGCTGGACCCAAGGATCGACGCATTGCTCGACCGGCTTCAGCAGATGCGCTGACCTTGCCAATTTGGCTCGCCGCCCCTATAGGCGCGCGCTTGCCCACCCATGGTCATCCCTGGAGGCGTGGCGGGGCATGAAAACCTAGAAGGAATGCGAAAATGAGCGAACAGCTGACGCTGCCCGCCGAAGCGCGCGATCGGGCTGGCAAGGGAGCCTCCCGTGCACTGCGCCGCGAAGGCCGGGTCCCTGCCGTGGTATACGGCGACAAGCAAGAGCCACTCTCGGTGCATGTCGAGGAAAAGCTCCTCGCCAAGATGCTGTCGACCGGCCACTTCATGAATTCGGTCGTTATGGTCGAAGTCGGCGGCAAGCCGAACCGCACGCTCCCCAAGGACGTGCAGTTCCACCCGGTTACCAGCCGCCCCGTCCATGTCGATTTCCTGCGCATTGGCGAACACAGCAAGGTCACGGTCGCAGTGCCGGTCCGCTTCGACAATGAGGAAGCCTCTCCGGGCCTCAAGCGCGGCGGTGTGCTCAACATCGTCCAGCACGATCTGGAACTGGTTTGTGACGCGGCTGAGATCCCTGACGAGATCCATATCGATCTGACCGGGCTCGAAATCGGCGATTCGATCCACATCAGCCAGGTCAAGCTGCCCAAGGGCGTCGAATCGGCGATCGACGATCGCGACTTCACAGTCGCCACCGTTGTTGCTCCGTCGGCGATGAAGCAGACCGAGGAAGAAGCCGCGCCTGAGGGCGAAGTCCCGACCGTCGGCGAAGAAGAAGCCGAAGGCGAGACCAGCGGCGAAGCCGAAGGCGGAGAGGAAGCCTAAGCTTCCTTTTCAGAGCTTTGAGAACAAGGACGCCCATCCCGCTTGCGGGGTGGGCGTTTTTGCTGGCAGGGACAGCGCCCATGCAGATCTGGGCCGGCCTCGGCAATCCGGGTGCGCAATATGCGCTCCACCGTCATAACGTCGGCTTCATGGCTGTGGACGCCATCGCCGCGGTTTATGGATTCGGTCCATGGCAGAAGAAATATCGCGCACTGGCCAGCGAGGGACGGATCGGACGGCACAAAGTGCTTCTGCTAAAGCCACAGACCTATATGAACGACAGCGGTGATGCGGTTCAGCAGGCGCTGCGCTTTTACAAACTCAACGTCGACGCGCTTACCGCCTTTCACGACGAGCTCGACCTGGGACCGATGAAGGTCAAGGTGAAGACCGGCGGCGGCACGGCGGGCCATAACGGCCTTCGCGCCATCGACGCGGCGCTGGGCCCCGATTTCCGGCGTGTGCGCATCGGCATTGGACACCCCGGCCACAAAGACCGGGTGACGCCGCATGTGCTCGGCAACTATGCCAAAAGCGAAATGGAGCCATTGTCCGACCTGCTTGGCGCGATAGCTGCCGAGGCCGAATGGCTCGCCGACGGTAATGACGTCCGCTTTATGAGCGAAGTGGCATTGAGGACGAATGCGGCCGATCCCGGATAAGTGAAGCTTATCGTCTCGGACAAACGTTCGATTGGTTCATGAGAAATGAGGGGCGCATGCTAGCGGCGATGACCGATCGAGCAGCTCCCAATATCCCCACTATCGTCGATCCACTCGCACTGAGCCGGACCGTCGCCGATGCGTATCGCAACATCTCACTCGCCATGGTCAATGATCACGAAATCCGGATGAGCGTGATGACCACTCAGTTTCGTTGGCATCATCATCCGGATTCGGACGAGACATTCTATGGGGTCGATGGCTATCTGATCATCGAATTTCCGGATCGCGAAGTCGTTGTGCGGCCTGGCCAGTTCGTTACCGTTCCGGCGGGCACGCTCCATCGAACCAGACCGGCTGGCCAGCGCTCGGTAAATTTGACGTTCGAGCGAATTGGTGCGGAGACAATCTTCGCCGAATAGGAGGCGGTCAGCCGAATCCTAGTTCTTGGCGTGCAGCATTGCGTTAAACGCGATCGTCACCCTCGACTTGCTGCTGTCGTTGGGGTGCACCCAATGCGGCAGCTGCCCGGGAAAGATCAGCAGGTCGCCGGCTTTTGGCTGATAACGAATCCTTTCCGCAAACATTTCCGCGTTCAACAGGCCGCCGATCAATCTAACGGGATGTGGCGACAGGAATTCGATCGCTCCGCCCTTATCCGAGGGGCCACGCGGCACGTCGACGTAATAGACGCCCGACAGCACCGCGTTGGTATGCTGGTGCGGACCATTGTAGCCGCCGGGCGGGTTGACGTTGACCCATCCGTTCATGGTTACGTTGAACTTGCCGAAATCCGCAGCGGGATCGATCGATTGCAGCGTCGCCTTCAACACCTGGGCGATCGTCCGCGCCAGCGATCCATGCCCCTCTTCCTTGCGCGCAAAGAAGTCATGCTCCGACTGCCACCCTTGTCGATTGCTGTTGAACATACCGCCCTCAGCCTTGCGGCGCTTGGCGATTTCCTTGGACAGATTGTCGTTGAGGTTCGCGTCTTCGACCCGATAACGGAACAGCGGAATGGGAAACAGCGTGTCCACCCCCGCCAGCTTAAAGCTCATCTCCAATCCCTCCGGCAGCGCGGACGCTTACTGTCGTCATTATCGTTCAAAGCCTCTCGCTCCGCCGGGCGCAAGGGGTTAAGCGCTGGGCCATGCCCATTCGCAGCCTGTTCGCCACCCAATTGTACCAAGCCGCCATCGAAGATCAGGCGCTGCTCGGCGATCTGGCACATTCGATCCGTACGTTGGCTGCGGATGACAAGGCCGGCCAGCGCTGGAGCCGCGACAAGGGCTACAAGGGTTACACCAGCTACGCTTCGCTGAACGACCTGCCGCGGCGGGATCCGGCGTTTGCTGACCTGCAGCGGCTTTTGCTTCGCCATGCTTCCGACTTTGCACGAGAGCTCGCATTCGACCTTTGCCGAAAGCCCAAGCTCGACAGCCTATGGGTCAATTTGTTGAAGGCCGGCGGGCATCATAGCGCCCATATTCATCCGCATTCGATCCTGTCGGGGACATTTTACGTCGAGACTCCAGCGGAAAGCGGCGAAATTCGGTTCGAGGATCCTCGGCTGCCGATGATGATGGCCGCGCCCGTACGCCGCGACGATGCGCCCGAGGAATTGCGCCCTTTCGTCACAGTGACGCCGACCGCCGGACTGCTGCTGATGTGGGAAAGCTGGCTGCGGCACGAAGTCCTACCCGGCTTGGCTAAAGTCGATCGGCTCAGCATCAGCTTCAATTTCTCCTAAAGCGCCGCTAAGGGCCACAAAACTCCTTTCATTCCAGGACATACAATGGGCTTTAAATGCGGCATCGTCGGCCTGCCGAACGTTGGCAAGTCGACCCTCTTCAATGCATTGACGGAGACGCAGGCGGCGCAGGCGGCAAACTATCCCTTCTGCACGATCGAGCCCAATGTCGGCCAGGTCGCGGTGCCCGATCCCCGGCTGGACAAGCTTGCCGCGATCGCTGGATCGGCCAAGATCCTCCCGACCCAGCTCGCATTCGTCGACATTGCCGGGCTGGTGAAAGGCGCGTCGAAGGGCGAAGGGCTTGGCAACCAGTTCCTGGGCAACATCCGCGAAGTGGACGCAATCGTCCATGTCCTGCGCTGTTTCGAGAATGACGACATTCAGCACGTCGAAAATCGGGTCGATCCGGTGGCCGACGCAGAAGTGGTCGAGACCGAGCTGCTGCTTTCCGACCTCGAAGGCCTTGAAAAGCGTGTCCCAAACCTCATCAAACGCGGCCAGCAGGGCGACAAGGAATCGAAGTTCGCCGCATCGGTCCTGAGCCAGGCTCTCGATCTTCTTCGCGAAGGCAAGCCCGCCCGGCTGACCAAGCCCAAGGACGATGAAGAAGCGCGGGTCTTCGCCCAAGCGCAGCTGCTGACGGCCAAGCCGGTACTCTATGTCTGCAACGTCAATGAGGATGAAGCGGCGAACGGTAACGACCATTCGGCACGCGTATTCGAAAAGGCCAAAGCCGAGGGTGCAAATGCGGTGGTCGTATCCGCCGCGATCGAGGCGGACCTTGTTACCATGGACATGGACGAGCGGCTGGCCTTCCTCGAGGAGATGGGGCTGCACGAAACGGGCCTCGCTCGGGTCATTCGGGCCGGATACGACCTGCTGCACCTCATTACCTTCTTCACGGTTGGGCCAAAGGAGGCGCGCGCGTGGACGGTCGAAAAGGGCTCAAAAGCACCGCAGGCGGCGGGCGAGATCCACACCGACTTCGAGCGTGGCTTCATCCGCGCCGAAACCATCGCCTATGACGACTATATCGCGCTTAATGGAGAAGCCGGCGCACGGGATGCGGGCAAGCTTCGGCAGGAAGGCAAGGAATATGTCGTGAAGGACGGTGACGTCCTCCACTTCAAGTTCAACGTTTAGCGCTTCGCCTCGCGGAACAGTCCGTAGCTCAGCAACCCAGTCAGGACCACCGCGACCCAACTCAGACCTTGAGCGATCGTGTGACTACCGATGATTAGCTGGAAATGAGTGGCTAGCCGATAGGCGTGAAGCAACGCCATCAGTCCGAATATAATGGCGGCTATCGTCGTGAAGGGTCTCACGGCTGTCCCCTCAAATATGGAGCGCCATCTTCAGATGGCGCTCCATTATGCAGATCAGAACTTCGCACCGAGCCTCAGGCCGATTGTTCTTGGCGTTCCCGGCACAATCTTGGTTGACGTGCAGATGCTGCAGACCACGAATCGCGACAGTTCATTGCGCTGATCGAAGACGTTCGATGCATAGAGTTCGACACTGTAATCGCTCCAGTCGAACCCGGCAAAGAGGTTGACCAGCGTCGAAGATTTAATCCGGCCAAGAAAGTCGTTTGGATTATAGATCACGCCCAAAGGCGCCTCGGTGGCCTTGCGAAGGTCGGCGCTCGCCGAACCCTGGTGAGCAATTCCGGCTTGCACATGGGCCCTGCCAACGCTGACGGGCCAGGAATAGCGCGCGGTTGCTGTCATCTTGAACTTGGGCGTGACAGGCAGACGCGTGCCGGACGGCGCAACGACAAAATCGTCAGGGCCTGAACAATCGGAGTTGCCATCGGCAAGGTTGCAAATATTACCCTTGGTCTTGGCATCCGTGTACGCCGCTGCTGCTCTCAGCGACAGGCCCCCTGCGGCATAGCTAACGTCCGTCTCGATGCCGTTAATCTTGGCATCGCGGCCGTTCTGAACCACCGTCAGGCTGTTTTCGCCGAGGTAGCTGAATTGGAACGTCTTCCATTTCTGGTGATAGACTGCGCCATTCCATTGGAAGCGGCCAAAGGTCGTCTTCCAGCCTAGCTCGTAATTGATCAGGAAATCCGGGTCGTAGCCGGCGAGACCTGGCTGGCGATTGATGCCGCCCGGCCTGAATCCCTTTGACCATGTCGCATAAAACATGAGGTCGTCGTGCGGCTTCCAGGTTCCATTGAAACGATATGTCCAGCCATGGTCCTTGCTCTCCTTGGGCTTGACCTCGCCGTTCTGGAACTCGCCAACATTGATACAGGGCGTGCCATTGAGCTCGCCATCGTGGATTAGGGTAGTGTCCGCTCCCGCAATCTGTGCGTTGCGCAGCGTCAATCCGCTGACAGTAAAGCACTGAGCCACGCCCGTTTTGGAACTGCCCGCCGCATTCGGTGGCGGATTATCTTCTGCGTCTTGGAAGTAGTCAGGATTGCGTCCGAAACCGGCGAATCCGAACACGGTATTGCGGAACTTGTAATAGCGTCCACCGCCGGTGAGCGTGATCGTCGGCGTGACGTCGAAACTGGCCTCTCCGAACAGCGCAAAGTCGCGGTCGATCCGTTCCTGCTTGGTCAGCCAAATTGTTCCCGGAACGCCATTGACCGACAAATCGTCAGCAAGATTATCGACTTTGTAGTCTTGGAAAATATCATTGCTCTGGTGCTGGTAGAAGATACCAGTAAGCACGCGGAATCGATTTTCCGACGGCGATGCAACCCGCAGTTCCTGACTCCACTTTTTGAAATTATTCGTGCCATGAATGTATTGCGTGGGATCGATCGGGTTGCCCGCGTTGTCGGAGAAATAAAAGTAGTTCGCGAGACCGCCATATGACTCGTAATAATCGTCGTAGACGGCCGTATATTCACTATAATCGCTGATGCTGTCGGTTGGCCGATGCATGTATGCGCCGGCATAGGTAATGTCGAAATTGGCAATCTTACCTTCGATCGTAAGTGCGACTTGGGTGAATTTGTCCTTGCTGGGTTCTTTGCGGTACCGCACGACATCTAGATCGGGCTGGTCTTTGTCCATGAAGAACACACCGTGCGATTTCGTGTTCTGGTGCATAATGGTCGGCGTAATCGTCCAATTTTCATCGAGGTCGATTTTGAGCGCAGCGCGCCCGCCGTAAGTCCGCAGATCGTTGAAATTCTTCTCGACCACGTCCTTATTGTCGATGGTGAACCCATTGTGCACACAACCAACGGTTATTTCCTCGCCAGGATTGTCGGGATCAGGCGCTTTTACCGCATCGCCGCAATAAGTGTGGGTGCCCCGAACATTGTCGATATAACCGGCATCGCGCTGGTAAAATGCGACTGCCCGGAACGCGATATTATCGGTCACCGGCAGATTTATCATGCCCTCAACGTTGCCGCCCCAGCCGCCATGAGCGGTCTTGTTTATCTCGCTGTCGATACGTCCCGTCGTGATACCTAGCTCGGGCTTGTTGGTAATGAGGCGGATCGTGCCGGCCTCGCTAGACGCACCGTATAGCGTGCCCTGCGGGCCAGCGAGGCTCTCGATCCGCGCCATGTCGTAAACATGGACGTCGAGCGTGCCGCCGATCGTCGTGATTGGCTGCTCGTCTAGATAGGAACCGACCGAGGGCAGCGATCCTGTGTGATTGCCGTCCCCGCCAGTCGCAACACCGCGCATATAAACCACGGTCGAGCCCGGTGCGATCGTCTGATAGCTCACCGACGGTAGTTGCTGGGTATATTCTTCAAAATTCGAAATATTGAGCTGGTCGAGGCGCTTTGTACCGAGCGCCTGGATGCTGACCGGGACGTCCTGTAGATTCTCTTCGCGCTTGGTTGCCGTAACGACGATAACATTGGACTCGTCGGCCGTGGCCTCTTTTGGGCCTTCCTGTTCGCGAGTGTCCTGTGCGGCTTGCGCCGCCGCTTCGGGGGCAGCAGGAACCTCCTGTGCGAATGCCGGTGCTACGAATGCGGTGGAAGCGAGCAGAGCCAAAGTCAGCGCGCGAGTCGTCCGGTCAGTCATCAATCCCCCCATTTGACTTGTATGTCGGCATAGCGACAGAGCGATTGCAGCTTGTCAACTTGCAAACCGTTGCAACGGCGCATCAAACCGCGCGATTGTTGATTCAGCGTTGCACGAAGGTCGCGGGCACCTCTGGATATACATCCAGCACGCCGCCAAGCGCTTCCTTCAGCGGGCCCAGGAAAGGTTCGTAGCGGCGCCATTCCTCGGTCGCATCGCGATAGATGGGCTGGCGCACCTGCTCCGAGCTGGCGGTCCGCACCGCGCGCTTGGTTTCGTGGAAATCGAGGCAGGCCGTTTCGAACTCAACGCCGCAATAATCAAGCAATGCGCGCACTTCGGCCTCAGTATCGTCGACCATTCGTTCATAGATGACCCGGTGGACCTTGCCCGGCAGAACCGCGTCCACATGCGCCATCAGCCTGACATAGTCGGCGTAATATTTGCCGACATCCGTCAGGTCGTAGGTAAACGCCTGCCCTCGTGCAAAATGCTGCCGGAAATTGGAAAAGCAGCATCCCAACGGATGACGTCGCGCATCTATGATCTTCGCGTTGGGAAGGATCAGCTGGATGAAGGGAACGTAGAGCCAGTTGTTGGGCAACTTGTCGATGAAGAAGGGCTTGTCGGTCCGTCGATGAATCGAAACCCGCTCAAGATATTCCTTGCCAAGGGCCGTTCGCTCCTCCGCCGACAGGCTCAACACACTCTTCGGATAGCCGGGATTTTTCCTCGCGAGGGCCGGGAGGTCGGGAAGCTCCGATGTTCCTTCCACCAGCGAATGCGACGACAAGATCTGTTCAACCAGGGTTGAACCGGCGCGCGGCATTCCGACGATGAATATGGGGTCCGGATCCTCGCAACCGCTGCCACGCCGCTCTTCGAAGTTTTCGCGGGTGAAACTGGCAATGGCACGATCTACTGCTCGGGTCGTATCGTCACGGTTGTAGGGCTGGCTCTTGCGCCGCAGGGCGTTACCAGTCGCGAAATAGGCGAAGGCTTTATCGGTCTCCCCGGCATCATGCATCGCCTTGCCGAGAGCAAACTCCAGGTGGAAGCGGTCCTCCTCACGCAGTTCGGGCCAATCGAGAGCGGCCCGCATCGCCGCGATATCGTTGCCGTCGAACTTCACCGTTTTTAAGTTGGCCAGGCTGAACCAAGCTTCACCCAGCCTGGGGTTGAGATCGATAGCTTTGCGATATGCGTCGACGCCGTCTGCCTGCCGACCGACCGTCTTCAGGATATGACCATAGCTCATCCACACCCGCGGTTGCTTGGGCGCGCGCTCCAGCACATTTTCATACAGCTCGATCGCTTCGTCGAAATCGCCAAGGCGGGCTATGGTCGCCGCCTTCAAATTGAAATGGCCGAGGTCCTCGCCATCCTCTTCGAATAGCTGGTCTAGCAGCGGCAAGGCTTCCGCCGGACGACCCATCCGTCCCAGCACGAGCGCCAGCTGCGCACGAACAGCCGTGAAGCCCGGCGCGATTTCGAGAGCTCGGCGCAAAAGGTGCTCGGCATCGCGCTGCCGTCCGATCCGCCAGGCCAATTCCGCCAGCATTCGGATCGCCTTAGCGTCGAACGGGTCTTCCTTGAGGTGCGGCTTCAGCAACCGCTCGGCCACGTCCAATCGATTCTCGTGCAACGCCAGCGCGGCCTCCAAGAGCCGCGGATGCCAATGATGAGTGCCCTGCGTTGCCACGGCACCTCCCTAGCCCGCCATTCGCGGCCGCGCCAAGTCGCGGATAAAAGTTTCGATTTAGGACTTTCCTCAACAGCCCAAAATAGCGATGAAGGTGCCCATGAAATATTTCGAAGACATGGAAGTCGGCGCCGAGACCGAGTTTGGCCATTACGATGTGACACGCGAGGAAATCCTCGAGTTCGCGCGCAAATATGATCCGCAGCCGTTCCACCTGAGCGATGAAGCGGCAGCTGAGACCCACTTCGGGCGCCTGGCCGCGTCGGGTTGGCACACCTGCGCCATGACCATGGCGGTGATCGTCGGCCACCTTTCAAAAGATCGCCAGGCGGGACTTGGCTCTCCGGGAGTGGACGACCTCAGATGGCTTAGGCCGGTTTATCCGGGCGATCGGCTAACCGTCAGCGGCAAGATCATCGAGAAGACTCCGTCACGGTCCAAGCCCGACATCGGCAGCATCAGGACCGAAACAATCGTCACCAATCAGGACGGTGTCCGGGTGATGCGGTTTATCTCGATTGTCCTGATGCGCCGCCGTCCGGCGGAGACCTAAAGCCTACTCTTCCCGATTGGCTTTACGCCCGCGACCGTTGGAACGGCTTTCCCGCTCCTCGCTGGCCTGCGCAGAGCGCGCGTCGGAATGACGCTCCCGGCGAAGGTTCGCCTTGTCTGCGCGCTGTTCCCGAATGACGGTGCGCTCAACTTGCGCCGGCCGAGCGCTGCGCTCCACCCGAACCTGCCGATCGATGTTGCGAGTGACGCGAGGCGGGCGAGCCGCGGTACGATTGCGTGGGAAATCGTTCCAGTTTTCACGGATGACCACGCGCTGGCCATCACTGGTGCTTTGCGAAGCACGCTCACGGCGATCGGTCCAGTAACGACGCTGGGTGTCAGTCCAACGGTGCGGCTGACGATAGGCGTCGTAAACATAATAGCCGGTGCCGGGATAATAGAAGTCGTCGTACCAGCCCCAGTATGGCGCATAGCCAAGGCCATAGCCCGGGTAGCTTGCACCATAGCCGTAGCCATAACCTGGATATCCACCGTCATAGCCGTAGCCCGGATATCCTCCGCCATAGCCATAGCCATAGTCGGAACCATAGTAGCCGTTGCCGCCCCCAACCGACACGCCACCGTAGCCGTAGGGCGTTGCGCAGGCCGAAAGTCCGAGGGTTGCCGCAACCGCGATTGCAGCGGCGCGAAGTCGATACGCATACATAAGAGCTCTCCGATACTCCTGGAGTTTGAAGACTCTTTTTAACTCAATAGCTTGAACCCGCTGTGAACCAGTTGGCGCGCATGCGGCGCGCTCCAGGGGCTAGTGACCCTTGAAGTTCATGAGGCTGGCAACACCAATACCCGCATCGGAAAGCGCCTCCGAACCACCCAACTCGGGAAGGTCGATAACGAACCTTGCGCCTACCAACTCGCCCCCTGCCCGCCTGATGAGCCGCGCTGCCGCCAGTGCCGTTCCACCCGTCGCTAATAAGTCGTCGACGATCAACACCTTCGCGCCCGGGGCACAAGCGTCTACGTGCATGGCAAGGCGATCCGTACCGTACTCGAGCGCATAGTCTTCGGCGATGGTCGCTCCGGGTAGCTTCCCGTCCTTGCGGATCAGCAACAACCCTGCGCCAAGCTTGACGGCCAGCGCGCCGCCAATCGCGAACCCACGCGCTTCAACCGCGGCGACCAGGTCCACCGGGCCCTCGACCGTCGTAGCAAGCGCATCGATCGTTCGAGCAAACCCGGCAGGGTCGAGCAGCAGGGTGGTAATGTCGCGAAACTTGATCCCCGACTTCGGAAAATCCGGGATGGTGCGGACCAGCGCCCTCAAATCGTCATGAGCGCTGGTCACGCAGGTATCATTACTCGTCGATGCCAGCCTTCTTGCTGGCACGAGTTCGCTTCGCCTTGTTTGCCGGATCCATCGGGCCGACGGGAGCGACCTTGCGCTTCGCCTCCGCCCAGATGTTGCGATAGCTCAAATAGGCCAGGATCGTCGCGACGATCAGGAACAATATCACCGGCCAGCCGGCCTTGTGACGGCCCTGAAGGTTCGGCTCCGCGGTCCAAACCAAAAACGCTGCAACGTCCTTTGCCATCTGATCCACGGTCGGCTTCGGATTGCCCGGCGCGTAGGTGACCTGGCCTTCGCTGGTCAGCGGCTGTGGCATGGCGAGGTTGAGGTTGGCGAAATAAGGATTGTAGTGCAGCCCGGCCGGGGTCTTCGCCGTCGGGAACTCCTTAAGCAGCGCCGCCGGCTGATTCTGATAGCCGGTGAGCAGCGAATAAATATACGCCGCCCCACCCTCGCGCGCTTTGGCCATCAGCGACAGGTCGGGCGGCAATGCATTGTTATTCGCTGCGCGTCCCGCGGTTTCGTTGGCGTAGGGCGATGGGAAATAGTCGGACGGAATCGCCTTGCGGGTTGCCGGTTCGCCGGTTTCCGGATTGATCGAAGCGACTTCGGTCGGCCACTGGTTGGCGATCGCCTTCACCTCAGCCTCGTTATAGCCGAGCGCATGGAGGTCGCGGAACGCAACCCGGTTGAGGCTGTGACAGCCCGAGCAAACTTCCTTGTAAACCTGGAAGCCGCGCTGCAGCTGCTGCTTGTCGAACCGGCCGAACGGACCATTCGAAGCTAGGTGAAGCTCCTTCGGCTCCTTGTGAAACTCATGCTCGGCGGTCGCCGGGGGGGGCGACTGGAAATAGGCCTTGAGATTGCTGCCGAGCGCCCACAGCAGGACGACAACAAAGGCGAAGCCGATAAGACGGGCAATCCAACGGATCATGAAAAACTATCCCCCTTAATTCGCCGGTGCCGCTTGACCGATCGGCGCTGCTTCCGCCTCTTCCCCGTGCAGCACAGACGCCGTGATCGACGAGGGCAATGGCAGCGGGGTCTCATATTTGGAGACAAGCGGCAGTATGATCAGGAAATGCGCGAAATAATAAGCTGATGCGATCTCGGAAAGCGCAACGAAGAAGGGCGTCGCCGGCGATCCGCCGCACCAGCCCAGGATCAGCACGTCGACCACCAGCAGCCAGAAGAAGCGCCTGAACACCGGACGATAGGCGCCCGAGCGAACCGGTGACTTGTCCAGCCAGGGCAGGAAGAAAAGAAGCAGGATCGAGGCGAACATTGCCAGCACGCCCCACAGCTTCGCCGGCAGGATGAAGTCCGCGGTGAAGGCGCGCAGGATCGCGTAGAAGGGCCAGAAATACCATTCGGGCACGATGTGCGCAGGCGTCGCCAGCGGATTGGCCGGGATGTAATTGTCAGGATGGCCAAGCGAGTTCGGCGCAAAGAATACGACCGCCGCATAAATCGTCAGGAACGCTGCCGCGAACCAGCCATCCTTGGCAGTGTAGAATGGATGGAAAGGCAGCGTGTCCTTCTCGCTCTTGACGTCGACCCCGGTCGGGTTGCCCGACCCCGGGATATGAAGCGACCAGATGTGGAGGATGACCACGCCGGCAATCACGAACGGCAACAGATAGTGGAGCGAGAAGAAGCGAGTCAGCGTCGCCTGGTCGGGCGCATAGCCGCCGAGCAGCCAAATGCGGATCGGCTCGCCAACCAGCGGGAATGCCGAGAAGAAGCCGGTGATGACTTGCGCGCCCCAATAGCTCATCTGCCCCCATGGTAGGACGTAGCCCATGAACGCAGTGGCCATCATCAGCAGGTAGATGACCAGCCCGAGCATCCACACCAACTCACGCGGCGCTTTGTACGATCCGTAATAAAGGCCACGGAAGATGTGGATATAGACAACGATGAAGAAGAAGCTGGCGCCATTGGCGTGTGCGTAACGCATCATCCAGCCGGCGTTAACGTCGCGCATGATGTGCTCGACCGAAGTGAACGCCCCGTCGGCCGATGAGAAATACCACATCGCAAGGACGATGCCGGTTATGATCTGGATGGTCAGGAATATCCCCGACAGGACGCCGAAGTTCCACCCGTAATTGAGGTTGCGCGGCACCGGATAGCCGCCGCCTACGGCATTGAAGACCAACCGAGGGAGCGGCATGCGCTCATCCATCCAGCGGCCAAGTTCGGTTTTGGGTTCGTAGGGCTTGGCCCAGGCAAAGCTCATGACTCGTCTGTCCCCTGTTAGCCGATGGTCACGACGGTGTCGGAATTGAATTCATAATCCGGCACCATCAGGTTTAGCGGTGCCGGTCCCTGGCGAATGCGCGCGGCAGTGTCGTAAGCCGAGCCATGGCACGGACAGAAATAACCGCCGAACGGCCCACGGTTCTCGCCCTCGCCGACGCCCAGCGGCACGCATCCCAAGTGGGTGCAGACGCCAAGAGTGATGAGCCAATTTTCCTTGCCGGGCTTGGTCCGTTCGGCGAGGGTTTGCGGGTCGCGCAACTCGCTAAGCGGCACCGCATTGGCCTCGGAAATTTCCTTGGGCGTCAGGTTACGAATGAACACCGGCTGCTTGCGCCAGCTGGTCTTGATCGCCTGGCCCGGCGCGATCTTCGAAATATCGACCTCGATCGAAGCGAGCGCCAGCACGTCGGCCGGCGGGTTCATCTGGTTGACCAGCGGCAGCGCGACGGCAACCGCGCCGACGCCAGCAAAGCTGACAGCGGCGATATTGATGAAATCGCGGCGGCGTAGGCTGTGGTCAGCCTCGATCTGCTCGGCGTATTTTTCTTCCAGCGTGGCCATGCTCACCCTTAAGACCGAATTTCGCGTAAATACCAAAAGGCATCGGAACTGGCCGCTCCGGGTGCTTCCCAGCGCGGTTGGCGGGCCTGATAGCGCCTCACTTCGCATATGCAAATGGTCAAATTGCCCGGCTTGTGCCGTAAGCCTAGGGCGGACTATCGCCACGCAATGCGGCTATGCCTCTACCAGCCCGAAATCGCCGGCAACGTCGGTGCTGTGATGCGCCTGGGCGCCTGTTTCGGCGTGCCCGTCGATCTGATCGAACCGATGGGTTTCAAATGGGACGACAAGAGGGTGAGGCGCACGGCAATGGACTATATCGATCATGTCGACGTCGCGCGGTATCCCTCATTCGAGATGTTCCGCGGCACGGTCTCCGGTCGGCTCATCCTTTTTACCACCAAAGGCGAGCGGTCCGCTTATGACTTCGAGTTTCGGTCCGACGACATACTGATGTTTGGCAGGGAAAGTGCCGGTGTTCCCGCGGTCATCGCCGATGAGAGCGACGCGCGCTTGCGGATCCCGATCCGGGCGCAAGTGCGCTCATTCAATCTTGCTACGTCTGCGGCCCTGGCACTTGGTGAGGCGCTGCGACAAACTCGAGGACTGCCCGAATGAACCCTCTCGACGACCAGCAACAGGCGGCCCGCGACTGGTTCGAATCCCTGCGCACACGAATTTGCGACGAGTTCGAATCGATCGAGCGTGAAGCAGGCAGCGACGCAAGATTTGAGTTTATCCCCTGGGATCGAACCGAAGAGGACGGGACCCCCGGCGGTGGCGGAGTGCGCGGACAGATGGGCGGCGCCGTGTTCGAAAAGGTCGGGGTCAACGTTTCAACGGTCGGTGGCCGGTTCTCGCCGGAATTCGCTAAGCAGATTCCCGGCGCCGAAGAAGACCCGCACTTCTTTGCCACCGGAATTAGCCTCGTTGCACATATGGCCAATCCGCACGTACCCGCCGTGCACATGAACACCCGCTTCCTGACTACGACGAAGCGTTGGTTCGGCGGCGGGGCGGACCTCAATCCGGCCATCCCCTATCAAGAAGATACTGACGCTTTTCATGCGCGGATGCGCGCTGCGTGCGCCGCGCACGATCCGACCTTCTATCCGCGCTTCTCAAAATGGGCGGAGGAATATTTCTGGCTCCCGCATCGCGCGCGCTCGCGCGGGGTCGGCGGCATTTTTTACGACCGGCTCGAAGGTCATTTCGACGAGCACTTCGCTTTTACCCGCGATGTTGGCGAAGCCTTTCTGGACATATTTCCGCAGATCGTCCGCAAACGTAGGGCAATGGACTACAACGATGCGGACATGGAGGAACTGCTCGAATTTCGCGGCCGCTATGTCGAGTTCAATCTGCTCTATGACCGCGGAACGCTCTTCGGCCTTAAGACCGGCGGCAACATCGATGCGATTCTGATGAGCCTGCCGCCGCTGGCAAAGTGGCGTTGAAAAAACTACCCGTTATGCCGCACTTCCGGCACGCTTGGCTGGCCGGCGCTGAGTTGGGCGTAGATCCGTGCGAGCATGCCCGTGTAGACCAAGACAAAGCCGGCTTGGACCAGGCCGCCGGCAAGCGCGATCAGCAGCAGCGAAATCGACCATGATTCAGGTTGCCCGAAAGCCAGTGTCACCATCCCGCCCACCACAATTCCCACAACCATCGCGACGATCAAAAACCCGATCATCAGCATGACGATGAAGCCAAGCAGCTGCCAGAAGTGACCCGACGTGAGCGCAAAGCAGCGCTTCAGCGTGGCAATTGGGCCAGTAGTTTCACAGGCGGCGACGGCCACGAGAGGTAAAAGCCGAACCGCAACGTAGAGCAGAAGCAGGAAGCAAACGGCGAGCATCAGCCAGCCCGTCCCGCTGATGCTAGTCCAGTCGAACTGCCCGCTTTCCAGGGAATCGATCGCAGTGATGGCTAGAACTGCTGAGAACAACAGAATTACCGGCACTGAAACGGCAAGCGCCGCGAGGATCAGCGTCGGAACTCGCCGCGACGACTGCTTGATGGCCTCGCCGACGCTTCCCTTCCAGCCGTTGACCAGCAGCACGATCGCTATCTGGCCCGCCATCATGACGATGAGCATCGCCAGCGCCACCAACATCCAGGGGCCGGGGGGCGGTTCCTGGCCCGCCGGCACCTGCGGCTCGACCATGGACACGATCACCGCGGGTAGCAGGACCATGCCTAGCGCGACTGGAACGATCAGCTTGCGGTGAGCTTGAAGCGAGGCCTTGGCCTCGTCCCATGCTTTTCCAATCGACAATGCACTCATGGCTGCCCCCATTTGAACGTTATGCCCGTTATGCGTAGCCCAGCGGCCGCTGGCAATCGCCCTTGCCCGAATGACGTTGCAGGGCCATGTCGCACCCAATGCATGATGAGATCGAATGGCGAGTGAGCGAAGGGCTCGTGCCCTATCCGGCCGCGCTGTCTGAAATGGAGGACCGCGCCGCTGCGGTACGCGCTGGGAAGGCGCGGGAGCTGGTCTGGCTGCTTGAACATCCGCCGCTTTTCACTTCAGGCACCAGTGCCGATCCGGCCGAGCTGTTCAATCCGATGGGTTTCCCGGTTTTCGAGGCAGGACGAGGAGGCCGTTACACCTATCATGGGCCGGGGCAGCGCGTCGGCTATCTCGTTCTCGATCTTGAGAAGCGCGGTCGCGATATCCGTCGCTTCGTGCATTCGCTGGAAGGCTGGATGATCGACGCGCTGGGCGAACTTGGCGTTCCCGCGAGGCGCGAGCACGGCCGCATTGGCATTTGGACCGGAGCAGGGGCGGCCGAAGCAAAAATTGGCGCGATCGGGGTTCGCGTGCGCCGCTGGGTGACAATGCATGGCTTCTCGATCAATGTCTCACCGGACCTGTCCCATTTCGGCGGAATCGTGCCCTGCGGGATTGCTGAATATGGCGTGACTAGCCTTGCAGCCTTGGGAAAGAGCGACGCGATGGACCGGCTTGATGTCGCTTTGGAACGGACATTTCGTTCTTTTATCAATAGTTTGTCGGATATCTCACAAGCCGCTTGAGGCAAATGCGCCTCCCGACTATTGTGCGCGCGATTTGCGATGCGGGGCAGCCCCTCGGCAGATCTAACAATCAAGGGAGTTTTGAATGCGTGCTCTGATCCTGGTCGCCGGTGCGGCCCTGGCAGTTTCGGCTTGCAGCAGCAACGAAGCAGCTGAAAACACGATGAATGTCGACGAGACCCTCACCACTGAGAACGTCGTCGCCAATGACACCACCGCGATCGACGCTTCGACCGGTATGGACGCCAACATGAGCATGGACGCCAACGCCGTTGACGCCAATGCGACTGCTGACGCGAACGCGACCGCCGAGACCAACGCCCAGTAATTGGCGCGCAGGGCCGCTCTGTCGGCCTTTCGGTAAAGGAAAGGGGCCGCCGGTTCACCCGTCGGCCCCTTTTTCTATGGCAGGCCGACGACCTTGTGCGCCTGCAGCGTCAGGTGCCAGCGTGGCCGGGTCATCGCTAAATCGATTGCCGCGTCGATCGAAGCCTTGAGGTTCGGCCCGTCCAGCGGCTGGACAAGGAAGTGATCGAACTCCCACGTCTCAAGTTCCGCCGGATCGATCCCCTTTTGAGGCCATACCAGCTTGAGCTCGTCCCCAGAGCGCTGGACCACGACGGTCCCTGCTTTCGGACTTACGCACAGCCAATCGATTCCAGGCGTCGCCGGGAGCGTCCCATTGCTTTCGACTGCCACCCGGAAGCCACGTTCGCGCAGAGCCTCGACCAACCCCTCATCCAGTTGCAGCATCGGCTCTCCCCCGGTGATGACCACCAGGCGCGCCTCGGTCCCCTCTCCCCACAGCGCTTCGACATGAGCGGCAAGTTCTTCGGCGCCTGCGAACTTGCCCCCGCCCGGACCGTCGGTGCCGACAAAATCAGTGTCGCAAAAATTGCATTGGGCCATGGCACGATCCTGCTCGCGCCCGCTCCAAAGGTTGCAGCCGGCAAAGCGGAGGAAGACCGCGCGGCTCCCGGCTTGCACGCCTTCGCCCTGGAGCGTCAGAAATGCCTCTTTCACGGCGTAGGTCATGAGCGCGCGTAGCGGGTCGGATCAGGCAGGCCCGCGTCCTCAAATCCCTTAGCGCGCAGCCGGCAGGCGTCGCACAATCCGCATGCCCCGCCATCCGGTGCCGGATCGTAACAACTGTGGCTGAGCGAAGCATCCAGGCCAAGTCGCACTGCCTCGCGAGCAATGTCTGCCTTGGTCATATGCTGAAGCGGAGCGTGAACCGTGAAGCCCACCCCTTCGACCCCCGCCTTGGTCGCCCGATTGGCCAGCGCCTCGAACGCAGCGATGAACTCCGGACGGCAATCGGGATAGCCCGAATAATCGAGCGCGTTCACCCCGACATATAGGTCGCGTGCACCGGCGGACTCGGCCCATGCCAGGGCCAGGCTAAGAAAAACCGTGTTGCGCGCCGGCACATAGGTAACCGGAATTCCTTCGCCAACACCGCCTTTCGGGACCGCGATATCGCTGGTCAGCGCCGAACCTCCAAATGCCGTGAGATCCAGTGGCAGCACGATGTGCCGGTCGGCCAGATCAGCGGCGATCCGCCGCGCCGCTTCCAGCTCGACCCGGTGGCGCTGGTTGTAATCAACGGTCAACGCAAGCACGCCGAACCCGGCCTCCCGCGCCAAGGCGGCACAGACCATCGAATCCAGGCCGCCGGAAAGCAGCACGACCGCGTCTCGCCGGATCACAATATGATCCCCACTTTCGGAGCGATCCAGTTCATTGCGGCATACAGTGCGATCGTCATGAGGCAGGCAATTGCCATGGTTGCGACGAAGCTGATTCCCCGGTGCAGCAGCGCCGGAATAACCAGGAACATGGGTATCGAGGGCAGGAAGAACCAGAAGGCTCCTATCGACAGGCGAGCCACGCTCTCCGCGTCGCCAGTTTCGCCGTATAGCCATATCATCGACAGCACCGACACTAGCGGCAGCGATGCGATCAGACCGCCCCATCCCGGATAGCGCTTGGCGATCGTCGAGATCGCGGCGACCAGGAGGCCCGACAGGATCGCCTTGAGAATGAACAGGAACATTTCGTCCCCTTGCCGCGCAAGGCGAAAAAAAGAAAGGCCGCCCGAGGGCGGCCTAGTTGCGGGCATAAAGCCCGACAGGGAGGAAAACGTGCCGAAGAAGGGCACGGACCAAGCAATAATCCAAACATGGTTAAGAGGGGCTTAACGAGCCCCGCAATTCCCCATCCGCCGAGCATAAAGTTTGTAGTGGAAAGGAAGACCTCCCGAAATGCCCTGCGTATCGATCGTCAGGGAGCGCGGGGTAACCAGCGTCACCGCTGACCGACCGAAACCGCCATCGGCACAGGTGTAGTGAATTTCGGCCAGGTTGCCGCTGTCGCGAATCACCACGCGCGTACATCGGCCCTGTCGGTGTTCGAATTGGGCCAGCACCTCCGGCGATGGGACGCACAACTTGGTCGGATCGTGGCCCGAAGCGCTTTGGCTGACTTCCCACATCCCTCCGGCCGCAGGCGCAAGCGCACGCGGAACGGCGGCTACGGCCGCCAGGGTTGCCGACAAAGTTACGAGGGCCGCGAGGCCGATTCGCGCCGAGCTACGCATGGGTCGCCGTTTACCACGCACCCGTTAACCGGAAGCAACTTTTTGCATAAGGTCAGGCGGCTTCGGCTGCGATCGGAAAGCTGGTTGCGCAAAAGGCGCAATCGACCCTGATCATGCCGTCTTCGCCGGCCATTTCGGCGCGCTCTTCCGGTGGAAAGCGGGAGATGACCGATGCAATGTAATCCGGACTACAACGGCAGCCCTTCGAAAGCACCACCGGCGCCAGGGTTCGGACCTCCTCTTCCTCGTGAAGCAGTCGCCAGACCAGGTCGTCTAGCGGCAGGTCGCGGTCGAGCAGCTCTTCCGGCTTCACTGAACCGACGAGCACCGCCACATGCGGCCATTCGGGGTGGTCGAGCCGGGTGTGCAGCCGATCGCGGCCCTCCTCGCCCTCCGGCAGATGCTGGAACATGAGCCCACCGGCAACCCAGCCCGAATCGTCCTTCTTTGCTGCTAGGCGAACAATCGATGGTATCTGCTCGGACTGAGCGAAATAGCTTTGCGCCGCTTCGGCCAACCCCTCGCCTTCCAGCGGGACGATTCCTTGATAGCGCTCGTTTGTCGCTGGCTGGTCGAAGGTGATCGCGAGATAGCCTCGTCCAAACAACGAAAAGAGCGTCGGATGCGGCCCAGCCTCGGCCAGCCGCTCTGGGTCATGGCGGACATAGCCGCGCAACTCGCCGCCCTTATAATCGCACACGAGAAGCTCGACGATTCCGGCTTCCGTCTGCGCCTGAACAGTCAATTGGCCGCCAGGGTCCTTGAGCAGGGAGCCGAGCAACGCGGTCAGGACCAGCGCCTCGGCGAGCAATTGCTCGATCACCGGCGGATAGCCATGGTTGGCGAGGATCGTGTCGAGCGTAGGTCCGATACGCGCTGCACGCCCCCTGGCATGTCGCGAAGGCACTGTGACGCCCAGCGCGACGTCCTGTTTCATCGAGATTTCAGTCATCAGCGGCCAAATGGGCACGGGCGCGAGAAATCGCAACCTAGCCGATTTTCCCCATGGCCCAGAGGAGCAGCGCTTTCTGCGCGTGGAGCCGGTTTTCCGCTTCGTCCCAAACCGCTGACTGTGGCCCGTCGATTACCGCGTCCGTTACTTCTTCACCGCGATGGGCAGGCAGGCAGTGAAGGAAGGTGGCGTCCGAAGCCGCCAACGCCATCATGCCCTCGTTGACCTGGAAAGGCGCGAAGGCTTCTTGCCGATACTCGTCGTCTTCCTGGCCCATTGAAACCCAGGTGTCGGTGACTACCACCTCAGCCCCGCCAATTGCTACCTTGGGATCGTGGGTAAAATTTATGCGGCCGCCGCGGGCGACGGCCGACGACGCAATGACCATATCCGGCTCGAACCCGCCGGGGCAGGCAACCGCAAGCTCGAAATGCAGCAGCGACGCCGCCTCGATCAGTGAGTTGCAGACGTTATTGCCGTCGCCAATCCATGCCCATCGCGATCCGGCCAGCTTGGCTCGCTTCTCGATCACCGTCTGCATGTCCGCCAGCAGCTGGCAGGGATGCGACAGGTCGGTAAGTCCGTTGATCACCGGTACCGTCGCATGCTGCGCCAGCTCCTCGGCCTTCTTATGATGATCGGTGCGGATCATGATGACGTCGGCAAATCGCGACAGGACGCGGGCCGTATCGGCGATGGTCTCACCCCGGCCAAGCTGGGACAAGCTGCTGTCGAGGATGATCGCCGAGCCACCGAGCTGGCGAATCGCCAGGTCGAAACTGGTGCGCGTCCGCGTTGAACTCTTCTCGAAGATCATCGCGAGCACCGCGCCGTCGAGCGGGCGATCGGAATCGACCTTGCCCTTGGGCCAGCCGGCCCGAAGCTCCTTCCTCTCCATCGCCTCGTTCAGAATATGCGCGATGGCCTCCCCGCCCGCGTCGGCGAGGCTGAGGAAGTGCCGAAGGTTCATGCTGCTTCGGGAACGTCGTATTCGGCTGCGGCGGACGAAAGGCCCTCGACGAATTCGGCGATATGACCTTCCTCGATATTGAGCGGAGGGAGGACGCGAATGACATTGTCGCCGGCCGCAACCGTCAAAATGCCCTTGGTCCGGAGATAATTGACGAACGCTCGGCTGTCGGTCTTCATCTTGACGCCAAGCATCAGGCCCAGCCCGCGCACGCTCTCGAACAGATGGTCGTGATTGGGAATCATCTGCTCCAGCGCAGAGCGCAGCCGCTCGCCCATCTTGCGGACGTGAGAGAGGAACTCGTCATTAGCGACAACATCGAATACCGCCTGGCCGGCCGCCATCGCCAGCGGGTTGCCGCCATAGGTTGACCCATGGGTGCCGATGACCATGCCCGCCGCGGCCTTTTCGGTGGCGAGGCATGCGCCCATCGGGAATCCGCCGCCGATGCCCTTGGCCGACGCCATGATGTCGGGCGTGACCCCATAATATTCATAGGCATAGAGATATCCGGTGCGCGCTACTCCGCACTGCACCTCGTCGAACACCAGCAACAGGTCGTTGTCGTCGCAGGCCTTGCGGAGGCCGGCGATAAATTCCTTGCTGGCGGGGCGGATCCCACCCTCGCCCTGGACCGGCTCGACAAGGAAGCCGGCGGTATTTTCGTCAACGGCCGCCAGCGCCGCCTCGAGGTTGTCGAACGCTACAACCTTGAAACCTGGAAGTAGCGGCGCGAATCCGTCGATCATCTTGGCCTGATCCGTCGCGCTGATCGTCGCCATCGTCCTGCCGTGGAAGGCGTTGGAGAAAGTGATCAGCGTATGCTTATGCGGATTGCCCTTGACGTGGTGATAGCGGCGAGCGGTCTTGATCGCGCATTCGACGGCTTCCACGCCAGAGTTGGTGAAGAATACCGTGTCGGCAAAGGTCAAGTCGGTAAGCCGCTTGGCAAACGCTTCGCCCTGAGGGCTGCCATAAAGATTCGACACATGTATCAGCGTCGCCGCCTGGTCCTGGATCGCCCTGGTCAGGACGGGATGGCCGTGACCAAGCAGATTGACAGCGATACCGGCGGCGAAGTCGAGATATTTCTCACCCTGCTCGCCGTAGAGATAGACCCCCTCGCCCCTGACCGGCCGCACGGGCGAACGCGGGTAAACGGGCATGAGCGGCGTGATGGCCATGGGGGCTCCTTATCGACGATGTAAAAAGGCAAAAGCGGCTTCGCACCGCCTTTGGCGAGCCTATAGCCATGACGCCAATTAAACGAAAGGGGCGGCCCATAAGGACCGCCCCTCCCTTACGCATTACCCGGAGCAAAGAGCTCCAAAAGGTTAGTCGTCGCGATCTTGGCCTTGATCGTCCTCATAGCGATCGTTGCGGCCGTCACGATCATAGTCGCGCCAGTTGTCGCGATCGCCCCAATGGTCGCGATTGTCGTTATACGCCCAGCGACCGTAGCGGTTGCCATCACGCGCCTCGCGCTGGATATGCACCTCAAGTCGCTGGATACCGCGCTCGATCTCATAACGCTCCCGGCCGTTAAGGCCGTAGCTGGATGCATAGCGCAATCGGCGCTCAAGCTCGCGTGACTCCACGCGCAGGCTTCTGGCCTCTCGCTCGGTCAATATGTTTCGGCTGTCGAGCTGGCTGATCTGGCGCTGCAACTGGTCGATCCTTACCTGCAAGCGACGGACCTGGCCGTAATTGTTATAGCCGTTGGCATAGCCCTGTGGCTGCGGCGGATAATATTTGGCGGCGGCCGGCGCCGCGGCGACTAGGGTCGAAGCTGCAAGGGCCGCCGAAATAAGAAACTTACGCATCTGGCTCTCTCCTTTGAGAAGCGGTTGATGCGTATCTTCTGGGGCTTGGGCAGTGAGGCGACGCTGAACGCGACCGTTATCAGCCGTTCAGCGACCTTAACTGTTCAACCGGTTGGAAAGGCTCAATTCTTGATCTTCCACCCGCTTTTCAGGACCGCATAGCAGGCCGAAAAGAGCGCTACGTTTATAATCAGAAGTCCGATCGCCCCGATAATGATCGGCGAATCCGATTCGCTGAGGAACCCGTGGCGGAAGCCCGAAATGACATAGAAAAAGGGATTGGCATGACTGATCGCGCGGAACGTGGGCGATAGCTGCTCGACCGAATAAAATGTTCCGGACAACAGCGACAGCGGCGCCACGACGAAATTGCTGACAACTGCCGCATGATCAAACTTGTCAGCCCAGACGGATGTCAGCAGGCCGAGGAATGCCAGCATCAGCGATCCCATCATTCCGAACCAGATTATGGACAACGGATGGGCAATGCCGACATGAACGCCCGGCCATAAAGCCATGATAAACCATACCGCTAGGCCGACCAGGACAGCACGGGTGACCGAAGCGCCGACCAGTCCTGCGATCAACTCGCCGACCGACAGCGGCGGCATCAGATAATCGACGATCGTGCCCTGCATCTTGCCGACCAGCAGCGAGAAGCTGGAATTGGCGAAGCTGTTCTGGAGCATCGCCATGACGATTAGGCCCGGGGCGATAAAATCGGCGAAGGGCACGCCCAATACCGTCTTGCCTTCGCGGCCCAGCGCGACGGTAAAAATGATGAGATATAGGAGCGTGGTGACCGCCGGTGCCCAGACCGTTTGCATCTGCACCTTGAAGAAGCGCCTCACCTCCTTGATATAAAGGGTCGAAAGGCCGCCCCAGTTGACGCCTTCGAGCGTCGCCTTGCCGGGCTCGCTTCGAACCCAAGAGGGAGTCTGGTCGTTCACGCGACAATCGCCTATCGGCTGCCGCGGCGGCACGCAACAATGCACGGAGTTTGAAATTCAATGAGCTGGACCGACGAGCGCATCGAGCGCCTCAAGACCATGTGGACCCAGGGCTCCACCGCCAGCCAGATCGCCGAGGAACTGGGCGGGGTCAGCCGCAACGCGGTAATCGGCAAGGCGCACCGCCTTGGCCTCGAATCGCGTCCTTCGCCTGTGAAGCCGGGCGAGGAGAAGGAAAAGAAGGCCAAGCCTGCGCCCGCCCCAAGGGCAGCGAAACCATCGCCGTCCCCGAAACCAGCCCCGGCAACTAGCGAGCCGAGGGAGACGGCCGCCGAAGCTCGTCAGCCCGCCACCCCAGGTATCCCCGCACAAGCAAAGCAGGCGGATGCGACAACGATTCAATATCGATCGGTTGGGCCCGGCGGCTTCATCCGGCAGGGCCCCGGCGACACGCAGGCGCCGATCCCGCCCGCCCCGCCTCGACGCCTGGTACCGGCCAAGCCATCTGCGGAAGTCGCGGACAAGACCTCGCTGCTGGATCTGAATGATCGGGTCTGCCGCTGGCCGATGGGTCACCCTGGCGAGCCCGACTTCCATTTCTGCGGGCAGCAGGCCAACCCCGGCTATCCTTATTGCGTCGAACATTGCGGGGTCGCCTACCAGGCCCAGCTGCCGCGGCGCGATCGCCGTCCACCCCCGCCACTGCCATTCGGCGGCCCACGCGTACGCTGAGCTAGGTTCAGATGGCTGGCCGTGGCTGGTCGTGGTGGCGCGCCCCGATCTGGGCAATCCAGCTTGCGACCGGCGCCAAGAGTTTTGTCGACAATCCAATCCTGGGTTCGCCTCGCCTTAACCAGCTAGGCCTTCATGCTGCACGCGTCCGAATTGCTCATCGGCTTGCCTGGTGGCGACGACAGCGATTGACCAGGCACTTGCCACCTGCGGATCGCCTCGCATTTGATCGCGATGGTTATATTTGCATCCCGGATTTTCTCCCGGCTGATGAATTTGCACGATTGCAGCATTTCCTCCTGAGCTTCGAGGGGCTAGGCAGGGAGCATAGGCAGGGCGACACCGTTACTAGGCGAGTGCCTATCGATGGCGAGTTGGCCCGGCAGTGCCCTGAGATAGGCCGGTTGCTCGGCGCAAGGCGCTGGAAATCGTTGATGAGATATGTGGCCAGCACAGCTGGTGAGCCACTCTATTATTTGCAGACGATAATCACCGGACATGAAGGTCCGCCCGACCCGCAGGTTAAGCTTCATGCCGATACTTTTCATCCTTCGATGAAGGCCTGGCTGTTTCTGACAGACGTGGCGGAAAATGAGGCCCCGCTGACCTATGTTCCGGGATCGCATCGGCTCACGCCAGCCCGGCTGGCGTGGGAGAAAGGCAAGAGCGCGACAGTAGCGGCGGAGGGAGATCGGCTGTCGCAGCGAGGGTCATTTCGAATCTCGATGGACCAGGTGTCTGACATGGGGCTGCCGGCACCTCGCAAATTCGCCGTTCCCGCCAACACACTAGTGGTAGCTGACACTTTCGGCTTCCACGCACGGGGGACGGCCGAGCGGCCTACTGTGCGGGTCGAATTGTGGGCCTATCGACGCCGACCGCCCTTCCTTCCCTGGGTCCGACTGGATTTGCTTTCGCTCCCGGGGCTTGCGCTTAGGCGCGCACAAATGGCTTATCGGTTAACGGATTTTCTGAGCGATCGCGGACTCCTGCAACAGCATTGGGCCCCATCCGGCAGAAAGCGTGCGCTCGATCGCTAGAGCCTGTCCGTAGGCGCGACATCGAAAGTCCCCTCGTTCGCTTGGATCCGGCGGCGGATGACCCCGGAAGCATGGCTTCCGGGGCCTCCCTTCTTGCCGGACTTGGATCAGGCGTCGGAAGGCTCGCTGGCCTTTGCCTCGATCGTATCCTGCTTTGGCTCGGCCCCGCCGATAGAAATCTTCTTGGGCTTCATCGCCTCGGGTATCTCGCGCACGAGGTCGATCGATAGCAGGCCGTCCTTGAGATCCGCTTCGGTCACCTTGACGTGATCGGCGAGACCGAATCGCCGCTCGAACGAACGGTTAGCGATACCGCGATGGATGTAATCGGCCTTGTCATCGTCGGCCCTTTTGCCCGTGACGACCAGCTGGTTCTGCTGGGCCACGATATCGATCTCATCGGTGCCGAAGCCGGCTACCGCCAGGTTGATGCGATAATGATTGTCGTCGAGCCTCAAAAGGTCGAACGGCGGATAATTCTCCCCGCCTTGGCCAACAGCACTATTTTCGAGCAGGTCGAACAATCGGTCGAAGCCGATGGTGGAGCGCCGGAAGGGCGCAAAATCAAATGCACTGCGCATGTCATGTCCTCCATTGAGCAACACTAAGGCGGGAGTTTGGCCCATGTCGGGCCCTGCGTCCCGTCACCGGCCCCATTTGGCGGCCGGCGGCAATTATTTGGGAAAAGCCTCCGCCGTTTCAAGATGCTTGGCAGTAACCGAAACCGCCTCCTATAGCAGGGATAATGTCCGATCTTTTCGCTTCCGGTTCCGCACCTTCGTCCGACAATTACGACGCTTCCGCGATCGAGGTCCTTGAAGGGCTCGAACCGGTCCGGCGGCGACCCGGCATGTATATCGGTGGCACCGACGCCCGTGCGCTCCATCACCTTGCCGCCGAAGTCATCGACAACAGCATGGATGAGGCGGTCGCCGGTCACGCCAGCCGGATCGAAGTGTCGCTCGAGCCGGGCAATCGCCTGACGGTCGCCGACAATGGTCGCGGTATCCCGGTCGACCCGCATCCTAAATATCCAGGCAAATCGGCGCTGGAGGTCATTCTCACGACGCTTCACTCGGGCGGCAAGTTCGAGGGCAAGGCTTATTCGACGTCCGGCGGCCTCCACGGTGTCGGTGTTTCCGTCGTCAACGCGCTTTCGACTGAAACGGTCGTGGAAGTGGCGCGGGAGAAGAAGCTCTATCGCCAGGCCTTTTCAAAGGGGGTTGCAACGTCGCCGCTCGAAGAGGTCGGTGCGGCGCCCAATCGGCGCGGTACAAGCGTCAGCTTTACCCCCGATCCGGACATTTTCGGCAAGGACGCCGACTTCTCCCCCGAACGAATCTACAAGCTGGCCCGTTCGAAAGCTTATCTGTTCGCGGGGGTCGAAATCCGCTGGCGCTGCGACCCGTCGCTGACCAGCGAGCAAGTGCCCGAGCAGGCAGTATTCCAGTTTCCGGGCGGGCTTGCCGACCATCTGCGCGAGCAGCTGGCGGATCGCGAATGTGTCACATCGCCGCCGTTCGCCGGTCGACAGGATTTTCCTGATGAACAGGGATCGGCGGAATGGGCGGTCGCATGGCCGCTGTGGACCGAGGGCTCGAACGAAAGCTATTACTGCAACACCATTCCCACGCCGGACGGCGGCACCCATGAGGCGGGACTTCGTGCCGCTTTGACCAAGGGCATCCGTGCCTTTGGCGATTTGGTTGGGCAGAAGAAGGCCAAGGACATTACCGCCGACGACGTGTTCAACGGCGTCGAACTGATGCTGTCGGTGTTCATCCGCAACCCGCATTTCCAGAGTCAGACGAAGGACCGATTGACCAGCCTCGAAGCCGCGCGGTTCGTCGAGGCCGCGGTGCGAGACCACTTCGACCATTATTTGGCCGATAATATGGATCGCGGCCGCGCATTGCTGGGCGCTGTGCTGGAACGGATGGACGAGCGGTTGAAGCGTCGCGCCGAGCGCGAGGTGAAGCGCAAGACTGCGACCAGCGCTCGCAAACTACGCCTACCCGGCAAGCTAACGGACTGCGCCAATGACGATGCCGAGGGGACCGAGCTGTTTATCGTCGAGGGCGATAGCGCGGGAGGTTCGGCCAAGCAGGCGCGCGACCGCAAGACCCAGGCGATCCTCCCGATCCGCGGCAAGATTTTGAACGTTGCCTCCGCCACTGCCGACAAGATTCGAGCCAATCAGGAAATCGCCGATCTCCAGCAGGCGCTCGGCTGCGGCACCAAGGACAAATGGGCCGAGGACGCGCTGCGCTATGAACGGGTCATCATCATGACCGATGCCGACGTCGACGGGGCCCATATCGCTACGTTGCTGATGACTTTCTTTTTCCAGGAAATGCCCGAACTCGTGCGGCGGGGACATTTGTTCTTGGCCCAGCCGCCGCTCTATCGCCTGACCTCGGGTTCCAAGTCAGCCTATGCGCGGGACGACGCGCATCGCGAGGAACTGGAGCGCACCGAGTTCAAGGGCAAGAAGGTCGAGGTCGCCCGTTTCAAAGGCCTCGGCGAGATGAACCCGCAGCAGCTGCGCGAAACGACTATGGACCCGGCGTCGCGGTCGCTTATCCGCATCACATTGCCGGCCGAATATCAGGACCGCCAGCCGGTCCGGGACCTAGTCGAGAGGCTGATGGGCAAGAACCCCGAGCACCGCTTCCAGTTCATCCAGAGCCGCGCAGCGGCGGTGTCTGACGACGAAATCGACGCGTGAACGAAGGCATCGGCGAGGCGGTATCCCAAATCAGGGGAATTTCCCGCAGCTCGCTGGCGATCGCAGCCTTCTCGACAATCGTCGAATGGTACGACTTCACACTTTACCTCTACTTCGCGACCGTCCTCTCACGCGTTTTCTTCGGGGGCGGAAGCATGTCGCTGCTGACGACCCTGGGTGGGTTTGCAGTTGCCTATCTCATGCGCCCGCTCGGCGCGGTCTATTTCGGCCATATTGGCGACCGCCAGGGACGGCGACACATGTTGTTGCTTTCCGTGGCCCTGATGACTGCGGCAATGCTCGCGACGGCGGCTCTTCCAACCTATTCTCAGATCGGGGCGATGGCCGGCTGGCTGTTGTTCCTGTTGCGCTGCGTGATGGGTTTCTCGGTCGGTGGCGAATATACCGGGGTCGTCGCCTATTTGCTGGAAGGCGCGCCGCTTAAGCGGCGCGGGCTGGTTGCTTCACTGGCTTCGGCGGCGAGTGAAATCGGCGCCTTGCTGGCTGTCGGCATATCGGCCGCCACCGTCGCGCTGATGGACGAAGCCAGCCTGCAAAGCTGGGGTTGGCGCATCCCCTTCCTCGTCGGCGCGGTGCTGGCGGCCACGGTATGGATCGCGCGATCGACAATCGAAGAATCACCTGAATTTCATCGCCAAGTTGCAGAACAGACTATCCCGGACAGCCCGCTGCGCCACAGCATTGGCAATCATTGCGGGGCCATCGGCCGTGCATTCGCGATCTCGGCCTTAGGATCGATCACCTACTATGTCGGAATCACCTATGTTCCTGCTTTCCTGACGTCCGCTGGCGCGCTCAGCGAACGGGCGTCGTTGTGGCTTTCGACTGCGGCGGCTGTTGTCGTAATCCTGGTGACACCTATTGTCGGTGTTCTGTCCGACCGGATCGGCAGGAAGCCAGTGCTTACAGTGCTCGCGTTGGCCAGTGCTTTATTCCCGATGGCGATGTTCGCCCTGATGGCCAGTGGCTCGCACTTGCAGGCGCTTGCGGGGGCATTCGTGTTGGCCGGACTGGCAGGCGGCGTCAGCGCGGTGGGCGCAGTTGCAACAGCGGAGCAATTCCCCGGCGAAGGCCGCGTGACCGGGCTTGCACTGGGTGCGACCGGGGCCACCGCAATCTTCGGAGGACTCACTCCGTTTATCGCCCAACTGCTGGTTGAGCGCACCGGTTATGCCATCGCGCCCGGTGCAATGATCGGGATCGTCGGCCTGTGTGTCCTGCCGCTGTTCCTGATGATGAAGGAAACTGCGCCTCGGCACTCCGGCTAACGCGAACCGAACCCGGTCAACATTGTTCGAATCGTCCGAAACGTGATCAATATGTCGAGCCAGGCCGAGAAGTATTTGATGTAGTAGAAGTCATATTGCAGCTTGGCGTGAACTTCGTCGACGCTCGCGACATGACCCTGATTGACCTGCGCCCAGCCGCTAATTCCCGGGCGCACCACATGTCGATATCGGTAGAACGGAATCTCGCCAGTGTACCAGTTGGATAGTACCTCCGCCTCCGGTCGCGGCCCGATCCAGCTCATCTGTCCGGCGATGATGTTCAAGATTTGCGGCAACTCATCCAGCCTGGTTCGGCGGAGATAGGATCCGACTCTCGTCACGCGGATATCGCCATCGGAGGTGATCGCCTCGCCGCGCTCTCCATTGACCATGCTGTGAACCATGGTCCGGAACTTGAGCATGTCGAACAACTCACCCGCCTGGCCGATGCGCCGCTGTCGGAACAACACCGGCCCGGCACTGTCGAGCTTTATTGCAAGTGCGATTGCCGCCATGGGGATTATTGCAAGCGGTAGTACTGCTAACGCTACCAGCAGGTCAGCCATCGACTTCAGATGAAAATAGCCCCGGGCGGGCACCAGACTGCCAAAGCTGTTTTCGGAAAGGTGATCGATTGCAACGCGGCCCGTCAGGGACTCGAACAACTGTTTCACTTGGTAAACCATTCGCCCCTGAAGTGCGGCGTCCGCCAGCAGCGCCTCCCATTCAGGCGGGATTTCAGCACTAAAGTCGGCAACCAATCCGTCGCAGATCACCGCTTCGTCGAGCGAAGGATGTTCAAGTCGCTGCCAACCGACATTGTCGATCGCTTCCAACCGATCCACCTGGCCGAACGGCACAATCGCGATTCGGTGGCGGATGTAACGCTGGACCGAAAAATAGAGGCCGTAGCTCCAAAGAATGTGAGCGACGAATCCAGCAACGAGCGCCAACCGATCATAAGGGAGGCGCGCAAATAGGAGGATGGTAATCATCGTCGCGTGCGCAACAACGATCGAGGGCAGGATAACGTGCGTCGATCGGTTGCCTGGATAAGTCTCGATCGACAGCCGGGTCCAAAAGGCGATGACCACGGCAGCGGCATTGAAAAGCAATGAGTTGATCGAAGAGGGGTGGAAGGTGTCGATCGGCGTAACCACCGACCTCAGCAGGAATGGTAGCAAGGCCGTCGCAACCATTGCACCAAGCAGATTGAAACGCTGGCGCGCGACGAAGCGGCGATGGATTCTCAGCGTGGTCGGTGGCGCGTGGAGCATCTGCCTCTTTATTCCGACCTGCAGACGCATGTCGCGGCTAGCATTGTCGGAAGGCATCTTTACCCGCCGGCCACCATCAAGCAATCGAAACTCTTGGGACCTACCTTATGGACGACCGCGGCCGATGCCGCGGTAAGACAGTCCGGCCTCTTCTGCGTCCGCTTTGTCATAGATGTTGCGCAGGTCTACCAGCATATTTCCGCGCATCCGGCCCGCAATATCGTGGAGATCGAGAGCGCGAAATTCGTCCCACTCCGTAACGATCACCACCGCATCCGCCCCATCGGCCGCCTCTTCGGCGCATTTGGCAAAGACAATTCCCGGGAAAAGCGGCTCGGCCTGCTCGCGTCCGACCGGGTCAAATGCCGCGACGCTCGCGCCACCTGCCAGCAGGCCTTGGATCAACGGGATCGACGGCGCGTCGCGCATATCGTCGGTATTGGGCTTGAAGGTGAGGCCGAGCACGGCGATCTGCTTACCTGCCAGGCTTCCGCCCAACGCGTCGCGAACGCGGCCCGCCATCGCCTCCTTGCGGCGGTCGTTGACCTCCACCACGGTGGAGACGAGGTCCTGCCTGATCCCGGCTTCCTCCGCCGTGCGAAGCAGCGCCAGCGTATCCTTCGGAAAGCAACTGCCGCCATAGCCAGCGCCGGCATGAAGGAACTTGGTGCCAATCCGATTATCGAGCCCGATTCCGCGAGCGAGATCCTGCACATCGGCGTCGACTGCCTCACATAGGTCAGCCATCTCATTGATGAAGCTAATCTTCATCGCCAGGAAGGCGTTCGCCGCATATTTCGTGAGCTCGGCCGTCCTCCGGCCAGTGAAAAGCATCGGCGCCCGGTTGAGAAACAGTGGCCGGTATATTTCCGCTAGCACCTGGCGCGCATGATCATCCTCGGCGCCAACCAGGATTCGATCGGGATGTTTGAAGTCAGCGATCGCCGCGCCTTCGCGCAGGAATTCGGGGTTGGACGCGACCGACACGCCGTCTGGAGCGCCCTTTTCCTTGAGCAGGGCTGCAATCTTGTCACCGGTGCCAACCGGGACGGTCGATTTGGTAACGACGACAACAGGATCCTTGAGCAGGCCGGCCAGTTCCTCGACCGCAGCAAATACATAGCTTAAGTCAGCATGGCCGTCCCCGCGGCGCGATGGGGTTCCGACCGCGATGAACACCGCCTCCGCGCCCTCAAGTGCCTTAGCAAGATCCGTCGTGAATTCGAGCCGCCCGCGCTCGACATTGGCCTTGACCAGCGATTCAAGCCCAGGCTCCCAGATCGGCATCCGGCCTGCAAGCAGCCCGTCGATCTTGGCTTGGTCCTTGTCGACACAAGTCACGTGATGGCCGAAATCGGCCAGGCAGGTACCGGAAACCAGTCCGACATAGCCGGTGCCGATCATTGCGATACGCATGCTTGTCTCTTCCTTATGCGGGTTTGGCCCGCGCTTTAGCCAGCGGCGTCAACAATGGCCACCCTTTGAGACAGTGCAAAGTCGGCCTCGCTTTCGCCGCGAATCGACGTTAAAGGGCGCCGCTTCCCATGGCTACGAAACTCCCCTCTGCGCCGCGCGTCGGCATGGTATCGCTTGGCTGTCCCAAGGCATTGGTCGACTCCGAGCGGATTCTCACCAAGCTACGTGCTAACGGCTATGACATGTCCCCCGACTATGCCGGGGCCGACGTTGTTTTGGTCAATACCTGCGGCTTCCTCGACAGCGCCAAGGAAGAAAGTCTCGAAGCGATCGGCGAGGCCATTGCCGAGAACGGCAAGGTCGTAGTCACGGGCTGCATGGGCAAGGAAGCCGACGTCATCCGCGCCCGCTTTCCGCAAGTGCTCGCCATCACCGGGCCGCAGCAATATGAGGAAGTGGTCAGCGCGGTGCTCGAGGCCGCGCCGCCGGTTGCCAACCCCTATCTTGACCTGGTGCCGGAACAGGGCCTGAAGCTCACCCCGCGCCACTACAGCTATTTGAAAATTAGCGAAGGCTGCAACCACCGCTGCAGCTTCTGCATCATCCCGTCGATCCGCGGCGATCTTGCGTCACGTCGGCCCGATGCAATCCTGCGCGAGGCCGAAAAGCTCGTCGCAGCCGGGACGAAGGAATTGCTGGTGATCAGTCAGGACACCTCGGCCTACGGCGTAGACATCCGCCACCAGCCGCGGGAATGGAAGGGCCAGGAGGTACGCGCTCACATGACCGACCTCGCCCGCGAGCTCGGCAAGCTACGGACGCCCGAGGGCCAAACTCCCTGGGTCCGCCTCCACTACGTCTACCCCTACCCGCACGTTGACCAGGTTATCCCATTGATGGCCGAGGGGCTGGTCCTCCCCTACCTCGACATCCCCTTCCAGCATGCGTCCCCAAAGGTGCTCAAGGCCATGAAGCGCCCGGCCAATGAGGCCAAGGTGCTCGAGCGCTTGAAGAACTGGCGCTCGACCTGCCCTGACATCGCCATCCGTTCGAGCTTCGTCGTCGGCTTCCCCGGCGAGACCGAGGAGGATTTCCAATATCTCCTCGACTGGCTCGAGGAAGCCCAACTCGACCGCGTCGGCGCCTTCCGCTTCGAACCCGTCGAAGGCGCCGCTGCCAATGACCTGCCCAATCCGGTGCCGGAGGACGTCAAAGAAGATCGCTACCAGCGTGTCATGGATCTCACCGCCCGCATTTCAGCGGAGAAGCTCGCTGCCAAGGTCGGCCAGACCATTGAGGTGCTGATCGACACGGTCGACGAGGTCCCCTCGCTCCCTGCAGCGGGAGAGGGCAGGGAGAGGGGGCACTTCGATGGCCACCTCGACGCCCCCCATCCTCAGCATCATCATGAAATCGGCGCCACCGGCCGCTCCAAGGCCGATGCCCCCGAGATCGACGGCGAAGTCCACCTCCGCGACGCCGGCGGTCTCAAGCAGGGCGATATCGTCAGGGTCAGGATCGAGGATTCAGACGAGCACGACCTCTTTGGAGTGCCCGCCTAACCTCCGCTCCTCTTGAGGACGATGCCGAAGGTGGGCCAGAGCGATTGCGCAGGATTGGCGCGCCTTGCCCAAATGGCGACGTCGACGCGAACATGATCACATTCGAAGGGGAGTTGGCTCGGGTTTGCCGTGGCGGTGGAGCAAGTACGCGACCTCGGCTAAAGGCACTGAATGACCGACTTCGCTTCGCTCTTGCAGCCCGACCGCGGCGGCCCCGCCCGCGCCATCCACCTGGTCGACAAGGATAGCTTCGCCGGGTGGTCCAAGCGCCAGAGCTCTGCCCGCAGGGCGCTGCTCGATGCAGCACGATTCGAGGGTAAAAACGGCTTTCAATATTTGATCCTGCCCGGTGTTCAGGGCGCGGACTGGGAGGTCGTCTCGGCGGTTGCCAAGATAAGCGAACTGTCGCCCTGGTGCCTCGCCAAGCTTGCCGAATCCCTGCCTGAAGGCACTTATCGACTGGCTGAGGGCGAAGCCGGACCCGCCATGCTTGGTTGGCTCCTCGGCCAGCATCGCTTCACCGCCTACAAGTCCAAGAATGACGACGAGCGAGGGCCGCGCGTGCTCCTTACGAGGGAGGCGGCCGAGATCGATCGAACGATCCGGCTGGCCGAAGCCACAGCGTATGTCCGCAACCTGGTCGATACGCCTGCCGCCGATCTGGGCCCGGCGGACTTGGAGGCAGCAGCACGCGACGTTGCCAAGCAATTCGGCGCGAAGTTGGAAGTAATTTCCGGGGACGCCCTGTCGCAAGGCTATCCGATGATCGCCGCCGTCGGCCAAGGCGCCACGCGCGAGCGCGCCCCTCGACTGATCGAATTCACCTGGGGCAAGGAAGGCGCCCCACGCGTCGCAATTATTGGCAAAGGGGTATGCTTCGACAGCGGTGGTCTCGACATCAAGCCGGCCAGCGGCATGCGCCTGATGAAAAAGGATATGGGCGGGGCGGCTCATGCGCTGGCGCTCGCCAAGCTGGTCATGGCTGAACGCCTGCCAGTGCGGCTGCACTTGCTCGTTCCGGCGGTCGAAAACAGCGTGTCCGCAGCCGCTATCCGACCCGGCGACGTCATTGGCAGCCGCAAAGGCCTGAAGGTCGAGATTGACAACACCGACGCCGAAGGACGGTTGATCCTCGGCGACGCGCTTGCCCGCGCAGGCGAGCAGCAGCCGGAGCTCATCTTTGATTTCGCGACGCTCACCGGCGCTGCACGCGTCGCCTTGGGCCCCGACCTGCCCGCGATGTTCACCAACAACGACGAACTCGCGAATGACCTTCAAAGCGCTTCAAGGGAAATTGCCGACCCGATTTGGCAAATGCCTCTATGGGATGGCTATGACGAAATGTTGAAATCTGAAGTCGCGGACCTCGCCAACGCGGCGGATTCGCCGATGGCCGGGGCCGTTACCGCCGCCCTTTTCCTTCGACGATTCGTTCCGGAGGGGATTGCCTGGGCGCATTTCGACACTTTCGCATGGCGACCAGCAGCCAAGCCTGGACGTCCCAAGGGGGGAGAAGCCATGGGACTACGCACCGCTTTTGCGCTACTCAGGCGGCGCTACGGCGCTTGATCTCGTCGCAACGAGCAACCGCAGCACCGGATTTTAGCTAATTTGGCAGATCGTTACGCAACCAATCCGCCTTTGCGCGGTTTCTCTCTTGCCACGCGACGATGGGAGAAATCGGACCAATGGGCGATGCTTCGCTATCGGGCTGGATGAGCGCGCTGATCGAATATGTTCGATCTGGCGAGCCCGACCTTACCAATCGACAGATGGCGCTGTTGATGCTCGTTTATTTGACCCCTGGGCCGCACACCGTGCGCGGACTTGCGCGCTTGCTCGGAGTATCCAAGCCGGTCGTCACGCGCGCCTTGAATACCTTGGGTGCCCTCGGCTATCTGCGCCGCGAGCGGGATCAGGACGACCGCCGCAACGTGTTTGTCGTCCGCACCAAAGACGGGGCCAATTTTCTTGAAGGGTTCAAAAGATACCTCGGAGCCGGGGAGGACGAAGGCCGGCGCGCAGCACACAGCCACCGGAGCAAGGAACCCGCGTTCGCGTCCCGTTGAGGGTTTCGCCCTCGTCGGCGTTTCCAATTTTCCCGATCCATTGACACATGCATATCGCAAGGACCTGGCCGACACTTCACTGGCCGGTCAGGTGATCGCGTCGCACTATGCGGATCCCCTCATACGCCACTTGGTTACCGCTGCCGACTTCCTGCGAGAGCCCCATGATAGTGCGGACCTCCTGGACAAATTGCAGCCCGGCCAGGAAATCCGAATGCTGGATATGAGCCTCGGCTGGGCGTGGGGCTATGGCCCCGACGGCCGCGTAGGCTATGTTCGGGCTGCGGCGGTTGCGCCCTAGCTACATCTCGCCGCGCGCGCGGCGGATCGCATACCATCTGGCAACGTTGGCATTATGCTCGGCCAGCGTGTCGGCAAACACGTGCCCTCCAGTGCCGTCAGCGACAAAGTAGAGCGCCTTGGTTGGCGCCGGGTCGAGTACCGCGGCGATGCTTTCGCGACCCGGATTGGCGATCGGTCCTTGGGGTAGTCCCGGCTCGCGGTAGGTGTTGTAGCCCGTAATCGCATTGAGTTCTGATCGCTTGATTCGCCGGCCAAGCGGTTTACCCTTTGTGATCGGGTAGATGACGGTCGGGTCGGCATCGAGCTTCATGCCGATGCGCAGTCGGTTGCAATATACGCCTGCTACCGTGCGACGCTCCGAAGGTTTGCCCGTTTCCTTCTCGACGATCGACGCCAGTGTGACCGCTTCTTCCTTTGAATTGACCGGGCAGTTCCATTTGCGCTTGGCCCAGAGTGCGTCGAGCTCCCTGGTCATCGCGTCCGTCATCCGTTTCAGCACCGCAGCGCGCATTTCGCCTCGCTGCCAATCATAACTGTTGGGCAGCACCGATCCCTCGGCGGGCAAGGGCGTTGGGCCGGTCAACTCGGGAATTGCCGCCAGCTTCTCCTGCACCAGGATCGAAGGCATGCCCTCGGGGATGGTGATAAGGCGCACCATCGGGCGGCCATGTTGGAGGATTTCCAACACCCGGGCACCGCTGGAGCCCACCGGAATTTCGAATTCGCCAGCCTGCACCGGGTCGGACGAGCCAAATATCCGCGCCATGGCGCGGTAGGTTCTGGCGGTTCCGGGTATGACCCCGTCCGCTTCGAGCTTGCTGGCCACGGAGGCGAGGGTTGAGCCTTCCTCAATCGTCACTCTATGTGGCCCTGCCTTGGGCCCCGGCGATGCCCAAAGCAGCCAGAAGCTGCCCGCGCCAGCAGCCAGGCCGAGCAGGGCCGCGATCAGAATCAGCCGGCGAAGCATGGCTGGACCTTAGTCTACCGCCTTTACGATCAGCGAGGCGTTGGTCCCGCCAAAGCCGAAGCTGTTGTTGAGGGCCGCTCGCACAGGGCGCTTCTTGGCCTTGTGCGGCACGAGGTCGACTCCCGTCGTGCCCTCGCTAGGATTGTCGAGGTTGAGGGTCGGCGGTACGATCTGGTCGCGAATGGCGAGGATGCAAAAGATCGTCTCCACCGCGCCCGCGCCGCCAAGAAGATGACCGATCGCCGATTTGGTCGAACTCATCGAAAGATTGGCGGTCTCGTTGCCGAAAAGGCGGCGAACCGCGCCGAGCTCCAGCTCGTCTCCTAATGGAGTCGAGGTGCCGTGGGCGTTGATATAATCGATATCGCCCGGCGTCATACCCGCCTTCTTGAGCGCCATTTCCATCGAGCGAAATGCTCCCGAGCCCTCGGGATGTGGTGCGGTCACGTGATAGGCGTCTCCCGACAGGCCATATCCGACTACCTCCGCGTAGATTTTGGCGCCTCGCGCCTTGGCGTGCTCATATTCCTCGAGCACCACCACGCCCGCACCTTCGCCCATGACGAAGCCATCGCGGTCCTTGTCATAGGGTCGGCTGGCCTTTTCAGGCTGATCATTGAAGGCAGTCGACAGCGCGCGAGCCTGCGCGAAGCCGGCGATTCCGATCGGGCAGATCGTTGCTTCGGCGCCACCGGCCAGCATGACGTCCGCATCGTCATCCTTGATCATACGCGCGGCATCGCCGATCGAATGGGCGCCCGTCGAACAAGCAGTGACGACCGCGTGGTTCGGTCCCATCAGCCCATATTTGATCGATACCTGACCAGATATAAGGTTGATCAGCCGGCCGTGAACGAAATGCGGGCTGACCCTGCTCGGCCCCTTTTCGTGCAGCACGAGCGATTCGCTCTCAATGCCCGGCAAGCCACCGATGCCCGAGCCGATCGAGCAGCCGGCGCGAAACCGGGTCGCCTCATCCATTTCGAGCAGGCCGGCGTCTTCGATCGCCTGGCCAGCGGCATCGATACCATAAATGATGAACGGATCGACCTGACGCTGGACCTTATGGTCGACCCGCTTGCCCGGGTCGAAACCATATTCATGGTCCGCCGGCTTCACCTCGCAGGCGATGTGGCACTTCTGGTCACTGGCGTCGAACCTGGTGATCTTTCCAGCACCGGATTTCGCTGCGAGGATATTCGACCAGGTCGTTTCCACATCGCCGCCAAGAGGCGTCACCAGACCCAATCCTGTCACCACCACACGGCGCATACGATCATCCTTGTCCACATTCTCGCAAATGCAAACGGCCTCCCGTTGAAGCGGGAAGCCGTTCGTGCCGCCTCGACAGGCGGGCGGCAGCCGATCGGTTCCCGATCAGCCCTTATTCTGGTCGATATAATCGATCGCGTCCTTCACGGTCGCGATCTTCTCCGCCGCATCGTCCGGGATTTCCACGCCGAACTCTTCTTCGAAGGCCATGACCAGCTCGACGATGTCGAGGCTATCGGCGCCTAGGTCGTCGATGAAGCTTGCTTCCTCGGTGACCTTCTCAGCTTCGACGCCAAGGTGTTCGACGACGATTTTCTTCACCCGATCGGCGGTCTCGCTCATGTGGAATTTCCTCCGTTAGATTTTGCGCTGCCCTAGCGGCGCGACGGGCTGACGGCAAGGGCCGAGCGCAGCTTGCTCTAGGGGAGCAATTGAGCATCGTCCCCTCGACGCGACGATGATGGCCTCCTAACTCTCTCCCCACGATGAAAGGTGCACGTTCCCTCACGCCCGGCGAAATAGAACTCGCCTTATCGGTGTTTGGTGATGCAATCGATTATGCCCGTGTTCGCCTTGTCAGGCGCAAATGGTGGCCGTTCCAGCCAAAGGGCGTTGTCATGGCCCCGACCGGCAACATCCACTTTCACCCCCGAAGTCTGTTGTGGTCGGATGATTTCTCCAATGAGCGACTTTCGCTGCAGGGCCTATTCATTCACGAAATGACCCACGTTTGGCAGGCGCAGACGCGCGGGCGCTTCTACTTGGTGATGATGCGCCATCCGTTTTGCCGATATTCCTATCGGCTGAAGGACGGGCGACCCTTTGATCGTTACGGGCTGGAGCAGCAGGCCGAGCTTGTCCGGCATCGGTTCATGGCGGACCAGGGGCGGCCGATTGGGCCATTAACGAATCGCGGTTTCCTGCCCTTCAACCGAACTGTTACACTTTCGCAACAGTCTTAGCGCTAAACGCACACCCCCCTTTTCGCAGGCGCGCAGAAGAATAGTCTGCAACCCGACATAAATTCCAACTGGGGGAATTTCCATGACGATCACTACTCAAGTTGCGCGTGGCCTGCTGCTCAGCGCCTCCGCCCTGGCACTGGCTACGCCGGCCTTCGCGCAGACGCCCGCTGAAGCCGAGGCACAGGCGATAAACAACGTAGAGGAAAAGGTGCAGCCTGCGCCCGAGCAGGACAGTGACCTGATCATCGTCACGGCGACCAAGCGCGCGTCGACGGTTCAGGACGTTCCCTTCTCGATCAACGCGCAGACGCAGGAAGACATTCAGCGCGCCAACGCGAACACGATAGAAGACATTAGCCGCAACGTTGCAGGCCTTACGGTCCAAAACCTCGGGCCGGGTCAAAGCCAGGTTTCAATTCGTGGCGTTTCGGCTGGCCAGATCATCCGCGACCAGCCTGGCGTGAAGGAGCAAGTAGGCGTCTACCTCGACGAATCGGTCATTTCGCTATCGCTGTTCACGCCCGACCTCGACCTCTTCGACTTGAATCGCGTCGAAACTCTTCGCGGACCGCAGGGTACGCTTTTCGGCTCGGGCAGTGTTGGCGGCACGCTGCGTTACATCACCAACCAGCCGAAGCTGGGTAGGACGGAAGGCCTGGTCGAGGGCAACGTCAATCACGTCCACGACGGCGACTTCGGCGGTCATGTGAAAGGCGCGATCAATGTGCCTCTGGGCGACACGGCAGCCGTGCGCGCCGTTGGATACTACACCAAATATGCCGGCTTCATCGACGCCATTGGCCCCGCGAGTGGCAACAACGTCAACGACGGCGCGCGATATGGCGGCCGCGTTTCACTGTTGTGGGAACCGACCGACAACCTTCGGATCACTCCACGCGTCGTCTATCAGAAGGTTAGTACCGACGGTTTCAACCGCGAGGAATTCTACAACCTCTACGACAATCAATTCACGACTCCGTCGGACCCGGGCGGGCCTGGCGAGCGGACGCAATATCTGAAGCTTCGCGAGAAGTTTACGGACAAAACCTGGCTTGCCGACCTCACGGCGGCCTACGATTTTGGTGGTGTCGAGCTGACCTCGATCACCAGCTACATCAACCGCGACATCCTGGTTTCGCGTGACGCGTCGGCACTGACGGGGTCGGTTACGATTTCCTTCACCGGGGTCGAACCGCTGGTTGCGCCCGGCGCAAACTTGGCTTCAAATCTGCGTGACACCACTGACCTGAAACAATGGACCCAGGAACTGCGCCTTTCCTCAACCGGATCGGGCCCGTTCCAGTGGGTCGCTGGCGGCTTCTACAGCCACGTCGACCGCAAATATGAGCAGCGGCTGCCAACCCCCGGCTTCGACGCCGCGGTCGGAGATCCGTTCCTGAATGGTTTATGCCGTAACCTCAACCCGCCGGACAACGCATGCGCGTCGAACGGAAACGATCCGAACCCGCTATTAAGGGTCCCGCTGGTATCGTCCCAGCTTGCAAATGGCTTCCCAGCCGACTCCCCATACAATGCAGACTTGCCGTACATCATCAAGCAAGGCGCGCTGTTTGGTGAAGCGAGTTACGAGATCGGCACCTTCAAGCTGACGGCCGGCGGTCGCTACTACGACTTCAAGGAAAAGCGTGACTTCGTCTCGGGAGGTGTCTTCTCGAACGGTGACACGCGGATCGGCGACAAGACCAAGTCGAGCGGCTTCAGCCCGCGCGTCATCTTGACCTGGGAGCCGTCAAACAACCTCAACGTTAATGCCCAGGTCGCCAAGGGCTTCCGGCTGGGCGGCGTCAATGACCCGCTGAACATTCCGCTCTGCTCCGGCGGTGCCACCGGCATCGACGCGCTAACCTACGGCAACCATCCAACCTACGACGATGAAACGCTGTGGAACTACGAGGTCGGCTTCAAATATCAGAAGCGCGGCATCACGATGAACTCGGCGGTGTTCTACACCGACATCAGCGACCTGCAGGTCACTGCCGATGCCGGCAGCTGCTCTTCACGCGTCGTGTTCAACGTGCCGAAGGCCCATACCTTTGGCATTGAGGGCGAGTTCGCCATCTCCCCGGCGCCCGGCCTCGACCTGTCCCTGGCGGGCAGCTACGTCGATGCCAAGTTCGATTCTAACGTTCGTACCGCTGGCGGCGCGATCATCGCAGGAATTCGCGACGGCAACCGCCTTCCGAGCGTTCCCAACTTCCAGTTTGCGGCCAGCGCCACTTATGGTCAGCGGTTCCGCGATGACGGCGACTGGTATGTTTCGACGAGCTGGCAGCATGTCGGCGATCGCTGGTCGCAGCCCGGTGATCAAGAATCCGGCGCCGGGAATTTCAACAACATGATCTTCTTCGATCCGGAGTCGGGCGCCTATGGCCAAGGGTCCTTTGATTTCACTTCGCGCCTGAAGCTGAAGTCCTATGACCTGGTGAACCTGTCGGCCGGCATCGACTTCGATAGCGGCCTGGGCGTTGCGCTCTACGTCAACAATGTGTTCGACGAAAATGCCAAGCTGTCGTTCGACCGCGAGCGCGGTGGGCGCGCGCGGCTCGGCTACAACATCGGCCAGCCGCGCACGGTCGGGATGACTGTCCGCTATGCGTTCGCCTCATCTCCGGCTCTTCCGCCTGCCCCGCCGCCTCCGCCGCCGCCACCTCCGCCTCCGCCGGCGACGCAGACCTGCGCTGACGGCTCGGTGATCTTGGCGACGGACACCTGCCCGCCGCCACCTCCACCGCCACCTCCGCCTCCACCACCGCCTGAGCCGGAACGTGGCTAATCAATGGAAAAGGGAGACGGCAAACCTCCGGGCGTGCCGTTTCCCAACCTTTCGCGCCGCTCGCTCCTCATCGGGGCGGGCGGCGTCTCCATTTCACCGGCACTATTGAGGGCCGCGGTGCCCGGTTCGTCCGCTCGCGTCGCGGTGATCGGGGCCGGCACCTTCGGCGCCTGGACTGCCGAGCACCTTCGCAGAAGCGGCCACAAGGTCACACTGGTCGACATGGCCGGCCCGGCCAACAGCCGCGCCAGTTCTGGTGGCGACAGCCGAATGACCCGCGGAGCCTATGGCAAGGACGCCGTATACACCCGCATGGCGCTCGACAGTCTTAAGGAATGGAAGGCGCTCAGCGCTACCGCTGGCCTCCCGATTTTCACTCCCTGCGGCGTGCTGTTCTTTTTCCCCAGCGAGGAAGCTTATCTAACCGACAGCATCGCCGCCCACCGGGCCCTAGGGTTGCCGAGCGAGCTATTGGATGGCCCGGCACTGGCGCGCCGCTTTCCGATGATCAATTTCACCGACGTCCATGCCGGCATCTACGAACCCGGCTTCGGTGCGCTGATGGCCAGGCGCGCGGTACAGACCCTGGTAAAGAACTATGTCGTGGCAGGCGGCGAGTATCGGCAAGACCTAGTCCAGGCGCCCGTGCAGGATGGTGCGCTCAAATCTGTGAAGCTTGCGAGTGGCGGAACGCTGGAGGCCGACGCGTTTGTGTTCGCGCTCGGCCCATGGCTTCCCAAATATTTCCCGGGCGTGCTCGGCAGCCGCATCTTCGCCACCCGGCAGGAGATCTTCTATTTCGCTCCGCCCGAGGGCGACCGCCGCTTCCTCCCGGACGTCATGCCCGGCTGGGCCGACTTCAACGCCGGCGACATGTATTATGGTTTCCCCGACCTCGAAGCTCGGGGCGTCAAATTTGCCCATGACCAGCATGGTGTCGCGGTCGATCCCGATACCCAGTCGCGCGAGCACACCCAGGCCGCGCTTGACGAGGTGATCTCCTTTCGGGACCGCCGCTTTCCACTATTGAAGGGCGCGCCGGTGCTGGGCGCTGAGGTCTGCCAATATGAAAATAGCTCAAACGGCGATTTCCTGATCGACCGCCACCCGACAATGACCAATGTCGTGCTGGTAGGGGGCGGCTCGGGCCATGGATTCAAGCATGGCCCGGAAGTCGGAAGGATGGCAGCGACGCTGGTTTTGGCTGGCGGCGCTCAAACCGAGCCGCGCTTCAGCCTTGCAACCAAAGGTGAAACTCAACGGCGCGAGGTGCATTGAGGCCTTATCCTTAAGGAGGTCCCGATGCTGCAATTCATCGATTCGCCCGACAACACCATCGCACTGAAGATCAGCGGCGCGATAAAAGGCCAGGAACTCGATTCAATCATGGACCGGTTCGACGCGATCATGGAGCGCCATGACAAGGCTCATATATTTGTGGAGACGCAGGGGGTCAGCAGCCTAGAGCTCGCGAGCCTTCCCCACTATTTCAGTCGAGCAATGCCCCTGTTCGCAAAACTGAACAGGTTCGGCCGCGTTGCCGTTGTCGCCGATCAGGCCTGGATAAGGGTTGGCACGCGTATCGAAAGCGCGCTGCTGCCCTTTATTAGCTACCGAGTCTTCGAGCCTGAGGACCGCGACGAAGCGCTCGCCTGGGTAATCACCGGCAATGAGGTGGAAGCGGCCTAACCGGCCTTCGCAACCGCCACCAATGCCGGTCGCAGCAATCGGTCCTTGAGCATATAGCCCGACTGCATTTCCTCGACGATAGTCCCCGGCTCCGCCTTGTCTGTTGCGATCTCGATCATCGCCTGATGCTTATGAGGGTCCAGCGGCTGTCCCAGCGCCTCAACGCGGACGATCCCCTGGCGAGCGAACACCGCGTCAAGTTCGCGCAACGTCGCTTCGATCCCGTCGACGAAACTCTTCACTTTTTCGTCGGGGAGCGCGGCTTCCGGAACGTGGCTGAGTGCCCGCTCAAGATGATCGCGCACCGCCAGCATGTCGCGGGCGAAGCCGGTTGCGGCATAGGCCGAGGCCTGTTGCTTTTCCGATTCAAGCCGCCGCCGAACATTCTGCGTCTCCGCAGCGGCATAGAGCGCCTTTGCGTTCGCCTCTTCGAGCAGCTTTTCCAGCTCAGCCACGCGGTCGTGCTCGGCCAGCTCAGGGGCGTCCGCGGCGGTTTCGGCGCGGATCGATTCGGCTTCGTCGTGAAGTTCGTTCTTGTCCATCATCTCATATATCTCGTGAGGGCTTGCGCCGTGAAATCCACCATGGGGACGACTCGGGCATAGTTCAATCGCGTCGGCCCAATCACCCCGACAACACCCACTACCTGCCCTTCGCTCCCATGATAGGGGGCGGCAATGACGCTGGATCCCGATAAAGCGAACATCCGGTTCTCGCTGCCGATGAAGATTCGGCACCCTTGCCCTTCCCTTGCCCCTTCAAGCAAGCGCGCAATTTCCTGCCGGTCTTCAAGCTCGTCGAGCAAGCGTCTGACGCGTTCCAGGTCCGCTGCTGTTCCCTCGTCGATCAAATTGGCCTGGCCGCGCACGATAAGCACCGGCCGGTGGGCATGGTCCTCGCTCCAGTCGGCAAGGCCGCGCGCAACCAATTCCGCCGCGGCAGCATCCAACGCCTCGCGTCGTTCAGTTATTTCGACGCGCAGGCGCGCCTCGGCTTCGGTCAACGTAAGTCCGGCCAACCGCGCGCTCACATAGTTGGCGACCTCGGCCAGCGCGACGGCACTGGTATCGCCGGGCAATGGAACGACCCGGTTTTCGACACTACCGTCGGTGCTGACCAACACCGCAAGTGCCCGGTCGGGGCCAAGCGGCAAAAAGCTCAATTGCTTAAGACGAAGCTCGGTTTTTGGAGCCAACACCACACCGGCACAGGCTGACAGACCCGACAGCGTTGCGGTCGCGGCGGCCAGTGCTTCCTCGACGGGGCGATCTTTGAGTTGAGCCTCAATCACCGCGCGCTCGCGTGCCAACGGTAGTGCGCTGTGCATGATCCCGTCCACGAACAGGCGCAGTCCTGTTTCGGTGGGAATTCGACCGGCAGATGTATGAGGATGAGTAAGGAGGCCACGCTCCTCCAGTTCTTGCATCACACCTCGGATGGACGCGGGAGAGAGGCTGACGGAGCCTGTAAGCGCCTTCGATCCGACCGGCTGGCCGCGGTCGAGATATGCCTCGACCACCAGCCGGAAAATGTCGCGCATGCGGTTGGTCAGGTCGCCGATCGGCTCGCTCATGCCGCCGCATGTAGGGCGAAGCCATTTGAAAGCCAACGATGGCCGGTCTAGGGCGGCATCCAACAGGGTAATCAGGAGACTTACATGCGCCCCAGTGGCCGCGCCCCCGACCAGATGCGCGCTTTGCAATTCGAGCCCGGCTTCACTCGACACGCCGAAGGGAGTTGCCTGGTCAGTTTCGGCGACACCCGGGTACTTGTCACCGCATCGGTCGAAGAGAAAGTACCGCCATTCCTTCGCGGCAAGGGCCAGGGTTGGGTCACCGCCGAATATGGCATGCTACCCCGCGCCACCCATACTCGCGGCAATCGCGAGGCGGCCAAGGGCAAACAATCGGGACGGACGCAGGAAATCCAGCGGCTGATCGGCCGTTCGCTTCGCGCGGTTGTCGATCTGCGCAAGCTCGGCGAGCGACAAATCGTTGTCGATTGCGATGTCATCCAGGCTGACGGCGGAACGCGAACTGCCGCAATCTCGGGCGCATGGGTCGCGCTGCGAATCGCTGTCGACAAGTTGCTTGCCGGCGGGCAGCTGTCCGAGGATCCCATCCGCACCCAGGTCGCGGCTGTCAGCTGTGGCTTCCACGACGGACAGGCGGTACTCGACCTCGATTATGACGAAGACAGCCAGGCAGGTTCGGACGGCAATTTCGTGCTGACCGGCGACAGTGCGATCGTTGAGGCTCAACTGACCGCCGAAGGCGAGACGTTCGACGAGGAAGGGCTGCTGCGCCTATTGCGCCTTGCCCGGATGGGCTGCACCGAGATTTTCCGGGAACAATTAAAGGCGGTGGGCAAATGAAGGCGATCGGATCCAAGCTCGTCATCGCGACCCACAATGCCGGCAAGCTCAAGGAAATCCAGGAGCTGCTGGCGCCTCATGGAATAGAATGCGTTGGTGCGGCCGAGTTGGGCCTGCCTGAACCGGACGAAATTGGAAACACGTTCATTGACAATGCCGAATTGAAGGCGCGCGAAGCGGCCGATCTAAGCGGACTACCGGCGTTGGCCGACGACAGCGGCCTGTCAGTCGACGCGCTGCACGGGCTACCCGGAATATTTTCCGCCCGCTGGGCCGAGGATGATGAAGGCAATCGCGACTTTAACCGGGCGATGGAGCGCGTCTGGCGTGAAGTCGAGGCGGCTGGTGACGAAGCTGGTCACGACGCCCATTTCGTTTGTGCTTTGGCGGTCGCCTGGCCGGACAACGGACAAGCTGAAAGCTTCGAAGGCCGCGTCTATGGGACGCTCGCCTGGCCGCCGCGCGGAAACAAGGGTTTCGGCTATGACCCGATGTTCGTGCCTGTCGGACAGGAGCGGACGTTCGGCGAATATGACCCTGAAGAAAAACATGCCGTCAGCCACCGGGCCGAGGCGTTCAAGCGATTAGTCGCGGCGCTCGGCTAACTGGTAGCCGTCCTTGTTGCCCGTCGGCGCGTAGCGGCAGACGAAATAATCGGTGGTGGCGCTGGATGCGAGCGCGCAGCCGACTTCGGTGGTCGTCGGCCAGACGATCTGAGTATAATGTGCAACTTTTGACCAATCGCCAGTTCGGCTGACGTTCGGAAAAACGCCGGGCCGAAAATGCTTGGCCTCGTCGACCATTACGCCGACCATCATGTCATACGAAAACACGCCTCTCTGACCCCGCCAAAGATTCTCACCGGCTTTCTTGCGGCGGCCCGGGGTCTGGTCGTGGCCGTAAATTCCGGTTTGCGCCATATGTTGGGCATGAAGCATTGCCTCGGAGGCCAGTTGCTCGCTCCAGGTTAGTGCCGGGACGCCAAACCGGCCGCGCGCCTGGTTATGGGCGCTCAGCACAGATTTGCGCAGCAGCGGCTCTCCCCGGTCGGCCGGCGCAGGCCAGTTGGGGCTCGGCAGCGTGGCCGCAGCCACTGGAGATGCCAGCAGCAGGACAAAGAAGAGCGCGCGCTTCATGGCGGGATTTTGACCCGCACCTGGTTAACAAGCTGCTGATTTGCCTTGGTTAAGGCTAGCGCAGCACTGTTCCGACCACATTGCCCGCAGGCAGGTAACGGCACACCAGATAGTCGTTGGCGCGATTGGATGCGGTGGCGCAGCCGACGCGCCGGGAAGCCGGCCAGATGATCTGGGTGTAATGGGCGACCTGAGACCAATCACCCGTCCGGCTGACGGCGGGAAAGCGTCCAGGCCGATAATAGCGCCGCTCGTCGACCAATAGTCCGATCATGTCGGAATAGCTGTAAGCGTCGCGTGTTCCCATGAACAGATTCTCGCCCTGCGGCGGGCGTCGGCCGCGTTGCGGATCATGTTCGAAGCGGCCAGTACGGGCGAGTTGCTGCGCATATACAGCCGCATCTCGAGCCAATCCGTCATCCCAGAACAGCGGCGCCACACCATATTGTCGCCTGGCTTCATTGTGCGCGGCGACCATCGTCGAGCGGAGGAGTTGGCTGCCTCGTGCAGCTGGTCGCTTGTCAGTCCAAGGAACGGTCGCGGTTTGCGGATTTGCAGTTGCCGCGACTGGCAACAGTAGGACAAGACCCGTAAGAAGTGCGCGCACCATGTCGACATTAGCTATCCGACCCGAGGTGAACGCTGCTCGAACGGGCGAAGCGATCGCGCTCTACGTTCACTGGCCGTTCTGTGTCAGCAAATGCCCCTATTGCGACTTCAACAGCCATGTTCGCGCGTCAGTCGACCAGGAAGAATGGCGCGACGCATTGCTGGCGGATCTCGCTCATGAAGCGGCGCTTCTGCCGGGCCGTCGGCTAACTTCCATCTTCTTCGGCGGCGGCACGCCATCGCTGATGGAACCCGCAACGGCCGAGGCGATCATTGCAGCGGCGCGCGATCATTGGCTGGTGGCTGACGATGTCGAGATCACACTCGAAGCCAATCCAAACAACGCCGAGGCGGCGCGCTTCGCTGACTTGGCGAGCGCCGGCGTCAACCGCATCAGTCTTGGTCTGCAGAGCTTCGACGACGCGTCGCTTGCATTCCTGGGTCGCGCCCATTCAGCGGATGAGGGAATGCGGGCGCTGGAAGCCGCTCAATTGGCGGTGGATCGTGTCAGCTTCGATCTGATCTATGCCTTGCCGGACGAAACCGAAGAATCGTGGCAGGTGGCATTAGCCAAAGCGCTCGGCCTCGGCACCGAACATGTCTCGCTCTACCAACTGACAATCGAGCCCGGCACTCGTTTCGCCACCATGGTTGCCAAGCACGATTTTGAGCCACTCGGCCCTGAGGCGTCCGCGGCACTGTTCGAGATGACGCAGGATCGCACTACAATGGCCGGCCTGCCCGCCTATGAAATATCCAATCACGCCCGTCCGGGCGCGGAAAGCCGCCACAACCTCGCCTACTGGCGCTACCACGAATATGCCGGTGTCGGCCCGGGCGCGCATGGGCGACGCCTCGGCATGCGCACCGTTCGCCACAGGAAACCTGAAAATTTCCTCTCGGCGGTAGCCCGGAACGGCCATGGCCTGATTGAAGAAGAACGGCTCACGGGAGACGAAGCCGCGAATGAGGCGCTGGTAATGGGCCTGCGGCTTGCCGAAGGAATCGAGCCCGCCGCACTGGCCGAGCGGTTGGGAGTCGAACGGCTCGTCAACGAGGATAGGGTCGGCCGGATGATCGGCCTCGGCTTCCTCGATCGTGATGAGACCATACTTAGGACAACCGCGTCCGGTCGCCTGCTCCTCGATTCCATCCTGGCCGAAATTGCCGCCTAAAAAGCGGTCGCTGCCGGGGAAATGACGATGGCTCCCGCTGGCGTCACCTGCCGAACTTCAAGCAGCCGCTCTGCGATCCCGTCACGAGAAAAGCGGAAATTGCCATCCACCCCGGCAAAGCCGTCCTTGTCGATCAGGCTCTTTGCAGGAAACAGCCTGCCGATCGGCCAATTGCGCGCACTCCTGACCGCCAGCAAGACAGAGTCATAACCAAGGCTAGCAAGGCGGTAAGGGGTTTTCCCGTATCGGGCACGATAACGTGTTACGAGCTTGTCGAACTGAGCGTCGGGCGCCGCCGCGAACCAGCCCCCGCGAAGTGATGCATTCGCTCCAATCGTACGGTCTGTAGCCCATAATTCCGTCCCAAGCCGGTAGGGACCAGCCTTCACCGCCGGAGCGCCGAGTGCGGCCATGCGGCTCGAATCCCCAAGCAACACGGCGTCAAAGTCGCCCTTGGCATTCAACCGCCGTGCGGCGGCTACGATGGAAGCCTTGCTACGGTCATAGGATTCGATCGCCGCTACTCGTCCGCCAGATTTGCGTACGGCGCCCAACAGCGCTTGTGCTGCCCGCTGGCCATACAGGCCAGTGGGAACCAGCGCGGCAAAGCTGCTAGTGCCCCTTGTGCGTGAATAGCTGACGATGCGGCTGATCGATTGGTCGGGGGTGAACCCCAATATGTAGACGCCATTTCCCGCAACGCCTTCATCGTTGGAAAAGGCGATCACCGGGACGTTGGCGGCCCTCGCGATGGGAGCGGCAGCACGAACATCCTCAGCCAAAAGCGGGCCCAGGATCAGCCGGCCACCTTCAGCAATTGCGCGCTGTGTCGCCGCGGCCGCTCCACCGGGACCGGCACTGTTGTAAACGGTGATGCGCAGCGACTTTTCGCCCGTGTCGAGCAGCGCGAGGTTGGCAGCATTGGCTATCGACGTCCCAACCGGACCATCGGGACCCGTAAGCGGAACGATCACCGCAACCTTGTTGACCACCGCTCCAGGGATGGGCGGCGGCTCGACCGGGCCCGTCTCGATTGGCTCGCGAGGTCCGGTTTGGCAGCCGGCCAGCAACAGCGTCGCGCCTGCAATCCCAAGCAGAAATGTGCGGCGCGCTTGCCGAGGAATGATGTTCAATGCCATGCCGCCCTTCCAAATGGACCAGTCGCTTCCCCCCGGACTCTATATCGTAGCAACGCCAATCGGCAATCTAGGTGACATAACGTCGCGTGCAGCCGAGACGTTGTGCCAAGTCGATTATATTCTGGCCGAGGACAAGCGAGTCAGCGCAAAGCTGCTTGCCCATGTGGGGGCAAAAGCGCCGATGACCGCCTATCACGACCATAGCGACGACAAATTACGCGAACGCATCCTGGGCGACCTTGGATCGAAGGCCGTGGCACTTATCAGTGATGCCGGAACGCCGCTGATTTCCGATCCCGGGTACAAGCTGGTCCGTGCGGCGCGACAAGCCGGGCATGCGGTGCACACGCTTCCCGGGCCATGTGCCGCCATCGCGGCGCTGACCCTTGCCGGTCTTCCGACCGACCGTTTTCTCTTCCTCGGTTTCCTTCCCGCCAAGGCCAAGGCGCGTGCCGACGTTATCGCCGAAATAGCATCGGTAAGGGCAACATTGGTCTTGTTCGAGAGCGGGCCGCGCCTCGGCGATACGTTGGGCGTGCTGGCCGCGACGTTGGGCGATCGCGAGGTTGCAGTCGTCCGCGAACTCACCAAGCTTCACGAAGAATGCGTGAATGGTACCTTGGCCGAGCTTGCCGTTCGATATGCCGATGTGACCCCGAAGGGCGAAATCGTGATTGTCGTTGCGCCGCCTCTGAAGTCGGAAGGGGCGTCGAGCGCCGAGATCGACGCTGCGCTCGACGAGGCGCTGACCCGTTTATCGCCTTCCCGCGCGGCAGCGGAGGTCGCCGAGCTGCTCGGACTGCCCCGCAAGCAGGTCTACGCCCTCGCCCTGGAGAAGGCCGGCTGAGGCCATTGGCCGCGGCGTTCCTGATTTTGCTCGCCGCTTGTGATGATGGGGACCATTACGCGTTGGAAGGCGAGTGGGACTGGGTGGATGAGCGCTCCAAATATCCGCAATCATGCAGATCTGCGGTTACCCTCAGATACTATTCGAATGGAAAATATTATTTGCTTGGCGAGGTCGAAACTTGGCGCCTGGAAGGGAACGTTTTAACAGCAGTGGCAACTGATTTCGTTCAGTTCGACGATAATTCCGAGCACGGTCAAGTCGGCGATACAATCGTGTCCACTCTGCGATGGATCGATGGAAATGCATTCGTGGCGCGCCATGCCGACGGCAAGGAAATCGAATACCGCCGCTGCCCCGAATGGAATTGAAGCGCCGGCTCGCTGAGGCACACGGGCGCAGGGCGGAGACGATTGCCGCCTGGTGGCTTCGGTTGCACGGCTGGCGGATTCTCGCTCGTAGAGCCCGCGTGCCTGGCGGCGAGGTGGACCTCGTCGCCCGCCGCGGCCGGGTGCTTGCCTTCATCGAAGTCAAACAGCGCCGCACTGCGGAGGCGGCCGCATGGTCGCTCGACGAATATCGCCTGCGCCGTGTCGCGGTCGCCGCCCAGAGCCTCACACCGCGCTTTGCTCGCGAGGGTAACGACGTCCGGATCGACGCACTATTCATCGTCCCTTGGCGCCTTCCCCGCCATCTTCCCAACGTCTGGCACGAGTGACAAGCGCCGTGCCATCGCTTAGGCGGCGGTCATGAGCCTGACCGTTGCCGTGCAAATGGACCCGCTGGAGAAGATCGGCATAGCCGGCGACTCCACCTTCGCGCTGATGCTGAAAGCGCAGGAGCGCGGCCACCGCCTGTTCCACTATCTGGCCGAGGATCTCGGTTACGAAGACGGGCAAGTCCGGGCCAAGGCGCGGCGGGTGTCGGTGCAACGGGTCGAAGGCGATCATTTCGCAGCCGGCGAACCGCAAAATCTCGACCTGGCAACCGAAATCGATGTCGTCCTGATGCGCCAGGATCCGCCGTTCGACATTGGCTATATTACTGCCACTTACCTGCTCGAGCGGATTGCGGAAGAAACGCTGGTCGTGAACGACCCTCGCGCGGTCCGCGACGCGCCCGAAAAATTGTTTGTGCTGGATTTCGCGCACTTCATGCCACCGACTTTGATCACGCGATCGCTGGCGGAGCTGAAGGCGTTTCACGCCAAACATGGCGAGGTCGTCTTGAAGCCGCTCCACGGCAACGCCGGCGCGGCGGTTTTCCGCATTGGCCGCGATGGCGCCAACCTTGCAGCCTTGGCCGAGTTGTTCGGTCATGTATGGCGCGAGCCCTATATTGCCCAAGCCTTTCTTCCTGCCGTGACCGAAGGCGACAAGCGCATCGTGCTTGTCGATGGCAAAATAGCGGGCGCAATCAACCGCAAGCCGGGCGCTGGCGAAATCCGTTCCAACCTCGCGGCCGGCGGTACCGCTCTCGCAACCGAACTCACCGAGCGTGAACTGGAGATTTGCGAGGCGATCGGGCCCGAGCTTAAAAGCCGGGGATTGCTGTTCGTCGGCATCGATGTGATCGGCGGCATGCTCACCGAGATCAACGTCACCTCGCCGACCGGGATCGTGGCAATCGATCGGTTCAACGGCACCGACACCCCGGCGCTCATCTGGGATGCGATCGAAACGAAGGTCGCCGCCAAATGAGTGACTGGATTGTGCGCCTGATCGAACAGTCAGGCTATCTTGGTGTCGGATTCCTGATGTTCCTGGAGACGGTTTTCCCGCCCATTCCGTCCGAAGTGATCATGTCGGTCGCCGGCGTTGCCGCCGGCCAGGGCAAGCTCGACTATGGGCTGGTGGTCGCATCCGGCACCGCTGGTGCGATGCTTGGCAACACTTTCTGGTATCTCGCCGCGAGGGCACTTGGAATCCAGCGCCTGGAGCCATTCATTCGCCGCTGGGGCCGCTGGATCACGATGAGCTGGGCCGAGGTGAAGCGCGCGGAGGTGTGGTTCGAGCTTCACGGCACATTCTTTGTCTTCCTCGGCCGATTGCTGCCGACGGTCCGGAGCCTGGTTTCGATACCGGCAGGCTTGCTCAAAATGAGCTTCCGCCGGTTCCTACTCGCATCAACATTGGGAACCGCAATCTGGACCGCCGTCCTCGCCGGAGCAGGCTATAAGCTTGGAGAGAATTTCACCGACATCGACAAGATTTTGGGCCCGGCGGCCAATGCGATCCTGGTCGTCCTGATCGCGGGGTATATTTATCGCGTTTGGACCCATCGTCACATGCCAGTGGGCGAAGATGCGCCCAAAGTGGACATGACTAGTCTCTGATTTCAACAAGATCTGCAGTTAGCGGATTGATCCGAAACGGTTATTTAGCTCCGTGTTAACCGGCTGCAGGCGACGGACGCCTGGTCGATCGCCGCGGTGCGCTTTCCCCACGCGGCGCATCACCGGCGATCGGATGTTTGAAGCGATCTGGTCATCGCATGCTTCATTCACCCGCCTCCGCCCTCTAGGTGGAGGCGGACATGGATCAGGCGCGGGGGTGGGCGTGGCGATAAACGTCGAGCAAGCGCGCCGCATCGACCTCCGTATAAATCTGCGTCGAAGACAGGCTGGCGTGACCAAGCAGTTCCTGCAGAGAGCGGAGGTCGGCGCCGCGCGCCAGAAGATGCGTTGCGAAGCTATGACGCAGGGCATGGGGCGTCAGGCTGTCCGGCAGGCCCAGCCGCGTCCTCGCGCCCCGCACCGCCCTTCGAACCAGGTCCGGATTTAGCGGCCCGCCCTTCGCGCCGACGAATAGTCGCCCTTCTCCGGCCAGCGGATAGGGACAAAGTGCGACATAGGCATTGATCGCTTCCCTGACGGCCGGAACCAGCGGCACGATCCGCGTCTTGCCCCGCTTGCCGGTGACCCGCATCGCCTGGCCCATGGGCAGTACGCGGGCAGTAAGTCCCATCGCTTCGGCGACCCGCAGGCCCGATCCGTAAAGCAGCAACAATATCGCGAGATCGCGGGCCCCGATCCAATCATTGGGCGCCGCGGCCCCGGCCTCTTCAGCCAACGCAATTGCGTCGGACGGGCTTGCCGGTCGTGGCAGTGTGCGCGGTCGCTTGGTAGCTCGCGTGCGAGGCAGTTGCGCGGGATTGCCCTCCTCCTCCGCGGCGAAAGTCAGGAACGCCCTCACTGCCGACATTTCCCGCGCAGCGGACGACGCGCCGAGCCCGGCACCACGCCGATCGGCAAGGAACGCCCGCAAATCGGTTGCGTGAAGGTTGAGCAAGGTGAATCGGCCAATCTCCTCGCCAAGATGGCGGCCGAGGAAGTCGATCAGTCGATGGGCGGTCGCGACATAGGCACGAACCGTGTGAGGAGAACGACGACGGCCGTGGGCAAGGTGACCCGACCAACGCGCCGCCAAAGCCCGCGCAGGATGTTCTCCATCCTCTAACTGTCGATCAGACACCGGCGGATCATAGCGGCAAGGCTCGATCCAAGGAATCCCAACAATTGTGCACCGTGACGGTTATCGAGACCGGCTGCGTCCTTCTGGCCAAGTAACAGCAGGCCGTAGGGCACGGGTGCCTCTGTGGAGAGCAAGATCAGTGCTTCCGACCGGATCTGGCCAACGGCCTGCCCGAACAATGGATGGCCGCAAGGGACGGTGCGCATCGTTACGGGGTCGAGTTGCTCAATCGTCCGATCCACGATTCGCTTGTCGACCGTGCCGACATGCATTGCATCCACCCTGAATCCCCGGTCGTCCGCAACAAGCGCCAGGGCAACGTGGTCCACTCCCAGCAAGCGCGGCCAGACCCTTGTCACAACGTCAAACAGCCCGTCGATAGTATCAGCCTCGATCGCCGCCAGAACCGCTGCATGGATTGCAGCGGTTGCGCCCGAATGGCCGCGTGCGAAGGCAATCAGATCCTCATTGGCGCTTTCCACCGCGCCGAGGCGATCACGCAGCCTGGCGACCGCTCGCTCTTCGAAAGAAATGACCGTGGCCATGCCGCGAAGATTACCGCGGCAGGGGTTAACAATCCTCCCAACACAGGCGGAAATCAGCCGCGAACGTCGCTTGCGGCCGTCCCCCCGACGCCCACGCTCAGATCTTCTGGCCGGTCGCTTCCCAGTCCTTGAGGAAGGCGGCGATGCCATTGTCGGTTAAAGGGTGCTTGAACATCTGCTTGATGACCGCCGCCGGCGCGGTCATCACATCGGCGCCCAGCTTCGCCGCATCATGGATGTGGATCGGGTTGCGCACGCTGGCGACCAGAATCTGGGTGGCAAAGTCATAATTGTCGTAGATCATCCGAATGTCGGCGATCAGCTCGATTCCCGGATGGCCGATATCGTCGAGCCGTCCAACAAACGGCGAAATGAAGGTCGCGCCGGCCTTAGCCGCCAGCAATGCCTGGTTGGCCGAAAAACACAGCGTCACATTGACCATGGTCCCGTCGCCGGTCAGCTTCTTGCAGGTCTTGAGGCCGTCGATCGTCAGCGGAACCTTGATCGCGATATTGTCAGCCAGTTTCCTGAGCGTTTCCGCCTCGCGCATCATCCCGTCATGATCGAGCGCGACCACCTCGGCCGAAACGGGGCCAGGGCAGATTGAAGCGATTTCCTTCACCACCTCGATGAAGTCGCGGCCCGATTTCTTGACCAAAGAAGGGTTTGTGGTGACGCCGTCGAGGAGCCCGGTGTCATTCAGCTCCTTGATTTCGGCGGTGTCGGCTGTGTCGACGAAGAATTTCATGGGTGCTGGTCCCTACGGCTTGGGGGAAATTTGCTTACCTCTAGCGGCTGCGCTCAAACAGGTCACCCGATTCGCATTAAAAAGGAAAGTCCGATGGGCGCCCATGTGCTGGTCGAACGAAAAGCCGAAGGCGTATTGTCGCTGATACTGGCGCGGCCGGAGCGCCGAAACGCGATCACGGTGGCCATGTATGCGGCGCTTGCCGATGCCATCGAAAGTGCGGAGGGCGACAGATCTATCCGCCTCATCACGATCGAGGGCCAGGGCGACGACTTCACCGCCGGCAATGATCTGGGCGATTTCCTGCAGGCGATGCCCGATCCGGAATCGGACCAGGACATACCGGTTTGGCGGCTACTCCGTGCCTTGGCGAAGAATCAGGTGCCGATCGTCGCCGCCGTACACGGCAACGCGGTTGGTATCGGCACGACGATGCTGTTCCACTGCGATTTCGTGTTGGCCGAAGACGGCTGCCGCTTTGTAATGCCGTTTGTGGACCTGGGGCTTGTGCCCGAGGCCGCAAGCTCGTTGATCATGCCCAGGCTGGCGGGCCGTCGCCGGGCTGCACGCTATATATTGCTCGGAGAGCCGTTTGGACCGTCCGAGGCGCAGGAAATGGGGCTGGCCAGCCATGTGGTCCCGCAAGGACAGTTGAAGCCGGCGCTGGCCGGGCTGGTAGCCGCCCTGATGGCTAAGCCGCCAGAGGCGCTGCGCCAAACCCAGGCACTCCTACGTCGCGAAGCAACGTCCGAAATCCTGGAGCGAATGGAATTGGAGAACGGTCATTTCGCCGAGCGGCTTCAGTCGGATGAAGTCAAACAGGCGATCGCCGCCTTTTTCGCGGCGCGGGCGAAGGCACCCGCCGCCTGATCAGCTGGCGATCCACACCCGCTTGGAACGAGTGACACTGATTGTCGGACCCGGCAGGAACAGAAGGTCGGTCGGCTGCGTGTAGGTGACCTTAAGGTCCAGATAAGTCGCTCCATCGGACGTTCCCGTCGTCGGCGTAGGGATTGCGAACGTTCCTGGGCCGATGCCGAACACTGCGTCCGTGATCTTCTGCTGGATTACCGTGTCGGAGGGCTTGGGATACAAGGTCGCCGTCCGCGCTCCTTCGCCCAGGCCATGCTGGATTCCCGACATGGCGCGGAAGACCAGCCCAAGCTGGACTAGCATCCACATCATCATGATTAGCGCCGGCAGCGCGAACGCCGTCTCGATAACCGCCGCCCCGCGATCGTTGCGGCGAAGCCTGGCAAGTAATCGCATCATTCGGTCCTCATCCCTGCAGTTGCCTGGAGGTGATATTTCCCATTGTTCGAGATCCCGGCGAAATGGATCGGGAACATCGGCTCATAGTCGTCCCAAATGGTCACTTGGATCCAGCGCGACTCGTCTTCGCCGACAGAGCAATCGTCCGCATTGGTGAGCACGCCGTTGCACTCCAAGCGGTGCGTCACCGTGACGTTGTCAGTCGTCATCGGGCTGGTTTTGCAGGTGCCGTCGTCGTTGGTGCCGTTATACTGGCACACTGCCTCGCTCGCGATCGTTTGCTCGACCGTGAGAACGCCGGTTGTCTGCATGATCTTTTCGATCGACCGCTGGGCGGCCTGCTCCAGCATCAATTTGCGGCCAAAGGCATTGGACATGTCGACCACCCCGATGGTCAGCAGCGCAAGCATCGGCGCGATGAATGCGAATTCGATGACCGCAGTACCGCGCTCGTCGCGGCGCAGAGATTGGAAGCGCCTAATCATGCGACCAGCCTCACCTTGAGCGGCGCGTTGATCGCCTGAATGCCGCTTCCCGGGCAATTCTTCGTGAAATTGTTGAGGCCCGAGTTGCCCGACCAATAGATTCGCTTGGCGACGAACTGGGTGCAGGTCGCGGTTCCCGTTCCGTTACCGTTGTAGGTGATCTGCTGGCTCGGGAAATAAATGACCCCTGTGATCTTGTTGGTCGAATCGCCGTTGATCTTGTTCGGGCTGTTAGAGCTGATCTGGCCCGTGGGCGCATTGTCTACTGCGCGGCGATCCTGGTAGATCGACATGCCCGCCCATTTGCCAGTGGTAGGTGCGGTCGCATTGATATGGCCCGTGGAATTCATGTCGATCGTGCCGATCGTCGCGTTCGCTGAGCTGCTCTTGTTGGTAAGGATCAGCGTCGCATTGGTCAGGTTCAACTTGCCCTGGATGTTCACGCTGCCGCCGTCGATGATGTAGGTGCCATCTTTTAACGTCGCAGTCCGGTTCGACTGGATGCTGAGCGACCCGTAGCAGGCGCCGCCGGTAGCAGTGTAGCCGTCGTTGCCGTTGTTGACGGTGAGACCCGGCGGATTGGCTGAACACTTATCGAAGTCACCGTCTGCGGCCGATGGATCTAGGCTCGCATAGGGATCTGCCAGCTGCGGCGAATAAGGCTGATAGCTGTCGACCGTCCAGTTGTTCGACTGCTGGATGCCGCCCGAAGCCGCAATGGTCGTCGCGGTGACGCTGGCACTGCCCTGGCCGGCAGCCGCATTGGTTGCGGTCGAGTTGGTCATCATTCCGCAGTCCATGGTGATGGATGCGTTGCCGGTGGCCTGAATCCCCGTCTTGCTGTTCTTCTGCAAGCTCAGCACGCAAAAGTCGCCGGATGTCGAAACACCTGCAGCTTGTGCGGTGGCGGTGATAACTGGCGCCTCGGTCAGGAACATCGAGCTAAATGACAGCGCTTTCTGGACGCCCAGCTGCACCCTGACCTGGTTTCGATTATTGCCGCTATTGGCCGGAAAGCTGATGGCCGGATAACCTGGCTGCAGCGCCATGCCGGTATGCTGGTTGAGAGAAAGGTCGTGATTGACTGCAACCACGGTATTGGTCGAGGCGCCGTCGTGCGCAAAGCGGTCGTAAACGCCGGCAATAGCAGCAGAGTCCGCAGCGCGCTGCAGCTCGCGTTTCCACAAGGCCCACTGGATCGTGTCCGTCGCAAGGCCGGCCGAGCCGACTAGCAAGGGCAGTGCCGCAGCGGCGAGGATCACCATATTTCCCCGGTCGTTGTTCCACAGCTTTTTGAATGCTTTGAGCATCTTCTTCTTCCCCGTCGGATTGACGCCTTTGGGCCGCTTTACGCTCATCAAGGTAAGCGAAGCGTTCCGACGCGTGGTTGACGAAACACTAACTACGTTTGCGGCTGAGAGCTTGAAGCGTCGCGTCTTACCCCTATAATACAGTCAATGCCTCTTGCGCCGGCCGGGCGGGCCGTCCACCCTCCAGCGCTACAGGGAAAGAAGGACGATTAGACATGGCCAGCGACCCGTCGACCGAGACCGCGACCGCCACCAAGATCAAGCTGGAGCCCCCCGAGGCGCTGCAGCCGATCGCTGTTCAGGAGGCTTCCGGCCTGGTTCCGCTGAAAAGCGAGGAGACCAGTGAGCTCGACCAGAAGGTCGCCAAATTCGTCGACGAGTTGGCCGCTTTGGACTCGAACAGCCCCGAGTTCGGCAAGAAGGTCGACGCGCTGACCGCGATGGGCCGCAAGGAGATCGCCGAGGCAGCCGGTGCGTCCAACCGCTTCCTCGATCGACCGGTGAAGGCGATCGACAGCGACACCGGCATCGGCGCCGACCTGACGGAGCTTCGCCGAACGGTCGAGGATCTGGACCCGAAGGAAAACAGCAAATCGCTTACGACGCGCAAGTTCCTGGGGATCATTCCCTTCGGCCGGCGGATCAACAATTATTTCGACAAATATCGCAGCTCGCAGACTCACATCTCGGCCATCCTGTCTCGCCTCGCCAACGGCAAGGACGAGCTGCTGATGGACAACGCCGCGATCGATACGGAGCGTGCCGGCCTCTGGAAGACGATGCATCGGCTCGAACAGATGATCCACATCAGCAAGAGCCTCGACAAGCAGCTCGAAGACAAGGCCAACGATCTCGACGCGACCGAGCCGGCCAAAGCCAAGGCGATCCGCGAGACGGCCTTATTCTATACGCGGCAGCGCACCACCGACCTGCTGACCCAGATGGCGGTCACGGTGCAGGGATATCTGGCGCTCGACCTCGTCAAGAAGAACAATGTCGAACTGGTGAAAGGCGTGGACCGTGCCTCAACGACCACCGTCTCGGCGCTCCGGACGGCGGTGACGGTCGCGCAGGCGATGTCGAACCAGAAACTGGTGCTCGAGCAGATCGGCGCGCTCAACACCACGACCGCTTCGATGATCGACACGACCGGCGAATTGCTTCGCACGCAGACAGGCGCGATCCATGAACAGGCCGCTTCGTCGACCATTCCGCTGGAGACGCTGCAGCGCGCCTTCCAGAACATCTATGACACGATGGACCAGATCGACCAGTTCAAGCTGACTGCATTGGCGAACATGAAACAAACGGTCGACACGCTCGGTAACGAGGTGGAGAAATCGAAGGGCTATATCGCCCGGGCCGAGGGCGTGGCCCAGGCCAAGCTTGAAAGTTCCGCCTCGCCGTTCACTCCGATCGAGCAGAAATGACCTCCGAGAAGACGGAACTCGCAATTGCTCGCGCTGACCGCGTCATGCGGTCGCTTAATGAACGTGATGGTGCCGTCCGGGATGCCGCGCGGCGCGAGCGGCAACGGCTGAATGCCGGGCTTGGGCGAACCCTGGCGCGGGTAGGAATCGCAGTTGGTACAATCAGCCTAGCAACGATCGTCATCGGGCTAATCATTCCGATCGGCATGTTCGGATTCCTGGCAGCCGTGGGTCTCGCGATTGGCGTCGCCGCTCTGTTGCTGGTGTCCGGGGGCAAGGATATTGCCGCTCCCAACGTCACATCCGACCTCCATAATGGCGAGATGGTGCAGCGTTTCGATTCCTACCTGTTTCGCACCCGCCGAGCCCTACCCGCCCCAGCTCAAGCCGAAATCGACCTTCTGTCGGCCCAGTTGCCACCACTCCGCCAGACTCTCGAACGAATTGCCGACCTTGATCCCAATGCCCAGGATGCGCGGCGCCTGATGTCGGTGCATTTGCCCAACCTGATCGACCGCTATCTCCATGTACCATCCGCGTATCGGGAGCAGCGCGATGGGGAAGGCGTCAGCGTGGACGAGCGGCTGGTAGAGGCGCTCGTCGCCGGCCGACAGGCACTGACGGAAATTTCGGAAAAGCTTGCCCGAGCAGACATGGCCGCGTTCGAAACGCAGGGCCGCTTCATCCAGTCGCGCTATCAGGAAAAGACGCTCGACTAGCCGACGATCCCCGCTTCTCGCAGGTGCCTCAGCTCCGCGGCGTCGACCCATTCGCTCAGCAAATCACGATGTTCACCAAGGGCTGGCGGTGGCAGAGGAGCATCGCTGCGCTCTCCGTCGAGGCGGATGGGGCTTCCGACCATCGGCACTTCGCCAAGTGCGCCACCACCAACCGAAAGCTGTGCGCCGCGATGGACCGCCTGGGGATCGGCAAGCGCCTGGCTGATCGTGTTGATTGGGCCCGCCGGAATTCCCGCTTCCTCAAGTTGTTCCAGCCATTCTGCTGCTGGTTTTGAGGCAATGATCTCGGCGATCATCGGGACAAGTGTTTCGCGCGCCGCGACCCGGGCGGCGTTGGTCGCATAGGCTGGATCCGACGCCCATTCGGCATGACCGACGATCGCAGCAAGCTTGGCAAACTGGCGATCATTGCCGACGGCGATGATGATCGGCTGGTCCGCGGCCTGGAACGGCTGGTAAGGGACGATGTTGGGATGGCCGGCACCCAGGCGCCGCGGGTCCTTGCCGCTTACGAGCGCGTTCGATGCCTGATTGGCAAGCATCGCCAACTGCGTATCGAACAGCGCCAGGTCGACCGTGGCGCCTTCGCCGGTCTGCTCCCTACGATAGAGCGCGGCCAGGATTGCACTTGCGGTGTACATGCCGGTGAACAAGTCGGCCACCGCAACCCCGACCTTCATGGGTCCGCCGCCCGGCTCCCCATCGGGTACACCGGTCAGGCTCATCAGCCCACCCATTCCCTGGATGATATAGTCGTACCCGGCGCGTGAAGCGTAGGGGCCGTCCTGCCCGAAGCCAGTGATCGAGGCGTAAATCAGTCGCGGATGGGCGGCCCGCAGACTTTCGGCATCCAAACCAAACTTCTTGAGGCCGCCAACCTTGAAGTTTTCGACCAGAACATCGGCGTCGGCTGCCATCCGGCGCACCAGTGCCGCACCCTCCTCGGTTGCGAAATCGATGGCAACCGACCGCTTGCCCCGATTGGCAGCGAAGAAATAGGCGGCGACCTTTTCGTCGCCATGCTCATGCCAAGGCGGCCCCCAATGACGAGTGTCGTCGCCTGCACCTGGCTTTTCGACCTTGATCACGTCGGCGCCGAGGTCTGCCAGCAACTGTGTCGCCCACGGCCCAGCCAAAACTCGGCTCAGGTCGAGGACCCTTACCCCCGCAAGCGGTCGGTTCACGCCGACCGCCGCTTGAGGAACCGCGGCCTTACGTCGGCTAGGATCGCCTGGGCGGCATTATGCCCCGGGGCGCCGGTGACCCCGCCGCCCGGATGCGCGCCCGATCCGCACAGGTATAGGCCCGGAAGCGGCATGCGGTAATCCGCAGCGCCGATCATCGGCCGAGCGCTGAACAGTTGATCAAGGCCCATCTTGCCGTGGAAGATATCGCCACCGATCAGGCCGAAGCGCCGCTCCAGGTCGAGCGGCGAGTGAATCTGCCGGGCAATAACGGACTTGGCGAAACCCGGGGCGTGGGAGTCAACCGTGGCGATGATCGTATCGGCGGCCTTCTCTCGCTCATCATCCCACGAGCGACCGCCGGACAGTTTGTAGCGGAAATGCTGGCAGAAAAGGCTCGCGACATGCTTGCCCTTGGGGGCGAGGCCTGGGTCAAGCGTCGACGGGATGAGCATCTCGATCACCGGCTGCGACGACCAGCCATTAAGCGCCGCTTCGGCATGGGCACGGTGCATATAGTCCATGCTTGGCGCCATGATGATGCCGGCGGTCAGGTGATCGCCTCGCCCCGGCTTGACGGTGAAGTTGGGCAGCTTGTCGAGCGCCACATTCATTCGGAATGTCGCGCTTTCGCAGCCCCAATGATTGAAATGCTCTTCGACCGGGCGGCTGACCGCCCCCTTGGGAACCAGCCGGTCGAACAATAGCTTGGGATTGACCCCGGCAACGATCGTCGGAGCGCGCCAGCTCTTGCCGCCCGACACCAGCCCTGAAGCGCGGCCTTTTTCGACGATGATCTCGCTGACCGGGGCGTTGAGGACGATATCGACCCCCGCCTCCCGACAGGCCTTCGCCATTGCCTGCGTGATCGCGCCCATTCCGCCGATGGCATGGCCCCATGCGCCCGGCACGCCCGCAGCCTCGCCGAACAGATGATGGAGCAGAACATAGGCCGTCCCCGGGGTGTAGGGAGACGCGAAATTGCCAACGATGCCGTCAAACGCGAACAGCGACTTGGTCAGATCCCCCTCGAAGAACCGGTCGAGGATGTCTCCCGCGCTCTTGGTCGCAAATTCGTGGACGGTGCGAATTTCATCGGTCGAAAGGCCGATAAGGTCGCGACCGAGGCTTGCGAGTTGGGGCAGGCCACGGATTCCAGCGCCGGCGCCCGGCGGCGTCTTAAGGATCCATTTGCGGATCAACGGGACGACCGTCTCCAGTTCTTCATTGTAGCGGTCATAGGCTGCGCCGTCGGCCGCCACATGCCGAGCGATTTCGGAGCGGGTCAGGCCGCCCCGGCCCGAAAGAAGATAGCTGCCATTGGGTCCGGGCAGGAAGTTGTCGGTCTTCCGCAGAACTACCTGCAGCCCATGCCGCTCCAGATCCATGTCCTTGATGACCTTGGGCTGCAGCAGGGATACCGTGTAGCTCGCCGCGCTGTTCTTGAATCCCGGGTGGAATTCGTCGGTTACGGCTGCTCCGCCAACTTTGTCGGCGGATTCGAGGATTGCGACCTTAAGGCCTTTCCTGGCGAGATAATGGGCGCAAGTCAGGCCGTTATGCCCCGCCCCGATGATCAAAATGTCATGCATCAGCGCATCAATACCAATTCTTCTGACATAGTTGGGTGAAGGGCGACGGTCGCATCGAAGTCGGCCTTCTTGAGGCCTGCCTTCACCGCCACGGCCGCCGCCTGGAGGATTTCGGGCGCGTCGGGCCCGATCATGTGAATTCCGACTACCTGGTCGGTCGCGCCGTCAACCACCAGTTTGTAGAGCGATCGTTCGTTGCGACCGGCAAGGACGTTCTTCATCGCGCGAAAATCGCTTGTGAAGGTCCGAACCTGCCCCAATCTATTGCGGGCCTGGCCCTCGGTCAGCCCGACGCTTGCGATCGGCGGATGGGAGAAAACCGCATGCGGCACGCAATCATAATCCACCGTCCAGGGTTCATCGCCAAACTCCCGATCGGCGAAGGAGTGGCCTTCACGGATCGCAACCGGGGTTAGTTGGATGCGGTCGGTGACATCGCCGACTGCGAAAATTGAAGGAATGTTGGTGCGGCTATTCTCGTCGACCTTGATCTGCCCTTTGTCGCCAAGCGCCACACCAACCTGTTCAAGGCCTAATCCTTCGACATTGGGAACTCGACCGGTGGCGAACAATAGTTGGTCGGCCTCCATGTCGTCGCAACCGTCCATCGAAAGGTGAAGCATTCCGTTGTCGCGTTTCTCTACCTTGGTGAAACTGGAATTGAAGCGAAACTCGATGCCTTTGGTCATGGAAATCTGAAGCAACCGATCGCGCAACTGCTCGTCATAGCCGCGCAGGATTACATCGCTTCGGTTTACCAGCGTTACGTGGCAGCCGAACTGATGGAAAATACCGGCGAATTCATTGGCGATATACCCGCCGCCAGCGATCACGATTCGCTTGGGAAGCTCTTCTAGGTGAAACACCTCGTTCGAACTGATCGCATGTTCGATACCCTCCATGTCAGGCATGAAGGGCCGAGCACCGGTGGCGATCAGTATCTTGCCCGCACTTATCGTTCGGCCACTGGCAAGCTTGACCTCATTAGGGCCCGTCAGTGTCGCTCGCTCGTGGAAAATCTCCACTTCATGGTTGCTTAAAGTCTGCGTGTAGAGGCCTTCAAGGCGTCCGACTTCCGCCAGCACATTGTCGCGCAGCACCGGCCAGTTGAACGCACATTTGGGCACGTCCCAGCCGTACATGGCCGCATCGTTCAAATCCTCGGCGAAATGGGCGCCGTAAACCAGCAGCTTTTTGGGCACGCATCCGCGGATGACGCAGGTCCCGCCGACCTTATGTTCCTCTGCCACTGCAACTTTGGCGCCATGGGCAGCCGCGATCCGCGCGGCGCGCACACCGCCCGATCCCGCACCAATCACGAATAAATCATAGTCGCTCAAAGCCCCGCCCTTTCGATGAGGTTGCGCGTCGACGGATCGAGCTTCTCTCGCCCTTTCGGGTCGTCGAGCGCGCGGGCCATTTCTTTCCCCAACTCGACTCCGAACTGGTCGAATGGGTTGATCCCCAGCAATACCGCATTGGCGAAGGTTCGATGCTCGTAAAAAGCAATCAATGCACCTAGCGACCGCGGGTCCAGGCGCTGAAGCAGGACCGTCGTCGAAGCCCTGTCACCTGGATAGGCGCGTGCCAAATCCTGCTGCTCGCGCCCCGCCATCAACGCCGCGCCCTGCGCGAAGCAATTGGCCAGCAGAAGCTGGTGATGGCGTGGATCGAGACTGTCCTCGTTTTCGATCACCGCGACGAATTCGACGGGAATCGCAGTGGTGCCTTGGTGGAGCAACTGGAAAACCGCATGCTGCGCATCCGTCCCGACCCCACCCCAGGTAACCGGAGCCGATGGCCGGCGGAGCGGCTTTCCCTCACCCGTCACTGACTTGCCATTTGATTCCATCTCCAGCTGCTGGAGATAATCGGGCAAAAGTCGCAGCCGCTCATCATAGGCGAATACGCCGCGGCTCTGGGAGCGGCGGTTTTGCGTATAGAATAGGTCGGCGAAGGCGGCGAGCAGCGCGACATTGGCCGCGCCATCGGTCAGCTTCACGTGGCGGTCCATTTCCGCAGCACCCTCGAGCAACTCCTCGAACGCGCCCCAGCCGAGAGCCAGCGCGATCGACAGACCGACTGAAGACCACAGCGAATAGCGTCCGCCGACGCCTTCGCCGAACGGAAGCACCCTCGTTTCGTCGATACCGTAAGCGACCGCTTTGTCCGGCGCGGCCGTGACCGCGATGACCTGCCCATGGGGATCGGCCACGCCCGCCTCACGCAGCCACTCCAGCGCTGCGTCGAGATTTGAGAGAGTCTCAGTAGTGGTGAATGTCTTGCTCACCGCGACAACCAGCGTCGAGGCGGGATCAAGCCCCCAGGTTGCCTCGTCGAAAGCCTCGCCGTCGATATTGGCGAGCACCCGAACCTCGAACCGGTCGGCGTCACGGCCAAGCGCATCGATCACCAGGTCGGGTCCCAGTGCGGAACCGCCAATCCCGATGTGCAGGATCGAATCGATCTCGCCAAACGCCCCGCCCTCAATCGCATCGACCAGGCTCCGCATCCGCGCATGGCGCTCGGCGGCAAGACGATTGTCCTCCGGCTTGCCCTGTCCTCGCTCGGCAACATGAGTAGCAGGGCGATTCTCGCTAAAGTTTACAATGTCTCCCGCGAACAGGCAGTCGCGGGCGCCATGATAGTCGGCCATGTAGGCCAGCCCCGCGAATGAGCCGAGCAGATCATCGTCCAAATGAGTCTTCGACCAGTCGAAATGAATCGCGGCGACGTCCCGGCTGAACCGGTTCACCCGCCCCCCGTCACCTTCGAACAACTCCGTCAGCCGCTTGGGCCGATAGGTTTCGATCGCCTTCCAGGCGGCCTTGCAGTCCAGAATCGCCATTGCGGAACCTCATAGTCGGGCAGCCGCCATTTGCCATCCCCGCTTGACCTTGGCCGCCCTTGCCTCAAAAGCGGCCCGACCATGGTCTTTCCCTTCTCCCGTCGCCCCCATTATGCCGACCCTTCTTCCGAAGCCGCGAAGGAAACGCCGGGCGGTTTCATCAAATCGTTGGCGATCCTCGCGATTCTCGCCTGGCTGCTGAGAAGCCTGATCGTCGCTCCGTTCAGCATACCGTCCGGATCGATGCTGCCGACGATGATGATCGGCGACTATCTGTTCGTGTCGAAATGGCCGTACGGCTACTCCAGCGCGAGCTTTCCGTTCGAATTCCCATCATTCAAGGGGCGAGTATTCGGCTCCACACCCGAGCGCGGCGATATTGTCGTCTTCGAAGGGCCTGAAGGCGCCGATGTGGTCAAACGGGTCATTGGCCTGCCAGGCGACACCGTCGCGGTTTCGGGCGGCCAACTTGCCCTCAATGGCAAACTCGTACAGCGGGTGCGAATCGAAGATTATTTGATGCCGGTTTCTCCCAACAGCCCGTGCCGCGTCGTGCCGCCGGCAGTCGCGATGACGCGGCCCATGGAGGATGGAAGCCAGGGTTGTGTCTACCCGGCATACCGCGAAACTCTGCCGGGCGGGCGGAGCTATGTGGTGCTCGATCAAACCGATGCCGGCCCGGCCGATAATTTCGAACCGGTGACAGTGCCGCAGGGCGCATTGTTCGTAATGGGAGACAATCGCGATGACAGTCTCGACAGCCGCTACCGTGTCGAAGCAGGCGGCATGGGCTTCGTGCCGATCGACCGCGTCGTAGGCCGGGCGGAACGGGCCTTCTGGTCAACCGACGGCGGCGCGTCCTGGTTCAACCCACTGAGCTGGTTCAGCGCATTGAGAACCGACCGGATCGCTACCGACTATCACCCATGAGTGAGCTTCCTCCCTTCATCGCGGAAGCGTTGGGCCGCGCGCCTCGCGAGGCCAGCCTGTTCGAGCGTGCGGTAACGCATGGCAGTCATGGCCGCGAGACCTATGAGCGGCTCGAATTCCTCGGCGACCGGGTGCTTGGCCTGGTGGTGGCAAGATGGCTCTACGAGCGCTTTCCAACGGAGCCCGAGGGCAAGATGAGCCGCCGTTATAATGCGCTCGTAGCGCGAGAGACCTGCGCCGAAGTCGGCCGGTCGCTTGGCTTGCCGCGCCACATCCGCCTCGGCAAACAAGCGCGGGAGGACAATGCCGGCCTGAGCGATAATGTCATCGGCGATGTCGTCGAGGCGATTATCGGCGCGATTTTCCTTGATGGTGGACTCGAACCTGCCGAAGCCTTTGTCCGGTCACAATGGTCACCGTTCCTCGACGGCCAGCAGCGCGCTCCTGTACATCCAAAATCAGGCCTCCAGGAGCGCGCAGCGGAGCGAAAGCTCGGCGTTCCTCTATATGAGCTGGTTTCGCGCTTCGGACCGCATCACTCGCCGCGGTTCCGGGTAAAGGTAAGCCTTGGCAAGCACGGCGAGGCTGAAGCCGAAGGTGACTCAAAGCAGGAAGCCGAAACCGCCGCCGCAGCCGCGCTTCTGGAGAAAATCAAATGACCTCTCGTTGCGGCCTGGTCGCGGTGCTTGGCGCCCCCAATGCGGGCAAGTCGACGCTGGTAAATGCGCTGGTCGGGCAGAAGGTCGCGATCGTCAGCCCCAAGGCGCAGACCACCCGCGCTCGCCTGATGGGTATCGCGATCGAGGGTGAATGCCAGATGTTGCTGGTCGACACGCCCGGCATCTTCAGTCCCAACCGACGGCTCGACCGGGCGATGGTCAAGGCAGCCTGGGAAGGCGCCGAGGACGCAGATCGGATTGTGCTGGTGGTCGACGCCGCGGCGAAGGTCGGCTCGCGCGTCGAAGACATGCTCCAGGGTGTCGAAAACCGACCAGAACCCAAAATTCTCGTCCTGAACAAGGTCGACATTGCGAAGAAGGAAGACTTGCTCGTTGTTGCCGCGAAGCTCGCCGAGCGGCTGAAGCCTGAGATGGTGTTCATGATCTCCGCCACAGCCGGCGATGGCGTTGCCGACCTTAAGCGCCACTTGGCTACAGCGATGCCCGAGGGCCCATGGCACTTTCCCGAGGATCAGCTGAGTGACGTCACCGACCGAATGGTCGCGGCCGAGCTAACCCGAGAGCAACTCTATCACCAACTCCACGCCGAACTCCCTTATTCGAGCGCCGTAACGACCGAGAAATGGGAGGATCGCAAGGACGGCTCGACCGTCATCCACCAGCAAATCCTGGTCGAGCGCGACAGCCAGAAGGCGATCGTGCTCGGCAAGGGGGGAACGCGATTGAAGTCGATTGGACAGGCGGCACGCGCCGAGATCGCGGAACATCTCGGCCGCAAGGTCCATCTGTTCCTGCACGTGAAGGTAAATCCCCGATGGGACGAGGATCGCTCACTCTATCAGGACATCGGGCTGGACTGGGCGGACTGAAATTGGCCAGTCCGTCGCTTTTGCCCTATACTTCCAAGGCTCGGACCATTCGTCGGATGCCTTGGGGGCGGAACGATGGACATTCGGGTCTTCTTTATAACCAATCGTGACTACAAGCCTGCCAATCAATCCCTGTTCGGATCGCATTTCAATCCGGATGGTGTGGGGGCAATTCGATTCGGTCACGCGCAGTTCGGAACAGGTTCCGGAAAGTTACAGCCCGGGCCCGTCAATGTTTATCCGGAAGTGCGAGGCGAAACTCCGGATGAAGGCTTCCAAAGAGCTGGGAGCGCAAGCTTTTTTGAAGATTTGCGACAGCAGATGCAAAATGGCTGCGCCGACACCGTCGTATTCATCCACGGTTTCAACGTTAGCTTCAGAGATGCACTGATGGCTGCGGCGCTTTTCTCGTCTCAGCTCATCGTCGGCGGCAAGCCAATCAACGTCGTGTTATTCAGTTGGCCTTCCGACGGCAAAGCTTACCCGTGGATGTCATATTATAGCGATCGCGAGGATGCCCGATCGTCGGGCGCCGCTGTGGCGCGGACGTTCCTCAAATTGCTGGACTTCCTTTTGTCCCTCAAGGACGACGAGCGCTGCGGCCGCTCGCTTCACCTGTTGGCGCACAGCATGGGCGCCTATGTGCTCAGGCAAGGGCTTCAAGCCCTGATTGCAAAAGATCCAAGGCAGCTCTTGCGAGTTTTCAATGAAATTATCCTAGCGGCACCCGACGAAGACGACGACGCGTTTGAGACCGAGGCCAAGCTCAGGCTCCTGCCGAAGCTTGGCATGCGGGTAACCGTCTATCACAATGAAAGCGATCGGGCGCTTTTCATCTCCGATCACACGAAGGCCAACCCCGACCGGCTCGGTGCCGAAGGACCGCGAATGCTCGACCTGCTGCCAAAGAAAGTGGTTACTGTGGATTGCGGCAAGGTGGCCAAGGCCGCGGATGCACTCTCCCACCATACGTTTTTCATCAATTGCCCGCCGGTTTCAGCGGACATCAAGGCAACCATCCAGGGAATGGACACTTCCGCTATTGGCAACCGTCAAGTTATTCGGCCGGAATTGGCGTATAGAATTCGCGGGTAACGCATGCGCGCCAACCGATCGAAACGCGCCACACCCTTCACTTGACGCCCTGCAATAACTGCTCGACCCATTCCGGCACCAGCGTCGCTGCTGGCCCGTATCGCCGTTCGTCGAAGAAAATGCTGCCCTGACTTGGTTCAAGGTTGATCTCGATCGTCCTCGCCCCGCAGTAGCGCGCTGTCTGCACGAAGCCTGCAGCCGGGTAGACCGCCCCCGACGTCCCGATCGACACGAAAAGGTCGGCGTTCATCAATGCCTCGTCGATCCGTTCCATTTCATATGGCATCTCACCGAACCAGACGATGTCGGGCCGCACCCGTCCCGCAACCTGGCAGACCGGGCAAGCCGACTCTTCTCCCATCGGCCCGTGCCAGCCGAACCGTTCGTCGCAGGCCTGGCACCAGCCGCTGTTCAGTTCGCCATGCATGTGCAGAAGCCGATTTGTCCCGGCTCGCTCGTGCAAATTGTCGACATTTTGGGTGACGATCAGCAGTCCGCCGGGCCATTCGGCATCGAGCCGTGCTAGCGCATTATGCGCGGCATTTGGCTCGACCTCATCCGCCCGCGCCCGCCGAGCGTCATAGAATGCGTAAACCAGCGCCGAATCCCGTACGAAAGCCTCCGGAGTCGCCACTTCCTCGACGCGATGCCCCTCCCAAAGTCCGTCAGGTCCGCGGAATGTCGCTAGCCCGCTCTCCGCGCTGATCCCCGCTCCAGTCAGGACGACGATATTGGGAACATCCGCCATTTCACCTCGTTGACACTTCTGTAAGTAAGTTGGATGATCCTGCCATTGTGAACCAAGCCTATCAGCACCCGATCGGGATATGTCCGTCCGACATTGATCACATGGGCCATGTGAACAACAGCGTTTACCTCAAATGGGTGCAGGAAGCGGTCGTTGATTTCTGGGAAAAGGTGGCGCCGCCGGAGGCTGTGGCGCAGCACCTGTGGATCGCGCTCAGCCATGAAATCAAATATCGGCGCCCAACCTTCCTCGACGACCTGGTCGTGGCGGATGTGATTGCGGAAAAGGTGGAGGGCGCCCGAGCCTTCTTCACCACCATAATCAAGCGTGGCGAAGAGGTGCTGGCCGAGGTTAAAAGCACATGGTGCTGCCTTGACGCGGTTTCGCGCAGGCCCGCGAGACTGGCTCACGACATAGCTCAGCGGTTTCTGGTGGACTGAGACCAAGCTTAATTCCTGTTAAATTTCCGTTAGGAGCGACTCGCTCCACTGTGGTTGGTGCGCCTCCGGAACGACGGGTTTCGTCAGGGAGTTCTCTGTCACCGAGAGTGAGCGCCGGTCCTTATGGCCGGTAAGCCGTCTAAGTGCGGCAGGAGCGGGAATATAACATGCGCAAACTTCTGATCGGCGCCGCGGCGCTGGCCATCTCCATGACCTCGACGCCGACAATTGCCCAGCAAAGTTCGATGAAGGCTGGTCCATTGTGGACTGCGGCCCGCATTAACGTCCTCGAGGGGCAGATGCAGAACTACATGGATTATCTGACCAAGACTTGGATGGCGAACCAGGACTTCGCCAAATCTCAGGGCTGGCTGCTCGAATATCACGTCCTGCAGAGCGTCAATCCGCGCGACGGCGAACCCAATATCATCCTTATTACGCGCTACAACGACTTCCCGTCGGCGGAGGAATCCGAACGGCGAAACGATATCATGAACAAGCGGATGAACCAGGACGCGCATAGCGCAGCGGCGTCTAGCGGTGCTCGCAACTCTATGCGCGAACTGATGGGAAGCGCCCTTTATCGCGAGATGCTGAAGCGCTGAACGCCGGGGCCGGTGCCCTGCGCATCGGCCTCATTCACTCATGAGAGGAAGAGATCATGAAAGGCACCTATCTGACGCTCGTGTTGATTTCAGTAGCACTTTCCGGCTGCGATACTGGGAAAAAGGCCGAAAAGGCTGCCGCCGTCGACACAAAGGCCATCGAGCAGGAACTGAAGTCGATCGAGACGGCGTGGGTCGCCGACTATAGCGCGCGCGACATCGACAAGCTTGCCGGTCACTATTCTGACGACGCCGCTATCGCGAATCCCGGATCGGCATTGGCAACGGACGACATGATGCGGCGAGCGGAAATCGGCAAATTCATAGCCGATCCGAGCCTCAAGCTCGATTTCGCCAGTGACAGGGTACAAGTAGCGCAGTCCGGCGACTTGGCCTCTACCCGAGGCCATTTTACGGCTGAGACGACCGATCCCGCGACGAAGAAGGTCAAGAAGGAAACGGGAAGCTACCTCACCGTCTGGGAAAAGCAGGCGGACGGCAGCTGGAAAGCGGTCGAGGACTTCGTCACGCCCGGACCGGCAGCAGCCCAATAGCATCCGGTCCGGCCGTTAGGTGTTGATGCGGGAATGACCGAACCAGCAATCCGCATCGGCATCGGCGGTTGGACCGATGATCCGTGGCGCTGCGGCGCTGGCATTGCAGGAACGACTGGGCATTGCGCCCGCTTTAGCCTTCCGCCATCACCCAGCCATGCGCACCGACCAGCAACCCGTCCGCATCGCCCTGTTCGCACCGGAGGGCCGCATGGGGCGCGCGATCCAGGCGGCAATCGCGGAGGATGCGGACTTCGAGTTGGCCAATGACAATGGCGAAGTCCTGGTCGATTTCTCTGCCCCGGATGCATTGCGAGCAAGTCTCGACCGTGCAGTTTCGGCAGGGGTTCCCCTATTGGTTGGAACGACCGGCCTGATCGACGAGCATGAACAGCTTATCGCCGATGCGGCTCGAACCATTCCAATTCTTCGCGCTCCCAATACGTCGCTGGGAGTTGCTTTGCTCGCCGACCTCACCGAACGCGCTGCACGCGTGCTTGGGCCGGATAAGTGGGACATTGAGATCGTCGAAGCGCACCACAATCGCAAGGCAGATGCCCCATCTGGTACGGCGCTCTATCTGGGCTCCGCAGCGGATCGAGGCCGTGGCGGTAATTCGACGGAAGAGCGCGGCCGAGATGGAACCGGCCTGAAGCGCCACCAGGGCGCGATCGGCTACGCCGCGATCCGGGGCGGCACGGTCGCCGGCGATCATGACGTGATGTTCCTCGGTCCGGACGAGCGTTTGATTCTGTCGCACCGGGCCGAAAGCCGCGCGATCTTTGCCCGCGGCGCGCTGGCTGCAGCCCGATTCCTGCGCGGCAAGCCGGCAGGCCTCTACTCAATGCGCGATGTAATTGACGCCGCATGAAGAAAGCCGACGTTTTCGAATTTTACCGGCGCCTCGCCGAGGCCAATCCGGCACCGGAGACCGAGCTCGAATATGTAAATCCCTATACGCTTCTGGTTGCCGTCGCGCTTTCGGCACAGGCGACAGACGTCGGTGTCAACAAGGCAACGCGTTCCCTGTTCGCCAAGGTCACGACGCCGCAACAAATGCTCGACCTGGGTGAGGATGGGCTGAAGCAACACATCAAGACGATTGGCCTGTTCAACACCAAGGCCAAAAACATCATTGCCGCGGCGCAAATCCTGGTCGATGATTTTGGCGGCGAAGTGCCTGAGGAGCGGGAGAAGCTGGAAACGCTCCCGGGGGTTGGCCGCAAGACCGCCAACGTCGTCCTGAACGTTGCCTATGGCCAGCCGACCATCGCCGTGGACACCCATATCTTTCGCGTCGCCAATCGCACCGGCCTGGCGCCCGGCAAGAACCCGCTCGAGGTCGAACTAACGTTGGCCAAGGTAACGCCCGATCCGTTCGTCACCCATGCACACCACTGGCTGATCCTGCATGGCCGCTACATCTGCAAGGCGCGGCTGCCCGAATGCTGGCGATGTCCGGTCGCGGACCTATGCGCCTATAAGCCCAAGACATCTGCGCCCAAGGCTAAATCCAGTAACGCTCCAGCCGCTCGCTGAGCCCGGTCAGCAGTTCATATTGCGATAGGCCCGACGCCTCGGCCGCAGTGGGCAGTTCGTAGTCCATCGTCACCCAATCACCTTCGGCAAGCTCTGGCGCGGCGGTGACATCCAGAGCGACGAGGTCCATCGAAACGCGCCCGATCAGCGGCAGCGTCCTGCCGTCGAAACTTGCCGAGCCCTTTCCGGCAAAGCAACGCAAATAGCCGTCGGCATAACCAATATTGACGATCGCCGCCTCGGTGTGGGCGTCAGCCCTCCAGGTCGCGCCATAGCCGATGGTCTCGCCCGCGCGAACAATGCGCCGCTGCATGATCTCTGCCTCTGGGAATGCAACCTGCGAAATATGGCCTGCCGCCTCGATGCGGGGCACGCCGCCGTAGAGCGCAAGACCGGGGCGCACGAGGTTGAACGCATAGTCGGTGCCAAGGCAGATTCCGGCGCTGTTAGCGAAGCTGTAACGGCGCGCCTTCACGGTCGCCGCGACTGCGGCGAAGCGGTCCCGCTGGACTGCATTCATCGCATTGTCCTCGTCGGCGCGGGCCAGATGACTGTGCAGGGTGTGGATGTCCAGTCCGTCGAGCAAGTCGATCTCGTCGGTACGGAGCCCCAGCCGATTCATGCCGGTGTCGATCATCACATCGCAGGGGCGATCCGAGGCCTCACTTTTCCACCGAGCGACCTGTTCGGGCGTGTTAAGCACTGGTCGGGCCCTGCTGCCGATCGCGGCGCCGATATCGTCCGGGCCCACGCCGTGCAGTACGCAGAGTTCGGCGCCTTCCGGCAGCGGCCCGAGCGCATGTGCTTCCGCCCAGGTCGACACGAAGAAATCGCGACAGCCGACCTCCGCAAGCAATCTCGTGACTTCGACCGCACCAAGGCCATAGCCGTCGGCCTTTATCGCCGCGCCGGCGGTGACACCGGCGGTGCGTTGCAGCCAACGCCAATTGTTCTGGAGCGCGAGCGAGTCGAGACGGAGGCGAAGGGCGTGGTGGGTCACGCGCCCTGCCCTAGCCACAGCTCTCGATGTCGTCGAGCCAGACGATCAAAACATGCGCGACCCGTTGGGTACGGGCCGTTCCGGCATCAGCAGGACGATGTCGTCATTGTCATCAGCGAACCCAAGGGTCAGCACTTCCGACATGAAAGGGCCAATCTGCCTCGGCGGGAAATTGACCACGCCAGCTACCTGCCGACCCACCAACTCATCGGGTCCATAATGAACGGTGATCTGTGCGGACGAGCGCTTGATCCCGATTTCGTCGCCGAAATCGATTTTCAGCTTATATGCAGGCTTGCGGGCCTCCGGAAATCGCACAGCCTCGATGACCGTGCCAATCCGGACATCGACTTTCAGGAAATCTTCAAAATTGATCGGTGAAGTCATCAGTCAGTCCGCTCCGAAGCTCCGATAGCCTGATCCCAATTGTGCCCGTCAAATTTCTCGACCGCCAGTTCAACCGGCTGGTCGAGGCAGTTTGCGTTAACGCTCCAGGCATTGGGATGACTGCGCGGCTGATAGAAACTCTTGACCCCGCACACTAAGCAAAACAGATGCTCGGCCGCGCCGGTGCCGAAGCGGTAGCTGGTGAGCTCGTCCGCACCCTGCTCGAGCCGAAATTCCTCATGCGGCACCATGACGTGCAGGAAGCCGGTCATAGAGCAGACCGAGCAATTGCAGTCGAGCGCGGGAACGGGGGGGTCGGGTAGCGACGCCCGGAATCGAACCGCGCCGCAATGGCATCCGCCTGATACGGTGATCATGGCGGATACCTATTGCGGCGCGGTGCCGGCGACAACCTAGGCTTTAGCGGGAGGCAACCTCGATTGGCTGGCTTGAAGCGGCGGCAATGCGCTGGTCGCGGTCGCTGGCAACACTTGCCAACGTCTCTGCGCGGCAGCGGCGAACATCATTCTTTCCCGCGACGTCGACGTCATACGCCGTCCCGCAAACCTCCTTGGCAGCGACCGACAGGCGATGGTCGAGTGCGCGCTGCCCGGCCTTGCTCGACAGGTCGAGGTCGGCGATGTGGACGGTGCTGGTGACGGTTACAGGCGGCTCGGCAAGCGCTGGAGAAGCAGTGAAGGCCAACAGAGTGGCGATGAAGATCTTGGTCATGTCGCATTCCCTTTTCTGGGGCCGGAATGTCCGGCGCGACCCTTCTATTAGTCCCGATTCGCAACCAATGTTAGAAACGATGTTGCGCAACCGTTCTGCAATAATGCAGAATGCAAATTGACCAGCTTGGCCGCATGAGGCGCCGATGCTCGATTGGAATGACCTTCGCTATTTCGTCGCCGTGGCTGAGCAGGGCAGCACGCTCAAGGCCGGCCGCGCGCTTCGTGTGAGCCAGACGACGGTAGCGCGCCGCATCTCCGCGTTGGAAGAATCGGTCGGCCTGATTCTGTTCGATCGACGGGCTGCCGGCTATGCAATGACTCCCGACGGCGAAGCACTTCTCCGGCATGCTCGCCAGGTCGCTGCTGCTGCAGAGCAATTCCAGACGATAGCGGCATCGCGCGGGCGCGATCTTAGCGGCGTGGTCCGGCTGACTACCCAGGAAATATTTGCTGTCACGCTGCTGGCACCGATGCTCAAGGAACTGCACGACCAACATCCCGAGATTGTGATCGAGCTCGACACCGAGCAGGAATTGCTCGACCTCGGCGAAGGCCAGGCAGACATTGCGCTCAGGAGCACTTCACAGGAATCGCCGGCCGGAGTCGTGGGGCGGCGCCTCTGCGTCGACGACTGGACGCTTTACTGCAGCCGCGAATATGCGGCAGCCCATGGCGTTCCGCGCAACCGGTCCCAGCTGAAGAAGCATGCCATTATTGGCGGCGGCGGCGGCAAGCTGTGGCTCCACTACGAGGCCTGGCTGCGTTCCCTGGGGTTGGAAAATCAGGTTGCGATGCATCATTCGTCATCGACGGGCTTGCTGTCCGGGGTGCGCTCGGGCTTCGGGCTGGCGGTGTTACCATGCGTTGTCGCTGACGCCGAACCGGATCTCATCCGCTGCTTGCCGCCTCGCGACGACCACGGCAGGAACATGTGGTTGCTAACCCATGAGCGCGTGCGCCACACCCCAAGGGTCAGGCTTGTAATCGATTTCCTCTACGAGCGACTGGCGAGGCACGTGCGCGCTTTAGAGGCGCAACGCGACGCCGCCTAGGCCACTCGGCCGCCACGCCACTCAGGCATTGGCCGCTCGCCAAGCGCCACCTCAACTGCCGCTGCCGATAGTAGACGGGTGGAATCGAGGATCGGCAACGGCGACACATCCCGGGTGATAAGCAGCGGTATTTCGGTGCAGACCAGCGCCACCGCGTCGCAGCCCTCGGCCTTCAGTTTTTCGATGATCCGAACATATTTGGTGCGCGCAACATCGGTGAACATGCCGAGGCAAAGCTCATCCATGATGATGTCGTGAACCTGCCGCCGATCCGCCTCGTCCGGAACGGCCCAGCCAATCCCCCGGCGGCCAAGCGCGCCCGGATAGACCGGACCGGTCATTGTCCAGTTGGTACCGAGGATGCCGACCTTGGTCCTCTCGTCGCGCCTTGCTTGCTCGGCCACGACTTCGCCGATGTGTAGGGCCGGGATTGGAAACGGGTCGCCCGGCGATTCCAGCGCGATATGGGCCGTGTTGTCGGGCAGCACGAAGAAATCGCAGCCCGCGGCCTCAAGCCTTCTTGCGTCTTCCATAAATGAGCCACGCAACTGCGCATTGTCGCCCCGTTCCCATGCTTCAACCATCAGTGCCATTGGGCTGCAGGTCATGGTGATTTCCGGGTGCATATGCGCGCCGAGCCGCTTCACGCCTTCGAGACATGCCGTCCGAAAACAAAGTGTCGCACCCTCGAAGCTGTGCGCCAGGATGCCGATGTGTTTCATTCCACTGTGACGCTCTTGGCAAGGTTGCGCGGCTGGTCGACGTCGGTGCCCTTGGCCACGGCGACGTGGTAGGCGAGCAGCTGCACAGGCACCGCGTAAACCAGCGGCGCGATCAGCGGGTGAACCTCAGGCATCTCGATTGTCGCGACGCACCCGTCGCCTGCCTCGGCCAGTCCCTTGGCATCCGAAATGAGGATGATCTTGCCGCCGCGGGCGCGGACCTCCTGCATATTGCTGACGGTCTTCTCGAACAGCGGACCCGACGGCGCCAGCACGATCACCGGCACCAGGTCGTCGATCAGCGCGATCGGTCCATGCTTCATTTCTCCGGCGGCATAGCCCTCGGCATGGATATAACTGATTTCCTTGAGCTTCAGCGCGCCTTCCAGCGCCATCGGATAGTCCGGCCCGCGGCCGAGATAGAGCACGTCACGCGCCGGCGCGACGAGGTGGGCGTGCTGGGCAATGTCATCGTCATGGCCGAGCGCCAGGTTCATCGCTTCCGGCGCTTCCTGCAGATGAGCGACGATCTCCCGCTCTTCCTCCTCGCTCATTCGACCTTTGGCGCGGGCCAGGTTGGCGGCAAGCGCGGCAAGCACTGCCAGCTGGCAGGTGAAGGCCTTGGTTGAGGCGACACCGATTTCCGGCCCCGCATGAGTCGGCAGCAGCAGGTCCGCCTCGCGCGCCATAGAACTGGTCGGGACATTGACCACAACAGCGATGACCTGGCCTTCCTCCCGGGCGTGACGCAGCGCAGCCAGTGTGTCCGCCGTCTCGCCCGACTGCGAAATAAACAGCGCAAGCCCGCCCGGCTCCAGTACCGGCTGGCGGTACCGAAATTCGCTCGCCACATCGATGTCGACCGGCACACGGGCGAATTGCTCGAACCAATATTTGGCGACCATGCCGGCGTAGAAACTGGTCCCGCAGGCGACGATCGTAACGCGGTTGACCGTGCTCAGGTCGAAATCGAAATCGGGTAGCGCGACCTTGCCCTCGAACGGGCGGACATAGCTTTGGAGAGTCTGGGCAACCACGATCGGCTGCTCGAAAATCTCCTTCTGCATATAGTGGCGATAATTACCCTTCTCGATCCGCGCCGACGATGCCCCGGACTCGACGATCACGCGGGTCACAGGCTGGTTCGCTCGGTCGTAGATCTGGATCCTGTCCCGCTCGACGACCGCCCAGTCGCCTTCCTCCAAGTAGGCAATCTTCTGGGTCAGAGGCGCCAGCGCCAGCGCATCGGAACCGAGGTAATTCTCACCCTGGCCATAACCGACGGTCAGTGGCGCACCCATGCGCGCGCCGATGATCTGGTCGGGATAGTCCTTGAACAGGAAGGCGATGGCGAATGCGCCATGTAGGCGCGGCAAGACGGTCGCGACGGCATCGGTCGGCGATGCGCCTCGCTCGATTTCACGCGCGACCAGATGCGCGACCACTTCGCTGTCGGTTTCGCTCAGGAATTTCCGGCCATCGGCCAACAACTCGTCGCGCAACGGCTTGAAATTCTCGATGATGCCATTGTGTACCAGCGCCACCGGTCCTGCGATGTGCGGGTGCGCATTGTCGACGGTCGGCGCGCCATGCGTCGCCCAGCGCGTGTGGGCAATGCCAACGTCCCCGTACAGCGGTTCGACGGTCAACTCACGAGCGAGATTCTCAAGCTTGCCTTCGGCACGGCGACGCTCGAACTCGCCATTTTGCACAGTACAGATACCGGCCGAGTCATAACCGCGATATTCGAGGCGCTTGAGACCGTCGAATAGGCGCTGCGCTACCGCTTCGCGACCAACGATCCCGACAATGCCGCACATATTATTTCTTGTCCTTCTTCGCCTGCTGGCTTTTGCGAAAGCGAGCTGCCCAGCCGGCAAATCCCTTCTGCTCGCCCCGCGCGATGACGAGTTCGTCGGCGGCTACATTCTTGGTCACAACCGAACCCGCTCCAACGATTGCACCCGCCCCTATGCTGACCGGCGCGACCAGTGCGCTGTTCGAACCGATGAAGGCTCCTGCGCCAATCTCGGTCTTGTACTTGCCGAACCCGTCGTAGTTGCAGGTGATCGTACCGGCGCCGATGTTGGCCTTTTCGCCCACCTCGGCATCACCGATGTAGGATAGGTGGTTGGCCTTGGCTCCCTTGCCAAGATTGGCCTTTTTCACCTCGACGAAATTACCGACCTTGGCCCCCTCGCCCAACAAAGCGCCAGGACGGAGTCGGGCGAACGGACCAACCTCGCAGCCGGTCGAAATGATCGCGCCCTCAATGTGCGAAAAGGCGCGGATGGTAGCGCCATCCGCGATCTTCACGCCTGGACCGAACACGACGTGAGGCTCGATCGTGCAGTCGCGGCCGAGTTCCGTGTCGGCCGAGAACCAAACGCTTTCGGGATCGATCAAAGTCGCACCTTGCTCGAGCGCTTCCTCGCGCCGCCGCCGCTGCCAGTCGAGCTCCAGATGCGCCAACTCTGCGCGACTGTTGACCCCCGCGGTTTCGAACGGCTCGCCCTCGATCGCCACGGGCGCCCGACCCTCTTCCTTTGCGATCATGACGATGTCGGGAAGGTAGTATTCGCCCGCTACATTATCGTTGCCGACCTTCGCCAGCCAGCGGAACAGGTTTTTCGAGCCCACCGCCATCATGCCGCTATTGCACAGCCTGACCGCGCGCTCGGCCTCGTCGGCGTCCTTATATTCGACCATCTTCGCGATGTGGTCGGCATCGCTCAGGATCACTCGGCCATAGGTCTTGCCGTCGTCTGGCGAGCTAGCCAGCACTACCACGCCGGGGTCGTCTGGCTGGGCGAGCCGATCGAGCATTCGCCCCAATGTCTCCGCGGTAACGAATGGCGTATCGCCATAAAGAACTAAGACGGGCCCATCGAAACCGGCAAGCGCCTCTTCAGCCATTTGCACCGCATGACCGGTGCCCTTCTGCTCGGCTTGCAGGGCGGTCGCTACGCCATGGCCGTGGAGCGCTGCCTCAAGCTGTTCGCGGCCCTTGCCGACGACGACGACACGTCGATCCGAACCCATCGCTTCCACGGTTGAAAGCAAATGGAGCAGCATCGGCTTGCCCGCGATCGGGTGTAGCACCTTATGGGTGTCGGAACGCATGCGCGTGCCCTGCCCAGCGGCAAGGATGACGACCGAAAATTTCGACTGATTCATGGCGTCGCCATTACACGCCCTTCACGCCTTTGCCATAGGAGAAGGGCCCCGGTTTCAAACCCGGAGCCCCTCGATCCTGATGAGCATGCTTAGCCCTTTGCCGGCGGGGTCGCCTTGGATTTGGCAGGTGCCCGCTTGCGAGCCGATGCGCTCGAGCGCCGCTTAGGCGCGGCCTTGCGCGCCGGTGCCTTGCGGGTCGCCGATTTGGCGGCGGCTGCCCGAGTGGAAGGAGCCTTGCGGGTCGCTCCAGTCTTACGCGGTGCAGCGCGCTTGGCGACCGGCTTCGAAGAGGCGGTGCCCGACGATCCCGAATCCTCATCGGCCCACTTGCCCGACAGCACGCGCTGGGCGGCGTCGGCAACTGCTTCGGCGATCAGCGAGCCCAGTTTCGATGCATTGCTCATCATCTGTGTCGCCGCGGCGCTGGCACTATCGGCCGCATCGAGGCCGGCCTCACGGATCGCTTTTCGCGCCTTTGGGCTGGCCGCGATCGCGGCCGCCGCAGCGGTCAATCCCGCCGCAAGCATTTCGCGACTCATCGCCGCCTTTGCGATCTTGTCCATTGTCGTTTTGCTGGAACCGCCGGTCTTCGAAGCTTTGGCCATCTGTGCCTCCCTTTTCGATCGTTACCGCACAAAGCGGTTCATCGCCGAAACGGTTCCGAAATAGTGCAGAAATGCCACAAGTAAAAGGGAGCTGTCGCACCACACGACAGCCCCCTTCAACATGGTCAGCGACCGGACGTTCAAGCCCGGAAGGCCAAGGTTGGCTGGTTAAGCCACCACCTTCCAAGCGAACAGAACCGACCTCCCTGCTGAACCATGAGACATCGGATCACCTCCTTTCGCTGCGTTGAAGCTGGACACAGCATGTTGTGGTTCGTGGTAATAAACAAGACTTGTATTAGTAGTCAGTTTCGGCAATCTTCAATGCTTCGCGCCGCTTCCGGCCAGGCCGGAATTGCCAGAATTGGCCCCGCGCCATCCGACATCAGAAACCTCCCGCGGCTGAACGCAATTGCGTCGAGCAGCGGATCATTGGCCAGCAAACGCCCGCCGAGGGGCAGCGTGCGGATGAGCGAGCTCGTCGCAAACGTCAGCGGACCGGTTGCCACGCCGGAACTAGGCCGGGTAATCGTTACCGTTCGGGTCGTCCGATCGCACCGTAGAGTGACGGCCGAACCGAATGACGCCAGCGATCCGCCCGCCGTGGGAATATATGACCATTGGCCGGGAGCTAGCGGAAGCGCCTTACCGGGTTCGAATGATAGTGGAGCAACTTGGGTGGCCGCCGGTGAAGCCGCGGCCAGCAGAACGACAGCAAGTCGAATCATTTGCCGAGCTTATCGACCTTGGCCTGGAGTGCAGCCAGCTCCTCTTTCAGCTTGGCCAGTTCTTCGGCCGATCCGTCGTCACTGGCTGCAGAGGACTTGGCCTTTTTGCCAGTCATAGCTTGGGCGGCTTCCTCGAACATTGCCATGTTGCGCTTGGCAAGGTCGGCAAACATGTTCGGGCCGAAGGCGCCAGCCATCGCCTTCTGATTCTTGTCGAACGCCTCCATAGCCGCTTCCAGATATGGTGGCACCGCGCCCTGCATCTGTCCCCCATAGAGGCCGATCAGTTGGCGCAGGAAATTGACCGGCAGCATCGTCGCGCCCCTCGACTCTTCGTCGACGATAATCTGGGTCAAAACCTGGTGGGTAATGTCCTCGCCGGACTTCGCATCGACAACTTCAAAGTCGCGGCCTTCGCGGATCATTGCCGCCAGCCGGTCGAGGGTGATGTAGCTGCTGCTTTCCGTGTCGTAGAGGCGCCGGTTCGCATATTTCTTGATAGTTACCTTGTCCGCCGGCTTGGCCATGCATCCGCTCCTGAATTTTGCCAAAGCCTAGTCCTGCCTCTTGCGCGCCGCAACAAACATGTCTTCTGCAGGTGCGAAGGCGATGCCGGAGCGGGGTCGAAACCTAGCGTGCCGCAACCTGGCGCGATGGAGGCGCAACGCAGTCTTTGCTGTTGAGCGGCGGCGGCGCATCCGGTCGCAATTTGATCCGTGACGTCTGTTCCGCCAGCCGGCGCACATAAGCATCCGTGAACACGGTCGCACACCGGCGTGTCAGGTGCGACCATTCGGGCAGGATGAGGTGCTGTGCCTGGGCTAGGTCGTCGATGTGGACTCCCACCGCGGAAGTTCCTTTCAGCAGCCTGTCCCATCCTCTCACTCGTGGAATGCGCTGTTCTTCGTTTACGCGCAGCTGCGACGATGACGGTGGGCGGACAAATACGACGTCGCCGCCACGGGCCCGAATTCGGCGGACTGCCTCTGCGCTTCGTGCAATCACCCATTCGCTGAGCCGCGGCGGCACCGGCGGGCCTTTGAAACCGTCCCAGGCGTGCCGTGCATGTCCGCGCAAATAGGGATCGGTCTCGATTCGATCCCACATGAAATATTGCCGCCCGTCGGACACCTCGGCCAATTTCCAGACGTCTTCATATGGACTGTCGGCGCCGTGGCGCCAGCCGGTGTCGACCTGCTTCACCTGGGTACTCAGCCGATATTCGGAATCGAGGAAGGCGATGTGGCGCTGCAGGAAGCGATCGATCCACAAACCGGTCAATTGCGACGGCTTCCCATTCTTGTGGAAGTTGTGCACCGCTTCGCCGCCAAGCCCGATTACCGGCATCCCGAAATACATTGTGTCGGCCAGGCCGACGATCAGCAGACCTTTGAACTTGGGGTCATTGGCGAAATGCTCGAGGAGCGGCCGGGCGTTCGTGCCGACGTGTGAAACCTGAACCGGACGGATCCCGGTGAGCTGTTCGAACCGATCAAGGTCGGTGTCGAACAGAATTCGACTGTCTCCGACAATCGCGATCGGCGCGGTGCTGGCGATCCGGCGTTGCTCGGCCCAGGACTGCGGACTGTCGTCGAGGTCGCCGGCGCGCAGGCCGATATTGGTGCGGGCATTCCATTCCCAGGCGCAAAGCAACAGCGTAACGATGCAAAAGGCGATCGCACCCATCCGCACCCAAGGCCGCGCGGGGATGTCGCGCACCGGTACCGGCTGCGCGACGCCAGGCCGGTCGGACGCCGTGAGCCGCAGCCCCTTGGCCAGCGCACCCTCGTGCCGCGTTGCGGCCGGGTCAGAAGGCGAAATAGATAAACGCACTGCCTTGTCCCTGTTCGATGACGACCGCGAACAGCATCAGCGTCCAGATGCTGCCCAGGACCACGGACGGAGTCCGCTCGATCACTGCCTCAAGCGTTGTTTCGCGCATCGCCCAGTGCGTGCCGAAGATTGCCGCGACGATGGTCAGCGCGATGATCATCGGACCAGCGGCGATCAGCGGGTCCGGCTTGGCTGCCAAGCCGGCCATGCCGGTCAGGATCGTACCCGCTTCGCCAAACGTCTTCGCCCGGAAGAAAACCCAGGTGACGTTGATCAGTACGAACGTGAGGATGGCGAGCGAGAATAGGGTGATGGCTCCGGGCTTGAAGCCGGCGAAGCGAGACCTCAGCCATCGCTCGGCCGACAGGTAGAGCCCGTGAAGGCCGCCCCAGACCACGAACGTCCAATTGGCGCCGTGCCATAAGCCGCCAAGCAGCATCGTCCCCATCAGCGCGGCATAGGTTCGCGCAGTCCCATGCCGATTGCCCCCCAACGGGATGTAGAGATAGTCGCGCAGCCAGCTCGACAAGGTGATGTGCCAGCGCCTCCAGAAGTCGGAGAAGCCGACCGCGCCATAGGGAAAGCGGAAATTGTCGGGCATGGCGAAACCCAGGCAAAGCGCGACCCCGATCGCTGACGTCGAGTAGCCGGCAAAATCGCAGAATATCTGTCCGGCGAATGCAAGCGTCGCGGTCCAGCTGTCGAGCATTCCTGGGACCTTGCCTTGCGCGTCGTAGACCGCCTCGACCACTGGAGCGAGGAAGCCGTCGGCGATCACCACCTTCTGGAAAAGGCCGAGTGTCAGCAGGGCGAGGCCAAAGAAGAGCTGATGGGCAGTTGCCCGGCGCGGCTCGTCGAACTGCGGCACAAGCTCGGTCGGCCGCATGATTGGACCCGCGACCAAATGCGGGAAGAATGTCACGAACAGCGCGTAATTGAGGAAGCTCCCCGCTGGTTTCGATCGGCGGAGATAGACGTCAAGCGTGTAGGACAGGGTGGCGAATGTGTAGAAACTGATCCCGACGGGAAGCACGATATCCCATGGCGGCGGTTGATAAATGACCCCGATCGACCCCATCACAGTGACGAAGTTCTGCATCAGGAAATCGCCATATTTGAAATAGCCGAGCATCCCGAGGTTCACGACCACGGAGATAAGCATCCACGCCTTTCGGGTACGCTCCCGTTTCGATCGCACCATCCATTGGGCTGCCCACCAATCGACCACCGTCGAAACCCACAGCAGGATGACGAACGGCGGGTTCCAGGCGGCGTAGAACAGGTAGGACGCAACCAGCAGGTTGATCTTCTTCTGGCGCCACGAAAACGGGCCGTTGTGCAAGGCGAGCACAATGACAAAGAAGACGATAAAGGTCAGCGAATTGAAGATCATGCGCCGCCGCGCCCTGCCGCGCGCCTGTCTCTGGCCATGCCCCTGCTCCCCCGCAACGGTGCACGCACAAGGGGCGAATCGGATAATGCCAAATTAACGCCCCAGCGCCTGACTGCCCTCCTTAAGCCGATGGTGCAAGCGGCCAGCCGCAGCCCCGCTTGCCCGAGCCGCCGCTCGCCGCTAGACGGACGGCAACGCACCCATAGCTCAGCTGGATAGAGCGCTGCCCTCCGAAGGCAGAGGCCAGAGGTTCGAATCCTCTTGGGTGCGCCATTCTCCCGCAAAAACTGGGCACTTCATTTCTGGCTCGCTGCCGCCGCGATCACGGCGCGCTACAATGCTTTGCGTGTTCCGCAGACTAGCCCGAAGCGACAACTGACCCTCCGGTTAGGTCCAGCCGGCCAAAATGAAGGCGCGCAGCGTCATTAAAGGCGCGGACGTTAACCGAGGTTCGACGATTGGCCTGATAGACCAGGTGGACAGGAATTGCAGGGGGCGCGAAGTCGTCGAGCAACGTCACGAGTTGCCCTGAGGAAATCGCGTCGAGAGCCTGGTACGAAAGCACATGCGCTATCCCAAGGCCGTCGACGGCCGCCGAAATGGCCGCATCGGCGGCATTTACGGTAAGCCGCGGCTCGACCCGTATCGCCGGCTTGCCGCTTGGACCGAACCGCCATTCCCGAGCGCGATCGAGCTCGTTGAACGAGATAAGCGAATGGTCATGCAGTCCTGCAACATTGGCAGGCCCTGGGTGCAATTTGAGATAGACCGGGCTGGCGACCAGGACACGGCGTACCTCAGCAACTTTGAGCGCGTACAGGGCACTATCCGATAAGTCGCCAATGCGAACCGCGACGTCGATCCCTTCATCAACCAGCCGGACCACCCGATCGACCAAAGTCAGCTCGACCCTGAGTGTGCTGTGAGCACGCAACAAGGCCGTCACGATCGGGACGATATGGAGCCGCCCGAACGTAACCGGCGCGGTGACGACCAGGGTTCCGCCCGGCGTCGCGGCTTCGCCGCGTAAGGTAAGCGCTGCTTCGTCGAGATCGGCGAGCGCCGCGCGGCAACGTTCTAGATAGGCTGCTCCCTCGGCGGTCATCCGGACTGAACGAGTTGTTCTACGAACCAGCATGGTGCCCAGCGAGGCTTCCAGCGCGGCGACCGCACGACTTGTAGCGGTCGGCGAGATCCGCAACCGCCGAGCTGCCTCAGCGAAGCTTGCGTGGTCCGCAACCGCCACGAAGGTCCGAAGCATATCCAGTCGGTCCACGATTATCCCGATTTCCGCAATAGTGAAGTGTATAGTTACTGGATTATCACAGAAATGGACAAGTGGCATCTCTGATGGAGCGGGCAGCATCCAGCGGCCTGCGCAGGAGAGACCCTATGTCCCGCATCGCCATCCCCACTCGTGAAAATGCTCCCGCCAAGTCACAGCCTTTGCTCGATGCAGTAGAAAAGCAGCTCGGCATCGTTCCCAATCTCTTCCGCCTCGTGGGGACCAGCCCCGCCGCGCTCGAAGGGTATCTCGGCCTCAATAGCGCGCTCGGCCGCACGCTCGATGCCAAGACTCGAGAGCGGATCGCGCTGGCGATCGCTCAGGCCAACGGATGTGATTATTGCCTGTCGGCTCACACATATCTGGGCCTCAACCTCGCCAAGATCGATGAAGCCGAGATCGCGCTCAATCGCGGCGGCCATTCGGGCGACGCCAAGGCTGATGCCGCGGTAACCTTCGCTCGGAAAGTGCTTGATGCCCGCGGCCACGTCGGCGGCGCCGACATCGCCGAAGTCCGGCTGGCCGGCTACAGCGAAGCCCAGGTGATTGAGATCGTTGCGAATGTTGCGCTGAACGTGCTCACCAACTACATCAACAATGTCGCTGAAACCGACATCGACTTTCCGGTTGTCTTGGCCTCGCAAGCCGCATGATGCTCCTGCCGTCGGCGCCCCCGCCGACGGCCCCATCCTTTGGGGAAGATGACTATGTCCAACGGCTTTCTCGACATCGCGACGACACCGAGCGTTCTCGCCGCGCAGGCTGCGAACGGAAGTGCTGGGCTCTACGACAAGGTTGTGGCCAAGCGATCTTCGAACCGCTTCAGCGAAACCGAGGCCGCGTTCATCGCGGCGCGCGATAGCTTTTATATGGCGAGCGTGTCCGAGAGTGGCTGGCCATATGTCCAGCATCGTGGCGGCCCGCCGGGATTCCTCAAGTTGATCGACGAGACAACGCTCGCCTTCCCCGATTTCCGCGGCAATCGCCAATATATCAGCCTGGGCAACGTCTCCGTCGAGAATCGCGTCGCGCTGATTCTTATGGACTATCCACGGCGCCGGCGACTGAAGCTCTACGCCCGGATTGAAGCGCGCGACCTTGTTGCCGACCCCATTCTCGCAGCGCAGATCGCACTTCCAGATTATCGGGGATTGGTCGAGCGGGCCTTTGTGCTTCGTCTCGAGGCGTTTGACTGGAACTGCCCACAACACATCACGCCACGCTTAACGGAAGCGGAAATCGCCGCGGCGAGTGCGAGGCTCACTGAACGCTTGGCAGAGCTTGAAGCCGAAAATAAAAGGCTTCGCGCGACGCTGAGCCAGTAGGATCCGACATGATTACGCAGCCCGAGATCCCCCGAGCGCAGCCTCGACGAATATGACGCTCCTGAGATGCGCTCGGATTGGCAGAAGTGTGGTGGGTACGGTGTAGGCGGCGTGATCGTTTCGATTACGTTGGTCGGCAATCAATGCTTCCACAACGGTAAAAGCCGAGATAACCCTATCGCGCGTCCGCCCGCAGTAATCGCGGGCAGAAGGAATCGACGATGGCCGCGCTTGATGGCGAGGAATCGAACTTGACTGCGACGATTGGTGGACCTGAACACCTTTCCGCCAAGAGTCATGTCGTTTTCCGTCATCGGATCTCCACTCGACTCTGGCACTGGGTAAATGTCGTCGCCTTTTTCATCATGGTGATGAGCGGACTGATGATTTTCAACGCCCATCCGCGGCTCTATTGGGGGCAATATGGGGCCAATTTCGATCATTCCTGGCTTGAGATTAGCGGAAAGGACCACAAAGGCCATCTGCGGATCGGATCGGTGACTGTCGAGACGACCGGGGTGCTTGGCAACTGGCGTGACAGCAACGGTGCCATCAACTCCCGGGCTTTTCCTGGCTGGGCGACGATTCCGTCGAACTACAGTCTCGCGGACGCTCGGTTATGGCACTTGTTCTTCGCCTGGGTGCTTGCGATCGGGCTATTCGCCTATTTGCTGACAAGCTTGTGGAATCGTCACATCCAGGATGAGATCGCACCAACATCGAATGAGTTGAAGACGTCGCACCTTTGGCGCGACATCAAGGACCATGCCCGACTACGCTTTCCTACCGGGGAGGCCGCCACCCGCTACAATATCTTGCAGAAGATGTCGTACGGGCTGGTCCTTCTAATCCTATTGCCGGTGATGGTGCTGACAGGATTGTCGATGTCGCCGGGGATCGACGCATTTGCAGGCGGCCTCGTCGAGTTATTCGGTGGGCGGGCGTCGGCGCGATCGATCCACTTCATTGTCATGTGGGCGCTATTGGGATTCTTCCTCGTCCATGTTGTGATGGTCATTCTCGCCGGCCCGATCAACGAGGTACGATCGATGATCACTGGCCGCTATGCAATCAAGCCCGACCGGCCCGTGATTGAGGAGAGCGACGATGCCGGACCTGCCGCCTGATCACACGCGCCGTCGCTTAATCGCCACCATCGGGGCAAGCGGCGCTGGACTTTTGGCCGGTTGCGATCGGGTCAACGCGTCGCCGACAATGCGGTCGTTCCTGTCACTGGGCGAGGATGCCAGTTACCGGGCGCACCGCTTGATCGGGGGCAAGGCGCTGGCGACCGAATTCGACGCCAGTCAGGTATCACCGCTCTTTCGCCCTAACGGAGCGACAATGCCGCAATCACCGCAGTATCAGCGGCACCTGGCTAGCGGCTTCGCCAAATGGCGGTTGCGGGTCGATGGGCTTGTTCGAAGGACGCTCGACCTGTCGCTCGATGCGATACGTTCGCTCCCCCAGCGGACCCAGATCACGCGCCACGATTGCGTCGAAGGATGGAGCGCGATTGGCCAGTGGACGGGCCCGCAGCTCAGCCATCTGCTGCGCGCGGCCCAACTAAGCGACCAGGCGCGGTACATCGTCTTCTATTGTGCCGATGAAGAAGGCGGACGGCCTTATTACGAATCGATTGACCTCAATGATGCGTATCATCCGCAAACCATTCTTGCCCATCGCCTCAATGGCCGGCCGCTGCCGGTGATGAACGGAGCTCCCGTACGCCTGCGAGTCGAGCGACAGCTCGGCTACAAGCACGCCAAGTTCGTGATGCGGATCGAAGCGCGCGCGCGTCTCGACGATCTGTTCGGCGGCAAGGGGGGAATGTGGGAAGATCGCTCCGGCTACCAATGGTATGCGGGCATCTAGGTGACGATCTCTGAGCCGGTGAGATTTGCGACGTCGACTCACCCGGACCGACTGAATGAATCCCGAGAAAATTCGAAGCTGCAGGCAAGTTCGAGGCGAATGACTTCTCATGACATTTGGTCCACATTGGACCCAAAATCAGCAAGCTGAATATGCACCTGCACTGGAAGCAGTTCGACCGTTGAAGCCTATTGCGCATGTCCCTGGTCATTCATTGATGTGGATCATCGGAACCCATACGGCGGCTCGGTAGCTGTGACCTCAAGGAGGATGGTTGCTTGAAGGTCAGGTTCTACGGAAGGCTCGGCGAGATGCTGGGAGCGGAGATCGACGTGGATCCCCCCGCGGGGACGGACACTGTGCTGAAGCTTCGGGAAGTCCTCGTCCAGACGTATCCGGATGCGTCGACCGATCTTCGCCAACGTTCGCGAGCTTGCATCGCGGACACGATGGTCAGTGAAGACCATAAGCTGCTCGGTACAGAGACGATCGAATTTTTCCCGCCGCTGTCGGGGGGCTAGAATGCAGTGCAAGACGCGCCTCGCAACTGAACGCTTCGACCCGAATGGCGAATATGCGACATTTCAATCGACCCTTGTCGATGAGGGTGCCATTGTAACTTTTGTCGGGGTCGCACGGCCACAATCTGCTGCCGGCGGAAAGGTCACGGGCCTCTTTCTCGACCATCATCCGCGACTAACGGAAGCGTCTCTTAACGAGATTGCCGTGGATGCCGGGCGACGGTTCGACGTTTCCGCAATCAGCGTTGTTCATCGCTGCGGCAATGTGTCGCCGGGCGAAGCGATCGTTTTCGTCGCCACGGCGGCCCTTCATCGCCGCGCTGCATTCGAAGCCGCGGAATATGCCATGGATCGACTGAAAACCGAGGCTGTCCTCTGGAAGAGGGAGGATGCGGTTGACGGTTCGCGCTGGATTGAGCCAACCATCACCGACCAGGTTGACCGGGCGCGCTGGAGCAAGTGAATGGCGGGAATTGACAAGAGCCTGGCATTCCACCCCTTGCGGATTGCCATTCTGACCATTTCCGACACGCGCACGGAGGAAACCGACACGTCCGGGGCCCTGCTGGTGAGCCGGCTGCAGGCAGCCGGCCATGATCTTTCAGCCAAGGCGATTGTGCCGGACGACATTGAGGCAATTCGCACAAAGGTCCGAAACTGGGTGGACGACGAAGGCATCGACCTGATCATCTCGACCGGCGGTACGGGTTTTACTCCGCGGGATGTGACACCAGAAGCAGTGAAACCGCTCTTCCGCCGCGAAATGGATGGGTTTTCCGTCGTTTTTCATCAGGCAAGCCTCGGAACCGTCGGCGTTTCCACGCTTCAATCACGCGCATTTGCGGGCCAGGTCGACGATACCTTCATTTTCTGCCTGCCAGGCTCGACCGGTGCTTGCCGCGACGGTTGGGATCTCGTGCTCGCGCTCGAACTCGATAGCCGGTACCGGCCCTGCTCGCTTGCCGGCCAGGTTCCCCGCCTGAGGCAAGTCTGCGCATGAGCGACCTAACGCATCTTGACGAAGCTGGGCGTGCCCGAATGGTCGACGTCAGCTCAAAGGAATCGACCGCGAGGATCGCGAGAGCGGAAGGGCAGCTGCGCTGCGACGGCACCACTCTCGAGTTGGTGCGGAAAGGGCAGACACCCAAAGGTTCGGTGGTGCAGACGGCCGAGCTTGCGGGCGTCATGGCAGCGAAGAAGACTGCTGACCTCGTGCCTTTATGTCATCCCCTTGCACTCACCAAAATCGACGTAACGATCGAGCTCGATGATGCCCTGCCCGGCTTCCGGGTGACCGCTGAGGCCCGCACTGTCGCCCAGACGGGCGTTGAAATGGAAGCGCTGACCGCCGTGTCCGTCGCCTGCCTGACCCTTTTCGACATGCTGAAGGCGGTCGACCGGACAATGGTGATCGAGCGCATACGGGTCACCGAAAAGTCGGGTGGCCGCTCGGGAAGCTGGTCTGCGGCGTGATCTCCTTCGACCAAGCCGCGGCAATCGTCAGTAACGCAGCACGGCCATTGGGTAATGAGCGCGTGCCCATCGGCGAAGTACATCGCCGCGTGCTTGCCGAGCCAGTCATCGCCCGCGTCAATTCGCCGCCCTCAGACGTATCGGCGATGGACGGTTATGCGGTGCGGGAGGAGGATCTCCGACAGTTGCCCGCACGGCTGCGGGTAATCGGCGAATCCTTTGCGGGTTCAGGCTTCGGCGGCGGTGTTTCGCCTGGATCCTGTGCCCGAATTTTTACCGGCGCTCCTGTTCCCAAGGGCGCCGATCGTGTTGTCATCCAGGAGGTTGTGCGGCGCGAAGATGACGTGGCAATCATTGGTGAGCATCCCGGCGCGGCGAAACACATCCGCGTCCGCGGTTCCGACTTCCAGAAGGGCGACTCACTCGTCGAAGCAGGAACGCGCCTGGGCTACCGCCAGCTTGTTGCGGCTGCGGGCGCCGATCTCTCCGATGTTGTCGTCCGGCGGCGTCCCACCGCATTGATCCTCGGCACGGGCGACGAACTCGCGGCGCCGGGCAGCGCCGCGGGAAAGCCGGGCGCCATTCCCGAAAGCGTGTCCTTCGGAGTGGCTGCCTTGGCGGAAGACTGGGGAGCCTTGGTCAACGAACGGATTCACCTGCCCGATGATCTCAAGGCAATGGAATTGGCCGCGGCGCGCGCACTTAAACTGGCCGACCTGATCGTCGTGACGGGTGGTGCATCGGTCGGCGAAAAGGATTTCGCCAAGGCAATGTTCGAAAACCAGGGGCTCGAACTCTTGTTTTCCAAGGTAGCGATCAAACCGGGCAAGCCGGTCTGGCTTGGGCGGGTCAAGGGCAAGCTGGTGATGGGCCTGCCAGGTAACCCGACTTCGGCACTTGTGACTGCCAGGCTGTTGCTAGCGCCGTTGGTTGCAGGCCTGTCGGGACTCGACCCTCAATCGGCGCTCCGCTGGCGCAAGGCCCCCCTGCTGGCATCGTTGCCCGCATGCGGAGACCGCGAGACCTTTGTGCGCGCACGAGCAGTTCACGAAAGCGTCGAGCCGACGGCGAGCCAGGATTCAAGCGCACAGAAGACATTGGTTGAAGCGAACTTGCTGGTGAGACGCCGGCCCGGCGCCCCCTCTGCCGAGACTGGGGAGGCGGTATGGGTGCTCGACTTTTAGCGACCGAGCATCTCCTCTGCGACAACAAGGTCCGCCGGACTATTGATGTTAAAGAAGGGGTCGCGAGAACTGGCGGGCCACTCTACATGGACGAAGCCTAGCTTTTGGGCGAAGCCTCTAAGTGAACGCCGCCCCGAAGCGCAATAGTCTGGAATCGAGTCCACGGCCGCTGTTCGCCAGAGCCCGCAAACCGGGTGCAGGTTGCCGCTGCTCGATGCAATTGCGGCGCCGAAACCGCCAATCTGCTCTTGCAACCGATCGGGAAGATCCTTGGGCAAGAAGGGCATGTCGCATGGAATGGTCATCAGGAGGTCCATGTCCTGTTCTCGAGCCCAGGCTAGACCCGCGTAGAGCCCGGCCAACGGTCCGGCGATGCCTGGCGCGTCGGCGATCCACGGGAGTTGATGACTTCCAATCTGATCTTTCGATCGCAACACGACGACAGCCAAATTCGACCAACTGTTGGCGAGCTCGAACGCCTGTTCGACGAGCGTGGTGCCACCCAGCCTGATCAACGGCTTGCCGCCGCCGATACGGCTCCCCTCGCCTCCTGCAAGAACGGCAACCGCGGCTTTGGACGAAACTGTCATGTGAAGATGAGCTTGGCGCCGGCAATTACCAACACCAGCCCAAGACCCTGCAAAAGGCGTGGCTTTGGCAACCGACCAATTCCAAGCCAGGTTCCGGCGAGCGCGCCCAGCACGACTGCACCCGCGAAGAATGGCAGTTCCGCCGGCAGTGAGCGCACCGACGCGACATTTCCAGCGAGCCCTGCGATCGAATTGACGAAAATGAAACCTGCCACGACGCCAGAAGTTCGCCGGGCATCTTCCCATCCAAACAGGATGATTAGCGGGCTGAGAAAAATTCCACCCCCTGTCCCGGTCAATCCCGCAAGCAGGCCAAGGAGCGCCCCGACTGGCAATGCGACTGTCGCGGAAACCGGCCGTATCTCCCGCTGCGCAAGCTCCGAAGGCTGCCAGAACAAGCGTAGCGCTGCCGCCCAAAGCAGCGCACCTACGAGCGGCCTGTAGATTTCCGGCGCAATCATGATCCCGCCGCCGATGAAAGCGGCCGGAACCGCCGTCGCGGCGAACAGCAGGAGTAGCTTCATATTGGTTTGCCCGGCCCGCCAGTAACGCCAGCTGCCTAGTCCCGCGACGATCAAATTAAGTGCCAACGCGGTCGGGCGCATTGTTTCCGGCGCCACGGCGAAGATCGCCATGATCGCAAGATAGGCCGAAGCGCCGCCATGCCCCACGGTCGAATATAAGGCGGCGGCGAGGCCCATCAGCACGGCGATCGTCACGATGGTTGTTGCGTCCATACTCCCCGCTTCCGCGATTTTCGCCGGATTGGCATTGGTAACGGCGAAGAGATTTGACGCAAATCATCTGTTTGACCTGAAAGGCCTGCTAGTTTTTGCTTCGCGCGATGCAGCGATGTCGACACAGTGAAAGACGAAGCAGTGGCTCTCAAACTGACAAAAGCCGTTCTTGGCGCATTCCTTGTGGCGGGGTGGAGCGGTAATGCGCTGGCGGCGGATCAGCCGTCCGAAGACAAGCTTCAGGTCCAGCCTCTGCTCGATCTCAGGCTTCGCTATGAAAATGTCGATCAACCGACGCTGGATGCAAATGGATTGACGCTTCGGCTTCGCGCTGGCGCCGAAGCGAAGCTGGGCCATTTTTCGTTTCTCGCAGAGGTCGAAGGCACAGCCGCCCTGGTCAACAATTACAACGCCTTTCCCTTCCCGCTTCCAGGGGAAGACCAGTGGCGCCCGCAATATTCTGTGATCGCCGATCCTGAAAATGCCGAGCTCAACCGACTGCAGCTTCAATACAAGACTGGCAGCAATAGCGTGACCTTAGGCCGCCAGCGGATCAACCTCGATGACCAGCGATGGGTTGGCTCGGTTGGCTGGCGTCAGAATGAGCAAACGTTCGACGCGGTTCGCGGCGAAGCCAAGCTGGGACCGGTCGCCGCCGATCTTACTTATGCAATCAAACAACGCACCATCTTCGGCGCCGACGCCGGTCCACGCACTGCCTTCGACGGCCATTTCATATTCGCCGGACTTTCATCGAAAGTCGGGCCGATCCAGGGCAAGCTGTTCGCCTACCTGCTCGACTATGATGAGGATTTCTTCCTTGCCAATAGCAGCCAGAGCTATGGGCTAACCCTGAGCACGGCCGTCCCGATAACCGGCAAGACCAAGCTTTCGCTGCGGGCAAGCTACGCCCGCCAGTCCGACTATGCCCAAAATCCGTTCGACTATGCGACGGATTACTGGTCGCTGGAGGCGGGAACGGCATTGGCCGGTTTCGCCGTCGCCGGGGGTTGGGAAAAGCTGGGTAGCGACAAAGGGCGCGGACTCCAGACCCCGATGGCGACATTGCATAAGTTCAACGGCTGGGCCGACCTGTTCCTGACGACTCCGACCAACGGGCTCGAAGACGCCTATGTTTCGGTCAGTCGCAAATTCGATGGGGTAAAGTTCTTACCCGGGCTGAATGCGACCGTGGTTTTCCATCAATTCGACAGCGATGTCGGCAACATCGAATATGGGACTGAATGGGATGCCTCGCTGGGCTTCAAGATCAGCCGCGTCGCGATTCTCGCCAAATATGCCGATTACGGGGCCAAGGGCTTCGGGGTCGATACCCGCAAATTCTGGCTCCAGGCCGAATGGGCGTTTTGATATTCAGCCGCCGAACCCAGCCGCCATTTCGTGAAGTCCGTCCCGGTCGAGTATCTCGATCCGATCCTGGCTCACCAGGCGAACGAGCTTCCTGTCCCTGAGTTGGGCCAGCATCCTGCTCACGGTTTCCTTGGTCAGGCCCAGATAGTCGGCAATATCCAGACGGCTCATAGGCAAATCAAACTGGGCTAGACTGCGACCTGCCACAAGTTCCTGACGCTCGACCAACGAAAGGAAGAAACTTGCCAGGCGCTCGGCGGCGGTCTTTCGGCCCAGCAAAACCATTTGAGAATGGGCGGCCGCCAATTCATGCGCGGCAAGGCGATATAATTCCCGCTCGACCTTTGGGTTTGCTTCGACAAAACGGTCAAAGGCCTCACGCGTGAACCACCACAATTCACTGTGGACCAACGCTTCGGCGGTAAAGGCATATTCCTCATCGACCGACACGCCAAGGAAGTCGCCGGGAAACATGAAACCGGTGATTTGCCGCCGCCCATCGGCAAGCAGCGAATAAATCTTCAACGACCCGCTGGCGAGCATGAAGACCCTCCTGACGGCGTCTCCTTCGTGGAAGATCGGCCGACCCGCCTGTAGGCGTTGCATGGAGCCAAGCGCCCGCAAATTGGCGAGAGTCACGGCATCCAGCCGCCGGCAAATGGTAATGGGCCGAATCTGGCAATCCTCGCAGGGATGGCCGACAGGTAGATCAGATAAGGGCCCCTTGGCTTGATACGGCAATTGGCTGTTTCCGGCCTCGAATATTCGCAGTGGCCATTGATTTGGCTCAATGCGCCATAGCGTTCCTCGCCTAGCCTTCAAACTCCCATATTACGCGAGGGGCGCATGCCCAGACTCTTGGTGAGGAAGCTCGAGCCCGACCGCATGGCGGATGCTTACCCGTTGATCCGCCATTTGGCTTGGGTTGGGAATGCCCAATGGGAAATGTTCGCGAGGCAACTTGCCGACAAGGGTGGCGGAGTATTGGCCGTCGAAGCCGAAGATGGGCATATTCATGGCGTCGCGACCTATCTGCCCGTAACCAGCCTCAGGCATGGCAAGGCGCTCCGTGTGGAGGCAATAGCTGCCTTCGAACTTGGCCATGCTTCGCCGGTCCGAAATCTCCTATCGGCCGCGCTCGATGAACTTGCCAGAAGCGAGGGATGCTCGGCGGTCGTGGTGAGCCTTGATAGCAAGGGTATGTTGAGCCCGCATTCCAGGAGGCGCTGCAGTTGGGAATCTCTCGGGCTGACAGCGGAAATCGTCGAATTCGTGCGGTGCCTCGATGGCGTCGCAAATTCGAACCAAGGCGCTCACATTGCCGACGAAGTCGGTCAGGACATGAGGTAGATCGCCAGCGCAACACCAGCCACGGTAACGATCAGCCACGCAATCGGCCAACCTTCCCCTTCGCCTTCGCGCGCTGATGTCGTGTCGATCGGGGGCGGCGACGGATGCTTCGTGTCATAAACCGTCTCGGTGGTGCTTTTCAGCGCCGGATTGAGCGGGCCTTCCTTAGGCTGATCTCTAGTCGGATCGCTCATCGGCCGCTCCTCCGTCCTGATTGTGCTGGTGGGAATGTTGCGGACAAGCCTTGGCGGTCAAGCGCCAATCGACCATCGCGATCAGGCAGGCAGTACCCGGATCCTCGCTGCGCTTGAGCGTCGAGGTCAAAGTTGCCCAGTCCTCTTCGCTTGCGAAGCGGGAAAAATCGGAGATCGCAGCTCGCACGTAGGACGTCGGTGTCAAAGCCTCGTCACTCGCAGCCGTTTCAACGGCTGCGGCGAGTTCAGGATTGGCGACCTTCAGCCAAGGCTGGAAATTGCCAGCCCCGTCTCGCGCCGCGGCGAGCAGATCGCCGAGCATTGCCATCAGCGACCGGCGCCTTCGATCAATATGCCCTCAAACGTTCCGCGGGCCGCAAGGCCCGCGACGTAGCGAGCCGCTTCGCAAGACCAGCTGCGGGCCTCGAGAGTATCGGCGATCTTGCTCCTTGCCATGTCGAATGGAATTGTGCGGCCAGGAATGCGTCGTTGATGCCGAAGGACATGCCACCCGAAGCGAGACCGCACCGGCTCACGGCCCGTCTCACCGTCGCCAAGCGATTCAAGTCCTCGCTGGATCGACTCCACCAACTCGCCGCGGCGAATCTGGCCAAGCGAGCCATCCTGTTGCGCCGAAGCACATCCCGAACAGTTGCGGGCGGCGGCGGCAAAAGCATTGGGATCGTCGCCCACTTGTCGGGCGATTTCGCGGGCGCGTTGCTCTGCTGCTTCCCAAGCTGCCTCGTCGTCGGATTCGGGCTCGATAAGAATGTGCGCCGCCTCGAACAGGTCCGGCGTACGAAACCTCTCATGATAGGCCTCGTAGTAGCGCCGGCACTCTTCCTCACCCGCCTGCGCAGGCGTCACCGCTTTCTCGAGCAGCGACCGGACAAGTGCGTCGTCGTCCGCCTCGCATCGCCCAGCTTCGTCGCGCTCCGGCTCCGCATGGACGCCCAGCCTGCGCGCTTCCTGCAGCAGCAACTCGCGCACCGCGAGCGCCCTGGCGGCTTCGGTCCATGCCGTTTCGGCATCCGGGGCGGGGTGATGCTGGATTTCCTGAGCGATCGCCTCGGGTGCGATCTCGACGCCATTGACCCGCACTTCGCCAAAGGTAGGTGGCGGCGGGATCATCGGCTCTGGACCGCCTCCGCAGCCGCCAGTCTCACATGAGCTCATCATCCCTGGTGCGGGCCGCTGGGCCGGATCTTCGAGGTTGATGACGTCGAGGCGACGAGTCATGTGGCGCGGCCTTCGTCCAGCGCCGTTCGCATCACCGTATCGCCCCCATAGCTTGGGGCGATACCGGCTGGGCCATGGGTCGGCGAACGCTCCCTGCCTACCCGGCGAGACCGGACAATTTGGTATCCAGGCCTAATCAGGAAGCCGATCGGCGCGCTCCAGATGTGAACCAGTCGAGTGAAGGGCGTGATCAAAAACAAGGTCAGCCCAAGGATGATATGGAGCTTATAGACCAGGGCGACCTCGGAGAGCCGCTGAGGCGCCGCCGGGTCGAGGGTGAGGATGCCGTTGGCCCAGCTCATGAACTTGACCATTTCGCTGCCATCAAGGTGCTCGATCGTCCAGAAAGTGGTGAGGATGCCGAGCGTCAGCTGAGTCCAGAGCAGGACAAGAACCAGGATATCGCCCCAGGAGGAGCTCTTGCGGATTCGGGAGTCAAACAACCGGCGGTGAAGCAACAGCGTGCAGCCAATGTAAGCTACCACTCCTGCGATGCCGCCAACCACAAGGGCAGTCGTCTGCTTGAACGAATGACTGACTCCGAGTGCGTCAAACACGTTGATCGGAGTTAACAGGCCAACGAAGTGGCCCATCAGCAGCACCAATATGCCCATGTGAAACATGTTTGAGCCGATCACCATTTGGCGCTTGCGCAGGAACTGGCTCGACTGCGACCGCCAGCCAAATTGGTTTGCGTCGAACCGGAAGATGCTTCCGACGACCAATACGGTGACCGCAAGGTAGGGGTACCAGCCAAACGCAAGCTGGTTGATAAAGTCGTTCATGCCCCAACCTCCCTGCTGATGCTGCGGTTCGATGCCCTGATCTTGGCGACGACTCCGGTCGGACCGCCCATCTCGTGCGCCCCGCTATTGTTGAAGGAAACTGGCGCCTCCTCCCATTCCTCGTCGATCTCCTTTGGGTCCTCAGCCGGCGTGTTCTGGTCGATCTCCGCCAGCGCCTCGATGTCGGGCCGGACCCCGGTCAACGCCACCAGGCAATGGAAGATCGAGGCATATAGCGACTGCCTCTTGTCGAGCCGCTCCGCCAGTGCGGCGAACACATGAGCCGGCTGCCCCAGCGTCTCACGCGCCTCGGAGGGCGGCAGGCAGGACGCAAATTCAAGAAAGACGGGTACGAAGTCCGGCAGCTCATTGGCCTCCAAGAAGAAGCCGCTCGCCAGATATTGCTGGCCGAGGTCGATCATCGCCTGGCCGCGCTCGCGATTGTCGCCGTGGACATGCTCGAACAGGTGCAGCGACAGTGACCGCGAACGGTCGAACAGCTCGCTGTAGGCAGCCTGCAAGTCGAGCAGTTCGTCCGTCTCCAGCGCGCGAAGCAACGGCTCCAGCCGATCGCGCTCTGCGCTGGACAGCAGTCTTTCGTTCTCGATCGCCATCCGCAGCTCTCCGACATGCGCCTTGAGCTCTTCCGACGGATAGCCGAGCAAGGCAGCAAGCGTTCTCAGCGTCATCTTCATGTCGACACCTTCATGTTCGGCTTGTTGGGCGAGCGCTTGGCCCCGCCGAACAAATTGACCTTGTTCGCGCCCTGGGTCGGATCTCCGAAGCCGAAGCCCGACGAGCCGCGCAGGACGTAGGCGTCCTCGTCGAACTCGCGGCGGGCGGTGGGGATGACGTAGCGGTCCTCATAGGCCGCCAGCGCCATGACCTTGTACATCTCCTCGATCCGGGCGCGGGTAAGGCCGACACGTTCGGGGATACTTTCGTCAATACGCCCTTCGACGCTCTTGGCCCGCATGTAGGAACGCATTGCCAGCATGCGTTCTAGAGCTGCTGCGATCGGCTCCTCGTCACCGGCGGTCAGCAGGTTGGCGAGATATTTGAGCGGGATGCGCAAGCTGCGGACGTCGGGCATTCCGTCCTGGGCGGAAATCTTGCCGGCCTCCGCCGCCGACTGGATCGGCGATAGCGGTGGCACATACCAAACCATCGGCAGCGTGCGATATTCCGGGTGGAGCGGAAAGGCGATCTTCCACTCCACCGCCATCTTGTAGACCGGCGAGCGGGTCGCGGCCTCAAGCCACTGGTCGGTAATGCCCTCGGCGCGCGCCGCCTCCTGCACGGCGACATCATTGGGATCTAGGAACACCCCAAGCTGGGCCGGATAGAGGTCCTTCGGATCTTCGACCGACGCCGCCGCCTCTATCTTGTCCGCGTCATACAGCACGACACCCAGGTAGCGGATGCGGCCGACGCAAGTCTCCGAACAGACCGTCGGTTGGCCCACCTCGATACGCGGGTAGCAAAAAATGCACTTCTCCGATTTGCCGGTCGACCAGTTATAATAGATTTTCTTGTACGGGCATCCGGACACGCACATCCGCCAGCCGCGGCACTTCTCCTGGTCGATCAGGACGATTCCGTCCTCGGCCCGCTTATAGATTGCGCCAGAGGGGCAGGACGCGAGACAGGTCGGGTTGAGGCAGTGCTCGCACAGCCTCGGCAGGTACATCATGAACGTCTTTTCGAACTGCCCGTAAATTTCCTTCTCGACGCCGTTGAAGTTGCTGTCATGGCTGCGCTTCTCGAACTCGCCGCCGAGCATGTCCTCCCAGTTTCCGCTCCACTCGATCTTGTTCATCGTCTCGCCGGTGACGAGTGAGCGCGGCCTGGCCGTCGGCTGCGCTTGCAGTTCCGGAGCAGCCTGCAACCACTCGTAATCAAATGTGTAAGGCTCGTAGAAGTCGTCGATCTCGGGAAGGTGCGGGTTGGCGAATATCTTCGACAGGATGCGCCACTTGGCGCCTTGCCTCGGCTGGATTTTCCCGTTTTTCTTGCGGATCCAGCCGCCCTTCCACCGCTCCTGGTTCTCCCAGTCCTTCGGGTAGCCGATGCCAGGCTTCGTCTCGACATTGTTGAACCAGGCGTATTCGACGCCTTCGCGGTTGGTCCAGACGTTCTTGCAGGTGATCGAGCAGGTGTGACAACCGATGCACTTGTCGAGGTTCAGTACCATCGCGATCTGGGCACGGACCTTCATCACGCCACCTCCTTTCCGGTGGCCTGGGCGTCTTTGACGCCGGTCCCCCAGTCGGCCGTGCCGCCCTCGACATTGGCGGCATCATCGGCCGCCTTGTCGAACCAGTTCACCTCGCTCATTTTCCGAACGATTACGAACTCATCACGGTTGGCGCCGACCGTCCCGTAATAGTTGAAACCGTAGGCAAGCTGGACATAGCCGCCGATCATATGGGTCGGCTTCATGTTGATCCGAGTGACGCTGTTGTGGATGCCGCCGCGCTGGCCGGTGATTTCCGATCCGACCGTGTTCACCAGCTTTTCCTGCGCGTGATACATGATCGCCGAGCCGGGCATGATCCGCTGCGACACGATCGCCCGCGCGGTCAGCGCGCCGTTGATGTTGAACACCTCGATCCAGTCATTGTCGACGATGCCCGCGGCGCGCGCGTCATCCTCACTGATCCAAACCGTCGGCCCGCCCCGGTTGAGGCTGAGCATGATGAGGTTCTCGGTATAGGTCGAATGGATCCCCCATTTCTGGTGGGGAGTGAGGATGTTGAGCAATATCTCATTGTTGCCATTGGGCAGCTTGCCGAGCACCTGCCGCACCGTCTTGGTGTCGATGGGTGGTCGCCAGGTAACAAAGCCCTCGCCGAACGCCCGCATCCACTGATGGTCCTGGTAGAGTTGCTGACGCCCGGTCAGCGTGCGCCACGGGATCAGCTCATGGACGTTGGTGTAGCCGGCGTTGTAGCAGACATGCTCGCTTTCCAGCCCCGACCAGGTCGGCGAGGAGATGATCTTGCGCGGCTGGGCGGCGACATCGCGAAAGCGGATCTTCTCCTCTTCCTTGCCATGGGCAAGGTGGCCATGCTCGCGGCCGGTAATCTTGCTCAAGGCGCCCCACGCCTTGACCGCGACTTCGCCGTTGGTCTCCGGCGCGAGCATCAGGATCGTCTCGCAAGCGTCGATGTCGCTTTCGACCTTGGGACGTCCGGCGGTTGGTCCGTCGAGCACCCGGCCGTTGAGATCGCCGAGCAGTTCGACTTCGTGCTTGGTATCCCAGCCGATCCCCTTGCCGCCATTTCCAAGCTTCTCGAGCAAGGGACCCAATGAAGTGAAGCGGGCGTAGGTCTCGGGATAGTTGCGCTCGACCAGCGAGATGGTCGACATGGTCTTGCCGGGGACGGGATCGCATTCGCCCTTCGTCCAATCCTTCGGCTCATAGGGCTGGGCAAGCTCGGCCGGCGTATCGTGCTGGATCGGCGTCAGGACGACGTCATGTTCTATCCCCAGTACTTCCGGTGCGACGTCCGAGAATTTCTTGGCGATCGCGCGGAAGATAATCCAGTCGCTCTTGGTCTCCCATGCCGGGTCCACCGCCGCCGACAGTGGGTGGATGAAGGGATGCATGTCCGACGTGTTGAGGTCGTGCTTTTCGTACCAGGTCGCGGTTGGCAAGACGATGTCGGAATAGATGCTGGTGGTCGACATGCGAAAGTCGATGTTGACCATCAGATCCAACTTCCCGACCGGCGCTTCGTCATGCCATACCACGTCCTTGGGCCGGTCGTGCCCGGCAGCTTCCTCGTCGGTGCCGATCACGCCGTGCATGGAGCCCACCAGGTGCTTCAGGAAATATTCGTGGCCCTTGCCGCTCGCGCCGAGCACATTGGATCGCCAGAAGAACATGTTGCGCGGCCAGTTGATCGGGTTGTCGGGGTCATGGCACGCCGGCTTCAGTTCGCCCGATTTCAGCCCTTCGACCACCGTCGCAGTCGCATCGCCGCCGGCCGCATGAATTTTCCGGCCAAGCTCGATCGGATTGGTCTGCAACTGCGGGGCCGACGGCAGCCAGCCCATCCGCTCCGCCCGGACATTATAATCTATCATGCTGCCCGACCAGTCGCCGTCGGGGGCGAGCGGCGACAGGATTTCCGACATCCGCAGGGATTCGTAACGCCACTGATCGGTATGGGCGTAGAAGAAGCTGGTACCGTTCATCTGCCTTGGCGGCCGGTTCCAATCGAGTCCGAACGCCAGCGGTAGCCAGCCGGTCTGCGGACGCAGTTTTTCCTGGCCGACATAATGCGACCAACCACCACCCGATTGGCCGACACAGCCGCACATCACGAGCAGCGAGATGATCCCGCGGTAGCTCATGTCCATGTGGTACCAGTGGTTGAGGCCGGCCCCGAGGATGACCATCGAGCGTCCCTTGGTCATCTCCGCATTGGCGGCGAACTCTCGCGCAACCTGGATGATTGCCTGGCGTGGAACGCCCGTGACCTTCTCGGCCCAGGCTGGGGAGAAGGGAGTATCGTCGTCGTAGCTTTTGGCGACATTGCTTCCGCCAAACCCGCGGTCGACGCCGTAGTTGGCGCAGAACAGGTCGAACACCGTCGCCACCGCGCAACTGCTGCCATCGGCCAGTTTGATCTGCTTCACCGGAATGTTGCGAACCAGGACCTCGCTATGGTCGGTCGCAACGAAATCGTGGGGCGCTTCCGCACCGAAATAAGGGAATGCGACGGGCTCTATCGAGTCATGATTCTCGGCAAGCGTAGTGCGCAGCCGCACGTCCTTTCCGCGACCGTCCTTCTCCTCAAGGTTCCATTTCCCGCTCTCGTCCCAGCGGAAGCCAGCCGAGCCTGCTGGCGCGACCAGCTTGCCGCTCGACTCGTCAAAGGCGACGGCTTTCCAATCTGGGTTGGACTTTTCACCAAGCGCGCCCTTGATGTCCGCTGCACGGATCAGGCGGTCGGGAACGAGCGTTCCCGCACGGTCGACCAGCTTAACCAGCAACGGAAAGTCGGAATATTTGCGCGTGTAGTCCGCAAAATATTCCGCCTGCCTATCGACGTAAAATTCCCGCAGCACGACATGACCGAGCGCAAGCGCCAGCGCCGCATCCGTACCCTGCTTGGGATGCAGCCACATGTCGGAGAATTTGGCTGCCTCATTGTAGTCGGGCGCAATCACCACGCTCTTAGCGCCGCGGTAGCGCACTTCGGAATAGAAGTGCGCGTCGGGCGCGCGGGTCATCGGGATGTTCGATCCCCACACCAGCAGGAAACCGGCATTGTACCAGTCCGCGCTCTCAGGAACGTCAGTCTGTTCGCCCCAGGTTTGCGGTGAGGATGGCGGAAGGTCGCAATACCAGTCGTAGAAGCTGAGCAGGTTGCCGCCGATCAGCGACAGGTATCGGCTGCCGGCCGCGTAGGAGATCATCGACATCGCCGGGATCGGCGAGAAACCGGCGATACGGTCCGGTCCATATTCCTTGATCGTATAGGCATTGGCGGCAGCGATGATTTCGGTCACCTCGTCCCAGCCCACGCGGACAAAGCCGCCGCGGCCGCGCTTCGCCACCCAGTCACGCCGCTTATCCGTGTCCTGCACGATCGACTTCCAGGCCGCCACCGGGCTCATCGATTTGCGCGCCTCGCGCCAATGCTTGATCAGCCGCGAGCGAACCAACGGATATTTGATGCGCGTCCCCGAATATAGATACCAGCTGTAGCTGGCCCCACGCGGACAGCCGCGCGGCTCATGGTTGGGCAGGTCGGGTCGGGTGCGGGGGTAATCGGTTTGCTGGGTTTCCCAGGTGACTATCCCGCCCTTCACGTAAATTTTCCACGAACAGGAACCGGTGCAATTCACGCCGTGTGTTGAGCGAACGATCTTATCGGCGGCCCACCGCTTCCGATAGGCGTCCTCCCAGTCGCGCGCCTCGTCGGTAGTAATGCCGTGCCCGTCCGAAAACTTTTCCCGCGTCCTGCGAAAATAGTTCAGCCGATCGAGAAAATGACTCATCCGCTCGGTCCTTCTAGGCGGGCATTGCCGCCGTCTTGGCGGGCGCCAGGCGGCGCTCGACATCGTGCAAGATTCCGCGCGGCCCACTGTAGGCAATCCATGTCAGGACAGCGCAACTCACGTAGAAAATAAGGAAGCCCCACAGCGCCGCATTGGCTGTACCGGTCAGCTCGATCGACGAGCCGTAGGCCTTGGGAATGTAGAAGGCGCCATAGGCGGCGATGGCAGAGGTAAAGCCGATAACCGCGGCCGATTCACGCTCCGCCTGCAGCCTCCTCTCGACCTCCGGCAATCCGGGTTCGGTCCGGTCGACTTCCTGGCGCAAGATGCCGGGGATCATCTGGAAGGTCGACGCATTGCCGACGCCGCTGGCAAGGAACAGCAGCAGGACCATCGAGAAGAATCCCCAGAAGCTCTGGGCATCGAGGAAGAAGATCATCCCCAGGATTGCCGCGATCTGGACCAGGAAAACGAGCAAACTGACTCGCGCGCCGCCATAGCGATCTGAGACCCAGCCCGTCCCGGCACGGGAAATCGCGCCGAGCAGAGGACCGACAAATGCATATTTGAGCGCATTGACTTCGGGGAACACCAACTTGGCGAGCAGCGGGAAGCCCGCCGACATGCCGATGAAGGTTCCGAACGTACCGGTGTAGAGCCAGCACATCAGCCAGGTGTGAAGCCGGCCAAAAATCGCAGCCTGCTCCGCGAAGGAAGCCTTGGCCGAAAGGATGTCGTTCATCCCAAACCAGGCCGCGACGCTGCCGATCATGATCAGCGGCACCCAGACAAAGCCCGCATTCTGCATCCAATATTGAGTTCCGTCGGTTGCGACCTGTGCCTGGCCGCCAAGCGCTCCGAACAAGCTCATGGTCACCACCACCGGCACCAGGAACTGCATGACGCTGACGCCGAGGTTGCCGAGGCCGGCGTTGATGGCCAGGGCATTGCCCTTCTCAGCCTTGGGGAAGAAGTAGCTGATGTTGGCCATCGACGACGCAAAGTTGCCGCCGCCGAAGCCGCACAGCAGGGCCAGCACCAGGAAAATCAGATAGGGCGTTTCCGGATTCTGCACCGCATAGCCGATGCCGAAAGCCGGGATCAGCAGCGATGCGGTCGACAAGGTGGTCCACAGGCGCCCGCCGAAAATCGGAACAAGGAAGGCGTAGAAAATGCGCAAGGTTGCACCCGACAGGCCGGGTAGAGCGGCGAGCCAGAAGAGCTGGCCAGTCGTGAATTCGAAGCCGATCGCCGGAAGCCGCGCGACCACAACCGACCACACCATCCACACAGCGAACGACAGCAGCAGGCAATAGGTCGAAACCCACAGGTTCCGGCGTGCGACCGCTCGGCCTCCGCTGCGCCAGAATTCAGGGTCTTCCGGCCGCCAGTCGGCGATCGGACCGGCGCGCGGCGGAACAACGACGCCGGGCTCGCCAAAGCCCCGCATCTCTGGGAACTCGGGCATCTTTTCGCTGACGCCTTTGCGGGCTGCCGTCGCCTCCATATGGCGGATGGCAAAGTGCATCCAGGCCAGCGCAACGGACACCAGTGCGAACAGCAGCACAAAACAGCTGGTCCACACACCGGTCAGATCGTTGAGCGCGCCGAAAGCAAGCGGCAGGACGAACCCGCCAAGACCGCCGACCATGCCGACCAGCCCGCCGACGGCGCCGACATGGTTGGGGTAATAAACCGGGATGTGCTTGAACACCGCGGCTTTCCCAAGGCTCATGAAGAAGCCGAGGATGAAGATCACTACCAGGAAGGGGATCAGACCCATTTCGGTGCGGAAGGTGATGGGTCCCGTGACCCCCTCGATGATGTAGGTGGTCGGCGGATAGGACAGCATGAAGGTGCACAACACCGACACGGCAAAGGTGACATACATCACTGATCGGGCACCGTAGCGATCCGACAGGGTGCCGCCGTAGATTCGGAACAAGCTGGCCGGCACCGAATAGAAAGCGGCGAGCATGCCCGCGGACTTCACATCAAGGTGATAGACGCCGATCAGGTAGCGCGGCAGCCATAGCGCCAGCGCTACGAACGCGCCGAACACGAAGAAATAATAGAGCGCGAAGCGCCACACCTGGATATTCTTCAGTACCGACAGCTGGCTCGCCATGGGCGCAGCCTTGCGGTTTTCGCGGGCGCGGGCCTGCTGTTCGGGGTCCTCCTTGGTAAGCACCAGGAACAGGACCGCCATGACCACGAGCCCCGCGGCCCACGCGACAGCGACAGCCTGCCATCCGGAGGCGACCATGACGAAGGGGGCAAGGAATTTGGTGACCGCCGCGCCGACGTTGCCCGCCCCGAAGATTCCGAGCGCGGTGCCCTGTTTTGCGGGCGGGAAGAATTTCGAAACATAGGTAACGCCAACGGAAAAAGAACCGCCGGCAATGCCAACGCCCAGCGCGGCGACCAGCAGTTCGCCGTAAGTATCCGCATAGGATGTCAGGTAGGTGGCGATCGCGGCCAGTATCATGACGCCGGCGAACACCCGCCGCCCGCCGATCTGGTCCGCCCAGACACCGAGGACGACCCGGATCAGCGAGCCAGTGAGGATCGGCGTGCCGATGAGGAGGCCGAACTGGGTCTCGCTAAGGCCGAGCTGATCCTTCACCCCGATGCCGATGATCGAGAATATCGTCCACACGGCGAAGCAGGTCGTGAAAGCTACGGTGCTGGTCCACAGGGCGCGATTGGCGCCGGGTGCAGGGGCTTCAGCCACGGTCGCGGTCATCGGATGGATCCTTCGAAATGCATTTCGCTGGGTCTATCTGGCCGACCTGTTCGACCAGGGCTTTGATCAAGATCATTTCCGCCCTCCCCCCTAACCGCCGGTGACACTCATGTGACGTGCGACCGCCGGCCGTGGCGCCGCAATGTGGAAGTCATGCCCTTTCGGCTTGCCGGCCAGCAGCCGGTCGAGCATGGCGTCAACCTGCCCCGCCCCACCCGAGCGCAAGGCGTCGCGAAGCTCGACCTTCTGGTCATGGCCCAGGCACCCATAAACCGTACCGGTGGCGGCGACCCGGATCCGATTGCAGCCTGCGCAGAAATTGGCGCTCAACGGCGTGATCATGCCGAGCCGCACGGACAAGCCCGATACTTCATAATAGCGCGCCGGACCGCCGGTGCGGCTTAGCGACGGAACCAAGGTGAAGCGTTGCTCGAGCTCGTGCCTGACGGTGTCGAGCGCCAAGTAGTGGCAGGTTCGGTCTTCCTCGACCTCGCCCAGCGGCATGGTTTCGATCAGCGTGAGATCGAACCCCTCGCCATTGCACCATAGCAGCATGTCCTCGAACTCATCGTCGTTGAGCCCGGCCAGCGCGACCATGTTGATCTTGACCTTAAGGCCAGCTTCCCGCGCCGCGGCGACGCCCCTCAGCACGCTGCCCAACTCCCCGCCGCGGGTGATGTGGGCAAAGCGGTCGGGGCGGCGGCTGTCGAGGCTGACGTTGACCCGGCGCACGCCGGAATCAGCCAAAAGAGGGGCGAACTGAGATAGCAGCACGCCGTTGGTAGTCAGCGTCACTTCTTCCAGGCCATGGCCGATGCGACTGCCGAGCGCTCGGAACAGCTCGCCTACACCGCGCCGGACCAGCGGCTCGCCGCCGGTCAGCCGGATCCGCCTGACGCCGCGGGCGATGAAGATGTCGCCTAGCTCGACGATCTCCTCCAATGTGAGGATGTCGCGCTTGGGCAGGAACTGCATATGCTCCGCCATGCAGTAGCGGCAGCGCAGGTTGCACCGATCGGTCACCGAAATGCGGACATAGTCGATCCTGCGGCCGAAGCTGTCGACCATTGATCCAGGCACGGTGGCCGTCACTGCATCCATCCCGCTTCGACTCCGACGTCAAACGAGGATTCGGCTAGGCCACTCTTGAAGACCTGCGCGTGATCTGAATCAAGTCAGCCGCACTTCGAATGGCCGCATTCAAGGCATTTGTCGCACCCCTCGACCCGGATCAGGGCCGCCGCACCGCAACGGGGGCAGCAAGGTTTCGCGCCAACTGCGGCGACCGGCGCGTCCGCCCTGGGACCGGTTTCCACTGCCGCTTCGCCGATATGGCGCTCGATCACCTCGCCGATGGCCGCGAGCAGCGACGGGACATATCGACCCTTCATCCATGCGCCGCCCCTTGGGTCGAACACCGCCTTTAGCTCTTCAGGCACGAACGAGACATCGCCGCCCCGTCGGAAAACCGCCGAAATCATGCGAGTCAGGCCGAGCGTCCAGGCATAGTGCTCCATGTTCTTGGAGTTCACGAAAATCTCAAACGGCCGGCTATCACCCTCGAATTCGATGTCGTTGATCGTCACGTAAACAGCATGCGCGCTTTCAGGCCACTTTAGCTTGTAGGTCGTGCCGTGCAGCGCTTCGCTTCGAGGGGCCAATTCGACTTCGGCCATATCCTCCCTGGTCGACTCGTCGGTCGCCGACAGCTTGAGCACCGATCCGGTCACCGCGTTAGGGCGATAGGTCGTCAGCCCCTTGCAGCCCAGATGATATCCTTCGACGTAAATGTCGGCGAACTCGTCGAAGGCAATGTCTTCGGGGCAGTTGACGGTCTTCGAAATCGAACTGTCGACCAAGGCCTGAGCAGCGGCCTGCATCGCCAGGTGATCGGATGGTTTCAGGGTCTGAGCGCTAACGAACAGCTCCGCCGGTGGCGGCTCATCTCCCTTAACCTGCCGCCAGACATGCATCGCATAATCCTCGACCGGCTCGAACCGAGCGCTGCCGTCCGGCTGGAGGCGACGGCGCTCATAGGAGTAAGCAAACACCGGCTCGATTCCGGACGAGACGTTCCCCGCGAGCAGCGACGTCGTGCCGGTCGGCGCAATCGAGGTCAGGCAGCCGTTGCGGAGCCCGTGCTCAGCGATCAGCGCCCGCGTTTGGTCGTCAAGGCACTGTAGGTTTGGCGTCTCCATCATGATTTCATCGTATAGCGGGAATGGCCCCTTCTCGGCCGCCAACCGGGCCGACGTCCGGTAAGCTTCGCGCTTGATGACAGCCAACCACCGCCGGGTCTGCTCGACCGCCTCGCTGCTGCCATAGATCTTGCCGCAAAATAACAACGCATCGGCCAGGCCGGTCACGCCCAGGCCAATGCGACGCTTGGCTTTCGCTTCTGCCTCCTGCTGCGGCAGGGGGTAGCGTGAGATGTCGATGACATTGTCGAGCATCCTCACAGCGGTGGCAGTGAGCTCAGCCAGTTCCTCCTCGTTGATTTCGGCCCCTTCCTCGAACGGCCGATCAACCAGTCGGGCAAGATTGATCGAACCCAAGAGGCAGGCGCCATAGGGAGGAAGCATCTGCTCCCCGCAAGGATTGCTGGCACTGATCGTCTCGCAATGCCGAAGGTTGTTCGCGGCATTGACCCGATCGATGAAGATCACGCCGGGCTCTGCACAATCATAGGTTGAGCGCATGAGCCGTTCCCAAAGATCGCGTGCTCTTACAGTTCGATAAACTTTACCCTGGAATTGGAGCGGCCAATCAGCGTCCGTGCCCAAGGCGCCCATGAATGCATCGCTGACCAGGACAGACAGGTTGAAGTTCCTGAGACGCTGCGAATCCCGCTTGGCGTCGATGAACGCCTCGATATCGGGATGATCGATCGTCAGGCATCCCATCATGGCCCCGCGCCGTTGGCCGGCGGAATGGACAGTCCGGCACATCGAATCCCAGCAATCCATGAATGACAGCGGGCCGGAGGCGTCCGCGCCTACTCCTTCGACCGGTGCGCCATTCGGTCGGATCGTTGAAAAGTCGATCCCGACGCCACCACCTTGCTGCATGGTCAGGGCGGCTTCGCGAAGGTGATCGAAGATACCGCCGAGGCTATCGGGGACGGTGCCCATCACGAAGCAATTGAACAAAGTCACCGATCGAGCAGTGCCTGCCCCCGCTATCACTCTCCCTGCAGGCAGGAACCGGAAATCAAGCATCGATTCTCGGAAGCGTTCAAACCAAGTCGAGCGAGCTTCAAGCGCCTCGGCTTCGGCGATAGCGCCGGCAACGCGAGTAACCGTCGCGGGGAAGTCTTGGTCGACCACGCCATCGGTCGGAGCAAAGCGATATTTGGCGGTCCAGATTTCCTCGGCCAGCGCGACTTCAAAGCCCATCGATCCCTCCCCCGTGAAAACGAGAGGCAAATTAGCGAGTCGGCGCCACGACGAATTGATCTAGCGCATCGCGCTACCCGGTCGGCCTATGACCTTTCGCCAAGTCTAGGCGCGAACAGGATTGGCCCATAGGTGAAAATGAATAGCAGGAAGCTGCCGAGCCAGCACAGAGCGGCGATTTCCATACCCGTCCGATAATCAACTGCACTCAGCGGGGCCGCAACGCGCAGCACCGCGCCAACCGTAACGAGCAAGTAGATAACGGAGGTGGCTGGCCCGGCTCGCAGCTCGTGCCCCGTATGGCCTAGGCTGGCCCGGGTCATCACTGCCAGAATCATCGTGCCCATGGCACCGGCCGTCAGCGCATGTACCGCCGCGGATTGAGGCAAGTGCGCTCCAAGCTGGGCTGCGGCCAACAGGGCGAGTCCAATCGGCACCCATGCGTAGCCGATGTGCAAGATCAGGACGAGCGGATTTCGAACCGTCTTCCAACCCTTCCACCTAGCTAGCCTCGTCAACTGCGCGGCTGATGCGATGGTTAGGAGCGCAGCCGGAAGCCAGCCGGACGGAGCCGCAATCCACGCGAGAAGCGCAAGCGCGGTCAGACCGATTGCCGCGAGATCTAACTTGCTCGGCTGGCCCGGCAGCCCCTGCGTGTCACCGCGTTTGGCGAGCCAGTTCCTGGTGAAGGACGGAACGATCCTTCCGCCGATCAACGAGATCAGCAGCGTGACAAGCGCCACTGCCATCTGCCAGGGAAGCGCCGGGTCGATGAGAATGCCGGCCGCCGCGAAATGATCGAGCCCGTTGGCTATCCCAAACAGCAGGACCATCCCGACGATCGGCACATTGCGGTTGTTGGCCTCGATGACTTCGCGCGCCGCCACTCCTGCCAGCACCAGATAGAAGCCAACGTCAATCAGACCGGCCACTGCTGGCCCAAGCGCGGCAGAAAATAGAACGGCCTGGCGCCCGGCAAGCCACAGGCCGAACAGGCTTGCCAAAGGAGCGCCTGCAATCGGCAGCCGCCCCGTCCAGTTGGGAATGGCTGTCAAAAGGAACCCAGCAATCACCGCACCCACGAAGCCGAACAGCATTTCATGGCGGTGCCAGGCCAAGGCATCAAAAGCAGTAGGGATCGTGATTTGCCCAGCGAGGACGCACAACCAAAGCGCCAGTGCGACGACCGCCCACACCGCACCGCCGAGAAAGAATGGCCTGAAGCCTCCCCTGAGGATGGGTGGCGCGGCGGCCATACTAGCGCGTCGCAGGGCCGCCATTTGCTCACCGCGGGTCGGTATCATGTTCTCCATGGCTCGCACCCTCACACAGTCGCGCGGCGCTGATTTTGATTCATCTCAATTCGCTGGGATTCCGCACATCGATGGACAATGCGATGTAATCGGCCGTTAGGCTAACGGCAGCTTTGGGCGCAAACCCGACAATCATCTGAGCATTGCGCCCGAAATTTCCCAATGATCCAAGTGCCGATCAATCTGATGTTGGGTGCGGCATCTCCTCGACTCTTGTCGGAAATTGGCCAAGAAGCGGCTCCTCTTGGCGAAAGGAATCGACAATGGCGAAGATCCTTTGTGTCCTTTACGACGATCCGATCGACGGCATGCCGCGATCCTATCCCCGCGACGATCTGCCCAAACTGGACCGCTACCCGGATGGTACCACCCTGCCGACCCCGAGCGCGATCGACTTCCGTCCAGGCGACCTACTTGGCTGCGTATCGGGCGAACTTGGCCTGCGCAAATATTTGGAAAGCAATGGCCATACGTTGGTCGTGACGTCAGACAAGGATGGTCCGGATAGCCAGTTCGAACGCGAGCTGGTCGATGCGGACGTGGTCATCTCACAGCCCTTCTGGCCGGCCTACCTGACCGCCGAGCGCATCGCCAAGGCGAAGAATCTGAAGCTAGCACTCACGGCCGGCATCGGCTCTGATCACGTCGACCTTCAGGCGGCAATCGACCGCGGCATAACTGTCGCCGAAGTCACCTACTGCAATTCGATCAGCGTCTCCGAGCATGTGGTGATGATGATCCTCAGTTTGGTGCGCAATTATCTTCCATCCCACGACTGGGTTCGCAAAGGCGGTTGGAACATCGCCGACTGCGCCGCACGATCATACGATGTCGAGGGGATGCATGTTGGAACCGTTGCTGCGGGACGGATCGGTAGCGCCGTGCTTCGGCGCCTCAAGCCGTTCGACATGCACCTCCATTATTTCGACCGCTATCGCCTGCCCGAAGATGTCGAGCGGGAGCTGGGCGTGACCTGGCACGACAGCGTCGAGGACATGATCGGCATGTGCGACGTGGTCACCATCAATTGCCCGCTTCACCCCGAAACCGAGAATCTGTTCGACGCGTCAATGATCGCCAGGATGAAACGCGGCGCCTATCTGGTGAATACCGCGCGCGGAAAGATCGTCGACCGCGACGCAGTCGTCGCCGCGCTCGAAAGCGGGCAGCTGGCAGGTTATGCGGGGGACGTTTGGTTCCCCCAGCCCGCTTCGCGCGACCATCCATGGCGAACCATGCCGCATGAAGGCATGACTCCCCATATCTCGGGCACCAGCCTGTCGGCACAAGCGCGCTATGCGGCGGGCACGCGCGAAATCCTCGAATGTTTCTTCGAAGGTCGGCCGATCCGCGACGAGTATCTGATTGTCCAGGGAGGCCACCTCGCCGGCACCGGCGCGCATAGCTACAGTGCGGGCGATGCTACAGGCGGATCAGAGGAAGCCGCGCTCTTCAAGACGCACTGAACCTTGGAATTACGCAAAGCGTTCATAGTCGCATGACTGTCGGCCTCATCCCCTCGGACGACATTATGCTCGCGCCCGGTATCGTCCACCTGCAAACCGGCGGCGTCGGTGCCACACCTCGCCCGGTGTTCGATGCGACAGTTGCCGCCATGGTGCAGGTGGAAGCCAATCCGGTTCGAGAGACCTATGGCGCGGGCTTAGGCGAACTCGAAAAGGTACGCGCCAAGGCGTCCGGCCTGTTGGGCTGCATTACCGATGATATCATCCTCACGACCAGCACCACTCAGGGAATGTTCCTGATTGCCCAGGGGCTCAAGCTGTCACACGGCGACCGAATCCTGACAACCGACCATGAGCATCCCGGCGGCCGGCTCTGCTGGGACTGGGTAGCGCGGCGGTTTGGGGTGCAGGTAGATGTGGTGCCAATCGCACCGGATGAAAGCGATCCGGTCGCGGTCGTCGAGCGCTTCGCCGACGCGATAGGCCCCCGCACCCGCGTCGTGTCTTTCTCACACATATTGTTCACGACCGGAGTCAGGCTTCCAGCAGCGGAACTATGCCGCCGTGCCCGCGAGCATGGCTGCTGGACGATCGTCGACGGTGCCCAGGGGCCGGGCGCGATGCCAGTCGATGTCAAGGCGATCGGCTGTCACGCCTATGCCGCAAGTGGCCATAAATGGCTCCTCGGACCCAAAGGCACGGGCCTGCTTTATCTCAGCGAAGACTTGGCCGGCGCACTCGATGCATTGCCCCTATCCGCTGGCCGCCGCCCGAACTCCGATTCGACTGGCATCGCCAACATAGCCGGGATGATAGGGCTTGGGGCGGCAATCGATTATGTCCAGGCCGTCGGATTGGAATGCATTGAAGCGCACAACCGGAAACTGCGCGCCGAACTTTACGACGCATTGTCGGGGCTCAATCAGGTAAGCATTCCATCGCCGCGCGATGGCACATTCACTTCGGCCAATCTCGCCTTCTGCTTGCCGGACTCGGTCGACGTACATGCCCTGCGCCGCAACCTGCTGATGCGGCATAAGGTCTATATTCGCGTGGTCGAGCTGTCAGGATTTCTTGGGTTGCGTGCCTCGCTCCACCTCTACAACAGCTCGAACGATGTAGAGGCACTGATGAGAGCGCTCAGCGCCGAACTGGCTGCCTGATCAAGCGGAAGGCCAGCTTTCGAGCGCTTCGACGAAGCGGGTCAGCCAGGCGTTGGTTTGATGCCCGTCGACCACGCGATGGTCGATGGTCAGCGTGACGTAGGCCATTGGTCGGATGAGGATCGCGTCCTGACCGTTCACTTCCCGCACCACGACCCGCTTCTCCAGCTTGCCGACACCGAGGATGGCTGCCTGGCCGGCGTGGAGGATAATCGGCGCGGCGAGCAAGCTGCCCGACACGCCGTGATTGGAGATTGTGAAGCTTCCGCCCGACACGTCGGCAGCAGAAAGATTTCCCGAGCGGGCGCGGCTGGTCAGGTCATCAAGTTTGCGGCCGACTTCCTCCAGGCTAAGCGACCCGGCGTCCTTGACCACCGGCACGACCAGGCCCTTTTCGCCCAACGCGGTCCCGATGCCGACGTTGATCGTCGACGAAACCGCGATCCGATCCTTTTCCCAGCGCCCGTTTATCGCTGGAGCGATAGCCATCGCCTCGGCGGCGGCCTTGACCAAGTAAGCAGTGTAGCTGAGCTTGACGCCCTTGGCCGCCATGGCCGCTTTGTGCGCCGTGATCGCCAAGAAATCGGCCTCGAACAACGCAGTGACATGTGGTGCTTCGGCGACCGCCCGAACCATATTCTCTGCGATCTTGAGCCGCATCCGGTCATGCGGGATATCGCCGCCCGCGAAGTGGCGCGGTTGCGCTGTTGTGGGCTCTCTAACGCTGATCGCGGACGATGTGGCTACCGCCCGGTCAACATCATCGCGAGTAATGCGGCCGGCGCGGCCGGTGCCCTGGATGCGCGAAGGATCGATGTTGTGCTGCGAGAGCGCGCGCTTCACCGACGGCGAAAGCCGTAATTCGCTAACCTCGTTCGTCCTGAGCGAAGTCGAAGCGCGCTCCTCTGAGGCCTGTGCCGCGCGCCCTTCGACTTCGGCCTCCGGCCTCCGCTCAGGACGAACGTGGCTGGCGTCTGACGAAATTCGCGCCAACAGCGCCCCGGGCTCGGCTTCATCGTCCGTGTCGAGCAAAATCTCCACCAACACCCCCGCCGCAGGCGAGGGCACCTCCTGCGTCACCTTGTCGGTCTCGAGCTCGACCAGCGGATCATTCTCCGCCACCGCGTCGCCGATCTGCTTGAGCCAGGCGCGGACGACCGCCTTGGTGCCCTCCTGCTCGTCGGGAACACGAACCTCGATCATCTAGAACCCCACCAGCCGGTCGATTTCAGCGCGGATCTTTTCCACGCTAGGCACCGCCCATTCGAGCAATTTCGGATGATGCGGGCTCGGCACGTCCGGCATGGTAACGCGAGCTACGGGCGCGTCGAGATCGAGGAAGGCCTCATCGGCAACCACAGCGGCGATCTCCGCGCCGAAGCCGCCAGTGCGAAGGTCCTCATGAACGATCAGGCAGCGACGAGTCCGGCGTACACTTTCGAGCACTGCTTCGCGATCCCACGGCATCAGCGTCCGCAGGTCGATGACATCGGCGCTGATGCCTTCCGCCGCCGCCTCGCAGCGCGGCACCATCGCGCCCCAGGTGACGATGGTGATCCTATCGCCTTCGCGGGTCTTCCTCGCCTCGCCGAATGGCAGCACAAACTTGTCGCCCGGCCAGGGCCGCCGCGCCCAGGCATCGTCGAGCATGGCGCGATGCTCGAAAAAGATCACCGGATCGCTGCCTCGCAAGCTGGCACGCAACAACCCAACCGCATCTTCGGCGTTTGAAGGCACTGCCACCTTCCAGCCCGGGTTGTGGACGAACTGCACCTCGTTCGTCTGGCTGTGCCAGGGATCGCCGCATTTGAAGAAGCCGCCAGGGATGCGAAGCACCATCGGTGCCGAGAAGCGATTGGCGGTGCGCCACCGCATGGTTCCGCAATCGTTGATCTGCTCAGTCGCAGGTTCGGCATATTTTCGGAACTGGATTTCCGGCACTGGCATCAGGCCCGCCAACGCCATGCCAACAGCGCGGCCGACAATGCCTTCCTCGTTGAGCGAAGTATCAAACACTCGCTCCACGCCGTATTTCTCCTGAAGGCCAAGAGTCACCGCATGGACGCCGCCCTTGGGGCCCACATCCTCGCCAAACACCAGCACCTTCGGATTAGCTTCCAACTCCTGGTCGAGCACACGGCGGATGGCAGTGACCATATTGATCCGCTGGCCCTCGGGCTGAGGCTGGTCGGTCGTGCCATCAAGACTGAGGCCGGCACCGCCACCGATCCTGCTCGCCTCACCTTCGAAGAAGATGTGCTCCGTCACTCGGTCGGGCGACGAAATGCCCCGCGCCTCGGCCTCGGCTCGCGCGGCCTCGACCTCCTGCTCAACTGAAGCTTCGATCAGCCCCCAGTCGAGCTCCGCCGCGAACGCCTTCAATTTGGGTAGGGGGTCGCGGGCCCATTCGGCCTTGACGGTCTCTTCAGACTTGTAGGTCTGGGTATCCTGGAAACTATGTCCCTCAAGCCTCGGCACGGTAAGGCGGATCAGCGCCGGACTCTTGCGTCCGCGGACATGGGCGACGGCTTCCCCGATCAGCCGCTCTGCCTCGGCCGGGTCGGTGCCATCGCCATTCCAGATGGTGAGGTTCTTGAAGCTGGCGAGGTTCGCGGCGATGTCACGGCCCGGTGTCTGGTAATCGGACGGGACCGAGATGCCGTAGCCATTGTCTTCGATGTAAAACAGCAATGGCAAAGATTGTGTAGTCGCAATTGTTAGCGCGGACCAAAATCCGCCGGTGGCGCAGCTTGCATCGCCTCCCAGCACCACAGCGAGGGCGCCATCATCCCGATCGCCCAGGACCTGCGCCTTGTAGGTGATGGCCTGAGCCCAGCCCGCAGCCGGGGCATATTGCGCACCCACGCCTCCGCACATGGGAAGCGCATGGGCGCCGCCCGGATTGGGGTAATTGAACACGACACCGATATCGCGTCCGTCCGAATAACCGCCCGCGCGACCCATTCCCGACCCCAGGGCGTCAGCCAACGGGACACCCAGTGCCAGGAGCATCGGCCGCGAACGATAATAGCCGCACGCCGCATCGCCGTCCCGCAAGTGCATGCCAAGTATGACCTGCGCCATATCGTGACCGCGCGCCGAAAACTGGTAGAGTACCTTTTTTTCGGGAACGAGCCGGGTTTCCTCCAGCTCGTCCATGGCCCGGCTGGTCGTCACCAGTCGCGCGACCTCCGCCCAATCAATTCCTGCCTTGGGCCTAAAGTCTACCTCTGCGGCAGCGTCAGCCATTCATCGCCTCGACAATGGCGGTAATGAACCGGTCGACCGCGGCATCGGCCATGCCGATTACGTTAAAACGGCCGCTGTCGGCCATGTAGATGGCGTGACGCTCGCGCAGTTCGCGTACCTGCTCGACGGTCACTGGAAGCATCGAAAACATTCCAAACTGCCCGCCGATATAGGCCAGTCGCGGGTCGGCTCCGGCGATCTGGCTGCGGATCCTGTTGATCCGGTCGCGCATCTCACCGACCTCCGCATTCCAATCAGCCCGAAGCGCCTCGTCCTCGAGAACAATTCGTACCGCTGCCGCTCCATGATCGGGCGGCATCGACCACATCTCGCGCGCGATTTGGACGACATGACCCATTGCCCGCTTGCTCTGGTCCGCGGCCGCCGTCTTGATGAACAGCGAGCCGACCCGGTCGCGATAGACGCCGAAATTCTTGTCGCAGCTTTGGGAGATGATCACTTCGTCGCACGCGTCGAGTAACAAGTGCAGCCCCGCAGCATCCTCGGCGAAACCGCGGCCCAATCCCTGATAGGCAATGTCGACGAATGGGATCAGACCGCGCCTCGAGACCGCTTCGACTACGTCGGACCAGTGGCTGTCGCTGAGGTCGGCGCCGGTTGGATTGTGGCAACATCCGTGGAGCAACACCACGTCGCCTTTGTTGGCACCATTCAACGCGGCCATCATCTCGTCGAAGCGGATTCGCCTCTCAAGCCGGTCGTAGTAGCCATATTCGGCGATATTCAGATCAGCGGCCTGAACGACCGGAATATGGTTGGGCCAGGTCGGGGTTCCGACCATGACCTTGGCGTTGGGATGCGCCGTAGCGATCAGTTTAAAGCCAAGGCTAAGTGCACCGCAGCCGCCCGGAGTATGAAGTCCGGCGATGCGGTCGTCATTCGCATGGCGGCCAAGAACGATCGGTCTCAGTAGCTCGGTGTAGCGCTTGTCGCCGAACCCGCCGATGTAGCTTTTGCTTTTCTGGGTCTCCCACAACCGTTTTTCGGCAGTTTTCACCGCTCGGAGGATCGGCGTATTGCCGACGCCATCACGATAAACACCGACACCGACGTCGATCTTGTCCGGCCGAGGATCGGCATTGGCCATGGCGATCAGCGCGAGCAGCGAGTCGCTCTGCACATCGCCAAGAGCATCGAAAAATTGGGCGCCCCCGTTTGGCCCGGTCATGGTCGGCTGGTCCAGCATGGTTTGGGAACTAGCGGATCGGGATGCGACAGTCACGCGTCATAGTCCACCGCCACCCCCTCTCCGACAGGCACCGACTGGCACGTCAGCACATATCCCGCCGCAATTTCCTCGTCGGTCAGTCCATAGCGCGCGGCCATCTCGACCTTTCCCTTGGTAACCTTGGCTCGGCAGGTCGCGCAAACTCCCGCTTTGCACGCGAACGGCGCGGGCATCCCGGCCTCTCGCGCACTATCGAGGATGTTGGCGGCTGAAAATTCGACCTTGCGCGTTCGTCCGTCGAGCGTGACGCTGAGCGTTAGCCCAGCCGCTTCCTCCTGCAACGCCGCCATTTGCGCTGCGAGCGCTGCAGAAGGCCGGCCAGCGGTGAAACGCTCGATGTGAATCCGCTCTTTCGCTACGCCCCGATCAAGCAACGCTGCCTCGGCGGCGTCCATCATCGGTCCGGGGCCGCAGATAAACCAGGCGTCCACCTCCTCGGGCTGGTCAATCAGATGCTCGATCGCCTCGTCACACGTCTCACGGTCGAGCATACCGTTGAACAGCTCGACATCACCCTCTTCATCGCTGAGGAAATGATAGAGCTCGAACCGGCCGAGATAGCTGTCCTTCAGCGCCGCCAGCGCCTCCAGGAAGATGACCGAATTGGAGTCGCGGTTACCGTAGAATAGGGTGAAGCGACTGCCCGGCTCGACGCTCAGTGCCGTTCGGACCAAGGAGATTACCGGCGTAATGCCGGAACCGCCGGCGAAGCCCACATAATGCCGCTTCGCGCTCGGATCGAATTCGGTCGTAAACGACCCGTGAGGCGTCATGACGTCCAGCGTATCGCCGGCTTTCAACTGCTCGCCGACCCAGTTCGAAAATACACCGCCCGCGATCCGCTTGACGGTAACCATTAGCTCCTCGTCGGCCGGGGCGGTGCAAAGCGAATAGTTGCGCCGCACCTCTTCGCCGCCAAGCTCCGTCCGAAGCGTCAGATGCTGCCCCGCCTTGAACTGAAAGGCGTCTTTCAGCTCTTCCGGCACTTCGAACCGGATCGAATAGGCTTCTTCGGTCTCAGGCACGATCTCCGCGACCCTGAGCGGGTAGAAATGCTCAGCCATTACCAGGTCGCGTCAGGATAGGTGCGGGGCAGGAATTGCATCACCGCCAGCAGATGGCCGAGATGCTCGCTGTGGTGGCCGCGCCGACCGCCAAGGATCGGCCGCTGCTCCGCCGGCGCATCCAGCTTTGCTTCGGTCAGTACCCGATCGATCTCGGCGCGATACTCGGCCTCAAACTCGCGCGGATCGGTGGCGATGCCGCGCTCGATGAGCCCGGCCAGCACCTCATCGACCTCGAACAACTCGGGAATGAAGCGCCAGCACCAGTCGAGGCCTTGCGCCATCCGTCGAGCGCTCTCCTCGGTACCGTCGCCCAGGCGTATTACCCAATCGGCGGCCAGTTCCCGGTGGTATGCCACTTCCTTGACGCCCTTGGCAGCGACGCCCGCGATCCGCGCATCGCTCGAATTGGCCAGTCGCTGGTACAGCATGTGCTGCCAGGTCGAGAACAGCATCTGCCGCGCGATCGTTTGCGCGAAATCGCCATTTGGCTGCTCGACCAGCAGGCAATTTTTCCAGTCGAGAACGTCGCGATGAAACGCCAGCTTGTTGGCGTCCCCGGCGAGACCGAGGAAATTCGTCCCCTGCCCGATCAGGTCGAGCGCCAGATTGGCAAGACTTAGGTCGACTTCCAGTACCGGCGCATGGCCGCACCATTCGCTAATCCGCTGGCCAAGGATCAGCGCATCGTCTCCCAGGCGCTGGCAATAATCGACAAAAGCCAGTTCGACTTTTTCCTCGACATCCACTTCACTTGCAGGAAGCGTTGGCATCAGATGTGCTTCACGACATCGGGAATGTCGTAGAAAGTCGGGTGACGGTAGATCTTATCCTCTGCCGGCTCGAACAAGGGCCCGGCGTCGGCCGGATCGGACGCGACGATCGACGATGACGGCACGACCCAAAGCGACACCCCCTCCAACCGCCGAGTGTAAGTGTCGCGGGCATGGCGAAGTGCCAGCTCGGCGTCGGGTGCATGAACGCTTCCGACATGACGGTGGTTGAGCCCGCCCTTCGCGCGCACAAACACTTCCCAGAGCGGCCAATCGTGACCGGACATTAGCGTCTCCCCTAAATGCCGTCGCCTCAGGCCGCAGCCCGCTGGCGCCGTTTGAATTCGTGCGCGGCGGCAGCATCGCGCACCCACGCGCCATCTTCCCACGCCTCGATCCGGGCCTTCATCCGCTCCCTGGCGACCGGGCCTTCACCGCGGACCACTGCGTAAAATTCTTCCCAATCGATCTCGCCGAAATCATAACCGCCCTTCGCTTCGTTCCATTGCACTTCCGGATCGGGAACGGAAAGGCCGAGGAAGTCGGCCTGCGGTACGGTGATGTCGACGAATTTCTGGCGAAGTTCGTCATTGGTCTCACGCTTGATACGCCAGCGCATCGATCGCTCGGTGTTAGGACTATTGTCGTCCGGCGGGCCAAACATCATCAGGCTCGGCCACCACCAGCGGTTCAAAGCGTCCTGCGCCATCCGCTTCTGCTCCGCCGTGCCATTGGCCAGCGCGATCATGATTTCATAGCCCTGGCGCTGGTGGAAGCTTTCCTCCTTGCATACCCGGACCATGGCACGGGCATAGGGGCCATAGCTGGTGCGTTGTAGCGGCACCTGGTTCATGATCGCCGCACCGTCGACGAGCCAGCCGATCGCACCAATGTCGGCCCAGGTCAGTGTCGGATAGTTGAAGATCGTCGAATATTTGGCCTTCCCCGAGTGGAGTGCCTCGATCATCTCCTCTCGGCTCGTCCCAAGCGTCTCGGCAGCGCAATAGAGATATAGGCCATGCCCCGCTTCGTCCTGGACCTTTGCCAGCAGGATCGCCTTTCGGCGTAGTGATGGGGCCCGCGTGATCCAATTGCCCTCAGGCAACATGCCGACGATCTCGCTATGGGCATGCTGCGAAATTTGCCGAACCAACGTCTTTCGGTAGGCATCGGGCATCCAGTCCTTGGGCTCGATGAATTCGTCCGCTGCGACCCGCGCTTCGAAGGCGGCAACCAGCTCCGGGTCCTCCGCAACCTCGATCGGCTTGACGTTCTTGTTGAGTTCGGTGGTGTACATTGTCCTCATCTAACCATTTCGCCTGTGCACTTCAAACGCGCGAGCCACGCGGCTAGACCCGTTCCCATGGATTATGAAACCATCGAAGTGGCGATCTCCGACGGCATCGCCCGCATTACGCTAAACCGCCCCGACCGTCTCAACAGCTTCACTCGTGCAATGCACGCCGAGCTGCGCGAGGCCTTGGCCAATCTCGGAGATGCCCGAGTTGTCATCCTGACCGGCGCGGGCCGCGCCTTCTGCGCCGGACAGGATCTCAACGACCGCGCGGTTGCGCCCGGGGAGGCAGTCGACCTTGGCGAGACGGTCGAGGAAAGCTGGAATCCGCTGATCCGAACCCTTGCTGCCCTGCCCCAGCCAGTGATCGCCAAGGTGAACGGCGTCGCCGCGGGCGCAGGTGCCAACATCGCTCTGGCATGCGACATCGTTGTCGCCGCCAGCACCGCCAAGTTTATCCAGAGCTTTTCCGCCCTTGGCCTGATCCCTGACAGCGGCGGCAGCTGGCACCTCCCCCGCCTCGTCGGCCAGGCGCGGGCACTTGGCCTCGCGCTCACTGGAGAACCGCTGGAGGCGCAACGGGCCGCCGATTGGGGGCTCATCTGGAAATGCGTGGGCGGCGAATGGCTCGACAGCGAAGTCGATTCACTGGCGGAGAAGCTCGCCGCGCTCCCCCCACTCGGACTTGCGGCGATCAAGCAGATCGTCCGGACCAGCTGGTCGCGTAGCCTTGACGAGGAGCTTGACCTGCAGCGCGACGAGATGCGCCGCCTGGGTTTCACTGACGATTATCGCGAGGGGGTTGCAGCATTCCTCGAGAAGCGGCCGGCGAAGTTCACCGGCCGCTGATTGCAGCTGACGGTTACGCCTTATTGTTTCGGGCGGTCATTGCTGGCCTCGAAAAACCTATAGGCGTCTTCGAGTACGTCGAACACCATATCGGATCCAATGCACTCGATGACCCCTGCCCGATCGAGCATTTCACGCGCCTCGGCATGAAGCTCTGCTAGGCCGAATTTTATCCCGCGCTCGCGAAATTCGATACACAGCTGAGTGAGCATCTCGGCCGCAGAACTATCGATCTGGGGAATGGAGCTGGCGTCCAATAATAACCACCGGGTGTCGGCGGAAAGATTGTCGGCAATCGAACGAAGGCGCGACTCGATATAGTCGGTATTGAAAAACAGCAGGGCTCCCTGGATCAGGCAAATGGCGAGGCCGGGTACCTGCCTGGCCTCGGGCGTGCGGTGCAATTTGTAAAATGCATCTCGTCCCGGAATGCGGCCCAACATGGCATCGCGGGGAAACATGGTCTTGCGAAGGATATAGACCAGCGTCGCGGCAATCGCGAGCAGGACACCGTTGAGGACGCCCAGGCTGATCGGGCCCAGCAGAGCAATGAATGCAAAGACGAATTCCATCCGGCTTATGCGCCAGATCTGCCTGAGTGCGGTGAAATCGATCAGGCCCAGGGCCGTCGCCATCAGGATCGCGCCAAGCGTGGGAATCGGGATAATCCTGAGAGCAGGCGCCAGAAAGACCAGGGCCGCGAGCAAGGTTGCGGCGGCAACAACGCTGACCATTTGCGATCGGCCGCCTACGCTCAAATTCACCGCGGTGCGCGAATCGGAGGCGCCAACCGGGATGGCGCCGATGAGACCAGCGGCAATATTGGCGGCGCCAAATCCGACCAGCTCGCGGTTCGGATCGACCTGGTAGCCACCTAATGCCCCAAAACTTCGAGCCGTAATGATTCCGGAGCCGAAGCTGACAAGGAATATCGCTGCGGAGCCGAGCGCCAATGTTTGCAGGGGCAGGCCGGCAAGCTGCGGCAAGGTCAGCGAAGGCAAATTCGTCGGAATGTCGCCGACAATAGCGATTCCTTGGCCTTCGAAATTGAAGAGCGCGGATAGCACTACCGAGAGCACCAAAACGACAACCGGCCCAGGCACAGGAAAGCGCACAATCCTAACGATTTGCAGCAAACCGAACATCCCCAAGGCCAGCACGAGTGACGGCCAATGGATCGATGAGGTCTTTTGCAACAGCTCAATTACTGGCCTGATCAAACCGTCTGATTCAATGTCGACGCCGGTGACGCGTTTGATCTGACCAACGAGGATCGAAAGCGAGATTCCGGTGAAGAACCCGATCAGGATTGGGCGGGAAAGAAAACTGGCAAGTACACCGAGCCGAAGCACCCACGCCGCAAGGTAAAATAGACCGACCCCAAGCGCCAGAATTGCAGCAACTGCGGTACGGTCAATTCCCGCTGGCGCGCTCGCCATGATCGATACAAGGGCGGCCGCTAGGATCGTCATGATGGCCGCGTCAGGCCCGACGATAAGCTTCCGAGAAGGGCCGAAGAAGGCGTAGGCGATCAGCGGCGCGATGCTGGCATAGATGCCGGTTTCAGGAGGCAGCCCGGCAATCGCGGGATAGGCGATGGCGCTCGGCAGGCCCACGGCGGCGACGGCCAATCCCGCAGCGACGTCATAGCGGACCCAGCTCGCTTGATAGCCGGACAGGCTTGCAAAAAAGGGAAGGTTCAATCCCAATCAAAGCATCCTTGCGTGTCAGCGTCTTCGAACAGCATCGCGGCGACCGGAAGCTTAGCCAATAAGGTCAAACCCCTAATCGGGGTGGAAAAGTGCGGTTGAACGACAGCTGCATGGCCGCCGCCCGCTACGTATTTAACCCGATACCAACGGCGCCGCGCGATGGCCGATAGTGACTGATGGCAATAGCTGTCTGCTTGTTGGACCGTCGACATTTCATTTCGGCTCGCGGCAGGCCGCATCAAGCCTGGAGGTAGTCATGGCAAGGGAAGATCCGGCTGAAGCTCTCGATGACGCCGACCGTGGGAAGAAATTGAAGGATAAGGTTTATCTCAAGGAGCTGGCCAAGCTTCATGTTGAACTCGTGAATCTTCAGGAATGGGCCAAGGCGACCGGAGCGAAGATATGCATTTGCTTTGAAGGACGAGACGGCGCCGGCAAGGGTGGCGTAATCAAGGCGATTACGGAGAGAGTCAGTCCGCGGGTCTTCCGTGTCATGGCTCTGACCGCTCCCACCGAGCGGGAGAAGTCCCAAATGTACGTCCAGCGCTACTTGCCGCATTTGCCGGCAGCTGGTGAAATCGTGATCTTCGATCGAAGTTGGTACAATCGCGCGGGCGTTGAACGGGTTCTGGGTTTTTGCACCAAGCGCGAGGCCAAGAAATTCTTGAGCGCTGCGCCCTTGGTCGAAAAGGCCATCGTCGATTCCGGCGTAATCTTAGTAAAATATTGGCTCGAGGTGAGTCCGAAGGAACAGCAAAAGAGGCTAAAGAGCCGTGTCAATGATGGTCGGAAGATCTGGAAGCTCTCGCCGATGGATATCAAATCATATGACCGGTGGGATGATTATACGGATGCGCGTGACGACATGTTTAAGGCGACAGACACGGAATGGGCGCCTTGGTATGTTGCAAATTCCGACGACAAGAAACGCGCCCGCTTGAATATCATCAAGCATTTCCTGAGCCTCGTACCTTATGAGGAAGTAGATCGTCCCAAGGTAAAATTTCCACGAAGGAAGATTCGTCGCGAATCAGCACCGAATTATTATCGCAAGATGGTACCTGAACTATTCTAAGATTTCCTATGCGAGGAGTGTATGATGCAAGACTTGCAAGTGCCCTCGGCAGGTGATTTCGCCAAAAAGATAGCAATTGCCGAAGCCGAAGAAGCCGCGAAGGAATCGAGGATCCAGCAACAGGCCGAAGCTGAGAAGAAGGCGTTGCTCGATCAATTGACCAAGCCGTCCGGGGTTTCCGATGAGGAAGCGATCAAGCGAGCGATTACGATGATCGAAGGCGCGGTTCGAAACCTCCGGACGGAGGTACAGGTCCACCGATTCCCGAACCAGCTCTGCACTGACGGCGGCCGCGCGATCAATCAGATGGAAGAAGGCTGGGAACAAACTCTGACGGGTGTTCCGAAGGAAATTTACCAACTCTGGGAAAAATATTTTCGCGACAAGGGCTATAAGCTGCGGGTGGAAATTGTCGATTTTCCCGGCGGCAAGCCCGGCGACGTGGCCATGACACTTGGCTGGGCGCCTAAGTGAGGCGTTTGCGACGCTGCACCTGACCCCTGCGAGCGACAGACTGCGAAATCGCGCCTTTCTCCGCGACTGTTGAAACTCTAAGGGACCTTGGCGCCACCGAGGAGACCCGAGTGAAAACCGTGCAGCTGCTCAATTACGCTCGAGACGCCTGGATTCCGGGCCATGGAGTGCTTGCCGAACTTACATCTGCAATCGATGGAAGTTTGGTCGCCACGATCGGTTCGGGTGGGCTGGATTTCGGTGACATGCTGCGTCACGCCCGAGAGGTTGGCGGACCGGCACTTCGCGCAATGACATTCCACGATCGGGCGCGGATGATCAAAGGGCTCGGCCTGGCGATTATGTCTCGCAAGGAAGAGCTGTATGAACTTAACTATCTGACAGGCGCCACCCGCAAGGATGGCTGGATCGATATTGAGGGCGGCGCCGGCACCCTCTTCAGCTTCTCGTCCAAGGCTCGCCGCGAGCTCCCAGACGCCCATGTCCTGCTTGATGGTGCGGTCGAGCCGCTTTCGAAAAGCGGCAGCTTCATCGGCCAGCATATTTACACGTCGATGCAGGGCGCGGCGGTCCACATCAACGCCTTCAACTTCCCGGTCTGGGGCATGCTCGAAAAACTCGCGCCTACCTTGCTCGCGGGCATGCCGGCGATCGTCAAACCGGCGAGTTCGACTGCTTACCTCTGCGAAGCCGCAGTCCGGGTGATGATTGACACGGGCCTGCTGCCACCGGGTGCGGTACAATTGATCGTTGGCGGGGTCGGTGATCTTTTCGATCACCTTACCGGCCAGGACGTAGTCAGCTTCACCGGCTCGGCTTCGACCGCGCTCAAGCTCCGCTCCCACCCTGTCGTCCAGCGCGAAAGCGTCAAGTTCGTTGCCGAGCAGGATAGTTTGAATGCCTCGCTTCTGGGCCCCGACGCCGCGCCGGGCACGCCTGAGTTCGACCTTTTCGTCAAGGAAGTGGTCAATGAGATGACGGTCAAGGCGGGGCAGAAGTGCACCGCCATCCGCCGCGCCATGGCCCCCGCGGAGCATCTCGATGCGGTCGAAGCCGCGATCCGCGAACGTCTTTCCGCTACGCGCGTCGGCGATCCGCGCGAAAAGGAAAGCCGCATGGGTGCGCTGGTCTCGACCGATCAACGCGACGATGTCCGCGGCCAGATCGCCAAGCTGACTGCCGCGGGCGCGCGGATCGTCGCCGGCAACCCCGACGCCAGCCCGGGTATCGCGGGAGGCGCCTTCATGGAGCCCATCCTGCTCAGGACCGACGACCCGTGGGGCACCGCTGCCGTCCATGATGTCGAGGCATTCGGGCCGGTTTCAACCGTCATGCCGTATCGAAACATCGCTGACGCCATCAGCCTCGCCAATCGGGGAATGGGCAGCCTGGCACTATCGCTGTTTACTCTTTCACCCGACGTTGCGCGCGAATTCGTCCAGGGCGCTGCGGCCTATCATGGCCGGATGCTCGTTATCGACCGCACCAACGCCGCCGAATCTACCGGTCATGGCTCTCCCCTGCCGGTGCTAGTTCATGGCGGTCCGGGCCGCGCCGGCGGCAGCGAGGAGATGGGCGGTGTACGCGGCGTCAAACATTATATGCAGCGCACCGCGATCCAGTCGTCTCCAACCATGATCGCCGCAATCAGCGAGCAGTATATCCCCGGCGGGCCGAAGCATGAGGTGAAGCTGCACCCCTTCCGTTGCCGCATGTCGGAGCTGAAGATTGGCGACACCCTCAAGACGAAGAGCCGTGCGGTCACGATCGAGGATATCGAGCATTTTGCCGAGTTCACGGGCGACAAATTCTATGCCCATATGGATGAGGAGGCGGCAAAGGCCTCCCCGATCTTCGAGGGCCGGGTTGCGCACGGCTATCTTATCCTGAGCTTTGCCGCTGGGCTATTCGTCGATCCGGACCCGGGACCCGTACTCGCCAACACCGGCCTTGAGAATTTGCGATTCCTCACGCCGCTTTATCCGGGTGATTCCATGCGGGTCGAACTCACCGTTCGGGCCAAATCGCTAAAGAGCGAAGATACGGGCGTGGTCCGCTGGGCGGTCGAAATCTTCAACCAGAAGGACGAACTGGTCGCGACCTACGACCTGCTTACGGAGAATGTCCCATAAGCTCCGGAACGAGGCCTCCCCACGGTTCGTTTTGACAGGCGAACGAAAAGGAGAGCGACGATGATGAAGATCAGTGAAGTGATGACCACCGAAGTCGAAACGGTCAGCGCCGACCAGACCGCGCGCGAAGCGGCCGCCTTCATGCTCCGTGCCGACGCCGGTTCAATCCCAGTATGCGAGGGCGACCGGGTGATCGGCATGATCACCGACCGCGACATTGCGGTACGAGGCGTCGCCGAAGGCCGCGGCCCGGACACGCCTGTTGGTGAACTGATGAGCGATGGAATCATCTGCGCGCATGAGGATGATGATGTGCAAGCGGTTGCCCGCCGGATGAGCGAAGAGCAGGTGCGACGCCTACCGGTGATCGATTCCGAGGAACGCCTCGTTGGGATCGTCAGCCTCGGCGATCTGGCCCGGGAAAGCATCACCAAGTCGGCCGAACAGGCGCTTGAAGGCGTTAGCGCGCCGGGCGGGCAGCATCAGCAGTAGCGGCCATTGCAAGTGAAATGGATCGCCGAAGCATTCCAGCCTATAACTGGATTGCTTCGGCATGCTCGCAAATGGGCTAGATTATCGTTTCGCAAGTCCGGCAATTGCCTCGTCGACCAGAGCCTGGTCGGCCTTGGCGTCGTTGCGCTCGGCAATCAGTTTGGCGGCAGCGGCTGTCGCCGACTTGGCGGCCGTAGCGCGTAGCTCGTCGATCGCGGCACGTTCCTCAGCGGCGATTTTTGCCTCCGCCATCGCCTGGCGACGGGCCACCAGCGCTTCGGCGTCAGTGGCCGCCTTTGCGACAATCGCCTCGGCCTCCCGCTGAGCACGTTCGATCATCGCCGCTGCCTCGGCATCGGCCGACTTGGCCTTGGTCAGATATTCCTGCCGAAGCTCTTCAGCTTCCTTGCGGAGCGCGCTGGCTTCCTCGAGCTGCTCGCGAATGGCTGCGATCTTGCGATCGAGTGCCTTGCCGATTGCTGCCGGGACTTTCTTCCAGATCGCGAGGGCAAACACCACCAGCATGGCCAGCGCGACAAAGAACGCCGGTCCAAAAATGCCGAAGACCGCCGCCTCGTGCTCAACGCCAGGCTGTTCGGCAACCTCAGTGTGCGCGACAATCGCGCCTTGGTGGGCTTCAGCCATTGATCAATGCCGCCTTTACCGCGTGTGCCGCATCGTCACGGCTTACCTTGAGCCCGGCAACCTTGCCGGTGATGTCCTGGACCAGCTCGGCCGCGACATTCTCGATATTGGCAAGGGCCTCATCCCTGCTGGAGCGGATCTTGGCTTCCGCCTTATCAGCCTTGGCCTGGATTGCCTTGTCCGCCTTGGCGATTTTTTGCTCGGTTGCCTTGGCCCCTTGCTCCTTAGCTGCAGCAATATGCTTCATCGCCTCAGCGCGACTTTCGTCCATGCGCAGGCGAAATGCTGCTTCGCTCTCATCGGCCTCAGCCCTGGCCTGTTCAGCCGCGGCGAGGTCGTCAGCGATGCGCTGCGCACGTGCGTCAACGGTCGACTGGATTTTCGGCAGCATGCCGCGACCGATGACGAAGTAGATGAAGCCAAGGGTAATCGCCAGCCAGAACAGCTGCGACAGGACGACATCCGAAAGCTGAGTAAATTGGGGCATCTTTGCCTCGTTTTCGGCGGGGGCGAGCCCCCGCCTCCAATTCTCTTAGCGAGCGTAAAGGATGATCATCGCCACGGCGAACGCCATCAGGCCGAGCAGTTCGGCAGCGGCGAAACCAATGAACAGGCGCCCCTGCTGACCGTCGGCTGCGGCCGGATTACGAAGTGCGCCCTGAAGGAAAGCGCCGAATACATAACCGACGCCCGCGGCAGCGGCGCCTACACCGATAGCGGCGAGACCTGCGCCGATGACCTGGGCTGAAGCGAGTTCCATATTTAAGCTCCTTGTAGAAAGACGAAATTGCCTAGTGAAGGTTGACCGAGTCGCCGATGTAGAGCGACGTCAGAAGCGCGAAGACGTAAGCCTGAATGGCGCCAATCAGCAGCTCGAGCGCATTGACGAAAATGACAAACACGAAGGCCAATACCGAGACCCCGTAGCCAGCCGCGGTCTGGCTGTTGATCCCTTGAACGACGAAATTGCCAAAGACGTCGAGCAGGATATGCCCGGCGAACATCGCGATGAAGGGTCGCAGCCCAAGGCTGAACGGCTTCACTGCAAAGCTGATAACCTCGACCGGCGTAATGAGCAGCTTGAGGACGAATGGAGTGCCTTTCGGCACGAACAACGAGAAAAAGTGCAGGCCATGCGTACCAAAGCCGACACCAAGCACGATCAAGAAGCTGATAATCGACATGACGCCGGTCACCGTAAACTGGCTGGTGACCGTGAAGGGATGCGCGCCAGGGACCAGGGCAAATGGCATGGCGCCGGCCAGATTGGCGAACAGGATGAAAATGAAGGCCGTAAACACCCACGGCAGGTAGCGCTTGCCCGAAGGGCCAATGCTCTCTTGGACCATTGAGTTGACGAAACTGATCAGGCCCTCGGCGGCGACTTGCCAGCGCCCCGGCACGAGCTCGCGCCGCATGCCCATCGCCATGAATCCGGTGATCGCAGCGAGCAGGAGCATCATCCAAAGCGCGCTGTTGGTGAAGGCGAACGGGTTGTTCGATCCCAGTTGCCCTATGATCGGGTCAATCTGGAACTGATGCATCGGGTCGATCTTGGTTCCGGCAGCCACAGTCTACTTTCCCGAGCCCCGATCAGGGCTTCCCTTTGAATATTTCATGACGTCCATGACACCACCGGCAAAGCCGATGAACATTAACGCCAGCATGATCCACGGCGCAGTATCGAACAGGCGATCGAGCACCCAACCGATTACCGCTCCGCCGAACGGCATCCCGACGAGGCTCTGCGCCGCCCGAAGGCCCGCCGAGCGAATGACAGTCCGCGAATCGATTTGCGGCCTGGTTTCGTTCTCCAACTTGTCCGCCCGCTTCAGCCGCTCTCTGAGCGAAGTCAATCGGGCATCCTCAGGAGATGTCTCCGCCTGTCCGTTCTCGTCTTCAACCATGCACCTACTACTCCTGATGTGCGCAGCGACGCTCGAAAAGCGCATGCGCGAAAGGCAAGGAACATGGCGGCCGACAAGCCCGCCAAGGCGCCGCCCCTTTATGAAGGGGTATGGCATTAGTCAACCGATAGTCGGGCCCGCTTGGCGAGCGCGCGCCCACATGTCAAAGTCAGCGCCATGAAACATGTCCTTCCCCTGTTGGTGCTGCTTTCTTCCTGCGGCCAACAACCGGCCCCTTCCCCTTCTAATCAGGCTGCCGACGCCGCACCCGCGACGAGGCCAGCCGCGCCCGCCGCCAAGGCGTTCGTCCATGACGAGAAGAACGACCTTATCGAATTTCACTATGGTTGGTCGGCTGAAGCGGCGGCGGTGCCGCAGCTTGTCGATCGCTTCAGCAGGGATATGAACAAGGTCAGGGCCGAGCTCATCGCCGGGGCAAAGGAGGATAAGGCGCTCCGTGAAAAGGAAGGCTTTGAGTTCCACGGCTATAGCTCGACCACCGACTACACGACGGCGGGCCAGTCGGCTCGGTTACTGAGCCTATCGGTCGATGCCGCGGCCTATACCGGTGGCGCGCATGGCAATTATGGCACCAATGGACTGCTTTGGGACCGCCAGGCGGTGAAGGAGATCAAGGTCGCCGACCTGTTTGCAGAACCCACCAACATGGACAGGCTCCTCACTCAACGCTGGTGCGATGCGCTCAACAAGGCGCGTGAGGAGAAGCGCGGCGAGTCAGTAGGCGGCGATGGCATGTTCGACGATTGCCCCAAGCTGGAAGATATCGCGATCGTGCCGACGGACATGGACGGAAATGGGCGGTTCGACCGTCTGACCCTGACCGCGTCGCCCTATGTCGCCGGGCCCTATGTTGAGGGCAGTTATGAGATTGAACTTGCTGCCACTCCCGACCTGATCGCCGCGCTAAAGGCGGAATATCGCGACAGTTTCGAGGCAGGTCAGCCGCAGTAGGCGGGTACCGGTGACTGGCCCGGAACGTAACGTCGCCAGCCGCCCTGTCCTGACAAATAATATTCTCCGATCCCAATCCGGCCCAGGAGGCTGCAGGCAGCGGTAATCCCTACCTCTTCGGGCGTGACGCCCTTGCGAGCGGCAAGGTCATGATAGAGCGAGCGGCGGCGGATATTGATTGAATTGACCTGCCTGTGCAGCTCTGCGGGAACGTTCGGAACGACGAAGCCCAGATAGCCATCATACCGTTCACCGATCAGCCCAGCTCGCCGTGCTTGAACGATAGGCGCCGACTCCTGCGCCGCGACTGGCACTGTCGCGAGCAGGCTTGCGAACGCGAACAAGAAGAGGAGGAATTTCCTCATTACTGCCTCGGCGGCTGCGGCTGGGGCTGCGGGAATGCCTCCGGATTTTGCTCGATCAGCTGTTCGACGTCGCGCTGCAGCCTGACCAACACTTCCTGCCGGATGGTGACGTTCAAATTGATTTCGATCGGCTTGTCAGGCGGCGAGACCGAAATGCAGCCCGTCAGTGGCAGCACCAACGCCGCCCCACCGGCTGCTAACAAGAATCTTGTTCGCGTCATGGCTTCATCCTCATGGTTGGGTCGTTGGGGTTTCGGCGGCCTTCTCGTCGACCGGCGTCTGTGACTGCTCCTTGTCTTCCTCGATCCGCCGGGTCTCGACGATGATGCCGGGCACTTTGTCGAGCGGTCGCGGTAGTGCTGGTTCGATCGTTTGCGTCGGGTCGCGGAAGCTCTTGGCCGTTGCGATCAGCGCGCGGAACGGGCCCTTGATCGTCACGTTGAAATTGAACGGAATGCGGTTGACCGACCGGATCAGCCGCTGCGTGCTGGTATTGCCCAGCCCCACCCCGACGATCGTCATTCGCGTCGCGAACTCGCCGTCCAGATAGCCATCGAGGCGAATGATCATCAATTTATACTTAAGGTCGCGCAGCGCGTCGAAGGCGAAGCCCCCCATCATCCCCAGGTTCGCCCGGTTGACGACACCGTTGTAGGCCACCGTTCCGCCGCCTTCGCGGCTATCGAGCCGGCCGCCAACGATCCGGCCGCCTTCGTCGTCGAAAATCATCGGCAATACGCCATCGAAAGTGCCGGTCGCGGAAATCTCCTTGAAGCCCATCGAACCTACGAACGTCTCTGCGTCGAGCCCGACAACCTCGAACGTCAGCCGCTTCGGGCTCGGTCGGCCGAAATTGAGGATCGTTTCCTGGAGGATCAGCCTTCCACCCATGAATGGCCATTCGCCACGCTCGACCTTGACCAGCTGGTCGGGCAGCAACTGGTAGCGGATCACCCCATTCTCGACGAGAATGCCAGGGTTGACGCTCTTCACCGTCAAGGTTTGACCGGGAGCCGTCTGCATACCGAGCAGGTCGGTGAACCGGATCGTCCCACTCATCCCATTCACAGGGCCAAAAGCCGCCGCCAGGTCCATGTCGTTGGTCGTGAACTTGCCGGTCGAATTGACTTCGCCCTTGCCGTTCCAGGCGATGCGGCCATGCCCGCTCAGACTGCCTTGAACCAGCGCGATCACTCCCTCGGTCAGCCTGGTGAGTTCCTCGGGCTGAAGACCTGGGCCAAATGTGATTCCAGGTACATCGAGCACTGCGTTGCCGTCACCAGTCGCCAAACTGTGGGCGATCGTTACATCGGTCACCTTGGTACCGCTGGCCGGATGGTGAAGCGCACCGGTCGCGTTAATCCGGCTATTGGTAAGGGTGAAGTGAACGTCATCGCCTCGCAGCGGATAGAATTTGGGCGGATCGGCCAGGTCTGAAAGCGTCAGCCCGCCATCGACCGTTACATCTCCCTGCCTGACCCGCCATTTGCCCGATGCATCGCTCAGTTTGAGCGGCACTTTGCCGATGATTGCGCCCCCATCGGCGAATGTGCCGTTGGCGCCGCCGCCGGCCAGCGTGCCGGCAACGGACTTGGCATTGATCAGGACTGGCGAATCCGGCTGCCCCATCCTGACCGCGATGGCGCTGCCGCTGAACTTCTCGCCGCCATAACGGACTCTGGCGGCGTCAAGCGCAAAGGGCGATTGACCCATACGCCCGTGCAGGCGGACGTTGCGTGTTACGAGGCCGACAGCTAGCCCGCCGCCGGGCGATTTCTGGACAATTGCGCGCCCCTCCGGACACAACGGCAGCCGGGTTGGTCCAAGCTTCAGCCCGCCGGCCGTCAGGCTCGCAAACCGCGTATCGAGGCAGCCTTCGCCGAACCTCAGCGCTCCTCCGGCGCCGAAGCGCCCAGAGATAGGGATGCGGAGCCCGATTACTCGGCCGCCGGAGAATGGCCCGTCAAGAACCGCCACGGTATTGACCTCGGTCCATCCGTCGCGTCGCGCTGCAAATCGAACCGTGCCGAGAGTCAGCTTCGCTCCCCCTGCGGACATGGGCGCGATATCGGCAAAGCCACTCATCGGCGCTCCGCTTCGCGGTTGGCTCAGCTTGATGCGCGCCGTCGGCAACCCGCCGCCCTGCAAAGCGATATTGCCGTCGATCCGAAGCCGGTTGGACGGCCAGTAATAAGTGATCCCATCGCCGCCACTGACACTGATGCGGGCACCGGTCGGGGCCATCCCAGTTGCGGTGCCAATGCGGACTGCCCCGCCACCCGGTCGATTGACGAGCCGGAGCGAGCCATCGACATCGAACTGGCCGGCGGCACGGCGGATAGCGTCGGCGATCGCTGCCCCGATCGGCCCCAGCGGCGTACCCTTGGTCGAGGCCAGCGGCCCGGTAAGCATGGAAAACAGCGATTGCTCCACGCTGACGGAGCTCGCCCCATAATCGCCAGTCACCGTCAGCGCTCCGCGGCGGGCGTCGAGCCGATATTGGCCATCGAAGCGCGTCCGCCCGGCGACGATCCGGTCAAGGCGGGCGTGCTGCGCCGCAAGCTCCATTCGACCAAGGATCTGGGTCGGCTTCCCCTTGAAACTGATGTTGCTGTTGACCCCGGCAAGGCCGTTGCCACCAGCCTTGAACGACGCAAGGGTCAGCCGTCCGCGCCCGTCAAAACTACCGAACGCTTCGGAGAAGCTTGAATCGATTTCTGCCCGTGGCTCGTCCAACCGTAGATTGCTTGCCGGGCATGCAAAAGCGACGGCGCCGATCGGCCCCTGGACCTTCGGCCGGCGTGCAACGACACCAATGTCGACAAACGCGCGAAATTGGTCGAGCGTGCAGGCGCCAGGCTTCAACCGGGGCGCTGCAGCCGCCAATTTGCCCTTGAATCCGCCTGAAAGATTGCCGCGACCCTCGACAGCGAAACCCATCGGTCCCGCAGGTGTGGCTAATGCCACCGTCGTGTCTTTCAGATCGACGGTAAGGTCGGGAAGCGTGAACGGTTTGCCGGTGGGCGGCGGAAGCAGCTTGTCGACCTCGCCCCAGCTCACCTTATTGCCGACGATACGCCCTTTGAGCCGCGCCCCGCGCGCCGCGACGCGATAGATTTTGAAACTGCCGTTCCACTGCAGTTTGAGTTGGATGACCGCCCGGCGCACGCTGAGGTCGGGATTCGATGGATCGCCAACGACAAGGTTGCTTACCTGCTGGGTCCGGAATCCGACGCGATCCAGCTGATAGGTTGCGGTGACGCCTCGCCGCTCGAGCTCGTCGCGAATATAATTGTCGGCGATCGACTTTCGCCAGATCCACACGGCCGCCGCCGCAATGACAAGGAGAAGGAGAAGGACCAGCAACCCGATCCGCGTAGCCCGCCATGCATAATGCCAGCCGCTGCGGTCGTGCACGGCGACATGCTCGACCATCCCGGCCTTTTCCAGGCCATGTTCGACCTTATCGAGCAGAGGATGGTCCTTGTCCGCAGTCATTGACGCAAAAAACCTCTCCGCGGGCCGACCGTTCCGTTACCGCACCAATGCGGCGTTGCATGGGAAACGCGCTTTGCCTAGCCTCGGCTCCGCTCGGTCGGCCCATTTGTGGGGGAATTGGTCATGGCCGATCGGCCTGAGGACGCTTCAGGGCATCGCGCCCGCCTGCGCCAACGATTGTTCGACGGTGGCGGCAAGGCGCTGCTGGACCATGAGCTGGTCGAATATCTGCTGGCGCTGGCCATTCCCCGTCGCGACACGAAGAAAGATGCGAAGGCCTTGATCGCAAAATTCGGCGGCCTTGGCCCGCTGCTATGGGCCGATGCCGAAACACTCCGCAAGGAAGGCCTGACCGAGGGGATGGTCGGAGCGCTCAAGATCGCCGAAGCGAGCGCGCTGCGCCTTCTTGAAACCCGGATGGAGGGCCGGCCGATCCTGTCGAGCTGGGACGCGCTCGGCGACTATCTCCAGGCGGCGATGGCTCATTCGCCGGTCGAGGAAGTCCGCGTCCTGTTCCTGAACGCCAAGAACATGCTTGTCGCTAATGAGGCGATGTGGAGCGGATCGGTCGACGAAGCCTCGGTCCATGTCCGGGAGGTGATCAGCCGCGCGATCGCTCTCGGTGCGACGGCGATCATCATCGTCCACAACCACCCATCAGGCGACCCGTCCCCCAGCAGCCAGGATATCCGCCTGACCCGCGAGCTGATCGAAGCCGGGCGCCACATGCGCGTCACTGTCCACGATCACGTCATTGTCGGCAGCCAGGGGCGCAGCAGCATGAAGGCGCTGGGGTTGATTTGATGCCCGCCGATTTTGGCGCAAATCTGTTTTTCACTTGAGGTCGCCTGTTCTCTCAGGGAACCAAGTCGCTCCTAAGGCTTTCCTCAAGCATGGGGGAAACGGATCAATTAATCGCAAACATGAGAGCGCGCATTGAAATGTGTCGACGCCTCGCAAAATCGATCCGCGACAGAGAGGCGATCGAGCTGCTGCGGAAGATGGCCGATGAAGGTGAGGCCGATGTGAAGCGGCTGGAGGCAGAAAGGGACGCAGCCCAGCTTTAGGCGATCCCCGGCTTTCCATGCGCTACGGCCGCGACGTCCCTTCGGGGGTCATTTTCTCCTGACAATCTTTGGGTCCTTTTTAAGGCCGCATGTGGCCTCACGTTTCGCATTCCGATCTGGATGGGCCCATGGACCTCCTCCAGCAATTCTTCGAGCGCCTCGATAGCCAGCATTTCTCCGCTACGCCGATATCGACGCGGTCCGAGAACTTCCTCGGTTCCAGAACATGATCTCCGTGGCCCGCGATCGACTGCAAGCAGTTGGAGAGGATCAACCATAAGCAGGACTGGACTGGCGACACTCAGGCGTGAAGGGCAAGATCTCCGACGGCCCGGATGCGAGGCTTTGCAGGCAAGCTCGCAATTATGATGGTTCCAGGCGAGGCCGATCGGACGACAAGCCTTCCCCCAAGCTCCGACAATCGTTCACGCATGCCTGGCAAACCGACTCCACGCCAAACATGCGCAGGCATCCCGATACCATTGTCCAATATCACTGCGTGAAACATTGTCCTTCGACCAAACAGCCCGACTGCAACCTTCGTCGCATGGGCGTGACGATGAACGTTGGAAAGCGCTTCCTGGACAATCCGGTACAATACCTCCTCGGCTCCGGGCCAGCTAAGCTGTGGTCCGTCCTCAATATGGAGGGAGGCCGACATTCCAGTACGGCGCCCGAAGCCATCGACAAGCGCCTGCAAAGCACCGTGCAATCCCATTTCCTTGAGAAGTGGCGGATGCGCCAAATATGAGATCGAGCGAATCTCTCGCTGGGTTTCGCCCAGGAGGAGTTCCATCTCCGCAACGATATCCAGCGCTTCGTTGGATTTCCGAGCGCGCTTTAACTGACCAAGTGCCAGCCCCAAGCCGGTGAGAAGCTGCAGCGTTGAATCATGTATTTCTCGAGCGATGCGCCGTCGCTCTTCCGCCTGACCTTCCATCAAAGAGTGGCCGAAGCCTTCACGCAGCCGGCGCAGCTGCACCAGTTCCGTCACATCATAGCGAGTAACGGTGGCGAAGACCCGACCTGCGATTTCCAGGCGATTGACGCAAAGCTGGAATGTATGCCCCTCCCACCGATCATTGCCGTCGTATAGATAACGAAATGAGTCGGAAACGCCGGCAGCAATCTGCTTGATGCCATCGACGGCCGGACGAGCGGCTCCATGGCCTTCCTCTGCCCTTTCCCGGCAAAACTCGAAATAATTCGTGCCAGGCTGAAGCGCTGAGTAGCCGTACAAGGCAGCAGTCTTTGTCCAGGCCTCGTTGACGGCTAGGATCACCCAATGCTCGTCGAGCAAAGCGATCTGCTCCGGTAGGCCGTTGATAAGCTGCTGAAAAACATCAACAAAATCTATCTTATGCTTGGGGAGCGCTATTTTTTCAGCGCGGGCTATTGCTGCTGTCTGCGACTTTGAGGGCCGGGGATTTGCATCGGCCGTGCCGGAGTTAGGCTCCGCGATGAGCAGCGCTGGATCCATTTTCATTGCCACGCCCCCGTGGTCGTCCACTTCGGCTGGCCGCGGCGGACTCAGTACATTTGACTAGGCAATAACATGGATTGGGCCATTAAATAAATTGTCTGAATTCAGGCCTATTCGGAACGAGCCTTCCTGCGATCTAGACAACGGGCGAAGCTTCGGCCATTCGCCTATTCAAACTGGCCATTGAGGCGCTTGGCCAACTCCTCTTGGGCCAGGAAATCTTCCATCATTTTGCCGACCTTTTTTCGCGATCCCAAACATACCGGTGGGCCTTGCCCGTACCAGTTCGCCCAAACTTGATCTTCCTCCAAGCTGAAGATGACCCCGCCCGAAGCTCCATCAGGGTGGCTGAGAATGCCCGCAATTGCGCGTCTGGTTATAATTACAATGCCTATGATCAGCGCGGATGCGGCAAGGAACATTGCTGCGGACGACATGGCGCAGGGTTGTTCGAAAAATTTGCTCGGCGGACCGACGAACAGCCCGCCGAACACCGTCGCAGATGCTAACGCAACTGCGCCAGCCGGCCATGATCCCAGAAGGATTGCGGAGAGAAGGACGAATGGAAGGTAGGGAGTGAACTCACACCCCCTCACGACGCCGCTGGTGGAAAAGCGAATGATTGTAGGAAGCGCGACTGCAACGATCCCGCAAAAAAGCGCCACCCGGCCCGTCACGAATGGTGCCTGCAGCCAATGAGTTAGGTGAATACGGCTCATCTGAGGTGCCTTCCGTGGCCCTTTGCGAGGCTCAGGGCGTCATGCCCGGCCAGCTCCACTCACGGCACAAAGAATGGGGTTCGCGAGGCAATGCAATCCGGCCAATCCCTGAGGTCCCTTGAGAGAAATCCCCTAATGCCCGCATTCTTTCAGCGACGCTGGGACTGATTCAGGGCGGCTGCCTCGCAAATGAGCGCCTTCAACGCCTCTTCATCGATCTCGTCGCCATCATGGAGATCGATGGCACGCCTGGAGTTGCCTTCCAGGCTGGAATTGAAAAGCCCTGACGGATCGGCAAGCAAAGCGCCTTTGGCGAAGGTCAGCTTCACCTTGTTCCTGTAGGTCTCGCCGGTGCAAATTATTCCGGCATGCTCCCACACCGGCACCCCGGACGGGTTGGAGGGCTTACGCCACTTGACCTCCTCGATCACTTGGGGATCGGCCTCCCGGATGAGCTTCCGCACCCGGGCGAGCATATCGCCCCGCCAGTCCCCGAGCCCCTGGATTTTATCGTCTATGAGCTGGGATGGTGACCGTTCCTGCTGTGACTCACTATTCGCCATGACGCTTCGCGCTCCCTCCGTTCCCCGTGAACGCGAGTTCCACGGCGAAAATTCTCTGTCCTGCTTGGGCCTGGCGTGAAAGGCTCGGCAATGGCCCTCACGCCCTTTTCATCCCAAGTCGCCGACCACACCTCGCGTGTGCGAGTCACTGCGGCATTTGTGACTTTGAAACGCTTCCTCGAAAACTCGACACATGGTCAAGCAAGCCAGCTTCGGCCATCCGAAGCCATGATTGCCCCCTCGCCCCACCCTTGCTACGCGCGCCTCACATCCCTCCTGCTTGAAGGCCCCGCATGGTCCCCCGCTATTCCCGTCCCGCAATGACCGCCATCTGGTCGGCGGAGAACCGCTACCGCATTTGGTGGGAAATTGAGGTGTACGCGGCCGAGGCAATGGGCCGGATCGGAATGATCCCGACGGAGGACGCGTCCACCATCCGGAAGGCCTATGACGCCAACGTACTGGGCGAAATAGACGTGCCCGCGATCGACGCGATCGAGGCAGTGACCAAGCATGACGTAATCGCCTTCCTGACCTGGGCCGGCGAAAAGTTGGGGCCGGAACGGCGCTGGCTCCACCAGGGCATGACCAGCAGCGACGTTCTCGACACCAGCCTTGCCGTGCAGCTGAAGCAGTCTGCCGACCAGTTGATCGAGGACCTCGAACGGCTTCTCGATGTTCTGAAGCGCCGAGCTTATGAGCATAAGTTGACCCCGACCATCGGCCGCAGCCACGGCATCCATGCCGAGCCGGTGACCTTCGGGCTGAAACTCGCCCAGGCATATGCCGAGTTCGACCGCAACCGCGCCCGCCTTAAAGCCGCCCGCGATGACATCGCCACCTGCGCCATTTCCGGAGCCGTCGGTACCTTCGCCAACATCGACCCTGCGATCGAAGAGCATGTCGCCAAGGAATTGGGCCTGACCCCCGAGCCGACCTCGACCCAGGTCATCCCCCGCGATCGCCACGCCATGTTCTTTGCAACTCTTGGCGTGATCGCCTCGTCGATCGAGCGCCTGGCCATCGAGATCCGCCATTTGCAGCGCACCGAAGTGCTCGAGGCAGAGGAATATTTCTCGCCCGGCCAGAAGGGCTCGTCGGCCATGCCGCACAAGCGCAACCCGGTGCTGACCGAAAACCTCACCGGCCTTGCCCGTGTCGTCCGTTCGGCTGTGGTCCCGGCGATGGAAAATGTCGCGCTATGGCACGAACGGGATATTTCGCACTCCAGCGTCGAGCGTTTCATCGGCCCCGATGCCTGCATCACGCTTGATTTCGCGCTCGCCCGCCTCACCGGCGTGATCGACAAGCTGCTGGTCTACCCGGAGCGGATGCAGAAGAACCTCGATCGAATGGGAGGCCTGGTCCACTCGCAGCGCGTCCTACTCGCTTTGACCCAGGCAGGCCTCAGTCGCGAGGACAGCTACGCGTTGGTTCAACGCAACGCGATGAGAGTGTGGGATTCTTACGGCCAGCTGTCGCTGCTCGACTTGCTTAAGGCAGACCCAGAGGTCAGCTCGAAGTTGTCCGACAGCCAACTCGAGGAATTGTTTGACCTCGGCTATCACCTGAAGCGGGTCGACACCATTTTTGACCGCGTATTCGGAGCCTGACAGGAGGCGGAGCATGACGATGCGGCTGAATTACGGGGTGGTTGGTCCTGAAGCCGTCAAGGCGATGATGGGCCTGGAACAAGCCGTAAAGGATATGGGCCTCGAGCCCGGCCTTTTTCACCTGATCAAGCTGCGGGCATCGCAAATCAATGGCTGCGCTTTTTGCATCAACATGCACAGTCGCGAGGCTCGTGCCGATGGCGAAACCCAACAGAGGCTCGACCTCCTGTCCGTTTGGCGGGAAACGAATTTTTTCAACGACCGGGAAAAAGCGGCCTTGGCCTGGACCGAGGCACTGACCCTCATCGCCGATACCAATGCACCCGATGCGGATTACGAGGCTTTGTCAGCTGTATTCGACGAGCGCGAAAGGGTGGCGATCACACTTGCCATTGCTGGGATCAACGGCTGGAATCGATTTGCCATTGGATTCCGGACTCCAGTCCCAAGGGCGAAAGCCTGATGCATTCGGGGACCGAGTGACCGCAATCCAGCCATGCGCGCTGCTGTTCCTGGTCGGCCCCGATTGGCGGGTCGAAACGATCAGCCTCAATGCCGGATTGCTGGAGCAGGGCAAGCCGGAAACCCTGCTAGGCCGCCCATTGACCCAGCTGATCGGCAGCAATGCCATCCATGCCCTGCGTAATCGCATGGCCTGGCTCAGCCGCGCAGGTAGCCAGATCCATGATTTCGGTGTTCGCTGGGGCCGTTGCGACGTTAGTTTCGATATTCACGCGCGACGCCGGGGCGATTATTTTCTGATCGAAGCCGAACCGGCAGTGGAAGGTCGTTTGGCCGATGGCATCGGCATGGTGCAGTCGTTGCTGGACCGGATCAACGCCGACGATGTGCAAGACATGGCCGGGCAGGGCTTGCGCCAATTATCTGCCCTAACCGGCTTCAATCGACTGACCCTTCAGAGTCGCGCTGGCATTGTCATTGGTCGCTGCGAACGCGGCAGCCTGCCTCCAGCAACTTCCGAGGTCTCCGGTAAACCTTGCCAAAGCGCTCGGATCGTAGCCGATTGCACTTCGGAAGCGGTGCCGCTTCTGGGTCATCTGGACGACGCCCTACTCGGCGAAACAATCTTCCCGGCGCCGAGCGAGGAAGAGCTTAGCCAACTTTCAAACCAAGGCGTCCGAGCCGCCATGACTTTGCCGCTGCGGATCGATGGCGAGTGGGTTGGGACGATCGAGGCGCACCATGGCGTCGCGCGCCGATGTGGCGCCGAGCGGCGGGCCGTGGCCGGATTGTTCGCCGACCGCCTTGCCGCACGCATGGCGCGGCAAGGCTGGACGCCCTAGCCGCCCAGCTTATCTCTTATGCGGCTGAAGAAGCCCTTACTCGCCGGACATTCGTCGCCCGTCTCGGTTTCGCGAAACTGTTCGAGGATCGCCTTCTGATCCTTGCTGAGCTTGGTCGGTGTTTCGACCAGGATACGTGTCATCAAATCGCCGCGACCCCTCCCATTGAGGACGCTCATCCCGGCACCGCGATGACGCAGCATCTCACCCGATTGAATTCCTGCGGGGATCTTGAGCTCGATTTTCTCGCCATCGATCCCGGGGATGACGATGCATCCGCCCAGCGCCGCCGTGGTAAAGCTGATCGGTGCTTCGGCAATAAGGGTCGACCCTTCGCGGCTGAATAAGGCATGCCGCTTCAAATGGACGAACAGGTAGAGATCACCCGCCGCGGCGCCGCGTACCCCCGCCTCGCCTTCGCCGGCGACGCGAATGCGGGTGCCTTCGTCGACACCCGCCGGAACGTTGACGCTGAGCTTGCGGGTCTTGTGCGCGCGGCCATCTCCGTCGCAGGCCGGGCAAGGATCGGCGACGGTCTCACCTGACCCCATGCAGCCGGGGCAGGTTCGCTCGACCACAAAAAAGCCCTGCTGTGCACGAACCTTGCCTGCGCCCCCGCAACTGGAACAAGCCCGTGCCGCAGTCTGACCTATCGAGCCAGAAGCATTGCACTGTTCGCAGCCAGCCATGGCCTGAATGGATATCGTCTTTTCTGCACCCGAAAACGCTTCTTCCAGCGTCAACTCGAGGTCGTAGCGGAGGTCCGAGCCGCGCGCAGCGCTTGCCCGCTGGGCACGAGGGTCCATGAACTCGCCAAAGATCGACGAGAAAATGTCCGAGAAGCCCTCGAACCCGCCCGCACCGGCGCCGAACGGCCCGCCCCCTCCGCCATTTTGGAATGCAGCATGTCCAAAGCGGTCATAGGCAGCGCGCTTCTGCGGATCCTTCAGGCAATCATAGGCTTCGCTGATCGCCTTGAAATGGGCTTCCTTGTCGGTGCAGCCGCCATGACGATCGGGATGGCTCTCCATCGCCAGCTTGCGATAGGCCGCTTTGATTGTCTTTTCGTCGGCGGTCCGCGGAACGCCGAGCAGCTCATAATAATCCGTGGCCATCAATCCCCACCCATGACGAGCGGCGCCGACCGCTCATGTGCCGGCGCCGCCTTTGTCATGACCTCTTAGGCCTTCTTGTCTTCGTCGACTTCCGAAAATTCGGCGTCGACCACTTCTTCTTCCGGCGCAGCCTCGGCGGTTGCCTCGGCCGACTGGGCTGCCTCCGCTCCGCCTTCGGCCTGCGTCTTTTCATAGATCGCCTGGCCAAGCTTCATCGCCGACTGGGCTAGCGCCTCGGTCTTGGTCTTCATTGCCTCGGCATCGCCGCCTTCGATAGCGGTCTTGGCTTCGGCAATCGCCGTCTCAATCTCGCCCTTCAGCGAAGCGTCTACCTTGTCGCCGTGCTCCTTGAGCTGCTGCTCGGTCGAATGGACCAGGCTTTCGGCCTGATTCTTCGCCTCGGCTGCCTCACGGCGCTGCTTGTCCTCTTCGGCGAACTTTTCGGCATCCTTGACCATCTGGTCGATGTCGGAGTCGCTGAGACCGCCAGACGCCTGGATGCGGATCTGCTGTTCCTTGCCGGTTCCCTTGTCCTTGGCCGTCACATGGACAATGCCGTTGGCGTCGATGTCGAACGTGACCTCGATCTGCGGCACGCCGCGCGGCGCGGGAGGGATCCCGACCAGGTCGAACTGGCCGAGCATCTTGTTGTCACCGGCCATCTCGCGCTCGCCCTGGAAGACGCGAATGGTCACCGCATTCTGATTGTCGTCCGCAGTAGAGAAAGTCTGGCCCTTCTTGGTTGGAATGGTCGTGTTGCGGTCGATCATCCGGGTGAACACGCCGCCCAGCGTCTCGATGCCAAGCGACAGCGGCGTGACGTCGAGCAGAAGCACGTCCTTGACGTCGCCCTGCAGCACGCCGGCCTGGATCGCGGCACCCATGGCGACGACTTCATCCGGATTGACGCCGACATGCGGTTCACGCCCGAAGAATTCCTTCACCACTTCGCGCACCCGCGGCATGCGGGTCATGCCGCCGACCAACACCACGTCGGCAATGTCCTTGGCCTCAAGGCCGGCATCCTTCAGCGCCTTGCGGCACGGCTCGAGCGTGCGGTTGATAAGGTCCGCAACCAGCTTCTCAAGATCGGCACGGCTGATTGTCTCAACCAAGTGCAGCGGGGTCGTCGTCCCGCCTTCCATGCGGGCGGTGATGAACGGCTGGTTGATCTCGGTCGTCGCGGCCGACGACAGCTCGATTTTAGCCTTTTCAGCGGCTTCCTTCAGACGCTGCAACGCAAGCCGATCGGTGCGAAGATCGATGTTCTCTTTCGCCTTGAACTTGTCGGCCAGGAACTCGACGATCTTGGCATCGAAATCTTCGCCGCCGAGGAAGGTGTCGCCGTTGGTCGACTTCACTTCAAACACACCGTCGCCGATCTCCAGGATCGAAACGTCGAAGGTGCCGCCGCCAAGGTCATAGACGGCAATGGTCTTGCCCTCTTCCTTCTCAAGGCCGTAGGCAAGCGCCGCGGCAGTCGGCTCGTTGATGATGCGCAGCACTTCAAGGCCGGCAATCTGGCCGGCGTCCTTGGTGGCCTGGCGCTGGGCGTCGTTGAAATAGGCAGGAACGGTGATCACCGCCTGGGTGACGGTTTCGCCGAGATAGGCTTCGGCGGTTTCCTTCATCTTCTGCAGGATGAAGGCGCTGATCTGCGACGGGCTATAATCCTTGCCGCCGGCATTGACCCACGCATCGCCATTCGGACCCTTGACGATCTTGTAGGGTACTAGTTCGGTGTCCTTCTTGGTGATCGGATCGTCGAAGCGACGGCCGATCAGGCGCTTCACCGCAAAGACGGTATTGTCGGGATTGGTCACCGCCTGGCGCTTGGCCGGTTGCCCCACCAGACGTTCGCCGTCCTTGGTGAATGCAACCACTGATGGAGTGGTGCGAGCGCCTTCGCTATTTTCGATAACCTTGGGCTTGCCCCCCTCCATCACCGCAACGCAGCTGTTGGTGGTGCCGAGGTCGATCCCGATCACTTTTGCCATATTTCTTACCCTCTACTTGCCCCTCGCGGACAAGCTGCCCAGCCGTCCGCGAATTGATGTTTCGCGGGCGATATAGGTGTGTGTTTTCAGGCGACAAGGGCGGCTGATCGCCCTTACGGCATCGCCATACCGCCGTTGATGTGCAGCGTTTGGCCGGTGACGTAGCCGGCTTCCTTGGAGGCAAGGTAGACTACGGCCGCCCCAATGTCCTCTCCGGTGCCCATCGCCCCCGTCGGGATTTTCGAAAGAATTCCGGCCTTTTGTTGCTCATTTAGCGCATCGGTCATGGCCGAGGTCATAAAGCCGGGCGCGACGCAATTGACGGTGATCCCGCGGCTCGCGACTTCCTGGGCAATCGCCTTGGACATGCCGATAAGACCGGCTTTGGACGCGACATAATTGGCTTGGCCCGGGTTGCCCGTAACGCCGACCACCGACGTCACCGAAATTATCCGCCCGAAGCGAGCCTTCATCATCGGCTTCATCGCAGCCCGCATCAGTCGAAAGACGGCTTCGAGATTGACCTTGAGGACCTCGGAAAATTCCTCGTCTTTCATCCGCATTGCCAGGTTATCGCGTGTGATTCCGGCGTTGTTGACGAGGATATCGAGCTTCCCCAATGCTTCGATCGCGCGCGGGATCAGCTGGTCGACCTCTTCGGGGTTCGAGAGGTTGCAAACCAAGGTCGCGTGATCGCCGCCAAGCTCCTTGGCGAATGCATCCAATTTGGCCGCGTTGGAACCCGAAAGCGCCAGCCGAGCACCCTGATCGGATAGCGCCTTGGCGATCGCGCTGCCGAGACCGCCAGATGCGCCTGTCACCAGCGCGGTCATCCCACTGAGGTCGAACATCATGCGATCTCCTTCGCAAGCACTTCGATATCTTCGATCGTCACCACGCTGGTCACCTTGGCATCGGGCGCGATGCGCTTGACCATCGGGCCGAGCACTTTGCCGCCAAGCTCGACAAATTCGCCAACCCCGGCCGCAGCCATGTTGGCAATGCTTTCGCGCCAGCGAACCATGCCGGTCACTTGGCTGACTAGCAGCCGTTCTATCTCCGAAGGGTCGGCTACCGCGGTGGCAGTGACGTTTGCAAAGAGCGGCACATGCGGCGGCTCGATCACCGTCTTGGCCAGCGCCTCGGCCATGGCATCTGCGGCCGGCTGCATCAATGGGCAGTGGAACGGCGCCGACACCGGCAGCGGTACTGCGCGCTTGGCGCCCATGTCCTTGGCCATGGCGATCGCACGGTCGATCGCACCCTTGTGGCCCGACAGCACGACCTGGCTAGGATCATTGTCATTGGCGACGGTGCAGACTTCACCTTCTGCGGCGGCCGTCGCGATGCGCTGGGCAAGCTCCAGGTCTGCCCCAAGCAAGGCCGCCATTGCGCCGAGGCCGACTGGAACCGCAGCCTGCATCGCCTGCCCGCGAAGCTTCAACAGCCTCGCCGTGGTCGGCAGATCGAACGATCCGGCCGCAGCCAGCGCCGAATATTCGCCAAGGCTGTGCCCCGCGACGAATTGCGCCGCCTTCTCCAACTCGACCCCGCCCTCGCGGCTCAGCGCGGCATAGACGGCCAGCGCATGGGCCATGATCGCTGGCTGGGCGTTAGCGGTGAGCTTCAGCTCATCCTCCGGTCCCTCTCGCATCAGCTTGAAGAGGCTCTGACCAAGTGCCTCGTCAACTTCACCAAACACGTCACGGGCAGAGGAGCTCGCCTCGGCAAGGCCCGAGCCCATGCCAACCGATTGGCTGCCCTGCCCCGGAAAAAGAAATGCGCGCATGTTACTCCCTGTTGGTCTACGCAATGTGTCGGCGCGGCCTAGGCCGACGCGCGGCGATTGCCAAGGTTGAGGGGGAACGCATGGACGACCACGCCGGCAAGCCTCAAACAATCGGCATCTGGATGACTACCGCGCTGGTTGTCGGAACGATCATCGGATCGGGAATCTTCTTGCTTCCGGTGAGCCTGGCTCCACTGGGCCGAAATGTCCTGATCGGCTGGCTGATCAGCGGTGTTGGGGTGCTGTGCGTCGTTTTCGCGATGGCCCGGCTGTCGCGCCTTGGCGGCGATGGCATTCAGGCCAATATCGAACGCGAATTCGGTCCAAAAATCGCCTTCCTCGTGGCATGGGCATTCTGGGTTTCCAACTGGGTGGCACAGGCGTCCGTTGCGGTCGGAACGGCGTCGGCCTTGTCTTTTGCCGGGTTGTATTTCGGCGCGAAGGACCAGGTTGTTCCCGTTGCCATCGGCTTTGTCGTGCTACTTACGGCCGTCAACGCCATCGGTGTGCGAGCTGCCGGCGGACTGTCGCTCCTGACGGTGGCAATCAAGCTATTGCCGCTGCTGGCGGTGATCTGGCTCTTCCTGGAACGGGGCGCGAGCGGTGGCACTTACGAACCGTTGCCAACTATGCCGATCACGGTCGCCAGTGTTGCCGCCGCCACCGCGCTGACCTTTTTCGCATTCACCGGCTTCGAGGGCGCCACTACGCCGGTTGGCAAGGTCCGCGACCCGGGCCGCACGATTCCGCGCGCGCTGATCAGTGGCACGGCCTTCGTTGTCGTTCTTTATTTAATGGCGGGAACCAGCATCCAGCTGCTTTTGCCGGCAAGTGTCGTCGCGGCTTCGCCGGCCCCGTTTGCCGATGCCCTGGTATCCCGCTGGGGGCATGGCGTCGCCACCTTCGCCGCACTGGCCATTGCGATCAGTGCGATCGGCTGCCTCAATGGGTTGATCCTCGCTACCGGCGAACTGGGCTATGCCATGGCGCTGCGCGGCGACTTGCCGGTCATCATGGCCAAAACGCGGGGCATCAACACTCCGGTAGTGGCCCAGGTCGTCGGATCGGGCCTGACTATTCTGATCCTGCTGGCAAACAGCAATCGTGCCACTGCCAATCTGTTCACGTTCATGATCCTTTTGTCGACCGCGGCGATCATTGCCCTCTATTTCGCGAGCGCGCTGGCCGCCTGGAAGCTCAGCCCCACACGGGTCGCACGAGCGGTCATTGCAACTGGCCTGCTATTCTTGGCCTTCGCGACTTACGGGATCGGCCTGGAAGCCGGGCTTTGGTGCCTGGTGCTGCTGGCGGCTGGGTTGGTCGTCCGCGCCACCATGCATCGACTCAATTCGATCGCTGGCTCCAGCCTGGTGCCGGAGGCTGCTCCAGCCGCGCCTCTGGAATGAGCCGGCGGAGCTTCTGCGCAAACGAACGAAGGCACACCTCGCTCGTCCCCAGCGGCCCGGCAACATATGTCGGACTGGCCATGCCCTGCTGGACGCGGGTGATCAGTTCGGTGTCCTCCGCATTGACCCGCCGATTGATACGCCAGTTCAAATAGCGGACCGCCTTCATTTCCCGCCGGTTGTCGGGCAGCCCGTAACTGATCTCGCGGATCACCGATTTCGTTGCCGACACCGGCAAGAACTGCATGAAATCGACCTGGTCCGGGTAAATGTCGAACGCGACGTTGGGGAATAGCTTGTAGTAGAGCCATTTCTTGCGATGCGATGGCGGCAGGTACTCGGCCTCCGGCAAATATCGTTGATAGGCCCGTTCCGATGGGTTCGATGATTCGTCCTCGCGAAGCTCACCTTCCATCCGATCGACATGCTCGCGCGCCTCGATCGCATAAGTCCGTCCAAACAGCCTAGTGAGGCCAGGGTGTCCGACCGGGATGTGCAGCCCGTCTGAATAATTATCGGCGATCGTTTTCCAGTTGAGATCGCGATCCCGGAGCGTGACGCGCCCGATCGCTCGCAAATCCTCGAACCGATAGGGCGCCACCTCATGCTCGTACGGCGCCATCATTTCGTGGACCGATGGTGCGCCCGGCTCGAGCGCCACGAACAGGAAACCCCTCCATCGTTCCAGCGCGACCGGCACCAAGCCCAGTTGCTCGGTTTGCAGACCCGGATATTCGGTCCGATGCGGAACGCCGACCAACCGACCATCGCGAGCATAGCTCCAGGCGTGATAGGGGCAGGTGAGCACCTTGGCGCAGCCTGCCTCTCCGTCTACCAGCCGCGAGCCGCGGTGCCGGCACACATTAGTGAAGGCGCGAACTTCGTCATCGTCGCCGCGAATGACGATCACGCTTTCGCCCAGATAGTCGAGCGATCGCCACTCACCCGGCTCGGCAATTTCGCTCTCATGACAGACGACTTGCGGCGTCGCGCGCAGGAAGGCTCGTTTCTCTGCCTCTAGAAATTCGGGATCGAAATAAAGCCAACCCGGCAAGCTCATGTCATCGAGCGGGTCGGGCGTGGGTTGGATGCTCTTGAGGTGCGTCGCCATGCGGCGACCTTTGCCACGAGAGGGCCGCGACGGCAATCTCGGCACCGACTCGTCCGCCCCGCGTTGCAGCGAGCAATGACCGACACATCCGCCTCTCCGCAATTCGTCCATTGGTGGGAGAGCGGCGTCATCTACCAAATCTATCCGCGCTCATTTCAGGACAGCGACGGCGATGGAATTGGCGACTTGGCGGGCATCGAACGCAGGCTCGACTATCTCGCGACGCTCGGCATCGACGCCATCTGGCTGTCCCCCATCTTCCCCTCACCGATGGCCGACTTCGGCTATGACGTGGCGGATTATTGCGGCATCGATCCGCTATTCGGAACGCTTGGCGCCTTCGATCGGCTGCTCACGTCGGCACATGAGCGGGGTCTCAAAGTGCTGCTAGATTTCGTTCCCAATCACAGCAGCGACCAGCACGCCTGGTTTCGGGACAGCCGGTCGTCTCGCGATAGCGCCAAGCGCGACTGGTATATCTGGCGCGATCCAGCTGCCGATGGCGGGCCGCCCAACAATTGGATCAGCGATTTTGGTGGCTCTGCCTGGACGTTTGACGAGGCAACTGGGCAATATTATTTGCATGCCTTCCTGAAGGAACAGCCCGACCTCAACTGGCGCAACCCTGAGATGCGGGCCGCCATGTACAACGTACTTCGCTTCTGGCTCGACCGCGGCGTCGACGGATTCCGCATCGACGTCCTGTGGCACATCGCCAAGGCTGAAGGGCTGCCGGACAATCCGGTCAATCCCGACTACCGGCCGGAAATGGGCGAGAAGCTCAAGCTGCGCCAGCTCCATTCCACAAACCAACCGGAAGTGCATGAGCTGGCCGCCGAGTTCCGATCGCTAGCAGACAGCTACGGCGACAGATTATTGGTTGGCGAGATCGTCCTGCCCGTCGCGGACATGATGGAATATTACGGTCGCGATCGACCGGGCGTGCATTTGCCGTTCAATTTCCAGCTGGTCGAAGCTCCGTGGAACGCCGGTTTTCTTCGCAACATGTTCGCCGAATATGAAGCCGCGCTCCCACCTGGAGGTTGGCCCAACTGGGTCATCGCCAGCCACGATTATCCCCGCATCGCTGCCAGGCTAGGAGAGGCGCAGGCGCGGATTGCCGCGATGCTGCTCCTTACGCTTCGCGGAACGCCGACGCTTTACCAGGGAGATGAGATCGGCATCGGCAATGTGATTATCCCACCCGACCGCGTGCACGACCCAAAGGAATTGCGTGAACCGGGGATCGGCCTCGGGCGCGACCCGTCGCGGACGCCCATCGCCTGGGACGATTCACCCCATGGCGGATTTAGCGCCGCCGAACCCTGGCTCCCGCTGCATATGGATTGGCGGACACGCAATGTTGCGGTTCAGCAAACCGACCCCAACTCAATGCTTTCACTGTACCGTGCGCTGCTGCAGCTGCGACGATCGGAGCCCGCGCTTTCCATTGGTTCAATTCTGCTGTCGGAAGGAAGCAAGCATATCCTTGCTTATCAGCGGAGCCATGGCACTTCCCGTCTGCAGATCCTACTGAACCTGTCCGGTACCGAGCGCTGCCTGCCCGACGGGTTGGGGTCTGGCGACCTGATCTTGTCGACTCTCGGAAGCCGGCCGCCCGATGGCTGGCTTCGCCCCGATGAGGGCCTGATACTTCGGTTGGGCACCTAGCATGCGCATTGCGATGCTTAGCTCGATCAGTTGGCGGACCCCGCCGCGCGCCTATGGGCCATGGGAACTGGTTACCAGCCTCCTGACCGAGGCGCTGGTCGCACGAGGAGTTGACGTCACCCTGTTCGCAACCCTCGACAGCGTCACCAGCGGAAAGCTCGATGGCGTCGCGCCACGCGGCTATTCCGAGGACACGTCGCTAAATGCCAAGGTGTGGGAGGCGCTGCACATCGCGCATCTTTTCGAGCGGGCGGGCGATTTCGACCTGATCCATAACCAGGCCGATTTCATGCCGCTGATCTTCTCGCGGATGACCGACACGCCGATCGTCACCACCATCCACGGCTTCTCTTCGCCATCCATTTTGCCGGTATTCCAGCGCTACAACGATCGATCGGCCTATGTTGCGATCAGCGGTGCCGACCGCCATCCATCCCTCACCTATGCCGCGACGATCCATCACGGAATTCCGATCGACGAATTTCCCTTCAACCCAACCGGCAGCGATGACTTGCTATTCTTTGGCCGATTCCATCCCGACAAGGGTGCTGGAGAAGCGGTGCGGGCTGCGCATAGGGTTGGTCGAAAGCTGGTCATGGCCGGCATCGTCCAGGACGCCGACTATTTCGCTGCTGAAGTGGCTCCCTTCATTGATGGCGAACATGTCGAGTATCGAGGAGTGTTGGGTGGCGCGGAGCGAACGCGCGCGCTCGGCGAGGCTCGAGCGCTACTTCATCTGATCCATTTCGAAGAACCATTCGGCCTTTCGGTGATTGAAGCGATGGCCTGCGGAACGCCGGTCATCGCCTACCGTCGCGGCTCGATGCCGGAATTGATCGAGCATGGCGTAAACGGCTTCCTGGTCGACAGCTTCGAAGAGGCAGTGGCGGCAATCGATCGGATTGGCGAACTCGATCGATCGGCATGTCGTCGCCTGGTCGCCGAACGCTTCACGGTCGATCACATGGCGGCTCGATATGAGGCTCTGTATCGAAACCTGCTCGAAAACTGACTCCAAGCCTCGATTTCATGTATGCAGTCGCTGCGCGGAGGAGGCGAGTCATGCCGCTTTACATGGACATTCACACCGTTGACGGCGCCACGGCGCAAGATATCGCCAAGGCACATCTGGCCGACATGGATGTCCAGGCCAATCACGACGTCGAGTATCTTAAGTATTGGTTCAACCAGGACTGCGGAAAGCTGTTTTGTCTGGTTGAAGCGCCGTCGGCCGAAGCCGCGCACTGCGTTCACAGGGAAGCACATGGTTTCGTCGCCGAGAAATTGATCGAGGTCGATCCCGACCTGATCGAGGGTTTCATGGGCACCGCCGAGATCAACGAAGCCGGTGCCGCCGTCGAACCGGAATCCGGCAAGCGCGATCCCGGTGTCCGGACGGTGATGTTCACTGACGTTGTGGGATCTACCGACCACGCCTCGCAGTTCGGAGACGTTGCCGCGATGGACCTACTCCACGTCCATAACCGGATAGTCCGTGAGGCCCTCAGCAGTAACCGTGGGCGAGAGGTCAAGCACACCGGCGACGGGATCATGGCGGCGTTCAATTCGGCCAGCTGCGCGGTGCGCTGCGCCTGCCAGATCCAGGCAGGATTCAAGGAGCATAACGGCGAAAACGATGGCTACGATGTCAATGTACGCATCGGCATCAGTGCGGGTGAACCTGTGGAGGACAACGACGATCTGTTTGGATCGACCGTTCAACTTGCCGCCCGCTTATGTGCCAGTGCCGAGCCGGGCCAGGTCCTCGTCTCCAGCGTCATCGCTGACCTTTGCCTGGGCAAGGGGCTCCAATTTGCCGACGCCGGCCATCGCGAGCTCAAGGGATTCCTGACGCCGGTGCATACTCACGCCGTCGAAATCACCTGCTGATCTTGCTTTTGCACACCCACTGAGCCATAGGCGCGCCAGCCGGGCGACGGGTAATCCCGCCGCCTTGCTTGTTTTGAACGACAGCCGGAGGGGCGTTTCGCACGGTGCGGACGTCAGCGATCGGCCAAACATAGGTGCATGGAACATGCCGCTTTACGAGCATGTTTTCCTCGCGCGCCAGGACCTGGCTCAAGCCCAGGTCGATGCGCTCGCGGAAAACGCCACCAAAATTATCGCCGACAACGGCGGCAAGGTGGTCAAGACTGAAACTTGGGGCCTGCGCGGCCTCGCTTACCGCATCGCCAAGAACCGCAAGGCGCACTACGTCATGCTCGACGTCGATGCCCCGGCTCCGGCAATGGCCGAGCTGGAGCGCCAGACCGGTATCAACGAAGACGTGATCCGCTTCATGACCATCCGTGTCGACGCCCATGAAAAGGGCCCGTCGGCGATGATGCGCAAGCAGGACCGTGAGCGCACCCGTGGCCCCCGCCGCGACGAGATGGAGGTCTAACCAATGGCACGCCCCTTCTTCCGCCGTCGCAAGAGCTGCCCCTTTTCGGGCAAGGATGCGCCCCGCATCGATTATAAGGACGTCCGCCTGCTCCAGGGCTTTGTCTCGGAGCGTGGCAAGATCGTCCCGAGCCGCATTACCGCGGTGTCGACCAAGAAGCAGCGCGAGCTGGCAAAGGCGATCAAGCGCGCCCGCCATATCGGCCTGCTTCCGTACGTCGTAAAGTAAGGAGAGCTAGAGATGGAAGTCATCCTGCTCGAACGCGTCGAGAAGCTCGGCCAGATCGGTGACGTGGTCACCGTCAAGAACGGCTTCGCGCGCAATTATCTTCTGCCGAACAAGAAGGCCCTTCGTGCCAATGAGGCGAACAAGAAGGTCTTCGAGTCCAACCGCGCCAAGATCGAGGCCGACAACGCCGAGAAGCGCAGCGAAGCCGAGAAGGCTTCGAAGGGCGTCGACGGCAAGACCGTCCAGCTGATCCGCCAGGCGTCGAACGTCGGCGCGCTCTATGGCTCGGTCAGTGCCCGCGACATTGTCGAGGCGCTCGAAGCCGAAGGCGCCAAGGTCACCAAGAGCCAGGTCGTGCTCGACCGCCCGATCAAGGCAATCGGCATGCACGAGGTGAAGATCGCTCTCCACCCCGAGGTGGCGGTGACGGTCAAGGTCAACGTTGCCCGCTCGCCCGAGGAAGCCGAACTGCAGGCGCAGGGCGTCGACGTGATGGCGTCGATGTTCGAACGCGAAGAGGCCGGCTTTACCGAAGCGTTCGATCCCAACGCTGAGCCAGGCACCGTTCCTGAAGAACCGGCCGCCGAGGCTCCTGCCGCGACGACCGAAGGCGAAAGCGACGAGGCCTAGTTCCTCATCCTTCGTCGAGAGAATTGGCCGCCGGGTTCGCGCCCGGCGGCTTTTTCTTGGCCGCCGCATCGGCTCGTCGCAGGATCGCATTTCCGGTTCGGGTGCGAAATGGCGGAATCGGGCCAACGCTTGTGTAGGCTTCCCGACACCCGTCTCAATTCATCGCATTGCGCTCGTAGGGCGCGGAACGCGGGCAATCCTTGCCGGTTATCCAATACGAGCGCGGGGAAGGTATTTGAGAAGGATAGCCAGTATGGAAGATCGCGAAATCCGGAAGCCGACGGATCAAGAGTCCGACATCACCAAGGCGCAGTCGCCAAAGCAACCGACCGGCCAAGACACCCAGCAGCCTGAGACCAGCGAACAGCGCGAACAGCAGGCTCAATCAGGGCAATTTGAAACCGCGCAGCAAGGGCAGCAGCCGGAATTGGGCCAGTCCCAGCAATCCGATAGCCCGGACGAGGGTTTGCAGGGCGAGACTGCGACCCAACAGCGCACCGACATCGAAGGCGCTTCGCTGCAGTCGCAGGAAGAAGGCGACGTCGAAGGCGGCTTCGTCGGATCCAAGGGCGAGCGCGACACCAGCAACGAGCTGGTCGACAAGGACGACGAGGGCACGTCCGAAGGAAAATAAACCCTACGAATCAAATATTTGGGCCGCACATCTCCGGATACGCGGCCCTATTTTTATGCGGTCTTGGCGAGGAAGGCTGCTTCTCGCTCGACATATTGGGCGAAGCTGGGGCGAGCCAGGATCGAGCGAACATAGCGCATGGTCTTCGGATAGCGCGCCTCGTCGATCGCCACGCCGCAATGGCCGAAGTTGGCGAACGGGCCGGCCACGGAAATGTCCGCGAGTGTCAGCCGGTCGCCGACCAGGAAGCCGCTGTCCGGAATGACCCCTTCAAGATAATCGAGCAGCGGCGGCAACTCGTCGCGCTCCGCCACCTCCGCCGCCCCAAGGTCGCCATCGCGGCCGAGGAAGCGCGGCGCCACTACGCGGTTGAAGAAGATCTTGGCCCCGCACGCGAACAGCAACGTGTCCGCGAACTCGTCGAACCAGATCGTCCGGCCGCGCTCACGCGGGTCGGCGGGGATCAGCTCGGGCTTCGGAAATTTGGCCTCGAGATAGTGGATGATCGCGCTGGAGTCGGCGAGGCTATAATCGCCATCGACCAGCGCCGGCATCTTCTTGAACGGGCTTGCGGCGCTGAATTCCGGAGTGTGATTTGGAAAGCCAGTTTGCTGGATGTCGAGTTCGATGCCCTTTTCCGCGGCATATGCGGCAACCTTGCGGACAAACGGCGACATGGTCGAACCATAAAGGATCATCTGGATACTCCTGCTTGGCCGCATTGCCCGGTGCTTAAGTTCACTAAGTTCACAAAAGTCTCGGGATGAGGCGCCAATTTCACGAACTTTGCGGGTCAAAGGCGGTAGTACGCAGCCACCCGGTCAAGCGCCAGCCCCAGCACGACCTTTCCGGCCCGCGCCGGCCAGGCGAGCGCCGTCTCCGCGTCGCGCATCCCCTCCCCGGCGCAAACTACCCGCCACAATATGTCGGCCAGTCCCGGCCCGGCTTCGGCCACGGCACTTTCGAACCTGCGCCGCGCGTCAAGCTGCGCGCCGCTCATATCCGGCTGCCGGACGGCCCCGCCGCGGCTTCGAGCGACCGGCGCGGCATCCCAGGCCATCGTCACCCGAGGCGCCAGTTGCGCACGTTCCCAGTCCGTCCGCAGCTGCTCACCCGCGTCAAACTGCCGCCGGCTGATATGGCCGCGCGCGAGCAGCCAGCCCAACGGGCTTTCGGTCAGATTGACGGTGACCGAGCGCGCCGGACGCTTATTTGCGGGAGCGGCCGCATCGCCCGCGACCGGCCTTTCGGCAAGCAGGCGGGAGGGGGAAGTCGACGCCTTGGTCATGGCTGCTCCTATCAATTGCGAGTCGCCGCCTCTTGGCAATTATATACTTGAGTGAGCAGCCAATGAGTCGCTATAACCAAACAGGACAGGCCGGCGCATCACTTTATGACGGCGCGGTGGTCCGCGTTAAGGGTCTTTGTGGCCTAGACGGAAGTCTGGAGATACTGCGAACGGTCCGTCTGAAACAGCCTTCGCAACCTGAACCCGCCCGCCCTCGCCATCAATAAGATTGACCATAAGGACTTGCTGCTCTTTGGGCAGCAAGATCATGTGCTCCGCGAGCAGCCCGTATAGCTGCTTCAGCCACGCGGCCACTTGATTCAGGTCGTATGTTCGCTCGCGGCCTTGCAATGTATGTTTAAGGACGCCCCGATGCAGGAGGCGTCCGCAATTTCCGTATATTTGCTTTAGATGTGCTCGGCTCAGCCTGCGTTCTTTCGCGGGCTGGAATTGATAGACCCCATCGGGTCCAACCGTGGCTCGAACGGGAACCGGAAACGAGTGCGGATTAATTCGTTCCAACTCATCGAAGATTATGTCGGCATGCCACTTCTTGAGCAGATCCTTCCTGATCCCGTAAGAGTTATGGGCGGCCAGGGATGCAAGCGCGGTCAGCTCGCAGATGAACCTAATTTGTAGGTGCGCCAACTCTACTAGATAGCTGGCCTCCTCGCCCTCAGGCCTATGCGCCACCTCTACGATGATCCGCTCTACCTTACCGATGCGCTGTTTGATCTCTTGCATAAATGCAGCGTAAAGCTCGCCTGTCGTGGAGGCTTTCATGTCAGACTCCGAAAAGAGTGAAACCTACTCCGAAGAGGAGACTAGGGCGCGCGCCGAGGCCACGCTCAAAGTGATGCTGGCGACCCCGCACAAGCCGCACAAGAAGAGCGCCGAACCTAAGCGCGGCGCTCCCAAGGCAAAGTAGCAGGGCCTATTTCCTTGCTGCGCGCTCTGCCGCGAGGCGGAGTTGATGCAGCTCCGAGGCAATCTTGCGAAGCTCGTTGACGATCATGTTTGCATAACTGTCGGTCATTTCACTCTCCCTGCTTTAAAAGTATATAATTACTGGAGGCCGTATGGGCTTTATAGAACGAGAGCTGGCGCGTCTGAATCGGGCGCTAGATTGTGGCGTCGGAAACCCGCGATATCCTGAAATCTATGCAGCCCAATCCGCGCTTGCATGGGCGCTTGATCCCACAATCTCGGCGTCGCCGATGGCATTCCTTACGGGCAAGGCGTTAGCTTCAGCAGATTGTTGGGCAGATAGCCGTCTGGCGATGTTGTCAGATACTCGCCAGTCAGAGGAGTGCCCCGACGAAACACCGGCGCAGGATTGCCATTCACATTGGTCCAAGACCCATGGCCTGCCTTAGTCCAGGCGATTGCTTTCGCAATTGGCCAGATTCCGAATTGGGGTCCGCCAACGGCATCAATCGTCCGATTGGAGTCCGGCCCGTCCAGCGTCACACACGTAATCTGATGCTTCGCCATAATGCATACTCCGCATGGCGATTCGGCAGCGCGAAGCTAACCTAAGTCAGCTTCGAGTCCAGCGCTTACGGCGTTCACCGATTTCAGGCGGTGCCTCATAATAATCAGGCGGCGAGCAAACCAATCCGCCGATAGGTCAGGCGACGGCCTTCCATGCCCTTGAGAATGTCGTTGGCGCGGTCAGTGTCTGACTTATCCTTGGTTGAATAGCGAAGGTCGAACTCGGCAAGGTAGCGGTGCGTATGGGCAGCGCTCCAGTGATGGTAGGTGCCGATAACGCCACGCTTGAGGATGCTGAAGAAGTTCTCTGCGGTATTGCTGTGGTGGCCGTCGCCACGGCTGAACTCGCGGTTGCTGTGAAGCGTGGTTCCATGAGCCGCAAACTCGCGACCGATATTGTTATAAAAGCGAGCGTCATCGGTCATCAGGACCGACGAACGGTGGCAATTGGTGACCAGCGCGGCGCGGATGGTCGTGTGGTCGATATTGGTGATGTGGAACGAACGGGCAGGACCGCCACGCTCGACCAGCGTGACGATCTTCTTCTTCGGCGCAACGTTGCCTGACAGGCGCTTCTTCTTGAAGCCGCCGACAAAGGCTTCGTCGCTCTCGATCACCTTACCGGGGCCGCCAAGCGGGCCGGTATCGTTGGCTTTGTCCATTGCCTCGCGGATACGATGGCAGAGAAACCAAGCGCTCTTGTAGGTGATGCCAAGCATACGGCTCATCTGAAGCGCGCTCATGCCCTTCTTTGAAGCGGCCATAAGGTGCGTTGCCAGTAACCACTTGTGAAGCGGGATATGGCTGCGCTCCATGACCGTTCCGGTTCGCACCGTGAACTTGTCGCGGCAATCATTGCAAAGGAACATTCCGGCTTGGGTTTTACCGCCCATTTTGGTGATGTGCGTAGAGCCACAATGCGGGCAAATCGGTTCGCCGTCCGGCCAACGCTGCGCTTCGATATGCGCTAACGCTTTCGCTTCATTGTGGAAAATGGGGTCGGTGATGTTGACGTTCACGGGACTGCTCCTTGTGAAGCAGTTTATGCCCCAAACGGACTGCTAAGTAAAGTATATAATTGCCCGCCTCTTGGCACTTATATACTTTACAAAACAAGGGCTGATTCGTTATGAAAACCGAGACAGGCCGGCGACTAACCAATGAGGCAATTACACCATCCATGCTTGAGTCAGCGGCGCGCTCATTGGCGCTGCTCGATCGCAAAAGCCCAGATTCCCTAGCTTGGAGTAGGGGCCTTTTGGAGAGGGCCTTGGCCGTTCCCAGCCGTATCGCCGAGGTTTGAGCGGAAGAGTTCCGTCATCCCTAGGAGGCGCGCGATAGTGATGCAGGATGTGGCGAATGCCATCCGCATAGGTATGCCGAGGCCGACTACGGGTTTAGGGACCAAGTGAGAGCATTCGGCGGCAATAGTCGGGTTGGTAAAGTCGAGCGGGATCATCCCGTGTGCAAATAGATTGCGGATGTTTTTGATGCGCACCAGCATCGCCTCGACGTCTGCATCAAGGATTTCCAGTGCGCGGCCCAGGCTGATCTTTGCTGAGAAGGTTCGGAAGGGCGCGTTGATGCCGCAGAACCATTTATCCTGTGTGCCATCACCGGGATCATGAAGTTTGGATCTCAGATGGTTTTCTAAGGCCCTCTCAACGAGAGCCGCGACCATCACGGCAGCGCCCCTGTCGCTTTCGTGATCGATGTGTTGGAAATATTGGTCTAGTATCTCTGCGGACGGCACCATTCTGGCGAGGTCTTCGAATGTCATTTGCTTCTTCCCCCTCGCCGCATCGTGGACGGCGCGGTCCTTCGAGGGATCTGGCTTCCCCGTCCCCTTCGGCCCACGTTTCGACTTGTGACGCTGACTCATTACAATCTCCCGGACCGGAGTTTGATGACCTAATCCGCCGCGCCTTGGCAACGCCGCCGATCAGCAATGAAGAGATAAACAGGCGGTCAAAAGAGGGCGGCCCGAAAGCCGCCCCCTCCCGCTCCTAGAAGTCGAACGAAAGCTGCGGCGGAATCCCGCCGTGGCGCTTACCGCTCATGACCTCGGAAACGCGGCCTTGATTGATGCCGAGAATGGCAGCCGCTTGATGCTGGAACAGGCCGATCACGCCGACCAGATATTTGATCTTGGCGGCCATCTCGGCGGTCACATGATTTGAGTTTTTACGCTTCATTTTACCGTATCTCCTTCAAAACAAAAGGAGAACGGCCCTTGCAAATTTGCTTGGAATGAAGCATAACCACGTTGTCACGCGGGGCTTGCTTCAAGCCTCACAAACCGATCAGCGGACCGTTCCGAAACACTGCTGATCAACACAGGGCGTCCCCGATTACGAGTCGGGAGACGCCCTATTTTTATATTACCACAAAACGGCCAAAAAGTCGAGTCTTGTTCCCTGCTCGTTCACCGTGAACAAGTTAGGAACGTGTCCAGCGCTTTCGGCGCTCGCCAATGAAGGGCGGCGCTAGGGAGTATTTAGGCTGCGAGGCTGCTAGGTTGACGATAGGTGAGGCGTTTCCCGCGCGCACCTTTCAATGCCTCTTCGGTGCGCTCCGCATCTGAAACCTTGCGGGTGTTATAGCGAAAGTCGAACTCGACCAGATAGCGGTGCAAATGGGCGGCGCTCATGTGATGGTAAGTGCCAACCAAACCGCGCTTGAAGATTGAGAAGAAGTTCTCTGCGGTGTTGCTGTGAATGCCGCCAGCTTTGGCGAACTCGCGATTGCTGTGAAGCGTCGTGTGATGCTCGGCAAACTCGCGCCCGATGTTGTTATAAAAGCGGGCGTCGTCCGTCATTAGGACAGACGAGCGGTGCGCGCTGGTCACTAGAGCGTGACGCACGTTCTTATGAGTGATGTTGGTGATGTGGAATGAGCGGGCAGAGCCGCCGCGCTCGACTAGCGTGACGATCTTCTTTTTGGGGGCAATCTTGCCGGACAGGCGCTTGCGCTTGAAGCCGCCAACAATGGCTTCATCGGACTCAACTACCTTACCGGGACCGCCAAGCGGAGAGCCGTCATCCTGCATCGCTTCACGAATGCGGTGCATCATGAACCACGCCGATTTGTAGCTGATACCGAGGTGCCGCTTAATCTCGTTGGCGCTGATGCCCTTCTTACCGCCGTTGATAAGGCGGAAGGCCAGCAGCCACTTGTTGAGCGGGATTTTGCTATCCTCAAAGATGGTCCCGACCGTGACGGTGAACTGCTTGCGGCAAGCGTTGCACATATAGAGGCCAGGGCGAGCGGTTTTGCCACCAACCTTGGTGTTGTTCATCAGATTACAGTGAGGGCAAACGGCCCCATCCGGCCAATGAAGGCTTTCGAGATATTCGCGGGCCTTTTCGGCGTCGCTGAAAACCGGATTGGTGAGATCGAATGTCATTGCCGTTCCTCTTGCTGACTTAGTGCCAGCGAGACGATGTTTTGTCAAGTATATAAATGCCCGCCTCTTGCCATAACGGCGAAATTGTAGGACAGCAGAAAAACCATTTGGGTTCATATCGTGAAGAAAGCCCGGACATGATCACACGGATCCGCGAAGTGCGCCGCGCACGCGGCATGACGCTGGATGAGGTTGCCAAGGCCTGCAAACCGCCAACCACGCCGCAGACGATCGGCCGGCTGGAGACGGGGACCCGCACCGTATCGGTCGGCTGGCTGAACCGCATCGCGACCGCGCTGGGTGTCGATGCATCCGACCTAGTCGACCATCCCGAGAGGGCCGAGCTTCCGGTCGTCGCCATCCTTGGCAGCAACGGCGCGGCCGCACCCAAGCGCCAGGCGCTGGTAGTGCCGCCCAAGGTTGGCGCCGGACAAATCGCGATGACGGTTTCGGCCAGTAGCGGAGACTATCGCGCGGGCGACGAGATCTGGCTGGAACGGATCGAGCCCGAGGATTTCGCCCATGCGCTCAACCGCGACATCCTCGTTCCGCGTCCGGCGGGCCGCTTCCTGTTCGGCCGCCTGATCGGCCGCGAGGACGGCAAGCTGCACCTCCTGCCGCCAGGCGCCGGCGGCAGACAGAGTGTCGTCGCCGACCCGGCATGGGCAGCAGTAGCAGTGCGGCTGGTGCGGGCGATATAGGCCTTAGCCTGTTTTCCGTTTTCGACCCGTTGCGGTCATTGGAGCCTGCCGGCCGACGCCCACCCCCCGGCAAATCAATCCCCAAACCTAACCGAATTTAAACCACATCCGTGCATGGCTGGACGCGGACAAGGAGTGCGTGTGGGACCGATCCGCCATTTTCTAAGGACAGGGGGCAATTCCGCCCAGGAAGAGTCGCGGCCGGAGTCTGTCCGCGCGGAAGGCCTGATCCAGGAGTTTGAGAACAGCGAAAAAGGCTGGTTCTGGGAAACCAGCCGCGATGGAGCGCTATCCTACATCAGCGATAGCGTAGCCCGCGCGCTGGGACGGGAGTCCAATGACCTGATCGGCCGTTCTTTCACGGACCTGATCCTGTCGGAGGCATCCGACGGTGGAGGAACATCGGAAAGGACCCTTGGCTTTTACCTGTCTTCGCACGTGGCGTTCCAGGACCTTATCGTCCGGGCAAAGACCAAGAGCGAGATCTGGTGGTCGATTTCGGGCCGGCCCATCCATGACGAGGTCGGCCGCTTCTTCGGGTTTCGCGGCTATGCGTCCGACCTGACCAAGATGCGGCAGTCGGAGGTCGAACTCGATCGGCTTGCACGCCAGGATTCGCTGACCGGGCTTCCCAATCGCGAAGTCCTGCGCCGCGCACTCGACGACGCCCTGGTCAGCGCCGCGCGAAGAAAGCACCGCTGCTCCGTATTCCTGCTGGATCTCGACCGCTTCAAGGCGGTGAACGACACGCTGGGCCACCCGGCGGGAGATACGCTGCTCCGGCTCGTGTCGCTGCGGCTTCGCGACGAGGTCAGCAAGCTGGGGCAAGTCGGGCGCCTCGGCGGCGACGAGTTCGAGGTCGTGCTGCCGGCTACATCCGACAAGAAGGAACTGTCGGATCTGGCGCAGGCGATCATCGACAGCCTGTCGCGGCCCTACACCATCAACGGTACCGCAGTATCTATCGGTGCGTCGGTCGGCATCGTCACTTCGGACTATGACGATCGCACGTCCGACGATTTGATGCGCGATGCCGACCTTGCCCTATATGCCGCCAAGGCCGCGGGGAAAGGCACGTTCCGCTTTTTCGAGCCGGAAATGCACGAGGCCGCGCGTGAGCGGCAGCTGATGGAATCGGACCTGCGCGTCGCGCTGGAGAAGGGCCAGTTGAGGGTCGTGTTCCAGCCCAGCGTCGACGCGTCGAGCGAGGCCGTCACCGGGTTCGAGGCATTGATCCGATGGGATCATCCCGAACACGGCCCGGTAAGCCCGGCCCTATTCATCCCTCTGGCCGAGGAAATCGGCCTTATCAACGAGATCGGCGAGTGGGTCCTTCGAACGGCCTGCGCCGAGGCCGTGAAATGGCCACAGCAGGTGTCGGTCGCGGTGAACCTGTCGCCTGTCCAGTTCAAGGCGCATGCGCTTCCGTCCACCGTCAGGTCCGTGTTGAGCGACGTCGGGCTCGCGGCCAAGCGGCTGGAGCTGGAGATTACCGAGGGCGTGCTGCTCAGCAACGACGAGCATGTTCACGACATGATCGACAGTTTGAAGAAGATTGGCGTGAAGCTTGCGCTCGACGACTTCGGGACCGGTTATTCAAGCCTCAGCTATTTGCTGCGGGTGCCGTTCGACAAGATCAAGATCGACCAGTCCTTCGTGCGCGGCGCATCCGATCCGGAGAGCCGGAACGCGGCCCTGATCCGTGCCATGGTCGGCCTGGCGTCGGATCTGCAGATGCAGACGACGGCCGAGGGTGTTGAAACCCAGGACGAGCTGTTGCTGGTCAGGAACCTCGGCTGTTCCCTGGTCCAGGGATATATCTTCGGCAAGCCGATGCCGGCCGACGAGGCGCTGGAGCTGGCGGCGAAGGCGAGCCCGGTGAAGCCGGACGGATTCACCAGGGCCCGAGAAACCCGCGTCCGGATCATCAGGGCGGCGCTTCTCCACTATGACGGCCAGGTCAAGGGCGCGCGCCTCAGGAACATCTCGAGCGGCGGCGCCCTGGTCGAATGCCGTGACGAGCTTCCGGTCGGTGCCGAAATCCGGCTCGACTTTGCCGCCGGCGGGCTCGTCGATGCGACGATCCGATGGGTCAAGGGCATGCAATTCGGGGTGCAATTCAAGGAAAAATTCAACCTCAAGCTGCTGCAGCCGGCGAAGCCAGTAGCGAAGCCGGCAACTGCCCTGGCCTCGCACTATCTAACGGCAGGCGAGGCCCCTCAGGCGGGCTGACACGGAATTGGTGGCAGCTTTCGAGCCATTCCGGTCATTCCCGACCCCGGGCACTCTCGCCCCTGATCCCTTGCATCCGACTAGGTAACTTGCCGGATTGAACTGGATCGACCGGGCGTCAAATCTAGGTCTCACAAAGGGGGAGCAATCTGATCGCGTCCCTTATTCCGATAAGGAGATTTAGGATGATCGCGATGACGATTTCAGCCCTTATACTTGCATCAGCCGTCCAAGCCTCGGCGCCATCCAGCTATCCGCTGCTCGACGCAGCAGCGGCCAGGCTTGTTCAGAAATACAATAGCGCGACATGCGCGGATTTGGCCCAGGAGCGCCTAGCCCCGCAATCAGCTCAGCAGGAAGCGATAAAGGACCAGGTAGGCGATGCGCTGCGTAACGATCCGGCGATGCGGGCGCAGTTCGTAAACAAGGTCGCCCCAACTGTCGTCAACAAAATGATCGTCTGCAGCTTCATTCCCTGACAGCCCGCTGCAATTTCCGGTTCTTGAGATAGACGCCTTCTAGGCATTGCGATTACGACCGCTTTCCCGCCATTGCGGTCGTTATCCTAAGGTGCAAGGCTGCTTCGACATGGGGGCTTTCAATGTCGATAGCTGACTTTGTGCTAGCGTTTGTCGCGATAATTATCGGTCTCGGCGTGGCGGACCTTCTTACCAGTTTCCATAGGCTGCTTCGAGGCGGAAGGCGGGTGAAGTGGCACTGGGCCACGCCTTCCCTCGCGGCTCTCATGTTGCTGGTCACCTTGGTTATCTGGTGGTGGAGTTTTAGCTGGTTTAGCAATGTTACATCGGAATCGATCGCCTCGTTCCTCCCCAGGTTTCTGATCTTGGTTCTAAGTTTCTTGATGATGGCAGCTGCCCTGCCTGATGAAATTCCAGAAGGCGGCATCGACCTGAAGCAGTTTTACCTATGGTCCCGCGTTCACCTGTGGTCGCTGATGACGGCCACCCTTGGCGGCTACATTCTCTTTTACTGGGTGGATCATTGGTCTCTGGGCATCCCTCGGCTGATGGCAGCTTCTGGGCCAGCAATGATCAACTTCGCGATGGCAGTCATCGCCACCCTCACTCCGCGGATGTGGATTCACGCGCTCGCAATCGGCTGGATTTCCGCAGTGATGCTTTACAATAACCTGTCCTGGTCCATCGGGCAGTAGAGTATCCTTTAATGTCCGCTTTTGACCCATTGCGGTCATTGGGCCCTACAGTAGCCGGCCGCCGGCGTTCGTCGTCAGTTACGTTCCAAACGGCGATCCGCAATTATGACGCACAGGCCTCTGGCAACGATGCGGGGCCCCGCAGCCGTTAGCCTCCGCTGGCTGGCAGATCGCTGTTGAAGATGTCCGCAGCGGCTTTCCACTCGCTGCCGATCTTCCGCCAAACGACCACGTACTTGCCGGTGTCGGTCTGCGCAGTGCCGTTGGGCGCAACCGCTAGCTTATACGTCCCACGATCGAGTGCCATGTCACCCGACGACGACACAATGATCTGCTCCGGAACGAAGGTCAGATCGAAGCCGGGCGTCTCCATCATCGATGCCCAGGTTTGCTGGATCGCGGTCCGTCCTTTGCCGATCGGCGCATTGGGTGGCATCACCGCGCCGTCCTCGGCGTAGAGTGCCGCAATCCCTGCAGCATCCTTGGCTTTCACGAGCTGAAGCCAACGATCGACTTGCCCGCGGATTGCCTGCTCATCCGCGCCAACGTTGACAGCGGCGGCGGCATTCCCTTCGGCGACGTTTTTTCCGGACTTCTCGCCTGCCTGGCACGCGGGCAGCAGCAGCGCTGTGACAGAAAGTAGCAATAGCGTTTTCGTCATTGGGACCTCCTCTCGCTCTTCCTCGCCATAGCACGGTTAACGCGCATCGCGTCACATCGCCACTGTCCGCTTTCCGCCACTCCGGCCATTAGCCCCCGCCCTCAATGCAGTGACATAAGGGTATCTCCTGATTGTGGACTGCCGCGACCGGGGCGCAAGGGCGCAATGAGCTTGTGTCTGGGCCGGGTCTGACGATCAGCCTTCAGTCCATCCGCACCCAGACAAGCGCAGAAAGGACGGTGCCCTGTGTCTAGCGGAATGGCCAATAAGCTGGCCTTGGTTTTGGCGGGTCTAATGATTGCGCTGCCAAACGAGGCGATTGCTCAACGCCATGGCGGCGGTGGCTATGGTGGAGGCCATCGCGGAGGAGGTCATGGCGGAGGAGATTATGGTCGAGGCGCTGGCTACCAGCGCGGCTACGGAGGGGGCTATGCGCGTGGATACGGGTATGGCGGTTATCCCGCCTACTACGGCTACCAAGGATATGGCGGTTATCGGCCCTATGGCGGGTATGTCGGTTATCCCAGCTATTATGGGTACGGTGGGTATTACCGTCACGACCACCACGACAACGACAACGGCGTATGGATTGGCCTTGGCGCGGGCATCTTAGGGTTCCTGCTCGGCTCGGTCGTTTCGCAAAGTCGTGCTTACCGGTACGGCTATCCCAACCAAGCGCCGCCTCCGCCGCCAGCGGCACCGGCACCCGTGACACCGCGATGCCAGGACGGTTCCCCGATTCCAGTGGGGGGCTACTGCCAGGGACCGCCACCCCCCGTGCAGCAACCAGGGGGCGAGCGGGGCTGACGGCCAGGCAAGAACTGCGGTCCGCGTCGGTACAGCCCTCGGTAGTTCAGGCGCGGTTCCCAATGACCGCTTTCCACCATTGCGGACATTAGCCGACGGATGTGGTAATCCGGCAATGAGACGTGTGGAGGCGCGCCATGCCTGAGTTCGTCATCGAAAAGAGCATGCCTGGCCTGGGCCGGCTAAGCCCCTTTCAGCGGGACCAGTCGGTGCGCAGGTCCTGTTCGGCGCTCCACGGCGTCGCACCCGGTGTCGAATGGATTCAAAGCTACCTGACAGAAGACAAGTGCTACTGTGTTTTTCGCGCGCCCAGCGAACAGGTGCTGTGGGACCTGATCGAGCAATGGGACCTGGCCCCACCCCTTAGCATCTGCGAAGTGAACCAGGTGGCCGGGCCTGCCACCAGGATCGAAGCGGAGACGGAGACGCCCCGCACTTAACTTCCTTTCGCGGGAATGACGTGAAGGAGGGAGTGTCCGCTTTCCACCCAGAGCGGGCATATTATCGAGCCAGGCCATTTGCCCAGTCAGCCGTGGCCTGCAACTCTTCGGGCGTCATTCCGGAACTTTCTATCGCAACCGCGACGGCTCGAAGCGCAATAAGCTCCTGTCTGCTAATCGGCTCCTCAAATTGCACCCCGCATCGTCCGGCGACGTTCCAAACCACCGTACCGAACGTATCAATCGCGCCGCACCTTAGGACGACGTCCTTTCCCGCCGCGGGCAAGGCAGCTGCTTGCAGCCGGGCCCCGGAGCGGGAAACGTCGAGAAGGCTGACGGAGTTATGGCCGTCGAGGGCTTCAACGGAAGCGGGCAATTCAAGGTGTGCGCGCGGCTCGGCTCTCCGTCCCCGAAGCTCGGGGTCGTCATTCCGGGGCGCATTGCGCCGGTCAGGGCGGGCGTCGGCCATTCGGGCAGTATAGATTGGTTTGATTAAGAACGGATTAGGATCAACAGATCGCGGCTGCCGCGACCCAGCGTCCGCTTGCCGCCCATTGCGGTCATTGGACGGCCATATATTGCATTGCGGACGCCGCCGGACTTGCCCCCGCTTTGCGACCGTGGCAGTGGCGCGGTTTCCGCGAAGAGCGGGCGCTTAGCTCAGTTGGTAGAGCATCTCGTTTACACCGAGAGGGTCGGCGGTTCGAGCCCGTCAGCGCCCACCAGCCCCACTCAGTCAGAGCATGGGGCACGCGCGCCTTCTAAATCGCCTCACCCACGACCTTGTGAACCGATGCTATTTCGGCTGATCCGACCCTGAAGCTGATGTCGGGATTGAATTGCCGAAGCTCGACATGGCCTGCCGATCGCCGCGTCAATTCCTTGATCAGCACCGGTCCTTGCCGACCCTTGCGCATGACCAGCCGCACCAGGACATCGTCACCGACTTCGACGGGGGCAGCGGGCGACACCAGCAATCGCCTGCCCGGCCGGAACCTGGGCCACATCGATTGGCCCGGTATTGGCACAGCATAAACATCGCCATCGCCGGCCAGGCCGACCGGGCGGGGCAGCCAGTCACCGATTTTTTCGCTCAACTCGGTCAGTTCGATCCCAGAGCCAGGCACTCCCCATTCCCCAGCCTTCGATGCCTCATACAGCGGAATTGGCTCCAGGGGCGCCGGCCGCCAGGCCCCGCGGCGGGCGTCGCCGACGCCGATTGCCGGAATATGCTCGGCCAGTAGCGACCCAGCACCGATGCGAAGCGCCTCGAACTCCGCCAGCGACGATCCGACGGCCGTCATCAGCTTTTCCAGGGTGCGGCGCGACGGATTTCCGTGACGCTTGATATCGGCCCAAATCGTCCGGCTGACGCCGGCCTTCACTGCCCAGCTGTTCGCCGTCATCCCGTTCGGCAGGAATCGCATGAGATCATCGATGAGCTGGGTCCCGTCGTTCGACATCAGCCTATCCAAATTTGTCCATTTTGGATCAAAGTCAGATTGTTCCGGGAACGCAATAACCCTAGTCCGATTTATCTAACAGACGATCAAGGCAAAGGCGGAATGACGGGGCATCTAAATTACCGCGACCCTGCCCACTTCGGCGAAATAGCGGCGCATCGCATCGCTGGCAGAGGGTGCCAGTTCCACGAACACCCGGCGACCGTCATGGGGATCGGCACGGCGCTTGAAGAGCCCGGCGTCAGTCATGGTCTTGATCCATCGAAGCGCTGACGTTGCCGGCACGGAAGCTGCGATGCAGAGCGACGAGACGGGTACGCGATGCTGGGCAATCTCGGCCTGCAGCAAGTCGAGCAGCAAGTCCCACGCGGGATCGGCGAGCAGTTCCTCGTCGAAGAATCGAGCGCGCAGGCGACGCGCCCGGATCACCTGCCGCACGGTGTCCAGCGAAACCGGCGCGGCTTCGCCAGCCATGGCCTGCGGCCTTTCGATCCTGGTTGCCTCCGGCCCTATCGACAGCCGTGCAAGGGTCGCCGCGATCCTGCTGACTTCGTCGGACAATTGGCGCAGGCGAACCGTGCTTGGCTCAGCAGAAATATCTTCGTTCACCGCGACATTTTCCTGGCGCGCAAGTGCGGTCACCAGCATCAGTGCCGCGCATCGATCGGTCGGCGTTGGATCGAACAGAAGCTCGATGGATGGCTCGTGAATTCGAGCAGCGATCGGATCGACCAGCGCCGCCGGTGCAGAGACGATCGCGGGAAACCGGCCAGTGCCGACTTCCGCCTAAACTCGATCAAGCAGCCGATCGAGGATATCGCCGCCATCCTCCTCAATCTCGATCCACACCGCGCTTGCGTTGCCCTGCGTGCCCAATCTGGGGATCGCATCCTCAATCGGCAGTGCAAAAACCGGGAACCCCGCCTGCTCGACAGCCTGGACCGCACGTACCGCGGCCGGCTGCGACGACGCCGCAATCAGGACAGGCGGCTTGCCATATTGGTCGAGGCCAGACGAAAGTTGATAAGCGCTCGCATTCATAATCACCACTTCCGCGACGAAATGAACCGAGCAGGAGGTTGTTAGCGCCGAAAACGTGGCAATGTCAGCCCGAAATGCCTCCGAAATGGAGCACCTTGATACCGGGCGATAATCGCCATTCCCCAATGGCGGCTGCATGATGAACCGATATCCAACCTCTCGCGCGATCGCTCGAGCTCGCTGGTCCGATGAACTGGCCACTGCCCTCGGCGACGCCGAGCGTGTTGTGACGCAGCTCATTGCCGACGGTGTCAGCAATATCGATACCGCTCGACTGCGCCCGCGACTGGTTGAGCTCCGGGCGGAGCTTCAGCAGCTCAAGCGTGCCGACCTGGCCGACGACAGGTTGGTAGGATCGACATGGCCGGTCCGCGCTGGCGCTTCCTGGCCTTCCGATCAGACCCCTTGGGGAAGCTCGCCGCCCCCGGAAAATTCATCCATGAACGGTCCGATCGGAGGCGCCGGCCAGCCCGCCGTCGCGCAAAAGCCCCGGTTGAGGAAGGCGGGCTTGCCATAGGCGAGCGGCAGTCCATCCAGCCCATCGACCCGTCCGCCCGCAGCCAGCAGCACGGCATGGCCAGCGGCGGTGTCCCATTCGCTGGTCGGGCTGAGGCGCGGGTAGATGTCGGCCTTGCCTTCCGCGACGACACAGAATTTGAGACTCGAACCGACCGAAACATGGTCGCAGACGCCAATCGCCTCGGCGAGATAATCGTCGGTCGCCTGGTTGTAATGCGACTTGGAGGCAATCGCCGCACGCTCGACGCCCAGCGGCCGGCAATGGATCGGCCGGCGGCTTCCCCCGACCTCGACGAACGCTCCGTCGCCGACCAGCCCGGCCCACAATTTGTCGATCGCCGGCTGGTAGACCACCCCGAGCTTTGGCTGACCCCCTGCGATCAGTCCGATGTTGACGGTGTAGTCGTCGCCGCCTCGAACGAACTCCTTGGTCCCGTCGAGCGGGTCGACGAGGAAATAGGTATCGTCATGCGCCGGGATCCGGCCGGCAGAGACTTCTTCCTCGGCGATGACCGGCACATCCGGCGCGGCCGCCGCCAGCGCGCGGAGGATGACCTGCTCCGCCGCCCAGTCGCAGACGGTGACCGGCGATTGATCGCCCTTGGTTTCGATCTCGAAGCCAGCCTGGACCAGCCGCAATATCTCCGCCCCCGCCGCCCGGGCGGTGACAACCAGGACCTCGACCAGCTGCTTTTCGTCGGAGATCAACGCGGGGCCATCCGGATGCCGCCGTCGAGGCGGATGCTCTCGGCATTCAAATAAGTATTTTCGACGATGAACACGGCCAGCCGGCCATATTCCTCGGCCTGGCCGAGGCGCTTCGGGAAGGGAACCTGCGCCGCCAGCGCGTCCTGCACATTGGGCGGCATCATCGCCACCATCGGAGTCTTGAACACGCCCGGGAGGATGGTGTTCACACGGACCCCGTCGTTCATCAGGTCGCGCGCGATCGGCAGCGCCATTGCCAGCACGCCGCCCTTCGACGCCGAATAGGCCGCCTGCCCGATCTGTCCGTCCTCGGCGGCGACCGAAGCGGTGTTGATGATCACTCCACGCTCGCCGTCCTCCAGAGGATCGGCCGAGACCATTCCGTAGGCCGAGTAAGCGATGCAGCGGAAGGTGCCGATCAAATTGATGCCGATTGCCAGCTCAAACTGGTTCATCGGGTAGCGCTTTAGCTCCCCGGTGGCTTTGTCCTTGCCGACGGTCTTCGCCGCATTGGCGACGCCCGCGCAATTAACCAGGATCCGTTCCTGCCCATGGGCCGTGCGGGCCTTTTCAAAGGCGGCCGCGACCTTCTCGTCGCTGGTTACGTCGACCTCGCAGAATATGCCGCCGATCTCGGCCGCGACCTTCTCGCCCTTGTCGGCGTCGCGGTCGAAGATGGCGACCTTGGCGCCCTTGGCGGCCAGCGCCCTCGCCGTCGCCTCGCCCAGTCCCGAAGCGCCGCCGGTGACGACTGCTGCTGTTCCGTCGATCTTCATTCTACCTCCTTGTTCCCCGGCGAAGGCCGGGGCCCAGACGCCCGAAGGGCCAAAAAAACAAATCGCTGCGCCTTGCTTGCGATGACTGGGCCCCGGCCTACGCCGGGGAACCGGCAGGTTCAATCACCGCCAACACAGCATCGACCTGCACCTGCGCGCCAGCCTTGACGTTCAACTCCGCGACCACACCGTCGAAGGGTGCGACCAGCCCATGTTCCATTTTCATGGCTTCCAGGGTCAGCAAGCGTTGTCCCTTGGCAACCTTTCCACTTTTCGAAACCTCGACGCTGGTCACCTTGCCCGGCATCGGCGCAAGGATTGCGCCGTCCCCCGCCGCCGCGCCTACGCTGCCGCGCGAAGAGCGGTCGAATTCATAGGACTGGCCCTCATAGAAAACGACCACGCGTTCCTCGTCGCGAAAGCCGGAAACGGCGGCCATCGGCTCCCCATCCTCAAGCTCAATCCGCTGGAATTTGCCGCCACGCCCAAGCGCAACACCGAGATTGGGGCTGGCGTTGAGCCTGAAGCCGGACAGTTCGCCAATTGCCTCTTCCTCATCCTCGGCAGTCGCTACTGCCGCGGCACCGCGCCAGATTGCCTCATCCGGCTCCGGATCGGGCACAAGCTCATCGAGCTTGCGCTCGATGAAGCCAGTGTCGATCCGAGTGCCACCAAAATCCTCGTCAAGCAGCGCATTGAACAGGAAACCGGCATTGGTCCGCACCGGCCAAACCTCAACCTCGTCGAGGACGCTCGCCAATTCGCCAATAGCCTCAGCGCGATCTTCGCCCCAAGCGACCAGCTTGGCGATCATCGGGTCGTAAAAAGGCGAGATGGCATCCCCCTCCTCTACCCCGGTTTCGATCCGGCCCTCGTCACCCAGATCGAAATGCTCGAGCCGCCCAACGCTCGGCAAAAATCCCTTGGCCGGGTCCTCGGCGTAGAGCCGCGCTTCAATTGCGTGGCCGTTGATCGACAGCTCGTCCTGTTTCTTCGGCAGCTTCTCGCCGCTTGCCACGCGCAGCTGCCATTCGACCAGGTCCTGCCCGGTGATTTCCTCCGTCACAGGATGTTCGACCTGTAGCCGCGTGTTCATTTCCATGAACCAGATGCGGTCGGCCTTCAGGCCCTTCGAGGCGTCGGCGATGAACTCGATCGTTCCAGCGCCCTCGTAATTGACCGCCTTGGCCGCGCGCACGGCCGCGCCGCACACCGCCTCGCGCGTTGCCTCGTCCATCCCGGGAGCCGGGGCTTCTTCGATCACCTTCTGGTGACGCCGCTGCAGCGAGCAGTCGCGTTCGAACAAATGGACGACATTGCCATGGCTGTCGCCGAACACCTGCACTTCGATATGCCGGGGCGAGAGAATGTACTTTTCGATCAGCACCCGGTCGTCGCCAAAGCTGCTCGCCGCCTCGCGCTTGCAGCTGTCGAGTGCCTCCTGGAAGTCCTCTGCGGCATCGACCCGCCGCATGCCCTTGCCGCCGCCGCCGGCGACCGCCTTGATCAGCACCGGATAGCCGATCGCGTCGGCTTCGAACTTCAAGAGCGCCGGGTCCTGATCTTCGCCATGGTAGCCAGGCGTCACCGGTACGCCGGCGTCAGCCATCAGTTTCTTGGCCGCGTCCTTCAGGCCCATGGCGCGGATGCTGTCCGGCTTGGGCCCGACCCAGATAAGCCCGGCATCGATGACGGCCTGAGCGAAGTCGGCATTTTCCGACAGGAACCCATATCCCGGATGGACCGCCTGCGCCTTGGTCGCCTTCGCCGCCGCGATGATCTTCTCACCGCGCAAATAGCTCTCGATCGCAGGACTGGGGCCGATGTGCACTGCCTCGTCGGCCATGCGGACGTGGAGCGCCTTGGCGTCGGCATCCGAATAGACCGCAACTGTATGCACGCCGAGCTTCCGAGCGGTGCGGATAATCCGGCAAGCGATCTCGCCCCGGTTGGCGATGAGCAGAGACTTGATCATTGCTTCGGACAACCATCCGGTTCGACCGTCCACATCGAATTGGCAAGCTTCCACTGACCGTCGATCTTGACGAAGTCGAACTGGTCGATGCCGCAATGCGATCGCTTGCCGTCGATGTCGAAGGAATAGGGCGCCCAAAACATGGCAACACCATTGTGGATCAATAGCGTCGGGTCCCAATATTTCTCGGTAAAGCGGCGCTTCTCGGTCGCTGCCTCGGCGATTTCCTGGAGGTTGGTTTTGACGCGGAGCGTCGCGCTTCCGTCAGGCTGGTAGCGTACCGATACGTTCGTGCCTTCCGGCACCATCATCTCCTTGAAGGCGGCCGCATCATTGCTGTTGATGGCCGCAAACACCCGGTCGACTGCCGCCATGACCGCGGCTCGCTCGTCAGAAACGGCAGGGGGATTCGGCTTTGCGGCCTGCGCTGCCAAAAAGGATGCAAGGACAATCAAGCTCATGACTTTGTTTTCCCGTTCAATCGGCAAGGCATCGGCCGCTCGCTTCCTGTTCTTCCGGGGTCGCGCCGACCACCTCGCAATAAATCGCCTCTTCAAGTTCGTCGGCCGACGGCACCTGGGTCCGTCCATCGCCGGTAAGGAACGGATATTCCAGCACCATCCGGTTGGCATCGATCTTACTGAGGTAGATGGAGGCGATGTTCGCCTCCGGTGCGTTGACCAGGAATAGCTGCTTCTGGTCTGCCGCCTTGGGGTCGATCAGCGGCTTTTCCTTGAACAGGCCCTTTGCACAGGAGCGTTCAAATGCGGCGGCAAAGTTGGCCTTGAACTCGCCCAGCAATGCCGAACCCTGGCCAAACGGCTGAGCGCCATTTTCCATCGCGAGTGTTGGTGGCATGCATTGGTTGGCCGGTTGTTCGACCGCCGCCGCATTGGTAACCGGGTCCGAATTTGTTTCGGGCTGCGCATCATGCCCGCACGAAGCAAGCAGCAGACTGGCAAGCAAAGGCAGGCCCCTGGTCATGCCGCCTTTACCCGCATCGGCTCCTCGGCCTCCATCGCCTTAAGGCCCAGCTTGGCGAACAGCGCAGCATCCGCATTGTCGCCGGCGTTGGCGGCCGTCAGCAGCTTATCGCCGGTGAAAATGCTGTTGGCGCCCGCCAGGAAGCAAAGTGCCTGCGTCGATTCACTCATGCTCTCGCGGCCGGCCGACAGGCGGACCATCGATCGCGGCATGGTGATCCGCGCCACCGCGACCGTGCGAACGAACTCGATGTCGTCGATCATCCGCTCGCCCGCGAACATGTCGCCAAGCACCGTGCCCTTGACCGGGACCAGCGCGTTGATCGGCACGCTTTCCGGGTGGAGCGGCAGCGTCGCCAGCGCGTGGATGAAGCCGACGCGGTCTTCGCGGCTTTCGCCCATGCCGACGATCCCGCCGCAGCAGACGCTGATCCCGACGCTGCGCACTTCCTCAAGCGTGTCGAGCCGGTCCTGGAAGGTCCGGGTCGAGATGATCTCGCCATAATGTTCGGGCGAGGTGTCGATGTTGTGGTTGTAATAGTCGAGGCCGGCATCCTTAAGTGCGCGCGCCTGGCTGCCGGTCAGCATGCCGAGCGTCATGCAGGTTTCCAGCCCCATCGCCTTCACGCCGGCGACCATCTGGCACACCTTGTCCATGTCGCGGTTCTTGGGCTCCCGCCACGCGGCGCCCATGCAGAAGCGCTGCGAGCCTTGGCGCTTGGCCTCGGCCGCCGCGGCCAGCACCGCGTCGACGTCCATCAATTTCTCGGCCTTGAGACCACTCTTGGCGTGGGCGGATTGCGAGCAATAGCCGCAGTCCTCGGGGCAGCCGCCCGTCTTGATCGACAGCAGGGTGCACAGCTGCACCTCGCCCGCCGCGTGGTTGACGCGATGTATCTCGGCCGCGCGGAACACGAGCTCGGTGAACGGTAGGTCGAACAGGTCGGTGATTTCGGCGCGGGTCCAGTTGGTAGGCATCGTCATCACTCTCATCACATCCTGAACACGCCGAACTGCGGCTTGTCGGGGATTGGCGCGTTGAGGCAGGCCGCGAAGGCCAGGCCCAGCACGTCCCGCGTCTGCACCGGGTCGATGATCCCGTCGTCCCACAGCCGTGCGGTGGCGTGCCACGGGTTACCCTGCGCCTCATAATCATCGCGGATCGGCCGCTTGAACGCCTCTGCTTCCTCCGCCGTCCATTTGGCCGCATCGGCGTGGACCGTTGCGAGCACGCTCGCCGCCTGCTCACCGCCCATCACGCTAATCCGGCTGTTGGGCCAGGTGAACAGGAAGCGGGGCGAATAGGCGCGGCCACACATGCCGTAGTTGCCGGCGCCGAAGCTGCCGCCGATCAGCACGGTGACCTTGGGAACGGTGGCGGTGGCGACGGCGGTGACCAACTTGGCGCCATGCTTGGCGATTCCCTCCGCCTCATATTTGCCGCCGACCATGAAGCCGGAGATATTCTGCAGGAACAGCAAGGGAATGCGGCGCTGGCAGGCGAGCTCGATGAAGTGGGCGCCCTTAACCGCGCTCTCGCTGAACAGCACGCCGTTGTTGGCGAGGATCGCGACCGGCATTCCCCAGATATGGGCAAAGCCGCATACCAGGGATGAGCCGAACAAAGGCTTGAACTCGTGAAACTCGGAGCCATCGACGATGCGGGCGATCACCTCATGCACGTCATAGGGCGCGCGGACATCCTCGGGGATGATCGAGTAAAGTTCTTCGGCGTCGTAGTGTGGAGGGCGCGGCTCGCGCAGTTCGAGCCCCGCCCCCACTTCGCTTCCCAAGTGCGAAACGATATCGCGGACGATGGTCAGTGCATGTTCGTCATTCTCGGCGAGATGATCGACCACGCCCGACTTGCGCGCATGAAGGTCGCCGCCGCCCAAGTCCTCCGCGCTGATCTCCTCGCCCGTTGCTGCCTTAACCAGCGGCGGACCGGCGAGGAAGATGGTGCCCTGGTTACGGACGATGATGCTCTCGTCGCTCATGGCCGGGACATAGGCGCCGCCCGCGGTGCAGCTGCCCATCACGCAGGCGATCTGGGCGATGCCCTTCGAGCTCATATTGGCCTGGTTGAAGAAGATGCGGCCGAAATGATCGCGGTCGGGGAATACCTCCGCCTGGTGGGGCAGGTTGGCGCCCCCGCTGTCGACCAGGTAGATGCATGGCAGCCGGTTGGCCTCGGCAATTTCCTGCGCGCGGAGATGCTTCTTGACCGTGAGCGGATAATAGGTGCCGCCCTTCACCGTTGCATCATTGGCGACGATCATCACCTGCCGCCCCGACACGCGGCCGACGCCGGCGATCATGCCTGCACCGGGCACCTCGCGATGATAAAGGTCGCAAGCCGCGAGCTGGCCGATTTCCAGGAACGGCGATCCGGGGTCGAGCAGCCGCTCGACCCGGTCGCGGGGAAGCAGCTTGCCACGCGAGATATGGCGCTCCCGCGACTTCTCGTTGCCGCCCTTGGCTGCCTTGGCGACATCCTTGCGCAGCTTTTCAGCCAGTGCGCGATTGTGCGCGGCACGAGCACGCGATTCCTCGCTGGACAGGTCGATCTTCGTATCGAGCCGCGGTGCGCTCATTGGAACCTCCCGGCAATGCCGGCGCGAAGTGAATTCGCGCCGTCGGTCCTGTCCGCAGAGCGGCAGGCCGTCCGGAGCTCGCGAACTCTTCGCGCTGTTTCGTGATTGCTGCGCAATCCCTCTCCTGCGCTCGGCTGCTCGCTCATCTGACCCAAATCCCCGTTTGTCGAAACCTTCTAGTGCCCTGCGCGTAGCGTCCCCAATGCGACTTGCAAAGCGGCGGAGTCAGACCGGCCGCGCCAAGGGAGAAAGAAATGCGCCACAAGACACTTGTCCTGCTGCTCGGCAGCGCCGGCCTTGCGCTCGGAGCGGCGGCCTGCCGGAGCGGCACGACCGACAATCAGGTCGAAGCAACTGCGGCCAGCAAGTCGGGCATCGAACTTGCCTCGATGGACAAGAGCGTGAAGCCCGGCGACGACTTTTTCAATTACGCCAACGGCAGCTGGTTCAAGAACACCGAAATCCCGGCCGACCGCAGCTCTATCGGCGCCTTCTACATCACCCAGCAGGAGCTGGAGAAGCGGATGGATTCGCTGATGGCGGACGTCGCCAAGTCGGACGCCGCAGCGGGCTCAAACGAACGCAAGGTCGCCGATTATCGCGGCGCCTTCATGGACCAGGCGGGGATCGATGCGCGGACCCTGCCCGCGCTCAAGGCCGACATCGACCGGTTCGAAGCGATCGCCGACAAGCGCGCGCTGGCATCGGCGATCGGATCGACCATTCGCGCCGACGTCGACCCATTGAATGCGACCGACCTTCAAACCGAGAATTTGTTCGGAATCTTCGTCACCCAGTCGATGTCCGACCCGTCGAAGAACGTCCCCTATCTGCTGCAGGGCGGCATCGGCCTGCCCGACCGCGACTATTACATTTCGTCCGACCCGGAGATGGCGAAGATCCGCAACGCCTATAAGCCCTTCATCACGAAGTCGCTGGCCGCAGCCGGCCTCGACAATGCCGAAGCGCGGGCCAAGCGAGTCTATGACCTGGAAGCCAAGATTGCTGCTGCGCACGCGACGATCGTCGAGACCGAAGACAGCTTCAAGGCCAATAATCCGTGGAGCCAGGCCGACTTCGCCAAGAAGGCGCCGGGCCTGGACTGGAACGCCTTTTTCCAGGGTGCGCAGCTGGCGACCGTCCCGACCATCGTCGTCTGGCATCCGGAGCCGACCCGCAAACTCGCCGCGCTGGTCGCGTCGGAGCCGCTGGAGGCGTGGAAGGATTGGCTAGCGTTCCACCAGATCATCCAGTCGGGCCCGGTGCTTCCGACCCAAATGCATAAGGATGATTTCGCCTTCTTCGGCACGACCCTGACCGGTGCGCCGGAGGAGCGGCCGCGCGACAAGCAGTTGCAGCAAAGTTTGAACGGGCTGCTCGGCGACGCCGTCGGCCAGCTCTACGTCGCCAAATATTTCCCGGCGTCGGAGAAGACCGAGATCGACAAGATGGTCGGCGGCATAAAGTCAGCCTTCGACAAGCGGATCGCCGCGCTTGAATGGATGGCCCCGGAGACCAAGAAGGAAGCCCGCGCCAAGGTGACGACGATGCATGTCGGCGTCGGTTATCCCGACAAGTGGCGCGACTATTCCACGCTCGAAATCAAGCCTGACGATGCCTATGGAAATTACCAGCGGGCATTGCAGTTCGAATACCGCCACCAACTGTCAAAGCTGGGCCAGGCGCCCGACAAGAACGAGTGGTGGATGGTCCCGCAAATCGTCAATGCGATCAACATCCCGCTTCAGAACGCATTGAACTTCCCCGCCGGAATCCTCGAAGTCCCCTTTTACCATCGCGGCGCGGACGCGGCCGCCAACTATGGCGCGATCGGTGCAGTGATCGGGCATGAGATCAGCCATAGCTTCGACAATCTCGGTTCTACCTTCGACAGCCAGGGGCGCCTCAGGAACTGGTGGACGCCAGCGGATCTCGCCAAGTTCAACCAGGCCGGCCAGGCACTCGTCGCTCAATATGACGGCTATGAGGCGCTACCCGGCCTGCACCTGAAGGGACGCCAGACGCTGGCCGAAAATATCGCCGACGTGGCAGGCCTGTCCGCGGCCTACGACGCCTACAAGGCATCGCTGGGCGGCAAGGAGGCGCCGGTGATCGACGGCTTTACGGGCGACCAGCGCTTCTTCATTGCCTATGCCCAGACCTGGGCGACCAAGATGCGCGACGCCGCTCTCCGCGCTCGCATCGCAACGGATGGCCATGCACCAGGCCAATATCGCGCGCTCACAGTGCGCAACCTCGATCCGTGGTACTCGGCGTTCAATGTGAAGCCGGGCGACAAGCTTTACCTTGCGCCCGAGAAGCGCGTGAAAGTCTGGTGACTTACTGAGCCTGCGCCGGCTGCGGACGGCCGGCGCGGGCCAGGACGTAATCGACGATGGCGTCGCGCTCGCGCGAAGTCAGTTGCGAGAAATGGTTGCGCGCCATGTCGGACATCATTCCGAGTTCCTTCTTCACCTTGCCCTCGCCGGTGGTAAGCAGGCGGGTCAGTTCTGCTTCGCTGTAAGCTCCTGCAACGTCGAGATTGGGCGTAAAGCCCTCATATCCCTGAAGTTGGCTGTTGTGGCATGCCGTGCAGGTCGTCTCGACCAGATAACGGCCCCATTCATGCTCCTTCCCCATGTCGGAGGGCAGGTTGGCGCGATATCGCGCTATTTGTTGCTGGGCATCGCCGAAGCCCCGCTCGACATCCTCGTAAAAACCCTTGCCCTTCTTGATCGGCGGCAACTGCGTCCCTGCCGGCTTGAAGCTACGGATGTAGGCCTTGAGCGCCTCGTAATCGTCGTCGCTCAGGAACTGGAATGACTCCACCGGCATGAACCAGAATTCGCGGCCATCCTTGGGCACGCCGTGGCGGAACAGCTTGTCGAGGTCGGCATCGCTATACTTTTCGAGCAGGAGCGTGACATTTGGGGCGTTCATGTCCCCATAGTTGGGGTCGTCTGCGGTGACGTTCTTGCCCTGAAGATTCTCGCCGTGGCAGCCGGTGCAGTCGAGGATCGTTGCGAGGCGTTTGCCGTGCGCGATCTTGGCGGCGTCGTCCTTGTAGTCGGCGCCTTCAAAGCTCAAAGCGGCAGGCGTCGCCGACACTGGTGCCTTGCCGTCCTCGGAACCGTTGCGATTGCATGCGGCCAGGCCTGCAAACGCCAGCAGAATCACGAAATTCTTCATCACGCCCCTCCCCTGCTAGGAGCGGCATTAACGCAAAAGCGCGCTCGCCGCGATCAGGCCCCGATCAGCTCACGGCCGATCAGCATGCGGCGGATTTCGTTGGTGCCGGCGCCGATATCGAGCAGCTTGGCGTCACGCATGTAGCGTTCGACTGGCCAGTCTTTGGTGTAACCAGCGCCGCCCAATGCCTGAACGGCTTCCCCGGCGACCTTGAATGCGCTTTCGCTGGCCAACAGGATAGCGCCCGCCGCGTCGAAACGGGTTGTCCGGCCTGCGTCGCAATTCTTGGCGACCTGATAGACATAGGCACGCGCGCTATTGAGCGCTACATACATGTCGGCGACCTTCGCCTGCATCAGCTGGAAGGCGCCGATCGGCTTACCGAACTGCTTTCGCTCACGGACGTAGGGGATGACCACGTCGAGGCAGGCCTGCATGATGCCAAGCTGGATCCCGGCGAGCACGGTCCGCTCATAATCCAGGCCGCTCATCAGCACGCCGACCCCGCCGTTTTCCGGGCCCATGATATTTTCGGCCGGGACAAAGCAATCGTTGAACACCAGTTCCGCGGTCGGACTTCCGCGCATGCCCATCTTGTCGACCTTCTGGCCGATCGAGAAGCCTTCCATGCTCTTTTCGATGATGAAGGTCGTGATGCCGCGGCTGCCGTCTTCGGGCGACGTCTTGGCGTAGACGACCAGCGTGTCGGCGTGGGAGCCATTGGTGATCCAGAATTTGGTGCCATTGAGGCGATAGCCGTTGCCCGACTTGTCGGCACGGAGCTTCATTCCGACGACATCGCTTCCGGCGCCCGCCTCGCTCATCGCCAGCGCACCGACATGTTCGCCGCTGATCAGCTTGGGCAGATATTTCTTCTTCTGGTCCTCGTTCGCCCAGCGGCGGATCTGGTTGACGCACAGATTGCTGTGCGCGCCGTAGCTGAGCCCGACCGAGGCCGAGGCGCGGGCGACTTCTTCCTGGGCGATGACATGCTCAAGGTAGCCGAGCCCAAGCCCGCCCCATTCTTCCTCGACCGTGATGCCATGCAGGCCGAGTTCGCCCATCTGCGGCCATAGCTCGACCGGAAAGCGGTCCTTTTCGTCGATCTCGGCGGCGATCGGCGCGATCTTGTCGGCAGCGAAACGCTGCGTCGTATCGCGGATCGTCTCCGCCATCTCGCCCAGGTCGAAGTCCAGGCCGGCCATCTCGCTCATCACATTCTCCCTTGCCGCGCGCCTAGCATCGCGTTCGGCATTTGAACAAGGCGCTCCCGGCGCTTATGTGCACCTGCAACATAATCGAAATCCTCCGGAGTCGAATTGCCATGGCCACCGATCCAATCGTCATCCTGTCTACCGCACGCACCCCAATGGGCTCGATGCAAGGCACTCTTGCCGATGTTTCCGCCACCGACCTCGGGGCGACCGTGGTCAAGGCAGCGGTGGAGCGGGCCGGGATCAAAGGCGATGAGATTGATCGGATTTACATGGGCTGCGTGCTTCCCGCCGGCCTCGGCCAGGCCCCGGCGCGCCAGGCAGCGATCAAGGCTGGCCTGCCCAAGTCGGTACAGGCGACCACTGTCAACAAGGTCTGCGGTTCCGGAATGCAGACGGTCATCATGGCCGAGGAAGCGCTGAAGGCCGGCAATGCCGACTTGATCGTCGCCGGCGGCATGGAGTCGATGACCAATGCGCCCTACCTGCTCAAGAAGCATCGCTCGGGCGCACGCATCGGCCATGACACCGCCTATGACCATATGTTCCTCGATGGCCTCGAGGACGCTTATGAGCCGGGCCGGGCAATGGGCACCTTCGCCCAGGAAACCGCCAACCAGTATCAGCTGACCCGCGAAGAGCAGGACAATTATTCGATCGAGAGCCTTTCGCGCGCCAAGGCGGCGATCGACAGTGGCGCCTTCAAGGAGGAGATCGTTCCGGTCGTCATCCAGGGCCGTGGCGGCGAAACGGTGGTCGACACCGACGAGGCCCCGGGCCGCGGCCGCCCGGACAAGATTCCGACACTGAAGCCAGCCTTCGCCAAGGACGGCACCATCACTGCCGCGACCAGCTCTTCGATTTCGGACGGCGCCGCCGCGCTGGTGCTGACCCGCCAGTCGGATGCCGACGCCAAGGGCCTGAAACCGGTCGCCCGGATCGTCGCATCCGCCGCCCACGCCCGCGAGCCGAGCGAGTTCACCATCGCCCCTGCCGGCGCGATCGAAAAGGTGCTGAAGAAGGCCGGCTGGAGCGTCGACGACGTCGACCTGTTCGAGGTCAACGAGGCCTTCGCCTGCGTTGCGATGTTCGCGATGCGCGACCTTGGCATTCCGCACGACAAGATCAACGTCCATGGCGGCGCCACCGCGCTCGGCCACCCGATCGGTGCCAGCGGCGCTCGCCTGATCGTCACGCTGATCGGTGCGCTCAAGGCCAAGGGCAAGAAGCGTGGCGTTGCCTCCCTTTGCATCGGCGGCGGCGAAGCGACGGCCGTGGCGGTCGAACTGGCCTGACCACATCAGGTGCGCTGAGCCGGCAAAGCTGCTAACGCGACTCCCCTCGTCAAACAGGGAGAGAGATATGCGGATCGTGATGACTTCACTGGCCGTGCTGGCGCTCGTTGCTTGCAACAAGCCGGCAGAAACGACCACCGACGCGAACGCCGTCGACACAAACATGGCCATGGACGAAAATGCGGCGATGGATGCCAATTTGGCGACGCCTGCCGGCTTCCAGATCAACGAAACGACCTGGGAGTTCACGCGCGAAGGCAAGGCTACGACCGAGTCGATCGACGCCAGCGGCAATTATGTCGCCTGGTCTGGCGACAAGCATATCGACCATGGAACGGCGGTGATGAAGGACGACAAGGCCTGCTTCACCAGCGCGATGGATAAGGAAGGCGAGGTCTGCTGGACCACGTCGCCGGTCGAGATCGGCGCGTCGATGGATACGACCAGCGACAAGGGCGAGAAGCTGACCGTCAAGCGCGTCGCCTTCATGGCGGTTCCTGACGCGGTTAAGCCCTAACCTATCCTTGTGAGGGCGGCGCGACGGGGGTGCGCCGCCCCAACATAAGCTGACAGCGCGATATTCGGTCGAGTCCCTCCTCTCGCCACGTTGGCGAACGCGAAGAGCAGGCCATCCAATCGTCAACTTGCCATACTTGACTCCGTACCATGGTACGGAAGCTAAGGATCGTCCGACTCGTTAAACGGGCAAGGACGAACAATGACCAAAGTTGAATTCGTAAGCGCCGCGGCGGCTAAGCGCGCGGCTATCCATCGCATGGTGATGCCCGGGCACGTCTGCCCCTGGGGCCTGAAGGCCAAGCATCTGCTGGAAAGCAATGGCTATCAGGTTGAAGATCGTCATCTCACGAGCCGTGATGAAATCGACGCCTTCAAGGCGAAGCACAAAGTCGCGACGACTCCGCAGATCTTTATCAATGGCGTGCGGGTTGGCGGCTACGACGATTTAAAGCGCTTCCTCGGCAAGGCCGTGCGCGACCCGAACGGCACGACCTATGTTCCGGTCATCGCCCTGTTCGCGATTTCGGCGCTCGGCGCGCTTGCGCTCAGTACATCGGTTTTCGGTACGCCATTCACCATCCGGGCTGGCGAGTGGTTCATCGGATTATCGATGATCGTCCTGGCGCTCCTGAAGCTGCAGGATGTCGAGAAATTCTCGGCAATGTTTCTCAACTACGACCTGCTGTCGCAACGCTGGGTGCCCTATGCCAGCCTATACCCGCTGCTTGAGGGCGTAACCGGCATTTTGATGCTGTCTGATCGCCTGATCTGGCTTGCCGCGCCAGTCACGCTGTTCATCGGACTTGAAGGAGCGATCTCGGTATTCAAGGCGGTCTACGTCGACCGGCGAGAGCTAAAATGTGCATGCGTCGGCGGATCGTCGAACGTGCCGTTGGGATTCATCTCATTGACCGAAAACCTGATGATGATCGTGATGGCGGTCTGGATGGGCCGGATGCTGGTTGGCTAGCGCTTTCCCGCATAGGCCATGCATTCGACCTCAAGCAACGCGCCCAGCGCCAGGCCGTCCGCGCCGAAGGCACTGCGCGCGGGCTTGGGGGCGTCGCCGAAATAGCCGACATAGATTTTGTTGAATGCGGGCCAGTCGGCCATGTTGTCGAGCATCACCGTGCATTTGACGACGTCGCCCCAGCCAAGCCCGGCGCCTTTCAGAACGGCGGCGATATTGTCCATCGCCTGCCGGGACTGCGCCTCGATCCCTTCCGGCAACTTGTTGTCGGCGCCGATACCGATCTGTCCCGACAAATAAAGCATGTCGCCTACCCGTACCGCCTGGGAGAAGGGCAGTGGCTGGCCATTCAGCGTCGGCTTGCCGATATGCTCGATGACCGGGCGCTGCGCAGCGGACGACTGGGTACTGGAACTAAAGGCAAAAATGATCGAGGCAGTCGCAAGCCAAACGCTTTTCATCTCATGTCTCCCCATGTTCCCAGGTCAGTCGTCCACAACCTCATTTTCGTCGGTGCCCCAGACGTCGCCTTGCGCGATCCAGCCCTTGCGCTTGCCGATCTGGATTTGGCACCATGTCCCGTCACATTTTTCAATGCGGCCGACGACGCCTGCCTCCGCGCGATATCGCACCGGCGCATTGGCCTCCGGCTTTACGCGGATGTTGCGGGGTTCGCCCGGCTTTACGATCCCGGTTCGCCTGTCACTGAGCAACGTCACCAGCATCCAGCCCTGCTGGCCGTCCGGATCCTCGATCTTCCGCCAGTTGGGATAGGTCTGAACGACGCGGATGGGCAGATCCCGGCGCTTGTAAAGCCAGATGCCGGGATAGTTGCGCCCGGGCCCGCTGCGCATCATCGCTTCGCCACTGGCGATCGAGGCCCAGTAAGGCGGCTTCTTGTCCTGCGCGCTCGCAGTCGTCGCGACCGCAAGCAACAACGCAACGCACAGCCCCCGCTTCAGCATCAAGCCCCCGTCAGGATACGGTCGACAAGTTGCTTTACGGTCGGCACGAAGCCGTTCGAATAAAATGGGTCGCTCTTGAACCGGAATGCCGCATGTCCGGCGAACATCAGGTTCTGCTCGACCGGCCCGCCGTGGGCGATATCCTGAAGCGTCTTCTGGATGCAGAAGCTCCTCGGATCGGCTAGCCTTCCGGTCGAATTCTTCTCATTGTCCGCCCAGGACGAGAAAGCGCATTGCGACAGGCAGCCCATGCAATCGGCCTGGTCCTTGCGGATGATCTTTTCATCCTCGGGCGTCACGAACACCAGCGTATCGTCGGGCGTCTTCATGGCATTGGTGAAGCCCGCGCCAAACCATTCGCGGGCGTGCTGCAGGTCGCCCTTGGTCACCCAGTAATTCTTCTTGGTCCCGATCCCCACGTCGAGTTCGAACGCATGGTCGCCGATCGGTTCCTTGGTGAATGCGATTTGCCGTTCGCTGCGAGATTCGAGACAGCGCAGGAAAGGATTGCGGACCGCCGAGGAATAGAAGCCGGTCGGCGAGAAGCGGTGGAGCAGCACATCGCCCTCCTCCAGCGTCATCAACCGCGCCTTCCATTCGGGTGGAATCGGGCTTTCCTGGGTCAGCAGCGGACGGGTGCCGAACTGGAACATGATCTGCCCCAGTTCCGGATTGTCGATCCAGTCGTTCCACTCGTCGAGGCGCCAGACGCCGCCGGCCATGACGATCGGCACGCTGTCGGCAATGCCGCCTTCCCGCATTGTCTCTCGCAATGCCTTGACGCGCGGATAGGGATCCTGCGGTTTGCGCGGATCCTCGGCATTGGAGAGGCCGTTGTGGCCGCCCGCCAGCCAGGGGTCTTCATAGACGACCGCGGCAAGCCATTCCGCGGCCTTGGAATAAGCCCGCTTCCAGAGCGCGCTGAAGGCGCGGCCGGAGGAGATGATCGGCAGGTAATGAACGCCATAGGAAGCGGCGATCTCGGAAAGCTTGTAGGGCATGCCCGCGCCGCAGGTGACGCCGGTGACCATGCCCTTGGTGCGCTCCAGCACGCCGTGGAGCACGCGCTGCGCGCCGCCCATTTCCCAAAGGACGTTGATGTTGATCGCGCCCTTGCCGCCCGCCATCTCATAGGCGCGCTTGACCTGCGCCACGGCACCTTCGATCGCGTAGTGAATCAGCTCTTCGTGCCGCTCGCGCCGGGTGAGTGCCTTGTAGACCTGCGGGATGATGCGGCCTTCGGGATCGTAGCTGTCGGCATTCACTGCCGACACTGTGCCAATGCCGCCAGCCGCCGCCCAAGCGCCCGAACTGGCATGGTTGGTCGCGGAGACACCTTTACCCCCCTCGACCAGCGGCCAGACTTCCTGGCCGCCGTACAGGATGGGCTTCAAACCTTTGAACAAGTGCGTCTCCAATGGTCGTTTGCGGTCCTATAAGCCGCAAGCGGCCTCTTGGCGCGGAAAAAATGCGTTAGGCATCCAGCACATAATCCAGCCCGATGTCGACTGCAGGCGCCGACTGTGTGATGCGACCGACGGAAATATAGTCGACCCCGGTTTCTGCAATGGCGCGGATGCTGTCCAAATTCACCCCGCCAGACGCCTCCAACGGAACGCGTCCGGCTACCAGTTTGACAGCTTCGCAGAGCAAATCTGGCTTCATATTGTCGAGCAGAAGGCGATCGGCGCCAGCCACCAGCGCCGGTTCAATCTGCTCAATCCGGTCGACTTCGACCTGGATCGGCAATCCGCTGCCATATTCCTTGGCCGCGCGAACAGCTTCGGCCACTCCACCGGCTACGCCGACGTGATTGTCCTTGATCAGCAATCCGTCATCCAATCGCATGCGATGATTTTCGGCTCCGCCCATGCGCGCCGCATATTTTTCGAGCAGCCGCAGGCCCGGAATTGTCTTGCGAGTATCGAGCAGGATGGCGCCCGTGCCCTCAATCGCGTCGACATAGCGACGAGTCATGGTGGCGATTCCAGACAGATGCTGGAGCGTGTTGAGCGCCGACCGCTCGGCCGCAAGCATGGCTCGCGCGTTGCCATTCAACCGAAGCAACACCGCACCGACCGGAACTGCCTCGCCGTCACGCACCAGTCGCTCGATCTGCACTTCTCTATCGAGCGCGCGGAAAAACGCGGCGGCGATTTCCAGTCCCGCGACGACGATAGGCTCTCGGCAGTTCATCTCCGCGGTAAAGCGGGCGTGAGGGTCGATCGTCGCCTTGGAGGTGACATCGCCGCCAGAGCCCAAATCTTCGGCAAGCACCCGGCGAACGAATTCGCTCACGTCGAATTGCGGCAGATCCGTCGTTTCGAAAGCCGCGGCGTCCATCAATCCTCCCCGAATGCGCCAGTCCTTTGGCGCGACGAGCCATTTGACTCAAGTGCCCGGCGCTTCGGCCAGCTGGTCGCCCGACACGCTTTGCCAGTGTGCGCCATGGCGAATATAGCTTTCGGCGTTGCGCGACCGATAGTTATCGCCGTTCCAAGCCTGCACCGACACCTTCGCTTCCCCCTTGACGATTTCCAGCAGGTTGAAGCTCTGCTCCTCTTCGCGCAATCGGGTCGATGTCGCGGTCCCCGCCTGAATCACCAGTGCGGGCCCCGCGTCAGTCACCAGGTCCCTCGCCTGGTGTGTCGACGCCCGATGGTTATGCCCGGCAAGAAGCAAATCGACCCCAGCCTCGGCGATAGCCCGCAACGCCAATTCCTGGCGGCCGACTGCTTCTCCAAGTTCCGGTCCCTCGCCAACCGGTAGAGCGAACATCGGATGATGGGTGACGAGGATCCGCACGGTTTCCCGGCCGGTTCGAGCGAACGATTCCCGGATGAAGGCCACTTGCTCGTCGTTGATTCGCCCGTCCTTGAAGGTCAGCGATCGCGCCGTGTTGATACCCAGCACCGCAGCACCGGGAAGTTCGTGATAAGGGCAGAGCGTATCGTCGATGTAACGCCGATATCGGCTCAGCGGCGACATGAAGCGACGCAAGACATCGTAGAGTGGCACATCGTGATTGCCGGGAACGCCGAGCACCTCATGGCCCGCATCATTCAACCGCTCCAGGAAACGGCAGGCTTCCTTGAACTGCTCGGTTCGGGCGCGCTGGGTAAAATCGCCGGATATTACCACAAGGTCAGGCTTGGCTTCTTCGAGCCGCTCTTCGACCGCCGCCACAAGGCGGTCGTCATGGGCGCCGAAGTGCAGGTCCGAAAGGTGCGCGATGCGAGCCATGGCCAATAAACGCGGGGCAATTGCAATCGCTCCGCTTGCCTCGCATGGTCGCGTCGATGGACCGCACCGAAGCGAACACGGGCACCCGCGATGTCAGCGAAAGGCTTCGCTTCGATGTCGCGGCTCTTGAGCGCTGGATGGATGAACATGTCGACGGCTTCGCCGGTCCCCTGACAGTCAGCCAGTTCCGGGGCGGCCAATCCAACCCGACCTACCGCCTGGACACGCCGGCAGGTCGCGCCTTCGTGCTTCGCCGCAAACCGCCGGGTAAGCTCCTTCCCGGAGCCCATGCTGTCGAGCGTGAGGCGCGAGTGATGAGCGCGCTGGGTGCGCATGGCTTTCCAGTGCCCCATGTCCACGGCCTCTGCGAAGACGAAAGCATTATCGGCACGCCCTTTTTCGTCATGGACCTGGTGGAAGGGCGCATCGTCTGGGAGGCGTCATTCCCCGGCCTGTCGCCCATCGAGCGCGCGGCCCATTTCGATGCGATGAACGCAACGATTGCGCAGCTGCACAGCTATGACCCAGTCGCGATCGGGCTGGCCGACTATGGCCGGGCCTCGGGCTTCGTCGAACGGCAGGTCGCCCGATGGTCGAAGCAATATGCATCCGATGTCGAGGCCGGCCGACTTGCGCAGATGGATGCCGTGGTCGATTGGCTGGAGAAACACCTGCCGCCCGACAGCGGTGACGCACGCGTGGTCCATGGCGATTTTCGCTGCGACAATATGATCTTTGCGCCCACCGAGCCGCGGGTCGCCGCAGTGTTGGACTGGGAACTGTCGACCGTTGGCGATCCGGCTGCCGATTTCGTATACAACCTGCTGATGTATCGCATGCCGGCCGGTATCTTTACCGGCCTTGCAGGGCTCGATCTTGCCGCGCTCGGCATTCCCTCGGAGCAGGAATATATCGAGGCATATTGCCGCCGCACCGGTCGCGGCAATCTTCCCAACGTCGACTATCTGATGGTGTTTGTGATGTTCCGCCTTGCTGCCATCCTTCATGGCATCAAGGGGCGGCTTGCGCGCGGCAACGCGTCATCGGCCCATGCGGCACAAATGGTAGGCCAACTCGAGCCGCTAGCCGATCTTGCACTCGCGCAGGCACGCGAAGCGCGTCTCTGACTGGCCGCGGCGGTAAAAAAAATTTATCGCAAGTTAATCGCTTCGGGCTGCATGATTCGCTGCCCCAGCCGACGGGGGTCAAGGCTATGCGCGATTTTGAGGGTGAGAGCCGCTGAGCGTGGACGAGCCGCGTCGCAGATGGGGCACCAGTCCCGACCCGCTTGAGGGCGACGAACGGCCGACGGTCGAAGGAGTCGTGCGGGAGCTTCGGCGCGTTCCCCTTACCCGCTTGCTGGGCACCGCGCTAATCATTCTCTGGGCCATCCTTTTCGCCCGCTACAGTTGGGAATTGCCAGTCAGCGTCGGCAGCGATGCAAAGCTGCACTTCCCGGCTCGATCAGGCGAACCGCTTCAAACCGTGCCGATCGCTACCGATGCGGAACGCGCCCTGTTCGATTTCCGCCAGGCGACATCGGAGCGGAGGAACAAGATCGGCCAAGACAGCCGCATCATTCTGATCCCCTATACGCAAGATACTGTGCAGGCGACTGAGAAGCGCTCACCGCTAGACCGGGCGATCCTGGCGCGAGCGCTCGCCAACATCGACAAGATGGGCGCAAAATCGATCGGAATCGACATTTTGATCGACCAGCCGCAACGGGAAGATCCCCAGCTGCTTGCCGTGATGAAGGAGATGAAGACCCCAGTCTGGCTGGCCTATGCCACGCGCCAGTCGGCTGGCTCAGAAGAAATCCTGCAATGGCAGCAGCAATTCATGAACCGGTGGTTCGCCACGCTTGCCGGCAGCAAGGTTCGGCCGGCGTCGGTCCGGCTCCAGCCGGATAGCGACAATGTCCTCCGGCGCTGGCCGTCGCCGCCGCCAGGCCTGCCGCCACTTTTGCCAATTGCGGTGACCGGTGCCCCGCCTGACTTTTCCTACACGGGCAGCATCGATTTTCGCACATCGAACGGCACCGACCTTTTCAACAAGATACCAATCGACATGTACGCCCTGCCTGAAGTGCCGGCGCTAGTCGCCGACCAGGTCAAGGGCCGGATCGTTTTGATCGGTGGCGATTTTCCAAACCTCGACCAATTTGAAAGCCCTGCCAGCCGACTAGACAAGCCAACTGTCAGTGGCCTGGAAGCGCATGCGACCATGGCTGCACAATTGCTGGACCGGCGACTCCCGCGGCCGGCGGGGCCAGTTTCGCTATGGGCGCTCGCAATCATTGTCGTCCTATGCGGCGCTTTCACCGCAATGCTGGACATCCGACCGTGGGTGGGGGCCCTGTTGGTGCTCGGGCAGCTAATATTATTCGGCTTTGCACCCTTCTATTTCGAATGGAGCGGTATCGACACCTATGGACTGCCAGCGTTTGGCTGGCTGGGTGGCTGGGCGCTGGCCTATGCCGCGACCGGCGCGGCGGTGCGCGCATTGGGTTCGGAGCAGCGCCGCTACGCCCAATCGGCTCTCGGCAAATATTTGCCGCGCGATATCGCCGCGCAGATCCTGCGGGATCCGAAGAAGCTGTCGCTGACCGGTGAAAAACGCGCGCTCTATACTTTGTTCACGGACATTGAGGGCTTCACCGAACTGAGCCACCGACTTCCGCCGGAACGGGTCGCGACCCTGCTCAATGCCTATCTCGACGGGATGAGTGACATTGTCCTCGAACATGGCGGCACAATCGACAAATTTGTCGGCGACGCCGTGGTGGCCTTTTGGGGTGCTCCAATCGCCCGGGACGACGACGCCGATCGAGCAACCGCGGCACTGCTGGCGATGAACCGGTTCACCCGCGAATTCTCGGCAACGCACAATGAACCCGGCGCTGAGTTCGGCCGCACCCGCGCCGGACTACATTATGGCTTCGCCGTCGTCGGCAATTTCGGCGGAGAAGGCCGTCTTAGTTACACCGCACTTGGCGACGCGATGAACTGCGCGGCGCGGCTTGAAGGCGCCAACAAATATCTGAAATCCGTCGCCCTGGTCAGCGACGAGGCGCGCAGTCAAACGAGCTTCGATGTCTTCCGCCCGATGGGACGGATCATCCTTTCAGGCCGCGCCACGCCCGTTGTCGTGTGGGAGCCGGTGCCCGATTTCGATCCGGCGGTTCGAGTAAAGCTTGTCCGATTATGGGAGGCATTTGACCAGGGCGACTCCTCCGCCCTCGACGCAATCGAACAAATTTGCTTAACCCATGATAAGGATGCCGCTCTTTCGGCCTTTGCTTGCCGCCTTCGGGAAGCAGGGCCGGGGGGCGCTGTCCGGCTCAAGGAGAAATGACATGGCTCGCGTGTTGCTCGCCATCGCCAGTGCCGCGCTCATCGTCTCCACCTCTGCCGCCGCCGCGGTGCTAGTCGTGCGCTCGTCGGGGCCATCCGCGACCGCCTACCCGCCTGGGAAGGCGCTGCCCGATACGCATATGCTCAAGCTCAAGGCGAGCGACACGGTCGTCCTGCTTGACTCCCGCGGCACACGCACACTGCATGGACCTGGCAGCTTCAGCGTGCTGGCTAGCGCAACCCCGGCCGCTGGAGCGGCAAATACTGCTGGCACCAGCGCGCGCCGGATTCGCCTTGGGGCAGTCCGCGGCATCGGAACACGCAGTGTCTGGCAAGCCGATCTTGGCCGCTCGGGCAACGTCTGCGTCGCCAACGCCAGCGAGCTGACCCTGTATCGCGCCGATGCCAGCAATGCGGCCGATGTGACGCTGGTCGATTCGACCGGAAAGAAGGCGGATGTCTACTTCGAAGCAGGCCAATCCGATGCCGCTTGGCCAACCGCCCTTCCGGTGACCTCCGGCGCAAGAATCAACGTGACGGGCCTCGCCGAGCCGGCCACGCTCACTTTGCGCATCCTGTCGCCTGCGCCCTCGGGGCTGGAGGGAATGGCTCAAAGCCTCATCCGGGCCGACTGCCAGGCGCAGTTGGATGTATTGATCAACACATTCAGCGCGAGATCGGAAGGTTAGTGCCGCTATGACCATGGCGCTCGGTCTTTACCTGGGTATATTTGCCGCGGCACTCGGGGCGCTGCTGTCGCGCTCGCGCCTGATCAGTCATTTGCTGCTGGGGCTGACGGGCCTGTTCGGCCTGCTTTATGGCCTGGTCTCGTACGGGCTGATGGCAATGGTGTTGCCTTTCCTGATGCTCATCGTGGCAGGCGTCCAGGCGGCCAGCGTGATAGGTGCCGACCGCGCGGCCAAATTCGACGATGACGAAAAGACCATGTTCTCCGGCCCGCTTGCGGGGCTGGGTCGAGCGCAGGCGCGCCGATTGATCGATCAGGGCATGTGGATCGAGGGCCGCCCGGGCGACGTGCTGGTCCGCGAAGGCGAGCCAGCGGCGCAGCTTTATTTCCTGGCCACGGGCGCCGGCGACGTTCACTCCCGCGGCAATCTGGTCGGCCGGGTCGTTCCCGGTCAGTTGATCGGTGAGGCGACAGTGCTTGGCGAGTCAGCCGCGATCGCGACCGTCACGCTCACCCAGCCCTCACGCTTCTGGTGCGCGCAGGGCCGGGCGCTCAACGCCTTTTTGGCCGCCAATCCGGACGCGCGTCATGCGCTTGAGCACAGCTTCACGATCAGCCTGCGTGAAAAGCTGGATGCGATGAACCGCGCAGCTGCCCCAACCGCCTAGTCGGTTGGGCTCGATAAAAGCGTCAGCCAAGCAAGCCGTCGGCCAACAGCAACAGCATCTTCACGTCAATTGCGCAGCCTTCGGCGCGCTTCCGCGACACAAAGTCAGCAATTTCCGATCGCGGCACGAAATGGACCACGATGTCCTCATGCTCGTTGCCGCCGCCGTCGCCGATGCGCGTCAATTCATGTGCCCGGACCAGGGTGAAGCCCTCGCCGACCATTCCCGGTGAACTGAAGAATTCGCCCAGCACTTCGATCCGCTCCGCGGTAAAGCCTGTCTCTTCCTCCAGCTCCTTGATGGCCGTGTCTTCGACCCCTGCGTCGGGATCTTCGTCGCCGACCAGGCCGGCAGGAAGCTCGATGCATTGGCGGCCAAGCGGAACGCGATACTGTTCGACTAGCACGACCTTTCCGTCATGCTTGGCCAGGATCACAACCGCGTGGACCCCGCCGCAACGCTCGACATATTCCCACGTCCCTTCACGGACGACGCGGATATATTTGCCTTCCCATTCGACCTTACGCTCGCCCATCACAACTCAATCAGCTTGTCTGGGATTTCATTGGTATCGGTGGAGCTCTTGGGAAAATGTTCGGCCAGCACGCCGCCTATGAGTTCCACTGCGGCCACGATGCCGTCGCCCGGCCGACCGGCCTTCACATGGGTTACGAGCGCGGCCATCGCCTCTCCCCAGGTTTCGGGCGTCGTCACCGCGGTAATCGCCTCGTCGCCGATGATCTCGGCACGATGTTCGCCCATCGACAGGTAAATGAGGATGCCCGTACGCCCGATCGTCCGTCGCTCGCCGCCGGTTTTGAACAGCATCACGGCCCGCCGCCGGACCCGCCGGGTCTTGGTCGATCCAGGGGTCAGCGCCAGCCGAAGCGGCATCCATTTGAGGATGAACAGCACGACCAGGAATTTGGCCAGCGCGAAGCCGAGCAACAGCGTCAGCAGCTCGCGCAGGGTCGGTTCCGCCGACCAGCCCATCAGCCGCGTCCACCAAAACTCAAGCTGGTGCGGCAAGGCAGCAAAGTAGGCGAGCACCAGGAACAGCACCAGCACCGCATAGTGCAGGCCGACGTCGTGATAGGCGTCCGACCGATCGGCGGCGATGGCGATGATTTCGCCATCGCTCTTCGCCTCGGCAGCGGCCACCGCAGCGCTCACCTTGGCGTGGTCATCGTCACTCAGTTTCAACATCACCAGCCCCCCGAAGCGCCGCCACCGCCGAACGATCCCCCACCGCCGGAGAAGCCGCCACCGCCGCCGCCCCAGCCGCCGCCACGGCCGCCTCGACTGATTGCATCCAGGCCCCACAGAATGACCCATGGGCTGATGCCGCCGCGGCCCCGATAGCGCCGACCGCCGGCTCGCCGCGCAATCGAGCCGATGATGACGAAGAAAATGATAACGATGAAAAGCACCGGGAATGGATTGACGCTCGGCTCGCGCCGCTGGCTTTCCTGCGCGCCAATCTCCTGCGCGCGCTTGGCTGCCTCTGCCGGTGACAATGCCATCATCTGGATGATCTGATCCGCACCGGCGGATATCCCTCCGCCAAAGTCGCCGGCCTTGAACCGCGGCACGATGCTCTCGCGGATGATTACGCTCGACACGGCGTCGGTCAGGAAGACACGCGCCCCATAACCGGTTTCGATCCGGACCTTTCGCTCGTTGGGCGCAACAAGAAGGATGACCCCATCGTCCTTCTGCTCATTGCCGATCCCCCAGCTGCGCCCCAACCGATAGCCATAATCCTCGATCGTCCGCCCCTCGAGGCTGTTGACGGTGGCGATTACGAACTGCCGGCCGGTCCGCGCCTCCAGCGCCTCTGACTTGGAGCTGAGATCTACGACCTGCGCTGGCGTCAGCAGTCCCGCCTGGTCAACGATGCGACCGGTCAGCTTGGGAAAGGTCTGGGCATGGGCTGGCGTTGCGGCAAGCAGCACCGCCAGCCACAGGCCGACGAAATAGCGAATCACCTCAGCCCGCGGTGTTGAAGTCGACTTTTGGCGCTTCCTGCGCGCCCGCGGCCGCTTCGAACGGGACCTTGGGCTTGGCGCCGTAGAAGATTTTGGCGCCAATCGCGTCCGGGAAGGTGCGGATGCGGGTGTTATAGGCCTGAACCGCTTCGTTATAGTCGCGGCGAGAAACCAGGATCGAATTCTCGGTGCCTTCGATCTGGCTCTGCAGCGTCAGGAAATTCTGGTTGGATTTGAGTTCCGGATAAGCCTCTTGCAGCCGCTGCAGCGGAATTATCGCTTGGGTCAGCCGGTTCTGGGCATCGTTGAATGCTCGCACCTTGGCCGGGTCGTCGAGGTCGGCGGCGCTGAGTTGGACCCGGCCGGCGTCCGCCCGAGCCTCGGTGACAGCGATCAGGACGCCGCTTTCCTGCTTGGCATAGCCCTTCACCGTCTCGACCAGATTGGGAATGAGGTCGCTTCGGCGTTGATATTCGCTTTGAACATTGGCCCATTTGGCGTTCACATTCTCCTCGGCCGTCGGGACCGAATTGATGCCGCATCCGGCCAGCGACAGGGCGGCAAGCGGTGCGAGAATGCCGAAACGACGAAGTGCAGTCATGTCCATGTCCCCCATGTGGGTCAAAGTGGCTTATATAGGTAGGACAGTCCCAAGCCCCTTTCAATCGCGTCGGAAACAAGACAGGTTGTCAGGCGTCCACGGCACTTCGGGGGAAATCGTCATGCTTTCCGAATTCAAGGCCTTCATCGCCCGCGGCAACGTCCTCGATCTGGCTGTAGCCGTGATCATCGGCGCCGCGTTCGCCACCATCACCAAGAGCCTGACCGACGACATCATCATGCCCGTCGTCGGGGCAATCTTCGGCGGGCTGGATTTCGCCAGCTATTTCACCGTGCTGGGCCCAATCCCGGAGGGATTTGCCGGCAATCCGGCCAGCTACGCGGACCTGAAGGCCGCCGGAATTCCTGTGCTTGGCTGGGGCCAGTTCATCACCGTGCTGATCAATTTCGCGATTCTGGCCTTCGTCATCTTCCTCATTATTCGCAGCGCCACCAAGATGATGAAGCGCGGCGATGAAGCCGCGGGACCGACCGAAGTCGATTTGCTGACGGAAATCCGCGACGAGCTGAAGCGGCGCTAAAGCCGGACAAGCATCTCCGGGATCTTGTCCGATCCCGGGCCGACGTCCCAATGGACCTGACGCCCAGTGGGATGGGTGACTGGCCCGTCCTCGCTATTGTTGGTCAGGATCTCGCCGTCGGTGACGATCGTGAAGCGGCCTTCGGCACGCGATACCGGACCATCGCTGCCTTTGTCGGGCAGGCCCATCATCTTGGCGCGGGCGCTGAATGGGCCCGATCCGCCAGTCAGGGCCGGCGCCGTGACCATGACCGATCCATCGTTGCGCTGCCTTATGGTGATGAATGGGATGATGAGGTCGCTGCTGGGCATCACCGGAAAGACATAGTCCTGCCCGATCCTGCCTTCGACATGATAGTCGACCTCGAATACGCCCTTGCCCTTGTAGGTGACCGACCGCCAGCCTTTGTATTTCACCAGATTCTCGGCAAAGCGTCGGTTTGAAGCATCGTCAGCGCCCGGCAGGCCGAGCATCTGGGCCATGTTATCGGATTCCTTCATGCGCTCGGCGTTCCTCTCCGCAGCCTTCTTTTCATATTCGGACTTGAGCTTGGCTGACTCAGCCGCCGTGCAGGCGCGCACCTCATCAGATTCTTCGCTTTCGGTCCCGTCGTCGGGCTCCAGGGTGATTGGAACAATGTCCGACACGACCTGGCGCCGCCCGTCGGCGTAGCATCGCGCCATGCCGCTTTCCCACGGCCCTGCAGGCGGTCCCTTGTCGTCGGGCATTTGCAGGACGACCTCCCCACGATAATCGAGGACGAAGCTTCCGTTCTTGCGGAGGGCAAGCTCGGAATTGAATTTCCCCGGTCCCCACAGGCAACCGCTCAGCATCAGCGGCGCCACCGCGACCGCAAGCATTTTTCCCCAGTTGCGCATCCCACGCCCCCTTTGGTCGAACCTATTTCGGCTTTCCGCTGAATCCGGCTTCCTTACGCAGGGCGTCGCCATCCATCGCCGCCCCATCCAGCACGACCAGGTCGACATGACGAAGGTCGCCAATGTTCTTTTCCGGATCGCCGCTGACAAGCAACAAATCCGCTTCCTTGCCTACCGCAATCGATCCTGTGCGCTTGTCGGCCTTGACGTTGCGCGCGGCGTCGATGGTTGCGGTTGCAAGCGCCTCGGCCGGGGTCATGCCGCCTTCGACGTACAGCTCCAACTCACGAACCAGTTCGAGCCCGCTGCCGTCGGTGCCCGCAACGATGGGCACTCCAGCCTTGCGCATCACCGCCACATATTCGACCATGTGCTTGACGCTGGCGGCCGCGTCATCGCGCGTCATTCCTTCCAGCAACGGCAGCGGTCCCGACTTGAAACCCCGCTCGGTCGCCGGTGGAAGCGTGCCGACATAGGCGGTGTAGGCCGGCGAAACCTTGCCTGCCTCAGAAAGAAGTGTTCCTTCAACAACGACCAAAGTCGGATCGACGGCAATATGCTTATCGGCCAGGGTCTTGATCACCGTCCTGGTCGGCTCCGCGTTGAAGTCGACGCCCTTGAAATATTTGCCGGGGCCCAGCAGCCGCATCGTCGTGTTCGACTTCGCGACTACCTCTTCGGGCATCGCTTGCATGGTCGCGAAATAAATGTGCGTGATCTCGTCATAACCGGCGTTCACCGCATCCAGGGTGCGCATGCCCGCCGGGATATGGCCGTGGACGTGGAGCCCGAGCTTATGCGCCTCGGCCGCGGCTGGCGGAATCCATTCGGGCTTCATCGACGTATAGAATTTGACTGCAGTCAGCCCCGCGTCCTTGACCTTATGGACGGCGGCGATCGTCTCCTCGAGGCTCGACACCGTCAGGCTGCCCTGCGCGGCGAGCGGGCCTTTCTGGTCGATGATCACCGACGAGAATGTCTCAGGCGCGACTAGCGCCCCCTCGGCGCGGCGCTTGCGCTGCGACACGGCGAGCTCGATGCTCCCGCCTGGATTACGGATCGAAGTCACGCCCAGCGCGACCTCGCTGAGCACATTGAAATCGTCGGAAACATGCATGTGGCTGTCCCAAAGCCCGGGAACCAGCGTCTTTCCGGTACCGTCAATGACCTTGGCACCGGCAGGGAGCTTCGGCAGCGCCGTTCCGACGAGGCTTATCTTGCCGTCACTGACGACGACATTCTGGCCTTCGACAAAGCGCTCCTTGTCGGCGTCGTAAATCTTGACGTTGCGAAACAGGATCGGCTGCCGCGCCTCGGCGGTGAGCAGCCGCTTGGCGATGGCCGGTGTCAGCTCGGCAATCGCCGCCTCCTGGGCTGCGATAATGGGCTTAAGGTTCCCCTCATAGCCGGCCGGAAGCAAGCCAAGCCCGCCGAAGAAACCGAACAGCTTGCCTTGCTCGTCGAGCCAGACCGGCTGCGGCGATTGGTTCACGCCTTTCAGGAAATAGAGACGGATCGACTTGGGCCCAGCCGGACCGGTTACGGTCATCGTCCGCGACGGCTCGAGCGTGCCGCGCCCGGACGGCAGGAGCGATAATCCGCCCGCTCCCGCGCGGAGGAAAGTGGAAATCCCCGCATCATTGGCAAGGAATGCGCCGCCGTATGGGAAGTACATTGCCTGCCCTGCCGGTGCTTCGCCCTCATCGACCGGCGACTTCCAGTGCGCCATCGCCTGGTCGATCGCGAATGTCTCGGCGGAGTCGCCCGACGGCGTCACGCCGCGAATGACGAAGCTGACCGGCTTTCCGTCCTTGTCGAAGCGGATGACTTCGTCCTGTTCGAACACCAGGCCGCGCAGCAGGATCGATTCGCGATAGGCTACGCTGCCGTCAGGAAGCGTCCATCGCCATTCGTCGCCGTGCTTGCCGGCCTCCGACACGACCACGAAATGGTCGGCGTTGGCCGGTGGCTGCAGCAGTTGGTCCTTGGGAACCGGCGCGGCGGCAAGAGCCACAGGCGAAGCTGCAAGGCAAAGCGCGAACAGGGCACGGCGTAAATACATCAGGCGACTCCCCCGGTTGGACGGCGCAACCTGCGCGGAGTGCTGCCGAACGGCAAGCCGTGCTTCGACCAATGGACGAATTGAGGGGAAGGTGGGGAGCTTCTGTTGCCCGGTGCTCCCCGAACCGCTGGAATCCCCTTCTGTTGCCCGGTGGGGTCCAACCGCGCTTTTGTCCTTGTAACTTCAGACCGTTAGGCCCTTAGTTACGCGGCAATTGCGAGCGCCTCGTTATCGTTGGCACTTGTGTGAATGAGCCTTTAGCGGTCTGCTCATACCGATCGGCAACCAGGCCTTTACTGCACTCGTCGATCCTATTTCGCCCCCATCAGCAGCGGCGGACCCTTCAAGGTAACCGCTTCGCCGCTGGTGGTGGAGGCGCCGGGGTACTGCCCCCCGGGTCCGAAATGCCTATTCCACCAGATACTCTACCGACATAGCCGGTTTCCCGGCCCGCATAAGATAGGTGACGGCCGCCTACCAAGCAAGTGATTGACAAAATGCGTCCCGCTACGGAACCGTGGCATAGTGGTTGCGTTGGAACCGTCCATGTGAGGGCGGCGATAGCGCCTCCGCACTGCAACAAAGGGGATTTTTGATGAAGAAGCTTTCGTTCGCCATCGTTGGAGCCGCCGCGCTCGCTCTCGCCGCTTGCGGCGGCAAGGGTGACGACGCACTCGGCGACAACATTGCCGACAATTATGACGCTGCTGCCGACAACCTTGAAGCGGTTGCCGACAATACCGCCAATGCGGCCGAGTCCGACGCCCTGGAAAACCAGGCCGACGCACTTCGCGAAGAAGGCGAGAACAAGGAAGAGGCAGTCGACAAGGCCGACGTGAACGCGGCCGCCGTCAACGCAATGTAAGCATTCCATCCCAATCGGATGGAATGAAAGGGTCGGCGCCGTGGGGCGCCGGCCCTTTTTTGCAGGGCCAATCCTGCTAGGGCGGTAAAGATGACCGATGAAGCCATTCCCGCCGCGACGTTGGTCGTTTGGCGCGACCCCGGATCCGGCGACGCAGATCAATCCCAGATCCTGGTCGTGGAACGGTCCGCGACAATGGCATTTGCCGCGGGTGCGATCGTATTTCCTGGTGGACGGGTAGATGCAGCCGATCAGGCCTTGGCGGAGGCCCTGGGCCGTCCCAGCGACGCCGCAAAGATTACCGCCATCCGCGAGACGATCGAAGAAACGGCGGTGATTCCAGCCCTACGCGGTGCTGGAGATCCCGCCTTGGGTGGTGAATTGCAACGAGCCCTTCTCGAGGGATCCGATTTTGCGGCACTGCTGACGCAATTTCGCCTGGAGCCGGACCTCGACGCGCTGACCCCGTTCGCGCGCTGGATGCCGGCATTCAAGCAGCCGCGGAAATTCGATACGATGTTTTTCCTGGCTCCGGCGCCCGCCGGTGATTGGCAACCCAGTCCGCAACCCGGCGAATGCGTCGCTGCCGAGTGGGCCGCTCCATCCGAGCTACTCGAGCGAATTGACCGGGGTGATGCGAGCGCGATCTTTCCGACCAAGCGCAATCTGGAACGGCTCGCCATGCACGCCGCCCTCAGCTCCGCACTATCCGACGCGCAAGCTCATTCGCTCGAGACGATCATCCCTTGGGTCGAAGAAATCGACGGCGTCCGACACGTCCGCATCCCCGAAGGGCGCGGCTACCCGGTCATTTCCGAGCCGCTTGCCACTGCCTTTCGCGCCTGATGCGACTCGCAGGCAAAGGAAAGGGGCCCGCGGCAATGCCGTGGGCCCCTCCTCATTCGCTTGCCGCGGCTAGAGGCGGCGAGCGAACTAGCTCAGATGCTTCGACAGATGCTTGTTCATTTCGAACATAGTGCACTTGTCGACGCCAAAGACCTTCTTAAGCTTATCGTCGGCAAGGATTTCCCGCTTGTTATTCGGGTTTTGCAGGTTGTTCTTGCGAATATGATCCCACACCTTCGATACGACTTGGCTGCGCGGCAGCGGGTCTGACCCGACGATCGCGGCCAGCTCTGCCGACGGCTTTACCGGACGGGCAAGTCCGCCCCCAGCTTTACGACCAGTCCCGCTCGATGCTTTTGCCATTTGGCCCTCCTGTTGTTCTGAGAGAAGATAGAGCGCGATTCCCCTCTGTGCGCAAGAGGGAGACGGGCATCAAAGTGGTTAATTTCAGCGCTATTTGAACGGAACGACCTTATTAGCGGCATCATGGCCGATATCGGCACGCCCTCTAAAGGCGATTCCGGCCCGTTTGCACCAGTCGCGGACGATAGACTCGGCATCGCTTCCGAACTCCGGATCATTGTCCGGAATCTCGCTCATCCTGCCCATCCGGATCGCCGACGCACGCCGCAATGCCGGGCTTCCTGTTACATGAAACATCGCCCGGTCGATCCGATACTCATGCTCGGCGACATCTTCGATCAATAGCTGCACGCCAGCGAAGTCGGGTTCGATGGCAGTTCCAAGCAATGTCGATAAGACGGTCAGGTTGAAGGCCATCGCTGGCGTTCCCGGTTCCAACCCCGGTTCGAGAGCCGCGGCATCGCGCCTCACCAGCCAGTCGAGGGCCCGGTGGATCGCGGCATCTCCGCCACTGCGCGCAACATCCTGCACCATTGGTCCGTGCGCAACGGTTAGCCCGGCTTTATGGAATGCGGCCAATAGGAAGCCGGCGTCGGAGTAGCCGAGGTACTGCTTTTTCCTCGCAGGCGCGGGCAGATCCTTCACTGCATCCTCGGCGATGCGGTTCGAGCCATAGCCGCCCCGGGCGAACCAGATGGCATCGACGCTATCGTCCGCCATGACTTCGCGCAGTGCAGCCAGCCGGGCGGCATCGGGCCCGGCGAAATGTCCGTCCGACAGGAAACTCTGGGGATGAATGAGGAGTTCGACATCGCCGCGGGCCGCCGCGATAGCAGTGACGGCCTCGGCAACTTCGGGCTTCAGCGTGCAACTTGGCGCGACGACCGCAATCTTCATCCGCCTATCATTTGCACAAGCCTGCCCGCCCGCATAGGGCATGCCGCAATATGACCGATCATTACTTTTTCTGCGGAATTGGCGGTAGCGGAATGCTTCCCCTCGCCGCCATTCTTCGCGCTGGCGGCGCCCGCGTCGCTGGGTCCGACCGATCGCTCGACGCTGGGAGGCTTGCCCCCAAGTTCGATTATTTGAAATCGCTGGGCATTGCCCTTGCGCCTCAGGACGGCTCGGGTCTCGCGGAGGGGATGACCCTGGTGACTTCTGCGGCGGTAGAGCCGACGATCCCGGATGTGGTTCGCGCCCGCGAACTCGCACTTCCACATCTGACCAGGCCGGAGCTGCTGGCCCAACTGCTCAATGCCGCGCAGAAAAGCATCGCCGTCGGCGGGACCAGCGGCAAGTCAACGGTTACCGGCATGATTGGATGGATTCTTCACGCCCTTCACCGGCAACCGACCGTGATGAATGGCGCCGTGATGAAGAATTTCGTTTCACCCAGCGCACCATTTGCTTCGGCGCTGGTCGGCGATCCTGAGCTGTTCGTCAGCGAAGTCGACGAGAGCGACGGCTCAATCGCGCTCTATCGACCCACGGTGGCGGTGCTCGGCAATATCAGCCTCGACCATAAGGAAATGGACGAACTGAGGTCGCTGTTCAGTAGCTTCCTCGCTGCGTCCAGCAAAGCGGTAGTCAACCTGGACGATCCCGAAACGCGCATCCTTGCCGACGGCCTGCAAGCGGAGAGACGCGTTGGCTTCGGCTTCGATAGCCCGGGCGCGGAGCTAATCGGCCGGAACCTCGAACTGCTTCCTGACGGCGTCCGCTTTACCGCCGAGATCGATGGTCAAAAGCATAAGGTCGAGCTTGCGGTCCCCGGTCGTCACAATGCGATGAATGCAATGGCCGCGCTCGGCGCAGTCCATGCGCTGGGCATTTCGTTGGGTGACGCATCTGCTGCCTTGTCTCGCTTCGCGGGGTTGAAGCGCAGGCTGGAAACCGTTGGCACTGCGGGCGGAGTCACCATCATCGACGATTTCGCGCACAACCCCGACAAGATCGCAGCCACGCTGGCAACGCTGACCGCCCAGCCTGGCCGGCTGCTGATCATGTTCCAGCCCCACGGCTACGGTCCGCTTGCAAAGATGGGCGAAGAACTCGCAGCAACATTTGCTGGCGGCATGCGCGAAGGAGATCGCCTCTACCTTCCCGACCCCGTTTACCAGGGCGGGACGGTCGACCGTTCGCGCGGATCCGACTGGCTGGCAGAGGCGATCCTCTCGGCCGGCGGGCATGCCGAGCATATCCCCGAGCGAGCTGCGGTCGCCGAGCGATTGCTGGCGAATGCCCTGCCCGGCGATCGCATCGCCATCCTCGGCGCACGCGACGACAGCTTGAGCGAATTCGCGATCGAGTTGGTTGAGCGGCTCGGCTAGGAACACATGCCAACCTCGGTAATTGTTGGCTCATGACTGCCGCGCCCCAGCTTTTTCTCGACTGCGACGGCGTACTTGCCGATTTCGACACTGGCGCGATCGAAATTCTTGGCATGTCTCCGCGCGATTTCGAGGAGCGGCATGGAAAACGCGAGTTTTGGCGGCGGATTGCCAGAGCAAAGGATTTCTACGCGCGGCTGCCGTTGATGTCCGACGCACGCATTCTTTTCGATGCCGTCGAGCATCTCGACCCGATCATCCTGACCGGTTTGCCGTTAGGCAATTGGGCCGCCCCGCAAAAGGTTCGCTGGGCTGACGAACATTTCCCCGGCACCCACATCATTACCTGCATGGCCCGGGACAAGTATCGTCATATTAAAGGCGCCGACGTGCTGGTCGACGACAGGGAAAATCATCGTGACAGATGGGAAGCGGCAGGGGGCAAGTTCATCCACCACAAGAATGCGCGCGAAACCATTGAACAGCTCGCCGAGATCTACCCGTCTGTCAAAGTGCTGATTTAAGCGGCGGCCGCCTGATCGACCTTCTCGACCCACTCCGGCCAGAACACCGGCTCCCGCGTTGACCAGCCCGGCGCGGTCGCCGCACTTTCGCTGATCGACTGCAGCAGCACCCGCCGGCGCTCCGGATGAAGGTGAGGCAGAGCTGCGGCCGCACAGAATGCCGCCGGCAGCCACGGGCGCACACTGGCGCCAAGCAACCGCTCGTAAAGAAAGCGGAAGGCAGCGAAATTCTGCAGCCGATCCTGGCCAAGGTCGAACGCGGCCAACGTCACCAGCATTCCGAGGAACGGTTCGATCATGTCGAGGCCGCTGTCGTCCGGGATCTGCACCCTAAGATGATCGATTTGCTTGTAGAAGCGGGCCTGTGCGCCAATCGCCGCGGCTTCGATTTCGTCGCGCGCCCAGGTTTCCATCGGGTCGGACCGACCATATGCGACATCCAGCGAACGGCGGATGTAACGCTGCGTCGCTTTCGGGAAGGAAGCGAATTCCTTCATCTCCGAAATGAGCAGCGCGCCACCGGCGGGCTGGCTCGTCCTGGTCGCCATGATCCCCGACTCCTCTAACTCTAAGGCAGGATCATGCGGCCGATTGGGTTGCCAATCTCTTAACCAAAATCCCACCCCCCATTCACATTGAATCAAAGGGGAGTCCGCGGGGCAACATGAATTTCTCACCGCGCTGACTAATATTGCCGGCTGTGTTTTTCAGGGCACGATGAAATCGGGGATTTCCGGCAGTCTCCCATTTAATCCACAAATATGACTATTCGGGGAATCCGGACGAGGGAGCCGGTTTGGACGATCCTGGCTGGGTGGTCGAGATGGGGTCCGACGCATCCATTGATTCGTCACTGCCGAGATCGACCTTGGCATCGTCGTCTTCCGGGTGCTTCTTCACCTTGAGTTCGAGCTCCCGGTCCGGCTCGCCTGAAAGTGTCGGCGGCGGGGGATTTTCTTCTTTCGCCCGATCCATTTTCGTCTCGGTCATGGTGAAGTCCTTCCAATTTCAAATTCACATGCAGAACGAGCACAGCTGTGCCGCGTTCCGCACAGCCGGCCCAAATGTTCGACCGATAGGCGGTGCAGGTCTGCCAACGGACAAGCGTGCGATTGTGGATTTGGGTGAAGTGCACGTAATGAGTTCATCACATGAACGGATATTCAGCTTTCTCGCCGCAAGGCCGCTTTGCCGACTGGCGACTCGCTACCCAGTCGATCATCGGCTTTTGGGCATTCTACCTGGTCACCGTGTTGCTCCGCGGCCTGTTCGGGCCGGAGGCGGCATCGGCCATCGGCTATCGCGCGATCAACGCTGCCCTTGGCCTTGTGCTTACATTCCTGATTTACGTGGCCATCCGTTTGCTCGCTCGGGAAGGCAGCATAAGGCGGATGGCGATTGTCGCCGCGGTCGCGTCGCTTCCAGCCGCGGTAATAATGTCGGCCGCAAGCCTGAAAATGGCGATGTGGTCCGACCAGATGGGCGAGCAGTCGAAAATCACGACGCAGGAAGGCATCGCGATCGTTCAGCGCGGGCAAAACGTCCGTATCATCAAGCAGGGCGGAGACGAGCTTGAGGTCAACCTTCCGCCGGTCGAGGAAATTATCGCTTCCAAGTTGCCGCGACTGATCGCGGACGGCACCGTTACATGGTATTTCCTGCTTGCCGCCTGGTGCGCCTTTTTCATCGCCATGACGCAGCAGCATCGCACGCGGATCACCGAGCTCCGGCTTGCGGAAGCCGAAACCGCGGCCCATGCCGCCCAGGTCCGCGCGCTGCGCTACCAGGTCAATCCTCACTTCCTGTTCAATACGCTGAATAGCCTGTCGTCGCTGGTCATGTCGGGTCGATCCGACCGGGCCGAGGACATGCTGATGGCGCTGTCCACTTTCTTTCGCACGAGCCTGTCGATGGACCCGTCGGCCGACGTAAGCCTTGCGGAGGAGATCGGGCTGCAGCGGCTTTACCTGGAAATTGAAAAGGTCCGCTTCCCCGACAGGCTGGAGGTCAACATCGACATACCTGACGACTTGGCGGAAGCACGTGTTCCGGCCCTAATTCTTCAGCCTCTGGTCGAGAATGCAATTAAATATGGGGTATCGGCGACTACCGCCCGGGTTGAGCTGTCGATCCACGCTATCCGTCTTGACGGCGGCCGCATGCAACTCGATGTGACCAATCGATCGATCGGTGCGCGCTCGAAAAAAGCTGCCGCACCGACGCATGTTGGTACCGGACTAGGCCTTTCAAATGTTTCCGAGCGGTTGCATGCTCATTTTGGCAGCCGTGCCGATGTTCGCTTCGGTCCGATCCCGGGCGGCTACCAGGTTTCAATCGCCATGCCAGTGGATGACGATGACTGACAGCAACGGGTTGAAGATCCTCATTGCCGATGATGAGCCGCTCGCCGCCGAGCGGTTGCAAATGCTCCTCGCCAGGATCGATGACGTCCTCCTGGTGGGAACCGCGCATGACGGCGAGAGCGCCGTGCGCATGGCCGAGGCGCTTCAACCAGATTTGCTGCTTCTCGACATCGCCATGCCCGGACAGGATGGAATCGAAGTTGCCCGCGCCCTCTCCCGGCACGGCAAATCGCCTGCGGTCGTATTCGTAACTGCCTTTGACCAGTTCGCCGTTGCGGCCTTCGACGTCGCGGCCATCGACTATCTGATGAAGCCGGTCGACGCCGACCGTCTGGCGCGCTCAATCGATCGCGCCCGTGCCTACCTTGAGGCCCGGGACGCACGATCACCGGACGAAGCGCTGGCGGCTCCACCATCGCAATGGCTCGAGGAATTCTGGGCATCGGATTTGTCGGGGCTGGTGCGCATCGCGGCAAGGGACATCGACCGGGTCACTGCCGAGCGGGACTATATGCGGCTGCATGTCGGCAAGCGCAGCTGGCTCATCCACCATTCGATGACGGCCCTGGAAGAAGGGCTCGATCCGGAACTGTTCGTCCGCCTCCATCGGTCGGCAATCGTCCGGCGAGACTTCATCGCCGGCTTCACCCGCAATTCCTCGGGCCGATGGATCGCGCGGCTGGCGGACAGCAATGAGCAACCCGTGGGCCGCCTATACGCCGACCAGGTCCGCGCGATCGCGGGGCGTTAGTCCATTCCGGTGCAACCATGGGTTGCGGCGCGAAGTAGGGTCGGGATGTCAGGGGTCTCCCCTCCTCGCGCCGCATCAAGACCAGACCGCAATTTGCCGCCATTTGCACCCGAACCTCGACGGGAATCATCGCGGGCTCGACCGGCAATCATAACAGCAGACGAACGGCTGCCCCGGACTGACGAACGACCGCCGGCTAGTCTTCGGCGCGCTCGCCGCCGGCGACCGCGCCTGTCACAACGACGTCCCAAGTAACATTGCCCAGCGTGCGGAAGATGTCGGGCAGGACTTCGACGGCGATCAACAGCGCCAGCGGCTCAATCGGTACGCCCATTGCCAAGGCAATCGGCGCGATCGAAGTGACAAAGGACAAGGCGCCCGGCAGGCTTACCGCCCAGTAGCTGGCGATCGACGCGACGGCGAACCCGGCGATAAGGTTGCCAAGGTGAAGGTCAACGCCCATCCAATAGGCAACATAAATCGCCACAGCGACGTTCATCGCCGGCCCAGTCGCGCGAAACAGCGCCACCGCAAGAGGAAGGGTTACATCGGCATTGCGTTGAGGCACCCGAAGGCGAGCGGACGCATCCAGCATCGCAGGAAGTGAAGCCAGGCTCGATTGGGTCGAGATGGCTACCGCCTGAGGAGCAATCATCGCCCGGGCGAAATCGCCGAGCCGCCACCGGGCAAAGGTCACGGCAATGACGTAGCCGAACAATGTCACGACGATGCCGATCAATGAGACCATCACGACATAATGGAGTACCGCGCCGAACGCCGATCCCCCGGCACCCGCCCCGACCGCGAATGCGAGTCCAAGCACACCGATCGGCGCTAGTGCCAGCACCCATCCCACGACCACCAGCATCGCATCCTGGATGCCTTTGAAGAAGCGGCCGACCGCCTGGCGCTCTTCAACCCCAATCCGCGTCACCGCAAAGGCAAAGACCGCCGTGAACACGACCAGGGCAAGCACCTTGTCATTGGCCGCGGCGGCGATGGGGTTGGTCGGAATCAGTCCCCTCAGCCAATCCTGGACCGTCGGCACCGAAGCGGCAGTTGCCGCGCTGTCGACACTGGCCAAGCCAGCCCGAAGCGCCTCGGCCGAGCTTGACGGCAGCGGGAATGCTTCGAGCAGCGCGGGCATGGCGAGAGCGCCGAACGCCGCAGAACTGGTCAGCACCACCACAAACCACAGGATCGACCGACCGGCTATTCCTCCGGCCCGCGCCTGATCCGCGCCGGAAACGATGCCCGTGACCAGCAGTGCAATGATCAACGGGATTACGGTCATCTTGAGCGCGTCTAACCACAGACCGCCAACCGTTGAGGCAATTTGGACCAGCGGCTCGCGATATGCGCCCGCCTGCGCCGATAGTGCGCCCAGCAGCAGACCCGCGACCAGCGCGCCGAGCACCAGCCACGTCGAGCGGCGGCTCGTCTCGCTCATCGCGGCTTCCGGAACTTGAAGATGAAGCGGTCGGTCTTGCCCCGGATGGCCGGGTCAAACACCAGCTTGCTGTGATCATCGGCCGGATTGCGAAGCAGGTTGCTCTCCGCTTCCAACACAAAGCCGGCGCGCTTGAAGTCTGCCTTTACCGTTGCGGGGTCGATGCGGTGGAGCTTTTCGACCGTTTCCCGCGTGTCGCCAGGAGCGGCGACGTGATCGACCACTCCGACCACCGCACCGGGCTTCATTGCGTCGTAGACAACCTTGAGCCACTGATCCGGTTCCATCCGCGTGATGCCGTACTTGGCGCTTTCCCAATAGACGTCATGATAGTCGAGGTTGATCAGCATGAAGTCATATTTGCCAGGCAGGTCGGGCGCCTCGAACGGGCTGACGCGCATCCACACATTCGGCTGCTTCACCTTTAGCGCCATATAGTTGTCGTAGGTCTTCTGGTCGTAAAACTGCTTTGGCTCCCATATGGTCACCCGGCCCTTTGGTCCGACCGCAGGAGCGGTAATTTCCGCCCAATAGAGGTTGCCACCAAATGGATCGGCGACCCACATTCCCTTTTGAAGGCCGAGAAACTTCAGCACCTCTGCCGGCTTGCGCGATTCATCCAGCTTGACGTTCGCCTCGCTCCGCGACGCGGTCGAAGCCACGCTGGCCTTCACGTCAGCGGGAGCGGACCATCCCGCAGCGGGAATTGTCGTCACCATCAAAGCTGCCAAAATCAACGCCCGCATAGCCGCCTCCTTCGAGTTAATGGCGAAGGCTTATCGCGGCGCTGCTGACCGCGCCAGTGTGCTGCAAATCCATCGGCGAAGATTTTCGACGAATGGGTGGTCCCTTTTACTTTGACTCATCCTCGACTAGCCTATCGCGGCTAAATCGAGGGTCCTTTACATGGCGTCAGTGGCGGGGGTGCCGGCCGACCGGCAGGCTGCAGAGCGGAAATTCTATTCGCGCATGGCGCTTCTGCTGGTGGCGGTTGTGTTCATTGGCTTTGCCCCGAGCTTTTATCTGCGCGGAGTCGTGCCATCCTATCCCCGTCCCAACCCGACGCTTCCGCCATCGGTGTTGCTGCACGGGGGGCTTTTCACGATTTGGATGCTGGTGTTCGTTGCGCAGACGCAACTCGTAGCGGCGCGCAAAGTCGAGCTTCATATGCGCCTCGGCAAGCTCAGCTTCCTGCTTGCGCTGGCAATCATCCCGATGATGTATCTGGTAGCCGTGTGGCAGGTAGCCCGCGCCAACCAGCCGCCTTTCACTGACCCGCTCACCTGGACGATCGTTCCGCTCGCGGTCATCCCCTCTTACGCCATCCTGGTCTGGCAAGGCTGGGCTAGGCGAAGCCAGGCGCAGTGGCACAAGCGGCTGATGCTCAGCGCCGCAATCCTGGTCATGCTCGGTCCGGCGATTGGCAGAATCCCGATTGCTCCACCGACGCTTGGCGGATTCCTGTTCCAGGTGCTGGTCGGCCTTGCGCTATTCATCCCGCTATTCGTTTGGGACCGTCGGGGGGATGGCCACGTCCATCCGGCTACCTGGCTCGGCTTTTCGCTCGCTGCGGCTAGTTCGCTCCTGCCCATTGCGATCATCGCCAGCGGTGGCTGGGCGCCAATCGCAGCCCATTTGCCGGGAATTTAGGCGACTAGCCGCGCGGCTTTCGAGCCAAGCTGTGCATCCCCGTAACGATCTGTGCGTTGGCAGGATATTGTCCTGCCGACCGATCGTTCCCGGCAGGACATGAGGCGGCGGGCTGGCCAGCACCGCCGCCTCCTTTTTAGGCGGCTAACATCGGCGCTCGATCAACCGAACGATCGCGGCGTGCCGGGTCGGTTCGTCTCCAGCGACCTTTTCTAAAGCGGTCCGGATTTCTTCCAGCTCTTCCTCGTTCAGATGCTCGATGCCGATGAATTCATTCCGGGCGTGGGCGACGGCACGGATGAGTTCGTCGAGTTTGGCCTGGATCGCCGCACCATCGCGATTCTGCGCATTCTGGATAAGGAACACCATCAGGAAGGTGACGATGGTGGTGCCCGTATTGATCACCAGTTGCCAGGTGTCAGACCAGTGAAACAGGGGACCGGTCACGCCCCAAACGACAATGGTTGCAAATGCTAGAATAAATGCTCTCGGCCGCCCCGCCGCCGCCGAAACCTGCGTGGCTATTCGTTCGAACGATTTGATCACGCTGCCTTACTCCCGCTTTCTGCTGCCATTGCATGGAGCAGCTTTATGGCCTCATGAGCCGAAAGCGCTGCCCCTTCCTGCCACAGACCGGCATAGGAAAGATGTTCGCCTGCAAACAGGATCGGTCCCTCGGGCTTCAACAGCTCGAGATAGGCTCCGGTCCTCCGCCCCGTATCGGCGGGCCCTCCATCCCACAGGGCACCGACCCCTTCCGAATAAGCCACCTGCCCCCAGTTCACCGCGACAGGGCTCGTCAACAGCCTCGACTTGCCTGGGTGTAACGCCTCGATCGAATCCCGGCTGATCTGAATCTGTTCTGCTATGGGCAGCTTGGTAAACGCCTCGGGCGTATCCTGGTGGGTCCAGCCGGCGACATAAGCTCCCACCAGCACGCCGCGGGAGGCCATATGCTGGCTACTTGGATAAATGATGTTCTCGTTGAGCCGATCGGTCCAGGCGAGTCCGCCATAGATACCTTCATCTTCCCAAAAGCGCGGCGCCTCGAACGCGACCTTGGCGCTTTTCAGATAGGGCACGTTCTTGAGCGCCGCCTGTTTGGCCGGCGAGAAGTCGTTGGGGATGCGGCTGAGCAGGTTGGCGGGCAGCGTGCAGACGCAATAATCGGCACGGGTTACCCCTCCGCGATGCTCGATCCGAACCCGATTGCCTTCGCGGCGGATGGCGCTGACCGGCTGGTTGAAGCGCACGCTCGACTTGACCTGGCGATGGAGCGCCTTTGCGATCTCATCCATCCCGCCGACCGGCTGCAGCATTGTCGGTTGCATGTCGATGATCGCTTCGAAAATCTGCGGGAAAGCCGCACCCCGGCTCGGCAATAGCTCCTTCAGCGTCAGCGGATCGAGCGGATTGCCGGGATCGTCGTAACCGCCCGGCCAATCAGTATAACCGAGCGCTCCCTGCGCCGTCGGCACGCCCTTGTCATTGAGTCCGCCGTAAAAGCCGAGGAACTGCCGAAACTGCTCCAGTTCATCCTTCGGCATTGCGGCATTGAGCGCATTGCCGTCGACGGCCTTGGCTAACAGTTCAGCCAGCCGCGACTGCAGACTGTAAACCATTTGGCGACCTCGGTGGATCTTGCCGCCAAAGTCCCAGCCCGTCGCCATGTGGCTGTTGACGAACGTTTCCATCGGAACGCCCAACCGGCGGGCGTAACCGAGAATGGCATGGTGAATTGAGGGAATGCGGGCTGGTCCCGCATTGAAATATAGGCCCGGAGAAAAATTAGCCTGCTGCGTTGGCCGATCTGCCTGGACGATCCGATCGCGGCCACGAATCGTCCACGCCCGCCCGCCAACCCGATCGCGCGCCTCGAGAAGGGTTACGGAATAGCCGGCGCGCTGAAGCTCATAGGCCGCAACAAGCCCGGCAATACCGGCACCGAGCAAGACCACCGACTTGCCGCCGCCTGACCCCTTGGGAAGCGCGAAGTCAGCGGCCGACAGCGGGGTAGCCAAGGTCAAGCCGAGCATTTGCATTGCGGCGAATGTCGCCCCTGCCCCGCCCGCAATCCCAACCTGCATCAAAATGTCGCGCCGCGTCAGGGTCATATGCCCTCCCCCCTTTTGCACGGCGCTCGGTTATTTCGCCGCTGTTACCTCAATCTCGACCAGCCAGCCCGGATCGACCAGGCCGACGACCTGCATCGTCGACCTTGCGGGTTTGTTAGGTTGCGCCTTGGTTCCAAATGCTTCGACGTAGGCGCGCATCATCCCGGCGAAGTCCATCCGTTGGCCCGCAGGCGCCACGAGGAACACGCGCATCATGACAATATCGCCAAGGCCAAGCCCCTGCTCAGCCAGAGCCGCCCCGATCTTCTTCAGCACGGACCGGGTCTGTGTCTCGGTGTCGCCAAAGCGCGCAACCGATCCTTCCGGTGCGGCTGGGTCGACGACGTCCGGGACAGTTCCGCTGACGTAAACCAGCCTGCTGCCCGGTGGGACTGAAACGGATGCGGAGATGGGCGATTGAGATGCGCCGACGCGATGAGGAGAATCGACGGCCAGTGCGGCGTCGGAAATGGCCAGCGAAAACACCAGCCCAATCAGCATGACACCGATCCGCATCGCGACTCGCCCCCCGTCTCTGCTCGGGCGGACCGTAGCACGACTATGCTCCGGCCATAATCACGCTCGATCGGGCGTAGGTCATAAACGACCAAAGTTCGGGATTACGGCGACCGGAGCATCAGGCAGGGCACCAGGCCCAAACAGAAATGGGGGCCGGCATTGCTGCCAGCCCCCACCTGCACCGAGCTAAGGATCTGCCGGTGTTCGCTAGCCTGACGACCCGAAGGCCTTCCGCTTTTCGATCCTGGCTCACCAGCTCAGGCGTCGCTTCCAATCGTGGTCCTGCCCGAAGGCAGGTTCTCGATTTTCCGCGGCCCTTCTTGGGTTGGATCCTTCGCGTCGCCTGCCCCCAGGGGGAGCCGCGAACTGCGACAGGAAGACCAACTCTTCCGGCGCCTCTTCCGGTGGTCCGACTTGGGCCGAAGCCCTCCTCATCGCCATCCGGTGGAGATCGGTCCTTCCGTCACCTGCCGTACCTTCTTGCCGTTGCCGACCTTCCGGTGAGGCGGGAACTTCCGTCCCGATCACCCATGTAACTTGGCGAACTTTTTCGAGTCGCGAAAGCGAAAAAAGCGAGTCAAAGCCTGTGGATAACGGGGATATCGCGCATAAGTGTCGATTCGTGCGCCGGGACTCCACCCAGCTTGGCGAGTCGCCGCGCCAAATAAAGGTTGGCCAGTTCCGCGCAAGGCCCGCAGTTGCCGTTTCGTTCCGGCATGCCTAGTTCGGATGGGTGCCCGAATCCCCTGCCCTGAACCCCGAGCCTGCTTATTTGCAGGGCCTCAATGCTCCGCAGCGCGAGGCCGTACTTACGACGGAAGGCCCGGTCCTCGTCCTCGCCGGCGCAGGCACGGGCAAAACCGCGGCGCTGACGGCTCGACTTGCCCATCTGATTGCTACTCGAAAGGCCTGGCCGAGCCAGATCCTCGCGGTCACCTTCACCAACAAAGCCGCGCGGGAGATGAAGGAGCGGGTCAGCACGATTACCGGAGGTGCGGTCGAGGGCATGCCCTGGCTCGGCACCTTCCACTCCGTGGCCGCGCGCATGCTGCGAAGCCATGCCGAGCTGGTGGGACTGCAATCCAATTTCACCATACTCGATACCGACGACCAGCTGCGGCTAATGAAGCAGCTGATCGTCGCTTCGAACCTCGACGAAAAGCGCTGGCCAGCACGGCAGCTCGCGGGTGTGATCGACCGTTGGAAGAACCGCGGCTGGACCCCCGCCCACATCGATGCCGGCGAAAGCGAGGCGTTCGCCAACGGATGCGGCCGCGAGCTTTACGCCGCCTACCAGGATCGCCTCCGTACCTTGAATGCCTGCGATTTCGGTGACCTGCTGCTGCATATGCTGACTATATTCAGGGCGCACCCAGACGTCCTCGAAGCCTATCGCGAGCGGTTTCGCTATATCCTTGTCGACGAATATCAGGACACCAATGCGTCGCAGTACGACTGGTTGAAGCTTCTCGCCGAGCCGAGGCGTAATCTCTGCTGCGTTGGCGACGACGATCAGTCCATTTACTCGTGGCGCGGTGCGGAGGTGGCCAACATCCTCCGCTTTGAAGCCGATTTTCCCGGCGCCAAAGTCATTCGGCTGGAACAGAATTACCGTTCGACGCCGCACATTCTCGGCGCCGCCACCGGCCTCATCGCCCACAACGCCGGCCGGCTGGGCAAGACATTGTGGACGGAAGTGAACGCCGGGGAGCGGGTCAAGATTATCGGCGTGTGGGATGGGCCCGAAGAGGCCCGCCGCGTCGGTGAGGAAATTGAAGCACATCTACGCCGGGGCGGCTCCCCCGACGATTGCGCCATTCTCGTTCGCGCCCAGTTCCAAACCCGCGAATTCGAAGAGCGGTTCATCGCGATAGGCCTGGCCTATCAAATTGTCGGCGGGTTTCGATTTTATGAGCGCGCGGAGATCCGCGACGCGCTGGCCTACCTGCGGCTCGTCGCCCAACCTGCCGACGATCTCGCCTTCGAGCGGATCGTCAACCAGCCCAAGCGCGGCCTGGGCGATAAAGCAGTGGCATCAATTCACGCGCACGCACGCGCGACCGGACAGCCCTTACTTATTGCTGCCGCCGCGATGCTCGACAGCGACGAGCTGCAATCCCGCGCCCGCAACAGCCTTGCCCGCTTCGTTTCCGACATCGCCCGCTGGCGGCAGATGGCGGCCGAGCTGCCTCACCCGGAACTCGCCCGAATCCTTCTGGACGAGAGCGGCTATACTGCCATGCTCCAGGCCGAGCGCAGCGCCGAATCCGCCGGCCGTCTCGAAAATCTTGCCGAGCTCGCTCGGGCAATGGAGGAGTATGAAAGCCTTGGCGCTTTCCTCGAACATGTCAGCCTGGTGATGGACAATGACTCGCAGGCATCGGGCGACAGGGTCACGATCATGACCATTCACGCCGCGAAGGGCCTCGAATTCCCGATCGTCTTCCTCGCTGGCTGGGAGGAAGGGGTGTTTCCATCGCAACGCTCGCTCGATGAAGGTGGCCTAGCCAGCCTCGAAGAAGAGCGCCGCCTCGCTTACGTTGCCATTACGCGAGCCCGCTCGCTGGCGACCATCCTTCACGCCGCCAACCGCCGAATTTATGGCCAGTGGACCAGTAGCATCCCCTCCAGGTTCGTCGCCGAATTGCCCAAGGATCATATCGAAGAAGAGACCACCATGACGGGCGGAGAAAGCCTCTGGCGAGCTCAGTGGAGCGAGCATGGCGATCCATTCGCCCATGTGGCGAGGCCGTCGCGCGGACCCGGCTGGCAGCGGGCTAGCGCCGGCGGCTACAACGCGCAGCCACAGCGGATCATCGAAGCACGAGCCTCTGCCATCTCCCTTGGCAACAAGGGCCGCGACGACCTGAGCGTGGGTCAGCGCGTGTTCCACAGCAAGTTCGGCTACGGCACGATCGAGGCCATCGAAGGCAATAAGCTGGAGATCGAATTCGAGAAGGCTGGCCGGAAGCGAGTGCTCGACAGTTTTGTCAGTGCCGGCTGATCTTGTTTCGCGGCTAGGCCGCCTTGTTGCGCCCAACTTCGCGGATCCACGGAATGATCGAAGTCCAGCTTAACTCTTCCAGAAGCTCGATCCCGGCCAGATCGCCTTTCCTCCACATCACCTCTCCGGAAGGAACATTCAGGCCTTCGACGAACAAGGAGACAAAGGTGCCGCGGGGCGGAAGCGCCTCGCCTTCGATCTGAAATCCTCGAGCGGAAATGTTTCGCATGACGGCAGGCGACAAGTTGGCGCCCCACTTCACATAGAGGCTGCAACAAAGCTCGACGCGGGGCATCGCGCGACGTTCGGTTGGCTGACTGATGAGATTGCGGTTGATCAGCGCAAACATGTCGATGGGCTGCCTGAAGCGTATCCCAACCTCACCCGCATTGACCCAATCGATCGTCGCGGCGGGCCGCTGGCCGGTCGCTAGTTCGACGGCGATCTCATCGCCGGGTGCACCGATGACATCGCCACGAAGCGTCGCGCCCAGCGTCGAAATTTTTCGAATGGAGCAATTGCGCCGCCGACCGGCGTCATGGATCACCCCGGCGTCAAATGGTCCATCGACGTCGACCATTGGGGCATCGTCCGGCCACGGAAGCCGTTCCTCCATAACGAAGGTAGTGACCGAAATTGCATCAGTCATGGACGACCTCTTGGCATCGCGCGCAAGCTTGCACCTGCGACGCCTAAGAAGTCGCTAACGCGGGCTGGAAGTCCGCCCGACCTACGCTTGCGCCGCCTAGATCGCGTAGACGATGGCTCCGCCTACGACGGCAATAGTCATCAACAGCGCGATCAGTTGCGTCTTCGTATTACGCCCGGCTTCGAATTCCATGTCTCTTCCCCCTCCACGAGCGAATGCCTCGCTCACTGCCACTATATCATGCGAGGGGGTCGGCGTGGCGGTGAGATATTCGCCGAAAAGAGAGGGAATCTAACGGGTTAGGCGGCGACTTGGGCAAGTTGACATGGCGGTGCCTAATTTGACTTGCCGCCGCCCATGCGCATGTCCACGGCGATCGCGCCTCCGGCGATGGTCGCGAACACTGCGAGCGTTCCAATAATGCTGACGCCCAGTTCAGCGGTCGTCTGCAGCCCAGGATTGAGAAAGTAATAAGGATACCAGCCGTCGATCGCCCCCCGCCCGAGTGCATAGGCGAGGTAGAGCGCAGGCGGGGCCAGTGCCCATTTCATGTCGCGCCACTGGAGCGAGCCATGGGGCATCAGCGCCCAGAGGATCGCAAACAGGATCGGCGTAGCGTCGTGCAGCGCCACGTCGACGACCTTTTGCCAACCCTGGGGGTTCCAGGTCGACCGAAGGAGCACGGAATAGACGAACCCAACCGTGACAATTGCCGTCAGCCCCATCAGACGCGCCCTTGCTTTCGTCAGCCTGTTGTCGCGGCCCAGCGCGATGGCCGTTGCAATGGCGGCGATGCCGATATTCGACAGGATGGTGAAAAATCCGACATAGCGCCAAGTCGCCAGTCCCAGCCCGACGGCCTTCGCGAAAATCACATATTGTAGTGCAAGCCCGCTCCAGCCGACGGTCGCCATAACCACGGCCGCCACTCTCGCTCCCCGCATCGCTCGCCCCTCGTTTGTGAACACCCGGCAAGCATGGCGCAGCTCGACGAAAAAGAAAGACTTGGACGGAAGGTCCCCGTCCAAGCCTCCAAATTCTTGTCGACACTGCCCGAGCTAAACCGTCGCCTGCTCCATCGTCGACAACTCGGGCTTGGGAACGCCGCTGGTCTCAAATTCCGCCGTCAGCCGGGCCTTGCGGACCGCCAGCTGCTCACCGAGCTCATCCATGTCCAGACCGGCCTTGCGGGCCTGCGCGAACAAACCCTCCAGCCTCTTCTCTTCTTCCTCGACATGATGCTCGATCTGCTCCTGCAATACCGTCACCTTAGCGTCGTAAAACTCGTCGCCAGGTTCACCAGCCAAGATTTCGGCGATCAGTAGCTTAGCGCCGTCATGTTCAACAAAGGCTTCCTTGAGCAGATCCTCGTCAACCTTGCCCTCGCAGGCCGGGTAGAAGATTTCCTCCTCGATCTTGGCGTGGACCGACAACTCGAGGCAAATCTGGGTAGCGAGCTTCTGCTTGCGCCCTTCCCCACTGGCTTTTGCGAATTGGGCGAAGAGGTTTTCGACTGTGCGGTGATCCTCCTTAAGCAGCGCCACTGCATCTTTTGCTTTTGTTTCCGCCATTTAAGCCTCCTGTTACGAGCGTGGCTGCTCAACGAGGCCGCGTGGCGCCAGTTCCTTCGCCGAACGTTTTCGCGACGGATCTCCGCATGCAATATCAACGATGTACTTGGAGGCGCTTGGCTAGATCAGGTCTTGGTCGGTCGCCATTTCCGCAGCGCTTCTGCGCGCTTCTGCCTCGTGGAACTGGGCGAGCTGCTCGTGGAGGTGGCGCACGGCAAGGTCGCCCGCCTCCTCAGCCATCTTCCGGCAATGCTCCGCGCGCTCCAGATGGAAGGCGCGATCGTTCTCCGCGCTCATTGCAACTATCCCTACGCTCGGCAGGTGGCGGCCCGCTCGGCCAACTGGACGCGCGACCCGCCCCGAAATCTTACAATCGCATCCAATCGATCCACTAGCACAAAATGCGTCACGCGCGTAGCGGATTAGGCCGCGCGCTTGCCATTGTGGCGCGCTGCCAAATCGCTGGGCGCAGGCGCCCGGGGCCCGGCCTTGTTAAGCTCCATCCAGTCACGAAATTCGAGACCATAGAGCATATCCATGACTTCGAACTCCAGCCCGCCAGGCTGCGACGTATTGCTGTTCCACAGCGCCACCACGCCGCTCTTCAGCTTGGGATCGAATAGGATCAGCGACCGATATCCGTCGACGCCGCCGCGATGCCCGATGATGTGGTGGCCAGCGTATTCGTAGCTTCGCCAGCCATAGCCATATTGGGCATCGCCCAGGCGCTCGAGGAATTTGCGCATCCGCCCACGCTCGCCCGGCGTCTTGACCCGCGGCTGATGGATTGTCTCAAGCAGCTGCGGGCTGAGCACCTGCGGCATTTCCCCCATCTGCGCGAGCATCCAAAGCGACATATCCTTGATGTTGCTATTGACCCCGCCGGCCGCCGGAACCCGGTAATAAATATCTTTCAATTCGAGCGGGCGCCGGCCGACGCTATGCGGGCGGGCCCAGCTCTTCGACTGTGTCATTCCATCCTTGGTCAGGCTGGCCGAGGTCATCCCAAGAGGCGCGAACAAGTCGCGCTCTACCGTTTCCTGGTAACGCGCCCCGCTCACCCGCGCTACCATCTCGCTGGCCGCATCGTAGGCGACGTTCTGGTAACTCCAGCAGCTGCCAGGTGGGCAAATGCTGTTAAGCGACGCGAGTGTGCCGCGGAGGAAAGTGACGTCCTGACCCTCCTCCAACTTATTGTCGAATGCGTTGCGATATAGTCCGAGACGGTGGCTGAGCACGTCGCCTACTGTCGCTTTAAATTCATTGCGGCCCGGCAATCGTAGCGAAGGTGCGGCTTCGGCGACCGGCTCATTGAGACTTAGTTTGCCTTCCTCGGCCAGCTTGGCGACCATTGTTGCGGCCACACCTTTCGACACCGACGCCCAGCGGAACACCGTTTCCGGCGTCACCTTCTCGCCAGAACCTGCAAGCGTCTCGCCATAGCCGCTAAGGAAGGTGATGCGGCCATTCTCGACAATCCCAACCGCCAGGCCGACCATCGTCGGCTTCTCGACCATCTGCTTCAGGCGCTCGTCCAGCCGAGCATAGTCGATGCGACTGCGGCTTGCAGGTTCGACCACCGCCAGCCGGGCGCTGGTCCGAGCAATCGCCTCGGCCCTGGCATCCTTCGCCGAGGCCTGCCTCGAATCCCCGAACGGATGGGCAAGCGCCAACGCCCCGGCCGCCAGCGCAACTGCGCCAAGTCCCAGCTTAAATTGTCGTTCCAATGAAAACGCGACCTCCCCATGACTGCTGTGGCCCTGCCGGCCCCAACGCTCAACTAGCAGAGGAATCTCCGTGCGCCGAACCGACTCTTTCGAGCGGCGAACGGCAGATGGCTGGTCAGTTTCGCCACAGTCGCCTAAAGGCCCGAGCGGGGAGATACGGATGAATTTTTTGAAGACGCTGTTTTGGGTCGTGGTCGCGGTTTCACTGGCGATCTTCGCCAACCGCAACTGGGCCGATGTAACGATCAACCTGTGGGGCAATATCCAGGCCGATATGAAGCTTCCCGTCCTCATCCTGCTGGCCTTCTTTGTTGGTTTCTTGCCCCCCTTCCTGATCTTGCGCGGACGAATCTGGGCATTGAAGCGCAAGCTGGCGCTGGCCGAACGTCCACTAGTGACGTCGATTCCTGCCCCGCGTGTCGATGCGGACGAAGAAGTCGCGGCATGAGCAGCCCGATCTTCATTGCCATCGATACCCCTGACATGGATCGGGCCCGATCAATCGCGACGGCGGTCAAGCGCCATGCGGGCGGGCTGAAGCTGGGACTGGAATTCTTCTGCCATAACGGCCGGGCCGGAGTACTCGAGTTGGCCGAACTGGGCTTGCCGATCTTCCTTGACCTCAAGCTCCACGACATCCCGAACACCGTCGCAAAGGCGGTACAGGCGCTGTCGCCCATCACTCCCGCGGTACTGACGGTCCACGCCGCGGGGGGCCGGGCAATGCTTGAGGATGCCAAGGCTGCCGCACCTGCTGCAACGAAGGTCGTTGCAGTCACGGTTTTGACCAGTCTCGACAACGACGACCTCGAGTCGATCGGGGTTGCATCCAATGGCCATGCCCAAGTCGAGCGGCTGGCCGCACTGGCGCGCGAAGCTGGGCTCGATGGCATAGTTTGTTCCGGCCAGGAGGTCGCCGCCGCTCGCAGGAAGTGGAAGGATGGATTCTTCGTCGTTCCGGGAATTCGCCCGGCAGATTCCGCGATCGGCGATCAGAAGCGCATCATGACCCCGCGCGCGGCAATTGACGCCGGAGCGTCGATCCTGGTGGTCGGCCGGCCGGTAACGGGCGCCGATCATCCCGACGAAGCGCTAAGGGCGATTGCGGCCACGCTTTAGTGGACATCATAGTCGGTCGCGCCTACCTCGCGCGCGACATGTTTAAGAGGTTTCGATGAGTTGGCTGAGTAGCGTCCGCAAGGGCATTCAATCGCTGACCAAGCGGCAGAGCGTCGATACGCTTTGGCACAAGTGCAAAAAGTGCGAATCTATGGTCTTCACCAAAGAGTGGGAAGACAATGGCTACGTCTGCCCCCGCTGCGACCATCACGATCGGGTAGGTCCCGCCGTGCGGTTCGACGCCCTGTTCGACCGAAAGAAATATGAGGTCCTGCCAAGCCCCGAAGTGCGCGAGGACCCGCTCAAGTTTCGCGATACGAAGCGCTACACCGATCGCATCAAGGCAGCTCGAACTTCCACGGGTGAGCGCGACGCGCTGATCAATGCCTTAGGCAAGATCGAGGGTCATAGCGCTGTCGTCGGGGTCCAGGATTTCTCCTTCATGGGCGGATCCATGGGTGTTGCGGTAGGTGCCGCCTTCGTCGCGGGCGTCGAAAAGGCGATTGCCAAGCAGAGCCCATATATCCTGTTCACTGCCGCGGGCGGGGCGCGAATGCAGGAGGGCATTCTTTCGTTAATGCAGATGCCGCGTACAACCGTCGCGCTGGCCAAGCTGCGCGAGGCGGGCCTTCCTTACATCGTCGTCCTTACCGACCCGACAACTGGCGGAGTTACCGCCAGCTATGCGATGCTGGGCGACGTGCAGATTGCCGAGCCCGGCGCGCTGATCGGTTTCGCCGGCCAACGGGTCATCGAACAGACCATCCGCGAGAAATTGCCCGAAGGCTTCCAGCGGGCCGAATATCTGCTTGAGCACGGGATGATCGACATGGTCGTTCATCGCAACGCACTCAAGGACCGGATCGGCCGATTGATCGCCTATCTCGCGCCGGAAAAAAACAAGGCGAAAAAGGCAGCCTGATGAAAGAGGTGATCCGCTCCGCGGATCCACGGGTCGCTGCGCTGATTCAGCGGCAGGCGACTCAGTATCAGGACCGCGACCAACTCGGCTTGGATCGTATCTCGGCGCTGCTTGAAGCGCTCGGACGGCCGCAGGACCGGATGCCGCCTGTGTTCCATGTTGCCGGGACAAACGGCAAGGGTTCCACCTGCGCCTTCCTTCGTGCGGGGCTTGAGGCCGCGGGTCATAGGGTTCACGCTTTCACGAGCCCGCACCTCGTCCGCTATAACGAACGCATTCGCATCGCGGGCAAGTTGATCGAAGATGCGCGGCTGGCTGAGTTGATGGGCCGTGTACTCGACGCGAATGACGAGATTGGCGCCAGCTTATTCGAGGTCAACACCGCAGTTGCATTCCTCGCCTTCGCCGAAACGCCTGCCGATGCCTGCATTCTTGAAGTCGGGCTTGGAGGTCGGCTCGATGCGACCAACGTTGTCGAGCGGCCGCTGGTCACCGGCATCGCCAGCCTTGGCCTCGACCATCAGCATTTCCTCGGTAACAGGATGGTCGACGTCGCAGGCGAAAAGGCCGGCATCGCCAAGCGCGGCGTGCCGCTCGTCACGCAACTCTACCCGCCGGAGCTTGCTGGCCGGATCAGCGAAATTGCGCAGGATGTCGGCGCCATTTGGGAGCCGCGCGGATTGCATTGGGACGCGATCGTCCGCCAGGGAAAGCTGCATTACCGCGACCGCAGGGGTGAATTCGCCCTGCCCCTTCCCCGACTGCCTGGAAAGCACCAAGCATTGAACGCGGCATCGGCGGTAGCGATGCTTCGGCATCAATCGGTGTTGGACATCCCGCCATCGGCCCTAAGCGCGGCAATGGGCTGGACGAATTGGCCGGCACGACTGCAGCAACTGCATCGTGGCCCGCTATTCGACATGCTGCCGCGCGGCAGCGAGCTTTGGGTCGACGGGGGCCACAATCCAAGCGCGGCGCGCCTGGTCGCCGATTATGCCCGCAAGCATTGGACGGACGGGCTGCCGCTGGTGCTCCTATTCGCAAGCCTGACCACCAAGGACGCTGCCGGGGTGCTGCGGCCGTTCAAGGGGACTGCCGCCCAGATATTGTCCTTGCCGATCGAAGGGCACGACTGCCGCTCGCCAAAGGAATTGGCGTTGCTGGCCGAAAGCATGGGCCTTCCCGCCAAGCCGAAATCCAGCCTGGCCGATGCCATGACCGCGCTTCCGAAGCCGGCCCGCGTACTGGTGTTCGGCTCGCTTTACCTCGCCGGCGAACTACTCATGCTCAACGGACCGTTGCCGGACTAAGTTCGACGGGATCGCCATCGTCGACAGTTCCTGCCGTGCCGATCGAGCTGTCGACCAAGCCGCTGCGCATCATGATCCAGAAGAGCAGGATGCCGGGCAGCGCCGCAACAGTCGTCAACAGGTAGAAATTGACATAGCCGAAGGCATCGATCAGCGCGCCCGCCGTGGTGCCCGTCAGGAAACGCCCGACGATGCTCGCGGCGGCGGAAATCAATGCATATTGGGCGGCAGTGAAGCGCAAGTCGCACAGTGCCGAAAAATAGGCGACGACGCACACTCCGCCAATACCGCTGGCGGTGTTCTCGAACCCGATCGCGGCGGACATGCCAAGATTGGAATGGCCTGACATTGCTAGCAACGCGAAACTGAAGTTGCTGACGGCCATCAGGATCAGGCTGATCATCACGGACCGCTTCATCCCAAGCCGCGAATAGAGGACGCCGCCAATGAAGATGCCAATGAGATAGGCCCAAAAGCCGACGCCGACGTCCCACAAGGCGATCTCGTCATTGGTGAATTTTAGGTCGTCGAACAGCAGGCGGAAGGTAAGGTTTGCCAGCGTGTCGCCAATCTTGTGGAGCAGGATAAACAGCAGCACCAGCCATGCACCCTTACGTGCGAAGAATTCCACGAAAGGCTTCCAGATCGTCGTGGCTGCGCCTGCGAAACCTGGCTTGTGCGCCGCTTCGCGGTGCCGCTGGGGCTCCCCATAAAGCAAGGCTGTCAACATGGCCGGCAGCGCCAACAGTGCACAGGCCAGATATGCGGCTTCCCAGCCCTGCCGAGCCGCAATCACCAGCGCCAGCGCGCCTGCCCCCGCCGAACCGATGCGCCAGCCATATTGGCTCATCCCCGATCCAACGCCAAGCTGGCGCGGCTCGAGTGCTTCAATCCGATAGGCGTCGATTACAATATCGAAACTTGCCCCGGCGACGCCAAGCAGGATCGCCGCAGTGACGACTGCAGCGATACCGTCACCTGCCGGGTCAACGATGGCAAGGTTGGCGACCGCGGCCATCACTGCAACGCCGGTGACCAGCATCCACGATACGCGCTGGCCCAAACGGCCGATCACCGGAAGTTTCACCCCATCGATGATCCAGGCCCAAAGGAATTTGAAATTATAGGCAAGAAACACCAGCGAAAAGGCGGTGATCGTCGACTTGTCGATGCCATCCTGCTTGAGCCGCGTGGTTAGCGTCGCGCCGATCATCGCATAGGGAAAGCCGGACGAAATTCCGAGGAACAGCGCGGCCAGCGGTGCCTTTTCCAAATAAGGCCGAAACCCGTCCCACCATTTTTTCGACTGGCCGTCACTCGGGATCGCCGCTGCATCGCTCACTATCTTCTCCCCGGCTCGATTTTGGAGCGGAGCCTAGCAGCGTCTTTGCCGAGGGAAAGCGCAAATGCGGGTCGGCTCGTACTGAAAAATGGGTCGGTTCGGCCTTGCAACTTACCCCCAACTGGCGCAGCCTCAATTAACCATGGACATGCCCCGCACGCCGCGCCGGCCGACGCCCGGCCAACGCGCATTGGCCGAAGCCCTTGCAAGGGGAGAGGCCGCACTTGGCGATGGCATTCAGAAGCTCCCGGCCAGCGTCTATATCGATCCCGTTCGTTTCGAGGCGGAGCAGCGGTCAATCTTCGACAGGCTGCCGCATTTGCTGGCTCCTTCCGCACTTCTGCCCCGTAATGGCGAGGCGGTAGCTCACGACGGTTATGGAACGCCGCTGATCCTATCGCGCGATCAGGACGGCAAGGCGCATGTGTTCGCCAATGTCTGCCGCCATCGCGGTACACGTCTGATCGATAGCCATGACGTTGCACCAGCCAAGCGGATCGTCTGTCCCTATCACGCCTGGGCCTATAAGCCGGACGGGCAGTTGACCGGCATGCCGCGGGCCGACTGCTTCCCCGATTTCGACAAAGATGCGCATGGCCTGAAGGAATTCCCGTCAGTCGAGGCGGGCGGGCTGATCTGGTGGGCGAAGGATGATGCGGCCGACTTCAGCGACGCGGTGGCGCTGGGGCCCGACCTCGACGCGTTCGGGCTCGGCGACCTGCATCTCTACCGTCGTCGTACCCACGACGTCGCTGCCAACTGGAAGTTGTTCGTCGACGCATTCCTTGAAAGCTATCATGTCCAGCGGCTTCACGCGGCCACCATCGCCACCTTCTTTGCTGACGGCATTACAACGGCCGACACCATCGGTATCCACCAGCGCGCAGCGGTGGGTCGCGAAGCCTATCTGTCCGAAATCGACCGCGACGATTGGAGCCAGCTGAGGAAGGCAGTAACCTTCACCTACCAGCTGTTTCCAGCATCGGTGATCATCGTCAGTCCCGATTACGTCAACCTGCTCGTGGGAATGCCCCAAGGCGTCGATCAGACGTTGATCGAAGACTTCATGCTGATCCCCGAAGCCCCGGCGACCAATGAGGCGGAGGCACACTGGCAGAAAAGCTGGGATCTTCTCGACGGCGGCACCTTCAGCGCTGAGGATTTCTACGCGGCAGCTCTGTGCCACAAGGGGTTGGCTTCGGGGCAGATCGAGGAGGTCATCCTCGGCAAGCTGGAAAACGGCATTGCCGATTTCCACCGCAAGATCGAGGAAGCGCTTTAGACCTTTGCCGACGGGTAGAGAGTGAGGCCCCTGGGTGGCCTGACCTTTTCGCCGGCCAGATATTTGTCGACAGCCGCGAGCGTCGCTTTCAGCGTTCGATCACTATACGGCTTTAACAGGCAGCCGATCACCAACTCCGATGCATTTTCAGGAAGGGCGCCGGTCACGAACAATACTGGAATGCGCCGGTTCTTGGCGACCTGCGCCAGGTCGATCCCGGTCCGCTCCCCGGTCAAGCGAACGTCGCACAGGATCAGATCGACCTGTTCGCTGTCGAGCGTCGCGACCGCGTCGGCGAAGCGATCAAGGGTCGCTACCACCTCATAACCCTGGTCGCCGATCAGATTTTCATTGTCGAACGCAGTCAGCGGCTCATCCTCGACAATGAGGATTCTATTGACGATCCGCTTGCGCTTCCCGAACAGCATCTGGACTCCGTAGGACAGAAACGAATGACCCCGCAACGAACGAAGCGAGCCCCGGTGCCGCGCCAAGGGCGACGCGCCGCAAGGGGACAGCAACCTCCGCGCGGGCCAAAGCCCGGCGCGGCGCGCGATGAAGGACCGCAGCGCATCGCCAAGCTGCTCGCCCGAGCCGGAGTCGCATCGCGCCGCGACATTGAGCGGATGATCGCCGAAGGGCGGATCGCGCTGAATGGCGAGAAGCTGACAACGCCGGCAACGCTGCTCGAAAATCTGCAGGGGGTGACGGTCGATGGCCAGCCGGTAAAGCCCGCCGGAGCGGCGCGGCTTTTCCTTTTCTACAAGCCCGCGGGATGCCTCACGGCAGCTCGAGATCCCAAGGGGCGGCCGACGATTTATGACAAGCTGCCGGCGGGGCTGCCGAGGCTGATGCCGGTCGGCCGGCTCGACTATATGACCGAGGGGCTGCTGCTGCTGACCAACGACGGTGAATTGAAACGCCAGCTAGAACTGCCCAGCACCGGTGTAGTCCGCCGCTATCGGGCCCGGGCGTTCGGCGATGTCACCCAGGCCCAGCTCGAGGCACTGTCCGAGGGCGTCACCATTGACGGCATTCGCTACGGATCGATCGACGCCAACCTCGAACGCCGAACCGGGCGCAACTGCTGGATCGAGATGGCGTTGACCGAAGGCAAGAACCGCGAGGTCCGAAACGTCCTCGCCCACCTCGGCCTCCAGGTCTCGCGCCTGATCCGGATCAGCTATGGCCCTTTCACTGTCGAAGGACTTCAAGCGGGCAATATCGGCGAGGTGCAGCGCGAACAGCTGTTCCGATTCCGCCAGACTTTAAAATGAGGATCATTTCCGGCGAGTGGCGCGGGCGAAAGCTGGTGGCGCCTGCGGGACAGCAAACCCGCCCGACCGCCGACCGGACTCGCGAGACCCTTTTCTCGATGCTCACCAGCCGTCTTGGCAGCTTCGATCGGCTGAGGGTCGCGGACCTTTACGCAGGGAGCGGTGCGCTCGGCCTGGAAGCTCTCTCGCGCGGCGCCGATCTTGCGACCTTTGTTGAGAACGACCGTGCCGCATTGAAGGCCATCGAGGCCAATGCCGCTGCGCTGGGCGCAGGCAATCGCATCTCGATCCGGGCGACGTCAGCCGCGGCCCTCTCCGCCGCCGAACCCTTTGACCTGATACTCGCCGATCCGCCCTACCAGCCAGGATCCGGCACCGCCGCCGCGGAAGCAGTGGCGAAGGCGCAATGGCTTGCGCCATGCGGCTGGATGGCGGTCGAGACCGAGCGCGGCGACGAGGTCAGCCCTCCCGACGGCTGGACGATCGAAGTCGAGCGAAACGTCGGCCGAGCGCGACTGACGTTACTCAGACGATCAGGCTGAGGATTTCTTCGACGCCTTTTTGACCTCGGAAAATTCGGAAATCAGTCGCGCTCCGATGGCGGCTGCGGCCGCTTTGCCCGCGGCCTTCACGGCCTTGGACGAAGCATGCTTCTTCCCTTTGGAGAAATTCTCGTCGGCGATCGCGGCAACCGCTGCGATGGCGCCGATGGCGAGAAGTTCGCCGACCAGCGGATTGCCGGCCAGTTTCCAGAGGATGTCGACGCCCTTGCCATCGGCCTTGGACTTCTTGGCCTTCTTGGATCCAGCAGGCTTGGCCTTGAGCGTGACGGCCTTGGCGGGCGCCTTGGGAGCCTTCTTCACCTTTTTCGGCGCCTTGGCCGTCGTCGCTTTCGCCATGCTCAAATACCTTCCTTGTGGTGACTGCTACTCCGGCCGCGGTTCCTTCTCGACCATCCAGGTCTGGCCCTTGCTGACCAGCGCCTGAAGGTCGGCGGTCTTGCCCTTCGATGCGGCCTCATTCTGCACCAGCACCGCGCTGTCGAAGGTCGGTGCCGGGTCCTCATAAAGGACGCCGAGCGCGACCGGGAAACTGGCGGCCGGCATTTCGGCCAACATGTGAGCGACCGCACGGTTCCGCGGATCGTGAACAAGGACTTCGTCGCTGTCGCCTTCGACGACCTTCAGCATGTGACGATCCATGTCGAGCGCCAGGCCCTTGGACCCGCCGGCGAACAGCATCTTCTCCCCCGCGACCAGCCACAATTGCTTCTCGGCCGCGACGCCCTTGTCGGTGAAGGAGGCGAACACGTCGTCATTATAGACGACGCAATTCTGGTAGATTTCGACGAAGCTTGAGCCGCGATGGGCATGGGCGGCCTTGAGCACGTCGACGAGGTTCTTGTGAACGTCGATGCCCCGCGCAACGAACCGAGCGCCCGACCCCAATGCAAAGGCGCAGGGGTTGGCCGGGCGGTCGACCGAGCCGAACGGGGTCGATGGGCTGCGCGTGCCAATCCGCGAGGTCGGCGAATATTGGCCCTTGGTCAGCCCGTAGATCTCATTGTTGAACAGGAGCAGCTGGCAATCGAGATTGCGCCTGAGCAGGTGCATGGTGTGGTTGCCGCCGATCGACAGCGCATCGCCGTCGCCGGTGATGATCCACACGTCGAGCTCCGGATTGGCGAGCTTGGTTCCAGTCGCAACGGCGCAGGCGCGGCCATGGATCGTGTGGAAGCCGTAGCTCGCCATATAATAGGGAAAGCGGCTGGAGCAGCCGATGCCGCTAATGAACACCGTCTTTTCCCGCGCCGTTCCGAGGTCGGGCATGGTCCGCTGAACCGCTTTCAGGACAGCATAGTCACCGCACCCCGGGCACCAGCGCACCTCCTGGTCGGACGCCCAGTCCTTGGCGGTAGTGATTTTCGCGACTTCGTTCATACGAGATAACCGTTGAGCCAGAGATAAAGGAACACCACCAGGATCAGCATGGCGATCAGCGGCCAGGGGTTGATCGGTTTCATGGCCGCGCGCCCTTAACTTCACTATTTTCATGGGGACGGGTGCCCTGAAGTGTGAAGTTAGCGGTCATGCCAGCGCACCCTCGATCGCCGTTTCGATCTCGGCAATCGTGAAAGGCTGGCCCGACACTTTATTGACCGGGCGGGCGTCGACAAGGAACTGGTCGCGCAGCAGGGTCTTCAATTGTCCGCTGTTCATCTCGGGCACGATTATGCGCTCAAAGCCCTTTAGTAGGACAGCCAAATTCTTTGGGAAGGGCGCGATGTAACGGATGTGAATGTGGCTGACATCGAGCCCCCTCGCCCGCGCCCGCCGAACCGCCTGGTGGATCGGGCCGAAGGTCGAGCCCCAGCCGACCACGGCGAGCTTGCCGCTGTCGTTGCCGATGCAGACGCCCTGGTCGCAGATCGAATCCGCGACGGACGCGACCTTGGCGGCGCGTAGCCGGGTCATTTCGGCATGCGCCTCAGCGGAATAGTCGATGTTGCCGGTGCCGGGGTTCTTTTCTATCCCGCCGATGCGATGTTCGAGGCCCGGCGTGCCCGGCTTGATCCACGGCCGCGCGAGGTCGGCATTGCGCTGGTAAGGCATGACCTCGTCGTTATCGGGTTCAAGCGCAGAACCTTCGGCGAACTTGACCGGGAACGGCTTGTAGTTCGCCATATCCGGCACCTTCCACGGCTCCGCCGCATTGGCGATATAGCCGTCGGTCAAAAGCATCACCGGGGTCATGTAGCGGGTCGCAATGCGCACCGCCTCGATCCCACAATCGAATGCGTCGGCGGGCGAGCGGGCAGCGATCACCGGCAGCGGCGCGTCACCGTTACGGCCATAGACCGCCTGATAGAGGTCGGACTGCTCGGTCTTGGTCGGAAGGCCGGTCGACGGTCCTCCGCGCTGCGAATTGATGATGACCAGCGGCAATTCCGTCATCACCGCCAACCCCATCGCCTCGCCCTTCAGCGCGATTCCGGGGCCGGACGAGGAGGTGACGCCCAGGTGGCCGGCATAGCTGGCGCCCAGCGCGGCGCAGATCGCGGCGATCTCATCTTCCGCCTGGAAGGTGGTGATGTCATATTCCTTGAGCCGCGACAGATGATGGAGGATCGGGCTGGCCGGAGTGATCGGATAGCTTCCGAAGAACATCGGCAAGCCTGCCAGCTGAGCCCCAGCGATAATACCCAGCGACAGCGATTCCGCGCCCGTGACGGTGCGATACAAGCCCGGCTCGGCCGGCGCCGGCGCGATATGGCGCTGGTGAACGTGCGCGCCGATTTCGACCGTCTCGCCATAGGCATGGCCGGCGTTCAACGCAGCGATATTGGCTTCGGCAAGCTCCGGCTTCTTGGCGAACTTAGAGTTTAGCCAGTCGACGATCGGCTGGCGATCGCGGTCGAACATCCACAGCGCAAGGCCAAGCGTCCACATATTCTTGCAGCGCAGCGCCTCCTTGTTGCCGAGGCCGAACGGCTTCACCGCATCCAGGGTCAGCTGCGAAATGTTGAAATGGACCAGCTGCCACTTGGCGAGGCTGCCGTCCTCCAGCGGGTTGGCGTCATAGCCCGCCTTGGCGAGGTTGCGCGGGGTGAACTCGCCTTCGTCTGCGATGATCAAACCGCCTTCGCGAAGCGCGGTGGCGTTCATCTTGAGCGCCGCGGGGTTCATCGCGACCAGCACGTCGGGCTGGTCGCCCGCGGTGTCGATGGCCGATGAGCCGAAATTGATCTGGAAGGCGGAGACGCCGAAGGTCGTGCCCTGCGGTGCGCGGATCTCTGCCGGAAAATCGGGAAAGGTGGCGAGATCGTTGCCGGCCAGCGCGGTCGACAAGGTGAACTGGCCGCCGGTCAGCTGCATGCCGTCGCCGCTGTCCCCGGCAAAGCGGACAACGACCGCTTCAAGCGGCGGATGGGCGCGGGCTTCCTTTTCGGTCGTCAAATGAGTGGCCGTGGCCATGATCGTCCTTCAGTGTAGGGTTTGAAACCTACAATAGGACCGCGAGGTGCGTTTCGCCACCTTCTTTGACAATCCCAGCTTCCTCGACGGTGTGCCAGTTGCTCGCTCCAATGGCCGGAATGGGTGGAAAGCGGACGTAAGCGCACGCTCCCGCCTTTCCTTTTCCCTGTGGTTCATGGACAAGGCGGCCGATAGGGGGCGTCATGATCTACAAGAGGGTGGCGGCGCGGCTGAGAGCGCAGGACTGGGTGGCGATCACCATCGAGCTAGCCATCGTCGTCGTCGGCGTTTTCCTCGGCACGCAAGCGAACAATTGGAACCAGGCACGGATCGACCGTGCATCCGCAAGCGAATATCGGCGGGAAATCATAGACGATTTGAAGGACAATGAGGCGGATCTCGAGACGCGCCAGGCGTATTACCGAGAGGTCCGAAGGCACGCCGTCGCCGCCCTTGCAGCGATTGAAGCACCCTCCCCCCAGCTTGCAGAGCCCTTCCTGATCGATGCCTATCAAGCAAGCCAGGTATGGCTCCGTCCATTGGTACGCACGGGTTATGATGAGATGATCGGAGCCGGCTTCAGCGGCGGCATTGGCAATCGGGAGAGCAGATTGCGCCTGTCTGCATATTATACGCAGATGGGACAGATCGACTCCAACGCCACCAGCACAACGTCATACCGCGAACGACTTCGGCATGCGATGCCATATGTGGTTCAATTGGCGGTCCAGCACAGCTGCGGCGATCAAGTAACTACCTTGCCTGGCGGATCGCTGGTCTCGGTTCTGCCCCCTTCCTGCACGCTGGAATTGAACCGGAAGATGGTCGAGCTCGCTGTGTCCCGCCTACAGGCGGCCAAGCTGAACGAGGACCTGACCCGCCATATCGGCGACATCGATCAGAGACTGGCGGGGTTCGAACGAGTTGGTCGGCTGGCGCACGAGAATCGACTTCATTTGCAGCAAATGGAATCGCGATAGCGGGGGGCTCGACAAGCCTTGGGGTGCACAGGAGAGGGCTTGCCCTCTCGCCTAAAGACTATTTCTAATGCGACCGCGCTAATGTCCGCTTTGGGTGGAAAACGGTCATTAGCTACAGGACGGGTTTTGTCGTTCGCCTGCATTTGAAGTTCGAACTTTCGTAGCCGCCGTCCGGATAGGCGCTAATGAAAGTAGCCCTAAGACCTCCATCGTCGCCGAACGACGTTGACAGCTTCGGGCTGCCTAGTCCGCCTAGGTGCCAATGGACAAACCATTGGCCGTTGCCGTTGCGTTCAACGTGGCCGTCTAGGCCGTTCAGGCGGATGCGGGGAAATGGTTTGCTGTCGAAGTTCACCTGCAAGGTGAAACGGTCAGGTTGTGGAACACCGCTGTCGATGCAGAAGCGGTCCGGCCCGCAGTGCCCCGTACCGCCATATAGGCAAGCAAAACTCCCCACGGGTTCTTCGGCCGCGCTGACGGGGCTGCTGGCGAACGCTACGAGCAAGGCAAGGGCTACGACACGCATACTGCCGGTGCTGACAGCGAATGGTTGCCGAAACCTGAAAACCCTAATGACCGGTTTGGGTCGAAAGTTGCCATTAGATCGATGGCGGTAAAGTTTGAGTGGAAAACCTACTCGGGTCCCAGCAGGTCAATCAAACTCGACGGTATGGTGGCCGTGGAAGAGGTTGCTTGGATCGTAGCTACGTTTAGCGCGTGCTAGCCGCTGATAATTTTCTCCCCAATAGGCAGTCTTCCAATGGGCATCGAAGTAGTTGGCTTCTGACACGTAGCAGCCGGCATTCGGCGCTAACCGGCGGATTGCCGCCATCGCAGCAGTTACGTGACTCGCTTCTTGCCGTCCTCGTACGATGTCTGGTTCATGACCGGGAATCCCCGGCCATGCGGGCTTCGCGTCCGCCGCACAAATGAGCAGGGCGAAGGCATCGAGCACTTCCGGATTGGTTGCCGTACGTCGCGTCGCGGTGAGCGCTTCGGTCGATCCGCCGGCCAGGCCTTTGTTCGTATGCAGTGATACCGGCCAGTAATTTGACGCTTTGACGAGTGCATCTGCCAACGACTGACGGCGGTGCGGACGAAGAAGATCCTTTGAGAGCCAGACCGATTCATATGCATTCAGAATCTGACCCGCCTCGCCTAGGTTAGTCGCCCAGAATACATTGTCCGGCGATGCATCGGGGCGATCGTCTTGGAGCACGATGCCGGATAAGCCTCGAAGACTCGCTGGGTCCCAGAATTTCGATCCGGGTATTGCGATCAATAGCGGCTCGCCAGCGAGTGCGTAGTCATTGGGTCGCTCGGCGACCCACGACAGGAAGGGTCGCCAAACTGCTTCCACTTGGTTTTGGTCGAGGCCGTGGCAAACCATTGCAATGCTGAGCTTTCGGCCCGGAGCAAAGCGTATCTGCTCGCCCCAAGTCGAGTTGAACAAGTTGTCCGAGTAAAACGACAGGATCCGATCAACCAAAGTGCGCCACGCGAGCTCCGACTTTGCGGCGATTCCGAATAGCGAAGCTCCGATGAACGAGGGTAAGGGATGTGTCTTGAGCGTCATTCTGGTGACGACGCCGAACGTTCCGCCCCCTCCCCCTCGCAGAGCGAAAAACAGCTCAGGCTCAACATGCTCATTGACTATTCGGACTCTACCGTCCGCAGTGACCACTTCCGCTTCGAGTAAGTTTGCAGCGCCGGTGCCGAACGCCTTGGACAGCGATCCAAAACCGCCGCCCTGAACAAAGCCCGCTACTCCTACAGTAAGGCATCCGCCTCCCTGCACGTACCGACCTGACCGTGTCACCTTATCGTAAACTCGGCCCCAGATTGCCCCAGCACCTACGGAGACAGCGGGCACAGCTGGCGCGCTGCTGGGCCAACCTTCGCCTCGAAAGCTGTCGTGCAGTTGCATCCCGTCCATCCGCCGAGTCCAGACTAGAAGCGAGCCGGCCGCGTTGGAATTACCGAAATAACTGTGGCCGCCGCCTTTCACGACAAGACGCACGCCAGACTGCCGAGCGAAATCCACGGCGGCCGCAATGTCCGAACTGCTCTCCGCGGCAACGGCCATGGCGCTAGGCTGGGATGTCCAGGCGTCGATCCACCCGAGCGTCTGAGTGAGGCTGGGTTCGTCACCGAGGTAATAAGGATTCTTTATTCGCCTGAACAATTCCTCAGATCCGGCACCACCCGCATCGGCCACAGCCGCGAGCGGCGACTGGACGGCAATCAACCGCTCCTGGACCTTACTACGCAACAGGGACCAGTCGATGTGGTGCGAACGGTCTGTCGGTTTGGCGAACAATGACTTTGGCAAGGCAGCCGCCGCAGCGGTGCCGCCAAGCAGTCTTACGAAATCTCTGCGAAGCATACCCGGAAGGTTGCAGCATTTGTGAATGACCGCAATGGGTCGAAAACAGACATTCGCCTAATGACCGGAATGGGTGGAAAGTGGACGCCTTATTGTACGGCCACTTCAGCACTGTCTTTGCGCAGCGGCGGTGGCGTCCCGGGAATCGTTCCTCCCCCTGCGCACGGTGGCTCGTCAGGGTTTGTCCAGTTTACCTTCGGTGGATTGACGCAGGTTGAGACCTTTACCACCCCCCCACCTGGCACAAGGGCGTTGAATACCGCTTCTTTTGGCACAGGGAAGTAAGGAGGAAGAGGGGCGCCATTCTCAATGGCTTTGTTGCACCATTCCGGCATTCTCCACCAACACGTGCCCCTATAGTAGCCGGCGCCGGGGGCTTTTTCACAATATTTAATAGACCCAGGAGGTCCGTGTTGGGAACAATGGTCACTTGTATCGCAGTGATAAGGATCGCGCCACCGATACATTAGACAGGCCCCACCTAAGCCCTCGTCTGTGTTCATTCCTTGGCCAGCCATCACTTCTTCATAATAAGCAATAGCTCGTACCTCGTAGGTACCGCCAACGTCGGGAGGGACCTTATTTACGTCTTTATGGATAATTATTTGCCCGACGCGGATCGCCATTTCGGCTGCGGCGGCGGATGCTGCAGTTGCCAAGATACCGACCCCGAGAATCAGCAGCTTTTGTCTTAGAGACATTTCGTCGCTCCCCACTAACGGAGGTCCGAGCTATCATTGCATTTACGTAATGACATGTCCTCGCACAAGTCCTGAACCCGCTTTGGTCTAATGACCGCAATGGGTCGAAAGCGGTCATTAGTCGCCGCCGCTAGCCTCGCTTCGAATCTTTCGCCTCTTGACCCGCACGCCATCCGGCGTGCCAGGATTGTTGCATCATGCCGCTTCCATAGGGGCAAGCGCTGAGAGGCTCATTGTGCTTCCCAGCCTTATGGCCCTCGGACCACGCTCGATCATGCGGACTAGCCATTCAACCTCCATGCTTTGCGCTAAGCATAGCACGTGAAGCCGCCCGCTCTAATGGCCTCAATAGGTAGAAAGCGGCCGTCTGCCCTAGCGGATGGAACTGGCCCCGATCGCGCTGCTAATCGACGATAAAGAGCTTGGCCCCGGTATCGGTAGTGGATCGATGCGCCGCATCGCCGGAGTCGGAGACTTGGTAGCTCATGCCGGGGGTCATTCGAAATCGACGTCCGTCCTTCAGTTCCGTGACGAGCTCGCCTTCAAGAACCAAAAGAATGTGGCCCTTGTCGCACCAATGATCCGCGACGTAGCCGGCGCTATATTCGACGTGTCGCACGCGAACATCGCCGATCGCCATGGTACGCCAAAGGGCGTGCCCGGTTTCCCCGGGATGCTCGGTCACCGGCACAACGTCCCAATCCACGACCTGGAAAGCTGAAACAGGCAGTTGCATGTGATGGGTCCTCCGGGCTTCTTCAAACGTGTGAGACTTGCTAGCGAGCGGCGACAGCAGCAGCCAACTAATCCCGGTTGGAGGCCCATAAGCACAGCTCATCGTCGAATGCCCGCAATGGGAGGCGTGTCGAAATCGCCTCGCATGCGCAACGATTGCTGGGTTCCCGCTTTCGCGGGAATGACGAAATGGAGTTGAGTATTCGCTAGACGGCCGGACGACCCGCGTCGCCGGTTACTGCCCGGCGATCGCCACCGCCTTGTTCGGCGACTGCCTGTCCCAGCCGTAGACGTCCTTGTTATAGGCGATCTTGCCGGCATCGGGCAGCGCCGTCAGGTAAGTGACGTAAATCGGCACGCCCTGCGGGAAAGGAACGGTCAGCTCCGCCGTCGTATCTTCCGGCCTCGCCGGGCGCCCCATCATCCAGCTTCCGAAATCGGCGGCCCGTTCCAGGCGAATGCAGCCATTGCTGAGCGTACGCGTCGCTTCCTTGAAATATTCCTTGTGCGGCGTGTCGTGGAGATAGATGCCGAGCCCGTTTTCGAACGGAAACTTCATTTTGCCCATGGAATTCGCGCCGGTCGGCTTCTGCCGAAGCAAGGCATGAGCGGTGCCGGCGGCAACCGCCTTCCAGTCGACCGTGGCCGGGTCGACGATAACCGGGTTGCTCGACCAGCTGGCGACGACCTCATATTTGTTGCCCTTCAGCGCGCCCGGCCCGAGCTTCGCCGCGGCCGGCGCGATGTTGCGGCGGACGAGGTGGTCCGGCACATGCCAATAGGGGTTGTAAATGGCGTAATACATGACGCCCGCGAGCATCGGTGTCCGCAGGCTGTCGCCGCTCCTTGGTTCGATTTCATTCTTGCCGACGACGACTTTCATCGTGTCCACCGGAGCACCGTTTTCGTACATCCACAGCCGCGCAGACGCGATGTCGATCAGCACGAACTTGCTCGACGGCGACTTGAACCGCGCGCGCGACAGGTTGAGCGCAAGAAGGGCCGATTGCCCGCCGTCCGGAAGCTTCGCCTCTTCGAGCGCAGCCTGGCGAAGCTGGGCATAGACCGGGTTGAGGTTCCACACGGTGTTTACATGCTCAGCAAGGGACGGGGCGCGGGCGGCAGTGGCGAGGATCGATTCCCCGCTTGGGGGCCTCGCGCGCACCCAATTGTCACCATAGGTCATGCCGGGGATTGGCGTGTAGAGCGACTGGACATAATCGATCAGCGACTGCGACATCAGGCGGTCGGCGCTGTTTACGGCGGCCGCATTGCCTCCCTGGGCAGTAGCGATCGCAGCCTCGATCTGGGTTGCGAGCGCCGGCCCGCGGGTGAATCCGTCGATCGGCGCATCGCGCAGCAATTGGACCAGCGCGACCTGGGCCTCGCGGTTCGACATCCACAGGAGCGCGTCCTTTCGCGCCGAATAGAAGCGATCGACCGGCGTGAAATTGCGCACGACCACAGGGGCCGCCACCGGCACCGGCTCCGGCCGCTTCTTGGCATACGCCGGCGTTGAGCCAATCACGGCGGCAAGGAGGACAAGCCTGTAGGTCGCTGAAATCACGGTTATTCCCCGATGTTGATCAATGGCGAATATAACGCATTGGCTTAACCTGTGCTGCATCATCCTCAACGCCCCGTCAACCAAAGTGGCGAGTGTGACCTCGACGCCACTCTTCGCCGGGTCGGGCTGCTCCGCGTAGGGGGAGCGAGAGCATGCGCACGGCCATTTATCGATGCGACCTCCGCGCCTTAATCCTTCAAGAAACGGCCCGGGCACCCCATCTATGTTGTTGGTAACGGGGCTATTGCAAAGGAGTCCCTGATGCTCGGCAAATCGCTTTTGATATTCTCCGCCGTCGCCCTGGCCGCCGTTCCCGGCTCGGCCGAAGCACGAAGCGATGCCGTTGTCGGCAGTTCCCCGGCCCGCAACGATTTGAACAGCCACGCCGACGACTTTGGATATCATCCCGGCCGCCGCAGCTTCTACAGCTATCCGCGACACCGCCACATCGACGGAGGGGGCGAAGCCGGCGGCTCTTTCGCCCGGCCCCTCTCCGGTCGCCATGAGGGTTCGCCCAACTATGACGGCAATTATGGATCGCCCTATTATGGCATCAATTATGGCGCGCCCTATTACGGCTGCGGCTATTATGATGGCGGCGTTTACTACCGGGAGCGTCGGGACTGAGTCAGGGTGGAGGAGGCGCAGGATGGATCGATTCACCGGCGGTTGCCTGTGCGGCGAAGTCCGAATTGCTGCGTCTGGACCGCCATACCGGGTCGGCCTCTGTCACTGTCTCGATTGCCGCAAGCATCATGGAGCCCTGTTTCACGCTTCCGCGGTGTTTCCTGAGGAGGCGGTGACGATCGATGGCGAAACAGGCGAGTATGCCGGGCGGCATTTCTGTCGGCGCTGCGGATCGTCCGTATTCGGGCGTACCGCCGACGAAATCGAAGTGAACCTGGGTTCCCTGGATGCCCCCGACCAGTTGGTACCAACTTACGAGAGTTGGATCATCCGCCGCGAATCCTGGTTGCCGCCGTTTTCGCTCAAGAGACGATATGACCGCGATCGTGACCCTACTGGCCGCTTCGAGGATTAGGCCGAACAGAACCCCGACTGGCCCTGGCAAAGCCTGCATCACGCGTAAGGGGTTATCCTTATGGCCCGCACAATGGCGCGATAATAGATTTGAACAATGGAAAAGGTCGAACGACTGCATCGCCACGCGAAACAATGCCGGGCCTTAGCCGATAGCGCCCTAAGGGCGGAGGCCCGCAAGGTCCTGCTGGAAATGGCGCGGGAGTATGAAGACAGAGCCACAAGCTTGCAGGCGGTAATTAACGGCCGGACGGACCCGCCGTTCCTGTGGTCCTCATCAATACAGTAGCGCGAAATCGGTGAATTGCGGTTGTTCGGCCCGCTAGAGCCAGGACTTTATCGTAAACGTCAGAAACAGCAGCGACGCGGCGAACATGACGGCGGTGGCGGACCATCCGAGTATCTTCGTGCGCCTCGACGCCGTCAGCCGGCCCATTGCGCGCGGATTGCTGATGATCAACATCATCGCCGCCATCAGGGGCGCGGCCAGGATGCCGTTCACAACAGCAGCCCAATAGAGAGCGCGCGCGGGATCGATACCGACCAGGCTGAGCGACGCGCCTGCAAGGGTAGTGATCGCGATTGTCGCATAGAATAGCCGCGCCTTGAGCGGCTTGGCATCGAGGCTGCCCGGAAAGCCGGTCATTTCCGTTACCGCATAGGCTGCCGAGCCGGCCAATACGGGCACGGCCAGCAGACCCGTGCCGATGATGCCCACGGCGAACATGGCGAATGCGAACTGGCCGGCAATGGGGCGAAGCGCTTCGGCGGCCTGCTGCGACGTGGCGATGTCGTGGATGCCATTGGCGTGCAATGTCGCTGCCGTAGCGAACACGATGGCAAGGCTGACGATTGTGCTGAACGCCATGCCGGTAAGCGTGTCCAACCGGATGCGCCTAAGCTCTGGACCGGCCTCGCCCGGCGTAATGCACAGCGCCTTGACGTGGTGCCGGCGCTGTTCCTCGATTTCCTGCGACGCCTGCCAGAAGAACAAGTAGGGGCTGATGGTCGTCCCGAGGATTGCGACCAATGCCGTGGCATAGGCCACGTTCCACTGTATTTCCGGCACAACCAGGGAGCGAAGCGCCTGCGCCCAGGGCACATGCGCGACCATAACCACGCCGACATAGGTGAAGAGTGTCAGCGTGGTCCATTTCAGGACCGAGGCGTAGCGCGGGTAGCTGATCGCGACTTCAAGAGTAATGCAGAGGATGCCGAAGAGGAGCGTGTAGAGCACCTCGTTACCACCCGCCAGAAGCGCCAACGCGGCTCCCATCGCGCTGAGATCGGCGCCAAGATTTACGACATTGGCGACGAGCAACAGCCCAACCATCCACCTCAACAGGCCTCGATAATGCCGCTTCAAATTGCGGGCGATGCCGACGCCGGTAACCCGGCCGATATCGGCAGCAACCTCCTGAATGACCACCATCAGCGGAAAGCTGAGAACGAACGTCCAGGCGAGGCCGTAGCCAAATTCGGCGCCAACCTGGCTGTGCGTGCCGATACCGCTGGGATCGTCGTCGGCGGCGCCAGTGACGAGCCCAGGACCGAGTGTTTTCAGGAATGATCGAAATCCGTTCCGGTTGGTCTCTGGATTTTCGGCAGGCTCCATTGCCGAACTCTGGCGGCTATGAGCCTTAACCGCAACTCAGGCCGGCGACAGGCGTTGTCGAGCTTCGGTGCGTCCTTCGGCGACGATCTTCGTAATAACGCGTAATGCCCGATTGGATTTTGCCGCTCATAGAGAGCGGATGTTCAGGCGTTTTCCCATGACATGGGCGGCCTTTCATGAACCCGGGGGCGCATTCGAACGCCTGGGTATCACATGAGGGAATCGCAAATCTCGACAGTCGAAAGGGCCAGCACTGGTCTGGCCAGCCTTGTGACCGAAGCGATCAGCCTTGCGGTCGGCAAAGTTCAGATCTTGTCCGACATATCGGTCCATGTGGATCAGAATGAAGTCGTCGGCCTGCTGGGACGCGACGGCGCCGGCAAGACGAGCTTGTTCCAGCTATTGGCAGGCTTGGTAGCGCCTGATTCCGGCAGGATCATCCTGGACGGCCAGGACATAACGGCACAGGTGGCAGATGATCGCGTGCACCACGGACTTTCCTACTTGCCCGAAGAGCCAAGCGTCTTTCGAGAGCTGAGTGTCGAAGAAAACATCGAACTGGCACTCAGCTTCTCGGAGCCCGATCCGGATGCTCGATCGACGCGGCTCGAGGAGTTGCTGGAAGCCTTTCAGCTGCAGCGGGTCAGGGGGCAATGGGCGGAGAGCGTGTCGGGAGGGGAGCGGCGACGTTGCGAAGTCGCCAGGGCCATGGCGACCCATCCCGCCATCATGATGCTCGACGAGCCCTTCCGCGGTCTGGATCCGATGTCGGTCAGGGAAGTAACCCGGACCGTTGCATCGCTTAAGGAGCAGAAGATCGGCGTTCTCATCAGCGATTACGACCTGCACGATCTCTTCGGGCTTATCGATCGCGCATATGTGCTTCACGAGGGGGGCGTCATTTTCAGCGGGACAGCGACCGAACTGATGAGCGACCCCGTCGTCCGCCACTTGTACCTGGGCAAGAGCTTTTCCCTGTAGCTGTCCGCAAAGGGCAGGCAGGACGATGGCGACATTGCGGCTTGATGCGAACGCCGGCTGCACGCACAACAAGCGCATGCTGCCGCCTTACACAGTTCGACTCGTCCCGCACGACCCGCAGTGGGCCATAGAAGCCAGCCGGGAAGCGGCCCGGCTCCGCGAAGGGGCTGGATCTGCGATCCTGTCGGTCCATCACATCGGATCGACTGCGATTCCCGGTATCGTTGCGAAGCCCATCATCGACCTGATGGCGGTAGCACCGGACCTTGAGACACTTGAACGGGCAAGGCCGGATATCGAGGCTTTGGGATATGCCTGGCACGGCGATTATGGAGTGGAAGGGCGGAGGTTTTGCACGCTGACCGATGCCGCAACCGGTTTGCGCAAAATGCATCTGCACTGCTACGCTGACGGCGACCCGTCCATTCGCCGACACTTCGCGTTTCGCGATTATCTCTGCGCGGAACCGGACAGGGCGCAGGCCTATGCGCGGATGAAGCGCGGCTGTGCCGCGAAATTCCCGGCGGACAGCAATGCCTATACCGACTGCAAGGACCAGTGGATCAAACGAGTAGAGGCCGAAGCGCTCAAACATTATTAATGGAGAGTCGGCGCTTATCATTGCCTGTGGTGCGCTGACGCCCGATAAGCGGGCATGACAAACCAACCGAAACGAATTGCGAAGCCTGTCACGCGCATCCAGGGCAATTTCCTGGCCGCGCTGGAGCGCAGGCTGCTGACATGGCTGTGCGCCCGAATGCCGATTTGGGTGACGCCCGACCTGCTGACCGCCGTAGGCGTAATCGGCGCAGTCGCCGTATTTGCGGGATATAGCTTCAGTGCCTTCGACAGTGGCTGGCTGTGGCTGGCGATCGGCGGCTACTGCGTCCAATGGTTCGGGGACTCGATGGACGGGAGCCTAGCCCGTTTCCGGAAGATCGAGCGGCCGTCCTACGGCTACTTCATCGACCATAGTTGCGACGGGCTGGCGACACTTTTGATCCTTGCCGGGATGGGCATCAGTCCTTTCGTCAGGCTGGATGTCGCATTGGTCGCGCTGGCGGGTTACCTGCTGCTTTCCATCCATGCATTCCTGGCTGCTCGCGTGCTGGGAGAGCTTCGGCTCTCCTACCTCGCCGCGGGCCCCACCGAGCTAAGGCTGGTCCTGATCGCGTTGACGATAGCCATGATGACGCTTGGCAGCGGCCCAGGCCTTTTCGGAGCTTTGTCGGGTTTCGACCTGTTCGTCGGCACCGTCGGAATCGTGCTGATCCTGTTGTTCGTCGTCCAGACACTGGTGACGGCGAAGCGGCTTGCGGGGGATGAACAGGCGGGTTCAAACTAGGCTTGCCTGCGCGTGCCGATGGCCACAATGAAGAACCGATGACCGACGACCATCTATACCGCCGCGGTGTCGGCGTGATGCTGATCAACCACGATCGGCTCGTCTGGGTCGGGCGGCGGATCGATAATCGCGACGAGGCGTGGCAAATGCCGCAGGGCGGCCTCGACAAGGGCGAGGAGCCATGGGCAGGAGCGTTGCGGGAACTGGAGGAAGAGACCGGAATCGTTCCGCACCTGGTCGAACGGCTGGCCGACCATCCACAACAGCTGCGTTACGACATTCCTGATGCGATCGCCTCCCGGCTGTGGGGCGGCAAGTGGAAGGGACAGCTGCAGGACTGGTATCTTGCGCGGTTCCTGGGAACCGACGTCGACATCGACATTGTCACCGACCATCCGGAATTCAGCCACTGGAAATGGGTCGAGCCGCACTTGCTCCCCGAACTGATCGTCCCGTTCAAGCGGGAGATGTACCGGGCGATCGTCGAAGGGTTTGGCGACTTCCTCTAACTGCCAACCCAGCGACGGGTGTGGCGTTCGGCGCTCCGCCAAGCTAGGAGCGGCGGCCATGGAGGGGTTGAGCCAGATCGAGCGAGACTGCGTCGCACATGCGACGGCGGAGGAAATGCTGCAGCAGGTCGAGGCCTGGTCGGCGATCAATTCGGGCTCGCGCAATCTCGACGGCCTGGCGTCGGTCGCATATCTCCTGACCGAGGCCTTTGCAGAACTTCCGGGTGAACTGCGGATGCTGGAGCCGGCCCCGGTCGACGCAATCGATTCCGCGGGAAAGCCTTATCAGGTTGCACATGGTCGCAACCTTCACCTGACCGTCCGGCCCGGCGCGCCGGTCCAGCTGCTTTTCACCGGCCATATGGACACGGTGTTTGGCGTGGATCACCCCTTCCAGTCCTTAAACTGGCTTGAGCCTGGCAAGGTTCTGAACGGCCCGGGCGTCGCCGACATGAAAGGTGGAATCGCGGTCATGCTGGCCGCCCTGAAGGCCGTCGAAGCAAGCCCGATCGCGGCGCAACTGGGCTATGAGGTCGTCATCAATAGCGACGAGGAAGTCGGCTCGCTGGGTTCGGCCTCGCTGATCGCCGAAGCAGCCAAGGGCAAGCGCGCGGCGCTGACCTATGAACCGTCGGCGCTGCCCGACGGAACCCTAGCGGGAGCGCGGCCGGGCAGTGGCAATTTCAGCTTCACCTTCACCGGCCGCTCGGCCCATGCCGGACGCAATCCCGAGGATGGCCGCAATGCACTGGTGGCCGCGGCCGACCTCGCCTTGCGATTGAAAAAGGGGGTTGGCCCGCGGCTGTCGATCAATCCGGCGAAGATCGACGGCGGCAGTCCCAACAATGTCGTACCGGACCTGGCCATATTGCGCGTCAATCTGAGGCCCGCGACACTCGACGACCAGGCCCGCGCGCAGGGCCTGATCGACGATGCGGCGGCAACGGTCGCCGCCGAGCATGATGTCCAGATCCACGTTCATGGCCACTTCGCCCGGCCGCCCAAGCCGATCACTCCGGAAACCGAAGCCCTGTTTGCCATGGTCCAAAAGGCCGGCGCGGACCTTGGCCAGTCGATCGGCTGGAAGCCCACGGGCGGCGTTTGCGACGGCAACAATATCGCCGCTTGCGGCGTGCCCGTGATCGATACGATGGGCGTGCGCGGTGGAAGCATTCATTCGATGGAGGAATATCTGATCGTTGAGTCCCTTGCCGAGCGCGCCGCGCTGTCGGCCCTGACCATCCTCCGGCTGGCGGAGGGCGCATGAGCTACCGGATCCGCGCCGCGCGCCCCGACGACCTTCGCGCCTTCTACGACCTTGCCAAGCTGACCGGGGGCGGTTTCACCAATCTGCCGGCGGAACGTGCGACCCTTGAGGACAAGCTGGCGCGTTCAGAGGCAGGGTTCAGCCGCCCGGGAGAGAATCCGGGCGACGACCTTTATGTATTCATGCTGGAGCATGTCGAAACCGGAGCGATCCGCGGCACATGCCAGGTGTTCGGCGCGGTCGGCACCGACCGGCCTTTCTACAGTTACCTGATGTCGACCCTGACCCAGAAGAGCGAAGAGCTGGGCCGCATCTTCCGCAACCAGACGCTGACTTTGACCACCGACCTTGAAGGATCGAGCGAGGTCGGCGGACTTTTCCTCCATCCCCAGGAACGCGCGGGCGGGCTCGGCATGCTGCTCGCCCGCTCCCGCTATCTGTTCATCAAGCAGCATCGCCCGCGCTTCGGGGATACGGTGCTGGCCGAGCTTCGCGGGGTGATGGACCAGGCCGGGCATTCGCCATTCTGGGATGCGCTGGGAGGGCGGTTCTTTGGCATGACCTTCCCCGAGGCCGATGAATTCAACGCGACTCACGGCACCCAGTTCATCGCCGACCTTTTCCCCAAGACGCCGATCTATATGTCGATGCTTCCGGAAAGCGCGCGGGCGGTGATTGGCCAGCCGCACCCAACCGGGCGCGCGGCGCTCAAGATGCTCGAAAATGAAGGCTTCGTCTGGGACAGCTATATCGACATTTTCGACGGCGGCCCCACGGTTACGGCGCGCACCGACCGGATCAAAACAGTGATGGAGGCCGATTGGCTTCGGATTGCGGGCACCAATGGCGCCGACGGCCCGATGATGATGATGGCGGCGGGGGTCATGCATGACTTCGTCGCCTGCTATGGCCATGCGACCAAGACCGACAATGGCGAGCTGCTGATCGAACCCAAGTCGATGGAGATGATGGGTATCGGTCCGGGCGACCGGATATTGGCGGTGTCGCGGTGAGCACGATCCGGGAGATCAATTTCGACGGGATCGTCGGGCCAAGCCATAATTATGCCGGCCTTAGCCTCGGCAATCTCGCCTCTTCCCGCAACGCCGGGGAGGTGTCCCGGCCGCGCGCAGCGGCGCTCCAGGGCCTGGAAAAGATGCGCGCGAATATCGGCCTTGGCCTCGTCCAGGGCGTTTTCGTGCCGCAGCCAAGACCGGCGCGCGCCTGGCTTTCCGAACTCGGGACGACGATCGAGGAAGCCGAACATCATATTGCTGCCAACGCAATGAGCGCGTCGTCGATGTGGGCCGCCAATGCGGCGACCGTAAGCCCGGGCCCCGACGCGGCCGACGGGCGATGCCACCTGACCGTCGCCAATCTGAAGACCATGCCACATCGCAGCCATGAATGGCCGGGGACGCTGGCCCAGCTCCGCCTCGCCTTCGCCAGCGATGGCTTTACGGTGCACGGCCCGGTCCCGCCGGCGTTCGGCGACGAAGGCGCGGCCAATCATATGCGGATTACACCGTCGCATGGCGAACCGGGTATCGAGGTGTTCGTCTATGGTGTCTCGGGCGGTCCCTTCCCGGCCCGCCAGCATATCGAGGCATCGAAAGCCATTGCGCGGCTGCACCGACTGGATCCCGATCGGACAGTGTTCGCCGCGCAGAGCGAGGATGCGATTGCCGCCGGCGCCTTCCACAATGACGTTGTCGCGGTGGCCAACGGACTGGTGCTTTTTGCCCATGAAAAAGCCTTCGCCGACCGCGACGCATTGGTTGCCGAGCTTGCCGAGAAGGTCCCAGGCTTCGAACTGGTCGAGGTGCCCGATGCCGAAGTTCCGCTGAAAGACGCCATCCGCAGCTATTTATTCAACGCCCAGCTGGTGACGCCCCCCGACGGAGCGATGACGCTGGTGGCGCCAACGGAATGCCGCGACACGCCATCGGTCAAGGTGTGGATCGACCGGCACCTCGCGTCGAACGGCGCGATCCGCAGGGTCGAGTTTGTCGACGTCCGCCAATCGATGGCCAATGGCGGCGGCCCCGCTTGCCTTCGGCTCCGTGTCGCCTGCGACCCGGCGGCGGTGGATCCGCGGTTCCTGGTCGATGAAGCCAAGCTCGACCGGCTTGCCGATGTCATTGCCGGGCATTGGCCGGAAGAAGTCGCATCCGGCGATATTCGATCGCCTTCGCTGATCGCCGATGTCGAGCAAGCGCGACGGGCCCTGCTCGACGTTCTTGGGCTTGTCGAACTGGCATAAGTCGCGTTCTGGGACAGTGCCCACAGGGCCATTCGACCCGACTCAGTTTTTCCGCTACCGAGGAACGGTAAAGGCACAGTTAACCACTGTCCTTAATCGGGAAAGGGCGGAACGACGCCATTCATGTGGCGTTTGCTTAACATATGACGACACTCCGCAAGCTTGGCAGACTCTTTACCATCAAGACGCGTCTGGAGGCGTTCCTCGTTACTTATGCAATCGCAGTAGGCGCGGTCGAGCGCGGTGCTCACTATATGCAAAATTATCCCGGAAATGGCGGAGTCCTGCTCGCCTTCGCATGCCTAGGAGTACCGTTCATCGCCGGTGCGAAGCTGCTGGACAGCGTTCGCCCTGCCGAAGCCGGCCCGGCAATGAATAAGGCACCTTTAGCCCGCCGCCTGCCGCGGCGACGCATCAGTCATAGTCGACCCAAAGATCACCACTCGGCCCGCGGTTCAGCGTCACCGTCGTCACATCGCATAGATTGACGCCGGTAAAGGTCGCGGATCCGCCCCCGGCCAAATCCGCCTTGATGTCGAATGCGCAATCGGGATTGGCATAGGCGACAGCCGTCCGGCCGCCATTGGCAGGCGTGCCGCCGAGCGGGGTCCACGCACTTGTGCCGACCCGCCGGATGCTCATCGAGCTGATGTTCGCGCCGGTCTTGTTGACCAGTGTGAAATTGCCCGCCCCCGCGGCGGCGGCCGGAAATGGTGCGGCAAGGATCGCGATGCCAAGCAACGAGGCGATGATACGGTTCATGATGCAAACATAATCCCGACGGGTCTGGGATTCAAAGGGGTGACGCGCGCCCACCCCGCTCGTCGAGCGCGCGCCAGAGCCCCCGCAGCTAAGCTGCGAAGGCCGAAGGACTGTGCGGACGCGATCGGGAAATGAATACCGCCGCGGCCGGTTGGCGAAAGCTTTCGGATAGCGGCAATGCCGTGGAGCAAAAGCCGCATTCGGCAAGCATTCGGCCGACATACCAATGAGTTCGCCCGCAGCCGGGGCAGCGGTTGATCTCATTGTCACGATACACGGCGTGGTAGCCGCGTCTTGCCGGATCAAATCCGGTAACGTTCGAACTCCGCATCATCGTTCCTTCCTTAAGGCCCGAAACGAGCGACGAGTCGTTAGGTTTCAACGATAAGCTGATTCGCATAGGCTGTCACCACTGTGCGACGCTCCTGTCCCAGGGGGGGACGGGCAAGCCCCTGTGGATATTAACTATCGATTCACTTTTTGCGCGCAGTCTGCTGTGCGCCGAACGATAGTTGGGGGAGTGCGTGGAATGGTGTCCAACCAGCGTTTCTATCTGCGCCGTGCTGCAGAAGAGCGGACGGCCGCCCAGCGTGCGATTACGCCCCAAGCCCGCGAATGGCACAGCAAGCTGGCCCAGGATTTTGCCCGTCGGGCGGTAGAATGTGGCGCCGTCACGGTCGGCGCGGTCGCCATAAACGCCTGAAACCGCCTCGTTCGGCGCCAAGCAAATCCGGTCCGGCCATCCAGCCCGTTTCTAGGGCGAGACGTTCTCTGGACTGCCTCGGGAAAATCCCCAGTTTTGCGCCGCAACAAACCCGACTGGCGGTCTTTCATTAACTCTGTTAAACAAATTGAGTTCGTTATCTGGAACGGGGGTTATCATGCTTCGTCGTACTAGCTTGGCTTTGTTGGCCACGACTCTCATCGCAACGCCCGCCGTGGCCCGCGACAAAACACTCTATATCGGCGCCGAAGGCGGCCTGACATGGGCCGGCGATACCGATCTGGACGCCAACGATGTACCTACTGGCGTTGGCAGTGCCACCGTCGACATCAACAACTTCCTGACCATCAATCATAAGATGGGCTACGATGTGGGCGTCATCTTTGGTTACGACGCAGGCATTGTCCGGGCGGAACTGGACCTGTCCTACAGGCGCGTTTCGCATAAGGACTATGATTTCAACTTCACCGACGGCGAAGGCGGATTCATCGACGGCTCGATCGATGGCAACGGCCATACCCGCTACGTCGCGATCATGACCAACCTCTTGCTCGATTTGGGCGATGAGGATGGCTTCAGCTTTTATGCGGGCCCTGGCTTGGGCTTCGCCTGGGGCAAGTTCAGCCTCGACAACGTCCCCGGTGACGACAGCATCACGGACGGCGGTGTAGCGTGGCAATTGATTGCCGGCGTGCGCTATGCGCTGAACCCGAACGTCGATCTTGGCCTGAAGTATCGCTACTTCCATGCAAGCAGGGTCACGGAGCATTTCTCCGACGGATCGGATGTGGACGGAAGGTTCACTTCCAATTCGATCCTGGCGACGGTGACATATAATTTCTATGTGCCGCCCCCGCCGCCGCCACCACCTCCGCCACCGCCGCCACCGCCGCCTCCGCCGGCAACGCAGACCTGCCCGGACGGTTCGGTGATCCTGGCGTCGGACGCGTGCCCGCCACCTCCACCGCCACCGCCGCCTCCGCCGCCTGCGCCGGAGCCGGAACGAGGCTAAGCTCGAAATCCAATAGGGCGGCCAGCCAGCTTCGCCGTCCTCTTGGGGGCAGGAACGGTCCGGGGAGAAATTCCCGGGCCGTTTCGCATTTCGATGCGCCCGAACGGCCGACGGGCGCCGCGAAGTTTTGCTTTGTTAGGGAAAATGGCGCGCCCGGAACGATTCGAACGTCCGACCCTCAGATTCGTAGTCTGATGCTCTATCCAGCTGAGCTACGGGCGCGTGCCGGGGGGTCCCTTAGGGTGAGCGATTGAACGGCGCAACCCCTTGGCGACAATATGGCCCGCATTGCGCGAACAATCGCGCGCCCTTAGACGATCATCATGCGCTGCCCAGTGATCCTATCTGCCATGTTGATGGTCGGGGCCTGTTCGGCGCCTATGGTTGGCCCGGAGCCAAGCCTTGCCCCTCGCGCCGCGGAAGCGATCGATCCTCGCGTGCCGGTGCCAGACAACGTCCCGAGCGGCCCGGTCGATGCGGCGCTTGCAGGCAAGCTCGATGAGCTCGTCGGCATGGCAAAAGCCGGGCAGCCTATGTTCGATGCGAGGCTGGCAAATGCCGAGCGGCAGGCCGCTGCGGCCGGTCCAAGCGCCAGCGAGAGCTGGGTCGTAGCCCAGCAGGCGCTATCTCAACTGGTCGAGCAATTTGGAGTGACGACCAAAGCCGCGGCGGACATCGATTCCCTCGCCTCGGCACGGATTGAAGGCCAGCGCTGGATTCGGCCAGCCGACCAGCAGGCCATCGCTGCGGCCGCTGCGGAGGTTGCCGCCATAAGCGGGCCGCAAGCCGCATCGATCGAGCGATTGCAAATCCTGTTGAACCGCTAGGCGAGCGCGGCCGCCCTGGCGGCCGGCCAGTCCGCCGCTTCGATCCGGTAGACCACGGCCGGATTCATCTCCGGCCCAAAGCGCGGATCGACGAAGTCCAGATCTTCGCGCCTGGTCATTCCGAGCCGTTGCATCAGTCCCTGGCTCTCTTCGTTGCGCGGTACCGTGAGCGCGACGACATCCGGCGCCCCGAAACGGCCGAATGCGAGGTCCAGCGCAGCGATAGCGGCTTCCTTGGCATAGCCTTTGCCCCATGCGCTTTCGCGCAGGCGCCAGCCAACCTCAAACTGGCCGGTAAGGTCGGTTCCCGGCGAATTGACCCGCTTCAGGCCGCAAAATCCGAGCAGCTCGCAGTCGTCCTTCCGCTCGACTAGCCAGAAGGTATGACCGAAGTCGCGCTGGAAACCATTGATGCGGCCGAGCGCTGCCTCCCAGGTCGCGCGATCCTGCACGCCGCCAAGATGGCGCATCACGGCGGGCGTATTCATGATTGAATAGAAACGATCGCCGTCCCCCTCACCCCATAAGCGCAGGCGCAGGCGTTCGGTTTCGGCGACGACGTCGGTCATGATGTCCTCCGACCGCGTCCCGCGATCAGGTATAGAAAGGCCCCCACCACAAGGAAGGCGATGAAGGCCTGCCATTCCGCAACGTTGGAATGGGAAGCCGCCCAGACACACAAGGCCGCCGCCACGATGGGCAGCAGAATGCCCCGCCCCCAGCGAAGCTTCCCGTCAAGAAAGTCCAGCCGAGGCACTGCGGCGATGCAGGCGATATAGGCGAACAGGCGGGACACGGTGCTGATAACGGCAAGGGTAACGAAGGTTCCCGACAGCGCGAGCGCAAGCCCTATCCCGCCTACCGCCAGAATCGAATTCACCGGCGTCGCGAAGCGCGGGGAAATTCGGCCGAACCAGCGCGGAAGCAGGCCTTGGTCGGCAAAGCTGGAAGTAATCCGCGAAATGGACGTCACCGCGCTCAGCTGGTTGGCAAGGACCGAGATGATTGCCGTCACCCCGAGGAGCAGCGCGCCTGCGGGCCCAAGCGACTTTGCCGCCAGGTCGGCTAGCGGCGCATCGCTTCCCCCAATGCCGGACGCCGTATAGGCCAGCTGGACCAGAACATAGAGCAAGGTGACGCCAGCCACCGTCAACAGCAGCGCCTTCGGAATTGCGCGCTTGGGGTCGCGTGTCTCGCCGGCCGGGATCGTTGCCGCCTCAAAGCCGACGAAGGCGTAAAGCGCTGCCAGCGCCACTCCCTCTATGGCGGAGAAATCGGGCAAGGTCGGCGCAGGTATGGGAGCAAACAGCAGCCCCAGCGCACCAATCAACAGCAATGGCGCCACCTTCAGCATCGTCATTCCGCCCAGCGTATCCACCGCACGGCGAATACCGACGATATTGACCAGCGTAATCGCGCCGACCGTGACGATGATCGTCAGCGGCCCCTCAAGTGGCGGCCACAGAGCCCCGGCATAAGCACAAAGCACGTTGGCGTTGGCGGCCAATGCCGCAGCCCGTGCCGCGTAGAGCATCCAGCCCGCCTCGAAACCGATAAACCGGCCGAATGCAGCACTGGCGTATAATTGCGGGCCGCCTGAGGAATCGAACCGGCTTGCCAGGTCGGCATAACAAAGCGCGATCGGCATCACGCCCAACCCGGCGAACAGCAACAGCCACGGAGCGAAGCTGCCGACGGCAGTATCCAGCAATCCGGGCAAGCCGAAAATCGCGGCCCCGATCATGCCGTTCAAGGCAAGAAAGGCGGCACCCCAAACTCCGACGTCGCGCCTCGTCGCGACGGCCTGTCCCCCCTCGCTCAAGCTATTGCTCCGCGATTAGTCGCGCGGCGAGCGGCGCATGATAGGTGAGGACCCCGGTCGCGCCGGCGCGCTTGAAGGCCAACAGTGTTTCAAGGACCAGCGCATCGCGTTCGCCCGCGCCGGCTGCGGCCGCGGCCTCGATCATCGCATATTCGCCGGACACCTGGTAGGCGAAGGTCGGAACGCCGAAACGGTCCTTCACCCGGGCCAGAACGTCGAGATAGGGAAGACCCGGCTTCACCATCACCATGTCCGCCCCCTCGGCGAGGTCGAGCGCGACTTCGCGAAGCGCCTCGGCGCCGTTGGCGGGGTCCATCTGGTAACCGCGCTTGTCGCCCTTCAACAGTCCGCGGCTGCCGACCGCATCGCGGAACGGGCCATAGAAAGCCGAGGCATATTTGGCGGCGTAAGCCATGATCGCCGTGTCGATGCAGCCGGCCTTTTCAAGCCCCTGGCGGATCGCGCCGACGCGGCCATCCATCATGTCCGAGGGGGCAACGATGTCCGCGCCCGACACGGCCTGGACCAGCGCCTGCTGAACCAGGACAGCTGTCGTCTCGTCGTTGAGCACCCTGCCATTGGCGTCCGTCAGCCCGTCGTGGCCATGAGCGGTGTAGGGATCGAGCGCGACGTCGGTCAGAATACCAACTTCGGGTACCGCATCCTTGATCGCCTTGATCGCACGGCAGATGAGATTGTCGGGATTGAGCGCTTCGCGCGCATCCTCGCTGCGAAGGTTGGCGGGGGTATTGGGGAAAAGCGCGACACAAGGGATTCCAAGTTCGCGCGCTTCGCGGGCCTTTTCCGCAAGGCGATCGACCGACCAGCGGCTAACGCCCGGAAGTGTGGAGATCGGTTCCTCCTGACCCTGCCCTTCGCAGATGAACAACGGCCAGATGAGGTCGCTGGGATGAAGCCGATGTTCGGCCAGCATATCGCGGATCCAGGGGGCAGAACGGCCGCGACGCATGCGCATGGCGGGAAAGGATGGAGTCACCATGCGGCCCCTCTAGCGGAGAAGGGTAAAGGAAAGAAAGCCGCCGCCGTGCATTGAGCAACAATGACCGATGCGCTTCCGAAACGAGCAATATTGATCGTCAACGCGATGAGCCGGAAGGGGGAGGCCGCGTTCGACGAAGCGCGCGACAAGCTGTCCGCCACGGGCCTGGACCTCATTGCGGCGCATCGGGTGACTGAGCCGCAGCAACTGGAGCCGCTGGTCAAAGCGGCCATAACGCAGGCCCCGATGGTGATTATCGGCGGTGGCGACGGGTCATTGTCATCGACCGTCGATCATTTCGTCGGGAAGGACACGGTGTTTGCCGTCCTGCCGCTGGGCACCGCCAATAGCTTCGCCCGAACTCTTGGGCTTCCGCTCGACCTGGACGGCGCGTTGGATGTGATTGTCCATGGTCGGCGCAGGCGGATCGACCTTGGAATCATCGACGGCGATTATTTCGCCAATGCCGCGGCATTGGGCCTGTCGCCCCTAATCGCCGACACGGTCCCGCATAATCTCAAGCGCTATCTGGGGATGGTCGGTTACCTGATCTGGGCGACGCGCGTGGCGTTCAAGTTCAGGCCGTTTAGGATTCGGGTCACGCTGGATGACGGGACAGTCGAGAAATGCTGGTCGACCGAGGCACGGATCGCCAACGGCACCCATCATGGCGGGGTCGAGCTGGTCGAAAGCCAGCAGCTGGATAGCGGAGTGATTGTTATCCAGGCGGTGACCGGAAAGAGCCTGCTGCACCTGGCCTGGAGCTGGTTTGCAACCCTTTTCAAGCTTCGGAACCGAGAGCAGACGGTCACCGAATGGCGCGGCAAGAAGATGGTCCTCGATGCCCGTCCACGCCAGAAGATCAGCATTGATGGAGAGATTGCGGCCAAGACCCCGGTGAAGGTCGAGGTGGCGCGAGGGGCGATCGAGGTGGCGGCGCCGAGGGATTAGTACCCCTGCGTAGGCAGGGGCACGCTCAACCCAACCGCTTGAGCGCCGCCGCCAGCCGTTCCGCCTCCGCCGCGCGGGCATCGTGGTCGGCGCGGGCTTTCTCGACCGCTTCGGGTTTGGCGCGCTCGGCAAACGCAGGATTGTTGAGACGGGCGGCCAGCTGATCGCGATCCCTTTCCGCCGCAGCAACCGCCTTCGAGAGGCGCGCGCGCTCGGCATCGAGGTCGATCGCACCTTCGAGCGGGAAGGCGATGGTGACGCCGCCAGCGACGATCTGAGCCGAACTCGGCGGAACCGTGTCGGAATTCACGGGACTATCGACCTTGGCCATCCGCGCCAGGGTCGCCGCATTCTTCGCCAAGCGATCGTGCATGGCCGTGTCGCCGCCGATGACGTGCGGGACCAGGCTCGCGCTCCAGGGAATGTTGAGCTCGGCGCGCAAGGCGCGGACCTGGTCGATCACTTCGACCAGCCCACCGACTTCACGGGCGGCATTGGCATCGCGCTGCGCCGCGGGCGCGGGCCATTTAGCGACAATCAGGTCGTAAGGCCGCTCACCCATCGAGTGCCACAGCTCTTCGGTGACGAAGGGCATGAAGGGGTGGAGCATGACCAAAATCTGGTCGAACGCCCAGGCGGCGACGGCGCGGGTCTCGTCGTCCCACGCGCCTTTCACCAGCTCGACATACCAGTCGCAGAAGGTGCCCCAGGTGAAGTGGTAGATGGCGTCGGCCATGCCGTCGAAGCGTAGCTCGTCGAACGCCTTGTTGAGCTTCGCAAGCGTTTCGACAACTTCGCCGATGATCCAGCGGTTGACGGTCAGTGATGCTTCTGGCGCGGCGATGCTCTGGCTAGCGCCGACGCCGTTGCCCTGGAGGAAACGAGCGGCGTTCCACAGCTTGGTGGCGAAGTTGCGGTAGCCCTCGACCCTCTTCTCATCGAGCTTGATGTCGCGGCCCTGGCTTTCCATCGCGGCGAGCGTGAAGCGCAGAGCATCGGCGCCATATTTGTCGATCAGGCCGAGCGGGTCGACCGTGTTGCCCTTCGACTTGGACATCTTCTGGCCCTTGGCATCGCGGACCAGCCCGTGGAGGTAGAGCGTCTTCCACGGCCGCTCACCCATGAATTCGAAGCCCTGCATCGCCATGCGGGCATCCCAGAAGAAGATGATGTCGAAGCCGGAAATGAGGACGTCGTTGGGGTAGTGGCGCTTGAGATCGTGCGTCTGCTCAGGCCAGCCTAGAGTGGCGAACGGCCACAGTGCCGATGAGAACCAGGTGTCGAGCACGTCCTCGTCCTGGCGAAGCGCCTTTCCGCCTGCCTGAGCCTTCGCCTCTTCCTCGGTCTCGGCGACGAACACGGTGCCGTCTTCCGCATACCAGGCCGGAATGCGATGGCCCCACCATAGCTGGCGCGACACGCACCACGGCTGGATATTCTCAAGCCAGTTGAACCAGGTCTTCTTCCAGGTCTCAGGCACGACCGCGATGTCGCCGGACTTCACCGCCGCGATCGCCGGCTTGGCCAAAGTTTCGGCGTCGACATACCATTGGTCGGTCAGCATCGGCTCGATCACCAGCCCCGATCGGTCGCCGAACGGCTGCATGATCATCTTGTCTTCGACCTTGATCATCAGGCCTTCGGCATCGATGTCGGCGACCACCCGCTTGCGGGCATCGTAGCGGTCGAGGCCGCGATAGGCTTCGGGAACGAGATTGAGCGCGTCGATCTCCTCGGCGCTGGCCGCTGCCCCGCGCGCGATGGCGATAGCCCGGGCCGAGGACTCGGCATAGGACGGCCCGTCGCTGCGCATGTGGGCGGTCCCGTCCATCAGCCTGTACATCGGAATCTTGTTCCGCTGCGCCACGCCATAGTCGTTTAGGTCATGCGCGCCGGTGATCTTGACCGCACCGGAAGCGAAATCCGGATCGGGATAATCGTCGGTGATAATCGGAATCAGGCGGCGATGCTCCTTCGGGCCGACCGGAATCTCGCAAAGCTTCCCGACGATCGGACGATAGCGCTCGTCACCCGTATGAACCGCGACCGCGCCGTCGCCGAGCATCGTCTCGGGCCGGGTCGTCGCAATCGAGATATAATCCCGCTCTTCCTGGAGGACGACGTTCCCGTCCTCGTCCTTCTCGACGTAGGTGTAGGTCTCACCGTCCGCGAGCGGATATTTGAAGTGCCACATATGGCCCTGCACTTCGCGGTTCTCGACCTCCAGGTCGCTGATCGCGCTTTGGAACTTAGGATCCCAGTTGACCAGGCGCTTGTCGCGATAGAGCAGCTTGCGTTTGTAGAGCTCGACGAAGACCTTGATGACGGCTCTCGAAAAGCCCTCGTCCATGGTGAAGCGCTCATTGGCCCAGTCGCAGCTTGCTCCGAGACGGCGGAGCTGGCGGGTGATCTGACCACCCGACTGCGCCTTCCATTCCCACACATGTTCGAGGAACGCCTCGCGCCCGATCTCCGCGCGCTTGATCCCCTGGCTGTCGAGGTTGCGCTCGACCACCATCTGCGTGGCGATTCCGGCATGATCCATGCCGACCACCCACATCGAATCCTTCCCCTGCATCCGCGCGTGTCGGACGAGGATGTCCTGCAACGTGTCGTCGAGCGCATGGCCGATGTGCAGCGAACCGGTGACGTTCGGCGGCGGCATGACGATGGTGAAGGGCTCGGCCTCCGGCCGATCGGGGCGGAACAGCGCCTGCCCTTCCCAATAGGCATACCAGCGGTTCTCGATCGGACCCGGTTCGAACGTCTTGGCAAGTTCGGTCATGGGCCGCGACTAACGACCCATGTGCCGCACCGCAACAATCAGTTGGCGGGCGGCTTGCCCAGGTAGGTGCCCAGCCAGCCCAGCACCTCGCCATACCATTGGATCGAGTTCTTGGGTTTCAACACCCAGTGGTTCTCTTCCGGATTGACCAGCAGCCGTGACGGAATGCCGCGGCGCTGGAGCGCGGTGAAGCTGGCGATCCCTTGGGTATAGGGGATGCGGTAGTCCTTCTCCCCGGTGATCACGAGCATCGGCGTCTTCCACTTGGCGACATGGTTGACGGGGTTCCAGCGTTCGAAAGCGGCGGGATCTTCATAATAGGCCTTGCCGCCATGCTCCCACTCGTCGAACCACAGCTCCTCGGTTTCATAGGCCATGGCGCGGGCGTCGAACACGCCGTCATGCTGGACCAGGCATTTGAACCGGTCGGGCCATTGGCCGGCGATCCAGTTCATCATATAGCCGCCATAGCTGGCCCCGAGCGCGCAGGCATTGTCGGCATCGAGCTGCGGATCCTGCGAGGTCGCGAAGGCGAGGCCCTTTTGCAGATCCTCGAGCGGCCAGCCGCCCCAATTGTTGCGGATCGCGTCGGTGAAAGCTTGGCCGTAACCGGTCGACCCGTGGAAATCGACGCTGACCACCGCATAGCCGGGACCGGCGAAGACCCGCGGGTTCCAGCGATAGGACCAGCTGTTGCTGAAGCTGCCCTGCGGACCGCCGTGAACTACGAAGGCAATCGGAAGCTTGGCCGCTGCCGCATATTGCGGCCCGCCCGGCTTCAGCGTGAAGCCCCAGACGGTGTCGTTGTTGGCGCCCTTGAAGCTGAATTTCTTGAAGCTGACCGGGTCAAGCTCTGCCAACAGGTCGCGGTTGACGTTTGTCAGCTGCGTGACCTTGCCCCTGGCGTCGACGCGATACAGATCGTCGGGCGCCATCACGCTGTTGGAGGTGAATAGCGCACCGCCGCCGGACAGGGGCACAACGTTGCCGGCATGGCCGTTACCGGTCAGGCCGGTGACCTTGCCGGTGGCGGCATCGACCCGGTATACCGGCTGCTCCAGCACGTCTTCGGCCGTAACGAGGATGGACTTGCCATCCTTGGCCCAGGCGATGGAGCCGACCGAACGGTCCCAGTTTGCCGTCACCGCGCGGGTCTGGCCGGTGGCGAGGTCGCGAACCTGGAGCACCTGCCGATCGGCCTCGTACCCGGCGCGCGCCATCGAGAAATAGGCGAGGCTGCGGCCGTCAGGCGACAGCACCGGGAGGTTGTCGGTGCCGTCATTGTCCGCGGTCAGGTTGGTCGGCTGCGCCGATCCATCGGCGGGTGCGGCAAAAATGTCGAGATTGGTCGAGGTAGCCTCGATCCGGCCAGCCTCGCGAAGCGCGAAGTAGACGGTCTTGCCATCCGCGGAGATGTCGATCTCCTCACCGCCGCCGAATGGCTTCGACGGAGTATCGCCGACCAGTCCGCCAGTCACCGGCACGCCGGCGCCGGTGACTTTCCCGCCTTCGATGGGGAAGGCAAAGATGCGGCTGCGCACGCCCGGCTCGGCCCATGTGTCCCAATGCCGAATGAACAGCTGGTCATAGGTGCGGCCAGCGCCCGTTTTTTCGGGCTTGGTCACGCCCTCGCAGGCGAAGTCGGAACAGCGCAGGTCACGGTCGGCCCAGACCAGCAGCCGGCTGCCGTCAGCGCTGACCTTGAATCCGGAAATGTCGCCCTTCAGGTTGGAAATCTGTGCCGGCTGCCCACCGACCGTCGCACGGAACAGCTGCTCCTGTTCGCCAACCGGAGCAAGGTACCAGATGGCGCCGTCGGCGCCGAATGTTGCGTCATGCGCGCCCTTGGTGAGGTCGAGAGGCTGCGGCGCAACGCCTTTGGCCGTCAGGTCGAGAATGTGGACCACATTGTTGCGCTTGTTGGCGGCAAGGTCGGTCGTCGACAGCGAAAAGAGGGCATAACGCCCGTTCGGCGAAACGCTTGGCGCGCCGAGGCGCCGCATCATTTGCATGTCGGTCGCGGTCATTGGCCGGGCGAACGACGGGGTGGCGATGAGGGCGGCGGCCGCGACACTGGCGGCTAGGGCGATGCGCTTGATCATGGCGCGGGCGTAACGGCGAGTCGCTTAAGGTTCAATAAGTTGATTGGCGATCAGACCGGACGGCCGGTGATGCGATGGATTTCGCGCTTAACATGCTCATCGACAATCGCCGGCAAATGCTCGTCGAGCCACTGCTTGAGGATCGGGCGAAGCATCTCGCGGATCATTTCCTCGAGCGGATTATAGGCCGGTGGCGGCGGCGCGGCGGCGGCGACGCTGGCCAGCGCTTCCAGCTTCTGGCGGCTCTGGTCGGCTGCCCCTTCCTCCAGCAAGGGCGGTCCGAGGTCGATAGGCGGCAGGCTTACCGCCGCCATGCTTTCATCGAGCTCGAGAACATCCTCATCGTCGGAGGCATCCGGCGACGGCGGTACGGCCGAAGCGCGAATGTCCTTCTCCTCGGCGATCACGCGTTTGATCGACGCGAGAATATCTTCCATCGACGGTTCACGGGCGCCAGCCATGGCTTCCCTATTACCTATTGGGCGGCCGGTGTCACCCCTTGCGGCGGCTGCTCGGCGGCGGTGACCGTGCTGGTCGCGACGGTCGGGTGCTTTGGATCGCTCGACCAATCGTTCCAGTCGCCGGCGACCCGGCGATAATTGCCGAGCGGATCGTAGAGTGCCCCGCCATCGAGGCCGAGATCTTCGGCCTCGGCCTGGCCCATCGAATTCAATAGCTGGAATCCGGCAACATAAGCGTCGCGCCGCGCGGTCACGAGCAGCACCTGCGAGTTCAGCAGCTCCTGCTCCGCATCGAGCACATCGAGGATAGTGCGGGTGCCGACGCTGTTTTCGGCCCGCACGCCCTCCAGCGCAAGTTCGTTGGCTTTCACCGCCACGTCATTCGACTTGATTGCGTCGAGCGCTGACTGATAGTCGGCATATGCGGAACGGGTGTTGGAAACGACCGCCCGTTCGGTCCCCACGCGCTGCTCAAGCGCCTGACCTTCGAAGGCCTGCGCCTGCCGGATCCGGGCTGCCGGAAGACCGCCCTGATAGAGCGGAATTCTAGTCTGGACACCGATGCTGGTCGCCGTGCCGGATTGCAGCCCCTTATCGTCCCCCGTCGCATCGAAATAGTCGCCGGCGGCAACTGCGGACACCGTCGGAAGACGGGTGCCTCGCGCAGCGCGCACATCATATCCCGCGGCTTCGGCCTGCCGCGTAACCGCAACCAGGTCGGGGTTGTCGGCCAGTGCGATGCGCACCGCTTCGTCGGCCGTGGCCGGCAGCGGCGGCAGCGGTGGCGGCGGCTGAAGCTGGTCGGGGTGCTTGCCGATCACGCGGCGATAATTTTCCTCGGTCGCGATCAGTCGCCCCTGGGCCAAGGTTAGCCGCGACCGCGCGAGGGCAAGTCGAGCCTCGGACTGAGCAACGTCGGTGCGGGTGACATCGCCGATTTCGAACCGGTCGCGCGTCGCCTGAAGGTTGGTTTCCAGGACCTTGACGTTGTTATTGTTGAGCTCGACCGTGGCCCGGTCGCGGATCACGTCCATGTAAGCCGCGACCGCCTCCGTGAACACATCGCCTTCCACGGCACGAAGCGTTGCCCGCCCTGCTTCGACGCGGGACTTTGCGGCCTTGATATCGTTTTTGACGGTGCCGCCCTGGAATAGCGGAAGGCTGACGTCCACGCCCGCATTAAGGAAGGGTCCACGGCCGGTGCCGACGTCAAACCGGCCGCTGCGGGTGAGGTCGCGGGTTACGCCCGCCGTACCGCTGACCGTCGGCCTTCCCGCCGAGCGAGCGACAGCGACGCCGGCATCGGTGGCCTTCAGGCTTTCCCGCTGTGAGGTCAGCGTCGGATTGGCGCGATAGGTCGAAACCAGCGCCTCACGCAGCGTGTCGGCCGAAGCCGTACCCGTGGCGAGAGCAACGAGAAGCGATGCGATTGAGATGTTACGAATCACAGGCATTGCTCTTTCGAAAGCTGTCAAAAGATGAAGGCTCGGGGCCGTTCGAATCCGGGAAGCGGATCGACGTCTGCGTCGGTGAGGGTACGAAGCCCAAGCGCGCCGCCAGACACGCGGCCGACGAACAGGCGGGTTACGCCCCGGTCGGAAATGGCGCCGCCAACGCTACCGCCTTCACGGATTTGCTTGACCAGCGCGGCGGGAATTTCCTCGACCGCCCCATCAAACAGGACGAGATCATATGGCGCGCGCTTGGCCCAGCCCATTGCCAGATCGCCATGGACCGTCTCCACCCCGGCCTCGTTTGCGGCCGCTACCAGCGCGTTGTCCGACTCCAGTGCGACGACATCGAGTCCGACGGCCTTGAGCACCGCGGCCGAATAGCCGGTTCCCGAACCGACGACCAACGCCCTCTTCCCCGGCTTTGGGGCAAGCTCGGAAAGCAGTCGGCCAAGGGCCGCCGGCGGCGTCATCGTCCGGCCATCGGCAATCTTCAGCGGCCGATCGAAATAGGCGAGCGCGCGGGCGCCTTCAGGGACATAATTTTCGCGGGGTACCGAACCCATTGCTGCCAATACGTCGCGGTCGGTCACGCCTTCGGGGCGGAGCTGATTGTCGACCATCGTCCGACGGGCCAGGCTGAAATCCTGCATGAGATCCTCGTTTGCCACGAACTGTTATATGCCACTAATACAGTGACAATTCAAGTCGTCCTTATCCGCTGCGGCTTCCCCCGCCAAGCCGAAGGCGCCACCGTTCGTCGAATGGCTCGGTTGACAAGCGGCTGGCCCAACCGCCAAAGGCCTGCCCACGAGGCCCGATGGCGGAGTGGTGACGCAGAGGACTGCAAATCCTTGCACCCGGGTTCGATTCCCGGTCGGGCCTCCATCCTTTCGGGAAATACCCGGAAATCCCCAAAAAGCGCATCGAAAAATCCTTTTTCGATTCTATTGCGGCATTACCAATTGCGGCCGGTCGAATCCTTGATGCGGTTTTGTATCTTCCTTGCTAGGCGGAGCCCCGTTGGAGGACGCCGCATGTCGAAGAGCTGCCTTTGCTAAGACAAGATGTGAAAGGGCGGACGGGCCTTCACTTGCGGGACGCGGCGATGCTTGCCGCGCTGCTGCTGCTAGGCGCTTGCGGAAAGGCCGATAATGCGGCCGGCAAAGGACCCCAGGGTCCGGTCACCGTTGGCTATGTGGTCGTGCAACCCAGCAGCGTTCCTGTCGAACAGGATCTTCCCGCGCGGGTTTCGGCCTATCAGATTTCCGAAGTGCGCCCGCAGGTCTCCGGGGTGGTCCTGCGGCGCCTGTTCAAGGAGGGCGGGGTCGTCCATCAGGGGCAAACGCTCTACCAGATCGACCCCAGCCTCTATCAGGCGCAGGTCGCGCAGGCCTCCGCGAACGTACAAAGCGCCCGCGCCAGCGCCGAGGCAGCGCGCGCCCGCGCCAATCGCTATCGGCCGCTCGCCCAAATGGAAGCGGTTTCGAAGCAGGATTATACCGACGCACTGTCGCAGGCTCGGCAGGCCGAAGCGGCCATTGCCCAGAACAACGCCGCCTTGCGGACCGCGCAGATCAACCTGCGCTACACGCGAGTGCCGGCGCCGATCACGGGCCGGATCGGCCTATCGAACGTCACCGAGGGCGCGCTTGTCACCGCCAACCAGGCGGAATCGCTGGCGACCATTACCCGACTCGACCCGATCAATGTGGATATCCAGCAATCCGCGTCCGACCTGATCGGGCTAAGGCGGTCGCTGTCGCAGGGCGGGGTATCGCCGACCACGGCCCAGGTGCGGCTGCTGCTGCCCGACGGCAGCGACTATGGCTATACCGGCACCGTCCAGTTCAGCGAGGTCATCGTTAGCCCCGATACCGGCGCGGTGACGCTAAGGGCCCGCTTTCCCAATTCGCAGAATATCCTGCTGCCGGGGATGTTCGTGAAGGCGCGCTTTGCCCAGTCGATCGACACGCTGGCGTTCCTTGTGCCGCAATCGGCGGTGACGCGCGATCCGAAGGGCAATGCAACGCTGTGGGTGGTAGGACCCGGCAACAGGGCCGTGCATCGTACGGTCGTTGCCAGCCAGACTCAGGGTTCCAACTGGGTTGTTACCCAGGGCCTGGCGCCGGGCGAGAAGGTCATTACCCAGGGCACCGCCAATCTTCGCCAGGACGCCCAGCTAAAGCCTGTCCCGGCCTCCGCGCCACAGCGCATCGAGGCGCCGCCAGCCGGTACACAGGCCCAGCCCGCCGGCCGCCGGCCCTAAGCGCCCATGTCGCGCGTCTTCATCGATCGGCCGATATTCGCCTGGGTAGTCGCGATTATCTTCATGCTGGTCGGGATCGGATCGATCACGCAACTGCCGATCGCCCAATATCCCGACGTGGCCCCGCCCCAGGTCAGCATCCGCGCAACCTATCCGGGCGCGTCGGCGCAGACGCTTCAAGACAGCGTCACCCAGGTGCTGGAACAGCAGCTGACGGGCCTGGACGGGCTGCTTTATTTCCAGTCGTCGTCGAGCTCGCGCGGCCAAGTGACGATCAATGTCACTTTCGCCAAGGGTACCGATCCGGATATTGCCCAGGTCCAGGTCCAGAATGCGATTCAGCCCGCCTACTCGCGACTTCCGCAACAGGTCCAGCAACAGGGTGTCCAGGTCGTCAAGGCGTCGACCGACTTCCTGCTGATCGTCGGCCTTTATGACGAGAACGACAAATATAGCGACATGGACATTGCCGACTGGCTGTCCAGCAATTTGGAGGATCCGCTCGCCCGGGTGCCGGGCGTCGGCGACGTCACTGTGTTCGGCTCTCCCTATGCAATGCGCATATGGCTGGACCCGGCCAAGCTGCGCTCCTTTTCCCTGATACCGGGCGACATCGTCAGCGCGATCAGCGCCCAAAATATCGAGGTCGCAGCCGGCGAGGTGGGAGGACAGCCGTCACCGCCGGGTCAGCTCCTCAACGCGACCGTGACTGCCCAATCCCGGCTCCAGTCCCCCGAAGAGTTCAGAAACATCATCGTCAAGGCCGAGCGATCGGGTGCCCGAGTGCTGCTCAGCGATGTCGCCCGGGTCGAGCTTGGCGCCGAAAATTATAATGTCGACCGCCGGGTGAACGGGCACCCGGGGGCGGGTATCGCGGTGTTCCTGGCGCCGGGCGCCGACGCGCTGGAGACCGCTGACTTGGTGAAGGCGCGAGTCGAGGAAATGGCCAAAAACTATCCTCCCGGCTTCCGGCACACATTCGCCTATGACACGACCGACTTCATCAAGCTGTCGGTCGAAGAGGTGGTGCAGACGCTGGTCGAGGCGATGATCCTGGTGATCTTCGTCATGTTCGTCTTCCTCCAGAGCTGGCGGGCCACGCTGGTTCCTGCCGTTGCCATTCCAGTGGTGCTGCTTGGGACATTCGGAGTGCTCTACGCGCTCGACTTCTCGATCAACACGATGACCCTGTTCGGCCTGGTGCTGGCGATCGGGTTGCTGGTCGATGACGCCATCGTCGTGGTCGAGAATGTCGAGCGACTGATGGAGGAGAACCCGCATCTGACGCCCCGCGAGGCCACAATCGAGTCGATGAACCAGATCCAGATGGCGCTGGTCGCCATCGCATTGGTTCTGTCGGCGGTGTTCCTGCCGATGGTGTTCTTCGGCGGCTCGACAGGAGTCATCTACCGCCAATTCTCGGCAACCATCGTCTCGGCAATGGTGCTGTCAGTGTTCGTGGCCATGACCTTGAGCCCGGCATTGGCGGCGCAGGTGCTGAGGCCGAAAAGGCAGGATGCCGATGCTGACTGCCGCCTTGTCGACCGCTATGGCCGCATTGCCGAACAGATCTTCAAGGAACGCGACCGATTCAATCGGGGTTTCAAGCGGCTGACCGATTGGTACGTCGGGTCGGTCGGCTATGTCGCCAGCCGCAAATGGCGCTTCCTCGCCGGTTATGCGGCCGTATGCGCAGCCCTGGCCTTGATGTTCTTCCGCCTGCCCACCGGTTTTCTTCCGACCGAGGACCAGGGCGCTGCCCAGGTCCAGTTCCGGCTTCCCGCGGGCGCCACGCTCGAGCGGACGCGGGAGGTGCAGCTGGCGGTTGAGAATTACCTGATGCGAGGCAAGGACAAGGACAACTTCAAGTCCTACTTCATCGTCGCCGGCGGCGGCCAGGGGGCGGCAGGCCAGAACACCGGCCAGGCCTTCATCAATTTGTCCGACTTTAATCAGCGCAAGGGCAGTGAAAATTCCGCCGATGCCATTACCCAGCGCGCGAGGGCTGCCTTCTCGGGTCTTCGCGACGCGCAGGTGTTCGCACTTATTCCCCCGGCGATCCGCGGCCTCGGCCAGTCGGGCGGATTCAACATGCAGCTGCAGAACACCAGCGGCATGAGTCAGCAGCAGTTCGAGGCGGCGCGCGACCAGCTTCTGCAGGCGGCGCAGGCGGACCCGGATCTCTATCAGGTGCGCCTGGGCGAGCTGCCCGATGTCGCGGCCCTGAAGATCGACATCAACCAGGAACGCGTTTCGGCGCTTGGGCTCAGCACCGCAGACGTCAACAATACGCTGGCGACCGCCTGGGGCGGGCGATACGTCAACGACTTCGTCGACCGCGGGCGGGTCAAGCGTGTCTATGTGCAGGGCGACGCCCAATATCGGGCGGCGCCGTCCGACATCGACCAATGGTCGGTGCGAAACGACGAGGGGGAAATGGTACCCTTCTCCTCCTTCGCGCAAGCAAGATGGTCGATCGCCCCGGTCACCCTGTCCCGCTTCCAGGGTATTCAGTCCTACGAATATCAGGGCCAGCCCGCGCCGGGCAAAAGCACTGGCGATGCGATGAACCGGATCGAGCAACTCGCTTCCCAGATCGGCGGGGTCAGCGTTGCCTGGTCCGGCCAATCCTTCGAGGAAAGGCTGGCCTCGGGGCAGGCGCCGCTGCTCTACGCCATTTCGCTGCTGGTCGTGTTCCTCTGCCTAGCGGCGCTATACGAGAGCTGGTCGATCCCGGTTGCCGCCCTACTGGTGATACCGTTGGGACTGGTCGGGGCCATATTCGCGGTCAAGCTTCGCGGGCTGCAGAATGACGTCTACCTGCAGATCGGCTTGCTGACGACGATGGGGCTCGCCGCAAAGAACGCGATCCTGATGGTCGAGTTCGCTGAGCGCGCCGAAAAACAGGGCAAGCGGGTCATCGACGCGGCGATCGAGGCAGCTCGAATCCGGCTTCGCCCGATCCTGATGACCAGCTTCGCCTTCATTTTCGGCGTGCTTCCGCTGGCCATTTCGACCGGCGCCGGCGCCAACAGCCGCATCGCCATCGGAACGTCGGTGATCGGCGGAATGCTGACGGCGACGATCCTCGCCATCTTCTACATCCCGCTGTTCTTTGTGCTGGTGCGCCGCGGCGTTCGCGACGGACTGAAAGCAGTAAGGGAGCGAATCGGGCAGCGGCGAGAGGCGGCGGCATGAACAGGGTCGCCCCGCTCATTGCGCTGACACTCGCCGGCTGCGTGTCGCTTGATCCGCAATATGTGCGCCCCGATCCGGCAATTCCCGCAAGTTGGCCGGTCGGCGATCCCTATTTGCGCCAATCCGAAGCCATTCTTCCGGCGCTGACCTACCAGGACATATTTCGCGACCCGCGGCTGCAGACCTTGATCGAACAATCACTGGCCAACAATAGCGACCTGCAGGTCGCCGCCGCCAACATCGTTGCGGCCCGCGAACAATATCATATCCAGCGCGCCCAGCGCCTTCCCGAAGTGGATGCAAGCACCGGCGTAAATGCCGTCGGTAACGACAATGGATCGGGAGTTGTCGCGCAATATACGGCGGGTGTCGGCATCCCCAGTTTTGAGGTGGACCTGTTCGGCCGAATCGGCTCACTGACGCGGGCCGACCTGAACCGCTACCTGGCGACCGAGGCAGGGGCGCGGGCGACGCGGCTTACCCTTATTGGCGACGTTGCCATCGCCTGGCTGAACTATGCCGCCGACAGGAGCATGCTCCAAATCTCAGAGCAGACCGCGGCAAGCGCTGAAAAGAGCGTATGGCTGACCCGTGCCCGGCTGGAGGGGGGAATCGCACCGCGAACCGACCTCCGCCAGGCAGAGCAGATCCTCAACCAGGCGCGGGCGGATCTCGCCAATTTGCGAACGCAGGTCGCTCAGGATGTGAATCTGCTGCAGCTATTGGTAGGAGCGCCGATCGAGGCGCGCCTGTTGCCGGGATCGATCGACGAGGCTGGTACCGCCATTGGCGAGTTGCCGGCTGGCCTAAGTTCCGAAGTACTCCTCCGCCGTCCGGACATCATGCAGGCCGAATATCAGCTGCTGGCGGCCAATGCCGAGATCGGCGCCGCGCGCGCCGCCCTGTTCCCTCGGATCTCGCTGACCGGGCTGCTGGGCCTTGCAAGCGGGTCGCTTTCGGGCCTGTTCAACGGCGGCAGCTTTGGATGGGGCGGAGCGGACGACGCGACTTATCCGATCTTTCGGGCCGGTGCCGGCAGGGCGAACGTTCGCCTGACGCAGGCCCAACGGGATGCTGCCGTCGCATCTTACCAGAAGGCAATCCAGACGGCCTTTCGCGAAGTGGCCGATGCGCTCGCGCGGCGCGCAACCATGAATGACCAGGTTCGCGCCCGACAGGCCCAGAAAGAGGCGGCCGCCGACAATTACATGCTGTCGGAAGCGCGCTATCGCGAAGGCATCGACGACTTCCTCAGCAGCCTCGACGCACAGCGGTCCTCATATTTCGCGCAGCAGACGCTGGTGACGAGCAAGCTTGCGGCTGCGACCAATCTGGTCGAGCTCTACCGGGCCCTTGGTGGGGACTCGCTCTACGGTTCGTCTGATAGCAACAAGCAATGACCGATGTCTCCCTCGCGGCCATATTCCGTCCATTGCGAAGCGCGGGGGCAGGCCTTAGGTCGAAAGCAATGATACGCCAGCTATTGCTTCCCGCCCTGCTCGTCCTTGCCGCATGCGGCCAGCAGGGATCTCCCGACATCGAACTCCACAATGCCTGGGCCAGGCCAACCGTCGGACAGGCTCCCGCCGCCGTCTATGTCACGATCGACAATAAAAGCGGTTCTGACGATCGCCTGACCGGCGCATTCAGCGACCATGCGGCAATGGCCATGGTCCATCAGAACGAGTTCATCGACGGCGTTTCGAAGATGCGGATGGCGGGCGAGATCAATATTCCCGCGGGCGAAACAATCGAAATGACTCCCGGCGGCACTCACGTAATGCTCGAAGGCCTGCGCGCTCCACTCAAGCCAGGCGATCGATTCGACCTGGTGCTCCGCTTCAAGGAAAGCGGCGACAAGACCGTGAAGGTGACGGTCATGAAGCCCGAGGGCCAATGACAATGACGCGGCTTCGGCTCGTCCTGTGGGTAATGGTGGCCCTCGCCGCAGTCGGCGCGCTCTCACTCGTGCTGCAGTCCCGATCGCCAACTGTCCGCGAGACGGCGCTGGGCACGATCGGCGGGCCGTTCACTTTGACCGGAAGCGACGGCAAGCCCTTTAACAGCGCCACTCTCAATGGCCGGCCGGCCGCCATCTTCTTTGGCTTCACTCATTGCCCCGACGTCTGCCCGACCACTTTGGCGCGGCTGGTCAAGCTGCGCCGGCAACTCGGCAAGGGCGACGATGCATTGTCGATCGTCTTCATCAGCGTCGACCCGGAACGCGACGGTCCGGCCGAAGTCGGAAGCTATGCGGAACTGTTCGACGCTCCGGTCGTCGGCCTGACCGGCAGCCCGGCCGACATAGAGAAGGTCAAGAAGCAGTTCGGAGTTTATTCGGCGAAAGCGCCTCTGCCCGGCGGCAATTACAGCGTCGACCATACGGCAACGGTCTTCCTGCTGGACAGCAATGGAGCGTTCGTCGCGACATTGTCGCCGCAGGAAGGCGATACCGTCGCGCTCGACAAGCTTCGACGTATCGCGGCTTAGAGCACATCCTCGCGGGCCGATACCCGCTCAAGCAGCCGATCCATTGCGGCCTGAACGACGGGTTCTTCCAGATTGGGCGTGTGACCCACGTCTGGCACCACCACCAGTTCGGCGTCGCCGTGCAACACCTCAACCATCCGCTCCGCTGTCTCGGCTGAGAGCAAATCCGACAGCTCGCCGCGAAGGATCGTAACCGGTCGACCGGCCAGCGCTTCGAACAGGTGCCAGCTTTGGCCGGGAGGACCTTCGGCTACCGCGCGGAAATTCTGGGCGATCGCCATGTCATAGTTCAGGCGGATGCCATCGCCGGTTTCGTGGCAAATTCGGCGCGCGAACTTGTCCCAGTCGGCCGACGTCCATTTGGGAAACTTGTCACGGTTGCGATCGGCCAAGGCGCTTGCCGCATCTTCCCAGCTTTCGAACCGCACATCCTTGCCAACATAGGTGCCGATGCGCTCGATTCCGGCCGGGTCGATCTCCGGCCCGATATCGTTGAGCATCGCGCCCGCGATCCGGTCGGCGTCGGTGGAGGCGAGAAACATCGTGCAGATGCCACCCAGCGAGGTGCCGAAGAAAACCGCATCGGCGATCCCCTCCTGGTCGAGCAGCTTCAAGATATCGGCGACATAATAGTGCGGCGAATAGCGGTCGGGATCGGGATCGGGTTCGCTCAGCCCGCGACCGCGAAGGTCGACGCAAATCACTCGCCATTGACCCGCATAGCGGTCTGCCACCGGCTCGAAATCGCGGGCGTTGCGGGTCAGCCCCGGGATGCACAGGATCGGCGGCTTGTCGCGCGGTCCTTCATAATCGCGATAGTGGAGACGAAGTCCTTCCGCGCTATACCAGTAACGGTCGGTCCAACTCGCCATCTACGCTTTCCCCCGGTGACTGCCTCCCCTATCGCGGGGCAATGGCCGCACCGCAACCCATTCCGGGCAATCCGCCAATTCTTGAGCTCGGCGATCAATATTATGATGCGGTCAGGCAGGCCGATTTCCCGAGGGCGATCCCGCGCTTCCTGAACCGGCGATGGGCCGAGCGTGTCGGGCTTGGCGATGTCGACTGGGAGAAGCATTTCGCCCGGTTCGAGCCGTTGCCCGGCAACCTCGAGCAGCCCTTGGCACTCCGCTACCACGGCCATCAATTCCGCGTGTACAATCCCGAGATCGGAGACGGACGGGGGTTCCTATTCGCGCAAGTCCGCGATGATCGTGGCCGGCTGCTCGACCTTGGCACCAAGGGAAGCGGACAGACGCCTTACAGCCGCCGCGCCGACGGCCGCCTGACCCTCAAGGGTGGCGTGCGCGAGGTTCTGGCGACCGAGATGCTGGAGGCGCTTGGCGTCAACACATCGAAGAGCTTCGCGCTTTTCGAAACAGGCGAGGAGCTGTGGCGGGGCGACGAGCCCTCACCCACCCGATCGTCGGTCCTGACCCGCCTCAGCCACGGACATATTCGCATCGGGACCTTTCAGCGCATGGCCTTCTTCGATGATGCCGATGCTATCGCCAAGTTGACTGGCTACTGCCTTCAACATCTGCTCGACGAGCCGACCGGCGACGACGTGGAAAATGCCCTGCGATTGTTCGATCGCGTTTGCGGCAACACCGCGACGCTGGCTGCCGGCTACATCGCCGCGGGGTTTGTCCATGGCGTACTCAACAGCGACAATATCAACGTCACGGGCGAAAGCTTCGACTATGGCCCGTGGCGCTTCACGCCGGAGTGGGACGAAGCCTTCACCGCTGCCTATTTCGACGAGACCGGCCTTTACGCCTTCGGCCGCCAGCCCGAGGCGATCCAGTGGGACGTTGCGCAGCTGGGCGGATGCCTGGCGTTGATCGCCGATGGCCCGCAGTTGGCCGACTTGCTGGGGCAATGGCCGGCAAGGTTCGAAGAGGCGTTGGTCGAAAAGCTGATTATGCGCCTTGGAGTCGAGAGACGGGGCGATGCCGAGGATCGGCCGTTGGTGTCCGCCATGCTCGGCGCATTGAGATCGCGGCTGGCCGGCATCGACCGCTTCTTCTTCGACTGGCGGGGCGGACGAAACCCGTCCGGCGAGACCTATCGGGCAAGTGAATTCGACGAACTTCGAGCGCGGCTCGATGGGCGGCATCGCCCGCTTAGCCATCCCTATTGGACCGACCCGCAGCTCTGTTCGATGCTGATAGACGAGGTGGAGGCGATCTGGGCGGCGATCGCCGACCGGGACGATTGGCAGCCATTTGAGGCCAAGATCGCAGCCATCCGTCGCATGGGCGACGCCATGACGTCAGACGCTCCGGCTTGACCCAAGCGCGCCGTCGTGGGAACGCGCCGACGTGCTGGAGCATCCATGACTGACATGATCGTATCGACCGAGCCGGCGACCGGCGCGGAAGTCTGGTCCGGGCCGGTTGGCGATGCCGCGGCCGAGGTCGCCATTGCGCGCGCCTCCTGGGCCGAGTGGGCGGCACATTCCGTCACTTTCCGGATGGAGACGCTGCGCCGTTTCGCCAATGTGGTCAGGGCGCGGGAGGAAGAGTTCGCGGAACTGATTGCGCGAGAGACCGGCAAGCCGTTCTGGGAGGCCAAGACCGAGGTCAATTCGGTCATCGGCAAGGTAGAGATTTCGATCAACGCCTATTCGGACCGGACCCCGACCAGCCGGCTGGAAGCGGCCATGGGCAACAAGATCGCCGTGCGCCACAAGCCTCATGGTGTGCTGGCGGTACTCGGCCCTTATAATTTCCCCGCTCACCTTCCCAACGGCCACATCGTCCCAGCGCTGATCGCCGGCAATGCTATTGTGTTCAAGCCGTCCGAGAAAACCCCGGCCACCGGCGAATATCTGGTTCGCTGCTTTCATGAGGCGGGCGTGCCCGAAGGGGCGTTGCGCCTGCTGATCGGGGGAGCGGCCGAGGGCAAGTCTTTAGCCAGCCAGGCGGGAATCGATGGCCTGCTGTTTACCGGATCGGTTGGCGCGGGAATGGCGCTCCACCGTCAATTCGCTGAAACGCCAAACAAGATACTGGCGCTCGAGCTTGGCGGCAACAGCCCGATCGTCGTCTGGGACGCACCCGACCTACAGGCCGCTGCGACGATCATCGTCCAATCCGCTTATCTTTCGGCCGGGCAACGCTGTACCGCTGCGCGCCGGCTGATCGTCGAGGATGGAAAGCATGAGGGGCTGGTCGAAGAGATAACCAAGCTGATCGATCGGATCATCGTCGATCACCCGATGGCCGACCCTCAACCGTTCATGGGCCCGGTAATCGACCAGGCGGCCGCCGATATCCTCCAGGACCGCTTTCTCGGGCTGATGATGAAGGGTGGAAAGCCGATCCGCCGGCTCGATCGTCCGCATGAGGAACGGCCCTACCTTACGCCCGCGCTGATCGACATGACCGACGTGACTGACCGTCCCGACGAGGAATTGTTCGGCCCGGTGCTTCAACTCATCCGCGTCAAGGATTTCGATGCGGCAATCGACGAGGCCAACAACACTCGCTTCGGCCTGGCGGCGAGCGTGCTGACCAAGGATCCGGCGCTGTACGATCGCTTCTGGGCTAACGTCCGCTCGGGTGTGATCAACTGGAACAAGCCTACCAACGGCGCCCCCTCCAACGCTCCATTCGGCGGCGTGGGCTTTAGCGGAAATCATCGTCCGAGCGCCTATTATGCCGCCGACTATTGTGCATATCCGGTAACAAGTGTTGAAGCAGAAGTAACCAGAGCGGTGATCGGAGAAGGCCTCCGCGACGCCTATGTTCCGACCGACGACTGATCAGCCGCGCAGCTCCGGCATATAGGTTTCGTCGACCGGATCGCTGAACTTGGTAGTTCGGCTGTCGAAGCGCATCTTGACCTTGCCGGTGGCGCCGTGGCGCTGCTTGGCGACGATCAATTCGGCCATGCCGTAGACCCGCTCCATGTCGCGCTGCCATTGCTCATAGGCCTCGAAGATTTTGGCGTCGTCGCCTTCCATCGGCCGCTTGGGTTCCTTTGCGGCGACGTAATAATCCTCACGATAGACGAACAGCACGATGTCGGCGTCCTGCTCGATCGAGCCGGATTCGCGAAGGTCGGATAGCTGCGGCTTCTTGTCCTCGCGCTGCTCGACCGCACGGCTCAGCTGCGATAGCGCCATCACCGGCAGGTCGAGCTCCTTGGCGAGTTGCTTCAGGCCACGGCTGATTTCCGAGATTTCCTGGACGCGATTGTCGTTGCTGCTCTTGCCCGTCCCCTGCAGCAGCTGGAGATAATCGACCACGACCATGCCGATGCCCTTCTGCCGCTTCAAACGGCGGGCACGGGCGCGGAGCGCTGCGATGGTGAGGCCAGGCGTATCGTCGATGTACAGCGGCAGGGTCGACAGTTCGCCCGCGGCTCGAGCCAGCGAGCGGAATTCCTGCTGGCTGATCTTGCCCATGCGGAGGTTTTCCGAACTGATGCCCGACTGCTCTGCCAGGATACGCGTCGCAAGCTGATCGGCCGACATTTCGAGGCTGAAGAAGGCAACCGGCGCACCGGCGCTCTTCCCAGGCTCGATGCCGTCTTCCTGGTCGCGAACGAACCGCTGCGCGGAAGCGAAGGCGATGTTGGTGGCAAGCGAGGTCTTGCCCATGCCCGGACGCCCGGCGAGGATGGTGAGGTCGCTCTTGTGGAGGCCGCCGATCTTGGCGTTGATGCCCTCCAGGCCCGTGGTGACCCCCGATAGATGACCGCCACTGTTGAGCGCGCGTTCCGCCTGTTCGAGCGCAAGCCTGGTCGCCTCGCCGAAGCTTTTGACCTTCCCCTCGTTCCCGCCCTCTTCGGCGACGCGGTATAGTTCGCTTTCCGCCCGCTCGATCTGGGTCAGCGGCGCGACTTCGTCGGACGTGTCGAGCGCGCCTTCGACCATGTCGCGGCCGACCCCGACCAGCGCGCGAAGCAGTGCCAAATCGTAAATCTGAGCGGCGAAATCGCGCGCGCCGATCACTGCGGCGCCGGAGCCGGTCAACTGGGCGAGATAGGCCGGACCGCCGACCTCCTTCATCGCTTCATCGCCGTCGAACATCGGCTTCAAGGTGACCGGGTTGGCGACCATATTCTTGTCGGTCATCCTGAGGATGGCCTCATAGATGCGCCCATGCAGCGGCTCGAAGAAATGATGCGGCTTCAGCCGGATCTGAATGTCCTCGACCAGCCGGTTGTCGATCATCAACGCGCCAAGCAGCGCCGCCTCCGCCTCGATATTTTGGGGGAGCGATGGGGTTGCGGGCGTTTCAGCGCCCTCATTGATTCGGATAACTTCGGCCATGGGTGCAGACTATGCGCAACCGCGGTCAGGCTCCATCCCGCCTCGACGATTTTCGTGGACGCGCCTGTGGATAATCAGCGGCATTGCGCGCCGCCCGTCGCGGCGGCTAGCGGTGGCGCATGACCATTCAATCGGACCGCTGGATTCGCGAGCAGGCGCTCAATAACGGCATGATCGAGCCATTCGTCGAGGCGCAGCGCCGCGAGGGCTGCATCAGCTATGGCCTTTCCTCCTACGGCTATGACGCGCGCGTCGCCGACGAGTTCAAGATTTTCACCAACGTCGACAGCGCGACCGTCGATCCGAAGGATTTCGCGTCGAACAGTTTCGTCGACCGGCAGACCCAAGTCTGCATCATCCCGCCCAACAGCTTCGCGCTGGCCCGGACGGTCGAATATTTCCGCGTGCCAGAGGATGTGCTGGTGATCTGCCTTGGCAAATCGACCTATGCCCGCTGCGGAATCATCGTGAACGTGACCCCGCTCGAGCCCGGCTGGGAGGGGCATGTCACGCTGGAATTTTCCAACACCACGCCGCTACCGGCCAAAATCTACGCCAACGAAGGCGCGTGCCAGTTCCTGTTCCTGAAAGGGAATGAGCGCTGCGAGACCAGCTATGCCGACCGCGCCGGCAAATATATGGGCCAGCGCGGCGTGACGTTGCCGAAGCTTTAGAGCTTAGCTCGTTTGATCGTCGGTTGGAGCGCCCGGTCCATTCTTCTGGATGGACTCGATCGCATTCTTGGCGCTGGCTTTGCTCGAATAGCCCTCGGTCCAGAAAATCTTCTCGCCATTATACTCGAAATAGGCGCGAAATTCGCCGTTTGCCGATTTCCGGATCACAAACTCATGGGCCATGGCTTCCTCCCTCGCTCTTGGGGCTAGCGGTCAATGTTCCGCCATGGTGACAGTTCCATGATTTAACCGCGTGCTGTGCGCTCCAGGTGCGCCCGAGCTTCGTGAATTGTCGTCACCCACTCGGCAAAGGCATGAGCAAGCTTCTCGACCAGCCCTAGAAGCGGCCCCTCCTTCAGCTTGCCATTCTCGTCGAAGCTCTCGTCGTTGACGTGGCCGAGATAGGCCTCGGGCTGCTGCATCACCGGCATGTTGAGGAACACGCAAGACTGGCGGACCTGGTGGTTGGCCAGCGCCCCGCCAATGGTTCCCGGTGAAGCGCTGACGATGGCCGCGGGCTTCCGGTCCCAGACGCTGCGACCATAAGGCCGTGAGCCGACGTCGATCGCGTTCTTCAATACGCCCGGCATGCCGCGATTATATTCCGGCGTGCAGAAAAGGATGCCGTCGACTGCCGCGATCTTTTCCTTGAACCGAACCCATTGTTCAGGCGGGTTCTGCTCCAGATCCTGGTTGAAAAGCGGCAGGTCGCCGATCTCGACGATCGAGCAATCGAGATTGTCGTCCTTAAGTGCGCAGATCGACCGCGCGATCTTGCGGTTGATGCTGCCTTCACGAAGGCTGCCGACAATGATCGCGATCTTGTGAACTGGCATGCGTGCCTCCCCTGGTCGAACGTCAGGCTAAGCGCGCGGCAGCTGGATTGGTTGCGGACGAGCCGGCCGGACGGCGGAAAAGTTCAAACCGGCCCGTACGCCTTTATTTTTGCTCCTCAACCTTTTTCCATTCGCTTGCAGTCAGGCATACTCGGTCGCCCATGCGCGAACCGGTCACCTTCAATTTCTTGCAGACCTTCTTTTCGGCGGACTGGCCAGCGGTCGGTTGATCGGAATCGGACTGGCCCTTGGCCGTCGCCGGAACGGCAAAGACAAGGGCAGCAGACAGCGTCGCCAAGGTGATAATACGCATTGCACTTCTCCCAACGACATCCCGCATTGCTTTTACGGCGGGAGGGACGCGCCATGCCATCCGCCCTCTGTCGGTTGGTCGACAGGCCAGCTGTATTGGTAGAATAAATCAGTTAGCGCGGTTTGCCCGCTCCACCAGATAGTCGTGGATCGCCTCGATCTCCGCATCCGTTAGGTGGCTGAAATCATTTCGCGAAACGTCCGCCATCATGTCGAGCTTGCGGCCACCGGTAGGGACGCCCGTCCGCATCAGCCGCTTGAATTCCGGCAGGTCGTAAGCGCCGGCGACGACCAGGTCCGGCGCCTTCAGGCCCGGCTTGGGCTCCCCACCGCCGAACGTGGGGCCATGGCATTCGGCGCAATTGACCATCGCCAATTTGCGGCCCGCGGCGAACTGCGGTCCGAGGTCAGCGGGCATGTTTTCCTTGTATCGCGCTACTTGGCTGGGCTGGGTATGCAGTTTGCCAGCCGCCAGGCCGATGCGGCCCAGCGGGCCGACGTGATTTGGCGGAGTCTGTTTTCCACCGACGGGAAGCCCCCGGATCGCGGCAATCAGCGCCGCGGTCTCCGCATCGTCCATCCGGGAATATTGGGAAGAGGGCATGATCAGCAGCGGCCTGCCGTCTGTGCCAATACCCTGGCGGATCGCGCGGGCGAGTTGCTGATCGTTGGCCTTGGCTGCGACCAAAGTCAGGTTAGGTGCATAGACATCCGCGACGTTTGGCTCGGAGAACATGAGGTTCCCGCGAAGCCCGTCGCCATGACAGCTAATGCAGCCCATGACGCGGAGTTGGCGTGGGCCGTCGGCCAGCTGCGCGGCAGTCGGCGTGACGAGCGTTTCCGGGACGCCTTCAACCTTGCCGCCTAGTGCGCGCTCGGAAGCGAACCACACCCAGGCCGCCGCCAACAACGCCAGTACCAGCAAAAAACCAACCAGATAACCGAACCAACGCAACGCTTTTGCCATTGAGCCCTCCCCAGTTCGGGGACGGCCATTAGCAATGATCAGCGCCGTCCGCGATGGCGAATATTGGCCGGGCGTCCGCGCTTCGGACCACCACGGACCCGGTCTCGTCGCTGGCCCATTCGCGGCGGAGCGGCGAACTTTCCTTCGGGCAGTTCGAACCGCAGAGCACCCGAGGCGGGGTTGGCCTCAGTCAGCTTCAGCTCAAGGTGCTGGCCGACGTGGTAGGTTTCGCCGGTCTCCTCTCCGACCAGCGCTCGGGCCGCCTCGTCATAGCGGAAATATTCATTGCCGAGGATCGCTGCCGGGACCAGCCCGTCGCCGCCCAAATCCTCTACCGTCGCGAAGAAGCCGAACGGCTGGACACCCGTGATGCGGCAACGGAGAATTTGCCCGACCTTGTCGGCGAGAAAGGCCGCAACATAGCGATCGATCGTCTCCCGCTCTGCTTCCATCGCTCGGCGCTCGAGAATGGAGATTTTTTCGCCGATCTCGACGAACGCCTCGGCGTCGGCAGGCGGAAGGCCGCCCTCGCCAAGCTTCGTCGAACTGACCAGCGCTCGGTGAACCAGCAGGTCGGCATAACGGCGGATTGGCGATGTGAAATGGGCGTAGCTCGGAAGGGCCAGTCCGAAATGGCCGAGCGGTTCGGGCGAATAGCGCGCCTGCATCTGGGTACGCAGCACCTGCTCCATGATTTCGGGCCGCGCCGGATGATCCTCACCGATCCGTTCGATGATGCGGTTGAAGGTCGCCGGGCGGATGACCTGACCGAGCGCAAACTCCAGGTCGAAGGTGGCAAGATAGTCCTTGAGCGCGACCAGCTTCTCCCGGCCCGGCGCTTCATGAACGCGGTACATGACCGGCGCCTTCTTGCGTTCCAGCGCCTTGGCCGCCGCCACGTTGGCGGCAATCATAAAGTCTTCAACCAAGCGGTGTGCGTCGAGCCGTTCGCGCGGAGCGACAGACATGATGCGCCCCTTTTCGTCGAGCACCACGCGCCGTTCGGGCAGGTCGAGCTCAAGCGGCTCGCGCTTGTTGCGCGCGGCGAGCAGAGCTCGCCAGCAGGCCCAGAGCGGCTTCAGCGCCTTGTCGACCAGCTCACCTGGCACCCGTCCTTCAAGCGGCGGCATCGAGCAAGGAGAAGATGCATTTTCAATGACTTGCTCGCCCGCAGCATCCATCGCGGCTTGAGCATCCTCATATGCAATATTTGCAGCTACGCAAATCTTGGCACGTGAGAATTGCCAGCTTTTCAGCGCCCCGTCCCTGCCGACATGCAGTTTGCAGGTCATCGCCGCGCGCACCTCTCCCTGCTTCAGCGAACAGATGTCCGACGAGAGTTCGTGAGGCAGCATCGGCACGACCCGATCGGGGAAATAGACGCTGTTACCGCGGGCCCGGGCCTCGCGGTCGAGCTCGCTGCCGGGCCGCACGTAGAAACTGACATCGGCGATGGCGACGATTGCGTCCCATCCGTCACCGTCGTCGCGTAGGCTGGCCCAGATCGCGTCGTCATGATCGCGCGCATCTTCCGGATCGATGGCAACGATCGGCAGGTGCGTGAGGTCTTCACGGTCGTCGCCCAACCGCTGATGGGCGACATGCTTCGCCTCGACGATCGCCTCGGTGCGGAACTCATCGCGCAGGCCATATTTGTGGATGGCGATCAGGCTGAAGCTGCGCGGCGCAAACGGATCACCGAGGATCGCGTCGACCCGCGCCGTCACCCGCGGCGGGCGGCCCGACGGCTCGGCCAGCACCAGGTCGCCGGGCTGGGCGTCCTTCAGGTCGGAAATCGGCAGCTCCCGCCGCTCCTTCTTGTCGACCGGGGTCAGGTAGAAGCGGTCACCCTCCTTGCGAACCACACCCAGCACCAGCTCGGCCGAACGAGCCAGCTTCTTCATGACATGGGCGACATGGCCCTTCCCCGCTTCCTCGGTCCGGGCGAGGATTCGGTCGTTAAGCGCCAGCGCCGACCGCCTGCCCCGTTCGATTACTCGGAGACGCGGTGGCGGCGTATGCGCGTGCCAGCTTTCCGGCTGCGCCCAGACCTGCCCGTCGTCGACCGACACGACGCGCAGCACCGTTACGCGAGGCACCCCGCCCGCCTTGTGGAAGGCACGGCCGGGTGCGCTGTCGATCAACCCTTCGTCGGCCATGTCCTTGAGCAAGGCCTTCAGCATGATCTTGTCATGGCCGGAGAGTTTGAATGCGCGAGCGATCTCTCGCTTTCCCGCGGGCTGGCCACTGGATTCGATGAAGTCGAGGATCTGCTTGGGGGTGGGCAGGCCGGAAGGTGGTTTGCGGGGCATGTGGTTCCTAATTGGGCGCGGCCGTGGCCGCCGACAATGCCGCGCGGCGGGACAGCCGATGTTCGCGCCACACGATGACCAGCCCGCTGGCAATAATGATCGGCGCGCCGACCCAGGTCCATGGCGTCGGCAGTTCACCGAATATCCACGCCCCGAACATCGTCGCCCAGAGCAGGCTGGTGTAATCCATCGGCATCACCAGGGCGACCGGAGCCAGCCGCAGCGCGCCGGTCAGGGTAAGCTGAGCCAACCCTCCCGCCAGCGCCAGGCCGCCGAGGATTGCCCAGGTCATCGGATCGTGGCCACGGCCGAACCACGGCATCAGCATGCCGAGCGGAACCAGCGAACTTGCCGCAAACCAGAAAACGGTGGTCGACGCCGGTTCCGTCGCTCCTAGCCGTCGGATGACGATGGTCACCGAAGCGGTGAGCAGCGCCGCGACCAGCGCGACCGATGCCCCGTGAAGCGGAACCTCGCCGGTTCCGGGCTGGACGATCAGCAGCACACCGAGGAAACCGGCCGCGACCGCGCCCCAGCGCCATTTGCCATTGGGCTCACCAAGGACCAGCGCGGCCAGCACGGTCGAGAAGATCGGCACCGTAAATCCGATCACCGTCGCCTCGGCCAGAGGCAGCATGATCATTGCCGCGAAATTGGTCGCCATCGCCGAGAGGCCGAGCGCCATTCGGCCGACATGGGCCCAGACGCGCCGAGAGCGAAGCGAAGCGAAGCCCGGTCCAGCGGCGACCAATCCCATGGCACACAGTGCAGAACCGCACTGGCGGTAGAACAGGCTCTCGACAATATTGACGCCGCGCGTCGCCGCCAGCTTCACCAGCGCGAACATCACGGCAAGCAGCAGCGCCGTGACAAGGCGCAGGCCGACGCCCGCTACATGTCGCTGCTCGGCAGGCCGGTCAGTGTCGTGGGTGGTCGCTTGCGCCATCTATTGGGGAGCAGCGGGAGGCTGCGCGACATAGGGCTTGAACGCCCCGCCGGTGACGGCCGAGGCAACCGGGCTTTCGAAGCCGTCCGCGCTGACTGACGAGACGCCGAACACCCAGTCATCGACGCGGACGCCGCGCAAGTCTATGCCCTGCCGACCGGCCCCGCCCCAGGTAGGCCCGTCACCTGCAACGCGCACCTCATCTCCTCCCAAGGCAAATACGGCGCGACTATTTTGCCATTGGTTGGCGTCAGTTCGACGCCAATGGACAACGTATTGGGCAGCACTGGGGAAATTGTTCCATACGATCGTCGTATCCGTGCTCACCGCCCCCTCAACGGTCGGCTCGGGCGGCGGTGGGGCGCTGGCTAGCCAGGCGAGGGCGGCGACATTGAGCTTGGTGATCCGCGCCAGGTACGGAAAATCCATCTTGTCGATCGTGTCGCCATATTCGACGCCCTTTTCGACCCGGAGGTCCTGGTGCTGCCAATTGTAATTCTCGACCGCGACCGACAGGCGTACCGCGGGAAAGCCGGCGTTGAGGAATTCGGTATGATCGCCGCCGCGGCCGAAGCGGTCATTGCGCCATACTTGCATCACGTCGATGCCGAGCGACGGGTTGCGCTCGGCCAGCGCGTCAAGAAAGCGCGAAATGTTGCGCGAGGGCGAGTCATTTTCGCCGCCGAGGCTGCGGATCTGCGCGGCCAACTCCTCATGCCCCTGCCAGCGTGGACCTTCCGAAAAGACGCGGACCTGCTTGTCGTTGCACAAGCCGTCGGAGCCGCAGCTATTGCCGATAATGTCATTGTTGAGGACGGTGACGACGTTCCAGCCCTGCGCCTTGGCATAATCCGCGAGGATCTTGCCGCCGTAGAGCCCCTGCTCCTCGCCCGACAGCGCCGCATAGACGATCGTGCCGGGGAATTTGTGTTTCGAAAGGACTCGCGCTGCCTCCATCACCGCCGCGGTGCCCGACCCGTCGTCGTTGGCGCCGGGGGCATCCTTGGATGCATCCATCGGATCGCTGACCCGGCTGTCGATATGCCCCTGGATAATGACGACGTCATTGGGGCGCTCGGTCCCGCGCTGGATGGCGACCATGTCGCAGACCCGCGTCGGGGTCGGGACGCGCTTGCCGGTGACCGTGTCGCACGGGCGGACAGTCTCCAGCTTGAGCGCCTTGAACTCGCCTTCCGTCCAGCCGAGCGCGGCGCCGATCCCGCGCTTGGGGTCGGTTTGCGACGACAGCGTGTGGCGGGTGCCGAAGCTCACCAGCTTCTCGACGGTAGCCTTCGTCCGGTCCGGCGAAACGTGGGCGGCGATCGCCGCAACCTTCTGGTCAGGGCCCGGCGCCGGCGCGGCGAACGCGGACGAACCAAGCAAGCCAAACAGCAACAGCGAACGCATTCCACAGTCTCCTTTTCGGCCACGCTGGCATTCGCCGCCGCGCTTGGCTAGGGGCATCGCCAAACCCATATCAGCCCTGAGGATAACCCCATGCGCAGCATCGAACATTTCATCAACGGCAGCAGCGTCGCCGACGGCACGCGCCACGGCGACGTGTGGAATCCATCGCAGGGCGAGGTGCAGGCCAGGGTCACCCTCGGCACCGCCGCGACGCTTCAGAAGGCGGTCGACGCCGCCAACGCTGCTCAGCCGGCCTGGGCCGCCACCAACCCGCAGCGCCGCGCCCGCGTGATGTTCAACTTCAAGGCGCTGGTCGAGGCGAACATGAACGAGCTCGCCGAGCTTCTCGCTTCCGAGCATGGCAAGGTCATCGCCGACGCCAAGGGCGATATCCAGCGCGGGCTGGAGGTGATCGAATTCTGCTGCGGAATCCCGCACGCGTTGAAGGGCGAATATACGCAAGGCGCCGGCCCCGGCATTGACGTCTATTCGATGCGTCAGCCGCTCGGCATCGGCGCGGGAATCACTCCGTTCAACTTCCCGGCGATGATCCCGATGTGGATGTTCGGCGTCGCCATCGCCTGCGGTAATGCCTTCATCCTGAAGCCGTCGGAGCGCGACCCGTCGGTCCCGGTGCGCCTGGCCGAGCTAATGAAGGAAGCCGGCCTTCCCGACGGAATCCTTAGCGTCGTCCATGGCGACAAGGAGATGGTCGACGCCATCCTCGATCATCACGACATCAAGGCGGTGAGCTTCGTCGGATCGTCCGACATCGCCCAGTACATCTACTCGCGCGGCACCGCGAACGGGAAGCGGGTGCAAGCGTTCGGCGGGGCCAAGAACCACGGCATCGTCATGCCCGACGCCGACCTTGACCAGGTCGTCAATGACCTTGCCGGCGCAGCATTCGGATCGGCCGGCGAGCGCTGCATGGCGCTGCCGGTGGTCGTGCCGGTGGGTGACGACACCGCCGCCGCGCTTCGCGAAAAGCTGGTCCCGGCGATCGATAAGCTGCGCGTCGGAATCTCGACCGATCCTGACGCGCATTACGGCCCGGTAGTCAACGAAGCCCACAAGCAGCGGGTCGAAAATTACATTCAGATGTGCGCCGACGAGGGCGGTGAGCTGGTAGTCGACGGCCGCGGCTTTACGCTTCAGGGCCATGAGAAGGGCTTTTTCGTCGGCCCGACCCTGTTCGACCATGTGAAGCCGCATTTTAAGTCCTACCAGGAGGAAATCTTCGGCCCCGTCCTGCAAATGGTCCGCGCCGACAGCTTCGACGAGGCAGTGCGCCTGCCGAGCGAGCACCCGTACGGTAATGGCGTCGCCATCTTCACCCGCAACGGCCATGCGGCGCGCGAGTTCGCGGCCCGGGTCAATGTGGGCATGGTCGGCGTGAACGTCCCGATCCCAGTTCCGGTCGCCTATCACACTTTCGGTGGATGGAAGCGCTCAGGCTTTGGCGACACCAACCAGCACGGCATGGAGGGCGTCAAATTCTGGACCAAGGTCAAGACGATCACCCAAAAGTGGCCCGACGGATCGGCCGCCGGCGATCATAAGGAAGCTTTCGTCATCCCGACGATGGCATGACGAGCCCTGCATCCTAATCCAAATTAGGGCGTTGATCGGTCATGAAACAGATTTGCTCCATCGCCTTGCTCGCGCTGGCGCTGGCGGCCTGCCAGCAGTCAAACGACGACAATATCGCCATTGACGACACCAATACGGCGAATGCCGAGGTCGAGACGTTACCGCCCGACGAAACGGTCTCAAACGACGCGGATAATGTCGCGGACGGCAATTCCGCCGAGACGCCCACTGCGCTCGCCATTCCGGCCGCCTTCCATGGCCGATGGGGAATGGTTCCGGCCGACTGCACCTCTACGAAGGGCGACGCCAAGGGGCTGATCAGCATCGATGGCAACAGCATCAAATTCTTTGAAAGTCTGGGCAAGCTGACCAAAGTGACCCTGAATGCGCCGGAGAATTTCACCGGCACCTTCGCCTTTACCGGCGAAGGAGAAAGCTGGACCAACAGCCAAAACCTCAAGCTGACGGGCAGCAGCAACACACTGATCCGGAGCGAGACCGATGTCGCTCAAAGCTACACTTACAAGCGCTGCGCCTAATTGCGGCCGGTGGAGAGCGAATGACCGGGGACGTTGATCGGCCGATCGAAGTGGCGGCGAATTAGTGCGCAAGAAGCTGCTGGCCATCGCGGGCCTCACACTCATCCTGTCGGCGTGCGGCGCGCCACGCGACGAGGATGTGCTGACCGACGCCAAGATCCAGTCGTCTCAATCCGCGCCCGAATTGCCCGACGTCCAGCTAAGTGAAAATCCCGAGCCGCCCCCCGCGCCGGCCCCACCTCCACCCGAGGAGCCCCTGGGCAACGAGCTCGATAACGCAATTGAAAATGAGGTGATCCCGGCCGGCATTCCGGGCACGATCCCGCCGGCCTTCCAGGCATTGTGGGCCCTGGCCCCGTCCGACTGCCGCCCCGGCGATGTCACCGGCAACGCCATCATGATCACCCCGGACCAAATTCTATCAGCCGATGCCGTTGGATCGCTACAGGGAGTACTCGGCGATTATCCGGGCCGCTTCGAGGGCCGGTTCGCCTATGACAGCGCAACAGAGGTGCGCGAGCAGCTAGTACTGACGGGCGGCCGCAATGTGCTGGTCCGCACCAGCGGCGGGCAGCAAGTCACCTATCGGCGATGCGCAGCAAGTGGCCCCACTGGATGAGCCGGTGAGCCGGTGCTAGTGGCGCTGGCCATGACCCAATTCGACCTGACCGACGACCAGCGCCAGATCCAGGAAATGGCGCAGAAGTTCACCGCCGACGCGATCACCCCGTTCGCGGCGGAATGGGACGAGAAACATATATTCCCTCGCGACACGATCCGCCAGGCGGCGGAGCTCGGCTTCGGATCCATCTATGTGAGCGAGGAAAGCGGCGGGATCGGTCTTGGCCGGCTCGAGGCGGCGCTGATCATGGAGGCGATGGCCTATGGGTGCCCCAGCACCAGCGCCTTCATCTCGATCCACAATATGGCGAGCTGGATGATCGACCGCTTCGGGTCGGACGAGCTCAAGGCAAAATATCTCCCCTCGCTGATCCCGATGGATCGGATCGCCAGCTATTGCCTGACCGAACCGTCATCAGGGTCCGACGCAGCAGCGCTCAAGACTCGCGCGGTTCGGGACGGCGACCATTATGTGGTCAGCGGCAGCAAGGCATTCATCTCTGGCGGCGGCGAGAATGAGATTTACCTGACGATGGTCCGCACCGGCGAGGACGGGCCCAAGGGCATCAGCGCGCTGGTGATCGAAAAGGACATGAAGGGCGTCAGCTTCGGCGCCAACGAGAAGAAACTGGGCTGGCATTCGCAGCCGACGGCTCAGGTCAATTTCGACGAGGTTCAAGTACCGGTTTCCAACCGGGTCGGAGCAGAGGGCGAAGGCTTTCGCATCGCCATGATGGGCCTCGACGGCGGACGGCTCAACATCGGCGCCTGCTCATTGGGAGGCGCCCAGCGCTGTCTCGACGAAGCGGTCAAATATACCAAGGAGCGCAAGCAGTTCGGCACTGCCATCGCCGACTTCCAGAACACGCAATTCATGCTGGCCGATATGGAGACCGAGCTCCAGGCGGCCCGGCAATTGCTCTATGCCGCGGCGGTCAAGGTCACCGCCAATGCCCCCGACAAGACCAAGTTCGCGGCCATGGCCAAGCGCTTTGCAACTGATACTGGATCTTCGGTGGTCGACCGGGCGCTGCAGCTGCATGGCGGCTACGGCTATCTGATGGACTATCCGATCGAGCGCTTCTGGCGCGACCTGCGCGTCCACTCGATCCTTGAAGGCACCAACCAGGTGATGCGGATGATCGTTGGACGGGAGCTCACCCGCCAGTGATTGCCGACCTCACTCGCCAGCTGCAGGATGCGGCCAAAAAGATGATGAAGGGCGAGGTCAAGACGACCCTGCCCTTCGACCCATTCGCCGTCGCGCAGGCGACCAGCGAATTCGCGCTGGGGCTGGCGATGAAGCCGACCGACCTGATGCAGGTCCAGCTTGCTGCCGCCCAGCAGTGGGGCGCCTTCTGGACCGGCGCGCTGGCCGGGAAGGAGACCGAAAAGCCGCGGGATCGCCGCTTCGGTGCTCCGGAGTGGCAGGACGACGCCTATTATCGGGGCATCCGCGACGCCTATCTGCTCGCGTCCAAGCAGCTTCGAGAAATCGTTTCGCTAGGCGAGGGTTCGCAGAGCGGCACGGCCATGGTCAGCTTCCTGCTCGACCAATATCTGAACGCCATCTCGCCGGCCAATTTCGCCGCGACCAATCCCGAGGTGGTCAAGCGGACGAAGGAAACCGGCGGCGCCAACCTGGTCCAGGGCTTCGCTCACCTGATCGAGGACATCTCTAGCGGCAAGGGCATCGTCCAGCGCCGAACCGACCCGACTGCGTTCGAGAAGGGCAAGACTATTGCCGCAACCCCGGGCGAGGTGGTTTACGAAAACGATCTCTTCCAGCTGATCCAGTACACTCCGACCACCGACAAGGTCGCGGCCGAGCCGCTGCTTTACGTGCCGCCACTGGTCAACCGCTATTACATGATCGACCTCGTGCCGCGGCAGAGCCTGGTCAAATGGCTGGTCGACGAGGGCCGCACGGTATTCGTCGTCAGCTGGGTGAACCCCACCGAAGCGCACAAGGACAAGGGTGTCGGCGATTATGTGCTCGACGGCATTGTCGAGGCGGTCGGCCAGGTCCGGCAGCGTACCGGCGCTTCGCCCGATCTGTTCGCTTTCTGCCTGGGCGGGACATTGGTCGCGATCGCGCTGGCGTGGCTGGCGGCCAAAAAGCGCGCGGACGAGGTCAATTCGGCAACGCTGATCGGGTCGCTGGTCGACTTCGCCGACATGCGCGACTGGTCGGCGTTCGTCCATGAAGGCCATCTTGCGGCGCTCGAGGATCATCTCGAAAGCCAGGGCTTCATCGACAGCCTGGAACTTCAGCGGCTGTTCGCGGCGATGCGCGCCAACGACCTGATCTGGTCGTCAGTGGTGAACCATTATCTGCTCGACCGACCTGCGCCGCCGAGCGACCTGCTTTACTGGTTCGAGGACGGGGCACGCATCCCTTCGGCCTTTCTCAAGGGCTACAACCGCGATCTCCTGTTAAACAACAGGCTCAAGGAGCCGGCGGGCTTCGAGGTCGGCGGCGTGCCGATCGACCTTGCGGCGATCAAGACCCCGGTGCTGGTGATCGCGCTGAAGGACGACCATGTTTCGGCGTGGGAAGCGGTTTATCGCGGCGCGCGCGACATCGGCACCGAGTTCATCCTCGGCGGGTCCGGCCACAACGCCGGGGTGATCAATCCGCCCGCTGCCAACAAGCATGGCTTCTGGACGAACAAGGCGAAGCCTGCCGATGCGAACGAGTGGCTAGCGAGCGCAACCCGCCACGAAGGAAGCTGGTGGCCGACCTGGACAAAGTGGCTCGATGCCCATGGGGGTAAAAGGAAAGTGCCAGCGCGCACAATCAAGGATGGGATAGAACCGGCCCCCGGCCGCTACGCGATGATGAAATGAACCTGATGACCGATCTTCAAGGCGACGTTCTCACCACCAAGGAGGGGCTGGCCGGCCGCCTCCGCCTCAATCGTCCCAAGGCGCTGCATAGCCTGAACCGCCAGATGGTTCGAGACATGGCGCGGGCACTGATCGAATGGCGAGACGATCCGGACGTCCGAATCATCCTGATCGACCATTCCGAAGGCCGCGGCTTCTGCGCCGGCGGCGACGTCGTTGACATTTCGCAGAACGTCGATGGAGCCGAGGCCGCGGCGCGGGCCTTCTTCTTCGACGAATATCGGCTCAACCACCTCGAATATACTTATCCCAAGCCCGGCGTCGCCTTCATGGACGGCGTGACGATGGGCGGCGGCGTCGGCATCGCCTGCCCGTGCCGATACCGGATCGCGACCGAGCGCACCGTGCTTGCCATGCCCGAAACGGCGATCGGCATCTTTCCCGACGTCGGCGGCGGACGCTATTTGTCGCGGCTGCGCGGGCGGCTGGCGCAGTTCCTGGCGCTGACCGGGGCGCGGCTCGATGGAGCGGAGTGTAAGGCGCTGCGTCTCGCCACCCATTACCTGCCTTCCGACCGGCTCGACGAGGCCAAGGAGCGAATCATGGCCCAGCCATTCCGGGTCGAAGCGATCCTCGACGAGCTGAGCGAGGACGATGTCCCGGAGGCCCGCATCCGGGGCAATTTGAAGAAGATCGACGATTATTTTGCCAGCGACCGGCTGGAAGAAATATTGGAAGCGCTCGACGCGGGCGCGGATGAGGGCGACGAATGGGCGGCCACCGAAGCGGCGACAATCCGCAAGAAATCACCGATGGCCTGCAAGGTCAGCCTGAAGCTGCTGCAGGAAAGCCCGTACCAGCTTCATTTCGTCGATGAGATGCGGATGGAATATGGCATCATGGTCCGCCTGATCCACCACCCCGACTTCAAGGAGGGGGTGCGTGCCCTGCTGATCGACAAGGACAACAAGCCCAATTGGCATCCGACCCGACCTGAAGTGATCGGGGATGCGGAGGTCGAAGCGTTCTTCGAGCCGCTTCCGGTCGAGGAGCAGTGGCGGCCGTTCGATTTTTAGGAGAGAAAATGCCGTACGAAACCATTTTGGTCGAGAAACGGGAAGCGGTGACGCTTGTCACCCTGAACCGCCCGCAGGCGCTCAACGCGCTCAATTCGACCGTGCTCAAGGAGCTGATCGAGGCCTTCGCCGCGTATGACGCCGACGGCAGCCAGCATTGCCTGGTCCTCACCGGCTCCGAAAAGGCGTTCGCGGCGGGAGCCGACATCAAGGAGATGCAGGTCCAGGGCTTCCCCGACATGTATTCGGCCAATTTCTTCGCGGGATGGGAGCAAGTTACTCGCACTCGTAAGCCGTGGATCGCCGCAGTCGCGGGCTTCGCGCTCGGCGGCGGTTGCGAGGTAGCGATGATGGCGGACTTCATCATTGCAGCTGACACGGCCAAGTTCGGACAGCCTGAAATCAAGCTTGGCGTGACCCCGGGCATGGGCGGATCGCAACGGCTGACCCACGCTATTGGCAAGGCCAAAGCAATGGAAATGTGCCTGACCGGCCGGATGATGAACGCGGAGGATGCGGAGCGAGCGGGCCTTGTGGCTCGCGTCGTCCCGGCGGCGTACCTGCTCGAGGAGGCACTGAAGGCGGCGGAGACGATCGCCTCTATGGCCCCGCTCGCCGCCATCGCCACCAAGGAAATGATCAACGCCTCCTTCGAAATGGGCTTGGCGCAGGGGATCAACTTCGAACGGCGGCTGTTCCACGGCCTGTTCGGTACCGAAGACCAGAAGGAAGGCATGGCCGCCTTCGTTGAAAAGCGCCCCGGCAATTGGACCGGGCGTTAAGGGAGTAAGACATGGCACGCGTCGCATTCATCGGGTTGGGGCATATGGGCGGCGGCATGGCGCCCAACCTTGCCAAGGCGGGACATGAGGTTCTGGCCTTCGACCTCAGTGAAGAGGCGCTTGCCCATGCTGTCGAGCGCGGCTGCAAACGCGCCAAATCCGCGGCGGAAGCCTGCAAGGACGCCGATGCGGTTGTCACCATGCTGCCCGCCGGTAAGCATGTCGCCCAAGTGTATCGCGAGGCGGTATTCGGCGCTGCGCCCAAGACCGCGATCCTGATGGATTGCTCGACCATCGACGTTGCCACCGCCAAGGCGGTCGAGGCCGAAGCTGACGCGGCGGGCTACACGATGGTCGACGCACCGGTATCGGGCGGCATCGCCGCGGCCGAGGGCGGCACGCTGACCTTCATGGTCGGCGGGAGCAAAGGCGGGTTCGCCAAGGCTAGTTCTTTCCTCGAAAAGATGGGCAAGGCCGTGATCCACGCCGGCGGTCCCGGAGCCGGCCAGGCCGCCAAGATCTGCAACAACATGCTGCTGGGCGCGACCATGGCTGCGACCTGCGAAACGTTCGTGCTGGCCGAGAAGCTTGGGCTCGACCCCAAAGTCTTTTTCGACATTTCATCGAAGGCCAGCGGCCAGAGTTGGTCAATGACCAGCTATTGCCCTGTTCCCGGCGTCGGTCCCGAAACGCCGGCAGACCGCGGCTATGAGGGCGGCTTTGCCGCCGCGCTGATGCTCAAGGATCTGAGGCTGGCGATGGAAGCGGCCCAGGCATCGGGCGCCTACACGCCAATGGGTGGCGAGGCCGAAGAGCTTTATCAGCGCTTCGTCGACCTGGGCGGCGGGTCGAAGGATTTTTCGGGCATCATCAAGATGATCGATGACAGTTGGCAGGCGCCGGAGGGGGCCAAGGAGCCGGAGCCGCCGGTGACGGCGCTTGATTGAGCGGCGCCGAGCGACCACATCCCGGCCATGCTGATTGAAATCGAAAAGACGCCCAACCCGGCGACACGCAAATTCCTGCCCGGCCGTACCGTAATGGAAGCGGGAGGGCGCGATTTCCCGAACGCCGACGCCGCCGAAGCGAGCCCGCTGGCCGAGGCATTGTTCGCGACCGGCATGGTCGATGGCGTTTATTTCGGCCGCGACTTCGTCTCAGTCTCGGCAGCGCCAAAGGTCGAATGGAACCAGCTCGAGCCCGAAGTCCTCTCGGTCCTGCTCGATCATTTCATGCTCGACGCGCCGCTGTTCCGGCAGGGCAGCGCCGCCGGAATTGATGTAGCGCCGGATTCCAGCCCGTTGTTCGAAGGCGATCCGGCCGACGCCGATATCATCGACCAGATCAAGGAATTGCTGGAAACGCGGGTCCGGCCCGCGGTTGCGCAGGACGGCGGCGATATCGTCTATCGCGGCTACAAGGACGGCAAGCTTTACCTTGGAATGCAGGGCGCGTGCTCAGGCTGTCCCTCCTCCGCCGTCACCTTGAAGCGGGGCGTCGAAAGCCTGATCAAACATTATGTTCCCGAGGTGGAAACCATCGAAGCGGTTTGATCCGCTTCGATTTTTTCCTTGCCCGATAGCGGCGCCTGTGCCTCCATGGGTCCGGGGGAGACTGGAGGCTAAGCCGTTGATCCTAGCGCTCGACACGTCGACCGCCGCTTGCACCGCTGCGCTGCTGCTGCCGGACGGTACGATCATCGCGTCGCGTGACGAGGTGATCGGGCGCGGCCACGCCGAACGACTAGTGCCAATGATACAGGAAATGCTCGACAGCCATGTGCCCACCCGGCTTCTGGTCGGCGTCGGCCCCGGGAGTTTCACCGGCCTTCGCGTCGGGATCGCCGCTGCCCATGGATTGGCAATCGGCTGGAGCATCCCGCTGGCCGGGATGAATTCGTTAGCCTTGGTCGCAGCTTCTGCTCCACCGGGTGAAGGCAAGCTGGCGGTGGCAATGGCCGGCGGCCACGGCGAGCTGTTCGTCCAGACTTTCAACCGCAAAAAGCTGACGGCGACCGGTCCGATCCTCAATCTGACTCCGGTCGCGGCCGCGGCCAAGGTCGATGCACCGCTCGTCGTTGGTAGCGGTGCGGAAGCGCTGGTGGCCGCCCGACATTCGGGCGAGGCGATGCCCCTGCTGCCGACAGCAAGCCACGCGATGCAATTGCCGGAGCTTCTCCGGATGCTCGAGTGCAAGCCGATCTACGCCCGCGCCCCCGATGCGCGGGCCAAGGCGGCATGATGGCAACCATCCGCAAAGCAGCGAGCCTTGTCCGCTTGCGTCCCGGAGGGATCGATGACCTCGACGATGTCATGCGGATCATGGGCGGCGCGTTCCAGCCCTGTTTCGGTGAAGCCTGGACCCGATCCCAATGTGCCGGGATCCTGCCGATGTCAGGCGTCAACCTGACCATCGCCGAGGATAACCGAGGACCCGCCGGATTCTCGCTGGCAAGGTGCGTGGCGGACGAAGCCGAGCTTTTGCTGATCGCGGTCGATCCCGCGAGCCAGCGCAGCGGCATTGGCCAGTCGCTGCTCGACAATTTCATCGCAACGGTACGACATTGGGGCGCAACGAAGCTCCATCTCGAAGTGCGCGACGGCAATCCGGCGGTCGCGATGTACCGGGCAGCGGGCTTCATTCCAGCATGTCGTCGGCGCAACTATTATCACGGCGCTGACGGCAGGGCGTACGACGCCGTCACCCTGATTCTGGGCCAGTGAAACGATTAATTCGTATACGTGTCACTGCTTATTGCTGGCAAAATAATCACGTAGTAGTGAACGGTTAGTATCGGCAGTGGGCAACTGTCCTGTTCCTATTCATGCTCGGGAATTTAAATATGGACGCTCAAGGGAATGACGACACACTGATCACGCTTACGGCGGATATCGTCGCAGCGCATGTCAGCAATAACAGCGTGGCGGTGAACGACCTGCCGCAACTCATTCAGAATGTGCATGGTGCGCTGTCGGGCTTGTCCGGCTCAGGTGCGGCGGCCGAAGCCAAGCCCGAACCAAAGGTTTCGATCCGCTCTTCGATCAAGCCTGACTATATCGTCTGCCTGGAAGACGGCAAAAGGCTGAAGATGCTCAAGCGGCACCTGATGACCCATTATCAAATGACGCCGGATCAGTATCGACAGAAGTGGGGATTGGCCGCCGACTATCCGATGGTTGCACCCAACTATGCCGAACAGCGCCGTATGCTGGCCAAGTCGATCGGCCTCGGTACCAAGCGGCGCAAGACCAAGGGGCGGTAACCCCTGTCGTCATTGCGGGGAAAGAAATGAGGAAGCAATCCAGCCCTAAAAACACTGGGTTGGTTCCCTTTGCTTGCAATGACGGTCTGGTCTTCCTCCAAGGTCGCGACTAACAACTGCCCATGCATCGAACCATCGACATTGAGCAGCTGTGCGCCGACAAGGGCCTACGCATCACCGAACAGCGCAAGGTGATCGCCCGCGTATTGGGCGAAAGCGAAGACCATCCCGACGTCGAAACGCTGCACTCGCGCGCAGCCTCGATCGATCCCAACATCTCGATCGCGACCGTCTACCGGACGGTTCGCCTGTTCGAAGAAGCTGGAATTCTTGAACGACACGAATTCGGCGACGGGCGGTCGCGCTACGAAGCTGCGTCGGAAACCCATCACGACCATTTGATCGACGTCGAGACCGGCAACGTCATCGAGTTCGTCGATGAAGAGCTTGAAATGCTCCAGAAGCGGATCGCCGAGAAGCTCGGGTTCCGCCTGGTCGACCATCGCATGGAACTTTACGGCGTCGCCATTGATCGCGACCGCTGAACGGCCTTCCTCATTGATTCGCTGGCTCCGCATTGCCGGCCTTGTCATTCTTTTCCTGACTGTCGCGCCAATCCACATCCTGTCGAAGTGGGTGGTCGGCCATTCGGCTTGGCCTAGCCGTTTCCTGGCCGCCGCTGCGCGCATTATCGGGGTAAAGGTGCGGATCGAGGGGGGACCGTTGGAGCCTCACACCTTCGTTGTCGCCAACCACACAAGTTGGCTCGATATATTGATCCTCGGAGGGTTCGCCGGCGCCGCCTTCGTGTCCAAGGCAGAGGTTCAGCGAACGCCGCTCGTCGGATGGCTGGCCGACCAGAACCGGACGCTCTATATCGACCGCGCCCAGCGTGGCGATGCTCACACCCAGGTGCGGCGCATTGCGGAGGCGCTGAATCAACCCCAGCCTCTGGCGGTATTCCCCGAAGGAACGACCAGCGACGGCCGGCACTTGCTTCCGTTTCGCTCTGCCCTTCTTGAGGCAGTGGCGCCGCCGCCGGCGGGCGCAAGCGTCCGTCCGGTGGCGATCGATTATGGCGACCATGCCGATATCGTCGGCTGGCACAGCGGCGAACCCGGAATTGACAATGTGAAGCGGATACTGGGCCATCGCGGAACGATGCACGTCACCTTGCGCCTTCTCCACCCGCTGCCGCCCTCTGCCGACCGCAAGGGGCTGGCCCGCCACGCTCGCCAGGTGATTGCCGCGGCGCTATCTTCCGTGAACGAGCCGACGGGCCTATAGGCCCGCACCAAATGACTGATCTTCCCAAGACTTACCGCGTCAAGAGCTTCGGATGCCAGATGAACGTCTATGACGGCGAGCGCATGGCCGAGCTTCTCGGCGCACAGGGCATGACCGCCGCTGCCGAAGGTGCCGACGCCGATCTGGTCGTGCTCAACACCTGCCACATCCGGGAAAAGGCGGCGGAGAGGGCCTATTCGGATATCGGTCGATTGCGCCGCGAGGACGGCAGCAAGCCGATGATCGCACTGGCGGGATGCGTCGCCCAGGCCGAGGGCGCCGAGGCCAAGGCGCGATCCAGGATGATCGACCTGGTCGTCGGCCCGCAGGCCTATCACCGCTTGCCGGAGATGGTCGCCGAGGTCGCCAACGGCGGACGCCCGGTCGACACGGACATGCCGGCGATCAGCAAGTTCGGCGCTCTTCCGGCCCGCCGCAAGGTTGGGCCAAGTGCCTTCCTCACCGTCCAGGAAGGCTGCGACAAATTCTGCACCTATTGCGTGGTGCCTTATACCCGTGGGGCGGAAATAAGCCGGCCCTGGGCGGATATCGTCGCAGAGGCGCGGAGCCTGGTCGAAGGCGGCGCGCGGGAGATCACGCTGCTCGGCCAGAACGTCAACGCGTGGAGCGGCGAAGACGAGAAGGGCTGTTCCGGCGGGCTCGATTCGCTGATTCGCGCATTGGCGAGGATCGATGGGCTGGAACGCCTTCGCTACACGACCAGTCATCCGGCCGACATGACCGACGGGCTGATTGCCGCCCATGGCGAAGTCGACAAGCTGATGCCCTACCTTCACTTGCCGGTGCAGTCAGGGTCCGACCCGATCCTGAAGGCGATGAACCGCAGCCACTCCGCCGAGTCCTACCTGCGGACGATCGAAAAAGTTCGCGCGGCGCGACCCGATATCGCCATTTCCGGCGACTTCATTGTCGGTTTCCCCGGGGAGACCGATGAAGATTTCACCACCACCCTCGCCATCGTCGATTCGGTGCGTTACGCTTCGGCATATTCGTTCAAATATAGCGCCCGGCCGGGCACCCCGGCGGCGGTGATGGAAGGAGCGGTGACGGCAGAGGTGATGGACGATCGATTGCAGCGGCTCCAAGTCCGCCTCGCCGAGCACAGCCTCGCCTTCAACCGCGCCACCATCGGCAAGGACCTCGCCATTTTAATCGACCGCAAAGGCCGCCTGCCGGGACAGATGATCGGGAAGTCTCCATGGCTGCAATCCGTGTTTGTCGAAACGGATGCCGGGATAGGCGACATGCTCGACGTGACGGTTACCCACGCGCTTACCAATAGCCTCGGCGGCGTTCTCCGCACGGCGAAGGCCGCCTGATGGCCAAGCGCGACCTTCCCGCCGCCGCCAACATCGACGAACGCGCCCGGCTCGAGCTGGAATTCGAGCAGCCATATCTGCTGGGGCCGCTGTTCGGCGATTATGACCGTCATCTGGTGATGATCGAGGACCGGCTTGGCGTGAACATCTCCGCTCGCGGCAACCGGGTGATGATCGAGGGTGACCCCGATGCGGCCGCCCGTGCCCGCGACGTGCTGTTCGGCCTCTACAACCGGCTCGATCAGGGCCAGGACGTCGATGCCGCCGCGGTCGAAGCGGTGATCGGCATGGCCAACCAGCCGGCGCTTGACGGTATCATCGCTGACGAAGTGGCCTCTCCTCCGCACGTCATGATCCGGACGCGCAAGAAGACCATCGTTCCGCGTTCGACGGTGCAGACCCGCTACATGGAATGCCTGGCGCGCGACGACATGATCTTCGCGCTCGGTCCTGCCGGAACCGGCAAGACCTACCTCGCCGTCGCCCAAGCGGTGTCGCAACTGGTGTCGGGCAGCGTCGACCGGCTGATCTTGTCGCGTCCCGCGGTCGAGGCGGGCGAGCGGCTCGGCTTCCTGCCCGGCGACATGAAGGAGAAGGTCGACCCCTATCTCCGGCCGCTTTACGACGCACTTTACGACATGTTGCCGACCGAACAGGTGGAGCGGCGCATCGCCAGCGGGGAGATCGAAATCGCTCCGATCGCCTTCATGCGCGGACGGACGCTCAACGACGCCTTCATCATCCTTGACGAAGCACAGAATACCACGCCGCAGCAGATGAAGATGTTCCTGACCCGCTTCGGCATGCGCAGCCGGATGGTGGTTTGCGGCGATCCCAACCAGACCGACTTGCCCCCGGGCGTTACCTCGGGCCTGGCCGACGCTGTTTCGAAGCTTGAGGGTATCCCGAAGCTCTCGATGGTCCGCTTTTCCGCTGCCGACGTCGTCCGCCACCCGTTGGTGGGCCGCATCGTCGAAGCCTATGAGGGCCCGGGCCGGTGATGCTCGAAGTCGCGATCGAGGCTGACGGGGAGTGGGACAGTAGCACCGGCTGGGACGAGCTCGCTCGTTCCGCCGCAACCGCCGCAATCGCCGAAAGCGCATTCCCGCAACTGACGAGCAGTGAGCGGATGGTCGAGCTGTCGTTTCGCCTGGCCGGCGACAAGGAAGTGCATGCTCTCAACGCTGAATGGCGCGGCAAGGATAAGGCGACCAACGTCCTGTCCTTCCCGATGGCTGAGGCCCACGAACTGGCCAAAGCCGCCTCTCCTGGTCCGGAACTGATGCTCGGCGATATCATTCTTGCCCGCGGGGTCTGCATTGCCGAGGCGGCCGAAAAGGCCATCTCAATCGAAGAGCATGCCGCGCATCTGATGGTGCATGGAACGCTTCATTTGCTGGGTTACGACCATATGGACGATGAAAGCGCAGCCGATATGGAAGCGCGGGAAATCCGCGCGTTGGCGCGAATGGGCATCGCCGATCCCTATGCGGGGGATCGTTGATGGCTACCCAAAATGAGGAAGAGGGCGGCTCCCGGCTGTGGCGCGGAATGCGCGCGCTACTGTTCGGTGAAGACCATGATGCGACACTCCGCGACCAGATAGAAGATGCGATCGACGAGGCGGACGCCGAGCCTCCCAAGCGCGGCGACCTCTCCCCGCTCGAACGCCAGATGCTCCGCAACCTGCTGCATTTCGGCGACCGTACCGTCGGCGAAGTGGCGGTGACACGCGGCGACATTGTCTCGGTCCCGTCGACGATCAGTTTCGAGGGCCTGATCCGCGCCTTCGCCGAGGCTGAACACAGCCGATTGCCGGTCACCGGCGAAGACCTCGACGAGGTGATCGGCATGATTCACATCAAGGATGTGTTCAAGGCGCAGGAAGATCCGTCCCGCCCCCGCTCGATCGAAGGCCTTCTCCGCACGCCATTGTTCGTGCCCGAATCGATGGGAGTGCTCGACCTGCTTGCGCGGATGCGTACCGGCCGGATGCACCTTGCCATCGTCGTCGACGAATTCGGCGGTACCGAGGGCCTGGTCACGATCGAGGATGTTGTCGAGGAGATCGTCGGCGAAATCGAGGATGAGCACGACGTGCAGGCCGCCGGAATGCTGCAAATGCTCGACGATGGCCTGTGGGAAGCCGATGCCCGGCTGGAGCTCGACGAACTCGCCCGGGTCGTCGATCGGAGGCTCGTGGCCGAGGATGACGAAGTCGACACCTTGGGTGGACTCGTTTTCCTGCTCGCGGGGCGCATTCCGGCCAAGGGAGAATCGGTACTTCACTCTTCGGGCTGGAGGCTGGAGGCGGTAGATTCCGATCCCCGGCGAATCCTGCGCTTGCGACTGCATGCGCCCGAGGCAGCGCCCGAGACTGCTCCGAACGGCAAGTAACGCATCCTTTGGCGCGCGCCGCCGTTTAGAGCGCCGGGCGGCGGGCCGACGAAGGGAAGATTCCAATGCGGCTGTACCGTTTCGCGCCTGCGCTGCTATTCGCGCTCTCCGCTTGCAACAACTCGCCGAGAGAGAGCGTAAGCAAGACCCAGGGACCTAATCCGCCCCTCGAACAGCCCCGCACGTCCGTCGTTCCTACGGTCAATGTTGCCAAGGGCGAAGGCTGGCCGGCCGGCAAGACGCCAGTTGCCGCTGAAAGTCTCAAGGTCAATGAATTTGCTGGCGGCCTGACCCATCCGCGCTGGCTGCAGGTGCTTCCCAACGGTGACGTACTGGTCGCTGAGACAGACAGTCCCGGCACTGACAAGACCGGCGGCAGCATTCGCGGCACAATCCAGGAAATGCTGATGAAGAAAGCGGGATCCAGCCAGGGTAGCGCCAACCGGATCAGCCTGCTTCGTGATGCGGACGGTGACGGCGTCGTCGAACGCAAATCGCCACTGCTGACCGGCCTCTATTCGCCCTTCGGAATGGCTTTGGCCAATGGCGAACTGTTCGTTGCCAATGCAGACGGCATTGTCGCCTATCGCTTCCAGCCCGGGCAAACGGAGATCGCCGGACGGCCGCGCCACGTCACCAATCTTCCATCGGGATATAATCACCATTGGACCAAATCGATGGTCGCCTCTCCCGACGGCAGGTTCCTGTTCGTCGGCGTCGGCTCGAACAGCAATGTCGGCGAAAATGGGTTGGAAATGGAAAAGGGCCGCGCCGCGATATGGATGATCGACGCCCGCAGCGGCGCCTACCGCATTTTTGCAAGCGGCCTGCGCAACCCGGTTGGCATCGCCTGGAACCCGTGGAGCAACAGGCTGTGGGTCGTGGTCAATGAGCGTGACGAGCTTGGCGACAATCTGGTCCCCGACTATCTGACATCCGTCAGGGATGGCGCCTTCTACGGTTGGCCGTGGAGCTATTTTGGCAATCATGTCGACAGCAGGGTGAAGCCGCCCCGGCCCGACATGGTCGCCAAGGCCATTGCCCCCGACTATGCGCTTGGGACGCATGTTGCGCCACTCGGCCTGGCGTTTTCGTCCGGTGCAGCCCTCGGCGCCCGCTTTATGCAGGGGGCCTTTGTGGGCGAGCATGGCTCATGGAACCGCAAGGACCCAAGCGGCTACCGGGTAGTGTTTGTGCCTTTCACGGGCGCCCAGCCATCCGGCAAGCCGATCGACATATTGACCGCTTTTCGCGTCGGCGACGTCGCTTACGGCCGCCCTGTTGGCGTGGCGATCGGCAAGGACGGAAGCCTGCTGATTGCCGACGATGTCGGCGGCAAGGTTTGGCGAGTGACCGCCGCGGCCACGCAGCCGCTTCCCCCGAAGCCCGCCACCCGCTAGCCACGACTTCATGAATTTCCTTATCGCGCTGGTCTTCGGCGCCATTTCCGCCTTCGCCTTCCAGCCGGTTGGTTGGTGGCCGCTCATGATCCTTTCGATCGCCGCGCTGTGCGAGCTGGTCGCGCGCTCCGGGTCTCTTCGCCAGGCGTTGCTCATCGGCTGGGGCTTCGGGCTCGGTCAGTTCGTCATTGCGCTCAACTGGATCGCTACCGCCTTCACATTCCAGGCGGCGATGCCGGCCTGGCTCGGCTGGATCGCAGTGGTGCTGCTTTCACTATATCTCGCCGCCTATCCGGCGATCGCAGCGGGCCTGGCCTGGCGGTTCGGAACGAAGAATCGTTTGGCTCTGGTTTTGGCGCTCGCCGGCAGCTGGCCAATCACCGAGTGGCTCCGCGCGACCATGTTCACGGGGTTCCCGTGGAACCCGGCAGGCGTGATTTTGGTGGACACTCCGTGGCTGGCGGCGGGCCAGTGGATCGGCACCTACGCGCTTTCAGCGATGGTCATGATCGCCGGCGGATGCTTGTGGTTGGCCTCGTGCAGGGAGGCGCGCCTGGCGGTGCCGCTCGGAGCCGCAGTGGCGCTTCTGGCGTTGATTCCCTTCCCTGCACTGCTGCCCGTCGATACGCCGCGGCCAATCCGGATCGTGCAGCCGAACATCGGCCAGCAGGTCAAATGGATCCCTGGCTATGAGGAAATTGCCGCGGCCAGGCTGAACAAACTGTCGAGCTTGCGCGACAGGCGCCAGGAGCTGATCTTTTGGCCAGAAGCCGCCGTCACGCAGCCTTTGTCCGATAACCGGCCGGGCGCGGCGTCCTACATCCTTGAAGAGAGGTCAGCTGCCACACGCGAAGTGGGTGATCGAGACCTGCTGCTGACCGGCGGACTGGCATTTCGGTCGAGCGATCGACGCAACGTCGATGGCGCCGCGAACAGTGTATTCATCCTCGGCCCCGGGGGGCGGTTCGTAGGCCGGTACGACAAGGCGCACCTCGTCCCCTATGGCGAATATCTGCCGTTCCGCACGGTCCTTTCGGCGATCGGCCTGTCTCGGCTCGCGCCCGGCGACACGGACTTTCAGTCCGGACCGGGTCCGCAGAGCCTGGCTTTGCCCGAAGGATGGGGAACCGCCGGTTTCCAGCTCTGCTACGAAATCATCTTCTCGGGGCGGGTCGTCGACCGGCATCACCGACCGGACTTCATCTTCAATCCTTCAAATGATGCATGGTTCGGAAGCTGGGGTCCCCCTCAACATCTGGCCCAAGCCCGGCTTCGCGCCGCCGAGGAAGGCCTGCCGGTAATCCGTTCCACGCCTACAGGGATCAGCGCCCTCGTCAGCGCGCACGGCAAACTGATCGACTCCATCCCCTGGGGCAAAGCCGGAATTATCTGGGGCTACCTGCCTCCGATCGCTCCGCCGACCTTCTTCTCTCGCCATGGCAACATCATCCCGCTGACCATCGGCTTCTTGTTGTTGATCACTGCGATTGCGCTGGACCGTCGCGCTCGCTACAGGGCCATATAACGAATCCTTTATATCTTATTTTTTAGCAGTTTTCAGCCAAGGAATAGACATTTTTCCATGCGCAGCTCCTATCTCTTTACGTCCGAGTCGGTTTCCGAAGGCCATCCGGACAAGGTTGCCGACCAGATCAGCGATGCGATCGTCGACCTGTTCCTGTCGAAGGACCCGGAAGCGCGGGTCGCCTGCGAAACGTTGACCACCACCAATCGTGTCGTCCTGGCTGGTGAAATCCGTGGCCAGGGCATCATGGACCGCGAGGGCAATTGGGCTCCGGGCATCCGCGACGAGATCGAGCATGCCGTTCGCCAGACGGTGAAGCGCATCGGCTATGAACAGGCTGGCTTCCATTGGGACCGCCTCGACTTTGCCAACCATCTCCACCCGCAATCGGCGCACATCGCGCAGGGCGTCGACGCCAGCGGCAACAAGGATGAGGGCGCGGGCGACCAGGGCATCATGTTCGGCTTCGCCTGCGACGAGACCCCCGACCTGATGCCGGCGACGCTCGATTACAGCCACAAAATCCTCGAGCGCATGGCAGCGGATCGCCACGCCGGCCGCGCCCCCTTCCTGGAGCCTGACGCGAAGAGCCAGGTCACGCTTCGCTTCGAAAACGGCAAGCCGGTCGCGGCAACGGTCGTCGTCGTCTCGACCCAGCACAAGAAGGGCTACGACGAAGGCGAGAACGAGGCCGAACTGCACGCCTATGTGAAGCGGGTGATTGCCGACGTGCTCCCTGCCGAGCTGCTGAGCGATGAAACCGTCTATCACATCAACCCGACCGGCAGCTTCGAGATTGGCGGGCCCGAGGGTGATGCCGGAATCACCGGCCGCAAGATCATCGTCGACACGTATGGCGGCGCGGCGCCCCATGGCGGCGGCGCATTCAGCGGCAAGGACCCGACCAAGGTCGACCGCTCGGCTGCCTATGCGGCGCGTTACCTTGCCAAGAACATCGTCGCCGCCGGCCTGGCGCGCCGTTGCACCATCCAGCTGGCTTATGCCATCGGCGTTTCGGAGCCGTTGTCGCTTTACGTCGACACCCACGGCACCGGCACGGTCGGCGACGACGTGATCGAGACCGCGATCGGGCGGATCGGCAAGCTCGGCCGCCTCACCCCGCGCGGCATTCGCACCCACCTTGGGCTCAACAAGCCGATCTATTCGGCCACCGCCGCCTATGGCCATTTCGGCCGCAAGGCCGAAGGCGACCTCTTCCCGTGGGAAAAGACCGACCTGGTCGATGACCTGAAGGCGGCGTTGGCCGAAGTGGCCGTCCCCGCCTGATTGGTATATGGGCGCCGCCGATTAGCGGCGCCCAGCGTTTGGCTATTTCCAACCTCCCAAAATCGCACCGGCCGCAATGTGGCCGAGCAGCAAATGTGCGCAGTCGATCATGGTCATGTCGGTCGGCAGCCCGCCATAGACCCAGCCGTAGAGCATTGTCGGCACGGCCGAAGCCAGGCCGATCACGACCGCCCACTTGATTCCCGCCATCGCGTCGGCAACCTGGCCCCATTTGAACAGGACGGCCATGAACACCGCCGTCAGGATCGGCATCAGCGGGCCGTACATCATCCGCGACATCGCCGTAGCCTTTTCGGCATCGGTCATTCCGCTCATCGCCTCCTCTGGGACGAGCATTCCGTAGATAACGAATCCTATTACGTAGATCGCAATCGCGGCCACGATCACGGCCAGCCAGTTGATTCCACCAGAGCGCATATTTCCCTCCCCATTTCACGCCGAAGTTTGCTCCTCGTTGCGCGGGCGAAACCATAACATCGCGCCTTCGCCGCTCCAATCGCGTTGCGCGTGAGATGTTCGCCGCCTAACGAGCCGCCGATGATTGCTAAAACGGAAGCGGATCCGACTACCATCAACCGCCTTTACGGCCGGTCGAGCGGGCATAAGCTGCGCAAGAGCCAGTCCGATCTGGTCGAAACGTTGCTCCCCGCCATTGCCGTGCCCAGCGAGGGCGATATCACGGCGGCAAGGCTGTTCGGCGACGACCGCCCGCTGCACTTTGAAATCGGCTTCGGCGGCGGCGAGCATCTCGCCTATCGCGCGGACTTGCTGCCTGACCATGGCTTCATCGGCTGCGAGCCATTCCTGAACGGAGTCGCCCAGGCGCTTGCCCATATCCGCGACCAGAAGCTGGCCAATATTCGGATTCACATGGGCGATGCGCTCGATGTGCTTCGGCGGCTGCCCGACCGATCGCTTACGATGGTCTACCTTCTCCATCCCGACCCCTGGCCCAAGGCGCGCCATGCCAAGCGGCGGATGATGAACGATGGGCCGCTCGCGCTTATCGCGTCCAAGATGAAGCCGGGCGGCGAGTTCCGCGTCGCCACCGACGATCCGACCTATTTGAATTGGCTGTTGATGGTAATGCAGCGCCACACCGACGAGTTCGAATGGGTGGTAAAGGAACCCGGCGAGTGGCTGCGCTATCCGTCCGGCTGGCCGGAGACGCGCTACGCCGCCAAGGCCCGTCGCGAAGGCCGCACGCCTCATCAGTTTCGCTACCGCCGGCTGGGCTGAGTACTTCCGCTGGGGCGGAAGCATACCTAAATGCGGGTCATGGACTTCAGGGACTCCGTTCTCGCCGCGATTGGCAATACGCCGTTGATCAAGCTCAAGCGCGCGTCGGAGGAGACTGGCTGCACCATCCTCGGCAAGGCCGAATTCATGAATCCCGGCGCTTCGGTCAAGGACCGCGCCGCGCTGGGCATCGTCAGCGACGCAATCAAGAAGGGGCAGCTTCGGCCTGGCGGGACCATCGTCGACGGGACCGCGGGTAATACCGGCATCGGCCTGACCATCGTCGGCAACGCGATGGGAATGAAGACCGTGATCGTCATCCCCGAGACGCAGGCGCAGGAGAAAAAGGATACGTTGCGATCCCTGGGCGCGGTCCTGATCGAGGTGCCCGCCGTCCCCTACCGCAACCCAAATAATTATGTGAAGGTCGCGGGCCGCGTCGCCGAAAAACTGGCGCGCGAGGAGCCGAATGGCGCCATATTCGCCAACCAGTTCGACAATGTCGCCAATCGCGACATCCATGTCGCCACTACGGGCCCCGAAATCTGGGACCAGACCGGAGGCAAGGTCGACGGCTTCGTCAGCGCGATCGGAACCGGCGGCACGCTGGCGGGGGTTGCCAGGGCACTTCGCGAGCGGAAGCGCGACATCGTCATCGCCCTTGCGGATGTGCCGGGCGCGGCGATGTACAGCTATTACCAGACCGGCGAATTGAAGGCTGAAGGAAGCTCGATCACGGAAGGTATCGGCCAGGGGCGCGTAACCGCCAATCTCGAGGGCTTCGCACCCGACCAAAGCTTCTTCATTCCCGACGCGGAAAGCCTGGCCACGACTTTTGCCATGCTCAAGGACGAGGGTCTCGCGCTCGGCCTGTCATCCGGCGTGAACGTCGCCGGGGCCATCCGGCTCGCAAAGGAGCTGGGCCCGGGCCGGACGATCGTCACCATGCTGTGCGATCCGGCGACGCGCTATCAGTCGCGCCTGTTCAACCCCGAATTCCTCCGCTCCAAAGGCTTGAGCCCGCCGGAGTGGCTCGACCGCCCAGTGGAGGTCGAACCCGATTTTGTCCCGGTGCCCGCAGTAGTATAGCGGCGCCATCCAACCGACTCAGCAAGGGAAGAAAACATGACGCTTTCAATCGGCAGCGTTGCCCCGGATTTCACCGCGGAAACCACGCAGGGCTCTATCAATTTCCATGACTGGATCGGCGACCATTGGGCGATCCTATTTTCGCACCCGAAAGCCTTCACTCCGGTCTGCACCACCGAACTTGGATATATGGCCGGCCTCGAGGATGAGTTCGCCAAGCGCGACACCAAGATTATCGGCCTGAGCGTCGACGCGACCGAAGACAACAGGAGGTGGCTGCCGGACATCGAGGAAGTGTCGGGCAACAAGGTCGATTATCCGGTCATCGGTGACCGTGACCTCAATGTCGCGAAGCTCTACAATATGCTCCCGGCCGATGCCGGTGATACGGCCGCGGGCCGCACGGCGGCCAGCAACGCGACCGTCCGCACCGTCTACATCGTCGGCCCGGACAAGAAGATCCGCGCCATGTTGCTTTACCCGATGAGCTCGGGCCGCAACTTCGACGAGGTGCTGCGCCTGCTGGATTCCGTCCAGCTGACGGAAGACAAGGGCGTCGCCACCCCGGTGAACTGGCAGCCGGGCGAGGACGTCATCATTCCGCCCTCGATCAGCGACGAAGCTGCTCGCGAGAAATTCCCGGGCGGCTGGAAGACGGTTAAGCCCTATTTGCGGACCGTGCCGCAGCCGGTTGACGAGCCACAGCCCGTCGATTGACGATCAGCGGGCGGCCGCCGGCTCGAGCCTGAGCAGCCGCCCATTATCCTCCAGCAGGTAAACGCTGCCATCCGGCCCCTGGTCGACGGCGCGAATGCGCGCGCCCATCGGCCATTGCTCGGCCTTGCGCGCCTTGTCGCCGTCGATGTCGACCCGAATGAATGCCTCGCCGGACAGGGCGCCCAATAGCGCGTCGCCCTTCCAGCCAGGGAATTTGTCGCCGGTGTAGATCATCAGGGCCCCGGGCGAGACCGAGGGATTCCACCAGACCTTCGGCGCCTCATAGCCGTCTCCCGGCTTGTGATCGGGAATATCTGCGCCGCCATAATGGCTCCCGTTCGAGACGCGCGGCCAGCCATAGTTGCGGCCCGGCAGGATCAGGTTGACCTCGTCACCGCCCTGCGGTCCCATTTCGCTGGCCCACAGCCGGCCGTCGGGCGCGAAGCTCAATCCCAGCACGTTGCGATGCCCGATCGTCCAGAATTGGGCGGCGACGCCGCCGCGCGATGCCCATGGATTGCCTGGGGCTGGCGCGCCCTCATCGGTCAGTCGCAACACCTTGCCGAGATTGCCGCTAAAGTCCTGCGCGGGTGCCATTTTCTGCCGTTCGCCCGAGCTCAGGTAAAGGAAGCCATCGGGACCGAAGGCGATACGGTGCGAGAAATGGCCGTCGCCCGAAACCTTCGGCTGCTGGCGCCATATGACCTTGAAATCAAGGAGTGCCGGAGCCTCGGGATTGCCGAGATCGAGGGTCCCATATCCCAGGGCCGCGCCACTGGTGCCACCTTCGCCGCCCTCGACGAAGCTGAGATAGATGCGCCGATTACCCGCGAAATCGGGATGGGGCATGACGTCGCCCAGCCCACCCTGCCCTGCGACCACCACGCTTGGCACGCCCGAAACCGCCGTTCGCTTGCCGCTACCGACATCGACCAGCCACAGCTTGCCCTCTTTCTCGGTCAGCAGGGCCATGTTGGACAGTGGAACACCGCTGCCAGGCAGGAAGGCCATGGCCCATGGCGTGCTGAACTTTGCGATCTCGGTGACCGTGAAAGGTCGCTTGCTGGCGGCCGCGTCGCGCTGTGCCGAACCCTCTGACTGGCAGCCCATCAGCATCATTGCAGCCAGTGCCGCTTGCAAAACTCCCCGGCTCATCCGATCTCTCCTTACCAACAGGGCGAACTGAAAGGCTTGTATGGACAAGGTCGGCCTTCTGTCGCTCGCCACAGCGCTTCCCCCGCACATCGTCGAACAAAGCGAAGCAAAATCCAAGGCTCGCCAGTTGTTCGGCGGCAGGAAAGAGCTGTTCGACAGGCTGGCAGGCGTGTTCGACAATGCCGGAATCGCCCAACGCCATATCGTCGCGCCGATACAATGGTATGAAGGCAACCACGGCTGGACCGAACGCAACCGGCTCTACCTGGAAGCGTGCGATGCCCTTTTCCGCGAAGTAGCTTCTGCAGCCATCAAGCGGGCCGGCCTCCAGCCACATGAAATTGACGGAGTGGTCGCGGTGTCGACCACTGGCATCGCCACTCCAAGCCTTGACGCGCGCAATGGCCCGGCAATCGGCTTCCGGCCCGATATCCGCCGTGTCCCGATCTTCGGCCTGGGCTGCGCCGGCGGAGTGAACGGGCTTGCGACCGCCGCTCGACTGGCGGCCGCCGAGCCCGGGAAGCGCTGGCTCTATGTCACCATCGAGACCTGTTCGATTGCCATTCGCCTGGACAGCGACGATCCCGCCGCAATCGTCGCTACCGCTATCTTCGGTGACGGAGCTGCGGCGGCAGTCGTCGCGGCCGGCGAAGAGGGAATCGCCAATATTGCCGGCGCCGACGAACGAATGTGGCCCGACACGCTCAATATCATGGGCTGGCGGGTCGAGGATCCGGGCCTTGCCGTGGTGTTCGACCGGGCGATCCCGCCGTTTATCGAGCGTGAATTGGCCGGCGCGGTGGACGGCATGCTTGCCCGGATGGGTCGAACCCGCAACGCAATCGACCGCTTTTGCTGCCATCCCGGCGGAGTGAAAGTCATCGATGCGATCGAAACCGCGCTGGACCTTCCCGTCGGCACGCTCGACCTGGAACGCGGCGTCCTCAATGATTGCGGCAACATGAGCGCGCCTACGGTTCTGTTCGTCCTGGAACGATTGATCGAGCGCGGCCTGCCGGAAAATGTGCTGATGACTGCTTTCGGCCCCGGCTTCACCTGCGCCGGATTATTGCTGGAGCGCCATTGATGTGGCCGTCAATTGCGCTGCTGGCGTTCGTCACGCTGCAGAGACTGGTTGAGCTGCCGATTGCGCAGGCCAATACCAGGAGGCTACTCGCAGCCGGCGGGCATGAAGTCGGTGCCGCCCACTACCCCTACATCATCGCCCTTCACGCCGCCTGGCTGTCGGCCCTGTGGTGGCTGGCACCCGGTCGGTCGATCGATATCCCTTTCCTCGCCCTGTTCGCTCTGATCGAAGCGGCGCGCATCTGGGTGCTGCGGACCCTGGGGCCTCGCTGGACGACGCGCATCATCGTGGTTCCTAGCGAGCAACTGGTCGCGACCGGACCTTACCGCTTCGTCAGCCATCCCAACTATTTGGTGGTGATCGGCGAGATCGCCGTGCTGCCGCTGGTGTTCGGCCTGTGGCAGGTCGCGCTCATCTTTTCGCTGCTCAACGCTGCAGTTTTGACGATCCGGATCCGCGCCGAGAACCACGCCCTCGGCCGCTGACTCTTCTTCTTGCGACTCTGCGATCACCCGCCTATATGGCGGCCACTCTCCTCGACATCGTCAAGACGTTGAGGCCGGGCCGGGGACGGTCCGGCACCGAGAGGGCTTGGTTTTGTCTCGAGGTGCATTTGACCGACACCGTTGCCATCGCTCGACTGATCGAGCCCGCCGTCAAGGAATTGGGCTTCGACCTCGTGCGCGTGGCGATGATTGGCGGCACATCGGACCCGACGCTGCAGGTTATGGCCGAGCGCCCGGACACGCGCCAGCTGACGATCGACGACTGCTCCGAGATTTCGCGCAAGCTTTCGGACATCCTCGACGAGGCCGACCCGATCGAGGAAGCCTATCGATTGGAGGTCAGCTCGCCCGGCATCGACCGGCCGCTGACCCGCCGCTCCGACTTCGCCGACTGGGCGGGTCATGAGGCGCGGATCAAGTACGCCGAGCCGGTCGACGGAGCCAAGCAGGTGTCCGGGATCATCGAGGGAATTTCCGGCGACACGATCCGGATCGCGACGCCCAAGGGCGAGCGGCAGGTCGACTTCGCCAACATCGCTTCGGCCAAGTTGCTCTTGACCGACAAGCTCATCAACGCCACCGCGCCGCTCAGCACTGAAGGCGCCGATACAATCAAGACGGAAGGTTGAACGAAATGGCCACTACTGCAGCTTCCGGCGTGCCCGCCGCTGCTACCGCCAACAAGGCAGAGCTGCTCGCCATCGCCGATGCGGTCGCTCGCGAGAAGCTGATCGACAAGGGGATCGTCATCGAGGCGATGGAGGACGCGATCCAGCGCGCCGCCCGTGCTCGCTACGGCGCCGAAAACGACATCCGCGCCAAGCTGGACCCGATCACCGGTGACCTTCGCCTGTGGCGCGTTCTTGAGGTGGTTGAAGAGGCCGACGACCATTTCAAGCAGGTCGACCTCAAGGGTGCGCAGAAGCTGAAGAAGGATGCCGCGGTCGGCGACTTCATCGTCGATCCGCTGCCTCCGATCGAGTTCGGCCGCATCGCTGCCCAGGCCGCAAAGCAGGTCATCTTCCAGAAGGTCCGCGACGCCGAGCGCGAGCGGCAGTTCGAGGAATTCAAGGATCGCACCGGCGAGGTCATCACCGGCGTCGTGAAAAGGGTCGAGTTCGGCCATGTCGTGGTCGACCTGGGTCGCGCCGAAGGTGTCATCCGTCGCGACCAGCAGATCCCGCGCGAAATGGTCCGTGTCGGCGACCGCATCCGCTCGCTGATCATGTCGGTCCGCCGCGAAACTCGCGGGCCGCAGATTTTCCTCAGCCGCGCGCATCCCGACTTCATGAAGAAGCTGTTCGCGCAGGAAGTGCCGGAAATCTATGACGGCATCATCGAGATCAAGGCCGCCGCCCGCGACCCGGGCAGTCGGGCCAAGATCGGCGTCATCAGCTACGACAGCTCGATCGACCCGGTCGGCGCATGCGTCGGCATGAAGGGCAGCCGCGTCCAGGCGGTCGTCCAGGAACTCCAGGGCGAAAAGATCGACATCATCCCGTGGAGCGAGGATACCGCGACCTTCGTCGTCAACGCGCTGCAGCCGGCGACGGTCAGCCGCGTGGTTATCGATGAGGAAGAGAGCCGGATCGAGGTGGTCGTACCCGACGATCAGCTAAGCCTGGCAATCGGCCGTCGCGGACAGAACGTCCGGCTCGCCTCGCAGCTGACCAACTCGCAGATCGATATCCTGACCGAGGCCGACGCCAGCGAGAAGCGCCAGCGCGAATTCGTCGAGCGGTCGGAAATGTTCCAGGGCGAACTGGACGTCGACGAGACCCTGGCACAGCTGCTGGTAGCCGAAGGCTTCACCAGCCTTGAGGAGGTCGCCTACGTCAGCGTCGACGAGATCGCCTCGATCGAGGGCCTCGACGACGAAATCGCTTCCGAGCTTCAGAACCGCGCCACCGAAGCGCTCGAACGCCGCGAGGCGGCCGCTCGCGAGGAGCGGCGCAAGCTTGGCGTCGAAGATGCATTGGCCGAATTGCCCTACCTCACCGAGCAGATGCTGGTGACCTTGGGCAAGGCGGGCATCCGCACGCTCGACGATCTCGCCGATCTTGCCACTGACGAGCTCATCCAGAAGAAGCGGGTCGAGCCGCGCCGCCGCGCCGAGACCAGCAAGCGGACCGAGGAAAAGGCCGGCGTGCTGGCCGACTACTCGCTGACCGAAGAGCAGGGCAATGAGATCATCATGGCCGCTCGCGCACATTGGTTTGAGGATGACGCATCCGCGTCGGGGTCCGAAGACGCGCCTTCAACCGGGGAGGACGCGGTTGCGGACAAGGACCAATGATCGCCTGAACGCCGCTGACGGCGATGTAAATGACGCGGGTCCCGAGCGGACCTGCGTTCTTACTCGCGCCACGCGTCCGAAGGACCAGCTGATCCGGCTTGCGCTCGGGCCCGATGGCCAGGTCGCGCCCGACGTCCGTGCCCGTGCGCCCGGCCGCGGAGCGTGGATCGGCGTCGGCCGAAAGGCGCTTGACGAGGCCAATGCCAAGGGCAAGCTCAAGGGCGCCCTGGCCCGCGCATTCAAGACGGGCGACATCCATATACCGGCCGACCTGGGTGATCGGATCGAGGCGACGCTTCGGGCCCAGGCGCTCGATCGGCTTGGCCTTGAGGCTCGCGGAGGAACCCTAGTCACCGGCGCCGAACGGGTCGAAGCCGCTGCCCGCCAGGGCAAGGTTCGCCTGCTGATCCACGCCGCCGACGCTGGAGAAGATGGGCGCAAGCGGCTCGACCAGGCGTGGCGCGTAGGCGGCGGCGACCGGGCTGGGTTGGTTTTTCCCGAGGGACGCACCATCTTGTCGATGGCGCTGGGCCGCGAGAATGTGGTACACATCGCCTTGACCGATGCCGCAGCCGCAAGGCGCGTCACGCATGCCATCGACCGGTGGCAAGCTTTCATTGACCCCGATGCTGGGCTAGACGGCGGCCGCACCGCTGGGCCGAGCGCGGCTGACGAATTTGTAGACGAAGGAAACGCATGACCGACCAGAGCGAGAAGCCCAAGCTTGGTACCCGGCCGCCGCTGGGCCTGAAGCGCACGGTCGAGACGGGCAAGGTGAAGCAGAGCTTCAGCCATGGCCGCTCGAACACCGTCGTGGTCGAGGTCAAGAAGCGCCGTATCCTGGGCAAGCCGGGCGAAGCACCGCCCGCGCCCGAACCCAAGGTCGAGGCTGCGGCCCCCGCGCCGACGCCAAAGCCGGCCGCGCCCGCTCCAAAGCCCGCTGCCAAGCGTCCAGTGGATGACATCACCGCGCGCAAGGAAATGCAGGAACGCCTGCTGCGTGAGGCCGAGGAAGCGCGCATGACCTCGCTGGAGGAAGCGCGCCGCCGCGAGGACCGCTCCAAGCAGGTGCAGACCGAGGACGAAAAGCGTCGCGCCGAAGAAAATCGCAAGGCCGAGGAAGAAGCCGCTCGACGGGCAGCCGACGAAGCTGCTGAGGCCGAGCGTCGCGCGGCGGAAGAAGCAGCCCAGCCCGCCGCCGCTCCGGTCCGTGAAGAGCCGGAAGATGATCGCAGCTTCCGCAAGCCGGCATCGGCTCCAACTCATGCGCCGAAGCGCACCGAGCCTGGCCGTCCCGGCCGCGGCCATGACGAGCGCCGCCATGCTGGCAAGCTGACCGTTTCCCGTGCCCTCACCGGCGAAGACGATAGCCGCACCCGCAGCCTGGCCGCGCTTCGCCGCGCCCGCGAAAAGGAAAAGCGCGCCCATCAGCAGGCCGGCCCCGCCGTCAAGCAAGTCCGCGACGTTCAGGTGCCCGAGACGATCACCGTCCAGGAGCTCGCCAAGCGCATGGGCGAGCGCGGTGCCGATTTGGTCAAGTCGATGTTCAAGCTTGGAACGCCTGTCACTATTACTGAAACCATCGACCGCGATACGGCGGAGTTGCTGATCGAGGAATTCGGCCACCGCTTTGTGCCGGTGTCAGAGGCCGACATTGACATCGACACTTCGATCGACGTCGACGCCGACGAGACACTGCAACCGCGCCCGCCGGTGGTTACGATCATGGGCCATGTCGACCATGGCAAGACGTCGCTGCTCGACGCCATCCGCGGCGCGGATGTCGTCTCGGGAGAGGCCGGCGGCATTACCCAGCATATCGGCGCCTATCAGGTCACCCTGAAGGACGGGTCGAAGGTCACCTTCCTCGACACGCCGGGTCACGAAGCCTTTACCGAAATGCGGGCCCGCGGCGCCAATGTCACCGACATCGTCGTGCTGGTCGTGGCGGCGGACGACGGACTGAAGCCTCAGACGATCGAGGCGATCAACCACACCAAGGCGGCCGGCGTTCCGATGATCGTGGCGATCAACAAGATCGACAAGCCCGGCGCCAATCCGCAGAAGGTACGCGAGGAGCTGCTGCAGCACGAGATCATCGTCGAGGCGATGGGCGGCGACGTCCAGGACGTCGAGGTATCGGCACTGAAGAAAACCAACCTCGACGGCCTACTGGAAGCGATCAACCTCCAGGCCGAAATCCTCGAGCTCAAGGCCAACCCCGAACGCGCCGCGGAAGCGACCGTGGTCGAAGCCAAGCTCGACAAGGGCCGCGGCCCGCTGGCGACCGTATTGGTCCAGCGCGGCACGTTGAACGTCGGCGACATCATCGTTGTCGGGGCTGCATCGGGCAAGGTCCGCGCGATGATCGACGACCATGGCCGCCAGGTTAAGCAGGCAGGTCCGTCATTCCCCGTCGAAGTGCTCGGCCTTGGCGCCGTGCCGTCGGCCGGCGACCAGCTGACCGTGGTTGAGAATGAGGCCCGCGCCCGCGAGGTCGCCGCTTATAGGCAGTCGGTCCTCGACAAGAAGCGGACCACGTCGGCGCCGGTCAGCCTCGAAAATATGTTCGCCAACCGCGCCTCGACTACCAAGGAATTTCCGATGGTGGTCAAGGCCGACGTGCAGGGTTCGGTCGAAGCGATCGTCAATGCGGTCAACAAGATCTCGACCGACGAGATCCGCGTTCGCGTGCTCCATTCGGGGGTCGGTGCGATCACCGAGAGCGACGTGACCCTTGCCGCGTCGACCGGCGCGCCGATCATCGGCTTCAACGTCCGCCCCAATGCCAAGGCGCGCGAGACTGCCGAGCGCAACAAGGTGGAACTGCGCTACTACGACGTCATCTACCACCTCACCGATTGGGTGAAGTCGGCGATGGCGGGCGAGCTTGGTCCGGAGATCATCGAGACGGTCGTCGGCCGCGCCGAGGTCAAGGAGGTTTTCCCGGCGGGCAAGAAGGACAAGGCCGCCGGCCTGCTCGTTCTCGAAGGCGTCATCCGCAAGGGCCTCCACGCGCGCCTCACGCGCGACGATGTCATCGTCAGCAAGACGACGATCACCTCGCTCCGTCGCTTCAAGGACGATGTGAAAGAGGTCAACGCGGGCATGGAGTGCGGTGTGCTCCTGGCCGACACCAACGACATCAAGCCGGGCGACAACCTCGAAGTGTTTGAGACCGAGGAACGCGCTCGGACGCTGTAATCCATGGATGCCGCACCGCCTCCCTCGGTGTTCGACCGCTTCGAATTGCCCGCGGCGTCGGCCCTATTGGGCTGGACGCTGCGAGCGATCGACGCGAAAGCCGGGACGATCGAAATCGGCTTTACGATCGATGAGCGCTTCGCCAATCCGCAGGGAATGGTGCAGGGCGGCTTCATCGCTGCGATGCTCGATGACACACATGGGCCGGCGCTCTTCGCCCAGCTCGATGGTGAGATGTTCCCCGTCACTGTCGACTGCAGCATCTCTTTCCTGCGCGCGGCGCGGTTCGGTAACTTCATCGGCCGTGGACGAGTGATCAGTTGCGGCAAAACGATTGCCTTTACTGAGGGCGAATTGTTCGACCATGACGGAACCTTGGTTGCCCGCGGCACCTTCACGTCGCGACTCGTGCGGGGCGAAAGCCGAGGACACGTAAGCTGATGCGAAAAGTTGAAACCCCCGAAGGCCGCTCGGTCCGCTTACTTCGCGTCGGCGAGCAGGTGCGCCATGTCCTAAGCGAAATACTCCAGCGCGGCGACGTGCATGACGACACGCTGGCGAGCCACCTCGTATCAGTGACCGAAGTCCGCATGTCGCCCGACCTCCGCCACGCCACCGTGTTCGTGAAGCCGCTGCTTGGCCAGGACGAGGATGAAGTGCTCAAGGCACTGCGGACGCACACCGCATTCTTGCAGCGCGAAGTGGCAAGCCGGGTCAGAACCAAATATGCGGCGAAGATCAAATTCCTCGCCGACGAAAGCTTCGATGAGGGCAGCCACATCGACACGCTCCTCCGATCGCGCCACGTGGCCCAGGACCTCGGCGAGGGATGAGCGAACTTGATGCGCCCATGCAGGGCGAATATTGCCGTGCCGAGCTGTTTTCCGAGCGATATCGGGAACCGCTCAAATCTGCCTGCGCCGAGGATTGCGACATCTGGCAGGTTTACGCCAATAATTTCGGCCCCGACGGCTTTGATGACAGCATCGACTTTTACCGAAGCAACGACCGAAATCGAACCTTCGTCCTGTTCGAGGGCGACGAGTTGGCCGGAATGTCTAGTTTCCTTGGTATCGACGAGGGCCGCGGAGTGCTGGAGATTGGCGGCACCTATTATCGCCCGCATCTTCGCGGCACCGGCTTCAACCGGCGGATCAAGGACATGATGCTGCGCCGCGCCTTCGATTGCGGTTTTCGCCGGGTCGAATTCCGCGTCGACGAGCGCAACAAGCGCAGCCAGGCGGCGATGACCAAGCTTGGGGCGACACGAGAAGGCGTAATGCGCGCCGATCGCATCACCTGGAACGGTCACGTTCGCGACACGGTCCTTTTTTCGGTCCTTCGTGAAGAGTGGAAGTGATAGGCTGGCTCGGCTAGCCTTGCCCGGTCTCATGCGCCCAATTGTCGCCCTCGTCCTCCTGGCCCTGGCCACCACGACTTCAGCCGCCAAGGCCCCTGGCCTCAGCGTGAAAACGGGCGAAAGCTGGGTTTTTGCAATTCAGGCTGGTCAGCCGGCCAAGGCGCGCAAGGTTGCACCTTCGACGAAGGCTAACAAAGGCCAGGTAATCGTGACCGTCCGCTCCATGATGGGCACGACCATGACGATCAGCAGCAATAACTCGGTCGCCTACACCTACCAGGCCGAACTGATCGGCAAGGGCAAGGCGGTGCCGATCCGGTCCTGTACGCTGCCGGCGAATGGCGGGCTTGCCTTCGAACATTGGCCCCAGCTGGCCGAAGCTGTGAGGCTGAGCAACTTCAAGGTCGCGACGAAAGATGGCGCCTGCCCCTGATGGTCAAGCTCCGCCTTTGCCCGCTAGCCTAGCCGCTCAGTCATCGTCATCGTCTTCTTCGGCAATGGCGTCCGCGTCGCGCGTCGGAAGGTATCGCCACAGCATGACGACATTGCCGGCGGCTGCCGCCACCTGGCACAGGCCGGCCGCCCCGATCATCGCCGCGGGCTCACCACTGCGCAAGGCCAGGAAGACGGCCCCTGCGAAGGACGCTGCGGTGAACAGGATGAAGCCGCCTAAATGGTGCGGCACATAGGGCTCCAGCTTTTGGTGCAGCTTCAATCCTCGGCCAGTCCGCGCAGCGAAATTGCCGATCGGGCCGAATACCGTCAGCAGCGATTTTCCCAGGCGATACGTCAACAGGCGGCGGCCCAGGATCGCCGTATAGCGTGCGACTTCCGCAAATTTTAGGGGGTCGTTGTTGGGGTAGCGGGGCTCGTGCGGAATGCGGGGCCATAAGCGCAGGGTTATATAGGCGATCCACTCGCGCGCCCCGAATGCCACGCCCAGCGCCGCGGCCTGCCAACCCGCGGCCCACCCGATCAAGACGAGCACAAGCCCGCCGGCCGACATCGCCAGCCGGTAATAGGGGGAAGCCACCCGGATGTCGGCGAAGCGCAGATAACGCACGGGCATGCCCAGCGCGATGAACGGCAGGAAAGCAGCAACCTGTTGCTGGCCGATGCTCTTCATCGCCTCCGACAGCAAAGCCACCAGAATCATCGCTGCGGCCAAAGCCGCGCATTGCATTGTCATCGCCAGCCGGCGCGCTTGCCGGCGAATTTCCCGCGGCGCCTTCATCCGCCGCATGAGCGGGGCCTGCGTTGCCAATTTGGTCAGTTGCTGCACGGCCCGGATAGCGGCGACGGCCGCGAGCAGGCGCGCCGTGTCGGCATGGCCGATTGCCGCCACGACCACCGCCCATGTGGCGACGGTCCCGGCTAAAGGCAGATACTCACGCCAGGCGAGCTGTTCGATTTTGCGGCGCCTGCTCACGCTGGCCAGGCGATAGAAAACAAGATTTGGCGGTCCTCCGGAAGGCCGGCGAACTTATGGTCAAAGCAGGCGGCCTTGTCTATCAGGCGCCGATCGTGAATCTACGGTCGGATTGTCGCCGCCTGCGGGTCGACGATTAGGCATGGAAATGACGGGTAAGTTCAGTATGTCGACTGACCCAGGCCAATCGGTCGCTCCGACCCGCATCGCTTTCCTGGCGATCGCCCAGGCGCATCAGTTCCTCCACTGGCTTCCGGCGGCCCTTCGTCTGGCGCGGGAACCTAGCGTAGAGGTAACCGTGCTTGCATCAAGCCAAGCGGGGCTCGATTTCATTCGCTCCTACGATCCGGAGGGTCGCCTTAAGCTCAAGCGGCTAAGGGCTCCTTCACGGTCGCCGGACGGGCTTTTCAAGCCGCCCGGACGTCGACTGACCTTGCTGCTGAACCAGCACATTATTCGTCGCTATCCGACGATCGTAACGACCGAAACGACGAGCGGGCACCTCAAGCTTATTCCCGGTTTCCGATCCCGCCTGATTCACCTGAAACACGGGGCCGGGGATCGCGAGGGCGGCTATAACCCGAAGCATCGTTTCGCCGACCTGACCCTCGTCAACGGACCCAAGGATAAGGAGCGGCTGATCGCCCGCGGCCTTGCGACGGCGGAAAATTGCGAGGTCGTAGGCTACGCCAAGTTTGAGCTGGCGCGCGCGCCGGAAAGGATTTTCCCGAACGACAATCCGGTCGCGTTCTACAACCCTCATTTCGACGCCAAGCTTTCATCTTGGTTCAGGCATGGAAAGGCCCTCGTTCGCCAGATGGAAGCCATTCCCGACTGGAATTTCATCGTGGCGCCGCACGTCAAGCTTAAGGGCGGCCCCATTGTCCGCTCGTCATCGCCCAACGTCCTGATCGACCGCGGCAGCATACGGTCCATCGACATGACCTATACGGAGTCCGCGAATGTCTACGTCGGCGACATTTCCAGCCAGGTGTATGAATTCCTTCGCCGGCCTCGCCCCTGCATCTTCCTCAACCTCGACCATATCGATTGGCGCTCGAGCGAAAATTATCTCCATTGGCGGCTCGGCACCGTGATCGAGCACGTTGAGGAACTTGGACCTGCACTTGCCGCTGCCGAGGAACGGCAGCCCGGCTACGAGCAGCTTCAGCGAGACCTGACGGCAAAGTCGCTTGACCCTTCACCGGTTCCCGCATCGGAGCGGCAGGCTCGGGCGATCCTCGACTTTATCGCACGGACCCAGGGTGAAGCCCGGCATTGAGGTAGGTGCGGGCACGCGCTAACCTGCTGGCCATGGAAAACTCCTCCCCGCTCCCGCCGATCACTTTGCTCATTGAGTGGGAGAATGCGATCGATGTCGCCGACGACTGGACCCGCAAGGCGATGGACGGTCTTGCGCGCGAACTCGCCGCCGTCGCCGATCGCATGCCTCAAAAACCGCGGATCATGTACCTCTACAACCGTCATGCCGTTCCCGCCGGCACGGTCGAGAAGGTGATCGACAGCGAAGCGCCACAGCTTCGCGATCTGGCCGATCTCGAAGTCGTCCCCACGGAAAATCTGACTTATTACAAGCTCAAGAACTATGGGATCGCCCGGACCAGGACGCCGCTTGCGGTCATGATCGACAGCGACGCAATTCCACAGCCGGGCTGGCTCGACGCTTTATTGACGCCTTTCGCGGAACCGAAGGTCATGGCCGTGGGCGGCTTCACCCGCCTCGGCCACGAGGATTTTCTTTCGCGCGCGATGGCGCTGACCTGGATCTTCGACCTCGAGGGCGACCGGGAGAAGACCGAGAGGCGCAATTCGATCCACGTCAATAATTGCGCGGTCCGCACCGATTTCTTCCGCGAGCATCCCTTCCCCGATCTGCAAGCCTTCAAGAAACAATGCGTATTCTGGCTGCGCGGCATCAAAGAGGAAGGGCATCTGTACGTCCGGACTGCCGACGCCAAGGCGATTCACGCCCCGCACCCGGGCCTCCGATTCCTCGTTTGGCGCGCCTGGACCGCGGGTTTCGACAGCGACTTCGTTACCTATCACACGCGGACGAAAAGCCGGGTTGGCCGGCTGGGCTACGCCTTCGTGCATTATGCGAAGAAACTGGCACGCGCGGGCAAACGTGTCCTGCTGCGGGGGGACGTCGTGGGAATGCCCTGGTACGAGCGGCCTTTCGCCCTGCTGATCGCCCTGGGTTATTTCACGGTGCTCCTGGCCGGCCAGATAACCAGTTCGGTGACCCGCAGCCTGGACCCGCTACCGCCCTTCAAGCCGATGGCCCCGGTCACCGCCTGAGCGCCGGTGGCGGTTGAGTCTCGCCAATTCGGCAGCGCCCCTTGACAGCACCCTGGCCGTGTTGACGCGGCCCACTCGCCTGCTCACAACGCCGAGACTCTCCCGCAGCTGTGACCAGCGCCCGAGCTTCGCCAACCGCAACGCATGCCGCGCAAGATCGAGGGAGAAGCCGCGCCTCAGCACGGGATCGTCGTAATAATCCGGATGGCGATCCCAAAAGGCGACAAAGGCATCCATAAACCCGCCGAGGTTCGCTGAAATGCTGTCGTCCGTATAGGTTTTCACCCAGGTCACATCGGGACAGCTCAGGGATGGCACGGCACGGATCACGCGCACGAGGAAATCCAGGTCCTGGCGCCGTTTCAGCTCTTCATCGAACAAGCCGACGGCCAGCGCGGCTTCGCGCGTCACGCTGATCCCGGAGGTCGATTTCCAGATTCGGCGATCGAACAGGGCCCGGATCAGCTCCTCGCGGTTCTCAAGCGTCGGGTTGCGGCAGTCGGTTTGCCGTCCGCGTCGTCGGGTCTTGCGGAAACTGTCCATCATCAGCCCCAGCCCAGGCCGCGCCGCGAAGCAGTCGGCAACGATCCGCAGCTTGTTCGGTAGGAAATAATCGTCGCTGTCGAGGAAGCTGACGATGTGCCCGCGCGCCTGGCGAACGCCCTCGTTCCGGGCGGCGTTGGCACCACGATTTCTGTCTTGCCGGATCAGGCGTACGCGCGGATCCTCCATGGCTTCCACGATCGCGGGACCCTCGTCGGTCGAACCGTCGTCAACAATGAGGAGTTCGAAGTCCTGAAACTCCTGGGCGAGGACACTGTCGATCGCCGCGCCAATTAGCGCAGCGCGATTATAAAGCGGAATGACGACCGAGATCGCGGGGCTGGACGATATGTTCGCTGCCTTGCGCTGGAGCGGCCGGGCATGCTTGGTACCGCGCGCTGCCGGATTAGTCCGGGCCGCCTTGCTCGACGAATAGGACCTTTTGCCATTACCTGCGCTCACGGCTGGATCATCCTCGACAAGCCCGTCGGCATGGGCTCGACCCAGGCCGTGTCCCTGGTAAAGCGGGCACTGCGCGAAGCGGGTCATCCCAAGACCAGGGTAGGTCATGGCGGAACACTCGACCCGTTGGCAAGCGGCGTCCTGCCGATCGCCATCGGCGAGGCGACCAAGCTTGCCGGCCGGATGCTCGATGCGACCAAGGCCTACGACTTCACCGTTCGCTTCGGCGAGGAGACCGACACGCTCGATCTCGAAGGCAAGGTGATCGCAAGCAGCGACATCACCCCGTCCCGCGCCGCCATCGAGGCCGTCCTCCCGAGTTTCACCGGCGCAATCGAGCAGGTCCCGCCGGCCTTCTCTGCGTTGAAAGTTGACGGAAAGCGCGCTTACGACCTCGCCCGGGCGGGCGAAACCGTGTCGCTGAAGCCGCGCAACGTCACCGTCCACGGCCTCCGCATCGTCGATTTCGACCCCGAAGGCACCGTCACCCTCTCCGCCACCGTCAGTAAAGGCACCTACATCCGCAGCCTCGCGCGCGACATTGCTCACACGCTCGGCACCGTCGGGCATATCCCCATGTTGAGGCGCACGAAGGCCGGTCCCTTCACCCTGGAACAGGCGATTTCGCTGGACTTTCTGGCCGATGCCGCTAAGGCGCGCCAACTGACGAGGACGGTTCTCCCGCTTGAAGCGGGTCTGGACGACATCCCGGGCCTCCCCGTCACCCCCGAACAGGCACAGCTGCTCCGTCACGGACAGCAACTTTTCGGGACCCCCGTAACCCCGGGGCTTCATCTGGCGATGGACGGCACAACGCCGGTCGCGCTGGTCGAGAGCGACGGGAGCGCGATCAAGGTCGTGCGCGGGTTCAACCTATAGACAGATAAGGAGTGCTAGATGTCGATTACCGCTGAGAAGAAGCAGGAACTGATCAAGACCCACGCCCGCGGCGCCGACGATACCGGTTCGCCCGAAGTGCAGGTCGCGATCCTGACTAGTCGCATTCAAACCCTGACCGAGCATTTCAAGACCCACGCGAAGGACAACCACTCGCGCCGCGGTCTGTTGATGATGGTCAACAAGCGTCGCTCGCTGCTCGACTATCTCAAGCGCGAAGACACCGCCCGCTACAGTGACCTGATCACCAAGCTGGGCCTCCGTAAGTAACAGGCAAGGGCGCCCGAGCGGCGCCCTTCGCATTTTGGGGCAAGGCCGCATTCCGGCGGCCAGCCTTTTTTGGGGCAAATTAGGCCCCGCGCCGCTCGCAGACCGGATTGTCTGCCAAATGCTGTCCCCGCCGGCATCCGGCCCGCGGGGTGAAGGAAATAATATGTTTGATATCAAAACTGTGGAAATCGAGCTCGGTGGAAAAACCCTGAAGCTCGAAACGGGCCGCGTTGCCCGCCAGGCTGACGGCGCCGTTCTGGCGACCCTCGGCGAAACCGTCGTCCTCTGCGCGGTAACCGCCGCCAAGTCGGTCAAGCCGGGACAGGATTTCTTCCCGCTGACTGTCCACTACCAGGAAAAATTCTCGGCCGCCGGGCGTATCCCGGGCGGCTTCTTCAAGCGAGAGCGCGGCGCGACCGAAAAGGAAACGCTGACCAGCCGCCTGATCGATCGTCCGATCCGCCCGCTCTTCCCTGAAGGCTTCTATAACGAGGTTCTCGTTATCGCCCAGGTGCTTAGCTACGATGGCGAGAATGAGCCGGACATTGTCGCGATGATCGCGGCTTCGGCTGCTCTCACCATTTCCGGCGTGCCCTTCATGGGCCCGATCGGCGCGGCACGGGTCAGCTACCAGGACGGCGAGTATATCCTCAATCCGTCGCAGGAGCAGATCAAGGCCGGCCAGCTCGACCTGGTTGTCGCCGGCACGCCCAATGCGGTGATGATGGTCGAATCTGAAGCCAAGGAGCTTTCGGAAGACGTCATGCTCGGCGCCGTCATGTTCGCCCACGAAGCGAGCAAGAAGGTTTGCGGAGCAATCATCAGCCTCGCCGAGAAGGCCGCCAAGGACCCGTGGGAGCTCGCCACTAGCGATGCAAAGACCGCGGCCAAGGACAAGCTCAAGAAGCTGATCGGCACGGACGTCGAGGCCGCTTACAAGCTGACGAACAAGTCGGAGCGTTCCGCCGCTCTCAATGCCGCGCGCGAAAAGGCCAAGGAAGCCTTCACCGACGCTGACCCGCAGGAGCAGATGGCTGCATCGAAGGCCGTCAAGAGCCTCGAAGCGGACATCGTCCGTGGCGCGATCCTCAAGGAAGGCCGCCGCATCGACGGCCGCGATACCAAGACGGTTCGCCCGATCGAGGCGATTGTCGGCTTCCTGCCGCGCACCCATGGATCGTCGCTGTTCACCCGCGGCGAAACCCAGGCGATCGTTACCACCACGCTCGGCACCAAGGACGCCGAGCAGATGATCGACGGGCTGGAGGGTCTTTCCTACTCGCGCTTCATGCTGCACTATAACTTCCCGCCCTATTCGGTCGGCGAAGTCGGCCGCTTCGGCGCGCCGGGCCGTCGCGAAGTCGGTCACGGCAAGCTCGCCTGGCGCGCGCTGAACCCGATGCTGCCGAGCGCGGAGGAGTTCCCCTATACGATCCGTGTTCTCTCAGACATCACCGAGAGCAACGGCTCCTCGTCGATGGCCACCGTCTGCGGCGGCTCGCTTGCGATGATGGACGCCGGCGTTCCGCTGGCGCGCCCGGTCGCGGGCATCGCCATGGGCCTGATCCTGGAAGGCAAGGATTTCGCGGTCATCAGCGACATCCTTGGTGACGAAGATCACCTCGGCGACATGGACTTCAAGGTTGCGGGCACGTCGAACGGCGTCACCGCGCTGCAGATGGACATCAAGGTCGCCGGCATCACCGAGGAGATCATGAAGGTCGCGCTCGCCCAGGCGAACGAAGGCCGCGCGCATATCCTCGGCGAAATGGCCAAGGCGCTCGACCACACCCGTACCGAGCTGTCGGCGCACGCGCCGCGGATCGAGACGATGCAGGTTCCCAAGGACAAGATCCGCGAGATCATCGGCACCGGCGGCAAGGTCATTCGCGAAATCGTCGCGACGACCGGCGCCAAGGTCGACATCGACGACGAAGGCCTGATCAAGATCAGCTCGTCCGACCTGTCGCAGATCGAGGCCGCTCGCCAGTGGATCCACGGCATCGTCGCGGAGCCGGAAGTCGGCACCATCTACACCGGCAAGGTCGCCAACATCGTCGATTTCGGCGCGTTCGTGACCTTCATGCCCGGCAAGGACGGCCTGGTCCACGTTTCGGAAATCAAGAACGAGCGGGTCGAGAATGTCCGCGACGTCCTCACCGAAGGCCAGGAGGTCAAGGTCAAGCTGCTCGAGGTCGACCAGCGCGGCAAGGTTCGCCTGTCGATGCGCCTGGTCGACCAGGAAACCGGAGCCGAGCTTGAGGACACCCGCCCCGCGCGCGAGCCCCGCGAAGGCGGCGATCGTGGTCCGCGCGGTGACCGTGGCGATCGCGGCCCGCGCCGCGATGGCCGTGGACCTCGGCGCGACGGCGGCGACCGTGGCCCGCGCCGTGAAGGCGGCGACCGGGATCGCGGACCGCGCGGCGAAGGCCGTGGCGACCGTGGGCCTCGGCGCGAGCGTGAAGGCGGAAACGACGAAGGCCCCGCGCCCGAGTTCGCTCCCGCGTTCCTGAATCGGGATGACAACGACTAAGCTGTTCCCCGGCCTTGGCCGGGGTCCAGTTCTCTAAAACAATGGCCCCGCGGATCGGGTCCCATCAAGGTACTACTTTGACGGGGCCCAGGATGCGGGGCCGTTTTGCTGCGGTGCCTCGTCCCGGCCCTTCCCGGCCAGGCCGCTGCCGATTCCTGCGTCGCCACGTAGCAGGGAAATGTTTCCACTCATGGGTTACTAGCACGGGTTAATTCGTCACTTGTGGAGTCCGCGGCGAGTCATTACGCCCCTGTTTCGGACGACCCTGCCCGCCAGCAATACTATCTTGCTGTGACGGGGCCGCCTCAAGCGGGGGATCGTCCGCAGTGGGCCTTCCCTTTCGCGTAAAAGAAGGGGGTATCACCATGAGGATGTTGATCTCGACCGCGATTGCGGCGGCACTGGTTGTGTCGCTTCCGGCGTGCAAGCAGCAGCCGGCCGGCAACGAGGCCGCCGTCGCGGAATCCGCGTCGTTGGAGGCCTTGAACGGCACCTGGAAGGTCGACCTGGCCAGCCTGAAGTTTGAGCAGAAGCCGAACGAATTCCTGCTCAAGGACGGCACTTATTCATGCAGCACTTGCATCCCTCCGTTGACCGCCTCGGCCGACGGCCAGTTCCACCCCGTGACGGATCGTCCTTATTATGACAGCCTGCAGATCAAGGCTGTGGACGACCGCACGGTCGAATTCCACCGCAAGAAGGGCGACAAGGAGGTTTCATCGACTGTCCTTCAGGTATCGGAGGACGGAAAAACGATGACGACCAAGTTCGTCGATGCGACCACCCCCAATTCGCCGCCCATCGAGGGAACTGCCACCTCGACCCGGGCCGGGCCTGCCCCGGCCGGCGCCCATGCCATTTCGGGGCAGTGGATGCCCGACAAGTTCGCCGACTATTCCCAGGCAGCGCTGGACATGGTCTACAAGATTAGCGGCAACACCGTGACCCAGAGCAGCCAGGGCCAGGGCTATACCGCCGAGCTCGGCGGGCCGGCCGTGGCGGTCCAGAACGATCCGGGCGGAACCATGGTCGCCATCGCGCGCGATGGCGCGAACAGCCTTCGCGAGACCTATACGCGCGACGGCAAGGAAATTGGCGTGACGACGATCGTCCCGAGCCCGGACGGCAAGTCCTTCGCCTTCACCAGCGTCGATCCGCGCGACCAGTCCAAGGTCACTTGGATCGCCAACAAGAAGGAATAGCGACGGGCAAGCGCGACAAAGCGCGCAAAAGGGCAGCGTCGCAATCCGCGGCGCTGCCCTTTTTTACAGCGATTGGCTGGAGGTGTTTCAGCCGTCTCTCACGCTAATGCCTTCTAGGGAAAAGTCCCGATGGGCAGGCGGCGTTAAACGCCGGAATGTCGACCTTGGGAATTCAGCGTTTCGCTGAGGAGATGGCATGATGTCGAACAGGGGCAAATTTGCAGGTTCCGTCGCGGTTGTCGCTTTACTGGCGGGCGGGGCTTATCTGGCGCAATCGCGCGATGCCGATGCGGTTGTTCCGGATGGCGTGCTGTCCGTCAGCCTGGCGCAGGACGCTCCGGCGGCGGCCATCCCCAGCAATCCCGACCGGGACGTGTTTTTCGGCCAGACCCATAACCACACCAGCTGGTCGATGGATGCGTTCACGATCGGCAACACGCTGACCGGACCTGCCGAGGCATATCAGTTCGCCATGGGCATGCCGATCAAGCATCCCGGCGGCTATGAAGTGAAGCTAAACAAGCCGCTCGACTTCCAGGGTGTCACCGATCACTCGGAATATCTGGGCATGATCCGCCTGGCGAACGATCCGACGTCGCCTGTCAGCAAGCTTCCCATCGCCGACAAGCTCAAGGCCAGTTCTCCCGAGCAGGCCATGCAGGTCTTCAAATATCTCGTATCGTTCATTGCCACGAACAAGCCGATCCCGGGCCTAGCGGATCCTGCGCTGACAAAATCGGTGTGGGACGAATATGTCGCCATCTCCGAAAAATATAATCAGCCCGGGAAATTCACCGCGTTCGTTTCCTATGAATGGACGTCGGCGCCTGGCTATCAGAACATGCATCGCAACATCTTCTTCCGCGACAGCAAGCATTTGCCGCAGGTCCCCTTCACTTCCATGGATTCCGACAAGGCCGAGGATCTTTGGGCGTGGATGGACGGGCAGCGGAAATCGGGCACGGACCTGCTCGCCATTTCCCACAACGGGAACCTCAGCAACGGGCTGATGTTCCCGGTCTCGACCGACGGCAAGGGCAAGCCCCTGACGCCGGCCTGGGCCCAGGAGCGGCTCAACAATGAGCCGCTGACCGAGATTCACCAGCTGAAGGGAACGTCGGAAACCACGCCCGAGCTGTCACCCAATGATGAGTTCGCCGACTATGAGCTGATGAACTTCATGATCGGCCTCGATAACAGCTACTCCAACCCGCACGGCAGCTTCGTCCGCGAAGCATATCAGCACGGCCTGGCAATGCAGGCGTCGCGTGGCTACAATCCCTATAAGTTCGGCATGGTCGGTGCCGGCGATTCCCACAACACGGTCACTGCCTATACCCAGTCGAACTATTTCGGCGGGCATGCTTTCCTGGACGGCTCGCCAAAGGCCCGCCTGGCCGGAACGGTCGAGGCCGGCATGGACATTGTGAAGCTGAGCACGTCGGGCCTGGCCGGCGTCTGGGCCGAGCAGAATACGCGGGAATCGATCTTTGACGCCATGCGCCGCAAGGAGGTCTACGGCACCAGCGGCGTACGCATTAAGGTGCGCATGTTTGGCGGCTGGAACTATCCGGCGACGGTGTTCGGCCAGCGCGACTGGGTCAAGGTCGGCTACCGCAACGGCGTGCCCATGGGCGGGGACCTCCGGCCGAGAAAGGGCGGCGCGCCAAGCTTCCTTGTCTGGGCGCTGAAGGACCCCGACGACGGCAACCTCGACCGCATCCAGATCGTCAAGGGCTGGACCAAGGACACCAAGCTTTACGAGAAGGTCTATGACGTCGCGTGGGCCGGGGATCGCAGGCCCGATCCGCGCACGGGCAAGGTCCCCGCGATCCGCAGCACCGTCGACATCAAGAACGCCAGCTACACCAACACGGAGGGCGCGGTGGAGCTGAAGAAGGTGTGGCGCGATCCGGATTTCGATCCGTCGCTGCATGCCTTCTATTACGTCCGCGTGCTGCAGATCCCGACGCCGCGCTGGTCGACCTATGATGCCAAGGCGCTGGGCGTTGCGCCGCCGAAGGGCGTTTCGCCCACGGTCCAGGAGCGGGCATGGGGATCGCCGATCTGGTACACGCCCACGACCGCACAGGCTCGCCTGCAGAAAAACGGGGTGAGGATCGCGGCAAATGTCGATCCGCGGCCGAAGGCAAAGGCGAAGCCTGCCAACAGGGGATTGCTGACCCTTGCCACGGGATCATAGCGACAAGGCCCCGGGGGCGGAGCAGTTGCCGCAAACGGTAAGGCAGCGCATTCGCAAGGCGCTGCACGAACCGCTGCTGCTTTTCCTGCTGATCGGCGCGGCCATCTTCATGCTCTACCTCGCCGTCACGCCCCGGCGCGTGGCGGACCCGGGTTCGCGGATCGAGCTGACCAGCGACGACATGCGCCAGATCGAGCTGGGCTGGACTGCCAAGTGGAAGCGGCCGCCCACCCCGGCCGAATGGCACGACCTGGTCGAAGACGCGGTGCGCGAGGAAGTACTTTATCGCGAAGCCCTGAAGCTCGGCCTCGACCAGGACGATACCATCGTCCGCCGGCGGCTGGGGCAGAAGCTGGAATTCCTGATGGAGGATGTTTCGGCCCTGCGCGACCCGACCGTTCCCGAACTGAAGGCGTGGTACGGGCAACATGGCGCGCAATTCGCGCTTCCCGCCAAGGTCACCTTCTGCCACGCCTATTTTTCGCCCGACAGCCCGGGCGGGCCGGCCGAAGCCCGCGCCAAAGCGGCATTGGCCCAGCTCCGCTCCAAATCGTCATGCGGCGCCAGCGGATCGATCGGCGACCGCTTCCCCGACTATGACTATTACGCTAATCGCTCCCCGGACGAGGTCGCCAACGTCTTCGGCACGCAATTTGCGAAGGCCCTGTTCCTCCTCCGGCCCGGCGGTTGGCAGGGACCGGTCGAGTCAGGGCTAGGCTGGCATCTCATATTGGTCGAGGCGATGACGCCGGGCCGCGTGCCCGCATTCAGCGAAGTCGACCGCGCGGAGATGGAATCCGCCTGGCAGGACGACCAGCGCGCCGAAGCGAAGCGCAAGGCGTTCGCGGCAATGCGCGCAAACTACCAGGTGGTCCTGCCGAAAAGCCCGGCCTCATGAACCGGCTGTGGCTGCGGCTGGCGCTGTGGCTGGGCTTGCTGATGGCCGCGACCGCCGTCCAGGCGCATGAATCGCGCCCCGCCTATCTTGAGATTAATGAGGTCGTTCCCGGCCGCTATTCGCTGCTTTGGCGAACGCCGACGAACGGCGGCATGCCCCTGCCCGTAAGGCTGCAGCTACCCGCCGGCGTTCGCGATCTCACTCCAACCGCCGTGCGCGAACTTTCGGACTCGCGGGTGGAACGCCGCCTTATTGAGTCTCCGGACGGATTGGCCGGCAAGCGGATTTACTTTGTCGGCCTGCAGGGAACCATCGCCGACGTATTGGTCCGCGTGCAGCAGGCGAACGGCATCCAGTCGACCGTCCTGGTCCATCCCTCCAACGCCTGGGTCGATATCCCCCGGGAACAGGGGGCAATGGCCGTGGCCAGCTCCTATGGCCTGCTCGGGGTCGAGCATATCCTCTCCGGCTTCGATCACCTGTGCTTCGTGCTCGCGCTCATCATGATCGTCGGCTTCAACCGGCGGCTGTTCTGGACCGTGACCGCCTTCACCCTTGCCCATTCGATCACGCTTGCGCTTGCCACTTTGGGCGTCATCCACGTCCCGGGCCCGCCGGTCGAGGCGACGATCGCCTTGTCGATCGTGTTCGTCGCCAGCGAGATTATCCAGCAGCAGCGCGGGCGGGAGGGGCTGGCCTCGAAACAGCCGTGGCTGGTGGCATTCACCTTCGGTCTGCTGCACGGCCTCGGCTTTGCCGGGGCATTGGCGGAGATCGGCCTGCCGCCCAACGCCATTCCGCTGGCCCTGCTGTTCTTCAACATCGGGGTCGAGGTCGGCCAATTGATGTTCATCGCGGCGGTATATGCGGCCATGCGTTTGCTGTTCGCGCTAGTGCCGGAACGGATCGATCTGCGCCGCGCCGCGGCCGTCCCCGCCGTCATGATCGGCGGCCTCGCCAGCTTCTGGGTCATCGAGCGCGTGTATAACTTCTGGGTCTAACGACGACTGATCGTCATCGCGAGCCGCCCTGGCGGCGCGGCGATCCATGGATTGCTTCGCTTCGCTCGCAATGACGAGCGGTGTAGGAACAACCTATGCGCACCCGCCTGAGCATCTGCCAGAAGAAGGCGCGGTTCCGTTCGGCCGAGGATGCGCAGCTCATCGCCGATCGCTCCGCCGTCCCCCTAAGACCCTACCGCTGCGACCGCTGCCGCATGTTCCACCTCACCAGCCGGACGAAGGGGAAGCGGGTGGTGAGGCCGGGGATGGCGGGATGACGAGATCCTCCCCGGAACGGGGAGGGGAACCAGCGTAGCTGGTGGAGGGGCCGGCTCGCCGATCCCAAGTCCCGCCCCAAATACGAGAAGCCCCCACAGCAATGAGGTGCCTTTTATTAATCATGATTCGCTAATTGGGCGCGATGAATGCCCCTGCAAAAGTTGTTCCACCGTTGGCGGAAGAATGCCGCGACAAACGCGAAGCATTACTCCAGGCCTTTTGTGCACTCGAAATCGAGCTAACCGCAGCGCTCGGCCCGGACTCACCTAAGATGTTTAGCCAGAAGCTGGGGCGCCTAACGCCCGACCAGCTGGCTGGGGCCGATTCCAAGTCCCTAATTGCAGCCCGCAACCTGGTTGCGCATGCCTATATCGTTGTAGCCAGTCAGGGAGGGGCGCCCATCAGCGTTTGGCTGGTGCCCCATCCGGAACGGCACCTAAATGCCCGCGTCATGTCGCGCGACGAACTTGGCGATTGGTTTCGGACTCTGACAAAGGAAATTGAGTTACTTAGGGTCTCCGTCAGTACAATTGGGTGACAATCTTCAACAGACAATAGAAGACCCCGGAGCGATCCGGGGTCTTTTCATACCAAGCATTGAGGCCAAGTCGCTTTGCCGAGAGCTTGAATTAAACGGAAATTTAACAGATGATAGCCTCGCTCGGACAAAAATCGGCGGGGGGTATTGCCGATGAGAATGTATGTTGCAGCGGTCTCTATTTCTTTGCTTGCCACACCTACAAGTGCTGCGCCGAAAATTGACGTCCAAGGACTTATTCTTGGCAACGAGGGGGCGCGCTATCTCAAAGGCGTACCCACGCTTGATCTTCAGCAACAACAAGGCGCCGTTCAAATCCGTTTCCTGGAATGGGACCACAGCAATGCCGTGTTTGCAGTTGGCGTTTATAATGCCGGCCTCGAACCTGCGAACGTGGGGCTTGAGAATCTTCATGCTTCGGCAGGTGGGGAGCCGGTAAGAATCTACACATTTGATGAGTTGAAGCGCCAAGCCAAAAACCGCGCCATGTGGGGGAAGATCGGTCTCGCACTGCTCGGGGGAATAGGTGCTGCGGCCGCTGCAAATCAGCGCGATACTTACAGTGGCTCAATTAGTGGACCCTATGGTTCATACCATTACAGCGGTAGCTATCCGAGCTTGGCGGGGCAGCTTCAGGCTGATCGCATCATGGCGAATACATCAGCAAGCATGGCTTTGATCCAATATCGACTAGACCAGACAATTGAGATGGCTCGCGAGCATCTCCTGCAAACGACAACCGTCGATCCGGGGATGGCCTTTGCGGGGCTCGTCGTTGTTCAAAAGCTTGATTACGGCAAGGCGCCGATTGAATTCCGGCTCGATGTTGATTGGAACGGAGAGCGCTATCCATTCGGATACCTGTTGCTGAAGAAGGGTCAGGCAGTTCCTGATGCCTACGCTCAAATGCTTGCGTCCAAAGCCAAGCCTAGGGCGCTATCCGGCGGCTCGTCTTTCGCTACGTCTTCACAATCAAGCAGTCCAAGCGCTGTCGGCTCCGTGCAGACAATCAACGGCGCCATCGCCTTGCGATCCGGCGCAGTGAAGATCCCTGCAAAGACGCCTTCCGGCTACTGCCTGAGAGCACCGCCGGACTACGTGGGAACCGGGTCTCTCAATACGCCTCTTATCAACAAGGCCTTACCACGCTGCTCTGAAGAGCTTGAGCTAGGGGCGCCTTGAAGGCCTGACGGCTTACCGGCACATTGGCTGGTCAATTAACCGGCCTCTTTCTCAGGCTTTGCATACGCGTCCAACCGGCCTTTAGCCGAGCGGAAGCTCCAATGCTCCGGCTGATTGCCAACCGTCGGCCGTGAATGAAGCCCTGGTCGCTCGCCTCCATATGGAAGTGGTCGGCGTAAGCTGGGTTGACGCCCTTCAACGTGTATTTGGCCACACCACCCGGCTTGGTAGCGTCTAGGAAGTGAACTGCACGGTCGAGACATGCGAGGCCGGTCAGCTTCTCCAATCTCGACCGGACGATCCGCTCCAGTTCTGTTCGGGCCCCTTCTGGAGCGCGAACGAACCAATGAACGTGACGCGGGCCTTGATTGGGGTGTTCGTGAACCGCGTAGCAGTCAAACGGGCCAAACGGCCTGCACTTGGTTTTTCGTTGATACGCCCACCACCGCCCGACCCGTTGCCAAAGCTTCTGAAAGAAGGGTCCAGCAGCTTCGGGCGAGATACCGAGGCTGGTCAGTTCAATCGTGATGAGCAAATTGAGCGGACGGCCGTTGTCATTGGCAAATCTAACGGCGTGAAACGCTCTAGCGGCTTGTTTCGGCCCTATGTAGCGGGACCCCCATTTCGTAGCCATTACGACCACCTTATACATACGACGTCGTTCGTGGAATGTTCTAATTAACGGTTCATCGTTTGTTCTAAACGTTACGGCGCAGAATCTGTCTGCCAGCGCTTGGGATGAGCAATCGGGGAGAAGGGAGCCTGAGGAGGTAAATTCGTCACAACAGTCCCGTCCGATTCGCAGCAAGCTGGCCGGGCGTTTCCTAATTCTTCGTGCTGCCTCTTGAACCCTGCGCAATCGCTCCGCTGCACTGGGCGTAAAATGCTGTCCTACAGCCCCCGCATGAGCGCATAGAATGGTCGATGAGCACGCCCCCCTTCGACTGGACCGAATTCGAACCCGAATTCGACGACCCCACGAAACACATCCCCTTCACCCCCGTCCCCCGCCTCCGCGCCCGTCGCCGCGGGTGGTCGGAGGGGCGGCAGCGGGCGTTCATCTTTGCCTTGTCGCGCTGCGGCAGCGTCGCTCGCGCCGCGCGCGCGGTGGGGATGAGCCCACGCAGCGCATACCAGCTGCTCTACGCGCCCGGGGCCGATGACTTCGCCCGGGCCTGGGACATGGCGATCGACCAGGGGGTGGCGCGGGTTCGCGCCGATGCACTGCAGCGTGCGCTTGGCGGCGCGTTCGTGCCGGTGTTCCGGCGCGGGAAGCTGGTCCGGGTCGAACATCGCCGGTCCGACGCGCTGGCCATCGCCCTGCTCGGCGGTCAGGACAAGGTCATCGACGATTATCGCCGCACCGCCGTCTCCCGCCGCCGCTACCGCCAGGACATGGCGGAGTTGGACCGGCAGCGGGAGGAGGAGCAGCGTCGCAAGGACCAGGTCTGGGCCGAACACCAGGCGATCCTCGACCGGATCGAGCTCGACCGCCTGCTAGGCCGCGACCGCCCCCAACCTCGTGTTCGCATACTCTAACTTCACAAAAATGGTCGCCGTCCCCATGAAATTAGTGAAGCTAAGAGGCCGCGAGTGCCCGATGCGCCGGCTAATTTGCCTACCGAATGCCCGCGGAACGCTGAAACGCGCGCGGGGTTTGGCCATAGGCCTGGCGGAAGGCGGCGGTGAAATGGCTGTGGCTCGAAAAGCCGAGATCGAGACCCAGCATGGTCAGATCGTCGTAGCGGTCGAGCAGGTCGAGCGCCCGGGCGAGCCGCAGCCGCAGGTGATAGCGGTAGAGCGGAACGCCTTCGACCTGCCGGAACAATTGGGTGAGATAGACAGGCGAGACGCCGACCTCGCGTCCGATTTCCGTCGATGTCCAACGCCGCGCAGGCTCAGACGCCAGCATTCGCTTGGCCCGATCGACGATCCTCTTCGTTCCAAATCGCGGTTCGCGAGCGTTCGGGCTGCGCTCGCCCAGTGCGCGGGCCACCAGTGCAAACGCGATCGTCTCCACCTCAAGCGGTTCGGCAATGCCCTTCGCCAGGCGGTGCCGCAAATGCGCAAGAAGCAACTGGGCGTTGGGATCGATGCCACGATGCTGGCGGCGAAACCGCAGCTGCTCGCCCGCAACGACCTGGTCGACCGGCGCAAGCTCGCGAAGCACTTCCTCGGCAACCAGCAAGGAAAGGCAGGCATCTCCGCCGTCTGCGGGATGGCTGATGCTATACTCCTCACCATTGTTGAAGAATATCAGCTGGTTAGCTTCGCCTATCGCCTCGCTTCGACCGACATGGCGGGCAAAGACACCGCGATAGGGAAAAACGAGATGTGTAGCGCTCGCACATTCCGCCGCGCTCTTGTGACGGCAGGTTCCGCTGCACAGGATGTCGCGGATCGCAATTGCCGGCGTCTCGTGCAGCAAGCGGACCGCTAATTCAGACATTGTAGGCCCGCTTCCAGAATCGGTTCTGCCATGACGGGCCCTTATCCACGATCGCTAAAAATCTCGACAGCGATTCCAGGCCGCCCCGTGCTCTGCCTGCTTCAGATCGCCAATCGATAGCAGCCCTTCGGGCACGGAGAAGAGGACATGGACCGCCGTACGTTTCTAAAGGTTACAGCCAGCACCGCCGCAGCGACACTGGCTGCCGGCCGGGCCGCGGCCGCAGTCACGAGCGATCCTGTGGCGATCGATGCACTCCATGCGCAAGAATTCCGTCGCAAAAGGCGCTTCGTCAAATTGCCTGCGGGCAAGATTGCCTATGTCGAGGATGGAGCCGGTCCGACTGCCCTGTTCCTGCATGGGTTTCCGCTAAACAGTTTCCAGTGGCGCCATGCGATTGAGCGGCTGTCGATGCACCGTCGCTGCATCGCACCCGACTTCCTCGGCATGGGCTATACCGAAGTAAACGACGGCCAATCGGTCGGACCCGACGCGCAGGTCGATATGCTTGTCGCACTGCTCGACAAGCTTGGGGTCCGAGATGTCGACTTGATCGCCAATGACAGTGGCGGGGCCGTCGCCCAGCTATTCCTGGTGCGGCATCCGGGGCGGGTCCGCACGCTGCTACTCACCAATTGCGATACCGAGATCGAAAGCCCTCCCGCAGCGATGCTGCCGGTGATCGCGCTGGCCAAGGAAGGCCGGTATGTCGACGAATGGCTGGCACCGTGGCGCGCCGATCCTGCACTGGCGCGTTCGCCCGCGGGCATCGGCGGCATGTGCTATTCGAACCCCGCCAACCCGACCGACGAGGCAATCGAGACCTATTTCGCGCCCTTGCTGGTATCGCCTCGTAAGAAGGCATTCGCGAACGCCTACGCCGTCGCGCTCGAGCGCAATCCCTTGGCCGGCATCGCCCCGAAGCTGGCGCAAGTTCAGGTACCCACCCGGGTAATTTGGGGCATGGCCGACACCATCTTCTCGCCCGCAAATGCCGACTATCTCGACCGCACTCTCGGCAACTCACGAGGCGTGATGCGGTTCGAGACGGGCAAATTGTTTTGGCCGGAAGAATATTCCGACATCATTGCGGAAGAAGCCCGTCGGCTTTGGGATGCCACCAAGCCTTATTCGACATAGCCGACGAGCACCGCGCAATCGCTTCGCCATGTTCGGACGCTCAGGGCTTAATTGCCCCCTCTCCCATCATAGGGATCCTCGCCGCTGTAATAGGTTCCGCCGTGGACGTGGCTATCGATATCGAGCATTCGATAGACGAGGCAGGTGCCGAGTACGGCGCTGAGCAGAAGGTATCCCCCAGCGACATAAAGAAGAATGGTGAGCCAATAATCCACGGATGGCGTTGCCGAGAGCACCACTCCCGGAGCTATAGCTAGGAAGAACAGAAAACAGGCCGCGAGCATTCTTGCTACGCGATCGATATTGCCGACGTTTTTGAGCATGATAACGCTCCTCCACCTGGGTCCAGGCGCCTGTCTCCGGTCGGCCCCGGACTAGCTGGGCTCGGCGGATCAGTCGGCCTCAGTCGGGCCGCTATGATATTCTCCACCATGGACATCGCTTTCGATGCCAATCATCCGGTAGATAAGGCAGTGGCCGGTAATCGCAGTGATTACGAGATAGGCGGCGACGGCAAGAAAGCCATAAGCCACCCCGCCATTGATCGCGGGAGTGGCGGCAAGGAAGGTGAGCGAGGCCGCCACCACAATCCTCACGACGCGGTCGACCCGTCCAACGGTTTTGTTCATCTTGACGCTTCCTCCACGATTGGGCCCAGCAACTTGCCTGACAGCCCTGGTTACGCGGCGCAGGCGGCCACCACATCGACCGTCGCGTCACAGGCAATGTAGCGCGAACTGGGGCGGTTGGGCAAATCGCTTTGCGGGCGGGAAAAGGCGGCAAACTCGTGGTTGTCCGCCGCACCTAAATCATCGACCCGGCGTTTATAAATGCGGCCGTCAGGGGCATAGGGACTGTACATGAGTTTTCGCCGTCTTTTCATGATGCTGTTCGCGCTGGCGATATTGGTCGCCCCGCTAGCCATGCCCGAAGGCGGGGTGGCGGCCGCTGCGCCATATCACAGCTAAATGGTCGATACGGGCCATTGCAGCGGGAGATCGGCGAGGACGCTACGCCCAATGCCGCGCGGCAACGTGTTGCAGTAACCAGCTCCCTGCCGGACCAGGTGGCGTATCGGTCCGATAGATTGCGTCGAACATATAATCGATGCCCAGCTGATCGGGTAGTGCAAGGCGAACCAGCGTGCCATCGACAAGGTCGGGTTCGACGATCGGCAATGGCATGCTGCCCCAGCCGATCCCTTCCCTAAGCAGGGCATGTTTGGCGCCAAGGTCGGCCAGCCGCCAGGTTCGCGGGCTAAGGACCGAGAAATCGCGCCCTTTGGTGAGCGGGGAGCGGTCGGTCAGGACCAGCTGGATATGGTCACGGGTCGCGCCGGGCGGCACGGGGTGCAGCTTTGCCAGTGGATGATCGGGTGCTGCTACAGGCACAAGCTTGACCGAGCCGGCATGGATCCTCTCCAGCTGATCGGCACCTTCAATGATTGTCGCCAGCGGCCCGCTGATACCGATCCGGGCCCGACCGGTGAGAACCAGGTCGGCCACAGCGCCGAGCGCCTCGACGTGCAGGCGAAGCGATACCGTCGGGAATTCGCGCTGAAACGATTTTAACAAATCGCCGAGCTGCGCGGCCGGAACCATGACGTCGACCGCAAGGCTGAGTTCGGCCTCAAGGCCTTCCAGCAGTCCCTTGGCCTTCGCGCGAAGGCCGTCGACTCCATGGGCGACGGTCCGCGCTTCGGCCAGTATCGCTTGGCCGGCAACGGTAAGCGTCGGCCTGCGCGTGGCGTCGCGTTCGAACAGCGCCAGGCCAAGCTGGGCCTCAAGATTGTCGATGCCGTAACTGATAACAGAGGTAGCGCGGTTAAGGCGGCGACCGGCCGCGGCGAAACTGCCGGTTTCCGCCACTGCCAGGAATATGCGCAGCTGATCGAACGTTGGAGTACCGGGACTCGCCATATCCTATTATTCGACTTTTCTGAATAATTTCCACAAGATTATGCCACTAATCATTGGAGCTGCCCGGCCCTACATCGTCACCAATCCAAGAGGGTGACAACGATGACCGTACTGAACGCAACCGCACCGAAGCTGACCCAGTCCGAATGGAAGAAAGTCGCGTCGACACTGCTGGGGATCGACGTCCGTCATCCTCGGTCGGGCGAAGCGCCCGATCCGATCCGGCAGTTCGTTTCCCTGACGCGCCGCGATCGCAGGCCTGCCGACCAATGCCGCGAAGCGCTGTCCCAGCTGGGCTTCAACGAGCGGCAGATCGCCGCGCTCGGCATCCTGTCCCTTTAATCTTATAAGTCGGGAGAGTATCAATGATTGAACTTCGACCCTTTTCCAGCCTCGGTGGCGAGAACCATGGTTGGCTTGATGCCAAGCATCACTTTTCATTCGCAAACTATTATGATCCCGATCGGGTGAATTGGGGCTCGCTGAGGGTCTGGAACGACGACACCATCCAACCGCAGACCGGCTTTCCACCCCATCCGCACCGCGACATGGAGATCATCACTTATGTCCGCGAAGGCGCGATCACGCACCGCGACAATATGGGCAATGTCGGCCGCACTGAGGCGGGCGACGTCCAGGTGATGTCGGCCGGCACCGGCGTTCGGCACAGCGAATATAATCTGGAAGACGGTGTCACCCGCATCTTCCAGATCTGGATCATGCCAGACCGCGAAGGCGAGCAACCGAATTGGGGCAGCAAGCCCTTCCCCAAGGCCGACCGTGCCGAAGGTTTCGTAACGCTGGCCAGCGGGATGGGCGGTGACGATGGCGCCCTGCCTATCCGAGCCAACGCACGGGTTTCCGGCGTGACGGTCAAGGCTGGCGAAACGGTGCGTTATTCGCTCGGCGAGGGCCGCAATGCCTATCTCGTTCCCGCCACCGGGCGGGTCGAGGTCAATGGCGTCGCCGCCGGAGCGCGCGACGGTGTTGCCATCCGCGACGTCGACGAAATCGCGGTCACCGCGATCAACGACAGCGAAATCATATTGGTCGACGCAGCCTGACCCCGCGCGTCGCCCGGGCCCGCCGGTTTCTCCCCTGGCCGGCGGGCTCACCCCTTACGATGGCAACCGGCACGAGATTGTGGTTGAATATCAACGAAGGGGGCTGGTGGAGCTGAGGGGAATCGAACCCCTGACCTCTGCAGTGCGATTGCAGCGCTCTCCCATCTGAGCTACAGCCCCGCGCCCTACGGTGGGCGCCCCAATAGCCGCGCTTTCTTGCCGTGGCAACGTGTCTCAATTCCCCTTTCTCACTCCGGCGCTCATGGCCTTCGCTTGGGCGTTGTCCTGCCCCTTCCGGCGGAACGGCGCCTTTCCGAAATCGTTGATTGGATCGAGGATTTAGGGCGGACGGGCTGGTTCGAAAAAGGAGGAATTTCCATGGCTTATGACCGATATGAAACCCGCCGCGGCTGGCGCGAACCGCGTTCTCGATTTGCCGGCGACTATGATCGACCCGAAGAGCGGAGCTATGGCCGTCCGTTCGATCGCGACTATGATCGCGACGATCGAGGCTTCTTCGAGCGCGCCGGTGACGAGGTGGCCAGTTGGTTCGGCGACGAGGAAGCCGAGCGCCGCCGCCGCGAGGACGCGCGGCGCTTCGATCGCGACGAAGACCGCTGGAGCCGCCGTCCCGGCACCTTTACGGGCGACGATGATTATTCACGCTACGGCCGGGTGCCCCGGTTCCGCGAGGAAGGCTATCGCCGCCCCTACACCGGCCGCTTCCAAGGCCGTGGCTTTATCGGTGGGGACGACCGCCTTGACCGAGGTGACCGTTGGACTCCGGAGCGGCAGCGCGATTTCACGGGCACCGCTTCGGGTATCCACGATCCACATTATAGCGAATGGCGTCGCCGACAACTGGACGAGCTGGATCGTGACTATGACGATTATCGCCGCGAAAATCAGTCGCGCTTCGAGGATGATTTCTTGTCATGGCGCAACACCCGGCAAGGCAAGCGCCAGCTGCTCGGCCATGTGCGCGAACATATGACCGTTGTCGGATCGGACGAGGAGCATATCGGCACAATCGACAAGATTCGCGGCGACCGGATTGTGCTCAGTAAGAGCGACAGCGACGACGAGCAGCATCATTCGCTGCAATGCTGGATGGTCGATCGGGTCGAAGGCGACCGGGTCATCCTCGATCGGCCGGCCGCCGAGGCAAAGCAGCAGTTCACGGCCGAGAATCGCGATCGCGGATTGTTCGACCGCGATGAAGATCGCGAGACAGGCCCGCACATGCTGAACCGTAGTTTCTCGGGCACTTACGAGCGTTAAGCAGCAAATATTGACCCGATCGAAGGCCCGGCTGTCGTTCGCGGTGGCCGGGCCTTTCGTTTGTGGCGCTACCGGCCTAATCCGTTTCGAAGCGCGACGTGAGGAGACGAGCAATGGCCAAGGCCTGGCATTTGATGCGCCGCCCGCAGGGTATGCCGGTCATGGAGGATTTCGCGTTGAAGGAGCAGAGCCTGCCCGCGCTTGGCGAGGGCATGGTCCGCGTCCGGAATCGCTGGCTGTCGGTCGATCCTTATATGCGTGGCCGCATGAACGACGTGAAAAGCTATGTCCCGCCGTTCGCGCTCGATGCCCCGATGGAAGGTGGGGCGGTCGGCGAAGTCGTCGAAAGCCGCGACGCCGGATTCGCACCGGGCGACTTGGTGCTGCACATGGGCGGGTGGCGCGACGAAGCGGTCGTGCCCGCATCGTCGCTGAACAAGTTGCCAGCAATTCCCGGAGTCGAGCCGCAGGCGTTTCTCGGCAATCTCGGCCTGACCGGCGGCACCGCCTATTTCGGATTGCTCGAAGCGGCGTCGGCGAACGAAGGCGATATCGTCTTTGTGTCCGCCGCGGCGGGCGCGGTGGGATCGGCAGTGGTGCAGATCGCAAAGGCGCTCGGAATGACCGTGATTGGCTCCGCCGGGGGAGCTGGCAAATGCGACTTCGTCCGCTCGCTCGGTGCCGATGCGGTGGTCGATTACAAAGCCGGCCCGGTGCTGAAGCAGCTGGCGGAGGCAGCTCCCAAGGGCATCGACGTTTATTTCGACAATGTTGGCGGCGACCATCTCGACTCCGCGCTGGCGCTGGCGCGAAAAGACGCACGCTTCGCCATTTGCGGGATGATCGAGGGCTATAACGAGGCACATCCGACTTGCCTCAAATATATCATGCGGATCATCGCTATGCGCATCCGCCTGCAGGGCTTCATCTACACTGATTATTTGGCGAAGATGGGCGACTTTTATCGTGACATGGGCGGATGGATCGCAAGCGGCCAAGTGCGCGGGCGCGATACCATCTTCGAGGGCCTCGAAAGGACGCCCGACGCCTTCCTCGGCCTGTTCAGCGGGGCCAATACGGGCAAAATGCTGGTGAAGCTCTGAGCACGGCTATGCCGGCCACTTAGCGAATAAAGGCTTTAACGCGCGTAATTGCAGCTTGACGGATTGCCGCTCGACAAGCCGCGGCGGAGGGCCTCCATCCGCTGTGCAGACGTCCCGTGGGTGAAATTGTCCGGCGAGACCTGACCCTTGGTCAGCATGTCGTCGCCGATCGCCTCTGCGGCGCGCATGCCTTCTTCGATATCGCCCTGCTCCAGCGCGCCGGACCGCGCCGCCCAAACCCCCGCGTAGCAGTCGGCCTGAAGCTCGACCCCGACCTGGATCTGGTTGCCGCCGGCGGTGCCTGAGCTGGCCTGTGCTGCCTGCGCTTTGTCGAGCGTGCCCTCCAGGTCCTGGATATGATGCCCGACCTCATGGGCGATGACATAGGCCTGGGCGAAATCGCCCGGGGCGCCGAACCGCCGAGACAGTTCGTTGAAAAATGCGGGGTCGATGTAGATCTGCTTGTCGGTCGGGCAGTAGAAAGGCCCCATCGCCGCCTGCGCCGCGCCGCAGCCCGACTGGTTGTAATCAGTGTAGGCGATCAACCTGGTCGGCGTATATTTCGCGCCGGCCTGCTGGAAGACTTGGCTCCACACCTGCTCGGTCGACCCCAGCACCTGGCGCATGAACTTGCTGGTCGCGGGATCGAGCTTTGACGGCCCAGACTGAGTAGAACCGCCGCCGAGCATCCCGCCGCCCCCGCCAAGCTGCGTTAGCGCGCAATAGCCGAGAACAAGGATCAGCACTCCGACGATCCCGAAACGCGAGGCGACCAACGGCAAGATCATGCCGAGCCCGCCGCCCAGGTTCATTCCGCCACCGCCCGATTGGCCGGTTCGGTCCTCGAAATTGTCGCTTTCCGGTGAATCGCCAAAGCGCATGAAACTCTCCCTGCCTTGGGGTCCCAATGCTCCACCCGCGTAACGGTTGCAATCGAAGGCGCGGGCCGCGACATCAGCCGCAAAGGAGAATCGCAACCCATGAAGCTTCAGGGCAAGACTGCGCTTGTTACCGGATCGTCTTCGGGCATTGGCCTGGCAATCGCCCGGGCGCTGGCATTCGAAGGCGCCAGCGTGATGATCAATGGCTTTGGCGACCCCCAGGAAATCGAGTCCATCCGCCTCGAGCTTGAGGCTTCGTCGGGCGCGCAGGCGCACTATGACGGCGCCGACCTGGGCGACGCCACGGCGATCGAGGAGATGATCAAGCGCTGTAGCCATGAGCTCACGGCGCCCGATATCCTGGTCAATAATGCGGGGATTCAGTACGTTTCACCGGTCGAGGATTTTCCGGTCGAGAAGTGGGAAGCGATCCTTCGGATCAACCTGACCGCAGTGTTCCACACGACCCGGCTCTGCCTGCCGGCCATGCGTCAGCGCGGCTGGGGCCGGATCATCAACACCGCTTCGGCGCATAGCCTCGTCGCATCGCCCAACAAGTCGGCCTATGTCGCCGCCAAGCATGGCGTTGCTGGATTCACCAAGACGGTGGCCCTGGAAGCGGCGCGTGACGGCGTTACAGTCAACTGCATCTCTCCGGGCTATGTCTGGACCACGCTCGTAGAGAACCAGATCCCCGATACGATGAAGGCCCGCGGCCTGACGCGCGAGCAGGTAATGAACGACGTGCTCCTGGCTGCGCAGCCGACCAAGCGGTTCGTGACGGTCGACGAGGTGGCCAGCCTTGCGCTTTACCTGACCAGCGATGGCGCCGCCTCTATTACAGGTGCCAACTTGTCGATGGACGGAGGTTGGACGGCAGCCTAGGCTCGCGCCATGCGGATCCCTGTCGCGCTTGCATTTCTTTCTCTAACCGCCTGCGCCACCACGCCGCGCCCAACCATCACCGATTGGCGAGTTGTCGCGACCGACGACGATCGCGAGCGAATGCGCGATTGGCGCACGGCTTTCACCAAGGCCCTCGACCAGGCGCAGGCGGCGGGTCATGCGGCCGACATCGCTCGCGAAGGGGTGTTGCTTGAGCCCGACGCCGCGCTCGGCCCGGTGCCGATCCCCAATGGACGCTACAAGTGCCGGGTGATCAAGCTCGGCGCGAAGAGCGAAGGCATGCTCGACTACATCGCCTATCCGGCCTTCGACTGCCGAATTGGCCAGGAGAAAGAGCTGCAAAGCTTTTACAAACTGACCGGGTCGCAACGTCACACGGGCCTGATCTTTGCCTCCGATCCGTTGAGGCAGGCATTCCTCGGCACGCTGGTCCTCGGCGACGAAAGTCGGGCCATGCAATATGGCCGGGACCAGGATCGCGACCTCGCCGGCTGGGTGGAGCGCATCGGCGACAATCGCTGGCGACTGATCCTGCCCTACCCCCATTTTGAATCGACCCTGGATGTGGTCGAGCTTGTTCCGGAGCCATGACATGACGCGCACTGCCCTCGCCCTGCTGGCCGCATCAATCCTTGCCGCCCCTGCCCCCGCCGCGACGCTCAACGAAGCAATCCGAGCCGACATGCCGGAGCTGATGACGCTTTATCGCGACCTCCACGCCAATCCCGAATTGTCGATGCAGGAAGTCAGGAGCCCGGCCAAACTGGCGGTGGAAATGAGGAAACTCGGCTTTACCGTGACCGAGAAGGTCGGCAAGACCGGCGTTGTCTCGGTCATGAAGAACGGCGCCGGGCCGACTCTCCTCATCCGTGCCGACATGGATGGGTTGCCGGTGGTCGAGCAAACCAACCTCCCGTTCGCCTCCAAGGTCCGGGCCGTGGCCCGCTCCGGCGTGGAAACCGGGGTGATGCACGCCTGCGGTCATGACACCCACATGACCAGCTTCATCGGTGCCGCCCGGCGGTTGGCAGCGATGAAGGACCAGTGGTCTGGGACGCTCGTTATGATCCTCCAGCCTGGCGAGGAAACCGGCGAAGGGGCTCGAACGATGCTGGAGGACGGGCTCTATACCCGCTTCCCCAAGCCCAATGTGGCGCTCGCCTTTCACGACGCCGCTGCACTGCCTGCCGGAATGATCGGCATCACTCCTGGCTACGCCCTGGCCAATGTCGACAGCGTCGACATCAGCGTCAAGGGCATCGGCGGTCATGGAGCATATCCGCAGGCGACCAGGGACCCGATCGTGCTGGCCAGCCGGATTGTCACTACGCTTCAGACCTTGGTCAGCCGTGAAAACGACCCATCGCAACCGGCGGTGGTAACCGTCGGAAGTTTCCAGGCCGGCGCCAAGCACAACATCATTTCCGACGAGGCCAAGCTTCAACTGACGGTGCGCAGCTACACGCCCGAGGTACGGAAGCTCTTGCTGGACGGGATCCGGCGCATCGCTCGCGGCGAGGCGATCGCAGCTGGAATGCCCGAGGACAAGATGCCGGTCGTCACGATCCGCGAGGCGGAATTTACCCCGTCGACCTTCAACACCGAGAAAATCAGCGCGAGCACCTTGGCGCTTTTCCAGCAGCATTTTGGCCCGGAGCGCGCGATCAAAACCCCGGCCGTAATGGGCGGTGAGGACTTCAGCCGTTACTGGCTGGCCGACAAGTCGATTGAGAGCCTGATTTTCTGGGTCGGCGGAACCCCCAAGTCCGTGTGGGACGCGGCCGGCGGCAACCAGCAGAAACTCCCTTCGCTCCACAGCCCTTATTGGGCGCCGGACGCCGAAGCCGTCATTTCAACGGCGACAGAGGCAATGACGATTGCCGCGCTGGACGTGCTTAAGAAGGGCTAGCTACCGCAAGCGGCGGGAAACGGCGCCTTATTGATTCAGTTGGACTTTCGGCGTGACAATCCGAACCACCACCCGTCGTGCTTCGGTATTGTTTACCGGTGCCGCTTCGCCGGGCGCCGTGGTGCCCTCACCCATCGCCGATGGCGAAAGGACCCGCCCTGGCTCAATCGCCCCAGTTTGGCGCAGATAATTGCTGACAGCCATGGCGCGCTTCTGGCTCAGACGCTCGTTCGCCGCAGCGTTGCCGGTTGGGTCGGCGAAGCCGAGGATCGAAATGCGGTAATTGCCGTAAGTCGGGGCCTTCTGTGCAAGCGCAGTGAGATTCTGCTTATAGGTTACCCCAATTACTGCGCTTCCGGTTGGGAAATAGACAATCGATTCCTCACGGATCACATATTCCTGGCCGCCGATGATGGCGCTCCGAAGCTCAGCGAATTCCGCGACGGTACCAGCCTTGGCGGCCACCGCAGCGCGCCAGTCACGATCCTTGAACTTGATGTCCTCGGCCGTCACCGTCTGGCCCTGCATGTCGCCATTGACTGTAAAGATGAGGCCAGGGATCAGCGCCTTTACGGGGCGCGCTTCCCTCTTTGCGATACCGCTGGTCTGAGTGATCTTTGTGGAAGGTGTCAAAATGACGGTCAGCGGCCCGTTCATGGTCTTGGCTGTAATCGTATTGCCGTCGACCGCCGTAATGACGGCTTCGGTCTTCACCGGCTCTGCAAAGGCGTAGGTCGAAACCAGTAGGGTGGCGGCGCAGACTGCCAAGCCATTTTTCGTGACTTTCATTTCAATTTTCCTCTCGAAGGCTCATGCCCGGAGGTATGGGTGGGGGACCCAGTCGGTAAATAGGGTAATACCCTTAGGACGCCCATGAAGAATTACGGGGCGAGTGCGGGCAATTGCAGAAGCTAAAGCTGAACTATTCGGCCGCCCACAGCCTGGATTTCTCGACGATAGTCAGCTCGCGCAGCAATGTGTCGACGCTGCCGGTCAGGTCGTCGAGGAAGGTGATCTGGTGTCGTGCGCCGCGGTAGGATTCGACCAGCAATATGGCGTCTATCAGGATCGGCACCACCAGGCTTTCCGGATCGTCCATTTCGGCGATGCCGCGCAGCTTTTCCAGTGCCTTGCGTCGCGCGCTTTCCGGATCGGACATGGCCGCAGCCCGCCCAATAAGCCAACTCATCTTCGATTCTCCATTAAAGGATCAAAAGTAGCGACGGTATGCGCGGCGGCTAGCTCGGGCGGTCTCGGCGTCGCACCGCCTCGGCGCATCGCCAATAGAAAAGCCCGCCGCGACTGGCGCGACGGGCTTGGAGGCTCGGCACCTCCGAATTGATCAACTGTGTTTCGGACGTTCGGTTCCAGCGTCCCGGCGCAAGACCACTTAAGCGCTCGCATATTTCAATCGCTCGACCTGCGACGAGGACAGGTTCAGCGATAACGCCGCGATCAGTTGCTCCGCCTGGTCCAAACTGGTCGCGCTGGCGATGGGGGCCGTGACGGCGGGCTGAGCCTTGAGCCAGGCAAGCGCTACCGTGGCCATTGCCCGACCGGTTTCGGCCGCGACCTCCTCCAGCGCCGCCAGCACTTTTTGGCCACGCTCACTGTCGAGATATTCGATGCTCCGGGAACTGCGGACACTTTTGCCGAGATCGTCCTTCGACCGGTATTTGCCGGTGAGGAAGCCGCTGGCGAGGCCGTAATAAGGGAAAAATGAAAGTCCCTCGCGCAGCGCTACGTCGCGCAGCGGCCCCTCGAACTTCTCTCGTTCAACAAGATTATACCAATTCTGAAGCGCGTCGGGCCTGTCGAAGCCCTCGCTCGCGCTAACGGCAAGCGCTTCCTCGACCCGTGCGGCGGTGAAGTTGGAAAGGCCGATCGATCGGATTTTCCCGGCCCGGCGGAGCTTGTCGAATTCCCTCAGGCTGTCGGCCAGCGGGACACTCTCGTCATCCTTGTGCTGGTAATAAAGGTCGATCTGCTCAATCCCCAGCCGCTGGAGCGAGGCATCGCATGATGGCCCGATCGTGTCCGGTGCAAGGCCAGCCATGAAACCGACCTTGGTCGCAATGATCACCTTGTCGCGCTTGGCGGGATCCCGCCTCAGCCAACGGCCGATCAGCGCTTCGCTCTCCCCGCCCTTATGGCCCGGAGCCCAGGCCGAATAGACGTCGGCCGTGTCGATCATCGTGCCGCCGGCATCGACGAATGCATCGAGTACCGCGAAGCTCGCCGCCTCATCAGCGGTCCAGTCGAATACGTTGCCACCGAGCGCGACGGGCGCGACCTCGATCCCGCTATTTCCGATCGGACGCCTTTCCATCGACGCGCTCCCTTTCGAACCATTCGGCCGCTTCTTTTACGCGCTGGCTATGCGACAATCGGGTTACCAGCACGGAGTCACCGGAAGCGATGATAACCAGGTCGTCGACACCAATAGCGGCTATCCTGGGTCCGTCACTGCGGATCAGATTTGCATGACTGTCGAGGACCAGGGCGTTTCCGACGACGACGTTGCCGCCCTCATCCTTGACTGAAGCGTCGAACACTGCCGTCCAGCTGCCAACGTCCGACCAGCCCATCGATACCGGTACGACCGCCACACGGTCCGACTGCTCCATCACCGCATAGTCGATCGACTTGGCCGGCGACCGGGCAAAGGGCGCTTCGGCGATACGGATTAACGGGCCGTCGCGCTTGCCTTGTTCAAGGGCTTCGGTCGCAGCCTCAAGAATTCCCGGCGCATGGCGCAGCAGCTCCTCCCGCCAAGTTGCGGCCGAAGCCAGGAAGATACCCGCATTCCAATAGTGGCCGCCCTCAGCCAGCATCGCCTCAGCCCGTTCGATTTGCGGCTTCTCGACGAACCGTGCCACCGGACGAACCCCCTCGCCTTTGCCCCCGGCAATGTAACCGAAGCCCGTCGCCGGATGGTCGGGCTCAATGCCGAAGGTGACGATCTTTCCCGCTTCGGCTTCCGGCCGCGCCAAGGCGATGGCGTTATGAAATGCCTCGACGTCGCCAATGTGATGATCGCTGGGGCAGACCAGCAATATTTCGTCCTCGTTGGCCAGCATTGCCGCCAGCGCGATCGCTGCCGCACTGTCGCGCTTCATCGGTTCGAGGATGATACTCGCCCCGGCTCCAACCATGGTCCGAAGCTCCAGCTCCTGTGCCTGGTTGGCAACGACAATCGGCGGGGCGAAGGCATCACCGAATCGCTCCAACGTCTGCTCGAATAGGTTCTGCTCGCCAATCAGCGGAATAAGATGCTTTGGCCGCTCAGCAGTCGACAGCGGCCACAGCCGAGTCCCCGCACCACCTGCTAAAATTACCGGACGGATCGGCCGCTCTCCATGGGATACGCTCATAATCTGCTCCATGGAGATAACAGCCGCAGAATGCCAGCGTTCACCTTTCCTTTGTAAAATTTTGCGACACCCTCCTGCATGTCGGTGAATTTGACAGTCGAGGCTCAGTGGAGACGTTGATCGCCTTCTGGGCGCATGCCCTCGCCGCGGCGCTGTTCGCCTCGCTCACCTTGTGGGAGCTCCGGCGGGGGGTGGCCGAAAGCGAGCAGCGCATGCTGCTTGCCGCCTTCGCCCTGACTGGCGTCTGGGCGTGGATCACCGCAATGGCGCCAACGTCCATGCTTGCCGCCTATTCGGAGACCGCCCGCAACCTGGTCTGGGTCGGCGTACTCTATCGACTAGCCGGAATCGACGGCAGTGAAGAGCAGCGCGGAGTCCGGCCGGTCTATGCGGCAGTGGCGGCGGTGCTTGGCCTGCAATTGGTGGTCGACGCTCTGCCCCTGGTGGTCGAAACCGACGGAATCAGCAGCAACCATGCGCTGGTCGTAACCGCAATCATCCTCCGCCTGACCGCTGCTGCCGGCGCGCTGGTCCTGGTTCACAACCTCTACGGACAAGCTGCGCCGTCGAGCAGGGGGAGCATCCGCCTGGCGATGATCGCCCTCGCAATCATGTGGGGCTACGACCTTAATCTATACACCATCGCCTATTTCGATCCCGGCTCTGCCAAGGGATTGTTCGACTGGCGCGGGCTCGCGCTGGCTCTCGCTGCTCCACTTTTCGCCGTCGGCGGAACGCAGGATGATCGCTGGCGAATCCGCCTGTCGCGCGCCGCGACCTTCCAGAGCCTCTCGCTGCTGGCCATCACCGCCTATCTGGCGGTGATGTCGGTGCTGGTGACCGGGCTTCGGGGTTCCGGCGTCGACTGGACCCGGGCACTGCTGATTGCATTGCTGGCGGCGATCACGGTGGCTGCAATCGTACTATTGCCCTCAAGCCGCGCGCGGGGTTGGGCCAAGGTCAAGATCGCCAAGCACTTCTTCGAACATCGCTATGACTATCGCACCGAATGGCTGCGTTTTACCGAGACCATCGGCGCGACCGGGCCGAAGGCAGCGCCACTCGGTGAGCGAGTAATCAAGGCCTTTGCTGACATCCTTGACGCGCCTGGCGGATTGCTACTCGTCGCCGACGAAAGCGGCTCGATCGAGCCTGCGGCCTCCTGGAACTGGTCGGGTAGCTCAAATCTCGGCTCCGCCATCCCAAGTGCGGAAGCGCTGAACTTCTGGCTGTCGGTTGGCGCCGAGGGCCGGATTATCGATTTCGATGCGCTCGGCGGCGGCTGGGCCGATGCCCGCGACCGGGAATTGGACATCCCTGCCCCGCTGCTCGGCGAAGAACAGGCCTGGACCGGCGTGCCATTGATCCATGAGGATCGGTTGGTCGGCCTGGTCCTGATGGCAGCGCCAGACTATCGCCGCCCATTGGACTGGGAGGATTTCGACCTGCTCCGGACCGCCGGGCGGCAGGCCGCGTCGTCGCTTGCCGAAGCTCACGGCCAGCAGGCGCTGATGAATGCCCAGCGGTTCGAGGATTTCAATCGCCGCTTTGCCTTCATCCTGCACGACGTAAAGAACCTGGTCAGCCAATTGTCGCTGTTGGCTCGAAATGCGGAGCGGCATGCTGACAATGCCGAATTTCGCGCAGACATGGTCGCGACCCTGAAGGGCTCGGTCGGCAAGATGAACGACCTGCTTGCACGGCTTGCCCCGGCCCCTGACCAGCGACCCGCGAGGCCCGAGCCGACGCCACTGCGGCCGCTGGTCGCGTCGGCAATCGCCGCCAATCGAGGCGATCATGACATCATGCTCTTGGGCGACGGAAATTTGTGGGTCATGGCCGACCCACTGATGCTCGAGCAGGCAATCGGGCACCTTGTCCAAAACGCAGTCGACGCAAGCAGTCCCAGCCAACCGGTCACGGTTCGAATGAGCGACGAGGACCGGGACGTCCTCATCACGGTTGCCGACACCGGGACCGGCATGGACGCCGATTTCATCCGCACTCGATTGTTCCAGCCTTTTGCCTCGACCAAGAAGGGCGGCTTTGGCGTGGGCGCGTTTGAGGCGAAGAGCCTGATCGCAGCCATGGGCGGCCGCCTCTCCGTCGAGAGTAAGGCAGGCGAGGGCAGCAGCTTCACCATTAGCCTTAACGCGGCCCAACCCGCCGCCGAACCAAAACGGAAGAGCGCATGAGCGACCAACCCGAACTCCCAGTCCTGCTGATCGTCGAAGATGACGAAGGCCTCCAGCGCCAGTTGAAGTGGGCTTATGAAGGCTATCGCGTGGTGAGCGCCGGGGACCGCGCGACTGCAATCGAAATGGTGCGCCTGCACGAACCGGCGGTGGTCACGCTCGACCTCGGCCTGCCTCCCGATCCCGACGGCACGACCGAAGGATTTGCGACGCTGACCGAGATTCTGAACCTCAAGCCCAATACGAAGATCATCGTTGCGTCGGGCCATGGCGCAAGGGAAAGCGCGCTCAAGGCAATCGCGCTTGGCGCCTATGATTTCTACCATAAGCCAGTGGATATCGACGAGCTTGGGCTGATCGTCGGCCGCGCCTTCCACGTTTATGAAATCGAAGTCGAGAACCGGCGGCTCGAGGCTGCAGGAGGGGGCGCGGCAGCGCTTGGAAGCCTGCTCACCGGAAGCCCGGAAATGGTCAAGGTCATTCGGACCATCGAGCGAGTTGCTGGCGCCGATGTCTCGGTGATGCTGTTGGGCGCCAGCGGCACCGGCAAGGAACTGCTGGCCCGTGCGGTCCATGAAAAGTCGGCGCGTGCCAAGGGCGAATTCGTTGCCATCAATTGCGCCGCCATCCCGGAGAACCTGCTTGAGGCCGAGCTGTTCGGCTATGAGCGCGGCGCCTTCACCGGCGCGGTCAAGACCACGCCGGGCAAGATCGAGCTCGCGCAGGGCGGGACGCTTTTCCTGGACGAAGTCGGCGACATTCCGCTGCCGCTCCAGGTCAAGCTGCTGCGTTTTCTCCAGGAGCGAGTGATCGAACGAATTGGTGGCCGGGCCCCCATCGCCGTCGATACCCGCATCGTCTGCGCCACGCACCAGAACCTGGAAGCGATGATCGGTGACGGGCGTTTCCGGGAGGACCTTTATTATCGACTGGCCGAGATCGTGGTGAAGATTCCGAGCCTCGCTGAGCGGGCGGGCGATGCCGTGCTCCTGGCACGTCATTTCGCTTCCCGCTTCGCGCGGGAAATGAATCCGAAGGTGCAAGGACTGGCCCCGGATGCAACGGACGCGATCGACGCCTATCAATGGCCCGGAAATGTTCGCGAGCTTGAGAACCGCATCAAGCGGGCGGTGATCATGGCCGACGGCAAGTCGGTTGGGGCGGCGGACCTCGACCTGCCGGGCGCGCGCAGCGGCGGAGACGAGCCGCTCCCCGTAAACCTCCGGGCCGCGCGCGAAGTCGCCGATCGTCGAGCCATCCGCCAGGCGCTGACCCGAACCGAAAACAACATTAGCGGTGCGGCGAAGCTGCTCGGCATCAGCCGGCCGACCCTCTATGATTTGATGAAGCAGTATCAACTGGGAGCCTGACCGGCCGTCAATTGACGAACCGCCGCTGCTTTTCGACAGACGTCCTTGCCCAGCCCTGTTGTGGGACTATCGTCCGCCCCAAATTTTTGGATGGGGTGAAAGATGGATCGCCGTGAATTCCTGTCGCTAGGTAGCGTTGCAGCGCTGCTTCCAATCATGCCGGCCGGACTTGCGTCTGCGCAGGCTCCCGCAGCCCCTGGGGACGAAGCGCTCAACCGGCTGTTCGAGGCGATATTCCAGGAGCAGGTTGCCACCTATCCGACTTTCGCCACCCAGCTCGGCCTCGACAAAGGCAATTTGGCCGGGCTTCGCTCAAAGCTCGACACTCGACCCGATCAACGGGCCCGCGCCGAAAACCTGGCCCAATCCAAGCGCTGGATTGCGAGCCTCGAGGGGGTACCGCCAGCTTCGCTTTCGGCCTCCGCCGCACTCAATCGCGAGGTCGTGCTTTGGGACCTCAAGACCAACAATGTCGGACCTGAGCGGTTCGACATCTCCAATCCGCAAAGCCCCTATGTGATCAGCCAGCAGGACGGGGCCTACTTTTCGATCCCGGATTTCCTCGCCACCGCGCATCCGATCGAAAATGCGTCGGATGCCGAAGCCTATCTGTCCCGCCTCAGCCAATTCGCAACCGTGCTCGACAATGAAACGGCGGAGCAGCGGCGACAGGCAGTTCGCGGCTTCCTGGCACCGGGCTGGGCGATCGATCTGGCCTTGGCCCAATTGGGCGAACTTCGGTCGGCCACCGCCGCCGAAAGTTCGATGGTGGATGCACTAACATCGCGAACGACCGCCAAGGGCGTCGCTGGCAACTGGAAGGCGCGCGCGGCAACAATCGTCGGCGGCGAAGTCTATCCCGCGCTCGACCGACAGATCGCCATGCTGCGCGAGCTTCGCCCGAACGCCGCTGCCGGAGACGGCCTATGGCGGTTGCCTCAAGGCTCCGAAATCTATGCAGCTGCCTTGGCAGAAGCGACAACGACCAGCTTCACGCCTGACGAGATCCATCAGATCGGGCTGCAGCAGGTAGCGGAGATCAGCGCCGAGCTGGACAAGATCCTGCGCGAGGCTGGCCAGACGTCCGGCACGGTTGGCCAGAGGCTTTCGGCGCTCAACAAGCTGCCTGAGCAACTTTATCCAAACACCGACGCGGGTAGGGCGGAACTGATCGCCGGCCTTAACGCCGGCGTCGCGGACATGGCCAAGCGCTTGCCCCGCGCTTTCCATAATCCGCCAACCGATCCGCTCGATATCCGCCGAGTTCCGCCGGAGATCCAGGAGGGGGCGTCGAACGGATATTACCGCCAGGCTTCGCTCGACGGATCCCGCCCCGCCATCTACTTCATCAATCTCAAGAATACCGCCGATTGGCCCAAATATTCCCTGCCAGCGCTGACGTTCCACGAAGGCCTGCCAGGGCATCACCTCCAGCTGCTTACCGCGCAGAAGGCGGGCGCCATGCCGATGTTGCGCCGGATCGCATTCTATTCCGCCTATGGAGAGGGCTGGGCTCTATATGCCGAACAGCTTGCCGATGAGCTTGGCGCCTACAAGAGCATCGAACGCGCGGGCTATCTGCAATCCTATTTGTTCCGTGCCGAACGCCTGGTGGTCGACACCGGCCTCCATCACAAGCGCTGGACCCGCGAGCAGGCTATCGAGCATATGGTCGCGACGACCGGCTTCGCCCAACCACGGGTCAAGCGCGAAATCGAACGCTATTGCTCATCGCCAGGTCAGGCCTGCAGCTATAAGATCGGCCATATCGCCTGGATCCGGGCTCGCGCCAAAGCCCAGAAGACGCTTGGCGCCCGCTTCGATCTGCGGGACTTCCACGACATATTGACCGAGGGCGCGATGCCGCTGACCATCTTTGAGCGGCGGGTGGATGAAAGGATTGCGGCGAAGCTGAGGAGTTAGGCGCTCGGCTTTTCCCACGGCCTACGCGGCGCTCGCCCCCCGGGCGAGCTGCTCGGCCATCTCGGCAACCTCCAGCCAGCGGTGTTCGGCGGCTTCCTTTGCCGCGCGTTTGTCCGCGATTGCCCTTGTCAGGGCAGCAAAACGCATTGGATCGCGGGAGTAGAGGTCTGGGTCGTGCAACGCTTCCTCGTCGGCGGCAATTTCCCGCTCCAGCCGCTCGATCTCCTGTGGGAGGCGATCGAGATCGCGTTGGTCCTTGTAGGACAGTTTTGCTCCCTTCCCGCCTGCGGCAAGGGATTGAGGGAAGGGCTTGTCGCGGTCTTCAACAGCCGCTCGACCGGTCCCTCCAGCACGCGGAGGGGAGGATTTCTTCGCCTCGCTTCGTCTCCGCGCCCAATCCTCATAGCCGCCGGCGACTATGTCGACCTTGCCTGAGCCGTCGAGTCCGAGCGTCACGGTTACCGTCTTGTCGAGGAAATCGCGGTCGTGGCTGACGATCAGCACCGTGCCGTCATAGTCGGCGATCACTTCCTGGAGGAGGTCGAGCGTTTCCAGGTCTAGGTCATTGGTGGGTTCGTCGAGCACCAGCAGGTTCGACGCCCGGGCGAATTCGCGAGCCAGGAGCAGCCGCGATCGCTCCCCGCCCGAAAGCGAGCCGATGGGTGCTTCGGTCAGCGATGGGTCGAACAGGAACTCCTTCAGGTAGCCCTTGATGTGCTTCTTGTGGCCGCGGACGTCGATCCAGTCGCCGCCTTCGGCCAGCACGTCGCGCACTCGCCGCGTCGGCTCCATCAGCTTGCGTTGCTGGTCGATGACGATGCCGGTTAGCGTCTTCGCCTGGGTCACCGAGCCGCTGTCAGGCTTCAATTCGCCGGTGAGGAGCTTCAGCAGCGTCGTCTTGCCGGTACCATTGGCGCCAACCAGGCCGATTCGGTCGCCGCGTTGGATGCGCAGGGTGAAGTCGTTGATGATCTGGCGGTCGCCGAAGGCCTTGAAGACATGCTCGGCGTCGATCACCGTCTTGGTCTTCACATCATCCTTGGCCAGGCCGAGCTTTGCCGCGCCCGCCGGGCCGAGCATTGCCGCCCGCTGGGCGCGCATCTCATTCAATTTGGCGAGTCTACCCTGGTTGCGCCGCCGCCGCGCCGTTACCCCGCGCTGAAGCCAGTGGAGCTCAAGCTTCAGCTTGGCGTCGAGCTTTTCGGCCGCGCGAATTTCTTCAGCATAAACCGACTCGGTCCATGCATCGAAACCTCCGAAGCCAATTTCGGCACGGCGAAGCGTGCCACGGTCGAGCCATAGGCAACTCTTGGTCAATCGCGTCAGGAAGGTGCGGTCGTGGCTAATGACGATGAACGCGCCCTTGAAGCGGTTCAACCACTCCTCCAGCCAATCGATCGCTCCCAGATCGAGATGATTGGTCGGCTCATCGAGGAAGAGAACGTCGGGTTCCTGAGCCAGCGCCCGAACGATCGCCGCCCGGCGCCGCTCACCGCCACTTGCGGTCTTGACGTCACGGGAAAGATCGATGCCGATCTGGTGGGCAATCGCCGCCGCCTCATGCGCCGCTGGAGCTCCCGCGCCGGCCAGCACCCAATCCTCGAGCGTCGAATGGGCGCCCATGTCGGGATCCTGCTCGAGCAGTACGACCTTTGTACCGGGCACGATCTTGCGGGCGCCTTCGTCGGTTTCGATAAAACCGGCAAGGCATTTCAGAAGCGTCGTCTTGCCTGCGCCGTTGCGGCCGATCAGCGCAAGCCGATCGCGGGGCCCGATATGGACGTCCAGATGGCGAAACAGCCAACCCTCGCCCTGGATCAGACCAAGGTCTTCATAGGATAAAATAGGGGGTGCCATCGCGTGGCCCCTAGCGTAGCTTCCCCCCCTCGTCACCTAGGCGCACGGGGCAAGCTGAACGGGACGCGACAAGGGCATTCATAGCTTGTTCAATGGAATGGCTTTAGTCAGGCCGATGAAAGATTTGCCAATGAGCCTGTTCCGTACCCTTCTCCTGTCGCTTTGCGCCGCTGCTGCTGTCGCAACCCCCGCGCTTGCTCGCCCCAAGGACGAGGTCGTGCGGTTCGCATCGCTCGACCGTCCGCGCGACCAGGACCGCGCCTACATTCAAAAGCAGCGCGGCCAATCGATGCCGCTTCCCCAAATCGAGAATCGCGTCCTGCCGCGAATGGGCGGCGCCGACTATCTGGGGCCGGAAATGCGCGGACGGAATCTGCGCATGAAATTCATGGACCAGGGCAAGGTCATATGGGTCGATGTCGATCCGATGACGGGCCAAATAATCGGCAAGTCGGACGATTAGGTCAGGACCTTCGCTTCCAGGTCACTATACGAATGAAATAAGTCACGGCGACGGTCGCAAGGACCAGGGTACTGATCGGATTAAGATATCCCTTGACCTGGATGTAGTGCGATTTGAGCAAGTAGCCGGCGCCTGTCATCAGGCCGTTCCACATCGTATCGCCAATGGCGGTAAACAGGATGAAGCGGCGCAAATCCATGGCGAAGACGCCCGCCGGGACGGAAATCAATAATCTTACGACCGGCACAACCCGGGCCATCATGACTGCCGGCGCGCCATGCCGGTCGAACCAACGATCAGCCCGGTCGACCTGTGCCGGCGTCAGGGTGAGCCAATGGCCATGACGGGCCGCGAATGCTTTCAACCGCTCGACCCCGACCAGCCGCCCGACAAAATACCAACAAATCGCGCCCAAGGTGGATCCGGCAGTGCCGGCCACGACGACGGCGAACGGCGAAAATCGTCCCTGCGATGCCTCAAACCCCGCCAGCGGCATCACCAGCCATGAAGGGATGGGGGGGAAGAGCCCCTCAAGGAACATCAGCAAGGCGATGCCGACATAGCCGGCCCGATCGATCAGATGGGCGATCCAGTCGAACATATGCTGTGCCTGCCCCCGGGTCGGCGCGGGGTCAATTCTGCATTCAGCGCCGCCCGATTGACATTCGCGACTTGATCGCCAGCTTCGTTGCGCACAAGCAACCGTTCAGCTTCGCGCGTGTTTCAGTAGACGAACCCTATTTTCAAGGAATAATTTGATGCGCGTGTTGATCGTCGAGGACGAACCGAACCTGGGGCGCCAGCTGCGCTCGACCCTCGAAGGCGCGGGCTATGCGATCGATCTCGCCACCGATGGCGAGGACGGCCATTATCTGGGCACAACCGAGGATTATGACGCAGTGGTTCTCGATCTCGGCCTCCCTGAGATCGATGGACTGACCGTGCTCGATCGCTGGCGCAAGGAGGGCCGAAAGATGCCGGTCCTGGTGCTGACGGCCCGCGACAGCTGGTCGGACAAGGTCGCGGGCCTCGACGCCGGCGCCGACGACTATCTTGCCAAGCCGTTCCAGACCGAGGAGTTGATCGCCCGCCTTCGCGCGCTAATTCGCCGCGCCGCGGGCGTCGCCAGCTCCGAGCTCAATGCCGGCGACATCCGTCTCGATACTCGTTCGGGCAAGGTCACAAAGGCCGGCGAGCCGGTCAAACTGACCGCGCAGGAATATAAGCTGCTGAGCTACCTCATGCATCACACGGGCAAGGTCGTTAGCCGGACGGAGCTGATCGAGCATATCTACGACCAGGATTTCGATCGCGACAGCAACACCATCGAGGTGTTCGTGACACGAATTCGCAAGAAGCTGGGGGCCGACGTCATCACCACCATCCGCGGTCTTGGCTACAGCCTTGAGGACAGTCCCGCTTGAATGATGCCGCCCCCGACAGGGAGGCGACCGATGAAGCGGTGAAGGTAAGGGAACGCCGCGGGGGGTCGCTGACCCGGCGCATGATCGTCGTCGCGGCGATCTGGATTGGCGTGCTTTTGCTGATCGGCGGCTACGCGCTGGACAGGGTATTGTCGCGCAGTATTGTCCAGAATTTCGACCAGCAGCTCGAATATGTGTTGAATGCGATGATCGCCGCATCGGAAATCGGCCCCGATGGCGAGGTTCGGTTCACGCGTCCCCCGGCCGACCAGCGCTTCCTTGAGCCCTATTCCGGCGCATATTTCCAGATTTCGGGCCAGGGCCAGGAAACCTTCCCTTCCCGGTCGCTGTGGGACAGGCGGCTCATCGTCGACGACGGGCACAACGACGTGGAATTGCACAAGCGCGACAGCTTCGAATTCCAGGACGAACCGTTGCGGATTCTCGAGCGCGACGTGATGCTTCCTGGGTCGAATGTCCGGTGGCGTTTTCAGGTTGCCCAGTCGCGCGACGCAATCGACGGTCAGATCCGGGAGCTGCGAGCGACTCTCGTCCGCAGTTTCGCTGCTTTGGGAGCAGGCCTGCTCGCCCTTGCCGCGTTGCAGGCCTTCTATGGGCTGTGGCCTTTGCGCCGCGTGAGACGCGAAGTCGCGGCCATTCGCGGTGGCACGCAAGTGAGAATTTCCGAAGGTTTTCCGAGAGAAGTCGAGCCGCTGGTCGACGAAATCAACGAGCTTCTGGCCCATAGCGAGGAACAGGCCGAGGAAGCGAGGCGCCACGCCGGCAATCTCGCTCATGCGCTAAAGACACCACTTACGGTGATTACCAACGCCGCCACGGCCCACTCGGCCGACCTCAACGATACGGTGATCCGCGAAGCAGCAGCAATGCGGCGCCAGGTAGACCATCATCTGGCCCGCGCCAGGGCCATTGGCCGTCGCGCTTCCGCCCAAGCCCGCGCGACCGTCTGGGACAGTGTACAGGCAGTCGATAGAGCGGTCTCGACCCTCTATCCCGGCGTCACCATTGACACGGCGGGCGCCAAGACAGCCCAAGTGCGAGTTGAGCGCCAGGACCTTGATGAAATGCTCGGCAACCTTGTCGAGAACGCTGCGAAATACGGCAACGGCCGAGTGTTCGTGACGGTGGATCCACCCGCCGGCGGCAAGGTCAATATCCAGATCGAGGACGACGGCACGGGCATTGCCAAGGCGCAACGCGAAGAATTGTTCACCCGCGGTAAGCGGCTCGACACCACGGGCAAGCCTGGCACCGGCCTGGGACTCGCCATCGTTCGGGACGTGGCAGAAATCTATGGCGGCACCGTTTCGCTGTCAGAAAGCGAAGATTTGGGCGGCCTGCTCGTAATCCTGTCACTGCCGGAAGCACCGCAAGTCATTTAATAATGGCCGTTTATCGAAAACTTGCTTGGCAACGCGGCTGCCGCGTCTAGCGTCCCGCCAACTATTGGGGAGGGGATTTCATGACCAAAAAAATGCTGCTGCTCGCCGCCGCTTCGGTGCTGGCGATGTCGCCCGCGGCGGCCCGGAACGGCCAGCCGGCATTTGCGCCCTGGGGCGTCGACCTCACCGCGATGGATTCCGCCGTCAAGCCGGGCGATGACTTTTTCGACTACGTCAATGGCGCCTGGGCCAAGCGGACCGAAATCGCGGCAGATCGCACCTTCGTCGGCATTGACTCCGTTTTGAACGACCAGATCGACAAGGACGTTAGAGCCATCGTCGAGGACGTGGCCAAGGACCCAGCCAGCTCGGGGCAAATCGGGCAGCAGGTTGGCGATTTCTACGCAAGCTGGATGGACGAAGCGACCATCGCCTCCAAAGGTACCGGGCCACTCAAGCCTTATTTGGATCGCATCGCTGCAGTGCAGGGCAAGGGTGATCTCGTCGATTTGTTTGCGACCGTCGGCTTCGAATCTCCGGTGGGTTTGGCCATCTACCCCGATCTCGCTACCCCGACCAAATATGCCGTCTATGCAGGCCAGAGCGGGCTCGGAATGCCCAACCGCGACTATTATCTGCTCCAGGGCGCCAAATATGACGCCTACCGGGCCGCCTATCGCGCCTATGTGACGCGGATTCAGGAGCTTGCCGGAATCTCCGATGCCGCGGCCAAGGCCGACCGGATCATCACGCTCGAGACGGCTATCGCAAAGGTTCATTGGACGCCGGAGCAAAGCCGCGACATCGACAAGATCTACAATCCCATGGATCGCGCCAAGCTGGGTAGCTTCGCGCCGCAATTCGAATGGAACCGGGCGCTTGCGAAATCAGGCCTGGGTGACGTGAATACGGTCGTCGTTACCGAAACGACGGCCGTTCAGGCCATCGGCAAGCTGCTGGACAGCGTGCCGCTCCAAACTTGGAAAGACTATCTCGCCTATCATTTCGTCAGCGATCATGCCCCCTACCTGCCATCGGCGTTCGACGAAGCGAACTTCGACTTTTTCTCAAAAACCTTGCGCGACGTGCCGACCCAACGCGATCGCTGGAAGCGCGGGGTCAGCCTGGTCAATGGCGCGCTCGGCGAGGCCGTTGGACAGATTTACGTGCAGCGCCATTATCCGCCCGAAAGCGACCGGCAGATGGGCGAGCTCATCACCAATGTTCGCGCCGCGCTCCAGGAAAAGATCGAAACCAACTCCTGGATGGATGAGCCGACACGCAAGGAGGCGCTAGCCAAGCTTGCGGCATTCGATCCACGAACTGGCCACCCGGCCAAATATATCGATTACTCCAGCCTCAAGGTCGATCGCTCCGACCTGCTTGGTAATGTCATGCGATCGAACCAGTTCGACTGGGACTTATTGCTGACCCGGATGAAGAAGCCGGTCGACCGTACGCTGTGGGACATGACCCCACAGACCAACAATGCCTATTATGATCCGACCCAGAACCAGATCACGTTCCCCGCCGCGATCCTGCAGCCGCCCTATTTCGATCCCGACGCGGACGCCGCATCGAACTACGGCAGCATCGGCGCGACCATCGGTCATGAGATCGGCCATGGGTTCGATGACCAGGGACGCAAGTTCGACGGAACTGGAAAGCTGCGCGACTGGTGGTCCCCGGCGACAGCCAAGAAATATGAAGCGCACGCGGCCGCGCTAGTGAAGCAATATGACGCTTACGAGCCAATCCCGGGCGTTCACATCAAGGGCCAACTGACGCTGGGAGAGAATCTTGGCGACCTAGGCGGGCTGGAAGTCGCCTATGCCGCCTATCGCCGCTATGTGGCTGCCCATGGCGAGCCGCCGGTAATTGGCGGGCTGACCGGCGACCAGCGCTTCTTCATCGCTTATGGCTACAGCTGGGAATCGAAGCAGCGGGAGGGCGCACTTCGCGCCCAACTACTGACCAACGAACATTCACCGGCGAAGTATCGGGTCAACGGCGTCGTCCGCAACGTCGATGCCTGGTACAAGGCGTTCAACGTCCAGCCCGGCGACAAAATGTACCTGCCGCCGGAGCAGCGCGTGAAGGTTTGGTAGCTAGTCAAACCGCCGCCGTCCGGTTAGGGCGGCGGCCGTGACCGCGACCGTTCACCAACTGGGCGACAAGCGCAGCCCCTCGCTCGATCCGATGATCGCGTTGACCGCGGCTGACATGAATGCGGTCAATGCCGTGATCCTTGACCGGATGCAGTCCAAGGTCGCGCTGATCCCCGAGCTTGCGGGGCATCTCATCGCCGGCGGCGGCAAGCGCATGCGGCCGATGCTGACTCTGGCCAGCGCGGCGCTGCTCGATTATCCCGGCACGCGTCACCACAAGCTCGCCGCCGCGGTCGAGTTCATTCACACCGCGACACTGCTCCACGATGATGTCGTCGACGGGTCGGGCCTGCGCCGCGGCAAGCGCACTGCCAACCTCATCTGGGGCAATCCGGCGAGCGTATTGGTCGGCGACTTCCTCTTTTCCCGTGCGTTCGAGCTGATGGTCGAGGACGGCAGTCTGAAGGTGCTGCGTATCCTCAGCCATGCTTCCGCGGTGATTGCGGAGGGCGAAGTCGACCAGCTTTCCGCCCAGCGGCAGGTCGAGACCAGCGAGGAACATTACCTCCACATCATCAACGCCAAGACCGCCGAACTCTTTGCCGCTGCTTGCCGCATCTCGCCGGTGGTCGCCGAGGGTGGTGAAGAGGCCGAAGAGGCTCTCGAAGCTTATGGACGCAGCCTCGGCATCGCCTTCCAGCTCGTCGACGATGCCATCGACTATTCGTCCGACGAAGCGACGATGGGAAAGGGACAGGGCGACGACTTTCGCGATGGCAAGGTGACGCTGCCGGTCATCCTCGCGCACGCCCGCGGATCCAGCGACGACCGCGCCTTCTGGAAGGCGGCGATGCAAGGGGAGCGCATCAGCGATGACGACCTTGCCTATGCCACCCAGCTGATCAATTCGACCGGCGCACTGTCCGACACGCTCGAGCGCGCCCGATATTATGGCCGGCGAGCCATCGATGCCCTCGCCCCCTTCCCGGCCGGCCGCGCCAAGGCCGCGCTGGTCGAAGCAGTCGAATTCGCGGTGGCGAGGGCTTATTAATTTCTCACCGGCGCGTCGCCGGTCAAATGAAGGAGGCGCGCATGAAGCTGGCAATGATCGGACTTGGCCGAATGGGCGGCAACATGGCGCACCGGCTCGTCCAGCAGGGTTTTGAGGTGGTCGCCTACGATCGTGATCCTGCTGCAGTTGCCGAAGCGGTGACGAAGGGCGCGACTGGCGCCTCCGACCTCGCCGTCATCCCTGACATGCTGCCCTCACCCGCCATCTACTGGCTGATGCTCCCTGCCGGCGAAATCACCGAGAAGGTGATGCGCGAGGTCGGCGGTCTCGCACGCGAAGGCGACATTATCGTCGACGGCGGCAACAGCTTCTGGAAGCACGACCTCGAGCGCAGCAAGTGGCTGAAAGAGCGCGGCCTTACCTTCATCGACGTTGGCGTGTCGGGCGGCGTATGGGGACTAGAGCGCGGATACTGCATGATGATCGGCGGCGACGATGCCGCGGTGAAACATATCGACCCGATCCTGCGCGCGCTCGCACCCGGTCCCGGCACCATTCCCCGTACCCATCGCCCAAAGACCCAAGGCGAGTGGCAGGCCGAAATGGGCTATGTCCACTGTGGTCCCGCCGGTGCAGGCCATTTCGTGAAAATGGTCCACAACGGCATCGAATATGGGATGATGCAGGCGTACGCCGAAGGGTTCGACATTTTGAAGCAGCGGGCCAAGCAGGATCTGCCCGAAGAAATGCGATTCGAATTGAACCTGTCCGATATCAGCGAAGTCTGGCGACGCGGCAGCGTCATCTCGTCATGGCTTCTGGACCTCATCGCCATTGCGCTGGCCGGGGACCAATCGCTGTCGAAGTTCAGCGGGAAAGTCGCGGATTCGGGCGAAGGCCGCTGGACGATCGACGCTGCGATCGAGGAGGCCGTCCCCGTCGACGTACTCGCAGCCGCTCTGTTCGCGCGGTTCCGCAGCCGGGTCGAATTCAGCTTCGCCGACCAACTATTGTCGGCGATGCGGTTCGGCTTCGGCGGCCATGTCGAGGTACCGCAATAAGCGCGAGGCCGCCCGCACAGCCTTAAATGACGCCTAGCTGATTGGTATCATTACATGGGCGTAAGGTGTGCCGCCGAACATGACATAGGGCTTGGTCGTGTCGGGATTGTCGCTGCTCGGATAGAGCTTGTTGAGCGATTCCGATCCGACAATCATCACGTGCGGTCCGGTTTCGACCCATTTGCCGCCGTCTTTGGGCTTCTCACCCCATGGATCGGTGTTGCTGGCATCGCTTCCTCCGGCGAGCATGTACATCAGTCCGACATTGTCGGACGGTGGCGGTTTATGACCGATCCACGCTTCGGCCCATTTCATGGCGTTGGCGTCCATGCACATCGGATCTGCCCCCGGGGTAGCCGGGTTGTTGGGCATGCAGGTCCAACCATTGGAGCCTTCGCGCAGCACGCTCATCGTACCATCGGGCTTCATCGAGATGATCTTGGCATCCTTGGCGATCGCGGCGGGCGCCGCCGCCATTGCGCTTTCGACCGGGTCGGTGGGGTGGGCCGCGACTTCTTTTTCAGATTTGGGTTCGGCCACTTTGGCTTTTTCGCAGGCAGCTAGCGACAGTGCCGCAACGGCACCGATCACTGCGGCGGTTTTGCAGATTTTCATGGACTCCCTCCAACAAAGGCTGGGACCCAGCCGATGTAGCACAAAAGCAGATTGTGCAGCAGGCTTTCGCAATGGAGGCGGCTTGGGGGATTCCCTGATGGCAATGGCGTTGAAAACAGGCTTCATTTGCCGAATGAAGAAATTGCTGACCGCCCTGTCACTAACCGTTGCCGCACCGACGGCTGCCCTCGCGCAAGCCGTCGAACCTGCCGGCCGACCGATCCTGGAAGTGGTTCCGACGCTCAAGGCCGGTCAATTTGTCTGGGCGCCTGACGCCGCGGCCGAAGGCCCGGGCCTGCTAATCGTCAACCTTGCGACCCAGCGCGCAATCCTGTTCCGAAATGGCGTTCCGATTGGGGCGAGCAGCGTTTCCACCGGACGCCCCGGATATGAAACGCCGACCGGCGTGTTCACCATCCTTGAAAAGCAGAAAGTGCATCATTCGCGTACCTACGACAATGCGCCGATGCCCAATATGCAGCGCCTGACATGGAAGGGGATCGCGCTCCATGCCGGCAACCTCCCAGGCTATCCCGCCTCCCATGGCTGCATCCGTCTGCCGCCAAAATTCTCGGCCCTGCTGTTCGACGCCACCCGGCTCGGCATGACGGTGATCATTACCAGCCTGCCGGTCGCGCCGCAGCAATCGGCCCCGCCGGACATGGCCGCGGCAATTCCGCCAGCCGCAATGAATCTCGCCCGCGCTCCGTTCGAATGGCATCCCGAGCGATCGACCAAGGGGCCAGTTTCGGTAATCGTTAGTGCCGCCGACCAGCGAGCCGTCGTGTTGCGCAACGGAGTCGAGATAGGATCCGCCCCGGTCCGCGTCAGCGGCGAGGTCAAGGGCGGTTGGGCTTATGCACTTCGTTCCTGGGACGATACCGGGCAGCATTGGCTGAAGCTGCAATTTTCCGGCCCGGGCGGAGGCATGGAAGTATCGCCGAACGAAGGCGATCGGTTCGATGCGCCTTGGGATTTCCGGCATAATGTCCAGACGGTGCTCCGCCCCGGCAGCATCATCGTCGTCACTCCTCAGACCCTCCAGGCCGGAAGCTCGGGAAGCGCGCTGACGGTGATCGAGAATGAGGGACGTCCGCGGTAGGGCTTGCCGGACGACGACGGCAGCCACCCTGTCCTGGCTCGCGACGATCTGACATAGCGGGCGCCTGATGCCCCGTCCCGCGCTGCCCATCGATGCCGTCTTGCCGCAATTGCTCACTGCGCTTCGCGACCGGCCGCGCGCACTGCTGGTTGCGCCGCCCGGCGCGGGCAAGACGACGAGGGTCGCTCCGGCGCTGCTGGATGAGCCTTGGTGCGACGGGCAGGTGTTGCTGCTGGTCCCGCGCCGCCTTGCGGCCCGGAGCGCCGCCGAGTTCATGGCCAAGGAACGCGGCGAAGAAGCGGGGGCGACGGTCGGCTATGCGACCCGCCTCGACAGCAAGGTGGGAAAGGCGACGCGGGTCATTGCGATGACTCATGGCGTCTACCTTTCGCGGCTCCAGGAAGATCCCGAGCTCAATCGGGTCAGCGCGGTATTGTTTGACGAGGTGCATGAGCGCAGCCTGGATAGCGATCTCGCGCTTGCACTGACGCTCGACGCGGCCGAAGGGCTCCGTCCCGACCTGCGCATTCTTCCCATGTCGGCAACGCTGGACAGCGATCGCTTCGCCCGCCTGCTCGGAAATCCGCCCAAAATCGAAAGCGAGGGCAAGAGCTATCCGCTTACCCTCATCCATGAGGGGCGCGATCCTGTCCAACGGATCGAGCCGCAAATGGCGTCCGCAATCCGAGATGCTTTGCATGAGCATGACGGTTCGCTGCTCGCCTTCCTTCCCGGCGTCGCAGAGATCGAGCGGACCGCTGAGGCGCTGGGCAAGTTGCCGCAGAATATCGTCCTGCATCGACTCCACGGCGCGATCGATCCGGCACAGCAGCGCGCCGCGCTTGCGCCGCCAAAGTCGGGCACGCGCAAGCTGGTGCTCGCCTCGGCGATCGCTGAGACCAGCCTGACACTCGACGACGTCCGTATCGTGGTGGATAGTGGTCTTGCCCGTCGGCCGCGCTACGACCGTGGCGCAGGGCTCACCCGCCTCGTCACCGAGCGTGCCAGTCGTGCCGCCGTCACCCAGCGCGCCGGCCGGGCAGCCCGCCAGGCGCCTGGCATCGCCATCCGGCTTTGGGAGGAGGCCGCGAACGCGTCGCTATTGGCCCATGACCCACCGGAGATTTTGGAAGCCGACCTGTCGAGCTTGCTGCTGACTTGCCTGCTTTGGGGCGAGGGCCACCCCGAACGCCTCCCCTTCCTCGATCCGCCGCCAGCACCGGCGCTGGCGGAGGCCCGTGACAGGTTGGCGCGATTGGGCGCAATCGACGATGACGGTCATGTCACGCCACATGGCCGCGCCATCGCAGCGATCCCCCTGGAGCCGCGCCTCGCCCATATGCTGATCGAAGCGGGGGCGCAGGGGTTCGCCAAGGCCGCGGCCGATGTCGCGGTCTTGCTCACGGAACGTGGGCTAGGCGGCAATGACGCGGATCTGGAAATCCGTTATCGGCGGTGGCTGGGCGATCGTAACCCAAGGGCACAGGCGGCACGGCGCATGGCCGAAAATATGGCGCGCCGGGTCAAATCCGAAGGTCCGGTTCATGGGCACGATCTTGCCCGCGCCATCGCCCTTGCCTTTCCCGACCGCCTGTCGCGCCGCCGCGATGCCAGTGGAGAACAGTGGCAATCGGTCGGCGGACGCGGATTTCGCCTGGATCCGACATCGCCGCTCGCCCGCAGCGAATGGCTCGCTATAGCCGAAGTCGCCGGCGCCGCCTCCGGCGCGCGAATACTCTCTGCAGCTGCCATCGAGTTGAGCGATGTCGAATCGCTGTTCGCCGATCGGATCGAAACCTACGCCGATGTGCGCTTCGACCCATCAACTGCCGCAATCAGCGCAACCAAGGGCCGCAAGCTGGGAGCAATTCGCCTATCGTCCGCGCCCGACCCCCGGCCCGACCAGGCTGCGATCGAAGCCGGACTGGTTGATGCCGTCCGCCGCCACGGCCTCGCAATCCTGCCGTGGAGCGAAAGCGCCATCGGATTGCGACAGCGTGCCGCCTTTGCCGCCATGCATGACGAGGGCATTTCCGATTTGTCGGATGCCGCGCTCATTGCTCGCCTCGACGAATGGCTGGCACCCCTTCTCCGCGGCAAGCGCCGGCTCGACGCAATTGCGCCCGGAGCGCTCAAGAGCGCCCTCGACGGGCTGCTTGGCTATGAGGCGAGCCGGGCGATCGACAAGCTCGCTCCACCGCATTTCGATTCGCCCGCGGGCTCGTCGCACCCGATAGATTATGCGGCTCCGGGTGGCCCGACAGTCGAGGTGCGCGCCCAGGCACTATACGGACTCAAGGATCATCCGATGGTGGCCAACGGACGAGTCCCGCTTACGTTGGCCATTACCTCGCCGGCCCATCGGCCGATCCAGACGACAAAGGACCTGCCTGCTTTTTGGACGGGGAGCTGGCGCGATGTGGCCAAGGAGATGCGTGGCCGCTACCCCAAGCATCCCTGGCCCGACGATCCCGCTGCGGCCTCTCCGACGCTGCGCACAAAGCGCGCGGCCCCTTGATTCCTGCCACTAGTTCAGCCAATCGCAAGCCCATGACCGTCGCCCGCATCATCGAAGAGCAGCGCAAGACCACCCAGTCCGGCAAGGCACAGGCCGGCCGCTGGACGCTGGAGTTCGAGCGGCAGCAGCCCCAGCGTCCGGATCCGCTGACCGGCTGGAACGGATCGGGCGATACCAAGACCCAGATCCGCCTCCGGTTCGACAGCAGGGAAGAGGCGCTGGCCTATGCGGAGCGGAAGGGCTTTGCAGTCCACCTCGTCCCGGCAGCTCCGGTTAGCCTGAAGCTTCAGGCCTACGCCGACAACTTCCGCTAGCGGCTATCCGGTACCGCGTTCCTGGATGAAGTCGCGGATCATCGGCTGAGCATTGCTGTCGTAGTTTGCCAGAACGTTGCGCGGCCCGGCGGCGTCAAAATGGGTTAGCAGCCGCTCGCCATTCCAATAGTGAAGCGCAAAGGCGGGAGGGTCGGCGAGAATGAGCGCCCTGCCATCGGGATGCGCGGGATCAATATCCTCCAGGTCCAGTGCGATCCAAGGCGCAGTTGACGCACAAATAGCCAGCGGCTTGCCGGCGAAGCTGGTCGCGATCGGCCGGTGCACATGGCCGGCGATCATTCCAACGACCTGCTTGGCGCCGCGTACGACGGCTTCCAGCCGTTGCACCCAGGCTTCGCAACTGAGCGCGCTCATCCAATCGATGCCGGTATCGACCGGTGGATGATGAAGGATAATGATCGTCGGGACATCCTTGCGCTCGCCTAGTCGCGCCTTGAGCCATGCGGCCCGCTCTTCGCAGATCATGCCGCCGTGCCGCCCGGAATCGAGCGTGTCGAGGACGATCAAGCGCAGCCCCTCGTGATCCAGCTCATACTGGACGAAGCCGTTCTCATCGACCGGCACATGGGGCAGGACAGACTGAAATTGCTTGCGGTCGTCGTGATTGCCGATGGCCCACAAAATCGGCCCTTCCCATCGACCGATCAGCGCGACCAGATGTCGATAGGCGCCGACGTCATCCCCGGCCTCGACGAGGTCGCCGGTGACCAGCAAAAGCGACGGCTTTGGCCGCATCGCGTTCAACCGGTCGATCACCAGGTTGAGGCGTCCGACATTGAGCTCGTGTGGATTATCCCGGTCGAACCCGATGTGAAGATCGGTCACCTGCGCGATCAGGGTCCCGTCAATCGAAGGTCTTTTCGCCAAGCTATCCCCCTTGAGCCGCAGGCTTGAACAGCCGCGCGCGCTTGTCCAGCCTTTTGTGCGCGACTTGCCTAGCTGTCCATTTTGGATGAAAAGACGAGCGCCGAAGCCAGGGGGAAAGCTGCGCGAGTATCGTATAGCGTTGGTTGTTGGAACGCGTCCCGAAGCCATCAAACTCAGCCCCGTCGCCCATGCGCTTGCCAGGCTTGGCGAGCCGCCCAGCCTATTTGTGACCGGCCAGCATCCCGGTCTCGAACTTGGCGACCATCGGCTGCAAGGCTTTGAGTGCATCTCGCTTAACTGCCCTGGCCAGCCCGACCCTGTGCATCATTCCGACATCGTCCGGGCCGCGCTGAAGCGCTTGCTGCCCCTCGATCCGCCCGACCTGCTCATCGTCCAGGGCGATACGTCGAGCGCGCTCGGCGGCGCTCTTGCGGCACGGGAACTGGGCATCATGCTCGCCCATGTCGAGGCGGGCTTGCGCACCCACGACCCGACAATGCCCTGGCCCGAGGAGCAAAACCGGGTGACGATCGACCGATTGTCCGACCTGCTGTTCGCACCGACCAGCGCCAATGCCCACAACCTCCGCCGTGAACGCGTAAATGGCAAAATCCATGTGACCGGCAATAGCGGCATGGATGCGCTCGCCGCGCTGGTTGGGCCCCTGCCCCCGAAGCCCAAGCGGCAATGGTGGCCGCGACGCCGCTTCCGGATGCTCGTCACCTGCCACCGGCGGGAGAATTGGGGCGCCGGGCTCGATGGGCTGTCCGAGGCGCTCGTCGACCTGGGCATGAAGCAGGTCCGAAGCGACGTACTGCTTCCGCCCAATCCCAAAATCACCGAGCGGCTCACGGACCTGCTGGGGGGCCAGGACGGAATCCGGCTGATCTCGCCTCTGTCCCATTCGGCCACGGTGCAGGCGATGCGGGAAGTGGACCTGATCCTTTCCGATTCCGGCGGAATGCAGGAAGAGGCGCCGGCGCTGGGGGTCCCTCTGCTCGTGTTGCGCGAAAAGACGGAGCGGCCCGAGGCGCTGGCCTGTGGCTCTATTGAGCTGGTTGGCACCGATGCTGGGCGCATTGTCGCCGCAGTCGACCGGCTGCGGCGTCACCGATCGCAGTTGAGGGCCATGTCGCAAGCCATGCTGCCGTTCGGTGACGGGCATTCCGGCCCGAGAATCGCCGCACACTGTCTCGCCTTTCTGGGTAGCCAAGGGTTCAACCGACAAACCTGCCGCGCCTGATTGACTAGCGGCCCAAGAGCCGACATATGCCCGCCCTTGCCGCCATGGCCGTGGCCCCTTCGTCTAGCGGTCTAGGACGTCGCCCTCTCACGGCGAAAACACGGGTTCGAGTCCCGTAGGGGTCACCAGCAAATTCATCAGAAACGACCCGAAGCCGGGCCCGAACAATGGTGCTCAGGCAGCATCCAAATTCCCTGTTAATCCCTGAATAACAGGGAATTGTCAGCCAGTGGCATTGTTGCGGCCGTGTTCATTCTTTGTTCTTGAATGAGATGGGGCAATGTTGTTTATCGTCGCTCTGCCTCATGCGCTGCTAATGAAACCCGATCTCGATGCTCTTGATGGCCGAGCCGCAAGCGAGGGCAACAAGAAGTGCCCCTACTGCGCAGAGCATATTCGAAGAGAAGCCGTTGTATGCCGATTCTGTGGCAAGGATCAGCCATCGTCAGCGAGTGCGTGAATGTAAATTTGGGGGGACAATGACAAAAAAAGTTGCCTGGGGGCTAGGTGGTGCGGGAGCAGCTGGCGTACTCTTCTACATGCTATGTGGACTCTATACGGTCCAGCCCATTGGCGCCCTTCCTGAGGGCGTCACTGCTATTGTTTGGAGAGCCAACGGGGAGCCCTTTTTCAATTCGCCAGACGCACTCTGTCTTGAACGAATGGGCGGCGTGTCCTTGCTATGTCGTGGGATGGCTATGGGCCAGGCGCCAACTGATCGGATAATATTCCGCCTACCGTATCAGAAATGGGCTTACTCCGCGTCGACCGGAGGTCAGGAATTCGGCCGCTAAGATCCAGCGCATATCATTTCCACTCTGGAATCTGAGTGTTTACGTGGTGCTTCCTTCGACGATTGAGTGGCCCCATTTGCCCATTTCGATCCGCTAGTCCGGTGTTAGCGGTGCTGGTCGGCACGTGAGCGGCGGACCGCCATGCCCCACAATGTTCAAGTTGCCGGGGATCAAGCGATTCAGCTCCGTAAAGAAACCTATGGATATTTTCGCAATCGGTATTATGTACCGTGCGATATGAATAAACCCGAAGCCATTGCCGCCCGCGGCCGACCGCGCGAATTTTGCGTCGATCACGCGCTCGCCCAAGCGCTCCGGGTCTTTTGGGAAAAGGGCTATGAAGGCACTTCCCTGACCGACCTTACCGACGCGATGGGGATCACCCGGCCGAGCCTTTACGCCGCATTCGGCAACAAGGAGTCGCTATTCCGCAAGGCGCTCGATCTCTACGAGCGCGAAAAGCTGGATTATATCGGCAAGGCCTTGGCCCAGCCGACAGCGCGCGGCGTCGCCGAGACGATGCTTCGCGGCGCCGTCGACAATGTCATGAGTTGCGACGAACCGCATGGATGCCTGGGGGTGATCACGTCCGTGGCATGCGGCGCCGAGTCCCAGTCGATCCGCGAAGAAGTGGTAAAGCGTGGTCAGGCGGGAAGGCTCGCGCTGATTGACCGGTTCGAACGAGCCAAAGCCGAAGGCGACCTGCCTGCCGCTATCGATGCGGAAGGGCTGACCAGCGTATTGATCGCCATGCTCCAGGGGATTTCCATCCAGGCCAATCAGGGTGCCGATAAAGCCGCGCTCGAGCGCCTGGTGGAATCCGGTCTCGCTCTCTGGCCGAGCGCCTGATTTAATCGCCCCATAAAGATTTTTTATCGACCGGTATAGAAATTCGCTTGACGTCGCTTATCTGGCTTTATACTGAGCAGTACAGAAAGGTTGTGGCAGCCCTTTCTGACTCAACGACAGATAAAGGGGCCGATGAGTCTGAATTTCCGCCATGTTCACTGCGGGCCCTGACACCCGCCAGTAATTTGTAACAACAGCCAAAGCCGACCGCCGTTGGAGCCATCCGCTCCGCCGATTGGATTTCTGCGCGTCCGGTTCTGCCCATGCTGCCTTGAGACCGTCTCTCGGCCGATGATGGAGCTTGCCCGGGATCGCTTAAATGGAAGGGAGCAATTTCATGGCCTATCACGCGCCGATACAGACCCAGGCTGCACAGCCGGTCCCCTTCCCGGTGAAGGCATTAAGGTCGGTGACCCCCGCGATCGAGAAGCCGAGCTTCTCTCCGCTGGAATGGTCGGTAATACGGCTCGCCCGGGTGGACAGCCTGTCGACCCTACGTGAGAGTGGGATCATTTCCCGATTCATCAATTGGCTGACCGGTCGCAACGGCAGCCCTGAACTCGCCAACCCGCAGCTTGAAGCGTTGCGGCGGATTTCGGTGCTCAGCTGGCACTTCGGTTTCACCGTGCCGGGCGACGACGTCGCCGACTTTATCGCCGCGGGGTTCAGTCCCGAACAATATGAGCTGCTGGTGCACAGCATCCGCGCCGCCATCAGCGCCGGCTCGCAAAGGATCCACTAATGAACATGATCACGTCCATGTCGCGGGTCGACGGCGAAGCCGTGGCCCTGCGCGCCAAATTCAACGAACGCCCGCTGTGGCAACGCGCCGCCATCGTTGGCGGACCTCTTGCCGTGCTTGCCGCGGCCGTCACCATCTGGAACAGCGACCCCTCCCCAGCCGCTGCCCCACCAATGCCCATGGTGACGGTCGCGGCTCCCATTGAGCGCCAGATCAACCAGTGGGACGACTATGTCGGCCGGTTCGAGGCTAGCCGCAGCGTCGAAGTACGCCCGCGCGTGTCCGGGCAGATAGTCGGCGTTCACTTCACCGACGGCCAGGTCGTGCAAAAGGGCCAATTGCTCTTCACCATCGATGCCAGGCCTTTCGCCGCCGCGCTTGCCGAAGCACGCGCCGGCGTCGCTACTGCCCAGAGCGACTTGGCGCTGGCAGAGACCGATCTAGGCCGTGCGACCCGTCTGCTGGCCGCCGAAGCAGTGTCGCAAAGTGACGTCGACCGGATCACCGCTCGAGTCCGCGCTTCCCGGGCAGCACTGGCCGCTGCACAGGCCCGGGTCCACGCCCGCGCCCTAGACGTCGAATTCACCCAGGTCCGCGCACCCATTGGCGGCCGGATCTCGGATCGCCGGATCGATGCCGGCAACCTGGTCTCGGCCGGGGATAGCGGCGGAACGTTGCTCACCACGATCAATGCGCTCGACCCGATCTACTTCACCTTCGACGTGCCGGAATCGCTCTATTTGAAAACCGCGCGTGAGCGGCAGGCCAAGGGCGGCGCAGGCCAGACCGCAGAGATCAGGCTTCAGGACGAAGCGGATTACAGCTGGCGCGGACGGCTCGACTTCACGGACAATGGGCTCAACCAGAATTCGGGGACCATCCGCGCACGCGCGGTGATTGCCAATCCCAACTATTTCCTGGCTCCCGGAATGTTCGGCAACATGCGCTTGGCAGATGGCGGGACCACCCCTGCCCTGCTGATCCCGGATGCGGCCGTTAGAACCGACCAGGCGCGCAAGATCGTGCTGGTCGTCGGCAAGGATAACACGGTCGCCGCGAAGCCGGTCGAGATTGGCCCGCTGGTCGGTAATCTTCGCGCTATCCGCTCCGGCCTCGCCCGGACTGACCGCGTCATCATCCAGGGCGTGCAGTTCGCCATGCCCGGAGCCAAGGTGAAACCGCGCGTGACCAGCATCGTGCTGAACATGTCGGGTCCAACCAGGACCGCTGAGGCAATCGCGCCCAGCGCTTCGCAAGCAACGCTCGCGAACTAGTCGAAAGCCAAGTCATGCGCTTTAGCCACTTTTTTATCCGGCGGCCGATCTTTGCCGCGGTGATCGCGATCATCATCACCATCGTCGGCGCCTTCGCTTACGTCGGCCTGCCGGTGTCGCAATTCCCCAATGTCGTCCCGCCGACGGTTACGGTCAGCACCTATTACCCCGGTGCGTCGGCCGAAACGGTCGCGGACACGGTTGCCGCACCGATCGAGCAGCAGATCAACGGCGTCGACAACATGCTCTACCAGTCGTCGCAGTCGACCGGTGACGGTCGGGTGACCATCACGGTTACGTTCAAGCTTGGTACTGATCTCGATACGGCGCAGGTGCTGGTCCAGAACCGCGTCGCGCTGGCCGAGCCGAGCCTGCCGGAGGAAGTCCGCCGCCAGGGCGTGGTGGTTCAGAAGACATCGCCTTCGTGGCTGATGGCGGTCAACGTCCTGTCACCAGACGGGTCTCTGGATCGCGGCTATGTCTCCAACTATGCGCTGACCCAGATCCGCGACCGGCTGACCCGCGTCGACGGCATCGGCGACGTTCAGATTTTCGGGGCGCGCGACTATGCAATGCGGGTGTGGATCGACCCCGGTCGCGCGGCGACGCTTGGTTTCACCGCCGGCGAAGTAGTCGATGCGCTGCGTTCGCAGAACGTGCAGGTCGCCGCCGGCGTAGTCGGCCAGCCACCCTACGACACCGGCGCGGCGCAGCAGCTCAATGTCGAAACCCAGGGGCGGTTCAAGACCGCCGAGGAATTCGGCAACATCGTTATCCGTACCGATCCTGCATCGGCCGCGGTCACCCGCCTACGCGACGTAGCGCGGGTCGAACTCGGTGCCTCAGACTATGGCGTCAACGCCTACCTGTCCGGCACGGATTCGATCATCCTCGGCATTACCCAGCGCCCCGGAACCAACGCGCTCGCGGCCGCCGAGGGCGTCAAGGCAGAACTCAAGGATGCCGCCAAGAGCTTTCCCAAGGGGCTCGAATATAGGATCATCTGGAACCCGACCGAATTCATCAGTGAATCGATGAGCGCGGTGCAGGAAACATTGCTCGAGGCGATGCTGCTCGTCGTCCTGGTCATCATCGTCTTCCTGCAAAGCTGGCGCGCAGCGGTGATCCCGATCATCGCGATTCCAGTGTCATTGATCGGCACCTTCGCGGTGCTCGCGGCGCTTGGATATTCGCTCAACACATTATCGATGTTCGGCCTGGTGCTGGCGATCGGTATCGTCGTCGACGACGCCATTGTCGTCGTCGAAAATGTCGAGCGAAACCTCGAGCATGGACTCAGCCCTCAAGAAGCCTCGCATCGCTCGATGGACGAAGTATCAGCCGCACTGGTAGCGATCGTCCTGGTGCTGTGCGCGGTGTTCGTGCCGACTACGTTCCTCACCGGCATCACGGGTGAATTCTATCGCCAGTTTGCGGTTACCATCGCCAGCTCGACGATCATCTCTCTGTTGCTTTCCTTGACCCTGTCGCCGGCACTTGCCGCCCGGCTCCTGAAACCCAAGAGCGAGCATCGGGCCGAAGCCGGCATGTTAGGCTTGGTTCACCGTGCGGGGGACAAGTTCAACGAGAGCTTCTCCCGCCTAAGTGAATGGTACGGCCGCTTCACGCAGCGGGTCGCCGCAGCGCCACGCCGCGCGCTGACGACTTACGGCGGCCTGATCGTCCTGACCATTGCGCTGTTCTGGGCGACGCCGGCGGGTTTCGTTCCGGCGCAGGACCAGGGCTATGCGCTTGCCGCTATCCAGCTGCCGCCAGGAAGCTCGATCGAGCGGACCGACGCGGTCCTCAAGAAGGCCGTGGGCAAGCTGCTCAAAGTGCCTGGTGTCGACGAAGCGGTGATGTTCTCCGGCTTCGACGGTGCGTCCGGCACGCAGGCCTCCAATGCCGGCGCCGCCTACGTGACATTCGACCCGTTCGAGGAGCGGGCGGGCACGGACAGGACCGAGCAGAATATCGAAAACGACATGAGGGCCGCGCTGGCCGACATGGACGAAGCGTTCGTGTTCGTCATTCCGCCGCCCGTCATCCAGGGCATCGGCAACGGCGGCGGCTATCGCATGATCGTCCAGGATCGTAGCGACATGGGTTACCAGGCGCTCGAGCAGGCCGCCGGCCAGTTGATCGGCGCGGCGCACCAGGACCCGACCCTGGCCAATGTCTTCACTCTCTATAATACCGCGACCCCGCGGATATGGGCGGACATCGACCGTGCCAAGGCAGACATGCTCGGCGTGCCGCCTTCGCGCGTGTTCGAGGCGCTGCAGATCTATTTGGGATCGGCCTACGTCAACGACTTCAACCTGCTTGGGCGTACCTATCGAGTGACCGCGCAGGCCGAGGCCAGTGCTCGCGACGACCCTAGCGACATTGCCCAGTTGAAGACCCGTTCCAATTCCGGCGCGATGGTTCCGATCGGCTCGGTCGCAACGTTCAGCGACAAGACGGGACCGTACCGTGTGACCCGCTACAACCTCTTCCCCGCGGTTGAGGTCGATGGCGAAACCGCACCCGGCACGTCGACCGGTCAGGCGATGAACACGATGGAGAAGCTCGCCGCCCAGCTTCCCGCCGGCTTCTCGACCGAATGGACGGGAATTGCCTTCCAGCAGGAAGCGGCGGGCAATATCGCCATCCTGATCTTCGCCTTGTCGGTGGTGTTCGTCTTCCTGGTGCTGGCCGCCCAGTTCGAAAGCCTGCTGTTGCCGCTGGCGATCATCCTGATCGTGCCGATGACGCTGCTGGCCGCGATGGCGGGCGTGAACCTGCGCGGCATGGACAACAACATCCTGACCCAGATCGGCCTGATCGTGTTGATCGCGCTTGCGGCAAAGAATGCGATCCTGATCGTCGAATTCGCCAAGCAAGCCGAAGAGAGGGGGCTAAGCCCGCTCGATGCGGCGGTCGAGGCGGCTCGTACGCGCCTTCGGCCGATCTTGATGACCAGCTTCTCCTTCATTCTCGGCGTGTTGCCGCTGGTGATGGCAAGCGGCCCGGGCTGGGAGCTTCGCCAGGCGCTTGGCACCGCGGTCTTCTTTGGAATGATCGGGGTGACCGCGTTCGGCCTGGTCTTCACTCCAGTCTTCTACGTCGCCACCCGCTCTCTTGGAGATCGGCTGCGGCGGCCCCGGCAAGGCCCAACCCAGCCTGAGCTCGCGCTGCTGCCGGCAGAATGAGGAATTTGCATGACCTACCTTAGGAACCTCGCCACCATCGCGTCGGTGCTCGCGCTTGCGGCATGCGCGGTTGGACCGAACTATGCCCCTCCCGCCACGCCGTCGGCAGCGGCCGGTCCCTTCGTCGCTGCCACGGGGCCGGCAATCCAGCCAATGGCCCCGGTGGAGGGCAATTGGTGGCGGCTCTATGACGACCCCGTCCTTGACGGGCTGGTCGCCGACGCGCTCGCCCATAATACCGACGTGCGGGTTGCGGTGGCCAGGCTGGCAAGGGCTCGGGCCGCGCTTCGCGAAGTGAAGGTGGACCGGCTACCCAATGTGGGCACTAGCGCTTCGGCCACTCGGGGCCGCGACGCAGGCCAATCGGATGCCAGCACCAGCTTCGATGTCGGCCTCGACGTTGCCTATGAAGTCGACCTGTTTGGCCGAGTCAGCCGCAATGTCGAGGCAGCACGAGGCGATGTCGCAGCTTCAGAAGCCGATGCCGAAGCAGTTCGCGTGGCGATCGTTGCCGAGACCGCCCGCGCCTATGCCGATGCCGCAAGCGCCTCCGAGCAACTTGCCGTTGCGACGCGGATCGTTGCCCTACTCGACGACTCCTTGAGACTCACCACCCGCCGGGTTGAGGTTGGGCTGACGACCCGCCTCGACACCGCCCGCATCGCCTCGCTGCGCAACCAGCGTCAGGCGGAAATTCCGGCCCTCGCTGCCGAGCGCGACTCCGCGCTGTTCCGGCTGGCGACGTTGACCGGGCGCGGGGC